>NZ_CP092362.2:2982928-5965857 GCF_022370635.2 Mycolicibacterium crocinum | reverse complement strand
CGACAGATCCCCCTGGTCGCAAAGTCGGGCGTGAAACCAATAGGCGAGTCGACGAACGATCTGTCCACATAGTTATCCACAGGTGTGGACAGGACAGTCGGCTCGCCTGGCAGCATATCGGCGCGGGGTCGCGGGTCGGCGGGTAATCCCCGCATTGTGGTGTCGTGTGGACTATCGCCGACCAGTGCCCCCGCTTGGTGATTGCATGCCGCTTCGGTCTGAAACGGCTTTGGCAGAAGCTAACAGTTTTCGGGGCGGGTGCCAACCGTTCTGCAACATTGCGATCACGAAGGTATAACGGCGAACGGACTGTCGGTAACGGCTGTGACGCGAGTGCCCAGGTCGTCCGGAACCGGGTGAGATCCGGGTCGTGATCGGCGGCACGACAAGGCGGTTTGACCAGGGGAAGTGAGGTCAGTACCCTCGAACAGTCGCCCATACGTCGGCGATACGGCTGCGACCGGAGTTTTCGGGACAGCGCCGGTTACGAGCGAGACCAGAGCTTATAACGAGCGGTCGGTTCGTCTGGGGTGCAGCGAAAGCGTGTACACCGGATAGCGACTGCCAAACGACGAGGAGATATAGCCGTGGCCAAGGGCAAGCGGACCTTCCAGCCGAACAACCGGCGCCGGGCGCGGGTCCATGGCTTCCGTCTGCGCATGCGTACGCGCGCCGGGCGCGCCATCGTGTCAGGCCGGCGCCGCAAGGGTCGTCGTTCACTGACTGCCTGATCCACGGGATCACGCGGCGTGCTCCCGGCTCAGTTCCGGATGACACGGTCTGCGGAGTTCGGCGCCACCATCAAGCACGGGGTGCGAGCGGCGCAGCCTGATCTTGTTGTGCACGCACGACGCGCGGCCGATGGCGGCGACGGACCGCGGATCGGACTGGTCGTCGCCAAGTCGGTCGGCAACGCCGTTCAACGACACCAGGTTTCCCGCCGACTGCGCCATGTGGCGCGATCGGTTCTGGCTGACCTCACCGCCGACGAACGCATCGTGATCCGGGCGCTGCCGAGCAGCCGTCACGCGATTTCCGCCCGCCTCGAGCAGCAGCTCAAAACCGGCGTTCGGCGGACCCACTCTCTGATGGAGAAGGCGCGGTGAGCCATCTTCCGGCTCGCGTGGTGATTTTCCTCGTCGAGTTGTATCGACACACCATCTCGCCGCTGCGACTGCCGACATGCCGGTTCACTCCGACGTGTAGCCAGTACGCCGTGGATGCACTGACTGAGTACGGATTGATCCGCGGTAGTTGGCTGACCGTGATCCGGCTGGGGAAGTGTGGTCCGTGGCATCGGGGAGGATGGGATCCAATACCCGAGCGGCGCCCGCAGGCGCCCGGGGCCGGTCTCGAAGAAGAGCGCAGGAGCACGCATGTTTAATTGGTTCAGCCTGGACGTCATCTATTACCCGGTGTCGGGCATCATGTGGCTCTGGTACAAGTTGTTCGCCGCGATCCTGGGCCCCACCAACTTCTTCGCGTGGGGACTGTCGGTCATGTTCCTGGTCTTCAGCCTGCGCGCACTGCTCTACGAACCGTTCGTCCGCCAGATCCGGACGACCCGGCAGATGCAGGAGTTGCAGCCGCAGATCAAGGCGCTGCAAAAGAAGTACGGCAAGGATCGCCAGCGCATGGCGCTGGAGATGCAGAAGCTGCAGCGCGAACACGGCTTCAATCCGATCCTCGGATGCCTGCCGATGCTGGCGCAGATCCCGGTGTTCCTCGGGCTGTATCACGTGCTGAGGTCGTTCAACCGCACCACCGGCGGCTGGGGTCAGCCGCACCTGACCGTCGCCGAGAACCGGGCGACCGGCAACTACGTTTTCAGTCCCGACGACGTCGCCCACTTCCTGGACGCCAATCTGTTCGGTGCGCCCATCGGTGCGTTCATGACCCAGCACACCGGTTTGGACGCCTTCACCGAATTCAGCCGGGCGGCCGTGATCGGCGTGGGCATTCCGCTGATGCTGCTGGCCGGTATCGCGACCTACTTCAACAGCCGGGCATCGGTGGCGCGGCAGAGCCCAGAGGCGGCCGCCAACCCGCAGACCGCGATGATGAACAAGCTTGCGCTCTACGTCTTCCCGCTCGGTGTGGTGGTCGGCGGTCCGTTCCTGCCGATCGCGATCATCATCTACTGGGTGTCCAACAACATCTGGACCTTCGGTCAGCAGCACTATGTGTTCGGCAAGATCGAGAAGGAAGAAGAAGCCAAGAAGGAAGAGGCGGTAGCTCGCCGAGCCGCGAATGCTCCGGCGCCGGGCGTGAAGCCGACCAAGCCGAAGAAGAGCGCGCCGGCAGCGACCAATGGCGCCGCCGCGGAGATTACCGAGTCGGGTGCCGCCGAGGCGGACACCGAGACCGATTCCGGGTCGGCGAAGCCGGCCGATGGCGGGACGACGGCCCGCACACCGCGCCCGGGAGCGCGGCCCAAGAAACGTAAGCGTTGACCGGAGATCGCTCCGGTGAGAAGAGGGAGAGACACATGGCGGATGCCGACACCACTGAAGTGACCGAGTCTGACGTCGCGATCGACAGCGACCTGGAGGAGACCTCGGACAAGACCGAAGCGAAGGGCGAGGACCTCGAGGAGCGTTTGGTCGCCGAGGGGGAGATCGCCGGGGACTACCTGGAAGAGTTGCTCGACCTGTTGGACTTCGACGGCGACATCGATCTCGATGTGGAGGGCAACCGCGCGATCGTCAGCATCGACGGCGGCGACGACCTGTCGAAGCTCGTCGGTCGCAAGGGCGAGGTTCTCGATGCGCTGCAGGAGCTGACCCGTCTGGCCGTACACCAGAAGACGGGGGAGCGCAGCCGGCTGATGCTCGACATCGCCAACTGGCGCCGTCGCCGCCGGGAAGAGCTCAGTGCGCTGGGCGACAAGGTGGCCCGCCGGGTGCTCGAGTCCGGCGACCGCGAGGAACTGGCCCCGATGACGCCGTTCGAGCGCAAGATCGTCCACGACGCCGTTGCGGCTGTGGACGGTGTGCACAGCGAGAGCGAAGGCGTCGAGCCCTCGCGTCGCGTCGTCGTACTGAAGGGCTGAAGTTACACCGGTGTAGTTCGTGACCCGGACGCCACCATGACCGGAGGATGTTTCACGTGAAACATGGCACCGCGCCCACGCCTCCGACGGCTGCCTCGGTCGTCTTCGGCGACCGGGTGCAGCTTGCTCAGCGGTATGCAGATCTGCTTGCCGGTCCCGGTGTCGAGCGCGGACTGATCGGGCCAAGAGAAGTCGACCGACTCTGGGAGCGGCACATCCTCAACAGTGCCGCGGTGGCCGAGTTGATCGAACCGGACGCCCGAATTCTGGACATCGGTAGCGGCGGTGGGTTGCCCGGCGTACCGATCGCCATTGCCCGGCCCGACATTCATGTGACGCTCATCGAGCCCATGCTGCGCCGCACCGAGTTCCTTGCGGAGTCGGTCGCGGCACTCGGCCTGCCCATCGAGATCATCCGCGGTCGCGCGGAAGAGCCGGGCGTCCGGGATCGCGCCGGCGGCGCAGACGTCGTCGTCTCGCGCGCCGTGGCGTCGCTCGACAAACTCACCCGCTGGAGCCTTCCGTTGCTCCGGCCCGGCGGACGCATGATCGCGATGAAGGGCGAGCGGGCCGAGGAAGAAGTCATCGAGGGGCGACGCGGGATGGCGTCGTTAGGCGCAACCGACGTGAGGGTGATGAGATGTGGCGAGAGCTATTCGGATCCTCCCGCGACCGTGGTGATCGCGGTGCGGGGGGAGCGGGTGCCCGGCGGGAAGAAGTCCACTCGAACCTCGGAGAGAAGGGGATCATGACCGTCCCACCCAACCCCGATCCCACGGGGGCAGCGACTGATGTTTCACGTGAAACATGGAGTCCGCCCGACGACTTCGAAACCCCGATCGGCGCCGCCGCGGAGCGCGCCATGCAGGTTCTCCACACCGTGGCCGGCCAGCTCCCGCGTCCGGGTCGGCGCCGCATCTTCACCGTCGCCAACCAGAAGGGCGGCGTCGGGAAGACGACGACGGCGGTGAATCTGGCGGCGGCCCTCGCTGTCCAGGGATTGAAGACATTGGTGGTCGATCTCGATCCGCAGGGCAATGCCAGCACTGCGCTCGGCATCGCAGAGCGGCAGTCTGGAACCCCGTCGTCGTATGAGGTCCTGCTGGGGGAGATCCCGCTGCAGGCCGCGATCCGGCAGAGCCCACACAGTCCCCGCCTGTTCTGTGTGCCGGCGACGATCGACCTCGCCGGCGCGGAGATCGAACTCGTCAGCATGGTCGCCCGCGAGAACCGGCTGCGCAATGCGCTCGCCGCGCTCGATGATTCGGACTTCGATTACGTCTTCATCGACTGCCCGCCGTCGCTCGGCCTGCTCACGATCAACGCACTCGTGGCGGCACCCGAAGTGTTGATTCCGATCCAGTGCGAGTACTACGCCCTGGAAGGTGTCTCGCAGCTGATGAAGAACATCGAGATGGTGCGAGCCCACCTCAACCCACAGCTGACCGTGTCGACCGTCGTCCTCACGATGTACGACGGTCGCACGAAACTCGCCGACCAGGTCGCGAACGAGGTGCGCCGCTACTTCGGCGACAAGGTGCTGGGGACCGTCATTCCGCGCAGCGTCAAGGTCTCCGAGGCGCCGGGCTACAGCATGACGATCATCGATTACGATCCCGGTTCACGGGGTGCGATGAGCTATCTGGACGCCAGTAAAGAACTCGCGCAACGGTCGACCCCGGCATAAGTGGAGGCACACATGTCATCGAAGAGCAAGGGCGGCCTCGGTCGGGGCTTGGCGTCGTTGATCCCCACCGGGCCTGCTGACGGCGGTCCGCGTTTGGGTGCGGCGGCTGCCGACGTGGTGATCGGGGGAGCCCCGCTCAACGTCGACAGCGTGGGGGCGGTCTACCGCGAGATCGATCCCTCCGCCATCGAGCCGAACCCGCGGCAGCCCCGCCAGGTCTTCGATGAGGAAGCCCTCGCCGAGTTGGTGCATTCCATCCGCGAGTTCGGTCTGATGCAGCCGATCGTGGTGCGGGCCGTCCCAGACACCGCACCGGGATCGGCGGGCAGGAGCGCAGCGACCGGGGAAATGTCAAAGCCGGTCCGCTACCAACTGGTGATGGGGGAGCGGCGCTGGCGCGCGGCGCAGGAGGCCGGACTGGCGACCATTCCGGCGATCGTCCGCGAAACCGCCGAAGACAATCTGCTTCGCGATGCCTTGCTGGAAAACATCCACCGCGTTCAGCTCAATCCGTTGGAAGAGGCAGCGGCCTACCAACAGCTGCTCGAGGAATTCGAAGTCACCCACGACGAACTTGCCGTCCGGATCGGACGGTCGCGTCCGGTGATCACCAACATGATCCGGCTGCTGCGACTGCCGATCGCCGTGCAGCGACGCGTCGCCGCCGGCGTGCTCTCGGCCGGGCACGCGCGTGCGCTCCTGGCTCTTGAGGCCGGGCCGGACGCTCAAGAGGAGTTGGCCGCGCGGATCATCGCCGAGGGATTGTCGGTGCGGGCCACCGAGGAGGCGGTCACCCTCGCCAATCGGTCGGACACCAAGACCCCGCCGGCACCGCGACGCAAACCGATTCAGATGCCCGGGCTCCAAGATGTGGCCGAGCGGCTGTCGAGCACGTTCGACACCCGGGTGACGGTCAGCCTCGGCAAGCGCAAGGGCAAGATCGTTGTCGAGTTCGGCTCGGTGGACGATTTGCAACGGATTGTGGACATGATGAACCGGTCAGCCGGCTGAAAATCCAGGTACCACGACATCAGCCAATTCCGTCACAGTGACGCCAGCCTTCGGCCACGTTCGCTGCCGAGTCGCTCGAATGAGGAATGACGCAGTGCGCCAACCTATTTCGGTCCGAACGAGCACCCAATTCGGTAGCTCCGCCACTACTGGCACGTTCCCGGTCGCCTCTCCTATCCTGAAGGGGCGCATTCGCACATTTGTGCCGCATGAAAGCCGGGGAGGGTAGTGTCCGTCCGCATCACGCCGCTTCGGCTCGAGGCGTTCGAGCAACTACCCAAGCACGCGCGCCGATGTGTGTTCTGGGAAGTCGACCCCGCGACGCTACGCGGGGGTGACTATCTTCCCGATCCGGAGTTCGAAAAAGAAGCATGGCTGTCGATGGTCATGCTCGAGTGGGGATCCTGTGGTCAAGTCGCCACCACCGCGCCCGCCGAGGGATCGGAACCCGACGACGAGCCGCCGTGCCTCGGCTATGTGCTGTACGCCCCGCCCCGTGCGGTGCCGCGGGCGCAACTCTTCCCGACCGGACCGGTGAGCGCCGACGCGGTTCTGCTCACCTCGATGGCGATCGAACCGGGGCAGGCCGACAGCCTGCCGCACGCGTTGATCAGCCAGGTGGTCAACGAGCTCGTTCGACGTGGTGTGCGCGCGCTCGAGGCATTCGGCCGCACCTCGGATGCCGCTGAACTCCTCGACCCGGACGCCGTCGATCCGGAGTTACGGCCCGCCGTCGAGGTGCTGGGGGACTGCTCCTTCGACCAGTGCATGCTCGGCGCCGACTTCCTGCTCGACGCGGGCTTCACCGTTGTCGCCCCGCATCGGTATTTCCCGCGGCTGCGCCTGGAGCTGGACAAGGGGCTCGGCTGGAAAGCGGAAGTCGAGGCCGCATTGGAGCGGCTTCTGCAAAGCGCACAGCTGGAGGTGCCGGTCGGTGCCGGCGCCGAGGTCCGCGGCTAGTTAGTAGGCGGGCCGGGCCTGTTCAACCGACAGCTCGTGGGCGAGCAGCTCGGCGAACGTGAAAGTGCCTGTGGGACGGTCGTTCTTGCCTAACAGGTAGAGCCGCTTGACCGCGGCGAGAATGCCTTCGGCGATCGCATCACGGGAATGGCTGGTAACCAGCATCGAGCGGTCCCGCGGGTTGGTGATGTAGCCGACGTCGACCTGAACGGTGGGCATCCGGGTGAGACGCAGCAGATCCCAGGTGCGGCCGTGTGTGCGGCAGTCGCGTAACCCGGTGCGCGCCACTACTTCTCGCTGGATGAAGTCGGCCAGGTTGCGGCCGATCGTCGACACCGAACCGTGCGAGCTGCCGAAATAGAACGAGGCCACCCCATTGGCCGACGGGCTGGGCTGGGTCTCACAGCGGAGGCTGATCATCAGATCGGCACCGACGGTGTTGGCGGTGGCGGCCCGCTCGGCGTCGGTCGGACTGTGGTTCGCCGGCCGCGACAGGAAGGTCTCCATGCCGATCGCGGTCATCCGACCTTCGAGCCGACTTGCCAAGTCCCACAGGATGTCTGCTTCGCTGATCGGGCCCTCGGGCCCCTGGGTGATCAGGCCGTGGTCGGAACCCCCGCGGCCCGGATCGATGATGATGCGCTTGCCGGAGAGCCGAGGTCCCGAGCGCCGGACCTGTTCCTCCTCGCGGATGGCGTGCAGCGAGCCCCCGGTGACGCGTGAACCCAGAAAGTCCAAGGAGCGCAACGTTTCCGGGCCGCAGATGCCATCGGCGGACAGCCCGTACTCGCGCTGGTAGGACATCAGGCCGTTATGGGTCTGCAAGCCGAAGTACCCGTCGACGAGCGCGGTGTAGAAACCGAGCTCCTGCAGTTTGGACTGCAGGGTCGCGACGTCGTCGCCGTACATCGGAGCGCCGAACTGGTGCATCAACGTGCGTGCCCCGAGCCGATACGAGGCTTCCTTGAGCGCACGGTAGGTGGCCTCGCCGACGATCCCGTCGACCAGGAGTCCGCGGCGCTGCTGAAACGCCCGCACCGCATGGTCGAGATCGTCGTCGAACACGTCGACCGCCACCCGCTTACCGGTGGTGAGATTCGCGTCGGGACTGTCGACCAGGCCCAGTGCGGACAGCGCCTCGCGGATCTCGACGACGGCGTTGCTGCGGTCACCGCGGCGCAACACATCATCCCGACCGCTCCGGTGCCAGGAGGCATCGCCCCCGGCACCGTGGCGAAGACTCGACATGCAGGGCCCTTCGGTCACTGTTGTCAGCGGACAATCTGCGCGCCGACGATTGCTCACAGGCTAGGGAGCATTGTCTCAGAAGCTCGCCGCATTCCGGAAAACGGCAGGCGACGCCGCCGGTAACGGAATCGTCTCGGCCTCGGCGGAGCTAGACGACGTCGGCGATCTCTCGCAGCAACGCCGCCTTACCCTTGGCGCCCACGATCCGCTTCACCGGCTGACCGTCCTTGAACAGGATCAGGGTCGGGATCGAGACCACCTGGAAGTCGCGCGCGGTCACCGGGTTGGCGTCGACGTCGAGCTTGGCCACCGTCAGCGCGCCGGCCTTCTCGGTGGCGATCTCCTCGAGGACCGGGGCAACCATCCGGCACGGACCGCACCAGGTGGCCCAAAAGTCAACCAGCACAGGGGTATTGCTGGACAAGACATCCTGGGAGAAGGAGTCGTCGGAGACCGTTACGGTCGCGCCGCCTTCGCTCATTGGTGTGCTCCAATCATCTCGGTGGTTGCAGTGTCGTCGGCATCGGCCAGCCAGCGCTCGGCATCGATCGCGGCCGAACAGCCCATCCCCGCAGCCGTGATCGCCTGCCGGTAGGTGTGGTCGACCAGATCGCCGGCGGCAAACACGCCGTCGATCGAGGTGGCGGTGGTGCGACCGCGCACCAGCACGTAGCCCTCGGGGTCGAGGTCGACGGCGCCCCGCACCAGCTCAGAGCGCGGATCGTGGCCGATCGCGACGAACACACCCGTCACCGGCAGGGTGGACTCCTCGCCGGTGATCACGTTGTGGACGCGCAAGCCGGTGACCGTGGTGTCACCTTCGACCGCATCGACTGCGGTATTGGTCAGGAAGGTGATCTTCTCGTTCTCGCGAGCGCGCTCGAGCATGATCTTGGAAGCCCGGAACTCGTCGCGCCGGTGCACCAGGGTGACGCTGCGCGCGAAGCGGGTCAGGAACGTCGCCTCCTCCATGGCGGAGTCGCCACCGCCGATGACGGCGATGTCCTGCTCCTTGAAGAAGAAGCCGTCACAGGTGGCGCAGGCGCTGACGCCGCGGCCGAGCAGCTCCTGTTCGCCGGGGACGCCGAGGTAGCGGGCCGCTGCACCCATCGCCAGGATGACCGAGCGAGCGAGGTGGGTCTCGCCGTCACCGGTCACCACCTTCTTGACGGGGCCTTCCAGGTCGACAGACTCGATGTCTTCCATCCGCAGGTCGGCGCCGAAGCGCAGGGCCTGCTCACGCATCTCGTCCATCAATTCCGGACCGGTGATGCCCGCGCGGAAACCGGGGAAGTTCTCCACCTCGGTGGTGGTCATCAACGCGCCGCCGAAGGAGGTTCCTTCGAAGACCAGGGGCTGCAGCTGCGCGCGGGCAGTGTAGATGGCCGCGGTGTAGCCGGCAGGGCCTGATCCGATGACGATGACGTCATGTACTGGGTTGGCGCTCATACCAGCCTTTCTGCTCCGGACCCGGGCTGCAGGCGAAGGACCTGCACGTCGGATGCCTCTTGGGGCACCTGGTCAAACAACAGGGTAGGCCGCGCTGTTCCCTGCCGTGCACTATGGGCGGCGCACGGTCGTGTCGGCGATCAGTCCGGTGTCCATCGAACTGCAGGATGCGGCGACGGCGACTCCCACGATCACGTCGGGCTGGTCTCCGGGCAGCACCAGAACGACGGCGGGCTTGCCGTCGACCTGCACCTGCTCGGCGCCCAGGACCTGCAGCGATCCGGGATACCCCAGTGCGCTGAGGCAGGCGGCCCGGCGCTTCGGGTCGGCCAGCGGTCCGAAGTCGGGACCGCGGGCGATCAGTGAGTTCAGCTCACGGCTGCTGATCGGCATCTTCGGGGTGACGGTGATCATGCTGGCACTCGTCAGGGTGCTGGCGGCAGGGCCGCCGGATTTCAGTAGCGCCGCAATACCCAGGCCGGTCGCGGCAAGAGCGGCCAGCCCGCCGACGCCGGCGGCTATCAGCCGTCCGGTGCGTGCGGCGGGACGCCGGGCGTGCGCTGCGGGGCCGTCAGGCGCCGAGGTGACCGTGTGGGTGGGCTCCACCCGACCAGTGTGCAGCCTCAGCCCCTCAGTAGACCTGTGAGTCGGGCGCGCCCCCGCGCGCAGCGGCTCTTGACCGTGCCCTCGGCGATACCCAGCAGCGCGGCGGCGTCGGCCACCGAGTAGCCGTGCATGTCGACCGTCAGCACCGCGGCGCGCTGCTCGGTGGGCAGCCGCATCAGCGCGCGGCGCACCACCAGCGCGGTGTCCACCTCGGCGGTGCGGTCGCCGACGGCGTGTTCGTCTTCCAAGGGCGCCGTGGGCAGCGCGCGGCGCAGCCGGTCCACGCAGGTGTTGAGCACGATGCGGTGCAGCCAGCTTCCGACGGCCGCATCGTGGCGAAATGACGGCGCGCCGCGGTGTGCGGCCAACATCGCATCCTGCATGACGTCGGCAGCATCCTCGGCGCTGAGGGTTCGCCGGCGGGCCAGCCGGTACAGCCGGCGGTGGTGGCGACCGAACAGCTCTTCGAACGCGTAGCGATCGCCGGCGACGTGGGCCGCCAGCAGGTCGGCATCGCTGCGGGCGAGGGCCGGTCCGGGGAAGCTGAGCATGGCCGGACAGTAGGTTTTCCACTGTGCGCGGGCACTTCACCCGGGGTCGAGCCTGTTAGGAAATCAGGACGCGGCCTTGACGGTCAGCCCGGAGATCTCGGTCTTGTTCTTGCCGTCGGTGGTGCCCATCGTGGTGATCCACACCAGCAGGTAGGTCGTCGGCGACTTGGCGTTGACCTGAATTGTGTTGGCGCCCGGCTGCAATGCGGTCGGCTGGGTCAGCACGGTGGTGTCGTCGAGGCTGCCCGGATTGTCCGACGACGCCGCGCGGATCTGGACCTGGGTACCGGTGCTCGGCACTGTCAACGACACGCTGCCGACGGTGGTCGGCTGCGGCAGTTGCAGCAGCAGGCCGACGCCGCTCTTGAAATTGGGGAACGGATTCGGGTCGGTGTAGGTGTCGGTGGTCCAGCCGGTGCCGGGGCCACCGGTCAGGGCCAGGTCGGCCTTGTCCGGGTTGTCGGCACCGCCACCGGGTGAAAAGACGGTCGCCTTAACGGGTTTGACGGTACTGCCGCTGGCCGCATTGTTATCGGCGCTCTGCGAGGTCGACGGGTTCAGGCCGAGTTGGTCACCCTTGAGCCCGCCGCCGACGTCGCCGAAGATGCTGCTGAGTACCGAGGCCAGGATGATCAACGCGATCACCAGGATGCCTGCGCCCACGCCGACGCCGATCAGCAGATTGCGTCGGCGGCGGGCTTGGGCTTCGGGATCCGTCGCGGCGACCGGCGCAGGTACGGCCGGACCGCTGACCGGTTCGACCGGTTCGATCAGATCGGTGCGATCGGCCACCGCGGTGGCCTGCTGTAGCAGATTCAAAAGCGTTGGGGCCGAACGAATTCCACCGCCGGCCTGCACCGAACGTGCTGCGGCGGCGGAAATCTGGAACGGGATGGAACCGTCGACCGCACGCGGTTCGAGCGGCTCACCGGCCGGATCGGTCTCGGCGGGTTGTAGCCCGCTGGGCACGCCCTTCTCGGGCAGCGGCCAGCGGTCGACCAGCAGGGCGTATAGCGCGGCACCGATACCGCGGATGTCGTCCTCGGGTGTGGCGCCGGGCATCGTCGCCGGAAACGCCAGCGCGACGTCGCCTTCGATGCTGACGCGCACCCGGCTGGGGTGGTCGATGGACAGCGCGACCCCGCTGCCGTGTGCGGCATCTGCCGCCGCGGCCAGCGACTGGACGGCGCGCGCGCCGCCGATCGGGGAGGGCGAGGTGTCGGCCACTTCTTTCAGCGAGCCGCCGCGAATCCACTCCGACACCACCAGGCCGCCGGCCCCGGTGTTGGCGACGTCGAGGACCCGGGCGATACCGGGCCGCTCGATCTGGCTGAGTTTGAGTGTGCGGGAAAGAATTTCCTGCACCTGCTCGTCGGACATCGTCCGGTCGGGGTCGACGAATGTGAGCGCGACCTGCCGGTCCAGGGCGGTGTCCAGGGCCTGCCAGAACTGCAACCCGGGCGGGCCGCCGTGCGAGACGAGCAGGCGATAACGGCCGCCGGCGATGCTGGCCCCCGGAATCAGGTGGGTGTCCTCGTCGGGGCTGGACTCCATCGCCGGTTCCCGCGGCGATTCGAAACCGAGCGGTTCGCGAGTGGGATCGCCGGCGAAGTCGGCGTTCGGCTGCTTGGGCGGGACAATGAACTCTCCCCGGGTCGCTTCGCTCCTGCCCTCCGAAGCCGCGACGGTGCCGACATGAACCTCAGGCGCCACGTCCGGCTGGAAATCGTCGGCGGCCTGGTGCGGAATCTTCGTGGTGGCGTCGCCGGTGGGCTCGGCGGGCGGATTGCCCGAGGGTTGGTCGTTCACCTCCGGTCCTTTCCCCATCGAGCCCGCGGCTCCATACGAATTGTTGTGCTCAGGGTACGGGAAGTGCCTCGGGACCTGCGGCCGGTCGAGCGCAGCAACTGGTGTGACGGTCTGCGGCGGGGTGCGGGTGATGCGGCGTTTGACCGCGCCCCAGGCGGCGACCGCGTCGGGGACCCGCGCGGCGAGCATCACCGCGGCCAAGATCGGCAGCATGATCACGGCGAGCACGAGCAGGCGCAACAGCGATCCGACTCCGCCGCCGTGCTCGGTCAGCACCTTGAGCCCGAGCAGCCGGTCGACGACGTAGGCGATCAGCCCGGCCGCCAGCGACGCGGCCGTGGTGACCAGGATCGTGCGGACCACGTCCAGGTCGAGCAGCGTGCCGCGCGGCGGCTTCAACGCGCGCTGCAGCAGCACGTATCCCAGCACGGCGCCGGCGAGGAAGCCGAGCCCGTTCGCCAGGCCCAGGTAGCCGGCGACGAGTTCCTTGTCGCCGGTCACGTGCGGAGCCAGCAACGAGGCCACGATCTTCACGACCGTGATCGCGACGATGATCAGGATCGGCGTCCATGGTTGTTCGCGGGCGTAGAACACCCGTAGCTGCAACAGCACCAGCGCGTACGGGATGAGGGTGAACGCCGAGAGGCTGATCGCCACGCCGAGGTAGTTCGCGTCGACCTCGCCGAACTTTCCGTAGGCGAACAGGGCGCTGCCCATCGCCGGGCCGCCGACGGTCATGAACGCCACAATCGGGATCAGCGTCACCATCGTCAGCCGGGTGGCCAGCGACAGGTCGGCCAGCACGGCGGGCGTGTTGTCGGCGGCGGCGTTGCGGCTCAGCCGCGGCATCACCACCGTCAGCACCGTCACGCCGATGATGCCGAACGGCAGCATCAGCACCAGCCAGGTGTAGTTGTAGATCGCCGGACCCGAGGCGGCCGCGGTACTGGCGATCTGGTTGACGACCACCAGACCGACCTGACTGATCAGGACGTAGAGCACCATCGCACCGGCCATGGCGCCGAACCGCTTGAGCCGGTCGTCGATGCCCCACAGCGGCCGCAGGCTGATCCGCTCGGCGCGGATCGCGACCAGCAGCACCACGGTCTGGGCCACCACGCCCAGCGTCGTCCCGATGCCGAGCACCAGCAGCTTGGCGTTGCCCATCTGCACCGGATCGACCGAGAGCTGGCCCGGCACAATGAGATACAGCCCCAGGGTCGCGATCGCGACCACGTTGTTGACCACCGGCGCCCACGCGGGCGGCCCGAACACATTGCGGTTGTTCAGGATCGCCATGAACACCGAGGACAGCCCGTAGAAGATCACCTGCGGCAGCAGCAGGTACGCGAACGCGGTCGTCAGCGGCTGGTTGACCTGTGGGTCATGGCCCAGCATGAGCCGCACCAGCAGTGGTGCCGCCGCGACCGACAGCAGCGTGGCGACCAGCAGCAGCGTGGTGGCCAGGGTGACCAGCCGGCGGACGAACCGCTCGCCGCCGTCAGGGTCGTCGCGCTCGGCGCGGGCCAGCACCGGGACGAAGATCGCGGTGAACGTGGCCTCCAGCACCAGCGCCGCGATCAGGTTCGGCAACTGGTTGGCGACAGTGAACGCGCTCGACAGCGCCGCACCGAGGATCGCGGCCAGCAGCACGATCCGGATGAACCCGGTGATGCGGCTGACGAGGGTGGCCAACGCCATGCCCCAGGAACGCGACACCACCGCGGCGTCGGAGAGTTCGGCGCGCACCGCGCGGGTGCGGGGGCCGGGCCGAACGTAGGCGACCGGCCGGCGGGGCGGCGGCTTCATTCGCGGCCCTCGGCGGCGGCCCGGCGGGGGCGGTCCAGGTCGGCGGGATCGGGCTGGCCGCGGAAGCGGTGGTAGAGCCGGCGCCCGACGAGCGCGGCCAGCACCGTGCCGCCGATCAGCGTGATCGCGAACAGCACCTTGCCGTAGGCGTTGGAGTGAACGGACAGACGCACCGGTTCACCGAGCTGCAGTCCGTCCGGGGTGCGCACGGTGACGTCGACGGCGACGCGCTGGGTGAAGTGCACCTCGATCGGGATCCGCAGCGGCAGATAGCCCGGCGGGATCTCCTGCTCGCCGAGGTCGGTGACCGTCATGCCGGGCGGGGCGTCGACCTGAATGCGGACCCGGATCGGCACGGCCAGGTCGTTGCGGACTGCGAGCGGGAGCGGGCTGTGCTCGGTGGCCAACGTGTACGAGCCGCCGGGGTTGACGATCGTCACCGCCCCGAACAGGTCGTTGATGGTGGTGCCGACCGCGCCCAGCCGATGCCGGGCCAGGTTGTTGCGGTCCTCGGGCGGTTCGGTCTGGCTCAGCGCGCGCAGCATGTCCTCACGCAGCGGCGCGGTGTACTGCGCACCGGTCAACCCGGTGCGCGGATCGGTGGTCAGCGCCGTGGTCAGGCCCCACAGCCGGCCCACCTGCCCGTTGATCTCGGAGATCACGTCGTCGTCGAAACCGCCTCGGGCATCGCGCGGGAGATCGGCGCCGGGACTCGCGGTCGCGGCCGCCGTCGACGACTGGGTGATCACCGCGTCGAGCGGCCGGGCGACAGCCAGCCCGGAGTGGATCGTGGTGGCCAGCGCGGTCAGCATCGACTGCGCGTCGCTGGCCTGCGGGCTCCACTTGAGCGGGGGAAGAAGGATCTGGTCGCGCGGCTCGGCCCCCGGCTGCAGGGCCCGCCACAACATCGACGCAATGGCATCCTGGCGCCGGGCGACCACAGAGTCGTGGTCGAGCGGAACGGTCAGCGACGAGTCCAGATAGGTGGGCAGGTCGGGGTCGGTCCCGACACCGGCCAGGGCGGCGCCGACGGCCGGATCGAACGGTGCCATCACCACCTGCGGTGACAACCGGCGCGGGGCCACGTCGGCGATCATCGGTTCACCGGTCGAGGAGTCCTGCGCCAAACAGTTCGCGGCCGCGATCGCGACGGTCGAGCCCTGGGTGCCCAGCAGGTCGACCGCACCCGGTGTCAGCGGCCCGTCGCCCAGGATCGTCGCGCCGCGCAGCGACGTGATGCCGAGAATCTGATCGATGATGTCGCCGGCGCTGACGGTCGCCGCGGAGTCGAGCCCGGGGTCACCGACCCGGTGCAGCGCGCCGAGGTCGGCCTGGGCGTACGGCGTCGGTGCGACGCACATCCGTTTGGCCAGGGCGCGCAGCTTGTCCAGCCAGGCCACCGCGGCGGCCTGGCCCGTGCCGGGGTGGGAGGCGGCACCGAGCCCGTCGGGGGAGTCAGAGACGACGTACCCGGCGGTCATCGCGTTGACGGTGACCAACAGATCGGGGTCGATCGCCAGGCACAGCGCGCGGGCGGTGTCACCGACGGGATCCACCTGGGGGCTGGTGGCGAAGTCGACGGCCGACAGCAGCGTGTCGAGCCGGCCGCCCGGGGCCAGCGACACCGCCAGGTCGTCGTTCATCAGCCGTACCGGTGTGCTGCCGCCCGGCACACCCGGCGCCAGCCGCGGCTTGTCGGCCAGCGGCCAAAGCATGGTCACCGCAACGGGTTTGGTGGTGTCCGGGGGGACGACATCGGCGAGGGTGTCGGTCGAGGTGTTGGCCGGGTCGGCGGGCACACCGAGCACCGGCAGCAGGAAGCGGGCGTCGTCGAGGCGGGCGGCGTCGCCGTAATCCGGGGTGCCGTTGATGTTGACCAGCAGCGGGTACACGCCGGGCCGCTCGATGCCCAACGACGGCGAGGTGCTTGACCGCAGCGGATAACTGAAGGTGAAGCCGACCGCTTGGCCGCGCTGCATCTCGGGGGCGACGGCGGTGAACTCGCCGACGGGCTGGAACTGGTCGTTGGCGCCGTCGAGGTTGGTGCGCAGGCCCGCCGAGGACGTCACCGCGCCGGCATGTTCGAGGCGGGCGACGACATCGCGCACCGGGCGGTCGCCGACGTTGGTGACGGTGCCGGTGACGGTGACGGTCGGTTCGCTGGTGGTGGTGATCAGGTCCGGTGTGACGCTGTCGATCCGCACGTGCAGGAACGGCGCCGACCCGGGTTCACCGGCGGCGGCCGGCGCGGTCGTTGGCATCGCGAGCACGGCAAGGAAACCGAGGACCAGCACGATCCGGGGCAGCTTGCCGACCCACCTCGGCATGGTCACGTTCCCGGTCCGCAGCCGTTCGTCCGCGGACCGGATTGACGCGGCCCTGAGTCATCGGAGCGACGGTTGCGGGTGTGTGAGTGCGTTTGAGGCCGCCGGCGCGGGGTGGTGCGCGGCAACGGTGGCAGCGCGCCGACGCCGTCGGACTGCAGCAGCTGGATCAGTTCGCCGGCGACCTCGGCCAGGCGGCGTTCATCGGCGTAGGCCAGCCGCTTCGCGAGCTCACCGACCGGAACCCACGCCACCTCGGTGACTTCGACGTCTTCGTCGGAGAGCTCACCGCCGGAGAACTGCAGAAGATAGTGGTGCACCGTCTTGTGGACGCGGCGGCCTTCGGTGACGAACCAGTAGTCGATGCTGCCGAGTGCGGCCAGCACCTGCCCGCGGATACCGGTCTCTTCGGCAACCTCGCGGATCGCGGTCTCCTCGGCGGTCTCACCCTGCTCGATGTGCCCTTTGGGAAGTGACCACAGCATCCGCCCGCGCCGGTCGACCCGCCCGATCAGGGCAGCCACCTGCTCTTCCGGTGGCCCGTCGATACCGTCGATCACCAGGCCGCCCGCCGACGTCTCGTGCACGGTGCGCAGGCGGGCCGGCGCCCGGCGGGCAGAACGCGGACGGGCGGGTTTGCCCGGGCGCGGCTGGCCGTTGTTGCCGTTGACGGCGGGGGATCCGGCGGCCACGTCCGAGGATTCGGCGGCAGCGGTATCGATTGGAGCGGGATTTGCCGGACCGGCAGCGCGACGGCCGCGGCGACGCCCTCGGCGCCGTCGCGGTTTGGCCTGCTCGCCGTCCGACACCCAAGCGATAGTAGCTGGCACGGGATGGCGTCCCGACCGCACTCGCCGGTAGTTACCGGCTTGAGTCCGACTACGCTCCTACCACGTGTCCGAAGCCACCCACGACGTCGAGCTGCTCGCCCGGGCCCTCGTCGAGCTCAACCGGCACGGCCCGGTACTGCGGGAAATCGGTGGCCTGTTCGCTGCGGCCGGGCACGAGCTCTACCTGGTCGGCGGCAGCGTGCGCGATGCCGTCCTGGGCCGGCTGACCACCGACCTAGACTTCACCACCGACGCCCGACCCGAGGCCGTCCAGAAGATCGTGCGCCCGTGGGCGGACGCCCTGTGGGATACCGGCATCGAGTTCGGCACGGTCGGGGTGGGCAAGGGCCTGGGCACGGACATGGACCGGCTGGAGATCACCACCTTCCGCGCCGACAGCTACGACCAGGTGTCGCGCAATCCGCAGGTCCGCTACGGCGACCGGCTCGAGGACGACCTGCTGCGCCGTGATTTCACGGTCAACGCGATGGCGGTGCGCATCACCGCGGACGGTCCCGGCGACTTCATCGACCCACTCGGCGGTCTGACCGCCGTGCGGCAACGGATCCTCGACACCCCGACGGCGCCGGAAGTGTCGTTCGGTGACGATCCGCTGCGCATGTTGCGGGCGGCACGCTTCGTCTCCCAGCTGCGGTTCGACGTCTCGGACCGGGTGCGCGCCGCGATCGTGGAGATGGCGCCACAGCTCGGCCGCATCACGGTCGAGCGGGTGGCCGTCGAACTCGACAAGATGCTGCTCGGCGCCGACCCCGTCGCGGGTATCGAGCTGATGGTCCAGACCGGTATGGGCGAGGTGGTGCTGCCCGAGATCGGCGGCATGCAGATGGCCATCGACGAGCACCATCAGCACAAGGACGTCTACCAGCATTCGTTGACGGTGCTGCGTCAGGCGATGGAGCTGGAAGACGAAGGCGACCGCGATCTGGTCTTGCGGTGGGCGGCCCTGCTACACGACATCGGCAAGCCGGCCACCCGCCGCCACGAATCCGACGGCGGGGTGAGCTTCCACCACCACGAGGTGGTCGGCGCCAAGATGGTCCGCAAGCGGATGCGGGCGCTGAAGTACTCCAAGCAGATGATCGACGACGTGTCGCAGCTGGTGTATCTGCATCTGCGGTTCCACGGCTACGGCGACGGCAAGTGGACCGATTCGGCGGTACGCCGCTACGTCGCCGATGCCGGTCCGCTGCTGCCGCGGCTGCACAAGCTGGTTCGCGCGGACTGCACCACCCGCAACAAGCGGCGCGCCGCCCGGCTGCAGGCCAACTACGACGAGCTCGAGACCCGGATCGCCGAGCTCGCCGCCAAGGAAGACCTCCAGCGGGTGCGCCCCGATCTGGACGGCAACGAGATCATGCGGTTGCTCGACATCCCGCCCGGCCCGCAGGTGGGGCAGGCGTGGAACTTCCTCAAGGAGCTGCGCCTGGACCGCGGGCCGCTGGATCGCGACGAGGCCGTCGCTGAATTGCTGGCCTGGTGGAATGCGCGGAACGGGACGGAGCAGCCCAGCGTCTGAGTAGGTATGGACTACTGCCTGGGACACGGGGACGGAACGGCCGCGATGCTCAGCGGCCACCCCGATGTGGACATCGACGGCGACGGTGAGCTCGACGGGGTGCGCCTCGACCTCGACGGCGACGGTGTCTTCGACGATGCGCTGACCGACCTCGACGGTGACGGGGTGGCCGACCACGCCTCCTTCGACCTCGACGACGGCACCGCGATCTTCACCGACGACGGCTCGGGAACCTGGGCGATGACTCCGGCCGGTCCGGGCGCCCCGCTGCGCTGGTTCGGTCTCGACGGCGTCGAGCACACGGCAAGTCGCGCAATCGATTTCGACGCCGACGGCAAACCCGACCGGTTACTGGACGTCGACCGCGACGGGCTGGCTGACCGGGTGCTGAGAAGCGGGCCCGACGGCGGCGTCGACACCGGTTATGTCGACACCGACGGGGACGGGCGGTGGGATCTGAAGTTCGTCGACGCCGACGGTGACGGCGCGTCCGACGACGCCAGCCCGGTGTAGCCGCCGTCGGCGGGCACCGCGCACACCCCGCCGGATTCGAGCAGTGCTCGCGCGGCATCCCACAGCACCGGCTGGTGGTAGAGAAAGCCCTGCCCCTTGTCGGCCCCGAGGTCCAGCAGGGTGTCCCGTTCGGCGAGCGTTTCGATGCCCTCGACGACCAGGTCGAGGGACAGCGCGCGGGCCAATGCCACCACCGACTGCACCACCGCGCGCTGCTTGGCGTCCCCCTGGTCGAGCGCCGCGGCGAAGGAGCGGTCGAGTTTGATCTGGTCGACCGGCAGCGTGCGCAGCTGGGTCAGCGACGAATAGCCGGTCCCGAAGTCGTCGAGGGAGACGCTGACGCCGGCTTCACGCAGCCGGGCCAGCGTCGGGTGGGCGACCCGCAGGTCGACGAGCGCATATTCGGTGAGTTCGATGATCAGCGCCTCGGGCGGCAGCCCGGCCGCGTCGAGCAGATCCAGCACCTCGTCGGCGAAGCCGGCTTCGCGCACCTGGCGAGGAGACACGTTGACCGACATGGTGAGGTCGAGGGCCAGGCCGTCGGCTCGCCACCGCGCCAGGGTCTGAACGGTCTCGTACAACACCCAGCGGCCGATCTCGACGATCAGCCCGTTGTCCTCGGCCAGCGGGATGAAGGAGCCGGGATAGAGCACGGGTTGCCCGGGCCGGTGCCACTGCAGCAGCATCTCGAAGCCGGTGATCACTCCGGTGTTGAGCATGACGATCGGCTGCGCGGAGACCCGCAACTCGTCG
The DNA here is from genome assembly GCF_022370635.2 of Mycolicibacterium crocinum. Next base: position 5,945,718 of record NZ_CP092362.2, on the reverse strand, counting down.
CGTTCCACGGCGTGCCGCAGGGCGGCGTCGAGATCGAGGCGCTGCGCGACCTCGGCTTCGAGCAGCGAATCGAAGACGTTGATGTGGTCACCGTCGGTGAGCTTGGCCCGGTACATCGCCACGTCGGCTTCACGCATCAGCTCGTGGCCGGAGACGGTGGACTCGTCGGCGAACGTGATCCCGATGCAGGCGTCGACGAACGCTTCCTTGCCGTCGATCGTGTACGGGGCGCTCAACGCGGCACGAATGCGTTCGGCCAATGCTTTGGCATGAGACCGGTCTGGCAATTCCGGGCACAGCACCACGAATTCGTCACCGCCCAGGCGGGCCACCGTGTCGCTTTCCCGCACTGTGCCCGACAACCGCCGCGCCGCCTCGATCAGCAGCTGATCCCCGCCGGCGTGCCCGATCGAATCGTTGACCATCTTGAAGCGGTCGAGGTCGCAGAACAGCAGTGCCAGCGGCGTGCCGCGGCGACGGGACAGCACAAGGCTTTTCGACAGCCGGGTGAGCAGCAGGCTGCGGTTGGCCAGACCGGTGAGCGCGTCGTGGCTCGCCTGGTAGGAGAGCCGTCGCGCCGATGCGTCGCGTTCGAGCGACAGGGTCACCAGATCGCGGTATCGCACCAGCGCGGTGACGGCGAGCTCGTCGAGGGATTCGGCGTCGCCGAACACCGCGAGTGTGCCTGCACCGTCGGCGTTGTCGGTGACGACGCCGGTCCAGGCTGGGGTGCCCGAGACGTCGGCCCCGGGCGGGTAGATGACCGTTCGCCTGCCGACGGACATCCGCACGGCGGGTGCCCCGGACACCTCGGCGGCCAGCTGAACGATCTGGCGCAGCACCGACGACACCGGGCCGGCGGTGGCGATGCGCTCCAGGATCTGCGCCTGACCGCGTTCGAGCGCCGAGATCCGGTCGAGACGAGACTCGGTCTGCCGCAACGCCTGCCGCTCCTCGTCGAACGCCCTGCGGGCGGTGCGATATTGGCGCACCACGTTGGCAGCGACCCACCACAGCAGAATCCCGGCGAGTATTAACGCGGAGATCAACATGGCAAGTTGAATCACTCTGCCGCGCATCAGGTTTCGCTCGGCGAGGCGATTCAACCGATGCTGTTCGACCTGGTTGTCGGCGGCGAGTTCGTGTGCTCGTTCGGAGAGCGCCTCGGATCGGGGCAGGATCGCGTCGGCCCATCGGGTGCGCTGATTAGCGGGCAGCAGACCGGGCGGCGCCTGGGCGATCACCGCGTCCAGCGCGGTCAGCGCGGTGCGATAGTCCGGGCCGGTGCTGTCGGCGGCGGTCACACCGTTGGCCGCGATCACGCGCAGGCGCTGAGCCAGCATGGCCCGGGCGAGCTGGACGTCGCGGCGGGGGACCGCGCCGAGGAGGTATTGCTGCGCCCGGTCGATATAGGTGAGTGAGTCGCGCACGGTGAAAAACGTGTTGGTGCTGGCCGCTTCGCTGCGTGCGCTGTGGTGGCTGTAGGCGTTCTGATCCGCCGAGGACTGGAAGCCGATCGCGACCAGCGAGATGAGCAGCAGGACGAGCACCGCCGCCACGATCTGCTGGCCCCGGTTGAGGGTGAGCCGTGGTCCGGGCGGGGTGAGCCACCGATCGGTGATCACCGGCCGGAGCCGCCGGGGTTCTTCACCGTGATCGAGTCCAGGCTCCAGTTCCAGGCATCGAGCACCGAGGACAACGGGGTGCGGTCCGGGAACACGATCCGGATGGGGCCGCCTTGGTCGTAGGGGATGGGTGCCCCGTCTCGACGGGTGGCGATCAGCGCCTGGGAGTCGACCATCGGTTTGACGACGCTGACGTAGTGGTAGTGGTCGATCGCGTCGGTGTCGATGGTTGCGGTGTCGGGAATTCCGGCTTTGCCGAGCACGGTCGCCAACGGCACACCGCTATAGGTCTCGCGCCTGTTGACGAACGGCTCGTCGATCGAGACGGTGGCGCTGCCCAACGCGTCGAGCTCGTCGAGAGTGAGCGAGAGCGGTGTGGTCCCGCCGACCACGGTGAGGACGGGGGAGCCCGGTGCGGGCGGGTCGACGGTCCCCTGCGTGTAGGGGTTGAGCGGGTGCCCGGACGTCGAGGCCGCGGCCGACGAGGGATGGTCGGCACCGGGGTCGACCGCGCACCCACCGGCCGCAAGGCTCACCGCCCCCGCCGCGACGACGGCCAGGAGGCGGTTGCGCATGAAGGGCGATGATACTGCCCAAAGCAACGATCAGCCGGGACGTTACCGCCCTTCGCCGGGTGGCCCGGCGAAGGCTTGCGCGATGCCGAGCCACGTTGCGGCATCGGCTCCTTCGGCGACGACATCCAGTTCCGAGCGTGGTCGGCGCTGGGTGACCAGGTAGCAGAAGTCGACGGCCGAACCGGTCACGCGCTGACCGGCGTCCTCGGGTCCCCACGTCCAGCGACTGCCGTCGGGAGCGGCCAGCTCGACGCGAAACGGCTCCGCCGGGGGCGTCAGGCCGTGCACCGCGAATGCGAAGTCCCGGGTGCGCACTCCCAGGTGGGCGATCGACTTCAACCGTGCCGTCGGGGTGGCCTCGACACCGAGGCTGTCGGCCACGTCCAGGCCGTGCGCCCAGGTCTCCATCAGCCGCGCGGTGGCCATCGACGGCGCACTCATCGGCGGACCGAACCAGACGAGCTTGCGGCCCTCGGCCACCCCGCGCAGCGCGGCGTGCAGCCGGCTGCGGGTGTCACGCCACTGGGCAAGCAGCTGTTCGGGCGGGGTCAGCGCCAACTCCTCGGCCGCCTTGTCGACGAAGCCCAGCGGATCGTTCTGCGCAGCGGCGACGAGCTCACCGAACGCGGCTTCGTCGGTGATCGACATCAGCGACGCTCGATCGGTCCACAGCAGGTGGGCAATCTGGTGGGCGATGGTCCAGCCGGGTGCGGGCGTGGGTTGCGCCCAGCCGGCCGGATCAAGGGGTGCGACAAGCGCGTCGAGCGCGTCGCTTTCGTCACGCAGGTCGTCGACGATGGGGTCCGCGGCTGCCATGAGTTGAACCTAGCGCTGCCGGCCCACCGCAGCGTGTGCCGCCAGGCCGAGCAGATAGATCGCCGACCCCGCCAAGGCCAGCGCGGTGGACCGACCGTCGGCCGGAATCACCGTCGCCGCCAGCATCGTGGCCGCGATGAACGACACCCAGAACAGCGAATCCTGTACGGCGAAAACATGTCCGCGCAGTGCGTCGTCGACGTCGATTTGCATCGCGGTGTCAGCGCACAGCTTGACGACCTGCCCGACCAGTCCGAGCAGGAACCCGCATACGATCATCACCGCCAATTGCAGGGTGGCACCGGCCAACTGGATGACCGCGGCACACACCAGCGCCCCGTTCGCGGTCGTGTAACGCCCCCATCTCTTGATCGACACCGGGGTGAGCACGTTGGCCAGGAAAGAGCCGCTGCCGGTGGCGGCGAGAAAGATGACGGCGGTACCCAGGCCCGCGACGGCTTGAGTGTCGCTGTGGCGCACGATGACCAGAATCAACAGCGTATTGATGCCGAACACCATCCGTTGACTGGCGAGTCCGGACAGCGTCGCGGCGACCGTGGGTGTCGTGAGTACGGTGCGGGCGCCATAGATCCAGCCGGTGGTGACGGCGTAGAACACCGAGCCGTGCACGGCGCGCGCGGTGTCGTCGGGTCCGAGCACGTGGTGCGGAAACCGCAGCGACAGCACGAATGCGACCGCGATCGGAACCGCGACCAGCAGCATGATCGTGGCGGCGCCGGTATCACCCGAGCCGAACAGCCACCGCGGCAGCAGCATGAAGTTCGCGCCCAGGAAGGTGGCGGTGGCCCCGGTGGCGGTGGCGACCGAATTCATCACCACGACTTTCTCGCGAGGCACGACGTGCGGCAGCGCCGCGGACAGGCCGGAGGTGACGAACCGGCTGAACCCGTTGACGATCAGCGCGCCGCAGAGCACGGTCAGGTCGCTGGCGCCCACGGCCAGCAGCACCGCGACACCGAGTACCAGAATCAGCCTGGCGAAGTTCGCGACGACCAGCACCGCCCGGCGGTCCCACCGGTCCAGTAGCGCCCCGGCGAACGGGCCGACGATCGAATACGGCAGGAACAACACGGCGAACGCACCCGCCACCGCCCAGGGATCGGCGGCACGCTCCGGATTGAACAGCAGCCCGCCGGCGAGCCCGGCCTGAAACAGCCCGTCACCGAACTGGCTTGCGGTCCGGAGCTCCAGCAGCCGCCAGAACTCGGGCAGGCTGCGCACCGATCGCCAGAGCGAACCGGGTGCGCGCGCGTCGACCATCGGACCAACAGTACAAATATCCACACGCGCCCGTTACCACAGCAACACCTACCTGATGCCATGATGGTGGGGTGGCACAGTCTGAGGACCCCGAAGACTTCATCGCGCCCGCGGCCAACCGGGTGCGGCCGGGAACGCTGCTGCTGGCCAACACCGATCTCTTGGAGCCGACGTTTCGGCGCAGCGTGATCTACGTCGTCGAGCACAACGACGGCGGCACGTTGGGTGTGGTGCTCAACCGTCCGAGCGAGACGGCCGTCTACAACGTGTTGCCGCAGTGGGCGAAACTGACCGCCAAGCCCAAAACCATGTTCATCGGCGGCCCGGTCAAACGTGACGCCGCATTGTGCCTGGGCACCTTGCGGGTCGGCACCGATCCACAGGGCATGCCCGGGTTGCGGCATGTCGCCGGCCGGATGGTGATGGTCGATCTGGACGCCGACCCGGATCTGATCGCTCCGGCGGTCGAGGGGGTGCGGATCTTCGCCGGCTACTCCGGTTGGACCATCGGCCAGCTCGAGGGCGAGATCGAACGCGACGACTGGATTGTGTTGTCCGCGTTGCCGTCCGATGTACTGGTCGAGCCGCGGGTGGATCTGTGGTCGCGGGTGTTGCGCCGTCAGCCGCTGCCGCTGTCGCTGCTGGCGACCCATCCGATCGACGTCAGCCGGAACTGACCGGCTGCGCGCTGCGGCCCAGCCGGTTGGCGATCACGGCGCAGACGAACAGCTGGATCTGGTGAAACAGCATCAGCGGCAACATGATCAGGCCAACGCTCGCGGCCGGGAACAGCACCAGCGCCATCGGTAGCCCGGAGGCAAGGCTCTTCTTGGACCCGCAGAACAACAGCACGATCGCGTCCCCGCGGTCCAGCCGCGCCAGCCTGCCCGTGCACCACGTGACGGCCAGCACCACCGCCAGCAACAGGGTGCTGACCGCGGCGACGGCCACCACTCGCCACGGCTGCACGCTGCTCCAGATGTGTTCGGTCATCCCGACCGAGACCGCGGCATACACGATCAGCAGGATCGAGCCGCGATCGACGGCTTTGGTCAGGACCGCGCGCCGGGTCACCACGGGCGCCAGCCAGCGGCGCAGCAGCTGACCGAGGGCGAACGGTGCCAGCAGTTGCAGCACGATGTCACCCACCGCCGACCCGTCCACCCGCGGCGCCCCGCCGAGCGGCATCAGCAGCAGCACGAGCAGTGGGGTCAACAGCACCCCGACGATGTTCGACAGCGATGCGCTGACGATCGCGGCCGACACGTGCCCGCGCGCGATCGAGGTGAACGCGATCGAGGACTGCACGGTCGAGGGCACCAGGCACAGGAACAGCAGACCTGTGTAGAGGTCGTCGGTCAGCACCGAGGGAACGAGCACCCGTGCCGCAAGTCCGAGTAGCGGGAACACGACGAACGTGGTGGCCAGCACCAGCAGGTGCAGCTTCCATTGCCGAACCCCGTGCCAGGCCTGCTGCGGTGACAGTCGCGCGCCGTAGAGCAGGAACAGCAGGGCGATGACGATCTTGGTGGCCCACGACAGGACGTCGGCGGCGGCCCCGTGCGCGGGCAGCAGCGTGGCCAGTACGACGACGGCGATCAGCAGCAGCAGGAAGGTGTCGACTCCGGAGCCGGGACGCCCCGCCCTCATCTCCCGGCCGCGGGGCTCACTTGCAGGACAGCGTGCAGCTCGCGCAGCTGCCTGCGCAGCCACCGGCCTGGGCTTCCCGGCTGGCGGCGTAGCGGGCGCCCTGCCATGAGCCGGCGGCGATGGTGCCGACGGCGCCGACGACGCAGACGATCAGCACCAGGAGTCCGGTGTGCGCCGGTGCGGCCAGGGCCGCTGCCCCGCCCGCGGCCAGCATCACGGCGGCAGCGAGCTGGGTCGGTGCGACCGCACGCATCACCTGCGCCGTGACGTCAGCACTGGGCGGCCGGGTCAACGTCCACGCGCCCGAGCCGCCGACCAGGACGGCCATGAACAGGCACACCACGCCGACGATCAACATGGGGCCACAATACGAGCCCGGCTTCAGCGCGGCAGCGCGGGCACCGCGGGAAGGACGGCCGGGGCCGGGACGGCGGCGGATGCCGACGCATCGGCCAGTGGTGCGGCAGGCGGCGCGGGTGCCGGGGCCGGCGCGGCCGTCGGCGACGAGACCCGGAAGCCGTTGACGATGGCGTCGGTCGCGTCCGCGGTGGCGACCACCTGGTTGGCCGCCGTCGTCACGTACAGCGAGACGAGGTAGCGGTCGGGTCCGGACTGGGCGATGACGTGACGGCGGGAGGTGTTCAGCGTCATGTCGTTCTCGCGGTAGGTGCCCTCGATGAGCGACGACGGGAAGCCGCCGAAGTCAGCCAGCGAGGCGTCGGTGCCCTGCCAGTTGAACAGCTGCTGGCTGTCCACGTAACCGTGTGTGATGGCTTCCTTGGGATCGAAGTCGCCGACCAGCTTGAAGACCTTCAGTTGCGCGTTCGAGGTGTACAGCCCGTCACCGCCGAGGCGGTCGGCCAGCACGGTGAACGCGTCGGGGACGTTCGGATCCGGCACGACGGTCCAGCCGCGCGGCATCGGCAGCACCAGGTTCAGTGCGGTGAATCCGGTCGCCTTCTGCGGCTCCATCTTCACGCCCTTGTCCTTGAAGAAATCGGCGAGCGTGCCGGACGTGGCCGGGACCAAGGTTTCCGGTGCGGCGACGGCCGGTGCGATCGCCGGGGTGGCGACCTGTGGGACGACGGCTTGCGGAACGGCAGCCACCTGCCCGGCGGCCGGTGCTGCGGCGGGCACGGCCGCCGGGACCGCGTTCGCGTTGGCGACCTCGGGGGCGACGGTGACGGTTTGAGTGACGGTGACCGGAGCGGGCTGAACGGGAACGGCCGGCTCGGCTGACGCGTTGGCGCCGGTGAACCCTAGGACGGCAGCCGTACCGGCGGCCATCCCACCTACTACCACCCGCCAGTTACGGGCATTCGTGATCATCGCAGCTGTCCTTCTCGGCACGGTCGGGCCAGGTGAGACCCCTTGTCAGGAGGCTGACTGTATCGGCCCGCCGAAGCCCTCGGATAGGGCTGGAACAGAGCTGGAATCAACCGTCGACCGCACTGCAATGCATCCGAGACCGGGCCGTTGCACGGGGTGCGACCGGGGTCACACCGCGCTATCGCGCCGGGGGCTGTGCAAGCGGCCCTTATACCCTGTGTGACGTGACAGATACCCCGACCGCATCGCACGGCAGCGCGGAGACCGACACTCCGCGGTACCGCTACACCGCCGAGCTGGCCGGGCAGATCGAGCGGGCCTGGCAGGAGAACTGGCAGTCGTGGGGCACCTTCAACGTGCCGAACCCGGTCGGGTCGCTGGCACCCACGGACGGTGCGGCGGTCCCCGACGACAAGATGTTCGTCCAGGACATGTTCCCGTATCCCTCCGGGGAGGGTCTGCACGTCGGGCACCCGCTGGGCTACATCGCCACCGATGTCTATGCGCGCTATTTCCGGATGACCGGACGCAATGTGCTGCATGCGTTGGGCTTCGACGCCTTCGGCCTGCCCGCCGAGCAGTACGCGATCCAGACCGGTACCCACCCGCGGATCCGCACCGAAGCCAATATCGTCAACTTCCGCCGTCAGCTGGGTCGGCTGGGCCTCGGGCACGACCAGCGGCGCAGCTTCTCGACCACCGACGTCGACTTCTACAAATGGACGCAGTGGATCTTCCTGCAGATCTACAACGCCTGGTTCGACACCGACCAGAACAAGGCCCGCCCGATCGCGGACCTGGTCGCCGAGTTGGATTCCGGTGCAAGGACTCTCGAGGATGGCAGGCAGTGGTCCGCGTTGTCGTCGGCGGAGCGGGCCGACGTCATCGACGGCTACCGGCTGGTCTACCTTGCCGACTCGTTGGTGAACTGGTGCCCGGGCCTGGGCACCGTGCTGGCCAATGAGGAGGTCACCTCCGAGGGCCGCAGCGAGCGCGGCAACTTCCCCGTGTTCCGGAAGCGCTTGCGGCAGTGGATGATGCGGATCACCGCATACTCCGACCGACTGCTCGACGATCTCGAGGTGCTGGACTGGCCCGAGAAGGTCAAGACCATGCAGCGCAACTGGATCGGCCGCTCCACTGGCGCGTCGGTGTTGTTCGACGCCGACGGCTCCGATATCGAGGTCTTCACCACCCGTCCCGACACCCTGTTCGGCGCCACCTATCTGGTGCTCGCCCCCGAGCACGAGTTGGTCGATCGACTGGCCGCGGCGCAATGGCCCGCGGGTGTGGACCCACGGTGGACCTCCGGCACGGCCACGCCGGCCGAGGCGGTTGCCGCCTACCGAAAATCGATCGCCGCGAAATCCGACCTGGAGCGCCAGGAGAACAAGACCAAGACCGGTGTCTTCCTCGGCACGTATGCGACCAATCCCGCTGATGGACAACAGGTTCCGATTTTCATCGCCGATTACGTGCTGGTCGGCTACGGCACTGGCGCGATCATGGCGGTCCCGGGGCACGACCAGCGTGACTGGGAGTTCGCGACCACGTTCGGTCTGCCGATCAAGGAAGTCATCTCGGGCGGAGACATCTCCGAGGCCGCGTATTCCGGCGACGGTGCGCTGGTGAACTCGCAATACCTCGACGGGCTGACTGTCGAAGACGCCAAGAAGGCGATCACCGAGCGTCTCGAGGCCGACGGCCGGGGCCGTGCCCGCGTCGAATACAAGCTGCGCGACTGGCTTTTCGCGCGCCAGCGGTACTGGGGCGAGCCGTTCCCGATCGTGTATGACGCCGACGGCCGTGCTCACCCCCTGCCCGAATCGGCACTGCCGGTGGAGTTGCCTGACATCGCCGACTACTCGCCGGTGATGTTCCACCCGGAGGACGCCGACAGCGAGCCGTCCCCGCCGCTGAACAAGGCCACCGACTGGGTAACGGTGGAGCTGGACCTCGGCGACGGCCCGCAGACCTATACCCGCGACACCAACGTGATGCCGCAGTGGGCCGGCAGCTCCTGGTACGAACTGCGTTACGCCGACCCACACAACCCAAACGAGTTCTGCGCCAAGGAGAACGAGCAGTACTGGATGGGTCCGCGGCCGGCAGAGCACGGCCCGGACGACCCCGGGGGAGTGGACGTCTACGTCGGCGGCGTCGAGCACGCAGTGCTGCATCTGCTGTACTGCCGGTTCTGGCACAAGGTGTTGCACGACCTCGGGCACGTCTCGTCGCGCGAGCCGTACCGCCGCCTGGTGAACCAGGGCTACATCCAAGCCTTCGCCTACACCGATTCCCGTGGCGCCTATGTGCCCGCCGCGGATGTGGTCGAGCGCGACGGCAAGTTCTTCCTGCCAGGCGACGACGGTGAAATCGAGGTCTTCCAAGAGTTCGGCAAGATCGGTAAGAGCCTCAAGAACTCGATTTCTCCGGACGAAATCTGCGACGGCTACGGCGCGGATACCCTGCGCGTCTACGAAATGTCGATGGGTCCGCTGGAGGCGTCACGGCCGTGGGCGACCAAGGACGTCGTCGGCGCCTATCGGTTCCTGCAGCGGGTGTGGCGGCTCGTCGTCGACGAAACGACCGGCGAGACAAGGGCTTCCGAGCATGAAGCGCTCGATGAGGCGACCCTGCGGCTGCTGCACCGCACGATCGCGGGAGTGGCCGACGATTACGCGGGCCTGCGAAACAACACCGCCGCGGCCAAGCTCATCGAGTACACCAACCACCTCACCAAGGAGGGCGTCACCGCTCGCGCGGCGCTAGAGCCGCTGGTGCTGATGGTCGCGCCGCTCTCGCCGCACCTGGCAGAGGAGCTGTGGCAGCGATTGGGACACTCGAAGTCCTTGGCGCACGGGCCTTTTCCGGCGCCCGACCCCCAGTACCTGGTGGACGACACCGTCGAGTACCCGGTGCAGGTCAACGGTAAGGTTCGCGGGCACATCACCGTCGCCGCGGACGCCGACAAGGCCGGCCTCGAGGCGGCCGCGCTTGCCGATGAGAAGGTCCAGGCCTTCCTCGCCGGAGCGACCCCGAAGAAGGTGATCGTGGTTCCCGGTCGCCTGGTCAACCTCGTCGTCTAGCGAGACCCCCCTTTCGCCCACATCGACAAACCGCAGGGAAAGTGCGAGTGCAACGCCGCACAACGTCGATCTCGGCGCGAGGCTAACGGGGCCGGACGACGACCTGATGGGTATGGGCGTCGGGCGGGGTGGCGATCACGTCGGCGACGATCCGCGCGACAGTCTCGGGCTTGAGGAATTTCGCCGGGTCATACTGCCCGCCCTCGTAGGCGACGAGATCTTCCTGCATCTCGGTGGCGACCCGGCCGGGGTGCACGCTGGTGACGCGCAGCTCCGGTACGTCTGCGCGAAGCGAGTCGGCGAACGCGCGCTGGGCGAACTTGCTCGCCGAGTAGGCGGCCAGCCCGGGCGACGCGTTCAGCCCCGCGCCGGAGTTGATGAACACCACGTGCCCGCGCGCCGCCCGCAGCGCCGGAAGCAGCGCCTGGGTAAGCGCGACCGCGCCCGTCACGTTCACCTCGAAGCAGGCCCGCCACTGTTCGGGCGTCGAGTCGTCGAACCGCCCCGGATACGCGACGCCGGCATTGTGGACCAGCACGTCGAGCTCGGCGAGCGGCTCGGCCGCGGCCTCGATTCCGTCGGGATCGGTGAGGTCCAGCGGCCAGGTCGTCGCACCGAGGCGGGTGGCGACGGCGTCCAGTCGGTCCGATGGCCGGCCCGCCAGGAGCAGCGTGTGGGTGGGGGCCAGCGCGTCGGCGATCGCGGATCCGATCCCGCCGCCGGCACCTGTAATAAGAGCGGTCGGCACAATTCCAACCCTACCGACCTGCGTTTCGCACCCGCGCGCCGCAGAATGAACGCGTGGCATACGACCCGAGCTTCGGCCCGACGCAGTTGGCGGCCCGCGCGGCCTACCTTCTGCGCGGTAACGACCTGGGCGTGATGACCTCAGCGGCGCCGCTGCTCTACCCGCACATGTGGAGTTGGGACGCCGCGTTCGTCGCCGTCGGGCTGGCCCCGCTGAGCGTCGAGCGTGCCGTCGTCGAACTCGACACGCTGCTGTCGGCGCAATGGACCAACGGGATGATTCCGCACATCGTGTTCGCCAACGGGGTCGACGGATACTTCCCGGGCCCGGCCCGCTGGGCCACCTCCGCGCTGGCGGCCAACGCCCCGCGCACCCGGCACACCTCGGGGATCACCCAGCCGCCCGTGCATGCCATTGCGGTGCAACGCATTTTGGACCGCGCCCGCACCAGGGGCCGCTCCACCCGGGCAGTCGCCGAGGCGTTCCTGGACCGCCGCTGGCCGGATCTGGTCCGCTGGCATCGTTGGCTGGCCGAGGCGCGTGATCAGAACGAGCGTGGCCGCGTCACCCTCTATCACGGCTGGGAGTCCGGTATGGACAACTCACCGCGGTGGGATTCGGCCTACGCCAACGTGATTCCGGGCAACCTGCCGGAGTACCAGCGCGAGGACAACCACATCGTCACCGATGCCAGCCAGCGGCCGTCCGACACCGAGTACGACCGCTACCTGTGGCTGCTCGAGGAGATGAAATCGGTTCGCTATGACGACGATCTGTTGCCGAAGGTGATGAGCTTCGCCGTCGAGGACGTCTTCGTCTCGGCTGTCTTCGCGGTGGCCTGCGACGTGCTGGCCAATATCGGCGAGGACTACAAGCGGCCCAACGCCGACGTCCGCGACCTGTACTCGTGGGCCGAGCGGTTCCGGCAAGGCGTGGTCGAGACGACGGACGAACGAACCGGTGCGGCAAAGGATTTCGATGTACGGGCGGACAAGTGGATCGCCACCGAAACCGCTGCGCAGTTCGCGCCGTTGCTCTGCGGCGGCCTGCCGCACGACCGCGAACGCGCGCTGCTGCGGATCCTGGAAGGCCCGCGGTTCTGCGGCCACCCCGACCTGAGGTACGCGGTGATCCCGTCGACGTCACCGGTTTCCAAGGACTTCCGCCCGCGCGAGTATTGGCGCGGCCCGGTCTGGCCGGTCCTGACTTGGCTGTTCTCCTGGGCGTTCGCCCGCCGGGGCTGGTCGGAACGCTCGCTGCTGCTGCGCCAGGAAGGCCTTCGGCAGGCCAGCGACGGCACGTTCGCCGAGTACTACGAACCGTTCACCGGCGAACCGCTGGGCAGCATGCAACAGTCGTGGACCGCGGCGGCAGTCCTCGACTGGCTCGGCTGAGAACTGGCTAGCTCTCCGCTTGCTCGGCCAACCGCTCCAGCGGTCGCAATGCTTTGGCCAGCGTCTCGCGTTCTTCGTCGGTCAGCTTCGACAGCAGGGCGGCCAGATTCGCCCGCCGGACGGCCAGTGCCTCGCGGTGCTGCACCAGCCCCTGCGGGGTGACCTCGACCAGAACGGCCCGCAGGTCCGACGGGTCGCGCGACCGCTTGACCAGCCCGAGTTTTTCCAGCCGGCGGATCGCCACCGTGGTGGTAGGGGTGCGCACCCGTTCGCGCGCGGCCAGCTCGGTCATCCGGATCGGACCCTGATCCAGCAGGGTCAGCAGGATGGACAGCTGGGCGAGGGTGAGGTCGGCTCCGGCGTTATTGGACTTGGTGTCGGCGCGGCGCAGGACCGAAAAGAGCTTCGACAAGACCCGTTGCAGGTCTCCAGACAGGTCAGTGACCTGCGGCTCGGCCTCAATCATAGTTCGCTAGTCTAACCTGTCAGCGGTTGTCAACCGCATTAACCGCGGTTTTCGGCGCCCGAGTCAAAGAACTTGCGACAGGAAGCGCTGCAGGCGCTCGGTCTCGGCGGCGCTGAAGATCTGGTCCGGCGGCCCACTCTCGATGACCCGGCCGTAGTCCATGAACACCACCGAATCCGCGGTCGACTGGGCGAATCCCATCTCGTGGGTGACCACCACCATCGTCATCCCGTCGGAACCGAGCTCGGCGATCAGCGCCAGGATTCCTTTGACCAACTCCGGGTCGAGTGCGGACGTGGCCTCGTCGAAGAACATCACCTGTGGGGCCATCGCCAGCGCCCGCGCGATCGCCACCCGCTGCTGCTGACCGCCGGACAGGGTGGCCGGTCGCACCTCGGCTTTGTGCTTGAGACCGACCCGGTCCAACTGGGCGAGCGCCAGCTCGCGTGATTCGTCGGCCGACAACCTCTTGAGCTTGCGCGGCGCCAGCGCGACATTGTCAACCACGCTGCGATGCGGGAACAGGTTGAACTGTTGGAACACCATGCCGATGCGTTGGCGCAGGGCGTCAGGATCGTCGCGCAGCACCGACTTGCCGTCGAGCAGAATGTCCCCGCGGTCGGGTTCGTATAGCCGGTTGAGCGTGCGCAGCAGCGTGGACTTACCCGATCCCGACGGCCCGATCACGGCCGTCGTGGTGCCGGCGGGCACGTCGAGGTCCACCCCGCGCAGCACTTTGTTGGTGCCGAACGCCAGGTGAATGTCCTTGGAGCTCAACGAAACCGGTTCGGGAAGCGACGCCATCACACCATCTCCTGGGTCGTGGTGGGCGGCGCCAGCGGGTCCTCGTCGGCCTGGGTTCGGCCCCGGCGGAGCCGCGCGTCGATGTAATTCACCAGGTGCGTCAGCGGGATCGTCAGCAACAGGTAGAACAGCCCGGCCGCCACCAACGGCGACAGGTTGCCGGTCTGGGCGTTGAGGTCGCGGCCCACCTGGAACAGCTCACGCTGGCTGGCCACCAGGCCGAGGAAGTACACCAGCGAGGAGGCTTTCAGCAGCGAGATGAACTGATTCACCAAGGCGGGCAACACCCGTCGCACACCCTGCGGAACAACCACCAGTCGCATCGAGGAGGTGTAACTGAACCCGAGCGCGCGGGAGGCCTCCAGCTGTCCGGCGTCCACACTTTGAATGCCGGAGCGGAAGATCTCGCCGATATAGGCCGCGGCCATCAGCCCGAGCGCGGCGATACCGAGCGGATAGGGGTTGTTGCCGGTCAGGCCGCCGACGACCGGCCCGATGCCCAGGCCGATCAACAGGATGATCACCACTTCCGGCAATCCGCGGAAGATGTCGGTGTAGACCCGCGCCGGCCAGCGCAGCCAGCGTGAGCGGGAGATTCCGGCGACGGCCAGCACCATGCCGAGTAGCAGTCCGATCACGCTGGCGCAGATCGTCAGGATCAATGTGTTCGGCAGCCCGGTGGTGAGCAGGTCGGGGATGGCCTTCTTGTAGAGGTTCCAGTCCAGGAACGATTCGCGCAGCTGCGTCAGCACCGACTTGGGCGCCGCCCCGGCGGCGGCGGGCTTCTCGTGGGCGGCTGCGATCGCGGCGAAGTCCGGGAGTTGCGGCACGGGTGCGGCCTTCGAGCCGGGCTTCCACCCCGGCGGCAAGGCCCGCGGCACCCAGTCGGAGTACAGCCGCGACCAGGTGCCGTCGGCGATGACGGCATCGAGCCCGGAGTTCAACGCGTCGATCAGCGGCTTGTTCTCGCCGGCGACCGCGTAGGCGACGAAATTGTCCAAGCTGAAAGTGTTTTCGACGATCTGCGCCGGGTCGCCCGGCTTGACGGTGCCGACCGCCTGCTGCGACGGCGCCACCCACGCGTCGATCTGCCGGGTCTTCAGGCTGGCGTAGACGGTGTTGTAGTCCGGAAACTTCACCGGCTGCAGGTGCAGCGTGTCGATGAGGTAGGCCTCCTGCACGGTGCCCTGCACCACGCCGATGCGCTGACCGGGCCCGAGCTTTTCGAAGCCGGTGATCGGCGAGCCCGACGGCACCACCAAGGAGAAATAGCCGAAGTCGTAGCCGTTGGTGAAGCCGACGGTGCGGCGGCGCGCATCGGTGGTGGTGATCGACGACGACCCGACGTCGAAGCGGCGGGCGGCGACTTGGGCGAGCAGGCCGGAGAACTCGGTGCCGACGAACGAGATCTTCAGACCAAGCTTGTCGGCGATCGCGCGCAGCAGTTCGTTGTCGAAGCCGGTGAACTGGCCCTGGGAGTCGATGCAGATGCTCGGCGGCGCATCCGACAGGGTTCCCACGGTCAGCGTGCCCGGAGTGATCAGGCCGAGCGCGTCACGGTTCACCGACGTCAGCGGCTCCACCGTCGCGGTGGTGTACTTGTCGGCTTCGGGCCCCTTCGCAGCGGCGGCCAGGTTGGTGGGCAGCGCACTGGCCGACTCCTTGCCGGGCGGGGCGCACTGGTCTGCGCCCGCGGGCGCGGCAGCCACCAGACCGGCGACCATCAGCAGGGCCGACAGTATCGCCGCCAGACGTATGTGAAAAGCCATCACTAGCAAGGTACTGCCCAGGGCAATTCCGGGACGCCTTGCGCTCAGGCGGAGTCCAAATCGGTGAGCACGCCGGCTCGTTGAAGTTCCGCGATGAGTACGTCGGCCATCAGATCGGTGCGGTCCAGGCAGGCCTGCCGCGCGGCCGACGGACTGCGGTGATGGATTGCGGTGTGTTCGGCTTCGGCGAGCGGCAGGAGCTGGTTCACCGTGTGCGGGTGGTTGGCCCAGAATTCGTGGCGCATGAACCCGCGCGAGGCCCGAATGCCGGCGGTCAGTCGTGGGCCCGCATATTCGCTGAGGACGATATCCCGGAAGAGGTTGGCCGCGTTGAGGAAGACGCGCGAGTCGGACGTGGCGCGCATGACGGCCATTGGCTCGGCGAGTCGGTCGAGGACCTCTGAGCGGGGATCGGCGGCAGCCCGCGCAGCGGCCGCACCAGTCAGCAGGCCGTGCACTTCGTAGTGCTCGCGCAGGACGTCGGCGTCGAAGCGATGGATGAACGCCCCTCGGTGATAGCGCGACTCCACGATGCCGTCGTGTTCGAGTTGGTTGAGGGCTTCCTGGACGGGCACCCGGCTCAGTCCGAGGGCAGCGGTGAGCTCGTTGCGGTCCACGCGATCTCCCGACCGCAGCCGTCCGGTGAGCAGCATGTCGAGGACGTGCGCAACGACAAGGTCCTTCTCTTTGACCCCATAGCGTTTGGGCATTTCCCTCTCCGCCGCATCCAGGAGGCGTGTTCTCGGCGCAATCATCCCGGTTACTTGTGGGTATCTCGCCGAATCCAAGGTAACGAGACTGTGAGTCTCGTTACGCTCCGACCATGACGACGATTGGCCTGCCGGACAGTTACTACGCCGAAACCCCGGTGCCGGCAGGGCGCGCCGCGGCGGTCGACCATCTGCTCAAGCCGGGCCCGGTGTACCGGGTCGGCTCGATGTGGCTGATCACCAGTTACGAGGGCGTCCGATTCGCCCAGAAACACCCCGAGTTGTTCTCCTCGGCCAAGGCCTTCGATGGCGTCGCCAATGCCATCCAGATGATTCCGATCGCGATCGATCCACCCAAGCATGCGGACTACCGGCGGGTGCTCGACCCGATGTTCGGGCCCAGACGCATGGAAGCGATGGATGGCGAACTGCGCGCGCAGTTGCGCGGACACATCGACAAGTTCGCCCCGCTCGGCCGGTGCGACGTCGTCGCAGACCTGTCGTACAAGTTCCCCACGCAGGCGATCCTGACGTTGTTCGGCCTGCCGCTGGAACACCTGCCCAAGTTCCTGGGCTGGGTGACCGGGATCATCAAGGGCGCCGACATCGCGTCGCTCGGCAGCGAGCAGTCCCAGTCGGTAATCGATTGCAGCATTGCGCTTTTCGGCTTCCTCGCCGAGCAGATCGAGGTCAAGCGCAGTCACCCCGGCGACGACATGCTGAGCAACATTCTGGCGCTCGACGGTGACGCGGCCTGGACCGACGCCGAGATTCTCGGCCTGTGCTTCCTGATCATCCTGGCCGGGTTGGACACCGTCACCGGCGCTATCGGGTTCGCGCTGCTCAACCTGGCCAATGACCCGGTGTTGCGACGCCGGTTGATCGACGACCCGTCGTTGATCCCGCCGTTCATCGAAGAAGTGCTACGTCTCGATGGCCCGGTGCCCGGGGTGCCGCGAGTGACCACCGCGGACGTCGAGGTCGAAGGTGTGACGATCCCGGCGAATTCTCACGTGATGCTGATGCTGTTCACCGCGAATCGCGATGGTGCGGGCGCGCACGACATGGATTTGACCGCGAAGCCGACGCATCTGGCATTCGGCGGCGGCATCCACCGGTGCCTCGGTTCGCACCTGGCGCGCCGCGAATTGCGGCTCACCATCGAGGAATTCCACGCGCGCATCCCGGATTACCGGTTGGCCGGCGAGGCCACCACGCTGTGGCCCGCCGGCACTTTCGGCTTGGAGTCGCTGCCGCTCGAGTTCGAGCCGTGTTAGCCGAGTCGACCGATGCCGCCGACGCAGGAGGCGGAGGAGGAGCGAGGCAATCGGCTCTAGCGGCTGTCGCGCCAGCGCACCAACGCCTCGGCCGGCCCCAGGTCGTAATCCGGCCCGTCGCAGCCGACGGTCAGCAGGCTCACGCCCAGCCCGGCCAGCGCCTCGGCGTTGGCGATGATGGTGTCGCGGTCGCGGCCCTCCACGCCCGAGGACCGTTCGATCGCACCTGGGTCGCGGCCCACGTCTGAGCAGTGGCGGTCCAGGACGTCGGCCTTGCCCGGGTAGGTCTCGGCGTTGGTGAATCCGTGCCAGATGTCGCCGTGCTCGGCGACCAGGCGCAGCGTCTTCTTCTCGCCCTGGCCACCGATGAGGATCGGGATGTCCCGGGTCGGTGCCGGATTGAGCTTGGCCAGCCGCGACTTGATGCGCGGCAGCGCACCGGCGAGGTCGTCGAGGCGGCTGCCGACGGTGCCGAAGTCGTAGCCGTACTCGTCGTAGTCCTTCTGCTTCCAGCCCGAGCCGATGCCGAGGATCAGTCGGCCGCCCGAGATGTGATCGACGGTACGGGCCATGTCGGCCAGCAGCTCCGGGTTGCGATAGGAGTTGCAGGAGACCAGGGCGCCGATCTCGACGCGGGAGGTCTGCTCGGCCCAGGCGCCCAGCATTGTCCAGCACTCGAAGTGCGCGCCCTCGGGGTCGCCGTAGAGCGGGAAGAAGTGGTCCCAGTTGAAGACCACGTCGACGCCGATGTCTTCACAGCGGCGGACGGCATCGCGGATCTGGTCGTAATCGGTGGAATGCTGCGGCTGCAATTGCACGCCGATGCGAATGGGATAGGTCACACCCCAACCGTACGTTTCGTCAGACGCCGATATTCCCGCCCGTCTTCCAGACCGCCACGATCGACGGGCGGGCGGTGCCGTTGCCGCCCTCCGGCCAGTGGGACAGCGGGTCGTCGATGCTGTTGTCGTCGTGCTCGCCCGGGTGTTGCACTGAAACGGTGACGAGGTCGTCGAGCACGACCGGCCCGCAGGTTTCCGCCCCGATCGGAACCGTCAGGAACTGGCGTGTGTCACCACGATTGGGCCCTTCGAGCGCGACCGCGAACAGACCGTCGTTGGAGGACAGGGCATTGCCGTCGGTGGCGATCCACAGGTTCCCGTGCTTGTCGAAGGCGAGGTTGTCGGGGCAGGATATGGGGCTGACCTTCGACTTGTCGAAGCCGCCGAAGTAGGTGTTCGCGGCGGCGGGGTCGCCGCAGACCAGGAGCAGATCCCAGGTGAATGAGGTGCCGGCGTGGTCGTCGGTGATCTCGAGGATCTGACCGTTCTTGTTGTCGTTGCGCGGATTGGCTGCGTCGGCGGCCGGCTTGTCCTTGGCGCCGCGCTCGTTGTTGTTGGTCAGCGCGACGTAGAGCTTGCCGGTGCGTGGGTTGGCCTCGAAGTCTTCGGGCCGGTCCATCTTGGTGTCGCCGGCCTTGTCGGCGGCGAACCGGGTGAACACCGCGACCTCGTGCGCGGTCATGCCGGGGACCATCGATTCCGCGGCGCCGCCGGGCCCCGAGCGCAGCAACGGGATCCACGTTCCCGATCCACGGAACGCGCCGGAGGCGGGCAGCGTGCCCGAGCCGTCGATCTGGTTGGCCGGGATGTCGGTGGACAGCTTGGCGACGTACAACGTGCCCTCGTCGAGGATCGTCATGTTGCTGGCCATTGCGGCCGCATCGCGGCCGGGCTGAATCTTCTTGGCGGAGACGAACTTGTACATGTAGTCGAAACGTTCGTCGTCGCCGCTGTAGGCGACCACGGTGCCGCCCGGGGTGACGTAGATGTTGGCCGCCTCATGCTTGAAGCGGCCCATCGCGGTGTGCTTGACCGGGGTCGAGCGCGGATCCCACGGGTTCACCTCGACGACGTAGCCGAAGCGGTTGACCTCGTTCGGCGTCTTGGTCGGGTCGAACCGCGGATCGAAGGTTTCCCAAAGCCGTTCGCTGGGTTTGGTTTTGATGCCGTAGCGCTTCCAGCGGTCCGCGTCGATCGGAGTCGGCGCCTGCGCGCCGTCGGCCGCGCCGAAGTAGGCGTTGAAGTTTTCTTCACCGGACAGCACGGTGCCCCACGGCGTGATGCCGCCCGAGCAGTTGTTGATCGTGCCGCTGACGGTCCGCCCGGTCGGGTCGGCGGCCGTCTTGACGAATTCGCTGTCCGCCGCAGGCCCGGTGAGGGTGAACGGGGTGTCGGCGGTGATCCGGCGGTTGTAGGGGCCCAGTACCGGCTTGAGCCCGGTT
This sequence comes from Mycolicibacterium crocinum, assembly GCF_022370635.2. The sequence goes on along the minus strand of NZ_CP092362.2, from coordinate 5,925,901 downwards.
GCAGTGCGCTCGACTTCGACGACGGTCAGGCTGTGCGCGGCCAGCGCGGTCTCGAATTGTTCACGGGTCGGCCGCTTTTCGTCGTAGCCGGGGAACATGAACCGTTCGGTGGTGTATTCGTGGTTCACGACGAGTAGGTAGTGGTTCGGGGCGCCGTCGATCGGCAGCAGTCCGGCGAAGTCGTTGTTGAAACCGAACTGCTGGCGCTGCGCGGCGGCGGTCTGCTTGGTCACGTCGAAGGCGGGGGCGCCGGGCAGCACCGGGTCACCCCAGCTGATCACCACCGCCTGCTGGTAACCCGGAGGGATGACGACGGTGTCCTCGGTGTTGGGCGCCACCGCAGTGAAGTTCATGCCGGGATTCGGCGCCGATGGCGGCGGCGTGGGCTGTCCGGTCGGTTTGGCGTCCTGCGAGCAGGCCGCCAGTGCGGAGCCGGCGCCGACAGCGAGCACCGCGACGCCTGCGGCTTTCAGCGCCGAGCGCCGCGAGACCGTCTCGCGCACAAGGTCACCGAAGTAGGGGTTGTCGCTGGTGTTGGGCGCCGGATGCGCGCAGGCGTCGCCGCAGCGATAGCGGCAGGTGATCCGCTGGCGAGCCGAGCGTCCGTCGTGATCGATCAGCAGGTTCAGCGGGACCAGGGTCATGGGCCCGAAACTAGGACACGGCTGTGAATCAGCTGGGAATCAGGCGATGAACAACAGGCAAACTCAGCCGGCGAGCACGTCGCGCAGAATGTCCACCAGTGCGCGGGGTTGGTCGCCCTGGACTGAGTGACCGGAGTCGGGGACTTTGATGACCCGCTGGAAACCCGGTGCGGTGCGGGCGAATTCGTCGGCATCGTCGTCGTTGACGAAGAACGAGTTGGCACCGCGCACCAGTGTGGTGGGCATGGTGATCGACGGGACGTCATCCCAGAGGCCGGCGAACGACTCCGGTAATCCCTCACCGGAGTCCGCTCGCTTGCGGAACGAGTCGTAGCGCCACGTCCAGGTTCCGTCGTCGAGTCGTTTGGAGTTGTGAAAGACGCCGCGGCGCAGCGACTCTCGGCTCCGGGTCGGTGACGCCGCGACCGTGACGTCCAGCATGGCGGCGAAGCTGTCGAAGGTGCGCTCACCCTGCACCAGTGCGACCGCGCCCAGTTGAGCCTGGCTCATCTGCTCGTGGCGTTCGGGCGCGGACGGGGTGACGTCGACGAGTACGAGTTCGGGAACCAGCGACGGCTCGACGGTCGCGATGCGCAGCGCCGTCAGCCCGCCCAGCGACATTCCGACCACCAGCCGCGGGGTGGGCGCAAATTCGCGCAACACGGGCAGCAGGGTTTCGGCATTGAGCCGCGGGCCGTAGTCGCCGTCCTCCCGCCACGCGGAGCGGCCGTGGCCGGGCAGGTCGATCGCGAGTGCGGGCACACCCAGTCCGAGGATGACGGTGTCCCAGGTGTGGGCGTTCTGCCCGCCGCCGTGCAGGAAGACGACTTGCGGCGGTTCGGCGCCCCACTTCAGCGCGCTGATCGGGCCGGATTCGATCCTGGTGACCGGCGGCAGCGCAGTGCTCACCCCGGCTTGTTCGGCGTTCTCGGGGAGTAGCGCGAATTCGTCGTCGAGGCGGATCAGCTCGTCATCGGAGATCACACAGTCATCTAACGCGAAAGTGCGGTCAGATCGCGATGGGGCGTCCCATCCGGATCTGACCGCACTCTCTGCGTCGAGATTTACTCGCCGGCGATGAATTCCTCGAGCTGAATCCGGGCGATGTCGTCGGCCAGCTGCTTGGGCGGGCTCTTCATCAGGTACGCCGATGCGGGGATGATCGGGCCGCCGATGCCGCGGTCCTTGGCGATCTTCGCGGCGCGCACGGCGTCGATGATGATGCCTGCCGAGTTCGGCGAGTCCCACACCTCGAGCTTGTACTCCAGGTTCAGCGGCACATCACCGAAGGCCCGGCCCTCGAGGCGCACGTAGGCCCACTTGCGGTCGTCGAGCCACGCGACGTGGTCGGACGGGCCGATGTGCACGTTCTTGTCCTCGACCTTGCCGGCCAGCGAGCCGGTCAGGTTGGACGTCACGGCCTGGGTCTTGGACACCTTCTTGGACTCCAGGCGCTCGCGCTCGAGCATGTTCTTGAAGTCCATGTTGCCGCCGACGTTCAGCTGGTACGTGCGGTCCAGCGTGACGCCGCGGTCCTCGAACAGCTTGGCCATCACGCGGTGGGTGATGGTCGCACCGACCTGGCTCTTGATGTCGTCGCCGACGATCGGCACACCGGCGTCGGTGAACTTCTTGGCCCACTCGGGATCCGAGGCGATGAACACCGGCAGCGCGTTGACGAACGCGACCTTGGCGTCGATGGCGCACTGGGCGTAGAACTTGTCGGCTTCGTCCGAGCCCACCGGCAGGTAGGACACCAGCACGTCGACCTTGTTGTCCTTGAGGATCTTGACGACGTCGACGGGCTGCTCGTCGGAGAGCTCGATGGTGTCGGCGTAGTACTTGCCGATGCCGTCCAGCGTCGGGCCGCGCTGCACGACGACGTCGGTCGGCGGCACGTCGGCGATCTTGATGGTGTTGTTCTCCGAGGCGAAGATGGCCTCGGATAGGTCGAAGCCGACCTTCTTGGCGTCCACGTCGAACGCGGCGACGAACTTCACGTCGCGGACGTGGTACGGACCGAGCTTCACGTGCATCAGGCCGGGAACGGTGGCGTTCGCGTCGGCGTCCTTGTAGTACTGCACGCCCTGGACCAATGAGGACGCGCAGTTGCCGACGCCGACGATGGCGACGCGCACATCTGTCGACGCTCCGTTGTGCTCAGTCATGGGACGTTCTCCTAACTCGTACTTCTGCTGGCTGCTGTTCAGGTACTTCGGTGGCCGCGTCAGGCCTGGTCTGGGTGGCTTTGGGCCACCCGCTCAGCGGCGATCAGCTCGTTGAGCCACTTCACTTCCCGCTCGCTGGACTCCAGGCCCAGCTGATGCAGTTGTTTCGTGTAGCGGTCGAACGAGTTGCTCGCTCGCGCGATGGCCTCCCGCAGACCTTCGCGACGTTCTTCCACCTGGCGCCGGCGGCCTTCCAGGATTCGCATCCGCGCCTCGGCCGGTGTGCGGTTGAAGAACGCCAGGTGCACACCGAAGCCGTCGTCGGTGTAGTTCTGCGGACCGGTGTCGGCCACCAGTTCGGCGAACCGTTGACGACCGGCATCGGTCAGCGCATATACCCGCCGGGCGCGGCGCAACACCGTGGTTCCCGCAGGTGCGGTGTCCTCGGCGATCAGCCCGTCGGCCTGCATCCGGCGCAGGGCCGGATACAGCGAGCCATAAGAGAACGCCCGGAAGGCGCCCAACAAGCCCGTCAGTCTCTTGCGCAGTTCGTAGCCGTGCATGGGGGACTCCAGGAGAAGACCCAAGATGGCAAGCTCCAGCATCGGGTCACCTCCTTTGCTCGGCCGTTACGGCGCTTCGACACCTCCGGCGATAGTATCGGAGCGATATATTTAACGCCACTTGAACGTCGCCGGGCCAGACGGGTGCCGTCGAGTGTCACGCCAGGGTCGCGCTCGGTGCCGAACGTGACATCCGTGTCACGCTCGCGCGCAGGCCGCCCCGATTACGGGTAGCTGATCCGCTTTTCGGAGCCGTCGGCATTCAGCACGATGTTGCCGCTGCCGAAATCACTGGAGACGTAGATCGAGATCGACAGCGTCCCCGGGACGGTCTGGTCGCGGCTGGGCTCGATGATCAGATAGGTGCTCTTGGCGTCGCCGGGCTTCATGTTCAATGTCTCCGGCGCGCCGCGCAGCACGCCGATGACGGCCTTGGTGTCGAACTTGCTCAGGTCCACGACCTGGGCGTCGCTGCTGGCCGCCGAGGTGCTCGGATCGTCCCAGCCGCCGCGGTAGGTGTAGTTGAGCTCGCGGCGGTCGTCGCCTGCATCGGGCCGGGTCAGCGACGCGTAGTCGGGGTAGATCACCAGCCGGTTGCCGTTCGTGTCGCCGAACTTCTTCTTCATCTGCTCGAGCAACCCGGTGAGCCCGCCGAGTGAGTGCAGCTGACGCGGCGGGGTCAGCACGATCGGAGCCACCCCGTCGGACTTGGCGCCCGGGTCTGAGGTGAAGTTCAGCGGCGAGGGGGTGTTGCCGTACAGGCCCCAGCCGATGCCGATGCCGAGGACCACCAGCACGCCCATGATCGCCAGGCGAATACCCCAGCTGCCGCCGGCGCCGTCGGTAGACAGCCGCGGCTTCTTCAGCGTGGGCAGTTGCACCGGCGCGTTGGCGGTCTGCAGATCGGACACCAACGCCCGCAAGTCGCCCAGCGTCGTCGCATTGGTCGCCGCCTTGACGCGCTGCTGGTGCTCGGTCATCGACAGCTGCCCCTCGGACAGCGCGGTGTCCAAGATCTGGCACGTGTCGTTGCGGTCGGTGTCCTTCGCGCGCGTGCTGGCAGTCTGCGATGTCGCCACGGCGATGATCGTAAGAGTTCGGCCGCCAACAGTGCAGACCAGGCACATATTCTGCGGTGCCGCGAGTCGGTTGCGTGTCGTTGCCCAGATCGCCGACGTACTCTGGTCATCGTGCGATTGCAGCGACAGGTGGTGGACTACGCCCTTCGGCGACGCTCCCTGCTGGCCGAGGTGTACTCCGGGCGAACCGGGGTCTCCGAGGTCTGTGACGCCAATCCCTATCTGTTGCGCGCCGCCAAGTTTCACGGCAAGCCCAGTTCGGTGATGTGTCCGATCTGCCGCAAAGAGCCGCTGACATTGGTGTCCTGGGTGTTCGGTGATCACCTGGGTGCGGTTTCGGGATCCGCGCGCACCGCCGAAGAGCTGGTGTTGCTGGCGACTCGATTCGACGAATTCTCGGTACACGTGGTGGAGGTATGCCGGACCTGCGAATGGAATCACTTGGTCAAGTCCTACGTGCTCGGAGCGCCGCGTCCCACCAACGGGACGCGCGGACGCCGCGGCACCCAGACGGCGCGCTCCGGCGCGCGTACGGCCAGTGAATAGCGAAGGGCGTCCCGACCGGTCTGCCGCTGACATCCGTAAAGGATCAGGGGTCGATGACGTGTCCGGTCGCTCGGAGCCGCCGACGACGAGGATCCGCGCGGCTGGTGACAGTTCTGGTCCGTCCCGCTCCGCGCCCCGTAGGCAGGTGCCGCCCGACGACCGGTTGACGTCGATTATCGAGCCGATCCGCGATGACACCGCGCCGCCGCTGCGCGACCCGGTCGACGTCGTCAAGGCCGCCTTGGACGGCACTCCGCCGCCGAAGCTGCCGCCGCCGCCACCCCGCACGGGTGGCCCGGGCGGACCCGGTGGCCGGCCGCCGTTCAAGCCGCCGACGTTCTCCCAGCAGATCAACTGGAAGTGGGTGCGCCGGTCGCTGTATCTGGCCGCCGTGGTGTTGATCGTGCTGCCGCTGATCACCTTCGGCATGGCCTACATGATCGTCAAGGTGCCCCAGCCGGGTGACCTGCGCACCAATCAGGTGTCGACGATCCTGGCCAGCGACGGCTCCGAGCTGGCGAAAATCGTTCCCCCGGAGGGTAATCGGGTCGACGTCAACATCGATCAGGTCCCGGTTCAGGTGCGCAACGCGGTGATGGCCGCCGAGGACCGCGATTTCTACAGCAATCCGGGTTTCTCGTTCTCGGGCTTCGCCCGGGCGCTCAAGAACAACCTGTTCGGCGGTGATCTGCAGGGCGGTTCGACGATCACCCAGCAGTACGTGAAGAACGCGCTCGTGGGTGATGCCCGATCCGGTGTCGGCGGCGTGGTGCGCAAGGCCAAAGAGCTCGTGATCTCGACGAAGATGACCGGCGAGTGGTCCAAAGACGAAGTGCTGCAGGCGTACCTGAACATCATCTATTTCGGCCGTGGCGCCTACGGCATCTCGGCGGCCGCGAAGGCCTACTTCGACAAGCCGGTCGAGCAGTTGACGGTCGCGGAGGGTGCCCTGTTGGCGGCGTTGATCCAGCGACCGTCGACCCTGGACCCGGCGATCGATCCCGACGGTGCGGCCAAGCGCTGGAACTGGGTGCTCGACGGCATGGTCTCGATGGGCGCGCTGTCGAAAGACGAACGCTCCCAACAGCAGTTCCCGCAGACGGTGTCACCCGAACAAGCCCGCTCCAACAACGTCACAACCGGGCCGAACGGGCTGATCGAACGCCAGGTCACCAAGGAATTGCTCGACCTGTTCAACATTGACGAGCAGACACTGAACACCCAAGGCCTGCAGATCACCACGACGATCGACCCGAAGGCGCAGAAGGCCGCCGAGGATGCGGTTACGAAGAACCTCGAGGGTGAGATGCCGGACATGCGTTCGGCGGTGGTGTCCATCGACCCCAAAACCGGTGGGGTGAAGGCTTATTACGGCGGCTCGGATGCGCAGGGCTTCGACTTCGCGCAGGCGGGTCTACCGACGGGTTCGTCGTTCAAGGTGTTCGCGTTGGTGGCCGCCCTCGAGCAGGGCATGGGCCTGGGCTATCAGATCGACAGCTCGCCGGTGACCGTCAACGGCATCAAGATCACCAACGTCGAAGGCGAGGGCTGCGGCGTCTGCAACATCGCCGAGGCGCTGAAGCGGTCGCTGAACACCTCGTACTACCGCCTGATGCTCAAGCTGAAGAACGGGCCGAGTGACGTCGCCGACGCCGCGCACAAAGCGGGTATCGCGGAAAGCTTCCCGGGCGTGGAGCACACCCTGTCCGAGGACGGCAAGGGCGGCCCGCCAAACAACGGAGTGGTCCTGGGGCAATACCAGTCCCGGGTGCTCGACATGGCGTCGGCGTATGCGACATTGGCCGACTCCGGGGTCTATCACAAGCCGCACTTCGTGGAGAAGGTCGTCAACTCGCGGGGCGAGGTGCTCTTCGACGCAAGCACCACCGACAACGCGGGAGAGCAGCGCATCCCGAAGGCAGTCGCCGACAACGTGACCGCGGCGATGCAACCAATCGCCGGATACTCCAGGGGACACAACCTGGCCGGCGGCCGGCCGTCGGCGGCCAAGACCGGAACCAACCAGCTCGGTGACACCGACGCCAACCGTGACGCGTGGATGGTCGGCTACACCCCGTCGTTGTCGACGGCGGTGTGGGTCGGTACCACCGACGGCACCCAACCGCTGGTCACGGCCTCGGGTGGGCAGGTGTACGGCTCGGGTATCCCGTCGGACATCTGGAAAGCGACGATGGATGGGGCGCTGAAGGGCACGGACAACGAGTCGTTCCCCAAGCCGACCGAGATCGGCGGTTTTGCCGGTGTGCCTGCACCGCCGCCTCCGCCGCCCGCGCCGCCGTCGGAGACGGTCATTCAGCCGAGTATCGAAGTGGCGCCGGGCATCACGATCCCGCTCGGACCCCCGACGACCATCACGGTTCCGCCGGGCGGCGGCCCGCCGCCGGTTCCGGGCGGCCCGCAACCGCCGCCGGGCGGCGGTGACCCGAACGCGCCATTGCCGCCTCCGCCGCCGTGATCGAAGGCCGCGCCACCGTCTCACCCCAACCGCTGGCCGAGGATCGGCGCAGCGCGGATGACCGTGACTTGCCAAGCCGCACAGACTCTTTGGGTGCGGCACTGTCGGAGGTGGTCGGCGGCCCGGTGGGCCGCCACGCCCTGATCGGCCGGACGCGGATCTTCACCCCGTTGCGGGTCATGTTCTTGATGGCGCTGGTGGTCCTGGCGCTGGGCTGGTCGACGAAGGCGCCGTGCCTGCAGACCACCGGGACCGGCACCCCGGATCAGCGGGTGGCGAACTGGCAGAATCAGCGCGCGTACTTCGAACTGTGCTACTCCGACACCGTCCCGCTGTACGGGGCGGAGTTGTTGAGCCAGGGCCGATTCCCGTACAAGTCGAGCTGGATCGAGACCGACTCGAGCGGGCGGCCGCAGATTCGCTATGACGGCAAGCCCGCGGTCCGCTACATGGAGTATCCGGTGCTGACCGGGGTGTACCAATACGTGTCGATGGCATTGGCCAAGACCTACACGGCGGTGGCGAAGATGGTGTCGCTGCCGGTCGTCGCCGAAGTGGTGATGTTCTTCAACTTCGCGGCGATCGGGCTGGCGCTGGCCTGGCTGACGACGGTATGGGCGACGTCGTGGCTGGCGGGCCGGCGCGTGTGGGACGCCGCGCTGGTGGCCGCATCGCCGGTGCTGATCTTCCAGATCTTCACCAATTTCGACGCGCTGGCAACGGCTTTGGCGGTGGGCGGCCTGTTGGCATGGGCACGGAAGAAGCCGGTGCTGGCCGGCATCCTGATCGGTCTCGGCGTGGCTGCCAAGTTGTATCCGGCGCTGCTGCTGTTGCCGTTGGTCGTGTTGGCGATCCGCACCGATCGGATGCCGGAGGCCGCTAAGACCGTGGTAGCGGCGGTCGGTGCCTGGTTTGTGGTCAATCTCCCCGTGATGGCGCTGTTTCCGCGTGGCTGGTCGGAGTTCTTCCGGCTCAACTCCCGCCGCGGTGACGACATGGACTCGCTGTACAACGTGGTGAAGTCGTTCACCGGCTGGAACGGTTTCGACGCGAAGCTGGGGTTTTGGGAGCCGCCGGTAATTCTCAACACATTCGTCGCCGTGGTGTTCGTGTTGTGCTGTGCGGCAATCGCTTACATCGCGCTGACCGCGCCACAGCGGCCTCGGGTGGCACAGCTGGCGTTCCTGACGGTGGCGGCGTTCCTGTTGGTGAACAAGGTGTGGAGCCCGCAGTTCTCGCTGTGGCTGGTGCCGCTGGCGGTGCTCGCCCTGCCGCAGCGCCGAATTCTGTTGGCGTGGATGACGATCGACATGCTGGTGTGGGTGCCGCGGATGTACTACCTGTACGGCGAGGCCAACAAGGGTCTGCCCGAGCAGTGGTTCACCGCCACGGTGCTGTTGCGGGATATCGCGGTCGCGGTCCTGATGGTGTTGGTGGTCCGCCAGATCTACCGGCCCGAACTCGACTTGGTGCGCTGGGATGGTCGCGTGGACGACCCGGCCGGGGGAGTGTTCGACGGCGCTGAAGACGCGCTTCCGAAGGGGTTCCCGCGGTGGCTGCGTCCGCGCGAGGCGGCTGCCGAGGCGCCGGAGGAACAAGAGGCACCGGATGCAAGTCGCGATAGCACTGTTCCCGCGTAACACCGCACTGGATGCGATAGGGCCGTACGAGGTGCTGCAGCGGATCCCGTCGATCGACGTCGTCTTCGTCGGGCATCGGCGCGGTGAGGTTCGCAGCGACAACGGCATGCTCGGGCTGACCGTCGACGCCACATTCGACGAAATCACCGCACCGGACGTGCTGGTGTTTCCCGGCGGGATCGGCACCCGCACCCTCGTCAACGACACCGAGGTGCTCGATTGGGTCCGCGCGGTCCACAACCACACCACCTTCACCACGTCGGTGTGTACCGGCAGCCTGGTGTTGGCCGCGGCGGGACTGCTGACCGGGCTGACCGCCGGCACACATTGGCGGGCCACCGAGTTGTTGGAGTCCTTCGGCGCGATCTACACCCCGGATCGGGTCGTCGAGCATCTGCCCGAGCGCATCATCACTGCGGCCGGCGTGTCCAGCGGGATCGATATGGCGTTGCGGCTGGTCGAGCTGTTAATCGGGCGCCGGGCCGCGGAGGCCAGCCAGCTGATGATCGAGTACGACCCGCAGCCCCCGTTCCACGCCGGCGCGGTGGATCAAGTCTCGGATGCCACCTTGCAGCTGGCGCTGGAGTACTACGGCCAGCGGAACTGATTTCGCTGATCAGCCTGCTCTCCGGTAGCCTGTGCAAGTTGCCGACGCAGGCGACCCTTCTGCCACGGATACACCGTGGCCGCTACGACCATAGGAGGTGATGAGGTTCCCATGCGTCCATACGAAATCATGGTCATCCTTGACCCCACTCTCGACGAGCGCACCGTAGCCCCGTCGCTGGAGACGTTCCTGAACGTCATCCGGAGTGACGGCGGTTCGGTCGACAAGGTCGACATCTGGGGCCGGCGCCGTCTGGCCTACGAAATCGCCAAGCATGCCGAGGGCATCTACGCCGTCGTCGATGTGAAGGCCGAACCGGCCACCGTGTCCGAGCTCGATCGTCAGCTGAACCTGAATGAGTCCGTGCTGCGGACCAAGGTGATGCGGACCGACAAGCACTGAGTCCGCAGCGACTCAATCCGCTCCAGTGGATAACCTCGCCGCGCGTCGGAGCTCTTACGTAGGCTTCGCGGTGAATCCATCCGCCTATGCCAGGAGGACCTTGTGGCCGGTGACACGACCATCACCGTCGTCGGAAACCTGACCGCCGACCCCGAACTTCGGTTCACCCCGTCCGGTGCAGCCGTCGCCAACTTCACGGTGGCGTCGACCCCGCGCATGTTCGACCGTCAGACCAACGAGTGGAAAGACGGCGAGGCGCTGTTCCTGCGCTGCAACATCTGGCGTGAGGCGGCCGAGAACGTGGCCGAGAGCCTCACCCGCGGCTCGCGGGTGATCGTCCAGGGCCGGCTGAAGCAGCGGTCCTTCGAAACCCGCGAGGGTGAGAAGCGCACCGTCGTGGAGCTCGAGGTCGACGAGATCGGCCCGTCGCTGCGGTACGCCACCGCCAAGGTCAACAAGGCCTCGCGCAGCGGTGGCGGGGGCGGCGGCTTCGGCGGAGGCGGCGGTGGCGGAGGCTCCCGTCCGCAGGCGGCCAGTGAGCCCACCAACGACGATCCCTGGGGCAGCGCCCCGGCGTCGGGCTCGTTCGCCGGCGGCGACGACGAACCGCCCTTCTGATACCCAACGAAAACCTTTGTGCGCCAAGGGCGCGCCAGTGTGAAGAACGAGAGAGATTGACCCATGGCCAAGACCAACAAGCGGCGTCCCGCACCGGAAAAGCCGGTCAAGACCCGCAAGTGCGTGTTCTGCTCCAAGAAGGGGCAGGACATCGACTACAAGGACACGCAGCTGCTGCGCACCTACATCAGCGAGCGGGGCAAGATCCGCGCTCGCCGGGTGACCGGTAACTGCGTGCAGCACCAGCGCGACATCGCGATCGCCGTCAAGAACGCGCGTGAGGTTGCCCTGCTGCCGTTCACCTCGGCGGCACGGTAGAGAACGGACGTATCGACATGAAGCTCATCCTGACTGCCGAGGTCGACCACCTCGGCGTGGCCGGTGACACCGTCGAGGTGAAAGACGGCTACGGACGCAACTACCTGCTGCCGCGCGGCCTGGCCATCGTGGCCTCGCGCGGAGCCCAGAAGCAGGCCGACGAGATCCGTCGCGCCCGCGAGACCAAGACCGTGCGCGACCGTGAGCACGCCGACGAGATCAAGGCCGCCATCACCGCGCTGGGTTCGATCCAGCTGCCGGTGAAGTCCGCCGCGGACTCGGGCAAGCTGTTCGGTTCGGTGACCGCCAATGACATCGTCGGGGCGATCAAGAAGGCCGGGGGACCCAGCCTGGACAAGCGCACCGTGCAGCTGCCCAAGGCACACATCAAGGCGACTGGCGCCCACACCGTCGGTGTGCACTTGCACCCCGAGGTGAACGTCGACATCACCGTCGACGTCGTGCCCCAGAGTTAGCCATCTGCGTCAATTCCCCGGGTGGTGGTCGTTCGCGGCCGCACCCGGGGAATTGCTGTATTGCTGGCGAACACATTCCGGCGGGGTGCCCACAGCTAATCTAACCGGCCGTTAACCTGGCGCATAACCTCCGGCAACACAACACGCCCGAGATCGCAACCGGACCCGACACGCCGGTGAACTTGCCATCCACAACGCACAACCGGCGCTACCCTGCGTTTAGCTGGGCAGATAACCCAAAAATGGCCGATGATCCACAGGTTCTCCCCAACGACTCAACACCCCTTTCCCCAGCTATCCACAAACCACTAACAGGTTGATGAACAGCCCCGGTTTCCGACGGCCCCAGCAACGTCTAGCGTGAGCCGTCGGCGGTGCCGATCATCATCGCGACGCCAAGTACTTGTCGGGGGCGTGGGGTACACCTCTGATAGTGCATCGAACATGAGTTCGACGGATAAAGAGGAGGTGGGGTCAGCCCAATGGCGGTCGTCGACGATCTTGGTCAGCCCGGGATGGATAGCCCTCCTCCCTCTGAGGATTTTGGCCGCCAGCCACCCCAGGATCTCGCCGCCGAACAATCGGTGTTGGGCGGCATGCTGCTGTCCAAGGACGCCATCGCCGACGTGTTGGAGCGGCTGCGCCCGGGTGACTTCTACCGCCCGGCCCACCAGAACGTCTACGACGCGATCCTCGACCTGTACGGGCGCGGGGAGCCGGCCGACGCCGTTACCGTCGCCGCGGAGCTGGACCGCCGCGGACTGTTGCGCCGTATCGGCGGGGCACCGTATCTGCACACCCTGATTTCAACGGTGCCGACCGCTGCCAACGCCGGGTACTACGCGGGCATCGTGGCGGAGAAGGCGTTGTTGCGCCGCCTGGTCGAGGCCGGCACCCGCGTGGTGCAGTACGGCTACGCCGGCGCCGAGGGCGCCGACGTCAACGAGATCGTGGACCGCGCGCAAGCCGAGATCTATGACGTGACCGAGCGGCGGACCACTGAGGACTTCCTTCCGTTGGAAGACCTGTTGCAGCCGACGATGGACGAGATCGATGCCATCGCCTCGCAGGGTGGCGTGTCGCGTGGTGTACCGACGGGGTTCACCGAACTGGACGAGCTGACCAACGGTCTGCATCCGGGTCAGATGATCGTGGTGGCGGCCAGGCCCGGTATGGGGAAAGCCCTGGGCCTGGACACGCCGCTGCCGACGCCGACGGGCTGGACCACGATGGGCGAGGTGAAGGTCGGAGACTATCTGATCGACGCTGATGGATGCCCGACACGCGTGGTCGCGGCGACCGACGTCATGGTGGGGCGGCCGTGCTACGAGGTCGAGTTCTCTGATGGCACAGTGCTTATCGCGGATGCTGAACATCAATGGCTGACGGAGACGCGGGCGTCGATGCAGACATGCGCTGCCGTGCGGACGACGCGACAAATCGCCGCCACTCTTCGTTGCCCGACCCAAGACCACCGGCTGAACCACTCGGTGACAAATGCCAAGCCATTGCAGGCTGCATACTCCGACTTGCCGGTCCCGCCGTACACCTTGGGCGCATGGCTCGGCGGCGGGATCCGCGACGGCGATCCCGAAATGATGATGCGGGTAGAAGCCGAGGGCGCTGATATCGATGCACTCGATGCCACCCACATCGCGGCTGAGTACCTGCGCGCCTCCGAAACCCAGCGTCGCACCTTGCTCGCCGGTCTGCTGGATGCCGCCGGAATCGTGAAGGTCGGTGGGGCCGTCCAACTAAGATTCACCGACCGGCAACTGGCGGATGACGCGTTCGAGCTGATCGTCAGCCTCGGATACCGCTGCCACCGCGCAGAAGGCCCGACTGGCTGCATTCTGAACTTCTCGACCGATGACTCTGTTTTTCAGATCCCTCGAAAAGTGCTGGCCCACAAGGAACAATCGGCCGGTCGTCCGGTACGGGTTTCGTCGCGATTCGTCACAGATGTCCGGCCGATCGCGAGCGTTCCGGTGCGGTGCGTCGAGGTCGACAACGACGCCCACTTGTATCTGGCTGGTCGAGCGATGATTCCGACCCACAACTCCACGCTGGGACTCGATTTCATGCGGTCGTGCTCCATCAAGAACCGGCTGCCGAGCATCGTGTTCTCGTTGGAAATGAGCAAGTCCGAGATCGTCATGCGTCTGCTCTCGGCCGAGGCCAAGATCAAGCTTGCCGACATGCGGTCGGGCCGCATGACGGATGACGACTGGACCCGCCTAGCCCGCCGTATGAGCGAAATCAGTGAAGCACCTTTGTATATCGACGATTCGCCGAACCTGACGATGATGGAGATCCGCGCGAAGGCTCGTCGGCTGCATCAGAAGGCAGGGTTGCGACTGATCGTCCTGGACTACCTGCAGCTGATGACGTCAGGCAAGAAGGTCGAGTCCCGACAGCAAGAAGTCTCCGAATTCTCAAGGCAGATTAAGCTTTTGGCGAAAGAGCTGGAAGTACCGGTCGTCGCGATGAGCCAGTTGAACCGTGGTCCCGAGCAGCGGACCGACAAGAAGCCAATGTTAGCTGACCTACGCGAAAGCGGTAGCATCGAGCAAGATGCGGACATGGTGATTTTGCTGCACCGGCCCGATGCGTTCGAAACCGATGACCCGCGGGGCGGTGAAGCCGACCTGATCGTCGCGAAACACCGTGCGGGACCGACCCGTACGGTGACGGTGGCGCACCAACTGCATTTGTCGCGGTTCACCAACATGGCGCGATAGACAGCCATGTCTCTGCCGGCGTCAGCGCGGATAATCAGGGCCGACAATGGTTCCTTGATAACCATCGGCGAGCTGGCGCAAACTGGCGACCGTCCACTCATCTGGACGTTGGACCAGCGGAAGCGGTTGACAGCGCAGCCTATCCACAGAGTGGCGCACCGCGGTTATGCGGAGGTTTTCCGAGTGCGACTGGGGTCCGGGCGCGAATTGGAGGCCACGGACTGCCAGCTATGTATGACGCTGGATGGTCCAACTGCGTTGGCGAACATGGCGAGTGGCCAGCGCATTGGTGTGCCGCGCCGCGTTCCGGAACCGCTAGTTCCGCTCCGAATGGTCGACCCCGAAGTGATCCTCCTCGCGCACATGATCGGTGACGGTTCCTGCGTGAAGAATCAGCCCATCCGGTACGCGAGCATCGACGAAGAGAGTTTGGATGCCGTGACTGCCGCCGCGCGGCACTTTGGCGTGACAGCAATTCGCGATGACTATCCGTCCGCCCGAGTAATCACTCTCCGTTTGCCTGCGCCGTATCACCTGACGCATGGTAAGCGGAATCCGATCGCCGCATGGTTGGACGAGTTCGGGCTGTTCGATAAGCGAAGCTACGAGAAGTTTGTGCCGAGCGAAGTATTCGCGCTCCAAAACGTTCGGGTGGGACTCTTCCTCCGACACTTGTGGACGACGGACGGCCACGTGAGCTGGGATGCGCGATCGCAGATCGGCCGGCTGTATTACGCATCAACCAGTCGGCGCCTGATCGATGACGTTGCACACCTACTGTTGCGGTTCGGCGTTCTCTTCCGCATCAAGCGGGTGGGCAAGGAAGGCTATCGAGACTGCTGGCACCTGCATATCTACGGAGCGGAGAACCAGTTGCGGTTTCTACGCCATATCGGTGTTCATGGCTCCAAGGATGCAGCGGCGGAGGCCCTGATCGCCAAGCTCGAACCGGTGCGACGAAACACGAATTTGGATACGGTGCCCACGGATGTGTGGACCAGGGTGCGAGCGGCGTTGGCCGAAAAAGCAATCACGCAGAGGGACTTCGCGACCGCGATGAATACCAAGTTCTGCGGTTCGGCGATGTGGAAGCGCTCGCCGAGCCGCGGCCGCCTGCACAACGTCTCTATCGTGCTCGAAGACCGCGACCTACACGACTTGGCTACCAACGACGTGTTCTGGGACGAGATCGTGGAGATCACCAGCCTTGGTGAGCAGGATGTCTACGACATAGGCATCGACGGCGCGGACAACGTGATAGCGCAGGGAATCGTCGCGCACACGGGCTAAGCGTCGACCTGCCCTGACAACAGCGATCCGGTATCAGCTAAATATGGTCACCCATATTCTCAAGGCATGACCACCGCTGCCCCAGAACAGCCCATCGTCGTCGGCATCGACGGATCGGACGCCTCCCTCGGCGCTGCCCGCTGGGCCGCAAAGTTGGCCACCGCACAGGCCCTGCCGCTGACCTTGCTGCATGCGATCCCGCGAGTTGACTGGCATTTCGCAGGCACTGGCGCGTCCGCCGACCTGGACGCGAACGGTGACGGCGTGCTCGCGACGGCGGAGGCGAACGTTCGGTCGGCGCATCCCGATCTCGCGGTCAGCACGTCAACGGTCAAGGGAGCAGTTGCGACTGCCCTGGCTGATGCCTCGCAAGAGGCGCGACTGCTCGTGGTGGGCACCGGGGCGGCGGACCATCGAGCGCTGGGCGGCCATGCCGTGCGAACCGTCCATCAGGCTCAATGTCCGGTCGGCGTCTGGCGAGCCCCTCTCGCCAAGCGGACCGGCAAGCCATTGCCGGTCGTGGTCGGAGTCGACGACTCCGAGGCGTCCGGCCGGGCGCTCGCGGAAGCATTCGACATCGCTCGCGCGCTGCGCGCGCAGCTGACGGTCGCGCATATGTGGGAGATCGACGCCGCGGTCGGGATGGGCGATCTCGGTGGCGAAGGGAACATGGACTGGCAGTTGCTGGATGTCTTGGAGACCCGACAGCGCCAGCGGATGGACGAGTTGGTGCAACCGCTGACCAAGAAATATCCGAACGCCCACGTCGTCAAGGTTTTTCGGGACATCAGTCCCGCGAAAGGGCTCACCGATTTGTCGCGGGAGGCTCAACTGGTGGTCGTCGGCAGTCACGGCCGGGGGAGACTGGCGGGGTCGGTCCTCGGCTCGGTCGCCCAGAACCTCATTCATCACGCCGAATGCTCGGTGCTCGTAGTCCGGTAGTTCGGCACGGTTGGACAACCTCCGCACCGTTTCGTAGCCTTTCGCCAGACCTTAGGCATACGGGTCGGCAGTCCGACGAAGACGACGTCGGCGGCAATCAAAGGATGCGCAGTCGTGAAGTTTCACCGGCCCTTCGCGCCGAAATCGGGCCCGAGCAGGGCAGTGGTAGCGGTCATGGTCGTCACCGCCCTCGGCCTGTCGTCGGTCGGCTCCGCGCTAGCCGAGCCGGAAGTGGACAATCTGGCGAAGCTGAACGAATTGACCCAGACGGCCCAGCAGCTGATCGAAGCTGCTCAGTCCGTTGAGCAAGACCTCGAGAAGAAGCAGCAACTGCAGGCCGACGCGGAGCGCAAGTACGCCAACGATCTGGCGGCGCTCGAAACCACCAAGGCGCAGCTGGCCGATTATCAAACGACCGTCGACAGAGCCGCGGCGGCCATGTACGCCGGTGGGCGCACCAATAGCGTGAGCGCGTTCTTCACTGCGGCCTCGCCCCAGCGCCTCATCGACGAGCTGGCCTTTCAGCGAGCGATGACCGACCAGATGTCGGGCCAGTTGACGAGTTTCCGCAACGCCAGGCAACAGGCCGAGGTTGCCGCGGCCGCCTCGGCCGAATCCGCAGCCACGGCGAAGGCTGCCGCCGACGCGACCGCTGCCGTGCGCACAACATTGGAGATCAAGCAGTCGGAAGTCGACAGTCAGGTCCGGCTGGTTCGGGCGACCTATTACGCGCTGCCGGCCGCGCAGCAGGCTTTGTTGGGCCCGGGCGGCGCGATCCCCACCGTCGGGATGAGCGGTCTGGTCCCCAACGCCCGAACCCTCGCGGCATACATCATCGCGACGTTCCCGGGTGTGCAGTCCATCGGTGGCGTGCGCGCGGACGCTCTTCCCGATCATCCGAGCGGCCACGCCATCGACATCATGATCGGTTCCGATATGGCACTGGGCGATGCGATCAACGCCGACGTCCAAAGTCAGGTCGAACGCTTCGGGGTGTCGTACACGATGTGGCGCGTGGCCAACCACTTCAACCACGTCCACGTCACGGTTTCCTGAAATACTGCCGCGAACCCTCCCAACCTCACTATAGGGCCGGGAGGGGGCCTTGCGGCAAGACCCCTGACCTGCTGCACAATCGTCCGGCGGTGCATCGAATCGCTGACATCTATCAGTGCGAAAGCCGTTCTTGCCGAGGGTAAATCGCGGATATCAGGGGGCGAACATGAGTGAAGTGCTTGACGAGGGGCCGTTCTTTCACGGCACGAAGGCGCAGCTGCAGCCGGGAGATCTCCTGCGAGTGGGGTTCAACTCGAATTACCGGCCGGAGGTCGTCATGAATCACATCTATTTCACCGCCCTGCGGGACGGGGCTGGACTGGCGGCGGAGCTGGCCACGCTGGACGGGTCGACACCCCATGTCTACGAAGTCGAGCCCACCGGACCCTTCGAGGATGATCCGAACGTCACGGACAAGAAGTTTCCGGGTAACCCCACTCGCTCGTTTCGGAGCCGAGAACCGCTTCGGGTGGTGCGTGAAGTCACCGACTGGACCCGGCTGACACCGGAGGCCTTGCAGACATGGAAAGACCGGCTTGCCGAGCTTCGCGCGGACGAACGAGGCGAGATCATCAACTGACCGAACCGCTGGGGCGGACCAGAGCTGAACAGCGGCGGGTCTAGGGCGGGCGTGACAGGATGCTTCAGCGTGACACGCCCCAACTTTCTGGTCATCGTGGCCGACGACCTCGGGTTTTCCGACATCGGCGCCTTCGGCGGTGAAATCAATACTCCGAACCTGGACCGACTGGCCCACGCGGGCGTCAGGCTCACCGATTTCCATTCCGCTCCGGCCTGTTCGCCGACGAGGGCGATGCTGCTGACCGGAACCGATCACCACGTCGCCGGAATCGGCACCATGCTCGAGATGGCCGCCCCTGAATTCCGCGGGGCTCCCGGCTACGAGGGGTATCTGAACGACCGGGTTGTGGCGCTGCCGGAACTGCTGCGCGACGCCGGCTACCAGACGCTCATGGCGGGCAAGTGGCATCTGGGCAGCACGATCGACAGGTCTCCATGGGCGCGAGGATTCGACCGATCCTTCGCCCTGTTGCCGGCCGGTGCCAGCCATTACGGCACCCGCGGGGGCGGCGGGTTGTCTTCTACACCAACGATTTTCACCGAAGACGACCAGTTCGTCACGGTCGGGGAGGACTTCTATTCGTCGGATGCGTACACCGACACGCTGCTGCGGTATCTCCGCGAACGCCCCGAAAAGTCGGTGGACCAACCCTTCTTCGCGTACCTGCCCTTCCAGGCGCCGCACTGGCCGCTGCACGCACCACGGGAAACCATCGCGGCGTACCACGGCCGCTACGACGCCGGACCGGACGCATTGCGCGAAGAGCGGCTGGCAGCGCTTGTCCGGCTGGGTCTGTGCCCGCCCAACGTCGAGCCACACCCGGTGGTCGCCGACGGCGCCCCTGAATGGGCGGACATGACCGATGAGGAGCGTGCCGTTTCCGCCCGCAACATGGAGGTTTATGCCGCCATGGTGGACAGGATGGACTGGAACATCGGCCGGGTGATCGACTACCTCGAGGGCACCGGCGAGCTCGACAACACGGTCGTCATCTTTCTGTCGGACAACGGCGCGGAGGGAACGATCGTCGAGGCCATGCCGCTGCGCGGTCCCGAAATCGAAGCGTTCGTCGCCAAGCACTGTGACAACAGTGTGGACAACCTCGGCGCTCCCACCTCCTACGCCTGGTACGGCCCGCGCTGGGCGCAGGCCGCCACCGCGCCGTCGCGGCTGCATAAGGCCTTCACCACCGAGGGTGGAATCCGGGTGGTCGGCTTCGTGACCTGGCCGGGCTTTGCCCGGCAGGGGGAGATCGGCACGGCGTTCACCACCGTCATGGACATCGCCCCGACCGTGCTGGAACTCGCCGGTGCCACGCACCCTGGCACCGCGTACCAGGGCCGGGAGGTCGAGCCGATGCGCGGCCGATCGATGGTGCCCTACCTGTCCGGACAGGAGGACGCGGTGCATGGCGCCGATACCGGCACCGGCTGGGAGTTGTTCGGCCGCCGCGCAATTCGCCAGGGCGATTGGAAGGCGCTTCACTTACCCGCGCCCTACGGCTCGGGCACCTGGCAGCTTTACGACCTCTCGCGAGATCCCGGCGAAATCGACGACCAGGCCGCCGCCCGGCCCGACAAACTGGCCGAGTTGCTCGCGCTGTGGGACCGCTACGTTGAAGAGAACGGCGTGATCCTCGGGCCGGTGTCGCTGTTCGATATCGACCTTGAGGCGTACTGACCGAGCAGGTGCAAATCGGGACGGCACTCGAGGCAAGGTCGGCCCGGCTGGGCAGCAGATCTGGAAGCCGTTGAGCGCCAGGTCTATTGAGGAGGGGCGACTACGCCTGACCCAAACTCGGCCGGTAATCAGCCGCCTCGGCCTCGGCAGCAAGCAACGCACCCAGCTCACCCTCCTGCTGGGCAACAAATACACCGATCACCTGCCGGCATACCTCCGGCACGCTCACCCCACGCACATCCGCAATACGTTTCAGTCCCAACAGCATTGACGTCGACACGTGAAACTGCACAGCGAACTGACCGCACGAACCATCCTCAGGCGGCGCCCCTGGACCGACCACCACGGGTTCATCGACCCCGTACTCGTCCACCTCAGCACCCCGAGCTCGCTCAACAATCCCACTACCAGCGCCGCCATCGACGCCGTCGGCTGGGTCCCGGAACTCCTCATGACTGAACAATCCCATTTCGCCCACGCTAGACCTCGCAGAATTCGCAGGCGACCCTCGCCCGGGCTCTCGGTTCTACTTTCGTAATCCTGGTTGTGTTCTCCTACGCCGCTCACTTCCCTACTTTGGGGGGATGGGGACTTACCAACGTCGTTGGCGGGCGCGGACAAGTCTGGCGATCGCCTGCTTGGCGGCACTGATCCTGTCGTACGGAAACGCCGGCGGGGTCGCGCGGGCAGACGACGCAGTCCTAGCCGACCTCAGCGATCCTGCCGCGGTAGCCGCCTGGACAACGGTCAACGATCCGGTCATGGGCGGCCGGTCCACCTCGTCGGTGACATTCGGCGACGGGGGCCTGGTCTTCTCGGGCAACATCTCGCTGGAGAACAATGGTGGATTCGCCTCGGCCCGCGCTCCGCTCGACTCCGAGATCGGTGCCAGGGCCAGCGGTGCGACGTCACTGAGTGTGCGAGCACTGGGGGATGGCAAGACCTATGTCCTGAAAGTGGAGACAGGGCAGCCATGGTCCTACATCCAGCGCTTCTCCACCGATGCCGGCGTCCGGCGGGCCTACGACCTGCCCGTCGGCAACTTCGAATCGGTGGGCATGTTCCTCAACCCCGTACCGGCACCGCCTCTGGACCCGTCGGCGATCAACCGGGTTGGCATCTACATCCTCGACAAACAGGAAGGCCCATTCCGGCTCGTCGTCAGTGCCATCGACAGTTCACGCTGAGAGACCGAGGGGTGCTTAAACTCTGCCCATGCCAAGAAAACTCAGTGCCGAAGAAGTTGCGGCGTATCTGGATAGTCGTCCGGGCTGGGCGGTACTGAGCACCATCGACTCGGATGGTTTTCCACACTCCGTACCCCTTGGGTACTTCCGCCTCGACCGAGACGTCATCCTCGGTGTGCGAGATGGAACTCGCAAAGTGGCCAACATCGAAAGCAACCCGAACGTGAGCGTCATGGTCGAAGACGGCTCCACGATGGCCGATATCCGTGGGGTGATGATCCAAGGTCGCGCCCGCGTCGTCCGCGAGTCTGGTGAAGCACTCGAGCTCGCCAGGGCAGGTGCTCGGGCGCGGGGCGTTCCGGAGTCCGAGTGGCCCACCGCACCCAGACCCGGCGCCACCTACATCCGTGTGACCCCGGTCCGGACGTTGTCGTGGGATTACGGGAACCCGACGTCAGACCGGGGTTAGCGGACCGTCCAGCGCGGCGGTACGTCCGTCAGGCTGAGCTACCGCCATAAACTGACAACGGACGTTGCCAGAAAGTCGCGTCCGCGATAACGTCGCCTCATGACGGTGACTGGTGAGCGTCCCGACATCCTCCTCGAGGATGTCGACTTCAATCGGCGTGATCATCCCGACCGGCCGTTGCGACCGATCCCGCCTGGTCGCGACCATTTCGCTGACCAGTGGCGCTACATGCGCGAGTTCATTTTCGGCGAGTGGATCGACATCGAGAAAGAGCTCGAACCCCGCGACCTCACCCGCCTGCGTGACGACTACTTCTGGCAGCGCGACGAACTCATGACCGGTGTGGTCGAGGCGTTCGAGCGCCTTGGCCACGAGCAGGGTCGGGCACTGTTCGAGCAGGCGTTGACCCAGGGCATCGACACACTCGACGATCCGCCGCAGGAGTTGGTCGACCTCTTCGAGCACCTCGATAACCTGCCTGCCCAGTTCGATCTGGAATCCGCCGAACGAGGCCGGATGCTGGCGATGTCGAGCACGTTCGCCGCGACCACGATCATCCGCGGGTGGGCGTTCTACGAGACCGCGATGACCGGTGACATCTCCGCAGCCACCGGCGCCACAGGCCGATTCGCCGACGACGGTCCACGCCGCTTCATCGAAACAGCCCGCGTATTCGCCGAATTCACGTTGCCCGACATCTTCGACCGCAACTCGGACGCCTTCCAGGACGTAGTCCGGGTGAGATTGATGCACGCACTGGCGAGTAAGGGATTGCGCCGCAAGTGGGGCGACGACGTCTACCTCAAGTTCGGCGAACCAATCCCGGTGACATCATTGCTCGGCTTCGGCAGCGGCATGCTGCTCGGACGTCTCGTCGACCACGCCTTCGGGCGCAAGCTGACCCCGCAACAGCTCGAGGACCTCGCCGAGTACTCCTCCTTCTCCGGCCGGCTGTGGGGAGCCCCCGAGGCACTCCACTCGCCCACCGGCCTGGAACTGATCAAATCGCTGAATTATGTTCTGGCCCGGGGCGGTAACCCATCCCCGTGGCGTGCTCAATTGGTCGACGCGATCGCCGGGCCGGTCCACCTGACGACGCTGACCGAGGCACTCCCCGCCCCGATCAAGAAGATCGTCGCTCGGCACGTCAACACGATCACGGCCAGCGTCGCCCTGGCTCCCGCAGGAGTCGTGTTCGGATACAAGCAGATCGAGGCGATGGTGGCCGGCACGCTGTTCGAGCCCCTCGGCTACAACTTCGAACGCCGGGTGCAGATCTTCACCAACCTCACCAAGCTCAACGTCGGCATCGCGATCCTGACCGACAAACTGCCCTGGTCCAACCCGATACGCGAGCGCAGGAAGAAGAGCGGAGCCGCCGCACGCGAACGCATCGCCATGCTCACCAAGATCGCCCGCGGTCGCGAGATCCCGCTGACCTTCACCCACCATGACCGCTCGACGGCGGGTGAGGGGTTCACCGGCTAGCCCGCGAGTCCCACAGGATGGGCCCGGGCGGGCCCGTACTACGATCGAAATTCATGACGGAAGGAGCGCCACAACCGGCGTCGACACCCGGGGAGGGCATCGAGGTCCCCCCGCTGGACGTCGTGGGCTCCGGAATTCTTCCCCCGATCGAGGACTCGGTACGCCGACGGTTTTGGTGGCTCGAGCGGCTGGCGCCCTGGGTCGGATCACGCTGGGCGGTCGAGTTGTGGTGCACCCCACCGGTTCTCGAGTCGAGTCTGCGGCTGCCGCCGGGCGTGTCTCCAGGCCGGCCGATCGAAGCGTTCTGGGACGGGCATCGGGTCGTCGGTGAGGAATGGGGCGAGGGACCGCCGGTATATCTGGTGCACGGTTGGGGCGGGCAGCGCCCGCATCTGGCCATGTTCGTCAAACCGCTGGTCGAGGCCGGGTATCGGGTCGTCGCGTTCGACTTGCCCAGCCACAACGAATCCGATCCGGGTGAGCTCGCTCCCGGACGCACCACAGCCACCGAGTGTGCTGATGCGATCGCGGCCGTAATCGAGACCCATGGGCCCGCTCACGCGGTGGTCGCTCACTCGCTGGGCGCGAACGCGACTGCATTGGCGGCGGCGCAGGGTGCGCCGGTGGGACGCCTGGTCTTCTTCGCGCCGATGGGCGACTTTCCGCTGTACCTCGACCTGTTCGCCGCACGCCATGGCTTCGGCCGCCGGATCCGCGCGGGCCTACACCGTCGTCTGGAAAAGCGAATCGCCATGCCGTTGCATGAGACCAACATGACCCGCCTCGCTCGACGGGCTGACTACCCTCCGTTGCTTCTCATCCACGACCCCGACGATCCGGACAGCCCGTATGCCGCCAGTCAGCGTCTGGCCGCGGCATGGCGAGGCGCACGGCTCCTGACCACAAAAGGGCTCGGCCGACTGGCCCACTATCGAGTGCTGCGCCACCGCCCAGCCATCACCGCCGGAGTGGAGTTCATCGGCGAGCGGGCGGACGGTTAGCCCGCCGGTATCACCGCCACATTGGTGCTCGCCAGCCTCGATCCCGAGAATGGTCAGCTGTTCAGCGACCACACCGAGTAGTTCAGGACCGTCGCGAAGAGGCTCCACGCGAAGTATGGGATGAGCAGCGCGGCAGCCGTGCGGTTGGCCTTCCAGAACAGCGCAATGGTGGCGGCCAGGACTACGTCGAGCAGCAGGATGTCCGCGAGTGCTACACCACGCCAGCCGAGGCCGAAGAACAACGGTGACCAGACCAGGTTCAGGATCAGTTGTGCGGCGTACAGGATGATCGCCGGGTTGCCGAATCGGGAGTCGGCCCGCCACACGAGCCAGGCGGCGATCGCCATCAGCGCGTACAAGACGGTCCACACCGGTCCGAAAACGTTGGGCGGTGGTGCCCAATCGGGTTGTGTGAGCCGTCCGTACTCGCTCGCGGCACCAGCAGAGGCGAGCCCGCCCAGCGCGGCTACCACGGCGACAGCGATGAGCGATACGACAAGCGCGAGAATGTGCCGAGAGCGCGTCGTTGCCGGGATCTGCGAAGTCATCTGCCGCCCTTTCTGTCGGAACCGAGGCCGATCACACCGGTTGGTCCGCCGGAGTCACATCCGTCCCGGACCCCTTGATCGAAGCCTTCGCACGGTTCTCGGCGCGCACGGACCGCTTGCCGCGCACGTAACCGGTCGCGGAGATCGACGCCGAGAGCAGGGCATCCTCGCCCTTCACGAACGGATGGAACCCGACGCCTGCGCCGCCACGGCCTTTGACCGGGATGTCAGCGACTTCGGTTACTTTCCAACTCTTTTCGGCCACCGAAAGGATCGCCTCGCCGTTGCCGCACGACACCGGCAGTGCGGCGATCACCTCGTCGCCGTCACCGCCCAGCTTTATCCCGGCCACGCCGTTACCCGCAGCGCCCTGCGGGTTCACCGCGGCGGGGTCGATACGCAAAATCTTGCCCCGCCGGGTCACCAGCGCCAGGTGGTAGCCGAGCGGCAGCACCCCCGAACTCAACAGCCCGGTGATGTCCGGCGCCACCGGAATGTCGCGAATCTTGTAGGGCAGACCGTTTCCGGTGGTGAACTTCACCCGCCCGTCGGTCCACACCGCCCATCCGAGTCCTGAGGTGAGCAGCTCGCCGTGACTGTCGGAGAACACCCCGCGATCGTCCAACCGCCAGGCGGCGTTCACCTTTCGCTCGCGAGGGCCGTCCTCGTCGGCGTTCGACGTCACCGGAGTGGCCTCGGCGTCCAGCACGGTCCGCCGGTCGAACTCCGGTCCTTTGAACAGTTTGGCGGTTTCGACGAGCTCCTCGTCGATCACCTTTCGGCGGGCGTCGGGGTTGGACACCAGCTCGGTCAGATCGGCGAACTCGGCGTCAAGCTTCTCCGCTTCGGCCCGCAGTTCGATGACATCGAGCTTCGTGAGGCGTCGAAGTTGCAGTGCCAGAACATAATCGGCCTGTACCGCGTCGATCGCGAACCGCTCCTGCAATCCCTGGCGTGCCTCGTCGACGGTGTCCGACCCGCGAATCACCGCAACGGCGGCGTCGATGTCGAGGTGGATCGTCATCAAACCGGCCACCAGATGCCGACGGGCGGTGACCTTCTCCAGCCGGTACTCGCTGCGGTGCAGCACCACCGAGTCACGCAGATGCAGGAATGCCGAGATCAGTTCGCGCACCGACCACCAGCGCGGCACCCGATTCTCGTCGAGGGCGACCAGGCTGGCGGCGAAGGTCGACTCCAGCGGGGTCAGCGCCAGCAGCTGCTCACGAATCTGGTCAGCGCTGTGCCCGCGCTTGGCGGTGACCACGATCCGCAGCCCGTTACGGCGGTCGGTGAGGTCCGACATGTCGGCCACACCCGACATCTCGCCGGACTCCACCAGGGCCCGAATCCGTTCCTGCACAGTGTTACTCGCGACACCGGGCGGCAGCTCGGTGATGACGCAGTTCTTGCCGTCGACAGTCACCGTGCCGCGCACGGTGAACGCGCCCCGGCCGGTGGTGATGTACTCCCGCAGACCGGCCGTGCCGACCACCGTCGCCCCACAGCCCCAGTCAGGACCGGGAATGAGCTTCACCAATCGGTCGTCGGTCATGTTCGGCGTCTTCAACAACGCGCGGCAGGCGGCCATCACCTCGCGGGGGTTGTGCGCGGGGACCTTGGTGGCCCACCCCTCGGCGATGCCGACGGCGCCGTTGCACAGCAGCACCGGCCACTGGGCCGGCAGCATCGTCGGTTCGGTCCACTCGCCGTCGAACGTCGCGACCATCGGGACCGCGTGGTCGTCGAGTTCAGCGGTCAGCGCCGCGCCGGGTGCAGACAACCGCATCTCGGTGTAGCGGTCGGCGGCCGGGATGTCGCCTTGGATACGCGGGAATGCGCCTTGGCCGTCAATGACTTTCACGCGCTGGAACTCGGCGGCCATCAACGCGGCCGCCCCGTACATCGATGCGCCACCGTGGGGGTGCAGGTTGCCGGTGACCGCCGAGCAGACCTTCGAGGACTTCTGCGGCTTGTTGCCGGGCAGCAGCCTCGAGTCGTGCATCTGATAAAGCAGACGCCGCTGGCCGGGCTTGAGGCCGTCGAATGCCGACGGGATGGCGCGGTCGCTGACGCTGTAGAGCGCGAACGTCAGCTGGTAGTGGTTCCAGTAGTCGTCGGCACTCTGCTCGAGTACCAAGTCGGCATTCTGCTCGGGAATGTCCAGGGTGGCGGTCACGTGATACTCCTAGTCGAGGTCCAGCGCGGAGGTGTCGACACGGGAGGCCACATCAGCCATCCACGTGCGCCGGCCCTCGGGCGGTCCGCCGAACAACGTGTGGTGCAGGTTCTTCTCGTCGTCATCGGGATGCACCCGAATCACGGTGCGCCGCTGCGGATCCAGCACCGTGTTCCAGAAGTCGTCGGCGTCCATCTCGCCGAGACCCTTGTTGCGCTGCACCTCCACCCGCTTCTTGGAGGTCGCCTTCAACTGAGCGACGGCGGCGTCCCGCTCGGACTCGTCCTGGCAGTAGATCCGTTCGTCGCCGTTCTTCACCACGAACAACGGCGGCAGGGTCACGTAGACCATCCCGGCCTCGACCAACGGGCGGTAGAAGTCCAGGAACATCGAGATCAGGCTGGAGTTGATGTTGCCGCCGTCGGGGTCGGCGTCGGAGGCGAACAAAATCCGGTCGTAGCGGCACTGCTCGGGGTCGCAGTTGTCCCGAACCCCGCAGCCCAGGATGCGCTCGATCGAATCGAACTCGTCCTTGGCCCGCGCCTTGCTCAGGGCGAAGCCATAGACGTTGGGCGGCTTGCCTTTCAGCGGGAAAGCGGCCTGGAAGGTCGCGTCGCGCGCCGCCTTGATCGTGCCGAGTGCCGAATCACCCTCGCAGAGAAACAGTTCCGCTCCGGAGCCGCGGCCGGTTTCCCTGCTGGGCAACAGCTTCGGGGGTAGCGACAGATTCGTGCCGAGCCCCTTGGCTTTCGAGGCCGCCCGCGACCGCGCCTTGGCGCCTTCGGCGCTGCGCCGCGCCCGGGCGTACTCGAGCGCTAGCTTCGTCCACAGCGACACGGCGTCGCCGTTGGCGGGGTTGGCCGCCCAGATCGTGACGCTGCGCGCCACGTCCGGGGCCATCGCCACGTTCAGCGACCGTGACGACACCGCCGTCTTGGCCTGGGAGTCCCACGACACGTCCGGGGCGCGGGTGTCGACCGCCAGCGCGGTGACCGCCGCGAAATCCTGTGGCTCCGGGCCTTCTTCGCCCTTCGCGAGGCCGAGGTCGCGGATGCGGGACGCCCGATCGGCCAACGCCTCGGACAACCCCTTCACCGCCGCGGTCAGATGGGATCCCCCGCCGGGGGTGCGCACGGTGTTGCAGAACGCCGCCACCGTCGCCGGCTCGGCGGGACCGGCAGTCAGCGACCACCGGAACGGTGTCGGGCCCCGGCCGGTGGTGTATTCGCCGCGTCCCTCCACGACAGCCCGTACGACGGGTGCCGGGGTATCGGCCGCGGTGCACATCAGGTCCAGCAGTGTGTCGGTACCCCAGGGGCCGTCGAACGGAGCGAGCAGCGCCGGTGGAATCTCGTCGCCGGGCCAGCCTTCGTCGACGACGGCCAGGTGCACGCCGGGGGACATCCGTGCCGCTGCATGTGCGCGGAGCAGCACCTCACCGATGTCGATGCTGGAATCCGGGACGACGGTCGAGTCGAACAGGATGCGCACCTCGGTGCCCTGTGCGTTGGGCTTTCGGTTGTTGGTGCCGCGCAGTTTCTGGGTGTCGGAACGGGTGAACGGCGCGTTCGGGTCGAAGTCCTTGCCCTCGAAGACGCCGGGATAGCCACCGCCGAAGCTCTGCAGGTACGTCTTCCCGGCCCGGTGCACCGTGACGTCGGTACGTGCAGAGATGAAGACGGCCGCGGCGGCGCCGATTCCGTTCAGCCCGGCCCCGGTGCTGGACGCGTCGGTGTGCGCGGAGAACTTGCCGCCGGCGCGCGCCGTGCCCAGCGTCTTGACGATGCCGTTCTTCCCCGTCGCGGCGTCGGTGTCGACGGGCAATCCGCGCCCGTCGTCGGCCACGCTGACCGAACCGTCGGTGTGCAGCGTGATCGTGACGGAGGATCCGCCGTGGCTGGGATCGGCAACTTCTTCCACCGCATTGTCGATCAGCTCGCGCAATGCGGTGTTCAGGATGTCCAGACCAAGGTTGACCGCCGGCCGCAAGCGCGTGTGCTGCACATCGTCGAGCTCGGTGATGTCAGCGGCGGTGTAGCTCACGTCTTCGTCTTTCCATCGGGGGTGGTTCGTCGATGGAATCGTAAGCGCCGGGTCCGACTTTCTCGTGTATCCGCAAGGGTGGCCGTGCTTACAGCAAGCGCGCCTACCCGAGCACCGCTGGCCGCACGAGAAGTAGCTGCGACCGCGGCCAACCGCCGGATGAGCAGCTGCGCCTGATGTTTTCGGGTTTGCGGCCCGGCGCGCGACGACGCCGACGTCAGCAATCGGTAATCAGTCTCGACGTGCTCCCTACGGCGCCGCTGTGATTCGCTCGAATGAGCGCCGCGATGCGTACCCGTCACATTCCCGGGTACCCATCGGCACGAATCGAGGGAGGTCACGGGGTGGACACGCGGGCGCAGGTGTCGCAGCTGAGTCGCGAGCGTCGAGAAGCCCTCGCCGAACGCATTCGGTCTCGCATGTCGCGCCCGGACGGGCCACCTGCCGACCACGACGTCACCATCGTCGGCGGCGGGGCAGCGGCCCTGACGTTGGCGCTGGAGCTGCGCCGGGAGCGGCCCGCCACCCGGGTACAGGTCATCGAGCCGAACGTCCATCCGGTGCCCGAGGTCACCCACACAGTCGGCGAGTCGACCGTCGAGGTGTCGGCCCACTACCTCCGTGACCGTCTGGGTTTGGGTGATCACCTGAGCACCGCGCAGATCCGCAAGATGGGCTTGCGGATGTTCTTCTCCGTCGGCAGCAACACCGACATCGCGCAGCGCATGGAGCTCGGCAGCTCATCATTCGTCCCCCAGGTGACGTATCAGATCGACCGCGGGAGGTTGGAGAACGAGCTCAGCCGCCGCTGCGTGGCCGAGGGCGTCGAGATCACCCGCGGCCGGGTGCGCTCGGTCCAGCTGAGCAACAGCAGCAGTCCGCACACGCTGGCAATTCAAGACGGCGAAATGATCACCGAGACCACGGCACGGTGGGTGATCGACGCTTCGGGCCGAAACCGGTTGCTGCCCAGGCACTTAGGTATCCGACAGGCCAACGAACATCATTGCAATGCCGTCTGGTTCCGGGTCGCCACGGAAATCGACGTCGGACGCTGGAGCGACGACCCGGACTGGCGGGGTCGGCTAGTCGAGGGTGATCGCGCGCTGTCCACCAATCACCTGATGGGCGAGGGCTACTGGGTCTGGCTGATTCGGCTGGCGTCCGGGGCGACCAGCGTCGGTATCGTCGCTGACCCGGCCTACCACTCGTTCGACACGTTCAACACGCTGGCCAAGGCCATGGCATGGATCCGGGATCACGAGCCGCAGTGCGCTGCGGTCCTGGCCGAACACGCCGAGGAGATCCAGGATTTCCGCGTCATGAAGAAGTACAGCCACGGCGCGGCGAAAGTCTATGACGGCAGCGCGCGCTGGGGTCTGACCGGTGACGCGGGGATCTTCCTCGATCCGCTGTACTCCTCGGGCCTGGATCTCGTCGCCATCGGCAACGGCTTGATCACCGACATGATCACCCGTGAACTCGACGGCGAGGACGTCGTGGCGCGAGCACAGATCAGCGACACGCTGTTTCGCTCATTCACCGAGATGTGGCTCGCGGTCTATCAGGACCAGTACTCGTTGATGGGCGTACCGAACGTGATGTCGGCCAAGATCATCTGGGACGTCGCGTTCTATTGGGGCTTCATCGGCTTCCTGTACATGAACGGCCGGTTCGTGAGCCTCGCCGACGATCCCGGCTTCGTCCCGCATCTCGACGGTCTCATCGCGCTGAGTAACCGGGTCCAGAGGTTCTTTCGGGAGTGGGCTGCGACCGAAAGCAGCTCTCCCACAGTACCGTTCGTCGATCTCTACGCACCCCTGAACTTCATGGTGACCCTGCACACCGCGATGATGCATCCGAGCGACACCTTCACCGAGCAGTTTGACAGCAACGCCAACCTGTTGCGCCGATTGGCCGGTCAGCTGGTCGACACGGTGCTCGCGGAGAAATCAGTGACCTTCGGCGACGACGCCGTCATGCGGCAGGTGCAGGAATGGCAGCGTGATCCGCTGCTGCACGAGCTGCGGTCGGCCTACCGCCGGGAGCAGGGAAGTGACCCGATCAGCAGCGACTGGATCGTCACGGCAGCACCGGCTCTGCAGTCGAGCTGACCGGTGAAGATGCTTACCGAAACCGGCGGCCGCCCGCCGCTCGCCATCGTCGGCATCGGCTGCCGGCTTCCCGGGGAGGCTGATTCGGCCGCCGCCCTGTGGGACCTGCTCTGCAGCGAGACCGACGCCACCCGCGTGGTTCCCGAAACACGATGGAACGCCGATCGGTATCACGATCCCAATCCCGCCAAGGTGGGCAAGATCGTCACCCGCCGCGGCGGATTCCTCAGCAGTATCGACCAATTCGACCCGCAGTTCTTCGGGATGTCACCGCGGGAGGCGCACTCGCTCGATCCGCAGCAGCGGCTCCTGCTCCACGTCGCCTGGGAGGCGCTGGAGGACGGGGGGCTGCCCGCCGACCACCTTGCGGGCGCCGACGTGGGCGTGTTCATCGGTGGTTTCACGCTCGACTATCAGCTGCTGCAAAACCAGGGCCGCACCAGCCGCTACCGGTTCAAGTCGCATTCGGCCACCGGCATGATGATGACGATGCTGGCCAACCGGATCTCACACGCTTTCGACTTCCGCGGGCCCAGCGTGACCGTCGACACCGCGTGCTCCGGATCGCTGGTCGCCGTACACCTTGCCGCGCAAAGCATTTGGAATGGTGAGTGCGAACTTGCGCTCGCCGGCGGCGTGAATATCATGATCGGTCCCAACACGGCCATCGCGGAGTCCAAGAGCGGATTCCTCAGCCCCCAGGGCCGGTCCAAGGCGTTCAGCGACTCCGCGGACGGGTACGCCCGCGGCGAAGGCGGCGCCATCGTCATCATCAAACCCCTCCAGCAGGCACTCGACGACGGCGACGACATCTACGCCCAGATCCTCGGAACGGCGGTCTCACAGGACGGCCACACCGACGGCATCACCGTGCCGCGCCAGGAAGCCCAGGAAGCCGCCATCAGGACCGCGCTGCAGCGAGCCGGCCTGCAGCCCAAAGACATCGGTTATGTCGAAGCGCACGGCACCGGAACCCCGGTCGGTGACCCGATCGAGATGCGCGCCCTGGCCGGCGCCCTGACCGCCGACCGGCCGGCCACCGAGCCCCTCATCATCGGGTCGATCAAGACCAACATCGGCCACCTGGAAGCCGGCGCCGGAGTGGCGGGTCTGATCAAGGCAGCGCTGGTGGCCAAGCACGGCTTCATCCCGGCCAATCTGCATCTGGGAGAGCCGACCCGGCACGTCTCCCTGGAGGAGCTCAAGATCGACGTCCCCGCCACCGGACGGCCATTCCCCGCCGCCGAGCGACGTGTGGTCGGCGTGAACTCGTTCGGCTTTGGAGGCACCAACGCGCATGTGGTGCTTGCCGAACCGCCCGTCATGGTCGGCGCCGAGGTCGAGGCGCCGAAATTACCTGCTGTGCTGCCGATCTCGGCACGCAGTGAGGAGGCTCTGGTCGCGACGGCCGACCGGCTCGCCGAGCATCTCGACGCTCATCCGGGCCTGACGTTGCCGAATCTGCAGCACACGCTGGCTCGGCGCCGATCGCATCTCAATCACCGCAGCGTCGTCATCGCCGAGAACATTGACGATGCGCGACAGCAACTGCGAGCCCTCGCCGACGGCGGGCCGGTGGCGGGCGGACGCATTGTCGGATCGGCACCCCAGACCGCGTTCGTCTGCACCGGGATGGGCCCGCAGTGGTGGAAGATGTGCCGAGGACTGCTCGACGTCCTTCCCTCGTTCACCGACAGCATCCTGCGCACCGACCGCGAACTGTCCCAGTACACGGGGTGGTCCCTCGTCGACGAACTGCGGCGGGACGAAACCAGCACACGCATGGGGGAGACCGAGGTCGCGCAGCCGGCGAACTTTGCCGTCCAGATCGCGCTGGCCGAGCAGCTGGCCGCGTACGGGATCCGCCCGGACGCGGTAATCGGCCACAGCGCAGGCGAAATCGCGGCCCATCACATCGCCGGCCTGCTCACCTTCGAGCAGGCAATGGAGGTCGTCTACCACCGAAGCCGACTGCAGCAGCGCACCACCGGGCAGGGGCGGATGCTCGCCGTGGGCGTCGACGCCGACTCGCTGATGCAGGCCCTCGATCCCGAGGTACGGACAGAATTCGGCGCGCGGCTCTCCATCGCCGCCATCAACAGCCCGTCGGCGGTCGCCGTCGCCGGTGATGCCGAAGTCCTCGCCGACGTGGCCCGGCAGTTGGATGAGCACAGCATCTTCAATCGGTACCTCAACGGAAAGGTGCCGTACCACACGCATTTCATGGATGCGATCAAGGCCGACCTGCTCGGATCGCTCGACGGACTGTCGTCCAAGGACGCCACGATCCCGCTGTACTCGACGGTCACCGGTGAGCGATTGGACGGGTACCAGGCCGGGGCTGCCTACTGGTGGCAGAACACCCGGGCCACCGTGCTGTTCGAACCGGCGATCCGGCGGATGCTGGAGGACGGCTACACCCACTTCGTCGAACTCGGCCCGCACCCGGCGCTGGCGTCCTCGATCCTCGAAACGGCGGGCCAGCAGAAGATATCGGTGTCGGCAGTCCAACGACGCGACTCCGACGATGTCCGAACCTTGCTCAATTGTGTTGGGACGCTGCACTGCAACGGCCGTGATGTCGCGTGGGACGCACTCGGGTGCGCGGACGGGGGGCGCGTCGTGAAGCTGCCGTCGTATCCGTGGCAGACGAAGCGGTTCTGGAATGAGACGCGCGAGGCCACCGAGGCCCTGTTCTACCACCCGGTGCATCCCCTCCTCGGTCAGCCCGTCAGCGGGCTTCATCCGACCTGGGAGGCGGAACTGAGCACCGTCTTCAACCCGTTCCTCGCCGACCACCGCGTGCAGGGAAGTGTGGTGATCCCCGGGGCGGTGTACCTGGAGATGGGTATGGCAGCCGCCAACGCCGTCTACGGAGCGGACTTCAGCGTGGACAACGTGGTGCTGCACCGCGCCGTCATCCTCGACCAAACCTGCGACCCCATACTGCGAACCACCCTGAACGAAGCGGACGGCACACTGGAATTCTCCGCGTTCACCGCGACGGCCGACGGAGAATCCAAGTGGGTCATCACCGCAACGGCGGAACTCAACGTCTTGCCACCCGCGCCCCAGCCGCAGGCCGCCGTGGACAGTTCCGAGCCGGTCGTGTCGATCAGCGGTGAGGAGTTCTACCTCCGTACCGAGTCCATCGGGTTCGACTATGGCGACGCGTTCCGAACCGTGCGTGGGGTGACGGCCGGCGAGGACTGGGCCACCGCCGATATCGCGGTTCCCGACTCCATCGGCGATGAGCTTTCGCGGTTCCGGTTCCATCCCGCCCTCATCGACGGTGCATTCCAGGCGCTGTTCGGCGCGCCGTTCCTCGGCCAGGAAGAGAACGAGGACCCGTTCCTGCCCACCCGGATTCGGCGCTGTGCGGTCTACGGTGCACCCGAGCCGGCCATGACCGTCCACGTGCACGTCGTGTCGGTAACGAGGGAGCAGGTCGACTGCGACCTCACGATCACCGGGTCGGCCGGCCAGCCCCTCGCCGTCATCGAGGGCTTCGCTGTCCAATCGCTGAGCGCGTCGGCGCGAATGTCACCCGACCGAATCGACAAGGGGCTCAGCAACATTGAATGGCGTCCCATCGGCGACGGTGTGCATGGGGACACCGCAGCGGGCGAACCCCAGTCGTGGCTGATCCTCATCGACGACACCGGTGTCGGCGCATCACTCGCCGACGGGCTGCGCAGCCGCGGCCACCGGGTAGTCACGGTCCGCCACGACGCCAACGACACCGACTTCACCGCGCTGCTCGCCCATGACGACGGCGTCGACGGGATCGTGGACTGCTGGCCGTTGGACATCAGCGAGACAATCACCGTCCACGACCAACACCGGCTCGGCGTCCTCGCCGCGCTGCGACTGGTCAAAGCCGTTGCCGCGCAGGACACCACCAGGAAGCCGCGGCTCTATCTGGTCACCGGGAATGCGCAACCCGCACCAGGAACCGAGCTGCGCGGGGTCGAGCAGGCGGCGCTGTGGGGTCTCGGTCGCGTGATCGGTCACCAAGAGATGCCCGAGCACTGGGGCGGGCTGATCGACATCGACACCGCTGACG
Source organism: Mycolicibacterium crocinum (assembly GCF_022370635.2). The sequence continues at coordinate 5,890,977 of NZ_CP092362.2, read as the reverse complement.
ATCACGCCCACACCGCCGCGCGCATCTGTGAACACATTCTCGACGGAGCGGCCGAAGACCAGATCGCCATCCGCGGCCGCGCGACATTCGTTCCTCGTCTGCGGCCGTGCGACCAGCTGACGCGGCCGTTCCCCACCAAGCTCACCCGGGATGCCACGTACGTCGTCACCGGTGGGTCCGGAGCCCTCGGGCGCGTGGTCGCCACCTACCTCGCCGAGCGCGGAGCCCGGCACATCACCTTGCTGAGCCGCGGGGCCGTCCCCTCGGAGACGATCGATGAGATCGAACGGCTGGGCGTCCAGATCGCCACTGCCAGTGTCGATGTCGCCGACCGAGACCAGGTGGCCGCATGGTTGCGGGACCACACCCGCAGTGGCGGCAGGCCCGTGCGAGGAATCGTGCACGCCGCCGGATCGGTCAATGACCAACTGCTGGTCAACACCAGCGAAGCCGACTTCGCCGCGGTGATGGCGCCCAAGGTCACCGGGACCCGGGTGCTGCACGACGCGTTCAGAGACCACGACCTGGAATTCTTCGTGATGTTCGGCTCGGCCGGATCGACGATCGCCTCGCCAGGACAGGGCAACTACGCGGCGGCCAACGCCTTCCTCGATGCGTTCGCCCACTACCGCCGGGCGCAGGGCCTGCCCGCACTCACCATCGGCTGGGGGCCCTGGTCGGTCGGCATGGTGGAAGAGCTCAACTTGGAAAAGCTCTATGCCAAGCGAGGAATCGAACTGATCACGCCCGCGGTGGGTGCACTGATCCTCGATCGGCTCATCAACCAACAGCCGCCGAATGTCGTCGCCATCAGCGCCGACTGGGGCCGGGCGCGTCAGGCCGGCCTGGGTGGCCGCCTGCCGATGATGTTCGCCGAACTCGGCACATCCGAGACGGCTACTGCAGACGGTGACGCCGACGGCTCGGTACTGATGTTGCTCGCGGCAACCCCCGAGGCCGACCGGCGCGCCGTGATCGCGGATCATCTGCGTCAGATCGTCGCAACGGTATTCGATTGTGCTATCGATGATTTCGAGCCGGACGACCAACTCGACGATATCGGCCTGGACTCCATGATGGCGATGGAATTCCGGGTGCGGATCAACATGACCTTCTCGATCGACCTGCCCGTCCTCGAGATACTCCGCGGCGTCAGCGTGAACTCGCTGGCCGATCGGGTGCTCACCGAGCTGCACTTCATTCACGGTGAGGCGGCCCCGGCGCCGCCGGAAGGAGCACCGGTCGCCGAACCCGCAGACGTCGACGACGAGCTGGACCGACTGATGGCCGAACTTTCGGATGCCGAATTGCAGGAACTCCTGGCGCAATTGGAAGAACAGACGCAACCGGATGCGGGCGAGGCTCTACCGTGACCGCATCACCCTCGGCAACCGCGCCCGCCGTCCACGTACGCGGCTTGTCGAAGGCTTACGGACGAGTGCAGGCCGTCCGCGACCTCGATCTCGACGTCGCGCGCGGCGAGATCTTCGCGATCCTCGGGCCCAACGGAGCAGGCAAGTCGACCACCATTGAAATCCTCGAAGGCCATCGGAAACGCGACTCCGGACGGGTCAGCGTTCTGGGTGAAGATCCCGCGGATGCCGGCCGCAGCTGGCGCGCGAGGATCGGCATCGTGCTGCAGGAGACCAGCGACTTCGGCGTGCTCACAGTGTCGGAGACCGTGGGCATGTTCGCGAAGTGCTACGGCGAGCGGCGGTCTCGGGTACCCGATGAGCTCCTCGAGCTCGTCGGGCTGGCGTCGAGTTCGGGGACGCGGGTCAGGAACCTGTCCGGCGGGCAACGACGCAGGCTCGACGTTGCGCTGGGCATCATCGCCCAGCCGGAACTTCTCTTCCTCGACGAGCCGACCACAGGATTCGACCCCGAAGCTCGGCGCCAGTTCTGGGATCTCATCAGGCTCCTGGCCAGTGACGGCACCACCATCCTGCTGACGACCCACTACCTGGAGGAGGCCGCAGCGCTGGCGGACCGGGTCGCGGTCGTGGCCGCCGGCCGCGTCGCGGCGGTGGATTCTCCGGCACGGCTGACCGCACACGTGAACACAGCAGCGACCGTGCAGTGGCTGGAGGATGGCCGGTGGCGAGTGGAGCACACCGACCACCCCACCGAGTTCATCCGGCAGCGTTCCGCTGATGGCACCGAATTGGCGCAGCTGACCGTCACCAGGCCGACGCTCGAGGACGCGTACCTGCAATTGATCGGCGTGGCCTGATGGCGATCGAGTCGACCGCCCACAACACTGCCCGGCCGGCACGTCGCGCCGGCCGCAGACAGGACGAACTTCCGTCCGCCGTGCGCATCGGTCTGTCGAGAGTCGTTCCCGAGCTGAAGATGTTCTACCGGCGGCCCGAGCAGGTCGTGCTCACCTTCTCGATGCCCGCGATCATCTGTCTGCTGCTGGGATCGATCTTCTCCGCGAAACTGCCTGGCACGCAGACCAGTACGGGTGCGGTGATCGCGGCCAGCATGCTGGCCTACGGGATCCTATCCACGTCCTTCATCAATCTCGGTATCGGTATCGCAGCCGACCGGGAAACCGGTGCGCTGCGGCGCTTGCGCGGTACCCCGGCAACCGCATCGTCGTACTTCATCGGCAAGATCATGTTGGTCGCCATCGCCAGCGTCGCCGAGGCGGTTGTGCTCTTGGTGTTGGGGGTGCTGGCTTTTCAGCTGCGGTTACCGACTGACCCGTACGCCTGGTTCACCCTGGTCTGGGTGTTCGTCCTGGGGATCGTCAGCTGTTCGCTGCTGGGTATCTTCGTGAGCAACTTCGCCAGCAATGCCGTCTCCGCCGCGGTCATGACCAATGGCCCGGCCGTCGGGCTGCAGTTTGTGTCGGGCACGTACGTGCCGCTCATGGCGCTTCCGACGTGGATGTTGATCGTCGGCTCGATCTTCCCGGTCAAATGGATGGCGCAGGGGTTTCGCTCGGTGCTGTTGCCCGCGCAGATGGTGGTCTTCGAACCGGCAGGCAGCTGGGAGCACGGGCGCATCTTCCTGGTGCTGGCCGCCTGGAGCATCGGCGGTCTGATGGCCTGCCTGTACGTGTTCCGCTGGTCGGACAGGGGCTGACGCCGTGCCGTCGCTGTTGTCGATCGCGTACCACTTCTTCCTGCAGATCGCGGTCATCCTGCTGACGTATCGCCTGCTGTGGCCGTTGTTCCGCAGGCTCGCCCAGGTACAGGTTGTCGCGATCATGGTGGCTGGGTTCCTGCTCGGCCCTTCGGTTTTGGGCTGGATCTGGCCGGCCGCCCAGCAGTGGCTCTTCCCCTCCAAGCTGGCCATCGGCACGACGACGATCGTGCACCCCAACCTCACGGTCATCTATGTCGTCGGCCAACTCGGTCTGGTGCTCTACATGTTCCTGGTGGGGTCGTCCTTCCAATTGAACATCTTGGGTGCCCACCTCCGGCAAGCCGGCGCCACTGCGGCTACCGGTATCGGTGTACCGCTGGCCCTCGGTGGTGTCCTCGGCTGGTCGATGGTGAGCCTCGGCGGCTACTTCACCGACAAGGTCGTGCATTGGCAGGGGGGCCTCTTCGTGGCGGCCGCGGTGGCGATCACCGCCTTTCCGATGCTGGCGTGGATCGTGTACGACTCGGGACTGCTCAAAACCCGCCTGGGCACAATGGCTCTGTCCTGCGCCGCCATTGACGACGCGTGCTCGTGGATACTTCTGGCGACGGTGGTCGCGACGGCGAAGGGGCAGGTGTCCGGGGCGGTTCTGGCTATCGGCGGCGGCGTGGCCTACCTGGTGTTCATGATCTATGTCGGCCGGCCACTGCTGCGCCGCTTGGAGACGTGGACCCCAGCGCGCGCGGACACCGAGCGGACCGGCGGCCTGCCCATTGCCCACACGAGCATCGTCCTGCTCGTCATCCTCACGGCGAGCTGGTTCACCGATCTGGTCGGAATCTACTCCGTTTTCGGCGCATTCGTCGCCGGTGCGGTCATGCCCCGCGGTGCATTACTCGACGCGATTCGCGAGCGGTTCGAACCGCTGGTGGCCTACCTGCTGCTACCGGCGTTCTTCATCTACTCCGGCCTCAACACCCAGCTGACGTTGATCTTCGATCGGTCGACTCTGCTCATGGCCGGAATCGTTCTCGTCGTCTCGTTCGCCGCGAAGTTCGCTGCGGTCGGATTGGCCGCGCGATGGCAGGGCATGAGCTGGTACGAGGCAGGCTCGATGGGGGCGCTCGCCAATGCCCGCGGCCTGATGGAACTCATCCTGCTGAACATCGGCTTGGAAGCGGGGCTCATCTCCGGCAAGCTCTATACCATCCTGGCGGTGATGACGATCATCACCACGTTCGTCGCCACACCGATGCAGCGAGCGTTCGAACGCCGATTGGCAAGGACGGGATCGAAATTCGGGCCGACGGGGGAGGAACCCTACGGCGAGGCGCCCGCGGCCGCCTGAGCCTGACCGTCGGAAGCGAGCAGATCCGCCAGCTTGTCGTTGGCCGCTCGCAGTTGACCGGCGATCGCATCGAAGACACGCTGCCGCACGCGCGGGCGTTCCATCACCGGCGCCATCATGGCGCGGATAGCGTTGAGCCGTGAGGTGTGCAGCCACTCCATGAGGTCCGGGTCGGCGAACCAGGTGATCTGGTTGCGGTACTCGATCACGCTCATGGTCAGCCAATCGATCGGCGTGCCGGGCAGGTGGATCGGTTCACACAAGGCGTTCTTCGTGGCGTCATCGTCGTAGCTGAGCTCCACGTGGGCAATGAAAGCGGCACTGAAGACCTGCTGGCAGGCCCGCACGCACTGCGGAGTCAAGGTCGAACCGGAGAAGATCGTACGAGTCGGCCCAAGTCCCAAACCTTCCGCGGCGCAGTCGATCCAGAGCGTAGACGGCGCAGCGGCGAGCTCACCATGAGCCAGGGATGCACCCGAGGCGCTGATCTCGCGCACGTGGCCCATCCGCACGACATCGGTGATGCGGCGAAGCGCGGCGGCCTCCGCCTGCGTGACGGTCGCACACCGGTACATCGTCGGCTCGACATCGGGATGCAGCCGCAACAGCGATCCGGCCTCCTCGAGGCGTGCGAACAAATCGCCGATCGAATCGGCTGCGGCGATGGCATCCAGGCGGGCACCGAAGGCCACCTTGACCCGGTCGGCGAATTCCGGCCCGGGCTGGACATCCGCGCGATCGAGCAACCAGGATTCGCGGGGAACGATCCAGGAGATCCGCTCGGGGTCAATCCCGTTGCGCAGCAGCCACAGACAGCTGTCCATTCCGGTCTTGCCGCCGCCGATCACCACGAAACGGTCATGGCCGGGAGCACTCTGCGGCAGCGCATTCGGCGGTACGCAGTCCACTCCCGGCTCGATGACGAAGTTCGGAGGCCGCATGGATGGCACGATGACGTTGGAATGGGTGGTGTCGACGACACGACGGCCGACGTCGACGGTGATGCATTCGCCGGCGGCGGTGGTGAACGTCCGGTCCCCGTGGTATTCGCTCGACGGGAAGTGCCGAACCCGCCGGCTGGCCGTCAGGTCCAGCATCACAGTGTCGTAGTACGAACGGATTTCGTCGAGGCCGGCGAGCTCGTACAGCCCGGCGTTGTCGCCGCTGTCCTCGATGACGCCCGTGCCGAGACCGCGCGAGTTCACCCCGTAGTAGGCGGCCGGCTGGTGCAACCGCACGAAGGGGTAGGCGGTTGTCCAGTGTCCGCCAGGGGCTTCGGCGCGGTCGACGATGACGACGGTGGCGTCGCTCTCGGTGGCGATCGTGTCGGCGAAGGCCAGCCCGACTGCGCCGGCACCCACGACGAGGTAGTCCGCGTGCACCGTCCGCTCAGCGCTCAAGTCGGGTCACCAATCCCGCCGCATGGACCTCGTCACCCACACAGAACCAGCAACGGACGAGGTCGCCGTCGGCGCGGTGACGGATCGTGACCTCGTCGCGCAGTGCAATAGGACGCCGATACTCCACCATCGCCCGGTACGGTGCGGAGGCGACGTGTGGGTGGCGCGCGGTGACCTCGTGGATGCCGTGCCAATACGCCGTGTTGGTCACATGGTCGAAGATGTCAATATCGGTGTCGCGCAAGGCGAAAGGCAGCGCTTCGGCATCCGGCGGAACCGGGCCGGGTAACCAGGCGCGCCACTTGAGGCGATGCTCGTCGGTGGTGGTGGCGAGCTTGTTGAAGAAGCCCTCGTCCATCAGCGACGGGGTCAGAGTCTCCTTGTTCATGTTGATCCAGAAGCCCTCTGTCTCGATGCGGCCGCCGTCCGGGCTGTCCAAGCGGACGCGCATCGTGCACCAGCGCAGTGAGATCGCCGAACACCATCGTCGAAAGGTGATCGCAGAAGGCCATGTCATCGGCGTCAGGACGTCGATGACGGTGCGCTGCACGATCCAGTGCGGATGCACGTGTTCGAATCCGGCATCGATCAACTGCTCGGCGCCGACCTCCTGGATGTAGCGCGCGACCGCGTCCAGCCGCAACTGTTGCTGACGGTCGATGTCGCTCGTCAGCATCTTCCACGCCGTGGAGTAGACGTACCCGTCCTCGGGGAGTTCGCGAAGTGGTGCCGTCACGTCCACGGAAGCGGTGGACTTCATACGTGTCTCCGTCCTAACCTCCCCAACACACTGAGAAACGTACGCCGCTCGTCGGCACTGAGTTCACCCAGCCAGCGCTCCTCGCCGCGCTGGATCTCCGCTTGGACGGCGTTCTTCAGCGCCCGGCCGGCGTCGGTGATCGCAAGCAGTCGCACCCGGCGGTCGTCGGGATCCGGGGTGCGCTCGATCAGCCCCCGTTGCTGCAGTTGGTCGAGATCGCGGATGATGCGCGTCTTGTCGGCGCCGATCGCCGCGGCCAGCGCCGCCTGAGTGCGGACCGAGGAACCGTCGAGTGCGACCAGCACCACATATCCCCACATGGACAGGTTGTGCGCGGCGAGAACAGGCTCCTCGGCCGCGATCAACTCGCGAAGCAACGGAGCCAGCATCGCCGCGAGGTCGGGGCGCCGAGGTTTGTCCGCCACCGCGCCATCATAGGCATTGCATTATCGTATGCGGACACATATCGTAGGCGAATGCTTACTAATGAACACCGCGTCGCTGTACTCCAGTCGATCGACGTCGTGACCACCGTCCGACCCACCGACCTCCGCCGTCCCACCCCCTGCGCCGGATGGGACCTCGCCGATCTGCTGGCGCATATGACCGTCCAGCACCGCGGGTTCGCCGCGGCCGCGCGCGGCCACGGTGCCGACCGGGACACCTGGCGGGCCCAATCGGTCATCGACGACGTCCGGCGGGACCCCGGGAGTGCGTATGCCGACGCCGCCCACGACGTCCTCGACGCGTTCTCGGCGGAGGGGATTGACGATGCTACGTTCGCCCTGCCCGAATTCGGCGAGAACGCGGTGTTTCCGGGCGCCATCGCCATGGGCTTTCACTTCGTGGACTACGTCGTCCACGGCTGGGACGTCGCCGCATCACTTGGCTCAGACTACGAGTTGCCGACCGACGTCCTCAGTGCGGCAATGCCATTGGTGCTGGCGATTCCCGACGGCGACGTTCGCCTGCTTGACGCCGTGCCGTTCGCTTCTGCGATCGAGCCAGTCGACGGCGCAGGTGAGCTGGATCGGATCCTCCGACACCTGGGCCGCAGCCCGGACTTTACATCCCGCGAAGCTTCTTCAGCCACGTACCAAGGACCGAGTGCCGCAGCGGCCAGGTGATTACCGATTCGAGGAGCTGGACTGCGCTTTCCGGGATCGATTGCGGCACATGGTCAGGATCCATGAGGTCGTTCTCCGCAAGGGGGCTCGCATCTGCGGCCACCATCGTGTCGGTCAGCGCGCGCAGCGACCGCCCGGTGCTGCGCAGCACTTCGACTGTGGCCAAGAATGATCCGGTGCGGTGCATCTCGTCGCGGAACGTATCCACCGTGACGCCAAGGTGTTCAGCCACGAGAGTGTCTCGCAGACAGAGGATTTGATCCCGGACGGGAGAGCAGTCCGGCCGGTTGGACAGGGCTTCGATCGCAATATCGCATTCGCTGTCGAAGCCCAGGGACCTGTTGTTGAAATTAGACGAGCCGATCCGAAGCAGCCGGTCGTCGATCGCCAGGATCTTCGAGTGCACGTACACCGACACCCCGCGGCCTGCCACGGGCCAGTAGACGCCCAGCCGGCCGTGGGTGTCCGCCTCTTTCAGCATTCGGAACAACAGTTCGCGGGCGCTGTCCATCGATCGCTGTTCCAGCCGGCTTTCCGAACTCCGCGGGAGAATCATCACCACCTCGGGACCGTCCGGCTCACTCAGCCGCGCGGCGATCGCTTCGGCAATACCGCGCGCCGCGAAGTACTGATTCTCGAGGTAGATGACATCCCGCGCGGCGGCGATGGCGGCAAGGTCCAGCGCCTCGACTTCGCGGACTTCGCTGCGGTCCAACAGAGTGGGAAGGGTGCGCGCGACCGCGACGTCGACGTTGCGCAGCCCGGGGGTGAGGCCATCGGGCCACGCCGGTGCCGACGGACGCAGCGGTGGCAACGCCTGCCCGGTCGCCGCCTCCCATCGGTCGCGCGCTTGCTCACCGAGCACCGCCGCTGCGGCGCCGTCCACCGCGGCGACGACCTCGTGGCGGGGCCCATAAGCGCCGCCCAGTCCGGTCCGGCGGCGATCGGCGGGAAGATGCTCGGAGGTATCCCACCGTCCGAGCGTCAGGTCCATGCCACCGCAGAAAGCCATGACGTCATCGATGACGACAATTTTCTGGTGGTGCACCGCACCGGTGGGGTGTGCACCGTCGACCGCGAAATGCAAACGTGCCGAGGTGAATTGGTTGAGCACGCTCACTGGCGTGACGCCGAACCAGAATCCGTCGAACGCCGGCAGTAGCCGAAGATTGGACTTCAACAGATACACCCGCAGCGTGCGCTGCCGGTGCAGCAGCCAGTGTAGGAACGGGCCCAGATGGTTGGGGCCTTCCAGTGTCTTCTCACCGCGCTCGAAGGCGGTTCGGTAATCCAAGTCCCATCCGACGATGACGATTCGATGACGTGCGCCCAACAGGGCAGCTTTCAGGTGCCGAAGGTAGTCGGCGCCATCGATGATCGCGGCGAAGCGATCGGCCTGAGCCGATCGCCAGCACGTGTCTCCCGGCACCAGCAGCGAGCGCTCACCTGCTGATTCGTCGGTGCTCACGGCCGTTCTCCTGTCCTGGGATGCGCGGGTAGTTCAGGACGGGCGCGCGCCCAAAACCATTTTCCCCTACATTCGTGGACCCGCTGGTGAGGTTCGTCTCCCTCGACGCAGCACCGCCCACGGGGAAGACGGTTCGGCTAAACTGGCTGCTGCGACCCCGATTTCGGGTGTTGGCGGACGAGGGAGCAGTACCCGCCAGGACAAGACTGACTCGTAGAGGAGTCGGGTCATGGCGTGGGTTCTTCTGGTGCTCTCCGGAATTCTCGAAGCTGTCTGGGCGGTGGCCCTGGGGGAGTCGTGCGGCCTGCGCCGCCGGCTGCCGACCGCCGTCTTCGTCATCGCGCTCATTGCGAGTCTGGTGGGTTTGGCACTGGCCATGGGCGACTTGCCGACCGGGACGGCGTATGCGGTGTGGGTCGGCATCGGTGCGTCGCTCACCGTGCTGTGGGCGATCATCCGCCGCAGGGAGACCGCGACCGCCGGCCGTCTGCTGATGCTGGCCGTGCTCGTCGGCTCGGTCGTCGGACTCAAGGTGGTGAGCTAGTCATGCCCTGGGCCGTCCTGATGATCAGTGCCGTGCTCGAAGCGGTGTGGGCCACCGCGCTCGGCGAGACCGAACAGTTCACCAACCTCCCGGCCACCGCTGTGTTCGTGGGCGCGCTGATTCTCAGCATGCTCGGGCTGTCACGAGCGGCGAAGTCGATTGCGATCGGTACCGCGTACGCCGTCTGGACCGGTGCGGGAGCCGCGTTGACGGTCGGCTACGCGATCGTCACCGGTGAAGAGTCGGTGTCGGTGGCCAAGGTGGTGTGCCTCGCGGGGATCATCGTCGCGGTGATCGGACTCAAGGTCCTGCCACCCACGGCGTCCAGCGATCGCACAGTTCCGATCGCGTGTGACGGCCCCCACAGTCGGGGTACCCGGCCGACATGACCAACGCCGATCCACGCCCTGCCGCAGTCCGTCAGCAAGCACAACGACACGCTGACCAAGCCCGCCGCAAGATGGCGCAGCGGCGAGCCGACAGCCCCGAGGACGGTGTCAGCGGCTGGCTCAACCAGCGCGCCGGGCAATGGGACCTCGGCGGGCAGGACGAAGCGACGATGCAACGCCAGAAGTACCTGTGGAACTTCCTGGTCGATCACTGGTTCCGCATGGAGTTCGACGGTTGGGAGAACCTGCCCGATCCACCGGTACTGCTCGTCGGAATTCACTCGGGCGCGCCGTTCGTGTGGGATGCGTGGACGGTCGGCGTGCAATGGTGGCGCCGGTTCGGCCAGGAGCGCACACTGCACGGCACCGCCCACGATGCGCTGATGGCGATGCCGGTGATCGGCCGGTACTTCCGGGCCATGGGGGTACTGCCTGCCGCGCCCGACTCGATGGCCACCGCACTGGCAGAAGGCCACGATGTGGCGGTCTGGCCCGGCGGCGAGGTGGACTCGCTGCGGCCCTGGAGTGAGCGCGATGTCGCCAACCTGGCGGGCCGCACCGGATTCGTGCGGATGGCGATCAAGGCCGGAGTGCCGATCGTCCCGATCGCGACGGTCGGCGGAGCAGATGCCATGCCGGTGCTCATCCGAGGTGATCAGTTGTCCCGCACGCTGCGACTGGATAAGTTGTTGCGGCTCAAGGTTTTCCCGCTCGCAGTCTCCTTGCCGTGGGGTATCGCGCCGGCGGCGCTGCCCCAGCTACCGCTGCCTGCGAAGATCCGGACCCGGTTGATGCCTGCCGTGGAGCTCGACCACGACCCGTCCCGCGCCGAGGACGACGACTACGTCGAGCAGAAGTACCGTGAGGTTCAGGACAGCATCCAGGTCGGCATGGACGCACTGGCCCGTAAACGGGCGCTGCCGCTGTTCGGCTGATACCTAGTGGAGGGTGATAGCGGCGATGCGGTCGGCGATCACGCCGACCACCGCCTGGGTCGCCGGGTCGTCGGCAGCGTCGTAGCGATCGAGATCGGGGTCGTAGCGTGCGCCGGCTATCGAGCCGTGGTCGGCGTCGAGTTCGACAACCTCCACCGGCCAGTCGATCCCGCGTAGCGATGCCGCGAACCCGGTGGACACCGAGGTCGGGACGACATCGTCGGCGTTGCCGGAGAACAGCGTGAACGGCGCCCGCGCCGCGTCGTCGGTGACGCATTCCAGGACGGGACCGCCGGAGATCGGGTCGTCCACCATGAATGCGCCGCCGAGACAGATGGCGTGTGCGACTCGCACATTGAACTCTTTCGCCCGAAAGGTCAGACCCGCTGCGGCTACTCCACCCAACGACCAACCGATCACGACGAGGCGGCCGCCACCGCCACGCGAGTACGCAAACTCCGCAGACCGCAGCAGATCCGCGCGCCCACGATCGGCGGCGTGTGAATCCCAGTCCGGCGCGACCACGCAGATCCCTTGGCCGGCGATCGCTTCGGCCAAACCCCGCACCGCCGTCCGGGAATCGGTCTGCGTGCCATGCCAGAGTAGGGCGGTCGAAGCCGGCGCCTCACCGAACACATCGGCCCGGCGCCCTGGCGCGTACTCGACCGTGTTCACCGCGGCGGCGAATGCGGTGTCGGACTCTGCGACGACTCCCACTTCGATTCCAGCGACCGCTTGACCGCGGTGCCCGCGGCTAACTCCAGATCGAATGTCTCGCCGTCGTCGGCCTCGACGGTGATCAGGAAGCCCGACTCGGTGGCGTCGGTGTGGACCACCTTGCATGCCTGTTCACCCGACCCCCGGTCGAGGGTGATGACATCGCCCGGTGCGACCTCGTCGATGCGTGCAGTGGTGTCGGTCATGAGTGCTTCTCGATGTATTCGTCGGCGTCCTTATCCCGCGCATCGACGCCGTCGATCGACTCCCGCTCGGCGTAGAACTGCAACCACTTCATGCCCAGCTCATGGCGCAGCTCCAAGGTCGCGCTCTTGATGAAGTCCGGCATGGCCTCGCGCTCTTCCTCGTCGAGGTGCTCACCGTTTTCCTGACGCGCCTTGAACACGGCTTCGAACCACACCTTGGTGCCCGGCCGGTGCTTGCGGGACTCACGCACCGCGTCGCGGATCGCATTGTGGTCGGTGATGGCGTCCTCGGTCTCGTCCTGCGGGTCGCCCTCGGGATTGCCGGGATCGTCGTCGCCACCGTGCTTGAGCAGCGCGGGATAGAAGACGCTCTCCTCGGCGTCGGCATGGGCGTCCAAGCGGTCACTGAGCGACTTCCAGATCGCCGCCAGCTCGTCGTCGGATTTGGCGTCGTCAAGGCGGAAGAACTGCCGCCTGAGCCAGTCGTGATCGGCATAGACGAGATCGATGATGTCGGCCATGGGGCATGAATTGCCCCGCCGGTCAGTGATCGAAACTCTCGCGAACGGGAACGCTGCCCCGATGGCCGCGCAGTTACCGGGAGTCCTCCAGTCGCTAGCTCCGATCCTCGACCACTACGGCTACATCGCTGTGCTCGGGCTGGTGGGGGTCGAGGGATTCGGTATCCCCGCCCCGGGCCAGACGATCCTGATCGTGGCCGGTGTGTACGCAGCATCGGGACAGTTGAGCCTCGCCGCGGTCATCGCGTGCGGCATCCTGGCGGCCGTCGTCGGTGACAACATCGGCTACGCGATCGGACACTTCGGCGGCCGGCCGCTGGTGCTGCGGTACGGGCGCTATGTGTTCCTCACCGAGCCGAGGCTGCAGCACGTGGAATCCTTCTTCGGCAGGCGCGGCGGCATCGTCGTTCCGATCGCCCGGTTCATCGACGGACTGCGTCAGTTCAACGGTGTGGTGGCCGCCCTTGCGCAGATGCGGTGGTGGCGGTTCTGCGGTTACAACGTCATCGGGGCCGTGCTGTGGGTAACGCTGTGGGTGCTCCTCGGGGACTTCGCGGGCAACCGAATCTCGGCTGTCTACCAGGTCGTCGACCGCTACCAGAAGTACCTACTGATCGGCCTGGCGGTCGCCCTCGCGGTATGGCTGTGCTGGTGGCTGGCGCGCCAACGTCAGCGACCGGAACCCGAAACGGCCACCTTACGGGTCAGGTAATCGATCTGAATGTGAATGGCGTACAGCACCATTGCGGGCATCACGATGAAGGGGATGTTCTCGCCGATGAACTTGAACCACAGACCGAACGCGCCCTGCCCGATGTCGTTGAACCCTGCGCCCACCTCCGAGATGAAGTAGACCGCGGTGCTGCTCATCAATATCGCGATACCGGCGAAGGCCACCCACAGCGAGCGGATCCGCTTCTCGATCGGAAGTGATTGCCGGACAAGCCGAGTCCACATGATGATCACGACGATACCGGTGCTCACCCCCACCACCTCGAGCGCGAAGGTCCACGGGTTGCCGCTGGCGTAGCGGGTGTCGGCGAGCCCGTACTGCCACCACAGCCACTTCACGCCCGGGTCGGTGGTGGGGGTCCACCACCCCAGCGGATGTCCGATGAGGAAGACCAGTTCACAGCAGATCTGGCTGAATGCGGTGTACGGCAGGTAGAACAGCGTGAGTTCGGCCGCCTTCTCCTCCCGCATCCGGTGCTCGCCGGGCACGTCCCACAGCAGCACCAGCGGGATCAGGATCGCCGGAATGCCGAACAGCAGGTTGGCGATCACATCCGAGGTGAATGTCGGCTCGATCAGACCGACGCCGACCCCGATCGTCATCCCGACGAACACCAGCCCGGTGAACAACGCCGCGCCCAGGTACATCCGCACCCGGTGGGGTGCCCACGGGTTCACGAGGTTCGGTTCGCGGGCAACAACATTGGTCATGTCGACACCTTCCATAGGGGTGCACCTCAGCGCGCAGGTAATCCCAATACCCGTTGCGCGATGATGTTGCGCTGAATCTCCGACGTTCCACCGGCAATCGTCCCCGCGTACGTGGTGATGTAGCGGGCGAACCAACTCGCGCCGAAAAGCTCTGGAGCGTAGGCGTTGTAGGGCGCCGTCATCGCCGGATCGACCAGCCCGGCCGCACCCGCCGCCTCCAACGCGTATCGGGCCGCGTTCTGTTCGGCCTCCGACCCCAACACCTTGAGCACCGACACGGCAGGAACATCGCGCTCGCCGCGGGCGGCCTGACTGACCGCCACCGACCCGAGCAGTCGCAGCGCGTAGTAGTCCATCACGATCCCTGCATACCGATCACGGTTCAGATCACCCACCGGATCGAAGTCCTCGAGCAGCTGCTCCAACCGATTGGCGAACGCCATCCACATCATGGTGCGCTCGTGACCTAGCGAGCCGTTCGCGACCTTCCAGCCGCCATGCAGCGGTCCGAGCAGATTCTCCGCAGGCACCTTCACATCGGTGAAGAACACCTCGTTGAAATCCAGCACGGTGCGGTCGTGCACCGACGGGAACGGCCGGCATACGACGCCCGGGGTGTCGGTGGGGATCACCAGCGCACTGATTCCCTTGTGCCGCGGTGCATCCGCGTCTGTGCGCACGAACGTCAGGATCACGTCGGCGTCGTGGGCGCCGGAGGTCCACACCTTCTGGCCGTTGACCGTGAAGTGGTCTCCGTCCAACACCGCGCGGGTTTTCAGCCCCGCCAGATCCGACCCGGCGCCGGGCTCACTCATCCCCAGCGAGGCCGTCATCTCCGCCCGCAGGATCGGCACCGCCCAGCGCTGCTTCTGCTCATCGGTGCCGAACGACAGCAGCGACGCGGCGATGATGCCGACGCCCTGCGGGTTGAACACGTGATAGATCCGCCGCCGCGCCAACTCCTCGCGGTGCACGAACTGCTGCAGCACGGTGGCATTGCGCCCGCCGAATTCTGGAGGATTGCCGGGCAGCAGCCAGCCGTGGTCGAACTGCAGTTGCTGCCAGCGCCGCGCCCATTCCGGCACGTGTGATGTCGAGCGGGATCGCTCGGCGGCCTCGGCTTCCGACGGCAGATGCCGGTCGAGGAACGCGATGAATTCCGCGCGGAACGCCTCGACATCGGCGTCGAAGGTCAGCTGCACCGACCCAACATATCAAGTACTTAACATTCGCGGCGCGGTGCGCTAAGACTAAGGGGATGCTCGACGCAGAGAAAATCCTCATCACCGGCGCGACCGGCAAGATCGCGTTCCCGATCGCCCGTGCGCTGGCCCAGCGCAACGAGGTGTGGGGTGCAGCCCGCCTGCGCAACGCGGAGGACCGGGATCGGCTGGCCGCTGCCGGCATCACGCCGGTCGCACTGGATATCAGCAGCGGCGACTTCTCCTCCCTGCCCGACGATTTCACCTACGTCTTCCACGCGGCCGTCGACCCCGGCGCCGACGACTGGATCCGGTGCGTCGACACCAACGCCCAGAAATCAGGCGACCTGCTCTACCACTGTCGCGCCGCGAAAGGGTTCGTGTTCTGCTCGACCGGCTCCATCTACGCCTACCAAGGCCGACGTCCACTGCGTGAAGATGACCCGCCCGGCGTACCGCTACGGGCGAACTACAGCTTCTCGAAGATCGCCGCCGAGCAGACGTGCACCTGGATCGCCACACAGTTCGGTATCCCGCTGACGATCATCCGGATCTGCTCCACCTATGGCCCCGAAGGCGGGGCGCCCGCCGACCGGCTGCAGATGATGCTGGCGGGCAGGCCGATTCGGCTGCACCCCGACGCACCCAACAACTACAACCCCATCTACGAGGACGACTATGTCGACCTCGGCATTCGTGCGATGGAAGTCGCCGACACCCCGCCGGTCGTCGTCAACTGGGCCGGCAGCGAGACCGTCAGCGTCGAGGACTACTGCGCCTACATGGGTGAGCTGGTCGGCGTCGACCCCGTCTTCGACTACACCGCCGACGCGCACACCCCGCTATGGCCGGACGTCACCTACATGCACGAAGTCCTCGGTAGGACGAAAGTGCCGTGGCGCGAAGGGTTCCGGCGCATGATCGAAGCCCGAAATCCCGACCTGCTGACCGCACCGAAGCCCTGAGGACGCGAATGTCATTGCCCGGTACCCCGTCCGACCGCGTGGACGGAATCCTCGCCAACGGCGACGGCGATATCACCACACTGTTCGTGTCGATGGCTCGTCGCCACCCGGACGGCGCCGACGCCGAGTACCTGCGTTGGCACACCCTCGACCACCGTCCTGAGCAGCATCGGCTGTCGGCGGTGCGCGCCTCGCTGCGGTTGGTGTCCACCCCGGCCTGCCGCGCGGCCCGCGCCGCGAGCGTGGAACCCTACGACGAGATCGACCATGTGATGACGTACTTCTTCACCGCGCCAAGCGGAATGGAGGGATTCCTGTGCCTCTCGCGTGCACTGGGCGACGCAGGCCGCAAGCTGCCCCTGCTGCCGCCGGTCGAGCGCGGCGTCTATGACGTCCAAAGCCGAAGAGCCGCAGACCGAGTCAAGGTCGGCGCCCACGTCCTGCCGTGGTGGCCGGCCACCGGCGTGTACGTCTTACTCGAGCGCGGTGCCGAGCCCACCGACCACCTTCTCGACGTCGACGGTGTCGCCGGTGCCTGGACCGCGCAGACGCTCGACGTCGACGCCCGGCTGGCCAACGCGCCGACCGGTCAGTCGCTGACCTACCTCTTCCTCGACGACGACCCCGTCGCCGTGGCGGACCGACTGCAACCAATGCTCACCCAACGCACCACCGAAATCCGGCTGGCCGCACCATTTCACACGATCGTTCCGCACGAGTGGGACCGCTATGTCCCGTGAGCGGAGCGCGTGATGCGCATCGGGTTGATGGTGGGCTCCGACAAAGAACGCCCCCGCGGCGACCGGCTCACCGGTCTTCTCGACGACGGGAAAGCCGCTGAGACACAGGGATTCGCGTCGTTCTGGATTCCGCAGGTGCCCGGATACCTCGACGCGCTGACCGCGGCTGCGCTACTGGGGCAGGTAACGGAGCGGATCGAGATCGGCACCGCTGTGGTGCCGATCCAGACCCGCCATCCGCTGATCATGGCGCAGCAGGCGCTCACGACCCAGGTCGCCTGCGGCGGTCGATTGGCGCTCGGTCTAGGCCCGTCCCATCACTGGATCATCACCGACCAACTCGGGCTGGCGTACGAGCGCCCCGCAAAGCTGGTGCGCGACTACCTCGACGTCCTGCGCGCGGCATTCCACGGTCCGGGCACCGTCGACGTCGACAACGGCACCTTCACCGTGCACAGCCCCATCGACGTCGCCGATGAACAGGTGCCGGTCCTGCTCGCCGCGCTGGGCCCGACGATGCTCAAGATCGCCGGTGAGCGCGCCAGCGGCACGATCCTGTGGATGGCCGACGAACGCGCGATCGGCGACTATGTGGTGCCCACCCTCACCGGGGCCGCCGGGAACTCCGCGAGCCGAGTCGTCGCCGGTGTTCCGGTCGCGCTCTGCACCGACGCCGAAATCGACAACGCGCGGGCGTATGCCAGCGACGTGCTCGGGCACGCCGACTTCTCACCCAATTACGTACGGCTGCTCGAACACGGCGATGCCGAGGACGTCGGCGACACGATGGCGGCCGGCGACGAAACGACCGTGGTGTCCCGGCTGCGGCGCTACCGCGACGCCGGGGTCACCGACCTCGCCGCGCGCGTCGTGCCGCTGGGCCGCGACGCCGAGGAACGCCGAGCCTCGCGAGAACGCACACAAGCATTCGTCGCCTCCCTGGTCGACGAGTTCGCCTAGACAGTCCCCGCCGACTGTGTGGGTCATGCATGCCAGAACGCGACTTCGCGTGCATGAGGCCCACACTCGAGCGTTGGGCGTCCGGCCTGACGTTTGGCCGCCTTGACCGTGGCAATGTGAGCGCTATGGAATTCGGCATCTCGACCTTCGTCAATGACGACACCATCGACACGATCTCCCTCGCCCGCGCGATCGAGGAGCGGGGCTTTCACGCGCTGGCCGTCGCCGAGCACACCCACATCCCGGCCGGCCGGGAATCCCCGTACCCGCAGGGCGGCGACCTGCCGTCGGTCTACTACCGCACCCTCGACCCGTTCGTCACGCTCGCTGCGGCCGCGGCGGTCACCTCCAGCATCGAGCTGATCACCGGGATCGCCCTGCTCATCCAGCGCGACCCGATCACCACCGCCAAGGAGGCGGCCAGCATCGACCTGATCTCCGACGGCCGGTTCGTGTTCGGAGTCGGCGCGGGCTGGAACCTCGAGGAGATGCGGGATCACGGCACCGACCCGAAGACCCGCGGCACCCTGTTGGACGAACGCATCGACGCGATCAAGGCGCTGTGGACCGATGAGCCCGCGGAGTATCACGGGAAGTTCGTCGACTTCGAGCCCTCGTACTCCCGCCCCAAGCCGGTGCAGAAACCGCACCCGCCGATCGTGATCGGCGGCGACTCGGATGCGACCGTCAAGCGGATCATCCGCCACCGGGCCGGCTGGATCTCCAACCCGCTGCCGGTCGAGAGGCTCGGCAAGCGAATCGAACAGATTCGCTCGGGTGCCGACCACGACGTACTGCTGACGACGTTCGGGACGCCGATCAACCTCGACTACTGGCAGGCGCTCGACGGGCTCGGATACCGCCAGGTGAATCTGCTGCTGCCGACGAAATCCCGAGACGACTCGCTTCGGTTGCTTGACGACTTCGCACAGAAAGTTGCCCAGTACCGCGGCTAGCCCACACGGGATCCGCGGTTGTGGAGTCCGGTCCGGTACCGTACGGTCAATCTAGTTGATAAGCAGTCCCTCGGGAACGTCGTACCGTCCGCGCCTGTCGCCGCTCACGAAAGGGTCACGGATGCAGCGGGTTTCGATCGGCCGGCGGCTCAGCCAACGCTGGATGCTGCTGGTGGCGGTTGTGGTCGTCGTCGTGGCCGGGTTTGCTGTGTACCGGCTGCACGGCATCTTCGCGTCCCATGACGTCACCTCCACACCCAGCGGAGCGGGCAACGACATCGTCCCGTTCAATCCCAAGCACGTCGTCCTGGAGGTTTTCGGGCCGCCGGGCACCGTCGCGACCATCACCTACCTGGACGTGAACGCGCAGCCGCAGCGCGCCGACGCCGTCACGCTGCCGTGGGCCTACGACACCACCACCACTCAGCCGGCGGTCTTCGTCAACGTCTCCGCCCAGGGGGACAGTGACTCGATCGGCTGCCGCATCAAGATCGACGACGTCGTCAAAGACGAGCGAACTGTGAACACCCTGAACGCCTTCACCTACTGCCTGGACAAGTCGGGATGACCCACCGGATTCCCGATTTCATCCGGCGGTACTCGGTTCTCATTGCAGTCTTCTGGCTCGGCCTCGCGGTGGTCACCAACGTCTTCGTCCCGCAGCTGGAGACCGTCGCCGAATCGCACAACGTCTCGCTGAGCCCGCAGGATTCGCCGTCGCTGCTGGCCGCCAAACGCATCGGCAAGGTGTTCGGCGAATTCGACTCCGACAGTTCGGCGATGATCGTCCTGGAAGGTGACCAGCCCCTCGGCGCCGAGGCGCACCACTACTACGACGGCTTGATCAAAAAGCTCCAGGCCGACACCAAACACGTCCAGCACATCCAGGACTTCTGGGGTGATCCACTGACGGCGGCCGGCTCGCAGAGCGCCGACGGCAAGGCTGCCCTGGTCCAGCTCTATTTGGCCGGCAACCAGGGTGAGTCGCTGGCCAACGAATCAGTCGACTCGGTGCGCAACATCGTCAACAACACCCCGCCGCCACCGGGCCTGAAGGTCTACGTGACCGGCGCGGCGCCACTGGTCACCGATCAGTTCGAAGTGGGCCGCCACGGCACGCTGAAGACCACCCTGATCACCATCGGGGTGATCGCGGTGATGCTGTTCTTCCTCTACCGCCGGCTCACCACCGTGTTCTTCGTGATCTTCACGGTGATGATCGAGCTGACCGCGTCCCGTGGCTCGGTGGCCGTGCTCGCCAACGCCGGCATCATCGAACTCTCGACGTACTCGACAAACCTGTTGACGCTGTTGGTGATTGCCGCCGGCACGGACTATGCGATCTTCCTCCTCGGCCGCTTCCACGAAGCGCGTTACGCCGGCGAGGACCGGGTCTCGGCGTACAACTCGATGTACCACGGCACCGCGCACATCATCCTGGGATCGGGTCTGACCATCGCGGGCGCGGTGCTGTGCCTGACGTTCACCCGACTGCCGTACTTCAACAGCTTGGGGGTGCCCGCCGGCATCGGCGTGCTCGTCGCTGTCGTCGCGGCGCTCACGCTGGCGCCGGCCCTGTTGATCATCGGCCGCCACTTCGGTCTGTTCGAGCCTGCTCGCCCGATGCGCACCCAGGGGTGGCGCCGCATCGGCACCGCGATCGTGCGCTGGCCCGGTCCGGTCCTAGTGGTGACGGTCGCGATCGCGCTGATCGGTCTGATCGCGTTGCCCGCGTACAAGACCAGCTACGACGCCCGCGGCTACATGCCGGCCAGCGCGCCGGCCAACGTTGGATACACCGCGGCCGAACGGCACTTCACCCAGGCCCGGCTCAATCCCGAGCTGCTGATGATCGAAACCGACCACGATCTGCGCAACTCCACCGACATGATTTTGTTGGAACGGGTCGCCAAGGCGGTGTTCCACAGCGACGGCATCGCCCAGGTGCAGTCGATCACCCGACCGCTGGGAACGCCCCTGGACCACACGTCGATCCCGTTCCAGATCAGCGCCGGAAGTGCCTCGCAGATCAACAATCTGCCGTTCCAGCAGGCTCGCGGTGAGGATCTGCTCAAGCAGGTCGACGTGATCAACAACTCGATCGACATCCTGCGCCAGCAGTATGCGCTGCAGCAGCAGTCGAGTGCGGTCACCGATGAGCAGACCAAGGCCTTCGCCGACACCGTCGCCACCGCGCAGGACCTGCGCAACAAGATCGCCAACTTCGACGACTTCTTCCGGCCGCTGCGCAACTACTTCTATTGGGAGCCGCACTGTTACGACATCCCGGTCTGTGCCGCGCTGCGATCGCTGTTCGACGCGCTCGACGGCATCGACGCGCTGACCGACCAGCTGGGTAATGTCGCCGGCAGTATCGCCAAACTCGATGCGCTGCAACCGAAGCTGCTTGCGCTGATCCCCCCGCAGATCGAGAGTCAGCAGACCAACCGCGATCTGACGCTGACCAATTACGCCACCACGTCGGGAATCAACGACCAAGCTCAAGCGGCGCTGCAGAATTCGACCGCGCTGGGGCAGGCCTACGACGCCTCCAAGACCGACGATTCGTTCTATCTGCCGCCGGAGGCATTCACGAACCCCGAATTCGAGCGCGGGATGAAGCTGTTCCTGTCGCCCGACGGCAAGGCCGCCCGGATGATCATCACCCATGACGGGGATCCCGCCACGCCAGAGGGTATTTCGCACATCGACTCGATCCGGCACGCCGCGCAGGAAGCCGTCAAAGGGACGCCGCTGGCGGGTTCGAAAATCTACCTCGCCGGTACTGCGGCCACCTACAAGGACATTCAGGACGGGGCCACCTACGACCTCATGATCGCCGGGATCGCTGCGCTCAGCCTCATCCTGCTCGTGATGATGTTCATCACCCGCAGCATCGTCGCCGCGTTCGTGATCGTGGGCACCGTGGCGTTGTCGCTGGGCGCCTCCTTCGGGCTGTCCGTGTTGATCTGGCAGGACATCTTCGGGATCCATCTGTTCTGGATCGTGCTGGCGCTGGCCATCATTCTTCTTCTGGCGGTGGGATCTGACTACAACCTGCTGTTGATATCCCGGTTCAAGGAGGAGATCCACGCCGGCCTCAACACGGGCATCATCCGGGCGATGGCCGGGTCCGGTGCGGTGGTGACGGCAGCCGGTCTGGTGTTCGCCGCCACGATGGCGTCGTTCATCTTCGCCGACTTGCGGATCCTCGGACAGATCGGCACGACGATCGCCCTTGGCCTGCTGTTCGACACGCTGATCGTCCGGTCGTTCATGACGCCGGCGGTCGCAGCACTACTCGGCCGATGGTTCTGGTGGCCACTGAAGGTGCGTCCCCGCCCAGCCAGCCGGATGTTGCAGCCGTACGGAACCCGGCAGTCGGTGCGTCAGCTGCTGCTGTGGGAGGACGGCGACGGGATAGCAAAAGCGCCGAAGTGACGAAAGTCAGGCGCTACCAACGGGAGTGAGCTGATCGGTGTCCTCGTTTTCGACCACCGGGATGTCGCGCAGCTTGCTCTTCATGCCCGCGACCCTGCGCAACTGAGCGGCCATGTTCATCGACGTCAGCATCGGGATGCCGCCGATGAACGTCCGAAACGAGGGGTTACCGCCGTCGAGGTGCAGCATGAACAGGCAGCCGACGACGTAGAAGAAGCCCATCGTGAACAGCGCCGCGGGAATCGCGTACGCCAGCGGTGAGCGAGCGTCGGCAACCAGTTCGGTCGCGTAGTCGAATTCGTCCCGCGTCAACGGCTCACGCTTGCGAACCTTGGCCAGCACCGCCTTGTGGGCGCCCACCTGATCGCCCATCGGATGCGGCACGCGTCGCTCCAGGCGGCCGATGTAGACGAATACGCAAGCGGCGAAGACGATTTCGAGCACGGCAGCAAGTATCGTGAGATCACCCCAGGGGCCGAGATTCATGTCATCGCTCCTGTTCTGCGCGCGGATACCACAGAAACGTTACCGGAACTAACTAAGGCTGTCGCGGGTGGTCAGACCGTCCACCCGGTGCGCTGGGGCCATCTCTCGATATCGCCGCCACCGCACCGCAGTGTGACGTACGCATGGCCGCGCTCGGCCGCCTCGGCGACGCTGTCGGCATACACCCGCCGCGCCTCCTCTTCGGATCCGCGCAGAATGAGTTGCTCCTCCGCACCATTGCCAGGATCGCCGGGGTCATACGAATCCCCGGCGACGACCTCCCAGATCTTGTCCACCAGAACCTCCTTGCCGTGCAAGGTGTACCCAGCTGAACGCGTCTAACTACCCGCAGCCCGTCGGCTTCGTCGGCGTCGCTTGTTGTACATAGCCTGGTCGGCGTGCTCGAGGACGGCGTCGATCGACCGTCCGTCACCGGTGCGGTGCGCCGCGAATCCGATGGTCATCCTGGCCGCGACCTGCTTGCCCTCGCCGAGCGCGACCGGTGCCCGGTCCAGTTCGTCGGTGATCCGGTCGGCCAGGCGGGCGAGTTCCCAGTCGTTGACCGAATCGGTGATCACCAGAAACTCATCACCGCCCCATCGCGCGACGACGTCGTCCTCTCCGACCGCCGCCTGCAGGCGTTCGGCCACGTCGACCAACAGCTGGTCACCGGCCCGATGACCGTGTTGGTCATTGACGGCTTTGAAGCGTTCGATATCGCAGAACAAGATTCCGTAGCCCCGTCCGCTGACGTCGAGCTGTTCGAGGCGGCTCCAGCCGGCGGACCGGTTCGCCACCCCGGTCAGCGGGTCGGTGGCCGCCTGCCGCGCCAGATCGGCCTCGCGGATCCGGTCGGCGGTCACATCCACGATCTGCGAGACGAAGTAGCGCGGCTGATCCCGCGGGGCGTGGACGACGACGACGGTCAGTGCGCCCCACACGATGCGTCCGTCGGCGGCGATGTAGCGCTTGTCGATGCGGTAGGAACGCCGCCGCCCTTCCAGGCATTCAGTGAGCAGCGCGATGTCGGCGTCGAGATCGTCGGGATGGGTGATCTCTTGAAACGTGAGCTCGGCCAGTTCCCGTTTGGTGTAGCCGAGCATGCTGCGCAGGGCGCGGTTGGTGCGCAGGAACGTCCCGTCCAAGCCCACGACAGCCATGCCGATGGGCGAATGGGCAAGGGCCAGTTCGAACCGGCGCTCTCCCAACAGATCCACCGCGGTGGGAAGTAGATCGGTCGACGCTGCCGCGGCGGCAGCCGGGAACCCGTGCACCAGAGGACGTGGACGGCTGAGGTAGTACCCCTGCGCCGCGCTGATGCCCACCGCGTTGATGGCATCCAGTTCGCCTTGTGTTTCAACACCTTCGGCGATCACCGTCGCGCCCATCTGTCCGGCGAGTTCGGCAATGGCATGCGCGAGACGCCGGCGAGCGTCGTCGACATCGATGTGGCGGGTGATCGACTGGTCGATCTTGACGAATTCCGGGCTCAGCTCGAGCACATGGGAGAAGGACGAGAAGCCGGCGCCGACGTCGTCGACCGCCACCCGGACACCTCGTGTGCGGCAGGGCTCCAACGCATCGTCGAGCGCACCGTAGTCCAGGACAGCGTCATGTTCGGTAAGCTCCAACACAATTCGCGAGGGATCGACGTCCGCCAGCATCTGCTCCCACGGAGCGACCAGCGCGGCGGTCGGGGAGATGTTCACCGCGACGAAAATGTCCTCGGGCAGCTGGGGCACCATCGAGATGACGCGAGCTACGATCGCTGTCTCCAACTCGATCCCCAAGCCCAGCAGCGCCGCCTGCGCAAGGAATCCGTCCGGGCGGAACGGTTCACGGGGAAACCGAGCCAGCGCCTCTACACCCACCACCTTGCCGGTTGGTACGTCGTGCACCGACTGGAACACCACTTCGAAATCGCGCTGATACACCACCCGGCGGATGGCGGCGCGCTGCGCGGCGGTGGTGTCCCGGCCGTTCTCGGGAGAATCGATCAGCGTGCCGATGAGTTCGGCGACCTGCTTGACGATGCGCATATCGAAATCGGCGAGGTAGGGCTTGGCCTCGCGGCTGACCGCGCACACCATCCCGACGGTTCCGCCGTTACGGTTCAGCACCGGCACACCGACGTAGGCGCCCAGCCCGAATTCGCGAGTCACGGGCAGCGCGTCGGTGGTCTGATTGGCGCTGGTGTCGGGGACGATCCCGGGCAGCCGGCCGTCGATGACCCGCACACAATACGAATCGAACAGTGAGGCGCGGTCGCCCGACGACAGCCCTATCGTGTCGGTGTCACCGTCGAGGACCTCGAAGGTTTGCATGCCGTCCCGAAAGGACGACAGCCACGCGGTTTCCAGCCCGAGTCGGCTACGCAACAGGCTCAGCAGGCTGCGGACGAGTTCAACGGGAATCTCCACCCCGTCGTCACCGATTGGCTCGTCGACCCCCATGGCGACAAGTAGACCGCACGACCCGCGAATATGCACTGGAATGCGACGGTCGGTAAGACTGTTTGCCGAACAGTCATATCCGCGGACGCGGAGGCAGCGTCGATGGAGCTGTCTAGACTTTCCGATGCTCGCAGCGACCACGTCACGGTTGAACCACAAAATTTGCTGAATTTCTCGATTGGCGTGTTGTTGGAAGCGGCGCAGCGGCACAATTGTGGAACGAATTATTGTTCACGAAAAGAGTCGGGGGAGTGAAAGTTCGTGTGCTTGTGCCATACCTCGCGCGGGAGGGAACATTAAGCCTGTGCTGATGGATGGCGTGGTCGGGGAGCCCACGACAACCGAGAGCAAACAGACGGTCTTGGTTGTCGACGATGACGCTCGGCTGCGGGACCTGCTGTGCACTGTGCTGACACCCCTGGACTGCGAACTTGTCCAGGCGGGATCGGGAGAAGAGGCGCTCACCGCCCTCTTGCAGCGCAAGGTCGCGGTGATTGTGCTCGACATCAACATGCCGGGCATGGGCGGATTCGAGACGGCGCAACTCATCCGGGAAGCCGACGAGTTGGCTTCGACACCCATCATCTTCCTCACCGGCCAGGCCGACGATGGCGATCTGGATCGCGGATACGACCTCGGCGCGGTCGACTTTCTCCTCAAGCCGGTTTCCGCGGCGGTGCTCTTTGCCAAGGTGAAAGCTTTGCTGGAGCTGGATCGATCGTTTGCCAAACTCCGCATGGAGGCCGCTCGCCTGCATGAACAGCAATTGCAAATCGCGCGTGCGGCCGAGAGTCGACAGCGCGAAGAGTTGGCGTTCACCCGGCGACGGGCTCGGTTGGCCAACATCTTCGCCGCCGACAGCATCGACCTGCACACGTTGGAGAAGACCATCGTCGCCGAGATGAGCCAGTTGTTCGACGCGGCATGTCTGCTTCGGCTACCGGCGCCGGGCAGTGAATGGCACGACTCGTTCTCCCACACCGAGGGCGGTCGACGTTCGGAGCTGCTGCAGCAGTGGCTCGTTGAGCAGGCATCCGGCGGGGTGCGCGCTCCGATGCCCGGCGGGGCCGTCATGATCCAGGAGCTGTCGGCCCGAGGGCAGCCGGTCGGCATTCTCTGTGTGGGCCGAACCGATGGTCCACCCTTCTCCGAGGTCGAGACCGCGCTGTTTCGCGGCACCTCGGTGGCCGCCGCTCTCGCGATATCCAACGCCACGCTCTACCGGGTCCAGACCGAGTATGCCGCCGTCATGCAGGCCACCGCTGACGCGATTCTCGCGGTGGATGCCTCCGGGGTGATCCGCAGCTGCAACAAGGCTGCCACCGCCTTGTTCAGTGGGCATGACGACAGCCTGATCGGCCGGTCCATCGTGGACCTTGCCGTCGACGCCCACCGAGACCGGCTGCGTGAGCAGTTGGACAGCACCCTGGCGACGCACCAGGAAGTGTCGATGGAGATGACGTTCGCTTCCGGGCTGCGTCGTCCGGTCGACGTGCTGATCACCCTGTCGCCGATCGGTGACTCGATCGATTTGCATGTCGCGGTCGTGGTGCATGACCTGACCGAGATCAAACAAGCCCAAATGGTGATCAGCCACCTCGCGAGCCACGACCCGCTCACCGATCTGGCCAATCGACGAGAACTCAATGAGCGGCTCGCGGAGCTGTCCCGCCGGCAGAGCGACGGAAAACTGGCTGCGCTGTTGTACATGGATGTCAACAGGTTCAAGTCGGTGAACGACACCTACGGACATGACACCGGCGACGAGTTGCTCGTCGAAGTGGCGGCACGCCTTCGGTCGGCCGCCGGTGACGACGCTCTAGTCTGTCGCATCGGTGGGGACGAGTTCATCGTCGTCTTCGAAGATGTGCCGTCGATCGAGGACGCCGTCGCGGCGGGCAACCGAATCCTGCAGCAGGTCCAGGGCGAGCCGGTTCGCTGTAAGAACGTCACGCTGTATCCGTCCTTGAGCATGGGCATCTCATGTCTCGGCGCAAGCGCGCGCTCGCCGGAGGACCTTCTGAACCAGGCCGACATAGCCATGTTCGAGTCGAAAAAGAACCGGCTCGACGAATGTGTCCTCTACACCGAGGGCATCGGCTCGCGGCACAAGGGCAAGGTGGATCTGCGGTCGGAAGTGGCGGATGCCATTGTCCGCTCGGAGTTCAGGCTGGCCTACCAGCCGATCGTGAACTCAGCCACCGGTGCGCTCTTCGGTCTCGAAGCACTGGTTCGTTGGCGGGTCGGCGACGAAGAGATCCCCGCGACCGACATCATCGCCCTGGCCGAAAGTGCCGGGCAGATCGGCGAGTTGAGCCGGTGGATTTTGGCGCGCAGTTTTGAGGACTTCGCAGCGCTGGGCCGAAATGATTTGAAGCTGCACGTGAACCTGTCGCCGGACCACGTGCTGGAAGGCAGCTTCCTCGACGACCTGATCGGCGCGCAGCGCGACAGTGGGGTCGCCCCGGAGAACATCTGCCTGGAGCTCACCGAACGCACGTTCTACGGAGATCCGGCCACGGCGCGCGTGGCGTTGCGCCATGCCCGTAGCATCGGATTCAACCTGGCCATCGATGATTTCGGGGTCGACCATGCCAGCTTGACGAATCTGCTGCACATCCCCGTCGACTGGCTGAAGATCGACCGCACGTTCGTCGCCGAAGTTCACGACGATCAGCGCGTGCAGAATCTGGTGCGCAGCCACATCGCGCTGGCGTCCTGTATGCAGGTCGATCTGATCGCCGAGGGTGTCGAGAACCAGAAACAGGCAGACTGGCTCCGAGACGCGGGATGTGTACTGCAGCAGGGATTTTCGTATGCCCATCCGATCGAGGCAACGGATCTGGCTGCGGAGGTCGAGAAGTGGCCCACTGCGCGGAGAGCTAGGAATACCGGTGAGAGCTAGGGTGATATGAAGCTTGCGACCCGATTGGCGATTGTCTGCGGATGCGCGCTTCTCGCAGTGATTTTGGCGAATACGCTTTACACCGTTCAACTCAGGCAAATCACCGACCTGTTCGAGCAGCGTTCCCAGGCCCGCAACGACCAGGTTGCCGCACTCGACACCCAGCGGGATCTGAAGGCCTTGCTCGTCGCGCACGACAGGCTGCTGTTTTCCAACGATCCCGCCCGTCGTGCGGAACTCACGGCTGAGCTCGACCAACTGGACAAGACGGTCGATACCGAGCTTCGTGCAGGCGCAGAAACCGACGACAACGACTCCATCCGCTCGCTCTATCAACAGGCGTTGGCAACCTGGGTCACCTTCCGGTCGAACTATCGCTCCGATCTGCAGAAGGCCCAAAATGCCGAGCAGGCAGCCGCTTCGGGGAGAGAACACGCCGATCAGGTCGCGCTGCTGGAGACTCAGCTGGGTCAGATCGAGCAGGACGCGGTCAAGGCCGTCGAGAGTGCTAACACCAGGGCGGGACAAGCGGTCAGTTTCGCCCGGTCCCTGCTGTGGATACTCGCCAGCGCAATCGTTCTGGTGCTGGGCATTCTGCTGTATTTCACCAGCCGCAATATCCACCGCACGGTGACATCGGCGGCCGAACAGAACGAAAAGGCACGACGCTCCAAGGAAATTCAGGCGAACCTGATGACCGAGGTGCAGGCGGCGCCCGATCTGGCGTCCGCTGGCTCCATCATCGTGTCGCGCACCGCGCAGGCACTCGACGCCAAGCACGGGGCCCTCTACCTGCGGCGGACACAGGAGACGGACCAATTCGCGCTGGTTGCGTCCTACGCCTTCCACCGCCGAAAGGACCTGCCGACTTCTTTCGGGATGGGCGATGGTCTGGTCGGCCAGTGCGCGCTGGAGGGAAACCGGATCGAGGTGACCGGCGCGCCCGGGGACTATGTCGAAATCGTCTCGGGCCTGGGCAAGACCGAGCCCGTGTCCCTGATCCTGATCCCCATCAAATTCGAGTCCGAGGTACATGGGGTTCTCGAGCTTGCCGGCCTGCAGTTGTTCTCCGAGGAGGACGTCGAACTCTTGGAGAGCATTGCGCTGGGAGCAGGAGTGGCTCTGAGCGCCATCGAGTCGGCGCAGAAGACCAGTGAGTTGCTGCGGCTATCCCAGGCACAGACCGAAGAACTGCAGGCCCAGGAAGAAGAACTGCGCACCGCGAACGAACAGCTGACGCAGCGCGAGGACCAGTTGTCGGCACAGAACGCGGAACTGGAGGAGACGACCGAGGAGCTGCGCTCGCAACAGGAAGAGCTCAGAGCGAGTTCGGAACGGCTCGAGTCGCAGGCGCAGTCGTTGGAGCAGAAGAACGACGAGCTGCATCGGCTCAGCCAAACCCTCGAAGCGAAGGCCGAGGAACTGGCCGTGTCGTCGCGGTACAAGTCGGAGTTCCTGGCGAATATGTCGCACGAACTGCGCACACCGCTGAACAGCATCCTGATCCTGGCCGGCTTGTTGGCCGATTCGGATGACCCGCTCACCGACAAACAGCAGGAGTTCGCGGAGACGATCCAGCAGTCCGGCAAGGACCTGTTGAACCTCATCGACGAGGTCCTCGACCTGGCGAAGGTCGAATCCGGATCGTTGCGTCTGGAGCGGGAGCTGATCCAGGTGAACGATCTGGTCGCCTTCCTCGAGCGCACCTTCCGCCCGATCGCGGACAACAAAGGCGTCGGCTTCCACGTCGTGGTGGGTGACTCCACACCCATGCAGCTCACGAGTGACTACACCCGCGTGAAGCAGATAGCGAAGAACCTGGTGGCCAACGCGATCAAGTTCACCGACGAAGGTTCGGTGACCGTGGAACTGTCCGCGGCAGGCGATATCGACGGCAATCCGGGCACGGGTTATCTGTCCCTGGCCGTCGTCGATACCGGAATCGGCATCGACGAAAGGGACCACCACCTGATCTTCGAGTCCTTCCAGCAGGCGGCAAGGGGAACCACCCGGCAGTACGGTGGCACCGGGTTGGGGCTGGCGATCAGCCGCGAACTGGCCCGCAACCTGGGTGGCGAGATCACGCTGCGCAGCGCGCTGGGCGAGGGATCCACCTTCACCTGCTATCTGCCCGTCGCGGCCCCGCAGGCCGGCGACTCCGCGCCCGAAACCCCTCGGGCCGCAACGGCATCGAGCAGCGTGGTTGCCCCGCCGGTACCACAGCAGGTGGCCGGGAACGGATCGGGGACTGCCCCGCAGCCGTCGTCCGGCCAGATGTCGCCCGAGGTGGACGGCGCCCTGGCACGCATTGGCGCGGTGGACATCTCGTCCGTCGACTGGCCGCAGGGGCCCAAACCGGTCCTGCTCGTGGTCGAGGACGACCCGACCTTCGCGGGGCTCCTGGTCGAGTTGGCCACCGAGGCCGGCTTCGACGCGGTCGTCACCGCGAGCGGGCGCATGGCGTTGGCGCTGGCGAAGGAACGCCAGCCCGCCGCGATCACCTTGGATATCGGTCTGCCGGATATGGCCGGCTGGGTCGTCCTCGACGTCCTCAAGCATGATCTCGCCACCCGGCACATACCGGTCAACGTCATCTCGGGTTCGAACGACGACGGCCGTGGGCGGCGGATGGGCGCCATCCACACGTTGAACAAGCCCGCCGAAGTCGAAGATCTCCGTTCGATGTTCAGCGCGGTGGCCGACTTCCTGAAGCCGGGACCGCGGCACGTGTTGGTCGCCGAAGACGATGCCAGCCAACGCCAGGTCGTCAAGCACATGATCGAAAGCGACGATATCGCGATCACGTGCGTCGGCACCGGCCAACAGGTGCTCGCCGAGTTGGCCGGCCCGACGTCCTACGACTGCCTGGTCCTCGATCTCGGATTGCCCGATATGGACGGCATCGATCTCATCGAGCGCGTCAAGGATCAACTCAAGCAGAAGCACTTGCCGGTAATCGTGCACACCGGAAGGGAATTGACCACCGCCGAGACCCAGCGCCTCGAAGTGCTGGCCTCTGCGATCGTGTTGAAGAACGCCAAATCACCCGAGCGGCTGCTGGACGAAACAGCGCTGTTCCTCCATCGCGTGGCCAACGACATGCCCGACTCGGCCCGGGAAATTCTCTCGAACCCCAAGCGGGTCGACGAAAGTCTCGCGGGCAACACCGTCCTGCTGGTCGACGACGACGTGCGGAACGTCTTCTCACTCGGCAGCGCGCTGAAGCGGTATGGGATCACCGTGATACCGGCCCGCAACGGACAAGAAGGGCTCGACAGCCTCGCCGCCCATCCAGAGGTGGGGCTGGTGCTGATGGACATCATGATGCCGGTCATGGATGGTTACGAGGCGATGCGCCGGATCCGGGCTGAATCACGTTGGCGCAGCCTGCCTATCGTGGCCCTGACGGCCAAAGCGATGAAGGGCGACCGCCAGAAGTGCTTGGACGCGGGCGCATCGGACTATGTCACCAAACCGGTCGACATGGACCAATTGACATCGGTTCTCAGGGTCTGGCTGGGCAGTCGGTTGCGCGGCCAGCAGGGGGCGGCAACCACCAATGAGTGATCCCGCCGAGAATGACGCGGCCCGGTCCAAGGAACTGACGGCGATCGAGGCAGAGGCGTTCTTCTACGCGGTGTTCGAATTCCTCGGCTACGACTTCCGTCACTACACGGACGCCTCGCGAAACCGGCGGCTGATGGCGTTCGTCGAACGGCATTCGTTGGGCACCATCTCCAGAGCCCAGGACCGGGTGCTTCGTGATCCGAGTCTGCTGGCGTCGCTGCTATCGACGATGACGGTCAACGTGACCGAGATGTTCCGGGACCCGTTGGTGTTCGCCAAGATTCGCGCGGAGCTGTTGCCGCGGCTGGCCACCTATCCGCGCATCCGCATCTGGGTCGCGGGGTGTGCGACGGGCGAGGAGGCGTATTCGATGGCGATCATGTTGGATGAGGCCGGTCTGCTGGATCGGTCGACGATCTACGCAACCGATATCGACAGCGATTCCCTCAAAGTCGCCGCAGCGGCGATCTATCCCGCGGATGCGATGGTCGGCGCGACCCGCAATTATCAAGCCAGCGGCGGAGAAAGGCCGTTCTCGGACTGGTATATCGCCAAATACGATCGGTGCATTCTCAGCCCGGCACTGCGGTCGCGGCTGGAATTCTTCTCGCACAATTTGGCCACCGACAGCACGTTCGGCGAATTCCATCTGATCATGTGCCGCAACGTCTTCATCTATTTCGAGGACACGTTGCAGCGCCGGGCTGAACGCATGTTCTGGGATAGCCTGGCTCCGTTCGGCAATCTGGTCATCGGTCCGCGGGAAGGACTCACCGTCGACGGCATGCGGTTGTTCAAGCCGCAGGACCGCCGCCTGGGCATCTATGCCAAGAGCCAGAACCAGCGTGTCCGGCCCTGACGTCGTTGTGATCGGAGGCAGCGCCGGGGGCATCAAGGCGCTGCGGGGGATCTTCGAGACCCTCGTCGACATCGGTAACACAGTGGTGTTCGTGGTGTTGCACCGCGCACCGCAATATGCCGGTCTCGACCGGGTTCTCCAGGGTTACACCGCAATTCCGATCCGCGAACCGACCAGCAGCCCCTACGCCTGCACGCCGGGACAAGTCGTCCTCGCCCCCGCCGGCTACCACCTGCTGGCGGGCAACGACCGGAGCCGGTCGCCGGAGCCGCAAACGCCGATCGAGCAGTACGAGACCGGCCCCGGCGTTCGAGCCCACCTGACGTTGGATCCGCCGATCCTGTGCTCCCGCCCGTCGCTGGACGCGGCGTTCTCCAGCGCGGCTCAACTCGTCAATTCGGTGACAGCCGTTCTGCTTTCGTGCGCGAGCGAGGACGGGGCGCGCGGCTGCCAGGACGTCAAGCGGGCTGGGGGACGGGTCGTCCTGCAAGACCCGGACAGTTGTGAGGCGGCGATGGCGGTCAATGCCGCCCTGCGGGTGGTCGATCCGGATCACATCGCGGATCCGCGCGGGATCGGCCAGTGGCTATCTGAGAGTCGCGGTTAACCCGGCCTCAGGCGAACCGCACGTTCATCGTCGCCAGGCCAAAGATCTTCTTGCCCGCGGATTTCGCGCCGATGAGAACCACACCCGAGCGGGTTTCCGGGTCCAACGACTTGACCTTGCCGCTGAACTCGATGTCGGCGCCCTCTTTGGCCGAGACGACAGCGGGTTGCGACAGACGCACCGCGAAGCGGGTCACCGCACCCGGGTCGCCGGACCAGCTCGAGTGGAATCCGGCGCCGAGGCCCATGGTGAGCATGCCGTGGGCGATCACGTCGGGCAGCCCGGCCAACTTGGCGATCTCCTCATCCCAGTGGATGGGGTTGGCGTCGCCGGCCACACCGGCGTAGTTCACCAGATCGCCGCGCGATACCCGGGTGTGGTGGGGCGGCAACTCTTCACCGACCGAGACATCGTCGAACGACCGCGAGCCCGGCCTACGGGTCAGACCTCCGTCGGCGATCCGGATCTCACCCTCGGGCCGCAACTCCTTGGCGTACTCGGCGTCGTTTCCGCCGATGTCGAGGATGTTCATGTCGTGCATCATCGCGTTCTGAACGGCGACCTTCACGCCCGCGTCGATGTCCTCCGCGGTCACGCCGACGACCGTGGTGTGCAGGGTGTGCACCCGCTCCCCGTCGGCGTCGGTGAAGGTGTTGGTGACGGTGATGAAGTCCCGGCCCGCGGTGCGGCGCACCGAGGTCAGCTCGACGTCGATCACCAGCTCGTCACCGGCGACGATCGGTCGGTGCTGCTCGAAGACCTCCTCGGTCTGCAGATAGGTGTCGTAACCGACGACGATCGATTCGAACATCCGGCGATTGCACTGCATGCCCGGCGCCGACGTGAACGTCAACGGCGCGATGACGTCTGAGTAGCCCAGCTCAGCGGCTGCGGCGACGTCCCAGTGAGCAGGGTGATAGTCCTGCACGGCACGGGCGTACTCGCGAAGCTTTTCGCGGCCGACGAGGTATGTGCCGTCCATCCGGTAGTAGTGGCCGACCCGCGCTTCGAGTGGTGACGTCTCTGTTGGTGCAGTCATGAATTGCTCAACTTTTCTATCGGCTTGTTCACTGAAGCCGACCACAGCACCCTAACCCGCACGCCGGGACGCACCGTCGACACGCCGCGCGGCCCAGCGCGCGCGGCTGCGGAAAGAACGCGTTGCCGCAGCGAAACGGCGGTATCGGTGATATTCAAGAGCGATGAAGCGAGCGCCCGCGGCCTGCCCCTATTGCGGGGCTGACCTGGACGCACGTGGGACCTGCGCACGCTGCGGCGGGGTGCTGACGCCCACCCCGCCGACCGGGTGGCGGCCGGATCCCGCGGCCCGCTTCGAGGGTCGCTACTACAGCGCCGGGCACCCGACGAACCGGGTTCGCAACGGCAGGTCCGAGTCGAACGACCCCGTCGGCGGCCAGCTGCTGCCCGGCTATGTCGAGGTGCCGGTCGCGAGGTCGAGCATCCGGTTGACGTGGCTGGCCACCGGAGTGACGACGGCGGTGATCGTGATGGTCGCGGGCGTGGTCGGGGGCCTTCTCTGGGCACGGCACAAACCGACGCCGCCGCCCGAAGTCGACTACGTGCAGGCATTGCAGACGGCGGGGCTGTTCGATCAGTTCAATTCCGAGGTCAATGCGGTGGCCCACGGACACGAGGTGTGCAATCAGCTCGAGCACGGCGGGCAGCAGCAGGGTCTGCTCGCCGACAAGATCGCCGTCGACGTGTTCTGCCCGAAGTTCAACAAGGGCTTTCGCGTCCTCGAATCCGCCAAGATCTCAGGGGTATTCGTGCTGACCGACACCCTCGGCACCGGCGCGATCGTCACCGACGGCGGGTCGTGCCACGGCACGGACGGCTACGCCGACGTCGGTCGCACCACACCGGTCACTGTCAAGAATGACAAGGGCGAAATCCTCACCACCACCTCACTTGGTGCCGGTACCGGCGACACCGCCAACTGCACGTTCTCCTTCACGTTCCCGATCACCGAAGGCCAGGACCGCTATCTCGTATCCATCGGCCGCCGAGGCGAATTCAGCTACAGCTTCGAGCAGCTGCGCAGCCACGGACTGCAGATCCACCTCGGTCACTAGTCAGGCGCCTGGCCGGCCTGGTAGTACGCGATCCGCCAGACCCCGTCGACGCGGACGATGACGACGCCCAACCGAAGATCCTTGGTCTCGCCGGTGGGAAAGGCGAACGTCGCGGCGATATAGCCGAGCACGGCGTCGTCGCCAAGGCGCCTCGACTCGAGAACGGAGAAGTCCACCGTCATACCGGTCGGCTGGGAGTCGTAGTAGTCGAAGACTCCCCGCGGGCCCACGCTGTACGGGCGCAACCCCTGAAAGATCGCGTCGCCGGTGAACAGCTCGGCGACTGCCTGGGGGTCGTGTTTGTCGATGCCGGCCCTCCACTGATCCAGCACCGAACGCAGAAGACGTTCAATGTCCGGCACTTTGGCCCCCGTCCACGTGGAGGATCTCACCGGTGACGAATCCGGCTTGCTCCAAGTACAGCACCGCCTCGACCGCCTCATCGATCTCGCCGAGCCGACCCAGGGGATGCAGTGCCGCCAGCGCGGCGTGGTCGGACGGATCGTGCATCGGGGTGCTGATGACTCCGAGAGCGACGGCGTTGACCCGTACCCCGCGCCCGGCGTACTCGATCGCCAGCGCCTTGGTCGCTGCGTTCAGGCCGCCTTTGGTCAGAGACGCCAGAGCGGACGGCACCTGTGAGTTCGCCTGATCCACCAGACTGGTCGAGATGTTCACGACGTGGCCACCGGCGTCCAGGACCCGCATCGCCGCTCGGGTGAGCTCGAAGAAGCCGCGCATATTCACCCCGGTGATGGCATCGTAGTCAGTGTCGGTGTAGTCGGTGAACGGCTTGGCGATGAAGATCCCGGCGTTGTTCACCACGGTGTCGACACGGCCGAAGCGGTGCAACGCCGCATCGATAACACGTTGTCCCACACCGGGTTCAGAGATGTCGCCGGCGACAGTGAGTACCAGCGGATCGTCGCTGTCATCGATGCTTCGGGAGTTGGCGACGACCACGTAGCCCAGCCTGCGGTAGCCCCGTACCAAGCCGGCGCCGATGCCCTGGGAGGCGCCGGTAATGACGGCGACCCGTGTCGGAGTGCTCATGTCGATGATCCTTTCGTTCGCTGTGTGCCTGGCTCAACGCATCGGGCGGCCCGCCGATGCCGCGCCTGCGCGATCGATCACCTCCCTGCTGGGAGGCTGCGCCTATTAGGCTGCAGCGATGGAGTTGCGGCAACTGCGCTACTTCGTCACCGTGGCCGAGGAGCTGAACTTCGGTCGCGCGGCTGCGCGTCTGCGCATCGCCGGACCGTCACTGTCCCAGCAGATCAAGGTTCTCGAGCGTGAGCTCAAGGTCACCCTGTTCGACCGGGACCGCCGCTCAGTGACCCTGACACCGGCAGGTGCCGCACTACTGCCCGACGCCAGGGCCCTCATCACCCAGGCTGACGAATTGCGCAGGCGTGCTTCAAGTCTGGGGAGCTCACAGCCCGTGCGCGTGGGCTACGTCAACTGGTGTCCCACCGATTGGTCCGAGCGCGCGGCGGGAATCGCGCAGCTGCGGTTGGACACGTGGGTCATGCCGTCGCACACGCAGGCCGCACGGGTCGCTGACGGCAGCCTCGATCTCGCGATCTGCTGGGTCCAGAACACTGACCTGCAAGCGCTGGCGCTCGAGGCCCGACTGTTGGGCGTGGATCGGCTCTACGCTCTTGCGACCGGCCCAGACGATTCGCCGGTCGAGGCCGCCGACACGGTCGTGCTGATCGACGCGGACGCCGGCAGTTGGTCGTCGTGGAATCGCTATGCCGAGCAGTTCGCGGCCGCCACCGGCGCCCGCGTCATGCGTACCGACGACGGCGGTGTCACCGGCGCGACGTTCCTGGAGCATGTACGAGGACTTGGCCGTCCAGTGATCAACAATCCGAAGGGCCAGGACGAGTCGCTGCCCAAGGACCTGGTCCGGCGTGCGGTGGTCAACCCGTCCCCACTATGGACGTGGTCACTGGTGTGGCGGCGCGACGAAGACAACCCGGTGGTTGCCGCCCTGGTCGACGAATTCACCCGGGACATTGGTGATTTCGGGCTCGCTGAGCATTCTGTCTGGCTGCCCGCCGATGATCCGCATCAGCCCCGCGACTGCGGCGGCGGCTGATACGACCACCGCACCGACCACCAGAGCGGGCCGGAATCCGTTGTGCAGCAGTGGGCTGACCGCGAGTGGGCCGAGTATCTGGCCGACCGAGTAGCCGGCAGTCAGCAGCGCCACGGCGCGTGGATAGCGCAGCGCACGCGCGGCCGCAAGCGACAACGTGCTGACCCCGATGAATGTGCCGCCGAAGAGCACCGCCCCGATCAGTGCGGCCGCGACGCCGCCGAAGACCCCGGCGGCGGCGATTCCCGCGGCCTGAGCGCAGAGCGCCGCCACCAGCAGTCCGGGATGCGACCATCGTGAACTCAACGCCGACCACAGCGCCGCGGAGGGGACGGTCGCCAAGCCCACGACGAGCCACGTCGCACCGCCGAGCCAGCGCGGCGCATTCTGCGTGACCGCGGCGACCAGGAACGTGCCGGCGATGATGTATCCGACACCTTCGAGGGTGTAACTCACGGCGAGCAGCCCGAAACGTCGGTGCGGCAGTTGGATGTGCGTTGCGGACGCCGACGGAGTCTCCACGGGCGCGGCCGGCATCGTCCAGGCAGCGGCGGTCAAGACCGCGGCAGCGGCAGCCGAGGTCCACCAGGCCAGCCGCCACTGCTCACTGGCCAGCACCAGCACTGCCGATAACGCAATGCCTGCGCCGATCCCACCGAATCCCCAACCGGCCAGATGGGCAGGTCGCCCGCGCAGGTGCTCCAGCAAGGTGTTGACGGCGATCACGAACACCAGGGCACTCGTCACGCCGGCCACCGTCCGTAGCAGAACCCATTCCATCGTGGTGTCGGACAGGGGCATACCGGCCAGGCTCACGACCAGTGTCACCAGCGATACCCGACAGAGGACCATCGAGCGGGCGACGCGCGGCCACACGGAACCGGCCAATGCCCCCGCGAGGTAGCCGACGTAATTGGCCGTGGCCAGGGTGGCGGCAGTGTGAGGCGTCATCGTCGTTTGTGCCGTCATCAACGGCAGGATCGGGGTGTAGACGAATCGACCGATTCCCATGGCGGCGGCGAGCGCTGCGGCGCCGCGTGCGACGTGCATGTGATGCTGCATCAGCCCATGGTGAATTTCGGCCGGAACCGTCGGCCACGACCGAGGTCCTCGTAGCTGGTAGGCCGCTCCTTCCACCCGCTGCTGGGTCTAGCGGAATGAACCCAGCCTGTTCTAGTGTTGAGCGCAGCAAGGACCGAGGAAAGGGACACCGATGACCGAGCAGATCACCGCACTGGTAACGGGCGCCAACCGCGGATTGGGACGACAGTTCGCCGCTGAACTGGTCGCACGGGGAGCAAAGGTCTACGCGGGCGCGCGCAAACCGGAGGCGGTCGACCTGCCGGGTGTCATTCCGGTTCAGCTGGACATCACCGACCCGGAGTCGGTGCGGCGTGCGGCCGAGGTCGCCGGTGATGTCACGGTGTTGGTGAACAACGCCGGCGTCTCGACACGGGCGGGACTGCTCACCGGAACAATCGACGACATCCGGCTCGAAATGGACACCCACTACTTCGGAACGCTGAACGTCAGCCGTGAGTTCGTCCCGATCATTGAGAAGAACGGCGGGGGAGCGGTACTCAACGTTCTGTCGGTGCTGGCCTGGTACCACCCGCCGAGTTCGGGCGCTTACTCGGCAGCCAAGGCCGCCGCCTGGGCACTCACCGATGCGCTGCGAGCTGAGTTGGCGCCCAGGGGAATTCACGTCTCCGCCCTACACGTCGGGTACATGGACACCGACATGGTCAGCTACATCCCGGCCGACCAGAAGATCGACCCCGCGGTGGTGGCGAAAGTGGCCCTGGACGGCTTGCTCGCCGGGCAGCCCGAAATACTGGCCGACGATCTGACCCGCCAGGTCAAGGCGGGGCTGTCCACCGCCAACAGCTAAGCACGGGAAAAGCCGCGCCTATGTTCCGCCTGATCGTGGGTATACCGGGCGTGAGATGGATCGTCGAATGCTGGTCGCAACAGCGGCCGTGGGGTGTGCGGTGGTCAGCGCCGGGTGCGGCGGCACCACTGCCGGCGTAGCGGTGACGCCGACGGCCCCCAAGTTGATCGCGCGCCCTCTCGTCGAACGAGAGATATCTGGTCTGTTGCTCAGCCCTGATCAGGTGAACGCCGCGGTGGGTGTCAACAACATGGCGGTCACCAACACCGCGACCTCGATGGCCGACAACGCCGCTGTCATGACGCCGCCGGAGTGCCTCGCCATTGACGGCGCCGCGGAAACTCGCGTGTACGCCGGCAGTGGCTTTGTGGCGGAGCGCGACCAAAGCCTCAGCGACGGTGACAAATTGGAGCATTACGTCAAACAGGCTGTGGTGCTGTTTCCCACGGCGGACCAAGCCCGAGCGTTCTTCACCGCCTCGGCGCACCAGTGGCCCGCCTGCCACGAATTCACCCACACGCAGAGCCAGACGCACTGGACTGTGGGCCCGATCGCCAGCACCGAGGACACGCTGAGCACCACCGCGACTGAGGAAGAGGCCAGTGCCCCCGGCCGGGCCTGCGGCCGGGCGTTGGAGCACCGCAACAACATCATCATTGACGTCAACACCTGCGCCGCCGACCCGGGCGACTCGGCGTCGAAGATCGCCGACCAGATCGCGGCCAACGTCGCCGCGAAGTGGTGATCAGTCGTCGCCGGCCGCGACCAGCGGGCGCAGCGTCACCGTCGGGTTGTCCTCACAGAAGCCCTGCAGTCGCCACTTCGTGGTGAACAGAGCGAGCATGACGCCGTCGGTGCGGGTGAGGACTTCCGTCGACACCTGCCTGTCCACGAACGGCGCATCTTCGGGATCGACGGCGCGCGCCACCGTGTAGGGCAGTGACTCGAGCGAGATCGGCGCGTTGAACTCGGTGGCCATCCGGTGACTGGTCACCTCGAACTGCAGCGGGCCGACGGCAGCGAGGACTGGCGCCTGCTCACCGCGACGGTCGGACCGCAGAACCTGCACCACGCCTTCCTGCTCGAGTTGTTCGATGCCCTTGCGGAATTGCTTGTGCTTACTCGGGTCGGTGCCGCGCGCGACCGAGAAATACGCCGGCGAGAAGCTTGGTATCGGTGGGAACTGCACGGGTACGTCACGGAACAGGGTGTCGCCCGGCCGTAGCGCTGCCGCGTTGGCAAGCCCGATGACATCTCCGGGCCACGCGTTGTCGAGCGTTGAGCGCTGTTGGCCGAACACCGACTGCGCGTACTTGGTGACGAACGGCTTGCCGGTCGCGGCATGCGTGAGGACGTCGCCTCGCTCGAAGGTCCCCGAACATACCCGGGCGTAGGCGATCCGGTCGCGGTGGGCGGAGTCCATGCCGGCCTGCACTTTGAAGACGAACGCGCTGAACGGTGCGTCGACCGGTCGGACGTTGCCGTCGACGTCGGCTTGGCCGCTCGGCGGAGGCGCGAGCCGGGTCAGGTTGTCCAGCAGCTGGTTCACGCCGAAGTTCAGCGCCGCAGAGGTGAACAGGACGGGCGTCGTCACACCCTGCAGGAACGCCTCCTGGTCGTGGTCGGCGTCGTCGGCGGAGAGCAGCTCGCATTCCTCGACCGCGTTGTCCCAGTCGATGCCGGCCGCGTCGTGCGCCTGCTCGGGTGCGATGTGTTCCTCGGGCGCAGCGGTGGCGCCGCCTGCGGTTCTGGTGAACCGGATGAAGTTGCCGGTGCGGCGGTCCAGCACACCTTTGAAGTCGCCGGCGATGCCGACCGGCCAGGTCAACGGGGTGGGCTTGAGCCCGATGCGTTCCTGGATCTCGTCGAGGAGTTCCAATGCGTGGCGGCCGGGACGGTCCCACTTGTTGATGACCGTGAGGATCGGCAGGCCGCGGTGCTTGCACACCTGAAACAGCTTGAGCGTCTGCGGTTCCAGACCCTTGGCCGCGTCGATCAGCATGACGGCGCAGTCGACGGCACTGAGCACCCGGTAGGTGTCCTCGGAGAAGTCGGCGTGCCCGGGGGTGTCGAGCAGGTTGATTACGCAGTCCTGGCCCTCGGGCGAGTGGTACGGGAACTGCAGCGCCGTCGAGGTGATGGAGATACCCCTGGCCTGTTCCATCTCCATCCAGTCCGACACCGTGGACCGGCGCCCGGCTTTGCCGTGGATGGCGCCGGCCTGGGTGATGATCCTGGCGTGCAGCACCAACGCCTCGGTGAGCGTGGACTTACCAGCGTCCGGGTGGCTGATGACGGCGAAGGTTCGCCGGCGGCCCGCTTCGGTCGCGAGCCGGTTTGCGGCAGCCGTGGACGGTGCGCGGGTTTCGAGGTCTTGATCGCTCATTGCGTGGTCGATGGTATTTGCCGACGACGCAAAACCTCTAATCGTGTGGCAAGCCGAAACTTGTCGGAGCCCGCGCGCATTGTGGTCGCAACCACTACAGAAAGGCGTGCCATGTGCTGGCGATGCGACCACCCCGACGCCACTACAGAGGATTATCTGGAGGAATTGCAGGCGACGATCCGTGACCACGGTTGGGCCGTGCAATTCGTCGAGAGCGAAAATCGGCCCTTCGCGTACACGATCGGTTTGCATGACCACGACTTGCCGGAATTGCTGATCACCGGGTTGAGACCCGAAGTTTCCGCCAGCGTGCTCAACTCCATCGCACACATGATTGTCGACGACGGCACGACCTTGGAGCCGGCGATGCACGTCGACTTCGAAGACCGCTTCCTCATCGAGGTGGTTGAGGTCGAACACCCTGACGTGCACTTGAAATTCGGGGTGCGGTTATTTGGCCCGCGGATCCGCGCGTTCCAACTTGTGTGGGCCGACAATCACGGCCGGTTCCCCTGGGAGCCAGGGTGGGGACACGGCCGACGTCGTCAGCCAGTACTCGGGGTACGAACTGAGCTCAGTTCCCCGTAGCTGGTTGTGCGCGCATTGTCAGACCATGCCTTCAGAGCAGATGCAGCTCGACCTCAATGGCTTTCCCATCGCGACAATGCGTCGTCCGATCGGCCCGGCAGCCACTACGCTGACCAGCATGAACGGGCAGACCGGCATCGAGATCCAGGTGGGGTTGACGCCGGGTCAGAAGGTCATCGGCAAGCTGCTGCATGCCGCCCATCTCGACGTCATCGGCAGAGCGGTCGCCCAAGGCAGCACCGCTGTCATCGAGGTCGACGGCCGGCGCACCGAGGAGCCGTTCTACGAAGCGCACTTCATCGCGTGTGAACCCGGTGAGCACACCGTCGAGATGTTCATGCAGGGCAAAGGCCCCGGGTCAGATGCCATCGCGAACAAGATCTACGGTGCGAACCTGTCGACGACCGTGGAGGACGGGCAGGTGTCTGTTTTGCTGTACACGCCGAAGGACGGCGTGGGTGCCACGCTGACCTTCGTGGAGACTCGACCGGCCTGAGAGGGGAGCGTGGCGGCATGCTGCGAGGCAAAGCCGTTGCTGGCCAGTACATCAGCACAAGTGCGTAGAACGCGAGGATCTCAAGGCGGAACTACGACCCGCCCGCATCGAATTTCACGTTTTGCGACGCCGCACTCGAACTTCCGCTGCGAAAAGTGAATTTCGATGCGGAAGGGGCCAACCGCGGTCTCACGACCTAGGAGGCTGCCTTCACGGTCCGCTTCACCGTCGCGCGCGGCTTCGCGGCCGGCATCGGGGTGACGGCGGCGGGGCGGACGGGCCGGGCCTGGCGCCGGTTGTGACGCTGAATTCGCTTGTCCAACAACCGCAGTTCCCGGGTGGTCAGGGAGCGGCTCTTGTGGACCAGGAGGTCGAGCTGTTGCCAGCTGAGGCCGTCAAGGTCACCGTCTGCATCATGGGTGGCGACGACAACGCAGCCGGGCAGAAGCGGCACCGACTTGGCGGTGAAGTTGGTTGTCGCCAGAAGAATTTCAGTTGCTTGCTGGTTGATCCGGCTCTGGCATCCCGGGGGCGACGGGCTGAACCAGAAATCGAATTGCCGGTCGGGACTGGTCAGGCAGTGGAGCTGACGGCCCTTGAAGAGGCGGTCGATGTCGGCCTTGGTGTAGGCGCGGGTCTCATATACGGGGCCGTTGGAGCTGAAGTAAAGGATTGTGTTCATAACGGAGATCCATTCGACTCTTTCTTAGCTGGTCAGGGCGGCGCCGGTATGCCAGCGCTGTTACCAAAGTTACCCCTGTTGCATTTGGGACAAACCTAGATCTCAATGTGGAAACAATGTGTTCTTGCTGACAGTGCCGTCAGTCGTCCCACAACAGCAGCTGCCGAACTGCAGGCCGGGATCCGTAGGGCCGCAACATCGCGCTGGCCGGCCGCGGCCGTACGCGCAGCGGCCACCAGAACCACCGGCCTAGAAGCGCGGCGATCGACGGCGTCATGAACGACCGGACGATCAACGTGTCGAACAACAAGCCGAGCCCAATGGTGGTGCCGATCTGGCCCAGAACCAGAAGATCACTGAAGGCAAGTGAGGCCATCGTGAAGGCGAATACCAGGCCGGCGGCGGTGACGACACCGCCGGTGCTGGCCATGGCCCGGATGATGCCGGTGTTGAGTCCGGCGCCGATCTCTTCCTTGAACCGCGATATCAACAGCAGGTTGTAGTCCGAACCCACTGCCAGCAGCAGGATCACGGCCAGTGCGAGCACAACCCAGTACAACGGCTTGCCCAACAGGTCCTGCCACACCAGAACCGACAATCCGAACGAGGCGCCGAGTGAGAGCGCCACGGTGCCGACGATCACCAACGCGGCCACGATGCTTCTGGTGATGAACATCATGATGAGCAGGATCAGGCTGAGCGCGGCGATTCCGGCGATCATCAAGTCGTACTTGGCCATATCGGAGATGTCTTTGTAGGTCGCGGCGGTACCGCCGATGTAGATGCTCGAGCCGGCCAGCGGGGTTCCCTTCACCGCCTCCTGCACCGCATGCCGAATCTTCTCGATGTGGGAAAGACCCTCGGGCGTAGCGGGATCCACGTCGTGGGTGATGATCATCCGGGCGGCCTTGCCGTCGGGGGAGAGGAACAGCTTCAGTCCGCGCTGGAACTCGCTGTTACTGAACGCCTCCGGTGGGAGGTAGAACGAGTCGTCGGTCTTC
This sequence comes from Mycolicibacterium crocinum, assembly GCF_022370635.2. Next base: position 5,846,641 of record NZ_CP092362.2, on the reverse strand, counting down.
GAGGCGTCGAACGCCGCGCCGAGGGCGGTCGCGTTCTGCAGCGCCGCCGCCGTTTGGTCGTAGATACCGGACTGGGTGGCGTAGTTCGTCATGGACAGCTCGCGGTTGGCCTGCTGGCTGTCGATCTGTTGCGGAATCAAGGCGAGCAACTTCGGCTGCAGCGCATCCAGCTTGTCCAAACTGGCTGTGACATTGGCCAGTTGGTCGGTCAGGGCATCGATTCCGTCGAGTGCGTCGAAGACCGAACGCAACGCCGCGCAGGCCGGGATGTCGAAGCAGTGCGGCTCCCAGTAGAAGTAGTTGCGCAGCGGCCGGAAGAAATCATCGAAGTTCGCGATCTTGTTGCGCAGATCCTGTGCCACAGCGACGGTCTGGTGGAATGCCTCGACCTGCTCATGAGTGGCTGCGGAACTCTGCTGTTGCAAGGCGTACTGCTCCCGCAGGATGTTGATCGTCTTGTCGATCTCGCCTACCTGCTTGAGCAGGTCTGCGGCGCGCGCCTGCTGATAGGGCAGGTTGTTGATCTGCGCGCTGCTTTGAGCGCTGATCTGGAAGGGCACCGAGCTGTGGTCGAGCGGGGTTCCCAATGGGCGCGTGATGGATTGGACCATCGCGATGCCGGGCGTATGGAAGACGGCCTTGGCGACCCGCTCCAACAGAATCATGTCGGTCGGGTTCCGCAGATCGTGGTTGGACTCGATCATCAGCAGTTCGGGATTGAGTCGGGCCTTAGAGAAGTGCCGCTCAGCGGCGGTGTAGCCGACGTTGGACGGAACATCGGCGGGCATATAGGCACCGACGTCGTAACTGGTCTTGTAGCCGGGCAGCGCCAACAGACCGATCAGCGCGATCCCCAGGGAGACAACAAGGATGGGGCCGGGCCACCGCACGATAGCGGTTCCGATACGCCGCCAACCCCGAGTTCGGGTCCGGCGCTTGGGGTCGAGCAGACCGAAGTGACTGGCGATCGTCAGAACGGCGGGGGCCAGGGTCAGTGCGGCGATCAGCGCGATGAAAACACCGATCGCGGCGGGAATGCCGAGACTCTGGAAATAGGGATTGCGGGTGAACGTCAGGCAGTAGACCGCGCCGATGATCGTCAGCCCGGACCCCAAAATGACGTGGGAGGTCCCGCGGTAGGTGTCATAGAACGCGGTCTGCCGGTCCACACCCGCCGACCGCTCTTCGTGATAGCGGCCGACGAGGAAGATCGCATAGTCGGTGCCGGCGGCGATGACCAGCAGCGTGAGGATGTTGGTGGAATAGGTGGAAAGTCCGATGAACCCGGAGTTGGCCAAGAACGACACGATGCCGCGGGCCGCGGACATTTCGATGAGCACCGTGATGAGCATCAACAGCATGGTGACCACAGACCGGTACACCAGCAGCAGCATGATCGCGATCACCCCGATGGTGAGCAGGGTGACCTTCGTCGTGCCCTTGTCACCGCTTTCGAACTGGTCGGCGACCTGCGGGGCCGCGCCGGTGACATAAGCCTTGATCCCGGGCGGTGCCGGTGTGTGTTCGACGATGTCGCGGACCGCGTCGACCGATGCCAGCGACAGCGCCTCGCCCTGGTTGCCGGACAGGAACACCTGCACGTAGGCGGCCTTGCCGTCGGGGCTCTGCGCGCCTGCAGCGGTCAGGGGATCGCCCCAGAAATCTTGGATGTGTTGGACGTGTTTGCGATCGGCGGAGACTCGCCGGATCAGTTCGTCGTAGTACCGGTGCGCTTCGGCGCCGAGCGGTTGGTCGCCTTCGAGGACGATCATCGCCGCGCTGTCGGAGTCGAACTCGCCGAAGACGTTCCCGATCCGTTTGAACGCCTGCAGCGAGGGCGAGTCGGGGGAGCTCAGCGCGACGTTGTGCTCCTTGCCGACGACTTCCAGCTGCGGCACCAGCGCGTTGCTGAGAACGGTGATCGCCAGCCAGAACAGCAGGATCGGGATGCAGAGCGTCCGGGTGGCCCGGGCGACCCGGTGGGTCAGAGTCCGGTCAGTCACTTGCTGATCCTGAGCTTCGTTCGAAACCCTCTGCACCCGTTGGCCTTTCGATAACCGGCGAACACGATTACTTGGCGGGGAGAGATCGTTTCCCGGTCAGCAGGGGCTGATCGCTCTAGACGGTACGGTACGGTACGGTACTGGATCGCCGCAGGCAACACTTCGTTCTAGCTGATAGGACGGGTGAGGCTGGGGATGATGACGTTGTCCACGAGCGCCCGCACGGTCTGCCGGTTGGGCGGCCGGTTGGGGACGATCGACCGGAAGATCAGGTAGCCGGGCAGCAGATCCCAGAGTTCCTCGGTGATCGCCTCCGCTTTGATCTCACCGCGGTCGACGGCGTGCTGCAGGACCGACTCGATCAAGGCCTTGCGCTGGTCGAGGAACTGATGCTGCATGGCCTCGCGGAGTGCGGGGTCGCGGGAGACCTCCACCATCACCGCCCGGATGGTGGCGGAGTGTTCGTCCGCGTGTTCGGTAATGGCATCGCCGAGGCTCAGCAAGTCCTCCCGCAGGCTTCCGGTGTCGGGCCGCACCGCCTTGCAGCGAACGCCTTCGATGAAGGCCGCCAAGACCAGCTCACCCTTCGACGGCCAGCGCCGATACACCGTGGCCTTGCTCGCTTTCGCGGTCGCCGCGACAGCGTCGACAGTCAGCCGCTCGTATCCATGCAGCTGCAGCAGCTGCAGCGTGGCAGCCAGCAGCTCCGCTTCGCGCGGCGACCACGGCGACGATTCCGCCTCGTAGTCGGCAATCTTGGTCACGCGCTCACCATAGAGCGCGTACGGCAGTACGGTCCAGTACTGCTGAACCCGGGTGTAAGGCCATTTCGCTGCACCGAATCGCCCCCATGCTGCAGTTACGATGAACGCCGTGGCGAGCCTCGTGGTGCGAATCGGCCTAGCCCTGCTTCTGAGTGTGCTCCTGGCCCCACCGGCGAGCGCCGCACCGGAGACCTCGCAATGGATCGTCGTCGGCGTGCCCGCCGCCAACTCCACCACCGGCACGCTGACCGCCTTCCAGCGGGTCGGGCAGGACTGGAAGGTTGTGCTGGGTCCCACGCCGGCCAAGGTCGGCGAATTGGGCGTCGGCGCCCCGGCCGACGGCGTCTACCGCACCCCGGAGGGCACCTTCGGATTCGACCAGGCCTTCGGCCGTGAGCCCAACCCGGGCACGAAGATGCCTTATTTCCAGGCCACCAACCAGGACTGGTGGGACGAGGACGGCAAGTCCCCGACGTACAACACCCACGTGCGGACCGCGGCCCAGCCGTCGGGCATCGCGGAGAACCTCTACGACTCGGGACCGGTCTACGACTACGCGGTGAACATCACGTCCAACCCCCAACGCATTCCGGGCAAGGTGGCCGGGATTTTCCTGCACGTGACCGACGGCAATCCCACGTGGGGCTGCATTGCCATCGGCCGCGACGAAATGAAGTCGATACTGAATTGGCTTGACCCCGCGGCCAACCCGCAGATCACCATCGGGGTCGGTGAACCCTCGCTCATCACGGCGCGGTCGTGATGGAGCCGACCCGGCGCGACGTCTTCCGGTATGCGCTCACGGCGCTGGCCGGTGCCGCTGCCCTCGGTGCGCCGAAGGCATCCGCCGAGGGGCTGCGGCTGATCGATTTCGCGGTGCAGCTGGTTTCGCCCGAGCAGATCAAGGCCGCCGGCTACGACGGGGCTCTGGTCTACGTGTCCGAGCTGCGGCCGGGCGCCACCTTCGATTTCAAGCCGGTCACCCGCGACTACACCGACGGACTCATTGCGGCCGGGCTGCATGTCGTCAGCTGCTACCAGTTCGGTAAGCCCGGCTGGCCCACACCCTCGGATTTCACCCGCGCCTTCGACGGCGGCGTGGCCGACGCCCAGACCGCGCTGCGGATTCACGGCGCGGCGGGTGGACCGAATTCGGCGCCGATCTTCTTCAGCGTCGACGAGGACATCAACGCCGACACGTGGAAAAGCACAGCGGTCCAATGGTTCCGGGGTATCAACTCGGTGCTCGGTGTCGAGCGCACCGGGATGTACGGCGGTGCCCGTCAACTCGGATGGGCGATCGGCGACGGCGTGGTCGGTCATTCCACGAGTCCCGGCCATCGCTGGGCCTGGCAGACCAAAGCATGGTCGGGGGGTGCCCGCGAACCCGCCGCGGTGTTGTTCCAACGTGAGGTCGTCACCGCGTCCGACCCAGGCGCGATCATCGACGGAGTCAGCGTCGACGTCGACGACGTGTTGGCGCCGGACTTCGGCCAGTGGGATCTCGCCCGCTGATCAGCTGTCGATGAACACGACGTTGTTCTCGAGCGGATTGCGCGGCACGATCAGCTGATTGCACGCGAACTCCGGATCGGGATAGCCGATCGAGACACCGCACAGAATGCGCATCTCCTCGCCGATCCCCAGCTGTTCGCGCAGCACATCGGGATAGCCGGCGACCGAGACCTGCACGCAACTGCCCAAGCCGCGTGCGGTGAGCGCGAGCAGGAAGGTCTGCAGGAACATGCCGACACCGACGGCGTCGACATAACCCAGGTCGCGGTGCATGCAGACGATGCCGGCCACGGGTGCGCGGAAGAACTCCCAATTACGCAGGACGGCAAGGCGTCTGGCTTCGGCATCGTCGCGCGCGACACCCATCGTCCCGTACACCAGTGCGCCCAGCTCACGGCGCAGGTGCGCAAACGACTCCGGCAGTTCGGGCACGTTCGGAGCCTCGATGTCAGCCTGCTCGAGCAGCGCCTCGGCCAGGCGATCCCGCACCGGGCCGGACGCGAAGATCACATGCCACGGCTGCACATTGGAGTTCGACGGAGCGCGGATCGCCAGCTCCAGTGATTCGGTGACGAGTTCCCGAGGCACCGGCTTGTCGCGGAGGAACAAGCGGATGGACCGGCGGTCACGGATCGCGTTCTCGAGGTCGTACATCGCGTCCCTCCGTCGTCAACCCGTTCTGCATCGGAGAACGCCGGTGACCGCGGAATGCATCCCGGCGCTGTCAGACCGCAGCGTCAGAAGCCCTTCCTCGCCAGCCATTCCAGGGCCACGTCGGCCACGTCACGCCATCCGGCGTCGATGGTCAACGAGTGACCACGACCGTCGAACTCGCGGAATTCGGTGTCGGATCCACCCTTCTCGTAGAGGCCGTACACCTCCTTGGTGACCTTCAGCGGCACCGTGTGGTCTTCGGTTCCCGACGTCAGCAGTAGTGGACCGCGATCGATGAGGTGAGTGTCGACCTTGGCCGGCGAGTCCCGGTGGAAATTGGCGGTGGCATCCTCGAACAGCGGGCGACCAGGGCCGGGAATCGTCCACTTGTCGTGCAGCTCATCGCTTTCCTGCTCGGTCAGGGTGTTGCCGAACGCGTAGCGGAACTGCTTGGCGTTCAGTGCCACGGTCCGGTGCCGGTTGGCCGGATTGCCGAGTACGGGGAACGCCGACCGCAATTGCGCCAGCGGCAGCGCCTTGACGCCCTTGATGGGGGCCGGGTCGATCGCGACGGCCGCGGCGACGTGGCCCGCGGCGAGCAGCTCCTGAGCGATGAGGCCGCCGAAGGAATGTCCGATCACGACGGGCTTGGCTTGGTGCTTACCGCCGGCGTCGATGATCTCCACATAGTGGTTGACGATGTCCTCGATTCCGATGTCGTTGAGGGCGTCGGCGTTGTCACGCGTCTCGGTGACGGTGTCGCCATCACCGGGCCAGCCCGGGGCCGATACCGCATACCCGCGTTCGGTGAACAGGTCCAGCCACGGCTGCCATGCGGTGGCGTGGATCCACAGACCGTGGATGAAGATGACGGAATTGAGTTTGGTGCTCATAAGTCCCTTCGCGGATTACAGGGTGGTGACATAGCCACCGTCGATGCGGAAGTCGGAACCGGTGATGTTGGCCGAGCGGTCACCGGCGAGGAAGAGCGCGAGGTCGGCGACTTCCTGCGCGGTGGTGAAGCGTCCGGTGGCCGAACCGGCGACCACGGAGTCGACGACCTGGTCGGGGGTGGCCCCGCTGGCCGCCGCGAACTGCGCGGCGATCCCCTGATCAGCCAGCCACAACGGGGTGGCGACCGGCCCGGGACTGATGGTGTTGACGCGAATACCGTTGCGGCCGAACTCCTTCGAGACCGCCTTGGCGAAGTTGGCCAGGGCCGCCTTGGCGGCGCCGTAGTCGACGATGTTCCATTCCGGCAGCGTCGCGTTGACCGAACCGATCATCACGATCGATCCGCCGCCGCGGCGCAGCATGTGCGGGATGGCCTCCCGGGTGGTCCGCACGGCGGACAGGAAGTTCACCGACAAGCCCGCCAGCCAGTCGTCGTCGGTCACCGACAGCAGACCGTCGAAGCGCGGCGTGACCGCCCCGGCGTTGTTCACCAGGATGTCGATGCCACCGTGCTGCGCGGCGGCTTCGATCACCGCGCGGGGCCCCTCGGGGGTGGCCAGGTCGGCGGCGACGAACGTGGCCAGACCGGCCGCTTCGAGCGCCTCGAGCTCGGCGGTGTTGTGCCGCGCCCCGGCAATCACGTGCGCGCCCGCGGCGGTCAGGGTCTCGGTGATGGCCAGACCGATTCCCTTGCTCGCACCCGTCACAACGGCGACTCTGTCGGTGAGGTTGGTATCCACAAGGGATACCTTGCCGCACCTGCGCCGGTTCAGCGCTCCAAAGTGAAGACCACGTCATACAGGCGCTTCCGCCGATCACGACGATGGTCTGCCCGGCCGACTCTCCGGTCATCGGCGCAGCCTCCGCCGACTGTGGGTGCTATGCAGAGATTTTGGCAAGATTTCGTGCAGGAGGCCCACACTCGACACCACTAGGTCAGCCAGCGGTCGACGAGGTCGGCCCACCGTCGGGAAATCGTCTTGTCCATCAGGTCGCGCCGGCGGCGGGTGTTCACGTCGTCCGGCTCGATCCCGCCGATCGCCATGCGAGCCATCTCGTCGACCTGCTCGCTTTCGAGCCCGAACGTGAGCAGGACGTCGAGATCGGTGGCGGTGTCGAGCTCATCAGGCAGCGTCGAGCGCGCGAGCAGAACGGCGGCGTTCTCCTCGCCGGCCTCCAGCAGCATCGCGACCAGGCTGGCCTTGGCGACCTTCACGAAGCGTGACTACACCGGCCGGCGGACCGATAGCTCGATCCCGTTGTCCCGCATGACCTTACGGCACTGCTCGGGCGTGTAGTCGAAGTTCTCCAGGTCCTTGATGTAGGAGGCCGGCTCGGCCAGACCTTCGACGTGCGGGTAGTCCGAACCCATCAGGATGTGGTCGTCACCCATCAGCTTCAGCAGGCTGGCCAGTTCGTCCTCGTAGAACGGTGACACCCAGACGTGGCGCCGGAACGTCTCCCGCGGATCCTCCCGATAGATGAACGGGATCTGGCCCCACGACTTGGTCAGCTTCTCGAACAGATGGAACACCCACGTTGAGCCGCTCTCGATGCACGCCATCCGCAGATTCGGGAACCGCAGGAACAACCCGTTGTGCAGATGGTTGGCGAACGTGTCCTGGATCGCGTCCCCACTGAACAGACTGCGGAAGCCCAGCAGCGCGTTGAACGACATCATGTAGTCCGACTCACCCCACGCCGGCATGAACTTCGAGTAGTAGGTCTCACCGGAGTGGTAGCACACCGTGATACCGGAATCGTTGGCCAGCTGCCAGAACTCGTCGAACATCGGATCACCGGGGGGTCGCATCCCGACCTCGGTGGTGATCGGCCCCGGGATCATCACGATGAAGCGGGCATCGCGTTCGAGCGCCCACTCGAGTTCACGCACCGCGTCGGCCGGCCGGCACATGGTGATGTAGGGAGCGGTGAAAATCCGCTCCTGATAGGCGAATCCCCAGTCTTCGTCGAGCCAGCGGTTGAACGCCTTGAACGTCGCGATCGTCGCATCGAAGTCGGGGAGCAACGCCTGCTCCATCCCGACGCCGAGGGTCGGCAGCATGATGCAGCCCTGCATGCCCTGGGCGTCCATCGCCTCCAGCCGCGCATCGCGGTTGCGGTATTCGGGCCGGATCGGCTCCAGTTCGCCGAACAGCGCGTTCAGATCTGCACCGCGGGGATTGCGGCCGCGGAAGTACTCGTCGAGCGCACCGGGTTTACCCACCGGGTCGAACGTCGGGTTCGGGATGAACCGGTTGACCCTGCCGCCGACCAACAGTCGTTGCCGCCCGTCAAGCTGCGCCCACTGGATCGCACGCTTCTTCAGTTTCGGGTCGATGTAGCGCGTGAATGCGTCCTCGGCCTCGTAATAGTGGTTGTCACAGTCGAAGAACTTGAACGGAAGCGCAGTGGTCATGGGGCTGTGTCCTTTCCGGCTATTTCCGTGGCAGGCCGAGGATCATCGAGGCGATGATCGTGAGCTGAATCTCTGCCGTGCCGCCGCCGATGAGCTCTGACGGCATGTCGAAGTAGGGCTTGATCACTGCAGGATCTGAATCCTCCAGCATCGCAAGGCGTCCGGTGAGCCCCAGGTTTGCAGTAGAGGCACGGCGCAGCAGCAGCACCATCGCGTACTTGGCGATGCTGGAGGTCGGGCCGGGGCCCTGCCCTTGCACCAGACGCAAGGTCTCACGCAGAACCATCGCCTTGATGGCAGTCGTGTGGGCTTCGATCCCACCGAGCGCCTGCAGGATCGTGTCGTGATCGGGGCCGTCGGTGTCGGCCATCCGCCGAAGCGCTTGTGAGCGATCGATGGTGACGTAGTTGCTGATTGCCGTGCGCTCGACAGCCATGGTCGCCACCGCGAGATCCCAGCCGTGGCCGGGCTCACCGACCAGCATGTCGTCGGGAATGAAGACGTCGGTGAGAAACACTTCGTTGAAATGGGACTCACCGCTGGCCTGCTTGATCGGGCTGATCTCGATCCCGGGCGATGACATATCGACCAAGAAGTAACTGATGCCACGGTGTTTCGGCGCATCGGGGTCCGTGCGGGCCAGCATCGCGCCGAACTGTGCGACATGTGCCGACGAGGTCCAGATCTTGTGTCCGTTCACCAGCCAGCCGCCTTCGACCTTCTGGGCCCGGGTGACCAGCGTGGCGAGGTCCGAGCCGGCACCCGGCTCGCTGAACAACTGGCACCACCGCTTGGTGCCGCGCAGCATGTCCCACGCGAATCGTTCACGCTGCGAATCGGTTCCGCTGTTGAGAATCGACGGCAGAATCCATTCCGCGATACTGAGCGACGGCCGCACCATCCCGCGCTTGTCGAACTCCTCGGTGATGATCACCTGTTGCACGGGAGATGCGTCGATGCCCCACGGGGCGGGCAGGTGCGGAGCGACCAGACCAGCCTTGGCCAGTAGGTCGCGCTGCGAACCGTAGGCGAGCCCCGGTGCCCGAGCATCATCGGTCGGCGTTTCGTTCTCCAGCTCCGACGCCTGATCGAGTGTCGCGGCGATCGTGGCCCGGAACTCCGACTCGACGTCACCGAGATTGATTGCCGTCGAACGCTTTAGCGTGCGGGCCAGTTCGCCCGCCTCACGGGCCCAGCGTGGAGTCGACCCCACCGATGCGGCCAAACTGGTGGCCCGCCGCCAGTACAGGTGGGTGTCGTGTTCCCAGGTGTAGCCGATGGCGCCGAACATCAGCAGCGCGTCGAGCATCAGGTCGGGGCCCGCGCAGACCGCCATCAGCGCTGCCGACGCGGCGGCCAGCCGGTGCTGGTCGATGCTCTCGTCGATCGCTCGGACCGCATCCCATGCCGACGCCGACGCCAGCTCCGCGTTCACCAGCAGCACGGCGGCCTTGTGCTGCAGAGCCTGGAACGAGCCGACTGGCTTACCGAACTGCTCGCGGGTGCGGATGTAGTTCACGGCCGTTTCGACGCCCTTGCCCACGGTGCCGGCCGATGCACACGCCGTGAGCGCGGCGACGACACAACGTGCTCGTTCGGTGTCGATCCCGGTGACCGGGGCCTGTGCCGGGTAATCCTGGAGGGCGAGGGTGCCGACGTCGGTGCTCAGATCGGTGCCGCGCTGCTGCTCAAGCGCAAGACCGGAGCTGGCGTCGAGCGCAAACCACAATTCGGTGCCGTCCTCACCGTGGGCGGCCAGCAGAACCCGTTGTGCAGCAAGCAGTCCCAGGGTGCTACCGATGGAACCGGTCAGCCGCCACCCTTCGCCGTCCGGCATGGCGCGGACGCCGGAATCCTCCGGCAGCACCACCACGGCCGTCGCACCACCGGCAAGGTCGGCCACCAAGGTCGCCGCGGAATCGTCGGCCAGGCTCGCCACGGCGCTGGCCGATACCGTGCTCAGCAGCGGGCCGGGCAGGAGCGCGGCCGCGGCCGCCTCGATGACGCAGGCCGTGTCCGCGAGCGTGCCGCCCTGGCCACCGGCATCTTCGGGAAGGTGCACCGCGTGGAAGCCGTTGGCGATGAATTCCTCCCACCACGTTGGCAATTCACCTGCAGCGATCGAGTCGAGCGCGGCCCGGGTCTTGTCGATCGGGGCGTGCCGGGCCGCGAACTGAGTCACGGCCTCGGCCAGCTGCTCCTGCTCGATCGTGATCGCCAACACTGCGTTAGTTCTCCAGTCCTAGAATCCGAGCGGCATTGCCGTACAGGAACTTCGGCCACACCTCGTCTTTGAAAGGCACCTTGGGCAGATCACTGAAGATGCGCTCCAGCGACAGGCCCATCGGGAAATAGCCGGCGTAGATGATCTTGTCGGCACCGCGGGTGTTCGCGTAGTCGATAATTTCCTTGGGGTAGTACTTCGGTGCGAACGCCGAGGTCGAGTAGTACAGGTTGGGCCACTTGAGCATGAGCTTGACCGCGAGGTCCTGCCAGGGCTCGCACCCGTGGCGGGTGACGAAGACCAGGTCGGGGAAGTCGAACATCACGATGTCGATCCGTGAAACCTCTTGCGGCGCCATCGGAATGCGCGGCCCGGGGACACCGGCGCAACAAAAGATCGGCAGCCCCAGTTCGACGCACGTCGCGTAGACCGGGTACATCTTCGGATCGTCGATCGGCACCTGGGGGAAGGTGCCCGACGGGAAACATGACACGGCGCGGATGCCGTACGTCTCGTATTCCCGGCGGATGTTGTTGACGGTGCCCATGACGTCGTTCGGGTCGTTGACGTTGCCCGAGGCGATGAAGCGGTCGGGGAACATCTTGAGCGCCAGCTCTGCCGCGGAGCCCTCGCTCACGCCGATCATCGACTTCTCGATACCGAACCGGTCCATCTGCTGAAGCAGCAGTGACACGGGGTCGTCGGTGGGCAGGCCCTTGGGCACGTCCTTGAACATGTACTCGACCGGGAAGTCGAAGTCCTCTTTGGACTCGCGATCCTTGGTCTGCTTGCGGATGAAGTCGTACTGAGCGGTGCCCTCGTGCGGGAAACCGATCATCGTGTCGATCACCGGCAGACCGACCCGTCCGGCCATGGTGTCCTCCCATCACAAGAGACCCGGCGGAATGCCGGCGCGCACACCATAGTGAAACACGGTTCTACTTGGTGTCAAGCGATCTAGCTGCTACTACCGGTCCGTTTGGGGTTAGCATGTCGTAGCATCGCAGAAGACTGTTCTATCTTTGATCGGAGGTGACATCGTCAATACGCCAGTTCCCGACCTGGTGCCGCCTGCCGGACGTGTCATCCCGCTGTCGGATATGACGAGTGGTCAGCTTGCGCGCCGGGCGAAGATCATCGAAGAGGTGATCGACCTCATCGGTGCGGTCGGCGCGGACGCGGTTCAGATGCGTGATGTGGCCCAGCGGTCGGGCGTCGCGCTGGCCACGCTCTACCGCTACTTCTCGTCGAAAGAGAATCTGTTGGCCGCCGCATTGGCGGACTGGCAGAAGCGGTTGACCCGGCGCGTCCTGTCCGGCGGTGAGCCGTCGGACAGCGATCCACTGCCCGCAGTCTTGGACTACTTGCGCCGGGCGCAGCGTGCGTTCAACCGCAACCCGGCGATGACCGCGCTGATGCTGCAGATGATGACGTCGACCGACCCCGAGGTGCGCTCGTCGATCGATCAGATGGAGCGCACCAACGTCGAACTGTTCAACCGCCTGCTCGCCGGCGTAAAACCCGAAGCCATTCCGCAGGTGACGTTCGGGCTCAACGCCGCGTTGAGTGCTGCGCTCGCCGGGCTGCGCGCCGGGCGGCTGACGCTGGATGAGTCGCTGAATCACGTGGAATGGGTGGCGCGGGTGTTGCTGGCCGAGGCGCAACGCTAGACGCGTTGGCAGCCCCGCTCACCACGTGGTTCGCGTCACCTGAGCCACGAAGCGGTAACGCCGGACGTGGTCGCGCGCGATCTACAGGCGGACAACCGTGGAGGGACTTCATCGTGATTGGGCGCCTGGGATCGGCCGTGCTGGCCGCCGGTATCGCATTGGCCGGGCTGACGGCGGGAACCGCGTCGGCAGCCCCGGGGTGCGCTGATTACCACTGGATCGGCGCGGCCGGATCCGGACAGCGTGACGCGGCTGGGTTGACCGCCAACGGCGGTATGGGATCGGTGGTCTACCAGTCCTACCAGCAGCTCAAAGCGCAGCTCGCCGCCGACGGCCGCACCATCGACGCCGAAGCTGTCCAATACCCGGCGGCCGCGGTGCCACTCGAGGGCGGGATCAGCGGCTGGCTGGGCTTCCTCGGCAGCGTCGGCGACGGCACCGACGCGACCGCGACGCAGTACAAGGCCTTCGTCGAGCGCTGCCCCGACAGCAAGGTGGTCCTGGCCGGATACTCGCAGGGCGCGATGGTCGTCCACCGCAACCTGTACAAACTGGCCGACGATCCGCACCTGGCGGCGGCGTTGCTGATCGCCGACGGGGACCGGCTGCCCGTCGACACGACGATCAAACTGGGGTCGACCGCCGTCGCGCTGGGCCACGGCGAAGGCGTCGCGCAGGATCACTCGTTCCTGGCGTCGACCAACACCTCGCAGCTGCCGCCGGCGATCGGCACCCGCACCATCAGCGTCTGCGACGTCGGTGATCCGGTCTGCGACTACAACCCCGACACCGGGAAGATCACCGACTCGGCGATCGCAATCCACACCTCCTACGCGCCGGCCCTCAGCGGCCCGCACGCCTGGGGCACGCCGCTGTACACGCTTGTGACGGCGACCGAGACGGCCTCGCCCGTGGAGCTGACCGCGCACACCGCCTGATATACCCGCGCCGCCGGGATGAGTTTTCGTTCCACCATCCGTTCTGGCCGTCAGGGAGCTGTTCAGCTTCCGCACGCCAGAAGGGATCATCATGAAAATCGTCGTAATCGGTGGCACCGGCCTGGTGGGGTCGAAAGTGGTGCAGGCCTTATCTGAGCGGGGTCACGAGGCCGTCGCCGCGGCACCCTCGACCGGTGTGGACACCATCACCGGTGAGGGCCTGGCCGAGGTGATGTCGGGTGCCGCCGTCGTCGTCGACGTCTCCAACTCCCCGGTGCTGGACGACTCGGCGATCGAGTTCTTCCGCGCGGCGACCACCAACCTGCTGACCGCCGAACAGCACGCCGGTGTGCGGCACCACGTCGCGCTGTCCGTGGTGGGCACTGCTGAGTTGGCTCCGCACAGCGGCTACTTCGAAGGCAAGCTCCTGCAGGAGAAGCTGATCAGTGAAGGCCCGATTCCGTTTTCGATTGTGCACGCGACCCAGTTCTTCGAGTTCGTCAATACGCTCGCCGACTCTGCCACCGAGGGCGACACGGTGGTGCTGCCGCCGAAGTACTTCCAGCCGATGGCCGCCGCCGACGTCGCCGAAGGCGTTGCAATCGCCGCGCTGAACGACCCCATCAACGGGATCACCGAAATCGGCGGCCCCGACATGGTTTTGCTTCCCGATCTGATCCGCACCGCGCTGATCGCCCACGGCGATACCCGCACCGTCATCGCCGATCCGAGCGCGCTCTACTGGGGCGTCGACATCGGCGAGCGCACCCTGGTGCCGGGGTCGGGCGCGACGCTCTTCGACACCCGGTTCGAGGACTGGCTTCTGCAGGCGGCCGCCAAGTCCTAGGCGATGGCCACCCTCGACGAGACCGTCGTGCCCCTGTCGGGATAGGTCCCACCACGGCAGTGCGCGCCGGCCCTGGCTACGATCGAAGCCGACTAATTCGGTGACGTCCGCTAGGGGCAGACGGTGGTGCCTATCGCGAGTGACGGACGGCCCGCGCAACTGCGCGGACGTGCTGCCGAGAGCCGGGTGTTGCAGTCGCTGATCTCGGCCGTCACCGCCGGTGATTCGCAGGTATTGGTGCTGCGCGGTGAGGCCGGCGTCGGCAAAACGGCATTGCTCGGGTATCTCGTAGAGCAGGCGTCGGCACTGCACGTCCTTCAGATCGCCGGCGTCCAGTCCGACATGGAGCTCGCCTACGCCGGGCTGCAGCAACTCTGCGCGCCGCTGATGGAGCACCTCGGTGAGTTGCCCGATCCGCAACGGCTGGCGCTGGAGGTCGCCTTCGGCCGCGGCGTGGGTGAGGCACCCGACCGCTTTCTTGTCGGCCTGGCGGTTCTGAGCCTGATAGCCGCAGCCGCGCAACAGAAGCCGCTGTTGTGCGTGATCGACGACGCGCAATGGCTCGATCAGGTGACGGTGCAGACCCTCGGTTTCGTGGCCCGCCGCCTGCTGGCCGAGCCAATTGCATTGGTGTTCGCCGCACGCGATGACGGCGCCGAGCCGCTGGCGGGACTGCCGGAGCTCACCGTACGCGGCTTGTCCGACAGCGATGCCCGTGAGCTACTCGATTCGGTGTTACTCGGCGGGATCGATCCCCCCGTGCGCGACCGCATCATCGCCGAAACTCGTGGCAATCCGCTTGCACTACTTGAGGTTCCGCGCAATACATCGGCCACCGAGCTCGCCGGCGGATTCTGGATTTCCGGCTCGGCCTCGTCACCGAGCGCGATCGAGACCGGTTATGTACGGCGTATCCAGGCGCTGCCCGCTCCGACCCGCCGACTGCTGCTCGTGGCCGCGGCCGAACCGGTGGGCGATTCCGCGCTGTTCCTGCGCGCCGCCGCCGCACTCGGTATCCCGGTCGACGCGCTGGCGCCGGCCGAAGCCGCCGGCGTCATCGAGTTCGGCCCGCGGATGCGCTTCCGGCACCCGCTGTTGCGGTCGGCCGCCTACCGCGCCGCCGACCTGACCGACCGCAGAGCCATCCACCGCGCCTTGGCCGACGCCACCGATCCCGACGTCGACCCCGACCGGCGGGCCTGGCATTCCGCCAACGCGGTGGCCGGACCCGACGACGCGGTGGCAGCAGAGCTGGAGAGCTCGGCGACGCGAGCCCAGGGCCGGGGCGGGATCGCCGCGGCGGCCGCGTTTCTCGAGCGCGCCGCAATCCTGACCGCGGACGCGGACCTGCGCGGTGCACGGGCGTTGGCCGCCGCTCAAGCCAAGCGAGATGCCGCGGCGTCGGCGGCCGCGCGTGACCTGCTCGACCTGGCGGAGCGTGGGCCCCTGTCGGAGCTGCAGCGGGCCCAGGTCGCGCGATTGCGAGCCCAGATGGACTTCGTCCGCAGCCGAGCCGGCGAGGCCGGAGCACCGGCCGTGCGTGACACCGCGCGGGCACTGCTCGATGCGGCCCGACAGCTGGAATTCCTGGACGACTACGCATCTCGCGAGAGTTACCTCGAAGCGATTGCGGCATTGATGTACGCCGGGCGACTCGGCGACCCCGGGGCGCTGACCCATGCAGCGGAGGCCGCGCTGGCCGCGCTCGCCCGGGAGCCCGAATTGTCGCGCGCGGTGGACTATCTCCTCAAGGGCATCGCTGAACGCATCACTCGGGGGGTCAGTGCGGGCTCCGAGCCGCTGCGCACCGGGCTGGATCACATGTGTGTGCTGGCTGCGGCGGACGATCGGCACGTCTTGCGCTGGATGGTTCCGGCGTTCCCGATCCTGCAGGAGTCGGCGGCACACGAATTGTGGGATCCGATGATCGTGGAGCAGCTCGCCACCGCGGCGGTCCGAGCCGCACGCAATGCGGGGGCACTGGCCACTTTGCCGCGAGCGCTGGTCTATCAAGCCGGGGTCCACCTCGTGGCCGGCGACTTTCGAACGGCGGCAACACTTGTCGCAGAGGCAAACACGATCACCGCGGCGACCGATCACTCGACGGCGGTCAAGTACCACGCGTTGATGCTGACGGCGTGGCAGGGCGACGCGACCGAAGCCGAGCGGCTGATCGAGGCGGCCGCGGCGGACGGAACGAGCCGAGGCGAAGGCCGGGTGCTCGGACTGACGGGATACGCGGCGGCCGTGCTCTACAACGGGCTGGGCCGCTACGAAGAGGCACTGGCCGCCGCTCGCACAGTATGTGAATACGAAGATGTCGGCTTCTACAGCTGGTGTCTGTACGAACTCGTGGAGGCGGCGACGCGCTGCGGCGATCGCGACGCGGCCGCCAGTGCGCTACCGCGACTCGCGGAGCGAGCGGGGGCGAGCGGAACCGACTGGGGGTTGGGGGCACTGGCCAGCGCCCAGGCGATGCTGGCCGACGACGAGACCGCCGAGGCCCTCTTCACCGAAGCCCTCGAACGGTTGGGCCGCACGACGATCACCGTCCATCAGGCCCGCACACATCTGGTGTACGGCGAGTGGCTGCGACGGGTATTGCGCCGCAGTGACGCCCGGCATCACCTGACCCAGGCCTATGACGCGTTCGTCCGAATGGGTGCCGACGCGTTCGCCGAGCGGGCGAGGCGGGAATTGGCCGCCACGGGCGAGAAGGTGCGCAAACAGCAGCCGAGCACGGGCGGCGAACTGACCGCACAGGAGGCCCAGATCGCGCGGCTGGCGGGTGAGGGGCTGACGAACCAGGAGATCGGTGCGCAGCTGTTCATCAGCACTCACACCGTCGAATGGCATCTGCGGAAGGTATTCGCCAAGCTCGGCATCTCGTCGCGCAGGCAGCTGCGCGCGATGTCCTGGGCGAGCTAGGCCCGGACCCACGGACTCCGCGCCACGGACTACGGGTTTTCAAGGGTTCGCTCAGACCAGCAGGCCGCGAGGCTGGTCGTATGACCGCCGAACGATTCGCCCAGGATGCGCAACCACTGTTCGATGCCCTGTTGCGCCGGGCCAGGGGACTGACCAAGACGAACGCCGATGCCGAGGACCTGGTGCAGGACACCTTGCTGCACGCCTTCATGGGCTATCACACCTTCCGCGAGGGAACCGACTTCAAGGCGTGGCTGTTCCGGATTCTCTACAACCGCTGGGTGAGCACCTTCCGGGCCAAGCAGCGGCGACCGGCTGAGGTGCCGGTCGACGATGTCACCGAGGGTGAGCTGGCCGGCAGTGCGGCTCGCCTGTCCACGGCGGCCCGCTCGGCCGAGGCCGAGGCCCTCACGCGGCTGCCCGACGGCGAGCTCCGCTCCGCGATGGCCGCCCTGCCGGAGGACTTCCGCACGGCGTTGTTCTACGCCGAGGTGCAGGGCCACACCTATGCCGAAACAGCCACGATCCTGAACATCCCGCGCGGCACCGTGATGTCGCGGGTGTCCCGCGGCCGGCAGCGACTGCGAATCGCCCTCGCCGACACCGCGTTTGCGCCGACTGCCCAGATCGCATGACCGCCGCGATCGAACTGAGCGGGCAGACGGCCCTGGTCACCGGGGGCACCGCAGGGATCGGATTGGCCTGCGCCCGACTGTTGGCCGGCGCGGGTGCCACGGTGATCGTCACCGGCAGAGACCAGCACCGCGGTGAGGTCGCGGTCGGCCAGATACCGGGCAGCGCCCGCTTCCTGCCCGCGGATCTCTCCGATACCGTATCGGTGCAGGCGCTGGTGGACCAGGCAGGCGATGTCGACATCCTGATCAACAACGCGGCGAGCTTTCCCGGTGCACTGACCGTCGACCAGACCGTCGCGAGCTTCGAGACGACCTTCGACACCAATGTGCGCGGGACGTACTTCCTGACCGCGGGATTGGTTCCGGGGATGTTGGGGCGACGCCGCGGCAGCATCGTCAACGTCACCTCGATGGTCGCATCGAAAGGCGTTGGCGGAGCGTCCACCTACGGCGCGTCCAAGGCCGCGGTCGAGTCGCTGACCCGATCGTGGGCGGCGGAGTTCGGTCCCTACGGTGTGCGCGTCAACAGCGTCGCACCCGGGCCTACCAAGACCGAAGGGGTCGAAGCGCAATGGGGTGACACCAACGAAGAACTCGGCCGCGCGTTGCCGCTCGGCCGCACCGCCGCCCCCGACGAGATCGCGCACGCCGTGCTCTTTCTCGCCTCGCCTCGCGCAAGCTTCATCACCGGCACCACCCTGCACGCCGACGGCGGCGGAACCGCCGTCTGACACCAAGGAGATCGGACATGTCGAAAAGCCATGACCCGCAATGGGAGAACGCCTTAACCGTGGTGCAGGACGTGCACCCGCCGTTCATTCCCGAGGGTGCCGACGTGATGACCGTCGTCATCGAGTATCCGCCCGGCAGCGCCGGAGCCCCGCCGCACCGGCATCCGAGCGGCCCGGCGTTCGGTTACATGCTGGAAGGCGAGATGCTCTTTGAACTCGAGGGGCAGCCACCACGTGTCATCCGCGCGGGCGAAGCCTTCTGGGAACCCGGCGGCGACGTCATCCACTACTCGGATGCCAACAACCGCGACGACGTGAAGAGCCGTTTCGTCGTCACGATGGTGTGCGTCCCGGGTCGCCCGATGCTCGAACTCGTCGACGACGACGAGCTGGCCACCCGCAGCCATCTGCGGGTGCCAGCCGTACCGGCTACCGGAAAGGACTGAACGCCAACGATGTCTCGCATCCTGCTCCAGACCACGATCACCGCACAGCCCGACGACTGGAACATCGGGCGCTTCTCGCTGCTGGCCGCCGAGCTGAGTGCGGCCGGACACGACGTGGTCGCCCGCGACCGCGCACACCACGGTGACGATCCGATCCTCAGCGTTCTCGACGACCTCGCGTTCGACCAGCTGTGGCTGATGGCAGTCGACACCGGTGACGGCCTGACCGACACCGAAGCCGACGCCATCATGAAGTTTCGCCGCGGTGGTGGTGGCGTGCTCACCGCCCGCGACCATCAGGATCTGGGTTGCTGCCTGACCCGCCTGGGCTCGTTGGGCCACGTCAACGAATTCCAGGACAAAACCGTCGACCAGAGCCACCTCTGCGACGACCGGGACACCCCGACGATCTCCTGGCCCAACTACCACTCCGGTGCCAACGGCGACTACCAACCGGTACTCGCCACCGACCCGGTGCATCCGCTGCTGCGCACCTCGCAGTCCGCCAGCGGGCGCATAGAGTGGTTTCCCGCCCATCCGCACGAGGGAGCGGTCTCGGCGAGCGTGCCCTGCGCCACCGTCGTGGCGCAGGGCCGCAGCAGCGCCAGTGGCCGTCGTTTCAACCTCGCCGTCGCGATCGACGGTGAGACCTCCGACGGCTTACCGATGGGTCGTGCACTGGCCGAATCGACCTTCCACCACTTCGCCGACTACAACTGGGATTTGGGTTGCGGGGCACCGTCATTCGTCAGTGAGACACCCGGCACACAGATCCTCGCCGATCCGGCCCGGCTGGTCGTCTTCAAGGACTATGTCCGCAACGTCGCGGAGTGGCTGCACCCGGGAATCCGTGCCTATCCCGCCGCGCCACCCATGACGCACGTGTCGCTGTCGTAATCTTGAGGGCGCTTCAGACACAGGAGGCGTAATGAGCGACCACGAAGTCAAGATGATCATCCTGTCGACCGACAATCTGGATGAGTCGATCAAGTTCTACAGTGACACCCTGGGCATGGGCGTGAAATTCAGCGACGGCACGCATTTCGCCGCGCTCGATGGCGGTCCGATCACCTTGGCGCTGGCGACCGAGATCGACCATCCGATCCCCGGACAGGTCGTCGTCGGCATCAAGACCGCCGACGTCGACGCGGCAGCCAAGGCTGTCGAGGCCGCCGGCGGCGGGATCGTGAAGGGCCCGTACGACGATGCGCACGAGCGCCGCGCCGTGGTCTACGACCCCAAGGGCAACGGGCTGGTCTTCTACAGCCCGCTCGCGCGCAAGTAAGTCGCCGCCTCGACAAGCCGTGTCCCCAGTGCGGTGACGCGGCGCATCGGCAGCCGCACGAACGGGTGCACCGCCAGGATCATGGCCACCCGGCCCGTGTCGTCGAAGACCGGTGCGCAGATGGACGCAATCGGTTGCGGCCTTGGCGCCAAGTCATTTTCGGGCAGCAGGCCGATGGTCGCGCACTCGACCAGCAGCTGATCCAACATCGCCCCGACATGCGCGGGCACATCGTCACGCAGTGCGCCCACCAGTTTGGTCATCTGCCCGAGGGCCTGCGTGGTCCAGTCCACGTCGAACCCACGCTCGCGGGTGCGCACCAACACCCGTTCCAACCGTTCGGCCAGTTCAGGATTCGCCGAGCCGGAGCGGGCGATCCACGCCCGTTGTTCCTCAGGGGTATCCCACGCCGCGAAGGCAACCCCGAACGGCGGGGCATAGGCGATCCGCTCCCCGTGCGGGGTCTGCGTGCCCGCATCGCCGCCTTCGAAGGCGGTGATCACCAGGGAGTCACCGACGCGTTCGACAACCGAAGCCGCATAACCCAATTCCGCGGACAGCTGCGCGACGGCCTTATGCGCCGCATGTGCCAGCGGCCGCACCGCGCCGGTGCGTGCGGCCACGACGGCAAGTGCAGGACCCAGGCGGAACGCCTTGCCCACCGGGTCCCGGGTCACCCATCCCCGGTCGCTGAGGGTCTTGAGGATCGAGTGCGCGGTGGCCTGGGTCAGGTCGAGTTCGCGCACGATGTCGGAGAACCGCAGTTGCTCGTTTCCGGGCTTGGCAAGCAATTCGACGATGTCGAGAACGCGCGCGGTCGGCGCCGATGTGGACCCTTTCATCCTTGACTCCAGCCGCCGGTCTTCCTAGTGTCATTTTGAATGGTCGAGATGCTATCTCGAATAGTAGAGAAAGCCAACCGGAGGGGCCGGGCGTGCGGGCAGCGGTATTGCGACACGGCGCGGTCGAGGTGCGGGAGACACCGGATCCGGTCCCCGGCCAGGGGGAATTGCTTCTGCGCACACTGAGCACCGCGATCTGTGCATCTGACGTGCATTTCATGGATCACCCGCAGCTGAGCCTCGACGATCCCACGGGCCGCTCCCTGTACGACGCGGACCGCGACATCGTCCTCGGGCACGAGTTCGTCGGGGAGGTCATCGCGCGTGGGCCGGGGTGCAGCGAGCAGATCCCGATCGGCGCCCGGGTGACGTCCATTCCGATCCGTCTGGTCAACGGCGGAGCCGACGGTGCGCGCATCATCGGCCAGCACCCGGAGGCGCAGGGCAGCTTCGCCGAGCTACTCGTGGTCGCCGAGTCGATCGCCCGGGTGGTCGACGGCGACGTCTCCAGCGACGCGGCGGCTCTGGTCGACGCGTTCGCGGTGGGCGAGTTCTACGTGCGATCGGCTGATGTACAACCTGGTGAGATCCCGATCGTCATCGGTGCAGGCGCCATTGGATTGTCGGCGGTGGCGGCACTGGCCGAGCGTGTGATCGAACCGATCGTGGTGTCCGATTATCAGCAGGACCGCCGCGATCTGGCACGCGACGCCTTCGGTGCCCACGTCGTCGTCGACCCGGCGGAGCGCTCCCCGTTCGATGTGTGGCGCGAACTGCGCAGCGAGCGCAATCTGTGGGGGCCGGCCGTCGTGTTCGAATGCGTCGGCGCGAGCGGACTGATCCAGAAGCTCGTCGAATCCGCCGACATGGCCACTCGAATCTATTGTGCCGGTGGCTGGTACACCGGTGACACTCTCGACATCACCACCGCGACGCGGCAGGGGGTGACCATCCAATTCGGTGGCGGTCCCATGCCGCAGGACTGGTACGGCACGCTGGATGCGATCGCCGCCAAGCGCCTCGACCCCCTGCCGAGCGTGGGTAGGATCGTGACCCTCGACGAGGTACCCGAAGCCATCGACCTGGCCCGGCGTTCCGCTGGGCCGCCGCGAATCATCGTGCACCCGAACGGAGACCCCGCATGAGTGAACTTCAAGACCGGCAGGACGTTTCGGACCTTCTCATCCGCTACGCCACCGGTATCGACCGGCGCGACTGGGACCTCTTCCGGATGGTGTTCACTCCCGATTGCCAGCTCGACTACGGCGAGATCGGGGTGTGGGACGGAGTCGAGGCGGTCACCGAGTTCATGGACGTCGCGCATCGCGAAGCCGGCTACCTCATGCATCGCATCAGCAATATCGTGATCGACCTGCAGGGCGACCGTGCTGTCACCCGCTGTTACGTCGACGCGTGGATCATGGCTGCCGACAACAACTCCGGGGTGAACGCCAAGGGCTTCTACGACGACGAGATCGTCCGCACCGAGGCCGGCTGGCGGATCGCACGGCGTGTGTTCACGAGCGTGCAGGTCAAGTTCTCATGAGCGACGAGTTCGCCACGCGGTATGGACCCTGGGCTGTGATCGCGGGTGCCTCCGACGGGGTGGGTGCGGCCTTCGCCGACGCGCTGGCCGAGCGTGGACTCAACGTGGTGTTGCTCGCACGCAGGCAAGCGGTGCTCGACGATGTCGCCGCGAGCATCCGCCAGCGGTACGGCGTCGAAACTCGCACACTGGCAATCGATCTCGCCGTATCCGGTGCGGCCGCCTCGGTGATCGACGCGACCGCCGACCTCGAGGTCGGCTTCCTGGTGTACTGCGCGGGCGCCGACCCCGACTTCACACCGTTTCTGTCCAATTCGATCGCAGCCGCCGAGACGATGGTGCAGCGCAACTGCGTGGTGCCGATGCAGCTCAGCCATCACTACGCCGCCCCCATGGTCCAGCGGGGCCGAGGCGGGATCGTGGTGTTCGGGTCCGGGGCCGGTTTCGTCGGTGGCCCCAACATGGTGGCGTACGGCGCATCCAAGGCCTTCGACATGGTGTTCGCCGAGGCCCTATGGAGCGAACTGCACGACAAGGGCGTCGACGTCATCGGGCTCATCCTCGGCAAGACCGACACACCTGCGTTGCGCAAGCTCGAATACCAACGCGGCACACTCGCGTCCGAGGACCAGATGCCGACCGACGCGGTACCCGTCGGGGACGTCGTGTCCGAGGCGTTCGCCAACCTGACCAACGGTCCGACGGTGCTCGTGGGTGAGCAGATGCGCGGCGTCGGGCAATTGCTGGCATCGATGGATCGCAACGACGCGGCGCGGTTGATGGCGCAGTCGATTGCGGCGGCGATGGGATCGGACTGAGTGGTCCGGTATTTGCCCTGCCCAGTGCTTCGGATGTTTATCGATCGCAGATCTGGATAGCTATAGCCATACCAGGCAGATCGTTAACCAAGCACGATTGACGCAGGATTGGAGCACGAAGCCATGAAGTTGATCGACATTGTTGCCGGTGCCGCAGTTGCCGGTGGAGTAGCGGCGAGCGCCTTGGGATTGAGTGCCGCAACCGCCAGCGCCAGCCCGCCGCCCCCGCCGCCCGCTCCCGGGCAGCCGATGCTGCCGCCGGCCGGTCCCGATGCCGGCACTCCGCCGGCCTGGGCGCCGCCGAAGCCGGTCGACCCGTCGTGGGCCAACGGCAACAAGCAGGTCTGGGACGAGGGCTGGAATCACTGGGGCGTTTGGATCAACGGAGTTTTTGTCCCGACGTACTGATTTCCGCGTGACGCCGCGGGGTGCCATCTGATCGCCTGGATGTCGGCGCCTCGCGGCGTCCTCGTGTCTCAGGGGCAAGTACGCCGCTCTATGGTGCAACGGTGACGATCACTTACAACGAGGCGCTGCGGGACCAGATCCGCGACCATCTGGCCGGACATGACCGTCGTGCGGTGAGCGATCCGAGCAAGCGGCACGCCGCCGTCGCGGTGGTGCTGGTCGACTCCGAGACCGGTGAGGATCGGGTCGATCCAGCGCCCGTCGACGACTGGATCGCCGGCCGTCCGATGGAGCCCGGCCTCGACGGCCGGATGGTCGGCGTCTCCGGGGGCGCTGCATTCTTCCTGTGTCGCAGGGCATCCCGACTGAGTTCGCATTCCGCGCAATGGGCGCTGCCCGGTGGCCGGCTGGACCCGGGGGAGACCGCCGTCGACGCGGCCCTGCGGGAACTCGACGAGGAGGTCGGCGTGAACCTGCCCGACTCATCGGTGCTGGGACTGCTCGACGACTATCCGACACGCTCCGGCTACATCATCACCCCGGTGGTGATCTGGGGAGGTGGCCGGCTCGATCCCCGGCCCTCACCCGACGAGGTCGTCGCCGTCTACCGGGTGGGGTTGCATCAGCTGCAGCGACCGGACTCGCCGCGCTTCATCACCATCCCCGAAAGCCCTCGCCCTGTCGTCCAGATGCCGCTGGGCAACGACCTCATTCACGCGCCGACCGGTGCTGTGCTGCTTCAGCTTCGGTGGCTGTGCCTCGAAGGCCGCCACGATCCGGTCGACGATCTCGAGCAGCCGCTGTTCGCCTGGAAGTAACCCCAAAACACAAGTGCCGCGCGGTCATTGCGACCGCGCGGCACTGGGACGTCAGTTGTCAGGCAGGCGGGTACACGCCCATCTGCTTGCCCTTGTCGGTCTGCCAGAAGATGTCGGAGATCTCGTCGATGGTCTTGAGCAGCTTCTCGGCGACGGCGGCGTCGAGCGACTTCTTGACGTCGCCGGCACCGTGCACGCCGTCCCAGAACAGCTGGTGCAGGTTGGGGAACTGCTCGAAGTGGTCCTTGGTGAAGAAGTCGGCCCACAGCACCATCAGGTGATGCTTGACCTCCTCGGCCTGCCGCTCCTTGATGATGATCGCGCGGGCCTTGAAATGGTCGTCATCGGAGTCGTGGTACTTCTGGATCGTCTTGAGGCACGACAGGGCCTCGATCTTGGCCTGGGCGGGGTCGTAGACGCCGCAGTACAGGTCGCAGTGAGCATGGGCAGGGGTGGCGTTGGCGAAAAGTCTATGCAGCATGTGCCCTAACTTACCCTTTCAACATGCGCGAGAACCATGGGCTCGGGTACTGGCCACTGCGCCGGTTTCTGGTGGTCGAGGACTCGATGCTGCCGACGCTTCGGCCCGGTGACGGTCTCCTGGCGGTTCGCGGCGGCAGGATGCGTACAGGCCAGCTACGGGTGTTCCCCGATCCCACGTCGCCGTCGCGGTGGTTGATCAAACGCGTGGGGGAGGTGCGCGGGCGCGGCCGTGGCGCGACTTTTGAAGCGTGCTCGGACAATCCCCGCGCGCCGGGCGCCGTCGACTCGCGGCGCTTTGGCTGGGTTCCGGTCGCCGGTTCGTACCTCGTGGTGTGGACGGTCCGCGGCCCCGAGAAGTAACGGCGAGTTTCGTAATCGGGCTACCGAGGTACACGCGACCTATGGGTATCTCAGACAAGATCAGCAACAAGGTCGACGACGTCGCGGGCAAGGCCAAAGAGGGAGTGGGCCGCGCTTCCGGTGACAAGAGCACCGAAAACGAAGGCAAGCTCGATCAGGCCAAGTCCAGCCTCAAGGACGCCGGCGAGAAGGTCAAAGACGCCTTCAAGAACTGATGGAACTGCGCAACGAGCCGCCGGCAACGCCGGTCGATGCCAGGAAAGCCAGCGAAGAGCAGCGTGTCCTGCAAGACCAGCTGGATCACCAGAACGACGATCCAGCTGGGCCTGGCAAGGTCGACACCGACCAGATCGCCGACGAGTCCACTCGCTGACGCGTCGCAGCCAATCGACCGGCTGACGGGAGAACATTGCGTGCCGGCGGTACCTGCCGCCACACTGCACCGTGCCTCTTGGACTGATCTGTGCGATTCCGGGAGAACTCGGTCATCTGGTCACGCTGCTGCCCGACGCTACGGGGGTCCGCGTCGGGCACACCGAGTTCATCGCCGGGACGCTGGACGGCTGCGATGTCGTACTGGCCGGTGCCGGGATGGGCAAGGTGAACAGCGCCCTCGTCACCACCGTGCTGGCCGACCGGTTCGGTTGTAGCGCAATCGTTTTCTCGGGTGTAGCCGGTGGGCTCGACCCGGAATTGGCGGTAGGCGACGTGGTGATCGCCGATCGTGTCATCCAGCACGATGCGGGGCTGATCGACGACGACGGCCTTTTGACCTACCAGGCCGGACACGTTCCCTTCATCAACCCCACTGACCGGCTCGGGTTTGCGGTGGACGCCGAGCTGTTGGCTCGCGTCACGAGCCGGCTCGACGGGTTCGCGTTGCCCGCTCTGTCGGGGTCCGCGGGTGGCGGCGATCGGCCTGCGGCAATCCGATTCGGGACGGTGCTGTCCGGCGATCAGTACGTGCACAGCGAGTTCACCAGGCAGCGCCTGCACGGGGAGTTCGGTGGCCTGGCGGTCGAGATGGAGGGCGGGGCGGTCGCTCAGGTGGCGGACGCTTTCGGGATCCCGTGGCTCGTCATCCGGGCACTGTCGGATTTGGCCGGCCGGGACTCCCGATTCGATTTCCTCGCGTTCGTCGACGAAGTGGCCGCGTCGTCGGTCGCGATCCTGCGGCGACTGCTGCCGGTGCTGTGATCGGGCCGGTCTACTGCGGGTGCGTGGCCAGGTAATCGCCCACGGGCATCGGCGCGTCGGCGGCGTAGCCGATCGGCAGGACGACATCGCCCTCGGTCGTCACGTAGTAGACGTCCCAGCGGTAGAAGCCGGCGAACGTGGCGGGGTCGGCCAGTACCGCGGCGTAATCCTTGACGGCGGCCACGTACTGGTCGGCGTGGTTGTAGCGGAAAATTGCGTGATCGGGTTCTGTGGCGAAGCCGTTGGCGGCCAGGTAACGCCCGGCGGCGAGGATGCTGTCGTGCGGTGAGCGGATGTCGCCGCCCTCGCCGTAGGCGGCGAAGGTCGACGGCAGGAACTGCATCGGCCCGTCTGCGCCGGCGGTGCTCAACCCGGCGATGCTGCCGAAGCGGGTTTCGATCAAGTTGATCGCCGCCAGGTAATTCCAGCCGACACCGGTCGCGGCCTCGGCCGCGTGGTAGTGGCTGAGCAGTTCGTCGGCCGGTGCCGGCGGTTGAATCTGCCAGGCGGGCAGCTTGTCTCGCGGATGCGCCATCGCGGCGAGCTGGCGCCGGGCGTCGACGTTACGGTCGTAGGCGTCGAGCAGCGACGCCGGGATTCGTGGGCGAATCGTGGCGTCCCATTCGGGGTGACGCCCGATGCTGCGGTATGCGACCTGCTGACGGCGTGCGGCCGCGACGAGAGCGGCCTCCGGGGTCGACGGGTCGCGGATGGCCAGTTCGTCGGCGACGAGGTCGTCGGCGAGTTGCGCGGGATCCGACGCCAGCCGGGGTTGGGCACCCGCCGGCGCCGCGTCGGGTGCGGCCGGGGAGTCCAGCGCGGCGGCGGGCACCGAGGTGGCAGCCGGGCCGGTCACCGGCGTGCTGACCGGGCGAGCGGTCTCCGATGCGCAGGCGGCGACGGTCAGCAGGACCGTGGCGGCCATGAGCGAGAGTCCGGTGCGCACCGGTGAAGTCTGTCCTACTGCGGCGGTGAGCACCAGGTTCGGTCTGGGATGATGAGGAGATCATGCGGATAGATGTCACGGTCGTGGCGGCCGGACTACTGGGCGCGGCCACAACAGCGGTGGTGCTGGTGGGCGCCGCCGGCTCGGTGACCCAGACGCCTCGAATAGCTTTGGCGGACAACACCGTCAGCGTCGATCCACCCGCGGGTGACGGGTCACTGGCCGACGGTCAGATCCTGACGCCGTTCGACGTGCAGAACCCCGCCGTCGGCCGCTTGGACCCGCGACTTCTGGACGCGATCCAGCAGGCCGCCACCGCGGCGTCGGCCAACGGCATCACGATGACCGTCACATCCGGATGGCGCTCGCCGGAGTTCCAGCAGCGCTTGCTCGACAGCGCGGTGGCCCAATACGGCAGCCTGGCGGCCGCCCGCCAGTACGTGCAGACGCCCGGGGCGTCCAAGCACGTCATCGGTGAGGCGGTCGACATTGGCGGTGTCGGCGCTGACCAGTGGTTGATGGACAACGGCGCCCGGTACGGGTTGTGCCGCATCTACGCCAATGAGGTGTGGCATTTCGAGCTGGCCACCGACGCCGCAGGGAACTGCCCACCACTGCTGCCCAACGCCGCTGGTTGAGCGTAATTTGATCCAGATGAGGAGTCTGGACGAGATCCGCGCCGCGCTCGAGGCGTGTTACTCGGCGATCGAAGGCCTGTGCGCCGACTTGAGCGAGGCCGAGTGGAAGACCCAGTCGCTGTGCCCCGACTGGGTCGTCCGCGACGTCATTCAGCACGTCGTCAGTATCGAAGCCGTCATGGCCGGTTGGCTGCCGCAGGACGATGCCACCCCGCCGCCGTTCGAGCGGGCGGCCGAGTTCCTGGCCGGGACCGACGACCCGGCGATCCTGGCCGAGAAGGTCAGCGCCGTATTCGCCGAGCGGCGGGGTGACCTCAGCGCGCTGACGGCCGCCGACCTCGACCGGCCGTCGTGGATGCCCACCGGCCGCGGCACCTACGGCCGCTTCCTGGAGATCCGCGTGTTCGATTTCTGGGTCCATGTCCGCGACATCACGATTCCGCTCGGCAGGCCCACCGACGACGCGGGCCTGGCCGCGGAACTGGCGCTGGCGCAGGTGGAGAGCTCGATCGGCTACATCGCCGGGAAGAAGGTCGGTGTGCCCGAGGGCAGCAGCATCGCCTTCCGGCTGACCGGACCACTGGTTCGCGAGATCGATGTAGCCGTCGACGGTCGCGCGAAACAGGTTGACCACCTTGACAATCCGACTGCGACGCTGACCACCGATTCGACCACGTTCATCATGCTTGCCTGCGGACGCATCGACCCACAGGCTCAGATCGACTCGGGCGCGGTCAGCTGGACCGGCGATGCCGAGCTCGGGGAACGCGCCGCCCGCAACCTGAGGTTCACGATGTGAGCGCCCGGCCCGAGTCCGTCGACTTCCACTTCGACGTCATGTGCCCCTACGCCTACCAGACGTCGCGCTGGATCCGCGAGGTGCGCGACCGCACCGGACTGGTGGTGAATTGGCGCTTCTTCAGCCTCGAGGAGATCAATCGCCAAGAGGGCAAGAAGCATCCGTGGGAACGGGATTGGTCCTACGGCTGGTCGATGATGCGGATCGGTGCGCTGCTACGCCGCCAGTCGATGGCCGCCGTGGAGGCCTGGTATCAACGTGCCGGGCGGGCACTGCATGTCGACGGTCACAAACCGCACGACCCGGCGGTGGCCCGGCACTTGCTGACCGAACTCGGTTTTGATCCCGCACTCGTCGACCAAGCCATCGCCGACCCCACCACCGGCGACGAAGTGTTGGCCGACCACAACCGCGTCGTGGCGGCCGACGGATACGGCGTGCCGACATTGTTCTTCCCCGACGGCCAGTGCCTGTTCGGTCCGGTGCTCATCGACCCACCGACCGGGGACGCGGCGGTGCGGCTGTGGGATGCAGTCGTCGCATGGACCGAATTCCCGCATCTCTACGAGCTTCAGCGGCCCAAGACGCCAGCCGACGAGCAAGTGATCGCCGAGACATTCCGCCCGTATCTGGAGGCCCGCGACTGGGTCTCGATCAACCGGGGTGAGGTCATCAGCTTCGGGGATTAGGTCTTTATCCCCACGCTCGGATTCATCCACAGATTCGTCTTTTCCGGGCCGGTCCCTGTTGCCTCATGTCAAGATGCGCGCGTAGTGCTGTTGGTTGCCTCACGCGAGAGTGCGCGCTTGGGAAGTTGCGCTTTGGCTGCTGGTCCAGCTTTGCTGGTGGCAATGGTGAGTAGTTGGCCGGCCAAGGCTTGTATTCGGCGGCGGGTGGCGGCGGGGTTGATCTGTGCGTGGGTTCGGGCTAGGGCTGCGATCTGGTCTTCGTTGATCGTCGGGTGATCGATCGCACGGTGGAAAGGGGTGGCTGCTGTGTCGTATTTCTTCGTGACTTTAGCGCCGTGGCGGACCTTGGATATCAGTTTCTGCTGGGGATAGAAGTAGTTGGTCAGTTTGGACTGGAGTTTCCAGATCTCGTTGAGTAGCAGCAGTTCTGCAGCGGTGTCATAGCGGTGGTAGCCGACCACGGTACGCACCACCGCCCAGTTCTTCTGCTCCGCATGACAGCCATCGTTTTTGTTGCCCGGCCGCGCTCGAGTGAAGGTGAGGTGGTGGCGTTCGCACCACTGCAGCACGGTGAGATTGATGAATTCCGATCCGTTGTCGGAGTCGACCCCTAAGACCGGAAAGGGCATCCGATAGGCAATGTCATTGAGTGCGGCCAACACGCAGTTGGCGGTCTTTTTGGGCACGGAGCGGTTCTCCGTCCAGCCGGTCGCTATATCGGTGACGGTCAGGGTGAAGGCGTGCGCCCCGGTGAGATTGCCGCCGTCATGGGAAACCAAATCGATCTCGACAAAGCCAGGCCGAGCGTCGTTCCAGTCAGCCCAGGTCCGCACCGGAATCTGGCTCTTCAGCAGCGAGCCGGGTTTGGTGGTGCAGCGACCCTTGAGCTGATATTTCGCCCGCGCGGCGCCCAAGCGCCGATCGATGGTGGCCGCCGAGATCGACACCAACAGCGACGCGGTCTCATCATCGATAACCAGTTCTGCGAAATGTCGTAAGACCGGCACCAGTTCACCCAACATCGGCGCCAGGCGCTTACCGGCCGGCATGCCCAACACTGTCCAACAGACCGTCTGTCAATGGACATCTGAAAGTGCCCATTGGCGGACGGAAGGACTGCCCGTAGGTGGTCAATAAGAACTGCCCAGTGGCGGACATGAATCTGCCCAGACGGGTGTGTCCGCCACCGGTGGTGTCTGTCAGGTCAGGGGCTTGACTCCTTTCCCGTGCAGGGCTTGGGCCAGGCGCACGGAGTCACCGCTGGTTTGGCATAGGTGCGCGTGATGGAGCAGCCGGTCGACGGTCGCGGTGGCCAAGGTCTTGGGCATCAGTTCGTCGAAGCCGCTGGGGTGTAGGTTCGACGAGATCGCCACGGAGCGGCGCTCGTAGGCGGCTTCAACGATGCGGTAGAGCCCTTCAGCGGCATCGGCACCGACCGGGAGAAGTCCCACGTCGTCGATGACGACGAGCTCTGCGCGCACGATCTTGGCCACCGCTTTGCCCAGGGAATCGTCGGCACGGTGGGCCCGCACCAGGACCCCGATATGCTCCAGGGTGAACCATGCCACCGGCATCCCGGCTTCGATCACTTTCTGTCCCAGCGCTTCGAGGAAGAATGTCTTGCCGGTGCCAGCGGGCCCGCAGACCACCAGGTTCTCGCGTCGGTGCACCCATTCCAGGGTCTGCAGCGCCTGCTGGGTGGGTAGCGGGATCGATGAGGCGGCCGGGTCCCAGACGTCGAACGTCTTGCCTGTGGGGAACCCGGCGGCTTTGCGGCGGGCCGCGAGCATGGACCGGGCCCGCCCGGCCGCTTCCTCGGTGAGCAACGCTTTGATGACTTCGGTGGGGTCCCAGCGTTGGGCCCGGGCGGTGGCCAGCACGTCGGCGGCGATCGCCCGGGCGTGCGGCAACCGCAGCGACCGCATCAGCGATTCCACCTCGGCGGGCAAGGACGTGGCAGGTGTGGCGGTGGTCATCGGATGCCTGCCTCGTCGGTGTCGATGACGGTGCGGCCGAACAGGTTCCACCCACTGGTGCCTTGCGCCAGCGAGGTGTGCTCATCGGCGCCGCGGCGAGTCAGATCCAACCCTTTGGCGGCGAGGATGGAGTCGAGGTCGCCGGTGGCGAACCGACCGTGCACGGCCGCATGCCCGAGCGCCCAGTCGACATCGGCGCGGCCGGCCAACGCCGCCAGCTCGACGGCGTGCGCCATCTTCTGCAAGATGCGTTCGGTGCCCACGGCGGCGGCTTCTTTGAGCCACACCGCTGCACCCGGCCCGAGTGCCAGGAACGTCTGCTCACTGACGGTGCGGGCCCGCACCGTGTAGTCACCGGGGATCTTGTCATGGTGCCCGGGGAAATGCGCGTCATCGATCGCGGGGCTGCCCGGGGTGGCGCGGCGGTGCCGGGCCACCTCGACCGGGCCGCCGTCATCAAGGGCGCAGCAGATGACCTCATCGGTGCCGTCGTGGTGGCGGATCCACACCGTCTGCCCCAGAAGTATTGCTGGAACAGAGTATTGGCAGTGTTCGAAGGTGACCATCGGGGTGTTGTCGGGGACCCGGCGGGTGACACCGAGGGCGGCGGTGTGCGGCAGGTCCGGGATCGCGTGCAGGGCGGGACGCTCAGCGGTGAGCATCTCCACCGGGCGCCGACCCGTGGCGCGGTGGGTCCGGGCGTTGATCTCGGTGGTGAACCCCGCGCACGCGGCTTCGACGTCGGCGAACGAGTCGTACTGCGGTAGCAGGTTCGTCTCGGTGGGCACGATGTCGGCTTTGGCCAATTTCACGGCGTTTTCCACCCCTCCCTTGGACGCCGGATCCGCGGGTTCACAGGTCAGCACCGAGATGCCGTAATACCGGCCGAAGGTGACCGCGGCGCGGTTGCGGACCGGCACGCCGGCGATGTGCCCGACTGTGACGGTTTTCTCGTTGTCGGTCAGCAGGTAGGTCGGGGCACCGCCGAGGTGGCGGAAGATGCGGTCCAGGCCGGCGAACACACTCGGTACGGTGCGGTCGCGCAGGGCGAGGACGATGCGGTAGCGGCTCCAGGCCAGCCAGGCCACCAGCAGCACGATCTTGCGGCCAGCGACCACGGGGCCGTCGGCGAAGTCGTACTGCAGCCACAATCCGGGTTCGGTGATCCACGGTCGGTGCACCCGGGTATTGCCCACGCGCCATTGCGCTTTCACCTCCGCCAGGGCTCGGCGGGTGGTGCGGTCGGTACCCGTGTAGCCGAGTGCGACCAGCTTGTCGTGGGCTTTGTCGCCGCGGATCTTGCCTTTCGAGTCGGCGACCCACGTCTCGAGCAGGCCGCGCCAGTCGTCGATCATCCGGGCTCGCCGGGTCGCCGGTGGCAGACCGGCATTGCGGTTGTCGACAGCGTTTTTCACGGTGTGGTGCGAGCAGCCGCACAGTTCAGCGGCAGCGCGGTAGCTGCCGGTCAGGTCGTAAGCATTGAGTATGTCCATAAGTTCTCCGTCAGACTTCAAGGTAGGTCTCTCCTGTGGTGTTCGAGTTCGACTAGGCATCGACATCGAAACCGCAGGAGAGGCCGCCCCGGCGCTGACGCGCCGGGCGGCATCACAAGGGTCTGGGCAGATTCATGGCCGCCAGCGGGCACATTCGTGTCCGCCAGTGGGCAGTTCTTATTGGCCGCGGATGGGCACTTTCATGTCCGCCTACGGGCAGTTTTTCATGTCCGTCGACAACCGTCAGTGCCGCAATAACATCCGGACCATACTTCACTGGTCGCGGCTTGCGTGGCGGAGCCACTTTAGGCCTCAGCGCCCCCGCCAACGCCTTACGGGCATGACTTCGGTGCCAGCCAGTGTTGGCACACAACTCATCGAGAATCCGACCCTTAGCGCTCTTACTCGCCCGCTGATAGCGGGCCGCAGTCGTCTCAGTGATTGCTCTGCGTTCGGCCAACGTCAACCCCATCCACTGGGCCTACGCGCGCATTTTCAATGAGGCAACGAATCCCCATTTCGCGCGCATTTACGACGAGTCAACGCGCGGTCTCTGTCGGTGGCGCGGCGTAGTGTTTCGAACATGAGTTCGATCTGTGCGGTGTTGGAGGCGCTCGATGATGTCGTCGAGTCCCTGGCCGCGGTCGATCTCGATGTCTTGGCTCCGCCGGAGCGGTTCGTGGTGTTGGAGCGGTTGGAGACGGTGCGTCGGCGCCAGGTGGCGGTGTCGCATGCGCTGACCGCACGGTTGGAGCAGTTCGAGGGGTGCCCGCCGGTGCCGATCACGGTGGCGGATGTGTTGCGGGTGAGTCCGCGGGAGGCCAAGCGGCGGATCCGGGATGCCGAGCAGCTCGCGCCGCGGCGGGCGTTGTCCGGGGAGCCGCTGCCGCCGCTGCTGCCGGAGACCGCGAAGGCCTGGCAGGCCGGACTGTTGGATGGCGAGCATCTACGGGTGATCCAGAAGTTCTTCCGCGACCTGCCCGAGCACGTCGCGCCGGTGGATATTGAGAACGCGGAACGCATGCTGGCGCAGAAGGCGGCGGTGCTGCGCCCGGACCAGTTGGAGAAAGTCGCGCTGCGGTTGGCGTTGCATCTGAACCCCGACGGCAAGTTTTCCGATGAGGATCGGGCCCGCAAGCGCGGCTTCGTCTGGTGCGGGGGCCAACGGGTCGACGGCATGAGTGTGGGCCGGTTGGTCGCCGACCCGCAGTTGCGCTCGATGCTGGATGCGTGGTTCACCAAGTTCGCCGCACCCGGGGTGTGCAATCCGGCCGACCAAAGTCCCACCCTCGCTCCGTCTGAGGAGGTGGCCGAGCGTGACCGGCGCAGCCATGGGCAGCGTCAGCATGATGCGTTGACGGCGTTGGTGCGCGGCCAGCTCGGTGATCCGAAGTTGGGGCAGCACAACGGCTTACCTGTCGAGCGTGTCAGATGGTTTGTGTGAGGTAGTGGTGCTCCCGATTTGAAAGCCGAGACACACTGATGACCGTGGTGGATAAGAAGCTTGAGCGTGAAGAACGTCGGCGTGAGCAGCGAGCGGGTGTAGAAGCCCTGGAGGCCTCGGGCGCTCTTGATGAGCTGTACGCGATGATCGACGCTGGCGAGGTCACTCTCGAGGGTAAGGATGGATTGATCCAGCAGCTGATCAAGGCGGGCCTGGAACGGGGGTTGCAGGCCGAGCTCAGCGATCACCTCGGTTACGACAAGGGCGATCCCGAGGCTGCGTTGTTCCCGAACTCACGCAACGGCTCGTCGGCGAAGACGGTGGCCACCAGCGTCGGCGATGTCGAACTGGCGATCCCGCGTGATCGCGACGCCACGTTCACCCCCACGCTGGTGCCCAAGGGCTCGCGCCGAGTTGGGGGGCTCGACGACATGATCGTCTCGCTGTATGCCGGCGGGATGACGGTGCGCGATATCGAGCATCACCTCGCATCGACGATCGGGACCGAGATCAGTCGCGAGACGATCTCCAAGATCACCGACGAGGTCCTCGAGGAGGTGCTGGCCTGGCAGCGTCGCCCGCTCGAATCGTTCTACCCGGTGATCTATCTCGACGCGATCGTGGTCAAGGTCCGTGACGGTGCCCATGTGCGTAACAAGGCCGCCCACATCGCCGTTGGCGTCGATATGGAGGGCGTGAAACACGTTCTGGGGATCTGGATTCAGGCCACCGAGGGCGCGAAGTTCTGGGCCGGGGTGTGCGCCGAGTTGGCCAATCGTGGTGTCGCCGACGTCCTGATCGTGTGCTGCGACGGACTGACCGGATTCCCCGAGGCGATCGAGGCGACCTGGCCAGACTCGTTGGTGCAGACCTGTGTGGTGCACTTGATCCGCGCAGCGATGCGTTTCGTGTCCTACACCCAGCGAAAGGCCGTCGCGGCCGCACTCAAAACGGTGTATCAGGCGCCCGACGCCGAGGCCGCTAGGGCGGCGTTGGACGCGTTCGCGGCCTCCGATCTCGGTCAAGCCAACCCGAACACGGTGCGGGTCTTCGAGGACGCGTGGGAGCGGTTCACTCCCTTCTTGGCGTTCCCGCCGATGCTGCGCCGGGTCATCTACACCACCAACGCCATCGAGTCGCTGAACTACCAACTGCGCAAGATCATCAAAAACCGCGGCCACTTCCCCAACGACGCGGCGGTGGTCAAGCTGCTGTGGCTGGCGATCTGCAACATCGAAGACAAACGGGCCCGCGACCGCGCCAAGGAACGCGGGCGCGGGCTCGGCACGAAACGCACCGCCGAAGCCCGCCTCGTCGAGGGCCAGATCACCACTAACTGGAAACAAGCCCTCGCCCAACTCGCCCTGGCCTACCCCGAACGAATCAACCCCTACCTCTAACCCCAACGAGCACAATTACTTACACAAAAATCTTGACAAGCTCTACCTGTCACGGTGATCGCCTCGGCGACGCTGCAGGATCTGCAGGCCAAGACCGGGCACGCCGTCACGGCGACCGGCACCCTGCTGCCCATCCCCGACGTCATCCGGATGGCCAGCCACGCCTACCATTATCTTGCCCTGTTCGATGGCGTGAACGGTCAGGCGTTGTGGCTGGGCCGCACCAAACGCATCGCCACCGCCGATCAGCGAATCATGCTGCACAACAGGGAACGCGGCTGCACCCGGCCCGGCTGTGACGCACCCGGATATCTCACCGAGGTCCACCACGTCGACGAATGGGCCGAGGGTGGCCTGACCAACATCGACAAACTCACCCTGGCCTGCCGAGCCGACCACCGACTCCTCGACCAGGGCTGGAAAACCCGCAAACTCGCCAACGGCGACACCGAATGGATACCACCACCGCAACTCCCACTGGCCGCGGGCACCAACACCTATCACCACCCGGAACGACTACTGGGCAGCTAAGCCGGGAAGTTCACTCGTCGCTGTCGCCACTCGACGGGTCGGACAGCGACAGGCGGAAGATCAGCGACATTCAGCCACAGGATGATCACCGCGGAGATGATGTCGAACCATTGGAACGGGTAGAACGCGCCGTCGATCGAGAGCACGAGGATCACCTCGATCAACCCGAACACCGCCAGGAATGCCCCGATGCGCCATCGCCGCATGCTTCGATGTCGTTGAGTGCGGCGTAGTTCCACCGCGAGCGTGAGAAGTAGCAGCGGCATCACCTGAGCCAGGGTGGCTGCGGTTTTGCTGTCCACCAGCACAATCGATACGGGGTGCGCCATCCGGCCGACCTCCTGTCGATGAGAGTGTGCCACCGCGAGGGCGTGAGGGGTTAGATCGACCTATGCGTGTCAACCGGATCATCGCCGACCTGCAGGTCACCGACATCGAGTCGGCCAAGGATTTCTACACCGACTATCTCGGCCTGACCACCGAGGAGTTCAACCTCGGCTGGGTGGCCAGATACACCAGCCCAGAGACCGGTGCGAACCTGCAACTGGTCACCCAGGATGCGACCGCGCCGGTGGCGCCCGTCATCTCGGTCGCGACCGACGACGTCGACGCCGCCTACGATCAGGCCCGCGCCCGCGGCTACGAGATCGTCCACCCGCTCACGACAGAATCATGGGGAGTGCGGCGGTTCTTCGTCCGCGATCCGGACGGCAACGTAATCAACGTTGTGGCACACCGGGACTAGTGCCCGGCAAGCATCACGATCAACTCGGCCTGTAGCTCGCCGAACAGGAAGCCCAGCGCGGCACCCAGTACCACGATGATCCACTCGTCGTCCTTGAACGCCGGCCGCAGCAAGTTCTCGTAGGACTGGGCGTCGAGGTCGCGCATCTTCTCGACCATCATGTCTTCGAGTTGCAGCCGCTCCTGGAAGTAGCCTTCGATATAGCTCGACGTCTCAGGCAGTTTCGCGATGATGGAGGCGGCGATCTGCTGCTTCATCTGTTGATACTGCCGACTGCCGACAGCGTTGATCACCCGGACAGCCTTGCCGAGCTGAGCGTCGATCGTGTTGCTGATCTCGGTTTGGATGAGATCGAAGAACTTATCCGACATCGGACCGGTCAGCACGCTCTCCATGATGGCCTTGGGGGTGAAGATCTCTCGTGCCATCAACGCCGCGTAGCCCTTGATCACGTCATCGCGTTCGGCCTGGAAGACGCCTTGCCACTTGATGCCGGGAAACACCGTGCATCGCTGCAGCGGACGGAAAATCATCTGCAGTGCAACGAAATCGGTGAGACCACCGGTCAAGAGCCCGAAGGCCGGCAGCGTCCACACCCATCCCGTGAAGCCGAAAACCAGAACCTGGACCAGGCCGATGACGAACCCGAACCACAGACCGGCGCGGACCAAGAACTTGAACGCGGACTGGCCGATGTCCTGAAAGACGCGGTTCAGCTTGGCCTTGTCGCGGACCAGGTTGGTGACGACCATGTGCTTGATGTCGAAGATCTGGTCGACCTGACCGCGCAGCTCGGCGAACATCGCCCGCGACGCGGCCGGAATACGGTTGTTGACGTTGGCCACGATCAGGTCTTTGACCTGGTCTGGCGTGGCCCGCCACAGCTGGGGCTGCAGCGCCATCATCATCGTGTCGACGAGTTCGGTTGCGGCGGCGTTGAGTGGCTCCCCGAGTTCCTTCACCAACTCGTCGGGATCGATCTTGTCGAACATCTCCTCCGGTTTGAGGATTCCCGACGTGAGTGAATCCACCGCAACCGCAGCCATTTTCGGCGCCCGCTTGGGAATCTGGCCCTGCCATCCCAGATACGGTTTGATGCCCTTGAATTCGACGGGGTAGAACATCATCTTCAGCGCGAGGATCTTGGTCGCCCAGCCGACCAGCGCCGCGCCGAGTGGGATGGACACATACACCCACCACGGGTAGGTGAAGATGTTGGCCATATCGATGCTCACTTGGCGGCTTCCCACAGCTCCTGGCCGAGCTCGGAGATCCGTACCGTTCGCCGGATCACGCGCGCCGAGCGGATACCGCGCCGCGCCTTGGCAATTGCCATGTTCACCGCGGCGTCGGTGAGCAACATCTCGTAGTCGTCGTACATCGAGTTGCCACCCTCGGGCCCGATGACGGCCAGCCCGGCGAGCACGAGCCGACTGACGTACAGCGGGGTGTGATGGGGAAGCGAGACGCCGGCCGCGCGGCCCACCGTGGACGCATTCGTCAGCACCAGCACGGTGCTGGTGCCCAGCAGCGGTTCGGCGATATCGACGACGGGATAGGTGGAGCCGTCGGAGAGCGCCGCGAGGATGCGTGCCTCGTCGGGCAGCAGGTCGCTCAGCAGCGACAGGTACAGGGCGTTGCGACTGTCGTCGGGGCGGCTGTACATCGACCGGTCGAGTAGCTCACGAAGAACATCGGTCGGAGTGGCAGGGGATTCATCGGTGGCCACGTCCGCCGGCTCGTCGTCCGGCGGGTCGATCTCGGCGAGATGTGCTTTTATCGCACGGATTACGACTCGCTCGGCGTCGGCGAGCAGGGCCAGGATCTGACCGATCAACGGTCTCTGGGCGACGGAGCGTTCGACGGATTGCAACGAGATCCCACCCATTCGTGGATGGTATGCGACCCGGCGCGCCCGCATGGCACTTCGCAATTAAGCGGTAGGGGTGGCTCCCAGTACCCGCTGCAGATCACCCTTCATCGCTTGTAGCTGCGCGCCCCAGTACCCCCAGCTGTGTGTGCCGCTGGGCGGAAAGTTGAAGACCGCGTTGCGACCGCCGGCGGCCTGATACTTGCGCTGGAACTCCTTGTTGGTGTTCAAGGTGATGTTCTCGAGGTAGCCCGCCGTGAACAGGCCGCCGAATGTCGGGTCGTCGGTGTTGTCGAGGTCCGACGGTGCGCCCGTACCGCAATAGATCCACACCGCAGTGCCGTTGGCGACCAGCCGTGCCACGTTGACCATCGGGTCGTTGCGCTGCCACGCCGGATCGTTGGTGGGTCCCCACATGTCGGTGGAGCGATACCCGCCACCGTCCTTCATGGCCAGCCCGATCAGTGTGGGCCACAGTCCGAGTGAGGGGTTGAGAAATCCCGACAGCGAGCCCGCGAAGATGAACTGCTGCGGATGCCAGATTGCCAGAGTGAGGGCGGCGCTGCCCGACATCGAAAGACCCACGACCGCATTGTTGATCGGCGTGACGCCCTTATTGAGCGCCAGCCAGGCGGGCAATTCCTGGGTGAGGAACGTCTCCCACTTGTAGGTCAGTGTCCCGTTGGACCCGGCCGCCGGCTGATACCAGTCGCTGTAGAAGCTGGACTGACCACCGACCGGCATCACCAATGACAGCCCGGATTGGTAGTACCACTCGAATGCGGCGGTGTTGATGTCCCAACCGTTCTCGTCGTCGCGGGCACGCAAGCCGTCCAGGAGGTAGACCGCATGTGCGCCGCCGCCTTGGAATTGGATCCGGATGGTGCGGCCCATCGCCGGTGACGGTACGTCGAGCGCCTCGACCGGCAGACCGGATCGCGAGTACCCGGCGGCGGGTGCGGTCTGCCCGGTGAGGCCGACCAGGCCGGGAGTCAGCAGCACGGCCGTGGCGAGGACCCCGAGCCGCTGCACCCAGCGGATCGCACGGTGCACGGAGGTCCTCACAGCAAGCAACGTAACAACGCCGGCAGCGTCGGCCCGTCCTGGCACGCCTGCCGTGATTGCTTTGTGACCACCGCCGTCACGCGGCCCGGGTGCGCACTCCCAGCACCGGTTGCCGGCTTTCGCGATCGCAGAAGTCCTCGGCCCACGGCCAGCGCCCGCGACCGTCCGACCATACCAGCTGTAGCGCGCGAATATCCTTGCCGTACAGAGCAATTGCGCACCCCATGTGCGCGTCGGGATGTTCCACCTCGACCACCTCGAGCATCGGGCCGCCGCACAGCGTGAACTGTTGGCCGGCCGTGAGCTCGGCGCCGCGCAGCACGAGCTCGGCCGACTTACTCAGCAGGCGCGCGGCGCGCTGAGGTGACACGTTCGTCATCAACAGCTCGGGTACGTCGTAATCACTCAAGCCGACCGTGTAGGCGAACGGTGTCCGGGTCGACTCGACGTATTGCACCGCCCAGCCCCGCCGCAGGATCTTGGCACGGACTTCGTCGAGATAGTCGGCGACGGAGTTGTCCGGGTGATCGCACAACCAGCACATTGCGGGGCCCCTTTCGTCAGTTCGACGGTGTACGGAACACCATGCACCCGGGGTCCGACAGAAAATCGAACTGACGTTCGCCGCGCTCAGCGGGCGACCCACGCACCCCCGTGCAGCACGTCGGTGACGATGAGGTCGTCGTAGAGCGCGACCAGGTCGGCGCGCGCGCCCGGGACCAACTCCGGGGACGGAAGCCCCAGCGCACGAGCGGGATTGATCGAGGACTGGCACACCGCGAGCAGCAGCGCCTCGTCGCGGGGCAGCGCGCTGTGCGCGACGGCGAAGCCGAACACCCGGTCCATCGTTGCGGTGCTGCCCGCGATCGTCGACGTGCCGGCCAACCGGGCCACGCCACCGGCGACCTCGACGTCCATCCGCCCGATCTGGTAGCGACCGTCGCTGACCCCGGCCGCGGCCATGGCGTCGGTGATCAGCGACATCCGATCCGGGCCGGTCGTGTGGGCCACCTGCCGGTACAGGGCGGGGTGGACGTGCACCCCGTCGGCGATCAACTCCACCGTCACCCGCGGGTCTTCCAGCAGCGCGATCACCGGGCCCGGCTCGCGGTGGTGGATGGGGCGCATGGCATTGAACAGATGTGTGCCCACCGTCGCGCCCGCGCTGATGGCCGCGCGCGTCTGCTCGTACGTCGCGTCGGTGTGGCCGACCGCGGCCACCGCTCCGGCACTGACGATCCGCTCGATCGCCGCCAATGCGCCCGATCGCTCCGGTGCCAGGGTGACCATCCGGATGGTTCCACCACCGGCCTGCAACAGCCGGTCGACCTCGTCGGGGTCCGGATCGCGCAGCAGTACGGGATCGTGGGCACCACAGCGCTGCACCGCCAGCCACGGGCCCTCCAGGTGAATGCCGGCGACCAGCCCGTCGCGCGCGTGCCCGGCCAGCACCTCGACCTGCTGCAGCAGCTCGGCCGGTCCGGCCGAGACCAGCGAGGCCACCAGCGTGGTGGTGCCGTGCCTGCGGTGAAGGTCCACCGCGGCCGCCGTGTCGGACGCGGTCGCCGCCGAGAAGTCGACGCCGCCACCGCCGTGGATGTGGGTGTCGACGAAACCGGGCACGACCGTCGCCAATTCCCGATCGGCGGGCAGCGGCGGTGCACCCGCACCGAGGGCCCGCACCGTTGTGCCCGAAACCTCAATCCAGCCGGGGCGCAACAACTCTCGGCCGGTCAGCAGGGTCTGGGCGGTGAGCAGCACTCAGATGCCCTGCCAGTGCGGCTTGGATAGGTAGGTCTCGCGGTAGTAGTCGGCCAGCTGCAGTCGCCGGGCCGCACCGCCATCGAGGAGCACCGTGACATGGGGGTGGTGCTGCAGGATCGTGGCCGGCCACATCGCGCTCACCGGGCCCTCCACCAACTGATGCACGGCCTCGGCCTTGGTCCGGCCGATGGCCACCAAGACCACGTGCCGGGCCGCCATGATCGTGCCCAGGCCCTGGGTCAGGCAGTGCGTCGGGACGCGGTCGACGTCGTCATCGAAGAAGCGGGCATTGTCGATGCGGGTTTGGCGTGTCAGGGTTTTGATGCGGGTGCGCGACGACAGCGACGAGCCAGGTTCGTTG
Organism: Mycolicibacterium crocinum; assembly: GCF_022370635.2. The sequence continues at coordinate 5,804,435 of NZ_CP092362.2, read as the reverse complement.
AAGCCGATGTGGCCGTCGGTACCGATTCCCAGGATCTGCAGGTCAATGCCGCCGGCCGCGTCGATCGCCGCCTCGTAGGCCGCGCATGCCGCCGGAATGTCCTCGGCCAGCCCGTCGGGACCGGCCACCGCCCCCGGTGCGAAATCGACGCGCGAGACGAACACCGTGTCGATGACCGTGCGGTAGCGCTCGGGATGATCGGCGGGCAAGCCGACGTACTCGTCGAGGGTGAAGCCGCGCGCGTGCCCGAACGAAATCCGGCCCGCGTCACATCGGGCCGCAAGCTCGTCATAGATCGCCAGTGGTGAGGAGCCGGTGGCCAGCCCCAGTACCGCGGTCGGCTTACGGGCGAGCAGTGCCTCGACGGCATCGGCCGCGACGGTGCCGATCTGTGCGGCGTCCTCGAGGATGACGACTTCCATCAGATCCTACTTGGTGGCCGTGAAAAGCAGTGAGCCTGAGGTTATTTCGGTGCCATTGGCGACTGCGTCACCCATCGTGACATTGCCTGGCTCGCGTTCGTCCATCACCACCACGGGAACGATGGGACTCAACCCCGCCGAAACCACTGACGGGACGTCGTAGGTGATCACCGGCTGGCCTGCGGTCACGGTATCGCCCTCGGCGGCGAGCGCAGTGAATCCGACGCCGCCCAGCCCGACGGTATCGAGCCCGAGATGGACCAGCACGCCGATATTCTCGCTCGTCATGATGATGTACGCGTGTGGCATCAGCTTGAGGATGCGGCCGCTGACCGGTGCCACCGCGTCGACGACCTCGCGCGGCGGGTCGACCGCGGCACCGTATCCGACCATGCCTTGCGAGAACACGGGATCGGGCACGTCGCCGAGCGCGACGGCACGTCCGGACACCGGGGCGTGGACGGGTGTGGTGCTCATCGTCTTCGAGAATAGAGAGTCCGTACCTGCGGGGGTGGCGGAAACAACGTCTCAGCTGCTCCCGGTTGTCTAGGCTTCGCCTGTGCGGCGACAAAGGGAGGCCCGTCGGTCATGAGCGACACCACCAAACAGGCAGGGGCACAGCAAAAGTCGGGACTGCGCATACCGGGCTTCGCCCAGTTGCAGCGTCTCGGCAAGAGCCTGATGCTGCCGATCGCGGTGCTCCCGGCGGCCGGTATTTTGCTGCGGCTCGGTCAGGACGACCTGCTGGGCCGGATCAAGGCACCGGTGATCGGCCCGTTCTTCCAGGCGATGAGCGCCGCCGGTGGTGCGCTGTTCAACAACCTCGCGTTATTGTTCGCCGTCGGTGTGGCGATCGGCTTCGCCCGCAAGGCCGATGGCTCGACCGCGCTCTCGGCCGTCGTCGGCTACCTGGTGATGCAGGCGGTGTTCAAGACGATGTCGCCGTTCGTGCTCGCCGGCCAGCTCGACAAAGCCGGCGAGCAGGCACAGATCAACTACAGCGTGTTCGGCGGGATCGTGGTCGGCTTGCTCACCGCCTGGCTGTTCGACCGCTACCACACCATCCAATTGCCGTCGTACCTCGGCTTCTTCGGCGGCCGGCGGTTCGTGCCGATCGTGGTGTCACTGGCGAGTCTCGTACTGGCCTTCGCGATGAGCTACTTCTATCCGATCTTCGACGCGGGACTCACCGGACTGGGCCACTTCATCGGCGGTGCCGGCGCGCTGGGGGCGTTCGTCTACGGCTTCGCCAACCGCATGCTGATTCCCCTGGGCCTGCACCACATCCTGAACTCCTACGTGTGGTTCATCTACGGAAGCTACCCGAGCGGCGACGGCCATGTCGTCACCGGCGAGCTCAGCCGGTTCGCCGCCGGCGACCCCAGCGCCGGGCTGCTCACGTCGGGCTTTTATCCGATCCTGATGTTCGGTCTGCCCGGGGCGGCGCTGGCCATGATCCACGTCGCGAATAAAAAGCAACGCAGGGTCGCCTTCGGCATCCTGTCGGCCGCCGCGCTGACTGCGTTCCTCACCGGCGTCACCGAACCACTGGAGTTCGCGTTCATGTTCGTGGCGTTCCCGCTCTACATCGTGCATGCGGTGCTGACCGGCCTGTCGTTGGCCATCGCCTACCTGCTCGACATCCACCTGGGCTTCTCGTTCTCGGCCGGGCTGATCGATCTGCTGCTCTATGGCACCGCGCCGGCCGCCAAGAACATCCCGTTGCTGATCGTCATGGGCCTGGTTTTCTTCGCGGTGTATTACCTGCTGTTCCGGTTCGCCATCACCCGATGGAACATGCGCACGCCCGGCCGGGAACCCGAAGCGGAGTTCGACGCCGAAGAGCGGGCCAACGTGGGCGAAGGTGTCGAGTCGGCGACCTCAGTCGAAGCCGGGGGAGCGGTGAGATCGACACCGGCCGCCCCCGACAGCAAGGGCGAACAACTCATCGCCGCCTTCGGCGGACGGGACAACCTGCGCAGCGTCGACGCCTGCATCACCCGGCTGCGCATGGAAGTGGCGGATCCCGGCAAAGTCGACCACGATCGGCTGAAGGCGATGGGAGCCGCCGGCGTGATCGAGGTCGGCAACAGCGTGCAGGCGGTCTTCGGGACCCAGGCCGAGACGCTCAAGACCGAGATCAACGACGCTCTGTGACGGCTAACGCGAGTGGCCGCGACGCCGATATGGTGGTTGAGTTGGGGCCTTACGGCGGAATTGAGTGACTGTGAAACGACTTCTCATCGGCGGGTGCGCTCTCGTGCTCACCTCAGGATCGCTGGCGCTCGCCGCGCCCGCGTCGGCCGACTGTCCGTACGGCACCGTCCCGAGCCGCTTTCCCGGGGTGTGCACCTCGGGCCAGTCCGGCGGCCAGGTCCCGCAGGCGGTCGGTCCCTCGGACGTCACGACGAACATCCAACCGAACCAGATCCCCACGATGAACGGCATCCCCTGCAACCTGTGGCACTCGGTCACCTGCTGGGCGATGGCGCAAAACGGCGGCTAGGACTTCAGGCATTCAGGCGGCTCGCAGCCCGTCGATGCCTTCGTCGAGCGCTGCTTCCAGATAGCTCAGATCCCCGGTGGCGAGCATGATGCCGACGCCGCCCTGAATCCCGGCCAATAACGCTGCCGCAGCGCGCTCGGCATTCACCGAATCGGCCACCTTGCCCTGGTCCTGCATCGACCGGATGCCGGTAGCGATCGCGCCGCGCCACTGCACTATCAACTCGGTAGTCACGGCCTCGGCGCCCTGGGTCGTGCGCCCGATCTCCGACATCAGCACCGCGATCGGGCAGTTCTGGCCCTGACGGCGGTAGCGGTCGACCACGGAATCGCGCCATCTCTGCCAGGCGGCCCACGACGTCAGCGCACTCAGGTGTGGCTGCTGGTCGTCGAGCACCCTCTGCGACTCCAGCGCCGCGACTGCCAGCAGTAACTGCTCCTTACCGCCGGGAAAGTAGTGGAAGAGTTGGCTTTTCGACGTGCGGGTGTGCGCCATGACATCGTCGAGCGTGGTCAGCGCGACGCCGCGGGCACGGATTTCGGCGGCGGCCCCCTCGATGATGCGCTGGCGGGTGGCCCGACCTTTAGCGGTCAGATTTTGGACTTGCAGGTCCATTTTCAGAGGCGAACCATATGGACTCATGAGTCCAAAAGATACCCGGTTGGCCGGGCGCAGAGCACTTGTCACCGGTTCCACAGGCGGCCTCGGCGTCGCCATCGCCAAGGCCCTGGCGGCCGAGGGTGCCGTCGTCGTGGTCAGTGGCCGGGACGCAATCCGGGGTGAGGTCGTCGTCACCGATATCCGGTCGGCCGGTGGCGACGCCGCCTTCGTCGCCGCTGACCTGGGGGTCGGCGGCGATGCGGCCCGCCGACTGGCCGATGCGGCCACTGAGGCGGCGGGCGGCCTCGACATCCTGGTGAACAACGCGGCCACCTTGCTGATGCCCACCCCGACCGCCGACGTCAGCGAGCAGGAGCTGCGAGATGTGTTCGGCGTCAACGTATTCGCGCCGTTCCTGCTCACCGGTGTGCTGGCCCCGCGGATGGTCGACCACGGCGGCGGCGCCATCGTCAACATCGGCTCGATCACCGGTCTGCGCGGATCCAGCGGATCGGCGGTCTACAGCGCCAACAAAGCCGCGATCCATTCGTTCACCCAGTCCTGGGCCGACGAGTACGGCCCGCATGGCGTGCGGGTCAACGCCGTGGCCCCAGGACCGATCGGCACCGAGCGGCAGGTCGAGTTCGCCGATCACATCGCACCGACGTTGAGCCGACTGCCGTCGCGGCGGGTGAGCACTCCCGAGGAGATCGCGGCCGCGGTGGTGTTCTTGGTCAGCGACGACGCCGCCAACATCCACGGAACCATTCTGAGCGTCGACGGGGGCTGGGCCGCGACTTGATCGGGGCAGGTCCGGGGCGCAAATTTGCCGCCTCGTCAACAGCCTGGCTACCTGCTCGATGTAGTCAGGATCACACCTCGGCAAACGGCTGGCAGGGCGCTGCCCAGCAATCCCACAGCATTGCGAACCCGGAGCGGCAGCTACCACGCTGATACGCTGCCATGGGTCACCGGGGCCATGATCCTGGTGCGGCGGGGTCCGACCCGTGTGACGAAATGACGTCGAAACGTAAAGCAAGAGTCGGAAATGGGTGTTGTGCGAACCGGAGAGATCAAGGCGCTGACCGGTCTTCGCATCGTCGCCGCCATGTGGGTCGTGCTGTTCCACTTCCGCCCGCTGATCTGGGAAGCATCCCCACGCCTCAAGGATGATCTGGCGCCGCTGCTCAACGCTGGCGCGCAGGGTGTCGACCTGTTCTTCATCCTCAGCGGATTCGTGCTCACCTGGAACTATCTCGACCGGATGGGGTCGCACTTCTCGCCCCGGGCCACTGTGCATTTCCTGTGGCTGCGGCTGTCCCGGGTGTGGCCGGTGTACCTGGTGACCATGCACATCGCGGCCGCGTGGATCATCTTCACGCTGCACTTCGGCGCCACACCCTCGCCGGCCGTCGAGAAGCTCACCGCGATCAGCTACGTGCGCCAGCTGTTCATGGTGCAACTGTGGTTCGAACCGTTCTTCGACGGCACCAGCTGGGACGGCCCGGCCTGGTCCATCAGCGCGGAATGGTTGGCGTACCTGCTGTTCGGCGGGATCATCCTGGTGATCTTCCGGATGGCGCGGGTCACCCGGGCGCGCACGCTGCTGCTGCTGGCGTTCATCGCCGCGCTGCCGCCGACCCTGCTGCTGCTGGCCAGCGGTCACTTTTACACCCCGTGGAGCTGGCTGCCGCGCATCGTCGCCCAGTTCCTGGCCGGCGCGCTGGCGTGTGCCGCGGTGCGGCGCCTTCAGATCGGCCGGCGCGGCCAGCACATCTCGGGCATCGCCGCGGTGCTGCTGACCGCTGCGATGGTCGGCATCCTCTACTACTACGACGCGAACCCGGTCGCCGGGATGATCGACCCCGGCGGCCTGGTGGACGTGCTGTTCATGCCCCTGGTCGTCACGCTCGCGATCGGCGTCGGCACGCTTCCGGCCCTGCTGTCCACCCGGCTGCTGGTGTACGGCGGCCAGATCTCCTTCAGCCTCTACATGGTTCACGAGATCGTGCACACCTCATGGAACTGGGCGGTTCAGGAGTATCAGATCGACCTGCCGAAGTCAGTACAGAAGGTGGTCGTCGTCGGATTGATCATCGCCGCGGTTCTCGGCGCGATGGCGCTCTATCACTGGGTCGAGGAACCGGCCCGGCGCTGGATGCGCCGGATGGTCGATTTCCGGGACGTCAAGCACGACAAGCACACCGGCCCGCCGGGGGCGGAAGGCGGCCGGCTCACCTCGATCGAACAGGCCCGAGATTCCCGGCCGCCGCAGTCGTCGGCTCGGGCCGGGTAGTAACGAACCCAGCATCGATGGGCGACAACACCTTCGGAGGCAGTAGGCTGCCTGCGTCGGGCGAAACTCAGTGGGGTGTCAGTGATCCGCAGGGAAGGACTTGTGCGCGTCGTCACGACGGGCCTGTCGGCAGTCGCGGTGCTCGCCGCTGTCGTCGGCAATTCGCATCCGGCCGTCGGTTACCAATTGGCAAATCGCGGTTCGGGTTTCAGCCGTATCGCGGTGATCGGTGATTCGTACACGACGGGCACTGACGAGGGTGGCGAGGGTCCGCAGTCGTGGACGTCGCGCGCCTGGCTGATGCTCGCCAGTCAGGGTGCCCGGGTCGACGCCGACGTGGCCGCCGAGGGCGGTGCCGGTTACGGGATCCGCGGCAACCAGGGCAGCCTGTTCGAGGACCTCACCGTGCGAGCCGTCGACCGCGACGACGCCCTCGTTGTGTTCTTCGGCTCCCGCAACGACCAGCCTGTCGACATGCAGAAGTACCCGGTCCTGGTCGGGGAGACCTTCCAGATCGTCCGCCGGGTAGCGCCCAAGGCCAAGGTGCTCGTGATCGGGCCGCCGTGGCCGACCGCCGACCCACCGGCCGAGGTGCTGGCCCTGCGTGACAACCTGCGCACCCAGGCCAGAACCGTGGGCGCCGTCTTCATCGACCCGCTGGCCGAAGGCTGGTTCGTCGGACACCCCGAACTCATCGGTCCGGACGGTGTGCATCCCACCGATGCCGGCCACGCCTACATGGCGGAGAAGATCGCCCCGCTCATCCGGAGCCAGCTGGCCATCCCGCTGTGAGGATCAGGGGCCGATCCACGGCTGGTTGTTGCCCAGGTTGTTCGCATCGACCTGATAGCACTGCGGGGGTGTGCTGAAACCGAAGGCGCCGCCGGTGTCGCAGCGCTGGAAGAAGCCATTGGTATCGATCGGGTCGTCACAACGCTGACCGCCGCCCCACGGCGTCCACAGGCCCTGGCATCCCGCCTGTGCCGCGGGCGCGCTGATGACGCCGATACCCATAGCGGTGATCGCGCAGACCACCAGTGAACCGAGTTTCTTCACCGTCCACCTCCTCGACGACAAACCTCAAGTGAAGTTCGGATACCCAGTTCATCGCGGCGGCGAACGAGAGCGTTATCCCGCTCGACGCTGAACCACCGGCAGGTCGTCGATGTCGATTGCCACCGCGTCCTGCCCTGTGACCCCGCATCAGTGTGGGATCGTTTGCGTGATGCTCAGACGCTTGTGGCAACGGCGTCGCCGGGGGCGACCGCTGGCACCGTTTCTGGTGACGGTGGCCGTGGTCATGGTGGTGTTCACCGCGGACCGCCCGACACCGTCGCTGCCCTACAACCTGATCGCCGGGCCGTTCGCCCGGTTACTGGCCCAGGCCGTCGACCTCGGGCCCGCGCGCACCCAGCGCGTGCAACTGACCGCCGAACTGCGGGACGCCGCCCAGCCGGCGGCGCTGACCGAGTGGGCCGGCTCGCACGGGTTGTCGGTGCAGTGGCGTGAGGGCGACGCCTGGGCGGTCGTGGAGGGTGCGCCCCGCGCGATGGCCCGCGCGCTCGACGTCGTGGTCCACGACTACCGCCGCACGAACGGGGTGGTGTTCTACGCCTCGCCGCAGCAGCCCGTTGTCCCGCAACAGCTGAGCGGCGAAGTCAGCGAGCTGGGGCGGATTCTGGGTTACACGCCGTCTCATGAAGGCCTCCCGCCGACCCCGCCCTTGGACGTGCCCAACGCGGGGCTCGCGCCCACCGAGTTACTCACCGCCTACAACCTCACCTCGCTGACGTCGGCCGGCTACACCGGAAAAAGACAGACCGTCGTGGTCTTCACCTTCGACGGCGTCGATCAGCGCGACCTGGACAAGTTCTCCGAGTGGTTCTCGCTGCCGCCGTTCAGCCTGGAGGTGATGGGCGGTATGCCGCCCGACCGGCGAGGCGAGGCAACCATGGACGTCCAGTTCGTCCACGCGATCGCGCCGTCGGCGAAGATCGTTCTGGTCAACGCCCGCCCCACCGCCGAAGGCGACGCGACCTACGTGAAGCTCGGCAAGCTGATGGAGGACGTCGACCGCCGGTATCCCGGTGCGGTGTGGAGCTTTTCGATCGGTTGGGGCTGCGATCGGCTGCTCTCTCGCGCGGATCTCGCGCCCGTGCGTTCGGCGCTGGCCCGCGCACAACGCAATGGGACGACGACCTTCGTCGCCAGCGGCGATCTGGCCGGCCTGGAATGCAAGGGCGGCAAAACCTGGTCGGATCCGCCGAGTCCGGACGACTACGGCGTCGACGTGATGGCCTCACTGCCGGAGGTGACCGGCGTCGGCGGCACGACGTTGTCGACCGACTCTCAGGGCCGGTGGTTGGCCGAACAAGGTTGGTACGACGTTCCATTGACGCAGGGCAGCGGCGGCGGCGCGTCAGTGTTGTTCGCCCGTCCGTCGTGGCAGGACACCGGAACGCGGGCCGGACCGCACGACAAGCGACTGGTGCCCGACATCGCCGCGGTGGCCGATCCCTTCACCGGCGTGAAGTTCGTGTTCAACGGACAGGTACTCGTCGGCGGCGGCACCTCGCAGGCCGCGCCGATCTGGGCCGGGATGGCCGCGGTGATGAACCAATTCCTGACCGCGCGCGGACTGGGTCAGCTCGGCGATTTCAACCCGCTGCTCTACGAGATCGCCGGCGGCGCCGAGGTACCCGCCTTCCGGGACATCTTCCTCGGTGCCAACGCGGTGACGCCGGTCATGGTCGGCTACGACATGATCACCGGGCTGGGGACGCCCAACGTCGACAACCTGATCAAGGCCCTCCTCGTCCTGAAGTCGCTGCGCCGATGAGCGATATGACGACAACATCGGACGGCGCCGACTCGTTCACCGGCTACGCGGTGCCTGCGGGCGACTACCGCGCCCGGCGAGAGCGCGGTCCGGCCTACTTCGTCACCATCGGCCTCTGGGTAATCCTGTTGGTGGCGGCGATGATGGGGCTGAGCGTGCTGGCTACCCGCATCACGCCGACCTCGACCACATACCACTGCCCACCCGACTGCGGCCGCCCGCCGACGGGGCTGCCGGTGGCGATCAACCCACGCTTCTTCGCCCAGGACGGGTCGTTCTCGGTGTCGTATCCCGCGTCCGGAACCGCCTACGACGTCACCACCGAACCCAACGGTGTTCGAGCCGAACTGAACATCGGCGACGGGGGGACGCTGCGGTTGTTCAGCGAGCCGGCCAGGGGTCGCGACGCGCGCCAGGTGGCCGCCGACCTGAAGGGTCAGATGTTTCCGGACGCGGTGACGTCCTATGAGCTGCCCAACGCGATCCTGGGTTACGAGCCGGGCTACGGCGAGGTCGACGACGACTGGCCGAAGGGCACCACGACCGACGCCCAGCATCTGCGCATCATCCTCATCGTCGCGGTGAAGAACGACCTCGCCCTGGTGGCCGGTGCGGTGGGGCCGTTCCACCAGTTCGGGCCCGACGACGGGCCGGGGCCGCCGTCACCGGCGAACCTCGACATCGCCAAGGACATGGGCAAGTACGTCAACAGCTTCATGTGGCGCGGCGACCCGCCTCGATAGTCGTTGTGGCCCTTGGCTTTCAGTCCTGCACGGCCTTGGCGACGGCGATGCAGGTGGTCAGCCAGTCCGGCTCGGGCAGGCCCCACCTGATTCCCCGAGTCGCTTCGCTCTCCCCCTCGCCTTCGGCTGGGCGGTACCCCCAGCCCGCCGCATCGTGCACCGCCCACATCGCATTGAGCACCATCCGCACGATCACCCAAGCTCGCGCGCGGTCCTCGTCGAATCCGGCGGCGTCGACCAGGGTGTAGAACCGCCGTCGCACACCGTCCCTGACGTCACCGGCGAGTTGGTCGAAGCGATTCCACAGCATCGGGGCGATCTCGTAGGCCGGGTCGCCGTTGACCGGCTTGGGGTCGATGACCAGCCAGGGCCGGCGGTCACCGGCGAGCACGTTGGCGTAGTGCAGATCGCCATGGATGACCCGTGCAGTGGTCGCCGGGTCGGTGGTCAGGTCGGCGCACAGGCTCAGCGCCTGTTCGACCAGCCGGTGCGGGATCGGCGCGCGGCGCGGCAGATCGGCGAGTTCGGCGGCCCACCGGTCGAGATACAGCGTCAGCGTTCGCAGCTGCGGCATGGCCGGGACGTGGATGTGCCGGTACAGGCCCGCGACGATCTGGCAGGCCTCGACATCGGTGACAGAGGTCAGGTCTTCGCCGGCGAGCCGCTCGAGGAGAAGGGCGCGACGATGCGGGTCGGCGCTGAGCAGCTTGACCGCGCCGTCGCCGCCCCAGCGCCGCAACGCCAGGTGCTCGTGTTCGGATTCGTCGTCGGGGAAGCTGATCTTGAGCATGGCGCTCGTACCGTCGGGCGCGCGGACCGGCAGCACCAGCGAGCAGTAACCGTGGGCGGCCGGACCGTCGGGCCGAAGTTGCCACTGCGCGACGACCTCACGGGTGAGCCGGGGCAGCGTGTCGATCCACGCCGCCCACTGCGGTCCACGCTCGGCCATCGCCCGCACCGCGGCGGGCAGGTCGCTCACGTCTGGGGTTCGTCGGGATGCTCGCTGGGTGACTCGCTGGGTGGGGCCGGCTTATTCAGCCAGTCCTTGAGCCGAAACAGCTGACTGGCCACGATTCCGAGGCCTACCAGCAGCACACCCACGACGATCCAAATGGTCATTGCCATCGAGCCTACGCACTCCGTCACGCTCTCAGCGGCGCTCGGCGCTATTGTGGCGCCAGTGTCCGAGGTCTCCGTCGAGCAGGTGCGCCAGCTGCGCAACCGCCTCGACGGGCTGACCTTCCGCGACGCGGCCCGGCTGGGCCGGCGGTTGAAATCCCTGCGCGGCGAGGTGTCCGCGGCGACCGTGCAGAAGATCGCCGACCAGGTTGCGGCGGCCGAGGCCGTGATCGCCACCCGGGAAGCCGCGGTGCCGGTCATCACCTACCCCGATCTGCCGGTCAGTCACCGCCGCGACGAGATCGCCAAAGCCATCACCGACAACCAGGTCGTGGTGGTCGCCGGCGAGACCGGCTCGGGCAAGACCACCCAGCTGCCCAAGATCTGCCTCGAGCTGGGCCGCGGGATCCGCGGAACCATCGGCCACACCCAACCGCGCAGGCTGGCGGCGCGCACGGTGGCTCAGCGCATCGCCGACGAGGTGGGCACCCCGCTGGGCGAAACAATCGGCTACACCGTCCGCTTCACCGACCAGGCCAGCGACCGCACCCTGGTGAAGCTGATGACCGACGGCATCCTGCTCGCTGAGATCCAGCGCGACCGGCGCCTGCTGCGCTACGACACCCTGATCCTCGACGAGGCGCACGAACGCAGCCTCAACATCGACTTCCTCCTGGGCTATCTGCGTGAACTGCTGCCCCGGAGGCCGGATCTCAAGGTGATCGTCACCTCGGCCACCATCGAGCCGCAACGGTTCGCCGCGCACTTCAACGACGCTCCGATCGTCGAGGTGTCCGGACGCACCTACCCGGTGGAGATCCGCTATCGACCCCTGGAAGTACCTGTGGTGGACGATGATTCGGAAGCCGGAGGTCGCCGCCGGGGCGGCTCCGAAGACCCAGACGATCCCGACCACGAGATCGTCCGCACCGAGGTCCGCGACCAGACCGAAGCCATCGTTGACGCCGTCCGCGAGTTGGAGGCCGAGCCGCCCGGCGATGTATTGGTGTTCCTGTCCGGTGAACGAGAAATCCGGGACACGGCTGAGGCCCTGCGGGACCTGAAGAACACCGAGGTGCTTCCGCTGTATGCGCGGCTGCCGACGGCCGAGCAGCAGCGGGTGTTCCAGCCATCGCGGACCGGTCGACGAATCGTGTTGGCCACCAATGTCGCCGAGACGTCACTGACCGTGCCGGGCATCCGCTACGTCGTTGATCCGGGGACCGCGCGGATATCCCGCTACAGCAGGCGCACCAAGGTGCAGCGGCTGCCGATCGAGCCGATCTCGCAGGCCTCGGCCGCGCAGCGGGCCGGCCGCTCCGGGCGTACCGCACCCGGGGTGTGCATCCGGTTGTACTCCGAGGAGGACTTCGCGGGTCGTCCCCGCTACACCGATCCGGAGATTCTGCGCACCAACCTGGCGGCGGTGATCCTCCAAATGGCGGCGCTGCAACTCGGCGACATCGAGAGCTTTCCGTTTCTCGACCCGCCCGAGCAGCGCAGCATCCGCGACGGTGTTCAACTGCTGCAGGAACTCGGCGCCTTTGACGCGAGCGGGGCCATCACCGATATCGGCCGCCGGCTCGCGCAGTTGCCGGTGGATCCGCGGCTGGCGCGCATGATCGTGCAGGCCGACACCGAAGGCTGCGTGCGCGAGGTGCTGGTGCTCGCCGCCGCGCTGTCGATACCTGACCCTCGTGAGCGACCGTCGGACCATGAAGAAGCGGCGCGGCAGAAGCATGCGCGGTTCGCCGACGAGCATTCGGACTTCGTATCGTTCCTGAACCTGTGGCGGTACCTCCGGGAAGAGCGAAAAGCCCGTTCCGGCAACGCGTTCCGGCGCATGTGCCGCGAGGAGTTTCTGCACTACCTACGCATCCGGGAGTGGCAGGACCTGACCGGACAGCTGCGCAGCATCGCCCGCGATATCGGTATCCGGGAATCCGACGACCCAGAGCCGGCCGATCCGGCACGTGTGCACGCGGCCCTGGTTGCCGGCCTGCTCTCGCATATCGGTCTGCGGGAGGGGGATTCGCGCGAGTACACCGGTGCGCGCAACTCCCGATTCGTGTTGGCTCCCGGGTCGGTGCTGACCAAACGGCCGCCACGCTGGCTGGTGGTCGCCGACCTCGTGGAGACCAGCCGCCTCTACGGCCGCATCGCCGCCCGCGTCGAACCCGAGATGGTCGAGCGGGTGGCCGGACATTTGGTGCAGCGCAGCTACAGCGAGCCGCACTGGGACGCTAAACGCGGTGCCGTGATGGCCTTCGAACGGGTGACGCTCTACGGACTTCCGCTCGTACCGCGCCGACGGGTGGGCTATGCCACCGTCGACCCGACCGCGTCCCGCGAGCTGTTCATCAGGCATGCGCTGGTTCAGGGGGAGTGGCAGACCCGCCACCACTTCTTCGCCGACAACGCGCGGCTGCGGGCGGAACTGGCCGAGCTGGAGGAGCGCGCCCGCCGGCGCGACCTGCTGGTCGACGACGACGAGATCTACGCCTGGTACAACAGCAGGATTCCGCCGCAGGTGGTGTCCGCCCGTCATTTCGACGGCTGGTGGAAGAAGCAGCGGCACAAAACCCCCGACCTGCTGACCTTCACGCGCGACGACCTGCTCCGCGTCGATGACGCCGCCGAACGGCCGGACAACTGGCAGGCCGGCGACCTGTCGCTACCGCTGACCTACCGGTTCGAGCCCGGCGCCGCCGACGACGGGGTGACGGTACACATTCCGGTCGAAGTGCTGGCCCGGCTCGGCGGCGACGAATTCGGCTGGCAGGTACCGGCATTGCGCGAGGAACTGGTGACCGCGCTGATCAAGTCCTTGCCCAAAGACCTGCGGCGCAATTTCGTTCCTGCTCCTGACACCGCACGGGCGGTACTCGCCGACATCCAGGTTGGCCGCGAACCGCTACTGGAAGCGCTGCAGCGTGAATTACACCGCCGCAGTGGGATTCTGGTGCCAATCACCGCCTTCGATCTGGACAAACTGCCCGCGCACCTGCGGGTGACCTTCGCCGTCGAGGGACCGGACGGAGCCGAGGTGGCCCGTGGGAAGGACCTCGATGTGCTGCAGCGTCAGCTCGCCGGGTCCGCCCGCAAGGCGGTGGCCGACGCGGTGGCCAGCGATCTGGAACGAAAAGGGCTGCGCGCCTGGCCCGACGACCTCGACCGGTTACCGGCCGGCGTCGAGCGAACCGTGGGCGGTCACCTCGTGCGTGGCTACCCGGCATTGGTCGATGCCGGCACTGGCGTGGATGTACGGGTCTTCGCCACCGAGGCCGAACGGGACGCCGCGATGCGAGCGGGCACAAGGCGGCTGCTGCGTCTGGCGGTGCCGTCGCCGGTGAAATCGGTGGAGAAGAGCCTGGATCCGCGAACCCGACTGGTATTGGGAGCCAACCCCGACGGCTCGTTGGCCGCGCTTCTGGACGATTGCGCCGATGCGGCCGTCGATGTGCTGGCCGCGCAACCGGTCTGGACCAAGGCCGATTTCGCTGCGCTGCGAGACCGGGTGGCCTCGGCGCTGCCGTCGACGACCCGCGAAATCGTGAGCCGGGTACAGAAGGTTCTCGCCGCCGTGCACGAGGTGCAGCTCGCCCTGCCCGACAAGCCGCCTGCGGCGCAGGCCGATGCGGTCGCCGACATTCGCGCGCAGCTGGCGGGACTGGTCGCGACACCGTTCGTCACCTCCACCGGGGCCGGGCGGCTGGCCGACCTGACCCGCTACCTGACGGCGATCAGCCGACGCCTGGACCGGCTGTCCCAGGCCCCGCAGGCCGACCGCGAGCGCATGCAACGGGTGCACGCCGTCGAGGACGCCTACTCCGAACTGCTGCACGCACTTTCGCCCACCCGCGCGGCGGCCTCCGATGTGCGCGACATCGGGTGGCAGATCGAAGAGTTTCGTGTCAGCCTGTGGGCTCAGCAGCTGGGCACCCCACGCCCGGTCAGCGAGCAACGCATCTACCGCGCGATCGACGCGGTCCTGGCCTGACAACGAAAGAGGGGCACCCGAATCGGGTGCCCCTCTGGAGTTCGTTGACGATCAACGGCTTCCGTGGACCGTTGTGTCTACGTGCGGCGCGGTCGCCGTCGGGCCCATGTTGTTGACCCAGTCGTTGTGACCGAGGTCGGCCTGCGCGGGTCCGGCAAGGCCGAGGACGGCGGCGGTCATCGCGCCTGCGATCGCTGTGGTGATTGCGTACTTCTTCATGTCATTCCCTCTTCTTCATCTGCGTCCGGTGTGGGGTTTCCGGGCCGCTGACTGTCTCAACACCGGGTAGGGGCGCGGTAATTCCACTGGCAGCAGATGATCGGCGGTTGGCAGGAATTGAGCGGTGTCCACCGATCGGGGGACGCTCGCCTCCGCCCCGTGATCCACCGGCTGCCCGACAGACACCGACCCTCGGATGCGAGACCGTTAATGCACTGGCGAAACGCAAGGGCCACGACATAGTCAACGACGACCCAGAGGAACCCCATGACCACCATGACTTGGATGAAGCGATTCGCCGCCGGTAGCGCCCTGGCCGCGGGCTCGGCACTGTTCGCCTTCGGTGCGGCTACCGACGCCGTCGCCGACAGCGGCTCGTTCAACGGCGGTCCCAACATGAGCCAGCCCGGCCGCCACCAGACCTTCCCCGGCCAACACCCCGCGGCACCCGGCTCGCCCGAACACCATCACCACCAGTGGCACCACGCCGGGTGACCGGCGGCTCCTAGCATGGGTCGATGGCCACAACCACGAAGCCCGTCGACCTGGTTCTGGCCGGCGGTGGCGTGAAGGGGATCGGCCTGGCCGGTGCCGTCGTCAAGCTGATGGAGGCCGGCTATCGGGCCTACCGCGTCGCCGGCTCCTCGGCGGGGTCGATCGTCGGCTCGATAGTGGCGGCCGCCGCCAAGAACGATCAGCTGACCCCGAACGACGTCCGGGAGCTCACGCTGAGCATCGACTACCGCAAGTTCCTGGATCCCGGACCCGTGGAACGCGTGCCCCTGCTCGGCGCCGGCTGGGCGATCCTGCAGGGCACCGGCATCTACCGGGGTGACTACGCGCACGATTTCATCGCCGACCAGCTGCGCGCACTCGGGGTCACCACGTTCGGCGATTTGCGACTCGACGACGACGAACTGCCCCCTGAACAGCGCTACCGGCTGGTGGTGACCGCGGCCGACGTGACGACCGGCCAGTTGGTCCGCCTGCCGTGGGACTACCGCAGGGTTTACGGCCTGGACCCGGACGAGCAACCGGTCGCCGATGCGGTGCGAGCCTCGATGTCGATCCCGTTCTTCTTCCGCCCCGTCACACTGACCAGCTCGACGGGCCGCGAGTCGACGCTCGTCGATGGCGGCCTGTTGTCGAACTACCCGATCGACTCGCTGGACCGCTGCGACGGCAAGAAACCCCGGTGGCCGACGCTCGGGGTGACGCTGCTGCCCGACCTACCCGAACACAACGACAAGGTGATTCCCGCGCTGGCGCCGCTGCGGCTGTTCGGCGGCCCGAGTCTGCTCGAGGACGTCATCACCACGATCCTTGTCGGCCGCGACCAGGCGTACCTCAACCTGCCGTGGGTGAGTGCCAGGACCATCCGGGTCGATTCGAGGAAGGTCGGCGTGCTGGATTTCGACATCAAGCAGCCACAGATCGATGCCCTGTATGCCGAAGGGTATGACGCCGCCACGACGTTCCTGTCGACCTGGGACGAGCGGGCCTACATCCAACGGTTCCGCACCTAGGCTGACACGGGTGGGGCCCGACGACTCCGAACCGCTCTCCGCCGACGATGCGCACATCCTGAGCGTGGAATCCGCGTCGATCACCGGACACACTCTCAAGCTCGTCATCTTGGAGCCCGGGGTGGCTGCGTTGGACATCGACGAGCTCCGGGCCTCAGTGGCCGAACGACTACCGAGTCAGCCGCGTGCGACCCAGCGCGTCGACACCACGGGGCCAGCCCCGCGGTGGGTGCCTGCCACCGACTTCGAGATCGCCGAGCACGTCCGGCGTCACACGGACGCGAACTGTGTGAGCCAAGCCGACCTGTGGCGCATTGTCAGCGCGCTGATGTCGAAGCACCTCGACCGCGGTAGGCCGCTGTGGACCTTCGACCTCATCGGGCCGCTGGCCGATGGTCGTGAGGCGATCGCGGCGCGCATTCACCACGCGATGGCCGACGGTATCGCCGGCGTACGTTTCCTCAACTCCGCGCTCTTCGATGCCCATCAAGAGCCGACCGTCGCGGAAAGCCGACCGAGTCATCATGATTCGGTCCCACTGACGCCGGTGGAAGAAGCGTGGCGAATGCCCTCGGCCCTGGTGCGCGAGCTGGGTCATCCCGGTGGACATTCGCCGTTCGACCGGCCCATCACCGTCGCGCGGGAGCTGGCGTTCGCGGTGGCCCCGCTGGCCGCCTTCACAGCGATCGGTGCGTCGCGACCCGACCGGGCCACCGTCAACGACGTTCTTCTCGCGGTAATCGCCGGCGGCCTGCGGCGCTGGCTCGGGGAATCCGAGGCGCGGAACCTGCGCGCTCAGATCCCGGTGAGCCTGCATCACCGCGGCGAAACCGGTCTTGGTAACCGGGATTCGTTTCTCAACATCGATCTTCCGCTAGCGGAAGCCGATCCGCTGTCGCGTCTCGACCGGATCAGTGCCGAGACGCGGGAGCGCAAGCGCCTCGACGACGCCGACGAGATGTACGACCTGTTTCACGCTTTGGGCTGCGTTCCGCGTCTCGAAGCGGCGGTCCGGCGCCTGGCCGGCAGCGCACAGGAATTCTGCCTGTCAATTTCCAACGTTCCAGGACCGCGCGATCCGGTTCAGGTTGCCGGCCGTCGGGTCGCGCACCTGTTTTCGTCCTCGGAACCGGCTGCGCATCATGCCTTACGGATCTCGGCCATCTCGTGTGCCGGAGACATGGGTATCGGACTCTGCACCGATCCGAATGCCCTGCCCGACATCGCCAGACTGGCGCGCTGCGTAGACCGAGCCTACGAGGAATTGCGTGCCGCGGCCGGGATCTGACGGCAGGCCGCAAGCAGAGCGGCGAAGCGGTCGTCGTCGGCCTCGTCGGGCGGCACCGGCAGGTTGATCCCGCTGCACAGCCCGGAATACCACTGGCGCAGCACATCGGGGATCTCGTCGTAGGTGCCCTGGGGAACCAGTCGGTCCATCACCTCGTCGGTGAGAATGCTTGGCAAATCATCCCATTCGGAGCGCTGCGCCATCTCCGACAGCGCGGCGCCGACTGTGGCCAGGCCGAAGTCCTCCAGCTGCCTGCGGTAGGCGGGCGTGCTGTAGAGGAAGGCGAGCTCCGAGCGCCGTTGGTCCCGGATCGCGTCCACGGCGTCGCGGGTGGCGGCGGTCATGACGTGCGGATTGGCGACGACCGCCAGGTCTGACACGGCGCGGTCCGCACGGGACGCACCCTCGGCCAGGGCGGGCAGGGTGCGTGACCGCAGGACGACAGGGTGTGAGTTCGTCGGATGGCAGACGAAGCCGTCTGCCAATTCCCCTGCCATCGCACACATTCGGGCGTTCACCGAACCGGTCCAGATCTGCGGAGCGGGATGCTCGAGCGGACCTGGGTTGAAGTACGGCTGCAGACGCTCGAATCGGTAAAGCGGCCCAACATAATTCAGCGGGGCACCGGTCTGGAAGGAGGCGAAGATCGCCCGAAGTGCCCGGATGTAGTCGGCCAGGCGGGCGACCGGCTCTGACCACTGGGCCGAGAACCGGCCGACGATGTTGCCGCGCACCTGTGAGGCGATGCCGAGGTGGAACCGGCCGCCGGAGAACTTCGCCAAATCCCATGCCGCGTAAGCGATGATCATCGGGCTGCGCGGAAAGGCGAGTGCCATGCTGGTCCGCACCGTCACCCGCTTGGTGTGCTGCAGGGCCAACGCGGCAACGGTGAAGGGATCGTGGATCGTCTCGGAAATGTGGATGACGTCGAACCCGAGCCGCTCCGCGCGGACCGCCCATGGACCGATCTCCCCGGGACCCATCGCCGCGGGGGCAGAGGTGACTACCTGCATCGTCATCGCGCCAGCCCCGTCACGATCAGCGAGGTCGCCTGATCCACCCAGTTCGTATCGAGCGTGCGCTCGTTGGCCAGCGCCATCATCACGGTGCCACCGATCGTGTCGAGAAGGAGGCGGGCATCGACACCGGGGGCCGTACGCCCCGCGGCAGCGGCCTCGTCGAGGAACCGCTGCAACTGAACGTAGGTACTGCCCTGTAGTCGACCGAGTAGACGTGCGGACAGGCCCGGCTCGGCGGGGAGCTCGGCCATCAGCCCGGACATCGCGGTGTGCACGGCGGGGCTGGCGAACAGTTCGATGCTGGCCACCAGCAGACCGCGAATCGCGGTGTCCACATCACCGGTCAACGGCAAATCGGCCTCGGGTGGCGTGGGAAACACCGCCTCGTAGACCAATTCCACCTTGGTCGGAAAACGCCGGTATACCGCAGGCGGAGTGGCGCCGGCGCGCGCGGCGACCAGGGGAATGGTCAAACGCGCATAGCCGATCTCGTCCAGGAGTTCGACCGTGGCGCGAAGCACGGCGTCATCGATCCGACTGTCGCGCGGCCGCCCTTGGCGAGGCCGAGTGGAACGCTGCTTTTTCGTTGACTCCATTTCGTTAAGATCGTAATGTAACTCGACGTTCGGGGCTACCGACCCCGCTGCGCCGGGAGGTGATCGACATCGCCATCGAGACACCGCCCAGGCCGATGCCGATCCGGGCGATGAATCTGGCCTATCGCACGGCACGGCGCGTTCGAACGCGGCCACTGACGTTGCGCGCGGACGCGTTGACGAACCGCGCGAGTCGCGCTGCGGGTGGACTGACCGATTTCGGTGACCCGCGCTTCGAAGCCGGCCTCGAGCACCTGATCGACTCACTGGAAAACGAGGACCGGCTCAACGGCTTCGGCCGGATCCTGGCCCGTACCCACCTGACGAACCTGCTGCGCCAGCGGTTGCTGCTCACCGAGCACCTCCGCCGGCACCCCGAGATCCGCGACGAGCCAATCGAACGGCCGATCTTCATCGTCGGTGCGCCTCGCACCGGCACCACCGTCACCCATCATCTTCTCAGCCAGGACAGCGGTTTTCGTTATCCGCTGACCTGGGAATGCGACGAATTACACCCGCCCCTTGACCCGGCGACGATGGACCGTGACCCGCGAATTGCCCGCAGCGAGAAACAGATTCGACAGATCATGACGCTGGCGCCGAACCTCGATGCCGCCCACCCGGTCGGAGCATGGGAAGCGCAGGAGTGTGCGCTGTTGCACGCCTACGCATTTCACAGCGACACCTTCCATGTCATGTTCAACTGCCAGGGTTATGCGCGCTGGCTGACCGAGCAGGACCTTCGGTGGGTGTACGAGGAAGAGAAATTGCTGCTGCAGTACATGCAGAGCGGCGGCCTGCGACCGACGACAGGCTGGTTGCTCAAGACGCCGCCACACATGGAGAACATCCACAACATCCTCGCGGTGTTCCCGGACGCCCGTTTCATCACCACCTATCGCGAGCCCACCGAGATCGTCGCGTCGGGATGCAGTCTGGCGGGCACCGTATTCCACATGGCCGAAGACTCTCCCGACTGGCACGACCACGGTCGGTTCATGCGATGGCGCACCACCAAAATGCTGAAGCGCAATGTCGAATTGCGTCGGCAATTCAGCCATCTCGCGGACCGGTTCATCGACTTCTCGATGAAGCGGATGGTCTCCGATCCGCTGTCGTGCGTGACCGAGATGTACGACCACTTCGGGATCGAGCTCACCGGGCCCAACCGGGCGAAGATGAGCCGCTTCGTCGACGAACGCGGAATCGCCACGCGCAAACCACATGTCTACCGTGCCGAAGACTACGGACTCGACATCGACGACCTGTGGCCGCACTTGCAGTTCTACCGCGACTTCTACGGAATCGAGGACACCCGATCGTGACCACCGACAACAACGACCGGATACGGGCCGCCTGGCGGAGCTTCACCGATCTCAACGAGGAACTCCTCGAACTCGCGCTCGCCGACGGCGAACTCGACGACGGATCGGCAGCCACACTGCTGGCGCGATTGGTGGGGCACATCCAGTACAGCGGATTGCTGTTGAGCAGCGACCCCGCGTGGCCGACGCTGATCAATACCCAGTATTCACCGTGGAATTGGGGCCACTCGAATCCGGACACGCTCTACCTGTCGGCGCGTATCGACGACGCCCACGACTATCGGGTGTCGGGAACGCTGGGATCGGTGGCCCAGACTACGTTCGGTGTCTACACCGGCAAGGACGATCAGGGCACCTCGGTCAAGGTGCTCGCCGAGGATCTCGCCATCGCCGAGGACGGCTCGTTCGAGATCATTTTCGGCCGAGAACCGCGGGGCGGCAACTGGTTCGAGCTACCGCCCGGGGCCGACTCGTTCTGTGCCTACCAGACCTACGGCGATTGGGACCGTCAGCGTAAGGGCACCATTCGTATCGAATGCCTAGGGGACGTGCCGGCCGCCGCGCCGCAATCGGTGAGCGCCGCGATCGACGCGTTCACCACGCACCTGACGGACTCGCGGGACCTGTTCACCATGTGGGTCAAAGACATTCCGGCGCGGGTGTTCGCAGCGTTGCCCAAGAATTTCGCCATACCGCCGATGCAGCCTCCCTCTGCGATGGCCGGCGCCTGGTTCGTCCCGATCGCGTGGGAGCTCGCCGAGGGACAGGCCATGATCATCGAGTACGAGATCCCTGACGGCAGTCCGTATGTCGGTATCTGCCTGACCGATCGGTGGAGCGCGATGATCGACATCGAGACCCGCCAGACCAGCCTCAACCTCGGCCAGTCCGACGTGGTCGACGGGCGCGTCCGAATCCTGTTGTCCACCGAGGACTTCGGTGTACCCAACTGGCTGGACGCCCGCGGTTACCGCGGCGGCGTGGTGACCTGGCGTGCCAGCACCCCGAATCAGCCTGCCGCCCCGACCGTCACCGTCATCGGCACCGACGAGATCGACCGCTACTTCGATCCGTCGCAGCGCCTCACCGCGGCGGAGCGAGCCGCCGCCATGGTCAGACGGCACGCGCACTTCGCAGAGCGCAATACGCCTTGACGTCGCGGTGTCCACCGATCGGTGGACACCGCTTTCACCCCTGCTTTGGCCTGGTCACCCGACAGACGTCGGCGCCGATTCGCGGGATCGTTGGATCACCGCCGGCAAACCGGTGAAAGACGAAGCAAGGACATTGCACAGCCATGACGATCACGATGAACACCACCAACTCGACGAGCCTCTGGTTCAAGCGCATCGCCGCGGGCGCAGTTCTGGCCACCGGGTCCGCGATGGTGGCACTCGGCGCAGCCGGTGCCGGCCACGCCGACACGACCGGACCTAACATGAGCTCTCCGACGCCGCACACCACGTTCCCCCACCAGCACAACCAGCCGGTCCCGGGTTCCTCGATCCATCATCACCACCAGTGGAATCGCCATCGCGGCTGACGAGCCGGGCGCACCACTTCAAACAGTTCGGGTGCGAGAAGTCCTCAGCACTTCTCGCACCCGAACTTTCGTATCGTGAGGGTTAGACCGGCAGACCGTCCGCCACTCGGGTGGCATCCTCGGCGCTCGCCTCGTCCAACACGATCTCGGCGACCCGGGCCCGGTGCTGCTCGGCACTACCCAGCAGCGCGGCATCGGTTGTGGCGCGCTTGAAATACAGGTGCGCGTGGTGTTCCCAGGTGAAGCCGATCCCACCGTGCACCTGAATGGTGTCGGCGGCGACGCGGCTCAAAGCTGCCGATGCGGTGGCCTGCGCGATGCTGACCGCCAGGGCCGGATCATCGGAGCCGTCCGTCAGCGCCCACACGGCGTGATAGGCCGCTGAGCGGGCGTGCTCGACGTCGACCAGCATGTCGGCCAACTTGTGCTTGATCGCCTGGAACGAACCGATCTGACGGCCGAACTGCAACCGGGACTTCGCGTACTCGACCGACAGATCCAGTAGATGCTGTGCGGCACCGACCTGCTCGACGGCCAACAGCGCCGAACCCACCTGCAGTGCATGGGTGATCACCCGCTCGGCTTCCTCGGGGCCGGCCAGCAGCCGGGCGGGGGAGTCGGTGAAGGTGATGTTGGCTTGTGGCCGGGTCAGGTCCAGGGTCGACAGCGGGGTGCGCGCAGCGTCGTTGGCGTCCACCGCGTACAGCCCGAGGCCGTCGGAACCGGTTGCCGCCACCAGGATTACGTCGGCCGCGGCACCGTCGATCACGCGAGCGACCGTGCCGGATACCGTGTCACCGGCGGCGGTGACCGTGACGGCGGCCGGGTCGAACGCGCCGGCCTTGTCGGCCACCGCGAAGGCGGCAGTGGTCGTCCCCTCCACCAGCGCAGCCAGCAACTCGTCACGCGCCGGACCGGCCGCGCTGGCCACCAGCGCGGGGACGGCGAGATAGACGGTGCCGAACAGCGGCCCGCACGCGAGGGTGGCGCCGAATTCTTCGACCGCGACGGCCTGATCGACCAGCGATCCGCCGACACCGCCGTCGTCCTCGGGCACCGAGAGTCCGAGCACGCCGAGCTCGCCGCCGAGGCGGTTCCACACCTTGGCGTCGAAGGGCACCTCGGACTCCATCAACCGGCGCACGGTGGACTCGTCGAAGTTGTCGGCGCAGAACTTGCGGACGGCGGCGCGCAGCTGCTGCTGCTCCTCGCTGAACTGGAACTCAGCGCTGCTGATGGGCTGATCCGCAAGCTTCTCAGCCACGGGGGATCTCCTTCCACGGCATGCCGGCGTCGGCACGCAGATCACCGGGCAGGCCCAACACCCGCTCGCCGAGAATGTTCTTCATCACCTCGGTGGTGCCGCCCTCGATGGTGTTGGCGCGGCTGCGCAGGAAGCGCTGCTGGATCGGCCCGCGCCAGACACCTGCGTCACCGGCGCCATCGGCCAATGCGTAGCTGTCGTAGAGGATCCCTTCGGGCCCAAGCAGATCCATGCACCATTCGTAGATGTGCTGATTGAGCAGGGCGCCGACCAGCTTGCCGACGGAGGCCTCCGGGCCCGGGCCGCCCGAGGTGGCCGAGGCGCGGGAGCGCTCCGAGGTCAGCCGCTGGGCTTCAGACCGTAACCACAACTGCGCCAACCGGTCCCGCAGCACCGGGGTGTGCAGGTCGGGCCGCGAGGCCCACAGCGTGGTGGCCTCCTTGATGGTGCCGCTGCCGCGGCGGCTGCCGCTGGCGCCCAGGGCGCTGCGCTCGTTCATCAGCGTGGTCATCGCGACGTTCCAGCCGTTGCCGACCGCGCCGAGGCGGTGACTGTCCGGGATGCGGGCGTCGGTCATGTAGACCTCGTTGAACTCCGCCTGCCCGGTCATCTGGCGCAGTGGCCGGGTCTCCACGCCGGGGGCGTGCATGTCGAGCACGAAGTAGGTCAAGCCCTTGTGCTTGGCGATGTCGGGGTTGGTGCGCGCCAGCAGCAGACCCCACCGGGCGCGGTGCGCCAGGCTGGTCCAGACCTTCTGGCCGTTGATCACCCACTCGTCGCCGTCAGGCACCGCCGTGGTGGCCAGGCCGGCCAGGTCGGAGCCGGCGCCGGGCTCGGAGAACAGCTGGCACCAGATGTCCTCGGTGGTGGCCAGCGGTCGCAGCAGCGACTTCTTGAGATCGTCGGACTGAGCATGTTCGCGCACGGTCGGCGCGGCCATGCCGTAGCCCATGGGGTTGAGGCCCAGCGGCACCGGGCCGCCTGCGCCCTGCAGGATCCGGTCGGCGACGGCCTGCAGACCTCGCGACAGGCCGAGCCCGCCGAGACCTTCGGGGAAGTGCACCCAGGACAGGCCGGCGTCGTAACAGGCGCCGAGGAATTCCGGAATCGGGACTTTCTTTGGGTCGTGGTCGGCCACGACCCGCCGGGCCAGGTCTTCGACCCGCTCGGCATCAGCGACGGTGCTCATTCCGACACGATAAGCAGCCCCTCGCGGCCGGTTGTTGGCAGGTGTCAAGTTTTGGCTCGGGCGTCGGATCGAGTCTGCGGTGAGAGCGTCAAGTGGGCCCACGAACGCACTCTGGACGCACAGTCGATGCAGAGACTACAGAGCGGGACTTGAGACCGCCGAACGGCAACTAGAACGTGTTACAGTTCGGCCGCGGTAGGAGGCTGGAAATGGTGAACCGGAGCAAAGCCCAGTCGCTGTGGTTGGTCACTGCGGCCTACGTCGTCGCGGTCGGGGCCGGCGCGGCCTGGCTGCTCTACGGTCCGTCGGCGACCGGCCGGTTGTGGCTAGATGGGTTCACCGCCGACGTCATCGCCACCCTGGTGGTGTTCGTCTTCAGTCGGGCGTACCGCAACTCCAGCTTCTACGACGCCTTCTGGAGCGTCATCCCGCCGCTGCTGCTCATCTACTGGTGGGCCGCCGGGCCGCTCGGCCTGGACTCGATGCGGTGCTGGCTCGTCGCGATCGTCGTCATGTACTGGGCGATCCGCTTGACCGGCAACTGGGCGTACAGCTTTCCCGGCCTGCACCACGAGGACTGGCGCTACCCGCAACTGCGCGACAGCGCGGGCCGGCTCGAATTCTTCGCCGACCTCTTCGGGATCCACCTGATCCCGACTGTGCAGGTGTTCCTCGGCATGCTGCCGGTCTACGTCGCGGTCACCCGACCGGGAGACGGCCTGATGTGGCTGAGCTGGATCGCATTCGCCGTTGGCATCGCGGCGGTGACGCTCGAATTGGTCGCCGACACCCAGATGCACCGCTTCGTCCGTGACAAGAAGCCCGGCGCGGTGATGGACCGCGGACTGTGGGCATGGTCGCGGCACCCGAACTACTTCGGCGAGATCAGCTTCTGGTTCGCCCTGGCCCTGTTCGGAGTCGCCGCCGCACCCGCCGATGCCTGGTGGCTGTTCGTCGGGGTGGTGGCCATGGTCGCGATGTTCCTCGGCGCCAGTATTCCGATGATGGAGAAGCGCAGCCTGGCCCGGCGCCCGCAGTATCAGGACGTGATCGATCGAGTGCCGATGCTGATTCCCCGCCCGCCCCGAAAGGCCGTCGTATGACTCGTAAGCCGCGCGTGGTGATCGCCGGCCTCGGCGACAGCGGGCTGCTCACCGCGATCAAGCTGGCCCGGCACGCCGACGTCGTCGGCATCTCGGCCAAGCCGGCATTGGTCAGCGGCCAAGAGCTCGGATTGCGGCTGGCCCGGCCGAAGGACTGGGCCCGCGACAACTGGATCTCCTTCGACAAGTACCGGGGTCTGGACCGGGTGCGCACCGTGCAGGCCACGCTCACCGGTCTGGATCTGGAGAACCGCACACTGTCGGGCACCGCGCCGGACGGCTCGCCGGTCACCGAACCCTATGAGGTACTGGTGATTTCGACGGGGGTGCGCAACGGCTTCTGGCGCCAGCCCACGCTGCAGACACCCGAGGAGATCGCCGCCGACCTGACCGCGACGCACCAGCGACTGGCCGCAGCCGACTCGGTGATCATCGTCGGCGGTGGCGCCGCAGCAGTCAGTTCGGCTGCCAATATCGCCACCGCATGGCCGGGCAAGAAGGTGGACCTGTACTTCCCGGGCGAACGAGCGTTGACCGAGCATCATGAGAAGGCGTGGAACACGCTGCACGACAGGCTGATTCGCTTGGGCGCCGGAGTCCATCCCGGTCACCGCGCGGTACTGCCCGACGGGTTCGACGGAGACGAGATCACCGACGACGCTGTGCAGTGGAGCACTGGACAACCCGACTCGAAGGCCGACGCGGTGCTGTGGGCGATCGGACGGGTCAAGCCCAACACCGAGTGGTTGCCGCCCGAGCTGCTCGACGAGCAGGGCTTCGTCAAGGTCACCCCCGAGCTGCAGCTGTGCGGGCATCACCACATGTTCGCGATCGGCGACGTGGCGGCCACCGACCCGCTGCGGGCCTCGGCGCGGGCGCGGGCCGACTCGCTGCTGGCCCACAACATCCGCGCGACGCTGGCCGACCGTCCACTGAAGAAGTACCGCGCGCCCCGACGCCGGTGGGGCTCGATCGTCGGAATCCAGGCCGACGGATTGGAAGTGTTCGCTCCCAACGGCACCGCCTATCGATTCCCCGCCTGGTCGATCGATCGGATCCTGATGCCGTGGATCGTGCGACGCGGTATCTACAAGGGCGTCCGAAAGAACCAGCCGCTGGCCTGAACGCCGCTGGTGCGGGCGGTTACGGCCGAACTGACAGCGCAGGGATCGACGGTAGGCTCCTCAACGTGGCGATCTTCGGTCGGAACTCGGCGCGTCAGCGCCTGAAGAGGGCGACTCGGCAAGCCCTCTCCGTGCCGACCCATCCCACGCCGCCGGACGCCACACCCTGGGTGATCGGGGGATTGTGGCCCGCGGAGCTGGAGACGGTCACACCGGCGACCGAGGTCGTCGCCCAACACCTGAAGCACGACCTGCAGCGCATCGCGGACTCGGCCAACGAGCGGCTAGGTGCGCTGCGGCATGCCGATGTGCCCGACTTCGCCCGCCGTGCCGAGGAAGTCCGCATCATCGAGACGGCCAGGTCCTATGCGGTCCAGCGCGTCGAGTCCACGATTCGCCAATTGCGCGCTGCCGCAGATGAGTTCGATACCGATCCGTCGATACCTGTCGTGGTGCCTGTCGTCGAGCCGACGGTCACCGAGCCGGAGCCCGAGCCCGAACCGGTCGCGTTTCAACCCGAGCCCGAACCCGAGCCGGACAACCGGAGTCTGGAGCGCGTGCTGGAGTTCGTCGCCCGCCAGGAGCCAGGCCTGCGCTGGGCGGTCGGGGAGCGCGCCGACGGGACGACCCTGCTGGTGACCGACCTCGCGCACGGGTGGATCCCGCCCGGCATCGCGATCCCCACCGGCGTCGGCCTACCCGCGCCGGGCAGACGTGCGGGACGGATCGGCGATCTGCTCGGCGACGTCGTCCGATCCGTGGTCTATCACCCGGGTGACCCGTTCCCCGCCGGGCGAACCGGCCCGCTAGCGACCTCGACCAACGCTCGCGAGCTTCCCCGCGTCGACGACCTGGGCTGGAAATTGGTCGAGGCCACCCACTGGCGCGACGGCCTGCCCCGGATGGTGCACACGTTGGCGAAGGCGGGCGCGGGCCGCACCGGCGTCCTCGATGCCGAAGTCGACGTCCTTCGCGTACATTCCGACACCGCCCGCTATCAACTGATGGCCCAGTATCCCGACGTCGATGCCGCACTGCTGAGCAACTGCCTGTTGCTGGCCGCGACCGAGGCGATCGCCGTGAGCGACGAATTGTCCGCCAACTATCACTTCGCCTGGTTCGAGGCGCTCAATGCTCCACCCGCAAGCCATTGGGGCGCCGCGACGTGACACGTGAGAAATTCGGAGGTTGCTGGGGCGATTTTCACCGATCCTGACAGCGGATGCTGCAAAGGTGAATTGACGCAGGTAGTGACGGTCGACATACTTGTCACGTGGCGGGATCCAGCAGCGATCGCGAGCTTAGCGACAGGGATCTCGTCGACGCGGTCTTGAAGGAACTGAGCGAGGCTGCCGAGCGTTGGGAGGCGCTCGTCGCGCAGGCCGAGACCATCACGTACAGCGTCGATCTGGGGGACATACACGCGGTGGCGAACTCCGACGGCAAACTCATCGAGCTCACGTTGCACCCGGCGGTCGTCACCGATTACAGCCACGGTGAGCTCAGCGACCGGCTGAATCTGGCTTTCGCCGCCCTGCGCGAGGAAGCCCAAACGGACAACCAGGCACGGTACGGAGGTGGATTGCGGTGACCCCTGCAGACCTGGCGGAGGGACACCACCCGTGCCACTGAACCTGTCCAACCGGGACCAGAACTCCGGGCACCTGTTCTACAACCGCCGACTGAGGGCGGCGATCACTCGCTTCTCCGTGCGGATGAAGCACGACGACCGCAAGCAGCAGGCGGCCGTCGCGCTGTCGATCGTCTTCGTGCTGATCGGCTGCGGGTGGATGGCGCTGCTGCACTTCATGAAGCCGGCCGGCTTGGTGGGCCAGTCGAACATCATCGGCAACCGCGATACCGGCGCGCTCTACGCGAAGATCGACAATCGGTTGTATCCGGCGCTGAACCTGACCTCGGCTCGACTGGCGACCGGTAGCTCGTCGACGCCGACGTGGGTGAACGCCAAGGAGATCGCCAAGTATCCGACCGGACCGATGATCGGGATCCCGGGCATACCAGACGATTTGACCGTATCGGCGAATCCGGTCTCCGCATGGTCGTTGTGTGACACCGCGGCGGCACGCGGCAGCGGCCAGCCGCCGATGGTGACCGCCATCGCCGGTGAGATCTACGGTGGCGGACGGGCCCAGCCCATTCGCCCGACGCAGGCCGTCCTGGTCACCCATGGCACCAACACGTATCTGGTGTGGAACGGCCAGCGCACCCAGATCGACCCGGCCGACCGTTCGGTCACCTTCAATCTCGGGCTCGACCCGGGCGTGACGCGTCCCATCCAGATTTCCAACGCCCTGTTCGACGCGATGCCGGCGACGGAACCCCTTGTCGTGCCGGTCATTCCGGAGGCCGGCAGCCCGTCGCGGCTGTTGGCGGGGTCGGTGGTGGGCAGTGTCCTGGAGACCAAGGACTCAGGCGGAAACGTCAGCGGCTTCTACGCGCTGCTTCCCGACGGTGTGCAGAAGATCACCGGCTTCGTCGCCGACCTGTTGCGCACCGCCAACAGTCAGGGTTCGACGACGCCCCAGTTGATCTCACCCGACAAGCTCGTTGACATTCCCCAGGTGTCGGTGCTCAACGTCGACTTCTATCCAACCGGCAAGCTGGATTTCATCGACACCGACGCCAACCCGGTGACGTGTGTGGGCTGGCAGAAGCAGACCACCGACCGGCAGGCCACGGTGACATTCTTCAGCGGGCGCGGCCTGCCGAGCCCGGAAGGCATGGACTCGCACATCGTGCGGCTGGTCCGTGACAGCCGCGATCCCGATTCCGTCGAGGCCAACCAGACCCTGATCCTGCCGGGGTCTGCGAACTTCGTCGCATCCACCAGTGCCGCGGCCGCGTCGGACACCCGCGAGAGCCTGTATTGGGTTTCGCCACAAGGGGTTCGGTATGGCGTCGAGTGGGACCAGAGCACGCTGCAGGCGCTCGGACTGGACCCGCGCCAGGCGGTCCAGGCACCGTGGCCGATCTTGCGCACGTTCGCTGCCGGGCCGGCCATCAACCGCGCGACCGCACTACTGGCGCGCGACACCATCGATCCCGGTGGTGCGGTGGCCCCAGTGGCCGCACCCGGCCAACAGAACGCGGGAGGATAGCGGTGTCGAAAAGAGGATTCGTTCGCGGCGCACGTAAGTCGACGCCCCCCGTGCCGCCGGTGCGGGTGGCCGTCGCCCCGCCGCTGGCATTGCCCGAGCGTGAGCCGCGCAACATCCTGTTGATGATCGCGCTGCCCGCGCTGCTGGTCGGCATCATCGGCACGCTCGTCGTGATGTACACCTCCGGTGTCCGGTCGCTGCAGTCCGGCTTCTTCCCGATGGTCGGTCTGGTCGGCTTCGGCGCGCTGATGTTCAGCGGCCGGCTCGGCCGCGGTCGACGAATCAGCTGGGGCGAGCAGGAAAAGCAGCGGCGGATGTACCTGCGCCAGCTCGACGACGACCGCGACGAGGTGCAGCGCGCTGCCCAGGATCAGCGTCGCAGCCAGTTGTTCGTGCACGGTGACCCGCAGGAGCTCGACACCGTCATCGGCGGACCCCGCATGTGGGAGCGTCGGCCTTCCGACGCCGATTTCCTCGACGTGCGGCTCGGCATCGGGGTTCAGTCGGCCGCCGATTCCGCGGTCTCCCTGCAGTGGCCCGAGGTACCGGTCGGCGAGGAGCTCGAACCGGTGACCGGTCGGGCGCTGCGGGACTTCATCCTGGAGCAGAGCAAGATCCGCGGCATCGGCAAGGTGCTGAGCCTGCGCTCGCGTCCGGGATTCAGCTTCGTCGGCGACGATTCCGAGGAGCTGCACTCCTTCATGCGGGCGGTGCTGTGTGAGCTGGCGGTCTATCACAGCCCCAACGACATCAAGCTGATGGTCGTCACCCGCCACCCGGAACTGTGGTCGTGGCTGGTGTGGTTGCCGCACAATCAGCACGACGAGATGTTCGACGCGTGCGGCCTGCGCCGGCTGGTCTTCACCTCGCCCACCGAACTCGAGGACGCGCTCGATTCCGAGCTGCACCGCAAGGGTCGCGGGCCGTGGGCCCCGCCCAGTGGTTCCAGTCCGACGACCATGCTCTCGCCTATGGAAGCGGCCTCCGGCAACGCGCTCGGTCCGCACTGGGTGATCGTCGACGACAACGTCGGCACCCCCGAGCAGTGGGAGTTCTATTCCCTGGTGGAGCGCCATCACGACGGCCGGCCGGACATGATCGGCATGGAGGCGGTGAACCAGCTGCTCGTCGCACTGGAGGTGCACCGGTTCGACTTCTGCTTCATCGGCGCGGGTTATGAGAAGGAAGTCGACGAATTCCTCACGGTGAACCCGGGTTTGGCGGGACGGTTCAACCGCAAGCTGAGGTTCGAGTCCTACAGTCCCGACGAGTTGGTGGAGATCGCCGTGCGCTACGGCGGACCGCGCGCCACAGTAATCGAACCGGCCGCGCAGGATGCGCTGAACGCCGCGTGCCGCAAGCTGCGTGCCTACCTCGCGCCTGACGGCACCCACGGTATCGACGTGATGCAGAACGGCCGGTTCGCCCGTAACGTCGTCGAACGGGCCGAGCGACTGCGTGACTCGCGGGTCGCCGCGCAGAACCGCACCAGCCGCGGTTCGGTGACGGTCGAGGACCTCGAGACGCTACGGACGCAGGATCTCATTGCCGCGGTGGCGGATGCGTGCGCGGAAAAGCGTGTGCCGGTGGAGCTTTAACGTGTAGCGCCGCCGTGGCGGCACGTGCCAGCTCGCCCGCGCTCGGGTAGCGCCCGCCCGGGTCCTTGCACAGCGCCGTGGCTACGACGTCGTCCATCGCCGAAGGCAACCACGGCGCGAACTGGGTAGGCCGCGGAGGTTCGCGATGCAGGTGAGCCTGCACCACCTCGTCCTTGGAGCCGGCGTCGAAGAACGGTGGCTTGCCGGTCAGCAGCCGAAACAGCGAGCAGCCCAATGAATATACGTCGGCCCGTGCGTCAACCGGGCCGCCGCGCAACATCTCCGGCGACGCGAAGGCGGCCGACGTCAGCACCATGCCCTCGCGCTCGAATGGACTCGTGCAGAAGTCGGTTAGCACTGCACGGCCGTCCTCGGCCAGCAGAAAGTTCGACGGCTTGACGTCACCGTGCACGACATCTCGGTCGTGCGCGAAGTCGAGTGCTGCGGCGACATCGGCGATGATCTGCACCGCCCGTGCCGGTGACATCCGGCCGGCCCGCAGCTCGCTGTCGGCGTCCCCACCGGCGAGGTATTGCATTGCCAGCCAGTGCCTTCCGTCCGGCAACCGCCCCGCCTCGTAAACCTGCGCAATATGCGGGTGACGCAACGGGGCGGGGCATTCGGCAGTGAGTACCTTGAGCGCGACCAGCACTCTTTCGTGGCGGGCCAGGTAGACCGTGCCCGTGCCGCCGGTGCCGAGCACCGACTCGATGACGTATCCGTCGATGCTAACGGGGTCCACGGGCCGGGACGGTCGCCAAGAACTGCGAAATGACCGCTGCCACTTCGACGAATGCGCGGCGGGTCGGCAGCGACATCTCGCCCGTGTTGTTGATGACACCGCCCGGCCGCAGACCCGGATCGAACGGCACCTCCACCACCGCCTGCCGACGGGAGCGGAACTGGTCGGCCAGCACCCCGCGGGTCTTCTTGTCGGAATGGCCGTCGGAGTCGTTGAGCACGATCACCGAACGCTGCATCAGTCCGGTCTTGCCATGGGCAGCAAGCCATTCCATGGTCTGCGCGGCCGCCGACGCCCCATCGGGCCACGGCGAAGACACGACGATCAGCGCGTCCATGTCCCGCATGGCCTCCTGGGTGACCGGGGCGTCCATCGTCGAACCGCAGTCGACGATCGAGATCGTGAAGTGCCGGTCCAAGCGCATGGTGGCTTCGCGGTAGATCGCCGGATCGAGAATCCCGCGCCGGCTGCCGTTCTCGCCGGCCAGCACGAACAATCCCGAGGAGTTGCTGCCCATTCTGGTGAGGACCTCGGCGAAGGACTGGAGGTTTTTGTTCTTGGCCAGCTCCCAGTAGGAGCCGTCGGCGCGCGGATCGATCCGGCTGCCCAACCGGCCGAACGCGGTATCGGCGTCCACCGCCACGACCCGGTCTCCGCGGCGCAACTCGGCCAGCACGCACCCGACGCTGGCCGACACCGTCGTCTTGCCGACACCGCCCTTGCCCAGCACGCCGATCTTGTAGTGCCCGCGCAGCGGGGCGGCCACCATGGCCTCCATCGCCGCCTGCCGTTTGTCTTCCCGCGACGGGCCGGGGTTCACCAGCCCGAACGTCACGGCGTGCACGCCGCGACGCCAACCCCGCGTCGGCTTGGGTTTCGGGGCCCGCGCAGGAGCGGGAGCCGGCAGCGGGGGATACGGCGTCTGCGGCATCGGCGGCGTCGGGACCTCGATGCGGGGCAGCCGCTCGGTGGGCGGGCCGCCGTACCCCGGCGGGGGCGGGCTCTGCCGGTATCGGTAGTCGTCGCGGTCGGTCATCGTGTTCAGTATCGCTGGTCCTCCCGAGATCGACGTTTTGCCGGTCCTCACCCGGGCTTTTCCTGCGATTTGGCGGTTTGGGCGAGAAAAGCTAAGAATCCGACCAGAGTTTGCGCAAAGTCTCGGCTCGGGCTGTGGTGAGCCCCCCGATGGCAGTGACGACTACCGATGTGAGCTGTGCCCCATCCCATGGGCCGGCAACCTACGCCCTCAGCAAACAACTGCCGGGGCGGTTAACGGAGCAGCCCGCCCGTGCCCCGGTGTCCAAACCGCGGATCAGCTCCCCAAAGTATCCCTAGGACAACGGATTCCGTAGCTTGAGGCACCCATCGACGGCGGCTTCAGCAGAGGGAAGAGAGCAACCGAGTTAGCCTATACTAAGTTGGCATGTCAGGCGGGGTTTGGCATATCGTTTTACGACTTGTTGACACCACAGTGGAGCCCCGTTCAGTGACGCACGGAGGAATCCCTGGCGGGGCGCGGTGACGTCGACGAACCACCGCGCATAAAAGCTTGTGAAGGGTCAGGTGCGAATGCCCAGGAGTGTCGGGCTGTACAACCCCGCATTTGAGCATGACTCATGTGGTGTCGCCATGGTGGTGGACATGCACGGCCGTCGGAGCCGCGACATCGTGGACAAGGCGATCACCGCGCTGCTGAACCTCGAGCACCGCGGCGCCGCCGGTGCCGAGCCGCACAGCGGTGACGGCGCGGGCATCCTGCTGCAGGTTCCCGATAGCTTCCTGCGCGCCGTTGTCGACTTCGACCTGCCGGAAGAAGGTTCCTACGCCACCGGCATCGCGTTCCTACCGCAGTCCTCGCGCGACGCGTTGACCGCGTGCGAGGGCGTCGAGAAGATCGTTGAGGCCGAGGGCCTCGAGGTCATCGGCTGGCGCGACGTCCCCACCGACGACTCGTCGCTGGGTGCGCTGTCCCGCGACGCCATGCCGACCTTCCGCCAGGTGTTCATCGGCGGCGCCTCCGGTATCGAGCTGGAGCGCAAGGCCTACGTGATCCGCAAGCGCGCCGAGCACGAGCTGGGCAACAAAGGCCCCGGCCAGGATGGCCCAGGTCGTGAAACCGTCTACTTCCCAAGCCTTTCCGGGCAGACGTTCGTCTACAAGGGCATGCTGACCACTCCGCAGCTCAAGGCGTTCTACCTGGATCTGCAGGACGACCGCCTGGAAAGCGCGCTGGGCATCGTGCACTCGCGCTTCTCCACCAACACGTTCCCGTCGTGGCCGCTGGCCCACCCGTTCCGCCGGGTCGCCCACAACGGCGAGATCAACACCGTCACCGGTAACGAGAACTGGATGCGCGCACGTGAGGCGCTCATCAAAACCGACATCTTCGGCACCGACGTCGAGAAGGTCTTCCCGGTCTGCACCCCCGGCGCTTCGGACACCGCCCGCTTCGACGAGGTGCTCGAGCTGCTGCACCTCGGCGGGCGCAGCCTCGCGCACGCGGTGCTGATGATGATCCCCGAGGCCTGGGAGCGCAACGAGTCGATGGATCCCGCCCGGCGGGCGTTCTACCAGTACCACGGCTCGCTCATGGAGCCGTGGGACGGACCGGCCTCGGTCTGCTTCTCCGACGGCACCGTCGTCGGCGCCGTGCTCGACCGCAACGGCCTGCGTCCGTCGCGCATCTGGGTCACCGAGGACGGCCTCGTGGTGATGGCCTCGGAAGCCGGCGTGCTGGATCTCGACCCGTCCACGGTCGTCAAGCGCATGCGCCTGCAGCCCGGCCGCATGTTCCTGGTCGACACCGCCCAGGGCCGCATCGTCTCCGACGAGGAGATCAAGGCCGAGCTGGCCTCAGCCGAGCCGTACCAGGAGTGGCTGGACGACCAGCAGTTCCACCTCGACGATCTGCCGCAGGGCCCGTACGTGCGGATGCCGCACCACCGCGTGGTGCTGCGCCAGCAGGCGTTCGGCTACACCTACGAGGAGCTCAACCTGCTGGTCGCGCCGATGGCGCGCACCGGCGCGGAGCCGCTGGGCTCGATGGGCACCGACACCCCGATCGCGGTGCTCTCGTCGCGGCCGCGGATGCTGTTCGACTACTTCCAGCAGCTGTTCGCTCAGGTGACCAATCCACCGCTGGACGCCATCCGCGAAGAGGTGGTGACCAGCCTGCAGGGCACCGTCGGGCCGGAGGGCGACCTGCTCAACCCGACCCCGGAGTCGTGCCACCAGATCGGGCTGAGCCAGCCCATCCTGCGCAACCATGAACTGGCCAAGCTGATCAACCTCAACCCGGACGACACCGTGCGCGGCCGCAAGCACGGCATGCGCTCGGCGGTCATCCGATGTCTGTATCCCGTCGCCAAGGGTGGGGAGGGCCTGCGCCGTGCGCTGGACGACATCCGCGACGCGGCGTCGAAGGCGATCGCCGACGGTGCCCGGATCCTGATCATCTCCGACCGCGAGTCCAACGAGAACCTGGCGCCGATCCCGTCGCTGCTGTCGGTGGCGGCCATCCATCACCACCTCGTCCGCACCCGGGCCCGCACCCAGGTCGGCCTGGTCGTCGAGGCCGGCGACGCCCGCGAGGTGCATCACATGGCGGCGCTGGTCAGCTTCGGTGCGGCAGCCATCAACCCCTACATGGCGTTCGAGTCGATCGACGACATGATCGGCCGCGGGGTGATCGAGGGCATCAGCCGTGAGAAGGCGCTGCAGAACTACATCAAGGCCGCAGGCAAGGGCGTGCTGAAGGTGATGTCGAAGATGGGCATCTCCACGCTGGCCTCCTACACCGGCTCGCAGCTGTACCAGGCGATCGGCATCTCCCAGAAGGTGCTCGACGAGTACTTCACCGGTCTGAGCTGCCCGGTCGGCGGAATCGATCTCGACGACATCGCCTCCGACGTGGCCACCCGCCACCAGCTGGCCTACCTGGATCGCCCCGACGAGCGCGCCCACCGCGAGCTCGAGGTCGGCGGCGAATACCAGTGGCGCCGCGAGGGCGAATACCACCTGTTCAACCCGGACACGGTGTTCAAGCTGCAGCACTCCACCCGCACCGGGCAGTACAAGGTGTTCAA
Organism: Mycolicibacterium crocinum; assembly: GCF_022370635.2. The sequence continues at coordinate 5,768,170 of NZ_CP092362.2, read as the reverse complement.
GGAGTACACCCAGCTCGTCGACGACCAGAGCGAGCGGATGGCCTCGCTGCGCGGTCTGCTGAAGTTCAAAGACGGTGTGCGGCCGTCGATCCCGATCGAGGAAGTCGAGCCGGCCAGCGAGATCGTCAAGCGGTTCTCCACCGGTGCCATGAGCTACGGCTCGATCTCGGCCGAGGCGCACGAGACGTTGGCGATCGCGATGAACCGCCTCGGTGGACGGTCGAACTCGGGTGAGGGCGGCGAGGCTGTCAGCCGCTTCGAGCGCGAGCCCAACGGTGACTGGCGCCGCAGTGCCATCAAGCAGGTGGCCTCCGGTCGCTTCGGTGTGACGTCGCACTACCTGACCAACTGCACCGACATCCAGATCAAGATGGCCCAGGGCGCCAAACCCGGTGAGGGCGGCCAACTTCCGGGCCACAAGGTGTACCCGTGGGTGGCCGAGGTGCGGCACTCCACGCCCGGCGTCGGGCTGATCTCGCCGCCGCCGCACCACGACATCTACTCGATCGAGGATCTGGCGCAGCTGATCCACGACCTGAAGAACGCCAACCCGCAGGCACGCGTACACGTGAAGCTGGTGAGCGAGAACGGCGTTGGCACCGTCGCGGCGGGCGTCTCCAAGGCACACGCCGACGTCGTGCTGATCTCCGGCCATGACGGGGGCACCGGTGCGACGCCGCTGACCTCTCAGAAGCACGCGGGTGCGCCGTGGGAGCTCGGCCTGGCCGAGACCCAGCAGACCTTGCTGCTCAACGGTTTGCGCGACCGGATCGTGGTGCAGGTCGACGGCCAGCTCAAGACCGGCCGCGACGTGGTCATCGCAGCGCTGCTGGGCGCCGAGGAGTACGGCTTCGCCACCGCACCGCTGGTGGTGTCGGGCTGCATCATGATGCGGGTCTGCCACCTCGACACCTGCCCGGTGGGCGTGGCCACCCAGAACCCGGTGCTGCGTCAGCGCTTCGAGGGCAAGCCAGAATTCGTGGAGAACTTCTTCATGTTCATCGCCGAAGAGGTCCGCGAGTTGATGGCGCAGCTGGGGTTCCGCACCGTCAACGAGATGGTCGGCCAGGTCAACGCGCTCGACACCGCGCAGGCGGCCGAGCATTGGAAGGCCCACAAGCTGGACCTGACTCCGGTGCTGCACGAGCCGGATTCGGCGTTCATGAACCAGGATCTGTACTGCAGCTCGCGCCAGGACCACGGTCTGGACAAGGCTCTGGATCAGCAGCTGATCGTGATGAGCCGGGAGGCGCTGGATTCAGGCACCCCGGTCCGGTTCTCGACGACGATCGCCAACACCAACCGCACCGTCGGCACGATGCTCGGCCACGAGTTGACGAAAGCCTATGGCGCCAACGGTCTTCCGGACGGCACCATCGATATTACGTTCGACGGCTCGGCGGGCAACAGCTTCGGCGCGTTCGTGCCCAAGGGTGTCACGCTGCGGGTCTACGGCGACGCCAACGACTACGTCGGCAAGGGGCTATCCGGCGGGCGGCTCGTGCTGCGGCCGTCGGACAAGGCACCGGAAGACTATGTCGCCGAAGCCAACATCATCGGCGGCAACGTGATTTTGTTCGGCGCCACCAGCGGTACCGCGTTCATCCGCGGCACGGTGGGCGAGCGGTTCGCGGTGCGCAACTCCGGTGCGCACGCCGTCGTCGAGGGCGTCGGTGACCACGGCTGCGAGTACATGACCGGTGGACGAGTGGTGATTCTCGGCGAGACCGGCCGCAACTTCGCGGCGGGTATGTCCGGTGGTATCGCCTACGTCTACGACCCGGACGGCAAGCTGCCGGCCAATCTCAACACCGAGATGGTCGACATCGACGAGTTCGACAATGCCGACCTCGAGTGGCTGCGCGACATCATCGTCGCGCATGTGGACGCCACCGATTCGGTTGTGGGCCAGCGCATCTTGGCTGACTGGTCCGGACAGGTAGGTAATTTCGTGAAAGTGATGCCGCGCGACTACAAGGCCGTGCTGCAGGCGATCGCCGAGGCCGAGGCCGCCGGCGAGGACGTCGACAAGGCGATCATGGCGGCCGCTCATGGCTGATCCGAGTGGCTTCCTGAAGATCACCCACCGTGAGACGCCGGCCCGCCGTCCGGTGGATCTGCGCCTCAAGGACTGGAAAGAGGTCTACGAAGACTTCTCCCAGGACACCCTGGAGCAGCAGGCATCGCGCTGCATGGACTGCGGAATCCCGTTCTGCCACAACGGTTGCCCGCTGGGCAACCTGATCCCCGAGTGGAACGACCTGGTGTACCGGGACCGGTGGCGCGACGCGATCGAGCGGCTGCACGCCACCAACAACTTCCCGGAATTCACCGGCAGGCTGTGCCCGGCGCCGTGTGAGGCCTCCTGCGTGCTTGGTATCAATCAGGATCCGGTGACGATCAAGCAGGTCGAGGTCGAGATCATCGACAACGCCTTCGACGAGGGCTGGGTCGTCCCGATGCCCCCGCACGTCATCACCGGCAAGAAGGTCGCCGTCGTCGGCTCCGGCCCCGCCGGGCTGGCTGCTGCCCAGCAGTTGACCCGCGCCGGCCACGACGTCACCGTCTTCGAGCGCGCCGACCGCATCGGCGGGCTACTGCGCTACGGCATCCCCGAGTTCAAGATGGAAAAGCGCCACATCGATCGTCGCCTGGCCCAGATGGAGGCCGAGGGCACCAAGTTCCGCGCCGGCGTCAACGTCGGGGTCGACATCACGGCCGATCAACTGCGCGCCGACTTCGATGCCGTCGTGCTGGCGGGCGGCGCCACCGACTGGCGTGATCTGCCGATCCCGGGCCGCCAGTTCGAGGGCGTGTACCAGGCGATGGAATACCTGCCGTGGGCCAACAAGGTTCAGCAGGGCGATCCGGTGCTCGACGAGGACGGTCAGCCGCCGATCACCGCCAAGGGCAAGAAGGTCGTCATCATCGGCGGTGGCGACACCGGCGCCGACTGCCTAGGCACCGCCCACCGGCAGGGCGCGGTCAGCATCCACCAGTTCGAGATCATGCCGCGGCCGCCGGAGACCCGGGCCGACTCGACCCCGTGGCCGACCTACCCGCTGATGTTCCGGGTGTCCTCGGCTCATGAGGAGGGTGGCGAGCGGGTGTTCTCGGTCAACACCGAGAAGTTCCTCGGCCACGAGGGCAAGGTCACCGGGCTGCGCGCCCACGAAGTGGTGATGAAGGACGGCAAGTTCGAGAAGGTCGAGGATTCCGACTTCGAGCTCGAGGCCGACCTCGTGCTGCTGGCGATGGGCTTCGTCGGGCCGGAGAAGCCGGGTCTGCTCACCGACTTGGGCGTGGATCTCACCGACCGCGGCAACGTCGCCCGTGACAACGAGTTCGCCACCTCGGTGCCGGGCGTCTTCGTCGCAGGCGACATGGGTCGTGGGCAGTCGCTGATCGTCTGGGCGATCGCCGAGGGCCGCGCCGCCGCCAAGGGCGTGGATCGCTACCTGATGGGGCATTCCGCGTTGCCGGCGCCGATCAAGCCGACGGCCGCCCCACAGCGCTGATCACCCGTACGGAACACTGGTCACTTCAGTAACAGCAGAATCATCGGATTAATCGACGGCGCGCCTATTGACGTTTGCGGTTGACGTTGGCTCTAATTGCTGGAGCGGGCGTTGCGGTAACGTGGGGCTCCGGTTGAACCGATATCCGACCACAGGAGTGATCCTTGTGTACCTCAACCCGATATCTCGATCGCGGGTCGGGCGTATAGCCTGGTCCTTCTTCCGCCACCCGGTGAAGAGCCGCGAGTGGCCGGCCAAGCACGAGCGCCTGGTAACAGCCGACGAACTCGTTCGCTTCGGTTTCTAGCAACGGAATCCGACGTCGGCGGGGCTTTGCCCGTCGTTATCAAGCTGTTATCTAGAGCCCGGAATCCCGGATGGCTTCGGCAAGCGGTTCCAACACAGCTGGAGTGTGCGGCGGCGGCAGATAGAAGATCGCCAGATCGAGCCCCTCGGCGGCCAATGCGGCTGCTTCGTCGATCGCCTTCGCGTAGTCGTGGTCCTCGCTGAGCCGGACATGTGCGGAGTGCATGATCTCGGCCGGGTCGCGGCCTATGTCGGCGCAGTGCGACGCGAGCACACTCCGCTTGTGGGCGAACTCTTCCGGTGTACCGCCGGCGAAGTTCCAGTGCTGGGCGTACTTGGCGACGATGCGCAGAGTGCGCTTCTCACCGCTGCCGCCGATGCAGATCGGCGGGTGTGGTCGCTGCGGACCCTTCGGCTCGTTGCGGGCATCCTTGAGCTGGTAGTACGTCCCGTCGAAGGTCGTAGTCTCCTGGCTGAGCAGACCGATGAGCACCTGGCAGGCCTCTTCGAAGCGGTCGAGCCGCTCCTTCACGCTGCCGAGCTCGATGCCGTAGGCGCCCGACTCTTCCTCGTTCCAGCCCGCGCCGATGCCCAACTCGAGGCGGCCGTCGGAAATGATGTCGACCGCTGCCGCCATGTTGGCCAGCACGGCGGGGTGCCGGTAGTGGATGCCGGTGACCAAGTTGCCCAGCCGAAGACGTTTGGTCGCCTGGGCCAGTGCGGTCAGCGTGGCCCAGCCTTCGAGGCAGGGGCCGGTCGAGTCCGAGAAGATCGGATAGAAGTGATCGAAGGTCCAACCGGAGTGGTAGACGTCGATGTCATCGGCGGCCTGCCAAACCGCGAGCATGTCGGCCCACGTGGTGTTCTGCGGTGAGGTTTTGAAGGCGAATAGCACTGGGTCGAGCCTAGTCCGGTTCCCTGACCGGCACCTGTCAGGCGGCGGCTTTCAGCGGGACCAGCTCGCGAGTGCGGACGGATTCGCGGCGCAACGCCTTGGCGAGCGCATGCACGAGCAGCCATTGGGCGAGCCCGACCACGAGCAGCGGCCACAGCACGCCGGCCAGCAGCGCCGGCACGGCGGTGACACTCGGATTGGTGGGCTCGCTCTTGCGTGACCAGGCCGCGAACGCCATGGCGCCACCCGCGACGAGCGCGGCGACGCACAGGTAGGTGATCACCCACTGCAGGGACGGCATGCGGGTCTATACCCGCGCGCGGTCAGGGATAAACCATTCTGGCAACGTGTGAGCGTGCATGGGCGACTGCCTCGTCGAGCGAGTCGATCAGGTGATTCTCGTGGCGAAGGGCGTCGACAATGCCGATGTTGGCAAGCAAAGCCATGTGCTCGGGTCGCACCCCCTTGATGATCACGGTGACCCCGCGCGCCTCGAGGTCTCCGGCAATCTCGGCAAGGGTGTGGGCCCCCGTGGCGTCCAACATGCCCAGCTGTGACATGCGGATGATGACGACCGAGACGTCGGGATAGTTGGTGATCGCGGTGGAGAGGCGCTCGGCCGCGCCGAAGAACATCGCGCCGTCGAGGCGCAGCAGCGCGATGTGCTCGTCACCGACCTGAGGCGGCCCGGGCAGATCTTCGCGGACCACGCTGCTGCGCCGCGCGACCGTCCGCAGCGCGAAGAACGCCGCGATCAGGATCCCGATCTCGACCGCCTCGATCAGATCGAAGCAGACGGTGACGATGGCGGTCAGCGCGAAGGCGAGCGCGTCCGAGCGGGTGGATCCGACGATCTTGGTGATCGTGGTCAGCGAGATCATCCGGAACGACGTCACCATGAGCACACCGGCCAAGGCGGACAACGGGATTGCCGCCACCGGCCCGGTGGCCAGATAGACGACCCCGAGCAACAGCAGCGAGTGCACGATGGCCGACACCCGGGTGCGGGCACCGGAGCGGACGTTCACCGCGGTGCGGGCGATCGCGCCGGTCGCGGGCATCCCGCCGAAGAGCCCGGACGCCATCGAGGCCAGACCCTGCCCAACGAGTTCGCGGTCCGGATCGTAGGGACCGGTCGGTGACATGGTCGCCGCCACGCGTGCGGACAGCAGCGATTCGATGGCGGCCAGCGCGGCGATGGCCACCGCGGCACCGAGCAGGGTACGTAGCGCGCCGGGATCGGCCAGCGGCATCACCGGCGCCGGCAGATGCGAGGGCAGGTTTCCGATGGTGCCCACCGGAAGGTGGAACCCCACCACGATCAGGGTTGCGGCGACGACCGCGGTGAGCGATTCGGGGATCCCGCGGTGCAGCCGCGGTAGACCGACCATCAGTGCGGCAACGAAACCCACCACCGCCACGGTGCGCCACGCCGACGACCAGTCCGCCTCGGAGATGACGGTCCAGGCGGCGGGCAGCGTGCGTTGTCCGCTCGGAGCGGTGACGCCGAATGCGGCCGGTACCTGCTGCAGGAAGATGATCGCCGCGATGCCGAGCGTGAAACCCTCGATCACCGGCCACGGGATGAACGTCACGGCCCGGCCCAGGCCGGTGATGCCGGCGGCCAGCACGATCAGACCCGCCAGCACCGTCACCAACGCAACGCTGCCCACACCGTGCTGCGCCACGATCGGCGCGAGCACCACTGCCATCGCTCCTGTCGGCCCCGAGACCTGAACGTGCGATCCGCCGAATATCGCGGCCACCACGCCGGCAATGACGGCCGTGATCAATCCGGCGGCCGCGCCGACTCCGGAGCTGATGCCGAAAGCCAGCGCCAGCGGCAGGGCCACCACACCCACCGTGATTCCGGCGAGGATGTCACGACGCCAGGACCGGGGCAGGTCAGTGTAGTCACCGAGATGGGGAAGCAGCCGCGAGAGTTGGTCGGCCGCCTTCGCGATCACGGCGCGTCCCCGACCGGCGGCAGGGCGTCGAACGCCTCGAGTTGCTGGTGACGCGCCTTGAGGGTGTCCGCCAGAAAGCTGCGCGCGGTGACGAGCAGGACGCGGATCGAGGGATGTGCGAGCCGGTAGTAGACGGCGTTGCCGACGCGTTCGGACGACACGACGTCGTGGCGTTTCAGCACGGCCAGATGCTGGGAGAGCAGCGTCGGCTCGATGTCGGTGGCGGCCAGGATCTCACTGACCGGAGTGGGTTCGTCGCCGGCGGCCAGGATCTCGAGGATGCGGATACGGGCGGGGTGAGCGAGCGCCTTGAACAGGTTCGCTTTGATTTCGTAGAGCGGCCGCTCAGTGCCGCCGGGGGAGCTGGTGGGCACCACGGGCCTCGGATTGATCACTTGATGGATTGAAAGATTGTTCAATCAGGGTATCTCGATGCGCTGTGCGGGCGCAAATCGTGCGCGCAGCGCGCGAGGCACACTGGAGTCATGGACCCGGTGACCGCGCTACGCGAGATCGCGTACTACAAGGACCGTGCGCGGGAAGACTCCCGGCGGGTGATGGCCTACCGCAAGGCCGCCGATATCGTCGAGGCGCTGGACGAGGAGGCCCGCGACCGGCACGGCCGCGCCAACAGCTGGCAGAGCCTGCCCGGGATCGGACCCAAGACGGCCAAGGTGATCGCACAGGCGTGGGCCGGCCAGGAGCCCGATGTGTTGGTCGAGTTGCGTTCCAGCGCTGAGGATCTCGGCGGTGGCGACATTCGCGCAGCGCTGCGGGGCGATCTTCATCTGCATTCGAACTGGTCGGACGGATCGGCGCCCATTCCGGAGATGATGGCCGCCGCCGCGGCGCTGGGCCACGAGTACTGCGTGCTCACCGACCACTCGCCCCGGCTGACCATCGCCAACGGGCTCTCGCCCGACCGGCTGCGCCATCAGCTCGATGTGATCGACGAACTGCGCGAGAAGATGGCACCCTTCCGGATTCTCACCGGTATCGAGGTCGACATCCTCGACGACGGGACCTTGGATCAGGAGCCCGAGTTACTGGACCGGCTCGACGTCGTCGTCGCCAGCGTGCACTCGAAACTCGCCATGGACGAACCGTCGATGACCCGCCGGATGGTCCGCGCGGTGAGCAACTCTCGGGTCAACGTGCTCGGCCACTGCACCGGACGGCTGGTGACCGGCAACCGCGGCCTGCGGCCCGAGTCCAAGTTCGACGCCGAGAAGGTCTTCACCGCGTGCCGAGACAACAACACCGCGGTGGAGATCAACTCGCGCCCCGAGCGTCGTGACCCGCCGACCCGGCTGCTCAAGCTGGCGCTCGACATCGGTTGCGACTTCTCGATCGACACCGACGCCCACGCGCCGGGACAGCTGGACTTCCTCGGCTACGGCGCGCAGCGCGCGCTCGACAGCGATGTCCCCGTCGAACGGATCGTCAACACGTGGCCGGTCGAGAAGCTGTTGGGTTGGGCCGCAAGCTAGTTGCCGACCGGCGCCAACTCGCGCTGCCGGCTCGGCCACGGTTGCGGCACCGGGCGCGGACGCACCCGCTGGGGCCACCAGAACCAGCGACCGAGCAGCGCCGCCAGCGACGGTGTCATCAGAGATCGCACCACCAGGGTGTCGAACAGCAGGCCCAGACCGATCGTCGTGCCCACCTGACCGATGACGATCATGTCGCTGACCGCCATCGAGATCATCGTGAAGGCGAACACCAGGCCGGCCGACGTCACGACCGATCCGGTCCCGGCCATCGAGCGGATGATGCCGGTCTTGAGCCCGGCGTGGAACTCCTCCTTCATCCGAGACACCAGCAGCAGGTTGTAGTCCGCGCCGACTGCGAGCAGCACGATCACCGACATCGGCAGCACCATCCAGTGCAGCGGGATGCCGATCAGGTGCTGCCACAGCAGCACTGAAAGGCCAAAGGAGGCACCAAGACTGAGCACGACGGTGCCGACGATCACCGCCGCGGCGGCGATCGCGCGGGTCAGCACCACCATGATCAGGAAGATCAGGATCAACGAGGCGACCGCGGCGATGAGCAGGTCATAGTCGGCGCCGAGCTGCATGTCCTTGTTCATCGATGCGCTGCCGCCGACGTACACCGTCGAACCCTCCAACGGCGTGCCCTTGATGGCGTCGACAGCGGCGGTGCGCAGCGGCTCGATGTGCGACGTGCCCTGCTCGCTGAGCGGGTCGCCCTGGTGATTGACCGTGAACCGCACCGCGTGTCCGTCGGGCGAGATGAACAGCTTCATACCGCGCTGAAAGTCGGCTGTTCCGAACGCCTCTGGCGGAAGGTAGAACGTGTCGTCGTTGCGGGCGGCGTCGAAGGCCTGACCCATCGCCGTCGCGTTCTCCTGCTGGGCGATGTTTTGATCCTGCTGAGCCTTCTGCGCTTGATACTGGTTGAGCATCATTTGCTTCTGGTTCTTCATCGTCTGGATCTGCGCAGGCAGCACCGCGGCCATCTGGGGCGTCAGATCGGCCATGCGCTCGATGTCGGGTACCAGGTCCTGGAAGTCGTCCGACATCTTGCCGATGCCGTCGAGGCTGTCGAAGACCGATCGCAGCGCCCAGCACATCGGGATGTCGAAGCAGTGCGGCTCCCAGTAGAAGTAGTTGCGCAGCGGGCGGAACTGATCGTCGAAGTCGGCAAGGTGATCCCGAACGTCGGCGATGTCGGCAGACGTGCCTTTCATCTTGTCCGCCATTCGCCGCGTGACTGCGGCCAATTCCAGTGTGATGTTGTACATCTGGCTCATCGAGTCGATGGAGACCTGCATGTCGTTGGCTTGTTTGAGCGTGTTCTCCAGGACCGTCTGCTGGTAGTCGTTGTTCATGAGTTGCCCTGTGCCGCTTTGACTCATCGTGTACGCGAGCGAGGCGTGTTCGATCGGCTTGCCGTCAGGGCGGGTGATGGTGGTGACCTGCGCGATGCCGTTCACCCGGGCCATGGCTTTGGCGATCTTGTCGATAACCAGGAAGTCCGCGGGATTTCGCAGATCGTGGTCGGCCTCCACCATGACGAGCTCCGGATTCATCTTGGCTTCGGAGAAGTGCCGATCCGCGGCCGCCTGCCCGACGTTGGCCGGGATGTCGGCAGGCAGGTAGATGCGGTCGTTGTAAGTGGTGTGATACCCGGGAAGCGCGAGCAGGCCGATGAGGCACAGCACGATGGCGAAGACCAGCACGGCCCCCGGCCAGCGCACGGTTGCCGCGCCGACCCGGCGCCAGCCACGAGCTCTTCTGTTGTCCTTGGGTTCCAGCACGCGGCCGAATCGGGTGACGATCGAGATGACGGCGGGCCCCAGGGTCAGACCCGCGGCGACCACGACGGTCATGCCGACCGCCAGCGGGATGCCCATGGTCTGGAAGTACGGCAGCCTGGTGAAGTGCAGGCACAGGGTTGCACCGGCGATCGTCATACCCGAGGCCAGCACCACGTGCGCGGTGCCGTGGTACATGTCGTAGTACGCCGACTCGCGGTCTTTGCCTTTTCGTCGCGCTTCTTGATACCGCCCGATCAGGAAGATCGCATAGTCGGTGGCCGCGGCAATCGCAAGTGTGACAACCATATTCGTTGCGAACGTGGTCAGCCCGAACACATTGTGGTAGCCGAGGAAGGCGACAGCACCCGTTGACGCCGACAGGCCGACAACGACCATGCCCAGCGTGATCACCGTCGTGATGATCGACCGGTAGATGAGCAGCAGCATGATCGCGATGACACCGAACGTCAGCGCCTCGATGGTCTCCATGCTGGCGTCACCGACGGCGTTCTGGTCCGTCGTCGTCGCCGACGGTCCTGCGACGTACGCCTTGACGCCCGGCGGCGCCGGCACGCTGCTGACGATCGTGCGGACGGCCTCCACCGATTCATTGGCGAGCGCCTCACCCTGATCACCACTGATGTACACCTGAACGTAAGAGGCTTTACCGTCGATACTTTGGGCGCCGGCAGCGGTCAGCGTGTCGCCCCAGAAGTCTTGGACGTGCTGCACATGTGCGGTGTCGGCGCGCAACTGGCGCACCATCTCGTCGTAGAACGCGTGGGCATCAGGGCCCAGGGGCTTCTCGCCCTCCAGCACGATCATCACCGAGCTGCTGGTGTTGTATTCCTTGAACACCTCGCCGACCCGTTTGGTGGCGATGAGTGACGGTGCGTCGTTGGGGCTCATCGACACCGCGCGCATCTTGCCCACCTCGGCGAGCTGCGGCACGGTGGTGGTCAGGAACGCGATCAGGGCGATCCAGGCCAGCACGATCGGGATCGCGAACATGCGGATAAACCGCGGCAGTGCAGGACGTTTCGCGTGCCGGGGTGTCGGGATGGTGTCGGTCTTGGCGTCATCGAGGGTGGCGCTCATGCGGCCTTCACCAAGCAGTACGTCGCGGCGTTCACGCCTTGGGCCGTCCTTTCGTCCTTGACCTCGTCGTCGACGAGTACGCGACAGCCGATCGACTGACCGTCACCTTGTGCCAGCAGGTTCGGCATGACCGAGGGGACCGTCGTCTCGAGCCGCAATGACCACGGCAGGCTGACTTCGCCTGTGCGCTGGGGCAATCCGTTGAGATCGGTGTAGTTGACGACGGCGGTGCTGCCCGTCCCGAACACCTCGTAGACGACGACTTTGGGGTTGAATTTGGCCGCGGTGTCCGAACCCACCGGCGTGACGACGGCCCCGTCGGAACCGAACACCGACCGCAGCTGGCTCACGGTCGCGACGCCGATCACGACGGCTACCACCATGAGGGTGGGCAACCAGACCCGTTTGAGTATCGCCATCACGGCCCAGGCCTTCCTGTGACAGCCGCAGGTCATCCGACGGCCAGCGATCTAGGTAGGCAATCTAAGCGGATAAGTGGATAGAGTCAATCCGGTTATTGGCTTACGTTAGGCACATCACTAAACTCGAGCAGATGATTGACAAACCGTGCCGAGGGCTGCGCAAAGATGCGGAGCGCAATCGGCAGCGGATCATCGAGGCCGCACGCGAACTGTTCGCCGTGCGCGGTCTCGAGGCGACGCTCAACGACGTGGCGCATCACGCAGGCGTCGGCGTCGGCACGGTGTATCGGCGGTTTGCGACCAAAGAGGAACTGCTCGATGCGATCTTCGTAGACGGCATCGACCAGGTGGTCTGCCTCGCGGAATCAGCTGCGCAGCAGAATAATTCGTGGGACGGCTTCGTCTGGTTCGTCGAGCAGCTCTGCGAGTTGACAGCCACCGACCGCGGGTTGCGACAGATGGTCTACAGCTCCGCGTACGGCGGTTACGGGGTCGAGTGCGCGCGGCTGCGTCTCACGCCGCCCATCTCCAAACTCGTCGAGCGGGCTCGCGATGACGGCCATCTTCGCCGCGACGCCGAGCCCACGGACATGCCAATCCTCGGGATGCTCGCCGGCACGGTCAGTGAGTGGGCCGGCCACGTCGAGCCCGAACTGTGGCGGCGGTATGTGGCACTGCTGCTCGAGGGCATGCGCAACCGGGATGGCCAGCAGCCGTTGCCGGTCGGCGCACTCGAGGACGATCAAATGGATGCAGCGATGCGGGGCTGGCACCCTGCCGGTTAGTCCGGCAGATGGGGCATTTCCAGGCCGGTGTCCCGGCCTACCAGCACGCCGCGGGTGAGTACCGCATTGCCGTAGCGCCGCCGGACCCGGTCGACCGCGGTGTCGAGGTCGAGTGTCTCGGGGCGTGCGCCGTCGAGTGGTAACTCCAATTGCTGTGCCCCGCCGGGGTCGATGTTGGACACCGCGAATCCGATCAGCGTGATCCCGCGTTCGGCGATCAGCGGTTCGGCCGCGGCGACCAGGCCACGTGCGGCGGCCAGTATCGGCTCGGTGGATCCGGTGGCCCTGGGCATCGTGTGTGAGCGGGTGACGCGCGTGAAGTCGTCGAAACGCAAGCGCAGCACAACTGTTCGCCCGGTGCGTTGCGCCGAGCGCATCCGCCGGGTGATTCGGTCGACAAGGCCGATCACCACGGCGTCCAGCTCCGCGGGTGTGATCCCCCGACGACCGAGTGCTCGCTGGGCGCCGACCGAGCGGCGGCGACGGCCGGTGTCGACGCGCCGCCGATCGATGTTGCGCGACAACGAATACAGCTGCCGGCCCATCGCCGGGCCGACCATCGACGCCAACATCGACTCTCCGAGCTCAGCGACCTGCGCGACGGTCTCGATGCCGTGCGCGTGCAACTTGTCGGCGGTCTTCGGGCCCACACCCCACAGCCGGCGCACCGGCAGCGGATGCAGGAATGCCAACTCGCCCTCGGGCGGCACCAGCAGTAGGCCGTCGGGCTTGGCCTCCTGGCTGGCGACCTTCGCCAAGAACTTCGTGCGGGCGATCCCCACGGTGATGGGCAGCCCGACCCGGGCGCGAACCTCCTCACGCAAACGCGCCCCGATCTGGACCGGGTCGCCGGCCAGTCGCTGCAACCCGGATACGTCGAGGAATGCCTCGTCGACCGAGAGCGGCTCGACCAGCGGCGTGGTGTCGCGGAAGACGGCGAAGACGTCGTCGCTGGCCTGGCTGTAGGCCGACATCCGCGGAGGGACGACGATCGCCGCGGGGCACAGCCTGCGGGCCTGGTGGCCGCCCATCGCCGTGCGCACTCCGTAGGCCTTGGCCGCATAGCTGGCGGCCAGCACGACGCCGCCGCCCACGATCACGGGGCGGCCACGCAGCGTCGGGTCATCGCGCTGCTCGACCGAAGCGTAGAACGAGTCGAGATCAGCGTGCAGGATGGTCGCCCCGCCGCCGGACACGAACATATGTGCGGCTCCTCAGGTTTTCGTGGGGAGCGTGACCTGGAGTCCTCCTAGGCAGAGGTAGATCATTGAGGTCAGTGTTTGGGCGGAGTGATGTCCGTAGCCGCGGGCGTTGATGAGTCGGATTTTGGCGTTGATGCCTTCCAGGAGGGCGTTGGAGATGCCGAGTTCGATGGCGGCCAGGATCGAGTCGAAGTACTTGCGGAATCGTTTGCTCAGTGAGACGAACACTGGGATCCGGGATCGTGCGGCGGCGGTGATCCAGGCCTTGAGCAGGCGGCGAGCGACGCCGGGTTCGTGGTCGTAGCGGTAGAGGTCGCGGGCTTGTTCTTTGAGCGTCCACGCCCGCCCGATGCGTCGATGGGTGCGGGCGATCTGGCTGACTAGGGCACGTTTGTCGTCGGTGAGTTTGTTCTCTCCGGTGCGCAATGCCCAGCGGGCGGCTTTCCAGTCCGCAGTGGCATATCCGGGCAGGCGCACCGATTCGGCGAAGACACGATCCAGAGCACGCTGAATCCATTGCATCAGGTGGAACCCGTCGTAGCAGATGGTGACGTGTGGGAGGTGTTCGGTCGTGACGCTGGTGTAGACGCTGCTGACATCCATGCTGACCGTTTCGAGGGCGGCGAGGACTGAATCGGGTTGGCTGGTATAGAAATTGGCCAGCGATTCTCGGCTGCGACCGGTTTCGACATCAATGACAGTGCCGGTGTCGTGGTCGCCGATGACGGTCAGATAGCGGTGCGGGTGGCGGTAGCAGATCTCATCAACACCGATGCGATACAGCGTGTCGAGGCGTCGGGCATCAAGCAGCGCGGCGACCCCGCGGTTAATGATTGCGGTGACGGTTTCCCAGGCGCAGCGCATCAGCGTCGACACCGAGGTTCGGTCGGTGCGTTGAGCCAGCCACAGCACCATGTCCTCGAAGTCGCGGGTGTGCCGGGCTCCGGGGCGGGCCCAGGGCAACTCCTCGGTGAGGACCCCGCAGTCTGGGCAATTCAGACGGCGGATGTCATAGACCAGCCAGAGTCGGCAGCGTGCCAGATCAAGGTGCCGCCAGCGCCGGCGGCGCCGGTCATAGACCGCACGCACGCGTTTGCCGCACGGGCAGCGCAGCAGCCGCGCTCGGGGTCTGAGATGGACTTCGATATCACCATCGCCAATGGCGACTTCGGTGACCGTGGCACCGGGGATCTGCAGCAGACGGTTAAATGCAGTACTGACGCGCACGCGGACGTCCTTGAAGGTTGCGGTTGGTGTGGTAACCCCGAAACCTAGAGGCACACCGCGTGCGCGTCCCTGGATTCAGCAGAACGTCGCCGATAGCGTTGCCGCGCAACCTTAGCCGCCTTGAACAGCAGAAATGGCGCCCACAAAAACACTAGGAGCGCCACATATGTTCGCATGACGGTCCGACAACTGCCTACGGCGGCGGTGGGGCGTCGGCCGGCGGCGGGGGCGGTGGCGGCCCGGGTGCCGGCGGCGGGGGTGGCGGTGGTTCCGGCGCCGGGGGTGGCGGCGGTGCGGGCGGGGGGAACATCGGCAGCGTGATCGGCGGCAGCCCGGGGATGTTGATGACGTTGACGTCGGGCGGCGGAGCGTCCGGCGGCGGGGGCGGTGGTTCGGGCGCCAGATCGGGTGGGGGAGCCGGTGGGATTCCATTGCTGGTGTTGATCGTGATGATCGAGCCCGGAATGGTCTTGCCCGACGGCGTGGTGCCGACGACTGATCCTCTCGATGAGAAGCTGTTGACCGGAGTGGGCAGGTCGGCGACCTGGAATCCGGCGTCACGCAAGCGTTTCCGCGCGGCGTCGAAGCTCAGGCCGGTCACGCTGGGCACGGTGCTGCCCGCGCCGCCGTCGACATAACGCTTGTCGGTGGGCGGCAAGGCAATGGGGCCGAAGTCCGTCGCGACCGGTTTCATCGCCAGAAACCATGTCCGGGCCGGCTCGTTGCCACCGTACAGGTTGCCGTACCCGCACTTGCGCAACGGGAACGAGCACAGGCCACCAGGATTGGTGGAGTCGTCGAAGATGTAGTTGGCCGCGGCGTACTGGTTGGTGAAGCCCAAAAAGCCTGAGGAGCGGTGCGATTCGGTGGTGCCGGTCTTGCCCGACATCGGTAGGGCCCAGCCGACCGAGCCGGCCGAACCGGCCGCCGTGCCGCCGGTGGAGTCCTTGGACAGCGCGTTGGCCAGAGTGTTGGCCAGTCCCTCGGGTACCACCTGCTCGCAGGCCTGGGTCTCCACGGCCACCTCACGGCCGTTCCGGTCGAAGATCTTGTCCACCGGGCTCGGCGGGCACCACATCCCGCCTGATGCCAAAGTAGCTGCCACATTTGACAATTCGAGCGCATTCAGCTCGAACGGCCCCAGCGTGAACGAACCGAGGTTCTGGCGCTTGACGAAGTCGGCCAAGCTCTCGTTGCTGTCCGGCTGGTAGGCGCGCGCCGTGCCGGGTTCGGCGTAGGAGCGCAGCCCCAGCCGGACCGCCATGTCCACTGCGCGGGTGACACCGATCTGCTGGATCAATTTGGCGAACGCGGTGTTGGGTGACTGCGCCAGCGCATCTGTCACGCTCATCGGGCTGCGGTAGTTTCCGGCGTTCTTCACACACCAGGTCTCCTTTGGGCAACCCGGCGTGTTGCTGCTGCCCAAACCCTTGCCCTGAAACGAGCCCGGCACATCGAGCTGAGCGTTGATGCCCATCCCCATCTCGAGGGCGGCGGCGGTGGTGAAGATTTTGAAGATCGAACCGGCGCCGTCACCGGCCAGCGAGAAGGGCTGCGGCTGAACAGTCTGGCCGGCGTCGAGCTGCAGGCCGTACCCGCGGTTGTCGCCCATGGCGAGCAGTTTGTGGCTGGTCTTGCCGGGCTGGATGACACTCATCACGCTGGCCACGCCGTCGAGCGTCGGGCTGGCGACGGTGTCGATCGCCTTCTTCACGCTGTTCTGGACGTTAGGGTCCAGGGTCGTGCGGATGAGGTAGCCGTTGCGTGCGACGTCATCTTTGGACAGCCCCGCGCGGGCCAGATACTGCAGCACGTAGTCACAGAAAAAACCGCGGTCCCCGGCGGCGATGCAGCCCTGCGGCAGCGAGTTCGGCTGCGGCAGGATGCCCAGCGGCTGCTGGCGGGCGGCGCGCAGTTCGTCGGCCCGGTCCGGCAGGTTCTCGATCATCGTGTCGAGGACGACGTTGCGACGTGCGAGCGCGGCCTCGGGGTTGGTGTACGGGTTCAGCGCACTCGTCGACTGCACGATCCCGGCCAACAGCGCGGCCTGCTGCCAGTTCAGGTCGGTCGAATTGATGCCGAAGTACGTCTTCGCCGCGTCCTGCACCCCGTAGGCGCCGTTGCCGAAGTACACCAGGTTCAGATATCGGGTCAGGATCTCCGGTTTGGAGATCGCCTTGTCCAGCGCCAGGGCCATCCGGATCTCGCGCAGTTTGCGCGCCGGCGTCGTCTCGACGGCCGCCCGCCGCTCGGCGTCGGTCTGGGCGTTGACCAACAGGTTGTAGTTCTTGACGTACTGCTGCTCGATCGTCGAGCCACCCCGGGTGTCGAGGTCGCCCCTGAGATAGCCGATCAGGCCGGTCAGGGTGCCCTGTACGTCGACGCCGTTGTGGTCGGCGAAACGCTTGTCCTCGATCGAGACGATCGCCAGCTTCATCGTGTCGGCGATCCGGTCGCTGGTCACCGGCCACCGGCGCTGCGCATAGATCCAGGCGATCGGGTTACCGGCGGTGTCCACCATCGTGGTGACGGTGGGCACCTCGCCCGTCATCAGGTCGGCGGAATCCTGCGCGGCCACGTCGGAGGCGTGGTTGACGACGATGCCCACCCCACCGGCGAGCGGAAACAGCATGGCCGCCACCAGGACACCGGCCAGCAGGCAGTACAACGCAAGCTTGCCAACGGTGGCACCCCTGCTCGGGTGTGGCTCGGACACCCCGCAAGACTAGGGCCAGCCGCGTGGGCGGCGAATTCAATATGCCAAGCCGGAATCAAACCGACGCCGACACCCCGCCGTAGATGCTGGTGATCCAGATGTGGGCCAGCGCCTCGAGCGCGGCTTCCTCCGGCAGCGTGGGTTTCTGGGTGAGCTGGGCGGCGAACAGGACCCGCTCGTTCATCAGGTTCAGTGCCGTCGCCAGATCGTGGGCCGGGATGGTGTCAGGTGCCGCACCCCGCTCCCGTTCCCGGGTGATCAAGGCGGATGTGTAGTCGACCCAACTCGACATGTACGCCGACCACATCTCTTTCAATTCGGCGTTGGTGGCCATGGCGCCCAGGCCGGCGAGCAGTACCGCCCGGTGCGGCCGCAGTGCGTCGAAGAAGGCATAGATGCCGTCGTGCCAGGCCCCCTGCGGGTCCTCGGGCACATCGGGGCTCTGCTGCTGTCCAGCGCCCGAGGCGGTGATGGCTTGGGCGAACAGTCGCGCGAGCACCGCGTCCTTGGAGGCGAAGTAGAAGTAGAACGTCGGGCGTGACAGGCCGGCGCCCTTGGCGAGGTCGTCCACCGAGATCTCGGCGAACGGCCGCTCGGCGAGCATCTCCTCCAGCGTGCGCAGGATGGCCGCTTCGCGATCGTCGCCGGACGGGCGGGTGGCACGACGCCCGCGGGCGCGGGCCGGGCTGACAGCTGGCACGGGCTCCACTTTACAGGGTGTTGATTTTCTCGACAGAGTGTTGACCTATTCAACACGGTGTTGATAACGTCGCCGCCATGACAGAACACGTCGATGTAGTGATCGTGGGAGCCGGCATCTCCGGCATCAGCGCCGCCTGGCACCTGCAGGACCGCTGCCCGTCGAAGAGCTTCCTGATGCTGGAGCGCCGCGAGAATCTCGGCGGCACCTGGGACCTGTTCAAGTACCCCGGTATCCGCTCGGACTCCGACATGTTCACCCTGGGATTCCGGTTCAAGCCGTGGACGTCGGAGAAGGCGATCGCCGACGGGCCGTCGATCATGGCGTACCTCAAAGACACGGTGCGCGAGTACGGCATCGACAAGCACATCCGTTACGGCCACCGGGTGGTCCGTGCCGAGTGGTCGACCGCCGACAACCAGTGGACCGTCCGCGTCGAAGCCGACGGTGAGCAGAAGGACATCACCTGTTCATTCCTGTTCGCCTGCAGCGGTTACTACAACTACGACGAGGGCTACTCGCCGGAGTTCCCCGGCGCCGACGACTTCACCGGCACAATCGTGCACCCGCAACATTGGCCGGAGGATCTGGACTACGCCGGCAAGCGCGTCGTGGTCATCGGCAGCGGCGCGACGGCCGTGACTCTCATTCCCGCCCTTGCTAATTCGGGTGTTGGGCACGTCACGATGCTGCAGCGCTCACCGACCTACATCGGCTCGCTGCCCGACGTCGATCCGTTCGCGGTGCGGATGAACAAGCTCCTTCCCGCCAAACCGGCCTACGTGGCCAACCGGTGGAAGAGCATCATTTTCCAGTCCGCGCAGTACCGGTTGGCGCGGCGATTCCCCAACTTCATGCGCAAGCAACTGATGACGATGGCCCAGCGCCGGCTGCCCGAGGGCTACGACGTCAACAAGCACTTCGGGCCGAGCTATCGGGTGTGGGACGAGCGACTGTGCCTGGCGCCCAACGGTGATCTGTTCCGCACGATTCGTAAGGGCCAGGCCGAGGTGGTCACCGACACCATCGAGCGTTTCACCGCGACGGGCATCAAACTCGCCTCGGGCCGGGAGTTGGACGCCGACATCATCGTCACCGCAACGGGTTTGAACCTGCAACTGTTCGGCGGCGCCGAGATCGCCAAAGACGGTGAGCCGCTGGACCTGAACACCACGATGGCCTACAAGGGCATGATGCTCTCCGGTGTGCCGAACATGGCGTTCACCATCGGCTACACCAACGCGTCGTGGACGTTGAAGGCCGACCTGGTCTCCGAATTCGTCTGCCGCGTCCTCAACTACATGGATGCTCGGGGCTACGACCGGGTCGCCCCCACCCAGCCGTCGGCCGATATCGAGGAGCGCCCGCTGATGGACTTCACGCCCGGCTACGTGCTGCGCGCGCTGGACCGGCTGCCCAAAGCAGGCTCGCGGGCGCCGTGGCGGCTCAAGCAGAATTACCTGCTGGACCTACGGCTGATCCGGCACGGCAAGGTTGACGACGAAGCGCTGAGCTTCACCAAAAACCGTGTCGCAGTAGGTGTTTAGTCCGCTGCGGTGACGACGATCCCGTCGTCGTCACTGTAGGCGATGTCGCCGGGCACGAAGGTGACGCCGCCGAAGCCGACCGGAACATCACGCTCGCCATCGCCGGTCTTGGTGCTCTTGCGCGGATTGGTGCCCAGCGCCTTGATGCCGATCTCAAGGGTGCGCAGCGTCGATGCGTCGCGCACCGCGCCATGCACGATGAGCCCCGCCCAGCCGTTGGAGCGCCCCAGCTCGGCGATCACATCGCCGACCAGGGCGGTGTGCACCGAGGCGTCGCCATCGATCACCAGGACCCGACTGTCGCCGGGCTCGGAGAGCACCGACTTCAGCAGCGCATTGTCCTGAAAGCACCGCACGGTGCTGATCTGTCCGGCGAACTCGGTGCGGGCGCCGAACTGGCGGAATTGCACATCGCAACTGCGGACGTCGGCGCCGATCTCGTCGACCAGGTCGGCGGTGGGGCGGAACGTGACGGCCATGCTCACTCGGCGTTCCTGGCGCGCCACCGGCGCACGAGCAGAGCGATCAGCACGGTCGCGGCGAAGGCGATCGCGAACGGCAACGGGGAACGCGAGGGCTGCGGAGCCGGCACGATCGCCGGGGTGGAGACCGGATCGGCGGCCTGCTCGACCGAGGCCTTGGCGCTGGCCGCGGCCGCGCGGGCACCCTCGGCCACTGGCGGAGAGCCGTTGCCTGCGGCCAGCGCGGCGGGTGCGGCGGGCGGCGCCGGCGTGACCTTCTTGGCCGGCGCCTTCTTGGCCGGGGCCTTCTTCGCGGCCTCGCCGGCCTTCGCGGGGGCCTTCTTGGCGGGAGTCTTCTTTACAGCCTTCTTGGCCGGCGCCTTTTTGGCCGGCTGCTTCTTGGCAACGGCCTTCTCCGGAGGCGGCGGCCCCGGCGGCGTGGCATCGCGACCCTCGTCGGGCCGGGCCTGCTCATCTGCCATTAGCTGCGCTCCTTTGCAATCTCTCGTCGCCGGCAGTGGCACCCATCATGCCAGGGTCACGAACGGCGACGTCGCGACCAGATGAGGCCGATGCCGATCACCGCTGCGGCGCCGACGATGAACGGCCACACCGGCAGCGCCCGCTCGGCGGCCGGGGCCGACGCCGAGGCCGACGGTCCGGGTGTGCCGCTGCCCGGGGCGGTCATGGTGAACGCCCACGATCCGGACACGACGTGGCCGTCGGTCGATGTCACCCGGTAATTGACGGTGTACGACCCGGCCGGGCCGAGCGGACGCATGCCGACACTGACCACCGCGCCCTGCACTTGCGGTGCCCCGTCCGACCACAGATTGCCGTCGGGACCCACCACGGTCATCGCGGCGAAATCGGTCTGCAGCTGCTCGTTGAACGTGGCGCTGACCCGCGCCGGTGCAGTGCTCAGGGTGGCGTCGGGCGATGGGTCGGCGGCCACCCGCACCGCATGCGCCCAGGCCACAGCCGTCCCGCCCAGTGCCATTGCGGACATCAACAGCACCGTGGTCAGCATCCGCCGCAGCGTGGTCATGTCCGCCGGCGGGCCAGCGCGACGCCGACGCCGATCGCGGCCACCAGGAGCGCACCGCCGGCCAGGGCTCGGGCGGTGTTGTCGGGGCCGCCGTTCGCGGGGGGCTGCGCGTCGGCCGTCGGCGCGGCGCTGACCGAGGGCGCCGCGGTTGCCGGCGGAGTCGCGTGGTGTTCTTCCGGCTCGTGCGGTCCGGCCGTCAACGGCAACACCGGGGCCGGGTACTCGGGCTCGCCGCCACCGGGCAGCGGCGGCTGGTCCCAGTTCACTTTCGTGCCGTCGGCGTAGGTCTGCGTCACCGGAAACGACACCGAATCGGCGTCGGGCAATTTGATCGACAGGGGGAACAACTCGAACTGGGTGGCGCCGATGCCGGCATTGGGGATCGCGGTGAAGGTGACGGACCGATACGCACCGCTTGCCGGATCGCGGTCGAGGGCGGCGGTCCACCCGGCCATCACATCGGTGCTCGCCGACGCGACGTTGGGCAGCGTGATCGTGACTTTGGTTGTCGGAACGCCTTTTTCGCTCTCATTGGGCACCTGGAACGTGACCAGTGCATAGTCGCCGCGTACGGCGTGATCGGCGTTGACGTGGACGTGCGCGCCGGCCGTGGCCGCGACCGTCCAGGATCCCAGGGTGAGTAGCGCCGCCAGGCTCAGCGCACGAGCCGGTGCGCGATGGCCGGCCATCACAGCACGCCGAGGCGCGCCATCAGATCGGCGTCGATTCCGTCGAGCTGCTCGGCGATCGCGGCGTGCGCGTCGCGGCGGCGTTGCCCCGGCATGTTCTCCGCGGCGGGGATGGCCGCCGACAGGGCGTTCAGTCGTTCGGTGATCGCGGCGACGAACTGCTTGGTCTCGGCATCCTTGGGTTTCTTCTCGGCCACCAGTCGCAGTGAGTTCTCCGCGCCGGCGATCCGCGCGGATAGCTGGCCGCCCTGACCGGAGAACTGCCCCAGCTGGCTCAGCGGTACGCCGAGACGGTCGGCACGCCGTTCGTCGATGATTCCGCGTGCTGCGATCGCGGCGCGGTACGCCACCGGGACCACGACCGGGGCCAGCAGCCGGGAGACGGTCAGGGCCCGCCGCACCCGGGTGGGTGACAGGAGTTTGCCCTCGCGGACCGCCTTCAGTTGCGCCTCGGCAACCTTGACCGCGGCCCGGTCGGACTCTCGGGCGGCCTTCAGCTGAGCCTTGAGCACCTTGTTCTCGGAGCGCTCGGCGGCCTTGATGCGCTTGACCTCGTTGCGGGCCGACAGCTTGGCCTCGAGCTTGGCGCGCGCCTTGATCGCCCGAGCCTCCGCGCGACGCGTCGCACGGCTTTTGCGCTTGGTGAACAGGCCCATACCTGATGCCTCCCGAGTAGGTCGTCGGCGATCGGCGAGACAGGCTCGCGACCGGGTCAGCTAACCCTATCGCCCGGCTCAACGGGGCCTATCACGACCTGCGGATATGCCACAATGATCCCCGAACCGTCCGATGCGGCACCGACTTGCGCCGCTAACTCGAGGAACGTCGTGAACCGCTCGCCGATGAGTGCCGCAGCGATTAGCTGGGTGATCGCGTGTGGTTTGCTCTGCGGCGGCGCGACCATGCTCGTGGCCGCGCCGGCCGATGCCAGTCCCGGCACGATTGGTAACAGCGACGGCGGGCAGGGTGCGCACGGCGACCCGGGTAGCTACGACTCGCCGAATGACAAGCGGGAAGGCAGGCGACGCCGCAACGGCCCGCACAAGCCCCGCACTGAGGACACCTCCCCGGGCACGGTCCGGCCGGATAGCGGTGTGGCGAGCGGCCCGCGCCGGTCGGCCGACTCGGCTGACGAAACGCCTTCCGGCGCTTGGCATCCCAGTCATCCCGACTGGCCGGATCCGGGCGGGGAGGATCCGGCGTGGCCGTGTCTGCCGTTGCCGCACTTCCCGCCGATCGTGCTGCCGCCGCTACCGCCACTGCCACCGTTGCATTGGCCGCGGGCCGCGATCGGTGACGGTGTCGGCGTGCCCGCGCCGCCGCAGACCGCGCGGATCGCCCCTCCACCGGAGGTGGCCGGTGGCGGAGGCGGCAGCGGGGGACTCATCGATGCTGCGCCGCGGACGGTTCCGCCGCCCGGTGAGCCGGGTGAGCCGGGTGAGCCACCGGTGGTCGGTGCGTCGACCGGCGCGGTCGGTCCCACCGGCATCGTGGTGCCGCCGATCACGATGCCGCCGCTGATCGGGCTGCCACCGGTCGAGGCGCCGATGCGCCCGCTCGGTCCGGGCGCCGAGCCGGGCCCGCGAAACGGACCCGCCCGGGAATCGTCGCCGACGCGCGAACGTCCGCCGGCGACGTCCGCCGGAGCCGGTACAGAAATGCCGCCGTCGTCTAGGGTGGGCTATCCGAAATACCTCCAAGATGCCAAGATCGGCGAGGTCGCGGCGGTGGCCCTACCTGGTTTTGCCGGCCTCCTCGCCCTGACCGGTCTCGGAGGATTTCTCGGGTACCGCCAAGCGAAGGCCGGCCACCTCGTGCGCGCCGCCGGGACGACGCGGTTCATGCAGTAGCGCAGTTCGCATCGCCACCGGCCGTCGGGGAAGGGGACAAGATGTCGGCCAGCCGTCGGGTCACGACTGCGGTCAACGACGTGCTCGACCTTGCGCCCCGTCACGGGGAGATCTCCCTGACCCGGTTGGTGGCCGCCGTCAGCGCGGACCGGGACCGCCCGATCGAGGTCACGATGGCCGACCTGCCCGCCGGCGTGTGCGGCCAGTGGCGCCAATACGAAGACCACGACGTCTTTCTCATCCAGAACGGCCTGCCGACCTGGGACCGCACGCTGGCCCACGAGCTCGGCCATCTGGTGCTCGGTCATTACGGCATTCCGGTCGCCGAAGCTGCGCGTGACGTCGCCGAGCTGGCGAGCGACGACCTGATCGGCTACATGCTTAACCAGCGCACCGGATGTATGGGGCCCGGGGGAGAGGACATCGAGCAGGAGGCCGAGGACTTCGCCGCACTGCTGCTGTACCGGCTGGGCCGCTCGCCGTCGGATCGGTCGTCGATCGTGCAAGTCCGCCTCGGAGAGGCGTTTGGTTGATCGTCTGGGTGATCGCCGGTCTGCTGGGAATGGCCACCGGGCTGCGCATCGGGTGGGCGTTGGTCAACAAGCAGTCGGTGGTCAGCTCGGCGATGATCCTCGCCCTGGGCAGCCTGGCCGCGGTCGCCGCGCTGAACTGGCCGCCGCTGACGCTGTTGATCGACAGCGCGCTGCACTGGTCCAACATCTCGATCGGGCTGAGTCAGGTCGCTCTGATCGGCTGCGCGGCAGGCAGCTGCGTGATGATCACCAGCGTCGCGTCGACCCGGAGCCCCGCCGCCATCCGCCGGATCGCCGCGGCCCAGTACACCGTCGCCGCGGTGATCGGAGTCGGCAGCCTGGTCTTGTTCTTCCTGTCCGGTCAGCAGCCGGAGATGTCACCCGAGGAGTATCTGCGTCGCAACCTCGGCTCGACCAACACGTCGCTGCCGTGGTTGCTGCCGCTGCTCTACGTGATGCTGGCCTTCACATTGGTGTTGTGGGCGGGCATGCGCCATTCCAACCGGACCCGCCGCGGGCGCGCGCTGTTCGTGTTCACCCTCGGCGTCGCACTGTTGGTCGCCGCCACGGCGTTCTTCCTGATCCGCGCCGTGGGCACCTCGCATCTGGTGGGGGTGGGTACGGCGGCGACGCTGCTGGGCGCGGCGATGGCGATCGTCGCGGCGGGATCGCTGCTGCCCGCGATCGAGGACTGGTTCGGCGGGCGACGCGAACTGCGTCTCATCGACCCGCTGCTGACCGAACTCGAGCGGCGTCAGCCGGAAGTAGGGATCGGCGAACGGCCCCGCGGCCCGCTGGTTTTCCGGGTCGCCGAGCGGTTGTCCCTGATCTCTGACGCGTTGTACATGGAGGCCACGATGGCCGAGCATCTACGTGCCGGCGGGGCGGACGGCACCGCGGTGGACGTGCTGCCCGACCTTCAGCGCACCGGCGTCAGCCCCGACGCCCAGGCGATGGTGATCGCGAAGTGGATCCACGCCGGGCGGCGCACCCCGCGCGTAGCGCAGCCGGCCGGTCAGGGACAGTTCCCCGGCATGAGCTGGCTCGGGCAGCCCGAAAGCTATTCGGACCGGGAATGGATCCTCGAGATCGCACGGCAGTACCGCGCGTTGGATCAGCGCAAGCCGT
The DNA here is from genome assembly GCF_022370635.2 of Mycolicibacterium crocinum. The sequence continues at coordinate 5,742,795 of NZ_CP092362.2, read as the reverse complement.
CCGTTGCGCTGTGAAAGAAATCTAACGTTGCCGAAAGGCCCGCGCCGGAGCCGGCGGGCTAATCGTCGAGGTGTTCCCGACGACGCAGCTCGTCGACCTTGGTGACGATGTCCTGCTGGGCTTCCGGCGAGAGCCCCACGGTGCGCGCGGCAATGCGGCGCACACCCTCGTCGCGCATGTTGGCGAGCCAGGTGAGTTCCTTATCGAGCTTCTCGTAGTACTCATCATCGGTGAAGTAGGCCGGCTTGATCCGGAAGAAGTTGGCAAGCGCCGTCATGGTGGTGGCCGACGGGTTCGTCCGGTTGCCTGAACGCAGCTGAGACAGATACGGAGCCGACATGGTGATGCCCTCAGACTTCAACGCGGCGATCACTTCCGCGGAGGTATGAGGACCCCGGCCTGGCGGATACACCGTGTCGAACAGGCGATTCAGTCGCGCCGAGAACGTCGTGCTCATTTTCTTGACCTCCACATGCGGAAGAGCGGTCGTTTGCGTTGGCATATTTGCTGATCATCGTAGCGACACATCCCCCGACAACCAAGTGCAAACTACTAGATAATTGACGCACGCGTGGTTTTTCGCGCAATCGGCAAACAGTTGGTGCGGATGATTTCCGAGGTGGGGGACCCGCTCGGAGCATGCGCTGAGGCAAAGAAACACATGGTCGGGCCCATCCTGGCACAGAGCGTGATCGATAATCGCTCGGGCAAGAACCTGAGAGTACCCTGAGCAACCGAGCCTGTGGCGGCGGCTTGCCAAAATCCACTTTGCTGTAAGTGCGGTTATGTCGGCTCGCCGGGCGGCTGCGGCGCCGATCCGTGGCCGCGCTCGGCGCCGACCACCGATGACGCCGCCGTGGGGGAGCCGTCGGGCGCATGTGTGGCCGCCGGCGTCGGACGCAGGACCGCGGGTCGCAGGCGGGGCGGCAGCGCCCGCAGGAGTGCCGCGATCAGCACGACGACTGCGAGCGAGACTGCGCCGATGACGACGGCCGACGCGGCGGGGAACGCGCCTTCGATGAGCATCGACACACCGAACACGAGGAACAGTGCGGCGGCGGCCACCTGAATGAACCGCTCCGGAAGATGCTTGCCTGCCAGTGCGCCCACCGCGATCGCCAGCGCGTCGGCGGCCACCATGCCGATGGTGGATCCGATCCAGACCCCGACCCAGTCATTGTCAGCAGCCAGCGTGATCGTCGCGAGCATCGTCTTGTCACCGAGCTCAGCCAGGAGGAACGCCGAGGTCACGGCGAAGAACGCCGGTGCCGTGTTGCGCTGCGCCTTGCTGGCCTCGTCATCGGACAGGGAGTCGCCGCGCAGCGTCCACAGGCCGAACAAGACGAAGGCGACGCCGGCCAGGATGCCAAGCAGGTGTGTCGGCAGCGCCGCGCCGAGGTAGTGGCCGACGGCGACCGAGATGAGGTGTACCGCCGTGGTCGCGACGGTGATGCCGCTCAGCACGACCCACCAGCGGTGGCGCAGTGCGAACGTCATCGCCATCAGCTGTGACTTGTCGCCCAACTCGGCGACGAAGATGACGGCGAAACTCAGGATCAGCGCGGCGAGCACCCGAAACTCCTCGATCGGGTGGCTGTCGTCAGGGGCGGTACAGATGCCTCCGGCCGACAACCACTAACGGTCTAACGGCCGAAGGTCTCGCCCACCGGAATCACTCCGGCCGAACAACCGGGCCCGGCAACGCGCACCAGGCCAGTATGTCGATTGTCCGATTGGGGGCTACTCCCCTTCGCTGGCGCCTACTCTACGTGCACCTTCGCGTCGCCCGCAACTCGTGATCGGCGAAAGCTGAACCGCAGCAATAACTTTGGGGCACCACTGCTGAAAGTTCGGGCACCCTCACAATCGCTAGGCGGCCAGCAGCATCGCCAGGATCGCGGTGTCGGGATGGCTGATCGGGTCGACGCCGACCCGGCTGACCATGCCGGTGATCGTGCCGTCCGATTCGGCCTCGACCCACGCCGCGCGGTGCTCCAGTCCCAGATGCGGAATGCCCGGCAGCAGAACGCAACCCGAGGCGGCGCCAGAGCATTCCGGCAGTGAAGGGGTGGTTTCCGACGGTGGGTGCAGCATCAGAAGTGCCGGCGGCTGCCGGTCGGCGAAATGCCCTGGCGGCACGGCTGATTCACCGACCACGGTGCCCTCGGCGAGGACGAGGCCGACTGTCCCCGGTTGCGGCTTGTCAGGCAGTTCTTCGCGAACGCCGAAAATGGTTGTGGTGGAAAGCAATCCGGGCAGCGATGCGACGCGCACCGCGACCATCAGGAGCTGGGCCCACTCTTTTGTCGAGTTAGGCCAGCGGCCGGAGACCACGAAGCCCTTGAGGGCGCCACGAGAATGAAAGGGAGCGATCTCGATCGAACGCCCGGAACCAGTTTCCATCTCGCCTCCACGACACTCGGTATGCCAGTGCGACTCGACAGTGGGTCGGTTCGATTCAGGATGCGGCACCCCATAGGTGGCACGCAAGAGGACACGAGTGCTAACGCGAGGGAAATCGGGGAGGGGTCGAGCGAACTGCCGGCGAACTCAGAACAGAACGATCAGCGCGAGGATGCCCAGCAGTACCAGGGCGATGACGCCGGCCCTCAAGGCGGCCAGCATGTACGAACGGTTACAGGTCGCAGACGTGGCATACCAATGCGACGGCTGCGACGCGGATCGCGCCCGGAATGACTGAGATGCCATCACACCGTCCTGACCAGCATGTTCAACTACCGCCCCCAGTGAAAATCGTCACAGGCCAACTGTGAGCGCGATCATAACCCCTTGGATAGCGCGAGGAAAATCGGCCCACCGCCTTGACCAGCTTGCAAAAAATCTTTTGTTTGGTGTTTCGCGTTCCGGGGTATTGAAGATCACAGTTGGCTCGTGGGTGTCGGCGTGTCGCTCGGCGCGTCGCCCGGGCGTTTCGGACGGTTAGCGATGCAACGGATTTCGCTCGCCGGTCATCAAGCTGTTGATCAGCCCGCTCCGCGGCCGCGCGGTTATCCACAGATACGGCCCGTCTCCATGGCGAGATGGTGCGCTCAATGGCCATCCACCGGCGCAGAGCCCTGTGGATAAACCTGTGGAAACTGTGGATAGCCGAGTCATTGCTGCATGTCCGGGAACGTCGAAGATGCACTGCGTGCCACAATCCGCGCCCGGTAGAGCAGTCGCGCATCGCGCCGAGTGGCGCGCGCGCTCGCTAGGCTGGTCCGCGTGATTCAGGTGTGCTCCCAATGTGGGACGCGGTGGAACGTGCGCGACCGCCAGCGCGCCTGGTGCCCCCGTTGCAACGGCGCACTGATGGCGCCCACCGGTCCGCCGGACCCGCGCTGGAGTCCCGGTGCCACCACGCATCCACGTACTCGTCCCGCTGCCCAACAGGGTGCCGCGCCTCGACTGCCCTCGGGATTCCGCTGGATCGCCGTCCGGCCCGGTCCACCCCCGCCGCCGCGCCGCAAGCGTCGTCACCTGGGACCGACACCCCGCTATGCCTACATTCCGCGCTGGGGGCTTGGTGACAACCTCCCGCCTGCCCCGCCGGAAACCGAGGCAGCGGCCCAAACAGGCCCGGCGCTCGTCACGGTCCGGGCCGCGCTGGTGTCGGCGATCGCGATCTTCGGGATCGCCGCGGCGATCCACATCGTTCGCTACGTGTTGCTGTTGATCAATCGGACGACGCTGCTGCCGCCGCTGGTGGCCGGCGCGGCGCTCTGGCTCGGCGTGTTGGCCAGTTTGGCCGCCATCGTGTCGGTGATCCTGACGGCCGCCGTCGTCACCTGGTGGTTGATCACGCGCCGAGCGGCAGTCTTCGCACACCTCGGGCAGGACGACCCACGGCCGGCCTGGGCGCTGTGGGCCGGCTGCCTGGTACCGGTGGTCAACCTGGTGTGGGCCCCGGTGTACGTCGTCGAACTCGCCCATGCCGAGCAGTCGCAAGCCCGCCTGCGCGGACCGATCACCGCCTGGTGGATCGCCTGGGTCCTGTCGACCGCGGTCTCGATCTTCGCGATAGCCACCAGCTTCACCACCAAACCGCAGGGCGTCGCCGACAACACCGTCACCGTGATCATCGCCTACCTATTGGGCGCGGCGGTGCTCGTGCTGTTGTGGCAGGTCTTCAACGCCTTCGTTCGCAAGCCGGTGGAGCGCCCGCTGCACCGGTGGGTGATGGTCGGACAAGACGAGCCGAAGCCGGATCGGACGGATCCCGCCGAATCCGAAACGCCGTCAGCGGTTGAGCCGGACCAACGGGAACCGGCAGCATAGGCGTATGCATTCGGCCGGCGAACCGCACGGCGGGCACCCCTTCGTGGTCGCCCACCGCGGTGCGTCGGCCGACCGCCCCGAGCACACCCTGGCCGCCTATGACCTGGCGCTGCGCGAAGGTGCGGACGGAGTCGAGTGCGATGTCCGCCTGACCCGCGACGGCCACCTCGTCTGCGTGCACGACCGTCGGGTCGACCGCACGTCGACGGGCACCGGTCTGGTCAGCGAGATGACGCTGGCTGAACTGAAGAGGCTGGATTGGGGGGCGTGGCACAGCAGCGCCGGCACCGAGAACCCGGCCGAGGGCACCGGCGTGCTCACCCTCGACGACCTGGTCCGCCTGGTTCTGGACTGGAACCGGCCGGTGAAGATGTTCATCGAGACCAAGCACCCGGTCCGCTACGGGGGTCTGGTGGAAAGCAAGGTGCTGGCCCTGCTGCACCGGTACGGCATCGCCGCGCCGGCGTCGGCCGATCTGTCCCGCGCGGTCGTGATGTCGTTCTCGGCCGCGGCGGTCTGGCGGATCCGGCGTGCCGCGCCGCTGCTGCCGACCGTCCTGCTCGGCGAGACATCCCGCTATCTCGGTGGCAGCGCCGCCACGACCGTCGGGGCCACGGCCGTCGGCCCGTCGATCACCACCCTGCGTGAACATCCCGAACTCGTCGACCGGGCCGCCGCGCAGGGCCGCGCCATGTACTGCTGGACCGTCGACCACTACGAGGACGTCGGATACTGCCGCGATCTCGGGGTCGGCTGGATCGCCACCAATCATCCGAAACGGACCAAGGCCTGGCTGGAGAACCCTCTGGCGGTCCCGGGCGACTGAGGCGCGCTAAGGCTGCGCGTCGATCACTGACTTCGGGATCGCGGAGTCGGTGCGCAGAGCCTGGAACAGTTGGTCGGCGGCCTCGGAATCCCATACCACCACCGAGCCCGAGTCGCTGCCGGTGAACTCACCGATCGGCACCGTGATCGCGGTGGTCGATCCGTGCAGTGCCCATCCCAGCCGCGCCAGGTCCCAGACGTGGTCACCGCTGTCGACGGTCAGGGAACCGACGGCGGCGTGGGGCACTGCGTACCAGCGCCACGGATTGACCCACACCAGTGGACTGCTGGCCTTGTGCATCACCGCGGCCATGAACTCGCGCTGATGGACCATGCGGTCCAGGTCGGCGCGCGGCGTGGCGCGGCTGCGCACATAGCCCAGTGCGGTGCGCCCGTCGAGGGTCTGGCAGCCCGCGGGAATGTTGATCCCGGCCAGCGGGTCGTCGATGGCGTCGGCGGGGCACACATCGACCCCGCCGAGCGCGTCGACCACTACCGCGAAGCCGTCGAAACCCACTTCGGCGTAGTGGTCGAGGTGCAGACCCGTTGCCTCCTCGACTGTCTGGGCCAGCAGTGGCGCGCCGCCCTCCGCGAAGGCGGCGTTGATCTTGTCCTTGCCGTGGCCGGGGATGTTCACATAGGAGTCGCGCGGCAGCGAGACCATCGTGGTCGGACCGCCGGAGCCCAAGCCAGGGATGTGGACCACCAGGATCGTGTCGGTGCGGCCGTTGCCGAGGTCACCGCCGGTGGTCAGGTCGGCCTGCTGCTCGGGGGTCAGTCCGGCCCTGCTGTCGGAGCCGACGAGCAGCCAGGTGGTGCCTGAACTTGCCGCCGGACGGTCGGAGTAGTCGAACACCGCAACCCGGTGCAGCGAGGTGTCGATCCAGACGGCACCGCCGACCAACCCGCCGACCACCAGCAGGACGAGGATGACCAGGGTGGCGAAAATCCGTCGGCCCCAACGCTTTTTACGCTTCGGCGGGGCCGTTGCGGACGGTGGCTGGGTCGGCCGCCGCGGTGGTGGCGGCGGAGGTGGCGGAGCCTGGCGCTGAGGTGGCGGTGGCGGAGGCGTCGGCGGAGCCTGGCGCTGTGGTGGCTGCCGACGCGGCGCCTGCCTCGGCGGCGATGGTGGTGGGGGCGGCGGCGGCCGGTAACCGGGCTCACGGCGGATTACCTGCGACGGCTCACGCCGGGGCGGCGGCGCGGAACGCGGTATCCGCTCGGTCGGCGGATCCGGCGCGGGTCGCCGCTGCCAGTCGTCGCTCACCAGGTCAATTTACGTGCCCGGCTCACTTGAGCCAGCCAAGATGACCGGCGAGTGCGACGTAACCCACGAATGCCACGGTGTCGATGACGCCGTGTGCGATCACAAGCGGCCACAACCGCCCGGTGCGGCACCAGGCGTACCCGAACACCAGCCCCATCGCGAAGTTGCCCAGCCCCGCTCCGAAGCCCTGATAGAGGTGGTACAGCCCGCGCAGCACGCTGGACGCCAGGATCGCCCGGTTCTGGCTCAGCCCCGATTGCTTCAACCGGGTGATCAGATAACCCACCACCACGACCTCCTCGGCGAAGCCGTTGGCGAACGCAGAGAAGATCAGCACCGGGATGCGCCACCAGCTGTCGTGCAGTGCCGTGGGTTCGACTTGAGCGTTCATCCCCAGCCAGCGGGCTGCCAGGTATAGGAGCAGGCCCGGGATCCCGATCAGTGCCGCCAACCCCAGGCCGCCGAGTACGTCGGCGCGCCACCGCACCCGGCCGAGCCCGAGCCGCGTCGGGCTGGTTCCGCTGCGCCACAACAGATACAGGCCCAGGGCACCCCAGGCCACCAGTTGCGCCACCGAGGCCAGATTCAGGCCGAGGTTGATGAGGTCATAGCGAGATAGGTTGGGATTCAACCGAACTCGACGCCCGGCCAATCCGGATAGCACGCCGTCGATGAGTTGCAGGACCGCGGTGACGGCACTGACGCCGAAGGTGACCGCGAGCATGACACCGATTTCGATGCGCAGTCCCCGCCGATCGGTGGCGAGGAAATCGTCGCGGGACGCGGTCACCCCGACACGGTAACGGCCCTACATGCGCCGTGCGCGCAGCCCGTTGACGAAGGGACAGCCCATCAGCACCCGGATCGCACGGCCCAGCGCGGGGACGTCATGAACCGGAGCGCCGAACGGCAGTCGTACGTCGTGATCGCCGTCGGTGCTCTCCACCCGCAACCGCACTCCGTAGCGGTCCAGGCCCAGCGGGCGCACCCGGCCGCGTCGCAACGGAGCGGGCAGCTTGCCGGCCAACCGTGCGAGGACCTCGGGATGATCGTTGTCCAGGTGACGCAGCCAGGCCGACTCGAACTCGCAGAACGGGTCCGGCTGGGCGGTCAGCAGTTCATGCACTCCGACGGTCTCGGCGCCTGCGGCGTCGGCCACGACGACGGACTCGACCTCGAGCAGGAACAGCTCTTGCCCCGACCCGATGTCCAGCAGGGCCGGGTTCGGATGGTCGGTCGCGATCATGTCGGCCATCGTCCGCACCGCATGGTCGGGCACGGACTGGACGCGGCCGCGGATCCAGACCAGCGACCGCACCGGTTCCCGCAGGGGCAGCGGGGCGTAGTCGGTGAGCTCGAGGACCCCGGCGATGCCGTCGGTGCCGGCTGCCCTGGCCCGGGCGGCCAGCGCTGATTCGCTGGCCAGGCTGACGGCGAACGATCCGCCGGGCAACAGGTGGTGCAGGGGAGTGGTGACCGGGGCGACGTCGTCGGCGACCAGCATCGCGCCGGCCGCCCGCGCACAGGCACTGCGGACGCGTTCGGCGGTGGTCGGCGTTTCGAGCGTCGTGGGTGTCATCGCGCACCTTCCGGGTTAGTGAGGTAAGCCTAAGTTAACTAGGAGAGGGGGGTCGTGCAAGGCTTTCCGGTGGCGGTGACCCGATAGGGTTGAACCGTGGCCCGCATCGCCTACCTCGGTCCCGAGGGCACGTTCACCGAAGCGGCACTGCTCAAGATGTGCGCTGCCGGGGTGATTCCGGGTGACGGCGGCATCCATCCCGAGCCGACGGACAGCACTCCGGCGGCCCTGGCCGCCGTCCGGGACGGCACAGCCGACTTCGCGTGCGTGCCGATCGAGAACTCCATCGAGGGAAGCGTTCTCCCCACCCTCGACAGCCTGGCCAGCGGCGACCCCCTACAGATCTACGCCGAGCTGACCCTCGACGTCGCGTTCAGCATCGTCGTGCGCGACGGCACCAACGGCGAAGCGGTACGCACGGTCGCGGCGTTTCCGATCGCCGCGGCACAGGTGCGCCGCTGGCTGGTCGAGCACCTGCCCGACGCGGGACTGGTGCCGGCCAACTCGAATGCCGCTGCCGCTCAGGAGGTGGCCGCCGGTCGCGCCGATGCCGGTGTCAGCACGGCCCTGGCCGCCCAGCGGTACGGACTGGCGACCCTCGCCGACGGGGTGGTCGACGAGGCCAACGCCCGGACACGGTTCGTCCTCGTCGGCAGGCCCGGCCCACCGCCGGCGCGCACCGGGGCCGACCGCACCTCGGTGGTGCTGCGGCTGGACAACACTCCCGGCGCGCTGGTCTCGGCGATGACCGAGTTCAGCATTCGTGACATCGACCTGACCCGCATCGAATCCCGGCCCACCCGAATCGAATTGGGCACGTACGTGTTCTTCCTGGATTGCGTCGGCCACATCGACGACTCCGCGGTCGCCGAGGCCCTCAAGGCCTTGCACCGCCGCTGCACCGACGTGCGGTACCTGGGTTCGTGGCCCACCGAATCGGCGACCGGTGCGACACCACCGCAGCCCGATGAAGCCGACCACTGGCTGATGCGACTCAAAGGCGACCCGGCATGAGCGGACGGCTGATTCTGCTGCGCCACGGGCAGTCGCACGGCAACGTCGAGCGCCGCCTCGACACCCGTCCGCCCGGCGCGGACCTGACCGACCTCGGCCGCGAACAGGCGCGCGAGTTCGCGCTGTCCCGCACCCGCCGGCCCGGGCTGCTGGTGCACTCGATCGCCCGGCGCGCCGCCCAGACCGCCGAAGAGATCGGCGGCCAATTGCGGCTGCCCGCGGAGGAATTCGAGGGCATCCATGAGGTGCAGGCCGGTGAATTGGAAAACCGCAACGACGACGAGGCGATCGCCGAGTTCAACGCGATCTATAAGCGCTGGCACCAGGGGGAATTGAAGCTGCCCATGCCCGGCGGGGAGAGTGCCGACGACGTGCTGGACCGCTACCTGCCGACGATCACCGATCTACGGCTGCGCTACCTGGACAATCACGCATGGACCGACGACATCGTCGTGGTCAGCCACGGCGCGGCGATCCGGTTGATCGCGGCCACCCTCGCCGGCGTGGAAAGCAGTTTCGTGCTCGACCATCATCTGGCCAACACCGAGTCGGTGATCCTGGCACCAATCACCGACGGCCGGTGGAGCTGTGTGCAGTGGGGATCGCTCAGCCCGCCGTTCTATCCCGAACCCGACGCTCATCCAATCGAGGACGCGCTGGAATCCGTCGACCCGATGGGGTGAGAAGACCTTACACAGCCAACGAGTGAGTCGTTTGCTGAGAGCAGGCGCATCCGGCGGCATCGCAATCGATCACCCACGTGTGAAATACCAGCTCGGGACCCTCGCAGTCCGGCTCCGTGCACTCGCCGCGATGCAGGGCGTGGAGGATCAGGGTACCGTGGCAATGTGCCAGGCCAGCGGTGCATTCTCGGCAGCTCGGTTCCATGGTTCGTTCATAGCACTACGGCCCGACGGAGTGCCGTTGCCACGCTGGCGCCAGCAAGCTCATTTTCGCCCGTCGCGAAATTAGCTATGCAATAGCTGGTGTGGTGAGATATCTTGAGTGTCCTCGGCCCTTCGGGGGTGGGCTGGTTAACTGCCGGGCCAGCCAGCAATTCAGGAATCAACCCCGGCATATGAAGTAAGGACTGATCATGATGTCAGGTCGTTTGACTCGGCAGATTGCGCTTTTTGCTGGTGGCCTCGCGATTGTCGGAATGGGCACGCTGACCGCCTGCGGTAAGTCGAAGGAAAAGGCACCGGAGAGCACCACGCCGACCACGACGACGAGCGCTCCCGCTCCGTCGCCGACTGAGAAGGCCGTGTCGCCCGGTGGCCCCAACTCCTTCACGCCGACGGTCAAGGCTCCGCCGGCTCCGACCGCGCTGCCCGGCAACGTCATCACCGGCGGCAACTAAGCCGCTCGGTCAGCATCCGTCCACAGCCCGCCACCGACAGTGATCGGGGTCCAACGCCTCCGCGTGCTGTCCGCGGTCGGGCTGTCGGCGATGCTGACCGCCGCTGTACTCCTGGTCGCTGATCTGCACCGTTCGCCGGCACCCACCGCCGACGGTGCGATCAGCGGCCCGTACGCGTCTCTACTCGCCAGCTCCGTCGACCTCGGTCCGGCACGCACCGATCACGTTCAGCTGACTGCTGCGCTGCGTGACGATTCGCGCCCGGACCTTCTGATGGGATGGGCTGTCCAACAAGGCCTTTCCGTACGATGGCGTCCGGGCGACAGCTGGGCGATCGTGGAAGGCGCGCCCGGCGCGGTGTCCGGCGCCTTCGATGTGGATGTTCACGACTACCGCGGGAAGCGCGGCCAGGTGTTCTACGCCTCGCCCCAACAGCCGTCGGTCCCGCAGTCGCTCAACGTCGAGGTGGCCGGCCTCGGCCGCATCCTCGGCTACACCCCGCACCGCGAATCCAAGACCTGGATGCTGCCGCTGGAGGTGCCCGATCAAGGGCTGAGTCCCAGCGCGCTCCTGCGCACCTACAATGCAATGCCGTTGCACGACAAGGGTTATAAGGGCAAGGGCACGACGGTCGTCGTCTTCGCGTTCGACGGATTCGACCAGGCCGACCTCGATACCTTCGCCACCAGCTTCACCCTGCCGAAATTCACCCCCGACGTCGTCGGCGGCATGCCACCCGCGCGTCGCGGCGAGGCGACGATGGACCTTGAGGCCATTCATGCGATCGCCCCCGACGCCAAGAAGGTCCTCGTCAACGCGCGGTCCACGGTCGAGGGCGACGGCTCGTACGAGAAGATCGCCAAGCTGATGGAGGACACCGAACGCACGTATCCGGGTGCGGTGTGGAGCTTCTCGATCGGCTGGGGGTGCGACAAGCTCATCACCGCCGCCGACCTGGTGCCGGTGCGGGCGGCCCTGTCGGCCGCGCACCGCTCGGGGACGACGGCGTACGACGCGAGCGGCGACCTGGCCGGGCTCGACTGCAAGGGCGGCGACGAATGGTCGGCGCCGCCCAGCGACAACGACGTCGGGCTGGACGCGGTGGCCTCGATGCCGGAGATGACCGACGTCGGCGGCACGACGGTGTCCACCGACGACAAGGGCGACTGGCTGGCCGAGCAGTCCTGGTTCGACCCGCCGCTGTCGCAGGGCACCGGCGGGGGTGTGTCAGCACTCTTCGAGCGCCCCGACTGGCAGCAGCACCTCACCGCGCCCAAGGGTGACGGCAAGCGGCTGACCCCGGATATCGCGGCGGTCGCCGACCCGTTCACCGGTGTGCAGATCGTGTTCAACCAGCAGATCATCGTCGGGGGCGGCACCTCGCTGGCCGCACCCATCTGGGCCGGACTGACCGCGTTGATGAACCAGTACGTGGTCGATAAGGGCGGCTCGCTGATCGGCAACATCAACCCGGTGCTGTACACCATCGCCCAGGGCACCCCGTTGCCCGCGTTTCGCGATGTCGTCCTCGGCGGTAACGCCGTGGCCAACGCCGCACCCGGGTACGACCTGGTGACGGGGCTGGGTACTCCGAATGTGGAGAACCTCGCGCAGAATATTCTCGTGACCCAGAAGGTGGTCGGATGAGTTCGCCGGAGAACGGGACCGATGAAGTCCCGACGATGGAGTGCTCGGTCTGCCAAATCGAAGTCCCGGCCGGCGCATTCTGCGGCTACTGCGGTGCACACGCCACCGACGAACACCGGCGCGGACCCGCGTGGCTGGCGCGGTTGCGCGGCGACACCTTCGGCGCCTCGCCCGGCGAAAGCGTGTTGCTACCGGCGGTAGCCAGCTCGCTGTTCCCTCATCTGCCGCAGCGTTCGCGCACCCCGTTCCGGATAGGGCTGGCGCTCATCCTTCTCGGCCTCGTCGTCTTCGCCCTCGTGAAGATGCCTGCCGCGCTGATCACCGTTGCGGCACTGGGCCTGCCGCTGCTGTTTGTGTTGTATCTCGCCGAATCGGCGGTCTATCGCGACATGTCCCCGTGGTCTTTGGCGTTGGCCGGCACGCTGGGCGCGGCCCTGGGTGTGGGCTGGACGTTGTTGACCGGCCAGATGGTCGCCCGCGCCTACGGCGTGCCGATGGCCGCGGGCATGGCGATTCATCACCTCCTGCGCGAAGGCATCATCATTCCGGCCGGCGGCATGGTGCTCATGTTGGTGCCCATCGTCCTCGTACGGCTGTTGCGGCCTAACTCACGCGAGTCGTTGGACGGCTTCGTCGTTGGCGCGCTGACGGCGCTGACGTTCGCCGCCGGTGCCACGTTGACCCGGCTGGCGCCGCAGTTCGCGACCGGACTCTTGGCGCGCAGCCGACCCATCAAGGGCCTGATCGTCGAGGCGCTGCTGTGCGGGGTGACGATTCCACTCACCGCCGCGGCCGCCGGCGGAATGATCGGCATCGCCCTGTGGTTCAAGGGCCAGGACACCAACCCCCACGAGCGTCCGCGCCGGATCCGCACCATGCTGTTCGCGCTGGCGGTCGTGGTGGTGCTCATCCACACCGGGGTCGCGGTCACCGACATCATGGGGATGCCGCAACTTCGGATGCTCACGGTCCACCTCGTCATGACCGCGGTGGTGCTGGTGCTGTTGCGAATCGGGTTGCAACTGGCGCTGCTTCACGAAGCGCACGACCCGGTCGAGCAACATGAGCCGATACTGTGCATCCACTGCCAGCATGTGGTGCCCGACATGGCATTCTGTCCGGCCTGCGGTGTGGCGACCAGGGCGTCGTCGCGAGCGTCACGACATGAGCGGCGTGAGGTGCGCCCGGTGCGGCAGGTCGCCACGGAGGGGTCGTGACCACACCCTCGGCTGCTTCCGACGCGGAGCAGTTCGTCGGCTACGCACTGCCGGCGGGCATGTATGTCGCGCCGGAAGTGCGGCGTCCGCGGCTGCGCCGCACGATCGGGTTGTGGATGGCCGGCATCGTCGCCGTCGCCCTGATTCTGGTCGGGGTGTCGTTGACGGTCACCAAGAAGGTCCCGCGTTACATGTGCCCCCCGGAATGCGGCGCGCCGCCGATGGGCACACCGGTGACGGGCCTGCCCCGCTTCACCGCGGCCGACGGCTCGTTCTCGGTGTCGTATCCGACCGCCGGCTCGGCCTACGAGGTCTCCACCCAGGGCAACGGGGTGACCGCGAAGTTCACCGGCGGCGATACCGGTGTGCTGCAACTGTTTTCCGAGCCGGCCAGAGGCCGTGACCCGCAGACCATCGCCCGCGACCTGCTGAAGCAAAAGTTCCCCGACGCGAAGATCGCCTACGAGATTCCCAATGCGATGGTCGGCTACCAGCCCGGGTACGGCGAGGTCGCCGACACCTGGCCGCAGGGCACGTCGAACAGCTACATCCGTCTTCGCACCGTGTTGTTGGTGGCGGTCAAGAACGATCTGGCGTTGGTCGCCGGCGCGGTCGGCCCATACCACGCCTTCGGTCCGGATTTCGGTCCAGGACTGCCGTCGGGCGCCAACCTGCAGATCGCCCAGGACATGGGCAAGTACGTCAACAGCTTCACCTGGCAGGGCGACCCGCCGCGCTGACGTCGTTCAGCCCCAACCCAATTCGTGCAGTCGATCATCGTCGATGCCGAAATGATGTGCGATCTCGTGGATTACGGTGATAGCGACCTCCTCGACCACGTCGGCTTCGGTGTCGCACATGTCGAGCAGCGGCTCTCGATAGATCGTGACGGTATCGGGCAGTGATCCGGCATAGCTCGAATCACGCTCGGTGAGCGCGACTCCCTCGTAGAGACCCAGCAGATCCGGATCCTCCGGGTGGTGATCCTCGACCATGATCACGACGTTGTCGATCGCTTTGGCCAGCCCGGGCGGAATGAGATCCAGTGCGTCGCCGACCAATTCCTCGAACCGCGCCGGGTCCATCCGGACGGGCACTAGGCGGGCGGCGGAACGGGTGCGTCGGCCGGCCCGGGCGGCGGGCCCGCGGGCGGCGGAGAGTCCATGGGCGGCGCATCGGACGCCGGCGGCGGGCCGGCGGGCACCGGCTGCCCGTTGACGACGTTGCCGTCGGCCGGCGGCACCGCGGCGGCCGTGGTGGGTGCCGCGGTCGAGGTGGGCGCCTGCGTCTGCTGCGTCTGCTGCTGCGGCAGGTGCTGAGTCTGAGTCGAATCGGTGGACTGGCTCGACCCACTGCCACTGCTGCTGTCGGTCGACGGCGAGTATTGCGTTGTCGGCATCGATGGCAGCAGGGGGATCGAGGGCAGGCTCAACCTCTCCTGGGGGATGTCAGGCGGCGGGACCGGGGGCATGCCGTTGATCAGCAGCGCACCCTTGGCCGGGTTGATCAGCGTCGCCCAGCCGCCGTTGCCGAGGGTGGCGCCGATGCTGCAGGCCACCTGGTGGCTGCCTGCGGTCCAGCTGGGCAGCGAGATCGTGCTGTAGATGAGGGTCAGCGTCGTCGAGCGCAACTGCAGCGGCGCCAGATAGGCGTCCGTCATCCGGGTGCAGGCGTCCTTGATGAAGGCGTCCTGATCGGCATCCGAGGGCAGCCCGGCGGAGAACTTCTCCGCCAGGTTCACCGCACCGGTGACCTCCATGGCGTGCGGGGCGCCGCAGTCGACCGGGATGTCGGTCGGCTGGTTGGTCGGCGGATCGATGCCGAGGCAGGTGCCGGCCGGCCAGACCTTGGACTGGTCGATCTCGGCCACCCGGCCCTTGAAGGCTGTCTGCTGGTTGTCGGTGCCTGGCAGTTGCAGGCCGCACAGCATGCGCCGCTCGCCGTCCTGCTTCCACGCCTTGTCACCGGACCACAGCATGCTGATCGAGAACTTGCTGTTCGGGTCGAACTTGGCGCCGAGGTACCGCTCGACGGCCGGCTGGCACTGCTCGAGGCTGATCTGCTGGATGCGCGCGGCGCTCGGCGGGGCGGCGTTGGGGCCGTATTCGGTTCCGGGATAGGTGCGCATGTCGACGGATTCGGCGACCTCGAACTTGTGGTCACCCTTGCAGTCCACGATGGTGGCCGCGTCGGGGCTCTTGTCCGGCCAGTTCAGGCAGCTACCCGATTTGGCGTTGGCGAACGCCGCCGTTCCCTTTGCTCCCGACAATGGATTGGAGCCGGCGTACCCGGCGAGCCGATTGTTGTAGCCGGTCGGGAGGGCGGTGACGACACCGGCGATCAACAGGCCGCCGAGCGCGGTCAGCAACAGGGCCCGTCGGGTCGACGTGGCCTGGAAAGTGCCTAGGAACGTTCGCCTCGGTGTGCCCGATTGGGGCAGCTCAGGCGTGACGTCCTCGTGCTCGGATAACTGCAGCATCGCCTCTATTGTGGCAGCCGCGCCGAGGCGTGTGACAAGTGATGCAGTTGTAATGTTATGGGGTTGTGCTGTGCCGTCGGCCGGAGGGGCCGACGCGGTGGCTGGGGCCAGTGGCTAGGGTTGCGGGCGTGATCGACCTGAAACTGCTGCGCGACGACCCCGATGCGGTGCGGCGGTCCCAGCTCAGCCGTGGTGAGGACCCGGGCCTCGTCGACGCCCTTCTGGACGCCGACAGCGCGCGCCGGGCGGCCATCTCGAAGGCCGATTCACTGCGGGCCGAGCAGAAGGCCGCCAGTAAGAAGGTCGGTTCGGCGTCCCCCGACGAGCGGCCCGCGCTGCTCGAACACGCCAAAGAGCTTGCTGCGCAGGTCAAATTGGCCGAGGCCGAGCAGGCCCAAGCCGAAGCGGCGTTCACGAGCGCCCACATGGCCATTCAGAACGTGATCATCCCCGGTGTTCCGTCCGGCGGCGAGGACGATTTCGTCGTGCTCGATGTGGTGGGCCAGCCGCGGGGGATCGAGAACCCGAAGGACCACCTCGAACTCGGCGAGTCGCTCGGCCTGATCGACATGGAGCGCGGCGCCAAGGTGTCCGGCTCGCGGTTCTACTTCCTGACCGGCCGCGGTGCCCTCCTACAACTCGGTCTGCTGCAACTGGCGGTGCGGGTGGCGACCGACAACGGTTTCACGCTGATGATCCCGCCGGTCCTGGTGCGCCCCGAGGTGATGGCCGGCACCGGATTCCTCGGTGCCCACGCCGACGAGATCTATCACCTAGAGGACGACGACCTCTATCTGGTCGGTACCTCCGAGGTGCCCCTGGCCGGCTATCACTCCGACGAGATCCTCGACCTCTCGAGCGGCCCGCTGCGCTACGCCGGGTGGTCGTCCTGCTTCCGGCGCGAGGCGGGCAGTTATGGCAAGGACACCCGGGGCATCATCCGCGTGCATCAGTTCGACAAGGTGGAGGGTTTCGTCTACTGCCGTCCCGAGGACGCCGAGGCCGAACATCAGCGGCTGCTCGGCTGGCAGCGGCAGATGCTCGAGCTCATCGACGTGCCCTACCGGGTCATCGATGTGGCCGCCGGTGACCTCGGCTCGTCCGCGGCGCGCAAATTCGATTGTGAGGCATGGGTTCCCACCCAGCAGGCCTACCGCGAGCTGACCTCGACGTCGAATTGCACGACGTTCCAGGCCCGCCGCCTGGCCACCCGCTATCGCGACGAGAACGGTAAGCCGCAGATCGCGGCGACGCTCAACGGGACGCTGGCCACGACGCGGTGGCTGGTCGCGATCCTGGAAAACCATCAGCAGCCTGACGGCAGTGTGCGTGTTCCCGCCGCCCTGGTGCCTTATGTGGGGACGGAGGTCCTGCAACCGTGATCGAACTCGACCTCGATGAGGTCAAAAGCTGGTTCGGCTTCGGTGTGGCCGGAAACTTCGCCGGCCACCTCGAACAGGCCGGTGAAGCAGTCGATTTCGTCAACGTCGCCAGTGAGGGTGTCGCACCCAAGGGGATCTTCCCGTGGTATGCGCCCGGACACGACAGCTTCCTGGGCGAGTTCCCGCTGTCCCACGACGCGCTGATGGTGCCGGCGACGACGGAGGCCGACGGGCCGCTGAATCTGCAGATCGAGCCCGAGGTCGGGTTGGCCTGCGATGTCGTCTGGGAGGGCGACACCGTGGTCACGCTGCGGCCGTTCGCGCTCGGCGCGTTCAACGACTGCTCGATCCGTCGCCCCAACGCAGCCAAGATCAGTCACAAGAAGAACTGGGGGCCCTCGTCGAAAGGCGTTGCGCACCAGTTCTTCGACATCAGCGACCTCACCCCGGACGGCCCCACCGCGACACTGCGACTGCTGTGCCATCTGCGCACGGCCGACGGTAAGCACCACGAGTACGGGGTGGACAGTCCGCTGCTGGGCTACTCGTACTACGGCGAGGTGTTGCTGGACTGGATCGTCGAACGGCTGGCCAACCAAAAGGGTTCTCCCGATACGCCTTTGGAGGATGTCGGCGCGCTGATGGTGGCGTCGGGACGCCCGGAGCGGGTGCTCATCGGCATCGGCGCGACGCGTTACACCAAGCTGGGGGAGTCGACCTACCTGCAGCCGGGTGACGAGGCCATTGTGCGGGTCTACGACACCGAAAGCGATGCCGCGTCCGAACTGCGCCAGCTGGTCTGGCAGCCTTAATTCTCGCGCCCAAACCGACATTTCGCCGCGAAAGTGCGAGTAGATCCCTGCATTTCGTCGATCTCGGCGTGGGTCTAGAGCTGTCTAGTCGCCCTTGAGTAGTTCGTCCAGAATCTGCAAGAACTCTCGCGGTTTGACCGGGGTGAACGCCGGGCTGGGATTCGTGCCTGGCACGTCGAGCGTGACCAAGGTCGACTTGATCGGACGGTAGATGTCCAGCGGCAGCCAGCGCCGTAAATCAGAACTTCCCCACAGGCGGAACCGTTGCATCCACAACCCTAGCGGCTCGGATTTGTAGCCGCGAATCGATTGCAGCGGAATGACTTTGGAGGTCCCGGACGGAAAGTGGTAGCGCCGCAGGGTCAACGCGTAACGGTCCAGTTGCACCAGGCCGTCGTCGTAGTGCTGCTGCGGCGGGGCGCTCATTGTTTCGAACACCGCAACTCGTGGCCCTTGGTGGTCAGGCATCGTCCGTTCTCCAGATTCCATTGCCAGCCGTGGAGATTGCACGTCAAGGTCGAGCCTTCCACCACACCGAATTTCGACAGGTCGGCCTTCAGGTGGGGACATCGGCGCTGAATCGTGTAGCCACCCAACTCCACGTCGCTGGTGTCGTCGTGTGTCTCGGCGAACCAGCCGTCCGCGTACGCGATCCGCTCGTCGGTGAGGCACTTGAAGAAGGTGTACAGGTACTCGTTGTAGCCACCGACCCGCCACGCCCGGAACCGGGTGGACAGGAAGATCGTGTTGACCCAGTCCGGCTCGTTGTCCCGCAACACCGTGCGGACCAACTCCGGAGCGATCTCGAATCCGTACCGGAACTTCTCGTCGGCAATCGGCTCTCGCACAGCACGTTTCGGGAAATCCAGCACGACCGTCTCTGGCCCGACGCGCAGCTCCACCGCATAGCCGATGCCATCGCAGATCTGATCGCTCTGCAGCATGATCGGCTCGAACTTAGCGCGCAGCGGTTCCAGCAGTGACTCACCTGTCGCCGGTGCCCACCGGGCCTTCTCGGCGGCGAGCACCGGTGCCATCCGTTCGGCGTACTCAGCGATGTAGTCGGCCTTGCCGGTGGTGAAGATCGCCTCGACCTCAGCTGTCGGAACCGGATGGGTGAGCGAATTCAGTTGCTTCCCAGTGAAATCGGCGACCGAACCGGGGATCATCAGCAGGCCGCCGTCGTTGCCGTTCTGACGCATCTGGTCGAGGAACACCATCTGGTCGGGGAAGATGTTGGCGGGGTCACCGTGGTCGTCGTTGAGGTAACGCAGGTCGGGATCCAGGAAGCACGGCGGCCCGGCCGACGGGATCACCCACGTCGCATCGACATCGGCGATGAACTGCCGGCAACGGTCCATTCCACGCTGACGTTTCTGGGTGCCGAAGGACTGCTTGGCGCGCTCGGGCATGTCGTAGACCATCGGGTACCAGATCGCGCCCGAGTACTGCAGCATGTGCACGTCGATGTGGCCGAACGCATCGGCCAGCACGTCCACCGCCAGCGGCCGCGAGTCGTTCATGTTGAACACCGTGGTGGTGCCGTCGGAGACGATCAGCCCGGAGTCGCCGATCGGCCCGTCGGCCGGGGCGCGCAGCGACACGATCATCACGTCGAGCTCGCCCTTGGGCCCGCTGATGCGGTGCTTGACGGAGTCGGTGGTCTCGTAGAAGCGGTGGAAGCCGAGCGCCTCGAGTTCGCGCTTGAGGTCGGGCACCGGGAAGTCCGGCAGCAGGACCATCGCGTCCTTGTTGACGTACTCGGTGAGCAGCTGGGGGTCGAAGTGGTCCTTGTGCAGGTGCGAGACGTAGAGATAGTCGCAGTCACCCAGGGCGGCCCAGTCCAGGCCGCTGTTGTCGGGGAAGACGAACCACGAGCCGAAGTAGGCAGGGTTCAGCCAGGGGTCGCACAGGATGCTTCCCGCCTGGGTGTCGATCCGAAAACCGGCGTGGCCGATGCTTGTGACCTGCACAAATCCCCTTTTCCGTGGTAGCTGCACCCTCCACGAGCTTAGCTGCCGGCGGTTCGCGAGATAGGCTGACCGCTGTGGAACCGGTATACGGCACAGTCATTCAGCTCGCCCGCCTGACGTGGCGTGCGCAGGGCTTGAAGTTCACCGTCACCGGCGTCGAGAACCTGCCCACCACCGGCGGGGCGGTCGTGGCGATCAACCACACCAGCTACTTCGACTTCACCTTCGCCGGGCTGCCCGCCTATCTGCAGGGCCGCGGCCGCAAGGTCCGTTTCATGGCCAAACAAGAGGTTTTCGACGCCAAGGTCACCGGCCCGATCATGCGCAGCCTGCGCCACATCCCGGTGGACCGGGCCAGCGGCGCCGCCTCGTTCGACGCGGCGTGCCTGGCGCTGAAGGCCGGCGAGCTGGTGGGTGTGTACCCCGAGGCGACGATCAGCCGCAGCTTCGAGCTCAAGGAGTTCAAGTCGGGTGCGGCGCGCATGGCCATCGCCGCCGACGTGCCGATCATCCCGCACATCGTGTGGGGCGCTCAGCGCATCTGGACCAAGGGGCACCCACGCAAGATGTGGCGTCCCAAGGTGCCGATCGCGATCGCGGTCGGCGAGCCCATCGAGCCGACGCTGCCTGCCAATGAGTTGACCGCGTTGCTGCACTCGCGCATGCAGCATCTGCTCGAACGGGTGCAGGACGCCTACGGCCCTCACCCGGCCGGAGAATTCTGGGTTCCGCGACGACTCGGCGGGAGTGCCCCGACGCTGGCCGAGGCATCCGCGATGGACGCCGCCGAGGCCGCCGAGAAAGCCGCGAGGCGGGCCGAGCGCCCAGACCCGCCAGGGTCGCCGGGGTAGCCCGTATGGAACCCGTTTTCCGCACCCTGGAGATCGTCGCCTCGATCGTGGTCCGGGCGGCGGGGACCAAGATCACGTTCGAAGGTCTCGACAACATCCCCGCCGACGGCGGTGCCGTGGTCGCGATCAACCACACCAGCTACGTCGACTTCCTCCCCGCCGCGTTGGGCACCCGCCACCGCAGGCGCCGCATCCGGTTCATGATCAAGGCCGAGATGCAGAACGTGCGGGTGGTCAACTTCCTGATCAAACACACGGGCACCATCCCGGTGAACCGGCAGGCCGGCGCGGACGCCTACGCCGAAGCGGTGCGTCAGCTCAAGGCCGGTGAGCTGGTTGGTGTCTATCCCGAGGCCACGATCAGCCGGGCCTTCGTTCTGAAGGACTTCAAGAGCGGCGCGGCGCGCATGGCGCTGGAGGCGCAGGTGCCGATCGTTCCCTGCATCGTCTGGGGTGCCCATCGGGTGTGGACCAAAGACCATCCGAAACAGCTGCGCCGCAACAAGATCCCGTTCACTGTGCGATACGGTCGGCCACTGCCGCCGGCGGGGACGGCCGTCGAGCTGGAAGACCGGCTCAGAACCCAGATGAGCACGATCTTGCGGGAGGTGCAGACGGCGTATCCGCATCCGCCGGGCGAACACTGGGTACCCGCGGAGCTCGGCGGTGCCGCCCCGACCCTGGAGCAGGCCAAGAAGCTCGACGAGGCCGAGTTGGCCGAACGTGCCCGTCGCGCAACGGAACACCGTTGATGTTGCCCCTGATGATCGCCACCGACGTGGATGGCACCCTTCTCGACGAGGACGAGCACGTCACACCGCGCACCCGCAGCGCGGTGCAGGCCGCGGTGGCCTCGGGCGTTCAGTTCGTGCTGGCGACGGGCCGCCCGCCGCGGTGGATCACGCCGGTCGTCGAAGAACTCGGGTTCGCGCCGATGGCGGTGTGCGCCAACGGAGCCGTGATCTACGACCCCGAACAGGACCGCATCATCTCCGCGCGCACGTTGAGCGTTGACGTCCTCACCGAACTCGCCGATATCGCCACCCGGGTGATCCCGGGTGCCGGGCTGGCCGTCGAGCGGGTGGGTCGCAGCGCGCACGACTCGGCGACACCCCAGTTCGTCAGCTCACCGGGTTACGAGCACGCCTGGCTCAACCCGGACAACACCGAGGTCGCGATCGAGGACCTGCTCAGCGCGCCCGCGGTGAAGCTGCTGATCCGCAAGGCCGGTGCCCGCAGTTCGCAGATGGCCGCCGAACTCGCCAAACATCTTGGCTCGCAGGGGGATATCACTTACTCCACCAACAACGGCCTGATCGAGATCAACCCGACCGGGACCAGCAAGGCGACGGGCGTCGAACACCTCGCCCGGCCGCTGGGGATCGCCGCCGAGGACGTCATCGCGTTCGGCGACATGCCCAACGACGTGCCGATGCTGCGCTGGGCCGGCCTGGGTGTCGCGATGGGCAACGCTCACCCGGAGGCGGTCGCTGCTGCCAACGAGGTGACCGGGCCGAACTCGGACGACGGCTTGGCGCGGGTGCTCGAACGCTGGTGGCTCTAGTCAGGTCACCGGGTTGGTGATCCGGCTGAACCGCTCCAGCTGCACCGGCGGCCCGTCGGCAGGCGGCGGTGGCATCACCAGCGTCAGCCCGTCGACCACCCGCAGGACGTTGTGGGTCTGCCGGTCGAAGTTGAGGGTGCCGTGCTGGAAGTTCTGCACGATCCACTCGGGTTCCTGGATCTCGCCGCTGGTCGGCAGGCCCAGCGCCCCGCGCTCATAGCCCAGCGACGCCCACGCTTCGTAGATCGCGCCGGTGAGGGGCTGCGCGTCGGTGGTCGGCGACCAGTAGATGGCGCCGTGCTCGAACGTCACGTACCGCGCATTTCCGTCGGCCGCCGCCTCCGGTGTGATCGGCATGCCGAGCGGACTGTCCTTGCCGCCCATGGCTTCCCACTTGGTCAGGATCGCGCCGCCGCGCAGCGAGTCCATCAGGTCCGGGGGCCGGTTGAATCGCGATGCGATGTCCCGGATCTGGTTCAGCGCCGCATAACCGGCATTGCCCGGGCATGCGGTGTTGCCGACATCGCGGTGGGCGAAGATCGTCGGCAGCGTGGGCGTCGCCCCGGCGGGGAAGAAGGTGTAGTCACTGCCGGCCGACCGCAGCATCACGGTGCCCGTCGGGTTGACGTGGTCCAGGCCCAGCCGCCAGCCGAGCAGCCTGCCGACGGTGCGCACCATGATGTCGCTGGGCGGGACCTCCTCGAAGTCGCCGATCATCGACACGCCCCACACGTCGGTGTTGAAACCGCCTGTGTGCGAGCCCAATACGTCCTTGGTGATACCGCCGGCGCGACCTTCGAAGACCTGACCGTACTTGTCCACCAGTGCGTTGTAGGCGATGTCGCACCAGCCCAGGGTGCGGGTGTGATACGCGTAGATCGAGCGCACGATCTCCGCCGAGTCCTCGGGTGCGTAGTCGTTGCTGCCCGCGGTGTGGTGGACCACCGCAGCTCGAATACCGTTGCCGTACGCGGTATTACCGCAACGAATGTGCTCGTCGGCACCCCACTGGGCGCGGCTGATGATGTTCGGCGGCTGACCCGGCCCCAGAGCTGCCGTCGGCGGCTGCCATTGTGAATCGACCGGCGCCTTGGGCGGGGAGATCAACACCGCCGAAATGTTCTGGGCGAAGGACTGTTCGGCGGTGGCGGGCACATAGCCGAGTTCCTTGCCGGCATCCAGGCCGGTCTCAGGTGGGGCGGTGGTGACCGGAGCGTTGGGCGGCCGGGTCACCGCGATCTGCACCGAAGTGGTGGTGCCGACGAACACCGGGTCGGTGCCGCGCGGGCCGCCGCGCTGGGTGTCGTCGGCGTTGGACTCCAGGGTGTCGGCGTCGTACCAGGGACCCCACGATCCGTCCGCTCGCTTCGCGCGTACCCGTGCCGAGGTCCCGGTGAGGTCGGTGCCCGTCAGCGCCACCAAGGAGAACGGTGTCGGCTGGCTGATCTCGCGGACCGTCACTCCGCCGCCGACTCCGGTGAGCGGTTGCTGTGCGAGAACGGTGTCAGCGGCCTTCGGCCCGTCCGGGCGCTCGGATCCCGGCACGCCGGTGATCGCCCACGGCAGGATGACGACGGTCGCCGCGATCGCGGTGAACACAAGCGTCGGCGCAGGTCGGCGGGACAGCACAAGGCGATGTTACGTATGTGCCCTCTGATACCAGTGTTTCGACACGGACCAGTGTGAAGAAAGTGATACTGGAAGCCTGCAACGGCACCGCAGGGGCCTCTCCGGGTTCACTGACCTAGCGGCCTGACCCACCCTGCGGTGCCGTTCCGACGCAGGCTTCCTATTAACCGGCCGGAGCTGGGGCTGCCGCCGGCGCGGCGGCAGCGGCGGCCGATGCACCCTGCATGGCCTGGGTGATCGACGGCATGACGACACCCTTGAGCAGGTCGATCGCCTGGCCGACGCCGAGCTGGTTGGCGGCGCTGCTCAGATCGCTGATGATCCCGCCGGACTGTGCGGGCGCTGCGCTGGGCATCGCCAGCGAGGGATCACCGAGGATCGGATAGGTGCCGTTGACCGGGCCTAGTGGAGCGCTGATCGGCTGCTCGTTGGGCAGGCCGAGGCCGGTCGCGGACGGGCTGGTCAAGCCCGGCGTCGCCAGCGACGGCGTACCTGCGCCGAGCTGAGGGGTCGTGAGCGCCGGGTTGGTCAGCCCGGGATCGGTCAGCGACGCCGACGCCGAGGGCACGGTGGCCCCGGGCGTGGTCAGGCTCGGCGTGGTCAAGCCGGGCGTGGTCAGACTCGGCGTGGTGAGACCCGGCGTGCTGACGCTCGGTGTGGTCAGACCGGGAGTGGTCAGACCCGGCGTGGTGAGCCCCGGTGTGGTCAGGCTCGGCGTCGTCAGTCCGGGAGTGGTCAGGCTCGGCGTGGTGAGACCGGGCGTGGTGAGGCTGGGCGTGGTCAACCCCGGTGCGGTCAGGCTCGGGGTGGTGAGGCCGGGCGTGCCCAGACTCGGGGTGGTGAGCGTTGGTCCCGCCTGCGCCGGCTGGGCGCCGGCCGGGCTCAAGCCGGTCGGCAGCGGGGGCAGGTTGATCCCGAACTGCGACAGACCCTGCTGCAGTGCAGACATCAACTCGTTGGGCAGATCGGTCACCACCGCGGCGCGGACGAACTCGCGCTGCTCGGGGGCCTTCTGCGGGGTAGCGGTCAGTTCGACCACACCAATAGCGGCAATAGGACTTGCGACGGCCAATGCGGCGACTGCGCTCATGGCTGTCGAGAGCTTGCGTCGACGGCTGTTAGGCACGGAAGTCTCCTCAATATCTAGACAACGTTCGTGTCTGAATTACTTCGTGAGCCCCGAAAGCGGCCGTGCGCCGCGTTTGAAGCCAACGTGATCGATGTTAAGGGTGTGACTGCTGTGTCTAGAGTGACGATGCGGAATCGTGAGCCAATTGCGACCTTGAATCGTTAGGAGCGCACGTGAATTCCTGTCGGAACCCGGGCTTGCGATGCGGGTCACACCGCCAGGGTCCGATAACCTAGGCGCCGATGAGCTCTTCTAATTCCGGGATCGCCTCAGGCCCCTTCGACCTCTTCGTCGTCGGTTCCGGCTTCTTCGGCCTGACCGTCGCCGAGCGGGTGGCCAGCCAGCTCGGCAAGCGGGTGCTGGTCGTCGAACGCCGGTCGCACATCGGTGGCAATGCCTACTCCGAGCCCGAGCCGCAGACCGGCATCGAGATCCACAAGTACGGTGCGCACCTGTTCCACACCTCCAACAAGCGGGTGTGGGATTACGTCCGGCAGTTCACCGACTTCACCGGATACCAGCACCGGGTGTTCGCGATGCACGCCGGGCAGGCCTACCAGTTCCCGATGGGGCTGGGTTTGGTGGCGCAGTTCTTCGGCAAGTACTTCACCCCCGACGAGGCCCGCCAGCTGATTCAGGAGCAGGCCGCCGAGTTCAAGACCGAGGAGGCTGCCAACCTCGAGGAGAAGGCCATCTCACTGATCGGCCGCCCGCTCTACGAAGCGTTCGTCAAGGGCTACACCGCCAAGCAGTGGCAGACCGACCCCGTCGAACTACCGGCGGCCGTCATCAGCCGCCTGCCGGTGCGCTACACCTTCGACAACCGCTACTTCAACGACACCTACGAGGGCCTGCCCGTCGACGGCTACACGAAGTGGCTGGAGAACATGGCCGCCGACGACCGGATCGAGGTCCGGCTCGACACCGATTGGTTCGAGGTTCGCGACGAACTGCGGG
Organism: Mycolicibacterium crocinum; assembly: GCF_022370635.2. The sequence goes on along the minus strand of NZ_CP092362.2, from coordinate 5,716,832 downwards.
CCGCCAGCCCCGACGCCCCCGTGGTGTACACCGGGCCGCTGGACCGCTACTTCGACTACGCCGACGGCCGGCTGGGCTGGCGCACCCTGGACTTCGAGCTGGAAGTATTGAGTGACTGCGGTGATTTTCAAGGCACACCCGTCATGAACTACAACGACCTCGACGTGCCCTACACCCGCATCCACGAGTTCCGGCACTTCCACCCCGAGCGCGACTACCCGACCGACAAGACGGTCATCATGCGCGAGTACTCCCGGTTCGCCGCCGACGAGGACGAGCCGTACTACCCGATCAACACCGACGCCGACCGCGCACTGCTCGCCTCCTACCGGGAGCGAGCCCGGCAGGAGATGTCCGCGGAGAAGGTGCTCTTCGGTGGCAGGCTGGGCACGTACCAATACCTCGACATGCACATGGCGATCGCCAGCGCGCTGAACATGTACGACAACATCCTGGCGCCACACCTGCGCGACGGGACTCCGCTGACCGAAAGCAGCACAGAATGAGCGAGATTCCGTCCGGCCCGATCGAGGCCGGCGAAACCAAGGCCGTCAGCCTCCTGTCCCGGGTGATACTCCCGCGCCCCGGCGAACCGCTCGATGTCCGCAAGCTGTACATCGAAGAGTCCGATACCAACGCACGCCGGGCGCACGCGCCCACCCGGACCACGCTGGAGATCGGCGCGGAATCCGAGGTCTCGTTCGCCACCTACTTCAACGCGTTCCCGGCCAGCTATTGGCGCCGCTGGTCGACGCTCGAGTCGGTGGTGCTGCGCGTCGAGATCACCGGCTCGGCCCGCGTCGACGTCTACCGGTCCAAGTCCACCGGAACCCGAATCACGGTGGGCGGCACCGAGATCAGCAGCCCCGATGCGACGACGCCGACCGCCGCGGAGTTCGAGGTCGGCCTCGGCCCGTTCGAAGACGGCGGATGGATCTGGTTCGACATCACCACCGACAGCAAGACGACTGTGCACAGCGCAGGCTGGTACGCGCCGGTGCCCGCGCCGGGCCGGGCCAGCGTTGCCGTCGGTATCCCGACGTTCAACCGGCCCGCGGACTGCGTCAACGCGCTTGCGGCGCTGACCTCGGATCCGTTGGTGGACAACGTGATCACCGCGGTCATCGTCACCGATCAGGGCACCTCCAAGGCCAAAGATCATCCAGGTTTCGCGGCGGCGGCCGAACGGCTCGGCGACCGGTTGTCCATCCATAACCAGCCGAACCTCGGCGGCTCAGGCGGCTACAGCCGGGTGATGTACGAGGCGCTGAAGAACACCGACTGCGAACAGATCCTGTTCATGGACGACGACATCCGCATCGAGCCTGATTCGGTGCTGCGGGCGTTGGCGCTCAACCGGTTCGCCAAGTCGCCGACCCTGGTCGGCGGTCAGATGCTCAACCTGCAGGAGCCGTCGCACCTGCACGTGATGGGCGAGATGGTCGACTCGCAGAACTTCATGTGGACCAACGCGGTCAATACCGAATACGACCACAACTTCGCCAAGTACCCGCTCAACGACGAAGAGGAATACCGCAGCAAGCTGCTGCACCGCCGCATCGACGTCGACTACAACGGCTGGTGGATGTGCATGATCCCGCGGCAGGTCGCCGAGGAGCTCGGCCAGCCGCTGCCGCTGTTCATCAAGTGGGACGACGCCGACTACGGCCTGCGGGCCGGTGAACACGGCTATCCCACGGTCACGCTGCCCGGCGCGGCGATCTGGCACATGGCCTGGAGCGACAAGGACGACGCCATCGACTGGCAGGCCTACTTCCACCTGCGCAACCGGTTGGTGGTGGCCGCCCTGCACTGGGATGGCAACGTTCGCGGCCTGATCGCCAGCCATATGAAGGCGACGCTCAAACACCTTCTGTGCCTTGAGTATTCGACGGTCGCGATTCAGAACAAGGCGATGGACGACTTCCTCGCCGGGCCGGAGCACATCTTCTCGATCCTCGAGGCCGCGCTGCCCGAAGTGCGCCAGCTGCGCTCGCAGTACCCCGACGCCGTGGTGCTGCCCAGCGCCACCGCGCTGCCGACTCCGTCGGACAAGAGGTGGCGCAAGAAGGTGAGCATCCCGACGAATCCGCTGTCGATCTCGGTGCGGCTCGCCCGCGGGGTGGCCCACCAGCTCAAGCCGCACGACCCTGTGCACCACGAGCGCCCGCAGATCAACGTCGCGACCCAGGACGCCCGGTGGTTCTCGCTGTCGCGGGTCGACGGGGTCACCGTGACCACCGCCGACGGCCGCGGCGTGGTCTACCGTCAGCGTGACCGGGCGAAAATGTTTGCGCTGCTTCGCGCTTCGACGCGTCGCCAGCTGCGACTGGCCCGCAAGTTCAACCGCATGCGCAAGGTGTACCGAGACGCTCTGCCGGTCCTGTCCAGCAAGGAGAAGTGGGAAACGGTGCTGCTCGAGAACTCCTCCACTCATGCCTGACCTCGAACCCGTCGCGCCGCCGGCCAGCGGCGAGGTCGCCGCGCTGGTCGCGGTGCAGTCCACGATCGGTACGCCACAGGTCATCGAGGTGGCCCGGGCGATGTCGCATTTCGGCGAGCACGCCCAGGGCTGGGTCGCGGTGTCGGCGCTCGGTGCGCTGGCGATGCCGAAGCGGCGCCGCGAGTGGGTTCTGGTCGGCATCGGCGCTGTTGCCGCGCATGCCGCCGCGATCGCGATCAAGCTGGTCGTGCGTCGCGCCCGGCCTAATCACCCGGCGGTGGCGGTCAACGTCGGCACGCCCAGCGCGCTGAGCTTCCCGTCGGCGCACGCCACGTCCAGCACGGCCGCGGCTATGCTGCTGAGCCGGGCCACCCGCTCGCGACTGCCATTGGTGGTCGTGCCCGCGATGGCCTTGTCGCGACTGGTGCTCGGTGTGCACTACCCGACTGACGTCCTCGCCGGGGCGGCCGTCGGCGCCGTTGTCGCGAAGACGGCCGGTTGTTTCGCCTCGTCGCAGGAGGAGAAGCGGAGATGAACGCCCATGAGTGAGGACGCGGTTACCGGCAAACCGCCGAGCAACTTGTTCACCGGGATCATCAAGGCCATCCGTCCGCGCCAGTGGGTCAAGAACCTGCTCGTGCTGCTCGCCCCGATCGCGGCGCTCGGCGGCAATATCCACTACGACTACGACCAGGTCGCGATCAAGATCGTGATCGCCTTCGCCTCCTTCTCGCTGGCTGCCTCGTGCATCTACCTGGTGAACGACTCGCGTGACGTCGAGGCCGACCGTCAGCATCCGACCAAGCGGTTCCGCCCGATCGCGGCGGGCGTCGTCCCGCAATGGCTGGCCTACACACTGGCCGTCGTGCTGGGCGTCGGTGCGCTGGCGCTCTCCCTGCTGGCCTCGGTGAATCTGCTGATCGTGATCGCGGTCTACATCGCCATGCAGCTCGCCTACTGCTTCGGGCTCAAACATCAAGCGGTGCTGGACATTTGCATCGTGTCATCGGCGTACCTGATTCGGGCCATCGCCGGTGGTGCGGCAGCGGGCATCCCGCTGTCGCAGTGGTTCCTGCTGGTGATGACATTCGGCTCGCTGTTCATGGTGGCCGGAAAGCGTTATGCCGAACTGCAACTCGCCGAACGTACCGGTGCCAAGATCCGCAAGTCTTTGGAGAGCTATACCGCCTCCTACCTCCGGTTCGTCTGGACGGTGGCGGCCACCGCGATGGTGGTCTGCTACAGCCTGTGGGCCTTTGAGCGGGACGGGGCGAACGCGTCGTGGTACGCGGTCACGATCATTCCCATCACCATCGCGATCCTGCGCTACGCCGTCGACGTCGACGGTGGATTGGCCGGTGAACCCGAGGACATCGCGCTGAAGGATCGGGTGCTGCAGCTGCTGTTGCTGGCGTGGATCGGGACCATCGGTGCAGCGATCGCCTTCAGTTGAGCTGACTTCAGAACCGGTGTCGGCGCGGGTCCCGCGTCGTTCGGCGGCGCGCATCAGCCTGTGGATGAGTGTCGTAGTGGTTGCGGCGCTGTGGACGTGGGGAGCGTGGCAGCGCCGCTGGATAGCCGACGACGGCTTGATCGTGCTGCGCACCGTGCGCAACCTGCTGGCCGGCAACGGGCCGGTGTTCAATGCCGGCGAGCGGGTGGAATCCAACACCTCCACGCTGTGGACCTACCTGAACTATGTCGGTGCGCTGATCGCCGGTCCGGTGCAGCTGGAGTACGTGGCGCTTGCCCTCGCGCTAAGTTTGTCGGTGGCCGGTGTGGTGCTCATAATGCTCGGCACCGCACGGCTATTCGCGCCCGGCCTGCCGGGTGGCCGGGCGCTGCTACTGCCCGCAGGCGCGCTGGTATACATCGCGATCCCGCCCGCGCGCGACTTCGCCACCTCCGGTCTGGAGAACGGCCTGGTGCTGGCCTGGGTCGGGCTGCTGTGGTGGATGATGGTCGCCTGGTCGCAGCAGCCGCGACTACAGCGCGGCGGCCCGATCTTCACCGCCGCACTGGCCTTTGTCGCAGGCCTCAGCGTGCTGGTCCGGCCCGAACTCGCCCTGATCGGCGGACTGGCACTGGTGATGATGCTCATCGCCGCCCGGGACTGGATCACGCGCTTGCTCATTCTCGTCGCCGGCGGGCTGTTCCCGGTGAGCTATCAGATCTTCCGAATGGGTTACTACGGGCTGCTTTTCCCGCAGACCGCGCTGGCCAAGGATGCCTCGGGGGACAAGTGGGGCCAGGGCCTGATCTATCTGGCCAACTTCAACCGGCCCTACGCGCTATGGCTGGCGGCCCTGCTGGTGATCGCGCTCGGCGCGGTGGTGGTGGCCGCCCGTCGGGCCACGGCCGCCGCCCGGCCGGATGTTCGCGGCACCTCCGGCCGGCTGGCTCGCCGAATCCAAACCCCCACTGCCGTCGTGATTTTCATGCTTGTCAGCGGCCTGCTGCAGGCGCTGTATTGGATCCGGCAGGGTGGGGACTTCATGCACGGCCGGGTGTTGCTGACACCGGTGTTCTGTCTGCTGACTCCGGTCGCGGTCATTCCCGTCGTGCTGCCCGATACCGTCACGTTCGCCCGGGACCGTGCCACGATGCTGGCCGGCGCGACGGTGGCCCTGTGGCTTGGCGTGGTCGGCTGGTCGCTATGGGCTGCGAATTCGCCGGGTCTGGGTGCCGATGCTACCCGGGTCACCTATTCGGGCATCGTCGATGAGCGGCGGTTCTATTCGCAGGCCACCGGTCATGCACATCCGCTGACCGCGGCCGACTACCTGGACTATCCGCGGATGCGCGCGGTGCTCACCGCGATCAACAACACCCCCGACGGTGCGTTGCTGCTGCCGTCCGGGAATTACGACCAATGGGATGTGGTGCCCGCCTACCCGCCGCCGCCTCCGCCGCCCGGTGTCTCGATGGACAGCTGGCGTCGCCAAATAGCCCCGCATACAGTCTTTTTCACGAACCTGGGCATGCTCGGAATGAACGTCGGGCTCAACGTCAGGGTGATCGACCAGATCGGTCTGGCGAACCCGATCGCCGCTCACACCGCGCGGCTCGAAGACGCCCGCATCGGGCACGACAAGAACCTTTTCCCGGACTGGGCCGTTGCCGAGGGGCCCTGGCTCAAGGAGCATCCGTACGTTCCGCCGTATCTCGATGAGGGCTGGATCGCCGAGGCCGGGGTAGCCCTTGGCTGCCCGGAGACCGACGCGATGCTGAACTCCATTCGCGGCCCGCTCGGGATCCGCCGCTTCGTGTCAAATGTGTTGCACGCGCTCGATTTCACGCGCTACCGCATCGATCGGGTACCGCAGTACGAATTGCAGCGTTGCAACCTTCCCGAGCCGCCGCTGAAGGGAACGCCCTACACCGGCTTGCCGGCCACCGGCCCGTAACACCACCTTCGCTGACTGTCCCGTCAGTTTCGGTGACACGCCAAGGGCGCATCTGTGGCCAAAGTGGGCCGAGTGCAAGATGTTACACGCGACACACTGCGCGGCACCCCGGACGTCCAGCGGGTTTTCCGAATCCCCGGCCGAGCCGGTAGCTTTGTTTGCCAGCCGGGTTCTAGCCGGTAACGCTGCGGTCAGTTTGCGGCGATACACAGGTCAAGTGTGAGAGCGCTTGGCAAGACCAATGTCAGTGTCGACAGCGGTTCTGCCGTGCCGTGAATGAATGAGTTGAGCAACCGATGGTTCGTGCCGTGAGAGCCTCCCTCACCGCCGTCCTGCTGATGACCGCATTGGCGATGGTCCTCGGTGTGGTTCCGCACGCCAAAGCGTTCTCGCGAGAAGGCCTTCCGGTGGAGTACCTCGATGTGTACTCGCCGTCGATGGGCCGAAACATCCGCGTCGAGTTCCAAGGTGCAGCACCGGGCGCGAAAGCCGTGTACCTGCTCGACGGTCTGCGCGCCCAGGACGACTACAGCGGCTGGGACATCAACACACCGGCGTTCGAGTGGTTCTACAACTCGGGTGTCTCCGTGGTGATGCCGGTCGGTGGGCAGTCCAGCTTCTACAGCGACTGGTATTCGCCGTCGAGCTTCAACAAGCAGGCCTACACCTACAAGTGGGAGACGTTCCTCACCAGCGAGCTCCCGCAGTGGCTGGCCGCCAACAAGCAGGTGTCGTCGACCGGCAACGCCGTCGTCGGGCTGTCGATGTCGGGCGGTGCCGCGCTGATTTTGTCGGCCTACCATCCGCAGCAGTTCGTCTACGCGGCATCGCTGTCGGGCTTCCTGAATCCCTCGGCATTGCTGATGCAGCAAGCCATTCGGGTGGCCATGCTCGACGCCGGAAGCTACAACGTCGACAACATGTGGGGCCCACCCTGGGATCCGGCGTGGAAGCGCAACGACCCGGTGGTCCAAGCCGGCACGATCGCGCACAACGGCACCCGGCTGTGGATCTACTGCGCGCCTGGTGGGCAGACCGATCTCGACGTCGGGGCCGACGCGGGCGCGGCATTGAGCGCCACCAGCCTGGAGTCGATGGCGATCAGGAGCAACAAGGACTTCCAGGCCGCCTACACCGCGGCCGGCGGCAGTAACGCGACGTTCGAATTCCCCGCATCGGGCAACCATTCGTGGCCCTACTGGGGAGCCCAACTCGCGACACTGAAACCCGACCTCATCGCCACGATCAACCGGTGAGAGGGCGGTCACGACAACATCGCTGAAGAGGAACGATCACGACACATGTGGTTGACTACCAGGGCACGGCTGCGTGGATCGCATGCGGTGCGGCCCCCGAAAAAGGATGGAAATACATGAAGTTCGTTGAGAAGTTGCGCGGCGTTTGGCTGCGCCGGCTGACGGTCGCCGCGGCGGCTGCTGCCGTGCTGCCCGGCCTGATCGGCGTCGTCGGCGGCTCCGCAACGGCGGGAGCTTTCTCCAAGCCCGGCCTCCCGGTCGAGTACCTCGAAGTGCCGTCCGCAGGCATGGGACGCGACATCAAGGTCCAGTTCCAGAGCGGCGGGCCCAACTCGCCCGCGGTCTACCTGCTCGACGGTCTGCGCGCGCAGGACGACTTCAACGGCTGGGACATCAATACCCCGGCGTTCGAGTGGTACTACAACTCCGGCCTGTCGGTCATCATGCCCGTCGGTGGCCAGTCCAGCTTCTACTCGGATTGGTACAAGCCCGCGTGCGGCAAGGCCGGTTGCCAGACCTACAAGTGGGAGACGTTCCTGACCCAGGAACTGCCCGCTTACCTGGCCGCCCAGAAGCAGGTCAAGCCGACCGGTAGTGCCGCGGTTGGTCTCTCGATGGCCGGTTCGGCCGCGCTGACCCTGGCGATCTACCACCCCGAGCAGTTCCCCTACGCGGGCGCGCTCTCGGGCTTCCTGAACCTGTCCGAGGGTTGGTGGCCGATGCTGGTGAACCTCTCGATGGGTGACGCCGGTGGCTTCAAGGCCAACGACATGTGGGGCCCGACCGAGGACCCGAACAGCGCCTGGAAGCGCAACGATCCGATGGTCAACATCCAAAAGCTGATCGACAACAACACCCGCATCTGGATCTACTGCGGTGACGGCAAGCCGTCCGATCTGGACGCCGGCACCAGCAGCGGCAACCTGTTCAACGCGAAGTTCCTGGAGAGCTTCACGCTGCGGACGAACAAGACGTTCCGTGACACCTACCTGGCCAACGGTGGCACCAACGGAGTGTTCAACTTCCCCGCCAACGGCACCCACCAGTGGAACTACTGGGGTCAGCAGCTGCAGCAGATGAAGCCCGACATCCAGCGCGTGCTCGGCGCCACGCCGACCGCCTGATCGTCCGGAGTCGACAACGACCAACGGCGGCGACCTCAGGGTCGTCGCCGTTGGCGTATCCGGAACCAACCGAGTAAGCAGTGTGATTCACTCATGTGCGGTGGGGCGGGGCTGTTATGCGACGAGTCGACATTGAGGTGACCATGAAGAGTCTGTCGGGCCTGTTTCGGGGTGTGTGCGCCGCTGTTCTGGCGCTCGGCCTCATGAGTGCTACCGCGCCGAGCGGCCATGCGGCCGATGTTGAGTATTTGATGGTGCCGTCGCCGGCCATGGGTCGCGACATTCCGGTGGCATTCATGGGCGGCGGCCCGCACGCCGTCGTTCTGCTGGATGCGTTCAACGCCGGCGAAACCGTCAGCAACTGGGTCACCGCGGGCAACGCGATGAACACGCTGGCCGGTAAGGGCATCTCGGTGGTGGCGCCCGCCAGCGGTGCGTTCACCCTCTACACGAACTGGGAGGCCGACGGCACCAGGCAGTGGGAGACGTTCCTGTCCGACGAGCTGCCCAGCTGGCTGGCGGCCAACAAGGGCCTGGCGCCCGGCGGGCATGCCATCGTCGGCGCCGCGCAGGGCGGCACCGGTGCGCTGATGGAGGCGACCTTCCACCCCGACCGCTACCGCTACGCCGGCTCGATGTCGGGTTTCCTGACCCCGTCGAACACGTTCATGAACGGCGCGATCACGGCCGGCATGAACGAATTCGGCGGCGTGAATACCCAAGCCATGTGGGGTGCCGCACAGCTGGGTCGGTGGAAGTGGCATGACCCCGAGGTGCACGTGCAGCTCGTGGTCGACAACAACACCCGGCTCTGGGTCTTCAGTCCCCAAACGCTGACGTGCACCGATGTGCCCGCCATGATCGGCTACTGCGACCAGGCACAGGGCAGCAACCGCACTTACTACGCGCACTACCGCGCGGTGGGCGGCCACAACGGCCACTTCGACTTCCCGGCCGGTGGCAACCACGACTGGGGCACCTGGTCGGCGCAGCTCGCAGCGATGTCGGGAGACGTTGCGGCAGCGATCAAATAGTGCTTACTGACGCCCAGAGAAATTTGAACTGTTAACTTTCCGCAATCTTGCGGTGCTCTGGGCGACACTGCGCCAGCCGGTACCGTGGAGACGTGCAGCGCTCGAATGATGTGGTGAACGGCAACGCTGCCGCCGCCGCCCGGCATGCACTGCTGATGACCGGACTGCTCGGCTCGGCGGCCGTGCTGTTGGTGGCCTGCAGCTCCGGTGAGGACCTGGTGACCACTGCCGTGCCGCCAACCGCCCAGACCCAGGGCGCCGTCCACGGTCACGGTGTTCCGCTACCGGCGGACGCCGACCTGCAGTCCGCCAAGTTCAACGTCACACCGACGCAGCGTGGGTTCCTCGACGCGCTCACCGCCGCCGGTGTACATCCATCGAGCGAACTGGAAGCACTGAGCATCGGTTCCCACGTCTGCCAGGCCCACGCGGCCGGTCAGAGCGACCAGGCGGTCTGGGACTACATTGCTCCGATGGTGCGCAGTGACGTCGTCGACGCGGGATCGACGCCGCACACTGCCCCCGATCCGCAGGTGACTGAGGCCACGGCCGACTACATCCGGATCGCCACCCAGCGGCTCTGCTAACAGGAAGACCCTTCTCTCTCAATGGCTCGAAAATCCCGAACCACCGCCCAGCGCAAACGTCACCGCATTCTCGCCTTGATCGCTGCCGGCGCCATGGCCGTCGCGGTGGCGCTGGTCGTCGCGATCATCGTGATCGTCGTGCGCCGGCCCGAAGCGCCCCCGACCGCGGTACCGCCGACCGCGCTCCCGCCGACCAGTTCGCCGGGCCAGCACAAGCCGCGGCCGGAGTTCCAGGACGCCAGCTGCCCTGACGTTCAGATGATCGCGATCCCGGGGACGTGGGAGTCGTCGCCGACCGACGATCCGTTCAACCCCACCCAGTTCCCGCTGTCGCTGATCGGCAATGTGACGCGTCCGTTGGTCGGTCAGTTCGGCAGCGATCGGTTGCAGGTGTACACCGTTCCCTACACCGCGCAGTTCCACAATCCGCTGTCGCAGGACAACCAGATGTCCTACAACGACAGTCGCGCCGAGGGCACACGCAACGCGGTCAAGGCCATGACCGACATGAACAACCGTTGCCCGTTGACCAGTTACGTCATCGCCGGCTTCTCGCAGGGTGCGGTGATCGGCGGTGACATCGCCAGCGATATCGGCAACGGGCGCGGACCGGTCGACGAGGACCTGGTGCTGGGTGTGACGTTGATCGCCGACGGCCGCCGCCAGACTGCCGTCGGTCAGGATATCGGGCCCAACCCGCCGGGGCAGGGTGCCGAGATCACGTTGCACGAGGTTCCCGTGCTGTCTGCGATGGGCCTGACCATGACGGGGGAGCGCCCGGGTGGCTTCGGTGCGCTGAACAACCGCACCAACGAGATTTGTGCCGCCGGTGATTTGATCTGCGCTGCACCCTCCGAAGCGTTCAACATCACCAATTTGCCGAGCACGCTCGACGTGCTGGCCGGCGGCGCCGGGCAGCCGGTGCACGCGTTGTACAACACGCCGCAGTTCTGGAACCTCGACGGTCAAACCTCGACGCAGTGGACACTGAATTGGGCGCGGGATCTGATCGAGAACGCGCCACATCCGAAACACGGGTGACGTGGGAGCTTCGTCGGCTGACGGATTTGGCCGCCGCCGCGACTACGCCTAACATTAAGAAGAAAATAAGACTGCACGCGTGAGCGGCCCACAGGGCCATCGAGGTCCCGGATGGACCTGGGATGGATCTGTACGATCTGTGAGGTTTGGGGGTCCGAGACGCAGGGCGACCGGTCGCGCGATGTCACGCGCGGCCGCGGCGGGGGCCGACACAGATGTGTTCTGACAGGAGATTGGTATGCCGTTCCACAACCCGTTCATCAAGAACGGCCTGATCACCTTCCCCGAGGGCGCCAGTGTGGTCAAGCACGTGGAGCGCTGGGCCAAGGTTCGCGGCGACAAGACCGCCTACCGCTTCCTGGATTTCTCCGTCGAACGCGACGGTGTTGTCCGCGAACTGACCTGGGCCGACTTCGGCGCTCGGAACCGCGCTGTCGCCGCCCGGCTTCAGCAGGTGACCCAGCCCGGTGACCGCGTCGCCATCCTGTGCCCGCAGAACCTCGACTACCTCGTCGCGTTCTTCGGCACCATGTACTCCGGCCGCATCGCGGTACCGCTGTTCGACCCGGCCGAGCCCGGCCACGTCGGCCGCTTGCACGCCGTGCTCGACGACTGCGGTGCGTCGGCGATCCTCACCACCACCGACTCCGCCGAGGGTGTGCGCAAGTTCTTCCGCAGCCGCCCGGCCAAGGAGCGCCCCCGTGTGATCGCCGTCGACGCGGTCCCCAACGAGGTCGGCGCCACCTGGGAGCCGTTCGACGCCGTCGACGAACACACCATCGCCTACCTGCAGTACACCTCCGGTTCCACCCGGATTCCCAGCGGTGTGCAGATCACCCACCTGAACATGGCCACCAACGTGGTGCAGGTGATCGAGGCCCTCGAGGGTGAGGAGGGCGACCGCGGTGTTTCGTGGCTGCCGTTCTTCCACGACATGGGTCTGGTCACCGCGCTGCTGCCGGCGATGATCGGCCACTACTTCACGTTCATGACGCCCGCGGCCTTCGTCCGCCGTCCCGGACGCTGGATCCGCGAGCTCGCCTACCGCGAAGGCGATACCGGCGGCGCCATCTCGGTGGCCCCGAACTTCGCGTTCGACCACGCCGCCGCGCGCGGTGTGCCCAAGGATGACGAAGAGCCGCTGGACCTGTCCCACGTAAAGGCCATCCTCAACGGCAGCGAGCCGATCTCGGCCGCCACGGTGCAGCGCTTCAACGACGCGTTCCGCCCGTTCGGCTTTCAGCCCAGGGCGATCAAGCCGTCCTACGGCCTGGCCGAGGCGACCCTGTTCGTATCCACCACGCCCTCGGCCGAGGAGCCCAAGATCCTCTCGGTCGACCGCGACGAACTCAACGCGGGCCGCTTCATCGTCGTGCCCGACGATTCGCCGAAGGCCGTCGCGCAGGCCTCGGCCGGCAAGGTCGGCGTGGCCGAGTGGGCGGTGATCGTCGACAATGAGACCGCGACCGAGCTGCCCGACGGCCAGATCGGCGAGATCTGGATCAGCGGCCAGAACATGGGCACCGGCTACTGGAACAAGCCGGAAGAGACCGTCGCGACTTTTCAAAACATCCTCAAGTCGCGGACCAACCCGTCGCACGCCGAGGGCGCCACCGACGACGCCACCTGGGTGCGCACCGGCGACCTCGGCGCGTTCTACGACGGCGACCTTTACATCACCGGCCGCGTCAAGGATCTGGTGATCATCGACGGCCGCAATCACTACCCGCAGGATCTGGAGTATTCCGCGCAGGAGGCCACCAAGGCCGTGCGGACCGGATTCGTCGCCGCCTTCTCGGTGCCGGCCAACCAGCTGCCCGACGAGGTGTTCTCCAACGCCCACGCCGGACTCAAGCGCGACGCCAGCGACAGCTCCGAGCAGTTGGTGATTGTCGCCGAGCGCGCGCCGGGTTCGCACAAGATGGAGTTGGGGCCGATCTCCGACGACATTCGTGCGGCGATCGCGGTGCGCCACGGCGTCACGGTCCGCGATGTCCTGCTCACTCCCGCCGGTGCGATCCCGCGTACCTCCAGCGGCAAGATCGGCCGGCGCGCCTGCCGCTCGGCCTACCTCGACGGCACCCTGCGCAGCGGGAAGGTGGCCAATGCCTTCCCCGACGACGAGGAATGACGACCCTAGGAAGTACTCAGAGGCCTCATGTCTGAATCAGAAACGCCTGAAACGCCCGATAGCCCCGACGAGATCACCCTGGCTCCCGAGAAGGAGTTGGCTCCCGCGCGCACCGACATGACAGTGCCGGAGATGCGGGAGTGGCTGCGCAACTGGGTGGCCAACGCCACCGGGCAGGCTCCCGACGCGGTCGACGAGTCCACCCCGATGGTGGAGCTGGGTCTGTCGTCGCGAGACGCGGTCGCCATGGCCAGCGATATCGAGGATCTCACCGGTGTCACGCTGACCGCGACGGTCGCCTTCCGCCACCCGACCATCGAGTCGCTCGCCACCGTGATCATCGAGGGCGAGCCGGAGATCGAGTTCGACGACGACAACGAGGACTGGTCGCGCGAGGCCGGTGTCGAAGACATCGCGATTGTCGGTGTCGCTACCCGGTTCCCCGGTGACATGAACACTCCCGGCGAGATGTGGCAGGCGCTGCTCGAGGGCCGCGACGCGATCACCGATCTGCCGGAAGGGCGCTGGTCGGAGTTCCTGGCCGAGCCGCGCATCGCCGAGCGGGTCGCCAAAGCCGCCACCCGCGGCGGATATCTCTCCGACATCAAGGGTTTCGACGCCGAGTTCTTCGCACTGTCGAAGATGGAAGCCGACAACATCGATCCGCAGCAGCGGATGGCGCTCGAACTCACCTGGGAAGCGTTGGAGAACGCCCGCATTCCGGCGTCGAGTCTGCGCGGTACCAATGTCGGGGTGTACATCGGCTCGACCAACAACGACTACCAGTTCTTGGCGGTGGCCGACCCGACGACCGCGCACCCGTACGCGATCACCGGCACCACGAGTTCGATCATCCCGAACCGGGTGTCCTACTTCTACGATTTCCGCGGCCCCTCAATGTCTTTGGACACCGCGTGCTCCAGCTCGCTGGTCGCCGCCCACCAGGGTGTGAAGGCGCTCCGGTCCGGTGAGGCCGACGTGGCGCTGGTCGGTGGCGTGAACGCGATGATCACCCCGCTGGTGACGATCGGCTTCGACGAGGTTGGCGGTGTGCTCGCGCCCGACGGCCGGATCAAGTCCTTCTCGTCTGATGCCAACGGCTATTCGCGCTCCGAGGGTGGCGGCATGCTGGTGCTCAAGCGGGTCAGCGATGCCCGCCGCGACGGCGACGAGATCCTCGCGGTCATCGCCGGCAGCGCGGTCAACCACGACGGCCGGTCCAACGGCATGCTCGCACCCAACCCGGATGCGCAGGCCGAGGTGCTGCGCAAGGCGTACAAGGATGCCGGGATCAATCCGCGCACCGTCGATTACATCGAGGCGCACGGCACCGGCACCATCCTCGGCGATCCGATGGAAGCCGACGCCCTGGGCCGCGTCATCGGCCGGGGCCGGTCGGCGGATCAGCCCGCACTGCTGGGTGCGGTGAAGTCCAACCTCGGTCACCTGGAGTCGGCGGCCGGTGCGGCCAGCCTGGCCAAAGTGGCATTGTCGTTGCGCCACAACAAGGTTCCGCCGTCGATCAACTACGCCGGGCCCAACCCCTACATCGACTTCGACGCAGTCCGGCTGCGGGTCGTCGACAAGGTCACCGACTGGCCGCGTTACAGCGGTCACGCCATTGCCGGTGTGTCCGGGTTCGGCTTCGGTGGCGCCAACGCCCACCTGGTCCTGCGCGAGGTGCTGCCGACGGATTTGGCCCCGCCGCAAGCGGAGTCCGCACCCATCGAGGAGACGACGGCGGCGGACGCCAATGCCGTCTACGTCGGCGGGGTCCGGATGGACGAGTACGGCGAGTTCGTCGATGACGACGAGGTGGCCGAGGAGTACGCCTCGGCCGTCGCGTATGACGACGAGCCGGAGCTGCCCGGTCTGACCGACGAGGCGCTGGAGCTGATTGAAGCCGCCCGTGCCGAGTGGGAGGCCTCGGAGAAGGCTGCTCCTGTTGTGCCGCTGGCTGTTTCGGGATTCCTGACCTCCCGCAAGCGCGCGACTGCGGCCGAGCTGGCGGACTGGATCGACAGCCCGGCGGGCCGGGCGGCGTCGTTGGAGGCAATCGGGCGCTCGCTGTCGCGGCGCAATCACGGCCGCTCGCGCGCTGTGGTGATGGCGCACGATCACGACGAGGCGGTCAAGGGCCTGCGGGCGATCGCCGACGGCAAGCAGAGCCCGCTGGTGTACAGCGCCGACGGGCCGGTGACCAACGGGCCGGTGTGGGTGCTGGCCGGATTCGGTGCCCAGCACCGCAAAATGGGCAAGAGCCTGTACATCCGCGAGCCGGTGTTCGCCGAGTGGATCAACAAGGTGGACGCGCTCATTCAGGACGAGCGCGGCTATTCGGTCGTCGAGCTGATCCTCGACGACGCGATCGACTACACCAACGAAACGTGCGAATACCCCATCGAAGTGGTCCAGACGGTGATCTTCGCCATCCAGATCGCGCTCGGTGAATTCCTCAAGCACCACGGTGCCCATCCTGGTGCGGTGGTAGGCCAGTCGCTCGGTGAGGCGGCCGCTGCGTACTTCTCCGGTGGTCTGTCGCTGGCCGACGCCACCCGCACCATCTGCTCCCGCGCACACCTCATGGGTGAGGGCGAGGCAATGCTGTTCGGCGAATACATCCGGTTGATGGCACTGGTCGAGTACTCGGCCGACGAGATCAAGACCGTCTTCTCCGACTACCCGGGCTTGGAGGTGTGCGTCTACGCCGCTCCCACCCAGACCGTCATCGGCGGTCCGCCGGAGCAGATCGACGCGATCATCGCCCGCGCCGAATCCGAGGGCAAGTTCGCGCGCAAGCTACAGACCAAGGGAGCCAGCCACACTCAGCAGATGGACCCGTTGCTGGGTGAGCTGTCGGCGGAGATCCAGGGCATCGAGCCGCATCCGCTGCACACCGGCTACTTCTCCACCGTGCACGAGGGCAGCTACATCCGCCCGGGTGGCGAGCCAATCCACGATGTGGAGTACTGGAAGAAGGGCCTGCGGCACAGCGTCTACTTCACTCACGGCATCCGCAATGCCGTCGACAACGGGCACACCACCTTCCTCGAGCTGGCGCCGAATCCGGTGGCGCTCATGCAGGTTGGGCTGACCACCGCGGCTGCCGGGTTGCATGACGGGCAGCTGATCGCCACCCTCGCCCGCAAGCAGGACGAGGTCGAGTCGATGGTCGCCGCGATGGCGCAGCTCTACGTCTACGGCCACGATCTCGACGTCCGGACTCTGTTCGAGGCCGGCGAGTACGCCGAGATCCCGCCGACCCGGTTCAAGCGCAAGCCGCACTGGCTGGACGCCCAGTTCACCGGCGACAGCTCGGTGATGATGCCGGGTAACCATGTGGCCACCCCGGACGGTCGCCACGTGTGGGAGTACTCGCCGAAGGGTCAGACCGACCTGGCTGCGTTGGTGAAATCGGCTGCGGCTCAAGTTCTTCCGGACGCCAAGCTGACCGCCTCCGAACAGCGTGCGGTTCCCGGTGACGGTGCCCGGCTGGTCACCACCCTGACCCGCCATCCCGGTGGCGCGTCGGTGCAGGTGCACGCCCGGATCGATGAGTCGTTCACGTTGGTCTACGACGCCGTCGTCACCCGCGGCGGTGCGGTCTCGGCTCTGCCGTCCGCCGTCGCCACCGGTGTCGCGGTTACCACCCCGGCCGCGGAGGCCCCCGCCGACGAGCCGGACGACGACGCAGAAATTCTGCAGGACAACCTGACTGCGGGTGCCGGCCTGGCCGCCGGGTTCGCCAAGTGGTCGCCGGATTCCGGTGAGACGGTGCACGACCGGCTCGCCGCGATCGTCGGCGGCGCCATGGGGTACGAGCCCGAGGACCTGCCATGGGAGGTCCCGCTGATCGAGCTCGGCCTGGATTCGCTGATGGCAGTGCGGATCAAGAACCGCGTCGAGTACGACTTCGACCTGCCGCCGATCCAGCTGACCGCGGTGCGGGACGCGAACCTGTATGCCGTGGAGAAGCTCATCGAGTACGCGATCGAGCACCGCGACGAGGTCGAGGATCTCGCCGAAGCCCAGAAGGGCAAGACGGCCGAGGAGATCGCCGCCGAGCAGGCCGAATTGATGGGCGGCGCAAGCACGGTCGCCGAACTCGAGGCCAAGCTCGCCGAGGCGGGTCACCCGATCGCGACCGAGGCCGAGGCCGGGCCGAAGACGGAGCCGAATATCCCACCGCCGCCGACTGATCCGGCGGGGCCGGGGGCCGGGGCGAGTAAGTCGACGGCTGCCGCGGCGGCGGCCAAGGTGCTGACCCAGGAGGCCGTCACCGAGGCGCTCGGTGCCGACGTCCCACCCCGCGACGCCGCCGAACGCGTGACGTTCGCGACGTGGGCGATCGTCACCGGCAAGTCGCCCGGCGGCATCTTCAACGAGTTGCCCGCCATCAGCGACGAGATCGCGACCAGGCTGTCCGAGCGGCTCACCGAGCGCGCCGAAGGCCCGATCAGCGTCGATGAGGTGAAGTCCGCCAAGACAATCGAGGCGCTGTCCACCATCGTCCGAGCCCAGCTCGAGGAAGGTGTGGTCGACGGGTTCGTCCGCACCCTGCGCGCGCCCGTGGAGGGGACCAAGCACACTCCGGTGTTCGTCTTCCACCCGGCAGGCGGGTCGACGGTGGTCTACGAGCCGCTGATGAAGCGGCTGCCGCCGCAGACGCCGATCTACGGTCTGGAGCGGGTCGAGGGCTCCATCGAGGAGCGGGCGGCCGAGTACGTGCCGAAGCTGATGGAGATCGGCGGCAAGGGTCCCTACATCCTCACCGGCTGGTCGCTGGGCGGGGCGTTGGCCTACGCCTGCGCGGTCGGGCTCAAGCGCAACGGTTGCGACGTCCGCTTCGTCGGACTGATCGACACCGTGCGTGCCGGTGAAGAGGTGCCGCAGACCAAGGAGGAGATCCGCGCCCGCTGGGACCGCTACAAGGTCTTCGCCGAGCGCACCTTCAACGTCGAGATCCCCGAGATCCCTTACGAGCAGCTTGAACAACTCGACGACGAAGGTCAGGTCCGGTTCGTTCTCGACGCCGTCAAGGAAAGCGGGGTCGACATCCCGGGCGGCATCATCGAGCACCAGCGGACGTCGTATTTGGACAACCGCGCCCTGGACACCGCGAATATCGAGCCTTACGACGGGCACGTCGCGCTGTACATGGCCGATCGCTATCACGACGATGCGATCATGTTCGAACCGCGCTACGCCGTCCGTCAGCCCGACGGTGGCTGGGGCGAATTCGTCGCCGATCTGGAGATCGTGCCCATCGGGGGCGAGCACATCCAGGCGATCGATGAGCCGTACATTGCGAAGGTCGGGGCCCACATGAGCGAAGCGATCAACCGTATCGACGCCGAGGAGAACGAGGCCAAGTGACTGCCGTAACGACCGCCGAGAAGCTCGCCGAACTCCGCGAAAAGCTGGAGCTTGCCAAGGAACCGGGCGGTGAGGCGGTCGCGGCGAAGCGCGACAAACGCGGAATCCCCAGTCCTCGCGCGCGAATTCAGGCGTTGCTGGACCCGGGCAGCTTCCTGGAGATCGGCGCCCTGGCCCGCACACCGGGTGATCCCAACGCGTTGTACGGCGACGGTGTGGTCACCGGGCACGGCACTATCAACGGCCGTCCCGTCGGTGTGTTCAGCCACGACTACACCGTGTTCGGCGGTTCGGTCGGAGAGATGTTCGGCCGCAAGGTCTCTCGCCTGATGGAGTGGGTGGCGATGGTCGGCTGCCCGATCATCGGCATCAACGACTCCGGTGGCGCCCGCATCCAGGACCTCGCGACCTCGCTGGCCTGGTACGCCGAGCTCGGCCGCCGCCACGAGCTGCTGTCCGGTCTGGTGCCGCAGATCTCGATCATCCTGGGCAAGTGCGCCGGTGGCGCCGTCTATTCGCCGATCCAGACCGACCTCATCGTGGCCGTGCGCGACCAGGGGTACATGTTCGTCACGGGGCCCGACGTCATCAAGGACGTCACCGGTGAGGACGTCACCCTCGACGAGCTCGGCGGTGCGGACGCCCAGGCGAAGTACGGCAACATCCACCAGGTCGTCGATTCGGAGAAGGAGGCCTTCTCCTACGTTCGTGATTATCTGGACTTCTTGCCCTCCAACACCTTTGACGACGCTCCCGTCATCAACCCGGGTCTGGAGCCGGAGATCACCCCGCACGACCTGGAACTCGACAGCCTGGTTCCGGATGCCGACAACACCGCCTACGACATGCACGAGATCTTGTTGCGCATCTTCGACGACGGCGATTTCCTCGAGGTTGCCTCGCAGGCCGGCCAGGCCATCATCACCGGCTTCGCCCGGGTCGACGGTCGCCCGGTCGGGGTGATCGCCAACCAGCCGATGCACATGTCGGGCGCCATCGACAACGAGGCCTCGGACAAGGCCGCGCGGTTCGTCCGGTTCTGTGACTCCTTCAACACCCCGTTGGTGTTCGTCGTGGACACGCCGGGCTTCTTGCCCGGGGTCGAGCAGGAGAAGAACGGCATCATCAAGCGCGGGGGCCGCTTCCTCTACTCCGTCGTCGAGGCCGACGTGCCGAAGGTGACGATCACCATTCGCAAGTCCTACGGCGGCGCCTACGCGGTGATGGGGTCCAAGCAGCTGACCGCCGACTTCAACTTCCTGTGGCCGACCGCCCGGATCGCGGTCATCGGCGCCGAGGGCGCGGCACAGCTGATCGTCAAGCGGTTCCCCGACCCCAAGGCGCCCGAGGTCCAGGAGATCAGGCGTCAGTTCATCGAGGGCTACAACCGCGATATGGCCACCCCCTATGTGGCGGCCGAGCGCGGTTACGTCGACGCGGTGATCGAGCCGCACAAGACCCGACTGCAGCTGCGCGGTGCGATGCGAATCCTGCGTGACAAGCAGATTCTGCGGGTGCAGCGCAAGCATGGGCTGATCCCGATCTAGACCGCAGGCGGTTATCCCCAGGAGTTACTCACACCTGTGTAATTCGTGTCCGCGGTGCGGCCCGGATGTCAAAGTTGACGAAACTCCGGTGGTCGAGCGCTCGGCGGATTTACCGTGGGTCGGTGACCCCCATCGAGCTGGCCGGCATCGGCCAAGACGGCCGCCATCTCTACATCTGCCCGCTGTGTGAGGCCATGTGCGGCTTGGAGATTCAGGTCTCCGACGGCCGCGTCGAGAGCATCCGCGGCAACTCCGACGACGTCTGGAGCCGAGGGCACCTGTGCCCAAAGGGCGCGTCGCTGGGCGCCATCCACGAAGACCCTGACCGCATCCGCACGCCGATGATCAAGGTCGACGGGCAGTGGCAGGAGGTCAGCTGGGACGCCGCGTTCCGGCGCTGCACCGAACTGTTGGCTCCGGTGATCGCCGAGCACGGCATCGGCGCCGTCACCTGCTACACCGGCAACCCGCTGGCGCACTCCTTCTCCCTCGGCCGCTATACCGGTGTGCTGCTGGGCATGTCCGGCATCCCAGTCAGTTACTCGCCCGGGACCATCGACCAGTGGCCCAAGAATCTGTCGTCGCATCTGATGTACGGAAACTGGTGGGGTTTCCCGGTACCGGACATCGAACGCACCGACCTGCTGGTGGTGATGGGCGCGAACCCGGCGGCGTCGCAGGGGTCGCTGCTGGCCGCGCCCGACGTGATGGGCATCCTCGCCGACATCGACACGGTGATCGTGATCGACCCGGTACGTACGGCGACCGCGGCGAAGGCCGACGAGTGGCTGCCGATCACCCCGGGCACCGATGCCGCGCTGCTGCTGGCCGTTGTCCACACGTTGTTCGAGGAGAACCTCGTCAACCTGGGTGGCCTCGCCGACCACATCGACGGTGTCGAAACCCTGCGCGCGGCCGCGGTGGACTGGACCCCGGAGCGGGTCGCCCCGGTGACGGGCATCGACGCGGAGCGCATCAAACAACTCGCCCGGCAGTTGGCCAGCACGCAGCGAGCGGTGGTGTACGGCCGAATCGGGTTGTGCAATCAGGAGTTCGGCAGCCTGGCCAGCTGGTTGGTCGACGTGGTCAACATCCTCACCGGCCACTTCGACACCCCGGGCGGTGCGATGTTCCCCCGTCCCGCGGTGTGGACCGTGACCGCCCAACCGCAACCCGGCCTGGAGGGTGGGTTGCCGGAGTTCGGCCGCTGGCAGACACGGGTGCGCGGCGCCAAAGAGGTGCTCGGCCAGGTGCCGGTGTCCTGCCTCGCCGAGGAAATCGAAACCCCGGGCGACGGTCAGATCCGGGCACTGATCACGGTGGCGGGCAACCCGGTGCTGTCCACTCCGCAGGGCGACCGGCTCGATGAGCTGCTGCCGGGGTTGGACGCGATGATCTCGGTTGACTTGTGGCTCAACGAAACCACCCGGCATGCCGATGTCATCCTGCCCGGCCTCTCACCATTGGAGCAGCCGCATCATGACGATCTGATCCTGGCGTTCGCGATCAACAGCATCGCCAACTACTCGGCGCCGGTGTTCGCACCCGACGATCCCGACCGGCCCGAGGAGTGGGAGATCCTGGTCCGGCTCACCGGTCTGTGCGCGGGCGTGCCGGCCGAGGAGGTCGACGTCACCGCGATCGACGACGGCTTCTTCGACTACCTGTGTTTCACCCAGGGGCTCGACGGTGCGGAGGTCCGCAGCCACTACACGCACGGCGGGCCGGAACGCATCCTGGATCTGACCCTGCGTACCGGGCCGTTCGGGGACCGCTACGGCGTGAACCCCGACGGGCTGAGTCTGGCGAAACTCAAGGAGCAGCCCAACGGGATCAACTTCGGGCCGATGGTCTCGCAGGTGCCCGAGGTCCTCAACACAACAGATAAGAAGATCCGACTCGCCCCGCAGTATCTCCTCGACGACATCCCGCGCCTGGCCCGTCGTCTGGAGCGCGAACCTGACGAGCTGGTGCTGGTGAGCAGGCGCCATCTGCGGTCGAACAACTCATGGCTGCACAATGTTTCGGCGCTGATGAAGGGCCGCGACCGGTGCACGCTGCTCATGCATCCCGAGGACGCCGCCAGCCGCGGTGTGTCGGGGGGCGACCACGTGACGGTGGCGTCGTCGGCCGGGCAGATCGAGGTGCCGGTGGAGCTGACCGATGCGATCAAACCGGGTGTGGTGTCGATGCCGCACGGCTGGGGGCACGGCAAGCCGGGCACCCGGATGGCGGTGGCCAACGGCTCACCGGGCGTCAACACCAACATCCTGTCGCCGCCGACGTTCCTGGACGAACCGTCGGGCAACGGTGCGCTCAACGGGATCCCCGTGACCGTGGCCCCCGCGGGGCTAAACTCCGGCGAATGAGCGAAATCGACATCGAAGCGATCCGGACTGCGGGAGCAGCCATAGGCGAGGCCATCAGCGTGTTCATGCTCAACCCGGACACCTTCGAGAAGAGTCTGGCCGCGGGTTATCCCGATCCGTTCGCCGCGTATTTCGCCGGCCGCGGCGGAGTGCTCGGTGATGCCACCGGCACCACCGTCACCGCCGTGTTCGCCGTCTTCGAACCGAACCTCGCGCGGTCGTGTTGGGAGAACGGCGTCGGCGTGCATCCTGCGTCGGAGAGCTGTCGGCTGTATTGGGACCAGATCGCGGACTTCGGGCGGACGTACCTCACCGATGCCGAGGGGCTGGACCGTCTCGCCGAGCTCGGCGAGAAGGTCATCGCGGCCGCGCCCGAACCGGGCCTGCCGCTGTATGCCGGCTGGCGGGCCATGCCGCTGGCCGAGGACGCCCCGGCCCGGGCGCTGCAGGTGATGATGGTGTTGCGTGAACTGCGGGCCGCCGTGCACTTCAATGCCCTCACCATCTCGGGTCTGAGCCCCGTCGAAGCGCACATCCTCAACCACGGGACCGACTACGCCGCGTTCATGGGGTGGCAGCCGCCGTTCGACGACGCAGCAGGCAAGGAACACGTCTACAACGAGGTCGAAGACCTCACCGACCGGCGGATGGCGCAGATCTACCAGTCCGCGCTCACCGCCGACGAGGCCGACGAACTGGCCCGCCTCAGCGTCGCGGCCCTGGCGGCGTTGAAGGCCAACGCGCCCGCGCCGATCGGCGCTTGACCGACACCTGTTTGCTGCTTTGGTTCGATACTCGGCCCGGTCACACCTTAAGATGCCCCAATGCCGTTAGCTGACGGCCAGGTCGTCGGGGACTACACCATCCTGCGGACACTGGGGGCCGGAGGTATGGGCGAGGTGTACCTCGTCCAGCACCCCAGGCTGCCCCGGCAGGACGCGCTCAAGGTGCTCGGTTCGGCGGTGAGCTCTGACGACGAGTACCGCAAGCGGTTCAACCTCGAGGCCGACATGGTGGCCACGCTGTCGAACCCGCACATCGTGACGATCTACGACCGCGGCGAGTTCGACGACAAGCTGTGGATCGCGATGGAGTTCATCGACGGCACCGATGCGTCTCGCCTGCTCGCCGAGCGCTATCCCTACGGAATGCCACCCGATGAGGTCGTGCGGATCATCACCGGCGTCGCCGAGGCGCTGGACTATGCGCACAGCCGCGGCCTACTGCACCGTGACGTCAAGCCCGCCAATATCCTGCTGGGCGTGCCAGGCTCCGGCGACGAGCGAGTCATGCTCGCAGACTTCGGAATTGCGCGCTGGATGGGCCAGTCGAGCGACCTGACCGGAACCAACATGACCGTCGGAACCGTCGCCTACGCGGCGCCCGAACAGCTCAAGGGCGAACAGATCGACGGCCATGCCGACCAGTACGCGCTGGCCGCGACCGCCTACCATCTGCTGACCGGGACGCCGCCGTTCCAGCACACCAACCCCGCGATCGTGATCAGCCAGCACCTGAGCTCCGAACCGCCGCCTATCGGGGCCAGGAGACCCGAATTGGCATGTCTGAGTCCGGTTTTCGCCAAAGCGCTGGCCAAGGACGCCAGCAAGCGCTACACCCGCTGCATCGACTTCGCGCGGGCGTTGCGGCAGGGAATCGGCACCGCGGAAGAGCAGACCGGCGCGACCGATGTTACGAGCGCCGCGCTGGTGTCCGCTGCGGCCGCGAAAGCAGGTGCGGGTCGGCACGCCAAGCCGGAGTCGGGTTCGTCGTCGCGCCGACGGCTGCTGATTCCGGCGATCCTCGGCGCGGTGGTCATCATTGCCGGTGCGACGGCGGGTCTTTCGTTGTTGGGCCACCGGAACATGGCCACCGCGCAGTCGGCGCACACGACCTCCCCGCCGCCCGCCGTATCGAGTCGGATGGACTTGCCGGTCGTGGTGATCGGCGCGAACTGTGCCGTGCTGGGCGCGGCCGCGGTCAGCGAGAAGGGTGCTCCCGCCTACTGTGCGCACGCAACTCCCGGTGCGGCTGCGATCGTGTGGTCGCTGCAGCCGGAGAAGCTGGTGACCGGCGGGTCGGGCTAGGCACCCTTCCCGCCGGCGCCACCGTGCTGCGGTTTACAGCGGGATCCACTGCCCCAGGAACCAGAAGCCCCAGCCCACTCCATTGCCGGCCGGCATGGGCTGAACCCACTGGCCGTTCCAGTTGAACGGTTGGTGATCCTGGCGGCCCTGGTTGATGTCGCGGTGCTGCCAGTCGGCGGGCCCGTCGTTACGGTTGTTGTCCGGCCCGTTGTTCCAGTTGTTGTCGTGCCCATTGTTGGGGCCCTGGCAGTTCTGCGGACCCGGTCCACCGCATTGACCGGGATCGGCACTGGCCGTTCCGATGCCGAGCCCGAACAGTCCGGCCGCGCCGATGCCGACCGCCGCGGTCGAGGCGTAGACCAATCGTTTGAGGTTCATCGTCATCTCCGTTTCGTTGCTCGGGTTGCTCTTGCGATGACGACGTTATGGAGCTCGGATTTGTGCGAGCTGTGACGATAGTGGGTTTGGCCTTGGTGAGTAATAACGTATCGAAAACGGTTCGATATCAGGCACTTTGCTCGACATCCAGGGCTTCGCGAGGGTATTGACAGCGTACTGTACGGACCGTAAGTGTTGTCGCGCATGGCTTTTCCGTATGCCGATGGTTAGACATGTCAGCTGTGAACACACGTAAGCGTTCGGTATGCCTGTTGGCGTCGGTTTCCGCGGTGGTGGTCCTGGATGCGGTGGCATGCGGATCCAAAGGCGCGACGGGTCCCACGACCGTCACTGTCACGTCGACACCGACAACGACGACGACGTCAGCTGCCGCCGCGACGCACCACCAGTACAACTCCGGTTCGGGCGGTGGAGCGCAACCGCCGCAGACCATCGTCCAGACTCAGGATCCGCAGACCGTCACCAACACCGAAACGGCCACGCAGACCGAGACATCCGTGGCAACCTCGATTCAGACGTCGACGCAGACGGTGACGGTGGCGCCGACCCGCCAGTTCGGCCCCAACGGCTTCGGTAATCGCAACGGCGGCTAGGTACGTTCCTTCGGCAAGGTCGTACCGCGGAAGAAGGCCGGCGCCTTGAGGTTCCACAGGATCATCAGCACCACACCGAAAGCCAAACTCAGCACGCCGACGACGAACGCGGTGCCGACGCCGAGAAGTGATCCGCCCGAACCAGTGCTCGGATCCGCCATCAGGTATGCCTCGACGATGCCCACCGGGATGAGGATCAGCGCGCCGATGCCAGGCAGGATCACCTGTCCCATCGCAGTGCGCCACGACCGAAAAGCGGTGCGCCAGAAGTACACCACTGAGGAGATCGCCACGACCGAGTAGTACGTCATGATCGCGATTCCCACGCTGTAGACCGAATCCGATACGACGCTGTCGCTGATCAGGTCCAGCACGCAATAGATCACCAGACTGGTCAGGCCGATCACCCAGGTTGCGAACTTGGGTGTCGAACTCACCTCACTCACCGAGGCGAACCGGTCCGGTAGCGCCTTGTAGGTCGCCATCGACAGCAGCCCGCG
Organism: Mycolicibacterium crocinum; assembly: GCF_022370635.2. Next base: position 5,690,938 of record NZ_CP092362.2, on the reverse strand, counting down.
CGCCGTCGGCATGACGGTGGACATCGTCGCCGAGAAGGCGGACAGCCCGACCACCAGGGCTGCGAGCATCGCACCGCGGTCGCCGATCGAGTGGGTGGCCAGCGTGGTGAAAACGTCGTCGACGTTGCCGTCGTGGGTCAGGCTGGTCTCGCTGTTCGGATCGATACCCGCGAATGCCAGCGCGGCCACGCTGAAGATCACGTAGGTGGCGACCGTGATCAGGATCGCGGTGACGCCACTGCGGCCCGCGTCCGCCGATGTCCCGGAGGTCTCTTCGGACATGGCCAGTGAGGCGTCGAAGCCCCAGAAGATGAAGATGGCCACCAGGAACCCGCCGAGCAGGCTGCTGAAGTCGCGAATTGCGAACGGATTGAACCACTCCCACGAGAACGATGCGGCATCCGGGCTCTGGTGGCCGCGCACGACGGCGACCCCCATGATCACCGCGAACAGGATCAGCCCGCCGTATTGGACGATCGTCAGGACCAGCGTGGTGCGCGAGGATTCCTCCGCGCCGCGGGCCACCAAATACGTGGTGAGCAGGATGAAGACGGCGGCCACCACGATGTCGAACCACACCGGTGAGGAGTCCATGCCGAGCAACACGGCGACCGCATTGGTCAGGATTCCGGCGGCGCCGACACCGGCCAGGATCGACGACAGCACCAGCGCGAACCCGCCCATCCAGCCGATGTGCGGTGCGATGGCCTTGGATCCCCACGTGAATACGGTGCCGGCATCCGGGGCGGCATCGGTGAGGTGCTTGTACGCCAAGGCCACGAAGTACATCGGGATGACCGCGAGGATGAAAACGATCGGCAGCTGGTAGCCGGCTTCCTCCGCGCCGTGTCCGAGCGCACCCGTCAGCGAATATGCCGGGGCGGTTGCGGCCAGCCCGATAGCCACGGCTCCGACGAGGGAGACCGACCCTTTCTTCAGGCCCTTGGAGCGCAGGCCGTGCATCAACGGGTCGACGGTTGCTGCGTCTTGCTCCATGTGCGGATTCTGTCACCGCAACCGTCAATTGGCCGCGCTACGGCAAAAGCGGAGTCAGTGCCGTGCGGTTCGATTCGACACGGCAGCATGTCCGCGACCGGTACCGGCTCGTGGCTTGCTGGAACCCTGTTGCGGCGCTGAGGTTTTTGCCGGTACCGCGGCCTTGACAGTGTGCCGGTCGGATCGTGTGCCGGACTTGCTCGACCGCTGCGGCGTGGTGATCTTTGCGCTGACTGTCGAAACGCTCGACACCGGTGGCGCCGGCGGTCGCAGACGCGACGCCCATCCCGCGACGGCCGAGGCGACGCCGAAAGCTACACCGATGACCGCACCGACCGGGATACCCACGACTATTGCCCCGACAGCGGCGATGGCCGAGATCAGTGGTGCGAGCTTCGTATCCGCGCCCGGAATTCGATAGATCACGCCGGCGGCCATCTGGCCGATGATGATGAATCCGCCGAAGATTCCGAGTACAGCGCCCCCGACGACGGGTCCCAGCGCGTTCTGAACTGTCTGACCGAGATCGATCTGGTTGGCCGATGCGCGGGCGACGGTCCGCGGGGTTGGTGTCAGCGCTTCGGGCAGGGCAGCCAGCGCGACGACCTGCGTGGTGATCCGCGGGCCTGCGACCTCCGTCATCGGCCGGGGCGGCGCAACTGTGGTGGCCAGCACGACGGTGCTTGCTGCGATCGCCGCCACCGTGGCGACCACAGGTCGACTCTTCAGGATGTGGTCCATAAATTAACGCTGACGCCACTGAACCGGCGTGGTGTCAGTACTGGGCTACTGCACTTAAGGCTTGATCCTGATCCGACCCGGTTTCCACAGGCCACTGCGGGTGGCCGTGCCCAGGTCGATCTGGGCGGGCTCGGCCGGCACGATCGTCTCGAACTGACGCAGCGAGCCCCAGTCGCGACCCCAGTCGTGCGACAGATAGGTGGACATGACGTGGGCGCGCAGCAAGAGGTCGGTGATGCCCAGCAGGCCGCCGTTACGGCCGTCCTCCCAGGTGTCGGTGTCCTGTTTCTTGGCGGTGTAGTCCGGGGTGATCCGGAACTTCGGCACCTCGGTGACACCGTTGGCGTGCAGCATCGGCTGCTGGCACGGGAACGCGAGGCCGACGGCCCAGTCCATCAACACCGGTTGCGTGGAGCCGACGAACTCCTGCACCGACCGCAGTTCGGGCACCCGCGGCGGAGTGACCGCCAGCCAGTCGCCTTGGGACAGCGAGCGGTCCTGCGCCACGATCCGCACGGCGGTGGCATCGCCGGGGATCTGCGAGCGGGCGAAGCGCAGGTTGCGCCACGACGGGGCGGGGCCGAGATCGTAGGGGCTGATCCGCCCGGCCGCCACCGGCCCACCGTCGGGCCCGGGCTTGCCGTATTCGAGTTCCACGGTCTGGCCGTCGGTGAAGCCGTTGAGAACACTGATGCCGGCGATGGTGCCTGCGGCGGTGACGACCACCAGCGGGTGACCGTCGTCGTTGGGGGGCAACTGGTACCACGCGGAATTCAGGGTGGCGTCCTGTTGGGGGCCGACGAAGTAGCTGCCTGCTATCGGGACCCGCGCCGGGTCGAGGCCGTACGGCAGCGGCACGGTCGAGCCGTTGATGCCCGGCTTGTCCAGCTTGATCGGCTGATCCCAGTCGTAGTCCGTGCCCGGTTGCGGGTTGGTCATCCGAATCGCTTCGGCGACAATGTGTTCCGGTACGCCGCTGGGTGTGAAGCCGACCGGGTTGGTGCCGCCGAGCGGCCCGAGCGGCCCGTAGTCACCGGGCAGCGGGGTGAGGAATCCTGCGTTGGCGTCCGGCTCCACCAGGACGTCGTCGGCCAACCCGCAGCCACCGGAGAAGGACCGCAGGTTGGCCCAGGCGTTGGAGTAGGTCGGGTACTGGCGCACCACACCGGCGGCCATTGAGGCGATGAACACCAGCACCATGAAGCCGGCGGCCACCGGAATCGGTGCGGTGGTCACCGCTCGCGCGACGCGGCCTTCGCCGTGGTCGCGGGTGTTGAAGTGCAGCCAGATCGTGTAGAGCGCAGAGATGGCGAACAACGCGAAAAAGATTGTGCTGATCGTGATCCCGCCGATTTTCGGCATGGCGTTGTTGAACGGCGCACCGTAGCTCGATACATACCACCAGCCGTTGGTAGTGGCGAAGCAGAGCGCGAGCAGGAAGAACACGGCGGTAACGACGGTCATCCGGTTGCGCGACCAGCGCAGCACCGCCGGTGAGGCCAGCACGGTGGCCAGCGCCGCCATGGCCGCACCCACCGCGGCGAACAAGCCGAAGTGATGCACCCACTTGGTGGGGGTGAACATCAGGAAGAACATCGTCGCGAAGATGACGCCCATCAGCCGCCACACCGGTCCGCGGGCTACCCCGGGAACGCGCTTGCGGCGCAACATGATGAACATCGACACGAACAGCGACAGCGCCGTCATCAGGAAGCCGAATCGCCGCGACAGCGAGCCGTCCACGGTCGGCAGGATCAGGTAGTAGTAGCGCAGGTTCTCGGTGTACCAGGCCTGGCTGGGCCCGATGTCGGTGCGAATCCTGGTCGCCTCCAACACCGTTGCCAATGTCTGGTCGGCGAAGACCACTGTCAGGATGATGGTGCCCGCGGCGAGTAGTGGCAGCACCAGCGGCCAGGTGCCGACGATTGCGCGCCGGCGCACCAGGATGCGCAGGATCGGACGGCCACCGGCGATCAGGGCGGCCACCGCGATCAGGCCGGTGGGCTGGATGCCGAGGGTGAACGCTGCGCTGACGATGGCCAGTGCGGCCGGGGTCAGCCGCCCGGAGATGACCGCACGTTCGATGAGCACGTAGGTGATCAGCGCGCCGGTGGCGATCTGGCCCTCGGGACGCAGGCCGTTGTTGAACGGCATCCAGGCCGCCATCAACACCAGCCCCGCGGCCCACAGCGCGGGCCGGCTGGCGATCACTGCCGGGCCGAGTCGGGGGAGCACCTCGCGGGACAGCAGCAGCCAGCAGACCAGCGCACAGATCAAGTCCGGCAACCGCATCCAGATGCTGGCGTCGCTGACGTGGGTCATCAGCGCCAGCACGTTGTAGAACCAGCCGAACGGGTCTTCGGGGCTGCCGAACCAGCGGAAGTAGTTCGACATGTAGCCGGCATGATCGGCCACGCGGGCCATCTGCAGGATGTAGCCGTCGTCGGAGGAGTTGGCGCCGATCACATGCCAGATCAGGAAGCCGGCCACTACGGTCACGTCCACCGCGGTGAAAGTGCGCCAGCGCTGCGGAATCCACTTGTGCATATGGCGCCCGTCGAGGCGGTCCAGCCGCCACAGGGCCAGTAGCGCGATCACGGTGGCGGCCATCGCCAGCAGCATCGCGGCCAGTTTGAGAACCGTTGGTGTGGTGGAGAACCGGGTGTCGATCGTCGCCGACACACTCAACCCCGGCGGTGCCGGCCCGACCAGGTCGGTGAAGACCCCGACGATCGCGGGCCGCAGGTTGGGATCGGCGAACCCGCTGCGCAGATCTTTGCCGGTGGTCGGATCGTTCAGCCCGACGAAGGTGGCGAATGTGCCGTCGGTGGTGGAGGTGATCTCGATGCGCTGGCATTCCGCGGATGCCGCCCTGGCGCGCGGCACGCTGGCGACCACCACGTTGCGGTCGGTGATGTCGACACGCTGGGCGTTGACATTGACGAACAGCGAATTGAGCGCTGCCTCTTTGCCTTTCTGCGGGGCCAGCCCCAGCACCAGTCCGCCGGCCGGCGGCATGGACCGGATCACGTCGCAGGGCACGGTGGCCGTCAGCGACACGGGCGCCTGGGAGATCAGCGGTGCGGTGACGTTGTTCAGCTGGCCGGCCTGCGGCCAGTTCAGCGTCGCGGTGGTCTGCTCTACCGGCAGCAGCGGTGTCAGCACCGAGAGCACGAAGCCGACCAGTCCGGCGATCGTGGCCACCCACCGCGCGATGGTTACGTCTCGTGTCATGGCAGTGCCCTGATCGGTCCGCTACGGCTCCACCCGAATACGGTCTTGCTGCCCTGGTCGATGACGGCGTTGGGCGCCTGCGATGACGGCACCAGCCGGATGTAGCGCTCGATGGCGCCCCAGTCGCGATACCAGTCGTCGCGCAGATACGTCGGGACAGTCGCGGTGGTCAGCAGCCCCTGGATGAACAGGAAGGGGCCACCGGCGCGGGCGGATTGCCACATATTGCTCGACACCACCACCTGCTTGAGGTTGGGCAGGATCCGGTACTCCGGCACTTCGGCGACACCGAGATGTTCGGAGAACGGGCGCTGGCACGGGAAATTCGCGGCGGTGGCGATGTCCATCATGACCGGCGTCTGCGAGCCCAGGAACTGCTGAGCCGTCTGGAGCACCGGCACCCGTGGCGGGGTGAAACCGAACCACTGGTCGGTGCTCAGGTTCGGATCGTCGGCGACGATCCGCGCGACGTTGGCCTCCGGCGGTGCCCACGACAGCGGGAAACGCAGGTTACGCCAAGCCTTTTGAGCGATCACGTCGATGGGCTGCACCGAGTTCAGCGCCTGGAAGCTGCCGTCCGGGCGCTGAACGCCCCACTGCAACTTGAGTGACTGCCCGTAGTTGAACTGGCCTTCTTCGTCGTAGAACCAGATGGCACCCGCCGCCGCGACGGTGACGAGCGGACGGTCCGGGGTGCGCGGGGGCAGCTGGTACCACGCCGAAGTCGCTTTGGCGGCAACGGTGTTTTCGTTGTAGCTGCCCATCACCGGGGTGGTCTTGGGGTCCAACCCGAAGGGAAGGAACACGCGCGAGCCGTTGACCCCGACCGGTCCGTACCCGCCGCCGGTGCCTGCCGCGAAGGCGATACCGGCGTTGGGTTTGTTGGGCGAACCGTCGGAGTTGACGGTCCCGGGGTTGGCCACGAACGGCTCGGCGGGCTCGAGGGTGTCGCTGATGCCGTTGGGGGTGAAGCCGACCGGTTTGTCGCCGCCGAGGGGACCGTATTGGCCCCACTTCTGGCCCGGAACCGGTTGCAGCATACCGGCATTGGGGTCCGCCTCGACCAGAACGTCATCGGCCATCGCGCAGCTGGTGTCGGACAGGCCCGACTTCAACGCCGACAGGTTGGCCGCCGCGGTGGTGTAGGCGGGATAACGCTGCGCGAAGGCCTTGGTCATCGAACCGACTTCGAGCAGCACCATGATGATCGCCACCACCAGCAGCGGGGTGGACGCCAACGCACGGTTACGGCCGGTGTTCTTGACCTCCGTGTGCCCGGCGTAGTCCATCCGGAAGTGCAGCCAGCCGGCGAGCAGGCCGGAGAGGATCGCCAGCCCGAGGAACATCGTCGTGACGGGCTGATGGGCGATCACCGGCTGGCGGTCGAACCACGGCACCCCGTAGCTGCCGACGTAGAACCAGCCGTTGGTGCCCGAGGTCGCCCACGCCAGCACGAACAGCAGGGCGGTGACGTAGAGGGCGAGGTTGCGTCGGTTGTGCAGGCCGACCCGCGCGAACGCGAACGCGGTGACCGCGCCGAGCGCCCCCGCCAGTCCGGCGAACGCACCGAACTGCACAGCCCACTTGGTCGGGGTGAACGTCAGCAACAGCAGGCCGATCGCGGTGCTGCCGAGCAGCCGCCAGACCGGACCTCCTGCGACCCCGGGGACATGCCCGCGGCGCAGCAGGACCGCCAGCATGCCGAACAGGCACAGCATCATCACCAGTACGGCGAAGCGGCGGGTGAGCGAGCTTTCGACGTTGTCCTCGACGGTCAGGAAGTAGTAGCGCAGAAAATCCTGGTACCAGGCGATCGTCGGTCCGACGACGTACTTGATGCGGGCGGATTCGGCGACGGCGGCCAGTGTCTGATCGCGGAAGACGACGACGAAGATGACCGACGCCGACGCGGCCAGCGCAGCCAGCGGGGCCAGCAGGCCGTCAGTGCCGCGGCGGGCCTTGATTACCCGTGCGACGGCGCGCGAGCCGACCAGCAACGGCGCGACCGCGATCAAGCCCTGCGGAGCGAGCGTCACGCTGAACACCGCGACGATGACCGCGAAGGCCGCTGGAACGAGGCGCCGGGTGGCGATGGCGTTCTCCACCAGAATCCACGCGGCCAGCGCGCCGAACGCGATCAGCGGTTCGGGTCGCAGCCCGTTGTTGAACGGCAGCCACGCGGCCAGGAACACCGCGCCGGCGGTCCACACCGTGACCCGGTTGAGCGACAGCCGGCGTCCCAGCCGGGGCAGGACACAGCGGCTCAGGATGAGCCAGGTGCCGATGCCGGCGATCGTCGCGGGCAGCCGCATCCACACGCCGGCGGTGCTGATCGCGGCGAGGTGGGCGAGCACCGACTGGTACCAGTCGAAGGGCGCCTCGGTGGCGCCGAAGAAACGGAAGTAGTTGGCGGTGTAGCCGGCCGCGCCGGACACCCGCGCGATCGTGAGGTTGTAGCCGTCGTCGGAGGAGATGGCGCCGACGAGATGCCAGAGCAGCAGGCCGCCGATGACACCGATATCGGCCAGCCAGGTGGCGACCCCGACCCGGAGGAAACGCCGCCACGCTCCCGGGACGCGACGTCCCGAACGTCTGTCCAGTACCGCCAGCGCGATCACCGACGCCACCACGCAGACGATGCCGAGCACCATCACCGCGATCTTCAGCGCGCCGGGGCTGGTGATGAACCGGGTGTCGATGTCGATGCGCGCACTCAAGCCGGCCTGCGACGCGACCTTCAGGTCGGTGAAGATGCCGTCGACCGCCGGCTTCTTCTCCGGGGCCAGCGTGCCGGTGGCGCCCGGGATGCCGACGAAGTCGGCGCCGACCCCGCCGGGTCCGGCCCAGATGCGCAGATCGCTACAGCCGCCCGCCGCGATGGCCGGGCGGGGCGCCACGGCGGCGACGGTGTCGCGGAACGCGACGACCACGGTGGCGGCATTGGCCCGGACGAACAGCCCGTTGCGGCTCGCATCGATACCCGCGGGAGGGATCGTCGAGAAGACCAGTCCACCCTCGGCCGGCAACGTCGCGATGACCTGGCAGGGGATCGACACCTCGAGCGACTGCGGCGCACCGGAGACCAGCGGTGCAGTGATGTCGCTGACCATGCCGTCCGGGCCGGGGGCCTGCGGCCACTGGATCGTGGCGGTGGTCTGGGTGACCGGCAGCAACGGCACGACACCGCACAGCAGCACACCCAGGATGCCGGCTACGACGGCGACGAGCCGGGCGATCCGGGTGGAGTCGGCTCTGTCGCTTGGCACGAGGGTCGATGGTAGGCGACGAAGTTATGCCGCTTGGGAAGGCCTGCGGGCGCTTCGGCGAATCGAGAGGCGAATGTTAGGTAGGTCGCAGCGGAGCCGGGCTCCACAGCCCGCTTCGGGTCGCGGTGCCGAGATCCAGACGGGCAGGCTTCGCGTCGGGATAGAAGGGGTTGAGCCGCTGCAGCGCACCCCAGTCGCGGAACCAGTCGTTGCGCAGGTAGCTCGGCACGGTGACCGCGCGGTAGAGCAGCTCACTGATGCCGAGCGGTCCGCCGCCGATGTTGTCCATCACCGGTGAGTTGGCTTCCGCGCCGAACCGGTCCGGCAGGATCCGCCACTTCGGCGGCTCGATGACGCCGTATTGGTGGGCGAACGGTCGCTGGCACGGGAAAGCAAGTCCGACAAGCCAATCCAGCAGCACCGGATCTTTCGATCCGACCACGTCCTGCAGAGTGCGCAGCTTCGGGATGCGCGGCGGGGTCAGCGCGATCCAGTGCTGGGGCGACAGGTCGTCGTCGGTGGCGACGAGGCGGATGTGGGTGGCTTCACGCGGGATCGCGGCCAGTGGCGCGCGCAGGTTGCGCCACGCGGGTGCGGCGCCGACGTCGCCGAACAGAACGGTGCCGCCCGATTTGCCCTCGGCGGCCTGCTGGTCGGTCGCCCACTGGACCTGGACCTCGTCCTGGTCGAAGCGGCCGGCGGCCGCGACGACGAGCAAGGGGGAGGCGGTCCAGTCGGCGGGCAACTGGTACCACGCCGAACGCAGCACCGCGGGTTGCTGCACGCCGGGTCGCCAGCTGCCCATCACCGGGGTGCGGGTCGGGTCGAGACCGTAGGGCAACCGGGCACGTGACCCGTTGACGCCGGCGCCCAGGGTGGTGCCGCCTTCGGTGCCGGCCTCGCTGCTGGTGACCAGACCGTCGCTGTCGACGAAGCTGCCGCCGCCGGGTGGCTCCATCACCGGGTCGGCGGAGACGTCGGCGGGAATCCCGTTGGGGGTGAAGCCCTCGGCCGTCGTCGCCGCCAGCGCGTCACCCACCGACACCCCGACGATCGGGGTCAGTGTCCCCGCGTTCGGGTCCTCCTCGACCAGGACGTCGTCGGCCAGGCCGCACGTCTTACCGGTCACCGCTTGAAGATTCGATCGTCCGACCGACCACGCCGGCCATTGTTCGGTCATGCCCAGCGTCAGCGACAGCACCTCGAAGACGACCAGCAACCAGGCCATCGTCGCCAGCGGCGAGCCCACGAAACGCGACCACCACCGGCTACGCCCGGAGTCACCGTTGTCGCGGCCGGAGAAGTGGAACCAGGCGGCCAGCAGCAGGGCCAGGATGGTCAGGCCGAGCAGCATCGTGGTGAAGCCGAAGTGCCACTCCGGGAACTGGTTCGACCACGGCACACCGAAGTTGGAGACGTACCACCAGCCGTTGACGCTGGCGAACGATAGCGCGGTGACGAACAGCACGAGGGCGGCGAAGATCGCGCGGTTTCGCCGGGAACGCAGCACGTGGGCGGTGACCGCGACGGCGGCCAGCGCACCAAGCGAACCGGCAAGCCCGGCGAACACCCCGAAGTGGTGAGTCCACTTCGTCGGCGTGAACATCATCGCCAGGAACGAGATGATCGTGATCCCGATGATGCGACGGCTGGGGCCGGCGGCGGTTCCGGGGATGTGCCCGCGACGCAGGATCATCCCCACCGACACCGCCAGCGCGACGAGCAGGGCCAACACCGCGAAGCGCCGCGCGACGGAGCCGTCGGGGCTGGCCATGAACAGCCGCTCGTAGCGGATGTGTTCGTCGAACCAGCTCAGGCTCGGGCCGACGGCGGACTTGAGCATGTTGGCGTCGAGTTCGCCGACCAGGGTTTGGTCGCGGAAGATCAGGATGATCGTCACCGTCGCCGCGGCGAGTATCGGGGCGAGCAGGGGCAGCAGGCCGAACTGTCGGGACCGCCGGTGCAGGATCGTGCGGAGCGGGCCGATCGCCACCAGCAGCGCGCCGATCGACGCGATGCCGGTCGGACCGGAGAACAGCGTCAGCGCGCCGATGATGCAGGCGAACGCCACCGGCAACAGCCGGCTGGTGGCCACCCCGCGCTCGACCGAGCACCACGTCAGCAGGATGCCCAGCGCGATGATCGGCTCCGGGCGCAGACCGTTGTTCAGCGGCAGCCAGAACGCCAGGAACATGCCTGCCGCGGTCCACACGGCAGCCCGGCTGGTCTTGACCGCATGGCCGAGTCGCGGGATCACTTCGCGGCTGATCAGCCACCAGCACACCAGGGCCATGCCCAGGGTCGGCAGCCGCATCCAGTCGCTCGATGTCGAGACGTGCGCCCAGAGCGCAAGCAGGTCGTAATACCAGCCGAACGGCGACTCCGGAGTGCCGAACCAGCGGTAGTAGTTGGCCATGTAGCCGGCGTGCTCGGAGACCCGGGCCATGGTCAGGATGTAGCCGTCGTCGGAGGTGTTGGCGCCGACGAAGTGCCACCACACCAGGACGGCGAGCACCAGCCCGTCCAGCGGGCTGACCGACCACCAGCGGGCAGGCAGGAAGCGTCGCTGCCGCACGCCGTCGGCCCGATCCATGACGTGCAGCGCGATCAGGGCCACGAGCGTCAGCACGACGCCGAGCACCATCGCCGCCATCTTCAGCACGGTCGGTGCGCTGCTGTAGCGGGTGTCGATCGTGGCCCGCAGACTCAGCCCGTCGGGTGCGGGTCCGGACAGGTCGGTGAAGACGCCGACGATCTGGGGCCGGAAGTCATAGCCGCTGCGTTCGCCTGTGAGCGGTTTGCCGGGGGCGTTGCTGTCGGCGCCCTGGGTGAGGCCGACGAATTCGGCGGTCACGCGGTCGGCGTGGGCGGTGAACGTCAACTTCTGGCATGCCGGGCTGAGCACCTGACGCATCGGGGCGACGACGACGGGCGTGTTGCGGACAACGACGACGAGGTCGTCGTTGGCGCGTTGAATGAGCAGTCCGCGATCGACGGCCTTGGGTGCCTGCTTGGGGACCGTGGACAGCAGCACGGTCTTGTCGGGACTGTTGAGCCCGGCGGCGGCGCTGCAGGGCACGTCGATGGTCAAGTCGGTAGCCACGTAGCTGATCAGTGGCGCGGTGACGCTGTTGAGGACACCGTTCTGCGGCCAGTTCAGCTCCGCGGTGGTTTGCTTCACGGGCAGCAGCGGGGTCAGTATCGCCAGCGCGGCGCCCAGCAGGCCTGCGATGACGGCGACAAGACGGGCGTTCCGGTAATTCGCCCGCGTCTGGTCCACGGAGCTAGATGTTAATTGGCGGGCTGGGGCGGCCATCGCTATGGATTCCGGATCGCCAGTACGAACGGTCCGATCGTCTTGACGGTGAAGTGCGGTCCGCTGAACAGGTTGACGTCGAAGTCGACGGTGTAGCGGCGCACATTGGGCTGGTTGGGGTAGACATCCTGGGCCAGACGCAGGGTGTAGGTGTCATTGGCGCCGCGGCGCATGAGGAACACCGTCGGCGGCTGCCACGGCAGGGTGTCGAGCGCATGGACCAGCTGGTCGGCGGTCTTCAGGTCAGCCCACGATTCGATGGCCGCGGCCCGCTTGTCGAACTCGGCGAGGGGGTTGGCGTAGTGCGACGTGAGCCCCTGGAACCCGTAGTAGGGGTAGTAGGACAGGAAGCTGTAGTCGGCGGTCAGCACGACGGTGTCCTCGTACGGGCGGCCGGTGATCTTCTGGATGGCGGCGTCGACTTCGGCGTAGTACTTCTCGGCTCCGGGCGGTCGGCGGTCGCCGCGCTGTCCGTAGCCGTCGGTGTCGGTGTAGGCCACGGTCAGGTCGGGGCGCAGCACATCCGGGATGTCCTGGCTGAAACCGATGGCGCCGATCAGCCCGATGGCCGCGCCGACTCCGATGACCGTGCGATTGGTACGTGCGGCGATCGCGAGTGTGACGTCGATGAATCCGAACACGCCGGCCGCGGACAGCAGAACGGTGAGCGTGGGCTGCAACCGGAACGACAGCAGCGTCGTGCCCACCAGGGTGGTCAGCATCGACAGCATCGACCACGCGTAGACGGTCAGCACGCCGATGCCGAGCGCGGCCGCGCGCGTGGAGGTGCGGGCCCGCCACACCAGCCAGAGCGTGCCGAGCATGCAGAGCGCGCCGAGCAGTGAGAACTGCAGCATCGGGAAGGTCAGCACCGCGCCGTCGGCGGGCAGGTAGTGCTGGGCGCTGCCGGTGTCGCTCATCGGGTGCCGGGCCGCTTGCAGTACGAACGGCAGCCAGGTGATCGCCGCGATGGCCAGCGCGATGACGCCGGCGAGCACGAGTCGCAGCAGCGGTTCGACGCTGCGCCGCGCGATCGCGGCGACGACAGCCATCACTACAACCGTGAAGGCGGTGTAGCCGACGAGCAGGGTGTAGAAGGTTGCGGAGACACCGAGGAACAGCCCGACGCCGATGACGGCGGCCCAGCCACCCTGCCTTGTCTTGCCGCGCAGTCCCGACCAGGCCAGCACCAGGACCGGTGGGATCAGAACGGTGATGATCGCGGCGTAGGGCTCGGGCGAGCTGTAGGCCAGCGTCACCGCGGTGGTGGCGACGGTGACGATCAGTGCGTATTCGAAGCGAATCAGGGCCGACCACAACACCATTGCCAAGACGACGGCGATCGCGATCGAGACGATCGCCCACGGTTTCAACATCTCCCACGCCGGTGTGCCGGTCAGCGCGGCGATGCGGCCGCCGAGCCAGAACCAGCCCGCCGGGTAGAACGGTGGCAGACCGATGTAGGTCATGTCGTGCAGCGCCGGGCTCTGGGCCAGCCGGGTCAGGTACTCGGTGCGGAACTGCTGATCGACGGAAATGCCGAACAGATAGAGCCGTGTCGCACCGAGCGGCATCCCGAGGGTGACCACCGTGAACGCCGACAGGAACACCGCCGCGGCGATACGCGCGATCCACTGACGCCCTCGGCGCCAGAGGAATCCGGTGCCCAGCAGGAGCACCAGGCACCCGACCTGACCGACGGTGGTCAGTGCGTGGAGTTGGTTCGACGAGGGGAAGGCCGGCCATTGGACCCGCGAGATCGCGATCAGCGCGATGGTCGAAACCAGAACGGCTGCAACGACTGCCGCAACCATCTGGCCCGCGGTGGCCAGCGCGCTTTTCCCCATCGGGGTGCTAGATCGGCAGCTTGCGGAAGATGGGCCGCGGGATGTGCCGGATCACCGACATCAGCACACGGACCTGACCGGGCGCCCACACGAGGCTCTTGCCCTTGGCTGCCGATGTCACGGCCAGTTCGGCGACGTCCTCGGCGTTCACCGTGAAAGGAGCCTCCTTGGCGCCGGTGGCCTTCCAGTGCTCCAGCGTGGTGGTGGTGCGCACCTGGCCGGGCCGGATGACGAGTACGTGAACGCCGTACTCCTGCAATGCCTCTCCGAGGCCGAGGTAGAACCCGTCCAGGCCGGCCTTGGTGGAGCCGTAGACGAAGTTGTTGCGCCGCACCCGTTCACCGGCCACCGACGACATGGCGATGATTTGGCCGAACCCCTGAGCCCGCATCTTCTCGCCGATCAGCACGCCCACCGAGACGGCGGCGGTGTAGTTGATCTGTGCGCTCAGGACGGCTTTGGCTTGGTTCTGCCAGAGCTCCTCGGCGTCGCCGAGGATACCGAAGGCGACGATTGCCACATCGACATCGCCTCCTGCCCAGGCCTTTTCGATGACATCGGGGTGGCTCTTGGTGTCCAGGGCGTCGAAGTCCAGGTACTCCACCGATTTCGCGCCGGCAGCCTGGAGTTGGGCGATCGCGGCGTCCCGCTTGGGTGCGTTCGGCAGATCAGCCAGGATGACCCGGGCCTTGGCGTTGCGCAGGTAGCGCTCGACGATGGCCAGGCCGATCTCGGAGGTTCCGCCCAGCAGCAGGATGGTCTGTGGATTGCCAGTGGCGTCGATCATGGTGCGAGGGATGCCTTTCTACAGCAGTTCGAGTCGACGGGCCATATCGGAGGCGAACACGCCGTTGGGGTCTGCCTTGCGCCGCGTCGCAATCCACTCGTCGACTCGCGGGTACATCCGATGGAACTTCTCGGCGCTCACCCGAGAGTCCTTGGCGGTGTAGACCCGGCCACCGAATTTCATGACCCGGTCGTCGAGCTCGTTGAGGAACGCGTTGACCCCGATGTTGTTGGGGAAGTCCATGGCGACGTTCCAGCCGGCCATCGGGAAGCTCAGTGGCGCCGGGTTTCCCGGTCCGAACAGCTTGAACACGTTCAGCGCCGAGTAGTGGCCCTGAGTCTGGATCCACCGAATGATGTCCTTGAACTCGTCCAGCGCGTTGGGTGGCACGAGGAACTGATGCTGCGCGAAACCGTTTGGGCCATAGGCATATTGCCATCCGGTGGTGATGTCGAGCATGTGGTAGAACTGCGTCAGATTGACGATCTTGTTCTGGTAGTTGCCGCTGACCCGGTAGAACGCCTCGCCGACCAGGCTCAGTGAGAACTTGTTCATCACGCTGACTGGGAACAGGTTCGGCACCGCGGGCAGTTTCGGCGCCGAGAACTGCAGCGGGTTCTTCGCCAGTTTCGGTGGCAGTTGGTCCAGTCGTGCCAGGCTGCCCCGGCTGACCGCGGCGCGCCCGAGCTTCGGCGGCGGGTTGATCAGGTCGAACCAGGCGCTGGAATAGGTGTAGTTGTCTTCGCTGCCGTCCTGGTGGACGGCGACCGTCTCGTCCAGGTCGGCGGTGGCGATTCCGTCAGCGATGAAATAGGCGGTCTCAGTCCGGGTCATCGCGATACGTGCCCGAATCACGATGCCTGTCAAGCCATTTCCGCCCACGGTCGCCCAGAACAGCTCGGTGTCGGGGCCGTCCGGGGTCAGGGTGTGCACTTCACCGTCGGCCATCAGCAGATCCAGCGACAGCACGTGGTTGCCGAAACTGCCTGCGCTGTGGTGGTTCTTGCCGTGGATGTCCGAGCCGATCGCGCCGCCGACGGTCACCTGCCGGGTGCCCGGCAGCACGGGAACCCACAGCCCGAACGGCAATGCCGCCTTCATCAGCTGGTCCAGGCTCACCCCGGCGTCCACGTCGGCCACCGCCGTTTCGGCGGACAGCGAGTGGATGCGGTTCAGCCGCGTCATGTCGACGACGATGCCTCCGCCATTGCAGGCGTGGTCGCCGTAGGAGCGGCCGAGGCCGCGGGCCACGATGCCGCGGCGGAGGTACGACGGACTGGCCGAATCTGCGTCGGCGACCTGCCGGACGGCGTCGGCGATCACCTCCACATCGGGTGTGGAGAGCACCTGTGCCACGCTCGGTGCGGTCCGGCCGAATCCGGTCAGGGAACGCGGCGTGAGGGGAAGTGCGGTAGCCATATCAGTGCCAAAGGTTACCCGGCGCGATTACTTCAACCGGAATATCACTGCTCGCTGGACCACGAAGTTGATGACGGTGGCGGTGCCCTGCGCGATGACGAAGGCCACCGGAACCTGCCACGAATGGCCGGCGAACTTCAGGTAGAAGAGGTAGTTGATGCCGACCTGAACCGCATAGGTGAGCGCGTAGAGCACGACGACGGCGACGAAGCGGGCGGTGCTCGGCGGCGCCTGGAACGTCCACCGGCGGTTGATCAAGTACGCCGTGGTGGTGCCTGCGATGAAGCTCAGGGTCTTGGCCACGTTGACTTGCACGCCGAGCTTGAGGAACAGCACGTAGAGCCCGAAATCGACGATCGCCGACAACCCGCCGGTGACGATGAATCGCACCACTTGGGTCTTGAGACTCAGCGGTGTCGACGGGGCTAATTCGGCCACGCCGGAAGCTTACTGGTGATCTCGTTTCACTCCCGGCGTCGCCCGAGTGCACCATGGTGGTGTGCAGGATCTGGTTGAGGCCTGGGCGACACTGCTGTCCCGGCATACCGATGACCAAGCCGTGGCCGACGTGGGCCGCGCCTTGGTGGCGTCCTGGTCCGAACCGCACCGCCGCTATCACTCCGTCGAGCACCTGCGCGACATCCTGCGCCACGTCGAAGAGCTCGCCGAGTTCGCCGACGACGCGGACGCCGTGCGGTTGGCCGCCTGGTACCACGATGCGGTCTACGCCGGGCTGCCCGACGATGAGGAACGCAGCGCCCAGCGCGCTGAGCAGGACCTCTCCCGTCTCGGCGTGCGGCCCCAATTGGTCGACGAGGTGGCCCGCCTGATCCGGCTGACGATCACGCACGATCCCGCGCCGGGCGACCACAACGGCGAGGTTCTCTCCGATGCCGACCTGGCTTCCCTGGCCGTGCCGAGGGATCGGTACGAGCGCAATACCGCGGCGATCCGCGCCGAATACGACCACGTCCCCACCGAGGCGTTCCGCCGCGGACGGGTGCAGGTGCTGGTGACGCTGCTGGGCGGCCCGGGTGTGTTCCGCACCGACTACGCGCGCCGTGAATGGGAAGCGCTGGCGCAGGGAAACCTGCGCGCTGAGCTCGCGACGCTGACCCGCTGATCCGGTTACGCGACCAGATACTGCTGGCCCGGCATGAAGTCGCCGAGCGGCACCGCTCGCGCGCCGCGGTCCAGCGCTCTCTCGGTAAGGGGATCACCGGCATGCATCGCCAGCAGCAGTGAGTGCGCGCCGAACCAATCCCGGACGATCACGTCGTGCTGGGCCGCCGAAGTGCTCTCGTTGAGCGCCCAGTTCGAGATGAACAGATCGGCCGCCACGGTCGTATCCATCGCCAACCCGATCGGGACCAGGTTCACCCGGCCCGCAACAGGTTCCACCGGCGCGCTGGAATGGAGCGCGACGCCGTCCTCGCCAAGGACGGCCGACAGATACAGCCACTGGACCGCCGAGAAGATCGGCGTATCGAAGATCACACACGTCGGCTGGCCGCCGTGGCGCCGAACAAGAAGTCGCATCAGGCTGCCGAATCCGCCACCCCATTCGACGACGGTTCCGATGTCGCCCAGCTGCCGTCCGGTCGTCTCTTCATAGCGCAGCAGGTGAAACAGCTGATGCACGGTGTTCGAGGAGGTCCTGACGCCGCTGTCCGGCAGCGTCGTGGTGGGCGGGTCGCCGATCGGGTCTTCGGCGAGCAGCTGATCGTCGGGTAGGCGTCGGCGGATGAACGGGAGCTCGTGTGCCACGACTCGCTCGTCGACGAACATCTGGTAGCGGATCGCCGGGTGGCGCAGGAAATCGGCGGGTGGAACGGGCAGGAGGTGGCGTTCCAGTTCCAGGTTGCGGGCGACCCAGTCAGGTCGCACATATCGCGGATCGACGCAGTTCTGGACGCGTCGGAAGTGCTCGGTGAAGTGTTTGGCCAGGTCATTGAACTGCAGGAATGGCATGGGGCTGAGGTACCCGGCTAACCGCTGGCCAAGCTCACCGGACGTGTTGAGATACCTGTGGATGGGAAATCACGGCGCATGTCCCCATCCGCAAATCGCGATTTGGCCGGGCGCATGGCAGAGCTGGCACGAGCAGTGGCCGGCCCGAAGTCGGTCCAGGACGTGCTGTCGGAGGTCACAAGTGCGGCGGTCGAGCTGATTCCCGGTATCGACACCGCCGGGATATTGCTCGTCAGCCGAGGGGGCCGGTTCGAGTCCCTCGCCGGTACCAGCGAACTTCCGCACGACCTCGACGAACTGCAGCGCATTCTTGATGAGGGCCCGTGCCTGGCAGCGGCCACCGGCGAGCTGGTCGTGCAGGTCGACGATTTTCGCGCTGACACGAGGTGGCCTGCCTACGCTGCCGGCGCAATCAAGATCGGCGTGCTCAGCGGCATGTCGTACCGGCTGTACACCAGCGACCAGACTGCCGGCGCGCTGAACCTCTTCGGATTTGAACCCCGGGCATGGGACGAGGAGAGCGTGATGACCGGCTCGGTGCTCGCGGCCCACGCGGCCGCGGCCTTGCTGGCCAGTCGGCATGCCGAACAGATGCACTCGGCGGTCGTCAGCCGCGATCGCATCGGTCAGGCCAAAGGCATCATCATGGAGCGCTTCAAGGTCGACGAAACCGCTGCGTTCGAACTGATGCGGCGGCTCTCACAGGAGAGGAACACCAAACTCGCCGATATCGCGGACCGGATCATCAGCACACGTGGTGACGGCTGACCTTAGGGGAGGGCCGTTCGGCCCTATGACCACGCATGTTTGCGGCGGGAAAATCTGTCCATGACAGTCCAACAGGATCCGATCGCGGTTCTCAGCGACCACGAGAGTTGGGATCTATTGAAGAGCGCCGCGCTGGGCCGGCTGGTGACGCAGGTCGGCGATCAATTGGAGATTTTTCCGGTCAACTTCGTGACTCAGAACCACACGGTGTTGTTCCGAACGGCCGAGGGCACCAAGCTGTTCAGCACAGTCATGAACGACAAGGTGCTGTTCGAGGTCGACGATCACAATGTCGTTGGCGGCTGGAGCGTGATCATCCGCGGGACCGCACGCGTGCTGAGTTCGTCCGACGAGATCCACGAAGCTGAACGCGCCCAACTACTTCCCTGGGTCGCGACCGAGAAGCTGCGCTTCGTGCGCATTACTCCACATGAGCTGTCGGGCAGGCGATTCGTCTTCGGCCCGGAGCCCGACCACGGGTCCTACCCCGGTTAAAACGGTGGCGGTCGGGTGCGTTCGGCGACGCGGGCGTCGTTGAGTTTGCGTTCGGCTGTGATGCGTTGGGCGCGTTGGGCTGCCCGGGTTGTGCGTCGGGTAGGCATCATGGTGCCGATGGCTGTGGGGGGTTGGCCGGTGGGTGGCGGCAGGGTGGCGGTGGTGGTGTTCCAAGTGGGCATCAGCAGGTGGCTGCCGGGCCGGGTGGTGTACGTACGCCCGGTCGGCGACGTCCATACAATCGTGCCGTCGGGATTCTGACGATCCGACCAGCCCGCCCAAAAGGTCTTGAGCAGGTGGTGCTTTCGGCATTTGCAGGCGAGGTTCGACGGATGGGTCGGGCCGAACGGCCAGGCGATGGTGTGGTCGACATCGCACAACTCGGCGGGCACATCGCAGTTCGGGAAGCGACACGTCATGTCCCGCATCCGCACCCACTCATCCAGTGCCGTGGAGGGCCGATACTGCGGTTCGGGTTGGTCCTTCGGCCGGCGCAAAGGCCGCACCGTCGCCCCAGCCTTGATGAGCTCAGCCAGCAGCGGTGCGGGCACGATGCCTCGGTTGCCCGTCATCACCCCGGTTGCGCCGCGCGGGCTTGCGCTCTCGGGTACAGCAGCGGGCTCGTCGTCACGCAGAACCCACTCAACAGGCCCCGGCTCGGGGCCTTCGCCATGCATGTCTGGATCCGGCACGGACTCGAGGACGTCAGCGTCGGCGAGCACGTGGACCACCACACTCGCCGCCCGCCCGTCCTGATCGGCGGCGGGGCAGTCGGGGTTGTCGCACAGGCACGCCAGCCGGTCGGCGCCAGCGGCCATGGCGCCCATGGCATCCGAGCGCCGTTGGGCCATGGTGCGCGGATCGTCGTCACACACCGAGTAGGCGATCCGGGTCAGCGTGCGTTTCACGAGTTCGCCGTCGGTCGCCGACAGGCGCCCGATGATTTCAGCGGTGCCGGCGCCGGGGTCGACGGTGACGATGACATCGCGATCCCGGGACCGGGATCGGACCTGCCGCACCGCCCCCGGGTCATAGCGGTTCACCCAGAAGTCGATGGCGCGCTGCAACTTCAGCGTCGACAGCGCGCCCCACGTCTGAGCATCCTGGGCGATTGCCGTATCCACCAACATCAAGGTTTCGCGGTCGCGAATCAGATAGGTGCGATCAGTGATCGCCTCACACACCCGATAACTGAGCGAGCCGGCCAGGAACAGCTCGGCCACCCGGGGCAGGCGGTGGCGCAAGGCCGTCGCCATCAGCATCTCGTTTGAGGCTCGGCCGGAGGTCAGCCCCAGAGCTGCCGATACCTCGGCCACCGCGGCGTCCCACGCATCACAGGCCCAATGCGCGTGTTCGTCATCGGAGCAGCGCCGTGCCACCAACTCCCCGATCCAGGCCAGCCGCCGCGCGGCCTCCCGGTTCTCGGCGTGGGCGGAATCGACGATGGAATCCACCACCGACACATCACTCGCCGACCGGGTATCGAACACATATTCGAGTATGCCACCGGGGTGTGACACGATTCTTCAGCGCGAGGCTGCGCCAACTAGACCCAGTACGGAACCCGAGCCCGGTATTGCCGCAGTGCGAACGCGGCCACCAGCCAGCCGAGGATCGTCAGTCCGATGACGACGGCCCAGTGCCGCAGGTGTTGGTCAGCACCGAGCAGGGGAGCGCGCAGGATGTCGAGGTAGTGCAGCAGCGGGTTGAGTTCGATGATCTTGGCCCACTGGCCGGCACCCTGCTGCTGCAGCGTGTTGTCGTTCCAGATGATCGGCGTCATGAAGAACAGCAACTGCACGATCGAGAACAGCAGCGGCCCGATATCGCGGTAGCGGGTAGCCAGGATGCCGAAACAGAACGACACCCATACGCAGTTCAACATGATCAGCAGCAGCGCCGGAATCGCCGACAGGTCCGCCCACGACCACGGTTTCGGGAAGATCATCGCGATCACCACGTAGATGACGATGTTGTGCCCGAACAGAATCATCTGTCGCCACACCAGCCGATAGACGTGGACGCTCAGCGGCGTCGGAAGTTGTTTGATCAGGCCCTCATTGGCGATGAACACGTCCGCGCCCTCGAGGATGGCGGCGTTGATCATGTTCCAGATGATCAGCCCGAGCGTCACATATGGGAGGTGCTCGGAGAGCTGGAGGTGGAACAGCTGCGAGTACAGCCCGCCCATCGCGACGGCCGTGGTTCCGGTCGCGATCGTGATCCAGAACGGGCCGAGCACCGAGCGGCGGTACTTCTGCTTGATGTCCTGCCACCCCAGGTGCAGCCACAGCTCGCGCTTGCGATACCCGTCGAGCAGATCTCCCCACGCCCGGGTGAAGGTCTTCGACTGCGCGGCGGCGTCTACGAATGTCATCTTGTTCCTTTCCCGTCGCTTCGCTCGCCCCGGAAGAACCTTTCCCGCCGACCCGAGCGCCGCAAGCGAATCCACTCGGCGAAGCCTTTCGGGTCGCGGCGCTGTACCAAGAAGAACCATCCGAATCGCACCCACTCCTGGAACACCAGCTTGCGCAGCCCTCGCTGCGCCTGAAGGTAGCCGCGGTTGCGATAGGTGAAGAATCGCTTGGTCGGGTCATCCGGATATTGCGTGTGCATGCGTCCGCCGAGGATGGGTTTGAACTCGTCACTGCCCTGGGGATGCAGATACGTCGCTTTCAGGCACGTTCCGAACGGCAGGCCCGACAGCACCAGCCTGCGGTGCATGTCCACCTCGTCGCCGCGGATGAAGAGCCGAATGTCGGGTACACCAACCGATTCCAGTGTCGAAGCACGGAACAGCGCTCCGTTGAACAGCGACGCGATTCCCGGCAGCAGATCGTCGTCGCCGAGTTCGGAGACGTGCCGCCGCCACACCAGGCCGCGGCGCAGTGGGAAGGCCAGCCGGTCGGGGTTGTCGAGGTCGCAGACCATCGGTGACACCTCGGCGAGTTGATGTCGCGCGGCGCAGTCCAGCAGGGTGGCCAGAACGGTGGCGTCCTTGGGCCGCCCGTCGTCGTCGGCCAGCCATACCCAGTCGGGGCCGAGCGTGAGTGCATGCAGCATGCCCAACGCGAAACCACCTGCGCCACCGAGGTTTCGGCGTGATCCGAGATACGTCGACGGCACGGGTTGTCCGGCGACCAGATCACGGACCCGTTCGTCGTTGTCGTTGTCGACGACGATCAGGTGGTCGACCATCCGGGTCTGGGTGCTCAGCGCGTCCAGGGACTTGGCCAGGTCATCGGGCCGCCGATGCGTGACGACGACGGCGCACACCTTGTCGGTCACGGTGTGGCGAGCCCGTCGGACCAATCGGACTTGTGCTCGTCCAACACTTCTCGCACATGCCGGGCCGCGTCTTCACCCTCGTACGCCCGCACGACGTCTTCGATGCCGCCGGACATCTTGACGGTGCCGTGGTCGATCCACATCGCGGTCTTGCACAACCGCGCCAGGAATTCGTTGGAATGGCTGGCGAACACCAGGATTCCGGAGCGTTCGACCAGACGCTGCAGCCGTGACTGTGCCTTCTTGAGGAAGTCCGCGTCGACCGCCCCGATGCCCTCGTCGAGCAGCAGGATCTCCGGGTCGATGCTGGTGACCACGCCCATGGCCAGCCGCACGCGCATACCGGTCGAGTAGGTCCGCAACGGCATCGACAGGTATTCGCCGAGTTCGGTGAACTCGGCGATCTCGTCGACCTTCGCCATCATCTGCTTGCGGGTCTGCCCGAGGAACAGCCCGCGGATGATGATGTTCTCGAATCCGGAGATCTCCGGATCCATCCCGACGCCGAGGTCGAACACCGGCGCGACCCGTCCGCGAACGGTGGCCGACCCGCGCGTCGGTTCGTAGATTCCCGACAGCAGTCGCAGCAGGGTGGACTTGCCCGCGCCGTTGTGGCCGACCAGGCCCACCCGATCGCCCATCTTCAGCGACAACGTGATGTCCCGCAGCGCCTCGATGACGACGACGTTCTCGGTGTTGCGCCCGATCGCGCCACCGGCGGCGCCCAGGAACGTCTTCTTCAGCGACCGCGTCTTCGCGTCGAAGATCGGAAACTCAACCCAGGCGTCGCGGGTTTCGATGTACGGATCGGCGGAGGACACCGTGGTGGCTACAGGTACTGCCCGGTGCCGTGACCGGGGACTCCGGGCGGGCCGGGCTGCGCGATGCCCGGGGGCAGCGCACCCTGGCGCATGTGCTCCAGCTGCGCGCGGGCCGCCATCTGCTGGGCGAACAACGCGGTCTGGATTCCGTGGAACAGGCCCTCCAGCCAGCCGACCAGCTGAGCCTGCGCGATTCGCAGCTCGGCGTCGGACGGAATGCTGTCTTCGGTGAACGGAAGCGCGAGGCGTTCGAGTTCATCGCGCAGCTCGGGGGCGAGGCCGTCCTCGAGCTCGCGGATGGACGTCGCGTGGATCTCGCGCAGCCGGGTGCGGCTGGCGTCGTCGAGCGGTGCGGCCCGCACCTCCTCGAGCAGCTGCTTGATCATGGTGCCGATCCGCATCACCTTGGCCGGCTGCTCCACCAGGTCGGTCACGGAGCGCCCCTCGTCGTCGCCGCCCTCGTCGCCGCCGGTGATGATCTCGATGTTGTCGTCGTCTGTGTTGGCTGTCATGCGTTGAGCATTCCCTCGTGTCCCATGGTTATTGGGTGTCCTTCGGCGCAGATCCGCGCCATTCGTAGATGCGGGCCTCGCCGTTGTCGTAGATCTTCGCCCACGACTTGGACTTGTCTAGTGACACTAGTCCGTCGGGCATGACGAACCCGCGAACCACCGGTGCGCTGGTCAGCACATAGCGGATGTTCAGCGCCTTCACCGCCTCGGCGATCCGGGGGTCGTGGTCGGCGTCGTCGGCGTATGCCCAGAACACGAACCGGTTGTAGCCGGGGCCCTGCTGCACGGGGTAGTCGTAGTGCGTCCACAGCGGGTGCAGGCCGGCGACCGCGTACATCCAGGCGGTGCCGTCGACGTTGGCGTTGCCGATCAGGGTGTCCCGCGCCCCGGGCAGGGTGGCCAGGTACGCCATCGCCTCGAGGTCCTTGTTGTCGATGATCACCCGGTCGTACTTCTCGCCCATCAGGTAGCGGTGCCGCGGGAAGTAGTGCCAGGCCAGGCCGAAGCAGACGGCGACCAGCAGCACCGCGGTCGCGCCGATCCAGAAGCGGCGGTCGGGTTCCCGCGTCGCGGCCCATCGCCTGGTCAGTCGGCGAGCGCCGGCCACCACCACCAACGCCAGCGAGTACAGCGCATATCCGGCCATCGGGGTCAGCAGTAGCGTCACCACTGCCGACAGCCGGCGCGGGTCGCTGTAGAACAGGTCGCTGTACTTGCCCACGATCGCGCCGACCGGGCCGCCGAATGGCGCTCCGGAATGCACGATCGACACGATCAGCACCAGCCACACCGCGGCCGGCCACCAGATCCGCTTGGTCAGCAGCAGGACGAACCCCGCCCCGGCCAGCGCGATGATCACGTTCTGGATCGGATAGTCGTTCAGGTGCCGGGTGTGCTGGACGATCGCGTTGAAGAGCGTTCGTTTGCGGCCCAGGTGGGTGACGAAGGCGTGCCCGGCGATGACCTCGGCCTGCTGGAGGACGCCGAGGAATTGCGGCAACAGCACCGCCAACGTCGGCACGGCGATGATCACCAGGGTGACGAAGTCGCGCACGCGGCCGAGCACCGGTCGTAACAGCGCGTCCAGCAGCCACCACGCGATCACGAACGTGACCACCACGACGCCACCGGTGATGTGTACCGAGAACACCCCGATCAGAGCGATCACTGCCAGCGGGATGCGGTCCCGGTTCCGCAGCGACGAGGTGATCAGAACGAACGCCGGTATGGCCAGGCCGTAGGCCGCCATGTTCGGCATCGAGGCGGTGTCGAACTCGACGTAGGGCACCGCGGTGAATGAGGCCGAGAGCGCGGCCGCGGTCGCCGCGGCCCCGGCCGTGCGCCACTGCGACCAGCGTGACCGCAGCAGCTGCCAGGTCAGCAGACCCGCGCTGAGCGGGAACAGCCACACCGCCGCCGCCAGCGAGCTGAGCGTGTACGCCGTGGTCGGTGCGGCGCCGGTCAGTTGGGCCAGTACGGCGCCGAGCGCGTGGAACACCGAGGGGTAGTAGAGCGACGCGTGGGTCTCGACGTTGCGCAGCTCACCCATGTGCGTCGAGGACGCCTGGCCGGTGTCGAGGATCCAGCGGATGGTGTTGGCGTGCCAGACGGAGTCCCAGTTGCTGGGGATGGACTGCCAGTACGGCATGCCCCGCCAGGCAGCGAAGCCGATCAGCAGCGCGCCGAAGATCACCCCGGCCGCCACCACCAACGCCGGCCACAGCGAAACCTCGTCGACGGTGGGGTCGGCGGCACGGTACCGAGTGAGCAGCATCCGCAAACCAAACACGACAGCTGTCACGATCGCGAGCGCCAGCAGAGCCGTCCAGACATTCCACCGGATGCCGATCGCACCGAACGGGATGATGGCCAGGCCGACAACGCCGTACGTCAACACCGGCCCCACGCCGAGTGCCACGTACCAGCGCAGCCGCCCGGCCAGCGCCACCACCGCACCCGGCAGGATCAGCAACAAGACCGCGATCAGGACTCCGAACCCGAAGCTCACTGGACTAGTATGGCTGCCCAGGTGAACCTGCCCTTATCGCCCATCGGCGAAGACCGCAGGCGCCCTCGCTGTCTTAATAGCGCAATCACTGACGCTCTAAGGTGGGCTCATGGCATACGACGTCGCCCGGGTGCGTGGTCTGCACCCAGCATTGGGCGACGGATGGATGCGTTTCGACGCCCAGGCCGGGATGTTGATCCCCGAGTCGGTCGCCACCACGGTCTCCACGGCGTTCCGCGGCTCGGTCCCGAACACGGCCAGTCCGCATCCCTCGGCCCGGCGCAGTGTGGCGGTGCTCGACGCCGCCCGCCAGGCGGTCGCCGACTTGGTCAACGGTGATCCGAGCGGGGTGGTGCTCGGCGCCGATCGCTCGATCCTGCTGACCTCACTGGCCGACGCTTCGTCGTCCCGGGCCGGAATCGGTTACGAGGTCGTGGTCAGCCGGCTCGACGATGAAGCGAACATCGCGCCGTGGCTGCGGGCGGCCAACCGGTACGGAGCCAAGGTCAAGTGGGCCGAGGTCGATATCGAGACCGGCGAGCTGCCGTCGTGGCAGTGGGAGAGTCTGATCACGCCGCCCACCCGCTTGGTGGCCATGGCGTCGGCGTCCTCGACGCTGGGCACGATCACCGACGTGAGTGCCGTGACCAAACTCGTGCACGACGTCAGCGGGCTCGTCGTCGTCGATCACTCGGCGGCCGCGCCGTATCAGCTGATGGACCTCGACGAGACCGAAGCCGACGTCGTCGCGCTCAACGCACCGGCGTGGGGCGGACCCCCGATCGGTGCGCTGGTGTTCCGCAACCCCTCGCTCATCGACAGCTTCGGATCGGTGTCGATGAATCCCTACGCCAGCGGCCCGGAACGGCTCGAACTGGGCGGGCATCAGTACGGTCTGCTGGCCGGTGTGGTCGCCAGTATCGAGTACCTGGCCGGCCTGGATGAGTCGGCGCGCGGAAGTCGACGCGAAAGGCTCGCTGTCTCAATGCAATCCGCGGGTTCCTACCTCAGCGGCCTGTTCGAGTACCTGATGGCCTCGCTGCGATCGCTTCCCTTGGTCATGGTGATCGGGCGGCCGGAGTCGCACATTCCCGTGGTGAGTTTCGCGGTGACCGGGGTGCCGGCCGAGCGGGTGGTGCAGCGGCTGGCCGACAACGGAATCCTGGCCGTGTGCAATGCCAACTCGCGGGTGCTCGACCTGATCGGCGTCAACGACATCGGCGGTGCCGTCACCGTCGGGTTGGCCCACTACTCGACGATGGGCGAAGTGGATCAGCTGGTGCGAGCGCTGGCGTCGCTGGGCTGATTCACCCCGGCCTCACTCGCTGACGGTCAGCAACACCTTCCCGAACGTCTCCCCGGCGGTCAGCGCGCGATGCGCTTCGGCGGCATCGGAGATCGGGAACCGCGCGCCGATGATGGGACGGACGCGGCCGTCGGCGATCATCGGCCAGACCGAAGCCACCACCGCGTCGACGATGGCCTTCTTTCCGTTCGGTCCGTCGACGGGCCGGCCACGCAACGAGGTTCCGATCACGTGCAGCCGCTTGGCAACCGCCTTGGCGATGTTGAATTCGGCTTTGATCCCGCCCTGCATGCCGATGATCGTCATCCGCCCGTCGGGCGCGAGCGCGTCGAGATTCCGATCGAGGTACGCCGCGCCCATGATGTCGAGGATGACGTCCGCGCCGCGGCCGTCGGTCTCATTATTGACGCGTGCGACGAAATCCTCGTCGCGGTAAGAGATTAGGACGTCGGCGCCCAATTCGCCGCAGAGGTCGAGCTTCGATCGTGAGCCCGCGGTCACCGCCACCCGATTGCCCAGCGCGGTGCCCACCTGGACGGCGTGAGTGCCGATTCCGCTGGCGCCGCCATGGATCAGCAACAGCTCACCGTCGGCCAGGTGTGCTGTCATGACGATGTTCGACCACACCGTGCAGGCGACCTCCGGCAGTGCGGCGGCGTCGGCCAGCGAGACGCCGAGCGGAACAGGCATGACTTGCCCCGCGGGCACCGCGACGTATTCGGCGTAACCGCCTCCGGCCAATAAGGCGCAAACGTCTTGTCCGACAGTCCATCCCGCGACGCCTTCGCCCACGTTCGCAATCACACCGGAAACTTCGAGGCCCAGGATGTTGCTGGCTCCCGGGGGCGGCGGATAGTTCCCGGCCGCTTGCAGGAGGTCGGCACGGTTGATGCCCGCAGTGCTGACTTTGATCAGGACTTCGCCATGTCCGGGCGCGACGTCAGGCACTTCGCTCCAGGTCAGGCGGTCGGGCGATTCAGCGACGATGGCCAACATGGGCGTTAGGTTACTCCCGAGTCATTTCGGCCTCGTACGGCGCTGTGTCGCTTACGATTGCGCAATGGGAGGGATGATTGCGGGGCGGACCGCTAGTGAGATGCCGGGGTTGGATATAGCCGAGCAGAGGTCTTGGCAGAACTTCCTCGACGCCGCACTGCGGCTGTACGGAACATTGAATCGGGGGCTCGTCGACAAGCACAAATTGAGCTTGGTCGACGTTCGTCTGTTGGAGATCTTGGACAACTCTGAGACCGGCGCGGCACGCATGGGAGATCTGGCCGATCAGCTCATGTCGCTGCCGAGTCGGGTGACGCGTCAGATTCGTCGGTTGGAGACCGCGGGTTTGGTGCGTCGGGAGGCCAGTCCCGACGATGGCCGCGGCGTCTTGGCGAGCATCACCGACCTTGGGCGTGAGGTCGTCGAAGACGCGATGCTGACCTACGCCAAGGGTGTTCGGGACAACTTCCTGACTCCGCTGTCCCGTCCCCAAATGGCCGCGATGGGGGAGAACTGTCGCCGGATCAGTGCCGCGTTGAAGAACGGCGGCAACTCGGCGAAGGTCGGCCGCGTCTAACCGCTACTCTTGTCGGCGGTGGCGTGGCAGAGCGGCCTAATGCACTCGCCTTGAAAGCGAGAGACGGCTAACACCGTCCGGGGGTTCAAATCCCTCCGCCACCGCTCTACCGAACGTGAGTCTACGGCGCCGAGCGTGCGCCTAGGGCGATGAAATTGGCGATCTGTCGCCCGGCGCGCACAGTCGATCACTGACTCCGCGATATGTGTTCGGCGCCACAGCATTTCATTATCTGGTGGGCCCAGCCGCCTGAGCGTCAGCTGTGCGGCTGGATCAGGGCTTCTGTGGATCAGCTTGGGACGCGTGCATTCGAGCGGTGGGCGGGCATACAAAGGATGTAGACGTCCGCAAGGTTGCCGGGCCATTGGTGTCGACTGGCCCGGCAGCGCGGCGTCGTCCGAAAATTTCCCGAAAGGTACTGGTCAACATGTCCTCCCCTCAAAAGCTTCGGAAAAGCTTGGCTCTGGATAAGAGGTTGCTGGGTACCGTCGTCGGTGGCGGTGCTATTGCCGTCCTCGGCCTGTTCGGGCTCACCCACCCGGCCCCGGCTTCGGTGACCGGAAACGTGACCGCGGATTCCGGCGACGAGACGAAGTTCCCCGCTTACTCATCACCGGCCGTCGGCGCCATGAACATGGGCGCGACCACGACGACGCAACCCACTGACGAGCCGACCGCGCTGGCGGTCACGAAAGCGGTACCGGCCGTGAAGGCCGGCAAGTAGCGGCTATTCGCCGGTGAACTCCGGCTTGCGCTTGGCGAACATTGCCGAGATGCCCTCGTTCAGGTCCTTGGACGGCAGGAACGCGGAGTTCCACGCTGCGACGTAACGGAGGCTTGCCGCCACATCGGCGGTGCGCTGCTCGTCGAGGACGTCCTTGATGCCGTGCACCACCAGCGGCGAGTTCGCGGCGATCTCCGCTGCGGTCTCGTGTGCGGCGGCCAGCGTGGCCTCGGGGTCTGGGTAGACGTCGTTGACCAGACCGATCTTCTCGGCGCGTGAGGCGTCAATGTCCTTGCCGGTCAACGCGAGTTCACGCAGATGCCCGTCGGACAGGATGTAGGGCAACCGGGCCAGGCTGCCCACGTCGGCCACGATCGACAGCTTGACCTCACGCACCGAGAACTTCGCGTCGGCACTGGCGTAGCGAATGTCCACCGCGCTGATGAGGTCCACGCCGCCACCGATGCACCAGCCGTGCACGGCGGCGATCGTCGGGGTGCGGCAGTCGGCCACCGCGGTGATCGACTGTTGCATGCGCTTGAGCTTGCCGTGGAACTCCACCCGCGGCCGGGCCGAGACCTCGCCGGACATGGCACCGCCGATGGTGTCGCCCATGGCGACCAGGTCTAGACCGTAGCTGAAGTTGCGGCCGGATCCGGTCAGCACGATGGCCCGGACGTCGGGATCCGCGTCGAGCTCGGCGAACGCCACCGGCATCTCCGCCCAGAAGGCGGGACCCATGGCGTTGCCTTTGCCCGGGCCGATCAGCGTGACCTGGGCAACGTGATCCTTGACCTCGACACTGAGGGACTCATACTGCTGGCTCATGCCCAGAAGGCTACGACGCCCGACGCTGCCTGCGTTACTCCAGGGTCACGTGCGGGCTTCGGGCCAGTGGGATTCGATGCCGCTCAGATGTACATGGCGGGGTCGACGTAGGTCGTCGGATCCACCAGTTGCTCGCGTTGCTTCTCGGTACGCCCACGCACGACGGCGGGGATGCCCGTGGCGATCGAATCCGCCGGCACGTCGTGAGTGACGACGGCGTTCGCGCCGATAGCGCTGTCATCGCCAATCACCAACGGGCCCAATATCTTTGCTCCAGCACCGACGACCACGCGGTTGCCGAGCGTGGGGTGGCGCTTACCGTGTTCCAGCGAGCGTCCGCCGAGCGTGACGCCGTGATAGAGCATCACGTCGTCACCGATCTCCGCGGTCTCGCCGATCACCACGCCCATTCCGTGGTCGATGAAGAATCGGCGGCCGATGGTGGCGCCGGGGTGGATTTCGATCCCGGTGGCGAACCGGGTGAACTGCGACAGCACACGTGCCGCGCCACGAAGCGCCGGCTTGGCCCACAGGCGGTGCGCCAGCCGATGCGACCAGATCGCATGCAGGCCCGAGTAGACCAACGCGTTCTCGACGTCACCCCGTGCAGCCGGGTCATGGCCGCGCGCGTTGCTCAAGTCTTCACGCAGTGTCGACAGCAGGCCCATGAAGTCAGTCCCTGATGTGCTCGAAAAGCGGTGTGGAGATGTAGCGCTCGCCGTAGTCACACACCACCGCCACGATCAGCTTGCCGGCGTTCTCCGGACGCTTGGCGATCTCCAGTGCGGCCCACACGATCGCGCCCGACGAGATCCCACCCAGGATGCCTTCGGCGGTTCCCAGATCCCGTGCCACCCGGATGGCATCGTCGAGTTCGACGTCGACGATCTCGTCGTAGGCGTCGCGGTCGAGCACCTCCGGAACGAAGTTGGCTCCCATGCCCTGAATCTTGTGCGGGCCGGCCTTGCCCTCCGTGAGCAGTGGGGAGTCCTTGGGCTCGACCCCGACGATCTGGACGCCGGGCTTGCGCTTCTTGAGGACGTGTCCGACCCCGGTGACGGTGCCGCCGGTGCCGATACCTGCGACGAAGATGTCGATCTTGCCGTCGGTGTCCTCCCAGACCTCTTCGGCGGTGGTCTTCTCATGGATCGCCGGATTGGCCGGGTTGCCGAATTGGTTCGCCGAGACGGCGTTGTCGGTCTCGGCGATGATCTGGCGCGATTTCTCCACCGCGCCGGCCATCCCTTCGGAACCGGGGGTCAGCACGATCTCGGCGCCGTAGGCGCGCAGCATCACGCGACGTTCGGTGGACATCGTCTCCGGCATCGTCAGGATCACCTTGTAGCCACGAGCCGCGCCGACCATTGCCAGGGCGATGCCGGTGTTGCCGCTGGTGGCCTCGACGATCGTGCCACCGGGCTTGAGC
Source organism: Mycolicibacterium crocinum (assembly GCF_022370635.2). The sequence continues at coordinate 5,659,612 of NZ_CP092362.2, read as the reverse complement.
TCGCCGGACGCCTCGGCCGCGTCGATGATGGCGACACCGATCCGATCCTTGACGCTGTTGGCCGGGTTGTAGAACTCGAGTTTGACCGCGACCTGGGCGTCGAGGCCTTCGGTCAACCGGTTGAGTCGGACCAGCGGGGTCCGGCCGACCAGCTCGGTGACGTTGTCATAGATCTTGCCCATGCTGCGCGTCCCTTCTCGTGGCACTCCACCGAACACTATCTGTCGGCCGCTGGGTCGTACGGTTGGGGCATGGCTGACGAACTGACCCCAGGACCGGACGCTCCGCCCACCGACGAACTGGCCAGTGCCGAAGCATCGCTACAGGTTCTGCAACAAGTGGTGCACGGTATTGCTTCCGATGATTTGAAAAAGCAGACGCCGTGCCGCGAGTTCGATGTCGCGGGGCTCACCGATCACCTGCTGAACTCGATTACGCTGCTGGGCGGTGCCGCCGGCGCACAACTTCCCGAGCGCGATCCAAACGACTCCGTCGAGCGTCAGATCATCGCCGCGGCTCGACCCGCGGTGGACGCGTGGCGGCGCCGCGGACTCGACGGCACCGTTCCGTTCGGCGACAACGAGGCGCCCGCACGCTACATGGCCGGTATTCTCTCGCTCGAATTCCTGGTTCACGCTTGGGATTACGCGGCGGCGATCAACCGCCCGATCAAGGCACCGGATTCGTTGACCGACTACGTGACGGGCCTGGCGCAGCGCATCATCACCCCGGAGGGCCGGGTCAGAGCGGGCTTCGACGACCCGGTGGACGTGGCCGCGCACGCCTCGAAGCTGGACCGGCTGGTGGCCTTCACCGGGCGAGCGCCCGTCAGCGGCTAGCGATCCACGCCCTCGCGAACGTCAGGAACGCGTCGTTCTCCTCGGGGGCGCCGATGGTCACCCGGACGCCGTCTGTGCCGTATGGGCGGACCAAGATGCGTGAGTCGGCGGCCTGCTCGACGAAATCGGGAGTTTCCTCCGGCGACAGCGGCAGCCAGACGAAGTTGGCCTGCGTCGGGGGGAAGGTATAGCCGAACCCGGTGAGTGCGGCGCAGACCCTGCGCCGCTCGGCGACCACCGCGTCGGTGCGGGCCAGCAGTTCGTCGGCGGCGTTCAGTGAGGCGATCGCGGCGGCCTGTGAGACGGTGGTCGCGCTGAAGGGCACGTAGACCTTGCCCAGCGCGGTGATCACGTCCGGATCGCCGACGGCGTAGCCGACGCGCAGTCCGGCAAGCCCGTACGCCTTCGAAAAGGTGCGCAGCACAACGACATTGGGATAACTGCGAGCGAGCCCGAGACTGTCGGGCAGCATGCCGTCGCGGATGTACTCGACGTAGGCCTCGTCGATGGCGATGAGGACGTCCGACGGCACAGCGGCGACGAAGCGGGCCAGCTCGTCGGGGTCGACGACAGTGGAGGTCGGGTTGTTGGGATTGCAGACGAAGATGAGGCGAGTCCGGTCGGTGATCGCGGCCCGCATGGCGTCGAGGTCGAAGGTGTAGTCACGCAGCGGCACCTGGATCGGGGTGGCGCCGGCCACGCGCACCTGCAGGGGATAGATCTCGAAGCTGCGCCAGCCGAAGATCACCTCGTCGCCGACTGACGAGGTGATCTGGATGAGCTGCTGGCACAGGCTCACCGAGCCGCAGCCGACGGCGATATTCTCCGGGGCGAAGTTCAGATGCTTGGCCAGGTGCTCTTTGAGCTCCACGTAGCCGTTGTCGGGATAGCGGTTGATGGTCTCGGCCGAGGCGGCGATGGCCGCACGCACACCGGGCAGCGGTCCATGCACGGTCTCGTTACTGGCCAGCTTGATCGCGCCCAACACCGTTTTGCCCGGGGTGTAGGCCGGTAGATCGGCCAGTTCGGGGCGCAGGCGGGCGGTCATTTGTCCAAGTCTAAGTGGGCTGTGTACTCTCATCCATCGGCGGTTCGGGGCATCAGTCAGGCTCCGGTACGCTCAGGTAGTTCAGGAGGCGTGCCAGAGCGGCCGAATGGGACTCACTGCTAATGAGTTGTCCCCCTTACAGGGGACCGGAGGTTCAAATCCTCTCGCCTCCGCCGCGGCTGATCCGTCAGCCACGAACAATTGAAGACAGAACGGCGCCCGTAGCTCAACGGATAGAGCATCTGACTACGGATCAGAAGGTTAGGGGTTCGAATCCCTTCGGGCGCACTTCCGAGCCAGGGGGCGACGGGCATCAGCACGCTGAGTTCCGTAGCGCAGGCCGAATTCATTCACCCGAACACGCCACGACCGTCATGGTGGGGGCGCTGGAGGGTATATCTGCTGGCAGTTGGTGCCGCCGAAACCGAGAACCGTGACACTGACGCAGTGGTCGTAGCTTCCGTCCGGGTAAGGATCACCGTCGCAATAGCTGCCGCCGCCCCAGGGCGTCCAGCCACCGTTACCGCCTCCGCCACAATCGGCCGCTGAGGGTGCGGCGAATGCGATTCCAGCGGCCGACAGTACGGCCGCGACCACGGCTATGACGATTTTCTTCATTTTTCACTCCTCTCGGCTCGATGAGTTCAATCGATCGCGCGGCCCTCAATGCGCGATTGAGTGCCAGGCCGAAGAGGTGGGGGTGGGTGAGCAGCCGAGTGATAGCTACGGCTGGGGTGCCCGGCCGTTGAGAAGAAGGCTGACGAGTTGACCATGCTTTTTGCCAAACGCCTCATCAAGATGAACCGCTGATTCAGATGCTAAGACTGAGATGACGCCGGTTACAGAGCATTTGGTCCCTTGCCTGCCGGGCACTATGTCGATGGCAGTCTCTTGCGAGCGAGCTTCACCGCTCTAGTGCAACGGTGGTTTAGCGGGTGAAGGCTGGCAATTCATCTTCCGTTGTGCGGCAACGCATCAGCGCATCTCGATGAGCAGCCGGCTGCGGCCGGAGACCACGTTTTCAGCACGTTACGCCAGCCGCCATCGGCTGATGCGCCCGTCCACGCGATGTAGCCGTCGGGCCGCACCAACACCGCCGGACCGTCGTCCGTGCGCTCGGCCTGCAACACCCCGGATACCGCGACGGGTGCGGCCCCGCGTTCGCGGATCAACACGAACCGCGGCGTGCGCTGCAATTCGGTCAGCCGGCCCTGGGCCAGCGGGATCGGCGTCGCCCGAGTGCCCACCAGCCCGCGCCGGCCATAGCGAAGACCCGTCCCCGCGAAGCTGCCTGCCATCGCGTCGCGCACCACCGCGAGGCCAAGCAGCCTGGGCGCCAGCAGATTCCGCATCAGCCGCGCGACTCGGGGATACAGCGTCACCGCCCGCGTCATCACACCGGACTGCCACACCACGCGTCGGCCGATCGGATGACGCTCGTCCTGATAGGTGTCCAGCAGGCTGTCGTCGGCGCCGCTGAGCACCGCGGCCAGTTTCCACGCCAGGTTGGCCGCATCCTGAATGCCGGTGTTCATGCCTTGGCCGCAGACGGGGAGTGCACATGTGCGGCGTCACCGGCCAGGAACACTCGGCCATGCCGATACTGCGCGACTTGCCTTTCGTCGCAATGGAATCGAGACTTCCAGCTGATATCGAGGACACCCATGTCGGCGTTGAAGGCTCGGTTCATCACGTCGATCACCTCCTGCGACCCCACCGGTTCGGTGTCGGGCACCTGATGACCGCGGTCCCACACCATCGCGCGATACCACGCACCCTCGGCGTCGCCGCGACCGTACGGCGCCAGGAACCCGAAGACCTGCCGGGTGTTGCCGAGTTTCAGCCCGTCGTCGGGCCCGTGCGCCAGCTTCACATCCGCCAGTACCACCGAGGACAGCACCCTCTTGCCGGGGAACTGCGCCCCGACCAGCCGGCGCACCGTGCTGTGCGCGCCGTCGGCGCCGATCACGTATTTCGCCCGCCACGTCATCGCCGGACCGGTGCCGTCATGCGCCTGCGCAGTCACCGTCACCCCGGTCGCGTCCTGCACCAGGTCGACCACCTCGATACCGCGGCGGATATCGGCTCCCTGCGCGTCGGCGTAATCGGCCAGCGCGGCATCGACATTGGTCTGCGGGGTGATCAACACGAAACGGTAGGCCGAATCCAGGTGGGTCAGATCAAGTCGCGCGCCACCGAAGATCCTGATCTGCGGCGCGTGCTGCCCCTTCGTCAGCAGGTCCTCGGCCAGCCCGCGCGCGTCGAGGAGTTCGAGCGTGCGGGCCATCACCGCGAACGCACGGCTCGACGGATTGATCGTGGCCCAGCGCTCCAGGACGGCCACCGAACGCCCGGCGCGCGCCAGGTCACCGGCGGCGGTCAGGCCGGCCGGGCCGGCTCCCACGACGAGGACGTCGACGTCGTGATCGGTCATCGCACAGCTCCTTCCGGATCGGGGTACCAACGACGGATGTCGTCGGGGGTCGCCTTGGCCGCCTGGTTGAACACGAATCGGCAGCTTGGCTGGGCCACGTGGGCCGCGTTGACGATGGATTCGAACAGCAGCGTGTTGCTGGCGACCAGCCGCACGCCTGCGCCGATCAGCACGGCGTCGTAGTGCTTGGCGTCCAGCCACCGGCGGGCCTTCTCGACACCGGCTGCACCGACGTCGATCAGACAGTTGTCGACCTGGTAGCCGGCGGCCCGCAGCGCCGACACGTTCTCGTCGTTGGCGGCCCGCAGCCGGTCCTTGGACAGCCCGCGGAATTGTGCGAAGTCCGGCGACGAGTAGTCGATCAGCTCGGGGTCGAGACCGATCTGGATGGCGGTGACGCTCATGCCGAACACCTCCTCAACACTTGTTGAACTCGACGCTAGGCCCCGGGCTTGGTGATGTCAACAGTTGTTGAATAGACTGACGGCATGACGAAGGCGCGCGACGGCGAGGCGACTCGTTCGCGGATCCTGGCCGAAGCGCGATCCCAGTTCGGCGAGCGAGGCTTCGAGCGCACAACCATCCGCTCGATCGCCACGGCCGCGGGTGTAGATCCCGCGCTGGTCATGCACTACTTCGGCAGCAAGGCCGAGCTGTTCGCCGCCGCGTCCCGGCTCGCGATCACGTTTCCCGACCTGGCCGGCGTCGCACCCGATCGCGTCATCGACCTGGTGCTGCCGTTGTTCGTCGACGTGTGGGGACCGCACGGGCCGTTCCTGCCGCTATTGCGCTCTGCGGCCACCAACCGGGTCGCCGCCGATGCGCTGCTCGGCGTCTTCGTCGACCAGGTGAGTCCGGCGCTCGCGGCGGTCGTGCCGGACCGGCCAGCCGAGCGGGCCGCCCTCGTGGGCTCACAGATGCTGGGGTTGGCGGTCGGACGCTATGTGCTGGGCATACCACCGCTGGTGGCCATGGACGACGCGACGCTCGCCGAGTGGCTGCGGCCGGTTGTGGCGCACTACCTCAGCGATCCGGCGCCGTGACGAACGTCAAATTGACCGGGTTGACCCGATGCTTCAGAGTTAACAGAGTGGGAAACGTAAGCGAAGTTATGTTGATCGAACAGGTCATCGACCGCCTTGCTGCCGCCTACTCAGAAGTACCGCGCGACGATGTGGCGCAGACCGTCACCAATGTCCACCATCGCTTTGAGAACAGCAGGATTCGCGAATTCGTGCCGCTTCTAGTCGAGCGCCGCGCCCGGGCAGAGCTATCCGGCAGCGACGCTCAACTCGTCTTGTCGTCGTAATCGCCAGGGGCTAGACAGCTCCGGCGTTCTCACCTTCATCGGTGTACTCAGGTCCGCTCGGCTGGGGCGCGTTGCCCGTGCCGCCCGCGTCCTGACCCTCTTTCCAATACAGATCATCGGTCGGCAGCGGGGCACGACCGGTACTGCCGGGATTCTCGTTGGCATCCCAGTAGGACGGCTCATTCGGATCGGGCCACAACAGGCCACTGTCCGAATCGTCGGCAGAGGCCGTGGCGGCGGCCGAAAGCATGATGCCGGTCATCGTGAGAGCTGCTAAGCCCGCCGAAACCAGCTTTTCGCGCATCATCACAGGCGTTCTCCTCTTCGCTAGGCGTCAATAATCGCCGATTTCGTTCAGCGATGTGGGATTACCAGCGCGGGCGGCGGTCAGGAACGTACGCCGGCGTCCGGCAGCGCGACCAACGAAGCGAGGTCGACCGCTTCGACGGGGGCCGGGCGGAGGCGGCGGGCGATATAGCGGACCGCGATGATCTGAACGGCACCCACCACGATGAGGGGCCACAGTGCGCCGGCGACCGCCGACCAGAACCCGCGGGCGATGTCGCTCGGCGGGTCATAAGACTGAAAGCGTGGGCTGACCAGCCAGGCGACGACGGCAGCGATGACCGCCGACACCAGGTACACGTCGAAACCCATGCAACGAGAGTCCCAGACCCGTCTTAAAACCCGGTGTCACGATGATGTGAGAGTCCTAAGAGGGGCCCAAATGACGCGTGATCGTTATCACTAGGTGATGGTCAGGCCGCCGTCGACGATAATTGTCTGGCCCGTCACATAACCGCCGGCCGGAGACGCGAGCCAGATTGCGGTAGCGGCTAATTCGGCGGGATCTCCCATTCGGCCCACCATGACACGTGGTAGCTGGGTTTCGAGGTAGCCGGGCTGATATTCGTCGGTCATCTCGCTCTGGAAGAAGCCGGGAGCGAGGGCATTGACGCGAATTCCCTTGCGCGGTCCCCACTGTTGGGCCAGGTCCCTGGTCAGCCCGATCACGCCGGCCTTCGACGCGCTGTAGGCGGCCTGCGGCAGACCGCCCGTGGTGATGCCAAGGATGCTGGAAATATTGATGATTGAGCTCCCGGCCTGCATGACTCGGCCGCAGGCCTGTGCCATCCAGTACGAGCCGTTGAGGTTGACGTCGACGACCTTGCGGAACTGTTCGGGCGTCTCGCGGGTGGCCGGCACCGCGGTGCCCACGCCGGCATTGTTGACCAACACGTCCACCCGGCCGAACTCTCTGATCGCTGAATCCACCAGTTGTTGGCACTGCTCGGGGTCGACGACATCGGTCTTGCGGGTGTACACCTTTCGTCCGGCCTCTTCGACAAGCGCTGCGGTGCCCGCCATCTGCTCGACCCGCCGGGCACCGATCACCAAGTGGGCGCCCGCTTCGGCGAAGGCCTTGGCGAACGACACGCCCAATCCGGACGAGGCGCCGGTGACGATGACGACCTTGTCGTCGAGGCGGAAACTATCCAAGATGCTCATGACGGGTTCCTCAATACCTGGCGGGCGATCGCGTACTTGTGCACTTCGGTCGGGCCGTCGTAGATGCGGAAGGCCCGCATGTCGGAGAAGATCATGCCGACCGGCGTTTCGTCGGAAATGCCCATGCCGCCGAGGATTTGAACGCAGCGGTCGGCAACCTTGAACAGTTCCTCGGAGACGTACGCTTTGACCATCGAGCTCTCGTGGCGGCCCTTGGCTCCGCCGTCCAGCGTCCAGCAGGCCCACCAGATCGCCAGCCGACACTGTTGCAGGGCGATCTCGTTGTCGGCCAGCATGAAGCTGACACCCTGATGCTCACCGAGGGGCTTGCCGAATGCGGTTCGGGTGCGGGCATGTTCGATCGCGATCGACTGTGCCCGCGATGCCGCGCCAAGCCATCGCATGCAGTGCGTCAAACGGGCTGGGGCAAGCCGTAATTGGGCATAGCGAAGAGCCTGGCCGACTTCGCCGAGGACGGCGGAGGCCGGCAGTCGCAGGTTGTTGAATCGGACGACGCCGTGGCCCTCGACGTAGTTGCGGTCCATGGTGTCCATGACCCGCTCGAGCTCGATACCTGGAGTCTGCCCGTCGCACAGGAACAGGGTCGGGCCGTCGGCGCCGTGCAAATTCGGTGCCACCCGCGCCATGATGATCCACGTTCGCGCGTTGTTGGCCCCGGTGATCAGCCACTTGAGGCCGTTGATCACATAGTCGCTGCCATCGAAAACCGCTTCGGTGGCAAGCTGATTCGGGTCGGAGCCGGCGCCGTCGGGCTCGGTCATCGCGAAGACTGAGCGCTGCCGGCCGTCGATCACCGGGACTAGGAACGTCTCGGCCTGCTCGTCGCTGGCGATCTTGGACAGCAGATACATGTTGCCCTCGTCAGGCGCCGCGCAGTTCAGCGCGACGGGCCCCAGCGTCGACCAGCCGGCGGCCTCGAACAGCACCGCCTGCTCGCGGTGCGACGGTTCGCGGCCGCCGAAGCGGTTCGGCGCCTGAAAGGTCAGCAGGCCGGCATCCCGGGCGAGGCCCACGAGCTCGGTGCGCATCTCTTCGTTGGGCCCGTGCCGGGTGAGGCGCGGATCTCGCTCGTAGGGAACGATCTTCTCGACGACGAAGGCGCGGATCTCGTCGCGCAGCGCCGCCAGGTCGTCGGGAATCTCGAAATCGATCATCGTTGTCCCTCCATCAGCGCCAGGGCGCGCTCGAACAGGCGAACCGTCGCGATGTGCAGGTGGTCGCCAACTTCCTTGGGCGCCAACCCCGCAACCGCGCGGGCATTCGATCCTTCGAGGATGATGCCGAGTTTGAAGCACGCCAGCACGGTGTACCAGTCGATATTGGACAGGTCGCGGGTGGTGTTTTGCGCGTACCGCTCGATCAACTCGTCGGGGGTGGCCAAGTCACCCGCTTCCATCAGGGCGTTGCCCAGCACCGACTCTTGGCCGGGCGCATACCAGGTGGCGAGCATCCAGGCGAGGTCCAGAAGGGGGTCGCCGATGGTGCACATCTCCCAGTCGACGATCGCCACCACCTCTGGCCCGGTCGGCGAGAACATCACGTTCGCCGCGTGGTAGTCGCCGTGCATGATGCCGGGTTGCCAGTCGGTGGGCTGGTTCTTCTGCAGCCAGGTGGCGACAGCGTCGACATCGCCGATGTCGGGTCCCGGGTAGTTGTCGAACCCGCTGTAGGACTCGAGCTCGGAAAGCCACCGCGGCACTTGGCGTTCCAGGAATCCGTCCGGCTTGCCGAAATCGGCCAGACCCACCGCGACGTGATCGACGGCGCCGAGCTTGGCCGCCGCGTCGGCCATCGACAGGCCCATCGCGTGCCGGATGCCGGCGTCGCCGGCGTGCAGCGGCGGCAGCATCGATCCGGCGTTGAAGCCGTCGACCGGTTCCATCAGATAGAACACCGCATCGCCCAGCACCGAGGTGTCGTCGCACACCGCGATCAGCCGCGGATGCGGGACGTCGGTGCCGGCCAGTGCGTGCAGCACCTGCGTCTCCCGCAGGATCACTTTGTTGCTGACCGGCCGCAGGTGGCGTGGCCCTCGGCGGAACACATATTCGCGGCCCGACCTGGTGAAACGGAGCATGACGTTCTGCGTGCCGCCGGTGATCTCGGAGACGTTTTCGAGCGGGCCGTCACCCAGGCCCTGCTCCGACATCCATGCGCTGACTGCGCTCAGCTCGTCCACCCGGGTGAACCTACCGTACGGTTGGTTGATCCAATCCCTTCGGCCAGGGCAATCGGCTGTCGATGGTGTGGAACACGCTCCAGCCGATCACGGTGCCCAGCGCGATCGACAGGATCGCCGCACCGGTGACCCCCAGACTGGCCGTGCCGACGCGGGTGCCGGTCGCGGCCACGCTTACCGATTCGAAGCTCAGCGCTCCGGGCACCAACGCCCAGAACGCCGCCAGCATCATCACGATTGCCGGGGGAGAGGTTCGGATCCGCGCGGCCAGCATCGCGAACGGGACCGTCAAGAAGGCGCCGATGAAGCCGGAATAGGCTGCGGCGACGAACTTTCCGGCGATCGCCTGACCCACCAGCGCGACAGCGATGGCGGCCGCCAGCCAGATCAGCGATCCACGCGGGGCGGAAAGGTAGACGTAAAGCCCGATCGCCACGACGATGATCGCCACGTACAACGACCACGAACCCATCTGCGTCGACGGCGCCTGCGGCTTGACCTCGCCGGCGATGTGCACGCCCAGTGCAACCCCGAAGACAAGCAGCGCCAGCTGGGCGACGCCGTAGACCAGCCGGCTGGTGCCGCTGATCAGCTGGTTGCTGGCCAGTTCCATCGCCCCGATGGTCAGCGACATGCCGGGCAGCATCGCCACCAAGGCGGGGGCGATCACCCGCAGCAGCCCGTCGTTCGCGGTGTCCGCGACGAACCACGTTGCCAGCATCGTCACGATCATCGCCGCCGCGGTCGGCAGCACCGGGTTCAGGGACGGGAAGGGCCGGCCGAGTTGAGCGATCGCCCCGACGATGAGGCCGAGGAACAGATACCCCGGCAGCGACGCCCAGGTCGGGTTGATGATCATGCCGAAACCGATTGTGGTGAGGGCATATCCGAGCGTCGTCGGGACCGGACCGAAGCGCGGGCGCAGTTTGCGCGCCCGGGTGATCGCCGCAATCGCGTCGGCTGGGGTGATCGCGCCGACGGCAGCCAGGCTGGCGATGTCGTCGATACGGCCGGCCATGTCGAGCTGCAGTGAGTACGTGGTCGAGGTGTCGACCTCATAGCCGACCGTGCCCACCTGAATCATCAGCACCGTGGGCAGCACGACCAGGCGCACCGGCGCAGTGGTGTACTGCGCGGCGATCTCGGTCAGTCGCGAAAACACAAGCTGCGTGGGCTGTTCGACCTCGATCAGCGCGATGCCGATCTCCCGCAGCATCGCCGCCACCTCGACCAGGTCGTGGGAGTCGGGTGGGCCCAGTGGTTCCGGGGGAGTCTTGCGGATGGCGTCGATGATCCGTGCGCGTCGGGCCCGCCGCTTGTCGTCCATACCCGCATCATTGCGGACGCGTGGCCGTCCCGGGCGTCGGCGCGGCGGGGTCGGTCGCGGCTTGCGGTTGACGGTTCTTCTGCCACGGCCAGTAGCCGGTGATCTCCAGCTCCAAGGAGAAGCTCAAGAACGTGCGGATCAGCACGATGCCGGCCAGCACCGCCACGCTGCGGGCGTCCGGCGTCACGGCGACGGTGCGGATGATGTCCGCGGCGACCAGAAGTTCGAGCCCTAACAGGATCGAACGGCCAAGCTGTTGACGGAAGGCCCGGTAGGCGTCGCCGGTTCGCAGACGCCGGAGCACACCCGCGGCCGAGAGCAACGCGCCGATCGCGATCACGGCGACACCCGTCGCGTCGATCGCTTTGCCTACCGTCTCGATGACCTCGAAGAAGTTCACCGAAAAATTATCTGGCGGGCATCACCATCGTCGCTGTAGCCGCGCCGCCCTGTTCGGTCGCGCGTATCGAGACCTGCGTGCCGGTCTGCAGCGGCTGAGGTGGCTTGCGGGTCTCGGTGTTGAGCACATAGGTGTGGCTGTAGCCGTCTTGGCTGCGGACCGTGACCGAGGTGTCGGTAACGGCGGTGACGTCGCCGGTCTGGGTCAGTTCGGTGCTGAATCCGCCCTTTCCGTCGGAGACGACGTTCTCGCCGTGCAGCGACCGCTGCGACCCGCCGGGACCGCCTGGTCCGCCGCCACCCCAACCGGGCGGGCCGCCCGCATGCCCGTCACCGCTGCCGCCGGTGGCGGCGTAGACCACCACGCCGCCGACCGCGGCCAGTGCCGCCGCGATCCCGACGGCTGCCACGGTCGTGCGGGTTGACCAGGTCTTGGAGTGCTCCGCCGGGGTGCCCCATACGGGTTGCTGTTCGACAGTCATGAATCCACGGTGAGCAGCCGAGCTGTGCGTCCGCTGTGCCGAGTGTCAGCGCGCACTGTGCGTGGGGTTTCACAGCCGGGACATAGGAATGCCATAGGAACCGCTCATCGCCGCTCCCATACTGGAGGACATGACCTCTTCAGCGGCGGAACGTGTCGTCATGCGCCGAGCCGACGGCAACCCGATCACGGTTCTGGTTGTCGACGACGAAACCGTGCTGGCCGAGATGGTGTCGATGGCCCTGCGCTACGAGGGCTGGACCATCGCCACCGCCGCCGACGGCGCGTCGGCGATCACCGCGGCGCGCAGCGCGCGACCGGACGCGGTGGTGCTCGACATCATGTTGCCCGATATGAGCGGTCTGGACGTGCTGCGGAAATTGCGCGAGCAGAACCCGCAACTGCCGGTGCTGCTGCTGACCGCCAAGGATGCCCTCGAAGACCGCATCGCGGGGTTGACGGCGGGCGGCGACGATTACGTCACCAAGCCGTTCTCCATCGAGGAAGTCGTGCTGCGGCTGCGGGCTCTGCTGCGCCGCACCGGCGTGACCACCGAGGACAGCGGCGCTCAGATCGTCGTCGGCGATCTAATACTCGACGAGGACAGTCACGAGGTGACCCGGGGCGGCGAACCGATCTCGCTGACGTCCACCGAATTCGAGCTGCTGCGTTTCCTGATGCGCAATCCCAAGCGTGTGTTGTCGAAAGCCCAGATCCTGGACCGGGTTTGGAGCTATGACTTCGGTGGCCGGTCCAACATCGTCGAGCTGTACATCTCATACCTGCGCAAGAAGATCGACAGCGGGCGCGATCCGATGATCCACACGTTGCGCGGCGCGGGCTATGTTCTCAAACCTGCGAGCTAGCACCAGGTCGCTGTCCGCGCGGCTGCTCATCGGTCAGCTCTGCCTGCTGCTCGTCGTCTGCCTCGGCATCGGCGCGGTGACAATCCTTGCGCTGCACCAATATCTGATCGGTGAGGTCGACAATCAGCTGCGCGAGACCGCGCACCGGTCGGCCGTCATCTACGGCGAACCGCCACCGCCTCCGCTGCCGCCGGCGTTCCGGGACAATCGGCCGCCGTGGCCCCGCCCCGGCCCCGGCCCGCAGTTCCTCGATGCTCCCGGCCAGCCGATCGGGATGATCGCGGCGGTCATCACCAACGGCAGCGCCAGCGACGCCGGCCTGCTCGGTCCCGGCGGTGTACGTACGCAGGTACCGCCCGGTGCAGTCGAACAACTCGCGCAGAACGCAGGGCAACGCCGGCCGGTGACCCGCGACCTCAAAGGTCTCGGCGACTACCGGGTGATGTCGGTCCGAAGCAGGCTCACCGGCGAGACGCTGGTGATCGGGATGAGTCTGGGCAACCTCAATGCGACGCTGTTGCGGGTCGCGCTGACGTTCGCAGTGGTGACGGTGGCCGCGCTGGCGGTGGCCACCACCGCAGGCATCCTGATCAACCGTCGCGCGCTGACGCCGCTCACCCGGGTGGCCGCGACCGCGGGAGAGGTGGCGAACCTGCCGCTGGACCGCGGTGAGGTTGAGCTGCCGGTGCGGGTACCCGAGATCGACGCGAACCCGTACACCGAGGTGGGCCGGTTGGGCCTGGCACTGAACCGGATGCTCGACCACATCTCGACCGCGCTCTCGACGCGGCAGGCCAGCGAGAGCCGGGTGCGCCAGTTCGTCGCCGACGCCAGTCATGAGTTGCGCACTCCGCTGGCCGCGATCCGCGGTTATACCGAACTGGCGCAACGTAAACGGGACCAAGTGCCCGATGACGTCGCGCACGCCATGGGCCGGGTGGAGTCCGAGGCCGAACGGATGACCCACCTCGTCGAGGACCTGTTGCTGCTGGCACGCCTGGACTCCGGTCGCCCGCTGGAACGTGAGCCCGTCGACCTGTCACGGCTGTCGGCCGACGTCGCCAGCGATGCCCACATCGCCGGGCCGGACCACGAGTGGAACCTCGACGTGCCGTCGGATCCGTTGTATGTCACCGGTGACGATGCCCGCCTGCACCAGGTGGTGGCCAACCTGCTGGCCAACGCCCGCACCCACACCCCGCCCGGGACATCGGTGACGTTGTCGTTGCACGCCGAGCCGGATGCCGCTGTGCTGCGGGTGGTCGATGACGGGCCGGGTATCCCGGCCGGGCTGCAGTCCGAGGTATTCGAGCGTTTCGCGCGCGGGGACACCTCCCGGTCCCGCAAGGGCGGATCCACCGGACTGGGCCTGGCGATCGCGTCGGCCGTCGTGCGGGCCCACGGTGGCAGCATCACGCTGCAGAGTGTTCCGGGTCTGACCGAGTTCACCGTGCGCCTGCCCCGAACGAACGAATCATGATCCGCAGCAAGCACTATGGCGCGCTGGCGCTGCTGTTGGCCGCGACGGCGGTGCTGTACATGTGGAACCTGGGAGCCAGCGGCTGGGCCAACCCGTTCTATTCGGCGGCGGCCCAGGCCGGCGCCGAGAACTGGACGGCCTGGCTGTTCGGGTCCAGTGATGCGGGCAATGCGATCACCGTGGACAAGACACCCGCCGCCCTATGGGTGACGGGTCTGTCGGCGCGGGTGTTCGGGGTCAACTCATGGGCACTCCTGCTGCCCCAGGCGGTGTTCGGTGTCGCGGCGGTCGCGGTGCTCTACGCGGCCGTGCGCCGGGTCAGCGGCCCTTGGGCCGGGTTGCTCGCCGGTGCGGTGCTCGCGTTGACCCCGGCGGCGGCGCTGATGTTCCGGTTCAACAATCCCGATGCGCTGCTGGTACTTTCGCTGGTCGCCGCCGCCTACGCCACGCTGCGCGCACTGGACGGTGATGCCGCATGGTGGTGGCTGCCGCTGGCCGGGGTGGCGGTCGGCGTCGGCTTTCTAGCCAAGATGATGCAGGCCTTCCTGGTGTTGCCCGCGCTGGGGGCGGTGTTCCTCATCGCCGCAGACGCGCCGCTGCGGGCGCGGTTCGTCCGGCTGGCGGCCGCGGTGGGTGCGCTCGTGCTCTCCGGCGGTTGGTACCTCCTGCTGGTCGCCTTATGGCCGGCGACTTTGCGTCCCTATATCGGCGGTTCCCAACATAATTCGATCGTCGAACTGGCACTGGGCTATAACGGCTTGGGCCGCATCACCGGTGAGGAGACCGGCGGGCTGGGCAACATGAACTTCGACGCCGGATGGGCGCGATTGTTCGGCAACGAGATGGGCACGCACATCGCGTGGCTGGTGCCCGCCGCGGTCATCGCGATCGTCGCCGGGCTGGTGCTCACTCGGCGCGCACCGCGCACCGATCTCACCCGAGCCGCGCTGCTGCTGTGGGGCGGGTGGTTGGTGGTCACCGCGGTGGTGTTCAGTTTCGCCAACGGCATCCTGCACCCGTACTACACCGTGGCGCTGGCCCCCGCGGTTGCCGGCGGGCTGGCGACCGCTACGGCACTGCTGTGGCGGCATCGCACCGACATTCGTGCCGCGACCACACTGTCGGGGATGGTGGTTATCACCGGCGTGCTGACTTACCTGCTGCTACATCGTGATTCGCAATGGCTACCCTGGCTTCGGGTCGCCGTTGTGGTCACCGCGATCGGCTGCGCCCTGCTGCTTCTGGTCGTGGTCCGCCTGCCGCACCGGGTGGGTACGGCCGTTGGTGCGCTGGCAGTGGTCGCCGCACTGGCCGGGCCCGCCGCCTTCTCGATGGCCACTGTCGCCGCGCCGCATAGCGGTGCGATCCCTTCGGTGGGTCCGTCGAGCGGGCGGAGCGGGCCGCCGGGAGGAATGTTCGATGCGCCGCGGCCCGGCACGACGCTGACGGCGGCGCTGCGCCAGGACGCCGACCAATTCACCTGGGCCGCTGCTGCTGTCGGATCCAGCAACGCCGCCGGATATCAGCTCGCGACCGGCTCGCCGGTGATGGCCGTCGGCGGCTTCAACGGCACCGATCCCGCACCGACCCTCGAGCAGTTCCAGGCTTACGTCGCTCAGCGGCGCATCCACTGGTTCATTCAAAGCGACATGCCGGGATTCATGTTCGGCAACCGGACCGGCAGTGATGCTGCCGAACAGATCCAGCACTGGGTGAGCGTCAATTTCACGTCCCGCGACATCGACGACGTGACGGTCTACGACCTGTCGCAGGGATTCACAGCCGCCGCATAGCAAAGACAA
The DNA here is from genome assembly GCF_022370635.2 of Mycolicibacterium crocinum. Next base: position 5,643,918 of record NZ_CP092362.2, on the reverse strand, counting down.
ATTGGGCCCTCACCGCGGCCGCCGACCATAGAAGCATGACCATCACCGACCTCCCCGTGGCACGCCGACGCAACGCCGCACTCATCGCGGCAGACCGCGGTGTGCCCGTGCTCGATGTCGTCGTGCCGGTGTACAACGAGCAGGCCGTTCTGGCCGACTCGATCCACCGGCTGCACCGGCACCTGCGGGAGGCGTTCCCGTTCTCGTTCCGCATCACGATCGCCGACAATGCGAGCATCGACGACACCCCCTCAGTCGCCGCCGGGTTGGCCGCTGATCTGCCCGAGGTGCGCACGGTGCGCCTGGAGCAGAAGGGCCGCGGACGGGCGCTGCACGCGGTGTGGTCCAACTCGGATGCGCCGGTGCTGGCCTACATGGACGTCGACCTGTCGACCGACCTGGCCGCACTGGCGCCGCTGGTGGCCCCGCTGGTGTCGGGACATTCGGATCTGGCGATCGGTACCCGGCTCAGCCGCGGATCGCGCGTCGTGCGTGGCGCCAAGCGGGAGGTGATTTCGCGGTGCTACAACCTGATCCTGCGCTCGACGCTGTCTGCCAAGTTCAGTGACGCGCAGTGCGGGTTCAAGGCGATCCGCTCCGACGTCGCCGCCGAGCTGCTGCCCTACGTCGAGGACACCGGCTGGTTCTTCGACACCGAGCTGCTGGTTCTGGCCGAACGCAGCGGCCTGCGTATCCACGAAGTGCCCGTCGACTGGATCGACGATCCCGACAGCCGGGTCGACATCGTGGCCACCGCAATCGCCGATCTGAAGGGAATTGCCCGCTTGCTCAAGGGTTTTGGAACCGGGCAGATCCCGGTGCAGGCCATCGGTGCCCAGTTCGGCAACCAGGCCGGCGCACCGAAGTCACTGCTGAACCAAGGTGTGCGGTTCGCGGCGATCGGTATCGCGTCGACGTTGGCCTACCTTCTGCTGTTCCTGCTGCTGCGTCCGATCGGCGCCCAGGGCGCCAACCTGGTCGCGCTGTTGGTGACGGCGATCGCCAACACCGCGGCCAACCGGCGGTTCACGTTCGGGGTTCGCGGTCGTACCGGCGTGGCACGACACCAGTTCGAGGGATTCGTCGTCTTCGGCATCGGGCTGGGGCTGACCAGTGGTGCGCTGGCTCTGCTGCACATGCTGGGTGAGCCGCACCGGGCCGTCGAACTGCTGGTGCTGATCGCGGCCAATCTGATGGCCACTGTCGTTCGCTTCGTGCTGTTGCGCGGCTGGGTGTTCCACCCCCGTCGCACCGGCCAGACTGTTGGAGGAAAGTCATGACCATGCTTGCCGAACACACAGAAAGGCCGACGGTCGTCGATCCGCAGGACGAGCCGCGTGCGGTGCGTCCGCGTTGGGTGCGACCGGCACTCGGTCTTCTGCTCGCGGTCACCGCCCTGCTCTACCTGTGGGGCCTGGATGCTGCCGGTTGGGCCAACGAGTATTACGCGGCCGCCGTGCAGGCCGGCACACAGAGCTGGAAAGCGTTGCTGTTCGGCTCGATCGACGCGGGCAATGCGATCACCGTGGACAAACCACCGGCCGCACTATGGGTAATGGCGTTGTCCGGCAGGATCTTTGGATTCGGCACGCTGTCCATGCTGGTGCCCCAGTCGCTCATGGGCGTTGCGTCCGTGGCATTGGTCTACAGCGCGGTGCGCCGCGTCAGCGGTGATGGTGCCGGCCTGCTGGCCGGAGCCGTGCTGGCGCTGACGCCGGTGGCGGCATTGATGTTCCGGTTCAACAACCCCGACGCACTTCTGGTCTTGCTGATGGTGGTGGCCGCCTACTGCGTGGTCCGCGCGCTGGAAGGTAAGTCCACCCGTTGGATTGCGCTGGCCGGTGTCGCCATCGGGTTGGCGTTCCTGACCAAGCTCCTGCAGGCTCTGCTGGTCACCCCCGCCTTCGCGCTGGTGGTGCTGGTCGCGATCCCGGGCAGCGTGTGGCGACGGCTGCGCGACCTGGCGATCGGTCTGATCGCGATGGTGGTGTCCGCCGGTTGGTATTTGGCTCTGGTAAGTCTCTGGCCCAGCGAGTCCCGGCCCTACATCGGTGGATCCACCAACAACAGCCTGCTCCAGCTGGCGCTGGGCTACAACGGCTTGGGGCGGGTGTTCGGCGGTGACGGAAACCCGGGCGGCAGCTCGGGCTCCGGCGGCGGTCCCGGACCGATGGGCGGCTCGATGTTCGGCGGTTCCACCGGCATCACCCGAATGTTCGGCGAGTCGATGGGAACCGAGATCTCCTGGTTGTTGCCCGCCGCGTTGATCGCTCTGGTGGCCGGACTGTGGTTCACCCGACGCGCGCCGCGCACCGACCGGACCAGAGCGGCACTACTGCTGTGGGGCGGCTGGCTGGTGGTCACGGTCGTGGTGTTCAGCTTCATGAAGGGGATCATGCACCCCTACTACACGATCGCGTTGGCGCCGGCGATCGGTGCGGTGATCGGTATCGGTGTGCGAGAACTGTGGCGCGGCAAAGACTTTGTAGCGCCCCGGATCGTCCTCGCAACGATGCTCGTGGTCACCGGGGTGTGGAATTTCATCCTGCTCGATCGCACGCCGGAGTGGATGCCCTGGTTGCGCTGGACCGTTCTGGTCGGCGCGATTCTGGTGTCCGCCGTGCTGGTGGCCGGCGCTCATCGGCTGGGCCGGTGGACCGTCGCGGTCGCCGCGGCAGGCCTGCTGTTCGGGCTCGGTGCGACCGCGGCCTACACGGTGGAGACAGTCGCCGGTAGCCACGGTGGCGGTATCCCGACGTCGGGTCCGGCCCGCGCCGGTGGCGGATTCGGCTTCGGTGGTCCCGGCGGGCCCGGGGGGCAAGAGGTGCAGCCGTCGGACAACTCCGAACTCAAAGGTCTGCTCCTGCAGGCTGACAACCGTTGGGCCGCAGCCACTGTCGGGTCGCACGTCGCGGGCAGTCTCGAACTCGCGACCGGCACGTCGATCATGTCGATCGGCGGGTTCAGCGGCGGCGACAACTCACCGACTCTGGAGCAGTTCCAGAACTACGTGGCGTCCGGGCAGGTCCACTACTTCATCGTCGGCGGCGGTCCCGGTGGCAACCATCGCGGTGGCCCAGGCGGGGAGTCGGGCACCGGAACACAGATCACGCAGTGGGTGCAGCAGCACTTCACCGCCCAGGACATCGGGGGCACCGAGGTCTACGACCTGAGCGCGCCGAAGTAACCCGTCAATTACGGTCCGCGCAGGGCCCGTACTTCGTACCATCTGGTGTATCGGGTCGGCGGGAGTACGGGTAATGGGCAATGCAGCACATATCGGCAGGGTCGGGGCGTTAGCGGTAGCCCTCGGAATCGGTTCCTGGTTGGCCAGCACGCCCTGTGTGGCGGACGCCCAGCCGTCGAACACCTCGACAACGGGAAGCACAGCATCGGCGGGTAAGCCCAAACCGGCGGCGGTGGCCAAGTCGCACCGTGTGACGCCTAGCTTGGCGACGGCTCAGTCGTCTGCCAAAGCCAATAAGCCGCAGCAACTTTCGGCTCTGGTGGCACACGTTCCGACGGCGCACTCGATCGCCACCACGTTGCATTCCCTCCTCGGCGATGGGACGCCGCCGTCGCCGGCCACGATCTCATCGATGCTGGCCTACATGGGCGACGAGCTACGTCGTATCACCGGTGTCGGCAAGACCGGGGCGGTGACGACCAGTGTGGTGCCCGCCACCGGCCCCAACCTGCTGATGAACCCCGGCGCCGAGCTCGGCGATACAGCCGGGTATGGCAACAGCGCGGTCAGCGTGCCCGGGTGGACTGCATCCGGCACTCCGACGGTGGTCAAGTACGGCGAGCTCCGCAACGCGTGGCCGGTGGGTCTGAGCTTCGCCTGGCCGAATCTTCCCGCCATCGTGTCGTTCCCGGGTGTCAACGCCGCGCCACCCAGTGGCGGCAATCAGTTCTTCAGCGGCGGAGATGTCGCCACGTCGGCGCTCACCCAGACGGTCGACCTCAGCGCCTCCAAGACTGACATCGACACCGGGACGGTGCCGTTCAACATCAACGGTTACCTCGGCGGGTACCTGTTGGACCCGTCGTTCGCCACGGTGAAAGTCACGTTCCTGGATGAGAACAAGCTCTATCTCGGGAGTTCATCGATCGGTCCGGTGTCCAATCTGGACCGTTGGGGGCAGACCGGATTCCGGCAGCGCACCACCATCGGGACCGTGCCGGTCGGCACGCGCAGCGCCGTGGTGACCCTGACCATGCACGACCTGAATCCGGTGGTGATCGGTTTCACCGCCAGGTTCAACAATGCGTACGCCGACAACCTGTCCTTCAGCATCGGCACCGCCCAAGCGGCGCCGCCCGACCCGGCGCCGCCGGCGTCAGACGTGCAGCCGCTCGACCACGTATTCCTGGTGTACATGGAGAACAAGGGCTACAACGACATCGTCGGAAGCCCCAACGCGCCGTTCCTGAACAGCTTGATCAACGGCTACGGGCTGGCCAACAACTACTACGCCGTCACCCATCCGAGCATGCCGAACTACTACGCGATCGCCGGCGGCCAGGTCTACGGCAAGACCTACAACTGCGCTTCGGTGTGCATCAACGACCCGAACAACCTGGCGTTCACCATGGACAACGCGGGAGTCACGTGGGGGGCCTACGCGCAGGGAATGACACCGGGGCAGCCACTCACGCCGACCGCGGACTATTCACCGGACCAGACCCCCTGGCCGGCGTTCGCCGGAATCGGTGACAATCAGGCGTATGCGGTCGCGCACATGTTCCCGCTGACACAGCTGGCCACGGACCTCGGGTCCGATGCCACCACACCAGATTTCGTGTGGTTCGCTGCCGACGAGAACTCCAACGGCGAAGGCCCGGTCAACACCCTGGCGGGGGTGGCACACTTTGCGTTCTCGCAGATCGATCCACGCCACCAGTACAACGTCAAGGCGCTCGACCAGTTCCTCGCTGACAACGTTCCGACGATCATGAATTCGGATGTCTGGAAGACCACCAAGTCGGCTCTGATCATCACGTTCGACGAGGACAACAACAACATCACGCTGGGCTTCGGTAACGAGGGCAATCACGTCGTCACGGTCGTGATTCCGTCACCGCTGGCGGTCAGCGCGGGCGGAATGAAGGGCGGCGCGTTTGTCGTCACCGATCATTACGACCACTACAGCACTCTGCGCACGATCGAGGATGCGCTCGGTGTGCCCTACATGACCAACAACGACAAGTACGCTCAGCCGCTCAACGGATTCTGGACCTGACTCCGTCGCTCTAGGCAAGGATGTCGGGTATGACACCCAAGCCGCCGTCGGCCGTCATCGAGACCGCCCATGCCGAGCACCTGCAGTCCTTGCCGTTCGAGGACACCGCTGATTTCGCCGATGCCGATCGCGGTTTCATCGCCGCGCTGACGCCGTGTGTGGTGAAAGCCGCCGACGGACGGGTGGTGTGGGACAACGACGCCTACGGGTTCCTCTCTGGGGACGCGCCGACGTCGGTCCACCCGAGCCTGTGGCGGCAGAGCACGCTGGCCGCCAAACAGGGCCTCTACGAAGTGGTCGAGGGCATCTACCAGGTGCGCGGACTGGACCTGTCCAACATCAGCTTCATCGAGGGCGACACCGGCATCGTGGTGATCGACCCGCTGGTCTCCACCGAAACCGCCGCGGCGGCACTCGGGCTCTATCGCGCGCACCGCGGTGACCGCCCGGTCGTCGCCGTCATCTACACCCACTCCCACGTCGACCACTTCGGCGGTGTCCTCGGGGTGACCACTCAGGCCGACGTCGACGCAGGCAAGGTCGCGGTGCTGGCGCCCGAGGGTTTCACCGAGCACGCGGTTCAGGAGAACGTATACGCGGGCACCGCAATGGCGCGTCGGGCCGGCTACATGTACGGCGCCGTCCTTGACCGCGGACCCCAGGGACAGGTCGGCTGCGGGCTGGGGCAGACGCCGTCGACCGGCGAGGTCGCGATCATCGTGCCGACCGTCGACATCACCACCACCGGCGAGACGCACACCATCGACGGCATCGAGATCGAATTCCAGATGGCGCCGGGCACCGAGGCGCCCGCCGAGATGCACTTCTATTTCCCGAAGTTCCGCGCCCTGTGCATGGCGGAGAACGCGACGCACAACCTGCACAACCTGCTGACGCTGCGCGGCGCCCTGGTCCGTGACCCGCACGGTTGGTCGGGTTACCTGACCGAGGCCATCGACACGTTCGCCGACCGCACCGACGTGGTGTTCGCCTCGCACCACTGGCCGACGTGGGGGCAGGACAACATCGTCGAATTCCTTTCCCTGCAGCGCGATCTCTATGCCTACCTGCACGACCAGACGCTGCGCCAACTCAACCAGGGTTACACCGGCATCGAGATCGCCGAGAGCTTCCAGATGCCGCCCGCGCTGCACAAAGCGTGGCATGCCCACGGCTACTACGGATCGGTGAGCCACAACGTCAAAGCCGTCTACCAGCGGTACATGGGATGGTTCGACGGCAACCCGGCACGGTTGTGGGCGCATCCACCGGAGGCGATCGGACCGCGCTACGTCGAGGCGATGGGTGGCGCCGACCGGGTGGTCGAGCTGGCGCGCGCCGCCGCGGAATCGGGTGACTACCGTTGGGCGGCAACCCTTCTCGACCATGTGATATTCACCGACGAGAATCATGCCGCTGCTCGGGAGCTGTACGCGGACACCTTGGAGCAGATGGCGTACGGGGCCGAGTGCGCGACGTGGCGCAACTTCTTCCTGTCCGGCGCCACCGAATTGCGCGACGGCAATTTCGGCACACCCACCGCGGTCTCACCGACGACGCTGCTGGCGCAGCTCACTCCGGAGCAGATGTTCGACGTGCTGGCGATCAGCGTGAACGGTCCGCGGGCCTGGGATCTCGACCTAGCACTGGACATCTCGTTCGGCGACCTCGGCACCAACTACCGGCTCACCCTGCGCAACGGTGTGCTGGTCTACCGCCAGTGCCCGGCGGATGAGTCGACGGCGACGGCCACCGTCCAGTTTGCCACCAAGTTGCGGCTCTTAGCCGTCGCGGGAGACGATTTCACGTCGCCGGGCCTGGAGATCACCGGCGACGCGGAAGCCCTGCAGAAGCTCCTCGGTGCGCTCGATCAGCCGGATCCGAGCTTCAACATCATCACGCCCTAGATCTTCTCGCGGTCAGGCGACGTCGATGACGACCTTGCCGATCGCCTTCCGGTCGGCGATGTAGCGCAACGCGGTGGCCGCCTGCTCGAGCGGGAATCGGGCACCGATGTAAGGGCGCAGCTTGCCCTCGGCGAACAGCTGCGCGATCTCGGCGTCGTCGCGGGCGATCTGGTCCGGATAGTCGGTGGCGAACGTCCGGATCTCCATGCCCTGCACGGTTATTCCCTTGAGCATCACCAGGTTCAGCGGGATTGCCGGGATGGAGCCGGCGGCATAACCCAGCGTGACGAACTTGCCGCCGCGGCCCAGACTGCGCAGCGCGGGCTCGGAGTAGCGTCCGCCGACCGGGTCGAGAACCACCTGCGCACCGCGCTCGCCGGTGATCTCCTTGAGGCGGCTCTTGAGGTCTTCGCTGTCGTAGTCGATGACTTCGGTGGCGCCACGCCGGCGGCACACCTCGAGCTTCTCCGCGCTGGATGCGGCAGCAATCACCTTGGCGCCGAACAGAACTGCGATGTCGACGGCGGCCAGGCCCACCCCGCCGCCTGCGCCCAGTACGACCACCCAGTCGCCGGGCTTGACCGGGGCAACCGTGCGCAGGGTGTAGTAGGCCGTCCGGTTGGTTACGCCGAACGCCGCAGCATCGGCGTAGTCAATGCCGTCGGGGATGCGGGTCAGGCCGCGGGCATCCACCACCGCCTGTTCGGCGAAGGCGCCGACGAACGTCGTCGCTGAAACCCGATCGCCGGGCCGGTAGTCGACGCCGTCGCCGACGGAGAGCACCTCACCGGCCATCTCGCTGCCCGGGCTGAACGGCGGCGGCACCTTGATCTGGTACTTGCCGTCGATCAGCAGCACGTCGGGGTAGTTGACCGCGGCGGCGTGCACCTTGACCACGACCTGGCCGGGACCCGCTGTCGGGTCGGGCAATTCGTCCAGCACCAGATCCTCTGGCGTGCCGTATTCGCGGCAGACGACGGCGCGCATCAGCTCGTCCCTTCCGATACGCCAAGACCGCGCAGGCAAAACCCGACGAGGTGGCTGATGTCCTTGCGACCCGGCTGGTCGGTGGAGTCCACATAGCGACGCATCGTGCCGACGGTACACACGAACACCGCGTCGGCATCACGCCGGGGATCGGTACTGCCCAATTCGCGGATCGGCTCGACCAGCAGCTCACGCATCGCGGCCATGGTCTCCTCCTCGCCCATCCGACGCTTGTCGGAGTCCGACATCTGCCCGACGAGGGCGCGGCTCATGCCGATCAGCTCGGGGTCGGCAACCTGGGCCAATGCCCCGCTGATCCACCGGGTGATCTTGCCGACCGGCGTGCTCTCCTTGGCCATCTGATGTTCGAGATACGAGACCACCAGTCCTACACCGCGTTCCATGACGGCCAGCATCAGATCGTCCTTACCGGCGAAGTACCGGTAGAACGCCTTGTTGGACACCCCGGCCGCGGCGACGATGTCGCTGACTCGCGGCGCGTCGGGGGAGACCCGCTGCATCTCCCGCACGGCGGCGGCCAGGATGCGCTCCACCTCCTCGGTGGCCTCCCGCTGTCGGTCGTCGAGGGCGCGCACCACCGCGGCCGCGGCTCTGCTGGTCACGACGAAACAGGAAGCGCGGGAATGCGATCGATCAGGTGGCCGTATTTCTCCCGGGCCCGCTCGATCCGGTTGGGCAGGAATTCGCTGGGCCAGACCGGATCGTCCGGCTCGTACCCCTTGAGGATCTGCCGGGCCAGGTTGACCTTGTGTGCCTCGGTCGGCCCGTCGGCCAGGCCCAGCGTGATCCCGCCCATCAGCACACTGGTCAGCGGCATCTGGTCGGTCAGGCCGAGGCCGCCGTGGACCTGGATCGCCCGCATTCCGATGGACTTCAGCACGTTCGCGGTCGCGATCTTGCAGGCCGCGATCGCCTCGCGCGCGGCCCGTTCACCGCCGGTGTCTACCAGCCACGCGGCATGCAACACCATCAACCGGAATTGGGTCAGCTCCACGAATGAGTCGGCGACCATCTCCTGGATCAGCTGCTTGTCGGCCAGCAGACTTCCCTGGGTGAACCGACTTTTCGCGCGGCGGGCCATGGCGTCGATCGCGCGCTGAGCCACCCCGATGGAGCGCATGGCGTGGTGCAGCCGGCCGCCGGCCAGCCGCGACTGCGCAACTCCGAAGCCCTGACCCTCCTCGCCCAGCATCGCCGACGCCGGCACCCGGACATTGTCGTAGTGCACCAGCGAGTGCCCGGGATCGTGAGAGTACGAGCCGACCAGATGGTGCGTCGCCTCGATGATGACCCCGGGGGTGTTCGCCGGCACCAGGAACGTCGACGCCCCCTTGTGCACGGGCACGTCCGGATCGGTGATCGCGACGACGATGAAAAACGATGCCACCGACGCATTCGACGACCAATACTTGCGGCCGTTGATGACCCAGTCGTCACCGTCGCGCACCGCGCGGGTGGTGAACACCCGCGGATCGGACCCACCCTGCGGCTCGGTCATCGAGAAGGTGGAGAAGATCTCTCCGGACAGCAGCCCGGTCAGGTACTGCTTCTTCTGCTCCTCGGTGCCGAAGCGGGCGAGGATTTCGGCGTTACCGGTATCGGGTGCTTGTGTGCCGAAGATGATCGACGACCACGTTGCGCGACCGAGGATTTCGTTGATCAGCGTGAGTTTGACCGCCCCGAAGCCCTGACCGCCCAGCTCGGGTCCGAGGTGCGGTGCCCACAGGCCCTGGTCGCGTACTTTCTGCTTGAGCGGGTCGACGATCCTGCGACGCTCATCGTTGAGCGGCAGGAACTCGCAGCTGGGGAAGATCACTTCGAGCGGCTCGATCTCCTCGCGCACGAAGTTCCGGATCCACTCGAGCTTCTCCTCGAATTCCGGCTCGGTGGAAAAGTCCCATGCCATGTTTGACTCCTCAGGGAATGCCGCCGTCGGCCCGAAGGATCGAGCCGGTGGTGAAGCTGGACGCGTCGGACATCAAGAACAGTGCGGCGCCGATGATTTCGGCGGGCTCGCCGGCGCGCTGCAGAGCATGGCGGCTGAACGGATTTCCATCGCCGAAATCCCACGCCTTGCTGATATCGGTGAGGAACGGTCCGGGCATCAACGTGTTGACCCGCACCGTCGGCCCGAATGCCGCGGCCAGCCCCTCGGTCATCGCGTTCAGCCCGGCCTTGGAGGCGGCGTACGGGATGAACGACGGATGCGGGCGCAGCGAACCGTGGGTGCTGACATTGATGATCACCCCGCCGCCGTCGGCAACCATGCGTTCACCCACGAACGCCGAAAGGCGGAAGGGTCCTTTCAGATTCAGGTTCATCACCGCGTCGAACAGCTTTTCGCTGACATTGCTGAGCTTGTCGTAGGTCGGCGACATGCCTGCGTTGTTCACCAGCACGTCGAGCTTGCCGAACCGGTCGTAGACGGCCTGTACCAACCCGTCGAGCTCATCCCAGCGTCCGACGTGTACGCCGTAGGGCATTGCGGTGCAGCCGGTTTCGCTCTCGATCTCCTTGGCGGTGGCGACACAGGATTCGAACTTGCGGCTGGCGATGACCACGTCGGCTCCGCAGCGGGCGGCCGCCATCGCCATCTCGCGGCCCAGGCCGCGGCTGCCGCCGGTGATCAGCACCACCCGGCCGGTCAGGTCGAAGAGCGTGTCTGCGTATCCCATATCAGGCCGCCTCTCCGGACTGTGCCAACTGGGCGGCGGTCTCGATCAGGCCGGGCACCATTGCCCCGAACGCCTCGACCACCTTGGGGTCGGCCTTGCCGCCGTTGACGGCTGCCGCGTACGTCTTCTCCAGCACGATGCCGAGCTTCCAGTTGGCCAGCACCAGGTAGTAGTGGATGTTCTCGGTCGACAACCCGCTGACCTTTTCGTAATGGGCCAGAAGCTCACTGCGGGTGGGCATGCCGTCGATCGGGAGATAGAAACCGGTCTCCTTCGGGTGCTCCCCGTCGTAACCCAGCAGTGCCCATGCGACGTCGAGCAGCGGATCGCCGATCGTGGTCATCTCCCAGTCGACGATCGCAGCCAGTCGGCCGGGAGCACCGTGGGCGTACATCACGTTCGCGAACTGGTAGTCGCCGTGCATGATTCCCGGCGTGTAATGCGCGGGCCGGTTGTTACGCAACCACTCCGACGCGATGTCCAGACCGGGCAGTTCGCGCACCTTGAACGACGCCAAGAACGACAGCCAGCGATCCACCTGCCGGTCGTGGAAGCCGTCGGGTTTACCGAACCCCTCCAGCCCCTGGGCCTTCCAGTCCACCCGGCCCAGCTTCGCCGCCCCCTCGATCAGCTGGAAGGCCAGGTCACGCCGGGCCTCGAGGTCGGTGTCGAACGGGCTTTCCCAGCCGCCCTCCATCGGGCTCCAGCCGTCGACCTCCTTCATCAGATAGAACGGCTTGCCCAGGACCTCGCCGGTCTCGTCGGCGGCGACCAGCTCGGCGTGCGGCACGTCGGTGCCCTTGAGCGCTCGTTCCAGCCGGATCTCACGCAGCAGCTCACCGAGCCGCCGCTCGTCGGCGCGGGGGCCCGGCATCCGCAGCACCATGCCCTCGCCACCGCGCGTGATCCGGTAGAGCACGTTCTGCGATCCGCCCTTGAGGACCTCGGCAACGGGTTCCTCGCCCTGGCCGGGGGCGTCCTGGGTATCGAGCCATCGGCCGAGTGTCGTGGTGTCCAGGTCTACGGGGTTTTCCGTTCTCGTCATGGAACTCCTCACTCTCCGTTCGGAGAATAGCATTCTCCCGACGCGGAACCACTAGCCTTTGGCGAACGCATAGCGAAAGGGGCGTCGATGGCCGGACCGCTGGAGGGCATCAAGGTTGTCGAGCTCGGCGTCTGGGTAGCCGGGCCGGCCGCTGGGGGAATCCTGGCCGACTGGGGCGCCGACGTCGTCAAGATCGAGCCTCCGACCGGTGACCCCGGCCGGATGTTCGGCCGGATGCTCGGCCTCGACGACGATGCCAACCCACCGTTCGAGATGGACAACCGGTCCAAGCGCAGCATCGTGCTCGACCTCACCACCGACGGCGGTCTGGCAACCGCTCGCCAATTGCTGGCGGCCGCAGACGTTTTCGTGACGAACGTCCGGCCCGACGCTCTTGCCCGGCTCGACCTGGACTACGAGAAGGTGGCCACGCTCAACCCGGGCCTGGTGTACGGGTTGATCACCGGATACGGCGAGACCGGACCGGAAGCCAACCGCCCGGCCTACGACGTCGCCGCGTTCTGGGCCCGCTCCGGGGTGGCGGACCTGCTGACCCGCCCCGGCGACAGCCCACCGTTCCAGCGCGGCGGGATGGGCGACCACATGACCGGGATGACGCTGGCCGCGGCGATCAACGCCGCGCTGGTCGCCCGCGCCCGCACCGGTGAAGGACAGCTGGTGACCACCTCGCTGTACCGCCAGGGCGCCTACACCGTGAGCTTCGACCTCAACACCTTCCTGCAGACCGGCAGGCCCATCGCGATCGGTCAGCGCGAGACGATGTTCAACCCGTGCATGAACAACTACCTCACCGCCGACGGCCGGCGACTCTGGATCGTCGGTCTGGAAGCCGACCGGCACTGGCCCTCGTTGTGCCGTGCGGTGGGGCGTCCGGAGTGGTTGAGCGACAACCGGTTCACCACCGCCAGGGACCGCGCGATCAACTCCCGTGAATTGATCGCGACTCTCGACGAGATCTTCGCGACCAAGACGTTGGCCGAGTGGGCTTCAGTGTTCGACAACGAACCTGACCTGTTCTGGTCGCCGGTGAACTCGATGGAGGACGTGCTCGGTGACGAGCAGTTCCATGCCGCGGGCGGTCTGGTCGACGTCCCCGACGGCGGCCCGATGATCGCCACCCCGGCCGATTTCCACGGCACCCCGTGGGCACCGCGGTCGGCCGCCCCACAGCTCGGCGAGCACACCGACGAGATTCTGGCGGAGTTACAACAAGGCTGAGTAATGTAACGGCCATGGATTTCTCCCTGGTCGCGCTGTCCCGCGAGGACGAGGAGTTTCAGCGTCAGGTGCGCGCGGACCTCGCCGAGTTGGTGACCGACGAGGTGATTCAGCACGATCGGCAGACGGGGGAGAACTTCCACGAGGGTCTGCATCTGGCGCTCGGCGAGCGCGGGTATCTGGCCAAAGACTTCCACGACGAGGCCAACGGCGGGTTCACCGCCGTGCAGCGCAGGATCTGGGAGCTGGAGATCGGCCGGGTGCACGCCCCGTGGTTCCACTGGCCGACCACGATGATGGTGGCCAAGGCGGTCGCTAAGTTCGCCGACCCGGATCTGGTCGCCGAGCTCATGCCGGCCGTCCTTTCAGGGCACCGCAGGCTGTGCCTGGGCTACACCGAGCCCGAGGGCGGGTCCGACGTCGCGACATGCAAGACGCGGGCGGTGCGGGACGGCGACGCGTGGATTATCAACGGCTCCAAGATGTTCACGTCGAACGCGCACAACGCGCAGTACGTCTTCCTGATCACCAACACCGACCCGGATGCGCCCAAACACAAGAGCCTGACGATGTTCCTGGTTCCGCTGGATTCGCCGGGCGTGGAAATCCAGGGGATCCGCACGGTCGACGGGGATCGCACCAACATCACCTACTACAGCGACGTCCGCGTCGACGACAAGTATCGCGTCGGTGCGGTCAACGGCGGCTGGACGGTGCTGCGGGACGCGCTCAACGCCGAGCACGGCACCATCGAGCGCGACACCGAAGGCCTGCAGAAGCTGGCGACGATGACCGAGCACATCCTGCTCACCGCCGAGGCCGTCGACCGGGTGGCCGCCGTGGCACGGGTGGACGACGACGCGGTGGCCTACCGACTGGGCCGCGCGGCGGCCCGCCTGGAGGTGGCGTTGAGCGCGCCGGCGATGTCGGGCCGGGTGTCGATCGCGCAGACGATGCGGGAGATCGCACCGGATCTGATGGACATCCTGGGCACCGCCGCCAGTCTGCCGGTCGGCACCAGGGGCGCGGTCGACGACGGCGGTGCAGAGTACATCTTCCGATTGGCTTCTCCCACCGGCATTTACGGCGGAACCCTGGAGATCTTCCGCAATATGATCGCCCAGCAGATCCTCGGCCTCGGTCGGCCCAGCTACGCCCCGCCGGCCAAACGTTGACGGCGGTCTTGACCGCCGAGCGTGCGGGATATCGTTGAAAATCGTCGGGCGGATTCAAGGTGCTAGTGCAACAGCGGGTGGATCGGACGGCTTGGACAGTAGTTCGTCGAGTGCTCGGGCGGGTGTTTTCCAGCCGAGGGTCTTGCGTGGGCGGTTGTTGAGTTTGGCGGCGACGTAGTCGAGATAGTCCTCGGGGAACACCGACAGGTCGGTTCCTTTAGGGAACCATTGGCGCAGAAGACCATTGGTGTTCTCATTCGTGCCGCGCTGCCACGGGGAGTGCGGGTCGCAGAAGTAGATCTCCAAATCGAGCGCCTCGGCGATCTGTGCATGATTGGACATCTCCTTGCCCTGATCCCAGGTCAAGGTCTGGCGCAGCAGCGCCGGCAACTGCGACATCTTGGCCACGATCGCGTTCTGCACCGCTTCGGCGGTGTGATTCTCGGGCAGGTGCAACAGCAGCGCATATCGGGTCGATCGCTCCACCACAGTGCCGATCGCCGACCCAGACTCCGTGCTGCCCAAGATCAGATCGCCCTCCCAATGCCCAGGTAGCGCCCGGTCGAGGACTTCGGCGGGACGCTTGCTGATGTTGACCATGCCCGGGATGCGTCCGCGGCGTTCCCCGGGGCGGCGCCGGGGATGACGCAATGCCCGGCCGGTGCGCAGGCACAGGTGGAGTTCGCGACGTAAATTCCCTTTACCCTGCACATATATCGACTGGTAGATCGTCTCGTGAGACACGCGCATCTCCAGGTCGTCGGGAAACTCCGCCACCAGCCGCTGGGCGATCTGCTCGGGGCTGAGAAAGTCCTTGAGCCAAGTTTGCACGTGATCGTGCAGGCGCTGGTTGGCGGCCAGCTTGCGCGGGTGCCGACGGCGGGCGTTGCGTTGCGCGCGCCCCTGAGCGGCGCTGGCGAAATAGTGCGGCCGTCGCAACGGCCCGCCCCGCCAGGGTGCACCGAACCGGAACTGCGGACGGTACTTGTTGCGACCATCGGAGCTGTTGCGTTTGATTTCGCGGCTGATCGTCGAGGCCGACCGATCCAACCGCTCGGCGATGGAGCGAATCGGCTCCTGGGCGGCAACCCCCAACGCGATCTGTTCCCGCTCAAGGAAACTCAGCCGTGTATATCGCCGGGCCACACCAGAAACAATCTTCGGCTTCACCCCGCCAGCGTTACCGAACCACTGCCTACCAGTGGTCGGTGGCACGCCGGCGGCTATCGCGGCCTCATCGACTGAATCACCCAAGCGGACACGAGCCCAGAACAAACGAACCGTCGAAGGCGGATGACCAGGACGCACCAAACAACCCCTCAGCTAGGAGCTGTTGCACTAGACCCTTGAACCCAAGTCGACAGATCCGCGATAGCCCCCACGCTCGGCGCGTGAAAGGACCACGTCACCCATGCAGCTGCTGCTCGTCAGGCACGCTTTGCCCCACCGCACCGAGGCCGGTGAAGGCGCCGATCCGGAACTGTCCGAGGCGGGCTGGGAGCAGGCCGGGCGGCTGCCCGACGCACTGGCCCGATTTCCGATCACCCGGCTGATCAGCAGCCCGCAGCGACGGGCGATCCAAACCGGCGAGCCCGTCGCAAAGGCCCTCGGCCTGACCATCGACATCGACGAGCGGCTCGCCGAGTACGACCGCGGGCTGTCCCACTACGTGCCGATCGAACAGGTACGAAAGGAGAAGCCCGAGGAGTGGGCGCGGATGGCCGAGGGCCGGCTGCCCAGCAGTGTCGACGAGGGCGAGTTTCGTGGCCGTATCGCCGCCGCGTTGTCCGATATCGTCGCGGCCGCCGAGCATGACGAGACCGTGGCCGTGTTCAGCCACGGCGGGGTGATCAACGTGATCCTGCACGAACTGCTGGGCACCAAGCGGTTGCTGTCGTTCCCGATCGACTACGTGTCGATCACCCGCCTGCTGTACGCCCGCAGCGGGTTCGGCACGGTGGCGGCCGTCAACACCACCGAACATGTTTGGGATCTCTTGCCGCGCAACCAACGCGATTAGCTATACATAGCGGGTGACTTCTACCGACGGGCTCGACCTCGCGGCACTGGACCGGCACCTGCGTTCGGCAGGCATCCCGCGTAGCGGTGAGCTGCAGGCCGAGTTCATCTCCGGAGGCCGGTCCAACCTGACCTTCCTGATCTTCGACGACGCGTCCAAGTGGGTGCTGCGCCGCCCACCGCTGCACGGTCTCACTCCGTCGGCGCACGACATGGCACGCGAATACCGGGTGGTCGCAGCCCTGGCCGGCAGCCCGGTACCGGTTGCGCCCGCGGTCACCATGCGTGACGACGACTCGGTCGGGGGTGCGCCGTTCCAGATGGTCGAATACGTGGCGGGTCAAGTGGTTCGCACGCGTGCCGAGTTGGATGCGCTCGGTGACGCCGATGTGGTGAGTGATTGTGTCGACAGCCTAATCCGGGTTCTGGTCGACCTCCACGAGATCGACCCCGAGGCCGTGGGCCTCGGTGACTTCGGCAAACCCATCGGATACCTCGAACGGCAGGTGCGGCGTTGGGGTTCGCAGTGGCAGCATGTGCGGCTGGCCGACGACCCGCGCGACGCCGACGTCGAGCGGCTGCACGCCAAACTGGCCGGCGCGGTGCCCGCCGAGAGCCGGAGTTCGATCGTGCACGGCGACTATCGCATTGACAACACGATCATCGACCCTGCTGACCCGACAATCGTTCGGGCAGTTCTGGATTGGGAGATGTCCACCCTCGGTGACCCGCTGGCGGATGTCGCGGTGATGTGCGTGCAACGAGATCCGATGTTGGATCTGATTTCCAGCGAGCAGAAGTCGTGGACCGCACCGCAGATGCCGTCGGCGGACGATATGGCGCAGCGCTATTCGGTAGTGTCGGGGAACCCCTTGGCGCACTGGAACTTCCAGATGGCCCTCGGATATTTCAAGCTGGCGATCATTGTGGCCGGCATCGACTTTCGGCGGCGGATGGCCGCCGACGCCGCCGACGGTGACGATGACCAGGCAGGCGAGGCCGTCGCCGTGCTGATCAGCCGCGGCCTGCAGGCGTTCGGCTAGATCTGACGGGCTGCCTTCAGGTTCTTCTTCGCGGCGCGGCGGAGTTGGAAGATGCGCGCCGCCCCGGCCAGGACGGTCACCAGGCCGCCGGCCACCGCCGCCATCAGGATCGCGACGCCCAGGGGTAGCGACCAGTGCCAGCCGAAGAACGCGAACGATGCCGATTCGGTGTTCTGGGCGATGAAGACCAGCAGGATCGTCAGAACCAACAGTCCGGCGATCACCGAAGACCACAGGGCCGCGGCGCGGGTGAACTTGACTTCCTTGACCGACGCGGGCGTGCTGGTCGCCGGGGCTGGCGGCGCCGGCGGGATGGGCGGCGTGGGCTCGTGGGTCGGGCCCAACGGTTCACTCGTCATCTGCTCATTGTTCCCTCCCAGGGTGTGCGGAAACAATGCCGTCGTGACGGAATGATGACGTTTGCGCTGATCCAAACCCGGGCGGGTGATGCGTGGTGCCATTACTGTCTCCAGATACGGGTCGGGTGAAAGGACGCGCATGAATGCGTCGCGGGGCGGAAAGCGACTGTGGTTTGCGGCGATACTGTTCACGCTCGTGCTGCCAATGGTGGCCGCCTGTGGCAGTGCCAATCCCCTCGGTGGCGGATCGGCGTCGGGGGATCTGAAAAATCTGGTCGTCGGCTCGGCGGACTTCCCCGAATCGAAGATCATCGCCGAGATCTACGCGCAGGCCTTGGAGGCCAACGGTTTCACCGTGGGGCGGCAGTTCGGCATCGGTAGCCGCGAGACCTACATACCCGCGGTGCGCGACCACTCCATCGACCTGGTGCCCGAATACACCGGAAACCTGTTGCAGTACTTCGACTCCAAGACCACGGTGACCACACCGGATCAGGTGGAACTGGCGTTGTTCCGGGTGCTGCCCGGTGACCTGTCGATCCTGACCCCGTCACCGGCCAACGACACCGACACCGTCGCGGTCTCCGAGGCCACCGCGCAGAAGTGGAATCTCAAGACCATCGGCGATTTGGCTGCCCACTCGCCAGAGGTCAAGTTCGGTGCCCCATCGGAGTTCCTGAATCGCACCGAGGGGTTGCCGGGGCTAAAAGCCAAGTACGGCCTGGACATCAAGCCCGACAACTTCGTCGCGATCAGCGACGGCGGCGGCCCGGCAACGGTACGTGCACTGACCGACGGCACCGTCACCGCCGCGGACATTTTCAGCACCTCACCGGCGATCCCGCAGAACAAGCTGGTCGTGTTGGAGGACCCCAAGAACAACTTCCTGGCCGCCAACGTCGTGCCGCTGGTCAGTTCGCAGAAGAAGTCCGACGAGCTCAAGACGGTGCTGGACGCGGTGTCGGCGAAGCTCAGTACGCAGGGGCTTATCGATCTCAACACCGCCGTCTCCGGCAACTCCGGCGTCGACCCCGATGAGGCGGCGCGAAAGTGGATCCGTGACAACGGTTTCGACAAACCGATCGGGAAATAGATGATCACCTTCACAGGCGTCACCAAGACCTACCCGGACGGGACCGTCGCCGTCGACGATCTGAGCATGGAGGTGCCGACCGGCACGCTGACCGTCTTCGTCGGGCCGTCGGGCTGCGGCAAGACCACCTCGATGCGGATGATCAACCGGATGATCGAGCCCACCTCCGGGACGATCACCGTCGACGGCCGCGATATCGCCGGTGTCAACCCGGTGAAGCTGCGGCTCGGGATCGGTTACGTCATCCAAAGCGGCGGCCTGATGCCGCATCAGCGGGTGGTCGACAACGTCGCGACGGTACCGGTGCTCAAGGGCGAGTCTCGGCGGACCGCTCGCAAGGCCGCCTATGCGGTTCTCGAGCGAGTGGGTCTGGATCCCAAACTCGGCGATCGTTATCCCGCGCAGCTGTCCGGCGGCCAACAGCAGCGCGTCGGCGTGGCTCGCGCGCTGGCCGCGGATCCACCCGTCCTGTTGATGGACGAACCGTTCTCTGCGGTCGACCCGGTGGTGCGTGACGAACTGCAGGCCGAAATCCTGCGCCTGCAGGGCGAACTGCACAAGACGATCGTGTTCGTCACCCACGACATCGACGAGGCGATCAAACTGGGTGACCGGGTCGCGGTGTTCGGCCCCGGCGGCACCCTGCAGCAGTACGATGCCCCCGCCCGGTTGTTGTCCAACCCCGCAAACGAATTCGTCTCCGGCTTCATCGGCTCCGACCGCGGCTACCGCGGGCTGCAGTTCCGCCAGGCGGCAGGGTTGCCGCTGCACGACATTCAGACGGTCAAAGAAGCCGAGATCGATGCGCTGACGCTAGGACCGGGTGACTGGCGGCTGGTGACGAGGGACGACGGCCGGCCCTACGCCTGGCTCGACGCCGACGGAGTACAGCTGCACCGCAGCGGAAGCTCGTTGTACGACAGCACAATTGCGGGCGGATCGCTGTTCGGGCCGGGCGGCACGCTGCGACTCGCGCTGGACGCGGCGCTGTCCTCACCCGCCGGTCTGGGAGTGGCCGTTGACGACGGCGGTCAGGTGATCGGTGGGGTGAAAGCCGACGACGTGCTCGATGCGCTGGAAAAGCAGCGGGCCACATGAATTATCTACTCACCCATCTGGACAAAGCGTGGGCGCTGACCGTGATCCATCTTCGGCTCTCGCTGGTTCCAGTGGTCCTCGGTCTGGTGATCGCGGTGCCGCTGGGCGCCTACGTGTGGCGCACCACGGTGTTGCGCCGACTGACCACGGTGACGGCCAGCATCATCTTCACAATTCCGTCGCTGGCGCTGTTCGTGGTGCTGCCCCTGATCATCCCGACCCGAATCCTCGACGAGGCCAACGTCATCGTCGCGCTCACCCTCTACACCACCGCACTGTTGGTGCGGGCGGTGCCGGAAGCCCTTGATGCGGTGCCTGCCCAGGTGCGCGACGCCGCCACCGCCGTCGGCTACACCCGCGTGTCGCGGATGCTGAAAGTCGAACTGCCACTGTCGATTCCGGTTCTCATCGCCGGGTTGCGGGTGGTCGCCGTGACCAACATCTCGATGGTGTCGGTGGGTTCGGTCATCGGAATCGGCGGCCTGGGAACCTGGTTCACCGAGGGCTACCAGTCCGACAAGAGCGACCAGATCGTTGCGGGCATCATCGCGATCTTCCTGCTGGCGATCGTCGTCGACGTGCTGATCCTGCTGGCCGGCCGGCTGATCACCCCGTGGGCCCGGGTGAAGGCGGGCGCATGAACTTCTTGCATCAGGCGCTGGCCTACATCTTCACCGGCGCCAACTGGGGTGGCCGGGCCGGGCTCGGGGTGCGCATCCTGGAACACTTGCAGTACACCGCGGTGGCCGTGGTCGTCTCTGCGCTCATCGCCATCCCGCTCGGCTTGTTGATCGGGCATACCGGGCGCGGCACCTTCCTGGTGGTCACCGGCGTCAATGCGCTGCGGGCGCTGCCCACTCTCGGCGTGCTGCTGCTCGGAGTGCTGCTGTGGGGGCTGGGGCTGCTGCCGCCGACGGTCGCGCTGATGCTGCTCGGCATTCCGCCGCTGCTGGCCGGCACCTACGCCGGGATCGCCAACGTCGACCCGGCGGTGACAGACGCCGCCCGGTCGATGGGCATGACCGAGACCAGGGTTTTGCTGCGCGTCGAAGTGCCGAATGCGCTGCCGCTGATTCTGGGTGGGCTGCGCACCGCCACCCTTCAGGTGGTGGCGACCGCGACGGTGGCCGCGTATGCCAGCCTCGGCGGGTTGGGCCGCTATTTGATCGACGGCATCAAGGTCCGCCAGTTCTACCTCGCGTTGGTGGGTGCGTTGCTGGTGACGGTGCTGGCCCTGGTGCTCGACGGGCTGCTCGCCCTGGCGGTGTGGGCGTCGGTGCCCGGCACCGGCCGCTTCCGGCGGATGCCGCAACCGTTGCTCGACGACGAGGTGAGTTTCGATGCGCACGCCCCGGCATCACAGATGGGCCGCACTTCCCGACCTGGTTACGAACGGGGTGGCCCGTCGCATACGGTAGACGGGTGAGTGCAGCCAACGATGCGACAGAAAGCGCCTGGCCGGCGATCCTGACCTGGCGCGCCCACGACGATTCGCGGATGGAATCGGCCCGGGTTCAGCTATCGGGTAATCGGATCAAGGCGTACGGCCGGATCGTGGCCGCCGCCGCCGCCACGAACCCGGCCTTCAGCGCGTCCTACGACCTGGTGACCGACGAGACCGGCGCGACCAAACGGCTGTCCATGAGCGTCACCCTCGCCGAGCGGGATCGGCAGCTGTCGATCGCCCGCGACGAGGAAAACATGTGGCTGATCACCGATCACCAGGGCCAGTCGCGCGGAGCCTACGAGGGTGCACTCGACGTCGACGTCGTCTTCAGCCCGTTCTTCAACGCTCTGCCGATCCGGCGCACCGGGTTGTATCAGCGGGTCGACTCGGTGACGCTGCCGGTGGTCTACGTGAGTTTGCCCGACCTGACCGTCAAGCAGGCCACGATCAGCTACGGCAGTTCCGGTCCGAACAGCGGAGACGGCATCAAGCTGCACTCGCCGGTCGCCGACACCACGATCACCGTCGACTCCGACGGATTCATCGTCGACTACCCAGGACTGGCAGAGCGGATCTGATCACGCCGCCGGCGCGACCGGCGGCCGCGAGTTCCGAGCGCCAGCCTTCCTCACCGATCGCAATGGTGACGATCTGCGGGCGCGAGAAGCTGTCGTAGCGGGCCCGAGCGGCGTGGCCGCCCTCCACGAGTTCGGCCACCGAGCCCTTTTCCGCCAACGATTCGCGCGCCTGGTTCAGCAGTTCCAGCGCGCGGTCCAGAGCAGGCAGCAGCTGATCGGCGTTCGCCTCGCACATGGCCCGCACGAGATCCGGGGCCGTGGCCGCGACGCGGGTGCCGTCCCGGAATGAGCCGGCCGCCAAGGCAAACGCCAGCGGCACCTCGCCGGCCGTCTCGGCCAGGGCCTCGGCCAACAGGTGCGGCAGGTGCGAGATGCTTGCCGCTGCCGCGTCGTGCTCGTCGGATTTGGCGGGGACCACCACGGCCTGGCAATCCAGCGCCAGGGTCATCACCTGCTCCCACACCCGGGCGTCGACGTGCTCGTCGACAGTGAGAACCCATGGCGCGCCGACGAACATGCGGGCGTCACCGGCGCTCCAGCCTGAGTGAGCGGTACCGGCCATCGGATGGCCCCCGACGTAGCGGTCGAGCAGGCCGGCCTTGCGCACCTCCTCGAGGACGGCGCCCTTGACGCTGATGACATCGGTGAGCGGGCACTCGCCGGCGACGTCCTTGATGTGGCCGAGCAACTGCGACACCGCGGGCATGGGCACGGCGAGGACGATCAGCGCCTCACGCTCGGCGGCCCACTCCAGTGCCTCGGTGAGTTCGGTGGTGGCGGAGAAGCCGTCGAACCGGGCCGCTTGCGCACCCTCGACGGACCGGTTGTAGCCGAAGGCTTGACGTCCGGCGGCGACCGCCGCGCGCAATACCGAGCCGCCGATGAGCCCGAGCCCGAGTACACACACGGGTGTCTTTGTCACCTGTCCAGGTTGGCATACCAACACGGCGTAGCAGACGGGTACCTGGTCAAAATGCCTGATCAGCGACTAGCGTATGCGCCCATGGAGGCACAGCGCGCCCAGAACAGCCCCGGGTCGGAGGCCCCGGATGGCTTCGGGGTGGCCGTGGTCCGCGAGGACGGCAAATGGCGTTGCTCCGCCATGAGCGCCAAGGTTTTGACCAGCCTGACTGCTGCCGAGACGGAGTTGCGAGAACTGCGGAGTGCCGGCGCCGTATTCGGGCTGTTGGACATCGACGACGAGTTCTTTCTGATCGTGCGGCCGGCCCCGGCCGGCACTCGGTTGCTGCTGTCGGACGCGACGGCGGCGCTGGATTACGACATTGCTGCCGAGGCCCTGGAGACTCTGGACGCCGATATTTCACCGGAAGATCTCGAGGATGCGGACCCCTTCGAGGAGGGCGACCTTGGCGTGCTGGCCGATATCGGCCTGCCCGAGCCGGTGCTGAGCGTGATCCTCGACGAGACCGATCTGTATGCCGACGAACAGCTCGGCCGGATCGCCCGAGAGATGGGGTTCGCCGACGAGCTGTCCGCAGTGCTCGACCGCCTCGATCGGTGACGGCTGATTCTGAGCTGATCCGCGCGGCTCTCGATGCTGCGCGGTTGGCCGGGCCGGAGGACGTGCCGATCGGCGCGGTGGTGTTCGGGCCGGACGGCACTGAGCTGGCCCGCGCCGCCAATGCCCGTGAGCAGCTCGGCGACCCGACAGCGCACGCCGAGATCCTGGCGTTGCGGGCGGCTGCGCGGGTGTACGGCGACGGTTGGCGGCTGGAGGGCGCGACGCTCGCCGTGACCGTCGAGCCGTGCACGATGTGTGCGGGTGCGTTGGTGATGGCCCGGGTGTCGCGGGTGGTGTTCGGGGCGTGGGAGCCCAAAACCGGTGCGGCTGGCTCACTTTGGGATCTGGTGCGCGACCGGCGGTTGACGCATCGGCCGGAGGTGCGCGGGGGAGTACTGGCCGAGGAGTGCGCGGCGCTGTTGGAGGGCTTTTTCGCTCGTCAGCGCGATTTGGGTTAGCCAGCCTGCGGGACGTAAGCTCTTCGGCGGTGGCGTGTCCGAGCGGCCTAAGGAGCACGCCTCGAAAGCGTGTGACGGGTAACCCCCGTCCGAGGGTTCAAATCCCTCCGCCACCGCCATACAGCCTCGGAACCCTTGGGTGGGTTCCGAGGCTTTTGTCATTCGCCGAGAGTGCGGCCTCTTGTCGATGTCGGCCTCAGATCTCGACGACAACCTGCACGCTCGGCGCGACCAGTTTGGCTGCGTCGCGACGCAGGGTGAGTTGAACACGCCCCGGTGATGACTTTGACTTGAGATCTGAAGCGCTACTTCGATGACTGGGGTTGGCCATGGCCGGTGTATTGCGGATGCAGATCCAGGAGACTGTGACGACGGCTCAGTCGCTCGCGAATCGCGCTGACGATCTGGCCAGGGAGCTTGAGGACATTCGCCGTAGTTGGGGCGAACTGACTGCGACGTGGATCGGCAAAGCCGGGTCTGCATATGAGATCGCATGGGACGATTGGCACGAGGACGCGAACGTCGTAACGGCTGTCCTGCAAGAACATTCGCGGCTGCTCGTTCAGTCAGCGGCGCTCCTCACCGAGCATGAGAATCAAGCCAGCCAAGCGCTCGGCGGCGTATATGCGGGCGGCGGACTCACATGAGTCGCTACGCGGTAAACCTCGACGAGCTTCTGTCATTCGCCGACCGCCTGGCCGCATTCAACAGGCGCGCAGAAGAGATCGCCGCCGCGGTCGACCAGGAAATCGTCGAGCTACATGGGACGTGGCTGGGCCAGGGGGTAGAGAGCGAACGTGAGTACCACGAGACCTGGCTGCGCTTGAGCCGGGAACTGCGTGAATCGGCAGACTTCCTTCGAGAAAGCGCCAGTTTGGCCCATCGCAACTACACCCGAGTCGGCGAGGTCAACTGCGGAATGTGGCCGTGACGAGGGACGTCGACTCAGAAGCTCTGTTCTCTTCGGCGCGCGTCTTTACCAGCGTCCGCACCTCTGCCGGTGCTGCCGTTACCGGACTTGCGAGTTCCCTGAACGGTTCGGCCGGCATGGCGGGAACCGACACCGGCGCGCACGCGTGGGCCGCCAGATACGACCCGTTGGCGAAGGCACTGATGAAGTCTGCCGCCGCGGACGTACAGGGTGCTGGCCAATGTTCAGACCTGCTGTTTGCAACCGGGGTAAATCACCTGAACGCGGACGGACAGTCGGCCATCAACAACGAGACGGTGCTTGAGATGCCCCCGATGGGAGCACCGGCGTTCCCGGAGCCGACAATCCCGTCCGCGGAGGGCGGCCATGCAGATGTGCCGGGTTGGTGGCACACCATTTCCGCGTATGTCGAAGGCGAGCTATGGCCGAACGGGCACCAGGACAAATTGCGGGCCGCCGCGGATGCCTGGAGCAACGCGGTGTCGGCTCGGGGCCTGCGTGCATCGGGCCAGTTGGTCAACGGCGGGCCGAGCTCGATGGGCGCCATTGCACCATTGCTCGATCAAAAGTCTCCAGAGTTTCCAGATCTGATCAAGAACTGCACGATGGTGCGGGACCACATTTCGGGAACCGCTGATGGCTTCGACGATGCAGCCAAAGTGTGTTCAAGCTATGCGCAGACCATCGATGACGCCCACTCCAAGATCATCCACGAGATGTTGGTTCTCGGCGCGACTGTTGCGGTGAGCGAGGTGATCGCCGCGGTCCTGATTCCGTTCACCGCGGGCGCTAGCGAAGCGGTATCGAAAGTCGTCGATGTGTCGCGACTGACGGCCACCGGCGCTCGTATCGTGACGATCATCCGCGAATTCCGGGCAGCTGCTGAGCTTTCGGCGCTCCCAGCGGTCAGCGCGGCTGGCTTTGCGGCGCGGTCTATCACCGAACTGGGGCCGCTGTTGGCGGCGCGACCGACGATCTTCGCTGCCGAAGTCGCGGGTCGCGGTGCCACACGGGCCGAGGCCGCAGAGGCGCAGAGACTCGCTGAGCAGAGTGTGAAAGACAAGCTGGAAAAGTATCTACTCAATCCCGATCACCCGACGGGCGGACCCAAGGCGAAGTGGTTCGAGCAGGCTCTGGGCTTCACCCGCGAGAACGCCGCAGATCTTCAGAGGCAGATCGTTTTTGATCCAGCCAAGGCGGTTGAGACAGGCGTTACTGAGTACGGGACCAAGTACAACCAGGTAATACCCATCACCGGCGCGAATGGCAAAACTATCGAGGTGACTTTTGCCTTCATTCGCAACAATGATGGGGTCGTGCGGCTGGTCACCGCCATCCCGACGAAGCGATGAGAAAGTGGGTGACATGGCGCCACAGGAGAACGACGTCGTCCGCTTGCTGCGGCCACTGCCACAGCATGACCTGCCCACCGGCGCTCAGGGGACGGTCGTGATGGTCTATCGCGATGCCGGGCTCCCGCCGGCCTATGAAGTGGAATTCGCCGACGCCGACGGCGTCACCCAAGCGTTGGTCACCCTCAAGCGTGAGGACATCGAAGTCACGTGGCGCGCTGAGGGCTGATGCTTGGTTTGCCCGATTGTCAGCGCATCCCCGGATCTTCAGCGAAGGTAGTGAGCATGGACCTGTGGGCTCGTGTATGTGTCGCAGCGACAACCGCTTTCGTTGTGGGCTCGATCCTCAGCGCGCCTAGCGCCGGAGCCGACGATTCGGTGTGCACAACAGTCGGCCAGTACTGCGGCTTCTACTCACCGTCGCGCAACATCAGTTGCGAGATGAACACCGGCGGCCGCGTCGGTCAGGACGATGTGTACTGCCAGACCGACACTCCGCCCCAGTCGGTGACGCTGGCCAATGACGGCACATTCAAGTCCTGCACGGGCATGACCTGCCTGGGCAATGCGGCGCCGGGCATCCCCATGCTCGCCTACGGCAAGACGATGGCACTGGGACAATTCAGGTGCCTCTCCGAGGAGAGCGGGGTCACCTGCACCACGGGCGGGCGCGGATTCACGATCTCCAGAAGCGGCATCGGCACAGCCGGCTGACGCCTGGCGCGCAGGGTGACCCGCTGCGCCATCGCTGTGAATCGGCGAGGACGCCGCGCGATTCCCAGGAACCTCACCTACGCTGGCCCTTTGGAAACGCAGCGCTGTAGGCCAGGGGGTTTGAGATGACGACCGCTACCACTCGCCGGATGCTCTATGTGGCAATCGGATTGGCAATCGCGACCGCCCCGGCGGTCGCCGTCTTCGCCGTCGCTGACCCCGCGCCGCGGCTGGCGGCCCAATGCGCGGATACCGATACCGAGGACAGCTTCTCGATGGACTGCGCTCCGACGATCATTCCCGACACCAGCGATCAGCTCACCGAGGCCGAAGTCGCCGAGCCGGGGTGGAACGGTGGCAACCACAGCGGTGGAGGCGGCGGGGGCGGCGGCCACCGCTGACCCAAGCGGGTCTCCTGCGCGACGACATCTGTGTGGCGAGCCGGTGTAATGGGCACACGGGATAGAAATCGACGCGGAGGTCATCGATGGAGCTGATTTCACCGACCGACTCGATGTTCTTGCTGGCCGAGTCCCGAGAACATCCCATGCACGTCGGTGGCCTGCAACTGTTCGAGCCACCCGACGACATGGGCCCGGAGTTCCTGGCTCAGATCTACAACGATCTGCTGACCTATCAGGACGTACAGCCCACGTTCCGCAAGCATCCCGGCAGGCTGTTCGGCGGCATCGCCAACTTGGCGTGGGCTTTCGATCGCGACATCGACCTCGAGTACCACCTACGCCGCTCAGCGCTGCCCAAGCCGGGGCGGGTCCGGGAACTGCTTGAGCTGACCTCGCGCCTGCACGGCAGCCTCCTCGACCGGCACCGGCCGCTGTGGGAGACCCATCTGGTCGAAGGCCTCAACGACGGCCGCGTGGCCGTCTACACCAAGATCCACCATTCGCTGCTCGACGGCGTCTCGGCGATGAAGCTGACCAAGCGCACGCTGTCGCCGGATCCGCAGGACGACGAGATCCGGGCGCCGTGGACGATCGGACCCCGCCCACGCAGCAAGGACAAGAGCGGCGGTTCGCCACTCGGCGGACTAGTACGAGCGGCCGGCTCGGTCGCGGGCTTGGCGCCATCGGCATTGACGATCGTGCGCGGCGCCCTCCTCGAGCAGCAGCTGACCCTGCCGTTCGAGGCCCCCAAGACGATGTTCAACGTTCCGATCGGCGGGGCACGGCGGGTGGCGGCCCAGTCCTGGCCGCTCAAACGCATCATCGCGATCAAGGAGGCCGCCGCCGGCGTCACGGTCAACGACGTCATCCTGGCGATGTGCGCAGGCGCGCTGCGTGCCTACCTGATCGAGCAGGACGCGCTGCCCGACAAGCCCTTGATCGCGATGGTGCCGGTCAACCTGCGTGACGAGGACGATCACTCCCAGGGCGGCAACCAGGTTGGCGCGATCCTGTGCAGCCTGGCCACCGACCAGAGCGACCCGGCCAAGCGGCTGGAGGCGATCCACGACTCGATCAGTGGCAACAAAGAGGTGTTCCTGCAGCTGCCAAAGATGCAGCAGCTGGCCCTGTCGGCGTTCAACATGGCGCCGCTGGCGCTGACCCTCCTTCCGGCGCTGGCCGCCGCGGCGGCGCCGCCCTTCAACATCGTGATCTCGAACGTGCCCGGCGCCCGCGAGCCGCTGTACTGGCACGGTGCGCGCCTGGACGGCAACTATCCGCTGTCGATCGCGCTGGACGGGCAGGCCCTCAACATCACGATGTCGAACAACGCCGACAACCTCGACTTCGGACTCGTGGGTTGTCGGCGCAGCATCCCGCATCTACAGCGACTGCTCACGCAACTGGAGGACTCGCTGGCCGCGCTGGAGAAGGCGGTCGGGGTCTAAGTCTCAAACGAAAGCGGCGGCGACCCCTCGGGGCGCCGCCGCTTCGTTCGTCCTGCCGCTACGGGCAGGTGACCTGAATTTCGAAGGGCTTGGTCACCGGCTGCATCGGGTTGGCCATGTCGACACCCGTCGCAGTTCCGCTGATCTTGTAGGTGTTGCCGTCCTTGGTGGCGGTGGCATTCGCTCCGCCGGGCACGCCGGCGGTGTAGCCGAGCGTCACGCCGTTGACGTTGCCGAGACCGACGGACTGCACCGACGAGGCATCGGCGGACAGCACGGCGGCGATACCGGTGGTCGCCTCACCGATCGCGATGTTGAGGTTGCCACCCGCAGTCGCGCAGACGACCGAACCCTTGATGTCCTGCGGCTGGCCATCGATCGTCACCTTGGCGGTGCTGGATCCGGCGGTCGCGCTGGGGGACCCTGCCGCGCTCGTCGTCGCGGCTGCCGAAGTTGTAGCTTTCTCGCTTGTCGTCGACGTTGATTTGTTGTCGTCCTTCGAACAACCAGACAGTCCGGCCACCAAGACCGCGGCGCCGGCAACCGTCACCACCAACCCACGCTTCACCGATTTCTCCTTATGTAGGGGTGATCCGTCGACGTTGACGGATCATCGAGGAAATTATGGTGCGCAGTCCCGCAATGGAGGCAGAAATGGGCGAAATATCCGTCTGCCAGTCAATGCGCAGAAATTAACGTCAGCATCGGGGCAAATCCCGGCCGGCACAGGCAAAGTCGGTATCTTCACCGTCATGCGGACCTTGCGCACGCCCGATGAGCGATTCGTTGACATTCCGAATTTCCCCTATTCACCGCACTATTGCGAACTCGACGACGACGAGGGCGGGCGTCTGCGGGTGGCCTGGGTCGACGAAGGACCGGAGCATGCCGAGCCGATCCTGTTGCTGCATGGCGAACCAACGTGGTCCGACCCGTCGGGAGGACCACACCTATGCCCGCCACGTCGAGTGGATGCGCGCGCTCGCGTTCGACGTCCTGGATCTGCAGCGGGTGACCCTGTTCGGTCAGGACTGGGGCGGGCTGATCGGGTTGCGGCTGGCGGCCGAGAACGCGGATCGGTTCGCGCGCATCGTCGTCGCCAACACCGGGCTGCCGACGGGAGACTTCAATATGCCCGAGGTGTGGTGGCAGTTCCGCCGGGCCATCCAGGAGGCGCCGAGCATCGATGTGGGCCGATTCGTGGAGTCGGGTTGTCTGCGACCGATCACCGACGACGTCCGCACGGCCTACAACGCGCCCTTCCCTGACGACAGCTTTTCGGCAGGTCCGCGAGCCATGCCGGGTCTGGTGCCGACCAGCCCCGACGACCCGGCGTCCGAGGCGAACCGGCTGGCATGGGCGACCCTGACGGCCGGCGCAACCCCGATGCTGGTGGCGTTCTCCGACGGCGACCCGATCACCGGTGCGATGGCCCCGATCTTCCAGCAGATGCAGGGTGCGCAGGGGTACGACCACCCCACCGTCCACGGCGCCGGCCACTTCATCCAGGAGGACGCCGGCGAGGAGCTCGCCGACCACATCGTGCGCTTCCTCTCCGAAGGCGCTGGTTAGATAGCCGGGTGCCGTTCTTCACCGTCGACGCCCAGCTGCCCGGGCGCCGTGGACGTACCGGCGTGATCCACACTCCGCACGGCGACATCCACACCCCGGCGTTCGTCGCGGTCGGCACCAAGGCCTCGGTCAAGGCGGTGCTGCCGGAGACGATGCGTGAGCTGGGCGCCCAGGCTGTGCTGGCCAACGCCTACCACCTCTACCTGCAGCCCGGCCCGGACATCGTCGACGAGGCGGGTGGCTTGGGTGCCTTCATGAACTGGCCGGGCCCGACGTTCACCGACAGCGGCGGCTTCCAGGTGCTGTCGCTGGGTGCCGGGTTCCGCAAGGTGCTCTCGATGGACGCCAACCGCGTCCAGGCCGACGACGTCATCGCCGAGGGTAAACAGCGGTTGGCGCATGTCGACGACGACGGCGTCACGTTCATTTCGCATCTCGACGGCTCGACGCACCGGTTCACCCCGGAAGTGTCGATGCAGATCCAGCACAAGATCGGTGCCGACATCATCTTCGCCTTCGACGAACTGACGACGTTGGTGAATACCCGTGGCTACCAAGAAGAGTCGGTGGTTCGCACCCAGGCGTGGGCGGTGCGCTGCCTGACCGAGCACCGCAGACTGACCGCCGAACGGCCCGAGCGACCCGCGCAGGCACTCTTCGGTGTGGTGCAGGGCGCGCAGTACGAGGACCTGCGCCGCCAGGCGTCGCGGGATCTGGCGGGCATCGTCGACACCGAGGGGCGGGGTTTCGACGGCTACGGCATCGGCGGAGCGCTGGAGAAGCAGAACCTCGCCACGATCGTCGGCTGGTGTGTCGACGAGTTGCCCGACGACAAGCCGCGCCACCTGCTCGGGATCAGCGAACCCGACGACCTGTTCGCGGCGATCGCCGCGGGCGCCGACACCTTCGATTGCGTATCGCCGTCGCGGGTGGCACGCAATGCCGCGGTGTACTCGCCGACCGGCCGGTTCAACATCACCGGGGCGCGCTACCGGCGGGATTTCACCCCGATCGACGCCGACTGCGACTGCTACACCTGCGCCAACTACACCCGCGCGTACCTGCACCATCTGTTCAAGGCGAAGGAAATCCTGTCCGCCACGCTGTGCACGATCCACAACGAGCGGTTCATCATCCGACTGGTCGACCAGATCCGCGCCGCGATCGTGGCGAACGAGTTCGACGAACTACGCGACCATGTCCTCGGTCAGTACTACGGCAGCTGACGACCCGTCTTTCGCCCAAACCGACTCAGTGTCATCTTCGTAATCGCCGCTGTGCGGTGGTTGGGTTCTTCTCACCTGGTGTGTGTGCTCACAAACCGACTGCCACCTGCGTGGGGTTGGCATTCAAATGTTTTGCCGACATCAGGTGGGAAGGACCGACCGGCGTGACTTGATAGGAGCGTGGCATCGCCCCCACTGAGATGTGTCCAGCCGGCCGGCCCAACCTTCGCTCATCCACCTCTTGATGAAAGAAGGCACTGTCCATGGTGGTCATTGGAGCCGATGTACACAAGCGCACCCACACCTTCGTCGCCGTCGATGACGTCGGCCGTGAACTGGGCAGCAAAACGGTCCCGGCAACGACGCCCGGACACACTGCTGCGGTGCGGTGGGCTCGGGAAAAGTTCGGTAGCGACGTGGTGTGGGGCATCGAGGACTGCCGCAATCTGTCCGCACGCCTGGAACGTGATCTGCTCTCGGCCGGACAGAAGGTGGTGCGGGTAGCGCCAAAATTGATGGCCCTGCAGCGTGCCGGCGGACGGGATCGGGGCAAGTCTGACCCCATCGACGCCCTAGCGGTGGCACGAGCGGTATTGCGTGAACCTGATCTACCTGTGGCCACCCATGACACGGTGTCACGGGAGTTGAAACTGTTGATCGATCGCCGGGACGACCTTGTGGCGCAACGCACGTCGATCACCAACCGGTTCCTCAATCGGGTTCACGAGCTCGATCCCGCCCGTAACCCAAAGAAGAGATCAATGGATCGCGCCAAGACCCACAAGAGTTTGGCGGACTGGCTGTCGGCCCTTGATGGAGTGCTGGCCGAGGTGGCTGCCGATGAGTTGGCCGACATCGTTCGGCTCACCGCCATGATCAACGCCCTTACCCAACGGATCGGCGCCGCCGTGCAAGCCGTAGCGCCGAGCCTGCTGGCTCTGCCGGGTTGCGGGGAGCTCACCGCAGCCAAGCTGGTCGGCGAATCCGCCGGCGTCAGCCGATTCACCAGCGAAGCCGCTTTCGCCCGTCACAACGGCAGCGCGCCCATCCCTGCCTGGTCAGGCAACACCGCTGGTCGAATGCGTCTCAACAGGTCCGGCAACCGCCAACTCAACGCCGCCCTGCACCGCATTGCCATCACTCAGATCGGCATGACCTCAAGCGCTGGACAGGCCTATTACCGAAAACGACTTGCCGGCGGTGACTCCTCTTCAGAAGCATTGCGGTGCCTCAAACGACGTCTCAGCCGCACCGTGTTCAACCGACTCAACGCCGACGAGAAATCCCGTCACCACACCACCCACCAACCGCTCGCCGCTTGACATAGGAGCAATGTTTGGCAGGACTTCTGCGAGTAAATCGCAGCATTTCGTCGATCTCGGCGGGGACGGTCCGCATTCGACGCGTGCACAATAGGTAGATGACTGCTGCCACCGAGCCGCAAGAACTGCTTCTGAAACTGCTCGACCCCGCCAACCGGGCGAACCCCTACCCGGTGTACCGGCAGATCCTCGACGGCGGGCCGATGCACGTGCCCGAGTCCACGCTGTACGTGCTGTCCAGCTTCGCCGACTGCGACGAGGTGTTGCGGCATCCCGATTCGTGCAGCGACCGGCTGAAGTCCACCGCCGCGCAGCGGGCCATCGAGGCCGGTGAACAACCCCGGCCGTTCGGCACGCCCGGTTTCCTGTTTCTCGACCCGCCCGATCACACCCGGTTGCGCAGGCTGGTCAGTAAGGCCTTCTCGCCGCGAGTGGTGAAGTCGTTGGAGCCCGACATCACGTCGTTGGTCGACGACCTGCTCGACAAGGCCGCGCAGACAAGCGAATTCGACGCCATCGAGCAGTTGGCGCATCCGCTCCCGGTGGCGGTGATCTGCCGCCTGCTTGGTGTGCCGATCGAGGACGAGGCCCAATTCGGTGCGGCCTCAACGATACTGGCGCAGGGGCTGGACCCCTTCGTCACCTTCACGGGGGAGACCCAGGGGTTCGAAGAGCGCATGAAGGCGGGAATGTGGCTGCGCGGGTATTTGCGTGAGCTGCTGGAGCGCCGGCGGGCCGAGCCGCGCGACGATCTGATGTCGGGACTGATCGCGGTGGAGGAATCCGGTGACCAGCTCACCGAGGAGGAGATCGTCGCGACCTGCAACCTGCTGCTGATCGCCGGTCACGAGACGACGGTCAATCTGATCGCCAACGGCATCCTGGCGATGTTGCGGCACCGCGAACACTGGACCGCGTTGAGCGCCGACCCGGGACTGGCGCCGAACATCATCGAGGAAACGCTGCGCTACGACCCGCCGGTGCAATTGGCCAGCCGCGTCGCCGGTGCCGACATGGAGATCGGTGGCATCCGAATCCCCAAGGGGGACATCATGATGGTGCTGCTGGCCGCCGCCCACCGCGATCCGGCGGTCACCGAACGGCCCGACGAGTTCGACCCCACCCGCAGCCCGATCCGCCATCTGGCCTTCGGGCATGGGCCGCACTTCTGCCTCGGTGCACCGCTGGCGCGGATGGAGGCCGCGGTGGCGTTGTCCGCGGTGACCAAACGCTTCCCGGATGCGCAGCTGGCGTCCGAGCCGACCTACAAGCCGCACGTCACGTTGCGCGGCATGGCCCGCCTCGACGTCGCCGTCTGAATTAGCCGGCCAGCGCCGCGATGACCTCGGCTGCTGCTCGCTCACCAGCGTCGACCGCGCCCTCCATGTAGGCGCTCCAATACGTTGCGGTATCGGTTGACGCCCAATGGATCACGCCGATCGGCGCCGACAGGGCGGGACCGTACGCAGTCCACACGTGCGGCCCGAGGTTGACGTTGTAGCAGCCGCGGGTCCACTGCCGGTCCGACCATTCGCCGTCGACATACAACTCGGGATGGGCGGCCTTGCTGCCGTAGTGGCGCACCAGTTCGGCGGTGAGCGCCGCGCGGCGCTCCTCCTCAGGCAAGCGTCCGAAGGTACGGGCCTGCTCGCCCTCCAGGAACATCAGGATCACTCCGTGGTCGTCGCCGGGTATGCAGGTGTCGTTGGACATTCGGGCCGGGCCGACGTCGGAGATCAGCTGGCCATTGAATCCGTCTGTGCGCCAGAAGGGTTCGTCGTAGACGAAGAACGCCTTCATGGCCGACCCGTTCGGCAGCCGCTGCGTGAGCTGATCACGCACACCGGACAGCGGAGGGTCGTACATGATCCGTCCCGCGAGGGTCGGTGAGATGGCCACGATGACCCGGCGGCCACGCGCGACCAGTCCACCGCGGCAGTGCACGCTGACACCGCCCGGGGAATGTTCGATCAGCTGGACCGGCACCCGCAGCACGATGTGATCGGCGATCAGCGCGGCGAGGCGGTTCGGGATCTCGCTGGTGCCGCCGACAAACCGGGTGGTTTGGGCGCCTCCTTCGGACTCGGCGAACAACTCAGACGTCACTCCGCAGGTCTGGATGGTGAACAGCAGGTGCAGGAACGACACCTCTGCGGTCGGCACCGCCAGGATCCCGACCGTGCAGATCTCCACCAGAGTGCGGGCCACCGGCGACAGTCCCTGGGCGTCGTACCATGCGCCGGCGGTGATGGAATCCCATTCGGCCGCACGGGGTGCCAGCCAGGGCGCATCGACGGGCACCTCGGTGGCCATCTCGTCCAACCGGCGCAGCACACGCTCCAGTTCGGCCAGCTCGTCGCCGAAGCGCGCGTGGAATTCGTTCTCGCGCAACACTCCAGCACCGACGAGGTCGTAGGATGTCTCGCCGTCCTCGAACTGCGGGTACGTCTCGACGCCGAGCTCGTCGGCGAGGGCGAACATCCGCTCGTGCGTGTCACCGATCCACTGGGCGCCCAGTTCGACGGGCAGGCCCGGCATGACCTCCTCGGTGAGGATGCGACCGCCGACCCGTTCGTCGGCCTCCAGCACCACCGGCGTCAGTCCGGCCGCCAGCACAGCGCGGGCGGCGATCATTCCGGACAGTCCGGCCCCGACGATGACGACGTCCGCGTCGACCTGCTTCTGGTTCGGCATCTGGACACTGTGGCACAGTGCCGGTCAACCTACAGCGGATTGAGCACCCGCTCCAGGAACTGGCGTGTGCGCGCCTCTTTCGGGTTGCCGATGACGTCCTCGGGGCGGCCCTGCTCCAGAATGACGCCACCATCGGTGAACAACACCTGGTTGGAAACCTGTCTGGCGAATTGGATTTCGTGAGTGACGATCACCATCGTCCAGCCCTCGACGGCCAGATCCTTGATCACCGAGAGCACCTCGCCGACCAGTTCGGGATCCAGCGCCGAGGTCGGCTCGTCGAACAACACCAGTTTGGGCTTGAGTGCCAGCGCTCGGGCGATGCCGACCCGCTGCTGCTGCCCGCCGGACAATTGGTACGGGTATTGATCGCGTTTGTCGGCAAGCCCGACCTGATCGAGGAGTGCGATGGCCTCCGTGATCACTTCCTCCTTCGGCCGCTTCTGCACGAACACCGGCCCTTCAATGACGTTCTGCAACACCGTCTTGTGCGGAAACAAGTTGTGGCCCTGGAACACGAAGCCGCTGCGGGATTGAAACCGGCGCACCTCGGATTTGGTTGTCGGCGTGGAGAAGTCGATCTCGACGTCGTCGACTCGAATCACGCCGGCGTCGGCGCGGTCGAGCGCATTGAGGGTGCGCAGCAGTGTCGTCTTGCCGGAGCCGGACGGCCCGATGATCGCCGTCGCCGTACCGCGCTCCACTGTGAAGGAGACGCCCTTGAGCACCTTGTTCTCACCGAACGCCTTCTCGACGCCGTCGGCGACGACGCGGTATTCGGGCTCGCCGCTGGTGGTGTCTGTCATCGCACCACGTACCTCTCCAGTCGGTGTTCGAGGCGGCTCTGGCCGAAGGAGAGCACCAGGCAGATGATCCAGTAGTAGGCGGCCGCGGTTCCGTACAGCGCGAAGAATTCAAACGTCGGCGCGGCCGCCACCTGCGCTGTGCGCAGCAGTTCGGTCACCAGGATCGTCGACGCCAGCGACGTGTCTTTGACCAGCGAGATCAACGTGTTCGACAGCGGGGGCACCGCGACCCGGGCAGCCTGCGGAAGGATGATTCGCCGCAGCGCACCGGCGTAGTTGTAACCGATCGTCTCGGCGGCTTCCCATTGCCCGATCGGGATGCTCTGGATGGCCGACCGGATGATCTCCGCGGCATAGCCGCCGACGTTGAGGCTGAATGCGATCACCGCGGCCAGGAACGGATCGAGTTTGATCCCGATCTGCGGTAGCGCGTAGAAGATGATGAACAACTGCACCAGCAGCGGTGTGCCGCGGATGACCGAAATGTAGAACCGCGCGACGTTCGACACGATCACATCTCGCGACAACCGGCCGAGCGCGACGACGAGTGCGATCACCAGGCCGATGGCGAAGCTGATGATCGTCAGCGGAACGGTCACGGTGATCGCAGCCTTGGCCAGCGGCCAGAGGTTTTCGCCGATGAGTTGCCACACCGAACGGTGCCCGGCGCCGGCCGTATTGGTCGCGGGTTCTCCGGTGGCGTTGGCCTTCAGGTACTTCTGCGAGATCGCGGCGAGCGTGCCATCCGCCTTCAGCTCGTCGATCGCCCTATTCAGGTCCGGCAGCAGGCCGCTGTTCTTCCGAGCCGCAAACCCCTGCTCGCTCTTTTCGCCGATCGTGGCGCTGATCTTGACCGACTGATTGTTGGTCTCGGCCGCATAGGCG
Source organism: Mycolicibacterium crocinum (assembly GCF_022370635.2). The sequence goes on along the minus strand of NZ_CP092362.2, from coordinate 5,606,652 downwards.
TGAAAGGCGATGCTGTCGTTGACGACCGCGTCCACGCGGCCCTGGCTGAGCAGGGTGATGGCCTGAGTGAAGCCCTCCACCGGCGCCACCGTCGCCCCGGCGTCGCGCGAGACCTGGGCCCAGTTGCTGGTGATGCTGGCTCCGACGGTCTTGCCCCGCAGATCGTTGAGCGACTTGATCGAATCGTCGTTCGAGCGGGTGATGATGACGCCTTCACCGACCGAATAAGGCTCGGACAGGTCGTACTTGCTCTGCCGCTCCGGGGTGATGGTGACTTCGTTGGCCACCACGTCGAACCGGTTGGCTTCGAGCGCGGCGAAGATCGAATCCCATGGCGTTTGGACGAACTCGACCTTTTTGCCGAGTTTCTGGCCCACGGCATTGGCAACGTCGACGTCGTAGCCGGCGAGCTGTCCGGTGGCGGGATCCTGGAAACTGAACGGCGCGTAGGTGCCCTCGGTACCGACTCGAAGCACACCGGAGGCCAGTGGGCCGCCGCCGTCAGGTCTTGATCCACAGCCGCCGAGGAGCGCTGCGGCGATCAACACGATCGTCAGCAGCGCGGCGCGTGCTAGGTGACGCATTCGGCGGACAGTAATGCTGTGGGAGATGCCCGCCAAGGGTTGCGATCAAACCGGTTGATATATCCACGGCTCGCGGGGCAGTTGCGCCGGATCGAACTGGTGCAGCAGTGTCGCCATGTCGTGTGCCGGCCACCCCAGCGATTCGGTGATCATCGCGAATGCCCGCGGCACCCCGAGCTCGTCCAGCGTGACCGCGCCGTCACGCTTGGCCAGCCGCTTGCCCTCGGCGTTGAGGACCAGCGGCACATGGGCATAGACCGGCTGCGGATAACCGAGCAGCCCGGCCAGGTAAGCCTGGCGCGGCGAGGATGCCAGCAGGTCGTCACCCCGGACCACCTGATCGATGCCGGAGAGCGCATCGTCGACGACGACGGCCAAGTTGTAGGCGGGCACACCGTCACCACGGCGGAGCACGAAGTCGTCGACCACCCCGGTGTAGGGGCCGTGTAGGAGATCGGTGACGGTGTATTCGCCGGTGTCGGCGCGCAGCCGCAGTGCGGGTGGCCGCCCGGCTTCCCGCTTGGCGGTCCGCTCGTCGGCACTCAGCTCACGGCAGGTCCCGGGGTAGGCGCCTTCGGGCGCGTGCGGTGCACGCGGTGCGCTGAGGATATCTTTTCTGCTGCAATAGCATTCGTAGACCAGACCACGCGCGACGAGCCCGTCGATCACCGCGTCGTAGCGTTGCTGCTGTTGGGACTGCCACGTCGGCTCCTCGTCCCACGTGATGCCGATCGCGGCCAGGTCATCGAGCTGACGTTGTGCGATATCGGTGTGCGTGCGGTCATCGAGGTCTTCGACCCGCATCAGAAAGCGACGACCCGTCGACCGCGCGAACAACCACGCCAGCACGGCGGTGCGCAGGTTTCCGATGTGCAGGTCGGCGGACGGGCTGGGGGCGAACCGGCCTGCGCCCGGGGTTGGGCGGGTCACGCCCGCAATCTAACTCAGGGTGCCGATCAACGAGTCACCCGACGTGCTGGTCGGCTCGATCCGCGGTGATCCGCCAGCCGGCGCTGTCTTCCTGCTGGTGCCAGAACTCGGCGAAACGCCCGCCGAGCGCGGTGAGTTCGTCGATGCTGCCCTGCTCGACAACTGTGCCGCCGTCGACGAACAGGACCTGATCGGCATGGCGGATGGCGTCGAGCCGGTGGGCGATGATGACCCGCGTGCGTGGCTGAGGATCGTCGTTGATCGCCTGCGTGATCGCCGCCTCGTTCTCGGTATCCAGCGCGCTGGTGGCTTCGTCGATCAGCAGCACACCTGCGGGTTTGGCCAGCGCCCGCGCGATGCTGACACGCTGGCGTTCGCCGCCGGACAACGCCGTACCCGCCTCGCCGACCTTGGATTGCGCGCCGTCGGGCAGGCGTTCGACGATGTCGTCGACCCGAGCCAGGCCCATGGCCCGGTTGATCTCTGCGTCACCGGCTTCGGGATGACCGACCCGGATGTTGTCCGCGATCGTCCCGTCGAACAGGTACGGATGCTGGAACACCACACTGACCAACGCGCGCCGGGCATCGGGATCGATATCGGCGGCGTCGATGCCATCGATCATGATCTGCCCGCGCTCGGGTGTGTGCAGCCCGGCGACCAGGGACAGGATCGTGCTCTTGCCGGAGCCGGACGGGCCGACGATCGCGGTAGTGGTGCCGGGTTCGAGGGTGAACGACAGATCCCTGAGGACCTCGGTGCCCAGGTAGCCGAAACCCACGGAGCGGAATTCGATTCGCGGCGGCGATGATTCACCTGACGGCAGCACACCGCGCCGGGACTGCTCGGACACCGGCGCCGTCGTGACGGTGGTGAGCCGGTCCAGCAGACCACGTGAGGACTCCACCGCGCCGGACAGGTCGGCCAGCACGGTGAACGGTTCGAGGAAGCGCACCATCACGATCGCCAACGCCACCGCTTCAGGCGCACCGAGTTGGCCGCGCAACGTCAGTGTCGTGATCGTGCCCGCCAGCGAGATGAGGGCGATCTGGCTGGCCACGCTGAACAACAGCTGGCCCGGAATCTGAAACAGCAACAGCCGCAGGGTTGCCCCACGCACGGCGGTGATGGCCTCCCCGGTCTGGCTCCGGGCCGCCGTGACGCGACGGCTGGCCCGCAACGCCTGCTGGGTGCGGGCGAATTCCACCAAACGTTCGGTGAGGGCACTGTGGGCCCTGGTGTCTGCGGCATCGGCGGTTCGGACCAGCCGTCGGCTCGCGGCCAGGGCGCCGAGCAGGAACGGCAACGCGATCGCCGCGGCCACACCGACCTGCCAGGAGACGAAGAACAGGCCGATGGTGATCGCGGCGGGCAGCAGTAGCGCACTGATAAAGGGGCTCAACAGGTTCACGACGAACCCGACGAGTTCCGGTGCGCTGGCCGCGATGGCCTGGCGTGCCACCGCGGTGTTGTCGGCAGTGAGCCAGCGCAGGGGAACGTCGGTGAGCCGGTTGGCCATGGCGTGTTGGCTGGTATCGGCCAGCGTGAAGCCGATATCGAAGCCGATGCGCGCCAGCGCCATGTCGATCACCCAGCCGCCGACTGTCACCGCGGTGAGGGCGCCGACCCAGGGCCACGCAACAGAGGGATGCGGGCCGAACAATGCGGCGAGCAGCGGCACCAATAGCAGCGCGCCGGCCGCACGCAGAATGACCGAAAGGGCAGTCAGCACACCATAACTGGGGAGACGCCCGCGGTGGTCCGCGGGAATAAGCCGGATCAGGCTGCGGATCATCGCACGGCCTTTCCAGTCAGGGCATCGGCTGCGCCGGCCCGCCGGCTGTCCCACAGCCGGCGGTAGCGGCCGTCGGCGGCCAGCAGTTGCCGATGAGTGCCGACCTCGGCGATGCGGCCGTGATCGAGCACCACGATCTGGTCGGCACCGGTGATGGTGTGCAATCGGTGGGCGATCACCAGGACGGTGCGGTTCTGGATCAGTGAGCTCAATGCTTGTTGCACAAGGTATTCCGATTCGGGGTCGGCGAAGGCGGTGGCCTCGTCCAAGATCAGGATCGGGGTATCGGCGAGCAGCGCCCGGGCAATGGTGAGCCGTTGCTTCTCGCCGCCGGACAGCTGGCTGTCCGCTCCGATGACGGTGTCGTAACCGTCTGGCAGCCGCAGGATCCGGTCGTGGATCTGCGCGTTACGGGCGGCGCGTTCGATCTCGTCGAGGCCGGCCTCCGGCCGCGCGAGCGCGATGTTGTCGCGCACAGTGCCTGCCACCAATTGAATGTCCTGGAATACGAACCCGACTCGGGTGTACAGCTCGTCGGGGGTCATGGTCCGGATGTCGCGGCCGTCGATCCGGATCGCGCCCGCCTCGACGTCGTGGAAGCGGGCCAACAGTGCCGCCAGGGTCGACTTCCCCGACCCGGACGGTCCGACCAGAGCGGTGACCGTTCCGGCCTTCAGGGCCAGCGTCACGTCGTGAATCACCGGGACCCCGGGGCGATAGCCGAAGCTGACGGCATCGAACGTCACGCCGGCCGGTAGCCGGGACGGCGACGCGTCCTCGGCTCGGGTGCTCAGCTCGGTCTCGTCGAGCGTCACCGCGATGCGCTGGGCGGCCTGCGTGCCTTCCCGGATGCCGCCCAGCCCGTAGGCGATGCCGAGGAGTCGGCTGCCAAAGGTAGTGCCCAGCACCAGGAATGGCAGCAGCGCTGTTGGCGTCGTCCATCCTGCGATCACGAACGCGGTGCCGGCGGTGACGATGAGCCACAGGAAGGTGCTCGGCCGGGTCACCAAATCCATGAAGGTCTTCTTGCCGATGAACGGGCGCTGCCACTCGTTGAGGAACGCGATGTAGCCGTCCAGACGACGGCGGAAGGAGGAGGCCGCCGCACCGCCGAATACCCGAATCACCGGCTGCCCCTCGAGGAACGCCGCCGATTCGCCGTTCATCCGCTCGGCCCAGCGGGACGCCTCGGTGATCTTTGGGCCACTTTGATACACCATGGTCCAGGTGGTGACGATGTAGACGAGGATCGGCAGGAACAGGATCAGCGCCATACCCCAGTCGACCGCGAACAGATAGATCAACACCGCGATCGGCGCGACCACCGCCGCGACCGCATCGCACACCGCATGCGTCACCAGATAGTGCAGCGACAGCGTGTCATCCTGGATCAGCTTCTTCACCGAACCCGATCCGCGATCGGTGAACCACCCCAACGGTATTCGCGCCAATTTGTCGAGCAGTCGGCGGCGCACCGCGGCACTGAACCGCATGTCGACCACGTGTAACCACAGCACCAGAGCCGCGCCCAATGTGGTGCCGGTGCCCAGCAGCACCACGAACACCGTCACCGTGTTCCACACCCGGGATTGATCGGCGCCGCTGAGCAACTGCTGAGCCAGCTCGACCAGAACCACGAAGGGCGCGAGTTGCAGCAGGGTGAGCAGTGCCTGCAGCGCGCCGGCCGCAACCAGCTGCGATTTGACCGGCGCGAGAAGGCTTTTGCCTGCTTGGGAACGCCACGTGCCTCTGGTTGGAGTGGGCGGCGCCGGTGTGGGTGGTGGGTTCTGTGCGGCTGTCGGCGCCGTGACGTCGTCGCGTGTGCTGCCCATCTCGCGACCCTGCGTCCAATACGCCTGGGCTTTCACCTCCGTCTTGGGGAACCCGAAGGTGTCCTTCAGGCGCTTGCGGAGATGCTTGAGCGCGGCGGCCTCCGGGCCGGCCCACGCCGACCAGTTGGACCAGTCCCGGTCCTCGATGGCGGCGGCCAGCGAGGTCTCGTCTGCCCGAATCACCCAGTGCAGGCGACGCCGCGGATGCTGCGTGATCGGGATGAGTTCGTCTGAGTCGCAATGACGTTCGAGGTACACCTCGACGTCCACATCGGGTGGCAGCACCGCGATGATGGAGTTGATCGCCGGGATCGAGGCGGAGTCGCCGATGAGCAGGAAGCCGGCCGGGAGTTCGTCGGGCACGGTGAAGGGTGACGACCCCAGTGACACCGCCGGGATGGTCATGCCCGGCTGGGCAGTCGAGGCCCACGCCGAGGCCGGCCCGGCCGGCTCGTGCAGCACGACGTCGATGGCGAACCGGCCGGAGTCGGGGTCCGCCCAGACGAGCGTGTAGGCCCGTTGGAACTCCGTACTTCCCCCGGCCGGGTCGGGAAACCAGAACCGCAGCCACGTTGTCGGCCCGGCGTCGACGTCGTCGAACACGGTCGGTGAGGACATGGTGATCCGGACGCAGTGCGGGGCGATGTGCTCGGTCTGCTCGACGGTCGCGAGATGGTCGCGTCCCCCGAATCCGCGCAACATGGCGCCCTGGAAGCCTCGTCCCATAGTGGTGTCCTCTGGTCGCGGATCAGATGGCTAGTTAGCTTACCCTAAGCTAACTAGCTGGTGGCCTCCACGGTTGCAGGCCCCGGCCGCCCGGCGAATAGGCCCAAAGCCGAAATCGAAAACTTCCGTTGGCGGAAATAAGCTTTAGGTCGACGTGCCGCGAGACCAGTTATTTCATCGCAAGAATCACGCCAAGACTGACAGTATCGACATTGAACCCAGCCAAGCCTTCACTACCTTGCTGACCTGGTGAGGATTGTGCCAATGTGCAAGCGCGCCAACACCGATCTAGTCGCAGAAGCGGCACGCGCTCGGTGGTTCTGTACTAGATTCACCTCACGCGGTAGTGAGTAGACCAGCCCAATTCTGCGGCCCGCGAATTGTGGCCTCAGTGCGATGACAGGGGAAATTCATGCAAGGCGACAGCGAGATTCTGACACTCCTGAATCAGCAGCTGACGAGCGAACTGACCGCCATCAATCAGTACTTCCTGCACTCCAAGATGCAGGACAACTGGGGCTTCACCGAGCTGGCCAAGCACACCCGGGACGAGTCGTTCGACGAAATGCGCCATGCCGAACGCGTCACCGATCGAATCCTCATCCTCGACGGGCTGCCCAACTACCAGCGGATCGGCACCCTGAACATCGGGCAGACCATCCGCGAACAGTTCGAGAGCGACCTGGCCCTCGAGTACGAGGTGGTCAACCGGCTGAAGCCGGCCATCGTGCTGTGCCGTGAGAAGCAAGACTCCACGACCGCGAACCTCTTCGAGGACATCGTCGCCGACGAAGAGCACCACATCGACTACCTCGAAACGCAGTTGGAGCTGATGAACAAGCTCGGTGTCGAGTTGTACTCGGCGCAGTGCGTGTCCCGCCCGCCGGGCTCGCTCGACTAGCGGGCCGGGGATCAGCCGACGACGAAGGTGTCGATCAGCACGTAGCCCCTAGCAAGCCCAGCAGCAGGCCGATCAGCGCACCGAGGGCAAGGCCTATCGTGACTGCCATGACGACTTCCGGTTTTCGCCGCGGTCACACCGACGCGTGGACGTCGGCCCACTGGTTGTAGCCGCCCAGAAGGTCGGACACGTGCTGAATACCGTTGGCGCGCAACAGTGAGGCGGCGACGCTGGAGCGCCAGCCACCGGCGCAGTGCACGACGATCGGCTTGTCGGTGGGGATCTCATCGACACGAAGGCGCAACTGGGCGAGCGGGATGTGCAGTGAGTTCGGGATCGCACCACCCTCGCGTTCACCGGGGTTGCGGATATCGATCAGCGTCACCGCGTCGTCGGCCAGTAGTTCATCCAACTCTGTGACGGTGGTGCGGGGAGCGATCTGCACCAGGTCGGCAAGTTCGGTGGGGAACGTCCCGTCGCGACCCACGTTCAGATATCCGATCGAGTGGTCTGAGCCGATGCGCGCCAGTCGCAATGCCGCCTCTTGCTCCTCACCCGGATAGGTGATCAACGCGATCTGCTCGCCGACTTCGGCCACCATGCCGCCGGTTTCGGCGAAGCGCCCGTCGAACCCGACGTTGACCGAGCCGCGCAGATGTCCGAGGGCGAAATCCTCGACGGTGCGTGCATCGACGATCCGCACGCCGGCATCGAGAGCCTCTCGGATCTGCTGAGGCGTCATCTCGGGCACGGTGCGGTCGGGCTGCAACAGGGGATGCACCCGCTTGTTCATCGCGGCGTCGGACGCAAAGTACGCCGGTGCGGCGGGCTGCCCCGAGGTGATCAACGCGACGAATTCGTCTTCAGTCATCGGCTGCACGGACGGATTACCGACGCGCTGCTCGCCGATGGTCGAAACCAGTTCTGTGGACAGGTTTTTCCCGCAGGACGATCCGGCCCCGTGGGCAGGCATCACCATGACGCTATCGGGCAGTTGCAGGAGTCTGTCGTGGATCGTGTGATACATCGCCCGTGCCAGATCGCCGGTCGAGCTGTCACCGATGTTCACCAGGTCGGGCCGGCCGACATCGCCGATGAACAGTGCATCGCCGGTCAGGACGGCCACCGGCTGGGCGCCGGCTCGCTCACGAACGAGCACGCTGATCGACTCCCACGTGTGGCCCGGGGTGGAGAGGATCTCGAGGTCCACCTCGCCCAGTGACACATGCTCACCGTCGGTCAGTCTGCGAATGGGATAGTCGGTCTCCGCTGCCTCGCCGAAGCCGATCCACGCGCCGGTCGCGTCGACCAGCTCCAGGTGTCCGGACACGAAGTCGGCGTGGAAGTGGGTGTTGATCACCCCTTCGATCGTGAGTCCATACTTCTGCGCGTCGGCCAGATACTCAGTGATGTCACGACGTGGGTCGACCACGACCGCGCGGCCGGTGGTCTCGTCGCCGACGAGGTAGGACGCGTGGGACAGGCATTCGATGTAGTACTGCTCCAAGATCATGGATCGTTCCTTTCAGTGCATCTCGGCCGTCGCTCCGGCGGCCCGTTACACAGTCCTACATACCCTAGGGGGTATATATTCCCGACTGGTGACTATACCCGTGGTGGTATGAGGCGAAACAGCGGTGCGGCTCGGGAATGCCGGCGCTGCGGCGGCGGTTGTGCCTACCGGTGATACCCCCGCGGGTACTATGGGCCAAGCAAACGGAAATGAAGGGACACGACCATGGTCGGCGACCAAGATGCCATCGATGCGGTGCTCAACCGACTGCGTCGGGCCCAAGGCCAACTGGCTGGCGTCATCTCGATGATCGAGCAGGGACGCGAGTGCAAGGACGTCGTCACCCAGCTGGCGGCCGTCTCCCGCGCGCTCGACCGGGCCGGCTTCAAGATCGTCGCCACCGGATTGCGTGAATGCGTCGCCGGCGAGGGATCCGGCGCCGACAAGCCCATGACCGAGGCGGAGCTGGAAAAGCTGTTCCTCGCGCTCGCATAGCCCCCGACGACACAGGAGTCATCATGAGTATCGCGCTGGCGACCAGTCTTCGACTGCCGTTCGACGATGCCGTTGCGCGCACGCGAAAGGCATTGGCCGACCAGGGTTTCGGTGTCCTCACCGAGATCGATGTCAAGGCGACGATGAAGAACAAGCTGGACCAGGACATGGAGAACTACCTGATCCTCGGCGCCTGCAACCCGCCTCTGGCACACCGGGCGCTCTCGGTGGAGCGACAGATAGGCCTGCTGCTGCCGTGCAATGTCGTGGTGCGCAGTGACCCCGACGATTCCGGCAGCACCCTCGTGGAGGCTATGGACCCCCAGCTACTTGTCGACGTGACCGAAGAGGCGGACCTGCAGCCGGTCGCCCAAGAAGTTGCCGACAAGCTCAAAGCCGCTATCGCCGCACTGAACGCCTAGCCGAGCCCGGGCACGATCTCGCTGAGGCTGAACGTCACTGGCTGTTCGAGTTGCTCGTACGTGCAGGAGCGAGGGTCACGATCGGGTCGCCAGCGGTTGAATTGGGCGGTGTGCCGAAACCGCGCGCCCTCCATGTGGTCGTAGCGCACCTCGACGACCCGCTCGGGTCGCAGCGGGACGAATGACAGGTCTTTGCCGGCGTTCCATCGCGATCCGGCGTTCTTCTGCGGTGTGCGTTCGCCCGCCTCGAGTGCGGCCCAGTTCCACGGATGATTCTCGAATTCTGTTACCAGGGGCTGCAATTCGGTGAAGAGACGTCGCCGCTCGGCCATCGGGAAGGCGCCGATGACGCCCACCGACGCCAGCGCTCCGTCTTCGGAGTAGAGGCCCAGCAGCAGCGACCCGATCGCATCGTCGCTCGACTTGTGCACGCGGTAACCGGCGACCACGCAGTCGGCGGTCCGCTCGTGCTTGATCTTGAACATCACCCGCTTGTCGGGCTGATAGGTGACTGTCAACGGTTTGGCGATCACGCCGTCGAGACCGGCTCCCTCGAATTCGGAGAACCACCGCTGCGCGGTCTCCGGATCGGTGGTGGCGGGGGTGACATGAAATGACGGCCCGACGTCGGCCAATGCCTCCACCAGTGCGGCGCGCCGCTCGCTGAACGGCCGCCCGGTGTAATCGTCGTCGCCCAACGCGAGCAGATCGAACGCGACAAACGCCGCAGGCGTCTTCTCGGCGAGCATCCGAACCCGCGAATCCGCGGGGTGGATCCGCTGCTGCAGCGCCTCGAAGTCCAGCCCTGAGTCCGTCGCGATGACGATCTCACCGTCGATCACGCAGCGCTCGGGCAACTCGGCAAGGGCTGCGCTGACCAACTCCGGGAAGTAGCGCGTCATCGGCTTCTCGTTGCGGCTGCCCAATACGACCTCATCACCGTCGCGGAAGCACACCGACCGGAAGCCATCCCATTTCGGTTCGTACGACGCGTCGGGCGGGATGGTTCGCACCGATTTGGCGAGCATCGGCGACACCGGGGGATTCACGGGCAGCTGCATCGGTTCATTCTTACGTGCCTGGGGCGGTAGCTTCGGAAGGGTGGCAGCCAAGGCTGAAGAAGTTGACGTCGACGGTGTCGCCGTCCGGCTCACCAACCCGGACAAGGTGTACTTCCCCAAACTGGGCGCGAACGGCACCAAGGGCAAGCTCGTCGAGTACTACCGAACCGTCGCGAGCGGACCCATGCTGACCGCTCTGCGCGACCGCCCGACCCACCTGCAGCGCTTTCCGGACGGCATCGAGGGTGAGGAGATCTACCAGAAGCGGGTGCCCGAAAAGCATCCCGACTATCTGGAGACCTGCCGGGTGACATTCCCCTCGGGGCGCACCGCGGACGCGCTGAAGGTGACCCATCCGTCGGCGATCGTGTGGGCCGCGCAGATGGGCACAATTACCTTGCATCCGTGGCAGGTTCGCTGCCCGGACACCGATCATCCCGACGAGTTGCGGGTGGATCTCGACCCCCAGCCGGGCACCGGCTTCGCCGAGGCGCGCACCATCGCCGTCGACTATCTCAAGCCGGTACTCGATGAACTGGGGCTGGTCGGCTACCCGAAGACGTCCGGCGGACGGGGCGTGCACGTGTTCGTGCGGATCCGGCCGGACTGGGATTTCATCGCGGTCCGCCGCGCCGGTATTGCGCTGGCCCGCGAACTCGAACGTCGGGCGCCGGATCTGGTGACCACCTCATGGTGGAAGGAGGAGCGCGGCCAGCGCGTCTTCATCGACTACAACCAGAACGCCCGTGACCGGACCTTTGCCAGCGCGTACTCCGTGCGCGCGACAGCCATCGCCACCGTCTCGACGCCGGTGGCGTGGGAGGAGTTGGGCGACGCCGACCCCGACGACTTCACGATCACCACCGTTCCGGCACTGATCGCCAAACGCGGTGACCCGATGGCCGAGATGGATTCGGTTGCGCACTCAATTGATTCACTGTTGGAGATGGCCGCCGCTGATGAGGAGCGCGGTCTCGGCGACCTGCCCTACCCGCCGAACTATCCGAAGATGCCGGGCGAACCGCCGCGCGTGCAGCCGAGCAAGAAGGTGGCGGAGCACTGGGACGAACACGGTAACCCCAAGACGTGAAACCGCTACTGCTGATTGTGGTTTCGACGGTCTGCTTCGTCGGGGCGTGCTCGTCGGGCGGCCGGCCCGTTGCCGCGCGTGACTCGGCGACCACCAGTTCGGCGGCGCCGACCAGAACCGTGACAGCGCATCCGCCCGCCACCATTGTCATGCCCGATCTGCGGGGGATGTATTGGAGTGACGCCGACCCAGCCCTTCGGACGCTGGGCTGGACGGGTGTTCTCTCAAAGGCCCCTGACCTGCCGAACTCGCCCTACCGGACCCATCAGATCGCTACGCAGATACCGGCTCCCGGCCAAGTCATCGCCGCGGACGCGATGATCACGTTGCAATTCGCCCAGTAACGCGCGTTGATCGAGCGTTGACGCTCGACGATCCCTCGAAATGTCGGGCGTGAGCGCTCGATGAACCAGCAACACGTGAAATCCGCACGACATTGCCGTGCGGGTTGGCTCTTGCCGTCACAGCTTGTTGTGGTAGACACTCAGCAAACTCGCTTAGGAAAATCTCAGCTTGGCGATGCGGTCGGAGTACAGGGGGAACCATGAGCCACAGCCACAGCGGACGAGGCGCTCACCGCGCCCGGCGGGGCCGCCGCCAGCCGTACGCGTGGCTGGGTGCCGGTGCCGTGACCTTGGGTCTCGGTGCCGCGCTGGCCAGCGGATCAGCCGTCGCCTACGCCGACACCGGCGCTGGGTCGGGTGCGGCTAAGACCTCGGCGAGCAGCTCCGAAAGCGGCTCGACGTCGTCGAACGGCACCGAGTCGAACACGACCAAGAAGGCCGTCGCACACTCAGCGCGCGCGGGCGCCGCGACCTTGCCGGGCGGAAGCATCAGCTCTCGCAAGGCGTCGTCGCCTGAGGCGAGTGGCGCCTCCGCCGTCGCGCAAGTCGACGCCGCTGCCACTGAGACGGCGACGGTCAAGACCACCGCAGCCGAGACCACCACGGCGACGACTGCTCATTCAGCTCGTGTGCCTACCGTGGCGGCCGTGACCACCGCGCCGGCGGCCGGTTCGACGCCCGTCACCTACTCCTGGCTGCCGTCGACACCGCCAGTCGTCGCGAATGTCGCGGTGAGCCTGGCCCTGCAACAAATCGCCGAGGCGCAGTCGGAATTGCAGCAGCAGACGTGGGGCAGTGGGAACATCCCCGCCGGCCTGGTCGCGGTCGTACCGCAGGTGCTGCTCTCGCAGGCCACGTTGTCGTTGAACACCTGGGAGAACTCGATAACGCCAACCCAGTTGCTCTTCGCCCAAACGGCAGGCGTTCCGATCGTGCACCAACTGGCCGGGGTCAGCCTGCTTGGTGCGGTATTGCTGCCCGCACTGGCGACCACCGCGTTGAACAGCGCAGGGCTGTTCCTCCCGCTTGTCGGCGCTCTGGAGGGGACAGGCGGGATCTCGTCGGTGCAAAACCTGGTCAGCACGGCGGCCCTCAATGGCCGGGTCTATGCGTTTGTTCCGGTGACGATGCGGTCCACCACCGAGCCGATCGTCTACGTGTCGATCAACGGCGGACGCGCCATACCCGTGCTCGTCGACACCGGATCCTCGGGGCTGGTCGTCACTATGTCGTCGGTCGGTAATGCCGCCCCCCTGGTTGCGACTGGCAATCACGGCACCAGCGGGTACAGCGGCGGTCTGAGCTACGACTACTCGACCTATACGACGACCGTTGACTTCGGCAATGGCATCTTCACCGGACCGACGAATGTGAACATCGTCGACCCCGCCGACGCGACGGAAGCCATGGCCTTCTTCAATCAGCTTGGTGGCGCGTCTGGCGTGCTCGGTATCGGCGCCAACGCGGCGGGCCCCGGACCACAGGGCCTGCCGACGACCGCGCTGCCGGGTGACCTCAGCCAGGGTGTATTCCTATATCAGGGCTTGCTGCTCGGGTTCGCCGGCGTGATGGTCTTCGGCCCCAACCCGCTGCCGACCCGCGCGTCGGTATCCGGCGCGCCCGATGCTTACCTGAATGTGGCGATCAACAACGGTTCGCCGACGAAGGTCGGCGCCATCATCGACTCGGGTGGCGTCTACGGGACGATGCTGCAGTCAATGACTGGCGGCACTGTGAACGGCCCTGTTCCAGTCGGCACTCGGATCTCGGTGTACACCACCGACGGGGTGCTGCTGTACTCCTACGTCGTCACCTCGCGGAACGCTCCGACTGTGATTTCGGGTTCACCTTCGAGTGTGCTCATCAACACCGGGTACATCCCCTACCAGAATGGCCCCGTCTACCTCGACTACACCACGCCGGATGGACAGGGCTCGACACGTTTCGACTACGCCTGATCCTTTGGCGGCCAACGTGACTCAGCTAATTTTGTCTGCAGGGCAAATTAGTTGCTGACAGTTTCGGCGTTTCGCGATTCCGCGCCGGTCTGCGGGCTTACCCTCCGCTGAGGCGCTTTCGCCGTTGGTCGGGAGGTTAGAGAGTCATGGGTGCTTCGAGGTTTGTCGGGCGGGTCGGCGGATTGGCGGTAGCCCTCGGAGTGGGCGCCGCGTTGTTCTCCTCGGGATTCGGCGTCGCATGGGCGGACGGGTCGACGGGATCATCGGCGGCAGGCTCGAATTCGGGTTCTGCGAGCGGAGATTCCGGTTCGTCCACAGCTAGGTCGACGGGGGCGTCCAAGACCACCGGGCCGTCGAAGCGGACGGCTGCCGGGTCAGGGCAGGCAGTTGGCACCGGTGGGGCCCGGAGGGGTTTGAAGCATTCGAAGGCCGGTGCCGCATTGTCGCTTGCGGATTCCGCGGTGTCCGCGCACACGACAAGTTCCACCGACCCGACCGCAAACACCTCAGGATCATCGTCGGTAACTCCGGTCGCCTCGCTGGCGCCCAGGCTGCCTGTGTTGAGCACCGCACTGCACAGTGCGCTCGATCCGTTCACCGGCGGACTGCCGACGCTGCCGGTCGACTCGCCGCTGACGCTGGCCTACGCGGCCTTGGTTCGTCGCGAATCTGTGATCGAAGCAACCACTTCCGCTGCGTCAGCATCCAACGCTACGTCATCTCTGTTGTCGGCCAATCCAATTCAGGTCGCCCCGACGATCGAGTTCATCGACGGCATACTTAATGGCAACGCCAATGCCGTTGCACCCACCGGTATCCCGTTGAAGTACACCCTGATCAGTGCGCCCAACTACGGCGGAAAGGTCACCTTCAGTCCGACTTCCACGACCGGTGCCTTCACCTATCTTCCCGACGTGTCGGTGCTCAACGGGGGCGCCACCGAGCAGTTCAAGATCCTGGTCGCGCAGAACACGCAGTTTGATCAGTTCTTGACTGGCCTGCCTATCGTGGGTGGGTTCGTACCGCAGGTATTGGTGATCTTGCAGCAGGCCCCGGTGGTCAGCGATATCCTCGCGCCGCTCATCGGATCGGCGCAAGTGGCGTCGTTTGATTCGACGCTGGCCGACATCCCGGTCGGTGCACCGGTCGCCTTCACCGCAATGGTCACCTCCTTTGACGGCACTTTGATCAGCACCAACTTCTTCCCCGCCTCGACAACCGCTGTCCCGCAAGGGACTGCCGCGCCCACGGTTCTCAACGGACCCGGAATCGCCTCGCCAGGGGCCACCAATCCGTACACCGAGTGGGGCTCGGCCGGCAGCGGCAATCTAGTGCCCGGCATCCAGACCCTGCGCGGCGACGGCTATAACGTCATCACCTGGGATCCCCGCGGCGAGTTCGCCTCCGGCGGCATCTTGCAGCTGGACTCGCCGTTCTTCGAAGCACGTGACGTCACCGCGATCATCAATTGGGCCGTCGGCACTAACCCCACCGGTACCGATAACCCGTTCGTCACGAAAGTCGCGACGGACTCCGGTGATCCACTGCTCGGCATGGTCGGCGGGTCCTACGGCGGCGCCATCCAATGGGTGAGCGCGGCCACCGACAGTCGCATCGACGCGATCGTCCCTGGCATCTCGTGGAACTCGCTGAACAGCTCGCTGTACCCGGATTCGGCGTTCAAGACCGCCTACGCCTCGTTGCTTCTGCTGGGCTTGGTGACCACCGGCGCACGGATCAACAACCAGATCTATGTCGGCATCGTCACCGGCGACCTGTTGGGCATTCTGACTCAGGTTGCGCAGTCGGTGATCGCCAGTAGCGGCCCGACCGTGCTCGTCGGCAATGTCGACATTCCGACGCTGATGATCCAGGGCACCGTCGATGTCTTGTTCACGCTGGATCAAGCAATGGCCAACGGTCAGATTTTGAGCACAGACGGCACCACGGTCAAGACGATCTGGTATTGCGGTGGGCACGGCAATTGCTTGAATCCGGCGAGCCCGGAGCAGGACGCCATCATCATGAACAGCACGATGGCGTGGCTAGATGTAACTCTTCGACAGGTTGTGAACGGCGTGGTGAGCGGTTATAGGTGAGGACCTCCGGTATCGGTGTGGTTACCACACGCACATCGATCACCGAGAGGTCCTCATGGTTCACGCTAATGCCTGTTTGACTCCGAAGGGCCGGTTGCGGCTGGCTCGTTGTGTCGTCGAGGACGGATGGACTTACGCTCGGGCCGCAGAACGATTTCAGTGCTCGAGCGCCACGGCCAAGAAGTGGGCCGACCGGTACCGCGTCGGCGGCCAGGAGGCGATGAACGACCAGTCCAGTCGACCGCATCGCAGCCCGCGGCAGCTGGCGCGGCGTCGGGAACGCCGGATTATCAAGGTGCGCTTCACGCGTCGGTGGGGCCCGCACCGCATCGCCGCTCACTTGCGACTACCCCGCTCGACCGTTGAGGCGGTACTGCGCCGCTACCGGATGCCGCTGCTGCGTGATTTGGATCAGGCCAGCGGTCTGCCAGTGCGGCGAGCCAAGGCGCGTCGCTACGAACACGCTGCGCCCGGGGATCTGATCCATGTCGACATCAAAAAGCTTGGTCGTATCCCCGACGGGGGCGGGCATCGCAAGCTGGGTCGCACGATCGGCAATCGCCACAACAAAAAGCAGGGCCGCGGTTATGCCTACCTGCACCACGCGGTCGATGACCACTCCCGGCTGGCCTACTCAGAGATCCTCACCGACGAACGTAAAGAGACCGCATCAGCGTTCTGGGGACGTGCCAAGGCCTTCTTCGGCGAGCACGACATTGTGGTTAAACGGGTCCTCACCGATAACGGATCCTGTTATCGATCAAAGCTTTTCGCTGAAGCGTTGGGCGACGATATCGCTCACAAGAAGACCCGCCCCTACCGCCCGCAAACCAACGGAAAGGTCGAGCGATTCAACCGCACCCTCAACCAGGAATGGGCCTACGCCCAGACCTACTTCTCCGATGAAGCCCGCGCAGCGACCTACCAGAGCTGGCTACATCACTACAATCACCATCGACCCCACACCGGCATCAAGAGCAAGACACCAATCGACCGCCTACGCGTTCACAACCTGCCCGTGAAGAACAGCTAGATCAGTACGTCAAGTTTGACGGCAACCCTGCGGACGGCGTGCCGGTCTTCCAGTACGTCGACCAAAACGGCACCTTCTATAAGTCGGACCTCCTGCCGACCGATGCGGGATTCGTCACCGGAAGTGTCGTGGCCTCGGGTGCCGGTGGCTTCCTCGGCCTGATTCCGCTGATCGGCGGCTCTGGACCGCTGCCGGGGGTCTCGTTCCCCTACTCACTCGGAGGTGGCGCTCCCGCGCGCAATGCGATCAACGTAAGTATCACCGCCCCGCTCAGCACCGAGAACATCGTCGGATCACCGCAGCTTGCATTCACCTATTCCGGCGTCGGCACGAGTCGGTTCGTGTACGCACAGATCGTCGATGACACCACCGGACGGGTGGTGGGCAACGTCGTCACGCCCGTCCCAGTGACGCTTGACGGCCAGTCTCACGAGGTGAACATCCCGTTGGAGGCGATCGCCTACACAATCAGCCTGGACGACAAGTTGAGCTTGCAGATCACCAGCTCGGCGACAGCGTTCGAAAACTTCACGCAATTTGGTGGCATCAATATCTCCGACATTGCGCTGAGCCTGCCGACCACGACCGCCGTCACGCCGGAGTAGCGAAGAACCAACCTCGTGGTTTGCAAGGTGACTCGCCCAGTTCACATCACCCGGCGACCGGAGAGACCCGACCAGCCGCGAACTGCGCTGCTTGATTGACCACGCCGGAACTCACGTACTGGCTGTGCGCGAACAGGTTTGTGCCGTTGGAGCAGATAGGGTCGCCAGTCAGGCACACGTCGACGGCTTTTTCGCCGTACAGCGGGCTTCTCGACGGCAGAGGCCCGCCACCGACCTTGCGCGATGGGTTACCAAAAACCACGACCGCTGCGACGTGACTTGCGATGGCGTCCGGCATCGGGGTCGGGGTACCGAACGCGGCACCGGAGGTAGTGGTAAGTAGGTCGATCACGTCGGCGCCCTGGGAGTATCCGCCCAGTATCAATCGGGTGGCCGGGCATGCCGCCACCAGATTCTGGATGTGGACCCAGCCGTCATTGGCACCGGAGGTCGTTCCGTTGTTCAAGTCCCATGTTGCCGGGTAGTTGATGCCGTAGACCGACATTGATCTGCCCGCAAGCTGCGTGCTCAACGAGTTGACGAGAGCTTGCCCGACTTGGTCGAACGGGGGAATGGTGTCGGTTCCGCGGGCGTAGACGACGTGAACATCAGGGCAGGTATCGGCCAGTGCAGTCGGCGCCGTGACGTGTGCGCCGATTACTAGGGCGGCGGCGGCAAAAATCGGTGCGCGGCGATACGTGTGCACGGGTGCATGATCGCAGCAGCTGACCTCGACAGAGTTAGGCGCGCCGACGCCTGCGTGAATTAATGAGCAAACACGACGAGCGCTCGCTTGCGAAATCGGCCCCAGTGTTGTTGGTGGATAGGGGAATTCGCGTAAAATCTCATCTGTTGCAAGACGCGTGTGACGGGGTCGGGGCGTTTGAGGTCGTAAGGGATTAACACGATGACACTGAAGAAGATCGCAGCAGTAGCGGCACTTTCGGCGGGCCTTGGGCTCGCAAGCCTCGGCGCCGGCGCCGGGATGGCCTTCGCGGACCCGGGCCATGGCCACGGCCACGACGGTTGGAATTGGGACGACAACGACCGCGGCGACTGGCGTGGCCCGTACTACGGTCCCGCCTACTACGGGCCACCGCAAGCCTGCATTCAGGCCACCGGTCCGTTCGGATTCGTGAGCGGCGGCGCCTGCATCTAGGCGCCGCTAGCTCCTCGGCACCACACCCCGAGCCTTCGGCAGCGGCAGATCGTTGTAGGTCGCGATGCCTGGCGGCGCGGCGACGACGGCGGGGATCGCGTGAATCGGCGGCAACGCCGTCATGATGTGGCCGAGAACGAAGAAGTCTTCGAGTGACTTCGCGTTCTCGATCATGTCCATCGGCGGCAGGAAGCCGACCTGCATGTTGACGGTCGGCCGTCCGTCGATGGTGATCTTCCAGCCGTCGGCGTCGAGCTGCCAGTCCGGCTCGAGCGTCGTGCCCTTTTTCCATCGCACGTTGATGTCGATGACGGTCTTGCCGTCGACGATGCCCTGCCAGCTGGCGTAGACCCCGGCCACGTGGCCGGCCTTGATGGTCCACGACGCCATCGGCAGGTCCTCGGTGGTCTGGGCGTATTCGGACACGCATGTGATCTCGTCCAGCTCGACGCCCAGGGAATCGGCGACCAATTGCACGGCTTCGGCGAACACGGCGGTGCCCTTGGCGGCCATCGGCTGGAGTTCGGGATCGTCGATGCGCATGTCGAATCCCACCGGACGCTCGGTCTCGGGGGAGTCGTAGAGCGTGGTGTCGGCGGACTCGGCGATCGTGACTTTGTCGACGCGATCGCAGGCGGTGGCGGCGACAATCGCCAGCAGCTCGGCAAAGCCCGGGCTCACCCCGGAGCCGAACATCGTGGACCCGCCGGCCTTGCACGCTTCCTCGATGCGGGCACGGCCCTCGCCGAGGTTATGCCCGGTGATGAACGAGGCCGAAGCGACGACGTTGACACCGGCCGACAGGATCCGGACGAGTTCGTCGACGTCGATCCACATCGGGTTGTAGACCACGCAGTCCGGCTTGAGCGCCAGCAGGGCGTCGATGTCGTTGGTCGCGGTGACCCCCAGGGGTTCAACGCCGACCAGCTCGCCGACGTCGCGGCCGGACTTGTCCGCGGACCAGGCATAACAGCCGACGAGTTCGAGGGTGGGGTTGGCGGTGATCGCCTGGACGGAGCTCTTGCCTACATTGCCGGTCGTCCACTGGACGACCCGATAGGGAGAAGTGTTGGGCACTCGCTCAGCATAGGGGCGGCTGTGCAGTTCAGACCGTTGTTTAGGTGAACTCAGGGTTTCTTACTCGTCGACGGCGACGTTGGTGCGATTGCGCCGGCGCAGGCGGTGGTTCGTCTTGCCGGTGGGGCGCTTGTTGCGCAGTGCGCCGGCCGGTTCGGGCTCGGGCTCGGCTTCGGATTCCGGCTCGGCTTCGGGTTCCGGCGTGGGTTCCGCGTCGGCCGACACCTCGGCCGGCTGCTCGTCTGCGACGGCCGGTTCGGCGGCTTCCTCGGCGGTCGTCGTCGGCTCGGCCTCGGCGTCCTCGGTGTCGTCGGCTTCGGTGGCTTCCTCGGCTTCGGCGGTGGCCTTGGCGCGCTTCTTCTTCGCCTTCTTTTCTTTCTTGGGCTTCGCCGGCAGCTCGGCGGTGTAGGCCAGCTGGAAGGCGAGTAGCCCGAGGACCGCGATCGCCGCGGCGGCGCCGTACACGCCGAACAACCATGGCCCGCCCTTGTCCAGGCTGACCCAGATCTCGGCGACCGCCGTGCCGACGATCAGCACACCGGCCAGCACGTGCAGGACCACCGACCACAGCCGCAACCGCAGCGCGAGTTGCGGGGTGTTGTGTTCGGGCTTGCGGCTGCGCAACAGGGTGAGCAGCACCGGTAGCGCGGTGAGCGCGATGAGAACGCCGGTGACGATGCGCAGGACAGTGCCCAACGTGTGGGTGGTGTCGCCCATCAGTTCCCACCAGCGGGGGAGGACGAACAAGAAGTAGAGAGCGCCTGCCAGCACCCACAAGACGAGGTGCACTGCAGTTGCGGCGGCGCGTCCCATACCCCTCCTAAGTCAAAATCCGGGGTGCGACCAGGTACGTTGACCCCCCGATCGCACCCCGGATCAGGTGCGGAGGATAGGGGATTTGAACCCCTGAGGGCTGTTAACCCAACCCGCGTTCCAGGCGAGCGCCATAGGCCACTAGGCGAATCCTCCGTCGGCAATGGTAGCGGACTTGAGGAGTGCCTTGCCCCGGCTGCCCGGCTCACCTTGTCTTACCGCCTCCGCGGCGGGGCACCTCCCGGCGGGTATTACACTCGCAACGGACCCCGCGCGGCGTCTATCCTGTGAACTCCCCCAGGGCCGGAAGGCAGCAAGGGTCAATGGGCTCTGGCGGGTGCGCGGGGTCCCCTTCTTTTTTGAAAGGCGCACGGTGTCGTTCCACTCCCTGGGCCCCGATGAGCTGCAAGCCCAGCACGAATTGCAGCGGCAGAACTACGCCGACCTTCAGGCCAAGAAGCTGTCGCTGGACCTCACTCGCGGCAAGCCGTCGGCGCAGCAACTGGATCTGTCGAACGCGCTGTTGAGTCTGCCCGGCGACCAGTACCGCGACGAAGAGGGCACCGACACCCGCAACTACGGTGGCCTTCACGGACTGCCGGGACTGCGCTCGGTATTCAGCGAACTGCTCGGGATCCCGGTGCCCAACCTGCTCGCCGGAAACAACGCCAGCCTGGAGCTGATGCACGACGTCATCATCTTCTCGCTGCTGCACGGCGGCGTCGACTCGCCGAGGCCGTGGAGTCAAGAGCCGGTTGTGAAGTTCCTCTGCCCGGCACCGGGATACGACCGGCACTTCGCCATCACCGAGACCTACGGCATCGAGATGATCGGCATCCCGATGCTCGAGGACGGTCCCGACGTCGACCTCATCGAGGAGCTCGTCGCTGCCGATCCCGCGATCAAGGGCATGTGGTGCGTACCGGTGTTCTCCAACCCGACCGGCACCACGTACTCCTGGGAGGTCGTCCGGCGGTTGGTCCAAATGCGCACCGCCGCAACCGATTTCCGGCTGTTCTGGGACAATGCCTACGCCGTGCACACGCTGACGCACGATTTCCCGCGGCAGATCGACATCCTCGGTTTGGCCGACAAAGCAGGCAACCCGCATCGGCCCTACGTCTTCGCATCGACGTCGAAGATCACCTTCGCCGGGGCGGGGGTGAGCTTCTTCGGCGGCTCGCTGGGCAACATCGCCTGGTATCTGCAGTACGCGGGCAAGAAATCGATCGGGCCCGACAAGGTCAACCAGCTGCGCCACCTGCTGTTCTTCAAAGACGCCGACGGGGTCCGGCTGCACATGCTGCGCCACCAGCAGTTGCTCGCACCGAAGTTCGCGCTGGCGCTGGATATCCTCGACAAGCGGCTCTCCGACTCGAAGGTCGCCTCCTGGACCGAGCCCAAGGGCGGCTACTTCATCAGCCTCGACGTACTGCCCGGGACGGCCAAGCGGACCGTCGCGCTGGCCAAGGACGCCGGCATCGCGGTTACCGAGGCGGGCGCATCGTTCCCGTACCGAAAAGACCCGGAAGACAAGAATATTCGGATCGCGCCGACGTTCCCGCCGGTCTCGGATCTCACCGATGCGATCGACGGCTTGGCCACCTGCGCACTGCTCGCGGCCACCGAGTCGCTGCTGGGGTCCGCGGCTGTCACCGACGGTCGGTAGCCTTCACCCGTGGCGCTCTACCGCAAGTACCGGCCGGCAACCTTCGCCGAGGTGGTGGGGCAGGAGCACGTCACCGAACCACTGTCGACCGCGCTGTCGGCGCACAAGATCAACCACGCCTACCTGTTCTCCGGGCCGCGCGGGTGCGGTAAGACGTCCTCGGCCCGCATCCTGGCCCGCTCCCTGAACTGCGAGCAGGGGCCCACGCCGACGCCGTGCGGGGTGTGCGACTCCTGCGTGGCGCTGGCTCCGAACGGTCCCGGTTCGGTCGACGTCGTCGAACTCGACGCCGCCAGCCACGGCGGTGTGGACGACACCCGCGAACTGCGGGACCGCGCGTTCTACGCGCCCGCGCAGTCGCGCTACCGCATCTTCATCGTCGACGAAGCGCACATGGTCACCACCGCCGGCTTCAACGCGCTGCTCAAGATCGTCGAGGAACCGCCCGAGCACCTCATCTTCGTGTTCGCGACCACCGAGCCCGAGAAGGTGCTGCCGACGATCCGGTCGCGCACCCACCACTATCCGTTCCGGCTGCTGGCGCCCAAGACCATGCGCTCGCTGATCGAGAAGATCATCGCCTCGGAGAGCGTCGCCGTTGATGACGCGGTGTATCCCCTCGTCATCCGGGCCGGCGGCGGTTCGCCCCGCGACACGTTGAGCGTCCTGGATCAGCTGCTCGCCGGCGCCGAGGGTAACCGTGTCCACTATCAGCGGGCGCTGGCGCTGCTGGGTGCCACCGACGTGGCCCTGATCGACGATGCGGTGGACGCGTTGGCCGCCGGCGACGCGGCCGCACTGTTCGGTGCGGTGGAATCGGTGATTGACGCCGGGCACGATCCGCGCCGCTTCGCCACCGACCTGCTCGAGCGGTTCCGCGATTTGATTGTGCTGCAAGCCGTTCCGGATGCCGTGACCCGCGGGGTTGTCGATGCGCCCGACGACGTGCTGGAGCGGATGCGTGAGCAGGCCGCCAAGATCGGGCCTGCGTCGTTGACCCGCTACGCCGAGGTGGTGCACGCCGGGTTGGGCGAGATGCGCGGCGCGACCGCGCCGCGGCTGCTGCTGGAGGTGGTGTGCGCGCGGCTGCTGCTGCCGTCGGCGAGCGATACCGAATCGGCGCTGCTGCAGCGCATCGAACGCATCGAGACCCGAATGGAGATCTCGATCCCGGCCGGCGAGGCCGCCATGAGTTCCAGCGCGCCGGCGGCGGCGCCGGCGCGCCAATTTGTTCGCAAGACGCAGCAGGCTCCGGCAGCGGCCGCCGCACCCGCACCCGCGCCCGCGCCGCCCGCGCCGACGGCATCCGAGCCCCCGGCGCCGCGGCCCACGCCTGAGCCGATTGCCCGGCCGGAGCCGATCGCGCCGCCGGAACCGGTTGCGCGGCCCGAACCCATCGCCAAGCCGGACCCGGTGCCGGAAGCCACACCGCCGCCACCGGCCACCGAAGCCGCCGCATCACCGGCTGCCGCCACTGCGGGCGAGCCCGGTGCAGCCGCGGTTCGCACGATGTGGACGACGGTGCGGGAGAAGGTTCGTCAGCGCAGCCGCACCACCGAGGTCATGCTGGCCGGGGCGATCGTGCGCGCGGTCGAGGACAACACGCTGATCCTCGGCCACGAGTCGGCGCCGCTGGCCAAGCGGCTGTGCGAACAGCGCAACGCCGACGTGATCCGCGACGCGCTGAAGGACGCGCTGGGCGTGAACTGGAAGGTGCGCTGCGAAGTCGGTGTCGGTCAGCCCGTGCAGGAGGCGCAGCGGCCGCTGCCGCCGGAACCCGAGCCCGACCCGGTCGATCGTCAGCGGGCCGAAGAGGACAGCATGATCGCCGAGGTCGGCCGCGACGACGAGGACGCCGCGCCGCGCCGCGATCCGGAGGAAGTGGCCCTCGAGCTACTGCAGAGTGAGTTGGGCGCCCGCAAGATCGACGGCTAGGTGCCCGGCCGGTACGCCGAGAGGAACACGGCCAGGCCCTGCTCGGCCAGTGCATCGAGGTCTGCGTCGCTGCGTACGCTTCCGGCCCCCAGGAACAGTGCCTGATCGACGCATCGGCCGATGACCAGGAACGCGAAATGTTCTGCGGCCAAGGCGGGTTCGTTGATGACGAGAAGCCCTCGATCATGCAGACGGGCGAACGCTTCGGTGAATGCCGACAATGAACGGCCCTGCGCCTGCTCGTAGTAGACCTGCGCCAGTTCGGGCACCCGATTCGCCTCGCCGATCACCAGCCGGCGCAGCTGCACAACCGGCTCCTGCAGAACTGCGTTGATGTAATCGCGGGCCAACATCGCCAGGTCACCGTCGACATCGGTGGTGTCCGCGAGCGCCGAGATCCGATCGAGGAACGGCGTCACCGTGTCGCTCAATGTTTCGGTCACGATCGCGACCAGTAACTCATGCTTGTCGCCGAAGTGCTTGTAAACCGTCTGCTTCGACACCTCGGCACCCGCGGCGATCTGGTCGACGCTGGTGCCCTGATAGCCGTTCGACAAGAACAGCGATTGAGCGGTCGAGAGGATCGCGCGACGCTTCTGCGCCGAGCGGCCCAGCGTCGGTTCGGCCACCGATACCTCCATTGCGTACTGGACGGTCTAGTTCTAGAGTACTGGACGGTCTAGTTCCTAGGGACGGGAGGCACGCCGTGAGCGCCACCGATTGCCCACCACTGGATATCCGCGTTACCAAGTCGCTGCTCGGGTACGGCGTCATCGCCGGACCGATCTATGTCGTGACCGCAGCCGTGCAGGCGGCCACGCGTTCCGGGTTCGATCCCACGCGTCATGCGGTCAGCCAGCTGGCCAACGGCAGCCTCGGCTGGATCCAGATCGCAAACTTCGTCGTCACCGGCGCGATGACGGTCGCAGCGGCCGTCGGAATGCGACGGGCGCTCGGGCCGTCGCGCCTCGGTGCGTGGGCGAGCGCACTCCTGATCGGCTACAGTGTCGCGCTAGTCGTCGCCGGTGCTTTCCGTGCTGATCCGTCCGATGGTTTTCCGCCGGGCACGCCGGCGGGGGTCGGCACGCTGAGCTGGCACGGAGCCGTCCATTTCGGTGTTGCGGCAATAGGATTCGCATGCCTGGTCGGGGCGTGCTGGGTGTTCGGTGCGTGGTTCTCACGCGAGGGCCAGAACGGGTGGGCGTGGTTCTCGCGTGTCACCGGTGTGGCGTTCGCGGCCAGCTTCATGGCCCTCGGCTCCGGACAGGGCGGTGCCGCGGCCATCCTGGCGTTCACGGCGGCCGTCATCTTGGCGTGGGCGTGGCTGAGCCTGGTGTCGGTGAAGCTGTACCGCCGGGCGTAGTTGTCCCAAGGCTGGAGGCTGTGCGGGATCTCGCCGAGCGCTGTGGGTTTCCTGTGCTGTGAAGCGCGTGTGTGACAGCGCGCTTACGGTCGGTGCATGACCATCGACACTCGTCGAATTGTGGCCGCGCTGATCGGGGGCGGCGCCATCGCCGTGGCTGTATTCGGCCAAATGGCCTCTGCCGCAGCGGATCCCGATACCCCACCACCGCCGCCGAACTGCACTGCCGCCGATCTGGAGGGCGTGCGGACCGGTGTGCAGGCCGCCACCTCCGCCTACCTCTTCACGCATCCCGACGTGAACGCGTTCTTCACCAGCCTCGCTGGTCTACCCCGCGATCAGGTGCGTGCCAAGGTCAAGGCCTACATGGCCGCCAACCCGCAGACGGCAAGCGACATCACCGGTATTCGACAACCGTTGGTGGACATCAAGAACCGGTGCGGCCAGTTGCCGGGGTCTGCGGTCTAGCTGCGGGCTACGGCGTCCACCACGGACGCAGCGGCAACCCGGCGTCGCCGCCCTTCTCGTCGAGCTTGACCGCCAGAACCTGGTGCAGCTGAATGACATTGGTCTCGAAGCCGAGCCGCGAGCCGGCCATGTACAGACCCCACACCTTGGCGGTGGCCAGGCCGACTTCTTCGACGGCTTCGTCCCAGTGCTCGACCAGGTTGCGGCACCAGTCGCGCAGCGTCATCGCGTAGTGGTGACGCAGGTTCTCCTCGTGCACCACCTCGAAGCCGACATCCTGAGCCTCGGTGATGATGCGGCCGGAGCCGGTCAGCTCCCCGTCGGGGAAGACGTAGCGGTCGATGAAGCCGCCGGTCGCCGTCGTCCTGTTGTCCGGGCGGGTGATGCAATGGTTGAGCAGCAATCCACCCACGCGCAGCTTGGTTTTCAGGAAATCGAAGTAGGCCGGGTAATTCGCCACCCCGATGTGCTCGGTCAACCCGATCGAGGACACCGCGTCGAAGCCGCTCTCGCGCACATCGCGGTAGTCGGTATGGCGCACCTCGGCCAGATCGGCCAACCCCTCTTCGGCAATGGCCTTCTGCGCCCAGGCGGCTTGCTCGCGGGACAGCGTGGCGCCGATCGCCTTCACCCCGTGGCGCGCCGCGTAGCGAACCATGCCACCCCAGCCGCAGCCCACGTCGAGCAGCCGGTCACCCGGCTTGAGCCGGAGCTTCTCGAATACCAGCCGGTACTTGTTCTCCTGCGCCTCCTCCAACGTCGCGTCGACAGTGGGGTAGCAGGCGCACGTGTACGTCATCGACGGTCCAAGCACCCACTCGTAGAACGTGTTTGACACGTCGTAGTGGTGATGGATGGCGTCGGCGTCGCGCTTCTTGCTGTGCCGCAAGCCCTCCGCGAACCGGCGCCACCGCGGCAACGCTTCCTGTGGCGGCGGGGCGATCGGCCGCAGGTGCTCGATACCGATCGAGCGCACGATGTCGACCAGCACCCGGGCCGGCGGCAGCTTGAAGTCGAGGTTGTGCGACAACGCTTTGAGCAGCTCGTACGGATCACCGGGATGCACACCGTGGGTTTCCAGATCGCCGGCGACGTAAGCCCGCGCCAAGCCGAGATCACCCGGTGCCGTCGCGAGATAGGTGGTACCGCGCGGCGTCAGCAGATCCAGGCCCAACTCGGCGTCATCCGGGCCGGCCGAGCTTCCGTCGTACGCGGTGAATTTCAGCGGCAGCTCCCCGCCGGCGGTGAAGATCTCGAGGATCTCAGCCAGGCTGAGCTTGCCGGGCGCATGCGCTTCGTTCTCACGGAAGGTCGTCATTGTCGTTGCACCGCCTTTGCATACAGGTCCAGCAGCCGTGAATCAGGATCGTAGGTCTTCTTTACGGTCTTATATGTTTCGCCACCGTAGAGGTCGTCAAACTCCTCCCGGCTGTAAAAAGCATCCGAATACAGCGATTTGTGCCCGTCGAGGGCGCTGATCTTCTCTTCTATCAGGCGGTTCGTGTGGCCCGGGGTGGGCCCCATCGGCACCGAGGACCAGAACCCGACGTTGACATAGCTGTGCCCCGCACGCAGCGGATACAGCGGCCAGCCCGCCGGATCGCGGAGCCGAAGCGGGCACAGCCACAGCGGCTCGATCGGGACGTTGGCCAGGAACCAGTCCAGGAATTCGACGCAGCGCTCGATCGGCACCTCGACGTCTTGGACCACGCGTTCCAGCGGCGGCCGGCCGTGCCGGGCCTCGATGCGGTCGGCGATGTTGAACTTCTGGTCGTAACCGATCAGCTTCCAGTAGAAGCTGCTGCGCCGGTAGCGCCGCGGCCACCACCGGCGAATCTTCGGGTTCTGCGCCCCGAACGCCCGCGAACACCAGAACCAGTCGGTGTCCCAGCGCCACAGGTAGTCGTGGATGGTGAGCCGGTCGTCTTTCACACCGTCGTCGTGCTGGATCGAGCGGTAGTAGATGTCCTGGCCGGTGTAGTCGCTGACCGGCCCCGCGGTCGCAGTCTGGACGCCCAGGCACAGGTAGCTCTCGTCGGCGCTGAACACCACGCCGTCGAGATAGTCGACCCGGGTGCCGTCGTATCCGCCGGTCTCGATGATGCGGTCCATCGCCGTCACCAGGTCGATCAGCGTGTGAAACCTCAGGTGCTTGAGCGACACGAAGGGCTTGACCGGTTCCAGCTCGATCCGTAGGCGGACCGAATAGCCAAGGGTGCCATAGGAATTGGGGAAGCTGCGGAACAGGTCCTGATGCTGATCGCGGCTGGCGGTGACCAGCTCGCCGGAACCGGTCAGGATGTCCATCTCGACGACGGACTCGTGCGGCAAGCCGTTGCGGAACGACGCCGATTCGATACCGAGGCCGGTGACCGCACCACCGAGGGTGATCGTCTTGAGCTGCGGGACCACCAACGGCGACAGGCCATAGGGCAGCGTCGCCGCGACCAGATCCTCGTAGGTGCACATGCCGGCGACGTCGGCGGTCTTGGCGGCCTGGTCGACGGAGATCACGTTGGTCAGCCCGGAGGTGTCCAAGCCCGGCGCGTTGCTCTTGGCGCGGGCGCGGAACAGGTTCGACGTCGGTTTCGCCAGGCGGACCGACGCGTTCGGCGGAATGGCGCGGTAGCTGGCCAGGAGCCGCTCCACGCCGTTGGCATGAGCTGTCAGTGCTGCGGAAACAGGCACACGACTACGCTAGTCCGCAGCCACAGCCGATGCGACCGCACGGCTGGTGGATCACACCGCAACCCGCCGTCACCCGAGGAGTATTGCCTGATGGGACAGGTCAGCGCCGCCAGCTCGATCTTGATCGACGCCGAACCGGCAGCCGTGCTCAACGCGATCGCCGACTATGAGAACGTGCGCCCGAAGATCCTGTCGCCGCAGTACAGCGAGTATCAGGTGCTGCAGGGCGGCCAGGGCCAGGGCACCGTTGCCAAGTGGAAGCTGCAGGCCACCAAGTCGCGGGTACGTGAGGTGCAGGTCGTCGTCGACGTCGCCGGCCATACCGTCATCGAAAAGGATGCGAACTCCTCTATGGTGATCAACTGGACCGTCGCACCGGCCGGTCCCGGCTCGAGCGTCACCCTCAAGACCACCTGGACCGGGGCGGGCGGCATCGGCGGCTTCTTCGAGAAGACCTTCGCGCCGCTGGGCCTGCGCCGTATTCAAGACGAGGTGCTGGGCAATCTGAAGAAGACCGTCGAGGCCTAACTGGCGCGAGCCGGCTGGGTGGCCAGGAACGACGCGATGCCCGCAACCACGGCGGCGGCGTACTTCTGGCGGCCCTCCGGGCTTTCCATCAGCGCCGAGTCGGCCGGGTTCTTCATGTTGCCGCATTCCACCAGCACCGACGGGTACTGGGCGAGGTTGAGCCCGGCGAGGTCGGCACGCCCATACAGGCCGTCGGAGCCGATGTAATTGGCGGCCGGAATGCCTGCGGCGACCATCTGGTCGCGCATGGCCCGGGCGAGCTGGACCGAGGGCCCGGCCTGGGCCTGGTTCAGCGGCGGGCTGGAGTAGTTGACGTGGAAGCCGCGGCCGGTCGCCGGGCCGCCGTCGGCGTGGATGGAGACGATCGCATTGGGCTGCAGCGCGTTGGCCATTGCGGCGCGCTCGTCGACGCAGGCGGCCACCTGGTTGTCGTTACCGCGGGACATGGCGGTGCGGACCCCGAGCTGGGTCAGCATTTGGCGGATCAGCAGCACGGTGTCCCAGTTGAACGTGTGCTCGGGGAACCCGTCGTTGGTGGTCGTGCCCGACGTCTGGCAGTCCTTGGTGCCGCCGCGACCGGTCGGCACCTGCTTGGTCAGCGAGGCGTCGTTGGCGCCGTTGTGGCCGGGATCGAGGAACACGATCATCCCGGCGATGCTGGCCGGCGCGGCATGGACGAGGGGACTGGTCACCGTCGACGCGACGAGCATGACGCTCGTGCATGCTGCGGCCACGACACGAGCGCGGGTGGACATAAGCACGCGCGTCACCGTAACTCTTCGCCGTCTAGTCTTGAAGTCGCTGACTGCCCGAATCCGCAGGCGAAACCAAGTCGAGACCGAGACGCAAGGAGACTGTCATGCAACCCGGTGAGCTTCCCAACCTCGAGGGATTTCGCGAGCAGGCGGAGCAGATGCGCGACCAGGTGATGCCGGGTCTGCAGGCCGCACTGCAGCAGGCCCAGGAGATGCAGCAGAAGCTGATGGAGGCCCAGGCCGCGCTGGCCGCTGCCGAGGTGCACGGTCAGGCCGGTGGCGGGCTGGTGCAGGTGACGATGAAGGGCAGCGGCGAGGTCGTCGGGATCCGGATCGATCCCAAGGTCGTCAACCCCGATGACGTCGAAACCCTGCAGGACCTGATCGTGGGCGCGCTGGCCGACTCGGCCCGTCAGTTCACGATCTTGGCGCAGACCCACCTCGGCCCGCTGGCCGGCCAGGCCCCGGGCATTCCGGAGGCCTGACCTTTGTTTGAAGGCCCCGTCCAGGATCTGATCGACGAACTCGGCAAACTGCCGGGCGTCGGTCCCAAGAGTGCGCAGCGCATCGCATTCCACCTGCTGTCGGTGGAGCCGCCGGACATCGACCGGCTGACCGCGGCGCTGGGCAGGGTCCGCGACGGGGTGAAGTTCTGCGAGGTGTGCGGCAACGTCTCTGACGCCGACCGCTGCCGCATCTGCAGCGACGCCCGCCGCGACGGGTCGCTGGTGTGTGTGGTGGAGGAACCCAAGGACGTGCAGGCCGTCGAGCGCACCCGCGAGTTCCGTGGGCGCTATCACGTCCTGGGCGGCGCGCTGGATCCGCTGTCTGGCGTCGGTCCCGACCAGCTTCGAATTCGCCAGCTGCTCAACAGGATTGGCGAACGTGTCGACGGTGTGGACATCACCGAGGTGATCATCGCGACCGATCCGAACACCGAGGGTGAAGCGACTGCGACCTATCTGGTCAGAATCCTGCGCGACATCCCCGGGCTCACGGTGTCGCGGATCGCGTCGGGTTTGCCGATGGGTGGCGACCTGGAGTTCGCCGACGAGCTCACCTTGGGCCGCGCCCTGTCCGGGCGCCGCCAGATGGTTTAGGGACGGCGAGGCCTGGCGACAATGTGTCTATGAGTTGCCGAGGCTGCGCCGACGGCGCCGGTTTGGGCTTCGACCTGTCGATGGCCTTCCAGCCGATCGTCGACACGCGCGCACAGCAGATCTACTCCCACGAAGCGCTGGTTCGCGGCGTCAACAACGAGCCCGCGTCAGCGATTTTCGCTCAGGTCGGGGATCACAACAGGTACCGCTTCGATCAGACCTGTCGCGTCACGGCGATCCGGCTTGCGGCTGAGTTGGGGATATCGACGGCCTTGAACGTGAACTTCATGCCCAACGCGGTCTACCGTCCAGAGTTGTGCATCCGGACGACGTTGGAAGCCGCCGACAGATATGACTTTCCGCTCGATCGCATCATCTTCGAATTCACCGAGGACGAGAGGATCCCGGACTTCGAGCATCTGCAGTCGATCGTGACCGACTACGCGCGACGCGGATTCACCGTTGCCATCGATGATTTCGGCGCCGGGTATGCCGGGCTGAATCTGTTGGCGGATCTGCAGCCGGATCTGGTGAAGATCGACATGGGTCTGGTCCGGGACATCGATCAGGACCGAGTGCGCCGGGCGATCTGCCGCGGCATCGCGCAGGTGTGTGAGGACTTGGGCATCGGGCTCATCGCCGAGGGCATCGAACGACGCGACGAGATGCGCTGCCTGCAAGACATCGGTGTGCACCTCTTCCAGGGCTACTACATCGCCAAGCCTGCGTTCGAGAGTCTCGCCGAGATCAATCCCGAGCTCTACGTCGCGTAGGACCGTCGCGCGTCCTTCTCGCCCAGACCGACATTTCGCAGCAAAAGTACGAGTAAACAGCTGCATTTCGCCGATTTCGGCGAGTTGTCGGACCCCGGGTCGACGATGCCGACATGACTGAAGTAATTCTCGGCAGGGAAGCCCTGGCTGACGGCTTGTCTCGGCACGATCTGCAGCGTTGGTATCGGCAGCTGTATCGAGG
The DNA here is from genome assembly GCF_022370635.2 of Mycolicibacterium crocinum. Next base: position 5,574,734 of record NZ_CP092362.2, on the reverse strand, counting down.
CGTCTACATCCCGAAGTACGCCGTGCCAACGGTGCGCGATCGCACGTACGGCGCGTGGCTGTACTCAGATCGAACTGGCGTCATCGGTGGTGTAGCAGCCTCTGCGCTGCATGGCGCCCAATGGATTGACGATGACGTACCGATCGAACTTCTCGTAGGTGAGCGACGACGGCAGCCAGGGTTGATCGTCCGCATGGATCGACTCCGCGACGACGAAGTGGTGACGGTTGATGGCCTCCCGGTGACGACACCGTCGCGAACGGCATTCGACATGGGCAGGTTGTCGACGGACATGAAAAACTGCCCGTAGGCGGACATGAAAGTGCCCATCCGCGGCCAATAAGAACTGCCCACTGGCGGACACGAATGTGCCCGCTGGCGGCCATGAATCTGCCCAGACCCTTGTGATGCCGCCCGGCGCGTCAGCGCCGGGGCGGCCTCTCCTGCGGTTTCGATGTCGATGCCTAGTCGAACTCGAACACCACAGGAGAGACCTACCTTGAAGTCTGACGGAGAACTTATGGACATACTCAATGCTTACGACCTGACCGGCAGCTACCGCGCTGCCGCTGAACTGTGCGGCTGCTCGCACCACACCGTGAAAAACGCTGTCGACAACCGCAATGCCGGTCTGCCACCGGCGACCCGGCGAGCCCGGATGATCGACGACTGGCGCGGCCTGCTCGAGACGTGGGTCGCCGACTCGAAAGGCAAGATCCGCGGCGACAAAGCCCACGACAAGCTGGTCGCACTCGGCTACACGGGTACCGACCGCACCACCCGCCGAGCCCTGGCGGAGGTGAAAGCGCAATGGCGCGTGGGCAATACCCGGGTGCACCGACCGTGGATCACCGAACCCGGATTGTGGCTGCAGTACGACTTCGCCGACGGCCCCGTGGTCGCTGGCCGCAAGATCGTGCTGCTGGTGGCCTGGCTGGCCTGGAGCCGCTACCGCATCGTCCTCGCCCTGCGCGACCGCACCGTACCGAGTGTGTTCGCCGGCCTGGACCGCATCTTCCGCCACCTCGGCGGTGCCCCGACCTACCTGCTGACCGACAACGAGAAAACCGTCACAGTCGGGCACATCGCCGGCGTGCCGGTCCGCAACCGCGCCGCGGTCACCTTCGGCCGGTATTACGGCATCTCGGTGCTGACCTGTGAACCCGCGGATCCGGCGTCCAAGGGAGGGGTGGAAAACGCCGTGAAATTGGCCAAAGCCGACATCGTGCCCACCGAGACGAACCTGCTACCGCAGTACGACTCGTTCGCCGACGTCGAAGCCGCGTGCGCGGGGTTCACCACCGAGATCAACGCCCGGACCCACCGCGCCACGGGTCGGCGCCCGGTGGAGATGCTCACCGCTGAGCGTCCCGCCCTGCACGCGATCCCGGACCTGCCGCACACCGCCGCCCTCGGTGTCACCCGCCGGGTCCCCGACAACACCCCGATGGTCACCTTCGAACACTGCCAATACTCTGTTCCAGCAATACTTCTGGGGCAGACGGTGTGGATCCGCCACCACGACGGCACCGATGAGGTCATCTGCTGCGCCCTTGATGACGGCGGCCCGGTCGAGGTGGCCCGGCACCGCCGCGCCACCCCGGGCAGCCCCGCGATCGATGACGCGCATTTCCCCGGGCACCATGACAAGATCCCCGGTGACTACACGGTGCGGGCCCGCACCGTCAGTGAGCAGACGTTCCTGGCACTCGGGCCGGGTGCAGCGGTGTGGCTCAAAGAAGCCGCCGCCGTGGGCACCGAACGCATCTTGCAGAAGATGGCGCACGCCGTCGAGCTGGCGGCGTTGGCCGGCCGCGCCGATGTCGACTGGGCGCTCGGGCATGCGGCCGTGCACGGTCGGTTCGCCACCGGCGACCTCGACTCCATCCTCGCCGCCAAAGGGTTGGATCTGACTCGCCGCGGCGCCGATGAGCACACCTCGCTGGCGCAAGGCACCAGTGGGTGGAACCTGTTCGGCCGCACCGTCATCGACACCGACGAGGCAGGCATCCGATGACCACCGCCACACCTGCCACGTCCTTGCCCGCCGAGGTGGAATCGCTGATGCGGTCGCTGCGGTTGCCGCACGCCCGGGCGATCGCCGCCGACGTGCTGGCCACCGCCCGGGCCCAACGCTGGGACCCCACCGAAGTCATCAAAGCGTTGCTCACCGAGGAAGCGGCCGGGCGGGCCCGGTCCATGCTCGCGGCCCGCCGCAAAGCCGCCGGGTTCCCCACAGGCAAGACGTTCGACGTCTGGGACCCGGCCGCCTCATCGATCCCGCTACCCACCCAGCAGGCGCTGCAGACCCTGGAATGGGTGCACCGACGCGAGAACCTGGTGGTCTGCGGGCCCGCTGGCACCGGCAAGACATTCTTCCTCGAAGCGCTGGGACAGAAAGTGATCGAAGCCGGGATGCCGGTGGCATGGTTCACCCTGGAGCATATCGGGGTCCTGGTGCGGGCCCACCGTGCCGACGATTCCCTGGGCAAAGCGGTGGCCAAGATCGTGCGCGCAGAGCTCGTCGTCATCGACGACGTGGGACTTCTCCCGGTCGGTGCCGATGCCGCTGAAGGGCTCTACCGCATCGTTGAAGCCGCCTACGAGCGCCGCTCCGTGGCGATCTCGTCGAACCTACACCCCAGCGGCTTCGACGAACTGATGCCCAAGACCTTGGCCACCGCGACCGTCGACCGGCTGCTCCATCACGCGCACCTATGCCAAACCAGCGGTGACTCCGTGCGCCTGGCCCAAGCCCTGCACGGGAAAGGAGTCAAGCCCCTGACCTGACAGACACCACCGGTGGCGGACACACCCGTCTGGGCAGATTCATGTCCGCCACTGGGCAGTTCTTATTGACCACCTACGGGCAGTCCTTCCGTCCGCCAATGGGCACTTTCAGATGTCCATTGACAGCAGGTACCAGAAGCGCGCGACGGCACTGGCACGCCTGGACGCGTTGACGCGTGTCGCGCCATTTGCGCCCGAGAGCCTCGAGTCCCTCATGCGACGGTATGGCCCAGTCAGAGGTATCCGCCAACTTCGCGACCTACTGCCGATGATCGACACGGGAGCCGAGTCGCCGAAGGAAAGCTGGCTTCGTCTTCTGCTGATCGATGGCGGACTTCCCGCGCCGGAGACGCAGATTCCGGTGCTCGACAGGGGAGTGCCGGTCGCGTTCTTGGACATGGGTTACCGCGATCTGAAGCTGGCTTTCGAGTACGACGGCGACCAACACCGCACCGATCGACGCCAATACGTCCGCGACGTTCGTCGCCTGCCGATGGTGGAGCGGCTGGGATGGGAGGTCATCCGCGTCATCGCCGAAGACCACCCGGCTGAGGTGTTGTGGCGCGGGAGGGAGGCGTTTCTGCGTCGAGGTGGCGCCGAGATCGACGAAATGCCGCGAACTACTCGTACTTTCGCTGCGTAATGTCGGTTTGGGCGAAGACGGGGGTGCGCTACACGCGGCGCGGGGCGGCGAGTCGCTCGCGGCGCAGCTCGTCGACCTCGGGCAGCTCCAGCGGCTGCAGCGGGCCGACGACGCGCGACAGCAGCAGATCGGCCAGCTCGGGATTGCGCGCCAGGCACGGACCGTGCATATAGGTGGCGACCACGCTGCCCTGCACCGCCCCGTCGTAGCCGTCGCCATCGCGGTTTCCCGCACCCTTGACGATCGCCGCCAAGGGCCGCGCGTCGGGCCCCAAAACTGTTCCGCCGCGGTGGTTTTCGAAGCCTGTCAGTGGCTGCGTCAGGCCGTCCAGAAGCGGAGTGGACACCACCTCACCGATGGTGCGCTTCGCCTGTGGCGATGTCGTCACATCCAGCAGCCCCACGCCTTCGACGCGCTCACCGGCCGAGGTCTCATACCAGTGACCAAGCACCTGGATCGCGGCACAGATTGCCAGCACAGGTGCGCCACGGCCCGCCGCCCGCTGCAAACCCTGATGTGTCAGAAGGTGTTTGGTGGCCAGCCGCTGCGCGTAGTCCTCAGCCCCGCCCAAGGTGTAGAGGTCCAGCGAATCGGGCACTGGTTCAGCCAGTGTGATCTCGACGATTTCAGCCGGAATCCCGCGTAGCTGCAACCGCTTTCGCAGCACGACGGCGTTGCCGCCGTCACCGTAGGTGCCCATCACGTCGGGCAGTACCAGCCCGATCCGTACGGTGCTCATCGCATCCGTCCCAGAGTCCGCGTCAATTGCAAGAACGCCGTGTAGTTCGCGACCACTTCGACGTGCCCCTTCGGGCACGAGGCGATCGCGTCAATCGTGTTGTGCACCAGCGTGTGCGTCACCCCGGCGTAGCCGAGCCGCACCGCCAGGTCGGTTCCCCGCTCGCCGGCGGCGACGACGGGCACGCCCTCGAAATGCTCGAAGTTGACGTCCCACAACCACGACAGGTCTTCACCGTCGGGCACCTGACCGTTGACCGCGATCACCACGCCGTCGGCACTGCGGTCCACCATCGACAGCGCCTCCTGCCATCCGGCCGGATTCTTGGCCAGCAGAATGCGTGCGGTGTGCTCGCCCATCGGCACGGTCTGGTAGCGACCGGCGACCTCGTCCACTCCGGAGACCGCGGCCACCGCCGCGGCCGGGTCGGCACCCAACGCCACCGCGGCCGCGACCGCCTGGGTGGCGTTGCCACGGTTGACCGTTCCCGGCAGCGAGAGCCGCATCGGCAGCTCCAGCCCGTCGGGGCCGTACAGCTTCGCGTCGTCGAACCACCACTGCGGGCTCGGCCGTTTGAAATCGGTGCCCGTCGAGTACCAGTCCACGCCGTCGCGGACGATCACCTCGCCGCTGCGCGGGCAGCTGACCGAGTCGTTGGCCCAGCCGCCCCCGGCGGCCACCCACACCACCCGGGGACAGTCGTAGGCGGCCGACGTCATCAAGACGTCGTCGCAATTGGCGATCACGATCGCATCGGGGTGACGAGCCAGCCCCGCGCGCAGCGTGCGCTCGATGTGGTTGATCTCACCTACCCGGTCGAGCTGATCGCGCGACAGATTCAGCAACACGATCACCGACGGGTCCACGGCGTCGGCCACATGCGGCACATGCATCTCGTCGACCTCGAGGGCGGCCAGCGATGCCTCACGCGAACCTGCCAGCGCGGCCACCAAGCCGGCGTCCATGTTCGCGCCCTCGGCGTTGGTGGCGACCGGGCCCAGCGTCGCGAGCGCCGCGGCCGTCATCCTCGTGGTGGTGGACTTGCCGTTTGTGCCGGTCACGACGACGGTGCGTCGGCCGACGCCGAGTTGCCGCAGGATCGAGCGGTCCAATGTCATGGCCACGAGGCCGCCGATCATGGCGCCTGCGCCGCGTCCGGTCGCCCGGGAAGCCCAGCGCGCGGCGGACCCGGCGGCCAGCGCGGCACGCCCTCGCAGTGTCATGGTCGGCCTGGGCATCGGAACGCAGTTTATGCGCCATATGACGGGCAGGCCGACACGGATTCGATGTCCCGGGGACTGTCGGACCTGCGTGCCATCCTGACTGTGTGAGCCACACCTGGGGTCGACCAGCCCGCGAGCCGGGGGACGGCTGGGTCGTGGTCGACGTCGAGACCACGGGTTTTCGTCCGGGCCACGCCCGCATCATCAGCCTGGCCGCGCTGGCGCTCGACCCCGAAGGCCGTGTCGAACACTCCGTGGTCAGTCTGCTCAATCCCGGTGTCGATCCCGGCCCCACCCATATCCACGGCCTCACCGCCGAGATGCTGGAGGACCAGCCGACGTTCGCCGACATCGCCCCCGATGTCATCGATTTGCTGCACGGCCGCACGCTCGTCGCCCACAACGTGGCATTCGACTACGCGTTTCTGTCCTGCGAGGCCGAGCTGGCCCAGACCGCGCTGCCCGTCGACACCGTCATGTGCACCGTCGAGTTGGCCCGCCGCCTCGACCTCGGCCTGGACAACCTCAGGCTGGAGACGCTGGCCCGGCACTGGGAGGTGCCGCAGACCCGCGCTCATGACGCCTTCGACGACGCCCTGGTGCTGTCCCGGGTGCTGAGCCCCGCTTTGCAGCGGGCCCGTGAGCGCGAGGTGTGGCTGCCGGTGCGTCCAGTGACGCGGCGGCGCTGGCCCAACGGCCGGGTCACCCACGACGAACTGCGCCCGTTGAAGATGCTGGCATCGCGGATGCCGTGCCCCTACCTGAATCCCGGGCCCTACCGGCGCGGCGGTCCGCTCGTCCAGGGCATGCGAGTGGCGTTGTCGGCCGAGGTGGATCGCACCCACGAAGAACTGGTGGAGCGCATCATTCACGCGGGCCTGGCCTACGCCGACGCTGTCGACCCGGAGACCTCGCTGGTCATCTGCAATGAGCGCACCCCCGAACAGGGCAAGGGTTATCTCGCCCGAGAACTCGGCGTACCGGTGGTCTCCGACCGCCAGTTCATGGACTCGGTCGATTCGGTGGCCAACGGCACCGGTATCGATCAGTTCGAACCTTCGGTCAACCAGGGCCAGCAGTTCGCCCTCTTCTGACGTGCCGCACCGTTACCATCGTCCACCGGGGTGATGCTGCGGTGGACGATCGAAAGGTCCTGCTGCAATCCGCCGTCCTGATCGGCGCCTCCGCAGTCAGCTGTCTACTCCTAGCCCTGGTGTTCGCATTCGGCTGGGGCGGCGACAACACCATTCGCATCCTCGACGGGGTGGCCTTCGCCGCCTTCGGTGCCTACGCGGCGGTGTGCTCGGTCATCGCGGCCCGTGCCGCCCACGGCCGGAACCGCACCGCCTGGACCACCATGGCCGTCGCCCTGTCGGCGTGGACGGTGGGGGAGCTGACGCGCGCGTTCCTGACCCTGGTCATGGAACGCAGCTTGTTCCCGTCGCCTGCGGACTTTCTCTACCTGATCTTCGTCGTGCTGGCGCCGGTTGCTTTCCTGCAATTCCCGGCCGAACCGACGCAGGGCTCGCGCAGTCGGATGCTCTTCGACGCGTTGATCGTCGCCACGTCGTTGTTCCTTGTGTTGTGGGTTGTGGTGTTGGGCAACGTATATCGAGCCACGGGAGTGGACAGCGTCATGCAAGGGCGCGCGCTGCTGTATCCCTTGTTCATTCTGTTGGTCTACGTCGGGGCGATGGTGTACGTCGTTCGTGCCGGTGCCAGCAACAGCGTGGTGATGTGGCTGTTCATGGGCGGCGTCACGCTGATGGCCTTCTCCGGGATCACGTTCGCCTTCCTGCAAGGCTCCAACAGCTATCACCCCGGGCATGTCACGAGTATCGGTTGGGCGCTGGGGATGTCGTGCTTCGGTGCGGCCGCACTGTTGAGCAGACGGCCGCGCCCTCCCGTACCGCCGACGCCCGCGCCACGATCGTCGATCGCGCTATGGCTGCCCTATGTACCGCTTCTGATTGCCGGCACCATCGCACCGGCGATCGTCATGACCGGCCTCCTGCGCATTCTCGTTCCCATCCTGATGACACTCATCTGCGTCCGGCAGGTGGTCTCGGGCTGGGAGAATCGCCGATTGCTCACGGCCGCAGCCGATCAGGCGTTGCGCGATCCGCTGACCGGACTGGCCAACCGAACTCTCTTCCAGGATCGGCTGGCGCACGCGATGGCCCTGCGCGGCCGTGACAATCGTTCCGTCGCCGTGTTGTCGCTCGATCTCGACGACTTCAAGCTGATCAACGACAGCATGGGGCATCCGGCCGCCGACAGCCTGTTGATTCACGTGGGAGAACGCATCGCCGGCTGCGTACGGGCGGGCGACACCGTGGCGCGGCTCGGCGGTGACGAATTCGCACTGCTGCTCGAGGGAGACGTCGACGAGGCACACCTGGTGTGCGAGCGTGTGATCGCAGCGTTCGACACCCCTTTCCTCATCGACGGGCACGAGGTGCTGATACGTCCCAGCGCCGGCATGGCGGCAACGTCGTTGGCGGACAACGACATGACGGCCGAGGAGCTGGTGAAGCGCGCCGACACCGCGATGTACTTCGCGAAGCGTTCGCGCAGCTCGACGGTGCACACCTTCAGCCCCGACATGATGCTGCTCGATCCGGACGTCGCGGAGCTGGCACGCGACGGCGAGGCTCGATCGGCCGAAACCGGTGCGGAGCAGGTGCGGCTGCTCGGGGAACTGCGGCGCACCATCGACCGCGGCGGCTTGGAGATGGTGTATCAGCCCAAGCTGGACCTGACCACCGGACGGATCGCGGGTGTCGAAGCGCTGTTGCGGTGGCCCCATCCGCGGCTGAAAATGCTTCGGCCGGGGGCATTCATGCCGCTGATACTGCGGCACGGGTTGATGCGGCCGGTCACCGATCTGGTCTTTCGGAAGGTCCTCGACGACTGTGCGCGATGGGACGCGATGGGCTTGAAAGTCCCTGTCGCGGTGAATTTGTTCGCCCCGTTGCTGCGGGATGCGCAGCTACCCGACACGGTGCGCCGTGTACTGCAGGAGCGGAATCTGGCCCCGGGTCTGCTGACCATCGAGATCACCGAAGACCTGGTGCTCGACGAGGTCGGCCGGGTGACCGGTGTGCTGCAGCAGCTACGCGACGACGGCGTCCGGATCGCGATCGACGACTTCGGCAGCGGCTACTCGGCTTTGAGCTATCTGCGCGACCTGCCGATCGACGAAGTGAAATTCGATCGGCATTTCATCGCCTCGGTGGCCACCGACGCCAGGGCAGCGGCCGTCATCAGTCCCGTGATCGAGATGACCCACAACCTCGGGATCACGGTCGTCGCCGAGGGAGTCGAGGACGCCGAGACCGCCGACTGGCTGCGCGAGCACGGCTGTGACATCGGGCAGGGCTACTACTTCTCCATGCCGGTGGCCGCCGACGAGATCTCCGCGCTGGTGGCGGCCGAAGCCCGGCACTAGCAAACCCTCGCAGGATCCTGTGTATCTGTCGCCAACCCCCTGAGGCTTGTGCTGAGCCGAAATATGTTGGCGTAGCGTCGAGTTGGGTCGACTGACAGCAATGTTGGCAGGAGGCTGGAAATGAACAAGAAAGCAATCACGGCCGCAGTCGGTGCGGCGGCAATCGCGATGCTGGCGCTCTTCGCGGTCACCGACGGCGCCGCCGGCTCGGCAACCACCCGTGCGACAGCCGATTCCGGGCAGGAATCCAAATTCCCGACGCCCACCCCACCGTCGCCGGCAGAGGTCTCGGGTGCGGTCACGACGACGATGATGCCCGCCGTGCCCTGAGTGGGCGGCTACGCTGGCATCTCGAGATGCCCCCCAACCCCGAGCGCCGCACCGCCATCCTCGACGCCGCGATCGACATCATCGTCGACGTCGGGATCGGCGGCCTCACGCACCGCCAGGTCGACGACCGTGCCGGCCTGCCGGCCGGAACCACGTCGAACTATTTCCGAACCCGTCTGGCACTTCTGGAGGCGACCGCGGCGCACGTCGTCGACCTGCATTGGCGGCACGTCGAGGTGCTGAAGTCGGCGCTGCCGTCGCCGATGAACCGCGCCGGTGTGGCGGCGTTGTTGACGCGGATGGTGGCCGATCCCGACGAACCCGCGCGGCGACGGCACCTGGCGCGATTCGAGCTGTTCATCGAGGCGACCCGCAGGCCCGAATTGCGGCCGTTCATCTACGAATTGCAGCATGCCGCCATGAACGTGGCCGGCATGATCCTCGCCTCAGCGGGGATCGACGCCGCACCCGAGCAGATCGACGAATTGGCCCGGCTGCTCAACGGCCTGACGTTCAGCAACCTCACAATCGATCAGCCCGACGGGCACGAACCCGCCGGGCTGATCGATCGACTGCTGGCAGCTGTCTTTCCGCCTACGTCGTAGGGATAGCACCGATGCGTGCTGCGCGGTTCACGGCAGACACCACCGCCCGCAGCGACGCGGTGGTGATCGACGTCGCGATGCCGACGCCCCACACCGTGCGCCCACCGATGGACGCCTCGACGTAGGCCGCTGCGGCCGCCTCTTCGCCGGCGGACATCGCGTGCTCGGAGTAGTCCAGCACGCTGACGTCGAACCCGACGGTTCCCAGGGCGTCGACGAACGCGGCCAGCGGACCGTTGCCCTGGCCGGTGATCTCGGTCTCGACCCCGTCGATCTTCACGACGGCCTCGATGACGTCGGTGCCGCCGTCGACCTCGGCGCCCACGACCTTCTGGCGGATGCGCTCCAAAGGCTTGATCGGAGAGAGGTATTCGTCGGCGAACGCGTCCCACATCTCCTTGGGCGACACCTCGCCGCCCTCACCGTCGGTGATCGCCTGGATGGCTTGGGAGAACTCGATCTGCAGCCGGCGCGGCAACACCAGTCCGTGATCGGCTTTCATGATGTAGGCCACGCCGCCCTTGCCGGACTGCGAGTTGACCCGGATGACGGCCTCGTAGGTGCGGCCGACGTCCTTGGGGTCGATCGGCAGATACGGCACCTGCCACAGGATGTCGTCGACGTCCGAATCCGCCTCGTCGGCAGCGACTTTCATCGCGTCCAGACCCTTGTTGATGGCGTCCTGGTGACTGCCGGAGAAGGCGGTGTACACCAGGTCGCCGCCGTAGGGGTGGCGCTCGTGTACCGGCAGCTGATTGCAGTACTCGACGGTACGGCGGATCTCGTCGATGTTCGAGAAATCGATCTGCGGATCCACCCCGCGGGAGAACAGATTCAGGCCCAGCGTCACCAGGCAGACGTTGCCGGTGCGTTCACCGTTGCCGAACAGGCAGCCCTCGATGCGGTCCGCACCTGCCTGATAGCCCAATTCGGCTGCGGCAACCGCGGTTCCGCGGTCGTTGTGCGGATGCAGGCTCAAGATGATCGAATCCCGCGGCGTCAGATGACGATTCATCCACTCGATCGAATCGGCATAGACGTTCGGGGTGGCCATCTCCACGGTCGCGGGCAGGTTCACGATCAGCGGCACGTCCGGCGTCGGCTGCACGATCTCGGCGACGGCGTTGCAGACGTCGACGGCGTACTCCAGCTCGGTGCCGGTGTAGGACTCGGGGGAGTACTCAAACCGCCACTGGGTGTCCGGGTACTTCGCCGCCTCCGCCACGCACAGCCGGGCGCCGTCGGTGGCGATCTTCTTGACGGCCTCACGGTCGGCGCGGAACACGACGCGGCGCTGCAGGATCGACGTCGAGTTGTAGAAGTGCACGATCGCGCGGGGCGCTCCGGCACAGGCCTCGAACGTGCGGGTGATCAGCTCGGGGCGACACTGCGTCAGCACCTGGATGGTGACGTCGTCGGGGATGGCGCCCTGCTCGATGATCTCGCGGACGAAGTCGAAGTCGGTCTGGCTGGCCGACGGGAAGCCGACCTCGATCTCCTTGTAGCCCATGTTGACCAGCAGCTCGAACATGCGCCGCTTGCGGGCCGGGCTCATCGGATCGATCAGGGCCTGGTTACCGTCGCGCAAGTCGACCGCACACCACAGCGGTGCGTGTTCGATGACCTTGTCGGGCCAGGTGCGGTCGGCCAAGGTGACCGGTTCCACTTCCTCGGCGAACGAGCGGTACCGGTTGACCGGCATCGAGGAACTGCGCTGGGTGTTCCACGTGGGCTGGCCGTCGCGAGGCGGACCGACGGGGGTGGTGATGGTGCGGGCAGATACATAGGCGTCGACAGAGTCGAAAGAATTGGTGGTCACGATTGGCTCCGGGATGTCTTGGATTGGACTTCAGACCGGCGCATCGCGAATACCCGCGACGGGAAGCCAGTCTGGATCAGACCCCGTCGCGGCGTCCGAGAAGGAGCACCCGCTGCACAAGTCCGTACTGTACTCCGGTTGTCCAACCAGGCCAAAGTCTCCAGTTCAATACGGGACCCAAGGGTTCGCTGCCAGGGTAAATTGACCACGCCGCAAGCCGTGATCGGGGGTCATTCGTGCAATTGAGCGTTCGCTCCATGCTCGCCGCCGGGGTCTGTGTGACCGCCGCCGCCAGCATTACCCTGGCACCGCAGCCCGCGCCACCGCTGCCGTCGACGCACACCGCCCCCGTCGTCCTCGCCGGAGCGTGGCAGGAGCTGCAGACCAACCTCCAGCAGGACCTGGCCAACTTGGCATCGTCTGTCGTCAACTATCCGCCGGCGCCGATCCTGACCCAGGTGGTGAAGAACTTCACCACCTATTCGCATTGGCTTGTCGGGCAGGACGGCGGCACCCCCCTGAAGGTCGTCCAGACGATCAGCGACCACGTCAAGGCGGTGGCCGGCGTGATCGTCACCCTGGGTCTGATGGCGCCGCTCAGCTTCATCGGGCCATTCATCGCTCCCGGCGTGATGATCCTCCAATTGGTTGCCGACACGGCCAAGTACCCGTCGACCCCGCAGACCGTGCTGCAGGCATTCATCGACGCACCGGCCGTCTATCTCAACACCACCTTCAACTGCTGCTCCTTTCCGCTCGCGAACCTCGCCTTCGGCCTGCTCAACCCGGGTCCTCTCGGCTACCTGCTGTCGCTGGCACCCTCGATCGCGAAGGCGCTGCAGATCCAGGACCCACCAGCCCCCGAACCGGCCGCCGCAGCCGCTGCGAAGCCGTCGGCGCCGCCCGCCGGTGTGGCCCAGAGTCGCCGTTCGCAAGCCGTTGCCTCAGCCCCCAAGACCGCCGCCTCGCGTCCCGCGAAGCGGCCGAATGCGGCTCGCAAGGCCGACGCAGGCCCCGCAAAGGCGACGTCGAACGGCAAGGGCCAGTCGGCTAGACCTGGGAATCGGGAAACGCGATAACCGACAGGAACCGGATCGGCACCTCGATCAGATCCGCGGGGCCGTGCGCCCCTTCGCCGTCGATCTGCAGGGAATCACCCGGGTGCAGCCGGTACACCGAACGGCTGTGGGCGTAGTCCATGACGCCTTCGAGCACATAGATGAACTCGGTGCCGGGATGCTGGAACAGCGGATAGGTCTTGCTCTTCGCCGAGAGCGTGACCAGCAGGCACTCCAGCCGCTTGTGCTCGCCGCGCAGCGAGCCGAGCAGTTCGTACTCGTGACCAGCTTTCGTTCCGTTGCGCACGATCCGCGCGCCGGTGCCCGCTTTGACGAAGGCGGCCGGCCGTTCCACGTCGGCCCCGCGGAACAACGTCGTCACCGGCACGTCGAACCCCTTGGCCAGCAGCGCCAGCGTGGACAGGCTCGGCGAGGTCTGGGCGTTTTCGATCTTGCTCATCATCGCCTTGGAGATGCCCACCCGGCTTGCCATGTCGGCGACCGAGAGCCCCAGCTGTTGACGTAGTTGGCGCACGTTGCGCGCGATCGCGGCCTCGAATTCCAGCTCCGCGACCGGCTCGTCCGGGTCGCGCTCGCGGGCGGTACCCGACTGGTTGCGGAGCAGATCGGTCACAAGCGCACTATCGCATCTGCCCCGCACCCGCATATGGATACGGGCTCTTCAACAGCTCGCCCTCGGCGAAGCGGGACAGCCGGAAATCGGTTTCGGGGATCCGTGGGTCGCTGCTGCGGCCGTCGACAAGAAGGTCCGCGACCAACCGGCCGACCGCCGGTGCGATCTTGAATCCGTGGCCGCTGAACCCGGCCGCCACGAACAATCCGTCGCGACCGCCGGCCGAGATGACCGGGTTCCAGTCCGGTGTGACGTCGTAGCACCCGGCGTAGCTCGAGGTGATCGCCGCACCGGTGAAGCCGGGGAATCGGGTGCCGACCTTGTCGACGGTGAGGTCGATGAAGTCCTCGGTGGCCCGGTTCAGGTAGTCGTCGGGGTCGGCGGTCAGCACGTCGGACAGGTCGCTGTTGCCGAACAGCACATCGCCGCCGACCTCGGGACGCACGTACTGCAGGGACACCAGATCGGAGAACACCGGCACCGGTCCCAGCTCGACACCGGGGGAGATCATGACGATCTGCTCGCGGACCACCCGGATCGGCACGTCGACGCCGTACGGCGCCAGGAATGGCTGGGTCCACACCCCGGTGGCGACGACGACGCTGCCTGCGCTGATCCGACTGCCGTCGCCCAGGTGAACCCCGGTGACGGCCTCGCCGTCGGTGAGTAGACCGGTTACTGTGGCGCCCTGGCGAATTCGTACCCCGGCCGCCCGCGCGGACAGCGCGAACGCCTGGGCGGTCTGATACGCGTCGCCGTAACCGCCGCGTGCTTCCCAGCCGAACGCGGCGAAGGGCGACAGGTCGGCGAACGGCCACAGGCGGGCCACCTCGCCGGCGTCGATCTCCTCGGTCTGCACACCGACCGCTCGTTGGGCGGCCATGCTGTTGCGCAGCGCGTCGACGTTGGGTTCGCCGACCCCGACGACGTAACCGGTTTGGCGGAAGCCGATATCGTTGCCGAAGATCTCCTCGGCCTTCTCGAAAACCTCCAGGCCGACGGTCGCCATCGCGGCCAGCGAACTCACCCCGTAGTGGCAGCGCACAATGCCGCTGGACTTGCCTGTCATCCCGGAGGCGACGGTATTGCGTTCCAGAACAACGACATTGGTGATGCCACGCTGGCTCAGTGCCCAAGCGGCGGCACACCCCTCGATGCCGCCGCCGACGATCACGACATCGGCGGTCTCGGTCACAGACCTGCCCCCGGAATCCACGACGTACCGGCCAGCGGCACCCGGGCCATGGCGGCGGCCTCGATGGTGACCGCAACCAGGTCTTCGGGTTCCAGATGCAGCAGGTGCGCCTTGCCGCAGGCGCGGGCGATGGTCTGGGCTTCCATCGTGAGCACCCGCAGATAGTTGGCCAGCCGGCGGCCGGCGTCGATCGGGTCCAGTCGGGCCGCCAGCTCGGGGTCCTGAGTGCTGATGCCCGCCGGGTCACGACCGTCCTGGAAATCGTCGTAGAAACCGGCTGCGCTGCCGAGCTTTTCATACTCGGCGGCATACTTCGGGTTGTTGTCACCCAGCGCGATCAGCGCCGCCGTGCCGATCGCCACCGCGTCGGCACCCAGCGCCATCGCCTTCGCCACGTCGGCGCCGGTGCGGATGCCGCCGGATACGATCAGCTGAACCTTGCGATGGACACCCAGCTCCGAGAGTGCCTGCACGGCTTGGGGGACGGCGGCCAGCGTCGGGATACCGACGTGCTCGATGAAGACATCCTGGGTGGCGGCGGTGCCGCCCTGCATCCCGTCGACGACGACGACATCGGCGCCCGCGGCCACCGCAAGCTTCACGTCGTAGTAGGTGCGGGTGGCACCCACCTTGACGTAGATCGGCTTCTCCCAGTCCGTGAGCTCGCGCAGCTCGTTGATCTTGATGGTCAGGTCGTCGGGGCCGGTCCAGTCCGGGTGCCGGCAGGCGGACCGCTGGTCGATGCCTTCGGGCAGCGTGCGCATCGCGGCGACCCGCTCAGAGATCTTCTGCCCCAGCAGCATTCCACCGCCGCCAGGCTTGGCACCCTGGCCGAGCACCACCTCGATGGCGTCTGCTTTGCGCAGATCGTCCGGGTTCATTCCGTACCGCGACGGAAGATATTGATAGACCAGATATTTGGACTGCCCGCGCTCCTCGGGAGTCATGCCGCCGTCACCGGTGGTGGTCGAGCTGCCGACCTCACTGGCGCCGCGGCCGAGCGCCTCCTTCGCCGGCCCGGACAGCGCACCGAAGGACATGCCGGCGATGGTGACCGGGATATCCAGGTGCAGTGGGTGTTTGGCGTGACGGTCACCGAGCACGACATCGGTGCCGCACCGTTCGCGGTAGCCCTCCAGCGGATACCGCGACATCGACGCGCCGAGGAACAGCAGGTCGTCGAAGTGGGGGAGCGCGCGTTTGGCACCCCAGCCGCGGATGTCGTAGATGCCGGTGTCGGCGGCGCGTTGGATGGCCGCGATGGTGGCGCGGTCGAACGTGGCGGACTCGCGCAGGCCGAGGCGGGCGCGGTCGTCTTCTGCGTATGTCATCAGTAAACTTCTGCGTTGTCGACGTGGAAGTGGTAGAGCTGTCGGGCTGAGCCGTAGCGGGTGTAGGAGCTGGTGTCGTCGTCCTCGAAGCCGGCGGCCTTGAGCAAGCGCCCGAGTTCCTCGTGGTGCTCGGCGCGCATCTCCTTGGCGATGCAGTCGGCCCCGAGTGAGGCCACCTCGCCGCGGACGTAGAGGCGTGCCTCGTAGATCGAGTCACCCAGTGCCTCACCGGCATCGCCGCGGATGACCAGACGGCCGGCCTGAGCCATGAACGCGCTCATGTGGCCGACGCTGCCGCCGACGACGATGTCCGCCCCCTTCATCGAGATTCCGCACCGTGCGGCCGCGTTGCCCTCGATGACGAGCAGTCCGCCGTGCGCGGTCGCGCCCGCCGATTGGGAGGCGTTGCCTTTGACCCAGACGGTGCCGCTCATCATGTTCTCGGCCACGCCGGTCCCGGCATTGCCGTCGACGATCACCTCGGCCTGCTTGTTCATCCCGGCGGCGTAATAACCCACGTGGCCGTCGATTTCGACCCGCAGGGGCGCGTCTAGGCCGACCGCGACGTTGTGCGCACCGGCCGGATTGACGATCCGGAATTCCCCTGAGACGCCCGGAGCGTGCAGGGCCGCGTTGACCTCGCGCAGCGGCGTGGTGCTGAGGTCGTATGTCCTCATCTCGTCCATGCGTACACCACCTCGGGTTCGGGTTCCCAGATGGCCGCCTTCTCGACGCCGGGAAGTCCTGCCAGCGCGCGGTATTCGCTACTCATGGCCACCCAGTCGTCGGTCTCGGCGATCACGGCGGGCTTGCAGGCGATCGCGTCGCGCACGACCGCGAACGAGTCGTGGTTGGACACCAGCAGCGTGTAGAAGCCGTCGAAGGTGGCACACAGCTCTTTCAAGGCCGATTCCACGTCACGGCCGTGGGCGAGCTGGTCGGCCACGAAGCGGGCGCCGACCTCGGTGTCGTTCTCGCTGTCGAACACGACACCCTGGGCTCGCAGGTCACGACGAATGGTGGCGTGGTTGGCGAACGAGCCGTTGTGTACGAGGCATTGGTCCGGCCCCACCGCATAGGGGTGTGCCCCGGCCGGTATCACCGCCGACTCGGTGGCCATCCTGGTGTGACCGACGCCCTGCCAGCCCTGCGCATGCGTGAGTCCCCACGCCTCGGTGAGCGCCTTCGGATGCCCGACTCCCTTGAGTACAGCCACATTTGCGCCGAACCCGGCAATCAGAGCATGCGGGTAGTGCGCGGTGATCGCCGCGTGCAGGGTTTCCGGCGCGACATCGGCCGACACCAGCAGCGTCTCGTCGACGCGGTGAACCGACACCTCGCCGAGCGCTGCGTGGAGTGCCTCGACAATCTGTTCCGGGCTGTCGTCGACGTCGAGAACCGAGACGGTCCCCTTGCCCGGTGGCGACCATCGTGGGTCACCGTAGACGGCGACGCCGGCTGAATCGCTTCCGCGGTCGGACATTTCGCACAGCATGCCGGTCAGCAGTTCACCGAGCCGGGGGTAGAGCTGGGGGTTGCGCAGGTGCAGACCCACGATCCCGCACATGGTCGTTCCTTCCTGGGGAGTCAGAATGCGGTCAGGTACTGGTCGACTTCCCACGGGCTGACCGAGCCGTGGTAGGCGAAGAATTCGTCGCGTTTGATGCCGGCGAAGTAGCTGGCGACCCCGTCACCAACGGTGTCGAGCACACCGGCGACCACCGGATCACTCTCGAACTCTTCGACGGCGTGCAGCAGGGTCGGCGGCAGGGCGGTGCGGCCGTCGGTGTTGCCGATCGCACCGGGGTCGGCGCTGCGCTTGATGCCGTCGATTCCCGCCCCGAGCGCTGCCGCGATGGCCAGATACGGGTTGGCCGAACCGTCACCGCCCCGCAGCTCGACCCGCTGACAGTCCGGCACCCGGATGTAGTGGGTGCGGTCGTTGCCGCCGTAGGTGGGCAGCCGCGGCGCCCAGGAGGCACCGGAGGCCGTCGTCAGTGCTCCGGTTCGCTTGTAGGAGTTCACCGTTGGGGCGACGACGGCCTGCAGTGCGCAGGCATGGTCGAGGATGCCGCCGATGAACGCGTACGCGGTGGCCGACAGGCCCAGCCCGCGTTCGTCGGCATCCTCCGGGAACACCGGGGTGCCGCCGCTGGTCAGCGACAGATGCAGGTGTAGCCCGCTGCCGGTCCGGTCGGAGAACGGCTTGGGCATGAACGTGGCGACCATGCCGCGCTCGGCGGCGATCATCGACAGCAGATAGCGCAGGGTCACCACCCGGTCGGCGGTGGTCAGGGCCTCGGCGAATTGGAAGTTCTGCTCGAACTGGCCGTTACCGTCTTCGTGGTCGTTGGCGTAGTTGGACCAACCGAGGGTGTTCATCGCCGTCGAGACTGCGGTCAGGTGGTCGTACATGCGGGTCACGCCGCGCGCGTCGTAGCAGGGCTGGGCCGCGGTGTCTGCGGTGTCGGCGGTGGCCAGGCTGCCGTCCGCATCGCGGGTCAGCAGGAAGTATTCGACTTCCGCGCCGACCCAGGGCTCGAAGCCGGCGTCGGCGGCCCGCTGGATCAGCGACTTGAGGATCACCCGCGGCGCGTACGGCCACGGCCGGCCCTCGACGTGCGGATCGCAGTGCACGATGGCGAGGCCTTCTTTGATGAAGGGGATCGGGGTGAACGACGCGGGATCCGGGATCGCCATCAGGTCAGGGTCTTTGGGCTCCTGGCCCATGGCGCCGACGGCATATCCGGCGAAGCCGACGCCCTCGGTGGCCAGCAGGTCGACCGCCTCGACGGGAACCAGCTTGGCGCAGGGCTTTCCGCGAAGGTCGACGAACAGCGCCAGGATGAACTTGGTTGCTGAGGCCTCGGCCAGCTCAGCGAGTGAGGCAGACATGTTCTCCAACAAACTCTTTCATGAGATAAGCGAGAAGGGTGAGGGGTCGAGCCGGGCGGGGGAAGGAGGTACCACGCCCGGCTCGAGTCCTCATCAGGCGTACTCGAGCTCGTACGCCGGGTCGCGGTGGACGTGGGTGTCGATACCCTTCTCCTCTTCCTCGGGGGAGATTCGGATGCCCATCGTCTTCTTGATCGCCCAGGCGATGACGAACGCGATCGCGAACGAGTACACCATCACCGCACCGGCAGCGACCGCCTGCCGCCACAGCTGATCGAAGCCGCCGCCGTAGAAGAAACCGTTGACCTTGTTGGGCATGGTGTCGCTGGCCAGGAAGCCGATCAGCAGGGTGCCGATGACACCACCGACGAGGTGCACGCCGACGACGTCGAGCGAATCGTCGTAGCCGAACTTCTCTTTGAGACCAACGGCGAAGGGGCAGATAGCGCCGGCGACCAGACCGAGGATGATCGCGCCGACCGGTGTCACCGAACCACAGGCCGGGGTGATCGCGACCAGGCCCGTGATGGCACCCGCGGCCGCACCGACACCGGTGACGTGGCCGTCCTTGAACTTCTCCACCGCCAGCCAGGCGAGCGTCGCCGCGCAGGTGGCGACGAACGTGGTGACCATGACGATGGCGGCCGAATTGCCCGCTGCCAGAGCCGAACCGCCGTTGAAGGCGTACCAACCGGCCCACAGCAGCCCGGCGCCGAGCAGTGTCAGCGGGACGTTGTGCGGCTTGCGCAGCTTGCCCCAGCTGGCGCCCTTGCCGAGCACGATGGCCACCGCCAGCGCTGCCGCACCGGCATTGATGTGCACCGCTGTGCCGCCCGCGAAGTCAATTGCCTTGAGGTTGTTGGCAATCCAGCCGCCGACCGCGTCCGGGGTGACCACACCGTTGAACGCGAACACCCAGTGCGCGACGGGGAAGTAGACCAGAACCGCCCACACGGTGGCGAAGACCATCCACGCCGCGAACTTCATCCGGTCGGCTGCCGCCCCGGAGATCAGGGCCACGGTGATCGCGGCGAACAGTGCCTGGAACAACGCGAACAAACTGACCGGCAGACCCGAGATGGTGGTCTGTGACTCCAGCAGGTTCTTCATGCCGGCGAATTCGAGGAGGTCACCGACGAACCCGCCATAGGACGTGCCGAATGTCATCGAGAAGCCGAACAAGATCCACAGCACGCCGACGATGGCGACAGCGCCGAACGTCATCATCATCATGTTGGTAGAGCTCTTCACCGAGACCATGCCGCCGTAGAACAGCGCCAGGCCCGGGATCATCATCGTCAGCCCGATGATGCAACACAGCATGAATGCTGTGGTCCCTGTATCCATCTAATCTCCTGCGAGGTGGGCGGCCCTTAGACGGTTGGGCCGTTCACCGGCAGTGAACGTTGTTTCTGTTACGTAGACGCCCCCGTGGTGTTGCCGCCGCGTTAAACGTTGGCGCTTCGCTACGCTGGGCGACCATGCACCGACGTCCGCGCTGGGTCCTCACCATCACCGTGGTGGTCATCGCCGTGGGCTTCGCGATCTATTCGAAGTGGTTCGACGGACCGCCGGAGAAGTGCAAGCCGGTGATCGACTTCCTGGACTTCAGCCGGTCGCAGGCGGCGAAGATCGACTCCAAAGGCAACGAGGGAGTGCCGACCGTCGCCGAGGACTCGGCCTACAAGGACTGGGCGGACGGTCTGGCCGAGCGGGCGCAGAAGGTGACCGATCCGGGGTTGGCCGCGCAGGCCACCGAGGTCGCCCAGCTGGCCAATCAGTTCGTCTCCGGGCTGCCGAC
Organism: Mycolicibacterium crocinum; assembly: GCF_022370635.2. The sequence continues at coordinate 5,554,220 of NZ_CP092362.2, read as the reverse complement.
GCTGCGCGCCCAGACGCAGAACCGCGCCCCCGGCGCACCGGCGCCGCCGCAGGTCTACGAGATGTCGCTACTCAACGACCGGATCGTCGCCAAGCTCGGCGAGCTGCGACGCACCTGCTCCTAACGACGGCCATGCTCCTGACCAGTTGAGCACGATCTCCTCAAGCGGCAGCCGCTCGCGGGGCCGGCCGTCGCGTTCGGCGATCTCCGGCGTCACCTGCGCGTAGTCGCCCAGCGCACCGACGGCGACCACCGCGAGCGGGCGCACCCCGTCCGGCAGGTCGAACGCCGCGCGCGCACCGTCGACGTCGAAGCCGGCCATCGGATGCACGATCAGACCCTCAGCGACTGCTTCGACCGACAGATTCGCGATCGCGGCACCGGCGTCGACCGCGGAATACAGCGCCGTCCGCTCGTCCTCACCTTCGTCCGCGCACACCAGGATCAGCGCGCCGGCGGCGTGGGCGTAGCTATTGCCGCGTCGCAACAGCCCGGCCAGCGTGGTGAACGCGTCGTCGCCGCGGCGCCCGACGATGTACCGGACCGGCTGCCGATGTCCCCAGGTCGCGGCCCAGCGGGCCGCCTCGAGCAGGGCGATCAACTGCTCCGGGGTGACCACCGCGTCGGGGTCGAAGGCCCGCGGACTCCACCTGTCGGCGATCGGCGGGTGGATCGGCACCCGGGTCCGGGCATGACGGCCGTGAGGTTGGTCGGACACTGCCGCGACGTTACCGCCGATCGGGGCGGAAAAAGCAGGTGCTCTGACCCCTTATCCTTAGAGCCGATATCCCACACTTTCGAAAGGGCAGACAGTGGCGCTCGTCGTGCAGAAGTACGGCGGATCCTCGGTGGCCGACGCCGACCGGATCCGGCGCGTCGCCGAGCGCATCGTCGAAACCAAGAAGGCAGGCAACGACGTTGTCGTCGTCGTCTCGGCGATGGGTGACACCACCGACGAACTGCTGGACCTGGCCAAGCAGGTCTGCCCGGCACCGCCCGCCCGCGAGTTGGACATGCTGCTCACGGCCGGTGAGCGGATTTCCAACGCCCTGGTCGCGATGGCTATCGAGTCACTCGGCGCCCAGGCCCGGTCCTTCACCGGCTCGCAGGCCGGCGTTGTCACCACCGGTGCCCACGGCAACGCGAAGATCATCGACGTCACCCCGACCCGGCTGCAGTCCGCGCTCGATGAAGGTCAGATCGTTCTGGTGGCTGGATTCCAGGGCGTCAGCCAGGACACCAAGGACGTCACGACCCTGGGTCGAGGCGGATCGGACACCACCGCCGTCGCACTGGCCGCTGCCCTGAAGGCCGACGTCTGCGAGATCTACACCGACGTCGACGGCATCTTCACCGCCGACCCGCGGATCGTGCCGAACGCGCGCCGCCTGGACACCGTCAGCTTCGAGGAGATGCTCGAGATGGCGGCCTGCGGTGCCAAGGTGCTGATGCTCCGCTGCGTGGAATACGCCCGCCGCTACAACGTTCCGATTCACGTCCGGTCTTCGTACACCGACAAGCCCGGCACGATCGTCACAGGATCTATCGAGGACATCCCTATGGAAGACGCCATCCTGACCGGAGTTGCCCACGACCGCAGCGAGGCCAAGGTCACCGTGGTCGGGCTGCCCGACGTACCGGGCTACGCCGCCAAGGTGTTCCGTGCAGTCGCCGACAACGACATCAACATCGACATGGTGCTGCAGAACATCTCCAAGATCGAGGACGGCAAGACCGACATCACCTTCACCTGCCCGCGTGACATCGGCCCGACCGCGGTCGAGAAGCTCGCGGCGCTGCAGGGTGAGATCGGTTTCACCAAGGTGCTTTACGACGACCACATCGGCAAGGTGTCGTTGGTGGGCGCCGGCATGCGCAGCCACCCGGGCGTGACCGCGACGTTTTGTGAGGCGCTGGCCGAGGCCGGCATCAACATCGAGCTGATCTCCACCTCGGAGATCCGAATCTCGGTGCTGGTCAAGGACACTGAGTTGGACAAGGCGGTCGCCACACTGCACGAGGCGTTCGGCCTCGGCGGCGAGGAAGAAGCCGTCGTGTACGCCGGAACGGGGCGATAGCCGTGGTTGCGATCGGCGTAGTAGGGGCCACCGGTCAGGTCGGCCAGGTGATGCGGACGCTGCTGGAGGAGCGGGACTTCCCGGTCACCAGTGTGCGGTTCTTCGCCTCCTCGCGGTCGGCGGGTAAGAAGCTGCCGTTTCGTGGTCAGGAGATCGAGGTCGAGGACGCCGAGACGGCCGATCCCTCGGGCCTGGACATTGCGTTGTTCTCCGCCGGCGCGACGATGTCGCGCGTGCAGGCGCCTCGGTTCGCCGCCGCCGGTGTGGTTGTGATCGACAACTCGTCGGCGTGGCGCAAGGACCCCGAGGTTCCGCTGGTGGTGTCCGAGGTGAACTTCGCGCGGGATGCGGGCAACCGCCCGAAAGGCATTATCGCCAACCCGAATTGCACCACCATGGCGGCGATGCCGGTGCTCAAGGTGCTGCACGAGGAAGCCCAGCTGGTCCGGATGATCGCCTCGACCTATCAGGCGGTTTCGGGCAGTGGATTGGCCGGGGTCGACGAACTGGCGACCCAGGCCCGCGCAGTGATTGACGGTGTCGAGGAACTCGTCCATGACGGGTCGGCGCTGGAGTACCCGGCTCCGGTGAAATACGTTGCGCCCATTGCGTTCAACGTGGTGCCGCTGGCCGGATCGCTGGTCGACGACGGCTCCGGTGAGACCGACGAGGACCAGAAGCTGCGCAATGAGAGCCGCAAGATTCTCGGTATCCCCGAGTTGGCGGTGTCCGGGACGTGTGTGCGGGTGCCGGTGTTCACCGGGCACTCGCTGTCGATCAATGCCGAATTCGCCGAGCCGATTTCGCCTGCCCGGGCCACCGAACTGCTCGACGGGGCTCCGGGTGTGAAGCTGGTCGACGTGCCTACGCCATTGGCCGCCGCCGGGGTGAACGACACGCTGGTCGGCCGGATCCGCCAGGATCCCGGCGTGCCGGAGGGTCGCGGGCTTGCGCTGTTCCTCTCGGGTGACAACCTGCGAAAAGGTGCTGCACTTAACACCATTCAGATCGCCGAGCTGCTGGCCGCCGAGCTCTGAGGCTGATCCGCTTTGCGCCGAAACCGACGTTTGGGCGCGAAAGTGCGAGTAGTTTGCGCCATTTCGTCGATCTCGGCATTGGTTGTGGTGCCGGCAGCGGTTGCTGACCCGCCCAGCCCGGCGCCCGATCCGATTCTCGCGCCGCTGGCGCCGGGTCAGGTGGTGCGGATCGGTCCGATCGCCGGGACCGGAACACCGACGCGCGATTACGGCATCGGCGCCACCGATCTGTGTGAGTTCATGGAATTCCCGACCGAACTACTGCAGATCTGCGGTGACAGCTTCGCCGGTCAGGGTGTGGGTTTCGGCGGCTGGTATTCCCCGGTCGCGCTGCGGGTAGCCGGCGACTCCGTCGATTCTCCGGAGGGCATTCGCTACACCGGTGTCGTCGGCGTGGACAAGCCGCTGCTGGCCGACCCGACACCACCGAAGGCCTCGCAGCTGCCCGCCGGGGTGGTGCAGATCAACCGGCAGAACTATCTGCTCGTCACCACCACCAAAGATCTGGTGCCGCAGACCTCGCGACTGGTGAAAGCCGTTGCCGGACAGAGTGCTTGGCAGACAGTCGCTGGCTCGCAGCGACCGGCCGCCTATGCGGGTGGGCGCCAGACTCAGATCAGCGGCTACTACGACCCGATTCCCGCGCCGGATTCGCCGAGCGGCTGGGTGTACATCGTGACCAACAACTTCGACCGGTCCGGGCCGGTGATGCTCTACCGCGCAACGCGAGAGGACTTCACCGATCGCTCACGCTGGCAGGGCTGGGCGGCCGGTCCCGGCGGCGGCTGGAACAAGACGCCGACACCGCTGTGGCCCGACAAGGTGGGCGAGATGAGCATGCGGGAGGTCGACGGCAAGCCGGTGCTGTCCTACTTCAATGCCAGCACCGGGAACATGGAGATGCGGGTGGCCTATGACCCGACGGGGCTTGGCACCGCGCCGGTGACGACGGTGGTGCAGGCCGGCGACTGGCCGGATCCGGTAGAAAGCCTGCCGCCGCCGGACGACAACCGGCTGGCCCAACCCTACGGCGGCTACATCTCGCCGGGTTCGACACTCGACGAGGTAAGGGTATTCATCAGCCAGTGGAACACCGCGCCGCGAGACCGCGCCCCGTATCGGGTGCTGCAGTTCGCGGTGAACCCGATCAAGCCGTGGTGAGAGGGCGATGAAGTAACTTCGCTCGCACACACATGACGTGTAATTGGGCAATCCCGATCAGGAGCACCGGCCACAGCGCGCCCGCCGCGATGATCAAGGGAACGCGAACCCGCTCGCGGACAGCTTCACCAGCATGAAATGCCTCTGAGAAGGCCCACGCCAGAAACGTGAACAGAGGCATGCCCGCGAGATACAGGTACACGATCACGGCAGACACTCCTTCACGGCAATTCCTGCGTCATCGTCGCAAAGTTCGCTGGTGCTGTCCAGTACACCTTCCGCCAGCCCGCCCGCACCATTCATAGCCAACTCAAAGCCGCTACCTAACCCGCACTGGGCGCGAGGCTCGCATCATCGATACATGACCGAAACACCTGAGCGGGCCGACGAGCCCGCCACCAGCCCTGTTGCCACCGTCGACCCGCCGCCGCCGGCCTACTACGGACCCGCTCCCGTCGCGCCCCGACCCAACCGGCTCTACCAGGCCGCTGCCTGGGTCGCGATCGTCGCGGGAGTCGTCTTCATCGTCGGTGCCGTCTTCTTCACCGGTTTCGCTCTCGGTCGCCACAGCGGCGGCGGCCCGGGCGGCTGGCACCACCACCGCGACGGTGATTCGCAAGAGTTCCACCGCCGGGGTGGGCCCGGTGGCGGCCCCGGGATGATGATGCCGGGTGGTCCGATGGGACCCATGGGGCCGATGGGACCGGGTGGTCCCGGTGGCCAGGCGCCGGGTTCCGGCCCCGGCGTGGCGCCCGGCGGCGCCGGTCCGGGTGGCACGGCCTCCCCAACCCCTCGTCCCTGATCGCCCCGCAGACGTGCCCAGCGCCCCACCCCCCCGAGGGCGCTGGGCACCCTGCTGTCTGGGGGCCGCACGGTCTTGGGAGAGAAGCGCCCGTCGTGGGTACTCGCTTCGCGGAATACGTGACCGAAGACAGGGGAGACGATGACCGAGAAGTACGCCACAACTGACGCCGGCGCCCCGGCGCCGAGCCTCGAACATTCGCTGACCGTCGGCCCGGATGGTCCGATCCTGCTGCAGGACCACTATCTGATCGAGCAGATGGCGACGTTCAACCGCGAGCGCATCGCCGAACGCCAGCCCCACGCCAAGGGCGGTGGAGCATTCGGGACCTTCGAGGTGACGCAGGACGTCAGCCAATTCACCCGGGCCGCGTTTCTGCAGCCCGGCACCAAAACCGACATGCTGGCCCGGTTTTCGACGGTCGCCGGTGAGCGCGGCAGCCCAGACACCTGGCGTGACCCGCGCGGCTTCGCGCTGAAGTTCTACACCTCCGAGGGCAACTTCGACCTCGTCGGCAACAACACCCCGGTGTTCTTCATGCGCGACCCGATGAAGTTCCAGAACTTCATCCGTTCGCAGAAGCGCCTCCAGTCGTCCAACCTCCGCGACCACCACATGCAGTGGGATTTCTGGACACTGTCGCCGGAGTCGGCCCACCAGGTCACCTGGCTGATGGGCGATCGCGGCATCCCGAAGACGTGGCGCAACATGAACGGGTACTCCAGCCACACCTACAGCTGGATCAACGCCGCCGGCGAACTCGTCTGGGTGAAGTACCACTTCAAGACCGATCAGGGCGTCGAGTTCCTCACCCAGGAGGAGGGCGACGAGCTGGCCGGCACCGACGGTGACTACCACCAGCGCGACCTCTTCGACGCCATCGAGGGCGGCAACTTCCCGAGCTGGACGCTCTACGTGCAGATCATGCCGTTCGAGGACGCCAAGACCTACCGGTACAACCCCTTCGACCTGACCAAGGTGTGGCCGCACGGTGATTACCCGCTGCACGAGGTGGGCCGAATGACGTTGAATCGCAACGTCGTCGACTATCACGCCGAGATTGAACAGGCCGCCTTCGAACCGAACAACATCGTTCCCGGCACCGGGTTGAGCCCAGACAAGATGCTGTTGGCGCGCGGCTTCTCCTACAGCGATGCCCACCGGCACCGACTCGGCGTCAATTACAAGCAGATTCCGGTCAACACACCGAAAGTGGACGTGCACAGCTACTCCAAGGACGGTGCGATGCGGATCCACAACGTCACCGACCCGGTGTATGCGCCGAACTCGATGGGCGGTCCGCAAGCCGATCCCGCCCGGGCGGCGGAAGTGCACTGGGCCTCCGACGGAGACATGGTCCGCACCGCCTACACGCTTCGTCCGGACGACGACGATTGGGGGCAGGCCGGCACGATGGTCCGCGAAGTGCTCGACGACGATGCCCGAGAACGATTGGCGCACAACGTGATCGGCCATGTGTCCAAGGGTGTCCGGGAGCCGGTCCTGTCCCGGGTGTTCGAGTACTGGCGCAACATCGACCCCGATCTCGGCAAGAAGATCGAAGAAGGCGTGCGCAGCGGCCAGTGACGCCGAGATCGACTTCAGGGTTGTGATTGGTGACTTGAGTTCAAGGGGTCGATGCAACGGTGGGTGGATTTGAGAGTAGTTCGTTCAGCGCCTCGGCTGGGGTTCTCCATCCCAGTGTCTTTCGGGGTCGGCCATTGAGTTCGGAGGCGACCTGGTCGAGGTAGCCGGGGCCCCAGAGGGACAGGTCGGTCCCCTTCGGGAAGTACTGCCGTAGAAGCCCATTGGTGTTCTCGTTACTGCCGCGCTGCCACGGTGAGTGCGGGTCGCAGAAGTAGATGTCGAGATCGGTGGCCTCGGTGATGGCACGGTGGTTGGCCATCTCCTTGCCTTGATCCCAGGTCAACGACAGGCGTAGATGCTCGGGCAATTCGGTGATCTTGGCGACGATTGCGTCCTGGACAGCTTCGGCGGTATGGCCGTCGGGCAGGTGCAGCAGCATCACGAACCGGGTGGCACGTTCGACCAGGGTGCCGATCGCCGAGTTCGACGCGGTGCTGCCCATGATGAGGTCGCCTTCCCAGTGGCCGGGCACGGCGCGGTCGTTGACGTCGGCGGGGCGTTCGCTGATGTTGATCATGTTCGGGATGCGACCGGGCCGGGTTCCGGGCTGATGCTGGGGCCGTCGGATGGCCCGTTTGGTGCGCAGGCACTGGTGCAATTCGCGGCGCAGTGCCCCGCGTCCTTGCACGTAGAGGGCCTGGTAGATGGCTTCGTGTGACACCCACATCTCCGGATCATCGGGAAAGTCGAAGCGCAGCCGCAGCGCGATCTGCTCGGGGCTGTGCCGTGACTCCAATCGACTCTGCACCTGCTCGCGCAGTGTGTCATTTCCGGCCAGCTTGCTCGGTTTGGGGCGCCGCGCGCGATCGGCACTGCGGTCGTGGGCGGATAGTGCGCGATAGTCCACTTTCGCCGAGGAACCGCTTTGGCGGGCACCGAAGGCGTCCTTGCGTCGATACCCGGATTTCTTCGGATTCTTGCGGGTGCGCAGTTCGGTGTTGTTATCGATCTCGCGCTTGATCGTCGAAGGTGCCCGGTTCAGCCGGCCCGCGATCGACCGTATCGAATCGTTCGCGTGGACACCGGCCTGGATCTCGATGCGTTCCTCAAGGGTCAGCCGTGGGCGCGGACCGCAGGTGTTCAGTTTGCTCACAGCGGGTTTCACACCGCCAGCCTCGCGGAACCACCGCCGCCCGCAGGTTGCCGACACGCCCGCAGCCTCGCTGGCATCCCCCGGCAGCAAGCCCTCCCGGACCCGCTGCCAAAACAACCGCTTCTTCGCCTCCAACACCAATCGAGCCATCACAACACTCCTCAATCAGAAGGGTGTTGCATCGACCCCTTGAAAGCGCCTGAGTTCTCGCGACCCTGAAGTCGATCTCGCGGCCGATAGCGCGACCTTGCCCAGTCCGCGCCGGCTGGCATGATCGAAACCATGAGCATCGAGGTCATCTACACCGCGGAGTCGACGGCCAGCGGCGGCGGGCGCGACGGCCATGTGAAGTCGTCGGACAACCGTCTCGATCTGGACACCCGGCCACCCAAGGAAATGGGCGGCAGCGGTGAGGGCACCAACCCCGAGCAGTTGTTCTCGGCGGGGTATGCGGCCTGCTTCCTGGGCGCGCTGCAACTGGTGGCCCGGTCGGAGAAGATCTCGCTCGACGGTGCATCGGGCCTCACCGCGCAGGTGGGGTTCGGCAAGGACGCCGACGGTGGCTACGGCATCAGCGCCCATCTCATCGGTTATCTCCCCGGACTCGAGCAGAGCCAGGCCGAGGACTTGATGAACAAGGCCCACCAGGTGTGCCCGTACTCCAAGGCGACCCGGGGCAACATCGACGTCACGCTGACCGCCAAGGTTTGATGTGTTGCGCACCGCCGCAGCGGCGACCGCAGTGCTGTTGACCGGAGTCGGCGCTGTCGTCTCCGCCGTGCCGGCTCAAGCCCGTCCGGCGGATCCGGGTGTGGTGTCCTATGCCGTGCTGGCCAAGGGTTCGGTGGGCAACATCGTCGGTGCCCCGATGACGTGGGAATCGGTGAGTACCACTCCGGAGCAGAACTTCTGGGTCGACCTGCCGGTCTGCAACAACTGGGCCGACATCGGGCTGCCGGAGGTGTTCTACGACCCCGACCTCGCCTCGTTCAACAGCGCGGTGACTCAGACGTCGGCCACCGACCAGAACCATCTCGTGAAGCAGGCGATCGGGGTCTTCGCCACCGTCGATGCCGCCACCCGCGCGTACCACCGGGTGATCGACCGCACCGCCGGGTGCGCCGGGCAGACCACTGCGATGCACCTCGACGACGGAACGACCCAGGTGTGGTCCTTCGGTGGCGCGGCGCCGACCGCCACCGACGCCGTGTGGGTCAAGCAGGAAGCAGACACCGATCGGCGGTGTTTCACCCAAAGCCGGTTGCGGGAAAACGTGCTGCTGCAGGCGAAGGTCTGCCAGTCCGGAAACGGCGGTCCAGCTGTGAACGTGCTGGCCGGCGCCATGCAGAACACTCTTGGTCTCTAGCGAGGTCGGGGGACGTCACGAACGTGTCAGTCGAGGATCGGGAGTTTTGTCGGTGGCTTCGCCCAAGATGGATGACATGACGTTCGTCGTCACGTCAGAGCCGGGCCGAGCGCACAGCGGGTCGGGTACCGATGAACGTGTCTTGACCAATTCTTCCTCGGCCGCGTTGCACATCGCCGGCGGCTCGCTGGCGGACGGCCCGATTGGTCGCGTCGGTCTGGAACTCGAGGCGCACTGCTTCGATCTGCGCGATCCGCTGCGCCGTCCGGGATGGTCGGAACTCAGCGACGTGATCGCGGCGGTCGGCGACTTGCCCGGCGGCAGCGCCGTCACCGTGGAGCCCGGAGGAGCGGTCGAGCTCTCCGGCCCACCAGCCGACGGTCCGATGCCGGCCATCGCCGCGTTGGCGCTCGACCGAGCGGCCCTGCGTTCGGTGTTCGCCGACGCCGGCCTCGGCCTCGTCCTACTGGGGGCCGATCCGCTGCGACGGCCGCACCGCGTCAATCCCGGCGCCCGCTACCAGGCCATGGAGCAATTCTTCATCGCATCCGGCACCGCCAGCGCGGGCGCGGCGATGATGACGTCGACGGCCTCGATCCAGATCAACCTCGACGCAGGCCCCCGTGACGGCTGGGCTGATCGGGTGCGGCTCGCGCATGCGCTCGGCCCGACGATGATCGCGATCGCGGCCAATTCCCCCCTGCTCGCCGGTGATTTCACCGGCTGGGCGTCCGCCCGCCAGCGGGTGTGGAGTCAGCTGGACGCCGCACGCTGCGGGCCGATCCTCGGTGCCAGCGGTGATGATCCGTGCACCGACTGGGCGCGTTACGCGCTCAAGGCGCCGGTCATGTTGGTGCACAACCCCGATCCGGTCGCGGTCACCCAGCACGTGCCGTTCGCCGACTGGGCCGACGGGCTGGTGCTGCTGGGCGATCGCCGCCCGACCACCGCCGACCTCGACTACCACCTGACTACGTTGTTCCCGCCGGTACGGCCGCGCCGCTGGCTGGAAATCCGCTACCTGGACAGCGTGCCCGACGACCTGCTGCCGGCGTTGGTGTTTCTGGTCGTCACTCTGCTCGACGATCCGCTCGTCGCCGGACTGGCCGCCGAGACCGTCGAACCGGTTGCGACGGCATGGGACCTCGCCGCACGGGTCGGGCTCAAGGACGACCGCATCTACGAAGCGGCCAACCGCTGTGTGGCTCTCGTGGCCGAGCGCGCACCGGCGGAATTATCGGAGTCGATGCGGCGGTTGGTGCAGAACGTGGAAGAAGGCCGCTGCGCGTCCGACGATTTCGCCGATCAAGCAATCCAGCGGGGCATCGAAGGCACCGTGCGGCAGATGGCCGAGGCCGCGACGTGATCGCACGCGAAACGCTGGCCCGCGATCTGGACCGGGCCCGTCAGCGCACCCTGTCCCTCACCGATTTCGACGACGCCGAGTTGCACCGCCAGTACAGCCCGCTGATGAGCCCGCTGGTATGGGACCTCGCGCACATCGGCCAGCAGGAAGAGCTGTGGCTGCTGCGCGACGGCGACCCGACTCGGCCCGGCATGCTGCCGGCCAACATCGAAGGCCTCTACGACGCGTTCGTGCATAGTCGCGCCGCCCGCGTGGACCTCCCGCTGCTGTCGCCGGCGCAGTCGCGGGCCTACTGCACCAGCGTGCGGGCCGCCGCTCTCGACGTGCTGGACACCTTGCCGCAGCGTGACGACGACGCCGAGGTGGCGTTCCGCTTCGGCCTGGTGATCAGCCACGAGAACCAACACGACGAGACCATCTTGCAGGCCCTGAACCTGCGCAGCGGCGCGCCGATCCTGGCCGCCGACTCGACGCTGCCCGCCGGCCGGCCCGGACTGGCCGGCACCTCGGTGTTGGTGCCCGGCGGCCCGTTCGTCCTGGGCGTCGACGCCGCGACCGAACTGCTGTCCCTGGACAACGAGCGTCCCGCTCACGTGGTCGACGTGCCGGCGTTCCGGATCGGACGGGTGCCGGTGACCAACGCCGAATGGCGGCGGTTCATCGACGACGGCGGCTACTCCCAACAACGGTGGTGGTCGCCGCGCGGGTGGGAGCACCGCGTCCAGGCCGATCTGAGCGCGCCCCAGTTCTGGAATCCGGACGGTTCCCGAACCCGGTTCGGCCACGTCGAGGAGATCCCCGGCGACGAACCCGTACAGCACGTGACGTTCTTCGAGGCGGAGGCCTACGCGGCGTGGGCCGGTGCCCGGTTGCCCACCGAGGTCGAGTGGGAGAAGGCCGCCGCGTGGGATCCCGCGCTCGGCGCGCGCCGCCGCTACCCGTGGGGTTCGGATGAACCGAACCCGCATCGGGCCAACCTCGGCGGGCACGCGCTGCGCCCGGCTCCGGTGGGCGCTTATCCCGACGGGGCGTCGGCCTACGGAGCCGAGCAGATGCTCGGCGATGTGTGGGAGTGGACCACGTCGCCGCTGCGGCCGTGGCCAGGTTTCACGCCGATGATCTATCGGCAGTATTCGGAGCCCTTCTTCGGCGGGGATTACAAGGTGCTGCGCGGCGGTTCGTGGGCGGTGGGTGCTGACACGTTGCGGCCCAGCTTCCGCAACTGGGACCACCCGATCCGCCGACAGATCTTCTCCGGTGTGCGCCTGGCGTGGGACGTCTGATGTGCCGGCATCTCGGGTGGCTGGGCGAACCGGTGTCGATCGCCTCGCTGGTGCTCGACCCGCCGTGCGGCCTGCGCGTGCAGTCGTACGCCCCGCGCAGGCAGAAGCACGGGCTGATCAACGCCGACGGGTGGGGGGTCGGCTTCTTCGACCGCGACGAGGTGCGCCGGTGGCGCAGCGCGTCACCGCTGTGGGGCGACGTGTCGTTCGCTTCGGTGTCGCCGGCGTTGCGCAGCAATTGCGTTGTCGCCGCGGTCCGTTCGGCGACGGTGGGGATGCCGATCGAGGCCAGCGCGTCCGCGCCGTTCACCGACGGCAGCTGGCTGCTGTCGCACAACGGGGTGGTGGACCGGGGAGTGCTTCCGGTCAGTGCCGCCGCCGAGTCGACCGTCGACAGTGCGATGCTGGCCGCACTGATCTTTGACCGCGGCGCCGAAAACCTCGCCGATACGATCGTCGACGTCGGTGCCGCAGATCCCAGCGCGCGGCTGAACATCTTGATGGCCAACGGATCTCGACTCCTGGCCACCACGTGGGGCGACTCGTTGTCGGTGCTTCGCCGCGACGACGGCGTGGTGCTGGCCAGTGAACCCTATGATGACCACCCTGATTGGGAAGATATCCCGGACCGGCACCTCGTCGACGTGAGCGGCGCGGGACAGGTGACGATGACACCGTTGAAAGGATCTTCGTGACGTTCACGCTGTCGAATTACCTGGCCGCCGACGCAGCCGGCCAGGCTCTGCGCGACGATGTGCTGCACGGGCTGACGCAGACCCCGAAGTCGTTGCCGCCCAAATGGTTCTATGACGCAGTCGGTAGTGAACTGTTCGACCAGATCACCCGGCTGCCGGAGTACTACCCGACCCGCACCGAGGCGCAGATCCTGCGCGATCAGTCGTCGGCGATCGCCGTGGCCAGTGGTGCCGACACCCTGGTGGAACTGGGCAGCGGAACCTCCGAGAAGACCCGACTGCTGCTGAACGCCATGCGCGACAACGGCTCTCTGCGGCGGTTCGTACCGTTCGACGTCGATTCAAGTGTGCTGGAGTTGGCGGGTACTGCGCTGGGACGTGAATACCCTGGCCTCGAGATCGACGCGGTGTGCGGCGATTTCGAGGAACACCTGGCCAAGATTCCCACCGGCGGCCGGCGGTTGTTCGTCTTCCTCGGCTCCACGATCGGTAACCTCACCGCAGGCCCGCGCGCGCAGTTCCTCGCAGCGCTCGCCGACGTCCTCGATCCCGGGGACAGCCTGCTGCTGGGCACCGACCTCGTCAAGGACACCGATCGACTGGTCCGTGCCTATGACGACAGCGCCGGCGTGACCGCGCGGTTCAACCTCAACGTGCTGGCGGTGGTCAACCGCGAACTGGACGCCGACTTCGACGTCGACGCCTTCGAGCACGTGGCCCGCTGGAACGCCGACGAGGAACGCATCGAGATGTGGCTGCGCGCAACCACTCCGCAGCATGTGACGGTCGCAGGGCTGAACCTTCGCGTCGACTTCGCCGCCGGTGAGGAGATGCTTACGGAGGTGTCGTGCAAGTTCCGGCCCGAGGCCGTGGCGTGCGAACTCGCCGACGCGGGGCTGCGGCGCACCCAGTGGTGGACGGATCCGGCAGGGGACTTCGGGCTGTCGCTGGCGGTCAAGTGAGCGCAGCCGACGCCCTGGCCCACAGCTGGCGGGAGGCGCGGCTGCCCGCCGCCGGAGTGCACCTCGACAGCGCCGCGTGCTCGCGGCAGAGCCTGGCGGCCATCGAGGCCGCAGCAGCGCACGCCCGACACGAATCAGAGGTGGGTGGCTATGTCGCGGCGCAGGCGGCCGCACCCGCGCTCGACGCCGGCCGTGCCGGTGTCGCAGCGTTGACCGGAATGTCCTCGGACGACGTCGTTTTCACCACCGGGTCGGGGGATGCGCTGCAACTGCTGCTCGGGGTGTGGCCGATGGAGCGAACCGTGGCGTGCCTGCCCGGTGAGTACGGCCCCAACCTCGCGGAGTTCGCCGCCCACGAGTTCACCCCGCAGGCGCTGCCGGTAGACGACCTCGGCCGGGTCGACCCCGAGGCGGCCCGCACGATGCTGCACGATGCGCCGCCGGCGATGGTCCATCTGACCGCAGTCGCCAGTCACCGCGGAATTGTCCAACCGGTCGCCGCGATTGCAAAGGTGTGCCGGGAGATCGGTGTCCCGCTGATCGTTGACGCGGCCCAGGCCTTCGCCCACATCGACTGCGTGGTCGACGCCGACGCCGTCTACTCGTCCTCGCGCAAGTGGACGGCCGGTCCCCGGGGCGTCGGCCTGCTGGCGGTGCGTCCCGCGCTGGCGGACCTGTTGCAGTCCCCGCCGTGGGCGGGCCCGCTGTCGGCCCTGCACTGTCTTGAGCTCGGTGAAGCCAATGTCGCTGCGCGGGTGGGCTTCTCGGTCGCGGTGGGTCAGCACCTCGCGGCCGGGCCGGAGGCGATACGGCAGCGATTGGCCGCACTCGGGCAGCAGGCGCGTACGGTGCTCGCCGATATTCCCGGCTGGCGGGTTGTGGAGCCCGTCGACGAGCCGACCGCGATCACCACTCTGGAACCCACCGAGGGCGCCGATCCGGTGCAGGTGCGCGCTCGGCTGATCGATGAGCACGGCATCGTGACGACCGCGGCCGGGATCGAGCGTGCGCCAATGGAATTGACCACGCCGGTGCTGCGAATCTCACCGCACGTCGACGCCAGCCCCGACGACTTCGAGGCGCTCGTCGTCGCGTTGCGCGCTGTCAGTTGACGTCAGCCGAAGAATTCTTCGAGCGCGGCGCGCACCGCCCGGACCTCGGACCCGCTGGCCAACTCGATCAACGCCGCCTCCGCGGTCATGGCGACCGCCAGCTGCGCACTTTCCAGCGGATGCCGGCGTCCCAGCGCGGCGAAGTCCGGCTCACACCTGTGCGCGAACTCGGCGTTGCGTCGGGTGATCTCCTGCGCGACCGCCGGTTCGGCGCGCGCTTCGAGCAGTAGTGCGCGAATTCCGCGCTGCTGCAGGCACATATCGAGATAGGCGGTCGCACCGGCGAGCAGCCGTTCCCGGCCCGGAGGGAGGTCGCTGATCGTCTGGTCGATGTGCTCGGCAATGCGGTCGTGGAATTCGCGATGCAACGCCAGCAGGTAACTCGCCCGGTCGCCGAAGTGGTGGAAGAAGGTGCCTTTCGACACGCCGGCCTCGTCGACCAGAAGGTTCACGCTCAGCCCGGTGAGCCCGGTCCGTTCGGCCAGGCGCAGCCCCGAGTCGATGAGTTTGGTTCTGGTGGCGGCTGCCGCGGCCTTGCGGGTAACTGCCTGTTGTGGCGACACGCATCTGAGGTTAGCATCGATTTGACCGACCGGCCGGTCAATGAAATGGAGGAGCGATGCCCACTCTCCTGACCCGGGTAGGCCCGGTGGCGTACTCCGATGACGGCACCGGACCCGTGCTCGTTCTGTTGCACGCCGCATTGCACGACCGCCATGATTTCGATGCGATCGTGCCAAGGCTCGCTGACGGCTATCGGGTTATCGCCGTCGACTGGCCGGGACACGGCGATTCGCCGGCACCGTCGTCGACGCCGAGCGCGTCGCTCTACGCCGACGTTCTCGAAGATCTGGTCGCCGCACTGGACCTCCCACCGGCGGTCTTCATCGGCAGTTCGGTCGGCGGGTTCGCCGCGGGCCGCCTCGCTATCACCCAACCCGAGCGGGTCGCCGGTCTGGTCCTCGTCGACACCGGCGGTTTCCTCGGCGGACGTTTGTCGAACGCCTACTGCCGGTTCCTCGGAACACCCGCTGTGATGCGCAGGGTCTTACCGCGATTCGTCCGCAGCTATCTACGGGCCCAAAGCGCCAATGACGAAGCTGTGCTGCGGCGGGTCACCGAGAGGGCCTGCACTCCTGATGGCGTCGCCATGACGGCCGCCTTGTGGCGCAGTTTCGCGGCCCCGGAGTCCGATCTGCGTGAACGTGCCGCACAGATCAACGCACCGACGCTGATCGTGTGGGGCGAACACGATACGGCGATCCCGCTCCGTTTCGGCCGGGCCACCCAACGGACCATTGCCGGCTCGCGGCTCGAGGTGCTCGCCACCGGGCACCTGCCGTTCTCATCTCAACCGCAGCGGTTCCTCGGGACGCTCGAGTCCTTCCTTCGTGAGCTTCAGCCCTTGTCACCGGAAGGCGCAGGGCGAGAACCTGATTCGAGCTCGCTGAGTTCGAGTGCTTCACGCTCCAGCTGTGAACGCTTCGACGACTCGCCCATGAAGACGTAGACCACCAGGGAAATAAGCGCGGCTGCGGCCACGTAGTAGAAGAACCACGCTTCGTGCCCGGCATTCTTCAGCCACAGTGCGACGTACTCGGTGCTGCCGCCGAAGATTGCAACTGTCAACGCATACGGAAGGCCAACACCCAAGGCGCGGATACGGGCCGGGAACAACTCCGCTTTCACCACCGCGTTGATCGACGTATACCCGGACACCATCAGAAGCCCCGCCATCATCAGGACGAATGCGGTCATCGCAGAATCGGTGTTTGCCACGGCGTAGAGCAGAGGAACAGTGAATAGTGTTGTACTCACGCCGAATCCGATCAGCAACGTGCGCCGGCCCACGCGGTCGGAGAGTGCCCCGAACGCCGGCTGAAGGCACACGAAGATCACCAGTGCGACGAAGTTGATCCACGTGACCTGCTCCTTGGGCAGGCCAGTGGTGTTGATCATGAATTTCTGCATGTAGGTGGTGAAGGTGTAGAACGCGATCGTGCCGCCGAGGGTCAATCCGACGACGGTCAAGCACTCCTTCGGGTAGCGCAGGAGCAGTCGCAGTGTGCCGCGCTCGGTGTATTCCTCGGCGGCAAGGGTGAAGTTCTCCGACTCGTCCATCTTGCGCCGCAGCCACATGACGGTCAGTGCGGCGGCGGCCCCGATGACGAAAGCGATCCGCCATCCCCACGCATGCAACTGGGCCGAGGTGAGCAACTGCTGCAGGATGATCTGGACGCCGAGCGCCAACAGTTGGCCGCTGGTGAGCGTGACGTATTGAAACGACGAGTAGAAGCCGCGCCGGTGGGGGGAGGCGACTTCGCTGAGATACGTTGCCGACGTGCCATATTCGCCGCCCAGCGACAAGCCTTGCAGCAGCCGCAGGACGACCAGCAGGATCGGCGAGAGCGTGCCGATCTGCGCGTAGCCCGGCAGTACCGCGATCCCCAGTGAGCCGGCACCCATCAGAAGCACAGACAGTGTCAGTGCGGCGCGGCGCCCGAACCGGTCGGCGTACCGGCCGAAAACCCAACCGCCCAGAGGCCGGACCAGGAAGCCGACTGCGAAGATTCCCGCGGTGTTCAGTAGCTGGGCGGTCTGATTTCCCGACGGGAAGAACACGCTCGCGAAGTAGACACTGAATGCCGCATACGCGTACCAGTCATACCATTCGATGAGGTTGCCCAGCGAGCCGCGAATGACGTTGCTTGCCACCGACTTTGTCGGTGCTGGTTGCTGCTGCATCTCATGCACGATAGAGACTTGACAGCGCCGGCGGGCGGAAGTGCATCGATCGACTCACCCCGCCTTATGTGCGCTGAGTAAGAAGGCCGGCATCATGACGCGGCCTTTCGCGTCGAGGTCGACGGGCATTGCGCCATCGGGCAGGTCCGCGAACTCCGGCGTGCGCGAGTGGATCTTGGCCGGCCGGATGTCGTCGATCACGAAGTGCTTGGACACCGCGTCTCGCAGTTCGTCCTCGTCGACCTCGTTGGGCTTGGTCTCGAGATGAGCCGGGAAGGCGCCTTTCGCGAACACCAGCATGTACAGCCGCGCGCCGGGAGCCGCGGCCCGGTGGATCGCGCTCAGATAGGCGTCACGGCGATCGACCGGCAGCGAATGAAACAGCGTGCTGTCGATGATCGTGGTGAACCGCTCGTCATAGCCGGTGAACGACGTGATGTCAGCGCACACGAACGTCGCGTTGCTCAGTCGGCGCTGCCGGGCAGCCTCCGTCGCCGCCGCGATCGCCGTGGGTGACACATCGATGCCGACGACGGTGCTGCCGGTAGCCGCGAGTGCCAACGCCAGTTCAGCGTGCCCGCAGCCCGCGTCGAGCACGTCACCACTGACCTTCCCGTCACGGATCAGCGCGGCCAACTCGGGCTGCGGCTCACCGATGTTCCACGGCGGGGGACCGGCGAACGCACCTTGCTGCCGGTAGACGCTCTCCCAATCCATCACTTCGGAATCCATGTCTCTCAACCTACTAGCGTCCGTCCGGGCGCATAAGGCGGCCGTTGCGGGGTAGCCGCATAGGCGTGGAGATCACCGTCACCTTCATCGGCAACGCCACCACACTCATCCGCGGCGGCGACATCACCGTGCTGACCGACCCCAACTTTCTGCACCAGGGTCAGCGTGCATACCTCGGATACGGGTTGGCGTCCAAGCGGCTGCGGGAACCCGCGCTGCAGATCGACGAACTTCCACCGCTGGACGCCGTGGTGCTCTCACACATGCACGGTGACCACTGGGACCGCACCGCACAGGCAGGACTGGACCACGCGCTGCCGATCCTCACCACGCCGCACGCCGCGAAACGGCTGCACCATCGCGGCTTCGGTCAAGCGCACGGACTGCACACGTGGCAGGGTCACGTCCTCGAGACGGCGACGACGCGGCTGACGGTCACCTCCCTGCCGGGCCGCCACGCGCCCGTGCCGATCAACCGCTTCCTCCCGCCGGTAATGGGCAGCCTGCTGGATTTCGTCGATCCCGAGTCCGGCGCCGGGCGTCGCCTCTACATCTCCGGAGACACTCTGCTGATCGACGAACTCGCCGAGATCCCGGAGCGGTTCACCGGCATCGAGGCCGGGATCGTGCATCTCGGTGGAACCCGGCTACCCGCCGGTGCGAAGCTGCCGTTCGGTCTGACCGTCACGATGGACGGCAGACAAGGCGTACAAGCTGTCGAGACAGTGCAGTTGCCCAAGGTCATCCCGGTGCACTTTGACGACTATGGTGTCTTCGCCTCGCCGTTGGCGGAGTTCTATGTCGAGATGACGAATCGCGGCTTGGCCGAACGCATTGTCCATATCTGCCGGGGTCAGACCATCACCCTATGACGTCCCAGGTGTGCACCGGTTCATTGCTGTGCATCAGGCCGCAGTAACGGCGCAGCATTTCGGCCAGCGCCTGTGGCCGTGCCATGCCCCGACTTTGCAATGCCTGCACGGTCGCCACCTGCCAGGCCGAGCCGTTGCGGCCGTTCTTCGCCCGACCCTCGATCACCCCGAGATAGCGGTCACGCACCTCGGTCGCCACGCCCCAGCGGCGCAGGCCTTCGTCGGCCATCGGCAGCAGGGTCCGCAGCACCAGCTCGTCAGGCGTGATCTCGCCGAGCCCGGGCCAATACAGTCGGGCGTCCATGCCGTGCCGGGCGGCCTCGGTGAAATTGTCATGGGCCGCAGTGAAACTCATCTTCGTCCAGAGTGGACGGTCCTCTTCGGACAGGAACCTCAAGGCTCCGTAGTAGAACGCCGAGTTGGCCATCATGTCGACGACCGTTGGTCCGGCAGGCAGCACCCGGTTCTCGACGCGCAGATGCGGCCGGCCGTTCACCACGTCGTAGACCGGCCGGTTCCAGCGGTAGACCGTGCCGTTGTGCAGCCGCAGCTCGGACAGGTGAGGCGTGCGTCCGGCGGCCAGTTCGGCGACCGGGTCCTCATCGGACAACTCCGGTAGCAGGGAGGGGAAGTAGCGGACGTTCTCTTCGAACAGGTCGAATATCGAGGTGATCCAGCGCTCCCCGAACCACACTCGTGGACGCACGCCCTGCGCCTTGAGTTCGTCGGGCCGGGTGTCGGTCGCTTGGGCGAACAGTTCGATGCGCGTCTCCGCCCACAACTGGTGACCGAAGAAGTACGGCGAGTTGGCACCGATCGCCAACTGGGGGCCGGCCAGCACCTGAGCGGCGTTCCAGTTGGCGGCGAAGTCGGCCGGCGACACCTGCAAATGCAATTGCATACTGGTGCAGGCGGATTCGGGTGCGATGGACTCTGCATGCAGGCTGAGCCGCTCGGGACCGGTGATGTCGATGAGGATGTCTTCACCGCGGGCGGTGAAGATCGAGTCGTTGAGCGCCTGATAGCGCAGCGACGGGCTCATCCAGCTGCCGGTCAGATGCTGCGGCATCAGCGTCGGCAGGATCCCGATCATGACGATATGCGCATCGTCGGTGTTGGCCTTGGTCTCGGCGGCATTCAGGCTGGCGCGGACCTCGGCCTCCAGCTCCAGCGCCGTCCGGCCGGGTAATGGCCGCGGCGGAACGTTGAATTCGATGTTGTAAGCACCTAATTCGGTCTGGTAGGCCGGGTCGGCGATCGCCTCAAGCACCTCCTGGTTGGACATCGCGGGCTGGTAGTCATCGGTGACCAGGTTGCACTCGATCTCCATGCCGGTCAGTGGGCGGTCGAACTCGAAGCTCGATTGAGCGAGCATGGTTTCGAACACGTCGAGGCACAGTTGCACCTTGCGCCGGTACTCCTGCCGATGCGCCCGGGTGTAGGTGGCGTGCGTGACCTCGTCGCCCATGTGGTCGATGGAACCGGTTCAGGCCAGGCTGCGCAAGCACATCACCATCAGCCGCGCCGCCGGGCCCGCAGAATCTGCCGGTCGAACGGGTTGGTGCTGACCTGGACCTCGATGCCGGCGTGGGCGCCGAGTGCGCGCAGCGCCGACGGGCTATAGGAGCGCAGCGAACTGATCAGGCCGTCGTGGACGAACGGCCACCACACCAGCGGTGCCATCGTCGCCAGCTTGGCGATGTGAAGCAACGATGGCATTCGAGGCAAATCGATGACCAACAGCTCGGCGGCCACCCGGGTGCCTTCGGCGAGAACCCGGGCGGCCTGCGCCGGCGGCAGGTGGTGAAACGCCAGCGCGAAGACAGCGAGATCGAACGCGCCGTCGGCGGCGTCGATCGCGGTGGCGTCGATGGTGCGTACGGTGGCGCGGGGGTGGTTGCCGAGATCGGAGGCCGCCATCGCCGCCACCGACTCGGCGTTGACGTCGGAGATCGTCACGTGGGCGGTGGGGTGCTGCTCGAGCACCTTGCGCGAGAGCACACCGTGGCCCGCACCGAGCTCGAGGATGCTGGGGTCGATCACGTCGGCGACCTCGCGCAGCACCAGCTCGGCATTGCGGTCGTGCTCGCGGAACAGCGAGCCCACCACGTCCAGTGCCGTCACGATGCCGCGTTTCACGTCGTCGTCGACGTCGTCACGGTCGAGGTACTCCGGGCGGTCGGTTTCCAGCAGGCGATCCAGCCAGGAGGCGTCCGGGCCACCCCGCGGCATGTCGGTGATGTCGGTGATCTGAGATGCCATGTAGGCCATCATGGACGAAAGGTCTGCTGCACGAGCAGCATCGCACGTCAGAGGAGCACCGTTGGCTGACTTCGTCGCCGCCATTGACCAGGGCACCACCAGCACCCGCTGCATGATCTTCGATCACAACGGTGCCGAGGTCGGCAGGCACCAGCTCGAGCACGAGCAGATCCTGCCGCAGTCCGGCTGGGTGGAGCACAACCCGGTGGAGATCTGGGAACGTACGCAGACCGTGGTGGTCTCGGCGCTGAACAAGACAAACCTCGGTGTCGAGGACCTGGCCGCGCTGGGGATCACCAATCAACGCGAGACCACGCTGGTGTGGAACCGCAAGACGGGACGGCCGTACCACAACGCGATCGTCTGGCAGGACACCCGCACCGACCGGATCGCGACCGCGCTGGAACGAGATGGCGCCGGTGACATCATCCGGCGCAAGGCGGGTCTGCCGCCGGCCACCTACTTCTCCGGCGGAAAGCTGAAGTGGATCCTGGAGAACGTCGACGGGGTGCGCGCCGACGCCGAGCGCGGCGATGCGCTGTTCGGTACGCCGGACACCTGGGTGCTGTGGAACCTGACTGGCGGAGCCCACGGTGGCGTGCACGTCACCGACGTCACCAACGCCAGCCGCACGATGCTGATGGACCTGGAGACCCTGGACTGGGACGACGAACTGTTGTCGCTCTTCGGGATTCCGCGTGCGATGTTGCCCGAGATCCGGCCGTCGTCGTCACCGGAGCCGTACGGGGTGACGCTGTCCGGCGGACCGCTGGGCGGTGAAGTGCCGTTGACCGGCATCCTCGGCGATCAGCAGGCGGCGATGGTGGGACAGGTGTGCCTGAGTCCGGGCGAGGCGAAGAACACCTACGGCACCGGCAACTTCCTGCTGCTCAACACCGGCGAGAAGATCGTGCGCAGCGACAACGGACTGCTCACCACCGTGTGCTATCAGTTCGGGGACGCGAAACCCGTTTACGCCCTTGAGGGTTCGATCGCCGTCACGGGTTCGGCCGTGCAGTGGCTTCGCGATCAACTCGGCATCATCAGCGGTGCTTCGCAGAGCGAGACCCTGGCCCGGCAGGTCGACGACAACGGCGGCGTGTACTTCGTGCCGGCGTTCTCGGGCCTGTTCGCGCCGTACTGGCGCTCGGATGCCCGCGGTGCGATCGTCGGCTTGTCCCGCTACAACTCCAACGCGCATGTCGCCCGCGCGACACTGGAAGCGATCTGCTACCAGAGCCGCGATGTGGTGGACGCGATGGAAGCCGATTCCGGTGTGCACCTTGAGGTTTTGAAGGTCGACGGCGGTGTCACGCAGAACGAGCTGTGCATGCAGATCCAGGCCGATGTGCTCGGGGTGGACGTGGTGCGACCCGTGGTCGCCGAAACCACCGCGCTGGGCGCGGCGTATGCTGCCGGGTTGGCGGTCGGCTTCTGGTCCGACCCCGATGACTTGCGGGCGAATTGGCAGGAGGACCGGCGGTGGTCGCCGGCCTGGGATGACGAACAGCGGGAGGACGGCTACGCCGGATGGCGTAAAGCCGTGCAACGCACGCTGGACTGGGTGGACGTCTCGTGAGTTGGGCGCGGTTTCGTGCGCTGTGCGCACGAAACCGCGCCCAACTTCAGGGGCTTACTCGGATTCGCCGAGGATCTGGTAGATCTCCCGGCGCGCATTGTTGACGATGTCGACGATGCGCTGCTGCTGTTCGGCGTTGGCGGCGAACGCCGCCTGGCGCACGGCGCCGAACAACTGGCCCACGGCGGCACGGATGTTCACCTGGCCGGGGTCGGCGCCTTCGGTGATCTCGTCCCACGGTGCGGTCTCGATCTTCTCGGCGGCCGCGCGGCCTTCGTCGGTCAGCTCGAAAAGCTTCTTGCTGCCTTCGGATTCGCCGGAGACGATCAAGCCTTCGTCGACCAGCAGCTGCAGGGTCGGGTAGACCGAGCCGGGGCTCGGCTTCCACAGATCCTGGCTGCGCTCGGCGATCTCCTGGATCATCTCGTAGCCATGCATCGGCCGTTCCGCAAGCAACTTGAGGATCGCGGCACGCACGTCACCGCGGCGACCGCGGCCGCGGCCATGACCGCGACGACCGCGTCCGCCGCCGCCGGGGCCGAACGGGAAGCCGGGACCGAAGTCCGGGCCGAAGCCGGGACCGAACCCGCCGCGCGGGCCGTCGTGGCGACCGGCGTGCTCGCGGAACTGCTCACGCAGCTGATCGCGGAACTCGCGCCGGGCATGCCGGTCATGCCGGTGGCCACGCCCCGCGGGGGCGAAGCCGAAACCCGGACCGAAGCTGGGACGGCCCATCTCAGGGCCTCCGAACTGGGGAAATGGGGTGTTCATAGAAGTTCTCGTTTCTGGTCAGGAAACGCCGAATGCGTTTCCGATACGTTGACGATATATCGGAAACTATCGCGATGCAACGGTCAGTTGGATCGGCGATCGATCTCCTCGACGACCCAGCGGGCCCACTCGGCCTCCATGGCCTCGATCCGCAGACCGAATTCCAGGGCTGCGCGCCCGTAGAACCCGACGTCGCTGTCACCCCACTCCATGGAATCGCGCACCTGCTCATAGCGGGTGAGCTCGGCTTCGGCGTGCTCGGCGACCGACACCATGTAGGCCCGGGCCTGCTCGCGGGGCATCTCGCTGAGCAGGAACACCCGCAGCAGTTCGGCGCTGCGGTACGGCGGGTCGTCCTGCGGGTTGGTCATCCAGCGCAGCAGGTCCTCGCGGCCGGCCTCGGTGACGCGGTATTCCTTGCGGCCACGCGGTCCGACGTCGGTGACCTCGATGAGGCCCGCGCTGGCCAGCTTGTTCAGCTCGCCATAGAGCTGACTTTGGGTGGCGGGCCAGACGTTGGCCATCGACACGTCGAAGCGTTTGAGCAGGTCGTACCCGCTGCCGGGCTGCTGGGCGAGCAGGCCGAGGGCCGCGTACCGAAGACTCACGCGACCATCGTAGAGCTCGACATGTCAGTTGTGGACTATCTAACAGTTCACCATTGACATGTCACCAGTGGACTGTCACAGTTAGCGGCATGACGGACACCACCACCGACTCAGCCAACTTGCCCGCCGAAGGGCAGTTCTTTCAGCGCGGCAACTACGCGCCGGTGCCGGACGAACTCACCGAGACGCATCTGATCGTCGAGGGCGCCATCCCGCCCGACCTCGACGGTTGGTATCTGCGCAACGGCCCCAACCCGCGTGAGGCCAACAACCACTGGTTCACCGGCGACGGCATGATCCACGGTGTCCGCATCGAGGGCGGAGCGGCCAAGTGGTACCGCAACCGCTGGGTGCGCACCGACAGCTTCGTCGACCCTTTCCCGCTCTACCGCGAGGACGGGACGCGCGACCTGCGGGCCGCGGTCGCCAACACGCACGTCGTCAACCACGCAGGCAAGACGCTGGCGTTAGTGGAGTCGTCCTTCCCCTACGAGATCACCAACGAGCTGGAAACGGTGGGCTACTACGACTTTGGCGGCAAACTGCAGAACTCGATGACGGCGCACCCGAAGATCTGCCCCACCACCGGAGAACTGCATTTCTTCGGATACGGCAGCATCTTCGAACCGTACGTGACGTATCACCGCGCCGACGCCAACGGCGAACTGACCATCAACCGGCCGCTGGATGTCAAGGCGCACACCATGATGCACGACTTCGCGCTGACCGCCGAGCACGTCATCTTCATGGATCTGCCGATCGTGTTCAACCTGGACGTCGCGATGCGCGGCGAGGGCGACATGCCGTACCGGTGGGACGACGACTACGGCGCCCGGCTGGGTGTGCTGCGCCGCGACGACCCGTTCGGTGAGATCCGCTGGTTCGAGATCGACCCGTGCTACGTGTTCCACGTCGCCAACGCGCACGAGACTCCCGACGGGAAAGCCATTGTGCTGCAAGCAGTCCGCTACCCGGAACTGTGGCGAGACAACGGCGGCTTCGACGCCGACGCCGTGATGTGGAGCTGGACGCTCGACCTGCAGACCGGCGCGGTCAGCGAGCGTCAGCTCGACGACCGCGCGGTGGAGTTCCCGCGGATCGACGACCGTCTGGCAGGCCTGCCGGCCCGCTACTCGGTATCGGTCGGCGACGCCAGCCTGGTGCGCCACGACCTGACCGACGGCAGCGCCGTCGAGCACCACTTCGGCACCGGCATGGTGCCGGGCGGCCCCGGGGAGGCGGTCTTCGTCCCGTCGACATCGGGACCGGCCGACGAAAGCAACGGCTGGTACATCGGCTACGTCTACGACGCCGCACGCGACGGCAGCGATCTGGTGATCCTGGACGCCGCCGACTTCGCGGGTAAGCCGGTCGCCCGCATCCAGCTGCCGCGGCGCGTTCCCTACGGCTTCCACGGCAACTGGATTCCCGCGTAGCGGTACTGCGCGCCCGCCGGGCAGCGGCTGTTGGGAGCATGTACCCATGGGCGACTTCAGTGCGCTGCCGGGTACCGCGATCGTCGTCGGCGGCACCGGCGGCATCGGCGCCGAGATCGTCCGCATGCTGGCCGCGCGCGGCTCACGGGTGGGTTTCACCTACCGCGGTAATGCAAGCAAGGCAGCCGAACTCGCGGGCGGCGGCGTCGGTGCCGAGCAGTTGGACATTACCGACGCCGCAGCCGTCCGCCGGGTGATCGACTCCTTCGCACGCAACGGTGGCGTGCACACCGTCGTCCACGCGGCCGGCGCTCACGTGCCGATGCGACACCTCAGCACCGTCGAACCTGATCGGTTCGATCAGCAGCTGACCACCGATACCGCCGGTTTCTTCAATGTCGTCGCCGCCGCCGTGGGGTACCTTCGCGACTCGCGCGGCAGCCTGGTGGCCGTCACCACCGCCGCCACCCGGCGCTTCGCGGTCCGCGACGGGTTGTCCGTCGCCCCGAAGGCGGCCATCGAAGCCCTGATCCGCGGCATCGCCGCCGAGGAGGGCCGGTTCGGGGTGCGCGCCAACTGTGTCGGCCCGGGGATGCTCGTCGACGGCAACGCCGAACGGCTGATTGCCGACGGCGACCTCGACGACAAGGCGCTCGATGCCGCCCGGCGTAACACACCCCTGGGGCGCTTCGGCACTGCCGTGGATATCGCCGAAGCGGTGTGCTTCCTGGCCTCGTCGCGCGCCGGGTTCATCACCGGCCAAAAGCTGGATGTGGACGGCGGTTACGGTGTCTGACCGGCTCCAGGATGTCCAGGCGATCCGCGATGTGGTGGCCTGCTACTGCCGCGGCATCGACCGCCTCGACTTCGACCTGGTGCGCCGGGCCTACCACCCCGATGGCGTCGACCACCACACCGGGTTCGACGGCACCGTCGACGAATACATCTCCTGGGTGAGCCGGAGCCTCGACTATCTGGCGGGGACAATGCATTTCATCGGCAACCACCATGTCGACTTCGTCGGCGACGACATCGCAATCAGCGAGACATATGTGATGGCAACGCATTGGGGCAAACCCGGCACCGACGAGCGAGCCAACTTCACCACCGGGGCCCGCTACGTCGACCTGATGAAACGCCGCGACGGCCGGTGGGCGATCGCCGAACGCTGGGCGGTACGGGAGTGGACGCGGCCCGACGTGTTCGTCGCCCCCGAACAGCCCGGTCCGCGCGGCACCCGCAACGCTGACGATCCGCTGATCGTCCTGTTGAAACGCTTTGGCCTGTAGGCGGTGCGAGTACCCTCAGCACACCATGGCGGTGAAATGGCTGGACGATCCCGAAGCCCACGACTATGACGCGGCGGCCGATTATCTGAGCATGCTCGCCGAAGAGGACACCGTGCGAGCGACGGTGCAGGCGCTCGAATCGGCGAAACCGGTGTACCGCAAAGCCAAAGACATTCTGCGAGCGGCGCGACTGACGGTCTTACCGGTCGACAACCCGCATGTGAAATCGGACCTGGCCAAGATCGAGGCGGGCAAGAAGCTGTCCCCGATACTGCTGGTGCGCGGCACCGCCGCTGATGCGATGCAGATCGCCGATGGTTACCACCGCGTGTGCGCGAGCTTCCTCACCGACGAGAACACCGCCATCCCGTGCCGCCTCGTGTCGTGGGTGCACACGACGTGAGCTTCGGCTTCTCCACTCTGGCGTTGATCGCCGTGATCGGCATGGCGGGGCCGGTGCTGGCGTCGGTGCCACGGCTGCGTATCCCGCTCGTCATCGGTGAGCTCGCGGTGGGATTGCTGGTCGGCAGAACCGGATTCGGCATCATCGATGCCGGCGATCCAACGTTCAGCTTGTTCGCCGACATCGGATTCGCGCTGGTGATGTTCGTGGTGGGCACCCATGTCCCGATCCGGGACGTCACGCTGCGCTCCTCGATCCCGGTCGCGGTGCTGCGGGCGGTTCTCGTCGGAGCCGTGGCGACCGCACTGGCGATCGGGTTGGCCATGGCCTTCCACACCGGTCATGCCGCGGTGTATGCGGTGTTGATGGCGTCGTCGTCGGCGGCGCTGGCCCTGCCGGTCATTCATGCGCTTGGCATCGACGGCGCCTCGGTCAAGGCTGTCACCGCCCAGATCGCGATAGCCGACGCCACGTCGATTGTTCTGTTGCCCTTGGTGATCGACCCGGACCACGCACTCACCGCAGCTATCGGAGCCGTGGTGATCGCGCTGTGTGCCGCAGTCGTGTTCGTTGCGCTGTGGGGTTTCGACCGGCGCGGCCTGCGCAAGCGACTGCACCATTTCTCCGAGGACAACGAGTTCGCACTGGAATTACGGATCAGCCTGATCATCCTGTTCGCACTCGCCACACTCGCGGTGTCCACGCACGTATCGATCATGCTGGCCGGCTTTGCGCTCGGTCTGGCGGTCAAAGCGGCAGGGGAGCCGCGGCGGCTTGCCAAGCAGCTGTTCGGTATCACCGAAGGCCTCTTCGGCCCGCTGTTCTTCGTCTGGCTCGGCGCCTCGTTGCAGGTGCGCGAACTCGGTGACCACCCGGGCTACATCTTGCTGGGCATCGGACTGGGCGTCGGCGCGGTGCTCGCGCACTGCGTCGGCAGGCTCACCGGCCAGCCGCTGGCGCTGGCTGCGCTGGCCGCAGCGCAACTGGGAGTTCCGGTGGCCGCGGCGACCCTCGGCACCCAGAACCATCTGCTGTCCGCGGGCGAACCGTCGGCGTTGATGCTGGGTGCCCTGCTGACCGTCGCGGTGACCTCGATAGCCAGCGTGATCGCGGCCCGACGCAAGCCCGAACAGCCGACACCGCCGGCACCGCAGTCGGCGTGATCCGGACGTGTGCCGGTCGCCCGGTTGGGGTAGCCGACGTCTATGACCGCATCGAACGCCACCGAGACTCACCCCGAGAAGGCGCCGCGAGCTCGACTGTGGATCAACTGGCTGCTGGCACTGTCGACCATCCTGGGCGCGGGGGCGGTGCAGTTGTTCGCCATGGGCGCGGTGATGGGCACCGCCGCATGCAGCAACCCCAACTGCCCGAAGCCAAGCGGCTTCGTATACGGGCTACTCACCTACGGCGCACCGGTGGTCGCGGTGGCGGCCATCGTGATCACGATCTTCACCGCGAAGCATCCTCGTGGCTGGGTGGTACCGGTCGTCGCGTGGGTACTGATCCTTCTCGACGTCGCCATTCTCTCCGCTACCTTCTCCTAGCCCGGAAGGCCGCCGGGCTCAGCCCGTGAGCCCGTTTGAAGGCCGTGCTGAGGGCGAACGGTGTGCTGTAACCGACGTGACGAGCGACGGCGCCGACGGTGACGTCGGAGGACTCCAGCAGATCCGCGGCCAGCGCCAGACGCCATGAGGTGAGAAACGCGATCGGCGATTCCCCGACCAGCGCGGCGAACCGTCGCGCGAACGATGCGCGTGAACTACCCACCGCGCCAGCAAGGTTCGCCACTGTCCAGGGATGCGCCGGGCTGTTGTACATCAACCGAAGTGCCGGTCCCACAAGCGGATCGGACTCGGCGGCCCACCACGGCGGAGCGCAGCCCGGCCGACTGAACCAGGTACGCGCGAAGTCCAGCAACAGGAGATCGAGGAGCCGATCCAGGAAAGCTTCCTGACCCGGGCCGTCATGCACCGCTTCGTCGGCGAGTGACTGGGGAAGTCCACTGTTCCAGTCGGCCGCCCGCAGGATCGCAACATCCGGCAGAGCGCCGAGTAGTCGTGCGCTCACCGCGCTGTGGCCTTCGTAGGCGCCCACTACCGCACGCGTGCTGCCGGTCGCGCTGTTCCCCCACGTCCGCACACCCAGTGCCATTGCGAATGTCAGGTCTTCGCCGGACAGGGTCGTGCACCGCTGACCCGGATGGATCACGACCTGCGGTGGCGTGGAGGCGCTGTCGGCGAGCACGTAGTTTTCGGTACCGCGGGCCAGTGCGACGTCGCCGGCGTGCAGATGGACCGCTGCACCGTGGTCGGGGGACAGGACGGCGGTGCCGTCGGTCACGCAGATGAGGGTGAGCGGAGCTTCGTCCTGAATGCGCATGGACCATGGCGGGTCGAGCACCATCCGCAGCACGAAGGCACCATGCGCGCGCACCCCGTCGAGAAGTCCGACCAGAGCATCCACGTCTGCAGCCTAGATGAGACGAAGGCGTATGCAGAGGCGACGTTCAACCATTTCACGTCTCATCGGTGACGGCTCTACTTGGCCTATGCCGAATCCCGTGGTCATCCTGGCCACCGTTGCCGCAATCGCTGCCGCCGCGGTCGGTGGCCTGTTCTACGCGTTCTCCACCTTCGTGATGCGCGGTCTGGACCGGACCGGCCCGGATGCCGCGGCCACCGCGATGCGCGGAATCAATGCCGAGGCCCAGGCGAACGCGCCGTTCTTGGTGCTGTTCATGGGATCGGCGTTGGTCGCCCTCGTGGTGGGCATCGCCGCACTGCGGCAGATCGGCCTTCCGGGTAGCGGCTGGCTGCTGGCCGGGGCGGTCCTGGCGTTGGTGCCTCTGGTTGTTACGGTCGCGGTCAACGTGCCGTTGAACGACCGCCTTGCCGCGTCATTGCCGTGGCAGGAGTACCACCGCATCTGGACGCTGTGGAACCACGTGCGAACCGCTGCACCGCTGATCGGTTCGGCGGCGATGCTGATCGGTGTGCGGCTGCGCTAACTCGGCGGCACGAACCCATCGCTGCGGGGTGGCGGTCCAACCGGCCCGGGTGCCGGCGGCGGGCCGACCGGATACGGCGGCGGCCCCGGGGCATACGGCGGTGCCGGTTCGGGAGGGCGCAGCCGCACCAGCTCGCGGCGGTGCCGCTCGGCCAGCACGGCGGCCAGGACATAGTGCGCAGGCACGCCCGGTGGCGGCGGCGGAGAGATCCGGTTCGCCACGTCGATGGCGATGCGGTAGGCCATCTCGTCGCGGACGCCGGGGGCCAATTCGGGTGCGCGAGCGAGGAATTGGCGGGCCAGTTCGGCCTGATCGGGACCGAGCGCCGAAAGCTCGAGCGAAGACGCCCACCACGCCAGCGCCGGCGGCATCACCGGCGGGGGCGGCAGCTTCGGCCCTCGTTCGCTGATCACAATGGTGCCGGCGAAGACATCCCCGATCCGCTTACCGCGCGGTGAGACCAGACTGCAGATCACCGCGGGGCCACCCATGAACATCCAGATCTCCACGAAACCGGCCAGCGCACGAAACAGCGCCTGGCGGAAGCGTTCTGGCCCACCATCGTCGGACACCACCCGAAGGCCCATCGCGATCTTGCCGAGACTTCTTCCGCGCGTGGCCGTTTCGAAGACGACGGGGTAGCCGATCAGCGTCAGCAGCGTGAAGATGATCAGAACCGCGGCGGACAGCGCCTCATCGAACTGCGTGATCGTGGCCGCCCACAACAGCACACCGATGATGTAGCCGACCATGATGACCGCCAGGTCGATCAGCGCGCCGACGGCCCGCACCGGCAGCTGGGCGATCTGGACGTCGAGGACGACGGCGTCGCCGGTCACCACAGTCTCGGGCACCATAACGGTCCACGGTACTAGTGTCGGCCGGGTGGACGTCGACGCCTTCGTGCTGGCTCACCAGGAGACCTGGACCCGGCTCGAGCAGCTGGTCAAGCGGCGCCGTCGCCTCTCCGGGGCCGAGGTGGACGAACTCGTCGAGCTCTATCAGCGGGTCTCGACGCATCTGTCGATGGTGCGGTCGGCCTCGTCGGACTCGGTGTTGGTGGGCCGGCTGTCCAGCCTGGTCGCCCGGGCCCGCGCCGCCGTCACAGGTGCGCACGCTCCGATGTGGCACGAGTTCGCCCGGTTCTGGACGGTCTCGTTCCCGGTCGTGGCCTACCGCGCGTGGCGGTGGTGGCTGGCCACGGCCGTCGCGTTCTTCGCCGTTGCCGCCGTGATCGGGATCTGGGTGGGCGGCAGCCAGGAAGTGCAGTCGGCGCTGAGCACGCCGCAGGAGATCGAGCATCTGATCAACCACGACTTCGCCTCCTACTACAGCGAGAACCCGGCCGGCTCGTTCGCGCTGCGGGTGTGGGTGAACAACTCGTGGGTGGCCGCACAATGCATCGCGTTCGCGATTCTGCTGGGCATCCCGATCCCGTGGGTGCTCTTCCAGAACGCGGCCAACCTCGGTGTGGTCGGCGGTCTGATGATCCACGCGGACAAGGCCGATGTGCTGTTCGGACTGCTCATCCCGCACGGTCTGCTGGAGCTGACGGCGGTCTTCCTGGCCGGTGCGGTGGGCATGCGACTGGGCTGGACGGTGATTTCCCCCGGCGACCGCCCGCGCAGTCAGGCCTTGGCCGAACAGGGCCGCGCGGTGGTGGCGGCGGCCGTAGGGCTCGCCGGTGTGCTGCTGGTGTCCGGTTTGATCGAGGCGCTGGTGACGCCGGCCCCGCTGCCGACGTTCATCCGCATCGGCATCGGGGTGGCCGCCGAGGTCGGGTTCCTCGCATACGTCATCTACTTCGGTCGCAAAGCCAGCCGCGCCGGGGAGACCGGTGATGTCGAGGACGCGCCCGATGTGGTTCCGACGGGCTGAGTTACAGACGCCCGGTCGCCTTCATCCCCAGATAGCGGTCGGCCAACGCGGGTGCGAGATCGTCCGGCGCCGCGTCGACCACCTCGACGCCGCTGTGCCGTAACCGGCTGGCGATGCTGCGCCGGTCGTTGCGGGCCCGTTCGGCGGCCGCCGCGTCGTAGACCTGGGCGGCGTCGGCCCGGCCCGCGGCCAGTTCATCGACCCGGGGATCGGACACGGCGGCCACGATCACCTGGTGTTTGGCCGACAGCTGCGGCAGCACCGGCAGCAGACCCTCGTCGAGGGCCGAGGAATTGAGGTCGGTCAGCAGCACCACCAAAGCGCGGCGGCGCACCCGTCGCTGCACGGCGGCCACCATCGCGGTCGCGTCGGATTCGATCAGCGCCGGTTCGAGCGGCGCCATCGCCTCGACCAGGTGAGCCAGCAGCTCGGTCCGGGAAGCGCCGAAGACCGCGGCGCGGGTGAGCCGATCATGGGCGAGGAAGTCGACGTGGTCGCCGGCACGGGACGCCAGCGCGGCCAGCAACAGTGCGGCATCCATCGACCAGTCCAGCCGCGGCCAGCCGCCCGGGTCGCGCGCGGTGGGATCGACGCCCACGCGGCCGGCGGACGTACGGCCGGTGTCGAGGACGATCACCACGCGCCGGTCGCGTTCGGGCCGCCAGGTGCGGACCACCACGTCGGCGCGGCGGGCGGTGGCTCGCCAGTCGATCGAGCGGACGTCGTCGCCGACGACATACTCACGCAGCGAGTCGAATTCGGTGCCCTGACCGCGGATCAGCACCGGCAGCAGGCCATCGATCTCCCGCAGCCGGGCCAGCCGTGACGGCAAGTGTTTGCGCGACAGGAACGGCGGCAGGATGCGCACCTGCCCGGCGACTGGATGGGACCGCTGCCGGCCAGCCACGCCCAGTGGCCCGATCGATCGGACGGTGACGACCTCTGAGCGCAGATCACCACGGCGTACGGGTCGCAAAGTCGTTGTGACGGTGTCAGTTTCAGCGGCCCGCACCGACAGTCGATGTGAGCGGGGTTCAGCGCAGGCGCTGGGTGGCCAGGCGTCGCGCAGCGCACCACGGAAGCGGCGCGATCCGGTGTTGTGGACGTGGACGACGGCATCCACCGACTGCCCCAGCCGTGCCGAAGTGTCGGGCGCGCGGGTCAACCGCAGCGCCCGCGGACTTCCGGCCAACATCACATCGCTGCCCACAACAGCCAGCAACACCACGAGAACGACAACGAATGTCGTTGCCGGCCAGGGGGACAGCGCGATGGGCAGCGCGCCCACAAGGGCGATCAGGCCAGCGCGCCCGGTGAGGATCACTAGCGCGGTACCGGCACCGCGGCCAGGATGCCGTCGAGCACGCCGTCGGGGGTGGCTCCTTCGAGTTCGGCTTCCGGGCGCAGCGCGATGCGGTGGCGCAGCGTCGGGCGGGCCATGGCCTTGACGTCGTCCGGCGTGACGTAACCGCGGCCGGACAGCCACGCCCAGGACCGTGCCGTACCCAACAGGGCGGTGGCACCGCGCGGTGACACACCGAGCTGCAAAGACGGGGAATTCCTTGTCGCATGGACGATGTCGACGATGTAGGCCAGAACTTCGTCGGCGATGAGCACCCGCTTCACCGCCTCGCGGCCGGCGGCCAGCTCGGCGGCGCCGGCCACCGGACGGATGGTGCTCAGATCGCGCGGATCGAAACCGTTTGCGTGCCGCGACAGGATGGCGATCTCCTGATCGCGCGGCGGCAATGGAACGTTCAGCTTCAGCAGGAAGCGGTCCAGCTGGGCCTCGGGCAGTTGATAGGTGCCTTCGTACTCGATCGGGTTCTGGGTGGCGGCCACGATGAACGGATCCGGCAGCGGCCGTGCCTCGCCGCTGACGCTGACCTGGCGTTCCTCCATCGCCTCCAGCAGTGCCGCTTGGGTTTTCGGTGGGGTGCGGTTGATCTCGTCGGCGAGCATCAGGTTGGTGAACACCGGACCCTCATGGAACTCGAACGCCGCCGTCTTGGCGTCGTAGACCAGTGACCCGGTGACATCACCCGGCATCAGGTCGGGCGTGAACTGCACCCGCTTGAAGTCCAGTTGCAGTGCGGCGGACAGCGCACGCACCAGCAGCGTCTTCGCCACGCCCGGAACACCTTCCAACAGAACATGTCCGCGGCACAGCAGCGCGATCACCAGCCCGCTCACCACGGCGTCCTGACCGACGACGGCCTTGGCGAGTT
The DNA here is from genome assembly GCF_022370635.2 of Mycolicibacterium crocinum. The sequence goes on along the minus strand of NZ_CP092362.2, from coordinate 5,519,805 downwards.
CGCCGCGCAGGGCGAGCAGGGCGGAGCGGGCCGCGTCGTGCTCGGCGATTGGGGCGGGAGGTGGGGCGAAATTCGTCACGACGTCGTGACCTGCCTTTCGATGTCGTCGAGTGCATTGGCCAGATGAAGCAGATCGGAATCGGTTGACGGCGGCGGTCCGAACAGCAGATGCTGCACAGCGTTCGGATCTCCGGCGTAACGCTGGGCGATGGCGGAGGTGATCGCGGCAGGAGAAGCGTTGGGACCCAAGCCGAGTCGCGGAGTCAGCCGCTGCAACGTCGCGGTGCGCAGGGCTTCGGCGGCCTGGCCGCGGGCCCGGCGAGACCGGTAGAGCCGGGCGCGGCCCTCGACCGTCTCCGAGGCGCGCACCACCACCGGCAGCTTCTCGGCGACCAGCGGACCCAGCCGTCGGCCCTGCCACACGGCCAGCAGCGCTACGACCAGACACAGCTGCCATAACAGCCAGGTGACCGCATCGGGCATCAGGTCGGTCAGTGACGATCCTGCCGCTCCGTCGCCTTCGGGCTTCTGCGGTGCGAACCAGATCAGCCGCGGCTGCTCACCGGCCAAGTTCATCGCGAGGGCCGCGTTGCCCTCGCGGAGCAATCCGCCGTTGGTCATGAAGTCCGCGCTGCCGACGACGGTGACGGTCCGGCCGCCGTCTTGATAGCGCACCAGGGCTCCGCCATAACAGCGGGTCACGTCGGCATCGCCGGCCTTCTCGTAGGTGTCGGTGGCACCCAGCTGCACGGTCCCGGCCCGATTCGCCTCGCGCAGATCGCAATCGGGCTCGGAGGTGAGCATGGTCGCGCTGTCGATGCGGATGCCCGGAGCCAGTGACTGCCGCACCCGCGAGGTGGGTTCCAGCAGAAGCCGGTCACCGGGGACAGCCGCCAACCGGCTCAGCAGATCCTCACCCCGGGTGTAGTACGTCTCGGCCGCCAGCAGCAGGGTGTCCGGCCGGGCGGCCCGCTCGACGTCGGCCACGGTGGAGGCGACCACGACGTCGACGCCGCGGTCGCGAAGCAGCGCGACCAGTGCGTGCGCGCCATCGGGCCCGGTCGAATCCGGATCCATGCGGCCACCCGGGCGCGGTGCGGTGAGGAAGGCGCTGACCGCGGCGATCACCGAGATGACGATCAGCGCCAGGGCAATCCAGCGTCCGGTACGCCATCGCTGGCCGACGGTGGTGCTCACCGCAGCGGGGCCCACGTGTCGGGGACGACGGTGCCATCCGCGTCGTGACCGGTTGGGGTGGCGTGGCGGCGCAGCGCCTCGTCCAGGTCGGCAACCATCCGGTAGTCGGATTCACTGCCCGGCTGTTCGCCATAGGTGACATCGTTGAATACCGTTGCCGCCCGCCTCATCTCGCCGCCGAATGCCGGCAACAGCTCACCGGCGTCACGGGCGAGCTCGTTGGCGGTGCGACCGGGAACCGGATTGAGCAGACCGCTCTCCTCGAGGTGGCGGGCCACCGCGCGAAGCCGGTGCCGAATCGCCGCGGCCCAGTTGCCCTGCGCGGCATACGACTCCGCCGTGGCTCGATGCTCGGCGGCGCTGAGCTCCCGGGTGCCGAACAGTCCGGCGTCGGCGCCGCGGTTGGTCCGCATCGTGGTCCTGGCGATCCGCACCGCGACAATGAATGCGATCAGCACGACGATCGCCAGCACCGCGATGGTCAACCAGCCACCGGGGATCGACGACCCCTTGGCGATCACCCGGTACAGCAGCTCCTGCAGCCATTCACTGAGCCGGTCGGTCAACGACTCCTTCGGGTAGATCGGTTTGGCCAGCTCACGCTGGGCCGCGTCGTGGGCAGCATCCCGGTCGATGTCGATGGCAGGCATGGTGATCGGCGCGTCAACGCCCCGGTGCGAGCCACAGATTGTCGGCGGTCTCATTGTCGACGGCCGCGGCGCCGGTGGCGCTCTGCAGCGCCAGATCGAACGCTTCTGCGCGGATGCGGGTATCGGTGTAGAGCAGCACCGTCACGCCCGCGGTGAACGGCGCGGTGATGATCTGGGCGATCGCGCCCCCGATCGCCGCCAGAGTGGTCGCGAGGACGATCGATCCCGACGAGCTTCCGCCGATCAGAAACAGCTGCCCGGCAAGGCTGAACGGGACCGAGACCGCGCCGGCGATGACTCCGGCCACCACCGAGGCGAGCAGTCGGATGCCGAATACCCGCCAGAAATGATTGCGTACCAACCCAAATGAGCGACGGATCGACGCGACAATCGGCTTGCGCTCCAGCACGACAGCCACCGGCGCGAACGACAGGGACGTGTACAGATAAACCAGCGCAGCGATCAACGCGAGCACCAGCGGGATGCCGACGATCACCGCGGCGGTGCCGTTGGCCGCGACCGCGATGCCGGCGATGACCGCCACGACCACTCCGATCAGCAGCACTGCGGCGAGGACTTCCAGAGCGCTGAAGCCGATCAGTGCCCACAGTCGGCCGCGGAGCCGATGCCATGCCTCGCCGACGGTGATCTTGGCGCCGAACACCGCTCGGCCGACCACGACGGTGAGCATGCCGGCCAGCAGGATTCCGGCCAGCGCTGTGGTCACACCGCTGGTCACGCTGGACGCCGCGGAACCCACCAGTGCCGGTGTGGACAACTCCTCGCCGGTCTCGGAACCGACCTTGCCCATCGAGAGCAGCGGGCCCAGCTGCAGGATCAGTGCCAAGGCCTGGGTGACCACCACGACGACCGTCGTCAGGCCCAACGTGGCTTTCGGGTTGGCCCGGATGTAACCGACGGCGCCATTGAAGATGTCGCTGAGCGACAGCGGGCGCAGCGGGATGATGCCCGGCTTACGCGGGCCGGCCCAACCCGGCGGCGGATATCCCGGTGGGGGGTAGCCCGGAGGTCCGTAGCCGACCGGGGTGTAACCAGCCGGTGGGTAGCCAGGCGGCGGATACCCCGGCGGGCCGTACCCGGGTGGTGGGTATCCCGGCGGCCCATAACCCGGCGGTGGGTACCCCGACGGGGGATAGCCGGGCGGCGGGAATGGTGGTTGACCAGGCCATCCCGGCGGCGGTCCTGGCGGTCCGGCAGGCGGAGTCGTCACCGGCGAACGCCCCCGACGTCGTTGCTCATCAGCCCATCCTGTCGACCGTCGGGGTATTTCTCAACGTCCCGGCCATCCCGGGCGCGTAGCGTTTGCGCCATGGCGGAGCTCAAGGACCGGCTGAGATCGGACCTCACCGAAGCGATGAAGACCCAGGACAAGTTGCGCACCGCGACGTTGCGGCTGCTGCTCGCGGCGATCCAGACCGAGGAGGTCTCGGGCAAGCAGGCGCGGGATCTTTCCGACGAGGACGTGCTGAAGGTCCTCGCGAGGGAGTCCAAGAAGCGCAGCGAGTCCGCGGAGATCTACACCCAGAACGGCCGCGGTGAGCTCGCCGCCGAGGAGCACGCCGAGGCGCGGATCATCGACGAGTACCTACCGACACCGTTGACCGACGCGGAGGTGGCCGACGTGGCCGATACCGCGATCGCGCAGGTGGCCGAAGAGATCGGGGAGCGACCGTCGGCAAGACAGATGGGCCTGGTGATGAAGGCCGCCACTGCGATCGCCGCGGGCAAGGCCGACGGATCGCGACTGTCTGCGGCAGTGAAGGCGCGCTTGTAGCCCGCGTTCGTTTCGGTATCTGACGTGGGGGTACCCGTCGCGCATGACGCGTTTCGGATACACCCTGATGACCGAACAGAGCGGGCCCAAAGAGCTTGTGCGCTACGCGGTTTCGGCCGAACAAGTGGGCTTCGACTTCGAGGTCTCCAGTGACCACTTCTCGCCTTGGCTGACCTCACAGGGCCACGCGCCCAACGCTTGGACCATGCTGGGTGCGGTCGCCCACGCGACGGAACGGGTCGACCTCTACACCTACGTGACATGCCCGACGATGCGTTACCACCCCGCCGTCGTCGCGCAACAGGCCGCGACCTTGCAGATTCTGGCCGACGGTAGATTCACGCTCGGGCTGGGTTCGGGTGAGAATCTCAACGAACACGTTGTCGGCAGGGGCTGGCCCACGATTCAGCGTCGCCAGGACATGCTCAAAGAGGCGATCGCGATCATCCGCGAGTTGTTGAGCGGTGAGCTCGTCGACTACAAGGGTGAGTATTTCCAGGTTGATTCGGCGCGGATCTGGGATGTTCCCGACGTGCCGGTCACCATCGGTGTCGCAGTCTCCGGCGAGCGCTCGCTGGAGGCTTTCGCCACCGCGAGCGACCACATGATCGCGGTCGAACCCGACGGCAAGCTCGTCGACGGCTGGCACGGCGCCCGTCAGGCCACCGGTCTGGCCGGCGGCGGCCGGGTGATCGGGCAGATCCCGGTGTGCTGGGATCCCGATCGTGACGCCGCGATCAAACGAGCGCACGAGCAGTTCCGCTGGTTCGGCGGTGGCTGGGATGTCAACGCCGACCTGCCGACCCCGGCCGGTTTCGCGGGCGCTACGCAGTACGTCACCGAAGAGGACGTCGCCGAAAGCATCCCCTGCGGACCGGATCTGGACGCCATCGTCGAAGCGGTGAGTGCCTACTGGGAGGCCGGGTTCACCGATATCGCGCTGGTGCAGATCGGCGATGAGGGGCAGGACGAATTCCTGGCCAACGCCGCCGAGCCGCTGCTGGCCAAGCTGCGCGAGGCGGCCAACTGACAGCGTAATCCCTTGTTCTGCCGGGCGTTTGGCACCTAACCCGCGGGGTAACCGGGCCAGACCCAAACAAGTAGAAGGGGGACGGATGTTCATCCACAACAAAGACCTTCAATTCGAGGTGCGGGTCAATCAACCCGACCCGCGCTTCGCCACCCTGCTGCAAGAGCAATTCGGCGGTGCCAACGGCGAATTGAAAGCGGCGATGCAGTACTTCACCCAGGCATTCATCCTGCGCGGCAAGAACCCGAAGATGTACGACCTGTTCATGGACATCGCCACCGAGGAACTCAGCCACCTCGAGATGGTCGGATCGATGATCACCATGCTGCTCGACGGACTCAACGACGATCTCAAGCTGGCCAACGAAAAGTGTGACTGGATGCCGGCGATCGCCAGCAAGGATGGCCGCGAGTCGGTGATTCACGAGGTCGCGGTAAATCCGCTGTACTTCGCACTGACCGGCGGCGGCCCGGATGTCAGCAACTCGCAAGGCGTGCCATGGAGTGGCGCGTACGTGAACTCCAACGGGGACCCGTCAGTGGACCTTCGCAGCAACCTGGCCGCCGAATCGCGGGCCAAGATCGTCTACGAATACCTCAAGCAGTTCACCGACGATCCGGGCGTCCAGGACACGTTGACGTTCTTGATGACCCGCGAAGTGGCGCACTACCAGCAGTTCACCGCCGCGATCAACGAACTGCCGGTGAACTTCCCGCCGGGGCATCTCGCCGGCGACGAGCGTTTCCAGAACGTCGCGTTCAACATGTCGAACGGCGACGGCGACGTCCGCGGCCCGTGGAACCAGGGTCAGGGCCCGTGGCCGGACGGCATGGAGTGGGAGTACGTCTCCAACCCGACCGAGCAGTGGCTCGGCGGTGACGCACGGAAGAACCAGGGCGAGCAGCGCAGCCCGGACGGCACACCGAACGTGGACAGCGAGAAGCCGTTCACGCATGAACAGCGAGTCGCTACAAGCTGATTCGTGAAAGGAGATAGCCGGCCTCGGTGATCCGGGGCCGGCTATCTTTTCGGGCAGGTCAGTGGCTCTGCGGGTCCGGCGGGTTCTTGCTCGCGCGACCGGTCACGACGTCGCGGGCATGGTCGACGACGGCCGCGGCGGTACCCATCGTCTGCTGGACCAGGGCGCTCGCCGGGGTGTCGGGATGCGGCCGGGTCGGCGCAATCTTCTTGGCGGTGGCCAACTTCTGGCCGAGCTGCTCGAGCTCGGCCTGACCGACAGCCGAGCGCAGCAGCGGCCACACCTGGTTCTGTTCGAAGGCGATGTGCTCTCGGCCGGCTTTGATGAACTCGATCAGGGCTTCGTGGTAGTCGACCTCCCCGGGATTGCCGTCCTCGAGGCGTTGCAGAAGCTTCTTGCCTTCCTGCTCTTGAGCGATCGCCTGGTCGGCCAGTTCGTCGCCATTGTCGAGGGCCTTGCGCACTAGCGGCCAGAACAACTGCTCCTCGATTGCCTCGTGCTGCGATTCGGCGATCACCAGGTTCGTCACCATGGTGGCCAGGCCGCTCTCAATTGAACCGGTGCCCTTCGGAGCACCGTCGAGAACCTCGAACATGCCCAACACACTCTCGTGGTCGGCACGCAGAAAACTCAACGCATCCATCAATTTCCCCTCGTCAGGCGTCGTCGTGGCGTGATACCCCCCACCAATGGGTTGAAACGGAGAGCCTCGGGTAATCCCGGCGTCATGACCGACCGGACCTCCGATGAGGAAGACCACGCCGACTACACCGACGACCACCAGGACGAACCGCGCGGCGGTCGGCCCGGCCCCGCGGACAAGGGCCGCGAGGGCGGGATGGCCACCCGTGAGGTCGCCCCGGACGTAGCCGATACCCCCGACCAGGAGCCGCCCGACTAGCCCTCGGCGTCGCGTCCTTCGCGGCTGCTGCGGTACGCCGATTCCCGGAAATTGCGCAGCCATTCGGGCCACACCCGGACCTCGGGCGCGCTGTGGCGAACCGGGTCGAAGGCGACGTCATGCTCGGCTTGTTGGGCCAGCGGCACCACCTCGGTGAGCCGCAGCGTGGCCAGCGGCTCGAATTCGCCGTTGCCGCAGGCCTGCTCGACGTCAAAGTGCAGTCCGTCGCCGTTGATGTGCTCGTGGACCGCCTGCAGAGACAGGCCTGAGCCGCTGACGGGGATGGTGAGCCGTGCCCGGATCCACCACAGGTCATCCTCGTAGCGCAGCGGCAGAAGGCTCGAGTACCAGGCCTCGGACCAAGACGTCACCGGCCGCAGCGCCACCCGGTTGGGCAGCAGGGCACTCGAACCGAAGCCTGCGGTCGCCAGTAGGAGATCCCACGGGGTGGCAGCGAACGGGCTCGGCGGCATCCGCCAGGCCAGCCCGGCGGCGTCGGGCAACGAGCCCGGCGTGCCGACCGCCTTCGAGATGCGTCCCAAGATAGTTCCGGACTCCACCGGCAAACCCTCGCCAGGAGGCGACATCCGCTCGATCGTGCCGTTGGCCAAGACCCCGACGGGATGAAAGAAGCGGCGCTGCCGGAGGGCTGCACCGGCAGCGATGGGCAGGGCTGCAAGATCGGAAACTTTCACACCGATCACCTTCCCGGTCAACGGTGCAGGCAAACCCGTAGCGGGTTTAACGGTGTCGTAATGGGGCATTTATTTCGCAGCGCGGTGAGAAAACACGGCGCGACCGACTGTCGAAAGGCCAACGTTGACCATTCTTTATCCCGACCTTCAGAGTTCGGTTGCAGCTACCGCAGGCGTGTATGCGCCGCAACAAGATTCACAACTGCTTATTGAGGCGATGACTCTCACCGGCGCCGTCACGGGACGTCGCGTGGCTGACGTGTGCACCGGGAGTGGCGTCATCGCGATTGCCGCCGCACAACTGGGCGCCCGCAGCGTCACGGCTTTCGACATCTGTCCGAAGGCAGTTCAGTGCGCGACGGGAAATGCTGCCGACGCCGGCGTGGGTGTCGATGCGCGGCTGGGAACGTGGGGAGACGCACTGGAAGCCGGCCCGTTCGACGTGGTCGTGTCCAATCCGCCTTATGTGCCAACAAGTCCCGACGCCCACCTGGAAGAGATTCCCGCGGATGTGGGCCCGGCGACGGCGTGGAACGCCGGTGTCGACGGCCGCCAGGTGCTGAATCCGCTGTGTGATTCGGCTGCTGACCTGCTGACCGGCAGCGGTACGATGCTGATCGTGCAGTCGGAGTTCTCGGACACCGAGCAGTCGTTGCGCCGGTTGCGCAGCGCTGGTCTCGACGCTGAAGTTGTCTTGCGCCAGCTCATTCCGTTCGGTCCGGTGATGACCGCCCGGGCGGCATGGATGGAGCGCATCGGGATGCTGCCCGTGGGCCGACGAGAAGAGGAAATCGTGGTCATCCAAGCGGAAAAGCGTTGAGCGAGGACGAATCCCGGCTGGTCCGGATCGTCAACGGCGGCCCCATGATGGTTCAGGGGCCGGTGCGTATCGAAATGCCTGACGGAACCGTCGTCGAGTCCGACCGATTCATGGTCGCCATCTGTATGTGTAAGCGCAGCAAGACATATCCGCTGTGCGATACCAGTCACCGCCGCCGCAAGCGTGCCGGCGGCGGTGAGGCCTCAACTCAGCGGCCGGCGTAGCGAGCTGCGCCCGCTGGTCCAGCACCGCATCAGGTGATCGGCCAGGCGATCCTCCACCATCAGGTGGGCTCTGATGCCGAAGACGACGTCTCGGTCCAGCGCCGGCTCCCGGCTCACCAGGTCCCCGACAACATCGGTACGCACCACCTGCTCGTGCACGGCGTCGGCCTCGACATGCTCCCGGTAGAACCTCGCGCACGTCTCCGGGGCGCCCATGCGCTCCATCGCCTCGACGAGCCGGCGTGACCCCGGCGATGAGGTGATCTCGGTGGACGCGAAGTGTCCGATGGCCGCACCTCGGTGCTCGCGGTGCAGACCGAAGTACGACATCAGGTTCACCACCGCCAGCGACTCGGCGGGTACTGCGTCGATATAACCGAGATAGCTGGCGTCCAGGCCGGCGGCGACCATCAGATCGGCGAACAGCTGCTGGTGCACGTGATCGCTTCTGCCGCCGCCGAATTCGTCGAACTCGATGGCCACGAACGCCGCCTTGGCCAATCCGGTCAGCCGGGGGATGGCCCACGCGTGGGGGTCCCCCTCCTTGAGGTGATACAGCGAGCGATGCACGAAGTACTCCTGCATCTGCTCCCAGGTGCCGGTGCTGCGAAGGTAATAGGACGGCCCGGTGCCATTGGCCGGCTCGATGGTCAGCTTCTCCATCTCGGCGTCGGCGGTGTCCTCGGCGCTGATGTCGCCGACGTCGCGCTGCACGGCGGCCAGAAACGCCTCTTCGAGTTGGGCCCGCAGATGCAGCAGTCCCGGGTTCCACTCCCAGCCGGGGTCGACGCCGGCGAAACCGCGGTAATGGAGTTCGTAGCAGACGTAGAGGGCGAGTTGGACGTCGATGCCGTAGGGATCGGAATCGTGCAGAGACGAATCGATCCGCTGCAGATGATTGCGGGGCGCACGCTCGGTCAGAAGGTCGAGGACTGCCATGGACACCGGGCCGCGGGCTTCGGGGAGGCGAGGTTCTACAACTATGGGAGCAAGCGTCACGCCCTGTCTATCCCCGGCCGCGGGCGGAGCTAAACCCCAAACGTCACTTTAGTTGCGCCTTTAGTTGCGCGAGCAAGCGGCGATCAGAGCATCTGGGTCGGTGACGCTGACCAGTAATGTGCGCAACGTCGTCGGGACACCGACCACCTTGGCCTGTACCGGCGGATCGATGGTCAGCTCCACAACGCCCTTCGACGAACCGTTGACCAGCCAGCGTCCCCGCCAGCCATGCACGCCCCAACCGAGGAACGGCCCCTTCGCCGGCTTGGCATCGGTGATGGAAGCCAAGGGAATGTCGGCCGAGAATCCCCAGCCCATCGACACATGCAGCGTGCCGGCAGCGACGGAAACGTCGCAGCGGCCGGGGCCGAGGCCCAGCGGGGTGGCCAGCGGGCGGTACCACCGATCGAAACTAACTTCCGTCATGGAGGGACGATAATCCTGTCTCGACACCGAAGGCTGGAGATTAATGGACGCAGATGTCATCGTCGTCGGCGCAGGCTTGGCCGGTTTGGTCGCCACCCAGGAACTGAGCAGCCGCGGCAAGAAGGTGCTGCTGCTCGACCAGGAGAACGAGGCCAATCTGGGCGGGCAGGCGTTCTGGTCGTTCGGTGGGCTGTTCCTCGTCGACAGTCCCGAGCAGCGGCGCCTGGGCGTCAAAGACAGCGTCGAACTCGCCTGGGGTGACTGGTCCGGAAGCGCGCAGTTCGACCGGATCGACGACGAGGACAGCTGGGCGGTGCGGTGGGCCCGCGCCTATGTCGACTTCGCCGCCGGCGAGAAGCGTTCGTGGTTGCTCGGGCACGGCATCAAGTTCCTTCCGACGGTCGGCTGGGCCGAGCGTGGCGACCTGCGCGCCGACGGGCACGGCAACTCGGTACCGCGATTCCACGTCGCCTGGGGGACCGGCACCGGAGTCGTCGAACCGTTCGTCAACTCGGCGTTGGCCGCCGCCGAGCGCGGACTGGTGACCTTCCGGCACCGGCACCGGGTCGACGAACTGGTCATCGCAAACGGATCCGTCACCGGCGTGCGGGGCGCCATCCTGGCACCCGATGACGCCCCTCGCGGCGCCCCGTCGAACCGGGAACGGTTGGGCGACTTCGAGTTTGCGGCCCAGGCCGTGATCGTCACCACCGGCGGCATCGGCGGAAACCACGAGATCGTGCGGCGCTACTGGCCGCAGCGGATGGGCACTCCGCCGGCGTCGATGATCACCGGAGTTCCGGCCTATGTCGACGGCCGGATGCTCGACATCGCCGCGGACTCCGGCGTGCGCCTGGTGAATCGCGACCGCATGTGGCACTACACCGAGGGTGTGCAGAACTGGGATCCGATCTGGCCCGGGCATGCCATCCGGATTCTGCCGGGGCCGTCGTCGATGTGGTTCGACGCGCTGGGCCGTCGTCTGCCCGAGCCCTACCTACCCGGCTACGACACCCTGGGCACCCTGCGCTATCTGCGCACCACTCCAGAAATCGCCGGCTATGACCACAGCTGGTTCATCCTCACCCAGAAGATCATCGAGCGGGAGTTCGCGTTGTCGGGTTCCGAACAGAACCCCGACATCACCAGCAAGGACCGGGCCGGGTTCCTCAAAGAACGATTGTTGAGCAAGGGTGCGCCGGCACCGGTCGAGGCCTTCAAACGCAACGGCGCGGATTTCGTGGTGGCCGACGGGCTCGACGAGTTGGTGGCGAAGATGAACGCGCTGACCGACGAACCACTGCTCGACGCCGGGGTGATCCGGAGGCAGATCGAGTCGCGTGATCTGCAGATGGCCAACCCGTACGCCAAAGACGCGCAGGTGCAAGGCATCCGGAATTCCCGACGCTATATCGGAGACCGCATCGGCCGGACCGCCGCCCCGCACCGGATCCTCGACCCGGCGGCGGGGCCCCTGATCGGGGTGAAGCTGCACATCCTGACGCGTAAGACTCTCGGTGGGATTCAGACCGACCTGTCGTCGCGGGCCATCGGGACGGACGGCAATCCGGTGGATGGTTTGTACGCGGCTGGGGAGGTCGCCGGGTTCGGCGGCGGCGGCGTGCACGGCTACAACGCGCTGGAGGGGACATTCCTCGGTGGCTGCCTGTTCTCCGGCCGCGCCGCGGGCAGGACGGCCGCGGCGGCGCTGTGAGTGCGAGGGCCCACGGGTGGCCCTCCTTGACCTGCACGCCCAAACCTTTGCGGTGTTCAACGCCCGCGGTCTGATTCGGCCGAACCGTACCCGTCGCCGTCCCGACAGGCAATCCCGGCCAACGGCGGTTGCGCTGCCACAACATGTCATGAGCAGAAGCCGGAATCCCGACGACGCCTGGCCACCTGGCGACAGCGATCTCGCGTTGCTGGGATTGCTCTCGATACCTTAGAAAATCGTAAGTGTCGATTTGCCGCTCGGCCCGATAGTATGGCCCAAGCAGGAAGGGGCCGATATGAGCCTTCGAAATACATCGCTCCGGGCGGTGGTCGCCACGACCGTAACGGTCGGGGCGTTGTTTGCGGCGGCCGGCTCGGCGTCAGCCGCACCCAATCCGTCGAACGATCAGGGATCGGATCTACAGACCTATCTCGACAGCTTGACGAACACGTACAACAAGACCATCGGTCGCTCGGTGGACGAGGCGCGCCAGACGGCTCAGGACCAGGCGGCGCAGAATATCGGCCTGGCGATCGGCGTGCCGATCGCCAACGGCGCGATCGGCGGCGTGACGGCGGTCGCGGGCGCTGCTGCTTCGGCGGCGGCCTATTCGATCGTTCAGAGCGCGTTCAACCGGCCCGCGTCCGCTGCTGCGGTGGCCCCCGCAGCGGCGGCGGTGCCGGCAGCATCGTTGCCTGCGCTGAGCGCGCCGGCCGCGGCGCTGAGTCTGCCGGCCGCACCGGCGCTGCCGCCGCCACCGGCGCTCGGACCGCTGCCGCCGCCGCCGGCGCTCGGACCGGTGCCGCTACCGCCGCCACCGGTGGTCGCTCCGCCGGCATTGCCGCCGCCACCAGCGATCGCTCCGCCGCCGCTGCCGCCGCCACCGTGGGTTCCGTTCTTGCCGGGCTCGCCGCCGCTCCCGCCGCCACCCCCGCTGCCGGGACCGCCCCCGCTGCCGGCGCCGCCGTCGTTCTGACGGGCAGATAGTCGCGGGTTTGAACCCGCGGGTCGGGCTCCTCGCGGGGCCTGTGCACGATCCGGCCCAAGAGCCGATCGATTTCATCAGCGTGCTGATGCTGACGCTATTCATGGTGTAGCGACCCAAGGGTCCGTGCCGAGCTGTCGCACGAACGAGATGCCGTGGAAACGGTTCTGTGAACATGCGAGCCCTGCTAGGTTTCAGCGTCGTCGCAGTTCCGTGCGGAGTCCTCAGTCGGGAGGGTCAGGCCATGGCAGCAGGGGTGTTCGTCGGGCGACTCGGGGGGCTTGCCGCCGCCCTCGGCGTGGGTGCGGGTATAGCGCTGGCGGCCCAAGGCGTGGCATGGGCGGACACGGGATCCGCCCCGGCCGGCCCGTCATCGTCGGCCTCGTCGGCCAAGACCACCGCCTCTGCTTCCAGCGCACGACACAAGACGCGAACCACCGCGAATTCGCAAGCGGTGTCGGTGGTGTCGAATCCCGCACGCGCCGCAGCCACGGTTCCCGTGCCCAAGGCGCCGAGCGTGGTGGCGGTGGCCCTGTCGGTACTGGGCACCACTCGTCGTGAAGACCAGGACGCGGCATCGTCCGTCGCGGCGGTAAAACCCTCCGCCACAACGTCTTTGGTTCCACAGGCATCCACGGCCCGGGTCGCCGCGAAGGCCGAAGCGGTGCCGTCCGCCGCGACATCGCCGGTCGACGAGAGTTTGTACAGCGGTCCGCCTCCCACGATCGTGCAGCGCGCAGTGGTGGCCGGGTTGCGCCTCATCAATTTCGTGACGAAGACTTTCAATCTGCCGTTCAGCTTGAGCGGGACCAGCGCCCAGATCCCGTTCTTCACCGACGGCAAGCCGGACTTCTTCCTCTTGGCGGGGATCAAGGCGGAGAAGACGCAATACGAGGGCATGGCCGTGTGGACGCTCACGCCGCGCAACCCAAGCGGGCAATACGTCGTCGGCATTCACGGCGGCTCGTTCATCGGCCAGATCAGCATCTTCCACTGGTGGACCTACACCGATATGGCTCGTGACACCGGTGCGACGATCGTGGTCCCGCTGTATACCCTTGCGCCCGTTGGCACTGCCGCAACCGATATCCCGGTCATGGCGGACTTCATCAGCGCGCAGATCGCGGCGCACGGCTTCGACAACGTGAGCGTGATCGGTGACTCGGCGGGCGGCAACATCGCCTTGGCCGCACTGCAGGAGATCGTCAAGCGCAACGGGGTCCAGCCGCACCGCCTGGTCTTGCTGGCGCCAGCCCTGGACTTGAGTGACACGTTCCCCAACCCGGTGGACGACCCGCTGCTGGGCAACCCGCACGACGGGCATGACAACAACCTGATGTCGTGGGTGGGCGATCTCGACCCGACCGATCCCGTGGTCAGCCCGATCTTCGGCTCGTTGGGCGGACTGCCGCCGACGACCGTGTACTCGAGTTCGCACGACCTGCTGACCCAGCAGGCATTGCGGCTGCGCGACAAGGCGACGGCAGCGGGTGCGGACTTCGCGTTCGTGCTCAGGAAGGGCCAGTTCCACGACTGGACGATCTTCGCGCCCCTGCCGGATGCTTTCCGGGAGCGGGCCGGGATCTATCAAGCACTGGGGTTGTAGAGCCGAAAAGGCAAAAGCCTCAACCCAATAGCTGATCGATACCCTAACTACTTCGGCGTGGGCGCCTTGCCGTCGGCGCGCAACACCACCCACGAGAACTTCTGCGTCACTCCCGCAGGTGTGTGGTGGTCATAGCCACCCGAACGGATCATCGCGAAGCCCGGACCGAGCTCGGCACCGAGCGCTTCGGGGCTGTAGCGCGCCACCGGCAGCCCGGAACACGAGGTCGGTCCGTCTTGGCCAAAGGTCGCAATGATCGCTGCGCCCCCGGGTTCGATTGCCCGACGCAGCAGAGATCGGTACGTGGCTCGATCGCGTTCATCGGTGAGGAAGTGAAACACGGCCCTGTCATGCCAGATCTGCCACCGCCGGTTCGGAGTCCATTCGAGAAGATCAGCGTGGATCCAGGTCACCGCCTCGGGCTTCGGCAGTCGCGCCTTGGCGGCGTCGAGTGCCTCTGTCGAGACATCAAGGACTGAAACATCGGTGTAGCCCCGCTCGACCAGACATCCGGCAAGCAACGAGGCCCCGCCTCCGATGTCGATCACCGATGCGTCGTGGTCTGCGGCCGCCAGCTGCACCAGAGCCAGCGACTGATTCGGCTCCGGCTCGAACCAACTCACGTGCTCGGCGCCCACCGAGCGGTACCGCTCGTTCCAATGCGCCGCGCGGGCTTCCATGTTCGTCATCGTCTGCACATTACGACCGACACCCGCGTTCTCAGCGATGTCCTGGTTGTGGGGAGTCGCAACAGTCGCAGCCGTCGTCGTCGGTCTCGGTCGGAATGATTGGGGCGCAGCAGTTTCTGCCTCGCCACGCCTCACGCCCTTCCCGGACGGCGACGCCTGCGATCACCAGCGCGGCGATGGGATCAGCCCAATACCAGCCGAAGAGGGTGTTGAGCAGCAGGCCGGCCAGAAGAACTGCTGACAAGTAGGTACACAGCAGCGTCTGTTTTGAGTCGGCCACCGCGGAGCGGGAGCCGAGTTCTCGCCCGGTGCGGCGTTGCGCCCAGGACAGCACCGGCATCACGATGAGGCTGACAGCGGCCAGGGTGATGCCCACGATGGAGTGCCGGGGTTCGCCATAGCCGAGGAGCGATCGCAGCGACTCCACGGTCACGTAGAGGGCCAGGCCGAAAAAAGAAAAGGCGATGATCCGCAGGGCGGCTTTCTCTCTCGCCTCAGGATCGCGCGCGGCGAACTGCCAGGCGACCGCCGCTGCCGAGGAGACCTCGACGACCGAGTCCAGGCCGAAGCCGATGAGCGCGGTCGAGGACGCGCGGGTGCCCTCGGTGAGGGCAACCGCAGCTTCGATGACGTTGTAGGTGATCGTGGCGGCGACCAACAGTCGGATACGGCGCGCAAGCACCTGTCGACGGTCCGCGTCGGCAAGCATGCGGGTTGGTTGTTCGCTCGCCATCACGCCGTCCCCGCAGGGCGGCAGTCGGCCCCGTAGTTCGGGCACTCGGCGACGGCCTGCCCGGTGGCGGTCAGCACTTCTTCGGCGGCGGCCAGGAGATCGACCGCAGCGGGCTGGGTGAGTCGGAACAGCGACGCCCGTCCACGCGGTTCGGAGTCCACCAGCCCGCAATCCTTCAGGCAGGCAAGGTGTTTGGAGACCGTGGACTGGGACAACCCGACGTGCTCGACCAGGTCGGTGACGCGGGCCGGGCCGCAGGC
The DNA here is from genome assembly GCF_022370635.2 of Mycolicibacterium crocinum. The sequence goes on along the minus strand of NZ_CP092362.2, from coordinate 5,504,102 downwards.
CAATCGGCGCACGATGGCCAGCCGCGACACATCACCCAGCGACCGGAACAGGGCCGCCGCCGGGGTCAGCTCAACCCGCTGCATCGCCGCGGCCACGTCTTTCATCATCGCCATTCGACGATGTTATCGCAATTTGGCGAGTATTAGATGACCAACGGCCCTACTGTCGCCGTCGCGGCGGGCACATGCTCGCCTTCGGAGTGTTGGTGGCTACTGCTGGGGAGGCGGCGATGTGTGGATACGGGTGGAATCACGGCTGGAACGGCGGTTGGGGGTGGGGCGGCATCGTGATGAGCGTGCTGATGTTGCTGTTGGTCGTCGCAGTAGTCGTCGCGATCGTCTTCGCCGTCCGCTATCTGGCAGGCGGTGCGAGCCTGCACCACCGAGGCAGTTCAGGCCCTGAGGGGATGCCGGCCGAAGATCGATTGGCCGACCGTTTCGCGCGCGGCGAGATCGACGGCGACGAGTTCCGGCAGCGGATGGCCTTGCTGCGCGAACACCGCTGATCGTGATGAAGCCTCGTCGGCGATCGCGTGACTTGGCCATCGCCTTGGCCGCGGGAGTCGTCGCGGTCGCGTGCGTTGTGGCGTTGAGCATCGTAATGGCCTTGCAGCACAGCCGAATTGCGGCGGGCCCGCCGTATCTTCCGGGTCCCGGAATGATGATGGGGCCGGGGATGATGGGCCAGTCCGGAATGATGGGGCCCGGCCGATCCCCTGCTCTCCCGTCCTGCTCGGTTCCGGCGTTGCCAGGCACCGTGGTCGAGGTGACCCTCGCCGACATGCACGGCATGATGGGGCCCTTCCCGAACGGCAACCAGGGCGCGCCGATGGGAATGATGGGGATGATGCGCATCGCCATCAATCCGGCCACGGTCCCGCCAGGCCAGGTGTCGTTCCGAGTGACGAACAACGGTGCGCTCAACCACGAATTGGTGATTTTGCCCCTCGCCAAGGGTCAGTATCCGGGCCAGCGAGCCGTTGGTCCGGACGGCACAGTCGACGAGGCGGGCAGTGTGGGGGAGGCCTCACGCACCTGCGGTGCCGACAAGGGCGACGAGAACACCGACAATCCCGGTATCGCACCAGGCGGCAGTGGCTGGACCACCGTGAATCTCACACCGGGACGCTACGAGCTGATCTGCAACATCTCCGGCCACTACTGGACCGGCATGTATGCCGAACTGGACGTCAGCCCAACGAAATAACTCATCGCGAGTGCTACCGAGAGAGGTGGAGACCATGGCAGCCACCACGCGTATGACCATCAGTGCCGCGATTCTCGCAGTGGCCGGCTCGGTGCTGTGGGCCGCGCCCGGCAGTGGCAGTGCCGGAAGTGAGGCGGTTCCGTCGCCGGCCTCCCGGTCCGGGAGGCTCGACCCCGCCCAGAGTCCTCGACCGTTGGACCCGCCGGGATGTTGGGACACCGATGAAATCTGGCATCCCGATTGCTGGGGTCCCGGGCAATGGGGTCCAGGGATGGGCCCCGGCATGATGGGCCCGGGAATGATGGGACCGGGCGGCCAGTGGGGTCCGGGGATGGGGCCCGGCATGATGGGGCCCGGACCGTGGGCCGATTGAAGTCGGTAGTTTCGCGCGGCAACGCGCGCTGACGTTCTGAACTGCCTGGGCCGAAAACACCCCGACCGGATCTACTGGTCGGGGTGTCGCTTTCGCAGTCGGGGTGGCGGGATTCGAACCCACGACCTCTTCGTCCCGAACGAAGCGCGCTACCAAGCTGCGCCACACCCCGCGTGAAGCCACGACAGCGTATCGCACGGGACCGGTGAGAAGCCAAACGGCTTGTCACGCCGTCCGCCAACTTCACGGCGTGTCGCGGGATGGATCTGACTTGTCGGTGGCGTTATGGAAACTGACGGCGACACGAACGCGCCGAGCAGCGAAAGGTGGGGCGGATGATGACCGCTTTGGGGGCCGTGGTGTACGGGGGTTTCTTCCTGCTCGCAGCGCTGTGGCTGGTGGTGACCGGCGACTACGACGTCGCCGATGAGCCGGACCAGACCCAGCCGCAGGAACGTTCGAAATCGGCCAGCGCTTCCGCGTGCTCGCCGGGGTTGAGGTTGTGAGCCGCTAACCAGTCGGCGTTGTAGTAGGTGTCCGCGTAGCGGTCCCCGCTGTCGGCAATCAGCGTGACCACTGATCCGCCCACGCCGGCCGCGACCATCTCGGCGAGCAGGCCGAACGCACCCCACACGTTGGTGCCCGTCGACGGTCCGACCCGGCGTCCCAGCACCCGGGACACGTGATGCGCCGCCGCGATCGACGCGGCATCGGGAACACTGACCATCCGGTCGACGATCTCCGGCAGGAACGACGGTTCCACCCTCGGACGGCCGATGCCCTCGATCCGAGAGGGCTGTCCCGTGACGATGTCGCGGCGCTGCGCGTACGACGGGAAGAACGCGGAGTTCTCGGGATCGACCACGCACAACTGGGTTTTGTGGCGTCGATACCGGATGTAGCGACCGATCGTCGCGCTGGTTCCCCCAGTGCCCGCCCCGACCGCGATCCACGTCGGGATGGGATGACGTTCGGCGCTCATCTGGTGATAGATCGACTCGGCGATGTTGTTGTTGCCCCGCCAGTCGGTGGCGCGTTCGGCGTTGGTGAACTGATCCAAGTAGTGGCCGCCGGTCTCGTCGGCGATCCGCTGCGCGGCGGTGTAGACCTCGCCGGGCTCGTCCACGAAATGGCACCGGCCGCCCTGCGCCTCGATCAGCCTCACCTTGGAGGCGCTCGTCGAGGCCGTCATCACCGCGACGAACGGAAGGCCCAGCAGCGCAGCGAAATACGCCTCCGACACGGCGGTTGATCCCGAGGACGCCTCGACGACCGTGGTGTGTTCGTCGATCCAGCCGTTGCACAGTCCGTAGAGAAACAGCGACCGGGCCAGCCGGTGCTTGAGGCTGCCGGTGATGTGCGTCGACTCGTCCTTCAAGTACAGCGCGATGTCCACGCTGCCGCACCACGACGCCGGCAGCGGGTAGCGCAGCAGATGGGTATCCGCACTGCGCCGGCTGTCGGCCTCGATCAGCCGGATGGCGTTGTCCACCCAGCTGCGGGGGCGGGTGTGGGCGGCGACAGTGGTCATCGCCGGCTGGGACAGCAGGCGGCGGCCGTCACCGCACCGAGGCGGTGGGGCTGGAGCGCACCACGCTTCGCGTCTCGTCGTGCCCACCGGTCGGGGCAGCCACCAGAGTCAGCAGGGTGGCTTCGGGACGGCAGCAGAACCGGAACGGCGCGAACGGCCCGGTGCCGATGCCCGCCGACACATGCAGCGCGGTGTCGGCGCCCCAGCGGGAAGCGCCCTTGGCGCGGGAACGGTCAAGGTCGCAGTTGGTGACCAGGGCGCCGTAGAACGGCAGACACAGCTGGCCGCCGTGGGTGTGCCCGGCCATGATCAGCTGGTAGCCATCGGCAGCGAACCGGTCGAGCACACGGGTGTACGGCGCGTGGGTGACCCCGAGGCTGAGATTGGCGGTCGGGTTGGCCGGACCGGCGATGGTCTCGTAGCGGTCCCGGCCCAGATGCGGGTCGTCGACGCCGGCGGCGGCGATCGTCAGCCCGGCCACCTCGAAGTCACGCCGGTTGTGGGTCAGATCCAGCCAGCCGCGCTCGGTGAACGCCGCGCGCAGGTCCTGCCAGGGCAGCGGCTTGCCGTGCACGCGATGCTCGCTGTCATAGAGGTACTTCGCGGGATTCTTCAGCTTGGGCGCGAAGTAGTCGTTGCTGCCGAACACGAAGACGCCCGGCACCGACAGCAGATCCCCGATCGCCTGCACGACGGCGGGCACCGCTTTGGGGTGCGACAGGTTGTCGCCGGTGTTGACCACGAGGTCGGGCTCCCAGCGGGCCAGCTCACGCAGCCAGGCCTGCTTGTGCCGCTGGGTCGGGCGCATGTGGATATCGCTGAGGTGCAGCACCCGCAACGGGGTCGAGCCGGGCGACAGCACCGGCATGGTCACTTCGCGGACGACGAACGCGTTGCGTTCGATCACCGTGGCGTAGCCGACCGCAAGCGCGGCCGAGCCGGCGGCCACGAGGGCGGACGACTTCACAGCGGACGGCACAGCCATACGCGCAAGAGTACTGGCTCGCGCCGTCCTTCACCCGATCATGGGGGTGGCGGGGCCAGCAGCGGCACGGTGATCGGCGGCAGGCCGGGAATCTCGACAACGGTCTGCCCGAACGGGGCGCCGTCCAGTCCCGGTATCGGCGGTGCGCCAGGCGGAGGCGGCGGCGGTGCCGGCGGTATGCCGTTGCTGATCTGGATTGTGATGATCGAACCCGGGATGGTCTGACCGCCCGGCGAGGTCCCGACGACCGTGTTGTACGGCGCCACGCTGTTGACGGGAGTGGGCTGATCGGCGACCTGGAAACCGGATTCCTTGAGCCGGGTGCGCGCGGCGTCCACCGTCAGACCAGAGACGCTCGGCACCCGGGAGCCGGGGCCGCCGTCGACGTAGCGCGGGTCGGTGGGCGGCAGCGCGACGTCACCGAAGTTCTGGGCGATCGGCTTCATCGCGGTGAACCACGTCTTGGCAGGTTCGTTGCCGCCGTAGAGGTTTCCGTCGCCGCACTGGCGCAGCGGCCACGAACACAGATCCGACGGGGTCGTCGAATCGTCGTAGATATAGGCCGCGGCCGCGTACCGGTTCGTGAAGCCCAGGAATCCGGAAGACCGGTGCGCCTCGGTGGTACCGGTCTTGCCCGAACTCGGCAGGTCCCAGCCCACCGAGCGGGCCGAACCCGCCGCGGTGCCGCTTTGGTCGTCCTTGCTCATGGCGACGGCCAGCGTGTTGGCCAAGCCCTCGGGAACCACCTGGTCGCAGGTCTCGGTGGTGACCGACACCTCGTTGCCGTTGCGGTCGTAGAGCTTGTCGATCGGGTTCGGCGGGCACCACGTACCGCCCGAGGCGAGCGTGGCCGCCACATTGGACAGCTCGAGCGCGTTGACCTGAATCGGCCCCAGGGTGAACGACCCGAGGTTCTGGCGCTTGATGAAATCGGCCAGGCTCTCGTTGGTCTCCGGGTCATACGGGCGGGCGGTGCCCGGCTCGGCGTATGACCGCAGACCCAGCTTGACGGCCATGTCGACCGCGCGCGGCACACCCACCTGGGAGATCAGCTTGGCGAAGGCGGTGTTCGGCGACTGGGCCAACGCGTCGGTGACGCTCATCGACCCGCGGTAGTTACCGTCGTTCTGCACGCACCAGGTCTCGCGCGGGCAACCCTTTGCCCCGCCGCTGCCCAGCCCCTTGGCCTCGAACCGCGCGGGGGCGTCGAGGTTGGCGTTGATACCCATGCCCATGTCCAGTGCGGCGGCCGTGGTGAAGATCTTGAAGATCGACCCCGCGCCGTCGCCGGCGAGCGAAAAGGGTTGCGGCTGCATGGTTTCCCCGGCCGCGGAGTTCAAGCCGTAGGTGCGGTTGCTGACCATCGCGACCACCGGATGGGCGGTCTTACCCGGCAGCACGACGCTCATCACGCTGGCGATGCCGTTGATGTCCGGCGGGGCCAACGAGTCGACGGCACCCTTGACCGAGTTCTGGACTTCGGGGTCCAACGTCGTCTTGATCAGGTAGCCGCCCTTGGACAGCTGATCCTTGCTGATGCCGGCCCGGGCCAGATACTCCTGCACGTAATCACAGAAGAACGCGCGATCCCCGGCGGCGATGCAGCCGCGCGGCAGTTCGTTGGGCTGCGGGAGGATGCCCAGCGGCTGCTGCTTGGCGGCCCGCAGCTCGTCGGCCTTGTCGGGCACGTTGTCGATCATCGTGTCCAGCACGAGGTTGCGCCGGGCCAGTGCGCCGTCGGGGTTGGTGTAGGGATTCAGCGTGCTGGTCGACTGCACCATGCCGGCCAGCAGCGCGGCCTGCTGCCAGTTCAGCTGCGAGGCGTCGATACCGAAGTACGTTTGCGCGGCGTCCTGAATGCCGAAGGCTCCGTTGCCGAAGCTGACCAGGTTCAGGTAGCGGGTCAGGATCTCGGGCTTGGTGAACGTCTTGTCCAGCGTGAGCGCCATCCGGATCTCGCGCAGCTTGCGGGCCGGGGTGGTTTCGACGGCCGCACGCTTCTCGGCGTCGGTCTGGGCGATCACCAGCAGCTGATAGTTCTTGACGTACTGCTGCTCGAGGGTGGATCCACCGCGGGTGTCGACGTCGCCGGAGGCGTAACCGGCCAGGCCGGTCAGCGTGCCTTTCCAGTCGACACCGTTATGTTCGGCAAATCTCTTGTCCTCGATGGACACGATTGCCAGTTTCATGGTGTCGGCGATTTTGTCGCCGGGGACCTCGAACCGGCGCTGCGAGTACAGCCAGGCGATCGGGTTGCCCTTGGCGTCGACCATGGTCGTCACCGCCGGAACTTCACCTTCGACCAGCTGGGCCGAGCCGTTGGCCACCACATCGGAGGCGCGGTTGGAGATCAGTCCGACGCCGCCGACCACGGGAAACAGGAGCGCCGCCAGTATCACGCTGGCCAAAAGGCAGCACCAGGCCAGCTTGATGATCGTGGCCCCGGCCGGCGGGCGTTCCGACATGAGTAACAGAGTAACGAGGGACCGGGACGGGTCTTGCGCAGCGTCCCCTGGGCAGCGAGGATATCGACGGTATTTACGCCGTGGTCAGAAAAAGCCAGTTCATGATCGGTCTGGACGATCGTCCCAAAAAACCTGAGATCTAACTGTTGCGCAAAAGATACCTGACCACCTAACTTAAACAGACAGTGCGATACAGGTAACACTCCGAGTCGCAATGTGGCGTAGATCGCATACGCGGCCTACACCAGAAGATTGTCAGCCGCTAACCGCGGCCGGACGAAGGGGATCGTCGGTGTCAGGTATTCGGACCGCTGTTCGCAAGCCAAGCGCAGCGCTTTTGAATGGATCCATCCACGGTGCGGACGGGGAAGCCCGGATCGCCTGGGTTTCGCAAGCTCTGTGCCGCTCAACCGACCCTGACGAGCTGTTCGTCCGCGGTGCTGCCCAGCGCAAAGCCGCGGTCATCTGCCGTCACTGTCCGGTCATGGCCGAGTGTGGCGCGGATGCGCTCGACAACCGTGTGGAATTCGGTGTGTGGGGCGGCATGACGGAGCGTCAGCGTCGCGCCCTGCTCAAGCAGCACCCGGAAGTGGTGTCCTGGTCGGAATTCTTCGCCGCGCAACGCAAGCACCGCAGCGTCAGCTAACTCATCCCATGAGTCCCGGCCGACCGGCCGGGACTCTCTTTAGTTGGTCTCCCCGGTGATCTGATCGGCGATCGCCTGTAAGGCGTCGAGATCGGAGACATCGAACGGCAGCGAGGGCACGCCAACCACCGGAACGTGCGGGTTGGCGCCCGTGAACCGCGACAACAGCCGAATCTCCCGCTTGGCGGTCTGCGCCCGATCGGCGTGAATCTGCAGCACCGCCGTCGCAAGCCGGTCCGCGTCACTGTCGGCACCGGCGGCTTTCAGTGCCTCGACCCCGTCGACGGCGCGTTCCACGGTCAGCGCGGACAGTGTCGGGTGGGTGCGGTTGAGGATCAGCCCGGCCAGCGGCATCCCCTCCTGCGAGAGCCGATCGACGAAGAACGAGGCCTCCCGAAGGGCGTCCGGTTCGGCCGCCGACACCACCACGAACTGGGTGCCGCGCCGTTTGAGCAATTCGTAGGTGCGGTCGGCCTTCTCGCGGAAGCCGCCGAACGTCGAATCCAGGGACTGCACGAACGCCGAGGCGTCGGAGAGCATCTGTGAACCGAGGATGGTCGACATGGCCTTCATCGCCAGGCCGACGACGCCGGTCACCAACTTGCCGAAGCCGCGCCCGGGCGCCAGCAGCATCCGCCAGAGCCGGCCGTCCATGAAACTGCCGAGCCGTTTCGGTGCGTCGAGGAAGTCGAGCGCGTTGCGCGACGGCGGGGTGTCCACCACCACCAGATCCCAGCGGTCCTGACCGAGCAGCTGGCCGAGCTTCTCCATGGCCATGTATTCCTGCGTGCCGGCCAATGACGTGGCGACGGTCTGATAGAACTGGTTGTCCAGAATCGATTGTGCGCGTTCGGTTCCCGAGTATTCAACGACCATCTCGTCGAACGTCCGGCGCATGTCGAGCATCATCGCATGCAGCTCGCCGGACACCTCCGGAGCCAGCGGCACCCGCTGCGGCGTATTGCCGAGTTCCTTGATTCCCAATGCTTGCGCCAGTCGTTTCGCGGGGTCGATCGTCAACACCACGACGGTGCGGCCGTACTCGGCGGCACGCAGCGCCATCGACGCCGCGGTGGTGGTCTTACCGACGCCGCCCGCGCCGCAGCACACCACGACCCGGTTGGACCTGTCGGACAGGATCGACTTCATGTCGAGCGCTGGGGGAGTGGTGCTCATCTATCGGACTCCTTGCTGCGCAAGCGTTTCCGCCAATTCGTAAAGACTTCCCAGATCCACGCCGTCGGCAATGGTCGGCAGTTCCAGTCGTGGCACGTGCAAGCGGTCGAGTTGCTCGGCGCTCTCGGAGCGGGCCTTGATCCGGCTGGCGTGCTCGATGGTTTCGGTCAACAACCCGGCGAAGTCGGCGTCGCCCAAGCTGATTCCCGCTTTCTCGAGCCCGGCGCGCACCGCGTCGGCGTCGATGTCGCCCTCGGCGGCCTTGGCGAGATCGTCGGCAGGCAGGAAGGGCGGGATGTTGCGGTTGACGATCACGCTGCCGATGGGCAGGCCGAGGTCTTTGAGTTCCTCGATGGCCTCGATGGTCTCCTGGATCGGCAACGCCTCGAGCAGGGTAACCAGATGGATCGCGGTCTGCTCGGAGTGCAGCAGCTTGACCACACCATCGGCCTGCGAATGCACCGGCCCACCCTTGGCCAGGTCTGACACCGCCTTGGTGACGTCGAGGAATCGGGCGATCCGGCCGGTCGGGGGAGAGTCGACGACGATCGCGTCGTAGGCCGGCCGCTTGTTGCGGTCCAGGCGCACCACCGACTCCTTGATCTTGCCGGTGAGCAGGACGTCGCGCAGGCCCGGCGCGATCGTGGTCGCGAACTCGATGGCGCCGATCCGGCGCATCGCCCGGCCGGCCAGGCCGAGGTTGTAGAACATGTCGAGGTATTCCAGGAACGCCGCCTCGATGTCGACGGCCAGCGCGTTGACGTGGCCGCCGCCATCGGCGGTGGCGATCTTCAGCTCCTCGTAGGGCAGCGGCGGAACGTCGAACAGCTGCGCAATGCCTTGCCGCCCTTCGACTTCCACCAGCAGGACCCTGCGGCCGCCGGCGGCCAGGGTCAACGCGAGCGCCGCCGCAACCGTGGTCTTGCCGGTACCGCCCTTGCCGGTTACGAAATGCAGCCGCGCCTTGGTCAGGCGGGACGGCCAGGCCAGGGAGCTTCCGTCGCTCGGTGTGGTCGTCATCTGTGCATGCTAACCAAGCCCCCGCGGCCGCCTGCGGCAACCGTAGTGGGCGATAGGCTTCCGTCATGAGCCAACCGACGACTTGGGAATACGCCACGGTGCCGTTGCTGACCCACGCGACCAAGCAGATTCTCGACCAGTGGGGTGCCGACGGCTGGGAACTCGTCGCGGTCCTCCCCGGTCCGACCGGTGAGCAGCACGTCGCGTACCTGAAGCGGCCTAAGTGACCGTTTCGGAGCGGCTTGCCGAACTCGGGCTGACGCTGCCGACACCCGCCAAACCGCTGGCCGCCTACGTGCCGGCGGTGCGGACCGGGAATCTCGTCTATACCTCCGGCCAGCTTCCGACCGAAGCGGGCACGTTGATCCACACCGGCAAGGTCGGCGCCGAGGTGACCGCGGAGCAGGCCAAACAGGCCGCGCAGCTGTGCGCGCTGAACGCGCTGGCCGCGATCGACGCGCTGGTGGGCATCGACAACGTGACGCGGGTGGTCAAGGTGGTCGGGTTCGTCGCGTCGGCGCCGGGATTCACCGGTCAGCCCGGCGTCATCAACGGAGCCTCGGAGTTTCTGGGTGCGGTGTTCGGCGAGGCCGGCGTGCACGCCCGGTCGGCCGTCGGAGTGTCCGAGCTGCCGCTGGACGCTCCGGTAGAAGTTGAGCTCATCGCCGAGGTCGAATGACCCATCCGGCGTACGGGGTTCTGCGGCCGGTGACCGAATCGGCCTCCGTACTGCTGTGCAACAACCCGGGCATCATGACGCTGGACGGCACCAACACCTGGGTGCTGCGCGGACCGGGCAGCGACGAGATGGTGATCGTCGACCCGGGCCCCGACGACGACGAGCACATCGGCAAGCTCGCCGAGCTCGGCACTATTTCTCTGGTCCTGATCAGCCACAAGCACGAAGACCACACCGGTGGCATCGACAAGATCGTCGACCGCACCGGTGCGGTGGTGCGGTCGGTCGGCAGCGGCTTCCTGCGCGGGCTCGGCGGTCCACTGAGCGACGGCGAGGTCATCGACGCCGCGGGGCTTCGGATCACGGTCATGGCCACCCCGGGTCACACCGCGGACTCGCTGTCATTTCTTCTCGACGATGCCGTGCTGACCGCCGACACGGTCCTCGGCCGCGGCACGACTGTCATCGACGACGAGGACGGCAGCCTCACTCAATACCTGGATTCCCTGCGGCGACTGCAGGGGCTCGGGCATCGCACAGTGTTGCCCGGCCACGGCCCCGACCTCGCGGATCTGGAAGCCGTCACCGCCATGTACCTCTCGCACCGGGAGGAACGGCTCGACCAGGTGCGCCAAGCCCTGCGAGCGCTCGGTGACGACGCCACCGCACGCCAGGTCGTCGAGCATGTCTATACCGACGTCGACGAAGAACTATGGGACGCCGCCGAGAAGTCGGTGCGCGCCCAGTTGGACTACCTGCGGAACTAGCGAGCGCGCCTAGCGAGCCGCTCGCTGTCGCTGATCAGCACGCTCTTGCCCTCCAGGCGGATCCATCCGCGATGGGCGAAGTCGGCGAGCGCCTTGTTGACCGTCTCGCGCGAGGCACCGACCAGCTGGGCGATCTCTTCCTGCGTGAGGTCGTGGGTGACCCGCAGCGCGCCACCCTCCTGGGTGCCGAATCGCTGAGCAAGCTGCAGCAGCTGCTTGGCGACGCGCCCCGGGACGTCGGTGAAGATCAGATCGGCGAGGTTGTTGTTGGTGCGCCGCAGGCGACGGGCCAGCACCCGCAGCAACTGCTCGGCGATCTCCGGACGGTCGGCGATCCACGCGCGCAGTGCGTCGCGATCCATCGACACCGCGCGAACCTCGGTGATGGTGGTGGCGCTGGACGTCCGCGGCCCCGGGTCGAAGATCGACAGTTCGCCGAACATGTCCGACGGGCCCATGATGGTCAGCAGGTTCTCCCGGCCATCCGGGGAACGGCGGCCGATCTTCACCTTCCCGGAGATGATGATGTACAGCCGATCGCCAGGCTCGCCTTCGGCGAAGACGGTGTGTCCTCGCGGGAAGTCAACCGGCTGAAGCTGTTTCGTCAGCGCGGAAACAGCGCTGGGTTCAACTCCCTGGAAGATTCCGGCCCTCGCCAGGATCTCGTCCACGTCGCCCCTCTTTAAACTCTTCGATGATGTGAAATGCGCAGGCCAGCTGTATTGCTGGGCCAGGTCAGTCTAGTCGTTGCCGGTCTTTCGACGTGCCAACGCTACACACGATTGGCGTACTGAGTCCGGTGAAATTGCGGATTGGGACGTGCGTGGGCATATGTCCGCGTAGGCAAACCGGGCTCGTCATCGCTGCGCCGGGACTGGACCTCGACCCGTCCGGAGGCGATTTCGGCGCGCGGCGGCGCCTGCGCGACCGGCGTTTTCGCCGTCCGCTCCAGATACTCGGTGACCTCGTCGGCGCCTGCGCGATCGACGCGCAACGCCTCCTCGAGTCTTTGCAACCCGAAAGTTGAAAGCATCAACAGCCCGGGGACACACACCGCGAGCAACCAGGTCACGGGGGAAAGTAAACACGCGCAAGGTCTCAGCGGGATCACGAATTGTCACCGGTCAGTCCGCAGCTTGACGGACCTCGTCAGTACCCTTGCAACGTGACCACGAACAGCCCGTCAACCAGGCGCAAGGCCGCTGGCGGCGCTGCGAAGCCGCCGGCCGCGAGCAAGGCGGACACAAAGAAGTGGGATTCGGAAACCCACCTGGGCCTGGTCCGGCGCGCCCGGCGGATGAACCGCACCCTGGCCACGGCGTTTCCGCACGTGTACTGCGAACTCGACTTCACCGATCCGCTGGAACTGGCCGTCGCCACCATCCTGTCGGCCCAATCGACCGACAAGCGGGTCAACCTCACCACTCCGGCGCTGTTCAAGAAGTACCGCACCGCCAAGGATTACGCCCAGGCCGACCGCGCCGAACTCGAGGAGTTGATCCGGCCGACCGGCTTCTACCGCAATAAGGCCAATTCGCTGATCCGGCTCGGCCAGGAGCTCGAGGAGCGGTTCGACGGCGAGGTGCCGCGCACCATCGAAGAACTCGTCACTCTGCCGGGCGTGGGCCGCAAGACCGCCAACGTGATCCTGGGCAATGCCTTCGACATCCCGGGTATCACCGTGGACACCCACTTCGGCCGGCTCGTGCGCCGCTGGCGCTGGACGGCTGAGGAAGACCCGGTGAAGGTCGAGCACATCGTGGGCGATCTGATCGAGCGCAGCGAGTGGACATTATTGAGCCATCGGGTGATCTTTCACGGCCGCCGGGTGTGCCATGCCCGCAAGCCCGCGTGTGGGGTGTGCGTGCTGGCCAAGGACTGCCCGTCCTTCGGGCTCGGGCCGACCGATCCGCTGATCGCCGCGCCGTTGGTGAAAGGCCCCGAGACCGAGCATCTGCTGGCGCTGGCCGGGCTCTGACCGTTGTCGTTGTGATGTCGACCTCGACGCGCTGGACGCTGGTGGTGCTCGCCGTGGCGGCCGCGCTCATCGTCGCCTTCGCTCTCGAACTCGACGACACCCCGGCTGGCCCGGCAGGCTCGCCGGGCCCCCAGGTGTCGCGGACCCACCGCGACGCCGACACGCCCGAGGCGCTGGCCGGCCCGCGGCAGCGCGCCGACCTGCCGCCCTGCCCGGCCGCGGCCGACAATCCCGGGCCCAAGGAGCTGCGCGGCGTCGTCGTCGAGTGCGCGGCCACCGGCGCACAGGTCGATGTGGCCCGAGCCCTGGCCGGGCGGACGGTGGTGCTCAACCTGTGGGCGTACTGGTGCGGGCCGTGTGCCGAGGAACTCCCGGCGATGGCGGACTACCAGCGCCGAGTAGGTGCAGACGTTGCCGTGGTGACGGTGCATCAGGACGAGAACGAGACGGCCGGTCTGCTGCGGTTGGCCGAGCTCGGAGTGCGACTGCCCACGCTGCAGGACGGCCAGCGCCGGATCGCCGCGGCGTTGGGCGTGCCCAACGTCATGCCCGCCACCGTGGTGCTGCGCGCGGACGGTAGCGTTGCCAAGATCCTGCCGCAGGCGTTCACCAGTGCCGACGAGATCGCCGCCGCGGTGAAGAATGCTCTGCAGTGACAACAAACGAGAGAGACGCGGTGACCCAGGGTTCCTCCCGCTCGGCGGACTCGCTTGCGCTCACCCCGCAGTACCGGCCGCCCTGGCTGGCGCCCCTGGTCGACAACGTCGACCGGGTTCCGCACGCGTACCGCCGCAAGGTGCCGCCTGAGCTGTTGGCCGCGGTGGTCGAAGCACGGGATGCCGGCACCAGCGCGCGCGACGCCGCTGTGCTCGTGTTGTTCTCCGGGCCGAGTTCCGGGTACGCGGACGGCCGGTTGCCCGACGACGCCGACCTGCTGCTGACGGTTCGGGCGGGCTCCCTGCGTCACCATGCCGGGCAGGCCGCGTTCCCCGGCGGGGCGGCGGACCCGCAGGACAACGGTCCGGTCGCCACGGCGCTTCGAGAAGCGCAGGAGGAGACCGGCATTGACCCGGGCCGCCTGCACCCCCTGGCCGTGCTGGAGCGAATGTTCATCCCGCCCTCGGGTTTTCACGTCGTGCCGGTGCTCGCGTACTCCCCGGATCCGGGGCCGGTGGCCGTCGTCGACAGCGGCGAAACCGCGCTCGTGGCGCGGGTTCCGGTGCGTGCGTTCACCAACCCTGAGAATCGGCTGATGGTGTACCGCACGGGAGCTGGACGCGGTCTGGCCGGCCCGGCCTTTCTGCTCAACCAGATGTTGGTGTGGGGGTTCACCGGCCACGTAATCTCAGCGATGCTCGACGTGGCCGGCTGGTCGCAACCGTGGAACACCGAAGACGTCCGGGAGTTGGACGAGGCGATGGCGCTCGTCGGAAGTGAGGAGCCCCTGTGACGAGTTCGCAATGGCTGGACATCGCCGTACTGGCGGTGGCGTTGGTCGCGGCCATCTCGGGCTGGCGGTCCGGTGCGCTGGGCTCCCTGATGTCGTTCGTCGGCGTGATTCTCGGTGCCATCGCCGGGGTGATGCTCGCCCCCCATATCGTCAGCCACATCAGTTCGCCGCGCGCCAAGTTGTTTGCCGCCCTGTTCCTGATCCTGGCGCTGGTGGTCGTCGGCGAGGTGGCCGGCGTGGTGCTCGGGCGGGCCGTGCGCGGTGCGATTCGCAACACCGCGGTGCGCACCGTCGACTCGGTGATCGGCGTGGCCGTCCAGCTGCTGGTGGTGATGGTCGCGGCGTGGCTGCTGGCCAGCCCGCTGACGTCGTCGGACCAACCCAACCTGGCTGCCGCGACGCGTGGCTCGAAAGTGCTTGCCGAAGTGGACAAGTACGCACCCGAGTGGTTGAAGGCTGTGCCCAAGCGGATGTCCGCGCTGCTGCGCACCTCCGGTCTTCCGGATGTGTTGCAGCCGTTCGGCCGCACCCCCATTCAGGCCGTCGACGCCCCGGACGCCTCGCTGGCCGACAGTCTGGTGGTCTCCAACGCGCGGGCGAGTGTGGTGAAGATCCGCGGTGTCGCCCCGGGGTGCCAAAAGGTGCTGGAGGGCACCGGTTTCGTGATCGCCCCGAACCGGGTGATGTCGAACGCGCACGTGGTAGCCGGATCCGACAGTGTCACCGTCGAGGCCGAGGGACAGACCTACGACGCGACCGTCGTCTCCTATGACCCCAACGAGGACATCTCGATCCTCGATGTGCCGAACCTGCCGCAGCGTCCGCTGGTGTTCGCCGATCAGCCGGCCAAGTCCGGCACCGACGCGGTCGTGCTGGGTTATCCCGGCGGCGGCGAGTTCGCGGCGACCCCGGCGCGGGTGCGCGAGACCATCGAGCTGAACGGGCCGGACATCTATCGCACGACGACGGTCAATCGTGAGGTCTACACGATCAGAGGGACTGTGCGCCAAGGTAATTCGGGCGGTCCGATGATCAATCGAGCGGGTCAGGTGCTCGGCGTGGTGTTCGGTGCGGCGGTGGACGACAACGACACCGGATTCGTGTTGACCGCCAACGAGGTGTCGCGTCAGCTGGCCAAGATCGGCAACACCGCCAAGGTGGCCACGGGGGCGTGCGTCACCTAGTCGGGTCGTAGACCTGCCCGAGGAACCGTCGCAGGTGGTCGTTGACCTCGCCGGGGGCCTCTTCGTGGGCGAAGTGACCGATACCGGACACCGACACGAACCGCCCGCGCGGCGCGTAGCGCTGGGTGCGGTCCACCGGGTCGGCGAGCACGTAGGGGTCGGCGTCGCCACGCAGATGTATCAGCGGTACGTCGAGCGGACGGTTCATCAGTTTCATGAATCGCCAACCCTCCCTACGTAATTGGCTACGGACGGCCCAGCGCTGGTATTCCAGCGCGGAGTGCGCCGCCGACGGGATTTGGATGGCCTGGCGCATATGCGCGATGGTTTCTGAAAAGTCTTCGGAGGCAAGCCATTTCCCTGAAGCGCGGCTGCGCACCAGATGTTCGAGCAGGTCGGCGTTGTGCCGGGTGAGTGCGCGTTCCGGCCAGATCGGCAGCTGATAGCGCAACAGCGTGGGGAGCAGGGCGCGGCCCTGGTCGCGCCGGCCGAGGGCTGAGGCCCGCAACGCTGCGGGATGCGGTGAACTCACCAGTGCGATGGCGCGGACCACCCGCGGGTGCAGCACCGCCGTCGCCCAGCAGACCAGCCCGCCGTCGGCGTGCCCGACGAGGGTGGCCGTGCTGTGGCCGAGCGCGCGGATCAGTCCGGCGGTGTCGCCGGCCAGGGTCCACCCGTCGTAACCGCGCGGCGGTTTGTCGCTGCCGCCGTACCCGCGCAGATCGACGGCGACCACCCGCGCGCCGGACAGGCCGCGCAGCTGGTGGCGCCACGACCACCAGAAGGAGCCGAAGCCGTGCAGCAGGATCACCAGTGGTTGCGAGGTCCCCGCGGCGGACTCGGAGCCGTTGAGCGCCTCTACGCAGTGGAACCGAATTCCGTTGGCGTGAACGTCGAAATGTCGCCACGGCCCCGCGATGCGGGTGACCGACGGATCGGGGATCACCAGCCGGACGGGTCAGTGGGCGGCGCGGCGCCCGTGGCGACGGCCTTTGCGGCCGACCTGTCGTGGCCTGGGGTGAACGCTTCGCGCGCTTCCTTGACCGATTCGATGGTCTTCTGCGGCCCGCGGATCCGTCGCACCTTCAGATACCCGAGCAGACCGAACACCGCGGTGGTGACCACCATCAGCAGGAAGACGATCAAGAACGCGACCCAGCGCCACAGCCAGGTGTCCAGCAGCTCGGCGAGGAAGAAGAACAGGAAGAACGTGGAGTAGAACAGCACGACCAGCGCGAGGATGAAGAACACACTGCCGGTCAGGCCCTTCTTCACGTCGCGGGTGATCTCGGCCTTGGCCAGTTCGACCTCGGCGCGCACCAGGGTGGACATCTGCGCGGTGGCGTCCTTGACCAGGTCGCCGACGGAGGGGTTGGCCGGTAGCGCGTTCGGGTCCACCAGCGGGATCGAGGTGACGGTGGTGGGTACACCGGTCTTGCGATCGCCATTGCTCACGGCTGTCCTCCAACTGTTCGCTGTCGTCGCGGTTCATGTTGCCATGCCACGCTCGCAGCGGGGGTACCCACTGAGCTGTTACGCAAGTTACGCGTGTGATCAAGCTAGACTCGCCCTGTCGGGGCGGACTGTGGATGGAGGTTGCCAGTGACGACCGCGCAGCGTGTGCGCCTGACAGCGGGGGCCGTTGTCATGGCCGTCGTCGCTCTGATCTCCGGAATTGCGCCGGTTGCCGCGGCCGACGGCAAGGTACCGATCGGCGGTGGGGCGGGCATCGTCGTCAACGGCGATACCTACTGCACCTTGACGAGCATCGGCAACGACAACACCGGCGCGCTCATCGGGTTCACCTCCGCACACTGCGGCGGCCCGGGCGCTCAGGTCGCGTCCGAGGACCGTCCGGCCGACGGCGTGATCGGCACCATGGTCGCGGGCAACGACAACCTCGACTACGCGGTGATCCGGTTCGATCCCGACAAGGTGCAGCCGATCTCGAACTACAAGGGCTTCGTCATCGACGGCATCGGACCCGACCCGGTGTTCGGGGAGATCGCCTGCAAGCTCGGTCGCACCACCGGCTACTCCTGCGGAGTCACGTGGGGTCCCGGACAGGATCCGGGCACCATCGTCAACCAGGTCTGCGGCCAACCGGGCGACTCCGGTGCGCCGGTGACGGTGAACAACAAACTCGTCGGGATGATCCACGGTGCATTCAGCGAGGACCTGCCCACGTGCGTCGTGAAGTTCATTCCGCTGCACACCCCCGCGGTGACGATGTCGATCAACGCGGTCCTGGGCGACGTCGCCGGAAAGAACCGGCCCGGCACCGGTTTCGTCCCGACGACCGCCGTCGGCTGAGTCAGGTCTTGCTGGCTCGGATCGCTTCGAACACAGTCGGATCCACCAGGGTCGAGGTGTCGCCGAGTTCGCGTCCTTCGGCCACATCGCGCAGGAGCCGGCGCATGATTTTGCCGCTGCGGGTCTTGGGAAGTTCGGGAACGACGTGGATTTCCCGGGGTTTGGCGATCGGGGAGATCTCCTTGGCGACTTCGGCGCGTAGCTCGTCGACCATCTGCTCGGCGGGCATGTCGGCGTGGTGCGCCTTGAGGATGACGAAGGCGCAGATGGCCTGGCCGGTGTGGTCGTCGGTGGCGCCGACGACGGCGGCCTCGGCGACACCGGAATGCCCGACGAGGGCGGATTCCACTTCGGCGGTGGAGATCCGGTGCCCGGAGACGTTCATGACATCGTCGATACGGCCCAGCACCCAGATCTCGCCGTCGCTGCCGTAGCGGGCGCCGTCCCCGGCGAAATACCAGCCCTGTTCAGCAAACCGCGCCCAATAGGTGTCCTTGAACCGGTCGGGGTCGCCCCAAATCCCGCGCAGCATCGCCGGCCACGGCTTGTCCAACACCAGATAGCCGGTGACGTGCTCGCCGTGATCGGGGCTGGGCTGCAATTCGTTGCCATCGTCGTCGACGATCTTGGCCGAGATCCCGGGCAGGGCGCGCATCGCCGAACCGGGCTTGCAGTCGGTCACCCCGGGCAGCGGGGAGATCATGATCGCCCCGGTTTCGGTCTGCCACCAGGTATCGACGATCGGGGTCTTGTCGGCGCCGAACACCAGGCGGTACCAGCGCCAGGCTTCGGGGTTGATCGGCTCACCCACCGAGCCGAGCAGGCGCAGGCTGGACAAGTCGTGTTCGAAGGCCAGTTCGCGGCCCCACTTCATGAAGGTGCGGATCAGGGTGGGGGCGGTGTAATAGATGCTCACCCCGTACTTTTCGATCACCTGGAAATGGCGGTGCTCATCGGGGGAGGCCGGGGTGCCCTCATAGACGACCTGCGTGGCGCCGTTGGAGAGCGGCCCGTAGACGATGTAGGTGTGCCCGGTGACCCAACCGATATCGGCGGTGCACCAATACACGTCGGTCTCCGGTTTGAGGTCGAACACGTTGTAGTGGGTGTAGGAGGCCTGGGTCAGATACCCGCCCGAGGTGTGCATGATGCCCTTGGGCTTGCCCGTCGTGCCGGAGGTGTACAGCAAGAACAGTGGATGTTCGGAGTCGAACGCTTCCGGGGTGTGCTCGGGCGAGGCGGCGTCGACGGTGTCGTGCCACCACCGGTCGCGACCGTCGGTCCAGCTGATGTCGATTCCGGTTCGGCGGACCACCAGAACGTGCTTCACACAGTCCTGGCCCTCGACCGCTTCGTCGACAGCGGTCTTGAGCGACACCGCGTTTCCGCGCCGGTACTGACCGTCGGTGGTGATCACGACCTTGGCTTCGGCGTCCTCGACGCGGGCTCGCAACGCCGATGCCGAGAAGCCGGCGAAGACCACACTGTGCATCACTCCCAGACGGGCACAGGCCAGCATCGCCACAATGGCCTCGGGAACCATCGGCATGTAGATCGCCGCCCGATCACCGGCAGACAGGCCCAACTCGGTCAACGCGTTGGCGGCCTTGCACACCTCGTCCTTGAGTTGGGCGTAGGTCAGCACCTTGGAGTCGCCGACCGGTTCTCCCTCCCAATGGATGGCGACGCGGTCTCCGTTGCCGGCTTCGACGTGCCGGTCGACGCAGTTGTAGGCGACGTTGAGCTTGCCGCCGACGAACCACTTCGCGAACGGCGCTTCGGACCAGTCCAGTACCTCGGTGAAGGGCGTCTCCCAGGACAGCCGGTTGGCCTGGTCTGCCCAGAACGCCAGCCGGTCGGCCTCGGCCGCGTCATACAACGCAGCAGTGGCATTGGCATTCGCGGCGAAATCAGCCGACGGAGGAAAGCTTGGCAGAACTTCGGTGTGCGCCTCGGTCATGTCTGTGAGCGTAGTCACCGAAGGTTGCATCGGAGTTGGCACGTCACAATCGTCGGCGGGCGGTTACTGCCGCGCGCCGAACGGCACGCGAGCATCGGATAGCGTGACCGAACGTGAGTGACCTCCTGGCCCCGCTGCTGACTCTGCCCGGGGTGGCCGAGGCCGCCGAGGCCGCGCGGGACGCGTTGGCCAAAGCGCATCGGCATCGCACGAACCTGCGCAACTGGCCGGTGACCGCAGCGGAGTCGGCCGTCCGCGGCGCACGCTCGTCATCGGCCCTCGACGGTGGCGCGGTCCAGCTCGATGCCTCCGGCGCCGAACCGAACGACCCGATTCTGGCGGGTGCGCTGCGCGTCGGGCAGGCGCTGGAAGGCGGGACCACCAACCTCGTCGGGGTGTGGCAGCGCGCCCCGCTGCAGGCCCTCGCGCGTCTGCACGCGCTGGCTGCGGCCGACCTGATCGACGAGGAGCTACTCGGCCGGCCGCGGCAGGATCCTGAGGTCGCCGCACGCCTCGATCTGGTCACCCGGCTGACGACCGGGGGCAGCTCGGCGCCCGCACCGGTACTGGCCGCCGTCGCGCACGGAGAACTGCTGACGCTGGCGCCGTTCGGGCCCGGCGATGGCGTTGTGGCGCGGGCGGTGTCGCGACTTGTCACGATGGCGACCGGCCTCGACCCGCATGGGCTCGGCGTGCCGGAGGTGTACTGGATGCGCCGCGCCGAGGAGTACCACGCAACAGCGCGGGCGTTCGCGACGGGCGAGTCCGCGGCGGTCGGATCCTGGTTGGTGATGTCGTGTCAAGCGTTGGAAGACGGTGCGCGAGAAGCGATATCGATCGCGGACGCCGCGACGAAGTAGTCCCTGGGCGGCGAAGCGGGCGGCGTTCCGAAGTCTTCGGCTCGCCGCCCGCTAGCACGGTTTCTCGGTTACCAGGCGTGCGGGGTGGGCTGCGTGGGTTGGCCTCGGCGTTTTTGCGCTGCGCTTCGTTTACAACCCCACCCAAAGGGTCGTTCTTTCCGCTCGCTCTTCGCAATTACGCAGGCCCGCAACACTTCTGCCATTATCGCGGCGTGCTCCGCGTGGGTGCCGGGAACCGTGCTGGGCCGCTTGGCTCGGGAGATAGTGCCTTCTCTTCCGGCGCTATCTTGGCCTTGCCAGGCGTCCGTGCCTTCCTTTGTACTCCGTGACCACGGTCACAGCAAGGGGCTAATCGGCAACGAATTGGTCGCGCTAGAAAGACAACCGGCGTAGCACCGAGTACGTCAACGCCCCGGCTGCCAGCGCGCTGATTCCGAGCGCGGCCGTCGTCGCGACCGCCGCGCCGGACGGGGCCGGAATCCGGTCGCGCAAGGGCACCGGACGCAGGAAGGTCAGTACGGGCCAACCTTGTGCGGCGGCTTCCTTGCGCAGCGCGCGGTCGGGGTTGACGACGCTCGGGTGGCCCACAGATTTCAGCGTCGGGAGGTCGGTGATGGAGTCGGAGTAGGCGTAGCAGTGCTCGAGGGAGTAACCCTCCAACGCGGCGAGTTCGCGGATGGCCGCGGCCTTCGCCTCGCCGTAGCAATAGAAGGCAACCTCGCCGGTGTACTTGCCGTCCTCAATGACCATCCGGGTGCCCATCGCATGGGTGGCACCCAGCGCTCGTGCGATCGGGGCGACGATCTCTTCACCGGATGCCGAGACGATGACCACGTCGCGGCCACACAATCGGTGGTCTGCGATCAGTTCTGCAGCTTCCGCAAAGACCAGCGGATCGACGATGTCGTGCAGAGTCTCGGTGACGATGGCACGAACTTGTTCGACGTCCCAGCCGGCGCACATCGCGGTGACGTAGGAGCGCATCCGGTCCATCTGGTCGTGATCGGCGCCGGACATCAGGAAAAGGAACTGCGCATAGCTGGATTTCAGCACCGCTCGCCGGTTGAGAAGCCCTTGGTCAAAGAAGGGTTTGCTGAAAGCCAGCGTGCTCGACTTGGCAATGACGGTCTTGTCCAGGTCGAAAAATGCCGCCGTGCGGGAGGGGGGCCCAGGCGTGGGCTCGGGCCGGACGGGGATTAGCTGTTCGGCGGCCGAGGCAGGGTCGGTCACGCTTCCCAGGATAGGTGGGGCTGGCGGCACCTTCGCGGGCGAGCACAAAGTGGCAGGCCACGCCACGTGTCGCACCCTGCATTTTCACAGCGAATACATGGTTTCGAAGTGGTAGCAACACTTGCGCGACTCCACATTGTCGTGTGTATAGTGAGTATTACTCGGCTTATGCCGGGTGTGCATCAGCCCGACCCCCCGGGGCTGATACACGACGACCTCCGCCTCCTCCCCCCCTGGCGGGGGTCGTCCCTTTTTCTGACAAAGAATCTCCGGCCGTCTCGGCAAACTCGACAAACGTTGCCGGGATCACTTCTGCTGCCGTCCTGGTGTGAGCATTACTCCCCAGATCGGCGTTCATCCACAGATCGGACCGAGCCGACTGGCGAACGCCCGCCGCCCGCCCGACTGTTGCATGGTGAGCAGCAGTCCGGGTGTCGTCCTCGTCCTCACCGAGGACCCCGAATTAAGTGAGCAGGCCGAGCGGGTCGTCGCCGCGGTCGGGCTTCGTCCGGTCGCAGTTTCTGCGCAACTGACCCGGAAGGCGTGGTCGGCGGCGGTCGCGATCGTCCTCGACGAAGAAGCGGCCCGACGCTGCGAGCGAGACGGCCTGCCCCGGCGCGGCGGGGTGATTCTGATCTCCCCGGCCGAACCGCAGGCGCCGAGCTGGGCGGCGGCGATGGCCGTTGGCGCCCAGCAGGTTTGTGCTCTGCCGGCGCAAGACGCCGAGCTGATCGGTTACCTCTCTGATGCTGCGGAGGCGGTCGGCGAGGGCTCGCGCACCGGGCGGACGATCGCCGTGATCGGTGGACGTGGCGGCGCAGGCGCGTCGACGTTCGCGACCGCCCTGGCCCTGGTGGCGTCGGCGTCGCTGCTGGTCGACCTCGATCCGTGGGGCGGCGGAATCGACCTTCTGCTGGGCGCCGAGACGGTGCCGGGTCTGCGCTGGCCCGACCTGAGCCTGCGGGGTGGGCGGCTGGCCTGGTCGGCAGTGCGCGACGCGCTGCCGAGTCACCACGGCGTCAGCGTCCTGTCCGGCGCCCGGCACAGCCATGAGATCGAGCCCGGTGCGGGCGAGGCCGTCGTCGACGCGGGCCGGCGCGGCGGAATGTTGGTGATCTGCGACCTGCCGCGGCGAATGACCGGGGCGGCGGCCTGCACGCTCGAGGGTGCCGACCTGGTGGTGGTGATCAGCCCCTGCGACGTCCGGGGCGTCGCGGCGACTGCGGCGCTGGCCCCAGTGCTGCGCGGGGCCAATCCGAACGTCGGCCTGGTGGTGCGCGGTCCAACCCCGGGCGGGCTGCGCGCCGCCGAGGCGGCGGAGGTGGCCGATCTGCCACTTCTCGCGGCGATGCGACCCGAGCCGATGCTGGCCGAACGCGTGGAGCGCGGCGGGTTGCGGGTGCGCCGGCGTTCTCCGCTCGGTGCGGCTGCCCGCGCGGTCCTCGAGATCCTGCCTGCCGGCGGGCAGGTGCGTGCGGCATGAACGCCTCGTTGGTCGAGCGGGTCCGCGAGCGGCTGGCCGCCGAGTCGTCGTCTTTGCGGCCGGCGGCGGTGGCGGCCGCCATTCGAGCCGAATCCGGGGGAGTGCTCGGCGACACCGAGGTCCTGACGAACCTGCGGGTACTGCAGACCGAACTCACCGGCGCTGGGCCGTTGGAGCCGTTGCTGCGCGCACCCGGGACCACCGACGTTCTGGTCACCGCTCCGGACGCGGTGTGGGTCGATGACGGCACCGGTCTGCGGCCCACTTCGGTCCGCTTCGCCGATGAAGCTGCGGTGCGCCGGCTGGCGCAGCGGCTCGCGATCGCCGCGGGACGGCGGTTGGACGATGCGCAGCCGTGGGTCGACGGGCAGCTCGCCGGGCTGGGCGCCGGAGAGTTCTCGGTCCGCCTGCACGCCGTCCTGCCTCCGGTCGCCGCCGCCGGAACCTGCCTCTCGCTGCGGGTGTTGCGGCCGGCCACCCACGATCTCGCGGCGTTGATCGCCGCCGGCGCGATCACGCCGGAGGCCGCCGAGGTGCTCGGCGGAATCATCGAGGCCCGGTTGGCCTTCCTCGTCTCCGGCGGTACCGGCGCAGGCAAGACAACCGTGTTGGCCGCCGCGTTGGGCGCAGTCGACGGCGGCGAGAGGATCGTCTGCGTCGAGGACGCTCCCGAGCTCGCACCGAGGCACCCGCACCTGGTGCGGTTGGTGGCCCGCGCCGCCAACGTAGAAGGCGCCGGTGAGGTCACGATGCGACAACTGGTTCGTCAGGCCCTGCGGATGCGACCCGACCGGATCGTCGTCGGGGAGGTGCGCGGCGCCGAGGTCGTCGACCTGCTGACCGCGCTCAACACCGGACACGACGGCGGTGCCGGGACAGTGCACGCCAACAACCCCGCCGAGGTGCCGGCTCGGCTGGAGGCACTCGCCGCGCTCGGCGGCCTGGATCGCTCGGCCTTGCATAGTCAGCTGGCCGCGGCCGTCCAGGTGGTGGTGCACGTGAGTCGCCGCCGCGACGGCACGCGCCGGCTCAGCGAAATCGCCGTGCTGTGCCGCGCGGACGGCGGCGGCGTGTCTGCGGTGACGGCCTGGCATGCCGACCACGGGTGGCAGGACGGTCGGCAGCAGTTGGGGGCGTTGATCGACGGGCGACGAGGATGACCGGAATCGCCTTGGCTGCAATTCTTTTGGGGCTTGCTGTGCTCGCCGCGCCGCCCCCACCGCTCGTGCGGCTGGGACTGGCTGCACCGCGGTTCAGCACGCGGACGCCCGCCATGCTGGCGGGTCTGGTGGTGGCCGCTGTCGCGCTGCCGCCGGCGGCGCTGCTCGCGGCTTCGGTACTGGGCGTCACGCTGATCGCCCGGCGGCGTCGCCGGCTTCGGAGCCGCGACCGCCATCATGCCGGACAGACCCTGGCGGCCGCGCTGGAGACGCTGGCCGGCGAGCTGCGGGTGGGTGCGCATCCGGTGCGCGCCTTCACCATCGCCGCATCTGAATCCGCCGGTGCAATCGGCACCGCGCTGCGTGCGGTCGCGGCCCGGGCCGGGCTGGGGGCCGATGTCGGAGCCGGACTGCGGGCGTTGGCCACGTCGACGTCGATTCCGGCCCAGTGGGAGCGGCTCGCGGTGTGCTGGCAGCTCGCGGCCGACCACGGGTTGGCGATGGCGGCGCTGATCCGCACCGCGCAGCGCGACATCGTCGAGCGGCAGCGCTTCACCGCCCGAGTCGAGGCCGGTCTGGCCGGGGCGCGCGCCACCGCGGCGATCCTGGCAGGCCTGCCACTGCTGGGTGTGTTCCTCGGCGAGCTGGTCGGTGCACATCCCGTCGGATTCCTTCTTGGCGGCGGCTTAGGCGGCTGGCTCCTGGTCGTGGGCACAACGCTGGTGTGCGTCGGTCTGGTGTGGGCCGACCGCATCACCGATCGGCTGCTGGCATGACCGCCGCCGCGGTGTTGCTGTCCGCCGCACTACTTTTCGCGCCAGGCCCATATGCCGTGCGGCGGCGCCTAGGTCTGCGCCCGACGCGTTCCGTGCCGGTCCGCAGTAGCGGTGCGCACAGTGACCCGCTCGCGACCGCGTCGGCGCTCGACGTGTTCGCGGCATGCCTGTCGGGCGGTATGTCGGTGTCGGCTGCGGCCGCCGCGACAGCGCCCTCGGCTCCAGATCGCCTCGCCGCGGTCTTGCGCCGCGCCGCCGACCTGTTGGCACTCGGTGCCGACCCGGATGCCGCGTGGTCCGCGCAGCCCGGTGAGGACAGCCACGCGCTGGCCAGGCTGGCGCGCCGGTCGGCGTCGTCGGGAAGTGCTCTGGCACAAGGTGTCGCCGAGCTCGCCGAGCAGTCACGACAGGACGCCGGACATGCCGCGTCGGCCGCCGCCGAACGCGCCTCGGTGTTGATCGCCGGTCCGCTGGGGCTGTGCTTCCTGCCTGCCTTCGTCTGCCTCGGCATCGTGCCGGTAGTGGCTGGGCTGGCCGGTGATGTGTTCACATCGGGATTACTGTGAAGGAGAAAAGCAATTGCGCGACAACGTGTTTCAGCAGATCAAGGCGCGGCTGGTGGTGGCGGCCGTCGACGATGCCGGGATGTCGACGGTCGAATACGCAATCGGGACGATAGCTGCCGCGGCCTTCGGCGCGATCCTCTACAGCGTGGTCACCGGCGACTCGATCGTCGGCGCGTTGACCAACATCATCAACCGCGCGCTCAACACGAAGGTCTAACCGGTGACGGCGGTTTCGCCACGGTCGAGGCGGCCCTGGCCATCGCTGCGCTGGTGGTGGTCCTGGTCCTGTGCGCCGCAGGCCTCACCGCGGTCGCGATGCAGGTGCGCTGTATCGACGCCGCCAGGGAGGCGGCCCGCCTGGCGGCACGCGGCGACGAGGCGGCTGCCGGCGTCGCAGCCCGCGGGGTCGGGCCTGTGGGCGCGGCTCTGCACTTGCGTCGTGACGGCGGATTCGTCATCGCGACGGTCAGCGGCCGGTCCCGGCTACTGCCCGGCGTCGTCATCACCGCCGACGCGATCGCCGCCGCGGAGCCTGGCTCGTGACGAGCACGGCGTCGCGACCGTGCTGGCGGCGCTGCTGATCACCACGCTCGTGGCCATCACCCTGGCTGGTATCCAGATCGGGAGTGCCGTGGTGGCACGGCATCGGGCGCAGGCCGGTGCCGACATGGCTGCGCTGGCCGCAGCCATGTGGCTGCCCAGCGGAGCCGAGACCGCATGCCGGCAGGCAGCCGCGGTGAGCCGCGCCATGGGCGCGGCGCTGAGCGGGTGCGAGGTCAACGGGCTCGACATCGTGGTCGAGGTCGACGTGGCGACGGGTCGGCTCCTCGGCGGGCAGGCCCACGCGGCGGCGCGGGCAGGACCGGGCGAGGCACGCTAGGCGGTGGAGGTGCCCTTGACGGTCAGGCGGGCGGCGGCGAGTTCGGCCGCGGTGGGCAGCCGCAGGGTGATCAGCCCGGCGAAGATGCTCTTGTCGACCTCGACGCGGTTGACCGTCACGTGCATCGGGACCCAGCCGCCGTCGACGCCGGGCAGCCGCAACACCCGACTGGTGGTACCGGTCCGGAACTCCTCCGCCATCGGGATCAGCTCGTCGCGGTCGTCGGGGTGGAACTGAACGCTCTGGCGCCAGTCGTAATAGGGGCACGGATCGTCGAGCCACTTCAGGAGCTTCCAGGTGCCGAGGTCGACCAGCGCGCGGTGCACACCAGGCTGGGAGAGCCCGTCGAGGATCCGTTGCGCCAGATGGTCGGGCGGCAGCGATCCCTCGTCGAGGTCGCACCGGAGGTTCATCGCGCGGGCGATCAGATGCTCCGTGGCGTCCTCCGTCATCTCCAACGCGGTACGCGCCACGAATCCCGCCCGGATGGTCTCGCCGTTGCTGTCGGTGAAAGTCCATGTCGTGCAATAGGTCCGGCCGGGTGCGGCATCGATGGCGAGCGCCAGGACCTTGGCCTCGTCCCGGTTGAAACTGCGCGACGGCAGGTCCTCGGCGAATGCCCGGCCGTGGGTCGGCTCCTTGGTGGGATCCATCCCGGCGTTGACCAGTGACTCGACGGTGTCGGTCGCGATCCCGAGGGTCATATCCCATTTCAACGGACCGGGTATCGGCCGCTCCGGCGGTTCGGCGTCGGCGGGCCCGATCCACACGTGCACACCGTGCATCCGGCCGTCGGACATCTGGACCGGTTCGGTGCGGATCACACGATCGCTCTTCGGGGTGATGCTGGCCAGGCTGTTGCCGGTCGCCACGGTCTCGGCGATGGCGGTCTGGATCGCGGCCAGATGCGGGTTGCGTCGCAAGTAGATGGCCAGCGGAACCAGGTTCTTCATCTGGCGGCCCTGCGCGACCACCACCGGTTCGGTGCCGAGTGTCTCCACCAGCAGCCAATCGGGGGTCATGGTGGCATTTTAACGACGCCGCCTTGGGGCGAGCTTGGGATCGAACAGGGGAATCCCCAGGTGGAAACCAAGGAATTGGTCCGGCAAACCGCCGCGATGTCCATTTGCTTGCGGCCGCAATGGCACTTCGGTTATTTTTCGCCTACGCCCGACATTTGGGAACGGATCGCGTTGTCCGACCGTTCACCGCGCGCAATGATGTCAGGCTTCCGGAACGCCTCCAGCAGTGTGGGGCACGGAGCCAGCACGTCGGCGCGTGCTTGCATCGTGGGTGTCGACTGTTCGAGGGGTCGGTCGGCACGCCGGTCAGGCACCGCCGGCAGCCAGCTGCGCGAGAACCAGCTTGAGGACCGCAACCGCGCCGGACTTGTCCAACGGGTCATTCCCGTTGCCGCACTTGGGTGACTGCACACACGACGGGCAGCCCTGCGGACATTCGCATGCTTCGATCGCCGCCGCGGTGGCGCCCAGCCACGTGCTGGCCAGACGATAGCCGCGCTCGGCGAAACCCGCTCCACCAGGATGCCCGTCGTAGACGAACACCGTGGGCAGACCGTCGGCACCGACGGCGGTCGATACACCGCCGATGTCACCGCGATCGCAGCTGGCCACCAGCGGCAGCAGGCCGATCGCCGCGTGCTCGGCCGCATGCAGGGATCCGGGTATCCGCAGCTGTTCGATCCCGCTGTCCGCCAACGCTTCCGGTGTGATCGTGTACATCACCGCAGTGGTCGGCAGGCAGTGCTCGGGCATGTCGAGTTCGACGAAATCGATGACCTCCCCGGATAACCGGCGGCGCAAGTAACCGATCACCCGGTGCGTCACCGACACCGGAACCAGGCCCAGCGTCACCGCGTCGTAATGCACGCGCTCGCCCGTTCCGGTCACCGTGATGTCGGTGATCTCCCTGGCGAAGGTGGTGTAGCCGGGATCCTCGGCGTGCACGAACGCCACCCCGTCGGAAAAACTCAACGAGTCGACGAGATAGCTCTCGCCCTGATGGAGATACACCGCACCCGGGTGAACGGCGGCCGGCGCCTGCCCCGCGTCGGCACTGCCCAGCATCCGCCCGGTCTCTGTTTCGACGATCGCGATGGTCCCGCCGGCCGAGCCGCGGATGTCCACCGCCGGGTGCGGGTCCAGCCCGGCGGCGGGGAAGTACTTGCCGCCACGGCGGCGCAACAATCCGTCGTCGACGAGTTCAGCGGCCACCGGCTCGGCCTCCCAGCGCCGGACCTCCGCCTCCTCCAACGGCATCTCCGTTGCCGCGCACAACAGTTGCGGGCCGACCACATACGGGTTTGTCGGATCGATGACCACCCGTTCTACCGGCTTGTCCAGCAACGCCTCCGGGTGGTGCACAAGATAGGTGTCCAAGGGGTCGTCGCGCGCGACGAGAATCACCAGCGCACCCTGGCCACGCCGCCCTGACCGGCCGGCCTGCTGCCAAAACGACGCCACGGTGCCCGGAAAGCCCGCCAGCAGAACCGCATCCAGCCCGGCGATGTCAATGCCCAGCTCGAGTGCATTCGTGGTGGCCACCCCCCGTAATTCCCCTTCGGACAGGGCGCGTTCCAACTCCCGGCGGTCCTCGGCGAGGTAACCCGACCGGTAGGACGCCACCGTGTCGATCAGGTGCGGGGCGATGTCCTCGAGGCGGCCCCGTGCTCCCAGAGCAGTGAGCTCCGCCCCGCGCCGCGACCGTACGAAGGTCAGCGTTCGCGCGCCTTCAGCAACCAGATCGGCCATCATCCGAGCGGCCTCGGCGCCGGCTGAACGTCGCACCGGCGCACCGTTTTCCCCCAACAGATCGGTGCGCAGTTCGGGCTCCCACAGGGCGACGGTCCGCGCGCCGTGCGGCGACCCGTCCTCGGTCACCTCCGTCACGGTCTGCCCGATCAGTTCGGCGGCGGTCTCACCGGGTGCCGCGGTGGTCGCGCTGGCGAAGATGACCGTCGGACCCGGTTCCGATGCCGGCGCGTAGCGTTCGCACAACCGCAGCAGCCGACGCAGAACCATGGCCACGTTCGAACCGAAAATGCCTCGGTAGTAATGACATTCGTCGACGACGATGTAGCGCAACCCGCGCAGGAACACCGCCCAGCGAGCGTGGTTGCGCAGCAACGACAGATGGATCATGTCGGGATTGGAGAACAGCCATCGTGACCGTTCCCGGGCGAATCTGCGTACCTCGACCGGGGTGTCGCCGTCGTAGGAGGTCGGTGCGACATCGGCGAGCGCGGGCACCGCTGTGGTCAAAGAATGTGCGGTCCGTAATTGGTCGTGGCCGAGCGCTTTGGTGGGCGACAAATAAAGCGCCCTGGCGCGCGGATCACGCGCCAGCACATCCATGATCGGTAATTGGAACGCCAGCGACTTGCCCGATGCGGTACCGGTGCTGATGACGACATGCTGGCGAGAGTGGGCGAGGTCGGCGGCGCGCACCTGATGCGACCACGGCAGCTCGATTCCGTGATCTCCGAATGCGCGGAGCACATCTGGATCAGCCCAGGCAGGCCAGTCCATGCCGTGGGCTTGGCGGGCGGGTAGTTCGGCGACGTGACGCAGCGCTTCCGGCGATGATTCGGCGCCCGCGACGGCCGCGTTAAGCAGCTCGCTGCCGAAACTCACCATTTGAAATCAGCCCTTTCTAAAAGAGATGTACATCCCTGTATCGAATTGTTCATCAGTTAGTAGCACTGAGACTGTCGCAACAGCTCTGGACGTGATTGGATATGGGCGGTCGCAGCTTCTGTGTTCGTGTGTCAACACTCGCAGGATCGACGTTGCGATCGCGGTTCCTGCGAGGGTCTGTAGGTCGGGTGAGTTCCGACGACTCCACGAAGGATGGCGGTCGGAACGGGCCCGGTCTGCCGAAAACTCGGTCGGCCGCTCCCGGTTGGAAGAGAAGGAAAGTACGAAAGATGCCACAGGGAACTGTGAAGTGGTTCAACGCCGAGAAGGGTTTCGGGTTCATTGCACCCGAGGACGGCTCTGCCGACGTGTTCGTCCACTACACGGAAATTCAGGGGTCGGGCTTCCGCACCCTTGAGGAGAACCAAAGGGTCGAGTTCGAGGTCGGTCAGAGCCCCAAGGGACCGCAGGCCACTGGCGTGCGCTCCATCTGATCAACAACGACATCACGAAACACCCCCGAGCGTCCCGGTGACGGGTCTCGCCGGGGGTGCTTTCGTCTGTGGCTGCCGCACTGAGCGGCCGCCACGCCCGTCGCCAGCCCGAGGGCTCGGCTGCGTCCCGCTCGTCTCCTACTGCCTTACTGTCGACTCGTGAGTCAGCTGTCCTTCTTCTCGGCTGAGTCGGTGCCGCCCGCGGTCGCCGACCTCACCGGGTTGCTTGCGACAACCGGACAGGTGGTCGTCGTCGGCGCCGGGGCCAGGCTGTCGGTGGTGGTCGACGATCTGTGGCGGGCCGAGGCGCTGGCGGAGATGATCAGTGAGACCGGCCTAGAGGCCGAGATCACCCGCACCGACGAGAACAACCCGCTGGTGCGCACCGCGGTGGACGCCCGGCTGTCGGGCATCGCCGCCGCCTGGACCAGGGGAGCCGTCAAGACGGTGCCGCCGCAATGGCTGCCCGGAGCGCGTGAGCTGCGCGCCTGGACGCTGGCGGCCGGCAGCCCGGAGCCCGATCGTTATCTGCTGGGACTGGACCCGCACGCCCCCGATACGCATTCGCCGCTCGCGTCGGCGTTGATGCGGGTGGGGATCGCACCGACGCTGATCGGCACCCGAGGCGCCCGGCCGGCCCTTCGAATCAGTGGCCGTCGGCGGCTATCACGCCTGGTAGAGAACGTGGGGGAACCACCAAATCAGCTCGAAGCGTTGTCAGCGTGGCCCCGGATCTGAGAGATTGCGCTGCGAGGGTCGGTTTGCGTTGACACCTTCGGAGTGCGAAATTGTCAGGTGCCCGCGGGTTGGGGGTACCTGTGGGGAAGACAGAAGTGGAGCGTAAGGGCAGTTGGCTGACGACGACCGCGGCAGCGGTAACCGGAACGGCAACGTTCGGCGGCTCGTCATCGTCGAGTCGCCCACCAAGGCGCGCAAGATCGCGGGTTACCTGGGCTCCAATTACATCGTCGAGTCGTCCCGCGGTCACATCCGTGACCTGCCGCGCAACGCCGCCGACGTGCCCGCCAAGTACAAAACGGAGCCGTGGGCGCGGCTAGGCGTCAACGTCGAGGACAATTTCGAGCCGCTCTACATCATCAGCCCGGACAAGAAGAGCACGGTCACCGAGCTCAAGGGCCTGCTCAAGGATGTCGACGAGCTCTACCTCGCCACCGACGGTGACCGCGAGGGTGAGGCCATCGCCTGGCACCTGCTGGAGACGTTGAAGCCCCGCGTCCCGGTCAAGCGGATGGTGTTCCACGAGATCACCGAACCCGCCATCCGTGCGGCTGCCGAACACCCCCGCGACCTGGACACCGACCTGGTCGATGCGCAGGAGACCCGGCGCATCCTGGACCGCCTCTACGGCTACGAGGTCAGCCCCGTGCTGTGGAAGAAGGTCGCCCCGAAGCTGTCGGCGGGCCGGGTGCAGTCCGTGGCCACCCGCATCATCGTGCAGCGCGAACGCGACCGGATGGCCTTCCGCAGCGCCTCGTACTGGGACGTGATCGCCGAACTCGACGCGTCCGTCTCGGATCCCAACGCCGCACCGCCGCGGTTCACCGCGAGGCTGGTCAACGTCGACAGCAAGCGGGTCGCCACGGGCCGTGACTTCGACTCGCTGGGCGTGGTCCGCAAGCCCGACGAAGTAGTGGTGCTCGACGAGGCCGCTGCCGGCTCGCTGGCCACCGGTTTGCGGGGCTCCAGCCTGTCCGTGGCGTCGGTGGAGGAGAAGCCCTACACCCGCAAGCCGTATCCGCCGTTCATGACGTCCACGCTGCAGCAGGAGGCGGGCCGCAAGCTGCGGTTCTCCTCGGAGCGCACGATGAGCATCGCGCAGCGGCTGTACGAGAACGGCTACATCACCTACATGCGTACCGACTCGACCACGCTGTCGGAGTCGGCCATCAACGCCGCGCGCACTCAGGCCCGTCAGCTCTATGGCGACGAGTACGTGCACCCTTCGCCACGGCAGTACACCCGCAAGGTCAAGAACGCCCAGGAGGCGCACGAGGCCATCCGGCCTGCCGGCGACACCTTCGCCACCCCCGGGGCGCTGCACCGCGAACTCGACAACGACGAGTTCCGGCTCTACGAGCTGATCTGGCAGCGCACCGTCGCCTCGCAGATGGCCGACGCCCGCGGCACGACGCTGAGCCTGCGCATCAACGGAACCTCTTCCGACGGACGCGAAGTCACCTTCGCTGCCAGCGGTCGCACGATCACCTTCGCCGGCTTCCTCAAGGCCTACGTCGAGACCGTCGACGAGCTGGCCGGCGGTGAAGCCGACGACGCCGAGAGCCGGTTGCCGCAGCTGCGGCAGGGCCAGCGGGTGGACGCCACCGGCCTGACCGCCGACGGCCACAACACCAACCCGCCGGCCCGCTACACCGAGGCATCGCTGATCAAGGCGCTCGAGGATCTCGGAATCGGCCGTCCCTCAACGTATTCCTCGATCATCAAGACGATCCAGGACCGCGGGTACGTCCACAAGAAGGGCAGCGCGCTGGTGCCGTCCTGGGTGGCGTTCGCGGTGACCGGTCTGCTCGAACAGCACTTCGGCCGCCTGGTGGATTACGACTTCACCGCTGCCATGGAAGACGAGCTCGACGAGATCGCCACCGGCCAGGAGCGGCGCACCAACTGGCTGACCAACTTCTACTTCGGTGGCGATCACGGGGTGGCGGACTCGATCGCCCGCGCCGGTGGCCTCAAGAAGCTGGTGGGTGTAAACCTCGAAGGCATCGATGCCCGAGAAGTCAACTCCATCAAGCTCTTTGACGACGAGGAAGGCCGGCCGATCGTGGTCCGGGTCGGCAAGAACGGCCCGTACCTGGAGCGGATGATCACCGGTGAGGACGGCGAACCCAAGCCGCAGCGCGCCAACCTCAACGACGAGATCACGCCCGACGAGCTGACCCTCGAGCTGGCCGAAAACCTTTTCGCCACACCGCAAGAGGGCCGCGTGCTCGGCGTCGATCCGGAGTCCGGGCACGAGATCGTCGCCAAGGACGGGCGTTACGGGCCGTACGTCACCGAGGTGCTGCCCCCGCCGCCGGACGACGATCCGGGCGTCACCGCCAAGAAGGGCAAGAAGCCGACCGGCCCCAAGCCGCGCACCGGTTCACTGCTGCGGTCGATGGATCTGCAGACCATCACGCTCGAGGATGCGCTCAAGCTGCTCTCGCTCCCTCGCGTGGTCGGCGTGGATCCCGCCAACGGCGAGGAGATCACCGCGCAGAATGGCCGCTACGGCCCATACCTCAAGCGCGGCACCGACTCTCGTTCGCTGGCCACCGAGGACCAGATCTTCGAGATCACCCTCGAAGAGGCGTTGAAGATCTATGCCGAGCCCAAACGTCGTGGCCGCCAAGGCGCTGCGGCTCCGCCACTGCGCGAACTGGGCACGGATCCGGCGTCGGGCCAGCCGATGGTGATCAAGGACGGCCGCTTCGGTCCGTACGTCACCGACGGCGAGACCAACGCGAGCCTGCGCAAGGGCGACGACGTCATGAGCATCACCGACGAGCGGGCCTCGGAGCTGCTCGCCGACCGGCGTGCCCGCGGTCCGGTGAAGAAGAAGGCCGCCGCGAAAAAGACGACGCGCAAGGCGCCGGCCAAGAAGGCCGCAAAGAAGGCGTAACTGCCTCAGCGAGAAGCGGTTTCGCTGGGCAAGAGCAGGTTCACTGGACGGGCCAGTTGCGTCGGCGCCCGCCGGCCGCGCAGTTCAACGATCTCGCCGACGTTCCAGCAGAGCGCCTCGGCGTCCAGCGCACCACTGACCGCGATCGCCGACGCCAGCACGTGGCCGTTCTCCAACTTGGCCAGCTCGGTCAGCCGGGCGGCCTCGTTGACCGGGTCGCCGATCACGGTGTACTCGAAGCGGGCCTGCGCACCGATGTGCCCGGCGATCGCGCGCCCGGCCGAGACGCCGATCCCGAATTCGGTCTGGCCCAGCACCCCGACCAGCTCGTCGTGCAGTTCCCGCGACGCGGCCAACGCCGCACCGGAGGCATCGGGATGTTCGATGGGTGCGCCAAAGATGCACAGCGCCGCATCACCCTGGAACTTGTTGACGAAACCGCCGTGCTTCTTGACCGTCTCGACGACCACCCGGAAGAACTCGTTGAGCATGCTCACCACCTCGCTGGGCGGTCGCGACGCGGCCAGCTGGGTCGAGCCGACCAGATCGACGAACAGCACCGCGACATCGCGTTCCTGGCCGCCGAGCTCGGTGCCCCGCTCCAAGGCGCGCCGGGCGACGTCCTCGCCGACGTAGCGGCCGAACAGGTCGCGCAGCCGCTGCCGTTCGCTCAGGTCACGGACCATATCGTTGAAGCCGGCCTGCAGCAGGCCCAGTTCACTGGCGTCGTAGATCTGCATGTGGGCGTTGTAGTTGCCGCGCTGGACCTCACCGAGCGCCCAGCGGAGCTGGCGCAGCGGATCGGCGATCGACATCGCCGAGAGCACATTGCCGGCCATCCCGACCACCAGCGCGGCCACCGCCATCAGCAGGATCGGCGTGAACAGGGCGTCGGCCGACGCCGCCAGCAGCGAGAACTTGCTGGCCACCACCGACAGCACGATCGCCAGCAGCGGCACCCCGGTGGACAACAGCCAGGTCAGCACCAGCCGCTGGATGACGCCGGGGCGGTGGAACTTCTCCGGCACCCCGCCACGCAGCGCGGCGACCGCCACCGGGCGCAGCACCCGCTCGGACTGCAGGTAGCCGATGATCGTGGTGGCCGTGGCGCCCAGCAGCGTGGAGACCGCCAGCACGGGCGCGGCATGGCTGGCCACCGGCCAGCTGGCGGCGATGAACACCACCGCGCCCAACACCCAGTTCGTCATGCTGATCACCGAGCGGTAGACCGGCATGCGCAGCGCCCGCAACCGGGCCTGCTCTGTGACGGCCGGGTCGTCCTCGGCCAGCAGCGCGTCGCGGCGTTGCCAGCGGAACACCGGAACGAGCAGCTTGAGGCTGACGAACGCGCCGACCGCGAACGAGATGAACAGGTAGCTCAGAAAAATGACCAGGTTGAGCGTCGGCAGGTCCTGCAGCATGACCCGATCCGACGGCGGCAGCCCGAACCGCAGGAAGCCCAGCACCAGCAGTGCGCCGATGATGTCGGCCTGCAGCATGCCCAGGGAAAACACCGGCCACGGCGTGCGCGCGACCCAGCGGACGAATCCATTGATTCGCCCCGGGCTGAGCTGCGCGGTGGTCACGATCCCACCGTATCGGTACAGAGCGACCGATCAGCACCTCTAGAACCCGGTGGGCGGCGGTTGTGTCGTTGCTGAGCACTAGTGTTTGAGGCGATGTCCGGAGTTTTCACGCGCCTGGTCGGCCAAAGCGCCGTGGAAGCGGAGTTGGTGGGGGCCGCACGGGCGGCCCGGGGTGATTCCGCTCACGATGTCGCGGCCACCGGCACCATGACACATGCCTGGCTGATCACCGGCCCGCCCGGATCGGGGCGTTCGGTCGCCGCGCAGTGCTTCGCGGCGGCCCTTCAGTGCACGTCGGAGGGCACGCCGGGGTGCGGGGAGTGCCGGGCCTGTACGACGACGATGGCCGGCACGCACGGCGATGTCCGGCGAATCGTTCCCGAGGGGCTGTCCATCGGCGTCACCGAGATGCGCGCGATCGTGCAGATCGCATCGCGGCGGCCCAGCACCGGCCGTTGGCAGATCGTGGTGGTCGAGGATGCCGACCGGCTGACCGAAGGCGCGGCCAATGCCCTGCTCAAGGTGGTGGAGGAACCACCGCCGTCGACGGTGTTCCTGCTGTGCGCGCCCTCGGTGGATCCCGAGGACATCGCGATCACCCTTCGGTCGCGCTGCCGCCACGTGGCGTTGGTGACGCCGCCTGCCGCGGCGATCGCGCAGGTGCTGATGGACAACGACGGGATGTCCGCTGAGGAGGCGCAGTGGGCGGCCTCGATCAGCGGTGGTCACGTCGGCCGGGCCCGCCGGCTGGCCACTGATCCCGACGCCCGCGAACGACGGTCCCGCGCGCTGGGCCTGGCCCGCGACGCCGCCACCCCGTCCCGGGCATATGCGGCCGCCGAGGAGCTGGTCGCCACCGCCGAAGCCGAGGCGAAGGCGCTCAACGTGGGCCGCGACGAGGCCGAGGCAGAGGAATTGCGCACGGCGCTGGGTGCCGGCGGCACCGGTAAGGGCACTGCGGGAACGCTGCGCGGGGCCGCCGGTGCGATCAAGGACCTCGAGCGGCGACAGAAATCGCGGCAGACCCGCGCCTCGCGCGATGCGCTGGATCGTGCGCTGATCGACCTGGCGACGTACTTTCGGGATGCGCTGCTGGTGGCCAATGGCGCCGGTTCGGTGGCGCCGAATCACCCCGATATGGCCGAGCGGGTGGCGGCGTTGGCGGCACACGCCTCGCCGGAGCGGCTGCTGCGCTGTATCGAAGCGGTGCTCGAATGCCGGGAGGCGCTGGCGATGAACGTCAAGCCCAAGTTCGCAGTCGATGCGATGGTGGCCACCGTCGGTCAGGCACTACGTTCGGACCTGTAGACTCACTGCTCGGCCGCCAGCGCGGCCGCGCCACCTTAGCTCAGTCGGTAGAGCGATTCACTCGTAATGAATAGGTCAGGAGTTCGATTCTCCTAGGTGGCTCCGGTATTGCGCGAAACAGCCGCCCCACCCATCGGGTGAGGCGGCTGTCGCCGTCTTGCTGTTAGAGCCGCACGAATGTGTGGGCCGAAGCGTCCCACACACCCCAGGCGTTCAGCTCAGGGTTCCACACGGCCGGCAGGTTCAAATTCACTGCCCAGTCCGGCAGCTCCGGCTGCGGGATGTCCAGCGGCGGGAGCACCGGCATCGTCACCCAGTCCGGAATGTCGGGGTAGGAGATCCGAGCGTCCAGTGCCGGGCCACCGTGTCCTGGAGGCGGCAGGAAGCCCTGCCCCGGCGGCAGCGGATTGCCCGGAGTGCCGGCGTTCACGCCTGGCCCGGTCACCATCGGCGGCCACTGATACTGACCATTGCCGTTGCCATTCCCATGGTCCGAATTACCGGGCCCCGGCGGCGTCACATGGGGGTCCGCGTGTGCCAGCCCCGCGCCGACTCCAAGCCCGCCAAGTCCGATCACACCTGCGGTTGCGGCACCTGCCGCGATCTTCTTGATGTCCACTGCGTGAACCTCCTGCACGATTGCATTGTCATACAACTGTTTGCTGACGCCTGTCGGCGTTTCAACAGTTCCCCCGGCCCGCGAGTAGGCTTGCCCTAGCCACGGGGTCCTAAACCGTTTGAATTCAAGCCGGTCGGGAT
This sequence comes from Mycolicibacterium crocinum, assembly GCF_022370635.2. The sequence continues at coordinate 5,465,967 of NZ_CP092362.2, read as the reverse complement.
TGGCAAATGTCATGTAAGAGTTTGCTGCGAATATGCGCGAGTTTGTTAACGAAAAGCGCGTGCAAACCGAAATAGGGCGCGCAGCTACTTCTCGCCGAGGGCTTCGGCGGCGATATTGCGGGCCGTGGCCGCCGCGGGGAAGCCGGCGTAACCGCTGGCGTGGTAGATCACTTCGGCCAGCTCGTCTTCGGTCAGGCCGTTCTGTCGGGCGATGCGGAAGTGCGCATTCATCTCCTCTCCTGCTCGCAACGCGATCAGGATGCCCAGCGTCACCAGGCTGCGATCGCGGCGGCTGAGCCCTTCGCGGGTCCACAGCCGGCCGAACACACTCTCCACGCCGATCTCCATCAGCTCCGGAGCGAAGCCGCCGAACTCGACGTCGTCGTCGGAGTCGGGCAGCGTTCCAGGCAGCATCTGCCGGAACACACGTAGACCATCCTCGCGCAAGTTAGACATGCAAAGTACTTTGGCATACTCCGCTCAGCGCGGCGCCAGATACCCGACCGGTCCCGACGCCAGGCACAACGACAGCGCCGCGGTCGACGCCCGCACGGTGATCGCGTCGCCCGCTCCGGGCAGCCGGACGAACACCCGGTTCAGGCCCGGGTGCACCGCCACTTTGGTCTCCGGCCCCTCGTTGAGCGACATCAGCATCGAGCCGTCGCTGTTGGCCAGATAGTTGATCTCGGCGGTCCAGTCCGCGGGCAGCAGCGGGCCGTCCAGGGGCATCCGCACCGGAGTGTCGGGCTGCACGAAGTAGCCGCAGCCGGGCTGCGGACCCGCGACGATCGTGCGCGTCCAGGTGACGATGGCGTCGACCAGTCGGCCACTGCTGTCGAGCATGCGCAATTGCGTTGTGGAACCGGCGAATTCGGGCCGGTCGCGGATCAGGGCGAACATGTGGCTGGCCAGGTTCTCCGGGTAGGCCACGCGCTGCAGCACCAACGGGTCGACCTCTTGGTCGAGCAGCGGCGCCGACGACGACGCTCGTGCCTGCGCCAGTCCGCGGATCGCGTTCTGCAGGTAGGGCTGTGCGGGGTTGTCACGCCAGCTGGTCAGGAACGTCGACGTCGAATACAGGCTGCCGGCCACGAAAGCCACGGCGACCGTCGTCACCACCGCGGTGCGAGTACGTGAGACGTTCAGCCAGGCCGAGTCGCGGTTGGGAGCGCAGAACGCCACGGCGGCAAGCAATGTCAACACGATCACCAGATCGGGAAAGTAGCGCAGCGTCTGGGCGAGCTCCAGCGCGGTGAATTTCGACGAGCGCAGCAGGTAGATGGGAATCTGGCAGGCCACCGCATACCCGACGGCCACCAGCCAGACCACGCCGATGCGCCGTTTGCGCGCCAGCGACACCGCCACGACCGCGGCCAGCACGAGCCAGCCCAGGATCATCACCGACACCGGCGGCACCGCCCATGGCGAGGCCGGCGCCCACCGCTGCCACTCCCAGGGTCCGCCGGCCAGCCCCGGCACGATCCCATGAGTGACGGAGCGGGACAACAGATCCCACGTCATCGCCAGATCCGAGCTCCAGCGCCGGTGGTCGACGACGAACAGGTAGACCGCCACCCATACCGCTGTCAACGCGAGCGCGGACAGCCACAGATGACGGCCGCGATGCCACACCGTGCGCAGCGCGGCGGTGTCGCCCTGGACGTGGCACAGCAGCGCGGCCACCGCGAACGCGACGAACGGAATGACTGCCGCCTTTTCGAAGAACAGCAGGCCACCGAAGAACACGAGTACAGCGGTGATCGCATAGCGCCGATTGCCGTTGCGCACCAACAGGATTGCGTCGCCGCACACCCATGCCATCGCGGCCAGCATCGGCAGCGAGTTCAGCGCCGCGGCCCACCACGCGAATCCGGGCACCCCCAGCGGGGTGAACAAGGCAAAGGTCAACGGAATCAACAACACCGGACGCCAGCCGAGGATCACGTGCAGTGCTCGCAGCACCGACAGCGACACCAGCAGTTGCAGCACCACCAGACTGACCGCAGGCCACGCCCACACCAGTGGTGCCGCGCGGGTGATCAGCCCGGCCACCAGGAACGCACCGGGCATGACGTGGCCGTCGTGGTCGTCGAACAGATACGACGGAGACAGCAGATCCTGGGTGCCCGCCCGACCCACCAGGATCAGGTCGTCCCAGTAGAAGTAACCGCCGAACGCCAGCACCGCGCGGACCACCAATTGCACCGCGATCAGGACGACGGCCGCGGCAGCCACCGGTGGCATGCGCGCCACCCGGGTCGGAACTGCCATCGCGTCGACTGTACTCACCTGCCGGTAGGGTGACCGCCATGCAGGTACTGGTCACGGGGGCTGCCGGCTTCATCGGGTCGACGCTGGTTGATCGCCTGCTCGCCGACGGGCACACCGTCGTCGGGCTCGACGATCTGAGCCGTGGCCGCATGGAGAACCTGGCCGGGGCGAGCGCCGAGGCTCGGTTCGAGTTCGTCGAGGCCGATATCGCCGACGCGGACCTGATCGGCCTGTTCGAGAAGCACAAGCCCGAAGTCGTCCACCATCTGGCCGCCCAGATCGACGTGCGCCGCTCGGTGGAAGAACCCGAGTTCGACGCGGCGGTCAACGTGATCGGCACCGTGCGGCTGGCCGAGGCGGCGCGGCGCTCGGGCGTTCGCAAGGTCGTTCACACCTCGTCGGGCGGCTCGATCTACGGGGCGCCGACGAACTTCCCCGTCAACGAGACGACTCCGGTCGATCCCGCCTCGCCGTATGCGGCCAGCAAGGTCGCCGGCGAGATCTACCTCAACACCTTCCGCCACCTCTACGGCGTGGACTGCTCGTTCATCGCGCCGTCGAATGTCTATGGCCCGCGCCAAGACCCGCACGGCGAGGCCGGCGTCGTCGCGATATTCGCCAACGCGATGCTGGCCGGCCGGCCCACCAAGGTCTACGGCGACGGCTCGAACACCCGCGACTACGTCTTCGTCGACGACGTCGTCGACGCCTTCGTGCGGGCCTCCGGAAAAGGTGGGTGCGGGCAGCGATTCAACGTCGGGACCGGCGTGGAGACCAGCGACCGGCAGTTGCACTCGGTGGTGGCCAAGGTGGTCGGGGTGGCCGACGACCCGGACTTCGCCCCGGCCCGGCTGGGCGACCTGAAGCGCTCCTGCCTGGATGTCCGCAAGGCCGAGATGGTGCTCGGCTGGCGCCCGCAGGTACGCCTCGAAGACGGCATCGCCCGCACCGTCGACTACTTCCGGGGCTAGTGCTCCGGGGTCCGCGCACCCTCCAGTGCGACCGCCCGCGCCAGCCGGGCGTATTTCAGCTCGAGCTCCTTGAAGCGCAGATACGTGCTCATCGTCGTGAACACGAACGCGATGATCAGCGCATAGGTGATCAGGTCGGCGCCACGCCGGACCCCGAGGAAGTTGGCCAGCACCGTGGTGTCGTCCGGCCGCAGGATCGCATAAACCGCCAGCACTACGAACAGCACGTAGCCGACCTTGACCCATGCCTTGGCTTTGGCGTTGGTGCGCGAGCGCAGCAGGTAGACCAGCAGCGCCATCACCGCGGCGATCAGCAGTCCCTGGATCCAGTTCATCGGCGCATCCTTCCGCGCAGGAACCCGTCGAAGACGATGTTCACTCCGTTCAGCAGCGGCTGGCCCTTGGACATCGAGTACTCGGTGTAGAGGATCTCGACGGGCTCTTCGGCCACCCGCCAATGGTTTTCGACGATCAGCGTGATGAATTCGGTCGCGTGGCTCATGCCGTTCATCGTGAGGTTGAGGTTGTCGGCGACCGTCTTATTGAACACTCGAAGCCCGTTGTGCGAGTCGGTCAGGTGCAACCGATGACTGCTCGGGCTCAGCATCGCCGCCGCGCGCAGGATGAGCCGCTTCAGCGGCGGCGTGTGGCTGACGGTGGTGCCGGCGAACCGGGTGCCGATCACGACGTCGACGTCACCCTTGGCCAGCCGGTCGATCATCACGACGACGTCCTTGACGCGGTGCTGGCCGTCGGCGTCGAACGTGACGAACACCGCAGCGCCGGGCTGGCTGCGGGCGTACTCGACCCCGGTTTGGATGGCAGCGCCCTGCCCGAGATTTACCGGATGGCGCACCACGTGCGCGCCCGCGCGCAAGGCGATGTCGGCGGTGTCGTCGCTGCTGCCGTCGTCGACGCACACCACGTGGTCGAAGACTTGGCGCAGGTCCGCGATGACGTCGGCGATGACCTTCGCTTCGTTGAACGCCGGCACGATGATCCAGGCGTCGGGGTAAGGCGTGTCGATGTCCACAAGGTACACGCCGACAACGGTGGGTTCAGCGTGCGGCGCGGCCCAGTGCTGCCAGGTGGACGGCTATTCCGACCAGCGGTCCGCACAGCAGGGCGACCACGGTGCGGTCGGTCAGATCCATCGGCAGGCTCAGCAGCGCCGCCGAGACGACCGTCGCCCCGACCCAGCCGATCGAGTAGGCCCGATGCAGGCCGGCGGCCACCGTCGCAGCCCCGGTGACGGTCAGCAGTGCGATCGCGACCGCGCCCGCGGTGAGCCAGGCCAGCAGCACCCCGCCGGGGCCGTACTCGTCGCCGAACGCCACTCGGATCAGCCACGGTCCAAGCAGCCCGGCAGCCACGACGCCGACCGCGCCGAGCACCAGCACCACGGCCGCGGGCGCGATCAACGCCTTGAGTCGGTGGCCGCGATGGTCGACGAAGTGGGCGATCAGGTTGCCCTGCATCGCGGTCAGCGGAACCAGCAGCGGCGCACGGGTCAGCGTCACCGCGAGGATCACCACGCCGCCGGCCGCGCCGAGGTCATCACCGGAGGTGGCCTTGAGCAGCACCGGGAATCCCATGACGAGGACGGCGCTGGCGCCGGCGGCGGCGATCGAATGACCTGCGCCGCGCAGGAAGGTGGCGGTGCTGCCCGGTGTGCGCAGGCCGGCCGCCGTGCGAGCGCCCGGTGACGCCGCCAGTAACAGCAGCCATCCGATCGCACCGGCAACCGTCGCCCACAGGAAACCGTCCAGACCCCAGCCCACCGCGAAGGCCGCCACCGCGACCACCACCCGCATGATGGCGTCGGTGACCATCAAGGCTCCGTAGCCGCCCCAGCGGCCGGTACCGGCGAGCAGGCCCAAAAGCGTTGCGTGGATGCAGAATCCGGCCAGCCCCACGCTGAGCAGGACCACCGACAGCGGCCGGGACTGGCTGAACACGTGCGGCGCCCACAGGAACGAGGTGCCCGCCATCACGAGAGCGGCCACCACCCCGACGGCCGTCGCGACTCGCATCGGATGGGTGCGCGGGCCCTCGGCGATCTCGACGTAACCCGCCGAGCGGACTTCGCGGGTGGCCTCCTGCAGCAGCCCATACGCCGCACCGCCGACCAACCCGAACGCACCCCAGAACACCCCGAACACCGAGAAGCCGGCCGGGTCCAGGGCGCGGGCCGCGAGGTAGAGGACCGCGTACCCGCAGACCGCCGAGATCGCGGTGGCCGCACCGACTCTGGCCACACTGCTGCGGGTGATCGCGCCGGTGCCGGCACCCGCGTCCGTCACAGCCGCGGCACCTCGGTGGAGTACAGCCAGGCATCCCACAGCGGGCGCAACGAGACGTCGGCGTAGTTGGCGGCAAGGCCGGTGAAGTCGTCGGTCACCACGGTGCTGTGCCGGTGTCTGCTGGTCCAATCCCGCAGCAGTTCAAAGAAGTTATCGTCACCGAGGGTGTCGCGCAGCACGTGCAGTGTGAGGGCCCCACGCTTGTAGACGCGGTCGTCGAACATGTCGCGGGGGCCGGGGTCGGCCAGCAGCAGGTTCTGCGGTGAGGATTTCAGCTTGGCGTGATAGTGGTGGGCCCAGTCGTCGGCGGAGCGTCCACCGGAGTTCTCCGACCACAACCATTCGGCGTAGCAGGCGAATCCCTCGTGCAACCAGATGTCGCGCCAGCGGCGCGCGGTCACGCTGTTGCCGAACCACTGGTGGGCCAGTTCGTGGGCGATCAGTCGTTCGGCGCCGCGCTTACCGTCGCAGTGGTTGGCGCCGAAGATCGAAATACCTTGTGCTTCAAGCGGTATCTCGAGGTCGTCATCGGTGACCACGACGGTGTAGCCGTGACTCAGCGGGTACGGGCCGAACAGGTTGATGAACAGTTTCATCATCTGCGGCTGCCGGGCGAAGTCATGGTCGAACTCGGGCCGCAACCGGTCCGGCAGCACCGCGTGCATCGGCACCTGGGCCTTGGGCAGCCTCTGGGTGCCGTACATGCCGATCTGCAGCGTGATCAGGTAGGTCGACGTCGGTTCGGGTTGTTCGTAGGTCCACACGGTTTGCGCGGCGCGCACCCGCCGCGACACCAGTTCACCGTTGGCCAGCGCGCGGTAGGGGCTGTCGGTGCTGATCTGGATGCGGTAGCTGGCCTTGGCGCTGGGGTGGTCGTCGCACGGAAACCACGACGCCGCGCCGTTCGGCTGTCCCGCAACCAGTGCACCGTTGGACAGCTCCTCGAAACCGACCTCGCCCCAATAGCTTCGGATGGGTCGCGGGTTGCCGCCGTAGCGCACCGTGATCGACATGGCCGCGCCGGCCGGCAGCGCCGCCGACAGGGTGATGTGCAGCTTTCCGTTCGAGGCGGAGAAGTTCGACGGGCGGCGGCCGTTGACCGTCACCTTCGACACCGACAGCGCGTCGGACAAATCCAGCGTGAACGTCTTCAGCGACGCCAGCGTCGCAGCGGTGATCGTGGCGGTGCCGGTCAGCCGGTTGATCGCGACCTTGTACTCCAGGTCGAGTTCGTAGCGCGACACCCGGTAGCCGAAGTTGCCGTTGTTGGGCAGGTACGGATCGATGACGGGTGGGCCGCCTTTCTTGGCGGCTTTCTTGGTGGGCTGTTTCACGCGGCGTTGTCCCCGGCTTTACGCGAGGTGGTCTCGTCGCGCGGCTTCTTGCGCGAAATGAGCCACGGCGCAATCGGATTGCCCTGCCAGCGAGTGGAGGGTGGCACCTCGTCGCCGCGCATCACCAGCGACGCCGGGCCGACGGTGGCACCGGCGCCCAGCCTGGCGGCGGGCAACGCCACGCAGTGCGGACCCAGCGTGGCGCCCTCGTCGAGCACGACGGTGTCCATGCGCATGATCCGGTCGTGGAACAGATGCGTCTGCACCACGCAGCCGCGGTTGACGGTGCTGGCGCGCTGCAGCGTCACCAGATCCGCCTCGGGCAGCCAGTAGGTTTCACACCACACGCCGCGACCGATCTTCGCGCCCAGCGCGCGCAGCCACAGGTTCATCACCGGGGTGCCGCTGGCGGCGCGGGCGAACCACGGCGCAGCCACGGTCTCCACGAAGGTGTCCGACACCTCGTTGCGCCACACGAACGACGACCACAGTGGCTGCTCGCCTGCTGGGATATGGCCGACGACAAGCCATTTGGCCGCAACCGCGACCCCGCCGGCGACGGCGCCGGTGATCAGGAGGACCAGGCCGCCGGCCAATGCCGCCCAGCCATAGCCGAACTCGGACGCGAGCGCCTGCAGTGCGGCCAGCACCGCGACCCCGATCGCGAACGTGACCATCACCGGGATCAGCCGGCAGGTCTCGACCGCGGCACGCATCACCTTCAACCGCATGGGCGGGCTGTAGGTCAGCGTTGCGTCGGCTTCGTCGGCGCGGCGGCGCAACCGGATCGGCGGGCTGCCCAGCCAGGAGGAACCGGCCTTGGCCTTGTGCGGGGCGGCTGAAAGCACTGCCACCAGACCGTCGTCGGGAACCCGGCGGCCCGGCTGGGTGATGCCGGAGTTGCCCAGGAACGCGCGCTTGCCGACGGTGGCCTTGGCGACATGGATCCAGCCGCCGCCGAGCTCGTAGGAGGCGACCATGGTGTCGTCGGCCAGGAAGGCGCCGTCTTCGACGACGGTGAACTTGGGTGTCAGCAGTGCCGTCGAGATCTCGGTGTTGCGGCCGACTTTCGCACCGAGTGCCCGCAGCCACCACGGGGTCAGCAGGCTGGCATACAGCGGGAACAGGTAGTTGCGGGCGGCGTCCATCAGTCGTTCGGTGGTCCACAGCTGCCAGCCCACCCGACTGCGCACCGGGTGGTAGCCCTCGCGCAGCCCGATCGCGAGGATCCGCACCGCCACTACTGTGAACGCCGCGTAGACCAGGAGCGAGACCAGCGCGGCCACCGGAATCCACGGCGCGGCCGTCGCCATGGCCGAACCCAGCGTCGCGCTGTGCCGGGCCGGCCACACCACAACGCCCAACCCGATGGCCAGGGCCACCAGTGGCACCGCGCCGAGGAGCATCGAGGTCACCCCGTAGGCGGCCACCCACACGGGGGCGCGCGGCGGCCGGTGGTCGGGCCACGGATGACGGGCCTTGCCGGACTTGATCGCCGGTGAACCCTTCCAGTACTGCCCGTTCTTCACCTTGCCGACGACGCCGGAGCCGGGTGCCACATCGGCGTTCTTCCCGACGACCGCGCCGGGGAACAGGGTGGTGCGTGCCCCGATGCTGGCGTCGTTGCCGACGCTGATCGGGCCGACGTGGAACAGGTCGCCGTCGATCCAATGCCCGGTCAGGTCGACCTCCGGTTCGATGGAAACCCGGTGGCCGAGCGTGAGCATGCCGGTCACCGGAGGCGCCGAATGCAGATCCACGCCTTTGCCGACCTTGTTACCCAGCGCCCGTGCGTAGTACACCAGCCACGGGGCACCTGCCAGGTTCTCGGCGCCACTGGCGTCGGCGAGGCGTTCGGCCAGCCACACCCGCAGATGTTCGGACCCACCGCGACGGTAGGTGCCGGGTTCGAGGCCGGACAGCAGTGTGCGCGCGCCCAGGACCGCGATGCTCATCCGCCCGATCGGGGTGATGAACAAGACGAACGCGACCGCCACGAGCCACCAGCTGACTCCGACCAGCCACGGCAGCGGATGGACGGCGGCGGCCACGTTGTTGATCAGCGCCAGCCAGGTCACCCATTGCAGGCCGGTCAGGGTGGCCAGCGGCACCGACAGCAGGACCTGGGCCGCCTGCGTCGACACCGGGGTGGGCTTGACGTCGCGCGGGGTGACCGCGACCGGTGGCTTCTGCTCTTCGAGGAACTCGGCCAGCGACCCCAGCCGGGGGTGGTCGTAGAGCTGGGCGACGGTCAGCTGCGGGTAGCGCTCACGTAGCGCGGCAACCAGCTGGGCCGCCGACAGTGAGCCGCCGCCGAGGGCGAAGAAGTCCGCTTCCGGACCGTCGACGACCGCGCCGAGCACGTCGCGCCACAGCCCGGCCAGCCAGCCCATGGTGCCGCCCAGGTCGGGTTCGGAATCCTGGTATCCCGGCGGCGGCCACGGCAGCGCATTGCGGTCGACCTTGCCCGAGGTGCGGGTCGGCAACTCGTCGAGCAACACCAGCCGCGGCACCAAGGCGGCAGGCAGGGCCTGGGCAAGGTGGGCGCGGGCGGCGGTCAGGTCAAAGTCGGGGTTGGCGCTGGCGATATAGCCGACCAGCATCGGGGTGCCGCTGGCGGTTCGGCGTACCGCCGCGGCGCCGCCGCTCACCCCGGGAAGGTGCACCAGCGCGGAGTCGACCTCGCCGAGTTCGATGCGGCGGCCGCCTACTTTGACCTGATCGTCGGCGCGGCCCTGGAAATACAGTCCGTCGGCCTCCAACCGGACCAGGTCACCGCTGCGGTAGGCGCGGGCCCACTCCAGCGTCGGCATCGGCGCGTATTTCTCGGCGTCTTTCTCCGGATCCAGGTAGCGCGCCAGGCCGACGCCGCCGATCACCAATTCGCCGACCTCGCCGATGGCGACCGGGGCGCCGTTGGCGTCGACGACCGCGAGGTCCCAGCCCGGTAGGGGGCGCCCGATGCTGACCGGACTTCGACCGTCGAGCCGAGCGGCGCTCGCCACCACGGTGGCTTCCGTCGGTCCGTAGGTGTTCCACACCTCGCGGCCCTCGACGGCGAGCCGCTCGGCGAGTTCGGGCGGGCAGGCCTCGCCGCCGAAGATCAGCAGCCGCACCTGTTCCAGTGCCTCGGCCGGCCACAGCGACGCCAGCGTGGGGACCGTCGACACCACAGTGATGTCCCGCGCCACCAGCCACGGACCGAGGTCCATACCGCTGCGAACCAGGGCACGCGGCGCCGGCACCAGGCACGCACCGTAGCGCCACGCCAGCCACATCTCCTCGCACGAGGCGTCGAAGGCCACCGACAGTCCGGCCAGCACCCGGTCCGCTGGCCCGATCGGGTTGTGCTGCAGGAACATTCGCGCTTCGGCGTCGACGAACGCTGCCGCGTTGCGATGGGTGACCGCAACGCCCTTGGGGGTCCCGGTGGAACCCGAGGTGAAGATGATCCAGGCGTCGTCGCGGCCCAGCGGGGCGGTCGCGCGCCATCCGCGGGACGAGCCCGGCCCGCGGGTCAGACCCGCCTCGGTGATCACGGCGACGACGCCGGCCTCTCCGAACACCAGCTCGGCGCGTTCGTCGGGATCGTCGGCGTCGACCGGGACATACGCCGCGCCGGCCGCCAGCGTCGAGAGGATCGCGACGTAGAGGGCGTAGCTTCCCGACGGCATCCGGATGCCGATCCGGTCGCCGCGGCCGATGCCGCGCGCGGCCAGCCAGTCGACGCTTTCCTCGATATCGGCGATCAGCTCGGCGTAGGTCAGCTGCACCGTGCCGTCGTCGATCGCGGCCGCCTCGGGGTAACGGTTCGCGGTCTCGTAGAGGATGTCGATCAGGGTGCGCGGCGGCGGTGCCTGCTCCGACAACAGGTACTGCGGGGGAATTTCCGGCGTCGCCACGACGAGGATCCTAGGCGGCGTCGTTGACATCCCGGTGCCGGACGCGGCCGGTGGATCGGGCCGGGCCTGCGCTCGGTTTGCTGCCCGGCGTACGGACCTGACAGACTGCTGTCAGAGGGGAGTATTCCTTCGCCGCGGTGTCGTCACCACGGCGGCCAACGTCGGCCGTCCGGTGCCGCGGGCCGCGCTCGTTGAGCGGCGGAAGAGACCTCGGACGTTTTGTGACGCCCGGAGGTCTTTCTATGAATGTGACGCCGCTCGAATGGTTCATCACCATCGGTGTGACCGTCGCGGTGCTGCTGTTCGATGTGATCTTCGTGGCGCGGCGCCCACACGAACCCACGATGCGCGAGTGCGGCATCTATCTGTCGATCTACATCGGCCTGGCCATCGCGTTCGGCCTGTGGGTGTGGAACTTCCACGGCGGGCAGTTCGGGCTGGAGTTCTATGCCGGCTGGCTCACCGAATACAGCCTGTCGGTGGACAACCTGTTCATCTTCATCATCATCATGGCCAGCTTCAAGGTGCCGAAGATCTATCAGCAAGAGGCACTTCTGATCGGCATCGTGCTGGCGTTGATCTTCCGCGGCATCTTCATCGCGCTGGGTGCCGTTGCCATTCAGCAGTTCTCGTGGATCTTCTACATCTTCGGGGCGTTCCTGCTGTACACCGCGATCCGGCTGGCCCGTGACACCGAGCACGACGACGACGCCGAGAACACCGTGGTGCGGCTGGCCCGCAAGTATGTGCCGAGCACCGATAAGTGGGACGGCCTGAAGCTGTACGTCAAGGAGGGCGGCAAGCGCCTGATGACGCCGATGTTTCTGGTCATCGTCGCGCTGGGCACCACCGACCTGCTGTTCGCGCTGGACTCCATCCCCGCGATCTACGGGCTGACCCGCGAGCCCTACATCGTGTTCACCGCAAACCTGTTCGCGCTGATGGGTTTGCGCCAGTTGTACTTCCTGCTCGGCGATCTGCTCAACCGCCTGGTGTACCTGTCGCAGGGCTTGGCGTTCATCCTGTTCTTCATCGGGGTCAAGCTGGTGCTGCACGCGTTGCACGAGAACGAGTTGCCGTTCATCAACGGCGGTGAGCACGTCCCGGTCCCGGAGATCCCGACGCTGCTGAGCCTGGCCGTGATCGTGCTGACGCTGTTCCTGACGATGGTCGCCAGCCTGGTCAAGACCCGGGTTGTCGACAAACGCTGACTGTGGCCGCGGTGATGCCGTTCGCGTCCGGAGGACGACCCGGTCGGGACCGTTGAGGCAGCACTGAGAGCGAGAGTTTGGGCGAATCGTCGCTCCTAGTGCCGTCTCAACGCCCGCGGTTCTACGCTGAACCGATGATCGAAGTACTTTCCGACATGCCGGAGGGTGTGACGGGGATTCGGGTGTCCGGCAAGGTGAGCGGTGACGATCTGAAGGCGTTCAAGCCTGCGATGGACGACCTGATGAAGCCGGGCGGGGACATCAGGATCGTCGAGGTCATCGACTCCGACTATGAGGGTTTCGGCCGCGGCGGGCTGGTCGAAGATCTCAAACTCGGCCTGGGCACCCTGTTCTCCCGGCACTCCGCGTTCAAGCGCGTCGCGGTCGTCAGTGACAAGGAGTGGGTGGTTCACACCATCCACCTGGTGGGCTGGCTCATGCCTGGTGAGGTCCAGGTGTTCGGGCTCGACGAACTCGGCCAGGCCAAGCAGTGGGCGGCCGGCTAGCTGTCTTGTTCTTCGCGCGGCCTCCCGTAGCACCGGCGAAACAAACGCGGCCTACCGTGACCCGATGCTGCGACGTCCTTCGGCCTTGGTCAATCGGCTGGTCGTCGAGCAACCGGGCAGCCCGCAACAGGCGATTCTCGACGAACTGCGCCGGGTGATCCTCGATGGCGCCGTCGCGCCGGGCACTCCGATTCCCTTGGCCGACGTCGCCGACCTGTTCGGTGTGAGCCAGATCCCGGTGCGTGAATCACTCAAGACCCTGATCGGCGAGGGCTTGGTGGCGCACCGGTCCAACTCCGGGTACACCGTTGCTCAGCTCACCGTCCAGGAACTGCGCGAAATGTAAATCGTGCGTGAGACTTTGGAGGCGGCGGCACTCGCGTCCGCGGTGGCCAATGCCACTGACGCCGACCGGGCCGCGATCGTCGCGGCGAACGACGTTCTGCAGCAGGCGATCGACGACGACGATCCGCTCACCTACCACCGGCAGAGCAGGCACTTCCACCTCGCGCTCAGCCGTCCGTCGCGGATGTTCCGTCTGCTGCATATGCTCGAATCGGCGTGGAACATGACCGAACCCGTGCAGTCGATGGTCCACGTCGCGCCGTCGCATCGTGCGCTGCTGCATGCCGACCACCGTCAGATGGTCGACGCTTTTCTTGCCGGTGACGTGGAGCAGCTGCTCACCATCGCCGAGGGTCATGCTCAGCGACTCAATGCCGCGATCGCCACGTTGCCCACCGACACCGGCCTGCTGCTACCGGCGGATATATCTTCGACGCAATAGCCGGGTAGTTCGCAGGAAATACGCGGGAAACGCGCCGTCGATAGCGTCCGGCCATGACCGACATCGACACACCGCAGAGTGCGAAAGTGCTTCCGCCCGGCGCCGTCATCGGTGCGGGTGACATCGTCGAGGCCGCCGGTCACCCGATCGGCGGCGGACTGATCAAGCCGGGCTACGACCCGCGACTGACCAATGAAGACCTGGCTCCCTTGCGTAAGCAGAGCTGGAGTTCCTACAACATCTTTGCGTTCTGGATGTCCGACGTACACAGCGTCGGCGGCTATGTCACGGCGGGCAGCCTGTTCGCACTAGGCCTGGCCAGCTGGCAGGTGCTCGTCGCACTGTTGATCGGCATCGTGATCGTCAACGTCTTCTGCAACCTGGTCGCCAAACCCAGCCAATCGACAGGTGTGCCGTATCCGGTGATCTGCCGCAGCGTCTTTGGTGTACTCGGCGCGAACATTCCCGCCATCATCCGCGGCCTGATCGCGGTGGCCTGGTACGGGATTCAGACCTACCTGGCCTCGGCCGCGCTGGATGTCGTGCTACTCAAGCTCTTTCCGGGTCTCGCGCAGTACGCCGACGTCAACCAGAACGGATTCCTCGGACTGCCGTTCCTGGGCTGGGGCAGCTTCCTCCTGCTGTGGGTATTGCAGGCCTGCGTCTTCTGGCGCGGTATGGAGTCCATCCGCAAGTTCATCGACTTCTGCGGGCCCGCGGTCTACGTGGTGATGTTCCTGCTGTGCGGTTACCTCATCTACAAGGCAGGTTGGGGCGCCATCGATCTGAACCTCGGTGACGTCAAGTACACCGGATTCGATTCCGTTCCCGTCATGCTCGGGGCGATCGCTCTGGTGGTTTCGTACTTCTCCGGCCCGATGCTGAACTTCGGCGACTTCGCGCGCTACGGTAAGTCCTTCGACGCGGTGAAGCGCGGCAACTTTCTCGGCCTGCCGGTGAACTTCTTGGTCTTCTCGATCCTGGTGGTTGTTACCGCCTCGCTGACGGTGCCGGTGTTCGGTGAGCTGATCACCGATCCGGTGGCAACCGTCGCCAAGATCGACTCGACATTCGCAATAGTCCTGGGCGCCTTGACCTTCACCATTGCCACGATCGGCATCAACATCGTCGCCAACTTCATCTCACCCGCGTTCGATTTCTCCAACGTCAGCCCGCAGCGGATAAGCTGGCGCGCGGGCGGCATGATCGCCGCGGTCGGGTCGGTGTTGATCACGCCGTGGAACCTCTACAACAATCCGGAGGTCATCCACTACACGCTGGAGGTCCTGGGTGCGTTCATCGGCCCGCTGTTCGGTGTGCTGATCGGTCACTACTACCTGATCCACAAGCAGAAGGTGGTTGTCGACGATCTGTTCACCCTCGCTGAGGACGGAACCTATTGGTACAAGAAGGGTTATAACCCCGCCGCGGTCATCGCCACCGCGATTGCGGCTGTGGTCGCGGTGATCCCGGTGCTCGCCGGCGATGTGCCCGGTATGCACACCGCCGCGCAGTACAGCTGGTTCATCGGTTGCGGATTGGGGTTGGCGATCTACTACGTCCTCGCGACGCGCAGCAAGCTGGCCGTCGCTCCGCTTCCGTGACGCGGATCTGGGTGATCAACCCGAACACCACCCGGGCCATGACCGACACCATCGCCGCCTGTGCGGCGGCGGTAGCCGGTCCGGGCGTGATCGTCACGGGGATCACGTCCGAGATCGGTCCTGCGTCGATCGAAAGTCATTACGATGAAGCACTTTCCGTGCCCGGTGTGCTGCGTGCGGTGGCCCAGGGGGAGCGGGAAGGTGTCGACGGCTATGTGATCGCCTGCTTCGGTGATCCCGGACTCGACGCCGCACGCGAGGTGGCAACCGGACCGGTCATCGGAATCGCGGAGGCCGCGATGCAGGCGGCAAGTCACCTGGGCACCGGTTTCAGCATCGTCACGACGCTGTCGCGGACCATCGGCCAGTCGGCGCACCTCGCCGAACGCTATGGCATGCAACGATTCTGTCGCGGTATCCACGCGTGTGACATGCCGGTACTTGACCTGGACAGCGACCCGAATGCGCGCAAGGTCGTCACCGAAGCATGTCGCGAGGCGGTCGAAATCGACGGATCCGATGCGGTGGTGCTGGGATGCGCGGGGATGGCCGATATGTGCGATGAGATTTCCAGAGAGTTGGGTGTGCCCGTCGTGGATGGGGTCAGTGCCGCCACGCTGACCGTGCAGTCGTTGGTCACCATGGGTTTGCGTACGTCGAAACGAGGGGACTACGCAACCCCGCCGGTGAAGCACTATTCGGCGGGGTGAACGGTGCGCCAGTGCTGCGCGATCTCGATGCGCCGGGCGATCCAGACTCCGTCGTGGGACTGGACGTGGTCGCAGAACCGTTCGAGTGCCGCGGTGCGGGCCGGGCGGCCGGCCAGCCGGCAGTGGAGTCCGACCGAGAGCATTTTCGGGCTGCCTGCACTGCCCTCCGCATAGAGCACGTCGAACGCGTCGCGAAGGTGCGCGAAGAACTCCTCGCCGTTGGAAAACCCTGCCGCCGAGGCGAACCGCATGTCGTTCGTGTCGAGCGTGTACGGCACGACAAGGTGGCTGCGGCCGTGAACTCGCACCCAGTACGGCAGGTCGTCGGCGTAGGAGTCGGAATCGTAGACGAATCCGCCGTGCTCGACGACGAGTTCACGGGTGTGCGGTGAGTCGCGGCCGGTGTACCAACCGAGCGGCGCCGAACCGGTGAGGTCGCGCAGGATCTGCACAGCCTGCGCCATATGGGCGCGCTCGGTGTCGCGTGGGATGCGTTGATAGGACGTCCACCGCAGACCATGGCAGGCGATCTCGTGACCGAGCTCGCCGAAAGCGGCCACTGCCTCCGGGTTTCGCTGCATGGCCACGGCGACCGCGAAGATCGTCAACGGGATGTTGCGACGCTCGAAGAGGCGAAGGAGGCGCCACAATCCGGCACGCGAGCCGTATTCGTAGAGCGACTCCATGCTCATGTGCCGGTCGGGAAATGCCTCTGCGGGTGTCATCTCGGACAGAAAAGTCTCCGAGGCGTCGTCGCCGTCCAAGACGGAGTTCTCCGCGCCCTCTTCGTAATTGAGCACGAATTGAATGGCGATTTTCGCATCGCCGGGCCACTTGGGGTGCGGCGGCGTTCGGCCGTAACCCACCATGTCGCGCGGATAGCTCATGTCAAGTCGCCGCAGCCCAGGTGCCCCGCACCCGGTGCAGACCGTCGTCGGTGAGCCGGCCGAACAAGCGAAGTCGGGCCATCCCGCCGTCGGGGTAGACGTCGAGTCGCGCCTCGGTAACCGGTCGCTGGCCGGAGAGCAGAAAACGGTGTCTGGTGTCCGGCTGCAGTGCGGTGCAGGGCAATACCTCGAACCACTCGCCATCATCGGCGCGCCCCATCAGCCGCGCGGCCCCGGGAGCATTGCCGATGAAATACGACGTGTCGAGTTCAGCCGCGGTGAGTACACCCTGGCCGGCCAGCCGGACCTGCACCCAGTCGTTGCCGTCGTCACGTCGGCGTGAGGTTTCCCAGCCGTCGCCCATGGTCCGCGCGATCCCGGGCAATAGCAGATTGTTGGGCGAGGAGTAGAACATGTTGGAACAGGCCGTCACTCGCGCGCCGTTCTCCAACGCAGCGAGGTCCAGTGGCATAACGCCGGCGAGCCGCGGATCGAGCATGCCGTCGCCGTGGACGCGGAATCTCGCCACGCCGCCGTCGGGATAGATGGACAGCCGAACGTGCGTCCAGCGCCGGGACGAGGCCACCTTGAAGGGGTTTCGGGTATCACCGTCGACCTTCGAGCGCGCGACGATGGTGGTCCATTCGGTCCGGTGCGCCACTTCTTCGGCAGGCGGATAGCCGTCGACGCACGCCGCTTCGACCGAGATCTGCGGCGGGTAGTTGCCGGTGAACCACGCGGTGTCGACCACCACACCGCCCACGATGGCCGGCACCGCCAACCGCACAATCGCGCGGTCACAATCGTCGGGTCCGTTACCCCGCCGGCGGCGCGTCTCCCAACCGTCGTAAACCTGGCCCTTGTGTCCGAAGGTGGCCGGACGGAATCGGCCGGTTGCGGATTGATCAGATTCTCTCGCTCGGCGAACAGATCGTCGTTGGCCCATACCACCGCACCACCGGCCGATCGGCTCGCCAGATCGGGAAGTGACGTGAAATGCGGTTGCGCCTGCGTGGGGTTCTGCGCTCCGCCGATCACCTCACGAGCCTAAGTGACTCGATACTTCGCGGCGCGCCGAGCAGCGGGCATCTCACGCTTCGATCTTGTCGGCACTCAGCCACCAGATCGCCGGCATTGAAGCTCAACGTGGCGGGGCGACCGCCCAGCCGCCCGTTCGTGCAGGGCTTACTGCGAAGTCTGAAAATCAGCTGCAGATAGGAACGTGCGGACTATGGCGACGGCTTCCTGGCGGAGACGTGCTATCTCGTCAGCGTCGCCACTATCGGCTAGAAACCCTGCGTAGGCGTGCGGACCGTCATGTTCGACTGACGCGAATCTCTCGGCGAGCAGGCGCATCGCTGTGCGAACCTGGACATCGTCGTGGATTGGGCTTAGCTTGGCGACGCGCCCTGCGTCCTCCGGACCATCCCCGAAATTCAGCAGACAGTACAAGAGGTCATAGGAATCTTTGTTTTCATGGCGATCCTGAAAGGCCAGGATTTTGAGAACGGCGTAGGCGAGGATGCCGGCGACGCGGACAGCTACTTGTGAGTGGCCTCCGTCATCGAGCCGATCCGCCTCGATCTGGGTCTCGAAATAGTCCCTGGTGACTAGCTGGGCCCCGCGCACATTGAATGCCCCGAGACCTGATCCGGTTCCTTGCTTCGGCTTGAATATCTTGCCCGCTTCGACTTGGTCGGTCTCGCAGAGGAATTCGACAATGACGGTGACGCCCTGAACCTCCTTCGACCAGCGGAACGAGTGTTGTGGCTCGAAGTCGGCCTTCTTGAGGTTGTTTTCGAGAGTCCGGTATGCCTCGTCGCTCTCGTCGTCAACGGCAAGCCCGATAACAAGATCGACGTCTGTCGTGCCGACGTGTGGACGCGCACCCTCGGGAAGGCTGCCGACGATATAGCGCGGAGCGAGACCGCCAGCCAGGTAGACGCGCTTACTCCATGGCCCAATGTCGCCCAGGAGCGTAACGAGCGCACGCTCACAGCGCGTTGTTGTCTCCTGGTCGTAGTCACTTTGATGCTGTCTGCTCAAAAGCCGATCACCTCTTCGCGCAGCCGGTCGGCCTGTTCCCTGCCACGTCGCGGATCTTTTCGCAGGTCGAGGTATAGCCGAAACTTGTTGACTGTCCATACGTCATCAATGAGGGTGCGAAAGACGAGGGGATAGTCATCCGCTTCCTGTCGTAGCAAGATGTTATGGCCTTCTTGTACGACCTCTGCGCCGATGGCATTTGATGCAGCGCTGAGATCGACGGCTTGTGTTATCCAGATGTCCACTACGGGAATCGATGTGATGAATGGCGCAAGACGCGCAGCGCCAGCGGGCCCGGTGACTGCGTGATCGATATTCGCGCCTGCGAGTAGCGTGCTGAGGCTCGTCGCGTGAGCGCGCGCGTCGCGGGCGAGACGAAATACCCGTAGCGGTTTGACGCGTCGATCACGCATTTCTTCGGCCCAGAGGTCCAGTAGTGCCGCAGGATGTGTAACACGCCGGGCCCGCTTAGGGCCTGCACCAACGGTTTCGATGAGATTCTCACGGTCTAGACGTGACAGCACGCGGTGTGCCAAGCTCGCTGAGATCTTTGCAACCGCAGCCAGGTCGTTGACTTGCCACCATCGTTCGGGATCACCAAGAAGGGCTTGCGTGGCAATGCCTGCCTTGCCGGTTAGTTTGACTGGAGATTCGCTTGTCTTTTCGCTTGCTGCGTGCGGTGGGCGCCTTTCGGTCCACACGAAGATGCCGGGTAGATCAACGCGCATGTTGCCCTGTCCGTCGATCAACGCGACACCGGCGTCTGCCAAAAGGCGACGGGCCTCTTTGGTCGTCGACCGGGCGACCAATAACAGATGTGTAGCTTTTGGCAATCTTTGGGCCTGCTCGATCAGTGCGCGCGCGTTGGCAGCATTGATTGAGCGCTGCGCTTTTAGCTCAACAACGTGGGACACGTCGCCGGCATGGATCACGATGTCGGCCTTGCGGCCGTCGCCTGACGTTGCCTCTGTTGTCACCCCGTCGATGTCGCGGAGGATGCTTAACGCAGTCCGCTCCATCGGACCTGCGATATTCACTATCTGTGGCATATTCACAATGGGTGTGAATATAGCAGGTTATGTGAATATTCCGTAGGGCTAAGCTTGATTTCGGGGCTCACGGCCGACTGGCCAGCATGCCCTTGACGATTCCGTGCAACGCGTTGCGCACTTCGGTCCCGGTGCGCTCGGGATCCTCGGAGTGCGCGATCGTCAGCGCCGCGGCGTCGAGCGCGCCGATGAGGATATGCGCCAGCGGACGGACGGGCTGTGTCGCGAGCTCACCGGAGTCCATCGCAGCTTGGAGCAGCTGCTCGGTCATGCCCAGGCTGTAGCGCTCGGCGATATCACGGAAACCGTTCCAGCCCAACACATTCGGCGCGTCAAGCAGGATCAGCTGGCGGATCTCCCGCTCGGAGCTGATGTCGAGCCAGGCATCCACCGCCGCGTGCAGGGTGGCCGCAGGGGTCGGCGGCTGCTCGGCGAGGACCGCGGCGGCCAGACGGTTCATCACGTCGGACTCGACGGACTCGACGACGTCGAGGAACAGCGCCGACTTGTCGGCGTACTGGTGATACATCGCGCCCCTGGTGACGCCGGCGCGCTGCGCGATCTCCGGTGTCCCGACGTCGGCATAACCGCGTTCACCCCATAGCTCGCGCGCGGCGGCGCGCAGCGCGTCCTGTGTTGCCGCGGAGCGCTGCGCTTGGGTGCGTCTGGTGGTCATGTCTTGTATTTCCGTACATCCTGTCGGTATCTTACATGCAGACTGTCTGTTTGTTTGTCGTCATCAAGGGAGATGCCATGCACACCGTAGAGCTCAACAGCGGAACCATCCATTACGAAACGGCTGGACCGTCTACCGGCAGGCCGCTGGTCTTCATTCACGGCTACGCGATGGGTGGGTCGCTGTGGCGCCCGCTGAGCGCCCGGCTGGCCCGGCACGGCCTGCGGTGCATCGTGCCGACCTGGCCGCTCGGCGCCCACCAGCAGGCGATGCGACCGTCGGCGGACATGACTATGCGCGGAGTCGCCGCGATGGTCGCCGAGTTCTTCGAGAAGGCCGAGCTCGACGACGTCGTCCTCGTCGGCAATGACACCGGGGGAGCCGTCGCCCAGGTGGTGGCGACCGAATTCCCCGACCGGCTCGGCGCGCTGGTGCTCACCAGTTGCGATGCGTTCGAACACTTTCCGCCGCCGATCCTGGCACCGTTCATCACCGCGGCCAAGGTGCCGCCGCTGTGGCGGATCGCCGTGCAGGGCATGCGGTCTCGCACCGTTCGGCGGCGCGCCTACGGTGCGCTGGCCCACACCAACCTCGACGCGCTGACCGCGGAATGGACTCGCAAGGCCGTTCGCGACCGCGCGATCGCCGAGAACCTGCGCCGCTTCACCGGATCGCTCACGCGGCAAACGACTCTCGAGGCCGCCGCCAAGCTGCCGCAGTTCACCAAGCCCGCGCTGATCGCCTGGTCGGCCGATGACGCGTTCTTCCCGCAGGAGGATGGCCGAAGGCTCGCCGCGGCGCTACCCGACTCCCGACTGGAGGTCATCGCGGGGGCGCGTACCTTTTCCATGCTCGACCAACCCGATGCGCTGGCCGGTCTGATCGCCGAATTCGCCACCACCGCAAGCACGGTCGGCGGCTAGATCGCCCGCAACCTGCGGATCCGGTCGGCCACCACGCGTTTCGACACCGCCGCGGTAGGTGCCAACGCTTCCCAGGCGTGCGGACAGCCGGGGTGTACGTGTAGCTCGGTGGGCACACCCGCCGCGGAAAGCCGTGCGGCATAAGCGATGTTCTCGTCGCGGAAGATGTCCAGGTCCCCGACGTCGAGGTAGGTCGGCGGCAGTCCGCTCAAATCCTCGGCGCGGGCCGGCGCGGCATACACCGACGGCTCACCGTCGCCGAGCAGCGCGCCCCAGCCGGTGATGTTGTCGTTGTAGTTCCACGTCAGCAGCTCGGCGGGCAGCTCCGGATCAGGGGTGGTGGTGCGGTCGTCGAGCATCGGATAGATCAGCAGCTGCGCGGCCAGCGCCGGACCGCCGCGGTCGCGGGCGAGCAGGCTGACCCCGGCGGCCAGGCCACCACCGGCGCTGTCGCCGGCGACCGCGATCCTGGCCGGGTTCACGCCCAGGCTGTCGGCGTTGTCGGACAGCCAGCGCAGCGCCGCATAACAGTCCTCGATAGGTGTCGGGTTCGGATGTTCCGGCGCCACACGGTAATCCACCAGCAGCATCGGGACGCCAGAGTTCGCGACGTAGGCACGCACCGCGGAGTCATAGGCAGGAGCGGTTTCGGCCAGGCTGTAGATCATGCCGCCGCCGTGCAGATAGAGGACGGCGCTGCCGGACAGTCCCGAGGTGGGGAAGTACCACGCCAGATCCAGTTCCGCGCCGTCGCCGGTGGGCAGCGTGTGCCGCGACATCTCGACGCCGTCCACCGGGTCTCGGGACGCGGCGAGCGTCTGGAACAACGGAATGGCACGTTCCCGGCGGCCGGCCACATCCCCGATTGCGGGCGGGTCCAACTCGGCGGCCGCGTCCATCAACGGTTGCAGCAGGGTGAGCAGTTCTGGATCCAACGACAGGGCCACGGTTACGAACCCTAGCCCCAGTTGTCGTAGCCCCCCTCGGGACCGAGCATCCGCTCGAGTCGACTGCGATTGATGCGGGCGAGCTCGTTGCACACGACCTTGCGTTCGGTTTCGGGGTCGTGGTGCATCCGGTCGCGCACCGCGGCGATGACCGAGCGGGCGCACGCCTCGCGGTCCAGTCCGCCGACGTGCATGACGAAGCCGAAACCGAAGTGCTCGGTGTACTCGTTGACCGCGGTCGTGAGTTCGGCCATCACCTCGGGCGAGGAGTCCCACACCGAACACTGCTCGGCCTGCGACTTGGTGCTGCCGGGGCGCCGGCCGACGTGCGGGTAGGCCTGCAGGATGTCGTCGATCGACGACTCCGAGAGCGAAAAAAGGAGGTCGTCGGCTCGGCGGAACAGCTCCGTGCGGTCGGTGTACGGGCGGCCGCGGGTCAGGTCGCGCGCCAGAGTGACGCTGTTGCAGCACTCGTAGAGCGCGTGGACGGCCTTGCTGTCCGGCAGCTCATTGAAGGCGTCGAGACCGATGCCCTGATGCAACAACACCAGCTCATGATCGAAAAGCCAAAGGACAACCGGGTTACCGATTGTTACGGCCAGGCAAAATTTCTCACCGGGCCGGCCGGCCGTCAGTGATCTGCTTTGGCGAAGCGCTCGCGGGAGCGCTCGACCTCGGCCTCGGCCTCGGCACGGCCGACCCAGTCGGAGCCCTTGACGAACTTGCCCGGCTCGAGGTCCTTGTAGTGGGTGAAGAAGTGCTGGATCGAATCGAGTTCGTCCTTCGGGACGTCGCCGATGTCCTGGATGTGATCCCAGCGCTTGTCGCCGGCAGGCACGCACAGCACCTTGTCGTCACCGCCGGCCTCGTCGACCATCTTGAACATGCCGACCGGGCGCACCTCGATCAACACACCGGGGAACACCGACAGCGGCAGCAGCACCAGCGCGTCCAGCGGGTCGCCGTCCTCACCGAGGGTGTCCTCGATGAAGCCGTAGTCAGCGGGGTAGGCCATCGGGGTGTAGAGGTAGCGGTCTAGGCGTACGCGTCCGGTTTCGTGGTCGACCTCGTATTTGTTGCGCTGACCCTTGGGGATCTCGATGGTGACGTCGAACTCCACCGTGCGACTCCTTATTTCCGCTGACTCCTGCCCGGTGGAATATATTCCCGGGTCGCTTCGCTCTTGCCCGCCGAACCGGCGACGCGGCCTACCCTAACGCCCGCGCTGGCCTGCACTGCACGGTGGTTCGGCACAATGAGACGAAACGGAAGTCAGGAGACCGATGAGCCCGACTCGCGGGTGGCGCTGGGCCCACGTGGTGCTCGCCGTGGCGGTGATCGTGCTGGTCGCCGCCGTCGTGGCGATAGCCGCCGTCCTGACCCACGGCACTGACACCAGCAGCGCGCAGGCACCGCCCGGACATGCGCTGGTCACCGCCAACCCCGGCGTTGTCCCGGTGTCGGACTCCGCGCCGGTGCCCACCGCAGCCGGCCTGACTGCCGCGCTGGCGATGCCCGTCGCCGATCCCAACCTCGGCAACGTCACCGGTCGCGTCACCGACGCCAAGACCGGCGACCAGCTCTGGGAGCACCGCGCCGATGTACCGCTACTGCCGGCGTCGACCAACAAGACCCTCACGACCGGCGCCGCGCTGCTGGCACTGAACCGCGACGAGCGGGTCACCACGACCGTCGTCGCGGCCGACCAGACCCGCCAGCCCGGCGTCGTGGTGCTCGTCGGCGGGGGCGACCCGATTCTGTCGGCCGCCCCGGCCGGTCAGGAGACCTGGTATCGCGGCGCGGCCCGGATCAGTGACCTCGCCGCCCAGGTGCGCAAGAGCGGGATCACCGCGACCGCGGTCCAGGTGGATGACTCCCTGTACAGCGGACCGGATTTCGCGCCGGGCTGGGATCCCGCCGACATCGACGGCGGCGACATCGCGCCCATGCAGTCGGTGATGATCGACGCCGGCCGCATCCAGCCGACCACGGTCGACTCGGCGCGGTCCCGGACCCCGGCCCTGGACGCCGGGCGGGCCCTGGCCACCGCGCTGGGCGTCGACCCGGCGAAGGTCACGATGGCGCCCGGCCCGCCGACCGGCAGGCAGCTGGCCTCGGTGCAGGGCGCGCCACTGATCGAGCGGCTCCGGCAGATGATGAACGCATCCGACAACGTGATGGCCGAGTCGATCGCCCGCGAGGTGGCCAAGGCGACCGGTCGCCCGATGAGCTTCGCCGGGGCGGTCGACGCGATCACGAACAAGCTGTCCGCCGCGGGCGTGGACATGACCGGCGCCGCGCTGTTCGACTCCAGCGGTCTTTCAACTCTGGACCGGCTGACCGCCAAGACCCTCGACGAGGTGGTCCAGGCCGCGGCCGGACCGGACCAGCCGGCCATGCGCCCGCTGCTCGACGTCCTGCCGGTCGCCGGCGGCAGCGGCACGCTCTCGGATCGCTTCCTCGGCGGCGACCCCAAGGTGTCGTCGGCCGGCTGGCTGCGCGCCAAGACCGGGTCGCTCACCGCGGTCAACTCGCTGGCCGGGGTGGTCACCGACGCCAGTGGTCGGGTGCTGACGTTCGCCTTCATCTCCAACGACGCCGGGCCGATGGGCCGGGTGGCCCTCGACGCGCTGGCCGGCGTCCTGCGCACCTGCGGCTGCGGCTCATGAGCTCACCCACCACGGTCGGGCGCGCCGTCGACTGGGCGTTCGCCGGGAACGTCGGTGCGCGGCTGGCCCGGCCGGGTCCGTCGGCCACCGACTACACCCGCAACCAGGCCGTCGACGAGTTGGCCGTCGCCGCCCGGAAGGCCGAAGGTCCGGTCCGCGAGGTGACCAGGATGGGTGGCGACGCTCCCGTGCCCGAGGCACGCATCGTCGACCGGCAGGGCTGGATCCGGGCAGCGTCGGACTCGATGCGGGTGATGACCGGCGGCACCGACAAACCGAGCAACCCGATCACGGGCCGCATCACCGGCGCGCAAACCGGTGCGGTTTTGGCGTTCATCTCCTCGGGGATCCTCGGCCAGTACGACCCGTTCGCCGACACCGGGACCGACGACGGCTTGCTGCTGCTGGTCTATCCGAATGTGATCGCCGTCGAGCGTCAGCTGCGGGTGTCCCCGGCGGACTTCCGGCTGTGGGTGTGCCTGCACGAAGTCACCCATCGGGTGCAGTTCTCCGCGAATCCTTGGCTGGCGCAACACATGTCGCAGGCGCTGGGCGTGCTGACCACCGAGGGGTCCGACGATGTGACACAGGTGGTGGGACGGCTGGCGGACTTCGTGAAGAAGCGGCGTTCCGGTGAGCAGGACGCGGGCGACGCCGGCATCCTCGGATTTATGCGCGCGGTGCAGTCCGAGCCGCAGCGGGTGGCGCTGGACCAGCTGCTGGTGCTCGGCACGCTGCTCGAAGGCCATGCCGACCACGTCATGGACGCGGTCGGCCCGGCCGTCGTGCCGTCGGTGCAGACGATCCGCAACCGGTTCGACCAACGCCGCCAGCGCAAGCAGCCGCCGCTGCAGCGGCTGCTGCGGGCGCTACTCGGGGTGGACGCCAAGATCAGCCAGTACACCCGTGGCAAGGCGTTCGTCGACCACGTGGTGGACCGGGTCGGGATGGACCGGTTCAACACGGTGTGGACCAGCGCTGAGACCCTGCCGCTGCCCGACGAGATCGAAGACCCGCAGCGGTGGATCGACCGGGTGCTGTAGCCGCACTGCGGGCCAGCGTGGCCGGCTTCGCGACCGAGCACCTGCCCGGCGCCACGTCGTGGTGCGTCGCGCTGTCCGGTGGACCGGACTCACTGGCCTTGGCGGCCGCGGCCGCGGCGGCACTGCCGACCACCGCCCTGATCGTCGACCACGGTTTGCAGCCTGGTTCCGGCGAGGTCGCCGAGACCGCCCGCAGGCAGGCCCACGACCTCGGCTGCGTGGATGCCCGGGTGCTGCGGGTGCAGGTCGGCACCGACGGCGGCCCGGAGGCCGCCGCCCGCACCGCCCGCTACGCCGCACTGGACGTCGCCCGCGCCGATGCGCCGGTACTGCTGGCGCACACCCTCGACGACCAGGCCGAGACCGTGCTGCTGGGACTGGGCCGCGGCTCGGGGGCACGGTCGATCGCGGGCATGCGGGCCTGCGACCCGCCGTGGTACCGGCCGCTGCTGGGCGTGCGCCGCGGCGTCACCCACGAGGCGTGCGCCGAACTGGGCCTCACCCCGTGGGACGACCCGCACAACCATGACCCCCGCTTCACCCGGGTGCGGCTGCGTACGGAGGTGCTGCCCCTGCTCGAGGACGTGCTCGGCGGCGGCGTCGCCGAGGCGCTGGCCCGGACTGCCGCCGCGCTGCGCGAGGACACCGACGCCTTGGATGACTGGGCGGCGCTGACGCTCGAGGACACAGACGTGGGGGAGACCGTCGCCGTCACGGCCCTGGCTACCCTGCCCACTGCCGTGCGGCGCCGGGTGATCCGCGGCTGGCTGCTGCGCGGTGGCGCGGCGAACCTCACCGACAAGCAGATCCGCGCGGTGGACGCGCTGGTCACCGCCTGGCACGGGCAGGGCGGGGTGGCCGTCGGCTCGGACCTGCGACAGCAACGATTGTTCGCGGCCCGGCGTGACGGCAGGCTGACGATGTACGCGCAGCCGGTATGAGATTGGTTGTAAAGCCTTGCTCCTGGATACAGTGTGGACGTGTCGGCGCACGAGCTGTATCCCGGAGACATCCAATCGGTCCTGTTGTCCGAAGAGCAGATTCACGCCCGCACGGCGGAACTGGCGGCATCCGTCGGCCGCGACTATGCGGATTCGCTGAACGGTCAGGACCTATTGCTGCTGACGGTTCTCAAGGGTGCGGTGATGTTCGTCACCGACCTGGCGCGCGCGATCCCGCTGCCCACCCAGCTCGAGTTCATGGCGGTCAGCTCGTACGGATCGTCGACGTCGTCGTCCGGGGTGGTCCGCATCCTCAAGGACCTCGACCGCGACATCCATGACCGCGATGTGCTGATCGTCGAGGACATCGTCGACTCCGGGCTGACGCTGTCGTGGCTGCTGCGCAACCTGGCCACCCGCCACCCCAAGTCGCTGCGGGTGTGCACGCTGCTGCGCAAGCCGGACGCCGTGCGCGCCGACGTCGACATCGAATACGTCGGCTTCGACATCCCCAACGAGTTCGTCGTCGGCTACGGCCTGGATTACGCCGAGCGCTACCGCGATCTGCCGTTCATCGGCACGCTCGAGCCGAAGGTCTATCAGGTCTAGCCCATGCGGGCCTCGGACGACGTGTTGCGCCACCTGTGCCGGGCCCGCGATCACGCCGACCGGCACTACGATCAGCCGCTCGATCTCGAACAGCTCGCCGCGGTCGCGGGCATCAGCAAGTACCACTTCCAGCGGCTGTTCACGGCGACCTACGGAATGTCGCCGGCCGAGCATCTGTCGCGCCGACGGGTGGAACGCGCGCAGGACCTGTTGCGTGCCACCAATCTGACGGTCACCGAAGTCTGTATGGCCGTTGGCTTTTCGAGCCTCGGTTCGTTCTCGACGAGATTCAGTGAACTCGTGGGTGTGAGTCCCAGCGAGTTTCGCCGCCGCTACGCCGATGGCGCGCCGCGGATCCCGGGCTGCTACCTGTTCATGGCCGGCCTCGCCGAGCGATACCCACCGGCCGAAAGCGCAATCGAGGAGAAGCCGTCCGGCACGGCACACGCCTAGCGTTGGGCCCATGATCACGAACATCTCGCTGGTATCCGTTTTCGTCCGCGACATCGATGAGTCACTCGCCTTTTACACCGACGTCCTCGGCTTCGAGGCCAAGGACGATCTGCAGCTCGGCCCCGACTTTCGTTGGTGCACAGTGGTTCACCCGAACCAGCCCGAGTTGCAGGTGCATCTGACCACGCCGAGCAAGCCGCTGTCCGACGACTTGATCGCGGCCTTTCAGCGGGCGCAGGCGGCCGGTGGTCTGCCCGGTCTGGGCCTGGCCGTCGACGACTGTCGGGCGACGTACGAACAGCTGAAGGCCAAGGGCGTCGAGTTCCTTCAGGAACCGGAAGAACGGCCGTACGGCGTGGAGGCGCTGATGCGGGACAACTCCGGAAACTGGATGGTGCTGGTCGAAGCACGGCCGTACACCCCGGAGGACTTCGACGGCTTCGCCGAGGCGAAGGCGACTAGCTGAGCTCCCACACCGCCGTCACCGAGAAGCCCACCGTCTGCTGGCCGGGCGACAACGGAACTGAACTGGCCATCGCCCCGCGTGGCATCGGCGTCGGGGAAGTGGGTGGGGTGCCGCCGGGCGCCTCGGAGATCGAGATGATCTTGCCCAGCGACAACCCGGACAGGTCCGCGTATTGCTGGGCGCGCTGCTTGGCGTCGTTGAATGCGCGCGCCCTGGCATCGCCGACCAACTTGGTGTCGTCCTCGATGGAGTAGCTGACCGAGTTGATTCGGGTGGCGTCGCCGCCGGCGTTGACGATGTTGGCCAGTACCTGCGAGGCGGTGTCGAGCTTGCGGATCTTGATCTGAATCGAGTTGCTCGCCCGGTAGCCGGTGATCACCGAGTTGTCGCTGTACTGCGGCTGCAGGCTGACCTGCGTGGTGCTGATGTCCTTGCCGTCGACGCCGCTGGCGTTGAGCGCATTGAGCACCGCGTTCTGGCGGTCGTTGGCCTGGTTCATCGCCGTGGTGACGTCGGGGGCGGCGGCCTCGACGCTGACGTCGGCGGTCAGCGTGTCCGGCACGCCCTTCACCTCGCCGGATCCGACGACGGTGACCTGTCGCGGGTTGGCGGGAACCGCGGGGGCCGAATCGCAGCCGGTGAGGACGGCGGCGGCCACACCCGCCGAGGCCAGCGCAACAATGACACGACGTCCGGCGATGGGCATGGGAGACACCGTAGCGCGGCGCACTAGGTTTTTGACATGGCCCAGCTGCAGCTCACCCACCTCGGCGGCCCCACCACGCTGATCGAAGTCGACGGCTGGCGCATCCTGACCGACCCGACGTTCGACTCGCCGGGCCGCCGCTACACGTTCGGCTGGGGCACGTCGTCGCGCAAGGTTGCGGGCCCGGCCCAGGCGCGCGAGCTGGTCTCACCCGTCGACGTGGTATTGCTCAGCCACGACCAGCATGCCGACAACCTCGACGACTCTGGCCGTGAACTTCTGGCCCAAGCGGGCACCGTCGTCACGACGCGACCCGCCGCGCGCCGATTGGCTGCGCCGAACGTCCGCGGCCTCGCGGACTGGGAGTCGACGACGTTGGAGTCGCCCGACCGCCCGTCGCTGACGGTGACCGCCACCCCGGCCCGGCACGGACCCAAGTTCAGCGAGCCGATCACGGGGAAAGTCAACGGATTCGCGTTGCACGGTCACGGCGAGGAGACCGCCGCGCTGTGGATGTCCGGAGACACGGTGCTCTATGACGGCCTACGTGAGGTGGCCTCGCGCCTGAAGGTCGACGTCGCGCTGCTGCATCTGGGCGGGGTGCGGTTCAGTTTCACCGGGGCGGTGCGCTTCACGATGACCGCCCGCGAAAGTCTCGAGCTGATCGGGGTGCTGCGACCGCGGGTCGCGGTGCCCGTGCACTACGAGGGGTGGACGCATTTCCGCGAGCCGGAAGCCGTTGCGCGACAGACTTTATCGGTTGTGGAGAACGTCCGCTGGTTGACGCCGGGGGAGCGCACCGAGGTCTAGCGGAGGTTTGGTCCGCGGGCGCACATGTAGTTGGTCCGCAACGCGATATCACCGGTGATATCGCGTTCTGAAGAGCTCAGGTGATCACTCGCTCAGCTACAAAGTGGTGGCGGCTGCGGCGCCAATGTGCGTTTTTAGCAACGAGATTGAAGTCACGCCGACAAAGTGCGAGTAAGTGCCTGCGTGAGTTCAATCTTGCCGCAACGCCTCAGGCCTGCCCGCCGGTGTGCTCGCCGATCGCCTTCATGATCGCCTCACCGGCGCGGCCGAACAGATCGTTGCGCTTCTGCTGCGCCCAGTCGTGCGACGCCCGCGGCGCCTGCAGCTGTCCCTTGAAGTGCGGCATGACTTTTCGGGCAAGGAGCTCGTACGAGTGATAGGTGGCCTGCGGGTCGGCCCAGTCGTGGCCCAGCATCAGGAACGTGCCGAAGCCGCCGGAGCGGTCCAGCAGGTCGGTGATGTAGGCGATCGCATCGTCGGGGGTCCCGATGCAGCAGTTGCCTCCGGCGGCGTAGTCGGCGACGAACTGCCGCGGCGACTGCTCGGCCGCTTCAACCTCGTTGGACAGCGGCACGAACCCCGCTGCCCCGAAGTAGTTTGCGAAATCCTGCAGCCCGTAGGTGCAGTCGTCGATCGCCTGATCGCGGGTGTCGGCCAAATGCATGATCCCGAGCACCCGCCACGACGAGCGGTCGGGTTCGGGCCTGCCCGATTTGTCGGCCTGGTCGACGACGATGCCCCAGGCGTCTTCCAGCGCCGCGAAGCCGCCGGGCACCGACATCGACAGCGACAGCAACGAGGTGCCCAGCTGTCCGGCCAGTCGCGGTCCGGACGGGGAAACCATTGCCGCCGTTGAGATTTCCGGATACGGCCAGGTGTAGGGTCGGATGTGCAGCTGCGCGTCGCGCAGGGTGAACCAGTCCGAATGCCGGTCGATGCGTTCGTCGGGCCCGGCGCGGAACAGCGCCAGGATCGCATCGAGCGACTCCTGCATCATCCGCCGCTGCTCCACCGGATCGATACCCATCATGTAAGCGTCCGACGGCAGGGCGCCGGGCCCGGTGCCGAAGATCACCCGCCCACGGGTCAGGTGGTCGAGCAGCACCCAGCGGTCGGCCACCATCAGCGGGTGGTGGTACGGCAGCGACACCACGCCGGTGCCCAGCTTGATGTGCTTGGTGCGCTCGGCGGCCGCGGCGATGAACACCTCCGGGCACGCGATCAGCTCGTAGCCACCGGAGTGATGCTCGCCGAACCAGGCCTCGTCAAACCCGAGCCGGTCCAGGGCGACGGTCCGCTCCAAGTCGTATTCCAGTGCGACGGTGGGGGATTGGCCGACCGGATGGAACGGCGTGATGAACACCCCAAAATTGAGCGGCCTGCCCGTCATGACGACTCCACTTCGCGTAGGAATTCCAACAACATTCGGTTCACGTCGTCAGGGCGCTCCTGTTGCACCCAATGTCCGGCGCCGGAGATCCAGCGCTCGGTGTACGGCCCGGCGACCACCTCGCGGGCGCGGGCCGGATTCATGGTCGGGCCGATCGGATCGGCGGTACCGCCGATGAACAGCGCGGGCACGGTGATCCGCGCGTCGACCAGCGCGGGCGTCGACTCCCAATTGCGGTCGTAGTTGCGGTACCAGTTCAGCGCGCCGGTGAATCCGGTCCGGCCGAACTCACTCACGTAATGCGCGAGCTCGTCGTCGCTGATCCACCCGGGCGGCGCGTCGGGGGAGAGATCGTCGAACATCCCGCGCATCGTCGCCGCGACGTCGGCGGCCATCTCGGCGTCGGCGACACCCGGCTCCTGGAAGCGCAGCATGTAGAAGTCTTCGCCGAACTTCTCTCGCCACCGCTCGGTGGGACGGGTCCGCGCCCGGGGGATCGGCGGGACGGACAGGCCCGCGACCGCTCGCACCCGGTCCGGATGCAGCAGCGCGGTGTGCCATACCACCATCGCGCCCCAGTCATGGCCGATGAACACCGCCTGGCGGGCGCCGATGTCGTCGAGCAACGCCACCAGGTCACCGGTGAGATGGTGGATGTCGTAGGCCTCGACCGCCTCGGGCGCCGATGAACCGCCGTAGCCCCGCTGATCGGGAGCCAGCACGTGATAGCCCGCGTCGGCGAGAACCGGGATCTGATGACGCCAGGAGTACGCCAGTTCGGGGAAGCCGTGCGCCAGGATCATCACCGGGGCGCCGGGATCACCGGCCTCCAACACCCGCAACCGGACGTCGTCGACGTCGACTAACCGCTCGGTCTGCAGCGACACCGTGCCAGGAAAGCACAGCTTCGATTCGCCCGGAAGGGTCGATTCGGCGCACAGCGAACACCAACCAAAGCCTGACGGAAACCGTGTGGGGACTTGCCGACGTTGTCCTAGCGGTAGCCTGAACTATCCCAGCTGCGCATATCGGAAGGACCGGGCCGTAACGGCCGATGCTTGATGAACCGCAAAAACGTGATCCGCACACTCACGGTGATCGCCGTAGTGCTGCTGCTCGGCTGGTCGTTCTTCTATTTCAGCGACGACACCCGGGGCTTCAAACCCATCGACACCTCGGTGGCGATGTCGCAGATCACCAGTGACAACGTCAAGAGCGCGCAGATCGACGACCGGGAGCAACAGCTGCGCCTGGAGCTGAAGAACGGCAACGGCGACACCGACAACTCGAACAAGGTCATCACCAAGTACCCGACCGGGTACGGAGTCGACCTGTTCAACGCCTTGAGCGCCAAGAACATCAAGACCAACACCGTGGTCAACCAGGGCAGCATCCTGGGCTCGCTGCTGGTGTACATGCTGCCGCTGCTCCTGCTGGTCGGGTTGTTCGTGCTGTTCTCCCGCATGCAGACCGGCGGCCGGATGGGCTTCGGCTTCGGCAAGTCGAAGGCCAAACAGCTGTCCAAGGACATGCCGAAGACGACGTTCGCCGACGTCGCCGGCGTGGACGAGGCGGTCGAGGAGCTCTACGAGATCAAGGACTTCCTGCAGAACCCGTCGCGCTATCAGGCCCTCGGCGCCAAGATCCCGCGCGGTGTGCTGCTCTACGGCCCGCCCGGTACCGGTAAGACGCTGCTGGCCCGCGCGGTCGCCGGCGAAGCCGGAGTTCCGTTCTTCACGATTTCAGGCTCGGACTTCGTCGAGATGTTCGTCGGCGTCGGCGCCTCCCGCGTGCGCGACCTCTTCGAGCAGGCCAAGCAGAACAGCCCCTGCATCATCTTCGTCGACGAGATCGACGCGGTCGGCCGCCAGCGCGGCGCCGGCCTCGGCGGCGGCCACGACGAGCGCGAGCAGACGCTGAACCAGTTGCTCGTCGAGATGGACGGCTTCGGTGATCGGCAGGGCGTCATCCTGATCGCGGCCACCAACCGGCCCGACATCCTCGACCCAGCGCTGCTGCGTCCCGGCCGCTTCGACCGGCAGATCCCGGTCACCAGCCCCGACCTCGCCGGCCGCAAGGCCGTGCTGCGTGTGCATTCGCAGGGCAAGCCGATGGCTCCCGACGCCGACCTCGACGGGCTGGCCAAACGCACCGTCGGCATGTCCGGCGCCGACCTGGCCAACGTCATCAACGAGGCTGCGCTGCTCACCGCCCGCGAGAACGGCACCGTGATCACCGCGGCCGCGCTGGAGGAAGCGGTCGACCGGGTGATCGGCGGACCGCGCCGCAAGGGCCGCGTGATCAGCGAACTCGAGAAGAAGATCACCGCGTATCACGAGGGCGGCCACACCCTGGCGGCCTGGGCGATGCCCGACATCGAGCCGATCTACAAGGTGACGATCCTGGCCCGCGGCCGCACCGGCGGTCACGCCGTCTCGGTGCCCGAGGACGACAAGGGCCTGATGACCCGCTCGGAGATGATCGCTCGCCTGGTGTTCGCGATGGGCGGTCGTGCCGCCGAGGAACTGGTGTTCCGCGAGCCGACCACCGGCGCGGTGTCCGATATCGACCAGGCCACCAAGATCGCTCGCGCGATGGTCACCGAGTACGGCATGAGCGCCAAGCTCGGCGCGGTGAAGTACGGCACCGACCACGGCGACCCGTTCCTAGGCCGGACGATGGGCACCCAGTCCGACTACAGCCACGAGGTGGCCCGCGACATCGACGACGAGGTGCGCAAGCTCATCGAGGCCGCCCACACCGAGGCGTGGGCGATCCTCACCGAGTACCGCGATGTGCTCGACACCTTGGCGGGTCAGCTGCTGGAGAAGGAAACCCTGCACCGCAAGGAGCTCGAAGCCATCTTCGGTGAGGTGAAGAAGCGGCCGCGCCTGACGGTGTTCGACGACTTCGGTGGGCGTATTCCGTCGGACAAGCCGCCGATCAAGACGCCGGGCGAGCTGGCGATCGAACGCGGCGAGCCGTGGCCCAAGCCGATGCCGGAGCCGGCCTTCAAGAAGGCGATCGCCCAAGCTAGCGCCGCGGCGCAGGCTCAGCAGGCGCGCGCCGGGAACGGCGGAAACGGCAACGGTGCCCACACCGGCCAGCAGCCGCAGCCCGGCTCGACCCAGCCCGATTACGGCGCTCCGGCCGGCTGGCATGCACCGGGCTGGCCGCCGCCGCAGGGCTCGCAGCAGGGTCATCCGCAGGGCCAGCAAGGCGGGTATTGGTATCCGCCGCAGCAGGGTTGGGGCCAGCCGCATCCGCAACAGGGCCAGCCGTATCCGCCATATCAGCCGTATCCTTCACCCAGTCACACGGGTCAGCACGCCAAGCCACAGGAAGATTCGGGTGACGACGGGGGCCGGTCGACGCCACCGTCCAACGGTTGATGACGAACGGAGCTTCGATGCCGCAGCCCACTTCGAGCACGTTGGAGACGCTTGTGTTCGATCAGCCGCGAGCTGAGGCCGCCGTTCGGGAATTGCTGCTGGCGGTCGGCGAAGATCCCGATCGGCAGGGTCTGCAGGACACCCCGGCACGCGTCGCGCGGGCATTCAAAGAGATGTTCGCCGGCCTGTACACCGACCCCGACGACGTGCTGTCGACGACGTTCGACGAGCAGCACGACGAGCTGGTGCTGGTCAAGCAGATCCCGATGTACTCGACCTGCGAGCACCATCTGGTGTCCTTCCACGGTGTCGCCCACGTCGGCTACATCCCCGGCGAGGACGGCCGGGTGACCGGATTGTCGAAGCTGGCCCGGGTGGTCGATCTGTACGCCAAGCGTCCCCAGGTGCAGGAGCGGCTGACCGGCCAGATCGCCGATGCGGTCATGCGCAAGCTCAAGCCGCGCGGCGTCATCGTCGTGATCGAGGCCGAACACCTGTGCATGGCGATGCGCGGGGTGCGCAAGCCGGGCGCCATCACCACGACGTCGGCGGTCCGCGGACAGTTCAAGACCGACAATGCATCGCGATCCGAGGCGCTGGATCTCATCCTGCGTAAATGACGCAATCACCCGGCCCGAGCACGTTGGTGATGGGAGTCGTCAACGTCACCGACGATTCCTTCTCCGACGGCGGACGCTATCTCGACCCGGCACGTGCCGTCGCTCACGGCCTGGCCCTGGCCGCGCAGGGAGCGTCGATCATCGACGTCGGCGGTGAATCGACCCGACCCGGCGCGGTGCGCATCGACGCTGCGGTGGAATCCGCCCGCGTGGTTCCCGTCATCAAAGAGCTTGCCGCCCAGGGTATTACGGTGAGCATCGACACGATGCACGCCGCTGTCGCGGCCGCCGCGCTGGACAACGGCGCCAGCATCGTCAACGACGTCTCCGGTGGCCAGGCCGATCCGGTGATGGCCCCGATGGTAGCCGAGGCCAAAGTGCCGTGGGTGTTGATGCACTGGCGATCGGTGCGTGCCGAGCATCCCCACGAGGTGCCCGCCTACGGTGATGTGGTCGCCGAGGTGCGTGACGAACTCCTCGCCGGTGTCGACGCCGCCGTCGCAGCCGGGGTCGACCACGAGAACCTGATCATCGACCCGGGGCTCGGATTCGCCAAGACCGCACAACACAATTGGGCTCTGCTGCACACGCTGCCCGAATTCGTGGCCACCGGGATTCCGGTCCTCGTCGGTGCCTCACGTAAACGCTTCCTCGGCCGCCTGCTCGCCGATACCGACGGCACCATCCGGCCGCCGGACGGACGCGAGACCGCGACGGCGGTGATCTCCGCGCTGGCCGCCCTCAACGGTGCCTGGGGAGTGCGGGTGCACGACGTGCGGGCCAGCGTTGACGCACTCAAAGTTGTTGGGGCATGGGAACAAGCAGGTGCAGATGGCTGACCGGATCGAGCTACGCGGCCTGACGGTCCGCGGCAACCACGGCGTGTTCGACCACGAGCGTCGCGACGGCCAGGATTTCATCATCGACATCACGGTGTGGATCGACCTGGCCGAGGCTGCCGCCAGTGACGACCTGGCCGACACCTACGACTACGGCACACTGGCCCAGCGGGCGGCCGCGATCGTCGGCGGGCCGGCGCGCAACCTGATCGAGACGGTTGCCGGCGAGATCGCCGAGGACGTGATGAACGACCACCGGGTGCATGCGGTCGAGGTGGTGGTGCACAAGCCGAATGCGCCAATCCCGTTGACGTTCACCGATGTTGCGGTCGTCGCGCGCCGCTCGCGCCGCGGTGGACGAGGTCAGATCGTTCCGCTCGGAGGTGAGCTGTGACGCGCCTGGTGCTCTCGATCGGCTCCAACCTCGGCGACCGGATGGCGCGGCTGCAGTCCGCCGTCGACGGGCTCGGCGATATGGTGCGCGCGCTGTCACCGGTGTACGAAACCGACGCCTGGGGTGGCGTGGAGCAGGGCCCGTTCCTCAACGCCGTCGTGGTCGCCGACGACCCAGACGCCGACGGCCACGAATGGTTGCGCCGCGCCCAGGCTTTGGAGAACGCCAACGATCGCATCCGCGAACAGAAGTGGGGACCGCGCACCCTCGATGTCGACCTCGTCAGCTGCTATGACGGCGAGACCGAGGTGTTCTCCCGCGACGAGGGACTGACCTTGCCGCATCCGTTGGCTCACCTGCGCGCGTTTGTGATGGTGCCGTGGTTGGCGGTCGACCCCGACGCCGAACTCACCGTCGCCGGCGAGCGTCAGCGGGTCGACCGCCTGCTGGCCGAGCTCGATGCGGTCGACCGCGACGGAGTGCGCCTGACTGCTCATGTCCTGCGGTTGGGCACGTGATGGGCCCGACACGGAAACGCGATCTCATAGTCGCCACCGTCGCAGTCGCGATCCTCGCCTACCTGTTGGTGCACGTCCTCTACCGCTACTTCCCGCCGATCACTCTGTTCACCGGGCTCTCGCTGCTGGCGGTCGCCGCGATCGAGGGTGCCTGGGCGGTGTCGGTCCGGGCCAAGATCCGCGACAACCAGATCGGCGTCGGCGGCGGGCGGCTGCATCCGCTGACCGTCGCGCGCAGTGTGGTGGTGGCGAAGGCGTCGACGTGGGTCGGCGCGGTGATGCTGGGGTGGTGGGTCGGGGTGCTGGCCTACCTGCTGCCGCGCCGGACCGAGCTGCGGGTGGCCGGGGCCGACACCCCCGGCGTCGTGGTGGCCGCGTTCAGCGCGCTGGCCCTGGTGGTCGCGGCCCTGTGGCTGCAGCATTGCTGCCGGTCGCCAGGCGACCCGACCGAGGACCCCGACGCCGCCCCCGACTAGTGGGAAGGCGGCGAATCGCCGCAGCTCGACGACACGCTGACGGACATCGCGCGGGTACAGTCAGCCCATGACCGTTCTGTCCCGCGGCGCCAAGAATCGGCGCGGCGGCCGCAGGCCGGGTTGGCTGCTCTTGACGGTGTTGCTGGTCCTAGCCATTGCGGCCAGTTCCGCATTGGTTTTCACCACCCGCGTCGAGCTGCTCAAGCTGGCGGTCATCCTGTCGTTGTGGGCGGCGGTGATCGGCGCGTTCGTCTCCGTCATGTACCGCAGGCAGAGCGATATCGACGCCGCCCGGGCCCGGGACCTCAAGCTGGTCTACGACCTGCAGCTGGACCGGGAGATCTCGGCGCGCCGCGAATACGAGCTGAGCGTCGAGTCCCACCTGCGCCGCGAGCTGGCCTCCGAGCTGCGTGCCCAAGCCGCCGACGAGGTCGCCGCGCTGCGCGCGGAGCTGGCGGCGCTGCGGGCCAACCTGGAAATCCTGTTCGACGCCGACCTGGGCGATCGGCCCGCCCTCGAGGGCGACCGCGCCGCCGACTGGACCCGGGACACGACGACCATGCCGCCGGTGCCCGGCCGGGTCGAAAGCAGCCGGATCACCCCGGTGCGGCCGGAGGACTCCGCCACCCGCACCGCCGAGAACCCGATCATCGATGTCCCCGAGGAACCCCTGATCCCGTCGCCGCCGCCCCAGCAGGCTCCGCCTCCGCCCCCGAGGCGCCGGCGTGCCGAGCCCGAACCCGAGTTCGGCGGGTCGCACCGACGGCCTTCGGAAAACGGCGAGTATGTCGCGGAGCCGGAACGGCCCTTCGCACCACCCCCGCCGCCGCAAGCCGACCCCGACGTCGCCGCCGCGGCCGCCGCATTGGCGCCGGAGCCGCCTGCTCCCGAGCCGCCGCGCCCGGCACCGGAGGGAGCGGAATGGCGCCCGGTGGAAGCCGACGGCCGGTGGCTGCCGCCGGGTTCGCCGGGCAGTAACTGGGTCGCCAACGCCGACAACGGCTTCGTCGTCCCGTCGGCTGCGGCGTCGCGGCCGCCCGTCGAGGAGCCGCGCGGCAGGCATTGGACCCCGCCCGAGGAAGCAACTCCGGTGGCCGAGCCACAGCCGGAACCCGAACCGCAACCGCGGCCGGAACCGGTCATGCAGCCAGCGCCCGAACCGCCTGCCCCCCGCGCCCGCCATTCGGTCGACAGCTCCGGCCAGCCGGCCATGACCACCCCGCCGCCGGCCCGGCACCGCGGTGCCGAGGAGGAGCCGCGGCGACGGGCCCGCGACGCCGAGCAGACCGGCGGCCAGTCGGTCGCCGACCTGCTGGCCCGGCTGCAGGCCAACGGCAATACCGGCGGTGGTGGCCGGCGTCGTCGACGCGAGGACTAGGCCTTTCCCGGCCCGCGTTAGAGTTGTCTCGACCGTCCGGTACCTGACATAGGACCGGAACGAACAACTCATTGACGTCAGCGAGGTCGGCTACGTGGGCACCCCCAGCGGCTTGCGCCCCGCCCGGCTCAAGGTTGGCATCGTGTCGGCCGGCCGCGTCGGCACGGCCCTCGGTGTCGCCTTGGAGCGCGCCGAGCATGTGGTGGTGGCGTGCAGCGCGATCTCGACGGCGTCGCGCCGGCTGGCCGAGCGGCGGCTGCCGGACACCGAGATCCTGCCCGTGCCCGACGTCGCTGACCGCGCGGAGTTGCTGCTGCTGACGGTGCCGGATTCCGAGCTGCCCGGACTGGTGAAGGGACTCGCAGCGACGGGCGCGGTGCGCCGCGGCACCATCGTCGTGCACACCTCGGGTGCCAACGGGGTGGCGATTCTGGCGCCGCTGACCGAACAGGGCTGCGTGGCGCTGGCAATCCATCCGGCGATGACGTTCACCGGCGCCGACGAGGACATCGCCCGGCTGGCCGACAGCTGCTTCGGTGTCACCGCCGCCGACGAGATCGGTTATGCCATCGCCCAATCGCTGGTGCTGGAGATCGGTGGCGAACCGTTCGGGGTGCGCGAAGATGCCCGCACGCTGTATCACGCGGCACTGGCCCACGCCAGCAATCACATCGTCACGGTGGTCGCCGACGCGCTGGATGCGCTGCGCGCGGCGCTGTCCGGGCAGGAGCTGCTCGGACAGGAACTCGTGGTCGACGCACCCGGCGGCCTCGCGGAGCGGATCGTCGGCCCATTGGCCCGCGCCGCGTTGGAGAACACGTTGCAGCGCGGGCAGACGGCGCTGACCGGACCGGTCGCCCGCGGGGACGCGGCCGCTGTCGCCGGTCACCTGGCCGCACTGGATGCGGTGAATCCCGAACTCGCCCAGTCGTATTGCGCGAACTCGCTGCGCACCGCCCAGCGTGCGCATGCCCCCGAGGAGGTTGTTGAGGTGTTGGCCGACTGGTCAGGACAAGGACGACGGCAATGAGCGCTCCCAAATTCACTCCCGGGCAACTCAACCTGTATCAGGTGCCGCAGGCGATCTCCGACGTCACGCGGGCGCTGCGGCACACCGGCCGGCGGGTCATGTTGGTGCCGACCATGGGTGCATTGCACCACGGGCACTTGGCGCTGGTGCGGGCCGCCAAGAAAGTGCCCGGCTCTGTCGTCGTGGTGTCGATCTTCGTCAACCCCTTGCAATTCGGCGCCGGCGAGGACCTCGACGCCTACCCGCGCACGCTGGAATCCGACCTCGAACTCCTTCGCGGCGAAGACGTCGAGGTGGTGTTCGCACCGAGCGCGTCGGCCATGTATCCCGACGGCCCGCGCACCACGGTGCATCCCGGCCCCCTCGGCGCCGAGCTCGAAGGCGCTTCTCGGCCGGGGCATTTCGCCGGGATGCTGACCGTGGTGTTGAAGCTGCTGCAGATCGTGCGCCCGGACCGCGCGTTCTTCGGCGAGAAGGATTATCAACAGCTCGTACTGATCCGCCAAATGGTCGACGACCTCAACGTCGACGTCCGCGTCGTCGGTGTACCGATCGTGCGGGAATCCGACGGCCTAGCGATGTCCTCCCGTAATCGCTACCTCAATTCCGAAGAGCGTGAACAGGCGGGCGCGCTGTCCTCGGCGCTGCTGGCCGGTATGTGGGCGGCGGCCGGCGGCGTCGATGCGGCGCTCGACGCCGCTCGTGCGGTGCTCGACGAAGTGCCCGCCATCGAGGTCGACTACCTGGAACTGCGGGGGCCGTGGCTGGAGCCGGCCCCGCCCTTCGGCCCGGCGCGTCTGCTGATCGCCGCTCGACTCGGTACCACCCGACTGCTCGACAACATCGCCGTCGACCTGTCCACCGACACCGCCCCGCCCGGCGTTGGCGGAAACGGCGATCACCCCGAAATCACCTGGAGAAACTGATGTTCCGGACGATGCTGAAGTCCAAGATCCACCGCGCGACGGTCACCCACGCCGACCTGCACTACGTCGGTTCGGTGACCATCGACGCCGACCTGATGGACGCCGCCGACCTGCTCGAGGGTGAGCAGGTGACGATCGTCGACATCGACAACGGTGCGCGGTTGGAGACCTATGCCATCACCGGGCAGCGCGGCACCGGCGTGATCGGAATCAACGGCGCCGCAGCCCATCTGGTGCATCCGGGTGATCTCGTGATCATCATCGCCTACGGTGTGATGGCCGACGCCGAGGCTCGCGAGTACCGGCCGCGCATCGTGTTTGTCGACGCCGACAACCGGCAGGTCGACCTCGGCGACGACCCGGCCTTCGTGCCGGACGACGTCACCGACCTGCTGTCGCCGCGGACTGTGAGCTGACCGTGCTGCTGGCCATCGACGTCCGCAACACGCACACCGTCGTCGGGCTGATCTCCGGATCCGGCGATCATGCAAAAGTGGTGCAGCACTGGCGGATTCGAACCGAACCAGAAGTGACCGCCGACGAGCTGGCACTGACCATCGAGGGACTGATCGGCGACGACTCCGAACGCCTTACCGGCGCCACGGGGCTGTCCACCGTCCCCTCGGTCATGTATGAGGTCCGGCTGATGCTCGAGCAGTACTGGGCAGGAGTGCCGCGCGTGCTGATCGAGCCGGGCGTTCGCACCGGGATCCCGCTGCTCGTCGACAACCCGAAGGAGGTCGGCGCCGACCGGATCGTGAACTGCCTGGCCGCCTACGCCAAGTTCAAGTCCGCCGCCATCGTGGTGGACTTCGGGTCGTCGATCGTGGTGGATGTCGTGTCGGCAAAGGGTGAATTCCTCGGTGGCGCAATAGCTCCCGGTGTCCAGGTGTCCTCGGACGCGGCGGCCGCACGATCGGCGGCCCTGCGTCGCGTCGAGTTGACCAGGCCGCGCTCGGTGGTCGGTAAGAACACCGTGGAATGCATGCAGGCCGGTGCCATGTTCGGATTCGCCGGTCTGGTAGACGGTTTGGTGAACCGGATCCGCGAGGACGTCGACGGATTCGCGGGCTCCGATGTGGCCGTCGTCGCGACCGGACACACCGCCCCGGTCATGCTGCCGGACCTGCACACCGTGCAGCACTACGACCAGCACCTGACCCTCGACGGTCTGCGGATGGTCTACGAACGCAACCGCGACAACCAGCGCGGCCGGATCAAATCCGCCCGCTAGAAGAACGTCCGCACCAGATCGACCACCCGGCCGTGCCCGTCGAGCACCGGGATCAACTGCCACTTGTCGAACACCGTGCACGGGTGGGATACCCCGAACGCGATCCAGCTGCCGACCTCGACGACATCCTCGGCCGCCGGCGACAACCGCAGAAAGGCATGTTGGTCGTTGAGCTTGACCACCTCGCAGCCGGCGAGGTCGGTCCAGTCCGCGCCACGCCGAACCCGTCGGGGTACAGGCAGATCCTGGTCGAACGACACGTCGCGGCGGCCCATGGTCAGCAGTGCCAGGCCTGGCTCAGGCCTCGAGCAGACCTGCGCCCACACGCCCATCGCAGGCACGAATCCGCCCGGCTCGGCCCCAGGCCTGGTCAGCGGTGAGGTTCGCAGATACAGCCCGTCGTCGTTGGTCAGGTATGCCCCGCTGCGCAGGATCGTGCGCCACGGACCTGTGAGCGTCTCGGCCACCAGGTCGAAATGCGTACTGCCACCGGCGGTTACGACCATGTCCACGCACCGGGGCGCCAACCGCGCCGCCACCGCCCGCACCCACATCAGGTAGTCCCGCACCCGCTTCACACCGGGGGTCGACACGTCGTGGCCCAGCGCGGCCTCGTAACCGGCCACCCCGACCAGACGAAGTTGAGGGCTGGCGATCACCGCGTCGGCGACGGCGTCGACGCAGGCGTCGTCGCGGCAACCGGTGCGGGTTCCCACCGCGCCGAGCTCGACGCAGACGTCGACCGGGCGCTGCGCACCCGCCGCCTGCAGCGCCTCGGTCATCAACGCCACCCCGTGCACCGAATCCACCCAGCAGGTCAGC
Source organism: Mycolicibacterium crocinum (assembly GCF_022370635.2). Next base: position 5,423,124 of record NZ_CP092362.2, on the reverse strand, counting down.
CGGAACTCGGGATCGCTGTCGAGTTCGGCGGCCAGCCACGCGAGGCCTGCCGCATCCACCAGCTCGTTGGCCAGCACCACCTCGCGCACTCCGAATGCCCGGTACGCGCGCACCTGGCTGATGGTCGCGGCGGTCACCGCGCATGCCCCCGCCTCGAACTGCCGGGCCAGCAGCTGCGGGGACATGTGCGTCTTGCCGTGCGGCGCCAGCTCGACCCCGTGTCGTGCACACCAGCCGGCCATCGTGGCCAGGTTGTGCCGCAGCGCCTCGTCGTACAGCACGCACACCGGGCCAAACGGGCCCGCGGCGAACAGGTCCGGGGACTCGGCACAGATCTGCGTCACTGTGCGCCCTGACCACACGGCCGGCAGGCCCTTGAATCGCCAGTCCACTCGTTGCCCGGCCAGGGCTGCCACCGCCGCCGCGTTTAGGAGGGACCTCATGACCTCATTTAAGCTGGCACGTCGTGAGCTCTGCTGATACTCCGGATACCGACCACACGGGCGCCGACGTCCCCGAGCAGTTCCGGATTCGCCAGGGCAAGCGTGAGGCGCTTCTGGCCGACGGAAAAGAGCCCTATCCGGTTGCGGTGCCGCGCACCCATTCGCTGGCCGAGATCCGCGCCGCCTATCCGGACCTGGAAGCCGACGCGACCACCGGCGACATCGTCGGCGTCACCGGCCGGGTGGTGTTCGCGCGCAACTCGGGCAAGCTCTGCTTCGCCACGCTGCAGGAGGGCGACGGCACCCAGCTGCAGGCGATGATCAGCCTGGCCGGGGTGGGCGAGGACGCCCTGGAGGCCTGGAAGTCCGAGGTCGACCTCGGCGACATCGTGTTCGTGCACGGTGAAGTGATCAGTTCCCGTCGTGGCGAACTGTCGGTGATGGCCGACTCCTGGCAGATGGCCAGCAAGGCGTTGCGCCCACTGCCCGTCGCGCACAAGGAGATGAGCGAAGAGTCGCGCGTGCGGCAGCGCTACGTCGACCTGATCGTCCGTCCGGAGGCCCGCACCATTGCCCGGCAACGCATTGCGGTGGTCCGTGCGGTGCGCAATGCACTGGAGCGCCGCGGGTTCCTCGAGGTCGAGACTCCGATGCTGCAGACACTGGCCGGTGGCGCGGCGGCACGGCCGTTCGTCACCCATTCCAACGCACTCGACGTCGACCTGTTCTTGCGAATCGCCCCCGAGTTGTTCCTCAAGCGGTGCGTGGTCGGGGGTCTGGAGAAGGTTTTCGAGCTCAATCGAAACTTCCGAAACGAAGGCATCGATTCGACGCATTCGCCGGAATTCTCGATGCTCGAGACTTATCAGGCTTGGGGAACGTATGACGATTCGGCGATCGTCACCCGCGAAGTTATTCAGGAAGTTGCGGACGAGGCGATCGGCACGCGGCAAGTATCATTGCCGGACGGGACAATCTATGACTTCGACGGTGAATGGCCGTCGTTACAAATGTACCCGTCGTTGTCTGATGCTCTCGGGGAAGAGATCACCCCGGACACGTCGCTGGAATATCTACTCGGTATTGCCGGCCGGCTCGGGCTGGAGATCCCGCACGATCGCGGATACGGGCACGGCAAGCTCATCGAGGAACTGTGGGAGCACACCGTCGGGAGCACATTGTGGGCCCCGGCATTCGTCAAGGATTTCCCGGTCGAGACCACACCGTTGACCCGGCAGCACCGCAGCATCCCTGGCGTGACCGAAAAGTGGGATCTGTACGTGCGCGGGTTCGAGTTGGCTACCGGTTACTCCGAGCTCGTCGATCCGATCGTGCAGCGCGAACGCTTCGAGGCCCAAGCCAGGGCGGCGGCTGCAGGTGACGACGAGGCGATGGCACTCGACGAGGATTTTCTGGCGGCAATGGAGTATGCGATGCCACCGACGACCGGAACCGGAATGGGGATCGATCGTCTGTTGATGGCACTCACCGGGTTGTCAATTCGCGAAACAGTTTTGTTCCCGATTGTTCGCCGACACGGCTGAAGTGCGCCGATCCAATCTACGTTGAACGATTTCGTCTGCTGTGGCACATTGGTGCCCATGGGGTAGACGCTCGACAATGGGTTGTTGAGCGCAGGCAGAAGGATTCAGTGAGGCAATGGCCAAGAAAGTGACCGTGACCCTCGTCGACGATTTCGACGGTGCGGGCGCAGCCGATGAAACGGTCGAATTCGCGCTCGACGGTGTGAGCTATGAGATCGATCTTTCTTCAAAAAATGCTCAGAAACTTCGCAACGATCTCAAGCAGTGGGTCGAGGCCAGCCGCCGCGTCGGTGGCCGTCGCCGCGGTCGCTCGGGCCCGGCCGGCCGTGGCCGCGCCAGCATCGACCGCGAGCAGAGCGCAGCGATCCGGGAGTGGGCACGCCGCAACGGTCACAAGGTGTCGACCCGGGGCCGCATCCCCGCTGACATCATCGACGCGTTCCACGCGGCGACCTAGCTTCCAGCTAACCTGCTTGCCCCTCGCCGCCACGGACGGTCCACTCGTTCGCTGGCGGCGAAGCGCTGACCGGTGGTTACCGGAAACGATTCGCAGCTCTGCCGCGTTGGTCTGCTTAGGTCCGCACCGCGAGGGAACGCGGTTAAGGGTGGCAAGGGAGGACGCCTTCTGCGACCGCCCATTAGAGTGGACGACAGGTACGTGGTGACTACCGCTGTACCTAATCGTGATGGAGAGCAGGTAACCGAGGATGTTCGAGAGATTCACCGACCGTGCCCGCAGGGTCGTCGTCCTGGCTCAAGAAGAGGCCCGGATGCTCAACCACAACTACATCGGCACCGAGCACATCCTGTTGGGACTTATTCATGAGGGTGAAGGCGTAGCCGCCAAGTCACTGGAGTCGCTGGGCATCTCGCTGGAAGGTGTCCGCAGCCAGGTCGAGGAGATCATCGGTCAGGGTCAGCAGGCCCCGTCCGGGCACATCCCCTTCACCCCACGCGCCAAGAAGGTGCTCGAGCTGAGCCTGCGCGAGGCGCTGCAGCTTGGCCACAACTACATCGGCACCGAGCACATTCTGCTCGGCCTGATCCGTGAGGGCGAAGGTGTGGCCGCCCAGGTGCTCGTCAAGCTGGGTGCCGAACTGACCCGGGTGCGCCAGCAGGTCATCCAGCTGCTGAGCGGCTACCAGGGCAAGGAGACCGCGGAAGCCGGCACCGGTGGCCGCGGCGGCGAGTCCGGCAACCCGTCGACGTCGCTGGTCCTCGATCAGTTCGGCCGCAACCTCACCGCGGCCGCCATGGAGGGCAAGCTCGACCCCGTCATCGGCCGCGAGAAGGAAATCGAGCGGGTGATGCAGGTGCTGAGCCGGCGCACCAAGAACAACCCCGTGCTGATCGGCGAGCCCGGCGTCGGTAAGACCGCCGTCGTGGAGGGCCTGGCCCAGGCGATCGTGCACGGTGAGGTTCCCGAGACGCTGAAGGACAAGCAGCTCTACACCCTCGACCTCGGGTCGCTGGTGGCAGGCAGCCGTTACCGCGGTGATTTCGAGGAACGCCTCAAGAAGGTGCTCAAGGAGATCAACACCCGCGGCGACATCATCCTGTTCATCGACGAGCTGCACACGCTTGTCGGTGCGGGCGCCGCCGAGGGCGCCATCGACGCGGCGTCGATCCTCAAGCCGAAGCTGGCTCGTGGTGAGCTGCAGACGATCGGTGCGACCACGCTCGACGAGTACCGCAAGTACATCGAGAAGGACGCCGCCCTGGAGCGCCGGTTCCAGCCGGTCCAGGTGGGTGAGCCGACGGTGGCGCACACCATCGAGATCCTCAAGGGTCTGCGCGACCGGTACGAGGCCCACCACCGGGTGTCGATCACCGATGCGGCGATGGTCGCGGCGGCCACCCTGGCCGATCGCTACATCAACGACCGGTTCCTGCCGGACAAGGCGATCGACCTGATCGACGAGGCCGGCGCCCGGATGCGGATCCGCCGGATGACCGCTCCGCCAGACCTGCGTGAGTTCGACGAGAAGATCGCCGACGCGCGCCGGGAGAAGGAGAGCGCGATCGACGCGCAGGACTTCGAGAAGGCCGCCTCGCTGCGGGATCGCGAGAAGCAGCTGGTCGCCCAGCGTGCCGAGCGTGAAAAGCAATGGCGCTCAGGCGATCTCGACGTCGTGGCCGAGGTCGACGACGAGCAGATCGCCGAGGTGCTCGGCAACTGGACCGGTATCCCCGTGTTCAAGCTGACCGAGGAGGAGACCACTCGGCTGCTGCGCATGGAGGACGAGCTGCACAAGCGGATCATTGGGCAGGAGGACGCCGTTCGCGCCGTCTCGAAGGCCATCCGGCGTACCCGCGCCGGCCTGAAGGATCCCAAGCGGCCGTCCGGCTCGTTCATCTTCGCCGGCCCGTCCGGTGTCGGTAAGACCGAGCTGTCCAAGGCGCTGGCGGAGTTCCTGTTCGGCGACGACGACGCGCTGATCCAGATCGACATGGGCGAGTTCCATGACCGCTTCACCGCGTCGCGGTTGTTCGGTGCCCCTCCGGGCTACGTCGGGTATGAAGAGGGCGGCCAGCTCACGGAGAAGGTGCGGCGCAAGCCGTTCTCGGTCGTGCTGTTCGACGAGATCGAAAAGGCCCACCAGGAGATCTACAACACCCTGTTGCAGGTCCTCGAGGACGGTCGTCTCACCGACGGTCAGGGCCGCACGGTCGACTTCAAGAACACCGTGCTGATCTTCACCTCGAACCTGGGCACCTCCGATATCTCCAAGGCGGTCGGCCTCGGCTTCACCCAGGGTGGCGGTGAGAACAACTACGAGCGGATGAAGCAGAAGGTCAACGACGAGCTCAAGAAGCACTTCCGTCCGGAGTTCCTCAACCGCATCGACGACATCATCGTCTTCCACCAGCTGACCAAGGACGAGATCATCCGCATGGTCGACCTGATGGTGGGCCGGGTGTCCAAGCAGTTGAAGACCAAGGACATGGAGATGGAGCTGACCGACAAGGCCAAGGCCTTGCTGGCCAAGCGGGGCTTCGACCCGGTGCTGGGTGCCCGGCCGCTGCGGCGGACCATCCAGCGCGAGATCGAGGACGCCCTCTCGGAGAAGATCCTCTTCGAGGAGGTCGGCCCCGGCCAGTTGGTCACCGTCGATGTGGACAACTGGGACGGCGAGGGCGCCGGCGAGGACGCGAAGTTCACCTTTACCGGTGGGCCCAAGCGCCCCGAGCCCGCCGAGGCGGACCTGGCCAACGCAGGCACCGCCAGCGAATAACGACGCTGTACGAAACGGGCGGCTACCCTCTACCGGGGTAGTCGCCCGTTTCGCATGCAGAGGAAGGCTTGGCCGTGCTTGTTGTCACCACGAACGACATCCCGGGCTGGGAAATCCAGCGGGTATGCGGTGAGGTGTTCGGTCTCACCGTGCGATCGCGCAACGCCTTCGCCCAGATGGGTGCGGGCTTCAAGAGCATGTTCGGTGGCGAGCTGCAGGGCATGACGAAGAACCTGGCCGAAAGCCGCAACGAGGCGATGAACCGGCTGATGGGCGAGGCCCGCAATCGCGGCGGAAACGCGATCGTCGCAATGCGTTTCGACACCACAGAGCTCGGCGATGTCTGGACCGAGATCTGCGCCTACGGCACCGCGGTGCAGGCCGTGCCGGTCACCGACGCCGCCAAGTACACCGCGCAGCAACTGGGTTACGGCGCCGGCTGAGCAGGTGCCGGTATAGCATCCTCGGTGTAAGAGACGAGTCGAGGAATCTGGTGAAATTCCAGAACGGTCGCGCCACTGTTGACAGTCAGACCCGAGGCCCGTCAAGGTTCGTTATTGGGACGCGTAGTTCCCTGGAAGGACACCGATGACCACTCCGCAGACCAAGAGCCGCGCCCGCGCCGTCGACCTGTCGGCCGCCAAGGCTGTCGCCTGGCTCTCGCTGACCGCCTTCTTCGCGCTGCTGGTGCTGTACTTCGTCGGTATCGACCAGGGCGCCACCTCGGTGTTCGGCGACAACATGTACGTCCACGAATTCGTGCATGACGCCCGCCATCTGCTCGGCTTCCCCTGCCACTGAGCAACTCCATTACATGGAAAAGTCAATAATCTGGCGCGGCCTTCTGGCCGGCGCTCTTGCCGGCCTGCTCGCATTTGTCTTCGCGCGAATCTTCTTGGAGCCGGTGATCGACCGTGCGATCGGCTTCGAAGACGAGATGTCGCACAGTCATGGGGCGCACGAACACGGCGTTGAGCTGTTCACCCGTGGCGTGCAGGGCAACATCGGTATGGGCTTCGGCGTCTTGGCTTTCGCGGTGGCCATGGGCGCGCTGATGGCTGTGGTATTCGCCGTGGTCTACGGCCGCCTCAGCGACGCCGCGGCGCGTCCGCTGGCGGCCCGGATCGCCGGTTCGATGCTGGTGTGCCTGTACCTCGTTCCAGCGCTGAAGTATCCGCCGAACCCACCTGCGGTCAGCCTGGAGGAAACGATCCGACAGCGGACCCTGCTCTATCTGCTGATGGTGGTGCTGTCGGCGGCATTGTTCGTCGCGGCGGTCGTCGTGCGGCGCAGGATCGCAGGGCGGCTGGACGGTTGGAACGCGACATTGATCGCGGCGGGTGGCTATGTCGTAGCGATGGCAGTGGTCATGTTGGTGCTGCCGACGATCGACGAGACGCCCGACCACTTCCCCGCCGACCTGCTCTACGAGTTCCGGCTGTACTCGCTGGGCACCCAGGTCGTGATGTGGGTGACGCTCGGTGCGGTGTTCGCCGCTCTGATGTACCGGCTGCTCGAGCACAAGCAGCAGGAGCCCGTCGCTGCGTGAGTGAGGTCGTCCGGCTGACCCTGGTGTCCCACGCCATGACCGATGCCATGGCGGCCGGGCGATTTCCGATCGACGAAGAGCTGAATGCACTGGGCCGACGGCAGCTCGAGGGCCTCGACGTGGGGGTCGCGGACACGGTGCTGTGTGGGCCTGAGATCCGGGCGATCCAGACGGCCGAGGCGCTCGGCCTGACCCCGGCTGTGGAATCGCGGCTGGCCGATCTGGGGTGCGGTGTCTGGCGTGGTCTCGGCCTCGACCGGGTGCAGCCGGTCGAGCTCACCCAATGGCTCACCGAACCCGAAAGCTGCCCGCACAACGGCGAATCCATCGTCGAGCTGATCGCTCGTGTGCGCGGCTGGCTGGATGACGTGGCCCGCACACCGGGCCGCACCGTCGCGTTCACCCACCCCGCGGTGGTTCGCGCCGCGATTCTCACCGCGCTGGATGCGCCGCCGAAGTCGTTCTGGCGCATCGACATTACGCCGGCCAGCAGCACCAGCCTGCATCACCGGGGAACGGGCTGGACACTGCGATCAGCGGTAGCGGGGCAGTAGCCCGAAGACCTGTTTGATGATCGTCATCGCCCAGCCACCAGCGTTGGCGCTGTGGAAGCGCGGCCAGTTGAACTGGAAGCTGACCACCCATGCCTGACCGGTGCGATCAACGGCATACCAGCTGAATGTCATTTCGCCGGGCAGGTTTCCGGCTTTCGCGGCGATGTAGGGCCACTCGGCGTGGTCGAGGTCGATGCCGGCGGCTTCGGACATCACATCCTTGACCGGGGCGGCCGGACCGATGGCGCCTCGCTGCAGGGCGGCGTGCACGCGGCAGATGTCCTCGGCGTTGCCGTACCACTCCACGCCGTACGTCGAGGCGGGGGTGTGAGAGCGATACGGATCGGGGTCGTAGGGGCGAGTGTCCGCGTCGTGCAGCAGGTTCCCCCGATTCGCGGGCGCTGTTGTCTTCCATTGCTCCCGCACGTCGGGATTGCCCCAGCCGATGGCGAACAACTCCCGCATGGTGGGGAACGGCTTCATACTCGCGGGATCGTGATGTCCGGCGGCGACCAGAGCCGCCTCGATAGCGGGCGTGCCAAGGCGCCCGATCAGCATGTCGGTGGCCATGTTGTCGCTCGTGGAGATCATCTTGCCCGCGGCCTCGCGGACGGTGATCTGCGAACCGGGCGGCAGCTTGTCGAAGCCCGACGAGCCGAGCTTCTTCAGCTCGGCGGTGATGGTGAGCTTGTCATCCCACTTCAAAGTGCCTGCGGTGACGGCAGTTTCGACCGCATATAGCACATAGGTCTTGAATATCGAAGCCAGTGGCAGGGGTTCGGAGGTGTTGGTGCCTGCCACCTTTTCGCAGCGGCCGTCGTTGACCTTCGAGACCTGCCATGAGTAGCGGGCACCGGTGCGGCTTAGCGCGGTGTCGACGTCCTGCCATGAATCGATTTTCGGCTTTTCGGTGGTGACGACGAAGCGGCTGACGAAGGTGTCGTCGCCGATGCGCAGGTCGATGTCCTGGCGGGCGCCGTACGACGTCAGCAGATGCAGCGTGGCGACGTTGGCGCCGACTTCGACCCCGGCCAGCGTGTAGGGCCGGTCCCACCACAGCGAGTCCATGGTGTGGGCGACAGGATCCACCAGGTCCGGGGTGGCCAGTGTCTTGACGCTCTCGTTCCCGATGGGCCAGTCGGAGTTCAGCATGTCCATGACCTGCTTGGCCCGCACCCCCTGCGGGGTATTGAGGTCGATACGAACACCCGCGCCGGCATTGGCCGGCGGCGCAGGTGCCGGTGTGCAACTGCTTGCCAGGGTGGCGGCTGATGCGATCACGGTGGCGATCGCCACCGCGCGCCGGCGCACCCGGCGTGCGCTAAGCCTTTGAGCCGGTCCCGGCAACGTCCAACACAACCTCGAACTCGAGCAGATGGGCACCCTTGGCCACCGGATTGGCGCGCTCACCGGCGTGCGCGTGGATCGCCGGTCCGGTTGCCCAGGCCTGGAAAGCCTCTTCGGACTCCCACGTGGTCACCACGAAGTAGCGGTCCTCGCCCTTGACCGGCCGCAGCAATTGGAAGCCGAGGAAGCCGGGCTGGTTGTCGACGGCGTGGGCACGGTTGGCGAACCGCTTCTCCAGCTCGGGGCCGGCACCCGGCGGAATCTCGATTGCGTTGATCTTCACCACGGACATGGCGCAAGGCTACCGCGCCCGCCCGGGCCGGTGGCCGACCGCGCAAGATGAACCGGTGAGCACCCACGCGCTGACCCATCGCGGTGGCGACGGACGCCCCATCGTCCTGGTCCACGGTCTGATGGGCCGCGGCACCACCTGGTCGCGGCAGGTGCCGTGGCTGACCCGATTCGGGTCGGTGTTCACCTACGACGCACCGTGGCACCGCGGTCGCGACATCGAGGATCCGGAGCCGGTGAGTACCGAACGCTTCGTGGCCGACCTCGGCGATGCCGTGGCGAGCCTCGGCGCGCCTGCGGTGCTCATCGGGCATTCGATGGGTGGTCTGCACTCGTGGTGTCTGGCCGCGCAGCGGCCGCAGCTGGTGAGCGCGCTGGTGGTGGAGGACATGGCACCGGACTTCGTCGGCCGCACCACCGGCGCCTGGGAGCCGTGGGTGCACGCGTTACCGGTCGAATACTCCACTGCCGACCAGGTTTTCGACGAGTTCGGGCCCGTCGCGGGGCGCTACTTCCTGGAGGCGTTCGACCGGACCGCGACCGGCTGGCGATTGCATGGCCAGCCGGCCCGCTGGCTCGAGATCGCGGGGCAGTGGGGCCTTCGCGACTATTGGCAGCAGTGGCAGTCGGTCAGCGCGCCGGTGTTGCTGATCGAGGCGGGGGATTCGGTGGCGCCGCCGGGTCAGATGCGCCTGATGGCCGAACTGGCCGGTGCGTCGGCCCGCTACGTCCACGTGCCGGGCGCGGGGCACCTCGTCCACGACGACGCCCCGGAGCAATACCGGGACGCCGTCGAGTCGTTCCTAGCGACGCTCCCCGAGGACGCCTGACGACGGCCATGTCGGGTGCTGCTCGAACCGGGTGCGGACGGCGTCGAGGTCGTGGTTGACCCGGCGCTCGTCGGCGTCGCCGCCGTCGACGAAGAGCGGACCGACCATCGGCGCGCTCACTCGGAACTGGCCGGCGTGCAGACGCAGTCTGCTCACGCCGACCGCCAGCAGGGCCAGAAGCAGGAATGCGATCAATGCGGTCATGGCAGTAATGCTTCGCGGGAAAAGATCCCGCCAACAGTGGCAGTACTGACCGCATGAGATAAAATTCTGCCATGCCTCTGAAGAGCGTTTCGGCGTTGGTCCTAGAAGACGTCGCCGTCTTCGAGTTCGGCGTGGTCTGCGAGGTCTTCGGCATCGATCGAACTGCGGACGGCGTTCCGAACTTCGATTTCAAGGTGTGCGGCCCGCAGGCGGGCAAGCCGTTGCGCACCAGCGTCGGCGCATCGCTGGTGCCCGATCACGGCTTCGACGCCCTGATGGGTGCGGATGTGGTGGCGGTATCGGCCGTAACCGGCCCCGTCGAGGCCTACCCGCGCGAGGCACTGGAAGCGCTGCGGGCCGCCCATGCGTCGGGGTCGACGATCCTCACCGTGTGCTCCGGCGCGTTCGTCGCGGGGGAGGCGGGCTTGCTTGACGGGCGACGCTGCACCACGCATTGGATGCATGCCGACGACCTCGCGCAGCGCTATCCCACCGCGATCGTCGACCGCAATGTGCTGTTCGTCGACGACGGCGATCTGGTGACCAGTGCCGGCACCGCCGCCGGTATCGACGCGTGCCTGCATCTGGTGCGCCGAGAACTCGGCAGCGCGGTCACCAACATCATCGCCCGCCGGATGGTGGTGCCTCCGCAGCGTGACGGTGGTCAGCGCCAGTACATCGAGCAGCCGATCCCGGCGCGATGTTCGGAAGGCTTTGCCCCGCAGCTGGATTGGATCCTGTCCAACCTCGACAAGCCGCACACGGTGGCGAGCATGGCCAGGCGGGCCAACATGTCGGCGCGCACGTTCGCGCGGCGTTTCGTCGAGGAGGCCGGCACCACACCGATGCAGTGGGTGACCGATCAGCGGGTGCTCTACGCCCGCCGGATGCTCGAGGAAACCGACCTGGACGTCGACCGCATCGCCGAACGGGCCGGCTTCGGCAATGCCACGCTGCTGCGCCACCACTTCCGCCGCATCGTCGGCGTCACGCCGTCGGACTACCGACGTCGCTTTGCGCGATCGGCCTAGTCGCCTTCACCGCACAGCGCGAACCGCCCGTCGGCCGTCTGTTCCACCAATCCGTCCACCAGAAGCGAGTCCAGCGCGCGGTCGCGCTGCGCGGTGTCGGTCAGCCACACCACATCGAGTTGCTCGCGCGGTACCGGAGATACGCTGGCGCGCAACACATCCAACAACTTGCCTCGCACCTGCCGATCGGTGCCGGCGTAACGCTGGGTGGGCCTCGGCGCGGTGGTGGCCGGCGGATGCCCGGCCGCGCGCCAGGCACACACGCTCAGCGGGCATACCCCGCACTTGGGTGCACGGGCCGTGCACACCGTCGCGCCGAGTTCCATGAGTGCGGCCGAAAACACCGGCGCCGTATCGTCGTTCGGCATCAGCGCCGCCACATCAGCCATATCGCGTGTTGCAGAGGGATTTCCGGCATCAGCCAAACCGTGGATCGCGCGTGCCACGACGCGTCGCACGTTGGTGTCGACCACCGGCACACTCTGCTGGTAGGCGAAACACGCGATCGCCCGGGCGGTGTAGGAGCCGACGCCGGGCAGCGTCAGCAGCACCTCGACGTCGTCGGGCACCCGATCGTCATGCTCGGTGGCGATCGTGATCGCGCACTCGTGCAGGCGCTTGGCCCGCCGGGGATATCCGAGCTTGCCCCAGGCGCGCAGCACGTCCGCGGCACTGGCCGCCGCCGTCGCCGACGGGGTCGGCCAGCGGGCGATCCAGTCCAGCCAGATCGGCGCGACCCGCGCGACCGGAGTCTGCTGCAGCATGAACTCGCTCACCAGGATCTGCCACGCCGTCACGTCCGGTTTGCGCCACGGCAGATCGCGCCGCGCACGCCCGTACCAGTCGACGAGTTCAGCACTAATGGGACTCATAGAAACCTGACGCGAAAGACAAGGCAGAATGGTGGCCATGCCGAACACCAGCCCGATAACAGCTTGGAAGGCACTCAAAGAGGGTAACGAGCGATTCGTCGCCGGCCAGCCACAGCATCCCAGCCAGAGCATCGAGGACCGCGCGCGACTGGCGGCAGGTCAGACGCCGACCGCGGTCCTCTTCGGCTGCGGTGACAGCCGGGTCGCCGCCGAGCTGATCTTCGACCAGGGCCTCGGTGACATGTTTGTGGTGCGCACCGCGGGCCACGTCATCGATTCCGCGGTGCTCGGTTCCATCGAGTACGCGGTCGGCGTGCTCAACGTCCCGCTGATCGCCGTTCTCGGCCATGACAGCTGCGGTGCGGTGCAGGCGACCTTGAACGCGCTCGATGACGGAGAAATCCCCGGGGGCTATATCCGCGACATCGTCGAGCGGGTCACCCCGTCAATCCTGGCCGGCCGCCGCGAAGGGCTGGAGCGCGTCGATGAGTTCGAGGCCCGCCACGTCATCGAGACCGGTTCGCAGCTGATGTCGCGGTCGGCACTGATTTCTGAGCGGGTCGCCGCCGGCACACTGGCCATCGTCGGCCTGACGTATCACCTCGCCGACGGCAAAGTCGTGCTGCGTGAACACCTCGGCGATATCGGCGAATAACCATTTTTCCAGCTAGCTAACAAGGCGACACGCCGAGCGGGGTCGGACAACTCGCGGTGACCTGGCCTTACCGTGGAAACGTGCTGGATCTGGATCTGGAACCGCGTGGACCTCTACCCTCGCAAATCTATTGGCGACGCCGTGCCCTCGCGATCGGCATCGTCGCGGTAGTTACCGCAATCGTGGTCGGGGTGGCCGTCATCATCTTCAGCGGTGGCTCGGATTCGAAGAGCGGCGCGAAGCCCACATCCGCGGCCCAACCGCAGAACCCACAGCCGGAGAACAAGACTCCCGTCGTCGCGCCGCCACCGCCGGCGGCCGGCCCGTCGGGCCCAGTCGCGGCTTCGGTCGCGCCGACGCCCACCGAGGCCGTCATGCCGCCGCCGGTGCTCAAGGAGGGCGACGACTGCCCGGACTCCAACCTGGCGGTCAAGGGCATCACCAACCAGCCGCAGTACGCGATCGGTGATCAGCCGAAGTTCACGATGGTCGTCACCAACATCGGTCTGGTGGCCTGCAAGCGTGACGTCGGCGCCGCCGTGCTGGCCGCCTACGTCTACTCGCTGGACGGCAAGCGCCTGTGGTCGAACCTGGACTGCGCGCCGTCGAACGAGACGCTGGTCAAGACGTTCAATCCGGGTGAGCAGGTGACCACCGAGGTCACCTGGACCGGCATGGGCTCCGCACCGCAGTGTCCGCTGCCCCGCCAGCCGATCGGACCCGGCACCTACAACCTCGTGGTCCAGCTGGGCAATCTGCGTTCGGCGACGGTGCCGTTCATTCTGGCCGACGCGCCGCCGCCGGGCGCCGCGCCCGGTCAGCAGGTGCCTGCCGGAGCGCCGGGTGAGGCCCCGCCGCCGGCACCCGCACCCGCGGGGTAAGCATTCAGATAGCACTGAGGGCGAAGAATCGACCGATTCTTCGCCCTCAGTGCTATCTCGACGTCGGCTAGACCAGCCGGTCGGCGATCGTCGACTCGGCCAGCTGCGACAAACCCTCGCGGACGTGGCGTGCCCACATCGCGCCGATGCCTTCGACCGACTGGAGGTCGGTGGCACTGGCGGCCAGCAGCCCCTGCAGGGATCCGAAACGGCGCACCAACAGGTCCACGTGAGCGAACTGCAGGCGCGGGATGCCGGCCATCGCGCGATAGCCGCGGGCGCTGAGTGCCGAATCCTGTGCCTCGGCCGTGGAGGGGTAGCCAAACACTCGTGACAGCGCGGTGAAGTCCAGCAGCTCGGTGTCGGACAGTGAGTCCAGTTCGGCCAGCGTCGAGGCGACCTGAGCCTTCGACGGCGGGTCGGGGTTGGCGTGGTAGTCGCGCATGATCAACTCGCGCGCGGTGTCGTTGCCGCCGAGAAGTTCCTCGAGCTGCAGCCGCAGCTGCCGGCCGTCGGTGCCGAGTTCGACTGCGTCGTAATCGATTTCGAGCCCGATACGACGAACCATCTCCAGTCGCTGCACCACGGTCATGACGTCGCGCAGGGTGACGAAGTCTTCGATCTCGGCGGTGGACAGCTGCCGGGACACCTCGTCGAGGCGAGCTTTGTAGCGTTCCAGCGTCGCGATCGCCTGGTTGGCCCGCGACAGGATGGTCGCCGAGTCGGCGACCACATGGCGTTCGCCGGCGACGTACACGGTGACGATGTTCATCGAGTGGCTGACCGAGACCACCGGATAGCCGGTCTGGATCGCGGTGCGCTCGGCGGAGCGGTGCCGGGTTCCGGACTCGTCGGTGGGAATCGTCGGATCGGGCACCAGCTGGACGTTGGCGCGCACGATCCGGCTGCCGTCGGTGGACAACACGACGGCGCCGTCCATCTTCGACAGCTCACGCAGCCGGGTCGGCGCGAACCGGACATCGAGGGAGAACCCGCCGTCGCAGATCGTTTCCACCCGCTCGTCGTAGCCGAGCACGATCAGCGCGCCCGTGCGACCACGCAGAATGCGCTCAAGGCCGTCGCGCAGGGCCGTGCCCGGCGCCAGCCGCCCGATGGTCTCGCGCAGCGTGGCGGCCGTCGGCTGCGCAGAGCCGTTGACCCCGTTGACGGTGCTCACAGCCACTTATTGTCCACTGCGTCGAGGTCGTTACTCGACCCCTCCCGCCGAAGTTGCGTAACGACCTTGTCGTAGGGCCGTTTCGCGATCGACAACATCGAGCGCAGCGCGTCGCCGATGGTCGCCGATTCGATGGCTTTGAAGCCCTTGGGGACCGCGCCGCATCCGACCGGCACGAGCGCCTCGGTGAAGCCCAGGCGGGCCGCCTCGGCCAGCCGGCGATCCATCCCGGTGACCCGTCGCAGGTCGCCGGCCAGCCCGACTTCGCCGATCACCACGGTGGTGGTGGGCAGCGGCAGATCGGCGTACGCGGACGCCATCGCCATCGCGACCGCCAGGTCCGAGGAGGGATCCATCAACCGCATCCCGCCGACGGTGGACAGGTAGATGTCGGTGGCACTGACCTTCAGGCCGGCCCGCCGCTCGAGCACCGCGGCGATCATCGCCGCGCGAGAACTGTCCACCCCGCTGACCGCACGGCGCTGCGGCGCGTTTTCGGGGCGGTAGGCCAGCAGCGCCTGCACCTCGCCGATCAGCGGACGTTTGCCGTCGAGCGCGACGGTCACCGCGGTGCCGGGCACCGGGTTGGGCCGGTCATCGAGGAACAACCCGGAGGGATCGGAGATACCTTGAATCCCGTTGTCCTGCAAGACGAAACAGCCGACCTCGTCGGAGGCGCCGAAGCGGTTCTTGACACCGCGGACCATCCGCAGGGTGGAGTTTCGGTCGCCTTCGAAGTGCAGCACCACGTCCACCAGATGCTCCAGCGATCGCGGCCCGGCGATCGCACCGTCCTTGGTGACGTGACCGACCAACAGCAGCGCCACACCGCTCGATTTGGCCGCGGCGGTCAGCGCCGTCGTCACCGCGCGAACCTGAGTGACCCCGCCGACCACGCCGTCGGTGTCCCCGGCGGTCATCGTCTGCACCGAATCGACCACCACAAGACTGGGTTGCACCGCGTCGATGTGGCCGAGCACGGTGTTGACGTCGGTTTCCGCGGCCAGGAACACCTCGTCATGGGTGCAACCGGTCCGCTCCGCCCGCATCCGGATCTGGCCGGCCGACTCCTCGCCGGAGACGTACAGCGCCCGCCGGCCCGATGCCGCCCACCGGTGCACCACGTCGAGCAGCAGCGTGGACTTGCCGACCCCGGGATCACCGGCGAGCAGGCTGACCGAGCCGGGCACCACACCGCCGCCGAGTACCCGGTCGAGTTCGTCCACGCCGGTGGGGAAGTGGCGGGTGCGGTCCGGATTGATGGAGCTGATCGGCACGGCGGGGGAGGAGGGCACGACCGCGCGCTGCGCGGTACTGCCGGCGGCACTCGCGGCGGCTACCTCGTCGACGGTGCCCCAGGTTCCGCACTCAGGGCAGCGGCCAACCCATTTGGCCATGACATGGCGGCATTCCGAACAGCGATATTGCGAACGCGCCTTGGCCACGCCGTGACGCTATCGGGTCGGTCTGACAGATCCGCGGATTCGCGGCCCGTGTCAGCTCACTCGTGGCCGGCGGGCTCGCCCTGCCGCTCTGCGCCGCCCGCCGAAATCGGCACCTGGACGGTCGCCTGGCCGGCCTTCTCGAAGTTGAACGTGAAGCCGTACGTCATTCCGTTGGTGATCGGCTGGCTGAGGGTGACCTCCGCCTTGGCCGGCTGCGCAGTGCCCATCGGCGCCGCTTCGGGCTGGCCGTCGGCGCTGCCGACGATCAGCGAGCTGCCGGCCGGGATCGACGTGTTACCCGTCAGCGCGACCGATCCCACCTCGGAGCTGATGCTGACCAGCTTGTCGTTGGTGTCCGGGGAGATGTTTGCCGCGGCGAAGATCAACTCGACGGCGCGGCCGGGCTTCAGTGAGTCACCGGTCTGCACTGCCTGGATGTGGACATTGCGCAGGGCGATGTTCGCGACATTGGCAGTCGCGCCGTTGACGGCCGACTGTTGATCGGCGGTCTGCGAGATCTGGCCCGTACCGCACCCCGTCAGGATCAGGCCGCAGGCGGCAAGGCCAGCGGATGCGGCGACGAGGCGATTCGTCAAGCGGTTCACAACAGCCTCCTGCTCGGCCCGTGTGGACGGCGCACAAGCGCCGCCGCGTTCGACTATGCACAGTAGTAGGTGGCGCGGCGAGGCGGTAGCTGAGGGTTCACGAGGTGGGGCGAAGAAGTCCGCGACGGCGGCCCGGGCGGGGTGTGCTGAGCAGTGTCTTCGACGTCATTGCGGGGGCCCGCGTTGCACGCTTTCGTCACCCTGTC
Organism: Mycolicibacterium crocinum; assembly: GCF_022370635.2. Next base: position 5,406,254 of record NZ_CP092362.2, on the reverse strand, counting down.
AACCCCCACTCTTCACCTATGGTGCCCCTGACCTGCATCGTTGTTCCGCACGCTGTCGGCCCCCGTGCTAACATTGCAGTGTGAAAGGGGCTCGAAACTGATGATTTTTAAGGTCGGAGACACCGTTGTCTATCCACACCACGGTGCTGCGTTGATCGAGGCCATTGAAACCCGGACCATCAAAGGCGAACAGAAGGAATACCTCGTTCTGAAGGTGTCCCAGGGAGACCTCACTGTCCGAGTTCCCGCTGACAATGCCGAATATGTCGGCGTCCGCGACGTTGTCGGCCAGGAGGGCCTCGACAAGGTGTTCCAGGTTCTGCGCGCGCCGCACACCGAGGAGCCGACCAACTGGTCGCGCCGCTACAAGGCCAACCTCGAGAAGCTGGCCTCCGGCGACGTGAACAAGGTCGCCGAGGTCGTTCGCGACCTGTGGCGCCGGGATCAGGAGCGTGGTCTGTCGGCGGGCGAGAAGCGCATGCTGGCCAAGGCTCGGCAGATCCTTGTCGGCGAGCTGGCCCTCGCTGAGAACACCGACGACGAGAAGGCCACGATCATTCTCGACGAGGCGCTCGCCGCCGCGTCCTGACTCCCCTGAGGGGTTCGGTGTCGGACACGGTCGCGGTCGTCACGGCCGCTGGTTCCGGTGAACGGCTGGGCGCGGGTATCCCGAAAGCTTTCGTGGATCTCGGTGGCCAAACCATGCTCGAACGCGCCGTGGAAGGGTTGCTGGCCTCCGGCGTGATCGACCGAGTGGTGGTGGCCGCCCCGGCCGACCGGGTCGACGAAACCAAACTGCTGCTCGACGGCCGTGCCACGGTCGTCGCGGGCGGTCCGGAGCGTCCGGAAACCGTCCGGCGTGCACTGGATGCGATCGGCGATCCGGAATTCGTTCTCGTGCACGACGCCGCCCGTCCGCTGACGCCGGTCGAACAGATCAGGCGGGTGGTCGCCGCCCTTCGCGAGGGTCTGCGAGCGGTCATCCCGGTCCTGCCCGTGACTGACACCATCAAGGCTGTCGACGCCAACGGCGCGGTGCTCGGGACGCCCGAGCGGTCCGGGCTGCGTGCCGTGCAGACCCCGCAGGGATTCGAAACCACGCTGCTTCGCCGCGCCTACGAGCGTGCCGGTGGCGCCGCCGTCACCGATGACGCCTCGCTGGTCGAGTACCTGGGCACCCCGGTGCACACCGTCGCCGGTGACACCCTGGCCTTCAAGATCACCACCCCGTTGGATCTTCAGCTGGCGCAAGCGCTGTTGAGCTCATGACGATCCCTCGGGTCGGGTTGGGTACCGACGTCCATCCGATCGAGTCCGGCCGGCCCTGCTGGCTGCTGGGCCTGTTGTTCGACGGCGCCGACGGCTGCTCTGGACACTCCGACGGTGACGTCGCCGTACACGCACTGTGCGATGCCCTGCTCTCGGCCGCGGGGCTTGGTGATCTGGGCACGGTGTTCGGGGTGGACCAGCCGCAGTGGCGCGGTGTGACCGGCGCCCGGATGCTCGAACATGTCCGCGAACTGCTCACCGCCGCGGGATTCACCGTCGGCAACGCCGCGGTCCAGGTCGTCGCCAACCGCCCGAAGGTGGGCCCACGCCGGGAGGAGGCTCAGCGGTTGCTTTCCGGGCTGCTGGGCGCGCCGGTGTCGGTGTCGGCGACCACCACCGACGGGCTGGGGTTGACGGGCCGCGGCGAGGGGATGGCGGCCATCGCCACGGCGCTGGTGGTGGCCGGGTCCGCCTCGATGCCTGAGTGAGCCGTTCAGGCCGGTAAGCTGGCGCGTCGTGACCGGCACCTTGCGACTCCACGACACCTACAGCGGTGCCGTGCGCGACTTCGCGCCGATCCGGCCCGGGCACGCGTCGATCTATCTGTGCGGCGCCACCGTGCAGGGCCTGCCCCACATCGGACATGTCCGCAGTGGCGTGGCCTTTGACGTGCTGCGCCGCTGGTTGATGGCCAAGGGTTTCGACGTCGCGTTCATCCGCAACGTCACCGACATCGACGACAAGATTCTCACCAAGGCTGCTGACGCCGGCCGGCCGTGGTGGGAGTGGGCAGCCACCCACGAGCGCGCGTTCTCGGCGGCCTATGACGCATTGGGCGTGCTGCCGCCGTCGGCGGAGCCGCGCGCAACCGGACACATCACCCAGATCGTCGAGCTCATCGAGCGCCTGATCGACACGGGCCACGCCTACACCGGCGCCGGCGACGTCTACTTCGACGTGCAGAGCTTCCCCGAGTACGGCAAGCTCTCCGGGCACAAGATCGACGACGTGCACCAGGGCGAGGGTGTGGCGACCGGTAAGCGCGATCAGCGTGACTTCACCCTGTGGAAGGGCGCCAAGCCTGGCGAGCCGTCATGGCCGACACCGTGGGGAGCGGGCCGGCCCGGCTGGCACTCCGAATGCGTGGCGATGGCTCACGAATACCTCGGTGCTGAATTCGACATTCATTGCGGTGGAATGGATTTGGTCTTCCCACACCATGAGAACGAGATCGCCCAGGCGCGCGCCGCGGGCGACGGCTTCGCCCGGTACTGGCTGCACAACGGCTGGGTCACCATGGGTGGGGAGAAGATGAGTAAATCGCTGGGCAATGTTCTGGCGATTCCCGCTGTGCTGCAACGGGTCCGGCCCGCGGAGCTGCGCTACTACCTGGGAAGTGCGCACTACCGGTCGATGCTGGAGTTCTCCGAGAACGCCCTGCAGGATGCGGTGAAGGCCTACACCGGCATCGAGGATTTCCTGCACCGGGTCCGCACCCGCGTGGGCGCCGTGGTGCCGGACACCTGGACCGAGAAGTTCGCCGCCGCACTCGACGACGACCTCGCCGTGCCCGCAGCGCTGGCCGAGGTGCACAGCGCGCGCGCCGATGGCAACCGGGCACTCGAAGCCGGTGACCACGAGACCGCGCTGGCAAAGGCGCGCCAAATCCGTTCGATGATGGGCATTCTCGGTTGCGACCCGCTCGACGAGCGGTGGGAGACCCGTGACGAGACGTCCGCGGCCCTGGCTGCCGTTGACGTGCTGGTGCGTGCCGAGCTCAACCGCCGGGACGGCGCCCGCCAGACCCGGGACTGGGCGCTGGCCGATGAGATCCGCGACCGGCTGAAGGAAGCCGGCATCGAGGTGACCGATACCGCCGACGGACCGCAGTGGGCGCTACGCGACGAAGGCGACAAGTAATGGCCGGAAACTCCAAGCGCCGCGGCGCGATTCGCAAGGAAGGCACCAAGAAGGGCCCGACCGTCGGTTCCGGTGGGCAGCGCCGCCGCGGACTGGAGGGGCGCGGTGCCACCCCGCCGGCTGCGGCGCGGAAGGGACATCCGGCGGCCCGCCGTGCCGCCGCTGCCGCCAAGCAGACGCAACGCAGGACGACCAAGCCGACGGATGAGACCGAGATCGTCCTCGGCCGTAACCCGGTGCTGGAGTGCTTGCGGGCGAACGCCCCGGCGACGGCGTTGTACGTGGCGCTGGGCGCCGAGGCCGACGAGCGGCTCACCGAGTCGGTGACCATCGCGGCCGACCGCGGCATCCCGATCCTCGAGGTGCCGCGCCACGATCTGGATCGCTTGAGCGCCAACGGGTTACACCAGGGAATCGCCCTGCAGGTACCGCCGTATGCCTACGCGCACCCCGATGATCTGCTGGCCGCGGCGACGTCCGACCACGAACCCGCTCTGCTGGTGGCGCTGGACAATATCTCCGATCCGCGCAACCTCGGCGCGATCGTACGGTCGGTGGCGGCGTTCGCCGGCCACGGTGTGCTGATCCCGCAGCGGCGCTCGGCGTCGGTGACCGCCGTCGCGTGGCGCACCAGTGCGGGTGCAGCCGCCCGCGTGCGGGTGGCGCGTGCGACGAATCTCAATCGCACGCTGAAGGATTGGGCGGACGCCGGTGTTCAGGTGATCGGGCTCGACGCCGAGGGTGACACCACGCTCGACGAGTTCGACGGCTCAGGGCCGCTGGTCCTGGTGGTCGGCTCGGAGGGCAAGGGGCTCTCACGGCTGGTGCGCCAGAATTGCGATGCGGTGGTATCGATTCCGATGGCCGGGCCGACGGAGTCGCTGAACGCATCTGTCGCCGCCGGCGTGGTGCTGGCCGAGATCGCCCGCCAGCGCAGGCGCTGAGAGCTACACCCCGATCCGCTGGTCGAACCCGAAGACCTGAATCGCGGTCGATTTTCCTTTCAATGCATGCGATCCCCGCTGGATCAGTCCGGGCGGTTGTGAGGTCAGCGCGTTCACGGACTGTTGGGTCAGCAGGATCGGATCGAGCGTCGTCTTGGTGAGTTGCTCGACGCGGGCCGCGACGTTCACCGCGTCACCGATCAAGGTGAACTCGAGCTTCCCCCCTCCGCCGATGGTGCCTGCGATCACGACGCCGGTGTTGATCCCGATGCCGATCCGTAGCGTTCCGCCGAACCGCTCGGTGACTGCGCCTTGAATAGACAGCGCGACAGACAATGCCGCGTCGGCGTGATCGGCGAGGTCGTTCGGCGCGCCGAAGACGGCGAGTGCGCCGTCGCCGAGGAACTTGTTGACGTGGCCGCCGGCGTCGACGACTGCGGGCACGACGATCTCGAACAGTGCGTTGAGGCGGGCCACCGTCTCTTCGGCGGTGTGAGCTTCCGAGTACGGGGTGAAGTCACGGATGTCGATGAACATCATCGTCACTTCGCGGCGCTCACCGGTGAAGACATCATCACCCTGTTCGAGTAGGCGGGCGGCCAGGCTAGGGTCGACGTAGGTCCCGAACGCAGCCTGAAGTCGTTGCCGCTCAGCCAAACCCGATTGCATCCGGTTGAACGACGCGACCAGCACACCGAGATCGTCGTCTTGAACCACCGGCAACCGCCGGCTGTAGTCGCCGGTGGCCACCCTGTTGGTCGCGTGGGCGAGGTCACGAATCGGGCGAAAGGTTGGGGAGAGCATCGCGACGACGGTGATCGGCACACCGATGGCAAGTGTCATGGCGGTCGCAATCGCTACGGCGAGCACCGGCGTCGAGTCGTCCCGGTCCAGCACCATCGCCACCATCGCAGACATGACCGAGAACAGGAAGATCGAGCCGACGATCGAAAGGCCCAGCCACGCGGCGAAAGTCGGACGTGATCGCGGCAGCGAGTCGCCGATGCCTGCGTCCCCGGCCAGCGCCGCCCGGACCGGCCGCAGCGCACCTTCCCCGGAACTATGCACTCCGATGAGCACGGTGGATACTCCCGCCGCGACGCCGAGGATGCCGTACTCGATAAGCCGTGGCCCGTCTGCCCGGTGACCGCAGCGACAGCGGTCAACAGGACGACCATCGAAACCGGCACGTACACGAGCGATTGAATATCGGTCCTGCGGGTCCAGACATAGGTATCTTCCAGCACCCTCGCCCGATCGATCGGCTGGCCCGACAGCCATCGGTCGAGATCGCGAAACCACCTCCGGCCGGGAAGTGTGCCCACGGCCGCCATCATCAGCACCACGGCAGCCGCGACGATGAACGCCGCGCCATAGCGACTGGACTTCTCAAAGGAGAGCACGATCCACGCCCATGCGAGATAGACCGGTAGTGCCGAAGCGAACGCGGTCAGCCAGATGACCCACAGGTATCTCGGCGCATGTCGATCCCAGGCCCACTGCCAGAAGCGATCCATTTTCGGAGACTAGACCCCGATCAGGTGCACCCCGGCCCATAACGTCAGCACCGCCACCACCAGGCAGGCCGGCACAGTCGCCACGCCCAGCCAGGTGAACTCACGAACGCTGGTCGGCTCGCCCTGCTGGTGCAGCACCCGGCGCCACAGCAGGTTGGCCAGCGACCCGGCATAGGTCAGGTTCGGCCCGATGTTCACCCCGATCAGCACGGCCAGCACCGCGGCCGGGCCGCTTCCTGCTACCAACGGCAGCAGCACCAGAACGGCGGGCAGGTTGTTGACGACATTGGACAGCAGTGCGGCCACCGTCGCGATCCCGAGCAGCGCCACCAACCCGCTACCCGAGGGCAGTAGGTCGGCCGCGGCGGTATCGAGTCCGTTGACCATCACCGCCTTGACCACCACCGCGAGCGCCAGCACGAACAGCAGAAACGGCACGTTCGCCGAATGCACGATCCCGCCAATTGTGCTGCGCCGCTGCGCCAGTGACCGCACACCCAGAACCACGGCGCCGGCCAGTGCCGCCCATGCCGGCGACAGCCCGGCGAACGACGTCACCGCGAATCCGACCAGAGTCAACCCCAGCACGACGAGGACGAACACCGGCGTGTCCGCCGCCGGGGGAGGGCTGTCGGTCGGGACATCCTCGAGATCCCGGCGAAATGCCAACCGCAGCACCAGGTATTCGACGGCGACCGCCGCCAGCCACGGGGCCGCCATCAATGCACTGAACCGGGTGAACGACAGCCCGGCGGCGCTGAATGCCAGCAGGTTGGTCAGGTTGGACACCGGCAGCAGCAACGACGCCGAATTCGACAGGTGCGCGGTGGCATACAGGTGTGGGCGGGGCGGTACCCGCAACGTACGGGCGGTGGCAAGAACCACCGGGGTAAGCAGCACGACGGTGGCGTCCAGACTCAGGATCGCCGTGGTGGCGGCCGCGATCAGGAACACCTGACCGAGCAGCCGCCGCGGGCTGCCACCGCTGCCGCGCGCCATCCAGGTGCCCGCTGCCTTGAACAGTCCTTCGTCGTCACACAATTTGGCCAGCACCAGCACGGCCGCCAGGAATCCGACCACCGGCAGCATCCGGCTGGCCTCCGCGGCCGCGTCATGGGTGGACACCGCACCGACCGCGATGACGAGGGCGGCGGCGGGCACCGCGATCACCGCCTCCGACCAGCCGGCCGGCCTGGCAATGGCAAAGACGAGGACGACCACCAGGGCCAGGATGGCGACGATCAGCACAGCGCGGTCAGACCCACGGGTCCGAGCGCTGCCACACTGTCGGCAGATGCAAAGCGACACCGTCCTTTTCGGCCAGCCGCGACAGTACTCGCATGGTGACGTTCAAGTCGTCGCCTGCGTAGGGCAGCGCGATCATCGGCTCGGTGAGCGGGCGGAAGAAGTCGTCCCAGTGGATCAGGACCACTCGGCGCGCACCGACCGCCCGAACCGTCTGCTCCCAGTACTGCTCGATGTAGGCCTGCGGCTGAACGCCGAGCTGACCGACACCGAGGTAGGCGATCTCGGCGTGCCGACCATCGAGGGCACCGGGCAGGAAACCGGCACTCCCCTGTATCAGCAGCCGCCGATCACTGGGCGCGTGGTGGATCAACGTGGACCACGCTTCGCCGCAGCGGAACGCCGAGGCTTTCGCCGGCGGCACCACCGGGGCGGTGATCGAGCCGGGGAAGCGGTCCGGCGGGCAGTGGTGCGATTCGATGAGGGTCACGGTGAACGGCCCCAGGCTCAACTCGTCCCCCGAGGCTGCGACGACAATCTGATCGTCGGAAAGACCGTGTCCGCGACCAATATTGGCGGCCGACTCGCCGCCGACCAGCCGGGCGCCGGTACGGGCTGCGACGAGGGCGGAGTCCATCGCGTGGTCGTAGTGGGTGTGCACCGGCAGCACCGCGGCCAGTCGGTTGATCTTGGCGCGGTTGAGGCAGTAGTCGATTCGCGAAGCGGACGGTGTCAACCGGCGCAGTCCGACGTCCAGCAGTGATGGTCGGGAGAAGAAGCCGTCGGTCAGCAGCGCGCAGGTGCCGTCGTCGACGAGCAGTGTCGACACTCCCAACCAGGTGAGTGCCAGCGCCGCGTTCCCGTCGGCCTCCGGTACGTCGAACCGGTTGCGGTACTCGGAGATATCGGGACGGCCGAGTTTGAGTCGCATCAGACGAACGCCGCCAGATCGACGCCGTCGCGCAGCAGACGCTCCCGCACGGCGTTGGCAATCTGCACGGCTCCCGGCGAATCACCGTGTACACAAACCGATTCCACCCGGATGTCGATCGTCGACCCGTCGACGGCCAGCACCTGGCCGTACTGCACCATGCGGGACACGCGCTCGGCGATCTGCTCGGGATCGTGCAGCACTGCGCCCTCTTCACGGCGAGACACCAAGGTGCCGTCCGGGCGGTATGCGCGGTCGGCGAATGCCTCGGCGACAGTACGCAATCCGAGCCGCTCGGCTTCCTCGAAGAACACCGAGCCCGCCAGATTGAGCACCGGTAGGCCGGGGTCGACGGCATGCACCGCCTCGGCCACCGCACGGGCCTGCTCGCGGTGGGTGACGATCGTGTTGTACAGCGCACCATGGGGTTTGACGTAGGCGACATCCGAGCCGGCAGCCCGGGCCAGGGCCTGCAGCGCACCGATCTGGTAGATCACCTCGGCGGTCAACTCGGCCGGCGCGATGTCAATGAAGCGGCGGCCGAACCCGGCAAGGTCGAGGTAGCTCACCTGGGCGCCGATCCGCACGCCGCGCTCGGCGGCGGCGCGGCTGGTGCGCGACAGTCCGACGGGATTTCCGGCGTGGAATCCGCACGCCACATTGGCGCTGGTGACCACGTCGAGCATGGCGGCGTCGTCGCCGAGTTCCCATACGCCGAAGCCCTCGCCGAGGTCAGCGTTGAGGTCGACGGAGGTCACGACCTCAGCTTACTAAGCGGCGGCGGGGTCGAGATGACGCCGGCTGATGGCCCAACACACCAGATAGATGACGAACGAGATCGTCGTGACGAACACCGATACTGGGACTCCGGGTGCCAGCGACAGCACGATGCCGACCACCGCCGACAGTTCGGCGAAGACCACCGACGCGGCGATGACCGCCGCGGGTGAGCTGAACACCCGGGCCGCGGCCGCCGCCGGGGTGATGAGCAACGACATCACCAGCAGCGCGCCGACGATCTGCACACCTTGCGCGGCGACCACACCGACCAGGGCGGCGAACACGATGCCCAGCACGCGGACCGGAACACCGCGTGCGGCAGCCACTTCCGGGTCGGCGGTGGCGAACAGCAGCGGCCGGAAACTGAATGTCAGCACGCCGACGACCAACACCGTCACCGCGATCAGAAGCGCCAGACCCGAGTAGCCGACGCCGACGATCTGACCCGTCAGCAGCGCAAAGCTGGTGCCGGCGCGGCCTGGATACAGGTGGATGAACAACACGGCCAGGCCCAACCCGAAGGCCAGGACGACGCCGATGGCCGAATCGCGTTCGCGGGCCCGCTGACCGAGGAAGCCGAATAGCACGGCGGCGAGCGCGCTGCCCACCAACGCACCAAGGCCGACGTTGAAACCGGCCAGCAACGCGAACGCCGCGCCGGTCAGCGACAGCTCACTGGAACCGTGCACGGCGAACGACATCTGACGCATCACGATGAAGGGCCCGATCAGCCCGGCCACCAGCGCCAGCAGCGCCGCCGCGATCAGGGCCTGCTGGACGAAGCCGCGGGACAGCAGGTCGGCGGTGATGTTGAAGGCGAACAGGTGATCCAGCAGGTGGGTGAAGCGATCATTCATGGGTGTGTCCATGGGTATGACCGGAGTGGTCGAGATGTTCACCGACCACGACATAGCGATCGCCGACCTGCACCACCTGGATGTCGGCCTGGTAGAGCTCCGAGAGCGTCTCCGAGGTCATCACCTCGGCGACCGTGCCGATCCGGAATCGCCCGTTGACCAGGTAGAGCACCCGGTCGACGTAGGGCACGACGGGGTTGATCTCGTGGGTCACGAACATCACCGCGGTGCCGGTCTTGCGGCGCCGGTCGATCAGCTGGGCCACCAGCCGGGCGCTGGCCGGGTCCAGGTTGAGCAGCGGTTCGTCACACAGCAGCAGTGCGGGGTCGCTGGCCAGCGCCTGGGCGATGCGCACGCGCTGCAATTCACCACCCGACATCACCCCGACCGGGACCTTCGCCAGTTTGAGGGCGTGCACCTGTGCCATCGCCCGCTCGACGATCTCGCCGCGACGGTGCCGCTCCTTGGGCGACAGCGCGCCGATGCCCCAGCGGTGACCGTCCACGCCGAGACGGACCAGGTCGCGCCCGCGCAGGCTCAATCCGCGGTCGACCGACCGGTGCTGGGGCACATAGCCGATCCGCTCGCTGCCCGCCTCGATCGGCTGGCCCTCGATGGTGGCCGTGCCCGCACTCAGCGGCAACTGGCCCAGGAGGACCTTGAACAGCGATGTCTTCCCGGTGCCGTTGGGACCGAGGATGGCGATGAACTCACCGGCGGCCACCTTCAGATCGAGGTGATCCCACAGCACCCGGTCCCCGAAGGCCAGCCGAGCACCGGACAAGCAGACGATCTCGGCACTCACAAGCAGTGATTATCGGTTCTGCTGCAGGGCCGCGGTCAACCGGTCGGCGGTATCGCGCTGCCAGCTCAGGTAGTCCTTGCCGGCGGGCAGCGTCTCGGTGACGCTGACGACCGGGATTCCGGCGCTCTGCGCCGCGGCCTGGACCTGCTTGGTCACCTCGGTCACGGTCTGTTCGTTGAACACCACCGCCGCGACCTGACGGGACTTGATGAGGTCCAGCATGGCCGCGATGTCGACGGGCGCCGGGTCGGTGTCCTGTTCGACTGCGTTGGCGAAGCCGGCGGGGGTCTTGTCGGTCAGCCCGGCGGCCACCAACAGGTAGTGGGCGACGGGTTCGGTGGCGACGACGGCCGCGCCCGGATGGCTGGTGCGGTTGGCCTTCTCGGTCTGTGCGATCGCGTCGGCGCCCCGGTTGAACGTCTCGGCGTTGGCCTTGTAGTCGGCCGCGTGCTGCGGGTCGTCCTGCGCCAGCTTCTCGGCGATCTTCGTGGCGACGGCTCGGGCGGTGTTCAGGTCGTAGAAGACGTGTTCGTTGGCCGGCTGCGGCTCTCCTGGGGGAGCCTGGAGCAGCGAGTAGGCGTCGACCGAGGCCACTCCCTTGTGGCTGGCCAGAACGTCGTCGACCCAGTGGTCGTAGCCGCCACCGTTGTAGACGACCAGCGATGCGTCGGCGATGTCGGCGGCGTTGGCGGGGCTGGCCTCGAACGAGTGTGGGTCGGCGGAGGCGCTGGTGATGATCGAGGTGACCTTGGCATGGTCACCGGCGACGGCCTGCGCGACGCTGCCCCACACGTCGGTCGACGCCACAACGGTCGGTGTCGCGGCCTGGGCGCCGCCCGGGGACTTGTCGCCGCCGCATGCGGTGAGACCGCCCACCAGGGCCACTGTTGACAGACCGATGACCGCGCGGATCGCAGCAGTGCGCACGATCGCTCCTCTCCAACTGAGGTAGACCAAATACAAATGAAAACCGTTTCCAATAACCTTAGGGCATCGGTACCGGTCCTGCGCAAGTCGATGCGCTAACCTCACGGAGCATGTCCCGAAGTCCGGCGCCGCGGCGGCGGGCGACCCTGGCTTCGTTGGCTGCCGAACTCAAGGTTTCGCGAACCACGATCTCCAACGCTTACAACCGTCCGGACCAGTTGTCGGCCGATCTGCGCGAGCGAGTACTGGCCACCGCCAAGCGCCTCGGATACGCCGGGCCGGACCCGGTGGCCCGTTCGCTGCGCACTCGCAAGGCCGGCGCGGTCGGCCTGGTGATCACCGAGCCTCTGACCTATGCCTTCAGCGATCCCGCCGCACTGAACTTCGTTGCCGGGCTTGCCGAATCATGTGAAGAAGTCGGACAGGGCCTGCTCCTGGTCGCCGTCGGTCCGGACCGCAGCGTGTCGGACGGGATGAATTCGGTTCTGGCGGCAGGTGTCGACGGTTTCGTCGTCTACGCCGCTGCCGATGACGATCCCTATCTGCAGACCGCATTGCAGCGACATGTACCGGTCGTCGTCGTGGATCAGCCGAAGGATGTCCCTGGCGCCTCACGGGTCTGCATCGACGACCGCGCTGCGATGCGCGAACTGGCCGAATATGTCGTCGGTCTCGGCCACCACGAAATCGGTTTGTTGACAATGCGATTGGGCACCGAGCGGCACATGGGTGGTCAGACGGCGGGCGTGGTGCGCGCAGAACGGTTGGAGGCATCGCACTTTCACGTCCAGACCGAGCGAATCGGCGGCGTGCGCGATGCGATGTCCGCCGCGGGCGTGGACCCGGGGTCGCTCACTATCGTCGAGAGTTACGAGCACCTTCCGGCGTCTGGCGCGGCGGCCGCGGAGGTGGCGCTACAGGCCAACCCGCGCATCACCGCGTTGATGTGCACCGCCGACGTGCTCGCCATCTCGGCGATGGATTATCTACGTGCCAAAGGGATCTACGTGCCGGGCCAGATGACGATCACCGGGTTCGACGGGATCCCGGAGGCGCTGAGCCGGGGTCTTACGACCGTGTCCCAGCCCAGTCTGAAGAAAGGCAAACGTGCGGGAAGTCTGCTGCACAATCCACCGCGTGACGGCTTGCCGGTGATCGACGTGCTGCCGACGGAGCTGGTGCGAGGGCGGACGGCCGGGCCGCCGGCTTAGTCCTGGCGCGCCTGCAGCAGGTATGCCAGCGCGGTCGCGACGTCGTCGGGGGAGTCGACCCGGTAGCGCGCCTTGGTTTCGCCCGGTCCCACCTTCACACCGATGTCGCTCTCGGCCAGTCGAGCGAACCCCTTCTCGTCGGTGACGTCGTCGCCGAAGAACACCACCGCGCTGGCCTCGAGCTGTTCACGCAGCTGGTCGAGTGCGGTGCCCTTGTCGGTGTCGATGACGGCGAACTCGCGCACCGCTTTGCCTTCGGTGACGTGAATATCGGAGTCCCGCACGGTATTCAGGGCCTCATCAAGCGCCTGTTGAGCCTGTTCCGGAGCCGCGTTGCGAACGTGGAACGCCACGCTGACCGGTTTGATCTCGACCGTCGCACCGGGGTAGCGCTGTGCCAGCGACGTCATCGTCTGCTCGAGTTCGGCGAGGCGCTGCTTGGCTGTTTCGTCGATCGCGTCGAGGAAGTCGGCGTCGAACTCCGCTCCGTGGCTACCCACCAAAAGAACGTCGGCCGACGCACCGGATAGCTCTCGCAGGGTACTCAGCGCCCGCCCGGAAATCAGTGCGGCACTGGTGGATTCAAGGGCGGACAGGTCCGCCAAGGCGTCTGCGGCGGCCGGGATGGGCCGGGCATCGGCCGGATTGGACACGATCGGCGCGACGGTGCCGTCGAAGTCGCAGGCCACCAGCAACCGGGGGAGGTGCGCGACGTCGCTCAGCGCGCGGCGAAGGTCCTCGGGTAGATCGGGCACGTGGTCCTAGGACTCGCCGTCGTCACCGATCAGCAGCCGCACCGCGAGGTCGAGGCGTTTGCTGACGTCGGTCGCCGACGCCCGTCGAGTCAGCCAGGCCAACAGATTCGACAGCCATACATCGGAAATCACCCGGGCGATGTGGTACTGGTCTTCGGTCGGTTCGCCGTCGCTCATGGCGCGCGCGAACATGCTGTCGATGATCTTTTCGACGTGATCAACTTCACCCGCCGCGGAGGCGTCGGCGAACACGTACGCGCGCGTCATCGCCTCGGTCAGCAGTGGGTTGCGCTGCATCGCGCGGTTCAGCTTGCTGACCATGAAGTTGAGGCGCTGGAACGGTGAGCCACCGGCGACCGCGGTTCGGTCGGTTTTGGCGTCGATCCGCTCGAACTCGCGCGCCAGCGCCGACACCAGCAGGTGCACCTTGGAGGGGAAGTAGCGGTACAGGGTGCCGACGGCCACGTCGGCACGGTCGGCCACCGCACGCATCTGCACGGCCTCGTAGCCTCCCTTGGAGGCGATGGCCATGGTTGCGTCGAGGATGCGCTTGCGACGCTCACGCTGGGCTTCTGAGCCGAGTTCCGATTCGGCGAGAACTGACACCGGTATCACCTCACGTGGCTGCGAACCCGCACCGCCGGCCGACGATTTCTGCGCTGGCGATGACATGGGTTGGCTAGCTCCTTCCAATGGCCGTTCTGGGAGAAACGATACGCATCGCTACACTGCGTCGCGCACCTCGGCGTCCCCCAGGACTGCCGCGTGTCCTGCTGCGATGCCGGTCGACTTGACTGGTGATCGCTGGCACTATTAGAACACGTTCTAGTGGGCCGAGAAGTTTTTCAGCGCCCGTTCTTTGTGACCTTGAGGAGCCGACGGTGTCAGCGACCATCACCGACGAACAGTTTGCCGCCCGCGAGTTGGTCCGCAGCTGGGCCGCCTCCTCCGGCGCTCTGGCCGCTGTTCGCGATGTCGAGCACGGCACCCCGGACGCGTGGCGCCCGGTCTACCGTGGCCTGGCCGAGCTGGGGCTGTTCGGTGTCGCGGTGCCCGAGGAGGCCGGCGGGGCCGGGGGCTCCATCCAGGATTTGTGCGCCATGGTCGAGGAGGCGGCGCGGGCGCTGATCCCCGGGCCGGTCGCGACGACCGCGGTGGCGACCCTGGTGATCACCGATCCCGAGGTGCTCGACGCGCTGGCCTCGGGAGAGGCGACGGCGGGCCTGGCGCTGGGCGGCGACCTGCGCAAAGACGGTGATCAGGTATCCGGCACCGCGGAGTATGTCCTCGGCGCCGACACCTCCGGCGTGCTGCTCCTGCCGGTCGGTGACGACGTCGTCGTCGTCGACGCCGCGGCCGACGGGGTGACCGTCGACCTGCTGACCGCCACCGACTTCTCTCGCCCGCTGGCCCGGGTGACGCTGCACTCCGTTCCCGCCACCGCACTCGCAGTCTCGCGGCGCCGGTTCGAGGATCTGACCGCCACCGTGCTGGCCGCCGAGACCGCGGGTGTGGCCCGCTGGACGTTGGACACCGCCGTCGAATATGCGAAGGTGCGCGAGCAGTTCGGCAAGCCGATCGGCAGCTTCCAGGCCATCAAGCACATGTGCGCGGAAATGCTGCTGCGCTCCCAGCAGGCCGCCGTCGCCGCCGCCGACGCGGCGGTCGCCGCATCCGGCGACGACGAACAGCAGCTGTCGATCGCCGCCGCCATCGCCGCCGCGATCGGCATCGAGTCGGCAAAGGCCAACGCCAAGGACTGCATCCAGGTGCTGGGCGGCATCGGCATCACCTGGGAGCACGATGCGCACCTGTACCTGCGCCGCGCCTACAGCATCGGCCAGATTCTGGGCGGACGCCCGGCATGGCTGCGCCGGGTCGCCGCGCTGACGCTGGACGGAGTGCGCCGCGAGCTGCACATCGATCTGGACTCCGTCGCGCACCTGCAGCCCGAGATCGCCGCGGCCGTCGCCGAAGTCGCGAAGCTGCCTGCCGACCAGCGGCAGCCCGCACTGGCCGACAGCGGCCTGCTGGCACCGCACTGGCCCAAGCCCTACGGCCGCGAGGCGTCACCGGCCGAGCAGCTGCTCATCGACTCCGAGATGGCCAAGGCTGACGTACAGCGCCCCGATCTGGTGATCGGCTGGTGGGCGGTGCCGACAATCCTGGAGGGCGGCACGCCTGCGCAGATCGACAAGTTCGTGCCGGCCACCCTGCGCGGTGAGATCATCTGGTGCCAGCTGTTCTCCGAGCCCGGCGCCGGCTCCGATCTGGCCGCTCTGCGCACGAAAGCCGTTCGCGCCGAAGGCGGTTGGAAGCTCACCGGCCAGAAGGTGTGGACGTCGGCCGCGCAGAAGGCGCACTGGGGTGTGTGCCTGGCCCGGACGGACCCGGAGGCGCCGAAGCACAAGGGCATCACCTACTTCCTGATCGACATGCGCTCGCCGGGCATCGTGGTGCGCCCGCTGCGGGAGATCACCGGTGACGAGCTGTTCAACGAGGTCTTCTTCGACGACGTGTTCGTGCCCGACGATATGGTCGTCGGCACCGTGAATGACGGATGGCGTTTGGCGCGAACCACTTTGGCCAACGAGCGGGTCGCGATGGCGCAGGGCACCGCGCTGGGCAATCCGGTTGAGGAGATGCTGCGCTCGGTGGCCGAACGTGAACTCGACACCGCGCTGCAAGACCAGACGGCCAAGCTGATTTTGTCCGCGCAGGCCGGGTCACTGCTCGATCAGCGCATCGCGCAGCTGGCGGTCGGTGGACAGGACACCAGTGCAGAAGCCAGCGCCCGCAAGCTGATTGGCGTTCGGCACCGTCAGGCGCTTGCCGAGTTCCGGCAGGAGCTGTCGGAGTCGGGCGGCCTGACCGTCGACGGGTTCGTGCACGACTTCCTCAACACCCGCTGCCTGACGATCGCCGGCGGCACCGAGCAGATCCTGCTCACCATGGCCGGGGAGCGGCTGCTCGGACTGCCGCGCTAGGAGCTGCCCGAGTGTGCGGTTTTATCCGCAACACGCCGCGATTGGCGTATCAGGACGCACACTCGCGCCTTCGCGTCCCGCGCTAGGAGAACCGGGGCTGCGCGCAGGTGCTCGGCGAGGTGATGTTCACCCCGCTGTAGACCACCTGCACGTGCGCGCAGACGATCACGGTGCCCTCGGTCCGCGGCTGACCCGTGGAATAGTCTGTGGGCCAGATGGTTCCGGTGGTCACATACTTGTCCGGCGGGCCGCCGCCGAAGTAGATCGTGGTGATCACGTCGGGGCCGCCCTCTTTGAAGACCTTCGTGAACGGGCCCCCGTCGGCTTTCACATCGAGGTAGGTGGTCCGGTCCAGCGATCGGACTTCGGTGCTCTGCCGGGCCCACAGGTCGTCCGGAAATCCGGTGACCCCCTCGGGGGTGCGCAGATTGGTGGCGGTGTAGAACTGGCACGTCTTGGCGGTAACGGAACAGTCCACCCGTGTGTGCATTTCGAGCTGGGTGGTGTCGTCGATCGGGAACGACGTGTCAGCGGTGTCGACGGCCGCTCCGGCCGGCGGTGCGAGTCCGATCGCCAAACCCGCCGCGGCAACCGCGCCGATCAGCCGAGGAAGCGCCATGCTGTGGTGTCCTATCTCCCGCCGTCCCCCGACACCTCATGACAACCTAACGCCGCCCTACTCGTCGTAGGTGACTTCGACCGAATCGGAGATCGGCCGCGCCTGGCACGCCAGGATCAAGCCCTCGTCGATGTCGCTGGGCTCCAGGACGTCGTTGATGTCCATCTCGACGTCGCCACTGCGCTTGACCACCGCGCACGCCCCGCAATGCCCCTCGCGGCAGGAGAACGGCACGTCGAGCCCCTTGTCGAGGAGCACGTCGAGCAGCTTGGCGCTACGCGGCCACGACACGGTGTGCGTCTGCCCGTCGAGTTCGACGACGGCGCTGGCCGGCGGTTCGTCACCCTCGTCGGTGATCTTCACCGCGGCGAAGGGATCGGTGTCCAGTGAGCGGAACACCTCGATGTGCACCTGCTTGGCCGGCACGTTCAGCGACTCCAAGGCCTGCTCGGCGGCCTGCATGAACGGTCCCGGCCCGCAGATGAACGCCTGCCGGTCGGTGTAGGGCGCCATCAGCTTGCCGAGCGCCTCGGTGCTGGGCAGCCCCTGCACCGATTCCAGCCAGTGCACCACCGTCAGGCGGTCGGGGTATTTGGCGGCCAGATCGCGCAACGTGCTGCCGAAGATCACCGACTTCTCGTCGCGGTTGGCGTACAGCAGCGTCACCTGGCCGCTGCCCTCCGAGAGCGCCGACTTGCAGATGGCCAGCATCGGTGTGATCCCGCTGCCCGCCGCGATCAGCAGGAAATCGGTGTCCAGAGTCTTGGGCACGAAGGTGCCCGACGGGGCGAGCACGTGGATCTTCATCCCGCGATGGGCGTGGTCGCACAGCCAGTTCGACGCGTACCCGTCGGCGGTGCGCTTGACGGTGACGGTCAGCGCGTCGTCGGTGAACGGCGAGCTGCACAGCGAGTAGCAGCGCGCCACCGAACCGGTGCGGTCGCTCGGGATGCGCAGCGTCAGGAATTGGCCGGGCGCGTAGCGCAGGCGATCGGCCGGGATGTCGGCACCGGCCGGGACGCCGAACACCAGCGATCGCGAGTCGTCGGTCTCGGCGACCACGTCGGTCACTTCCAACTCGAGCACGTGGCTGCCCAGTGGCTCGTCGGGTGGAACCTGCGTCACGGTGTTCAGCCTTCCTCCGCCTAACTAGAACAGGTTACAGAAATAGGTTTATATATCGCTACCAGCCGCAGGCTCGCCCTGCTCGACACAAATCGTAACGTGTTCTAGTCTTGGGTCCAGTACCACACTCTGGGAGGCATGCAGTGACGTCTATTCAACAGCGTGACGCGAAGGCGGTTCTCACCGGCATCGATGAACTGCTGCCCAAACTCCGCGAGCGCGCACAGCAGACCGAGGACCTGCGTCGGATCCCCGACGCCACCATCGCCGAACTGGACGAGGTGGGCTTCTTCAAGCTGCTCCAGCCGGAGCAGTGGGGCGGCCTGCAGACCGACCCGACGGTCTTCTACGAAGCGGTCCGCCGCCTGGCCAGCGCCTGCGGCTCGACCGGCTGGGTGGCCGGCATCCTCGGCGTGCACAACTGGCATATGGCGCACTTCGACCAGCAGGCTCAGGAAGACGTCTGGAGCGCGGATCCGACGGTCCGGATCTCCTCGTCGTACGCCCCGATGGGTGCCGGTGTCGTCACCGATGGCGGATACATCGTCAACGGTGCCTGGCACTGGTCGTCGGGATGTGACCACGCCACGTGGACCTTCGTCGGCGGACCGGTCATCAAGGACGGCAGGCCGGTCGACTTCGGCAGCTTCCTGGTCCCGCTCGGTGACTACACCATCGAGGACGACTGGCACGTGGTCGGCCTCAAGGGCACCGGCTCCAACACGCTGGTGATGAAGGACGTCTTCGTCCCCCGCCACCGGTTCACGTCGTTCAAGGCGATGGGCGATCTGACGTCGCCGGGCCTGCAGACCAACACCGCGCCGGTGTACAAGATGCCGTGGGGCACCATGCATCCCACGACCATCTCCACCCCGATCGTGGGGATGGCCTATGGCGCTTACGACGCTCACGTCGAGCACCAGGGCAAGCGGGTGCGCGCCGCCTACGCCGGGGAGAAGGCCAAGGACGACCCGTTCGCCAAGGTCCGCATCGCCGAGGCGTCCAGTGACATCGACGCGGCCTGGACCCAGCTGTCGGGCAATCTGGCCGCCGAGTATGCATTGCTCTTGGCGGGCGAGGAGATTCCGCTGGAGTTGCGGGCCAAGGCTCGCCGGGATCAGGTGCGCGCCACCCAGCGTGCGATCGCCTCGGTCGACCGGCTCTTCGATAGCGCCGGTGCCACCGCACTGGGCACCGACACTCCGCTGCAACGGTTCTGGCGTGACGCGCACGCCGGCCGGGTGCACGCCGCCAACGACGCGGAGCGCGCCTACGTGATGTTCGGCAACCAGGAATTCGGGCTGCCGCTCGGCGACACGATGGTCTAATCGGTTCGACAAGCTGACGATCGACTTTTCTCGGAGGGTGGGGCATGACGCTAAAAGCGCTCGGCTACATGCGAATCGAGGCCACCGATGTGGGGGCCTGGCGGGATTTCGGCACCAAGGTGCTCGGCATGGTGGAGGGCGACGGGGCGATCCCCGACGCGCTGTATCTGCGGATGGACGAGTTCGCCGCCCGGCTGGTGATCGTGCCCGGCGAGAAGGACCGGTTGCTGGTCTCCGGCTGGGAGGTCGCCGATGCCGCCGCGCTGCAGACCCTGCGCGAGACGTTGGGTAAGGCGGGCGTCGACTTCACCGAGGGCACCCGCGAGGAGAAGTCCGAACGGCGCGTCGAAGGCCTGATCCGGTTCTCCGATCCGGCAGGCAATGTCCTGGAAGCGTTCCACGGCGCGCAGTACCTCGGCCGCCGCTTCGTCAGCCCGTACGGCCACAAGTTCGTCACCGCCGAACAGGGTTTGGGCCACGTCGTGCTGACCTGTGACGACGACGCCGCCGCGCAGGCGTTCTACCAGGACGTGCTCGGCTTCCGTCTGCGGGACTCGATGAGCCTGCCCCCGGAGATCGCGGGCCGCCCCGCCGACGGTGATCCGATCTGGCTGCGCTTCTACGGCTGCAACCCACGCCACCACGCGCTGGCCTTCATGCCGATGCCCAACCCGACCGGCATCGTGCACCTGATGGTCGAGGTGGAGAACTCCGACGACGTCGGCCTGTGCCTGGACCGTGCGTTGCGGCGCAAGGTGAAGATGTCGGCGACCCTCGGCCGCCACACCAATGACAAGATGCTGTCCTTCTACATGAAGACACCTGGCGGCTTTGACGTCGAATTCGGCTGCGAGGGACTGGAAGTCGACGATAAGGACTGGATCGCCCGGGAGAGCACCGCCGTCAGCCTCTGGGGCCACGACTTCTCCGTCGGATTCAAGTAGCCGATGACCTCCTCGGAGATCGACCCCCGCACGTTCCGCCACGTGCTGGGGCAGTTCTGCACCGGCATCACGATCATCACCACAGTGCACGACGACACTCCGGTCGGCTTCGCCTGTCAGTCGTTCGCGGCGTTGTCGCTCGAGCCGCCCCTGGTGCTGTTCTGCCCGACCAAGCTGTCGCGGTCCTGGGCGGCCATCGAGGCCAGCGGGAAGTTCTGCGTCAACGTCCTGCACGAGAAGCAGAAGCATGTGTCGGCCCGGTTCGGGTCGAAGGAACCGGACAAGTTCGCCGGAATCGACTGGAGCCCAAGCAAACTCGGCTCACCAGTGATCGAGGGGACGTTGGCCCATATCGACTGCACCGTGCACTCGGTGCACGACGGCGGTGACCACTTCGTGGTGTTCGGTGCCGTCCATTCGCTGTCGGAGGTGCCGAAGAAGAAGCCGCGCCCGCTGCTGTTCTACCGCGGCGAATACACCGGCATCGAGCCGGACAAAAACAGCCCGGCGCAGTGGCGCGACGACCTCGACGCATTCCTCACCACCACAACCACCGACACCTGGCTCTAACGCTGTTCGTCGATGAAGCCGACGATCGCCGCGGCCACTTCGCGGTGCACCGTCTCGTTCAGGATGTCGTGATGGGCACCCGGGAACTCCTGCAGCCGTAGCGGTTCGATCTGTTCGGCGTAGGCGCGCAACGCACTCACGGGCGCGATCGGGTCGAGCTCACCGTGAATGGCCAGAGTCGGCACGGCCAGTTTCGGCAGCTCGGCACCGAAGTGGTCCCACGCCCGGTCGAGTTCACGGGCCAGCGTGCCGCCGTCGGCGTCGACGAACGCCAGCGGGTCGTTCTCCAACGAGTCCAGGTAGAACGGGTCGCCCGACAGCCAGCCCGGGTCGAGCTCGACGGCGTCGCCGCCGAGCAACTCCGGTACCGGAACCAGGGGTGCTCCCGAGATGACCGCTGCGGCATAGCGTTTCGGAGTCTTTAGCAGCCGGAACAGTGTCACCACCGAGCCGAACGAATGCCCCTGGGCGATCAGCGGGATCCCAGGTGTCTGCTGCTCGGCCAGGTCGGTCAGCGAATCGGCCAGCGCTGAACTGTCCTCGATCGACCCGAAGTCGCCGCGGTCGCCCGGGGACAGTCCGTGGCCGAACTGGTCGACGGCCCACAGGTCGATGCCTGCGGCGTTGAGGGCGAAGCCCAGCCGATGGTAGACGCCGGTGTGCTCGCCGAACCCGTGCAGGAAGATGACCGCCGCGCGCGGTTCGGCGGCGGCCCAGTGCCGGTAGTAGGCGCGGCCGCGGTCGTGATCGATGAAGGGCATGGTCTGAGCCCACCAGCTCCGGCGGTGGCGCGCAACACTTTCGCTCAGTGCGCGCCCGTGCCGAGGAGTGCGTCACGCATCTCGTGCATCCGAGACTTGATGGCCTCGACGAACGCCGACACCTCGGGCCTACGCAGCGTCTCGATGCGGGCCACCAGCCAGTAACTCAGCGGCATGGCCAACCGGTCGGGCAGCACGCGCACGAGATCGTCGTGGCGGTCGGCCATGAAGCACGGCAGCAGTCCGAGGCCCGCCGCCGCCCGGGTCGCCTCGACGTGGACGAAGACGTTGGTGGATGTCACCGACTCCCGCATGGGCGGCACCGAGCTCGATGCCAGGTCCAGATCGTCGACCTGCAGCATGGAGTCGATGAAGTAGACCAGCGGATGGTGCGCAAGGTCGGCGATTGTCGCGGGGCTGCCGTGGCGGTCCAGGTAGCCGCGCGCCCCGTAGAGCCCCAGGCGGTACTCGCCCAGATGCACTGCCGTGGCACGCCGTACCTGAGGTTCGCCGACCACCACCTCGATATCCAGCCCGGAGCGCTGCTGGGACGCCCGCCGGGTCGCGGTGACGATCTCGACCGTCACGCGCGGGTGCCTGCGCTGCATGTGGGCGGCGGCGGGTGCCGCGATATAGGCGCTGAAACCGTCGGTCGCCGACAACCGCACCACACCTTCGAGAGGACGGGTGCCATCGCTGCTCGGCGCCAGGGAGCGCACGGCCGATTCGATGCTCTCGGCGGCGGCCAGCGCCGCGCGACCGAGGTCGGTCAGCTCCCACCCACCGGTGGCGCGGGCCAACACCCGGCCACCGAGGGTCTGCTCCAGCGCGGCGATGCGGCGCGAGATCGTGGTGTGGTTGAGACCGAGCTCGTCGGCGGCGGAGACAAACCGCCCGGACCGGCCGACGGCCAGAAGCACCAGCAGGTCGTCGGCGCTGGGTCGGTGTGCGGGTGGCCCGGCCATATCTGCATATTCGCAGATGTCTCCTGCGCGTTTCGCCATTGCGCCCATGTCGACGTGCGCGAATACTCAGCGACGTGTGGCTGCGGTCACATGGGGGCATTAGGGCTTACCGAGGAGGGACACCGATGAGCGTGACCAATGTGGCCGGCAACCTACGCAAGGTGGTCGCCGCCTCGATGGCCGGCACCGTCGTCGAGTGGTACGAGTTTTTCCTCTACGGCACTGCGGCCACGTTGGTCTTCAACAAGATCTTCTTCGCCAAGGGCACCAGCGACCTCGACGCCATCCTCGCCGCGTTCATCACGTATGCGGTCGGCTTCGCGGCGCGTCCGCTCGGCGGCATCGTGTTCGGCCATTTCGGCGACAAGTACGGGCGCAAGAAACTGCTGCAGTTCAGCCTGGTGCTCGTTGGTGCGTCGACATTCCTGATGGGCTGCCTACCGACGTTCGCGCAGATCGGCTACTGGGCGCCGGCGCTCCTGGTGGTCCTGCGATTCCTTCAGGGCTTCGCGGTCGGCGGGGAGTGGGGCGGTGCGGTGCTGTTGGTCGCCGAGCACAGCCCCGACCGGGAGCGCGGATTCTGGGCGAGTTGGCCGCAGGCCGGCGTGCCGGTGGGCAACATCCTCGCCACCGTGGTGTTGCTGTCGGTGACCACGACGCTGTCCGAAACCGCGTTCCTGTCCTGGGGGTGGCGCGTCGGGTTCTGGCTGTCCGCGGTGGTGGTGCTGATCGGCTACTACATCCGCACCAAGGTCAGCGACGCCCCCATCTTCGTCGAGGCGCAGAAGGAGGCCGAGCAGATCAAGGCCAGCTCGTACGGCGTCGTCGAGGTCCTGAAGCGTTATCCGCGTGGAGTTTTCACCGCCATGGGGCTACGCGTCGCGGAGAACATCATGTACTACCTGGTGGTCACCTTCTCGATCACCTATCTCAAGGTGCAGGTGCATGCCGACACCAGCGACATCCTGTGGTGGCTGTTGGCCGCGCACGCGGTGCATTTCGTGGTCATCCCATACGCGGGACGGATGTCGGACCGCTTCGGCCGCAAGCCGGTCTACCTGGTCGGTGCGCTCGGTGCCGGCGTGTGGGGCTTCGTCGCCTTCCCGATGATGAACAGCGGGCACTACCTACTGATCATGAGCTCGATCATTCTCGGTCTGGTGATCCATGCGTTGATGTACGCGCCACAGCCGGCGCTGATGGCCGAGATGTTCCCGACGCGCATGCGCTATTCCGGTGTGTCCCTGGGCTATCAGGTCACCGCGATCTTCGCCGGGTCGCTGGCGCCGATCATCGCGGTGAAGCTGCTGGAGGTCTACAAGTCGGCGGTGCCGATCGCGGTCTACCTGGCCGGCGCGGCGGTGATCACGCTCATCGCGCTGGCGTTCGCCCGAGAGACCAAGGGCATTGATCTCGCCGACATCGACACCGCCGATGCGCAGCGCGATGGCCGGTCGACGTCCGCCGCGGCGCCGGCATGACCGCACTGGACGGGCGCTCTGCCCTGGTCACCGGTGCGGCCAGCGGTATCGGCGCGGCGTGCGCACGTGAGCTGGCCGCCCGCGGGGCGAAGGTCACGGTCGCCGACATCGACGGTGCCGGGGCCACCGCGCTGGCCGGCGAGATCGGTGGAAAGGCTTGGGAAGTAGACCTTCTCGACGTCAAGTCGCTGGAGGAGTTGCACCTTCCGTTCGACATCCTGGTCAACAATGCCGGCCTGCAGGCGATCGACGCGATCGTTGACTATCCGCCGGAGAAGTTCCGCACGCTGCTCGCGTTGATGGTGGAGGCACCGTTTCTGCTCGTGCGCGCGGTGCTGCCGGCGATGTACGAGCGGGGGTTCGGCCGCATCATCAACATCTCCTCGATCCACGGGCTGCGAGCCTCGGAGTTCAAGGTCGCCTACGTCACGGCTAAGCACGGTCTCGAGGGGCTGTCCAAGGTGACCGCGCTGGAAGGTGGCCCGCACGGCGTCACCAGCAACTGCGTGAACCCGGGCTATGTGCGAACGCCGTTGGTGACCAAGCAGATTGCCGATCAGGCCCGCACGCACGGCATCGACGAGCAGGAAGTGTTGGAGACGATCCTGCTCAGCGAGAGCGCGATCAAGCGGCTGGTCGAACCCGAGGAGGTCGCCGATCTGGTCGGCTGGCTGGCATCACCCGCCGCGGCGATGGTGACCGGTGCGTCGTACACGATGGACGGCGGCTGGAGCGCTCGCTGAGGCGAGAGTGCGCCCTCAACGGACAGTCGGAAGCCAGGCTCCGAGGCGGCGTAGCGCCTCCTCGATATCGCTCGTCGGCCCGGCGAACGACAGCCGCACGAACGACCCGCCGCGCACGGTGTCGAAGTCGATCCCCGGGGCGATCGCCAATCCGGTGTCGGCCAAGAGCTTTTCGCAGAAGCCCAACGAGTCCGACGTGAAATCGGAGACGTCGGCGTAGACGTAGAACGCCCCGTCGGTGGGGGCCAGCCGGGTCAGGCCGATCTCCCGCAACCCGGTCAGCAGCCGCTCCCGATTGGCCGCATAGTGGTGCAGGTGGCCTTCGCATTCCGCGATGGACTCGGGAGTGAACGCCGCCACCGCAGCGTACTGCGGCAGTACCGGCGGGCAGATCGTGAAGTTGCCGGTGAGGCAGTCGACCGCGCGACGCAGTTCCTCCGGTACCAGCAGCCAGCCCAGTCGCCAGCCCGTCATCGCGAAGTACTTCGAAAAGCTGTTCGCCACAACGGCATTGCGTGACGTCTGCCATGCGCACGAGGTCTCGGGTGCGCCGGGATAGACGAGCCCGTGGTACACCTCATCGCTGATCAGCCGGGCCCCGGTCGCATCGCACCACGTCGCGATCGCCGCGAGCTCCTCGGGCGGGATCACCGTGCCGGTGGGGTTGGCCGGGCTTGCGACGATCACGCCCTGCACCGGCGGGTCGAGTTCGGCCAGCATCTGCACCGTCGGCTGGAATCGGGTCTCGGGCCCGCATGGGATCTCGACGACTTCACAGCCGAGCGCGGACAGGATATTGCGGTAGCAGGGATAGCCGGGGCTGGCGATGGCCACCCGGTCGCCGGCGTCGAAGCACGCCAGGAATGCCAGCAGGAAACCGCCCGACGATCCGGTCGTCACCACCACGTCGTCGGCGCTGACGTCCAGGCCGTAGCGGTCGGCGTAGGAACCCGCGATCGCCTGCCGCAATTCCGGGATGCCCAGCGCGACGGTATAGCCCAGCTGGTTCGCCTCCAGCGCAGCCGCGGCGGCCGCGCGCACCGGTTCGGGCGCGCCGACGCTGGGCTGTCCGGCCGACAGGTTCACCAGATCACCGTGGGTGCGCTGCCGCTCCGCGGCGGCCAGCCACACGTCCATCACATAGAACGGCGGGATTCCGGCTCGCAGGGCAACGCGGTTGTTCACCTGACTCAGGCTAAAGCACTTCGGATTCGAGCCGACGCAGTTGGTCGCCGACCGAGCCGAGCAGCTGGGCACTGCCGTGCGCCCGCTTGAAGTACAGCTGGATGTCGTGCTCCCAGGTGATCGCGATACCGCCGTGCATTTGGATCGCTTCGCCCGCCACCTTGGTGAATGCCTCGGTCGCGGCCAGCCGGGCCAGCGCCGCCGATGTCGGCGACGGCGCTGCGATGGCGTCGTTGACCACCGCACGAGCGGACTGCACCGCGACGTACAGATCAGCCATCCGGTGCTTGAGCGCCTGGAAGCTGCCGATCGCGCGGCCGAATTGCACCCGCTCCTTGGTGTAATCGACGGTGAGCTCCAGGCAGCGCGAGGCCGCACCGATCTGCTCGGCCGCCAACAGGATCGCCGCGGTGTCGGCCAGGCCGGGGTCGGTGCCGATCGCCACGGTGGATCCGGCAGTGAGCCGGGCCAGTCTGCGGGTGGGATCCATCGTGGTCACCGCTTCGGCGGTGACGTCGTTCCAGCGAACCAGTGACTCATCCTCGATGCCCACCACCACGTCGGCGACGTCACCGTTGACCACGTAGCCCGGGTCGAACACCACGGCGCCGATCGACTCCCCGGCGGCCAGCTGCTCGAGCGCGTCGCTGTCGGGCTCGTCGGCGGCCAGCAGGGCCAGCTCGGCCAGTGTCGTACCGAGCAGCGGCGTGGGAACCAGGCCACGGCCCAGCTCCTCGAGAACTGCTGCGGCGTCGGCCAATTCACCACCGGCGCCACCGAGTTCCTCGGGGACCACCAGGGCGGCGACACCGACCTGCTCACACAGCTTCGACCACAGCGACTCGTCGTAGCCCCGATCGGATTCCATCGCCTCGCGCACCGCAGCCGGTGAGGCGTGCTTCTCTACCAGTGCCGCGACGGTGTCGCGGAGCATCTGCCGTTCTTCGGTGGATGTCATGCCAGTGCCTCCAGCACTCGACGGCGATGGCTGGTGGGATCGCCCCATGCCGAATGCAGCGCCTGGACCCGCAACAGCCACAGCGACAGGTCGTGTTCGGACGTGAAGCCGATAGCGCCGTGGGTCTGCAGCGACGACCGCGCCGACAGCAGCGCCGCGTCTGAGGCGGCGGCCTTGGCGGCGCTGACGTCTCGCGCGGTGTCGGGGGATCCGTCGGCCAGCGACAGCGCCGCGCCGTAAACCAGCGGACGGGCCAGCTCCACCGCGATGTGAACGTCGGCGAGCTTGTGCTTGATCGCCTGGTAGCTGCCGATGATCCGGCCGAATTGGCTGCGCTGCTTGGCGTATTCGACCGACATGTCCAGCATCGCCTGGGCGGCGCCGACCAGCTGAGCCGCGGTCGCCAACGCGCCGAACTCGTACGCCCGGGCCACATCGGCGTCCCGAGGGTCTCCGGCGGTGACGTCGAACAGCGTGCGGCTGGGGTCGACGGAGGAGTGTCCGTCACCGACGGTGGCGTCGCTGACGGAGCCGTCCTGCGCTACCAGCGTCAGCCCGGCGAAGTCGGCATTGACCGCACGCGGTACCGAGGGCGGCAGTGCGACCGTCGCGATCAACTCGCCGGCGGCCAGAGCGGCCGAACGGTCATCGCCGGCCAGCAGAACGGGCGCCACCGCAATGGATTCCGCGACCGGCCCGGGAACATTCCAGCGGCCGAGGCGCTCCAGAGCGACCACCAGATCGACGGGGTGGGCCTCGATGCCGTCATACTTCTCCGCCACCGCCAGGGCGGTGACGCCCAGGTCGGTCAACGCCGACCAGATCTTGCGGGCGGGCGCGGTGTCACCGTCGGACCACGCCCGCACCGCGCCGGGTACGTCGGCGGCCCCCAAAGCGGCGTCGATACTGGCGGCGAAGTCCCGCTGCTGTTCGTCGAGTGCGAATTTCATTTCTTCGCTCCTGCGCTCGCTGAGCTTTCTCGGGGCAGCCCGAGCAGCCGCTCGGCGATGATGTTGCGCTGAATCTCGTTGGTACCGGCGTAGATCGGGCCGCCGAGTGCGAACAGCAGACCCTCGGTCCAGGTGTCGGTCAGTTCGGCGTCGGCCCCACGGAGCTCCAGTGCCGTCTGGTGCAGCGCGACGTCGAGATCCGACCAGAACACCTTGGTAACCGACGACTCGGCCCCGAGTTCACCGCCGGCGGCGATGCGGGTGACGGTGCCGAAGGTGTGCAGTCGATACGCCTGCGCCTTGATCCACGCATCGGCGACCCGGTCGGCGAACGCCGGGTCGGCGCCACGGCTGTGCCACTCCGACACCAGCCGTTCGGCTGGTGCCAGGAAACGCGCCGGGCTGCGCAGCGACATGCCGCGCTCGTTGCTCGACGTACTCATCGCCGCGCGCCAGCCGTCATGGACAGCGCCGATCACATCGGCGTCGGGCACGAAGACGTTGTCCAGGAACACTTCTCCGAAGCCGGTGTCGCCGCCGAGCTGGGCGATGGGCCGGACGGTCACCCCGTCGGCCTTGAGGTCGAACATGAAGTAGGTCAAACCGCGATGACGTTCGGCGCTGGGGTCGGAGCGGAATAGACCGAATGCACGGTCGCCGAACGGCGCCCGGCTGCTCCAGATCTTCTGGCCGTTGAGCAACCACCCGCCGTCGGTCTGAGTGGCCGTCGAGCGCAGCGACGCCAGGTCGCTACCGGACTCCGGCTCCGACCAGGCCTGGGCCCAAATCTCCTCGCCGCTGGCCATTTTGGGCAAGACCCGGTCGAGCTGTTCTTCGGTGCCGTGCGCGAACAGGGTGGGCGCGAGCATCGACGTGCCGTTGGCGCTGGCCCGCCCGGGCGCGCCGGCGCGGAAGTACTCCTCCTCGTAGGCCACCCACTGCAGCAGGGTGGCGTCCCGGCCGCCGTACTTCTCCGGCCAGGTCACCACCGACAGGCCCGCATCGAACAAGATGCGGTCCCAGCGCCGGTGCTGTTCGAACCCTTCGGCGTTGTCGTAGGACTTCGTCGGGAACGAGTCTTTGTGGGCCGCCAGGAAGCTCCGCACCTCGTTGCGGAACTCTTCGGTGGCGTCGTCGTAGCTGAGATCCATCAAACCATCTCTCGCAGTGTGGGTTTGACCACTTTGCCGCCGGGGTTTCGTGGCAGTGCTTCCACGAAGACCACCGAGCGCGGGGTCTTGAAATTGGCCAGGTGTTTCTTGGTGTAGTCGATCACGGCCTGCTCGTCGAGATCGCTGTCGGGACGGCGCACGATGAACGCGCGTCCGACCTCGCCGAGACGTTCGTCGGGCACACCGATGACGGCGGCGTCGGCCACCCCCTCGAGTCGGGCCAGCACCTGCTCGATCTCGGCGGGATAGACGTTGAAGCCGCCGCAGATGTACATGTCCTTGAGCCGGTCGGTGATTCGCAGATTCCCCGCCTCGTCGACGGTGCCGACATCACCGGTGTGCAGCCAGCCGTCGCTGTCGATCGCCGCTGCCGTCGCCGCCGGATCGTCGAGATAACCCAGCATCACGTTCGGCCCGCGCAGAAGCACCTCACCGGCACCGGTGTCGTCCGGGGAGTCGATGCGCAACTCGAAGTCGGCGATCGGACGACCGCAGGTGGTGGCCACGGTGACGGCGTCATCGTCGGCCCGGCACATGGTGCCGAACCCATTGGCCTCGGTGAGTCCGTATGCGGTGAGCACGATGTCGAAGTCGAGCTCGGCCTGCATGCGTTCGATCAGCACGACGGGCACGGTCGCCGCACCGGTCACCGCGAACCGCAGCGAGCTCAGGTCGTACTGCTTGCGGGCCGGGTGATCCAACAGCGTCTGGAAGATCGTCGGCGGTCCGGGTACCACGGTGATGCGCTTCTCGGCGATCACCCGCATGGCCTGCTCGGGGTCGAAGGTCAGCTGAGGGATCAGTGTGGCACCGGTCTGCAGGCAGGCCAGGATGCCGGCCTTGTACCCGAAGTTGTGGAAGAACGGGTTGATGCACAGATAGCGGTCGGCGCTGGTGAGTTGGCCGCACTCCGCCCACGCCGCCGGGGCGGCCAGCGACTGCCGGTGCGCGCAGAGCACACCTTTGCTGCGGCCGGTGGTGCCCGAAGTGAACAGGACATCGGACGGGTCGTCGGGGCGCACCGCCGCGGCGCGGGCGTCCACCTCCGACACCTCTGCCTGCGGACCGGCCAGGAACTCGTCCCAGGTTCCGTCGGCCTCGTCGATCGGAATGCGGACGATGTGCCGCAGCGCGGGCAGCGCGGCCCGGTCCAGCTCGCTCACCCGGTCGGCGCCCAGGAAGCGGCCCATGCCGAACAGCACGGGCGCTTCGGTGCGGGCCAGAATGTCGGCGGCTTCGGAGGCGGTGTAGCGAGTGTTCAACGGCACCATCACCGCGCCGGCGTACTGGATGGCCAGGCAGGCGATCACCCAGTGCCAGGTGTTCGGCGACCAGATGGCGACCTTGTCGCCGGGTTGCACACCGAGCCCGATGATGGCGGCGGCCGCCCGGCGTACCTCGTCGCGCAGGTCGGCGAACGTGAAGCTGCGATCATCGGTGATCAGGGCGTCGTGGTCGGCGAATTCAACGGCCATCCGGTCCAACACCCCAGGTGTGGTGCGCGGTCGGCTCGTCATCGAGACTCCTCAAGGCTTGATACCCGGTGCATCGGGTCCCGGGCTAACAAAGCAAGTGCTTGGTAGGTTAGCCTACAAGGGTGATCACGGTCGAGGAGTTCCGGGCGGAGGTCCGTGAGTGGCTGGCCGACAATCTCGTCGGTGAATACGCCGCGCTCAAGGGTCTCGGCGGCCCGGGTCGCGAGCATGAGGCCTTCGAGGAGCGGCTGGCCTGGAATCGGCATCTTGCCGCCGCGGGCCTGACCTGCCTGGGCTGGCCGGTCGAGCACGGCGGCCGCGGCTTGTCGGTGGCCCATCGGGTGGCCTTCTACGAGGAGTACGCGAAGGCCGACGCACCCGACAAGGTCAACCACTTCGGTGAAGAACTGCTCGGGCCGACGCTGATCGCGTTCGGCACCCCCGAACAACAGCAGCGGTTCCTGCCGAAGATCCTCGACGTCACCGAGCTGTGGTCGCAGGGCTACTCGGAGCCGGGTGCGGGCAGCGACCTGGCCAACGTCTCGACCGCTGCCGTCCTCGACGGGGATGAGTGGGTGATCAACGGTCAGAAGGTCTGGACGTCGCTGGCCCACTGGGCGCAGTGGTGCTTCGTCGTGGCCCGCACCGAGAAGGGCTCCAAGCGGCATGCCGGCCTGTCGTTCCTGCTGGTGCCGCTGGACCAGCCCGGGGTGGAGATCCGCCCGATCATCCAGCTGACCGGTGACTCGGAATTCAACGAGGTGTTCTTCACCGACGCGCGCACCAATGCCGACCTGGTGGTCGGCGAACCGGGTGACGGCTGGCGGGTGGCGATGGGATTGCTGACCTTCGAGCGCGGAGTGTCCACGCTGGGTCAGCAGATCCGTTATGCGCGTGAGCTTTCCGGTATCGCCGAGCTGGCCAAGACCACCGGCGCGATCGATGATCCGCTGATCCGGGAGCGGCTCGCCCGGTCCTGGGCCGGACTGCAGACCATGCGGTCCTACGCGCTGGCGACGATGGACGTCGAAGGAGGCGGTGAAGCCGCCGGAAAAGATTCAGTGTCAAAGCTGTTGTGGGCGAACTGGCATCGCGATCTCGGCGAGCTGGCCATGGACATCAAGGGCCGCTCCGGGCTGCTGCTGGCCGACGGGGAATTCGACGAGTGGCAGCGGCTGTTCCTGTTCTCGCGGGCTGACACAATCTACGGCGGGTCCAACGAGATCCAACGCAACATCATCGCCGAGCGGGTGCTCGGCCTTCCTCGAGAGGTGAAGGGCTAGTGGCGCCACTGTCGGACGTGCCTACCGAAATCGAGGGCCACGGCCTGCTGACCGGCAAGGTCGTCGTCGTGACCGCGGCGGCCGGCACCGGCATCGGATCGTCGACGGCGCGGCGCGCGCTGCTCGAAGGGGCCGACGTCGTCGTCTCCGATCACCACGAACGCCGACTGAACGAAACCCGGGACCAGTTGACCGAATTGGGCCTCGGCAGGGTCGAAGCCGTGGTGTGCGACGTCACGTCCACCGCTCAGGTCGACGCGCTGATCGCCTCCACCACCGCGCGGCTCGGCCGCCTCGACGTCCTGGTGAACAACGCCGGGCTCGGCGGCACCACTCCGGTCATCGACATGACCGATGACGAGTGGGACCGGGTGCTCAACGTGACGTTGACGTCGACGATGCGGGCGACCCGCGCGGCGCTGCGGTACTTCCGCGACGCCGGCCACGGCGGCGTCATCGTCAACAACGCCAGCGTCCTCGGGTGGCGGGCACAACATTCGCAGTCGCACTATGCCGCCGCCAAGGCCGGCGTGATGGCGCTGACCCGATGCAGCGCAATCGAAGCCGTCGAGTACGGGGTGCGCATCAACGCCGTCTCGCCGAGCATCGCCCGGCACAAGTTCCTGGAGAAGACCAGTTCGGCCGATCTTCTGGACCGGCTCTCGGAAGGCGAGGCCTTCGGCCGCGCCGCCGAGCCGTGGGAGGTGGCCGCCACCATCGCCTTCCTGGCCAGCGACTACTCGAGTTACCTGACCGGCGAAGTCATTTCGGTTTCGAGCCAACGAGCGTGACAGAGCAGCCGGTCAGTCGTCGCGACGAGCTCTTGGTGCTCGCCGCGACGATGTTCGCCGAGCGCGGCCTGCGTGCGACCACCGTGCGCGACATCGCCGACTCGGCGGGCATTCTGTCCGGCAGCCTCTACCACCACTTCAAAAGCAAGGAGCAGATGGTCGAGGAGGTCCTGCGTGACTTCCTGGACTGGCTGTTCGATCGCTACCAGCAGGTCATCACCACCGAACCGAATCCCCTGGAGCGGCTCAAGGGTCTGTTCATGTTGTCGTTCGAGGCCATCGAGGACCGGCACGCCCAGGTGGTGATCTACCAGGATGAAGCCAAGCGGCTGACCTCGCTGCCGCAGTTCGACTTCGTCGAGACCCGCAACAAAGAGCAGCGTCAGATGTGGCTCGACCTGCTCAACGAAGGTGTCAAGCAGGGCTACTTCCGGCCCGATATCGACGTTGACGTGGTGTACCGCTTCATCCGGGATACGACGTGGGTGTCCGTACGCTGGTATCAGCCTGGTGGCCCGCTGACGGCCGAAGATGTAGGCCGCCAATACCTTTCCATCGTCCTCGGCGGAATAGCCGCCGCAAAGTAAGGAGATTGACATGGCCCCCGCATCACAGGCATACGTCATCGACGCCGTACGCACCGCGGTCGGCAAGCGAAACGGATCGCTGGCCCACGTCCACCCCATCGACCTAGGAGTGGCGGCTTACCGCGGCATCTTCGACCGGGTCGACGTCGACCCGGGCGCCGTCGACGATGTGGTGG
The DNA here is from genome assembly GCF_022370635.2 of Mycolicibacterium crocinum. The sequence continues at coordinate 5,372,993 of NZ_CP092362.2, read as the reverse complement.
CCGGCTGCCTGGACACCATCGGGCCGCAGGCAGGCAACATCGCCCGCAACACCTGGCTGGCCGCCGGCTTCCCCGAAGAGGTGCCGGGCGTCACTGTCGATCGCCAGTGCGGGTCGAGCCAGCAGGCGATTTCCTTTGGCGCACAGGCCATCATGTCCGGTACCGCCGACCTGATCCTGGCGGCCGGCATGCAGAACATGAGCCGCATCCCGATCTCGTCGGCGATGACCGTCGCCGAGCAGTTCGGCTTCACCTCGCCGACGAATGAGTCGGAGAACTGGCTGCACCGCTACGGCGACCAAGAGGTCTCTCAGTTCCGCGGTGCCGAGATGATCGCCGAGAAGTGGGGCCTGTCCCGTGAGGAGATGGAGGAGTTCTCCAAGGGAAGTCACGACAAGGCGTTCGCCGCCATTCGTCACGGGAACTTCGAGAACGAGATCATCCCGGTCGGTGACTTCCGCACGGACGAGGGGCCGCGTGAGTCGACCCTGGAGAAGCTGGCCACCCTGAAGACGCTGCGCGAGGGCGGCCGGCTGACCGCCGCAATGGCCAGTCAGATCTCCGACGGTGCGAGCGCTGTGCTGCTCGCCAGCGAGCAAGCGGTCAAGGACCACAAGCTGACCCCGCGAGCCCGCATCCACCACATCAGCGCCCGCGGCGCCGACCCGGTGTTCATGCTGACCGGCCCGATCCCGGCGACGAAGTACGCACTGGACAAGGCCGGCCTGACCATCGACGACATCGACGTCGTCGAGATCAACGAAGCGTTCGCGCCGGTGGTGATGGCCTGGCTCAAGGAGACCAAGGCCGACCCGGAAAAGGTCAACCCCAACGGCGGCGCGATCGCGCTGGGTCACCCGCTCGGCGCCACCGGTGCCAAGCTGTTCGCCACCATGCTCAACGAGCTCGAGCGCCGTGGCGGCCGCTACGGGCTGCAGACGATGTGCGAAGGCGGCGGCACCGCCAACGTCACGATCATCGAACGCCTGTAACGACTTTCGCTGCCGGCCGCATCAGTGGTCGTGGAGGACGACTCCGCGGATGTTGCGGCCGGCGAGCATGTCGTCGTACGCGTTGTTGATCTCACCCAGCTTGTATTCGTGGGTCACCGTTTCGTCGAGCAAGAGCTTGCCCTCGCGGTAGAGGCTGAGCAGCTTCGGGATGTCGGCGCGTGGGTTGGCCTGCCCGTAGAGGCTGCCGAGTAGTCGCTTCTGGAAGAGCGTGAACATCGTCATCGGCAGTACCGGCGTCACGTCCGTCATCGCCGCCAACGCGGTGAGCACCACGGTGCCGCCTTTGCTGACAAGTTCCAAAGCGTCGTTGATCATCTCGCCCTTGACCAGCCCGACGGTCAGCAGCGCCGAGTCCGCCATCACCCCCTTGGTGAGCTCCCGCACCAGCTCGGTGCCTTCCGCGATCGACGTCGCGAAATGGGTCGCCCCGAACAGAAAAGCCTTGTCCCGCTTGCTTTCCACGATGTCGATCACGACGATCTTCTCCGCGCCGGCCAGCCGCGCACCCTGGATCGCGCCGCTGCCGATACCGCCGCAGCCGATCACCACCACGGTGTCACCGGGGCGCACGTCGGCGGTGTTGACCGCCGAGCCCCAACCCGTCGTGACCCCGCAACCGAGCAGGCAGGCCCGGGTCAGCGGGATGTCATCGTCGATCTTCACCAGCGAGGCTTCGGGCACCGTGCCGTAGGGGGCGAAGGTGCCCAAACCGATTGCGGCGAAGATGTCTTGGCCGCGGGCATGCCTGCGGAACGTGCCGTCGGGCTGTAGCCCGGTGAGGATCTCCGCACCCATATCGCACAGGTTCGACTTGCCGGTCGCGCACCAGCGGCAGCGCCCGCAGGCGGGCAGGAACGCGGCGACGATGTGGTCGCCGACCTTCAGGTCGCGGACACCCGGTCCGACCTCCTGCACGATGCCCGCGCCCTCGTGCCCGCCGATCAGCGGAATGGGAGCGAGCAGGTCACCGTCGCGGATGTGGTGATCGGAATGGCACAGCCCGGTGGCTTCGAACGAGACGAGAACCTCGCCGTCCTTCGGCGGATCGAGCTCGACTTCCTCGACGCTCCAGTCCTGCCCGTACTCCCACAGGATCGCGGCATTCATCTTCATGGTGCAAACGTATGACGCCGATGCCGTCCCGCGACGGCAAATCTCCAAAGCTAGCCCGCCGCCGTCAGCGCGAGCCCGCCGAGCGCGACGATCCAGCTCGCGAAACTGCCCAACAGGAAGTACTCGGTGACGTCGTCGATGCCGATACCGCCGTTCTCCCGGGCCTTTTGGGCATTGATCTCCGGGAAACGGATCACGCTTTTCGCCGCGACCACGGCTGTTGCGGCGGCCAGCTGCCCAGCCAGGCTGAGCCCGAGGATGAGTAGGCGCTCCATCGGTCCGAGCAGCCGGCCACCCTTGAGCCGGTCGGACGGCTGCGGTTCACCGGCCGGTTTGACCGACCCCACGGAACCGAGCAGCAACCGAACCAGTTGGTTGCCGGTGACGAGTTGCAGCATAATCACGCCTGCTGTCAACACAATTCGGTTCGGATCGGCCGGGCTCACCGGCGCCCACTCGGCCCAGGCCTTGACCGGGCCGGCCACGGGCGAGCCCAGCCCGGAAAGCACGATCAGCACTGCCAGCACGGCGCCGAACAACACCAGGGGCGTGACCTGCCACCGGCCTCCCGCCCGTTCCGCTCGGGTGCATGACAGTTCCCACGCGACCGCCCCGACCGCGGCGATGCCGACCAGAAGCAGGTCGCCGAGATGCAGGAGGCCGCACAGCGCGGCGGCGATCACCGCGACCACCGGGCCGGCGACGGCGGCCGGCCATTGGCGGTGCGTCAGCCTACGCACGATGTCGGCGCACCCGACGGCGATCAGGAACACCGCGACCCCGCTCATCGAACGTCTCGCAGCCGTTCGGACGCGAGGACCAGCAGATCCAGTCCGTCGCGCGCGGTCCGCTGGGACACCGCCGACGCGCTGATGCCTTCCATGGCCGCCAGTTCCTTCTTCGTCTTGTTGTCAAGTAATCCCCGCAGCAGCCGCAGGGATCGGGCGTCTATCGATCCAAGCAGGTGGTCCCGACATAACAGCGCGGCGTTCACGGCGTCGGGGTCGGGTCCGGCGTCGCCGTGACGGCGATAGGCGGTGCGCACCGCCGCCAGTGCCGGCTGCTGCTGCGCGGCTGCCGTCCATTCGATGGCTTCGCGCGCCGACCACCAGCTGGGGCCGTCCTGAATACCGGTTTCGGTATCGAGCACGGTCATCTCGCCCCACCCGATGCCGAAGCGGATATCGATGTCCGGCTCTGATGCCAGGCGCACCGTCAGCGCGGCGTCGATCGCGGCTCCGACCGTCGGAAAACTGCCCTGGAATTCATCGCCGACCGTAAATGCCAGCGGAGTGCCCGCCAGTATTTGATTGATACGTCGGTGCAGCTCAGCGCGGTCGGGAGCGTGCCGCGAATCGACGACATCGCCAATCAGGGCGGCACGCGGCGATGAAGCTTTAGCCTTCACTTCAGCCATATAAAGAGTATAGCTTCATTCTGGCAAAATGAAGTGAATAGCTTTACTCGATGAATGCGCTGGCGGCCTGAAGGTGCTTGACGGCGTCGGCCACGATCGTGTCGATCAGCTCCGCGCAGGACGGCAGGGTCTCGATGATCCCCGCGACCTGCCCGGAGGCCAGCACGCCCGCCTCGGTATTGCCCTCGACGAGTCCGGCCTTCAACAGCATCGGGGTATTGGCCGCCATCAGCACCTGCGACCAGGTGAGGTCCTTGCCGTGACGCATTGCCAGGCCGTCGCGGATCATGCCCGCCCACGTCATCTGCGACATCTTCTTGAACTTCGCCGCGTTACGCACCGCGGCGGCAAAGCCGCGGACCGGGGAGCCGCTTTCGAGCTTTTCGACCAGCTCGGTACGCAGAACGCGGTGCGGCATGCCGTCGACCCGGGTGGACACCACGGTGCCGTCCAGGGCGGCGTTGAGGTAGCGCTGCTTGATCTCCTCGGGCACGGTCGAGTCCGACGTCAGCAGGAACCGGGTTCCCATCGCCACGCCTGCCGCGCCATAGGACAGTGCCGCAGCCAAGCCGCGGCCGTCGAAGAAGCCACCGGCGGCGATCACCGGGATGTCTACCGCATCGAGCACCGACGGCAGCAGCAGCGTGGTGGCGACCGGGCCGGTGTGTCCGCCACCCTCGCCGCCCTGCACGATCACGGCGTCGGCGCCCCAACTCGCCACCTTGCGAGCGTGCTTGGCCGCACCTACCGACGGAATCACCACGGAGCCGGCCTCTTTGAGCTTCGCGATCAGCTCCTGTTTGGGTGCCAGCGCGAACGACGCCACCTTGACGCCCTCACGGATCATCAGGTCGACCCGATCGGGGGCATCGGCGCCGTCGGCGCGGATGTTCACCCCGAACGGCTTGTCCGTCGTGGCCTTCACCTTACGGATGGCGGTCGCCAGTTCGTCGATTGTCATCGTCGCCGAGGCCAGGATGCCCAGCCCGCCGGCGTTGGACGTGGCCGACACCAGTCGTGCACCGGCGACCCAGCCCATGCCGGTCTGCACGACGGGATGCTCGATGCCGATAAGCTCGGTGAGCGGGGTCTTCAGGTGAGCCGCCATTATTTGACTTCTCTGTCCCGCAACGACTTCGGATCGATAACCTCTTGCAGCAACTTCTGCTCCTCACCGGAGGGCAGGCGGCTGGTCTCGGCCTCGCCGAGGCCGTGCACCTCGAAGGAGGTGTTCTCGGCGACATCTTCAGCGGACACACCGGGATGCAGCGACACCGCCCGCATCTGGTGATCGGGTCCGTTGAAGTCGAACACGCCGAGGTTGGTCACCACCCGGTAGACGTTGACGAAGCGGTACGCCGGGTTGTCCGGATCAACCTTGTCCCAACCGATTCCGGAGACGATGTCGACGGAATCACCGAAGACCCGCTTGGAGTGGTTGCCGACCCAGTAACTCGTGGCGTGGTTGATGGTGTTGCCCGGTGCGCCGCGCACGCCGAACATCTGGCGGTTCGGATGCTGCAGCGGGCCGAAGGCCGACAGGTTCTGGTTGCCGTAGCGGTCGATCTGGTTGGCGCCCATGACCACATGGCGACGGCCCCAGGCGAGCGTCTCGAAGACGCGGCCGAACGGCATCCAGCCTTCGATTGCGCCGGTGGCGCCCATGGCTGGGGTGTCGGCGAGGATGCGGGCCTCCCCGTCGGTCAGCAGGATGTCGGGGGAGAAGGTGAGGCGGGCCAACCGGGCGCCGATGGACACCATGTTGGCCATCGGGCTGACCATGATTTCGCCTGCGTCGCGGAACAATTCGGCGCAGGCGACGGCGCACACCTCGGCGCGGGTTGCGGAGATCACTTCGAGGCCTCCAAGTCTTCCTTGAACTTGCGCACCGCGGCTTGGTAATCCGCCTCGCTGCCGGACAGGTAGGTCTTGACGAACTCGGTCCAGGTCTCGTCGGACCCGGCGGCCTCGGCGTAGTGCCGCTGGAACTTCTCGTCGCGACGGTAGTCGGGCTCGGCCGTGGTGAAGTGGGCACCGTTCGGTGCCTCGACGACCTTGTCGACCATCATCCGGTTGACCAGCAGAGCCTGCGGGGGAACCGATTTCACGAGCTCTTCGGTCGATACCACCTTCTCGACCGACATCAGCCGCTTCTGCGCCGACATCAGGAACAGGTCGTCGAAGTAGGGGTCGATGCCGGTGTAGGCTGCATTGCCTTGTGCGTCACCGAGGTTCAGGTGCACCAGCGCGACGTCGAGATTGAGCGCCGGCATCGCGACGAGTTCCTCGTAACCGTCGCCGGTCGGATAGGGGGACTTCACAGTCTTGAGCTCGTCGCCCCAGAACGCCCGGACGTCGCTGCCCAGCCCCGCGCGAATCGGCAGAAACGGCAACCGCTGTGCGGCGGCCTGCAGACCGCAGCGCAGCATGCCCTCGTCCATCTCGCGCGACTCGATCGCACCCGTCGTGCGAGCCTTGGCGAACCACGGGTCGTAGAACGGTGGGGAGTCCAACGACACGAAGCCGTAGTAGACGCGCTTGACCTTGCCCGCCGAGCACAGCAGACCGAGGTCGGGACCGCCGTAGGTGACCACGGTCAGATCGGTGACCTCGGTGCGCAGCAGCGCCCGGATGAACGCCATCGGCTTGCGCCGTGAACCCCAGCCGCCGATGCCGATCGTCATACCGCTTTCGACGACGGCGACGGCCTCATCGAGAGTGGTTCTCTTATCGCTCATTTCGACGACCCCTTATCCGTACCCGCGAACGCATCGCGGTGCTCATCGGACACGCCGGCCAGGTTGAGCTCGAACGTGAAGCCCTGCTCCATCCGGTACCTCGCGTTGACCGGTTGGACGTCGATGAAATTCAGCGCCTCCTTGGCGGCGCGGATCACCCGGGTGTCCTTGGACGCGATGTCGCGGGCGACGCGCAGCGCGGCCTCGTCGAGATCGGTGCGCGGCACCACCTCGTGCACAGACCCGAAGTGGTGCAGCGTGTCGGCACTCACGGTTGCGGCGGTGAAGAACAACCGGCGCATCAGGTGCTGGGGCACCAGCCGGGACAGGTGCGTGGCGGCGCCAAGCGCTCCGCGCTCCACCTCGGGCAGCCCGAACTTCGCATCGTCGGAGGCGACGATCACGTCGGCGTTGCCGACCAGGCCGATACCGCCGCCAACGCAGAAGCCGTTGACCGCCGCGACCACCGGCACCTCGCATTCATAGACGGCCTTGAACGCGGCGAAGCAACCGCGGTTGGCGTCGATCAGCGCGGTGAAGCCCTCGGTGTTCTGCATCTCCTTGATGTCGACGCCGGCGTTGAACCCGCGGCCCTCGGCACGCAGGATCACCACGTGGGTGGACATGTCACGGCCCGCGGCGGTGATCGCGTCGGCAAGCTCGAACCAACCGCGGGAGGGGATCGCGTTGACGGGCGGATAGTTCACCGTGACGGCGACGATGCCCGGTTCGACGGTGCTGGTGGTGATGGTCATCGGGATACCTGGGCCACTTCCTGACGGGGTGAATACCTAAGCAAGCACTTGCTTGGTACGCTAGCACAGTGACCGAAGCGGCTGACAGCGGTATCAACCTGCAATTGAGCGGCCGAATAGTCCTCGTGACCGGGGGCGTGCGTGGCGTCGGCGCCGGGATCAGCTCCGTTTTCGCCGGCCAGGGCGCCACCGTCATCACCTGCGCGCGCCGTCCCGTCGAGGGATCGCCGTACGAATTCCGCGCCTGCGACATCCGCGACGACGAGGCCGTCGAGGCACTTATCGACGGGATCGTCGCCGACCACGGCCGCCTCGATGTCGTCGTCAACAACGCGGGCGGCTCACCCTATGTGCTCGCGGCCGAGGCGTCGGCGAAGTTCAGCACCAAGATTGTCGAGCTCAATCTGCTTGGTGCGCTCTCGGTTTCGCAGCATGCGAACGCGGTGATGCGGAACCAGGACTCCGGCGGGTCGATCATCAACATCACCAGCGTGAGTGGCAGGCGGCCAACCCCCGGCACCGTCGCCTACGGGGCGGCCAAGGCCGGCATGGAGAGCATGACGACCACCCTCGCGGTCGAGTGGGCCCCGAAGGTTCGCGTCAACTCCGTCGTCGTCGGGATGGTGGAAACCGAGCAATCCGAACTCTTCTACGGCGACGCCGATTCGATCGCGGCGATCTCCAGAAACGTGCCGTTGGGCAGGTTGGCCAAACCCGAGGATATCGGTTGGGCCACAGCATTTCTCGCCTCACCGGCGGCGTCCTATATCAGTGGTGCGTCATTGGAGGTACACGGCGGCGGGGAACCGCCGCACTACCTGTCGATCACCACTGCCGACATCAAATAAGGAGACACAACAATGGGGTTGCTCGACGGACGGGTGGTCATCGTCACCGGTGCTGGCGGCGGCATCGGACGCGCGCACGCGCTGGCGTTCGCCGCTGAAGGTGCGCGGGTCGTGGTCAACGACATCGGCGTGGGCCTCGACGGCTCACCGGCCGGTGGCGGCAGCGCCGCGCAGGGCGTCGTCGACGAAATCGTCGCTGCCGGTGGAGAAGCCGTCGCCAACGGCTCCAACGTCGCCGACTGGGCGCAGGCCGAGGCGCTGATCCAGACGGCGGTCGACAACTTCGGCGGACTCGACGTGCTGGTGAACAACGCCGGCATCGTGCGGGATCGGATGTTCGTCAACGCCACCGAGGAGGAGTTCGACGCCGTCACCGCTGTGCACCTCAAGGGACACTTCGCCACCATGAAGCACGCCGGTGCCTACTGGCGCGCACAGTCCAAGGCCGGCAATGCCGTTGACGCCCGCATCATCAACACCAGCTCGGGCGCCGGCCTGCAAGGCAGCGTCGGACAGGCCACCTACAGTGCCGCGAAGGCGGGTATCGCCGCGCTGACGCTGGTGGCCGCCGCCGAGATGGGCCGCTTCGGCGTCACCGTCAATGCGATCGCGCCGTCGGCCCGCACCCGGATGACCGAGACGGTGTTCGCCGACATGATGGCCACGCAGGACAACGATTTCGACGCGATGGCCCCGGAGAACGTCTCGCCGTTGGTGGTCTGGCTCGGCAGCGTGGAGTCCAAGGAGGTCACCGGTCGGGTGTTCGAGGTCGAGGGTGGCATCATCCGGGTGGCCGAGGGCTGGAACCGCGGCGGAACCGTCGACAAGGGTGCCCGCTGGGATCCCGCCGAACTCGGGCCGGTGGTCAGCGACCTGATCGCGAAGTCGCGCACGCCGCTGCCGGTCTTCGGGGCCTAACTTCTCAGCCGCGAACGTCACTCCAGCGTGACGTTCGACGCCGAGCGTGACGCTGGGGTGACGCTCGGCGAGGTGGCCCCTACAGCGGTTCGCACACCACCAGCGGGATACGCCGATCCGCAGCGTCCTGATATCCCTTGTACGGCGGGTAGATTCGCGTCAGCTGACGCCAGTAGACCCGGCGCTCGTCGTCGGTGGCGTCCCGCGCGGTCATGTCCCGGACCTTATCGCGCACCTGAACCCGCACCTTCGGGTCATCCTTTAAGTTCAGATACCACGCGGGATTGGAGTCGCGGCCTCCGTAGGACGCGGGCAGTACGACGCGTTCGCCGTCCTGCAGATAGAGCGTGGCAGTGGTGCGGGGCTGACCCGACTTGCGGCCCGTGGTCGTCAGCAGCGCCGCGGGAAACCACAGCAGCTTCGAGCCCACCTTCCCGTTGGTGCGGCGATACACCGCGATGTGGGCGCGGGCGAAGTACTTCATGGCTTTCGCCAGCAGGCTCGAATTGCGGATGGGGTGGGACTCTTGGCTCACGCCAATAAATTGCCCAGCTTTACGGATCGCAAATCACGATGGGGATGACCCGGTCGGTCCAGGACTTGTAGTCCTCGAAGCCGCTGTAGAAGGCGGTCATCTTCGGCCAGTACTCGGCACGTTCGGCCTCGGTGGCATCGCGTGCGGTCAGTTCGAGGACCTCGTCCTTGATCTGGACCTTCACCTTCGGATTCGCCTTGAGGTTGAGGTACCACAGCGGGTGCTTGTCGCTGCCGCCCTGGGACGCCACCAGCACGATGCGATTGCCCTCGCGGAGGAACAGCAGCGGGGCCACCCGTGGCTCACCGCTCTTGCGCCCGATCGTCGTCAGCAGCGCCACCGGCGCGCCTTCGAGGAAACTGCCGCCGATCTTTCCCTTGCTGGCCTTGTACAGCGCGGTCTGCCCTTTGGACATCCACTTGATGATGAACTTCGTCGTCGGTGTGTCGAGGCCCTTGGGGCGGGGCTTGGGCAAGAAGAACTCCTCGCTAGCTCGTGATGAACGGGCGGACGATCGCCCGAATGTGATGGATCTTGCCATCAGCGGCGGGGATCAGGAACGTCTCGTCGATACGTGCGGCGACTCGTCGTCCGGCGAGCGTCGGTTTGGTGAGGAGTTCGAATCGCGCGTGCACCTCATCGCCGTTGACGGTGAACTCCGGCTCGCTGACCGACTTGATGACGAGGTACTGCGGGCCGCGATTGAGGCTGCGGCGCAGTTGATCTCCGGAGAATCCGGTCTTGACTCCGAACTCGATGCGGGTGCAGCCCGGCGCGAACGGCACGTCGTCAGCCTTGTGACTGGCGAGGGCCTCGATATACGCCCGCGCCGCCGCGATCCGTTCCTCGTCGGATACCGGAGCGGCCACTAGATCCGCTCGATGATGGTGCCGGTCGACAGCGCGCCGCCGGCACACATCGTGATCAGGGCCGTGCTCTGATCGGTGCGCTCCAGCTCGTGCAGCGCGGTGGTGATCAACCGGCTGCCGGTGCTGCCGACGGGGTGGCCCAGCGCGATCGCACCGCCGTTGACGTTCACCTTGTCCATATCGGCCTCGTGGACCTGCGCCCAGCTCAACACGACCGACGCGAACGCCTCGTTGATCTCCACCAGGTCGATGTCACCCAGCTTCATACCGGCCTTCTCCAGCACCCGCGCAGTGGACTGCACCGGGCCGTCGAGGTGGTAGTACGGCTCGGCGCCGACGAGAGCCTGGCTGATGATCCGCGCCCGCGGCTTGAGACCCAGCGCGCGCGCCTTGTCTTCGTCCATCCACAGCACCGCCGCGGCGCCGTCGGAAATCTGCGACGAGGTGCCCGCAGTGTGCATGGCACCTTCCATCACCGGCTTGAGGCCGGCCAGGGCCTCCATCGTGGTGTCGCGCAGGCCCTGGTCGCGGGTGACCATGTGCCGCTCTTCGGTGGGCCGCTTGTTCTCGTCGAGCACCGGCGCCTCGATCGGGGAGATCTCGCGGTCGAAGCGGTGCTCGTCCCAGGCCCGCTTGGCTCGTTGCTGGGACAGGAAGCCCAGATGGTCGAGGTCCTCGCGGGTGATACCGCGGCGCTTGGCGATTCGCTCGGCGGCGGTGAACTGGTCGGGCATGTCGATGTCCCACGACGCCGCGCGGATCAGCGAGCGGTCCGGGCCGGCGTTGGCGCCGAGGCCGACGCGGCTCATCGCCTCGATACCGCAGGCAATGCCGACGTCGATGGCACCGGTGGCGATCAGGCCGGCGATCAGATGGTTGGCCTGCTGGGCGCTGCCGCACTGGCAGTCGACGGTGGTCGCGCCGATCTGCTCCGGCAGGCCCGCGGTCAGCCACGCGACGCGGGTGATGTTGTTGGACTGCTCGCCGTACTGGGTGACGCAACCGCCGATGGCCTGCTCGACCTCGTTGGCGTCGATACCGGCCTTCTCGATCACGGCCTTCTGGACGGCCCCCAACAATTCGGTCGCATGCAGACCGGACAGCCAGCCGCCGCGCTTTCCGATGGGGCTGCGGGTGGCTTCGACGATGACAGGATTACCCATGGGGTCAGGCTAGAACACGTTTCATTACTCTGACAAGCGAGGATGCTTTTGCGCCTTTTGTCTGCGGTGAAGGCATGTTTTACTGGCACTAGAACACGTCATATTGAGGAGCGCATGAGCATGCCAACCCCCAACATCCCGTCCGGCTTCGACTTCCTGGATCCCGACCTCTGTGTCGAGCGGCTGCCGGTCGAGGAGCTCGCCGAGCTGCGCAAGGTCGCGCCGATTTGGTGGTGTGAACAGGCTATCGGCAAGGGCGGTTTCAACGACGGCGGCTACTGGGTCGTCACCAAGCACAAGGACGTCAAAGAGGTCTCACGCCGCAACGACGTCTTCCTCAGCTCGCCCAACACCGCGATCCCGCAGTTCCCGGACGAGATGGCGCGCGAGGACATCGACCTGCAGAAGGTCGTCATGCTCAACATGGACGGCGAATACCACGACCGGTTGCGCCGGATCATCTCCAAGGGGTTCACCCCGCGGGCCATCGGTGCGTTGCGCGACGAACTCAATCGGCGCGCCCAGATCATCGCCAAGGAGGCCGCCGCCCACGGCAGCGGTGACTTCGTCGAGCAGGTGGCGTGCGAACTGCCGTTGCAGGCGATCGCCGATTTGCTGGGTGTGCCCCAAGAGGATCGCGACAAGCTGTTCCGCTGGTCGAACGAGATGACCGGCAACAGTGACGAGGAGTTCGACGTCGACCCCAAGCAGTCGTCGATGGAGGTGCTCGCCTACGCCATGCACATGGCCGAGGTGAAGGGTAAGAACCCCGGCAACGACATCGTCACCGCGCTGATCAACGCCGACATCGACGGCGAGAAGCTCTCCGACGACGAGTTCGGCTTCTTCGTGATGATGCTGGCGGTGGCAGGCAATGAGACCACCCGCAACTCGATCACCCACGGCATGATCGCCTTCGCCAACAACCCCGACCAGTGGGAGCTGTACAAGAAGGAGCGCCCGGAGACCGCGGCCGACGAGATCGTCCGGTGGGCCACCCCGGTCACCGCGTTCCAGCGCACCGCGGGCGAGGACGTCGAGCTCGGTGGCGTGCAGATCAAGAAGGACCAGCGAGTGGTGATGTTCTACCGCTCGGCGAACTTCGACGAGGACGTCTTCGAGGATCCCTACACGTTCAACATCCTGCGCAACCCGAACCCGCACGTGGGCTTCGGCGGCACCGGGGTGCACTACTGCGTCGGTGCCAACCTGGCCAAGATGACGATCAACCTGATCTTCAACGCGGTTGCTGACCACATGCCCGATCTCACCTCGGCCGGCACGCCTCAGCGGCTACGTTCGGGGTGGCTCAACGCAATCAAGCACTGGCAGGTCGACTACACCGGAGCCTCGGCTTAAGCATTTCGCAGTCGGAATCAAGGAGGATTCTTCGTGGACTTCAGTCCGGACGAAGGGCAGCAGGCTGTCACCGATGTGGTGACGTCCGCACTCGAGCGGGACAACACCTGGGACGCGTTGGTCTCCGGCGGCATCGTGGCGTTCGGCGTCCCGGAGCGGCTCGGTGGTGACGGTCTCGGGCTGGCCGAGATCACCGCGGCGCTCACCCAGATCGGCAGATTCGGCAATGTCAGTCCCGCGTTCGCGACGCTGGGTCTGGGTCTGCTTCCGCTGCTGGACTTGGCTTCCGATGAGCAGCAGGATCGCTACCTGGCCGGTGTGGCCAAGGGTGCGGTGCTGACCGCGGCCCTGAACGAGCCGGGGCATTCGCTGCCCGAACGGCCCGCGACGCGGCTCGCCGGCGGCAAGCTGAACGGCACCAAGGTCGGCGTCCCGTATGCGGAGCAGGCCGAGTGGCTCGTCGTCAGCACCGACAGCGGCGTGGTCGTGGTGTCGCCCAAGGCCGATGGTGTTTCGTTGACCAAGACGCCCACGTCGAATCACTCCGACGAGTATGTCGTCACCTTCGCCGACACCCCGGTCGCCGATGCGGATGTGTTGGGCGGCAACGATTCCGTGCGACGGATCAACCAGCTGGTGGTGGCGGCGGTCGGTGCTTACGCGGCCGGGCTGGTGGCCGGAGCGCTGCGGCTCACCGCGGACTACGTCGCCAACCGGCACCAGTTCGGCAAGCCGTTGTCGACCTTTCAGACCGTCGCCGCGCAGCTCGCCGAGATCTACATTGCCTCGCGGACAATCACATTGGCGGCCACGTCGGCTGCCTGGTTGCTGTCCGAAGGGCGGGATGCAACCGAAGATCTTGACGTCCTTGGTTATTGGGTGACATCGCAGGCCCCGCCGGCCATGCAACTGTGTCACCATCTGCACGGTGGGATGGGTATGGACATCACCTATCCGATGCACCGCTACTACTCCTCGATCAAGGACCTGACCCGGTTCTTGGGTGGCAAGGCACACCGCCTCGAACTGGTGGGAGCGTAAATGTTCATCGAGCTGACTCCCGAGCAGAAGCAGCTGCAAGCCGAACTGCGGGAATACTTTTCGAATCTCATCTCGCCTGAGGAAGCTCAGGCGATGGAGTCCGACCGGCACAACGAGGCCTACCGGGCGATCATCAAGCGAATGGGTTCCGACAACAAACTCGGTGTCGGCTGGCCCAAGGAGTACGGCGGTCTGGGCTACGGCCCGATCGAACAGTCGATCTTCGTCAACGAGGCGCAGCGTGCTGACGTGCCGCTGCCCGCGGTGACGCTGCAGACCGTCGGACCCACGCTGCAGCAGTACGGAACCGAGGCGCAGAAGAAGAAGTTCCTGCCCGCGATCCTGGCTGGTGAAGTGCACTTCGCCATCGGCTACAGCGAGCCCGAGGCGGGTACCGACCTGGCCTCGCTGCGGACGTCGGCGGTCAAGCAGGGCGACGAATACATCGTCAACGGGCAGAAGATGTGGACTACCGGCGGGCACGACGCCGACTACGTCTGGCTGGCCTGCCGCACCGATCCGGAAGCCGTGAAGCACAAGGGTATTTCGATCCTCATCGTCGACACCAAGGATCCGGGCTACTCCTGGACGCCGGTGATCCTGTCCGACGGCGCCCACCACACCAACGCCACGTACTACAACGACGTGCGGGTGCCCGCCGACATGCTCGTCGGCGAGGAGAACGGCGGCTGGCGGCTGATCACCACCCAGCTCAACAACGAGCGGGTCATGCTCGGACCGGCCGGACGGTTCGCGGCGCTCTACGACAAGGTGCATGAGTGGGCATCCAAGCCCGGCAGCAACGGCGACACCCCACTCGATCATCCGGACGTGAAGCGTTCGCTGGGCGAGCTCAAGGCCATGTGGCGCATCAACGAGCTGCTCAACTGGCAGGTTGCGGCGTCGGGGGAGGACATCGACGTCGCCGACGCGGCAGCCACCAAGGTCTTCGGTACCGAGCGCATCCAGTATGCGGGCCGGCTGGCCGAGGAAATCGTTGGTACGCACGGCAATCCGGCTGATCCGGATACTGCGGAGCTGCTGGACTGGCTGGACAGCCAGACCAAGCGCAATCTGGTGATCACGTTCGGTGGCGGAGTGAACGAGGTGATGCGAGAGATGATCGCGGCTGCTGGTCTGAAGGTGCCGAGGGTTCCGCGGTGAGCGCAGTCGACGACATCAAGGCGGCCGCTGAGCGGGTCAAGGCCGAAGGCAAGAGCAAGCCGCGGGTAGGCCGGCATCCGGTGAACCAGCCGATGATCGACCACTGGCTCGACGCGATCGGCGACAAGAACCCGATCTACGTCGACGAGGCCGCCGCCAAGGAGGCCGGGCACCCCGGGCTCGTCGCACCGCCGGCGATGATCCAGGTATGGACGATGATGGGTCTCGGTGGCGTTCGCCCCGATGACGACCCGCTCGGCAAGATCATCGAATTGTTCGACGACGCAGGCTATATCGGTGTGGTCGCGACCAACTGCGAGCAGACCTACCACCGCTACCTGCGGCCCGGTGAAGAGGTGAGCGTCGCCGCGGAGCTGACCGACGTCGTCGGCCCCAAGCAGACCGCGCTGGGCGAGGCGTTCTTCATCACCCAGACCATCACCTGGTCGGTCGGTGACGAGGATGTCGCCGAAATGATGTGGCGCATCATGAAGTTCATTCCGGCCGATAAGGCCGAGGCGACCCCGTCATCGGTCCCGGACGATCTCGATGCCGACTCCGCCATGCGCCCGGCGTCGTCGAAGGACACCAAGTTCTTCTGGGACGGCGTCAACGCGCACGAACTGCGCATCCAGAAACGCGGGGACGGCACGCTGGTGCATCCGCCGGTGCCTGCGCTGTGGCTCGACAAGGAGCAGGAGACCGACTACGTCGTCGCCGGCGGCAACGGCACCGTCTTCAGCTTCGTGGTACACCATGCGCCGAAGGTGCCCGGTCGCACCCTGCCGTTCGTCATCGCCCTCGTCGAACTCGAGGAGGGTGTGCGGATGCTCGGCGAGCTGCGCAACGTCGACCCCTCGACCGTGAAGATCGGAATGCCGGTCCGCGCAATGTATATCGACTTTCCGGCCAACGACGTCGGGCCGGCATGGACCAACTACGCATGGGAGCCGGCCGAATGAGCGCGCCTGCCATCGAGGTCGGCACCAAGCTGCCCGAGCTCAAGTTCTACGGCGATCCGACCTTCATCGTCTCGACGGCGATCGCCACCCGCGACTATCAGGATGTCCACCACGACCGGGACAAGGCTCAGGCCAAGGGTTCCAAGGACATCTTCGTCAACATCCTCACCGACACCGGTCTGGTGCAGCGGTTCATCACCGACTGGGCCGGCCCGACCGCGGTCATCAAGTCGATCGGCCTGCGCCTGGGTGTGCCCTGGTACGCCTACGACACGGTGACGTTCACCGGTGAGGTCACCGCAGTGGAGGACGGTTTGATCACGCTGAAGATCGTGGGCAGCAACAGTCTTGGCGACCACGTCATCGCGAACGCGACCCTGACGATCGGTGCCGCGTGATGCCGGGCGAGCTGAGCGGCAAGGCCGCGATCGTCGGTATCGGCGCTACTGACTTCTCGAAGAACTCCGGGCGCAGCGAGTTGCGGCTGGCATCGGAGGCGGTGCTCGACGCGCTCGACGACGCGGGCCTGACGCCCGCCGACGTCGACGGTATGACGACGTTCACGATGGACTCCAACACCGAGGTCGCGATCGCACGGGCCACCGGTATCGGTGACCTGAAGTTCTTCTCCAAGATCCACCATGGCGGTGGCGCGGCCTGTGCGACCGTGCAGCAGGCGGCGATCGCGGTGGCCACCGGAGTCGCGGATTGCGTTGTGGCATACCGGGCTTTCAACGAACGCTCCGGCATGCGTTTCGGCCAGGTGCAGATGCGCCTGGTCGAGAACGCCGACTCCACCGGGGTGGACAACTCGTTCTCCTACCCGCACGGGTTGTCGACGCCGGCGGCCCAGGTGGCGATGATCGCGCAGCGCTACATGCACCTGTCCGGTGCGACGAGCCGCGATTTCGGTGCGGTGTCGGTGGCGGACCGCAGGCACGCCGCGAACAACCCGAAGGCGTACTTCTACGAGAAGCCGATCACCATCGAGGACCACCAGAACTCCCGGTGGATCGCCGAGCCGCTGCGGCTGCTGGACTGCTGCCAGGAGACCGATGGTGGTGTGGCGCTGGTGATCGTCTCGGCCGAGCGGGCCAAGGACCTCAAGCACCGACCGGCCATCATCGAGGCGGCGGCGCAGGGCTCGAGCCCCAACCAGTACTCGATGACCAGCTACTACCGGCCCGAACTCGGCCTGCCGGAAATGGGTCTCGTGGGCAGGCAGATGTGGGAGCAGTCGGGTCTGACCCCGGCCGACATCCAGACCGCGATCCTCTACGACCACTTCACCCCCTTCACGCTGATTCAGTTGGAGGAGTTGGGGTTCTGCGCCCAAGGTGACGCGAAGGACTTCGTCAAGGACGGTGCGTTGGAGATCGGCGGACGGTTGCCGATCAACACCCACGGTGGTCAGCTCGGTGAGGCCTACATCCACGGCATGAACGGCATCGCCGAAGGCGTGCGTCAGCTGCGCGGCACTTCGGTGAACCAGGTGGACAACGTCGAGCACGTGCTCGTCACGGCAGGCACCGGCGTACCGACGTCGGGCATCATCCTCGGCTAGGTTTCGGCGGCACTCTCTGCGCCGAACGTAACGCCACGGCGCAAAATCGGTCGATGCGCCGCCGTGGCGTTACTGTCGCGGGCTTGTCGGTCCTCCACGGCACACTTCCGCCATGGAGGACGAGCCGTTCATCGGCAGTGAGGCGCTTGCAGCCGGTCGGCTGACACGCCACGAACTGCGGACCAGATTCCGCCCGATCCATCAGGACGTCTACATCCCGGTGGACGCTGAGCTCAGTCCGGTTCTGCGCGCGAAGGCTTGCTGGTTGCGATCGCGAAGACGAGGCGTGCTTGTCGGCTTCTCGGCATCAGCTGTCCATGGCGCCAAGTGGATCGACAACCGGCGTGCTGCGGAAATCAGCGATGCCAATCGCCGACTCGTGCCGGGCGTCATTGCGCGCGCCTGCCTCATCGAGTTCGACGAGCTATGTCTGAAGGCCGGACTAACTCTGACCACGCCCGCGCGGACAGCCTTGGATCTGCTGTGCTGGTATCCGACCGACACTGCGATCACGGCCGTGGACGCGTTGGCGCGAGCGACGCGCCTGAAAGTTGCCGACGTCGAGCTACTGGCGGAACGCCATCAGGGTAGGCGAGGAATCGTCGGAGCCCGCGCCGCACTGGATCTCGTCGATCCCGGCGCGGAGTCGCCGAAAGAAACATGGTTGCGCCTGGTGATCATGCGGGCTGGTTTCCCACGTCCACAGACTCAGATCCCGGTGCGCAATGAGTACGGGGTTCTGATCGCAGAGGTCGACATGGGATATGAAGATTTGAAGATCGCGATCGAGTACGAGGGTCTACACCACCGCACTGACCGGAGACAGTTCGACAAAGACATCCGCCGCTACGACGAACTCATCGAACTTGGTTGGATTGTCTTGCGATTCACGGCTGAGGACACCCCGGGCACAGTGATACGCAAAGTCGCAGCTGCCTTAGCGCGCCGACAGTAACGCCACGGCGGAGAATCAGGCGATTCTGCGCCGTGGCGTTACGTTCGAGGCTTAGGACAGGTTGTTCTTGATCTGAGTGTCCTGCATCTTGGCGATGGCCAGCGCGGTATCCGGCTGCACCGGATCGTTCGGCGCGCTGGAGAACTCGATGCTCGTGACTGCCCTGCCCTGGGTGAAGTACACCTCGGTGATGGCTTTCGAGCCGTCTGGCGACTTGCCGGTGGCGATGAAGCCGCCGTCGCCGACGTCAGCGGGCTGCGGCGCTCCGTCGACGTCCTTGGAGACCGTCGCCTTTGACTCATCCAGCCGCTTGGCCGCCGCGGCGGGGTCCGCCTCGATCGCGATCTGGAACGTGATGGTCTGGTTCTGCGCGGTGTTGGCCATGGTCTGGCCGATTCCGGTGATGCCGGCCGGAGGAGTTTCCGGCGGGCTGGCGGTGAAGCTCGGGTCGATGTCAGAAGCCTTCAGCAGCAGTTTGCTGTAGTCGCCCGCAGGTGCGG
The DNA here is from genome assembly GCF_022370635.2 of Mycolicibacterium crocinum. The sequence goes on along the minus strand of NZ_CP092362.2, from coordinate 5,354,079 downwards.
CGGTGGCCGACGCGCTGGTGGTCTCCGAGGCCGCGGCCGAGGTGGATGCGGCCGCCGAACTCGACGTGGCTGACGACGACGAATCGGATCCTTTGTCATCGCTGCCGCAGCCGACAGCGGCCGTGCCGACCAGCAGTGCTGCGGCGAACAGACCGACGGTCGTGGTACGCGTCATCTTCATAGAAGTCCTTTCCTGGCGGCAACGAAGTTTGCCTGCCCTAACTTCTACACTGACGCGTGCGTAAACGCGGTCGAAATTGTCGAAGACCGCCGGTCGCGTGACCGGTCGATCAGACCGGAATGATCTCCACGTCGCTCAGCACGACGGCGTCTTCACGGCTCGGTGCGGTCACGACGCCGACGTAGCGGCCGTCGTCTTTCCACACATTGACCTTGATGGTTTCGCCCGGATAGCAGACCCCGGCGAACCGCGCGCCAAAGGTCTTCACCTGCGACACATCGGCGTCCAGAAGCGTGTCCACCAGCGCCTTGCAGGTCATGCCGTACGTGCACAGCCCGTGCAGGATCGGCTTGGGAAAACCCGCCGCAGCGGCGAATTCGGGGTCGGAGTGCAGGGGATTGCGGTCACCGCAGAGCCGGTACAGGAGTGCCTGCTGAGGAAGAACCGGAACCGAGATCTCGTAGTCCGGCGCACGATCCGGGGCCGCGACCGACGTCGACGGACCGCGCTCGCCACCGAAGCCGCCCTCGCCGCGGGCGAAGATCGACCGCTTGGTCGTCCACAGCAGCTTGCCGTCGGGATCGGTCACCGTCGTCTCGCTGACGATAACCGCCGCCTTGCCCTTGTCCCAGATCTCGGTAAACCGCTGCACCGACTGCGCGGTGCCGCTCGGCGGCAGTGGAGCCGGCACGGTGACCGCCTCGCTGGCATGCAGCACCTTGCTCAGTTCGATGTCGATGCCGGGAAACTTCACCTCGGGCGGCTCGGTCATGTGGAAGCTGGCCGCCACGTTGCCGAACGTGGGCAACACCTGCGGGGTGCGATCCACCAGGTAGCGCAACTCCTTGGGATCCATCGGGTCCGCGCCGGCACCGAGGCCGAGCTGATAGAGCTGCACATCGCTACTGGTCCAAGAGAACTCGACGGGTTCCAGCTCGGCACCCAGTGCGACGGACAGATCGATCGGCATGTCAGCCCTTCCCTGCGATATGCAACGCGGCGAGGTACCCGAACGCCATCGCGGGTCCGATGGTGCCGCCCGGGCCGGGATAGGTGTGGCCCATCACCGGCGAGCTGACATTACCGGCCGCATACAGGCCCTCGATCACCGATCCGTCGTCGCGCAGCGCCCGTCCGTGCACGTCGGTGCGTACCCCGCCCTTGGTGCCCAGATCGCCGGGCACCATCTTCGCGGCGTAGAACGGACCGTTCTTGATCTCGCCGAGGTTGGGGTTGGGCTTGTTGGTCGGGTCACCGTAATAGCGGTCGTATGCGCTTTCGCCGCGGTGGAAATCCTCGTCCTTGCCGGAGCGGGCGAAACCGTTGAAGCGCTCGACGGTCGCCAGGAAGGCGTCAGCCGGCAGCCCGGTCACCTCGGCCAGCTCCTGAAGGGTGTCGGCTTTGACGATCACGCCGGATTCCATCCATTTCTTCGGAATCCGCTGTCCGGGTTGAAGTCCCGCGAAGATGTAGCGGTCGCGGTACTGCTGGTCGAAAACCAGCCAGGCCGGCACGTTCTCACCGGGGCCGGGTCCTTGGCCATACTGTCCGCCGTACATGTGATGGCATGCCTCGACGTAGGGCATCGACTCGTTCATGAAGCGCTTGCCGGCCAGGTTGACGATGATCGACCCGGGGGAGTTGCGCTCCGACAGTGCGAACCACGGTGCGCCCACCAGCGGAACCGTGGGCCCCCACCACGCGTCTTCCATCAGTTCCAGTGCTGCGCCGAGCTTTTCGGCAGCGACGATGCCGTCGCCGGTGTTGGCGGCGGCCCCCACGGTCCATTCCGCGGTGATCGGCGCACGCTGGTACTTGACCCGCATCTGCTCATTGCGCTCGAAGCCACCGCTGCCGAGGATGACGCCGCGGCGGGCGCGGATCAGTTTCGGATCGGCTGATTCCGGTCCGGTCATATCCCGCACGTAGATACCGCGCACGACGCCGTCCTCGACGTAGAGATCGGTCAGCGCGGTGTTGAGCAGAACCGGAACTCCGGCCTGGCGCAGGCCGATTCGCAGCGGCGCGATCAACGCCCGGCCCATGCCCACCAGGTTCTTGCCGCGCGCGCCTGCCCACATCGTGCGCGCGCCGACCTTCAGGCTGCGCAGTACGCCGCGAGGATGCCGCTTGAGCTGGTTCAGACGCACGTAGTCCTGCTGCATCACAACGACATTGAGCGGAACCTTGCCGTACGGCGGCTCCAGGTAAGGCTCGTCGGGCCCAAGCTTCTTGGCGTTGAACGGTTTCGGTTCGATCGACCGGCCCGCGGGACGTCCACCGGGAGTCTCGGGGTAGTAGTCCGAATACCCGGGCACCCAGCACATCTTCAACGGCGTGTGCTTGAGCACGAACGACAGCATTTCCGGCCCGCGCTCGAGGTAGGTGTCGATGCGCTCGGGCTCCACCACGTCGCCGATGATCGCGTGCAGGTAGGTGCGCGCGGCTTCCTTGGTGTCGGTCACCCCGTCACGCTTGAGGATCTCGTTGTTTGGGATCCATACACCGCCACCCGACCGGGCGGTCGAGCCGCCGAAGTGCGCGGCCTTCTCGACGACGACTGTCGATAGTCCCTGGTGAGCGGCGGTAAGTGCGGCAACCATGCCGGCAGCACCGCTTCCGACGACGACGACGTCGAACTCCTGAGCTGTCATACTAGAACACGTTATAGAATTGCCCCGTCCGGGCGCTACTGACCCCGCCTTTCCGATCAGCGGAACGCTTACCCCACGGGCCCCCGGACCGCACTAGAATTGCCCGCACCGGGCGCCGTTCGCCCCGGTCACACCGACGATGGGACTCCCGGGAATGCTGAGCGTTTCGACGCGCGAAGAGCTTGCCGCCGACCTTGCCGAGGCGGAGCGCACGCGCGTTCCGATGACGCCGCTGACGTCCAATCACCCCGATATCGACGTGGTCGACGCCTACGAGATTCAGCTGATCAACATCCGTCAGCGGGTCGCGGAGGGCGCCCGGGTGGTCGGGCACAAGGTCGGCCTGTCGTCAGAGGCCATGCAGAAGATGATGGGCGTCGACGAGCCCGACTACGGGCACCTGCTCGCCGACATGGAGGTGTTCGAGGACAAGCCGGTTCCCGCCGGCCGGTTCCTGTTTCCACGGGTCGAGGTGGAGGTCGGGTTCATCCTGGCCGACGACCTGCCCGGGGCCGGCTGCACCGAGGACGACGTGCTGGCCGCGACCGCGGCCTTCGCCCCCTCGATCGAGCTGATCGACACCCGGATCAAGGACTGGAAGATCGCGTTGTGCGACACGATCGCCGACAATGCGTCGTCGGCGGGCTACGTGCTCGGCAAGGAGCGGGTGTCGCCGAAAGATGTTGATATCAGGGGCATCGATGCGGTGCTCACCCGCAACGGCGAAGTGGTGGCCGAGGGCCGCAGTGACGCCGTTCTGGGCAACCCGGTCACCGCGGTCGCGTGGTTGGCCCGCAAGGTCGAGAGCTTCGGGGTTCGGTTGAAGGCGGGCGACATCGTGCTGCCGGGATCGTGCACTAGGGCCATCGACGCCCGTCCGGGTGATGAGTTCGTCGCCGACTTCGCCGGGCTGGGTTCCGTCCGGCTGTCATTCGAGTAAGAGGAGGCTCACATGCCCCAGAAGAGTTCTGTCGCCATTGTCGGGTCGGGCAACATCAGCACCGACCTGCTGTACAAGCTTCTTCGTTCGGAGTGGCTCGAGCCGCGCTGGATGATCGGCATCGATCCGGAGAGTGAAGGCCTGGCGCGCGCACGCAAGCTCGGGCTGGAGACCAGCCATGAGGGTGTGGACTGGCTGCTGGCGCAGTCGGAGAAGCCGGACCTGGTCTTCGAAGCCACCAGCGCCTACGTGCACCGGGCCGCGGCTCCCCGCTACGAGGAAGCCGGCATCCGTGCGATCGACCTGACCCCGGCCGCGGTCGGCCCGGGCGTGATTCCGCCGGCCAACCTGCGTGCACACCTCGATGCCCCGAACGTCAACATGGTGACCTGCGGTGGCCAGGCCACCATCCCGATGGTCTACGCGGTGAGCCGCGTGGTCGATGTGCCCTACGCCGAGATCGTGGCGTCGGTGTCGTCGGCATCGGCCGGTCCGGGCACCCGGGCCAATATCGACGAGTTCACCAAGACGACCAGCGCGGGCGTCGAGGTCATCGGCGGCGCGAAGCGCGGCAAGGCCATCATCATTCTCAACCCGGCTGATCCGCCAATGATCATGCGCGACACCATCTTCTGTGCGATCCCCGAGGACGCCGACCACGACGCGATCACTCAGTCGATCAAGGACGTCGTCGCCGAGGTGCAGACCTACGTGCCGGGCTACCGTCTGCTCAACGAGCCGCAGTTCGACGAGCCGACGGTGTACAACGGCGGCAACCACCTCGTCACCACGTTCGTGGAAGTCGAGGGTGCGGGCGACTATCTGCCGCCGTACGCGGGCAATCTGGACATCATGACCGCCGCGGCCACCAAGGTCGGCGAGGAAATCGCGAAGGAACGTGCCTCCGCAGGAACAGGAGCGCAAGCATGACTGGCATCGACGACATCTACTTCAACCCCATGTGGGACGTCCGGATGACGGACACCTCGCTGCGGGACGGGTCGCATCACAAGCGGCACCAGTTCACCAAGGAGGAGGTCGGCGCCATCGTCGCCGCCCTCGACACCGCGGGTGTGCCGGTCATCGAGGTGACCCACGGCGACGGGCTGGGCGGCTCGAGCTTCAACTACGGGTTCTCCAAAACTCCCGAGCAGGAGCTGATCAAGCTGGCCGCCGAGACGGCCAAGGAATCCAAGATCGCCTTCCTGATGCTGCCCGGTGTGGGCACCAAGGAAGACATCAAGGAAGCCCAGAACAACGGCGGCTCGATCTGCCGGATCGCCACCCACTGCACCGAGGCCGACGTCTCGATCCAGCACTTCGGCCTGGCTCGCGAACTCGGCCTGGAGACCGTCGGCTTCCTGATGATGAGCCACACGATCAGCCCGGAGAAGCTGGCCGCCCAAGCTCGCATCATGGCCGACGCCGGCTGCCAGTGCGTCTACGTCGTCGACTCTGCCGGTGCACTGGTGCTCGAAGGCGTGGCCGACCGGGTCAGCGCTTTGGTCGCCGAACTCGGTGACGACGCGCAGGTGGGCTTCCATGGCCACGAGAACCTGGGCCTGGGGGTGGCCAACTCGATCGAGGCGGTCCGCGCGGGCGCCAAGCAGATCGACGGATCATGCCGTCGGTTCGGCGCCGGTGCCGGCAACGCGCCGGTCGAGGCGCTGATCGGCGTATTCGACAAGATCGGCGTCAAGACCGGCATCGACTTCTTCGACATCGCCGACGCCGCCGAGGAAGTCGTCGCACCGGCCATGCCGGCCGAGTGCCTGCTGGACCGCAACGCCCTCATCATGGGCTACTCCGGGGTGTACTCGAGCTTCCTCAAGCACGCCATCCGCCAGTCCGAGCGCTACGGCGTGCCGGCGCATCAGCTGCTGCACCGGGCCGGGCAGCGCAAGCTGATCGGCGGCCAGGAGGACCAGCTGATCGACATCGCACTGGAGATCCAGCGGGAACAGGCGGCCGCGGCCTCGTCGTAGCTTGTCGTCGTCTCCGGGCACGATGGGTGCATGACCGCGACCCGAGCTGACGCACAAAAAATCCTCGAGCAGCTCGCCGGCCCGCACGCGGTGCTGCGCGATGACCAGTGGACGGCCATCGAAGCGTTGGTGATCCACCGGCGGCGGGCCCTGGTCGTGCAACGCACCGGCTGGGGTAAGTCTGCCGTCTACTTCCTCGCCGCCAAGCTGCTGCGGGAGCAGGGCCGTGGGCCGACGGTGATCGTCTCACCGCTGCTGGCGCTGATGCGCAACCAGGTCGGCGCCGCCCAACGCGCGGGCGTGCGTGCGGCAACCATCAACTCCGGCAACGTCACCGAGTGGGAGGACATTCATCGCCAGGTCGCCGCCGGCGACCTCGATGTGCTACTGGTGAGCCCGGAGCGGTTGAACAATCCCGATTTTCGCGTCCAGGTGCTGCCGTCGTTGGCGGCCGACGCCGGTCTGGTGGTGGTGGACGAAGCGCACTGCGTCTCCGACTGGGGACACGACTTTCGGCCGGACTACCGCCGCATCCGAACGTTGATTGCCGAATTGGGTTCAGGCATACCGGTGCTGGCCACGACGGCGACCGCCAACGACCGGGTGGTCGCCGACGTGGCGGCTCAACTCGGCGTCGGTGGGGGCGACACGGTGGTGCTGCGGGGCGGCTTGGACCGCGAATCCCTTCACCTGTCGGTCGTGAAGGTACCCACGGCTGCCGGACGTGTGGCCTGGATTGCGGCACAGCTCAATTCGCTCGAAGGCTCGGGCATTATCTACACCCTGACCGTCGCCGCCGCACGCGATGTGGCGGCGGTCCTGAGGGAACAGGGTCATCAGGTTGACGCCTACACCGGGGCATCGGACCCCGCCGAGCGGGAGCAGATGGAGGTCGATCTACTCGAGAACCGGGTCAAGGCCCTGGTGGCCACCTCCGCACTGGGGATGGGATTCGACAAACCCGATCTGGGCTTCGTGATTCACCTCGGGGCGCCGCAGTCACCGATTGCGTACTACCAGCAGGCCGGACGTGCCGGCCGAGCCACCGCCCGCGCCGAGGTGATCCTGCTCCCGGGGCAGGAGGACGCCGAGATATGGAGTTACTTCTCCTCGGTGGCGTTCCCGCCGGAAGTATTGGTGCGCAAAGTGATCGGCGCTTTGGATCCGGAGCGACCGCTGTCGACGCCCGCGCTGGAACCGCTCGTCGACCTCGGGCGTACTCGACTTGAAATGGTGCTCAAGGTGCTCGACGTTGACGGTGCGGTGCAGCGGGTGAAGGGCGGTTGGATCAGTACCGGCCAGCAGTGGACCTATGACGACGAACGCTATCGCACTCTGGACGCCGCGCGGCGCCGCGAACAGCAAGCCATGCTCGACTACCAAAACTCGGCGAGCTGCCGAATGGCTTTTCTCCGTGCGCAACTCGACGATCCAGAACTGGCAGCGCAGGACCGCTGCGGGCGGTGCGACAACTGTGCCGGATCCCGGTTCTCCGCCAACGTCGACGAGCGGGCGCTTGACGCGGCCAGCGACCGGCTACGGCAGTGCGGCGTCGAGCTGGCACCACGGCGGATCTGGCCGACCGGTATGGCCAAACTGGGGGTCGACGTGAGCGGGCGTATCGACGACGGGCCACTCGAAGGCCGCGCGATCGGGCGGCTTACGGATCTGGGCTGGGGCCCCCTGCTGCGCCGGCTGCTCGATGCGCCGGATGGTCCGGTACCCGACGAGTTCGTTCGCGCCGCCATCGCCGTGCTGGTGGACTGGCGGTGGGAAACGCGGCCGGACGCGGTCATGGGGCTCGACTCGTCGACGCATCCGATCCTCATCCGGTCCGTCGTCGATCGCCTCGGACAGGTGGGTCGGCTGACGAACGCGGGAACGCTCCACTACCGTCCGACCCGAAGGCCGGTGACGGCTGTGAACTCGGCCTACCGGGTCGCGGCGCTCCACGACGCGTGGCAGGAGCCTGATCTCGCTGCCCTGCAGCAACCTCCGCAAACGGTGCTTCTGGTTGACGACTTCACCGACACCGGCTGGACCTTGACCACCGCGGCGCGCTGTCTGCGTCGGGCGGGAGTGTCGCAGGTATTGCCGTTCGCGCTCGCGGCGGTGAGTTAAAGGCTGCTCGGCGTCTTGTCGAAGTACACCGTGTAGGCGGTGTCGCTACCCGGTGTCGAGATCACGTGCTGCTGAGCGAGCCCGTCCGACCAGTGGTTGAACACCAGTTGCCCGTCGGGGACGGTCTGGGGTGATCCGGCGTCCAGGTGGCGAACCACCCCGACCACGGCCTGCTGGCTGAAGGTGCCGGTGTGCGGGATGCCGTCGACTGTGTAGACCGCATTCGGGTCGTTGCTGCCGAAGGTCAGCGTGACGAGATTCGGCTTGATGTTCACCGACTTGGTCGTCGATAGTCCGCTGCTGTCGGTGACGGTGAGGCTGATCTCGTACCAGGTGGTGGCCACGTTGTGCTCGTTGGTGGCAAGCGATACGGTGCCGCTCGGTCCGACGATGCTGTCCACGTACGGGTGGATGTGATCGGCGTGGTGGAAGATCACGCGCCAGTTGTAGGCGCTGTCGGGCAGGGTGCCGTCTTCGGCGTCGGTGGCGGTAGCGCTGAAGCTGATGACGTCGCCGGCGTTGTAGTGCGAGTCGTTGAGCGGCGTCAGGATCTTCACGTCCGGTGGTGTGCTGCCGACGACGATCTTCTGGCTGGCGGTGTTGGTGCGCTCCCCGTCGCTCACGGTGAGGGTGACGGTGTAGCTGCCGTTCGTGTTGTAGGTGCGCACGGGGTTCGCGGCGACCGAGGTGCCCCCGTCACCGAAGTCCCAGCTGTATGTCAGCGTCGTGCCCGGATCGGGGTCGCTGGAGCCGGCCGAGGAGAACTGCACGGCCAGCGGTGAGTAGCCACTGGTCGGTGTCGCCGTCAAAACAGCTGTGGGCGCGCGGTTTCCACCGGAGGCCGCGATCCGGTACAGCTCGCCCGGATAGATGTTGAGCTGATACAGATTGCCGTCCGGACCCTGCTGCATCTGCACTGTCGTGCCGGCGTCGGTGTCGAGTAGCTGCTCGTTGACGACGTTGGTGTAGGTGGAGTCGAAGGTCAGCACCTTGAGCCAGTGCAGGGTGTAGTCGGCCACGAAGACCTTGCCCTGATACTCGGCCGGCAACGCGGTGCCGGTGTAGACCATCACCGAGGTGATCGACCCGGCGCGTCCCGGCGGTGGGGTGTGCGGGTACGCATAGACCGGATTATCGTATTGACAACTGGCGCAGGGACCTTCCTGCACCGGCCAGCCGTAGTTGCCACCCGCGACGACGTTGTTGATCTCCTCCCACGACTCGTCACCGACGTCACCCACCAGCAATTGACCGGTGGGAGTGAACGTCATCCGGAAGGGGTTGCGCATGCCGAGGGCGTAGATTTCCTGGCGCGCGCCGGGGGTGTTGTAGAACGGGTTGTCCTGCGGGATAGAGCCATCCGGATTGATTCGAAGGATCTTGCCGAAGATGTTGGACAAGTTCTGGCCGTTGGTGTTCAGGCTGTCGTCGCCCATGGCGAAGTAGATCTTGCCGTCGGGGCCGAACAGCATGGTATTACCCTGGTGCATCGACCCGGATTGGATCGAATCGATGAGCACCACTTCCGATTTCGGGTCGACGGTGTCGTTGACCATCGTGAACCGCGACAGCTTGGCGTGTGAATCAGTCGAATTGTAGGTCGTGTAGAAGTACCCGTTGGTCGCGAAGTTCGGGTCGAGTTCGAACGCGTCCGACGGTGGGATCGTAGCGATCTTGACCGCTGTGGCGCCTTCGGTATTGGGGGCGATCAGCAGCGACCCGTCCCGCTGCAGAATCAGGATGTGACCGTCGGGCAGGAACCGGAAATCGGTCGGCTGGTCCAGTCCGGAGACGATGGACGTACGGTCCAGGTCGGCCGGAAGCGGCTGCGTTTGAACGGGGTTGGCGCACCGGATCAGGTCTTGAGCCGCGAACGTGAACCGGTCCAGGGCGAGCTTCATCTGCTCGTTGACGATCTGGACGGCATGGGCGACCGGCGGGAGAGCCAGGATCTGGTTGACACTGCGACGCGCGAATTCCGCCACGGCGGCCAAGATCGGATTGTTGATGGGCGGCAGTGCGGGACCGCCGCCGCTACCTTCACCGCCGACCACGTTGCCGATGGACTCGATAACCTTCATGACGAGCTTGCAGGCGCAAACCTTCAGCGGCTGAAGCAGATCCGCCAGGGGATTGCCCGGCGTCGGCGTCGTCGGTGTGGGCTTGCCGGTGTGACCGGTGTCGTTGAGATCAGGCCCGAAGATCAGGGACGCGGCGCTCGGCGTTCCGGGATCTGCCGTGGCCGTGGGCGTCGTGGTGGACGCCGAGCCGCGAGGAGTGGTTGCGGCCGAGTTGGTTTGGCTGCTGCGGAGCCGTGGTGGCACGACACCCGCCGCCGCATGCCCTCGCGCGCGGCGGGCAGGCCCGGCATCCCCAGATCGCGCGGTGCGTGCGCTGTGGCCGGTACTGCTGTCAGCCTTCGCCGATGAGCTCGACGCGGAATCGTCGGCCCACGCGGTCGGTGGGGCGTAACCCAGGCCGACGCCGATTCCCAGGGCCACCGCCAGGGTGCCTACCCGGCCGACATATCGTCCGTACCCGTGTGATCCCATACGACTGCCCCCCAGGCGTTGTTCTCCCGGGGGAATCGTCAGTTGCAGGTGACGGGACGAAAGCAGTAGTGCACTACTGCATTTTCTTCAGCTCGCGCAGCAGGACTACTGAGGTAACACCTGACGCCCCATGCGCGACGTTCCAGTCAGTGGCTGCGCAGCCGTACCGCTGTGCGCCGTGAAGGGAGAAACGCAATGTTGGTCCGTCGTGCCGTTCTCGCAGTGCTGGCCACAGCCGCTGCAGGTGCCGTCGTGTCGATTCCGTCCGCCGTCGCCGACCCCACGCCCGAGCCGACGCCTGCGCCCGCCCCTGCGGCCACATCCGATTGCTCGGCCGCGAGCCTGTCGGCCACGATCAGCTCGGTGACCAAGAACCTCTCCGACTACTTCGCCGTGCACCCCGACGCGAACCAGGCGCTGATCGATGCCACCCGGCAGTCGGCGTTCAGCGCGATCGGCGCGTTCAACACCTACTTCAACGACCATCCGGACCAGGCCAACGACATCCGGGCCATCAAGGCGCCGCTGAACGCCTTCCAGGAGCGCTGCGGCCTGCAGGTTGAGCCCGCCGAGGCGCTCGTCGTCATCGGCGAGCTCTAGTCACCACTGCGGCTTGGTGCCGCCGAGCTGCGCGGTGAGCGCATCAGCGGTGGCTACCAAACCCTTTGCGTGCTTGACGATTTCGGAGTCGGTGAGCGCGCGCCCGATTTGAAGCGACACCACCATCGCCTGCCGGTGGTGGTGGTCGTAGACCGGAGCGGAGATGACGCTGACGTCGTGGCGCTGGCGTGATCCCGGCCCCTCGGACTCGCTGCGCAGGTACACCCGCTCACCGATGTCGGAGATCAATTCGCCCAACAGCGCCCGCAATTCATCGGGCATCGTGGCGGACATGCCCGCCATGAGCGCGTAGAGCCGGCGGCCGCCAGGGGTGAGTTGCTCGACGAGATATCCGGCGGTCCGGCATTCGGCGATCACCCGGTCGAGCCGCTCAGTGGCCGTCCGCAGCGGGATTGTCGGTGTGCGGCCCAGCCAGCCGCGTAGCGCTTCGTCGTCCCACAGCACGAACATCAGACCCACCGGTGGGGCGAAGGGATAGCTCTGCCCCACCCGTACCCCGACGTCGGAGCCGGGTTGACCAACCAATTCCAGCAGCGTGATCCGGTCGTCGACGACTCCGGCCAGCGCCGCGGTGGTGTCGAAGGTCTTCGACAGCCGGGTGAGTTCGGCGCGGGCAGCCGGATTGACCCGCAGGGACTCCTGGGCCAGATGACCCAGGGTGATCAGGCTGGGCCCCAGCCGGTAGGTCTTGTCGGCCGCGTCGCGGACGAGGTAGCCCGACTGGGTCAGCGTCGTCACGATGCCCAGGCAGGTCGGCTTGGCCAGGTCCAATCTGCGGGCCAGCTCGGACAGGCCGAACCTGTCCTGTGGGTGCTTGGCCAGGAAATCCAGGATCGCGACGACGCGTTGCGTGGGAGGCGACGACCGGGAGACGGAACCGTCCGACATTGCAAAATCCTACCTCTGCGTTCCATATACGGACCGCCTACTTGGTTGACGGAGATTAGAACGCGTTCTAGTCTCAGTCCCAACAACGTACCAGTGCGGTCCAATTTTGAAACGCGAGGCGGTTATGTACACACAGCCCTTGTTGGACGCCATTGCCGAATCCGAGCGTCTGGTCAAAGAGGCCTCGTTCATCGAGAGCGAGGCAGATCTGCTGGAGGGTCTGCAGTATCTGGCGGGCTGCGTGGCGGCCTGCACGCATGTGGCCTTCGACTACGACCGCGACCATCCGTTCCTGCATTCGGGTACCGGTCCCTTCACCAAGATGGGCCTGGACAACCCCGACACGATGTACTTCGGCACCCGGGTGGTCGCCGGCCACGAGTATGTGGTCACCGGTAAGCGGGGGACCACCACCGACGTCAGCTTCCAGCTCCTCGGCGGCGAGTACACCGACGAGGTGGTTCCCGACAGCGAGACCGCGTTCGACGACCGCAGGCTCGACATCGCGGCCGACGGCACATTCGAGTGGCGATTCACCCCGGACACCAACGCGCAGCTGGTGATTCGCGAGGTGTACAACGACTGGTCGGCTCAGCGGGGGAGCTTCGCGATCGCACGCACCGACACCGCCGGCACCGCGCCGCCGCCGCTGACCAAGGAATTGATCGAAAGACGTTGGGCGACAGCGGGTAAGCAGCTGGTGCAGCGCGTGAAGACCTGGCTGCAGTTCCCGAAGTGGTTCTACGACTCCCTGCCCGTCAACACGCTGACGGCGCCGCGCCTCACCCCGGGTGGGCTGGCCACGCAGTACTCCTCGGTGGGGCATTACGACATCACGTCCGATCAGGCGATCGTCATCACGCTGCCGGTCACTGACGCCCCGTACCTCGGATTCCAGCTGGGCAGCCTCTGGTACATCTCGCTCGACTACATCAACCACCAGACCTCGCTCAACGGCACTCAGGCGCAGGCCGATCCCGATGGCAAGATCCGCATCGTCGTCGCCGACAAGAACCCGGGCGTGACGAACTGGGTCGAGACGCTCGGGCATGCCAAGGGCTATCTGCAGTTCCGCTGGCAGCGAGTATCGCGCGAACTGACCGAGGCCGACGGCCCCACCATGGAGATCGTCGATCTCGACGCGGTGGCGGCCAAGCTGCCCTACTACGAGCAGAACAAGATCTCCGAAGATGATTGGCGGGAGCGGATCGCTCTGCGTCAGAAACTCATTGGCAACAGGATGGTGGGATAACACATGGCCGGTCTGCTGGAGAACAAGGTCGTCGTGATCAGTGGCGTCGGTCCGGCACTGGGCACGACGCTGGCGCGACGATGTGCCGAGGAAGGCGCCGATCTGGTGTTGGCCGCTCGGACCGTCGAGCGCCTCGAGGACGTGGCCAAGCAGGTCACCGACCTCGGCCGGCGCGCGCTGTCGGTGGGCACCGACATCACCGACGAGGCCCAGGTCGACAACCTGGTCAAGGAGACCCTGGACGCGTACGGCAAGGTCGACGTGTTGATCAACAATGCGTTCAAGGTGCCGTCGATGAAGCCCTTCGCCAACACCAGCTTCGACCACATCCGCGAGACGGTGGAGCTCACGGTGCTCGGCGCGCTGCGTCTGATCCAGGGCTTCACCCCGGCATTGGTCGAGGCCAAAGGGTCGGTGGTGAACGTCAACTCGATGGTGCTCCGGCATTCCGATCCCAAGCAGGGTGCCTACAAGCTGGCCAAGGCGGCGCTGCTGTCGATGTCGCAGTCGTTGGCCAGTGAACTCGGGCCGCAGGGCATTCGCGTGAATTCCGTTCTGCCGGGCTATATTTGGGGCGGTACCCTGCAGGGCTACTTCGAGCACCAGGCCGGCAAATACGGCACGACCGTCGACGAGATCTACAAGGCCGCCGCGGTCAACAGCGATCTCAAGCGGCTGCCCACCGAGGACGAGGTGGCCTCGGCCATCCTGTTCATGGCCAGCGATCTCTCCAGCGGGATCACCGGCCAGACCCTGGACGTGAACTGCGGGGAGTATCACAACTGATGAGTTCGGACTTTCTGACCGTCGAGAGCCTGAAGGCCTCGGCCATCAAAGCCTGCGGCATGGATGACTTCGGCGTCGACGATGACAACTATGAAGAAGCGCTGAGCGTGCTGCTCGAGTCGTTCCGCAACGATGCGGACCTGACCGAGCTCGGGAGCAAGATGCACCGCTTCTTCGTGCGAAATGCGTTGGTGGCCAGGCTGGTTTCCGAAGCGGCCTTCAAGCAGTATCCGCAGCACGTCGATGTCCCGATCGAACGACCGATCTTCGTCACCGGCCTGCCCCGCACCGGCACCACCGCGATCCACCGGCTGCTGACCGCTGACCCGCGGCACCAGGGTTTGGAGCTGTGGCTCGCGGAGTTCCCCCAACCCCGGCCCCCGCGGGAATCCTGGAAGGACAATCCGGTCTTCCAGCAGATCGACGCGCAGTTCGCGAAAGCCCATGCGGAGAACCCGGACTACACCGGGTTGCACTACATGACCGCCGACGAAGTGGAGGAGTGCTGGCAGCTGCTGCGGCAGTCACTGCACTCGGTGTCCTACGAGACGCTTGCGCACGTGCCGACATATGCGCAGTGGCTCGCTCGGCAGGACTGGACGAAGTCATACGCACGCCACCGCAAGAATCTACAGCTGATCGGGCTCAACGACGCCGAGAAGCGCTGGGTGCTCAAGAATCCCAGCCACCTGTTCGCACTCGACGCGGTGTTCGCCGTCTATCCGGACGCGTTGATCGTGCAGTGCCACCGGCCGGCCGAGACCATTATGGCGTCGATGTGCTCACTGGCCCAGCACACCACCGAGGGCTGGTCGAACACCTTCACCGGCGATGTCATCGGCGCCGACTCGCTGGAGACCTGGTCGCGCGGGTTGGAGTTGTTCAATGCCGAACGCGCCAAGCAGAATCCGGCGCAGTTCTTCGATCTCGATTACTTCGAGCTCATCCGCGAACCGATCCGTACCGTGGAGAAGATCTACGACGCGTTCGGAATCGAGATGACCGACGATGCGCGGGCGGCGATCCGGCGCACCGACGAGGAGAGCAAGCAGGGTCCGCGAGCACCCAAGCACACCTACTCGCTGGCCGACTACGGGTTGACCGAGGAGCAGGTCAAGGAGCGCTTCAAGGGGCTCTAGATCGCGTCAGCTAGCCGTCGCCGGGGGCGGGTGCGCTGGAGTACTCCTCCAGACATCCTTCTGCCACAGCGTGTCTGATGCTGTCGGACAGCTTGGGGCAGGATCGGGTGCGGGCGCTGCTGCCGCCGGCCTCCCGGATCTCGGCGAAGTAGGCGCACCGTTGCTGGGCTTCGCTGGTCCACTGCACGGCGGTATGGGCGGCGCCGAGCTTCTTGACCTTCACCGCGATGTGGCAGAACCGGCAGTCGATTTCCACCAGGCCGGACGACAGGTAACGCTCCTTGTCCCGGCGGGTCGCCTCCTGAACGGCGGCCAACCGTTGTGGATCTGCGGCGAAATTCGGTGCCTTGGACCACGATCCGGACGCATCGTCGCTGTGCTCGTGCTGCTCGTCGTGCTCGTGGACGCCGAGCAGTTCGAGCATTGACCGCGCCAGATCGTCGACGTCAGGCGGTGGATCCTCGGGGGTCATAGTCACACCTGGGTCGGCTGTCCTTCGGCTTCGGCCTGCTTCTTGAGGTTCTCTTGGACCTCGACCTGCCACTTCTCGTTGGCGGGTGCGGTGTCCACCTCGAGCTCGAAGCGGTCGACCATGTCGGGCGTGATGTCGGCGACGTCGACGTAGAACTGCTGATACCAGCGGCGCATCTGGTAGACGGCACCGTCTTCCTCGACGAGCAGCGGGTTGTCGATGCGGGTCTTGTGTTTCCAGATCTCGACGTCCTGCAGGAAGCCCTTACTGACGCCGGTGACCATCGCATCCGAGAGCTTGTCGCTCATGGAATCGTCCATGCCCTTGGGCTTTTCGACGATCACACCCCACTGCAGCATGAACGAGTCCTGCGTCACCGGGTAGTGGCAGTTGATCAGAATCGACTCGGCCTTGAAGCCACCGTAGTTATTGTGCAGCCAGTTGATCATGAAGGACGGCCCGAAGTACGACGCTTCGGAGTCCAGGTGCGATTCGGTGTAGGCCGAGCCGCCCAGCGTGACGTCGGGGCGCCCAACGTTGTGCAGGTACTGCGAGGCGATGTGGCCCTCGAAGACGTTCTTGAAGTACGTCGGCAGGCCGAAGTGGATGTAGAAGAAGTGCGCCATGTCGGTGACGTTGTCGACGATCTCCCGGCAGTTGGAGCCCTCGATCAGCATCGAGTTCCACTTCCACTCGGTCCACTCACCGCTGGTGTACTCCGGGATCTCCGGAATGCGCACCTCGGGCTGCGGGGGATTGCCCTCGGCGTCGTGCCAGACGAACAGCAGCCCGCTGCGCACGTCGGTCTCCCAGGACCGGGTGCGAGCCAGCCGTGGGGTGCGCTTGGCGTAGGGCACCAGCTTGCACCGGCCGTCGCCGCCCCAGCGCCAGTCGTGGAACGGGCAGGCCAGGGCGTCGTCCTTGACGGTGCCCTGCGACAGGTCCCCGCCCAGGTGGCGGCAGTACGCGTCAAGAACGTGCACATCGCCGTGGGAATCGGCGAAGACCACCAGTTTGGTGCCGAACGCATTGATCGGGTGGGGCTTGCCGTCGGTGTAGTCAGTGACCGGGCCCAGGCAGTGCCAGCCCCGGGCGTACCGGTCCGGCAGGGTTCCGGTGTCGATCTCGCGAATGCCGCTTGTCACCTCGCGCCCCTCCAACTCGTAGGTTCTAACTAGAACACGTTACAGTTTTGACGTCTGATCGCGCAATGAGAGCTGAGCTACCTGCGGATTACCCACCTGAAGTGCGGTATATCTGAACGATGCCGATGTATTCGTTCGAGGGCCGATCACCCCGGGTGGATCCGACTGCCTTCGTCGCACCGACTGCCGTGCTCATCGGGGACGTCACCGTGGAGGCCGGCGCATCGGTCTGGTTCAACGCGGTACTGCGCGGCGACTACGCGCCGATCGTGATCCGACAGGGCGCCAATGTGCAGGACGGATCGGTACTGCACGCCCCGCCGGGCATTCCGGTCGTATCGGTCCGGGGGCCACGATCGCGCACATGTGCACGATCCACGGCGTGCATGTGGGCGCGGAAGCGCTGATCGCCAACCACTGCACCGTGCTCGACGGGGCGGTGATCGGCGCGCGCAGCATGGTAGCCGCGCATTCGCTGGTGGTCGGCGGCACACACATACCGGACGAGGTGCTGGTCACCGGAGCCCCGGCGAAGGTGAAGGGGCCGATCGCCGGCACCGGCGCCGAGGTCTGGGTGAACATCAATCCCAAGGCGTACCAAGATCTCGCGCAGCGTTATCTGACGGGTTTTGAAGAAATCTGACTCCGTCGTTATTTTCACCGGCACAGACGCGTTTGGCCCCTCAGGGGGTGGGGTATCTCCGCGCTAATTGAATTCATAGTGTGGCGCGTGGAGGGACGACAATGGCACTCACTATTTGCCCAGCGTGTGGTTATCCCACCATTGACGCGGTCATCTGCGCTGCTTGCTCGTTAGCTCCCGCAGCACCCGCGGAGTGGCGCGTTGTCTACGAAGACGCTCCCGCGTCCGCTGCCTAAGCGAAGGAGTTCACCATGTCCAATGTCGTCGGGTCGCTCAACTCGCTGATCTGGATCGTGTTCGTCATCGTGATCATCGCCGTGGTCGTATGGGCGGTTCGCTTCGCCTTGGCGCCGCGTGAGCGACCGTATCGCGAGCGGACGGTTGTGCAGCAGCAGCCCGTTCGGCAGGAGCCGGTCGGCTCGGGAGGCTTGACGCCGGGCTGGTACCCGGACCAGAACGATCACCGCATGGTCCGCTACTACGACGGCCGGGTCTGGACGTCGGAAACGCGTCACGCGTAATCAGCCAGGCGGGTGACGGCCTAGATCTTCTGCGCGCTCGCCGTGGCTTTGTCGAGCTCCCAATAAGCCCGTAGCGCAACGATTTTGCCGTCGTCGTTGACGCGATAAGTGAATACCCCCTCGGCGATCACCCGGTAACCGCTCGACTCGATCACGATGTGGCCGACGTTGGCTTCCTCGTTACCGCACTGGTAGGTCTTCTCGAAGTTGAACGTCAGCGTGCTCGGGGCTATCGCCATGTCGTAGAACTTCGCGATCGCATCCTTGCCGCGGTGGCCCTTGCCCTCGGGGTCGAAATGCGATGGGCCGATGGGGTCTTCGACGATCGCGTCATCGGCGAACACCGCCAGCCATGCCTCTTTGTCGCGAGCCATCGCCGCCTCGCGGGATCGCCGCCCCGCCTCGTGGGCCGGTGAACTCACTGCTCCTGCCAACCGGAGTGGATGTAGGTGTCGGCGAACCGCTTCATCGAGTCGATCTTCTTGTCCACCGGGGCATCGAACGGCAGGCCTTCGAACACCCACGGAATCCCGATGTAGTCGGTGACTCCCGCCGCGACCAAGTCGCGGTGACCATCGACACCGAACTTGTCGATGCAGACGGCTTGGTACTCGAATGGGTCGTCGGCGCGGCCGGCCTCGGCAAGCAGCTTCTTCAGGGTGGAGATCGTTTCGGCCAGCTCGTCGCAGGTCATCATCGCGCTGGTCCAGCCGTCGCCGATCCGGACCGCACGCTTGAGTGCCACGTCGGTGTGGCCGCCGACGTAGAACGGAACGGGCTTCGACGGTGCGGGGCTCATCTGCAATCGGTCGAAGTCGTAGAACTCGCCGTGGTGTTCGACCATCCCGCCGGCAAGGACCAGCTTGATGATGTCGATCATCTCGTCCACGCGCTTGCCGCGTTTGGCGAAGGGCACCCCGCACCACTCGAATTCCTCCGGCGCCCAGCCGATCCCGACACCGAAGCCGAACCGGTTGTTGGTCAGGTTCGCCACCGAACCGACCTGGCGGGCCAGCAGCAGCGGGTTGCGCGAGCCGAGCTTCATCACGTTGGTGTAGAAGCGCAGCTTCGAGGTCACCGCACCCAGTGCACCGGCCAGGATCAAGGGATCGACCCAGGGTGAGTTCTCGTCGAACATCCGCTTGCCGTCGGCCGTGTAGGGGTAGTCGACGGACTGCTTCTCGAAGTAGAAGATCGAATCCGGCAACGCGATGTTGTCGAAACCGAGTTCCTCTGCCGCCTTGGCGATCTCGATGAGCTGGTCGAGCGGGCTGAACGCGATGCTGACCGTGTACTGCATGCGGGTCATGGCTTGGCGGCCGGCTTATCGGAGCTGACCACCCACATCGAGTAGTACTGCGCGCCACCACCGTACGCGTGGCCCAAGGCCTTGCGGGCGCCTTCGACCTGATGCGCCCCGGCCTTGCCCATGACCTGGATCGCCGACTCGGCGAACCGGATCATGCCCGATGCCCCAATAGGATTGGAGCTCAGCACACCGCCGGAGGGGTTGAACGGAATCCGTCCACCGATCGCCGTCTCGCCGGCCTCGGTGAGCTTCCAGCCGTCGCCCTCGGCCGCGAAGCCGAGGCTTTCCAGCCACATCGGCTCGTACCAGGAGAACGGGACGTAGACCTCGGCGACGTCGATCTCGTCGATCGGGCTGGTGATCCCAGCCGCCTTCCACAGCGCGGCGGCCGCGTCACGGCTGGCCTGCGGATTGACCTGGTCACGTCCGGCGTACGCCAACGGCTCCGTGCGCAGCGCGGTGGCGTGCACCCACGCGACGGGATGTCCGTCGGCCACCCGGGCGTCGGCGGCTTCCTCGTCGCCGATCACCATGGCCGCCGCACCGTCCGAGGACGGGCAGGTTTCGTCGTAGCGGATGGGATCCCACAGCATCGGGGACTCCATCACTTTCTCCACGGTGATGTCGGGCTGATGCAGGTGCGCCAGCGGGTTCTTGGCGCCGTTGTGCCGGTCCTTGACCGCGACGATCGCGCCGATGTTGAGAGGCGCGCCGGAGCGGCGGATGTAGGCGCGCACGTGCGGCGCGAAGTAGCCGCCCGCGCCCGCGCCCACCGGCTTGGTGAACGGGACCGGAATGCTCAACGCCCACATGGCATTCGACTCAGACTGCTTCTCCCACGCCATCGTCAGCACGCGCTTGTACTTGCCCGACTGCACCAGGCTGGCGGCGACGATCGCGGTCGACCCGCCGACCGAACCCGCGGTGTGCACCCGGATCAGCGGCTTGTTGGTTGCACCGACGGCGTCGGCCATGAACAGTTCGGGCATCATCACGCCCTCGAAGAAGTCGGGCGCCTTGCCGACGACGACAGCGTCGATGTCGTCGAACGTCGATCCCGAGTCTTCCAGTGCACGGTCGATCGCCTCGCGCACCAGACCGTTCATCGAGACGTCTTTGCGTTTGGCGACGTACTTCGTCTGTCCGGTGCCGAGAACAGCAGCGAGCTTTTTAGCCATCAGTTCTTGCCCTCCAGGACCGCGACCAGATTCTGTTGCAGCGCAGGGCCGCTGGTGGCATGAGCCAGGACGCGACCTGCTGAACCGTTGAAGATGTGCCGGGCGGCGAAGCCGATCCGCTCCAGGCCGGCCGAGAACATGGGGTTGGCGGCCAACGCCCCGCCCGACGGGTTGATCTTCGTCGACTCCGGCAGGCCGATGGCCTCGGTGAGGATCAACTGCTGGTGGCTGAACGGAGCGTAGATCTCAGCGATCTCGATCGAGCCGGTGTCTCCGCCGGTGGCCACCTTGGCTGACGCCGCGGTGGACGGCGAGGTCGTGAGGTCACGGGCGCCGAGCACCGGTGTCTCGATGCGGTGCTCGAAACCGGTGATCCACGCCGGGTTCTCGCGAAGCTCGCGGGCCTTGTCCCCGGCCGCCAGCACGATGGCCGACGCACCATCGGTGATCGGCGCGATGTCGTGGCGCCGCAACGGATCTGCGAAATACGGCCGTGACAGCAGCTCGTCGATGCTCTTCGCCGGCTTCTCGGAGTCGACGCGCTGGGCCGCCGCCAACGAATCCAGGGCGACCTGGGCCATCTGCTCTTCGGTCCACTTGCCCGAATCCAGCCCGAACCGCGCCTGCAGTCCCGCCATCGACACCGAATCGGGCCACAGCGGCGCGACGGTGTACGGGTCGGTCTGCAGGGCCAGCACCCGGCGCAGCGTGCCTGCCGAGGACTTGCCGAAGCCGTACACCAGGGCGGTGTCGACTTCACCGGTCAGGATCTTGATGTAGGCCTCGTAGAGCGCCCACGCGGCGTCCATCTCGACGTGCGATTCGTTGATCGGCGGCACCGCCCCGATCGAGTCGATGGCCGAGATGAACGAAAAGGCGCGTCCGGCAAGGTAATCCGACGAGCCGGAGCACCAGAAGCCGATGTCGGTCTGCTTCAGGCCGAGCTCTTCGTAGAGCCGGTGGAAACACGGCATCAGCATCTCGACGCCGTTGGTGGTGCCGTCGGTGCGCCGCACGTGCGGGGCGTGTTCGAAGCCGACGACCGCTACATCGCGAAATGTCATGTGGCGATTCCCTTTAGAGGTGGTGCTTGTAGGTGTCGTAATCGGCGTCGGGTTCGCCGGTCGGTTTGAAGTACTCGATGTTGTCGATGCCCAGGCCCCATTCCTCGCGGGGCTTCCACACCGCCTGCACCCGCATGCCCATCCGCACGTCCGCGACGTCGATCTCCTGAATCAGGTGCAGGAAGGGGATATCGGCGCCGTCGAGCAACACATACGCCGCGACATACGGCGGCTTGATGCGCTGACCGGCGAACGGGATGTTGATGATCGCGAACGTGGTGACGGTGCCCTTGTCGGGGAGCTCGACAAAGTTGTCGAGCTCCAGCCCGGTCGCGGGATCGGCTTCCTTGGGCGGGAAGTAGACCTTGCCGTTCTCCCCGGTACGGGCGCCGAGCAGCTTGCCGTCCTCGAGGCCGCGCAAGAACGTCGTCTCGGGAAGTGATGCGGTGTGCTGGATTTCGATGCTGCTGGGCGAGACCAAGATGGTCACCGGCTCGCGGTCGTCACCACCGGCGGGCACGCTTTCCTCAGTGTCTCCGAGCTCGAAGTACGCGATGTCGGTGATCGCGCCGACCGGTTCGTCGATCCAGTGCGCGTGCACCCGCGCCCCGGTGCTGATCTGCTCGGACGAGTCGGCGGCGACGGCATGCAGCATCGTGGTGTCCGCGCCGTCGAGTTTGATCAGCGCCCACGCGAACGGCTTGTCCAGCGGCTGGCCCTCCAGCGGCTCGGACTGCCAGGTCCACGACTGAATCGTCCCGACGCTGGCGACCGGTACCACCTCCGTCAACGGCGCATAGGTGACGGGGTCATACTCAGCGGGTGGTACGAGCACCCGCCCGTCCGAGCCGCGGACACCGAGGATGCGTCGCTCACGCAGTGCGGTGAAGAACTGGCCGAGGAGTGGTCCGACTGAACGGGTGTAGTCGAATGACAGCTTCAGCGGTGCCGAAAGGGGCTTCTGATGCGCGTCGATCTGCACCGGGCTGCTTTGGCTGGTGGTCACATCATCGAGTAGAACAGGTTCTAAGAATCGTGGCAAGGACCGTGTCCCGGCCAGAAAGGCGGCACCGATGAAGCTGGGTCTGCAACTCGGATACTGGAGCGCACAACCCCCGACAAATCACGCCGAACTCGTGGCCGTGGCCGAGGAGGCCGGCTTCGACACGGTGTTCACGGCCGAGGCATGGGGGTCGGATGCGTTCACCCCGCTGGCGTGGTGGGGCCGGGAAACCACCCGGATGCGCCTGGGCACCTCGGTGGTGCAACTCTCGGCGCGCACCCCGACCGCGTGTGCGATGGCATCGCTGACGCTGGACCACCTTTCCGGGGGCCGGCACATCCTCGGCCTCGGCGTCTCCGGACCGCAGGTTGTCGAAGGATGGTACGGGCAGAAGTTCCCGAAGCCGCTGGCGCGCACCCGCGAGTACATCGACATCATCCGGCAGGTCTGGGCGCGCGAAGCCCCGGTCACCAGCGCCGGCCCGCACTACCCGCTGCCGTTGAGCGGTGAGGGCACCACCGGTTTGGGCAAGCCGCTCAAGCCGATCGTGCATCCGCTGCGCGCCGACATCCCGATCATGCTGGGCGCCGAGGGCCCGAAGAACGTCGCGCTGGCCGCCGAGATCTGCGACGGATGGCTGCCGATCTTCTACTCCCCGCGGCTGGCGCCGATGTACAACGAGTGGCTCGACGAGGGCTTCGCCCGCCCCGGGGCACGCCGCAGCCGGGAAGACTTCGAGATCTGCGCGACCGCGCAGGTGGTCATCACCGACGACCGCTCCTCGATCCTGGATCTGATCAAGCCGCACCTGGCGCTCTACATGGGCGGAATGGGCGCTGAGGACACCAACTTCCACGCCGATGTCTATCGGCGGATGGGCTACTCCGAGGTCGTCGACGAGGTCACCAGGCTGTTCCGCAGCGACCGCAAGGACGACGCCGCCAAGGCTGTTCCCGACGAGCTCGTCGACGACTCGGCGATCGTCGGCGACATCGACTACGTGCGCAAACAGATCGCCGCGTGGGAAGCCGCCGGCGTGACGATGATGGTCATCGGCGCGCGGACTCCCGAGCAGATCCGCGAAGCCGCCGACCTGCTGTAGACACTTCTTGCGAGTTGTCTAGTCCGGGCTCTAGATTGACCGGATGACGTTCGGGCGCTCAGCGCAGGATGTGGGCGTCGCCGAACGTCATCTCGACGTGGGCGACCGATCCCGACACCATCGCGCGCTTCGGCAGCCCCAGTGTGGCCAGCTCTTTGGCGTACGGATGATCGCCGAGGCGCAGCGTGGCGCCGCCCGGGCGGAAGCGAACTCCGGAGTTCTTCATCTCCCAGGGCACCTCGCGGGTGGTGCCGTCGGCGAAGGTGTAGGTCTTGAGCACCTGGGTGCGCGGCCGCAGCGACGGGATCGGCAGACCCCGGTGGAACTCGATGCCGGCGATCAGCGACCCGTTCTCGCTCACATCGAAGGTGAACGGGTTGGATTCGCGAACGTTGAAGTCCGCCATGATCTTGGGGAAGCCCCAGATCGTACGGCCGGCCTCCAACGTGAAGGACTGATCGACGGGCAGGTGGTGGATGAACGCCGCGGCGTCGCCGAGTGCCCTGAGGCCAGAGGCATTCGAGCCCGGGGGATTGACCATCACGCACGTGCCGAATTCGTGGTACTTGCCCAGATCGCCGTCGATGTAGCGGGCCAGCATCAGGTTGACCACCGCTCGGCCGGGCCGGAATTCGCAGACCTTCAATCCGCTGTAATCGACAAGTCGCTGCGCGGCATCGGCCGGAACCGAGAACATAGCCGTGTGGACGTCGGCCTTGCGAATTCGCACCGGCATGGTGAGCACCGTGCCGGCAATCGTGTGCTGCGAATCAGACATGCGGTCACTGTAAACCGCTTTCACATCCGAGTGGACAGAACCCGCGTTGAGAAAGTTTTAGTGGAGGGAACGAGATGACAGGCACTCTGGCGCCGGCCAAGCCGGACGTCGATCTGACCGACGGCAATTTTTACGCCGACGGCGGTGCGCGCGAAGCGTATCGCTGGATGCGGGCCAACGAGCCGGTGTTTCGCGACCGCAACGGCCTGGCCGCCGCGGCGAGCTACCAGGCCGTGATCGACGCCGAGCGCGATCCCGAAACCTTCTCCAATACCGGAGGTATCCGCCCGGACAACCCCGGCATGCCGTACATGATCGACATGGACGATCCCGGACATCTGTTGCGGCGCAAGCTCGTCAACGCCGGCTTCACCCGTAAGCGCGTGATGGACAAGGTCGCCGGGATCGACACCCTGTGTGACACGTTGATCGACGCGGTGTGCGAGCGGGGGGAGTGTGATTTCGTCCGCGACATCGCCGCGCCGCTGCCCATGGCCGTCATCGGCGACATGCTGGGCGTGCTGCCCGAAGAGCGCTCGACACTGTTGAAGTGGTCCGACGACCTGGTGTGCGGCTTGAACTCCGCCGCCGACGCCGAGACCCTGCAAGCCGTCATGGACGCGTTCGCCGGGTACTCCGCCTACGCCACCGAGACGATCGCCAAGCGTCGGGCCGAGCCGACCGACGATCTGTTCTCGATCCTGGTCAACTCCGAGGTCGAAGGCTCGCGCCTGGACGACCAGGAAATCATCATGGAGACGCTGCTGATCCTCATCGGCGGGGACGAGACCACCCGCCACACGCTGTCGGGCGGCACCGAACAGCTTGTGCGCCATCATGATCAGTGGCAGCGCCTGGTGGCCGACCACAGCCTGTTGCCCGGTGCGATCGAGGAGATGCTGCGCTGGACCTCCCCGGTGAAGAACATGGCCCGAACCGCCATGCGCGATGTCGAGTTCCACGGGACTCAGTTGCGTGAGGGCGAGAAGATGCTGTTGATGTTCGAGGGCGCCAACTTCGACGAATCCGTGTTCGGCGATCCGGAAAATTTCCGGATTGATCGAAACCCGAACAGCCACTTGGCATTCGGCTTCGGAACGCACTTCTGCCTCGGAAATCAGCTGGCCCGCCTCGAGCTGAGCACCATGGTGCGCAAGGTGCTCGAACGGCTGCCGGACCTGCGGTTGGCCGACGAATCCGCGCTGCCCCTGCGGCCGGCGAATTTTGTCAGCGGCCTGGAGGCGATGCCGGTGGTGTTCACCCCGTCGAAGCCGGTGCTGGTGTAGGCGAGGTACTCGCGCTGATCATCCGGTCAGGCGATGGTTTGAGTGCCGTGAATTAGGGGAACCACGACCCCACCTCCGGGGGAAGCGGTGCTGCTTGCCGGACCGGGGCAACACCGTAGGAATTTGTGGGGCGAGATGAACGGCATCAAATCCGATCAGGTTCGATATGTCTGCGCACTGTTGTTCGTCGCACTGCTGCTTGCGATGGCGCTGGTGTTGTCACCACGCGGCATTCCGAGGGCGGGAGCGGACGAGGGATGTCCGGACGTCGAGGTGATCTTCGCCCGCGGAACGTTCGAACCGCCGGGTGTCGGCGGCATCGGCCAGGCGTTCGTCGACGAACTGCGGGCACAGCCCCAGCTCGCAGGCAAGTCCGTCGATGTATATGCGGTCAATTACCCAGCCTCGCTGAACTTTTCCACCGCGGCGGATGGTGTGATCGACGCCAGCAACCGGGTCCGCGATATGGCGACGCGATGCCCGAACGCCAAGATGGTGCTCGGCGGCTATTCGCAGGGCGCCGCGGTGGCCGGCTACGTCACCGCCGACAAGATCCCCGACGGCTACGTCCCGCCGGACGGAATCACCGGGCCGATGGCCCCGGCGATCGCCAATCACGTCGCCGCTGTCGCACTGTTCGGGAAACCCTCGAACGGCTTCCTGAACAGCATCGACCGCACGGCGCCGCCGATCACGGTGGGCAACCTGTACGCAGCGAAGACCATCGATCAGTGCATCGCCGAGGATCCGATCTGCTCACCGAGCGGCGGGGACAACGGGGCCCATCAGGCCTATGCGCTCAACGGAATGACCGAGCAGGCGGCCGGTTTCGCCGCGGCCAAGGTGGCCGCGGCGGCAGCGACGACTCCGAAACCGGCTAACGCATCTTGAACTGAGGGGCCCGCTTCTCCTTGAAGGCCAGCGGGCCTTCCTTGGCGTCCTCGCTCAAGAACACCGGGATGCCGTTGGCGGTGTCGGGCTTGAACGCGTCGAGTTCGTGCATACCCTCTGCCTCGCGAATGGTCTTGAGGATCGCCTGGACGGCCAGCGGGCCGTTGTTGTTGATCACCTCGGCGATCTCGAGCGCCTTGTCCAGCGCGGTGCCGTCGGGCACCACATAGCCGATCAGGCCGTAGGACAGTGCCTCGGCGGCGGTGATGTGACGTCCGGTCAGCAGCAGGTCGCAGGCGATCGTGTACGGGATCTGCCGCGGCAGCCGCACCGCCGAACCGCCCATCGGGTACAGGCTCCACTTTGCTTCGGAGATACCGAACTTCGCGCTCTCGCCGGCCACCCGGATATCGGTGCCCTGCAGGATCTCGGTACCACCGGCGATGGCCGGGCCCTCCACTGCCGCGATGAGCGGCTTGGTCAGCCGGCGGCCCTTCAGCAGGCCCTCGATCTTCGTCGGATCGAAGGCACCACTCTTGAACGAGTCGCCCGGAGGGGCCTTGGTGGCGCCCTTCAAGTCCATGCCCGCGCAGAAATAGCCGCCCGCCCCCGTCAGAATGCAGGTGCGGATCTCCGGATCGTTGTCGACGCGGTCCCAGGCCTCCACCATGATCGAGAGCATCTCGGTCGACAGGGCGTTGCGGGCCTCGGGGCGATTGAGCGTGACGATGAGAGTGTGTCCGCGCTGCTCAATGAGGGCGTCGGGGCCCTTCTGGCTCTCGCTCACAAACAGACCGCCTTCCTGCGTCGATGCTGGGGACTTGAACTGAAATGTAACACGTTCTAATTTGGGTCCGTGGCCCTGAACATAGCCGATCTAGCCGAACACGCCATCGACGCCGTCCCCGACCGCGTCGCCTTCATCTGTGGCGAGGACAAAATCACCTTCGCCGAGTTGGAGGAGAAGGCGAACCGCTTCGCGCACTATCTCCTCGACCACGGCGTCAAGAAGGACGACAAGGTCGGGTTGTACTGCCGCAACCGCATCGAGATCGTGATCGCGATGCTCGGCACCATCAAGGCGGGCGCGATTCTGGTCAACGTCAACTTCCGCTACGTCGAGGGTGAACTGCGCTACCTGTTCGAAAACTCCGACATGGTCGCCCTGGTGCACGAACGCCAGTACTCCGATCGGGTCGCCAACGTGCTGCCGGATACTCCGGACGTCAAGACGATCCTGGTCATTGAGGACGGCAGCGACAACGATTACCAGCGCTACGGCGGCGTGGAGTTCTACTCCGCCCTCGCGGAAAGCTCACCCGACCGGGACTTCGGCGAGCGCAGCGAGGACGACATCTACCTGCTCTACACCGGCGGGACCACCGGCTTCCCCAAGGGCGTGATGTGGCGTCACGAGGACATCTACCGGGTCCTGTTCGGCGGCACCGACTTCGCCACCGGCGAGTTCGTCAAGGACGAGTACGACCTGTCCCGGGCTGCGGTCGATAACCCGCCGATGGTCCGGTACGCGATCCCGCCGATGATCCACGGCGCCACCCAGTCGGCCACCTGGATGTCCATCTTCTCGGGTCAAACCACCGTGCTGTCACCGGAATTCGACGCCGACGAGGTGTGGCGCACCATCCACGAGCACAAGGTGAACCTGCTGTTCTTCACCGGTGACGCGATGGCCCGCCCGCTGCTGGACGCGCTGCAGTCCGCACTGGACAGCGGCAAGGATTACGACCTCTCCTCGCTGTTCCTGCTCGCCAGCACCGCCGCGCTGTTCTCCACCAGCCTCAAGGAGAAGCTGCTCGAACTGCTGCCCAACCGGGTGATCACCGACTCGATCGGCTCGTCGGAGACCGGCTTCGGCGGAACCAGCATCGTCGCCAAGGGCGAGCACCACATGGGCGGCCCGCGGGTGACGATCGACCATCGCACCGTCGTGCTCGACGAGGACGGCAACGAAGTCAAACCAGGTTCCGGGGTCCGCGGCGTGATCGCGAAGAAGGGCAACATCCCGGTCGGCTACTACAAGGACGAGAAGAAGACCGCCGAGACCTTCAAGACCTACAACGGCGTGCGCTACGCGATTCCCGGCGACTACGCCGAGGTCGAGGCGGACGGCACCGTGGTCATGCTGGGCCGCGGCTCGGTGTCGATTAACAGCGGCGGCGAGAAGATCTACCCCGAAGAGGTCGAGGCCGCGCTCAAGGGCCATCCCGACGTGTTCGACGCCCTGGTGGTCGGTGTGCCCGATCCCCGCTTCGGCAACCATGTCGCCGCGGTCGTCGCTCCCCGCAAGGGCGCCCGGCCCACGCTGGCTGACCTGGACACGTTCGTGCGCAAGGAGATTGCCGGTTACAAGGTGCCGCGCAGCCTCTGGATCGTCGACGAGGTAAAGCGCTCGCCGGCCGGTAAGCCGGACTACAAGTGGGCCAAGGACCAGACCGAACTCCGCCCGGCCGACGAGGTCCACGCCAAGCACGCGGGAGCTGCCAGCTGATGCATACCGAGCTCTGCGATCGGTTCGGCATCCAGTACCCGATCTTCGTTTTCACCCCGTCGGAGAAGGTCGCCGCCGCGGTCAGCCGCGCCGGCGGCATGGGTGTCCTGGGGTGCGTGCGGTTCAACGATCCCGACGACCTGGAAGCCGTCCTGCAATGGATGGATCAGAACACCGACGGTAAGCCCTACGGCGTCGACGTCGTGATGCCCGCGAAGGTGCCCACCGAGGGCACCGCCGTGGACATCGACAAGCTGGTGCCGCAGACGCATCGGGACTTCGTCGCCAAGACGCTGGCCGACCTGGGTGTGCCGCCGCTTCCCGACGACGCCGCTCGTAGCCAGGGGACGCTGGGCTGGCTGCACTCCATCGCGCGCAGTCACGTCGAGGTCGCGCTGCGGCATCCGATCAAGCTGATCGCCAACGCGCTGGGATCGCCGCCCAAGGACGTCATCGACGAAGCACATGCCGCCGGCGTTCCGGTGGCGGCCCTGGCCGGTTCGGCCAAGCACGCCCAACGCCATGCCGACAACGGTGTCGACATCGTGATCGCGCAGGGGCACGAAGCGGGTGGGCACACCGGCGAGATCGGTTCGATGGTGCTTTGGCCGGAGATTGTCGATGCGGTTTCGGATCGGGCCGCCGTGCTGGCCGCCGGCGGAATCGGCACCGGTAGGCAGGTGGCGGCGGCGCTGGCCCTTGGCGCACAGGGTGTTTGGATGGGGTCGGCGTTCTTGACCGCCGAGGAGTACGACCTCGGCGTACGCAGCGGCGAGGGACCGTCGGTGATCCAGCAGGCGCTGCTGGGGGCGACGTCCGCCGACACCGTGCGCCGGCGGATCTATTCCGGCAAGCCGGCCCGACTGCTCAAGAGCCGTTGGACCGACGCCTGGGATGCCGAGGGCGCACCCGAGCCGCTGCCGATGCCACTGCAGAACGTCCTCGTGAGCGAGGCACATCAGCGGATGAGCGCGTCGGCGGATCCGACGACCGTCGCGATGCCGGTCGGCCAGATCGTCGGCCGGATGAATGAGATCCGCCCGGTCGCCGACATCATCGCCGAACTGGTCAGCGGGTTCGAGGCCGCTACGCGGAAACTGGACACGATCCGCGACAGCTGAGCAGTGTGCGCGTCTACAGTCGAACGCGATGACGATCGACGTGTGGATGCAGCATCCCACTGCGCGGTTCCTGGCCAGCGACTTCCTTGCCTCGCTGCGCCGCTGGACCGGCGGGCAGATCCCCGAGGGTGATCTGCCGATTGACCTGACCGTCCAATCGATGGACGCCGCCGGTGTCGATGTCGGCCTGCTGAGTGCCTGGCGCGGTCCGCACGGCCAGGACCTGGTGTCCAACGACGAGGTCGCCCAGTGGATTCGCCAGTACCCGACGCGGCTCGCGGGGCTGGCAACCGTGGATCTCGACCGACCGATGATCGCGGTCCGCGAACTGCGCCGACGGGTGCGTTACGAGGGCTTCGTGGGCCTGCGGGTCGTGCCGTGGCTGTGGGGCGCACCGCCGACCGATCGGCGCTATTACCCCCTGTTCGCCGAATGCGTCGAACTCGGCGTGCCGTTCTGTACCCAGGTGGGGCATACGGGTCCCTTGCGATCCTCGGAAACGGGCCGCCCGATTCCCTACATCGATGAAATCGCCTTGGACTTCCCCGAACTCACCATCGTCTGCGGACATGTCGGGTATCCGTGGACCGAGGAGATGGTCGCGGTCTGCCGCAAGCACGAGAATGTCTACATCGACACCTCGGCCTACACCTCCCGGCGGCTACCGAAGGAGCTCGTGAGCTTTATGAAGACAGGTACCGGTGCGCGAAAAGTGTTGTTCGGCACCAACTATCCGATGATCGGACACGCCCACGCGCTGGACGGCCTCGACGAACTCGAGCTGCCCGAGTCGGCCCGCTCGGCGTATCTGCACGACAACGCCGCGCGGGTCTTCACCAAACTCGGGGATCTCGCCGCATGAATGGCGCACAGGCACTGATCTCGACGTTGGTCGACCACGGTGTGCGGGTGTGTTTCGCCAACCCGGGCACGTCGGAGATGCACTTCGTCGCCGCGCTGGACGCCGTGCCCCAAATGCGGGGCGTGCTGACCCTTTTCGAGGGAGTGGCCACGGGTGCGGCCGACGGGTACGCGCGCATCGCGGGGGAGCCCGCCGCCGTCCTGCTGCACCTCGGCCCCGGACTGGGCAACGGCCTGGCCAACCTGCACAACGCACGACGGGCGCACGTACCGGCGGTCGTGGTCGTCGGCGACCACGCGACCTATCACAAGCAGTACGACGCGCCGCTGGAATCCGATATCGACTCGGTGGCTCAAACGGTGTCGGGCTGGGTCCGGCGCACGATGGCCGTCGCCGACGTGGCAGCCGACACCGCCGAGGCCATCGCGACTGCCCGCGCCCACAAGCACATCGCCACGCTGATCCTGCCCGCCGACGTCTCATGGGACGAAGGGGCGTCCCCGGTGAAAGAGGCTGCGGCACAACCGAGTGCGATCCAGTTCAACTCTGAGCAGATCGAGTCGGCGCTGCGCTCCGGTGAGCGATGCGTGATCATGGTCGGCGGCGATGCCACCGGTGTCGAAGGGTTGTCCGCCGCGGTCAGACTCGGCCAGGCATGCGGGGCGCGGGTGCTGTGCGAGACCTTTCCGACCCGGCTGGAGCGCGGCGCGGGCCTGCCTGCCGTCGAGCGGCTGGCGTACTTCGCCGAAGCGGCCACCGCCCAGCTCGCCGGCGCCCAGCACCTGGTGCTCGCGGGTGCGCCGCACCCGGTGTCGTTCTTCGCCTACCCCGGCAAGCCGAGTGATCTGGTGCCCGACGGTTGTGAGGTGCACACGTTGGCCGGACCCGTCGGCGCCGCGACGGCGTTGAGCGTGATGGCCGGGCGGATCGCGCCGGCCGAGACCGCCGCCGTCGCGCAGCTGTCGCGACCGTCCTTGCCGAGCGGTCCGCTCAACGTCATGACCTCAGCCGACGTGATCGGTGCACTGCTGCCCGAGCGCGCCATCGTCGTCGACGAGTCGAACACCTCGGGAGTCCTTCTGGCGCAAGCGACGGCCGGTGCCCCCGCGCACGACTGGCTGACGCTGACCGGGGGCGCGATCGGCTATGCGCTGCCGGTGTCCGTCGGTGCCGCCATCGCCGCGCCGGATCGGCCGGTGGTCTGTCTGGAGTCCGACGGTTCGGCGATGTACACCATTTCGGCGCTGTGGACCCAAGCCCGCGAGCAGCTCGACGTCACCACCGTCGTCTACGCCAACCGCGCCTACGACATCCTGCGCATCGAACTGCAGCGCGTCGGTGCCGAGGCGGTAGGGGAGCGGCCGGGACCGAAAGCCGAGTCGCTGCTCGATTTGACCAGCCCCACACTGGATTTCGTGCGCATCGCCAAGGGCATGGGAGTGCCGGCGCGCCGCGTCGGCACCGCCGAGGAATTCGCCGACGCGCTGCGGTGGGCTTTCGACGAACCGGGACCGCACCTCATCGAAGCGGTCATGCCGTCGATCACCGGCTAGAGACGCCTGGCCACGTAGTCCGCCGCCTGCTGAACCATGCCGTTGCCCGCATACATCGAATGCGCGGCGCTGTTGCCGCCCTCCTGCGAACAGATCGGGTCGCCCCCGGCGCACAGGTCGATGGTCTTGTTGGCGTAGGCCGGGCCGAGCGGCACCGCCGGCTCGTCGATGGCGGCCATGAACTTCGGCGACGGCTTACCGAACAGCGCGACCGCGGCCACGCGGTCGGCGACACCGACCGGCAGCGGTAGCGGGGTCCCGGGTGGGACGGCGTACCCGGCCGGGATCGCGTCGGCGGTGACGAAGCCAACGACCGCGGCGCCCTGCGAATATCCACCCAGCACCAGCTTGGTGTTCGGACAGTTCGCGGCCGTGGCGGCGACATGCGTGCTGCCGTCGACGACACCCTGGACCCCGGTCGGGAAGTCCGTGCTGGCCGGGTAATTCACTGCATAGACGCCGACGGTTTTCGTGCCGAGATCGCGACGCAACGCGTCGACGAAGGCCTGCCCGGTGCGCCCTATACCCGGCGGCTCCGTCGTGCCGCGGGCGAAGACGACCTCGATATCAGGGCAGGTCGCGGCGTGTGCGGCCGGCGGTGTGCCCAGCAGACCGGCGGTGGCTGCGGTCAGCGCGACGACGAGACTGGCGCATTTCATCTCCGCAACGGTTCCCGGTCAGCGTGGTATCTCAAACACCGGGTCGGCGCAGTCCAGTGCTTCGGCGGACAGGCGGCGCTTGATGATCTTGAATGTCTCGGTGCGCGGCAGCGCCGCGCTGACCCGCACGAACGCCGGCCACTGCTTGGGCCCGAGGTCGTTCTGCTCGGCCAGGAAGCGACGGAAATCCTCCACGTCGAATTTGGCGCCTTCGGGCATCACCAGCGCGGCCATCACCCGGTCACCGACCGTGGGGTCCGGGATGGCGTAGACGGCGGCCTCGGTCACGTCGGGGTAGCGCATCAGCACCCGCTCGATTGGGGCGGTGCCCAGGTTCTCGCCGTCTACCCGCATCCAGTCACCGAGTCGTCCGGCGAAGTGCACGTAACCGGCGTCGTCGCGGTAGGCCAGGTCACCGCTGTGGTAGACCCCGCCGGTCATGCGCTCCGATTCGGCGGCGGGGGCGTTGTAGTAGCCACGGAAGTTGCCGGGCCCGGTGAGGTTCACCAGCTCACCGATCACGCCGGGCGAACACGGCTCGCCGGTGTCGACGTCCACGATCTCGAGGCCTTCGGGCAGTGGGCCCAGCGCGCCCTCCGGGGTGTCCGGGGTGCGGGCGATGTTCACGCCCCCCTCGGTGGACCCGAAGCCGTCGACCACCGTGACTCCGAACCGTGTTGCGAAGCGGTCGATGTCGCGCGGTGCAGCCTCGTTGCCATAGACGATCCGCAGCGGATTGTCGGCGTCGTCCGGCTGGGGTGGGGTGGCCAGGATGTAGGACATCGGCTTGCCCACGTAGTTGGCGTACGTGGCGTTGAATCGGCGGGTATCAGGAATGAACTGTGAAGCGGAGAACTTGCGCCGCAACGCGATCGATGCACCCGCAGCCACCGCCACGGCCCAGCCGGCCATCACCGCGTTGGAGTGGAACAGCGGCATAGACAGGTAGCAGGTGTCGGCCGGTCCGAGCCCGAACCGTTCGGCCAGCATCACGCCAGGGACGGCGACCTTCTCGTGGGTGCACCGCACTGCCTTCGGGTCACCGCTGGTGCCCGAGGTGAAGATCAGCATGAACAGGTCGTCGAACGTGCTGGGCGCAAACGTGATCGGGGACCCACGGTACCCCGCGAGCTCGTCAGCCCACGCGGGTGAACCGACGTCGATGACGGCCATTCCCTCGGGGGCGAACCCGGCGCCGTACGTATCGATCTCACCATCGGCGAGCACCAACTGACAGTCGGCGGTCTCGATGTCGCGCCGCAGCGCCTCGCCGCGGCGGGTGGGGTTCAACCCGACCGGGACCAGCCCGGCCATGGCGGCGGCCACCAGCAGCGAGGAGAAGAACGGCGTATTACCCAGCAGCACGCCGATGTGCGGAGGGCGCCCCGGGTCGAGCCGCGCCTTCAGCGCAGCCGCCAGGTCGGCCGCGTCCTGAATGTGTTGGCGCCAGGTCGAATACGAGCCGTCGTCGGCGTGGATGCCGCGGTCCTCGACATCAGCCAGCCGCACCAGCAGGTCGGTGACGGTGGGCTCGTCGCTCACTGGTTCGGTCAAGCCGGCGTGTCAGCCAGCTCGCGGCCGATCTGCCGCAGCTGTGCAGTGGCGCCGCCCAGTGCGAACTCGATCTGCTTGGCGGTGAGGAAGTAGCGGTGAATCGGATGGTCCATGTCGATCCCGACACCGCCGTGAACGTGCACGGTGGTGTGGGCGACGCGGTGGCCGGCCTCAGCCGCCCAGAACGCGGCCGTGGCCACTTCGGGGTCGGCGGGCAGGTCTTCCGACAACCGCCACGATGCCTGCACGAGTGCCAGTCCCAGACCCTTGATGTCGATGTAGTCGTCGGCCAGTCGCGCGGAGACCGCCTGGAAGCTGCCGATCGGGCGATCGAACTGCTCGCGGGTGCGGGCGTACTCGGCGGTCAGCTCCAGCGCGCGCTCGAGCACACCGAGTTGTAACGCGGTGTAGCCCAACGTCTTATGGGTGGACAACCAGGCCAGAACCTCGGCGTCACCGACGATCCGGTCGGCTCCGAGCTCGACACCGGACAGGTCGAGCTCGCCGGCGCTACTCAGACCGGTGGTCAGCAGCGGTGTCACCGATACACCGGCATCGTCCTTGGCCACCAGGAACACCTGTGTGCCGGAATCGGTTTCGGCCGGGACGAGGAACGCATCGGCGACCGGGCCGAACGCGACCTGGGTGCGAGTGCCGGTCAGCCGGAAGCCATCACCGGACGCGGTCGCCTGCACCGGGCCCTGACCGAATTCCCCCTCGAGGGCGACGGTCAGGATCTTGTCGCCGGCAACCGCCGGGGCGCCCCACTGCTCTTGCAATTCGGGCGTGCCGACGCGGCCCAGCACTCCTGCGCCGAGGACGACCGATTCCAGGTAGGGCACCGCGGCCAGCTGGCGGCCCAGCGCCGCCAGGATCGCGGTCTGCTCGAGCACGCCGAATCCCGCGCCGCCCACCGACTCCGGCGCCGCGGTGGACAGGATGTCGGCGTCGATCAGCTTGCGCCACAACTCGGTGTCGAAGCGCTGCTCGAGCTTGTCGAGCTCACGCTGATGCTGCGGCGTGCACACCGCGTCGACGATCGTGCCGACCAGCCCCGAGAGATCCTGCGCGGCTTCTGTTCTGGTGAAATCCATGTCAGTCCTAAATCCTTGGGTCTTCTCGGGTCGTCAGCGGTTGACTCGGGGCAGGCCCAGCGCGACCATGCCGATGATGTCGCGCTGGATCTCGTTGGTGCCGCCACCGAAGGTGAGGATCAGGGCGGCCCGGTGCATACGCTCGACGCGCCCGCGCAGCAGCGCGCCGGGCGAATCCTGGCGCAGGGTGGCCGACGGGCCGAGGATCTCCATCAGCAGCCGGTAGGCCTCGGTCGCGAGTTCGGTGCCGAAAACCTTGGCCGCCGACGCATCCGCCGGGCTCAGGGTTCCGCTCTTGGCGGAGGCCAGCTCCCAGTTGATCAGCTTGAGGTATTCGGCCTTGGCCAGCACGCGGGCGAGGTTGAGTTGCACCCACTCGGAGTCGATCAGGCGATTGCCGTGGGCATCCTTGGTGTTCTGCGCCCACTCGCGAACCTGGTTGAGCGCCAAAAAGATCGGCTGAGCGGACACCAGCGCGACGCGCTCGTGGTTGAGCTGGTTGGTGACCAGCTTCCAGCCACCGTTCTCCTCGCCGACCCGACTGGACACCGGCACGCGGACATCCTGGTAATAGGTGGCGCTGGTGCCGACCCCGGCCATCGTGTGCACCGGAGTGAACGAGAAGCCGTCGGCGGTGGTCGGCACGATCAGCACGGAGATGCCGCGGTGCTTCTTGGCTTCTTGGTTGGTCCGCACCGCCAGCCAGACGTAGTCGGCGTACTGGATCAGGCT
Organism: Mycolicibacterium crocinum; assembly: GCF_022370635.2. The sequence goes on along the minus strand of NZ_CP092362.2, from coordinate 5,317,484 downwards.
GGTCCACATCTTCTGGCCGTTGATCACATAGTCGTCGCCGTCGCGCACCGCCGCGGTGCGCAACGCGGCGAGGTCGGTGCCGGCGCCGGGCTCGGAGTAGCCGATCGCGAAGTGAAGATCACCGGAGGCGATCTTGGGCAGGTAGAACTTCTTCTGCTCATCGGTGCCGAACGCCATGATCGTCGGCGCGACGCTGTTGATCGTCAGGAAGGGCACCGGCGCGCCGGCGATGGCGGCCTCGTCGGTGAAGATCAGCGAGTCCATGGGGTCGCGGTTCTGGCCGCCGTACTCCTCGGGCCAGTTCAGCGTGAGCCAGCCGTCTTTGCCCATCTGCGACACGGTCTCGCGGTAGACGTTGCCGGTGCCGATCTCGCCGCCCGAGGTCGAGGACAGCGCTTCCTGGCGCTCGGGGGTCATCAGCTTGCCGAAGTACGTGCGCAGCTCGCGGCGCAGCTCCTCTTGTTCAGGGGTGTAACTGATCCGCATCGCACTCGATCCTTCGCTGAAGTTTGCAAGCCGTCGGCGACCCGCCGACACTCCTGGTTGTAACACGTTCTAGTCTTGTGGTCCAGCGCCCGTTAGGTCCAGGTATCGATCGATCTGGTCGTATCGTGGTGCTGCGAACGCCCCGGCCGCCGGGGTCTGTCAGCCAAGGAGGTTGTCGTGCGAGTCGAAGTCGACCGTGATCGTTGTGAAGGTAACGCTGTCTGCGTGGGAATCGCGCCGGACCTGTTCGAATTGGACGACGAGGACTACGTGATCGTGACCAAGGATCCGATCCCCGCCGACCGGGAGGACGTGGCCGAGCAGTCCATCGCCGAATGCCCACGCGCCGCCCTGACCCGCAAAGACTAGAGGTATTAGTAAGTTGACTGCAGATGTGACTGGCGACGCCACCGATCTGTCCGGACGCGTCGCCGTGGTGACCGGTGCTGCCTCGGGCCTCGGACGGGCCGAAGCCATCGGGCTGGCCCGGTCCGGCGCGACCGTCGTCGTCAATGACATGGCCAAGGCGCTCGACGAATCCGATGTGCTCGACGAGATCAGCAGCGCGGGCTCGAAGGGTGTCGCGGTCGCCGGCGACATCAGCCAGCGTGCGACAGCCGACGAACTGGTGGCTACGGCAGACGGCCTCGGTGGACTGAGCATCGTCGTCAACAACGCCGGCATCACCCGTGACCGGATGCTGTTCAACATGTCCGACGAGGACTGGGACGCGGTCATCGCGGTGCATCTGCGCGGACACTTCCTGCTGACCCGCAATGCGGCCACGTATTGGCGCAACCAGGCCAAGGACAACGGGGGCTCGGTCTACGGGCGGATCATCAACACCACCTCGGAGGCCGGCCTGTCGGGACCGATCGGCCAGGCCAACTACGGTGCCGCCAAGGCGGGCATCACGGCGCTGACGCTGACGGCGGCGCGCGCGCTCGGCCGCTACGGCGTGCGGGCCAACGCGATCGCCCCGCGAGCACGGACCGCGATGACCGCCGACGTGTTCGGTGACGCTCCCGAACTCGCCGAGGGCGAGGTCGATCCGCTGTCGCCGGAACACGTGGTGACGCTGGTGCGCTTCCTGGCTTCGCCGGCCTCGGACAAGGTCAGCGGTCAGGTCTTCATCGTCTACGGGCCACGCGTCACGCTGGTCGCCGCTCCAACGGCCGAGCACAGGTTCGACGCCGACGGCGCGGCCTGGGATCCGGCATCGCTGGGCGCCTCGATGCAGTCGTACTTTGCTGACCGCGATCCGGAGCGCACGTTCGGCGTGATGGGCCTGATGGGCGACTGATCGCTTGCACAGGCAATGACGCCCGCCATAGGGTAGAACACGTTCTAGAATGAGCTGGATCACACAGGCGCTGACCTGCTGAAATAGGCGTAAGTTGGCTTATTTTTTGGGCTTTGACACCCCGAACTTGTTCTAGTTAAAATTCCACAGTCGCGTTCAAAAACGCGACGCCTGGGTCGGGGGACGAACAGCGCGAGAGCGTTAGAAGGCCGGTTGGCTTCGCTAATGCTGCGCGTCAGCGGTGAGCCTGGCGAGGAGGAGATTCGATCGTAATCGGTCAGCTCACGGTTCCCGCGCGGGCCGTGGGCGGGTTCTTCGAGATGTCACGCGAAACCCTGGCGGCGACGTTCCGACGGCCCTTCCAATTCCGTGAGTTCCTCGACCAGACGTGGATGATCGCCCGGGTTTCGCTGATCCCGACCCTCTTGGTGGCGATTCCGTTCACCGTCCTGGTTGCCTTCACGCTCAACATCCTGCTGCGCGAGATCGGTGCGGCTGACCTTTCCGGCGCGGGCACCGCGTTCGGCACCATCACCCAGCTGGGGCCGGTCGTGACGGTTCTCGTGGTCGCCGGCGCCGGCGCGACCGCCATCTGTGCCGACCTCGGGGCGCGGACGATTCGCGAAGAGATCGACGCGATGCGCGTGCTGGGCATCGACCCGATCCACCGGCTTGTCGTTCCCCGCGTGCTGGCCTCGACGTTCGTGGCGCTCCTGCTCAACGGCTTGGTCTGTGCCATCGGCATTTCCGGCGGCTACGTGTTCTCCGTCCTGCTGCAGGGCGTCAACCCGGGCGCCTTCATCAACGGGCTGACCGTGCTGACCGGTCTGCCCGAACTCATCCTGGCCGAAATCAAGGCGCTGCTGTTCGGTGTGATGGCCGGGCTTGTCGGCTGCTATCGGGGCCTGACGGTCAAGGGCGGCCCGAAGGGCGTCGGGGTCGCGGTGAACGAAACCGTCGTCTACGCATTCATCTGTCTTTTCGTCATCAATGTCGTCACCACGGCGATCGGTGTCCGGGTGCTGGCCAAGTGAGTTACGACGCGACACTTCGGGTCCGGCGGTTCTTCCGCGGTCTGCCAAGGGCGGTCGACACATTCGGCGAACAAGCGCTGTTCTACGGCCAGACCATGCGCTACATCCCGAATGCGCTCACCCGCTACCGCAAGGAGACCATCCGGCTGATCGCCGAGATGACCCTGGGCACCGGTGCATTGGTGATGATCGGTGGGACGGTCGGAGTGGCCGCGTTCCTCACCCTGGCCTCCGGTGGCGTCATCGCGGTCCAGGGGTACTCGTCGCTGGGTGACATCGGGATCGAGGCGCTCACCGGATTCCTGTCGGCGTTCCTCAACGTGCGCATCGTCGCACCGGTGATCGCGGGCATCGCACTGGCCGCCACCATCGGCGCGGGCACCACCGCGCAATTGGGCGCCATGCGCGTCGCCGAGGAGATCGATGCCGTCGAATCGATGGCCGTGCACTCGATGTCGTATCTGGTGTCCACGCGGTTGATCGCCGGGTTGATCGCGATCATTCCGCTGTACTCACTGTCGGTGCTGGCCGCGTTCTTCGCGGCGCGCTTCACCACCGTCTACATCAACGGCCAGTCCGCCGGCCTGTACGACCACTACTTCAACACGTTCCTGATCCCCACCGACCTACTGTGGTCGTTCCTTCAGGCGATCGCCATGTCGGTGGCCGTGATGTTGGTGCACACCTATTACGGCTACACCGCATCCGGCGGTCCGGTGGGCGTGGGAATCGCAGTGGGGCAAGCGGTTCGCACCTCGCTGATCGTCGTCGTCGTGATCACCCTGTTCATCTCGCTCGCTGTCTACGGCGCGTCCGGCAACTTCAACCTCTCCGGGTAGCGCGATGGCTGATTGGTCGAGAACCACCTACGTGCGCATCGCCGCCGCCGTGCTGGCGGTGCTGCTGCTGGTGTTCGTCATGTTCACCTACCTGGCCTACACCGCGGCGTTCACCTCCACCGACAAGGTGACCGTCACCTCGCCGCGAGCGGGCCTGGTGATGGAGTCCGACGCCAAGGTCAAGTACCGGGGAATCCAGATCGGCAAGGTCAAAGACATTGCCTACGTGGGCGATCAGGCGAAACTCACGCTAGCGATCGACAGCAACCAGTTGCGCTACGTCCCGGCCAACGCCGGTGTGCGCATCGCAGGCAACACGATCTTCGGCTCGAAGTCCGTCGAATTCATCACGCCGGCGCAGCCGATGGGTTCGTCGATGCGGCCGGGTGCCACCGTGCAAGCCTCGTCGGTGCAGCTCGAGGTGAACACGTTGTTCCAGACTCTTACCGACGTGCTGCACAAGATCGACCCGGTGGATCTCAACGCCACCTTGAGTGCTCTGGGGGAGGGCCTGCGCGGTCACGGTGAGGACCTGGGTGACCTGCTGACCGGTACCAATCAGCTTGCCGCCCAACTCAACCCGAAGATGCCGGCGCTGCAGTCGCGGCTGCGCCAGACCGCTACCCTGGGCGACATCTATGCCAGCGCAGCCCCGGATCTGGTGACCGTCTTCAACAACACCCCGACGATCAGCAAGACGATTGTCGACGAGCAGGACAACCTGAACGCCACACTCTTGTCGACGATCGGCTTGGCCAACAACGGATATGACACGTTCGCCCCGGCGCAGGACGACTACATCGCGGCGATTCAGCGGCTGCGGGCCCCGCTGAAGGTGCTCGGCGACTACTCGCCGGAGCTGGGCTGCTTGCTGCAGGCCGTCACCAAGGCAATCCACGACTTCGCCCCAGTCCTCGGTGGCACCAAACCCGGCCTGTTCACGTCGTCGAACTTCATTCTGGGCGCGCCGAATTACACGTATCCGGAGAGCCTGCCGATGGTGAATGCCACCGGCGGACCGAACTGCCGTGGCCTGCCGCACATGCCGAGCAAGCAGCTCGGCGGCTCCTGGTACCACTCACCGTTCCTGGTCACCGACAACGCCTACATCCCGTACGAGCCGTTCACCGAGTTGCAGGTCGACGCGCCGTCCACACTGCAGTTCCTGTTCAACGGGGCGTTCGCCGAACGGGATGACTTCTGATGGACACGCATCGGTCGAACGTCGTCAAGGTCAGCATCTTCGCGGTGGTGATGATCCTCGTGGCCGCCGGACTGGTCGTGGTCTTCGGCCAGTTCCGGTTCAGCTCGACCCGGGACTACCACGCCACCTTCGCGAACGCGTCGCGATTGAAGTCGGGCAATGACGTACGCATTGCGGGCGTGCCGGTCGGTTCGGTCACCGGTGTCGCGCTGAACCCCGACAACACCGTCGACGTCTCGTTCAACGTCGACAAGCGCTACCAGCTGTACACCTCGACGCGGGCGCTGATCCGATACCAGAACCTCGTCGGTGACCGCTTCCTCGAAATCGCTTCGGGGCCCGGCGATCTGCGCAAGATTGGGCCGGGTGCGACGATTCCGCAGGCCAATACCCAGCCGGCGCTCGATCTCGACGCGCTGCTCGGTGGACTGCGGCCGGTCCTGAAGGGCTTGGATGGCAACAAGATCAACGAGATCAGCAACGCGATCATCCAACTGCTGCAGGGCCAGGGTGGGGCACTGTCTGACCTGCTGGCCAATACCGCCGCGTTCACCCAGAACCTGTCGGCCCGCTACCAGGTGGTCTCGGACGTAATCAACCACCTCAACACGGTGCTGGCCACCGTCGACTCCAAGAGCGCGCAGTTCAACGCCAGCGTCGACGAACTGCAGAAGCTGATCACCGGGCTGGCCCAGAACAAAGACCCGATCGCCGGCGCCATCCCGCCGCTGGCGTCGGCTGAGAACGATCTCACCGAGATGCTGCAAAACTCCCGACGACCGCTGCAGGGCGTCATCGAGAACGTTCGGCCGTTGGCCACCGAGATCGACAACCGCAAGGCCGAGGTCAACACGGTGCTCGATCCGCTGGCCGAAAACTACCTGCGGCTCAACGCACTTGGCGCCTACGGCGCATTCTTCAACATCTTCTACTGCTCGGTGCGCATCAAGATCAACGGCCCGGCCGGTAGCGACATCCTGATACCGTTCGGCGGTCCGCCCGACCCGTCGAAGGGCAGGTGCTCAGAAAATGGCTAGCCCGCGTACTGAGCGTGATCCGGTCCGCACCGGCATCTTCGGCATCGTCCTGGTGCTGTGCGTCGTGCTGGTGTCGTTCGGCTACAGCAAGTTGCCGTTCTGGCCGCAGGGTAAGCCCTATGAGGCTTACTTCAGCGACGCCGGCGGGATCACGCCGGGTAATGACGTCAACGTATCCGGCATCAACGTCGGCAAGGTGACCTCGGTGTCGCTGGCGGGGGACAAGGCCAAGGTGACGTTCACCGTCGACCGCAAGGTCCGCGTTGGCGACCAATCGCTGGTGGCGATCAAGACCGACACGGTGCTGGGGCAGAAGTCGTTGGACGTAACCCCCAAGGGCGCAGGCGAATCCACGACCATCCCGCTGGGGCGGACCACCGCACCGTACACGCTCAACACCGCGCTGCAGGACCTGGGCCGCAACACCGCCGAGTTGGACAACGACCAATTCACCAAGGCATTGACTGTGCTCACCGACTCGCTGCGCGATGCCACTCCTCAGTTGCGCGGCGCGCTCGACGGTGTCGCGGCACTGTCGCGCAGCATCAATGCCAACGACCAGGCATTGGCCGAACTGCTGTCCCATGCCCGCGCGGTCAGCCAGACATTGGCCGACCGCGCCAATCAGGTCAACCAACTCGTCGTCGACGGCAATCAGCTGTTCGCCGCCCTCGACGAGCGCCGCGCCGCGCTGAGCAATCTGATCGCCGGTATTCAGGGTGTGGCCGAACAGATTTCGGGCTTCGTTGCTGACAACCGGCGCGAGTTCGGGCCTGCCCTGCAGAAGCTGAACCTGGTGCTGGACAACCTGCTGTCGCGCCGCGACCAGATCAGCTTGGCCCTCAAACGGCTGCCGCCGTATGCCACCGCCCTCGGTGAGGTCGTGGCGTCCGGCCCCGGCTTCCACATCAACCTCTACGGCCTGCCGCCGGCACCCATCGCTGAAGTGCTGTTCGACACCTACTTCCAGCCCGGCAAGCTGCCGGACAGCCTGTCCGATTATCTGCGCGGTCTGATCTCGGAGCGCCTCATCTTCAGGCCGAAGTCGCCATGACCGGGTCGAGGAAGGTCTGGCGCTTCGGCGCGGTCGCGCTGCTGGTGGCCGCGCTGATCGGCGGCATCTACCTGGTATGGCCCGGCGCGAAGTCCACCACCGTCGTCGGCTACTTCAGCTCGGCCGTCGGCCTCTACCCGGGTGACGACGTCCGCATCGTCGGCGTCCCCGTCGGCACCATCGCCGCGATCGAGCCGCAGCCGCAAGCGGTGAAGATCACCATGTCGCTGAACAACGGGATCAGGGTGCCTGCCGACGCCCACGCCATCATCGTCGCACCGAACCTGGTGTCCGCCCGCTTCATTCAGCTCACCCCGGCCTACACCGGTGGGCAGGCGATGACCGACGGCGCGACCATCGGGCCCGACCGCACCGGCGTTCCGGTGGAGTGGGATGAGGTCAAAGAAGAGCTGACCAAACTGAGCCGCACGCTGGGCCCGCAAACCGGAACCCAGGGTCCGCTGTCGGAATTCGTCAATCAGGCCGCCGACACCTTCGACGGCAACGGCGACTCGTTCCGGCAGGCGATGCGCGAGCTGTCGCAAACCGCCGGCCGCCTTGGCGATTCGCGAACCGATCTGTTCGGAACCGTGCGCAATCTGCAGGTGCTCGTCAACGCCCTGTCCAACAGCAACGAGCAGATCGTCCAATTCTCCGGTCATCTGGCCTCGGTGACCCAGGTGCTGGCCGACAGCTCGAACAACCTCGATGGCACTCTCGGCACCCTGAACCAGGCGCTGTCGGATGTGCGGGGCTTCCTGCACGACAACAACGACACGGTGATCAGCCAGGTCAACAAGCTCACCGACTTCACGAAGATCCTGTCCGATCAGCACGACGACCTCGAGCAGCTACTGCACGTCACGCCCAACGGGCTGGCCAACTTCTACAACATCTACAACCCGGCCCAAGGCACCCTGGCCGGCTTGTTGTCACTGCCGAACTTCCAGAACCCGGTGCAATTCATCTGCGGTGGTTCTTTCGATGCCGGTGCGACGGTGGACAATTACAAGCGCGCCGAGATCTGCCGGGAGCGGATGGCGCCGGTGCTGCGCCGCCTGACGATGAACTTCCCGCCGCTGTTGTTCCACCCGATCAACAGCATCACGGCGTACAAGGGCCAGATCATCTACGACACACCGCAGACGCAGGCCAAGGCGCAGACGCCGATTCCGGATCTGCACTGGCAGCCCGCTCCCGGTGTGACGCCGCCGCAGGCGCCGCAGAGCGGTGACCTGAGCGCGTTCATGGTGCCGCCGACGCCGCCGGCCGCCGACCCGTCGGCCGCGGCGGGCCAGGGCGTACCCGCTGCTCCGCTGCCCGCCGAAGCACCGTCATCGCCGCCGGCTGGAGGTGGAGGATGACCGCGGCGAGTTGGCGGCGGCGCGTATTCCGGCTCACCGCACTGAGTTCCGGCGCGGTGGTGCTGGCCGGCTGTCAATTCGGCGGCCTGAACTCGATGGACATGCCCGGCACCGCGGGACACGGCCGCGGCTCCTACACGGTGTCAGTCGAACTGCCCGATGTCGCAACACTTCCGCAGAACTCGCCGGTGATGGTCGACGATGTGACGGTCGGCAGCGTCTCGGGTCTGCAAGCCGTGCAGCGTCCCGATGGCTCGTTCTACGCCGCGGTCAAACTGTCCCTGGACAGCTCGGTGAACCTGCCCGCGAACTCGACCGCCAAGGTCGCGCAGACCTCGTTGCTCGGCTCGCAGCACATCGAATTGGCGGCGCCCGCAGACCATCCTGCGCAGAGCCGACTCGCGGAGGGCTCAGTCATCCGGATCGCGCAGACCGGCCGTTACCCGACCACCGAGGAAGTGCTGTCCTCGCTCGGCGTGGTGGTGAACAAGGGCAACCTCGGCGCGATCCAGGACATCACCGACGCCGCGTACGCGGCGGTGGCCGGGCGCACGGACACGTTCGTCGACCTCATTCCGCGCCTGGCCGAGCTGACCTCGGCGCTCAACGCACAGACCAATGACATCCTCGCCGCCGCCGACGGCCTCGACCGGTTCGCCTCGATCCTGGCCCAGAACAAGGACAGCCTGGGCCGGACGCTGGACAGCCTGCCGCAGGCACTGAAGGTGCTCAACAACAACCGAGCCAATATCGTCGACGCCTTCACTGCCCTGCAGAGGTTCGGCACCGTTGCGGCCAAGATGTTGTCGGAGACTAAACAGGACTTCGCCGCAGACCTCAAGGACCTCTACCCGGTCATCAAGGCGCTCAACGACAATCGAGGCGATGTGGTCTCATCCCTGGACCTGTTGCCCACGTTCCCGTTCACCACGAAGTATCTGCGGCGCGCCGTCCGCGGTGACTATCTCAACGTGTTCGTCACCTTCGACCTGACGTTGCGCCGCCTCGGCGAGTCAATCTTCACCACGTCGCTGGGGCTCGACCCCAACATGCGACACCTGGACGAGGTGGTCAACGCCCCGGACTGGCTGCTGGGCGAGACCGCCAACCTTTCCGGGCAGGCAGCCGACCCGTTCAAGATCCCGCCCGGGACGGCGTCCGGACAGGAGGCGCCGAAGTAATGCTGGATCGCCTTACCAAGATTCAACTGAGTATCTTCGCGGTCGTCACGGTGCTCACCGTTACCGCGATCACGCTGTTCTATCTGCACCTGCCCGCCAAGCTCGGGCTCGGCTCGTATCGCATCACCGCCGACTTCGTCACTGGCGGAGGGCTTTATCAGAACGCCAACGTGACCTATCGCGGAGTGACCGTCGGCCGGGTCGAATCCGTCCAACTGACCGGCGACGGCGTCGACGCCAATATGCGGCTCAACAGCGACGTGAAGATTCCGTCGAATGTGACCGCGACGGTCAAGAGTGTGTCGGCGGTGGGCGAGCAGTACATCGACCTGGTGCCGCCTGGCGAGCCGTCGAAGGACGCGCTGAAGAACGGCTCGCGCATCGGTCCGGACCGCACCGCCGTCGGCCAGGACATCGCCGACTTGCTGCGCGACGCCGACAATTTGGTCAGCAGCATCGGCAACACCAAACTCCAGCAGCTGCTCAAGGAGACGTTCAAGGCCTTCAACGGCTCGGGCCCGGAACTGGCCCGGCTGATCCAGTCGTCTCGCCAGCTGGTCGACGAGGCCAACGCGAATTGGCCGCAGACCGACCAGCTGATCGACCAGGCCGGGCCGTTCCTAGACGCGCAGATTCGCAGCGGCGACAACATTCGTGAGCTGGCCGACGGGTTCGCCCGCGTCACCACCCATGTCGCGCAAGCGGATCCGCAGTTGCGCCAGACACTGGCGACCGTGCCCGGTGCGGCCTCGGAGGCCGACACCGCGTTCACCGGGATCCGGCCGTCGTTCCCCGTGTTGGCCGCCAACCTGGCCAACCTCGGCCGGGTCGGCGTGATCTACCACAAGTCGATCGAACAGGCGCTGGTGATCCTGCCCGCGTTGTTCGCGGCGCTGATCACGGTCGCCGGTGGTGAGCCCCTCGATGAGGGCGGCAAGCTGGACTTCAAGGTCGACCTCGGCGATCCGCCGCCGTGCGTGACCGGATTCATCCCGGCACCGTTCATTCGTTCGCCGTCGGACACCACCGTGCGCGACTTGCCGACCGACCTGTACTGCAAAGTCCCGCAGAACGATCCGAGCGCGGTGCGCGGCGCCCGCAACTACCCGTGCCAGGAGTTCCCCGGTAAGCGGGCACCGACGGTGCAGCTGTGCCGGGACCCGAAGGGTTACATCCCGATCGGCACAAACCCCTGGCGCGGACCGCCGATCCCGGCCGGCACCCCGGTGACCGACGGCCGAAACATATTGCCGCCCAACAAGTACCCCTACATCCCGCCGGAGAACGACCCGGATCCGGGCCCGCCGGTGGTGGGGCCGTTGCCGCCCGGCGTCCCCGAGGGGCCGGGGCCTGCCCCGCATCAGCCGTGGCCGGTGCAACCGCCGCCTAACGATCCGGGTCAGCTTCCGGTGCCGCTGCCGTATCTGCCGCCGGCTCCCTACCCGCCGCAGAACCCGATGCTGCCGTATCCGGCCACGATCCCGCCGCCGCCACCGCCGGTCGGCACCGGACCGGCCGACGCCGGCCCGCAGCCGCAGGCCAGCGCCCGGTACGGGACTTACGATCAGCACAACGGAACCTTCGTCGACCCGGCGGGCGGCACCGGCGTGTACGCCCCGGCGGACCCGAATCTTCGTCCGGCCGAGAATTGGGTGGACCTCATGCTCGACCCAAGGCAGGTGTGATGACCTCAGACACGACCACCACCGAACGGCCGGCGCGCCGGCGCGCATCACGCGCCGCCGGACCCACCGCCGACACTGCCGCCGCGGTCACCGCGGTGCCGCTGGATTCCGTGGCGCGGCCGGCGCCGAAGTCCGCCAAGCCGGTCGGGCCGCCGCCGCGGCGCCGCGCGAACGCCCGTCGCGTCGCGATCATCGGCGTGCTCGCCGTCGCCGTGCTGGCGGCGGCCGTCGGCGGGACAGTGGCCTGGCTTACCGTGCAGCACAAGGATGCTGCGGCCGCGCAGGATCGCGATCAGCGCTTCATCGACACCGCCAAGCAGACCGTGATCAACATGTTCAGTTTCACGCAGGACAACATCGACCAGAGCGTGAACAGGTTCGTGGGCGACACCAGCGGCCCGCTGCGGGACATGCTCAGCCAGAACAACAATGTCGACAACCTCAAGGCGATGTTCCGCGACACCAACGCCAGCTCCGAAGCGGTGATCAACGGTGCTGCGCTGGAGGGCGTCGACAACGTCAGCAATAACGCCTCGGTGCTGGTGGCCGTTCGGGTCACCGTCACCGATATGCAGGGGGTCAACAAGCCCTCCCAGCCGTACCGGATGCGGGTCATCGTTCACGAGGACGACAACGGCCGGATGACCGGATACGACTTGAAGTATCCCGACGGAGGCAACTGATGCGCCTGTTCGTCACGTCAATCGTGGCCGTGCTGGCCGCGGTGTTCATCGGCGGCGCGGGTGTCGCAGGCGCGCTGTACTGGGACCGGGTGCAGAGCCGGGCGGAGCAGTCGACGCGCGCGGAGTTGCCCGGCATCGCCAAGCGACAGATTCCCGAGGTGTTCGGCTACGACTACCAGACCGTCGACCGCAGCCTGACCGACGCCTACCTCCTGCTGACCCCGGCCTACCGCAAGGAATTCGAGCAGCGGGCCAACGCCGACATCATCCCGCAGGCCCGGCAGCGCCAGGTCGTCAGTCAGGCGAACGTCGTCGGCGTGGGAGTGATGGACGCACACCGTGATTCGGCGTCGGTGCTGGTGTACCTGAACCGCACGGTGACCGACAAGAGCCGTCAGCCGCTCTACGACGGCAGCCGACTTCGGGTGGACTACCAGAAGATCGACGGCCGCTGGCTGATCAACTACATCACGCCGATCTAGTCGGCGTCGGTGGTCGGCTTGCCGGCCAGTGCGTCGAGGAATGACCGCGCCCAGCGATCGACGTCGTGGGCAAGTACCTGGCGCCGCAGAGCCCGCATCCGCCGTCGACCCTCTTCGGGAGTTTGGTTGAGCGCGGCTTCGATGGTGTCCTTGACGCCTTCGAGGTCGTGCGGGTTGGCCAGGTAAGCCTGACGGAGTTCGGCTGCAGCACCGGTGAATTCGCTCAAGACCAGGGCGCCGCCGAGGTCGCTTCGGCAGGCGACGTACTCCTTGGCGACCAGGTTCATGCCGTCGCGCAGGGGCGTCACCAGCATGACGTCCGACGCGACGAAGAAGGCGATCAACTCGTCGCGCGGTACCGGGCGGTGAATGTAGTGCACCACCGGGTGTCCGACTTCGCCGTATTCACCGTTGATGTGTCCGACCTGCTGCTCGATCTCGTTGCGCAGCACGCGATAGCTCTCCACCCGCTCACGGCTCGGCGTGGCCAGTTGCACCAGAACGGTGTCGTCGCGTTTGGCGCGTCCCTCGGCGAGCAGCTCCGAAAACGCTTTGAGCCGAACGTCAATGCCTTTGGTGTAGTCGAGCCGGTCGACGCCGAGCAGGATCTTGCGAGGATTGCCGAGTTCGGCGCGGAGTTCCTTCGCGCGCCGGCGGACGTCGCGATTGCGGGCCTGACGGTCCAGGTCGGCGGAGTCGATGGAGATGGGGAAGGCACCGACTTTCACCGTGCGGAACCCCAGCTGCACCTCACCGAACCTGGACCGCACCCCGACCGACGCGCGAGATGTGTTGGCGCCGACCAGCCGTCGGGAAAGGAACAGGAAGTTTTGCGCCCCGCCGGCGAGGTGGAATCCGACCAGGTCGGCACCCAGCAGTCCTTCGATGATCTCGGTGCGCCACGGCATCTGCATGAACAGTTCCACCGGCGGGAACGGAATGTGCAGGAAGAATCCGATGGTCAGATCGGGGCGCAGCATTCGCAGCATCTTGGGAACCAGTTGCAGCTGGTAATCCTGCACCCACACCGTGGCGCCTTCGGCGGCGGCACGCGAGGTCGCTTCGGCGAAGCGGCGATTCACCTCGACGTAGCGATCCCACCACTCGCGGTGGTAGATCGGCTTGACGATCACATCGTGATACAGCGGCCACAGCGTGGCGTTGGAGAAACCTTCGTAGTACTCGGCGACGTCCTCGGCCGACAGGCGCACCGGGACGAGTTGCATATCGTCCTCGATGATGGGTTCCTCGGGCCCGTCGACGATGCCCGGCCACCCGATCCACGCGCCGCGCTGACGGCGCAGCAGCGGTTCCAGCGCGGTCACCAGACCGCCCGGGCTGCGCTTCCAGGTCACACTGCCGTCCGGCAGCCGCTCCATGTCGATCGGCAGCCGGTTGGCGACCACCACGAAGTCAGAATTTCCGGAGCGGGCGGCGTCGTTGCCCCCGGACACCGGCTACGCCTCGAGCTTTGAGGGTCCAATGCCGAGCATCGACAGGAAGACCCGACACTCGTCGGCGTCATTGGCGTAGGCCGCGACGACGCGACGGGCCTGGCGCGCGGTGCTGTCGGCCAGCGGCTCGACGTCCTCGATGTCCGTGGGATTTGCTTTTGCAGGCATTCTTCAACCTTAGCGAAGGGGCGATGAGCCGCTACGGGCTCGATGAAATGGTCGATCTGGGCTGGACGGCCACCTCGTCCTGGCTGGTCTCGTAGCAGGCCGCCGACTCCCAATAACCGGTGCAGGGAGTGCCGTTGATGTTGGGGACCAGGTCGGCTCCGACGCCGGTAGCGGCGGTGGACGTCATGTCCTGAGTGGTCCGCGGCTGCAGATCGTCGAACGCCTGATCCCCGTTGGTGGTGGCGACCGGCGTCATGGTCGGGGTGCAGTTGCCTGTCGATGGGTCCAGCGACTCACCCGACTGGCAGCCGGCCGATCCGCCCGGCTGCGAATCCACGGCCTGCGGTCCCGGCACCGGCTGCGGTTCCGGAATCCCACCCGGGCCTTCGGCGTGCGCCAGTGGGGCCGCCGCGACTGCGAGCGTGAACACGCCCGCGGTCACCAGCTGTGTCACCCGGGGGAAGTGGATCGGCATCGTTGCCCTCTCTGACCTGCTCCCCGGCTAGGGGCTGGACGAAATGCTGGAGTGCGGAGTGACGGCGGGAACCTGATTCTCCTGCAGACCGATGCACTGGCCGGTGTTGGCGCCCGTGCACGGGATGCCCTGAACCTCGGGCAGGCTGCTGGAATCACCCGGCGTCGAGTAGGTGACGTTACCGCCGCCGCTGGACGTGGTGGGGTAATTGCCGCCCGGCTGGTTGGGCACCAACTCCGGAATGCACTGATCGGTGTAGAGATCCTCGGACTCGCCGGCCGGGCACGCGATGGCAGGCCCCGCCGGCGCACCCGACGGCGCCATGACGAACGCAACGGCCGGTGCGGCAGCGATGGCAACGCTGAATCCACCGGCGAGGAGGATGCGGCGGCCGACTGAGGAGGAAATCGCCATACTTCACACTTTCTCGAGAAGTCGACGGAGTTCCGAAGTCGGCCCTCCGTTTCTACGGACTGACGGTTGAACGGGGTTGCACCACAGGAGCTTGCTGCTCTTGCTGCAATCCTATGCACTGACCGGTGTTTGCGCCTGTGCAAGGGATTCCCTGGACCTCGGGCAGGCCGCCCTGCGGGCCGGTGGCGGGCTGCACTTCGCACCCACCGGTTGCCGCGTTGACGACCTGTCCGGGCGGGCAGGCCGCCATCGGCCCGGCCGACGGGACGGTGACGACGGCCAGCGCGGGTGCTGCCGCCACGGCGAGCGCGAAGCTGCCCGTCAGTGCCAGGCGCCGCGCTGAAATCTTCACGTGAGTCATGTTTGTGCCTTCTCTCGGTTTGCTGAGTGGCCGTGTGAGGCAGTGTATGGCTGCCTTCGGAGTCCCGCAGTTGTTCGGCGGTTTTATCGCCGGCCAGCGACCGTGTGTTACGTAGGAGTCAATATCCGGGCGCGAAAAAATGGTCGACAGCTCAAGTGCTGCTCACAGCGGCCTTCGATGGCACGAAGAAATTGTTCGTCGCAATTCCGGCGGCAGCGAGGGACGAACTGAATTACCGGCCCGGTTTGTTCGGGACGCGGCTTCTCGCCACGTCGAAAGACACCGCAGAAACGGTGGCTCAGTGGCGTCTCGATGTTCGCTGGCTTCGGCGGTGGGACGGGCACTATGCGGCTACGCGGCGCCGTGCTTCTATACGTAGAACCTGTTGGAGATTTGTGTGAGGAGTGCGGCGTGCAGCTCTCGTTCGAGGATCGGACGTACCTGGTCACCGGTGGTGGCAGCGGCATCGGCAAGGGTGTGGCGGAAGGTCTGGCGAAGGCCGGCGCAAACGTCATGATCGTCGGGCGTGGCGCGGATCGGCTGGCCGCGACCGCCGACGAGATCAATGCCGCCGCGCCGTCGGGCAGTGTCAGGTATGAACCGGCCGATGTCACCAACGAGGACCAGATCGCCGCGGTCGTCGACGCCGCAACCGCGTGGAACGGGCGGCTGCATGGTGTGGTGCACTGCGCCGGCGGATCGCAGACCATCGGCCCGATCACCCAGATGGACTCGGAGGGGTGGCGCGCCACCGTCGATCTGAACATCAACGGCTCGATGTACGTGCTCAAGCACTCGGCCCGCCAGATGGTGCGTGGTGGGGGCGGATCCTTCGTCGGAATCTCCTCGATCGCGTCGAGCAACACCCATCGGTGGTTCGGGCCGTACGGCGTCACCAAGTCAGGCCTCGACCATCTCATCAAGCTGGCTGCCGACGAACTCGGAGCGTCGTGGGTGCGGGTCAACGGCATCCGACCCGGGTTGATCCGCACCGAGCTGGTGCAGATGGTTCTCGACTCACCGGAGATCAGCGGCGATTACGCCGAGTGCACGCCGCTGCCGCGCCCCGGCGAGGTCGAGGATGTCGCGAACGCGACGCTGTTCCTGCTCAGCGATGCCGCTCAGTGGATCACCGGACAGATCATTGGCGTCGACGGCGGACAGAATCTGCGCCGGGGGCCGGACTACTCGGCGATGCTCGAGCCTGCCCTGGGTGCCGACGCGCTACGCGGAGTGGTCTGAGGTCCCGGCGTCGGCGGCCGCGAGGCTGCTGATCGCCGACCAGTCCAGCTGCTCGCCGCCCTCGGCGAGCAGGCGCAGGAACCGGTCACGCAGCAGGCTCGCGATCGGCAGCGGCACTCGCAGTTCCTCGGCGGCCGACAAGACCAGTCCAATATCCTTGTGCCCCAACGGCGCGGCGAACCCGGCCGGCTCGAACTGCTCGTTGGCGATGAGGCCGCCGTAGGTCTTGTACACCGGGGCTGAGAAGAGCGTCGAGGTCAGGATGTCCAGGTACTGATGCCGGTCGACGCCGCCCTTGGCCACCAAAGCCATTGCCTCGCCGAGTGATTCGATCACCGAGCCGATCAGGAAATTTCCGCTGAGCTTGACCAGGTTGGCCGCGGACGGGTCCTCGGCCACCACGAAGGTCCGCTGGCCGATCGCATCGAAGACCGGTGTCACCACACTCACGGCGTCGGCGGCCCCGGCGGCGACGACGAACAACGCTGCGGCAGCCGCGGCTTCGGGCCGGCCGAACACCGGCGCGGCCACGAACTTCTGGCCGGCGTCGCCGTGCGCGTCGGTCAAGCGTTTCGACAGGCCGACGCTGATCGTGCTCGACGAGATATGGACGGTGTCCGATCCGGACGAGGCGATGATGCCGTCGTCGCCGAGTGTCACCCCCGCCACGGCGTTGTCGTCGGCGAGCATCGTCAGCACGACGTCACCTCCGCACGCGTCGGCCACGGTGTCGGCCGCCTGCGCTCCCTGCGCAGCCAACGCATCCACCTTCGGCCGTGATCGGTTGTAGACGGTCACCTCGTGCCCGGCCTTGATCAGATTCGCGGCGATGCCCGCGCCCATATTGCCCAGTCCGATGACTCCGATACGCATGGAATCCAAACTAGGTCAATCGGGCTCAGTTGACGCAGGGCACCTTGCCGCCGTCGATGGGAGCGCCCTGGTCGGGGGTGGGCGTGATCGTCATCTCCGACCATTTGCGGGTCGTCGATGTCGTGCTGGTGTCCTGGGTCTGGGGTTGCTCCAGCGGAAGGTCGTAGCCCTGGCCGAGCACCACCCGGACGTGATCGGCGGCCACCGCACTGGTGGACTGTGGGGCGTTCTCCACGCCGAGCAGGCTGGCCACCGACTGCGCATCGGTCTGCGCCCCCGCGCCGTAGGTGATCACCGTGTCGATCGGTTCGCCGGACTCGCGGTCGCGGACCTCACTGACGGTGAAGTCGTGCTTCCCCAGGACTGTCGCCGCCTGTGACGCCAGACCCGAGGTGTCGCTGGCGTTGACGATGCTGACGACCGTGTTCGGATTGGGCGGCGGAAGTGGTTGCGGCGCAGCGGTAGTGGTCACTGATACCGAGTCGCCGCCGATGGCGTGCGCGATCTCGGCACGGATCTTGGCCGGGTCGACGATGTTGACGTCCTGGCCGTTGATGTTGTCGTAGCGCACCACCGGCAGAGTCCGGAACTCGACATCGCCCCCGGCCAGCGCGGCCATCCTGCGGAACTGGTCTTCACCCCACCCCTGCGACAAGACGATGTCCTGGCGCGCGACGTCCATCAGTCGCTTGAACTTGTCGAGATCGGTGAACGAGCCCGATTGCTGCAGCTCGTGTGAGACCGACAGCAGGAAGGCCTGCTGGCGATGGGTGCGGTCGAGATCGCCGTTTTCCAGCCCGTGCCGCTGCCGCACGAACGCCAGAGCCTGTTCGGCATTGAGTCGCTGCGGACCGGCCGGGAAGTCGGCGCCGGAGTAATCGTCGTGTACGGCGTGGTTGAGGCAGACGTCCACGCCGCCGAGGCTGTCGGCGAGGTGGTAGAAGCTGGCGAGGTTGACCTCGGCGAAGTAGTCGATGGGCTGGCCGGTGAGATTGCGGACGGCACGGATGGTCGCTTTGCGGCCAGCCTCCCGTCCCGCGCGCTCGAGTTCCTTGCGGTCGGCGATGCCCTCGTCGACCAGCTTCTGCTCGGTCTGCGCCTTCGTGAGTCCGTAGGCTTCCTTGATCTTGATGTGGTTGTAGCCCTTGATGCCAGTGACGGCCACATAGTCGTCACGCGGTATCGAGAACGCGACGACGCGGTCGTCGGCGCTGATGTGCACCAGGATCAAGGTGTTGGTGTTGTAGCCGCCCGCGTCGGAGTCACCGGCGTGCAGTTTGTCGAGCAGGTCGTCGGGCAGCTCGTTGCCGTCCTGGTCCTTGCGGCTATCCAGCCCGATCAAAAGGATGTTCATCGCGCCACCGCTGGACCGGGGCTCGTCCGAGCCCAGCGCCTGGGACACCGTGATGCCGCTGAGCAGGCCGTGCGCCTGCGAATACGCCACCCCGGTCAGCGTCACCACCACGACCGAGATCAGGCCGATCGCGGTTCGGATGACGGCGCGCAGCGCGCGCCGGCCGGTGTTGGACCGCTCTCGATGACGGCCGCGGCGGTTGCCCGTGGCGGCCGCACGCGGGGGCGGCGACGGATCCATGATCGACAGTATGCGGGCTTATGCTGGCTGGGCCCCAGCTGACCAGGTCTCCTTCCGGTCAAGGAGCTGGATACCCCCGGGCCGTACGAGTAACCGTCGCTGCAGATCAAAGCTTTGCGACGCGGGCACGGTCGGTGGTCGAACCTACCGCCGCCGCGGGCTGGACAGCGGTGATTCTCACAGTCGGCGGCGCCCTCGGCGTCCACTCAGAGCCTCTCCGGCAACTCCCGGAAGCGGGCGACTGCGGCACGCTATGCTGAGCATGTGCTTAGCATGATGCGCTGCGGCGGCCACCGATGAAGCCGGCGCCCTTCGACTATCACCGTCCTGACAGTGTCGCCGCGGCGGCACAGCTGCTCACCGAACTCGGGGACGACGCCAAACTGCTCGGCGGCGGACAAAGCCTGGTCCCGATGCTCTCGATGCGCCTGGCGTTCTTCGACCATCTGATCGACATCTCGCGTCTCGAGGAGATGAAGGGCATCCAAGTCACGGGTGGCACCCTGCGGATCGGTGGTGGCACCACCCATGCCACGGTCGGCTCGGACGAGCAGGTCCGCGCGGGCGTGCCGCTGCTGACTCGCGCCACCCCGTTGATCGGGCACTTCCAGATCCGCAGCCGCGGCACCATCGGTGGTTCGATCGCCCACGCCGATCCCGCCGCGGAATACGGCGCTGTCGCGCTGGCGCTGGACGCCACGATCGAGACAGTGTCGACATCGGGTGGTCGGGAGATCGCGGCCAAGGATTTCTTCGCCGGTGTGTGGGAGACCGCGATGGAGCCCGACGAGATTCTGGTGGGCGTGCGGTTCCCGATCTGGTCCGGCCGATGCGGCTTCGCGGTCGAGGAATTCGCCCGCCGTCACGGTGATTTTGCGATCGCCGGTGCGGTGGCGGCCGTCGAACTCGACAACGACGACAAGGTCCGGCGCAGCGGCATCGGGTTGCTGGGGCTCAGTGCCACACCGAGGCGTGCCTCGGCGGCCGAAGAGGCCATCGTCGGTCGGCCGGTCGGCGACATCACGGCAGAAGAAATCGGTGAGCTCGCGATGAGCGGGCTGGACGACATTCCGGCCGACCTTCAGGGGTCGGCCGACTATCGACGCAGGGTCGGGGCGGCCATGGCCGCACAGGCGTGGCGGGCTGCGGTCAAGGAGGCTTTCGATGCATGATCGTCCGATCCGGGTGTCGGTCAACGGAACTCCCGTTGAGGCCACCGTCGAGCCGCGACTGACGTTGGCCGATTTCCTGCGTGAGCGCTGCGGCCTGACCGGTACCCACCTCGGGTGCGAACATGGCTCGTGCGGCGCGTGCACGGTGCTGCTCGACGGGGCGGCGGTGCGGTCCTGCCTGGTGTTCGCGGTGCAGGCGGAAGGCTGCGAGGTTGCTACCGTCGAGGGCGAGGCGTCAGCCGACGGCGAGCTGTCCCCGGTGCAGGCGGCGCTGCGCGATTGCCACGGCCTGCAATGTGGTTTCTGCACACCGGGATTCGTCATGTCGATCACGGCGCTGCTGCGCGACAACCCGCATCCAACCGATGAGGAGATTCGCGAAGGTCTGTCCGGCAACTTCTGCCGGTGCACCGGGTATCAGGGCATCATCAATGCCGTACACCAAGCCGCTGAAACGGGCGCGGCCGCAACCTAACTCCCGGCCGCCTCGATCAGCGCCACGATCTGCGCGGGTGTAGCCGGGAGCTTGGTGACCGTCACCCCGAGCGGGGCGAGGGCGTCGTTGATCGCGTTGATCACCGCGGGGGTCGAGCCGATAGCGCCGCCCTCTCCGCATCCCTTGTAGCCGCCGACGCCGGGGCTGGGCACCTCGACGTGCCCGTACTCGATCGGCGGCACCTCGGTGGCGGTGGGCAGCAGGTAGTCGACGAACGTGGTGGACAACGGGTTTCCGTCCTCGTCGTAGACCAGGTTCTCCAGCAGTGCGCCGCCGATGCCCTGCACCGTGCCGCCGGCGATCTGCCCCTCGACGATGTTGGGGTTGATCATCGGGCCGACGTCCTCGCTGACGATGTAGCGCGTCAGGGTGACACGGCCGGTGGTGATGTCCACCTCGCACGTGCACGCATGAGTTGCATTGGCCCAGTGGATCATTGTCTGCGAGGTGAACCGGGCGGTGGCCTCCAGTGTGGCCGCCATCCCCGGCGCTAGGGACTGGGGCTCGTAATACGACTTGTAGGCGAGATCCGCGAAAGTGACGCTCTTCGATGAATCCTCGCGTGAGGTGGCCCGTGAGTTGGCCAGTTCGATGTCCGACTCCTCGACGCCGAGCACGTGAGCGGCCATCGCCACCAGCTGGTTGCGCAGGATCGTGCCGGCCTCGTTCACCGCGCCGGCGGTCATCGGGCCGCTGCGGCTGCCTTGCGTTCCGGCGCCGTACGGGGTCACCGCGGTATCGCCCTGAATCGTTGACACGTCGGCGATGTCGGCACCCAGCGCATCGGCGGTCAGCTGCACCACGGTGGTCTCGATGCTGTTACCGCTCGAACCACCGTTGACGTAGACGTTGATCTTGCCGGTGGGCTCCATCCGCATGGTGCAGCCCTCGGTGGCCAGGTGCCCGGTCGCCGCGCCGGTCGGCTCGATGTAGGCCGAGAACCCCAGTCCGAGGTAGCGACCCTGCGCCAGCGCCTCGGCCTGCTCCTTGCGGAACCCTTCGTGGTCAAGGATTTTGACCGCCTGCTCGAAGGTCTCCATCGGGGCGACGTGGTCATAGGGCATGCCGTTGGGGTTGAAGAACGGCATCTCGTCGCGGCGCAGCAGATTCTTGCGGCGCAACTCGACCGGATCGATGCCCATCTTGCGGGCCGCGATGTCGAGAAGTATTTCGCGCGTGAGGGTTTCGTATTGCCAGGGACCGCGGTAGGCGGCCAGCCCGCTGGTGTTGGTGAACACCGCCTTGTAGTTGAAGCTCGACTTGGGCACCCGGTAGGGGCCGGGGAAGAACATCCCGATGGCCGCGGTGGTCAGCACCGGATATGGGGTGGGGTAGGCCCCGATGTCCTGCAGGAAGTCGATGGCGACGGCGGTGATGGCCCCGTCGGCGTCGAACGCCATCCGCGCGCGCCCGTCGACGTGGCGGGCCTGCCCCGCCGACATCAGGTTCTCGCGGCGGTCCTCGATCCACTTGAGCGGAGCGGGAACCTTGCGGGCCGCCAGCATGATGCACATGTCCTCGCGCATCGGTACGACCTTCTGGCCGAAGCCGCCGCCGGTGTCCCGGGTGATGACGCGTACGCCCTGCGCCGGGATGCCCAGCAGTCGCGCGGCGAACGCACGCAATTCGTGCGGAGTCTGAGTGGACGCCCAGAGGGTCAGTTCCTGCGTGGCGGCCACCCATTCGACGACCAGTCCGCGGGTCTCGATCGGGACTGGCACGTGCGTCTGCTGATAGATCTGCTCGTCGGCCACATACGCCGCCGCGGCGAACGCCTCCTCGTCCGGCGGTGCACCGGCCAGTCCGCCGGCGACGTTGTCCGGATAGGCCTCATGCACCACCGCCTCGTGACCCACCGCCTGGGTGAAATCGGCGATCGCGGGCAATGGGTCGTAATCGACGTCGACCAGTTCGAGGGCGTCCTCGGCGAGGTAACGGTTTTCGGCGATGACGATCGCGACCGGATCGCCGACGAACTTCACCTCACCCTCGGCCAGTGGCGGGCGCGGGGTGTCGGGGACGTCCTTGCCTGCCACCGCGTGCCAGGCCTCCTGGACGTCATTGTTCAGGTCGGCCGCGGTCAGCACCGCGTGTACGCCGGGCAGCGCCAGTGCCGCCGACGCATCGATGCTGTTGATGCGGGCGTGCGCGAACGGGCTGCGCACGAAACAGGCGTGCAGCATGCCCGGCCGCACGATGTCGTCGACGTAGGTGCCGTGGCCGGTGAGCAGGCGGGTGTCCTCGACCCGCGGGACGCGCGTTCCCGCGTAACGGGTGGCAGGTGCGGCCATGGTGTTGGCTCCAATGCGTTGTCGACGAGCGTTTCGCGACGAGCTAAGCAGTCGCTCAGCAGAGCGTACCGAAGCCTGTGAGCGTCGTCACCAAGGGTTGGTCATAGCGGGTCGGGCAAGCGGCAGAGCCGGCACAGCGCGACCAACCCGTCCGGTGTGCCCGGCCAGTGTTTGGCGAGCGCTTGCGGTCCGGCGGTTCTGGTGACCCAGCGCAGAACCACCGCGGTGATTATGGCGTCATCGACGTAGCCGAGCACCGGGATGAAGTCGGGAATGAGGTCGATGGGGGAGGCCAGGAATATCAGCAGGCCGGCGAGAACGACGCGAATCCGTCGAGGCATCTCCGGGTCGGTGGCCAGGCGCTTGAGCAGCCGCAGGGTGTCGGGCAGCAGGCGCAGTAGGTCGGTGATGCCGACGTCGTCGGGTTTGACCAGCCATAACGTGACCGCGAGCGCCAGCCAGACGACGAGCAACGCGGCAGCGATCGACACCGGGATCATCCACCAATCGCCGCGCATGCCGTCCATTTTCGTATCGTCGAGCCATGAGCAGTTGGCCGACACCCGAGCCGGCCGGTCCGGGCCAGGAATCGGTGTGGGACTACCCGCGTCCGCCGCGCCTCGAGCCGTTCAGCGGCACGATCACCGTCGAACTCGGCGGGCGCGTGATCGCCTCCACGTCGCGCAGCTGGCGAGTGCTCGAGACCAGCCATCCGCCGACGTATTACCTACCCCGTGAAGCGTTCGTGGACGGCGCTCTCCGAGACGCCCCCGGTGCTTCGATGTGCGAATGGAAAGGGCAGGCGCGCTACTACGACCTGGTGGCCGGGGCCACGGTGGCGAGCCGGGCGGCGTGGGCCTATCCCCGGCCGACTCCTGCGTTCGCAGAGATCGCGGGAGCCATCGCGGTGATGGCAAGCCTGGTCGACCGGTGCACCGTGGACGGTGAAACGGTGGTGCCGCAGCCAGGCGGGTTCTACGGCGGGTGGATCACGAGCAGAGTGGTCGGACCGTTCAAGGGAATACCCGGCTCCATGGGTTGGTGAGGCCGACGTGAGGTTCGTGAAACACGGCTGAAACACGATCGCCGCACCGCCGAAACTTCGCGCCGACATTCTCGTCGGGACCGTCGAAGGAGCCGGACTTTGCAAGCGATCGATCCCGCCGCCACCGCGTGGCTGCTGGCCAGCACAGCGCTCGTCCTACTGATGACGCCCGGATTGGCCATTTTCTACGGCGGCATGGTCCGCACCACCGGTGTGCTCAACATGATCATGATGAGCTTCATCGCGATCCCGCTCGTCACGGTGGCCTGGCTGCTGTTCGGCTACACCCTGGCGTTCTCCGGGACCAGCCTCGGTGGGGTGATCGGCGATCTGTCGCACATCGGTATGGCCGGCATCGGTCCGAGCACCGTGCACGGCTCGGTGCCGGAACTGTTGTTCTCCACGTTCCAGCTGAGCTTCGCGATCATCACCGCCGCCCTGATCAGCGGGGCGATCGCCGACCGGGCGAAGTTCGCCGCCTGGATGATCTTCGTGCCGGTCTGGTCCATTGTGGTGTATGCCGTTGTGGCGCATTGGGTTTGGGCGCCGGGCGGCTGGTTGTTCAAGCTCGGGGTGCTCGACTACGCCGGCGGCCTTGTCGTCGAGGTCGTGTCTGGATCTTCGGCCTTGGCACTGGCACTGGTGCTGGGGCCGCGGATCGGATTCAAGGTCGACGCGATGCGTCCGCACAACCTGCCCTTCGTCCTCCTCGGCGTCGGGCTGCTGTGGTTCGGTTGGTTCGGCTTCAATGCCGGATCCGCGTTGGCCGCCAACGGGACGGCGGCGGCCATTTTCCTCAACACACTGGTGGCGGGCTGCCTGGGCATGCTCGGCTGGTTGTCGGTCGAGCAGATCCGTGACGGGCGCCCGACGACGTTCGGCGCGGCCTCCGGTGTGGTCGCGGGACTCGTCGCGATCACACCCTCGTGCGGGACCGTGAACACCCTCGGCGCCGCGATCGTCGGGGTGGCGGCGGGCGTGGTGTGTTCGTTCGCGATCGGGCTGAAGTTCCGGTTCGGCTATGACGACTCGCTGGATGTGGTCGGCGTGCACTTCGTCGGCGGTGTGGTCGGCGTGCTGCTGATCGGCTTCCTGGCCACAGCGGTGATGACGGGCGGACCGCAGGGACTGTTCTACGGCGGCGGGCTGGCCCAGCTCGGCAAGCAGGCACTCGCGATGGTCGTGGTCGCGGCTTACGCGTTCATCATGTCGTTCGTTTTGGCCAAGGTGATCGATCGGACCATCGGGTTCCGGGTGAGCGCCGAAGACGAGACGGCGGGGGTGGACTTCACCCAGCATGCCGAAACCGCTTACGCCGAAGGCGTTCACGGGCATCAGCCGTTGCGGCGTCCGTTGTTCGGCGACCATCGTCCGCTCGGTGACTTGCGTCCGCGGCCGGACACCCCCGACGAGGACTGATCCCCTGGTGCCGAGCGACTGGGCGGCGGTGTCCGCCGAGCTGATTCCACTGGCGTTGGTGGTGGCACTGTCGCCTATTTCGATACTGCCTGCTCTGTTGCTGGTGCTGTATTCGACGCGGCCGCGCGCGGCGGGTTTGGCTTTCGCCGCCGGGTGGGTGACCGGGCTGACGGTGCTCACCGTGCTGTTCCTCAACGTCCCACGACTGCTGGGCGGCTCGGCCGACACATCCTCGGTCTGGCAGCTGCGACTGCGGCTCATCGGCGGCGCGGTGCTGATCGTCACCGGCGCGTGGTTGTGGTTGCGACGCACGAAGGCGGTGCGATCGGCGCACTGGCTGGATGCCATCGGCAAGTGGTCTCCGGCCCGCACCGCGGCGGTCGGGCTGGGGTTCGGCGTGTTCAACCCGAAGATCATTGTGGCTTGTGCCGCAGCGGGTTTGGCGATCGATGCCGCGAGGCTGGGGCCCGTGGGGCAGGGTGCCGCCGTCGGGTACTTCGTCGTGATAGCGGGTGCCGGAACGCTACTGCCGGTGCTGGCTCACGTCCTGGCAGCCAAGCGATTTGATCGGTCGCTGGAGCGATTGCGGGCGTGGATCCAGCAGCGGCAAGCCGAGATCAGCGCGGTCGCGCTTGTCGTCATCGGCGCAGTGCTGATGGTCACGGGAATGCTCGGTCGCTGACGCCGGTTGAGTGTCTTGAAGGTTGCGCTCAGGCGAACATTGCGAGACGCCCCCGGCAAGATGGGCTGATCGGTTTTGCCGCTGCCGCGCAGGCAGATAAGTTTTTCCGGTCATGGTCAATGGTGGTGTCGGAAGGCATGGAATGAAGCAGTCGACGATGGTTTCACGTCAGCTCGCGCTGGCCGGTGGTCTTCTGACAATCGTTGCGGTAGCGGGTCTTTCGGCGGGCTGCGGTCAGTCCTCGAAGGAGAGCCCGAGCTCAACCACCTCCAGCAGCGCCTCGACGAGCAAGCCGGTACCTACGGAGAAGGGCATCATCCAGATGCCGCCGCGGGCTTTCAACCAGAATCAGAATGCCGCCGACGGCGCGCTGGCCTTACAAAGCCAGGGCTACAACGTGCAATACAACTTCTCTGCCGGAAGTGGGACTGACCGGCCGCTGTCGGAATGCAAGATCACCAACGTCGACGGCCTTCGGGGGGATCACCCGCCAGCCAACACCACAGTGTTCCTTACGATCGACTGCCCGAGCAGTAACTGACCTCAGGCGCTTTTGGCCGTCTTGCGGCGGCGGACAAGCATGAGGCCGATGAACAGCACTGCGACGGTCGGGGACGCCGACACCATCGTGGCGTTCGACAATCCCACCATCTTGTAGCCGAGATCAGCCATGATGCCGATCTCGATGTCGCTTAGTTTGGTGACGCCCGGGCCGGTGTCCGACGCCGCGTTCATCAGCATCTCCGGCCTGAGATCACTCGAACCGTTGTAGTAGTTGTCGTTCAGGTGCGACATGGAGCTGCCGGATTCCCACGGGTTCGGGGTGTACAGCGGAACGGGGTTGTTTTGATTGGCTTGGTAGGCGTACGTGGTGGGCAATGTGGGACCGCCGAAATACAGGCCGCCGTTGCCGCCGGTCAGGTTTGAGTTGTAGGCGGTGGAATTGAAGGTGGTGTCGTTCGGCCCGGTCCACACAGAGTTGCCGTACTTGTCGACGACGAACTTGTCGAACGTGGTCCAGTTCTCAATGGAGTTGTTGCCTGCGCTGTCGATAACCGACAGGAAGCCGTAGGTGTGTAGCAGCTCGTGCATCGCTGTGGATTGGAAGTCGTAGCTTCCCGCGGGCACGGTGGAGAAGTAGCCCCAGCCGTAGCCGAAGTTCCAGTCGATCGTGCCGTCGGCGGCGGAGCCGTTTAGGTCTTCACCGGTGAGGATCTTGTGCTGAACCACGGTTTCGGCGAAGCCCTGGTCGCTGATGAGGTCACTGCCGGCGGAGGCCAGCGTCGAGCCGGCCAGCGAGTACTGGCCGGTGACCGCGTAGGTGATGGTCACGTCGTGCTGCGGCTCGAAATAGCTCGACAGGTAGATGGCGGTCGCCGCCAGCTCGGCCCGGGCAGCGCTCGACCAGAACTGCGACCCGTTTCCGTAGGTGAAGACGTACGTGATCCGCGGGGTGTTGGCCGGTTCCTGGTAGATGGACCCAGCGGCGTAAGTGCTGGGGGTCCGGAACCAGTTGAGCAGGTTGATGTGCGGGCCGGTGTCGGTGGCAGAGACGACGAACGAGTCGACGATGTTGGCGCCCGGATCGTCCGGGGTGTACGTGTAGTTCCCGTTCGCGTCGACTGTGACGGTGCCGTAGTGGCCCTGCTGGGCCACCTTGTAGACCATCTTGTCGCCCTCGGGGTCGACCGCGCCCACCTTGCCGGTGATCGGGCCGGTCGTCTCACCGGTGAGCTGAACCGGGGTGACCGTCGGCGCCTCGTTGAAGAACGTGCGGCGCACCAGCAGCGCGGCGCCCTCGAAGAGTCCCTGAATCGAGCCGAAGAAACCGGTGATCACATCGGTGGGCGAGGCGCTGGCCGATGGCACACGCAGTGCCGTGATCGTCGAGGTCGTGGTCGCCGCGGTCGGGGTGGCCGATGCTTCGGCCACCTTCGGGGTGGAGGTGGTCGTGGCGGCGGTCTGCTGGCTGTCCGTCGTCTGCGCGGAACCGGAGGTGTCGGCCTCGGCGGTCGAGGACGACGTGGCGTCGGAGACGGTCCTGCTCGACTGTGCCTTGGGTTTGTCGGCCGTGGCGTCGGTGGTGGTCGCGTCGGGGGTGCTCACCTGAACACGCGCGGCGGAGGTGGGCTTGCGGGCGGAGGAGGATTTCTTCGATGACGCGCTGCCCTGGGTGGGCTTCGCGGTGCGGGCTGAGTGCCCCGTCCCGGGCGTCTTTGCCGGACCGGCGGAAACCGAGGACGAATCTCCGTCGGGGGTATCCGCGCTGGCAATGGCGATAGTCGGCCATGCCAGGGACAGCCCGAGTGCGACAGCCGCTGCGCCAGCTCGTGCTCCACGCTGGATGTTTGCCATGGAAGTACCGCCTTCGTCCTGATCAGTTGCCCGTGAAGTCGGCGGACTTCAGGCAAACCCCCCGATATGGGCGCCGAACCGGCTGTGTGGTCGAGCGCCCGTTTGCTTTCTCAGCGAATATTAAGCTAAGTCGGGCCTCCCGGGAAGCGTTTACGCGTGAACGTCGCGCGATCGCGACCAATGCCGCCTAGAAATGACGGTCAACCAGATCGGTCGAGAACTGGGCGGTGTGCTCGACGGTTTCCATGTTCATCACGCTGCCCACGTAGAACGTGCCGTACTTGCCCTGTAGGGCGTCCATTGCGTCAGGAGTGTTTGGCCAACTGGCTGTAGGCGGTGGTGAATGCTGCTGCGCCGCGCAGGAGCTGCTCTCGCTCCCGGTTGCTCATCTGTTCGGTGACGCGACGGAACTGTTCAGCGCGCTTGGCGACGACCTCGTCGAGGATCGCCTGTCCGGCGTCGGTCAGCTCGAGGACGGTGGCGCGCCGATTGTGGGGCGCCACAGTGCGGGTGATGAGGCCGGCCTCGGCGAGTCGGTCGCTGAGGCGGCTGGCGCTGGACGGAACGAGGTCGAGATCCTCGCCGAGTTCGGTAACCAGGCTGGGGCCGAGCCGCTCGAGTGATTGCAGCGCGCGAAGCGTGGGCAGCCCGACGCGTTTCTCGATCTCCTCGAGCACGACAACGTTGAGCGCTAACAGCCCGCGCGTCGCTCGTTCGAGTTCGGCGGCGTATCCGGTGTCGGGTGGCGCGTTACCCACGTTTGTCACCCCTATCCTCGGGCACCCAATAGCTTGTCCAGCCTACATCTGCGACGCATGACATGCGGTGTGCACAAATCACCCGTTTGCACATCATCCAAATTGGATATGTTGTCTTTAAGCAACTAAATGGTGCTGGAGTTGCTCAGACTCCCGGGAATTGGAGACACAAGTGGCACAAGATACCCGCGGGCCGATGCCGCCCGAGACGGCCGGAATGCGCCGCATCAGCCTGACTGCACCGCACTGGCAGCAGGGCCGCCGGTTGCTGCTGGCCCAGGCGGCGGTCACTGGATTACTGGGCGTGGTGGGTCTGATAGGTGTCCTCGCTCGACCGCAAACGGATGGGTGGCAGCCGCTGGGCGTGCAGCTGACCCCGGCGCTGAGCATCGTTCTGCTCGGCATCGCCGCGGTGACGCTGGTGGTGCTGGCCCATCGGCGAGCGGCGACGGTGTTCACGCTGGTGATGACTGCGGTCGCACTCGCGCTGATGATCATTTGTGCGGTCGCCGCGGCCCACCGCGACCCCGGTCCCTTGGGTTTCACCGCGCCGGCGATCGTGCTGTGGTCGATCCTCTTCTGCTACAACATCGGCTCCGCCATGTGGCTTCTTCCCGATCAGATCGAGGGGCCCACCTGGATACCGCAACGGCGGTCGCATCGCTGAGGCTGCGATTCCAATATGGCACAACGACTTACAAGGAGATGACATGTCCGACACCGTCGGTGACGTCCTACTCGCCCGGTTACGCGAATGGGGCGTCAAACAGGTCTTCGGATTTCCCGGAGACGGCATCAACGGGCTGCTCGCCGCATGGCAGCGAGCAGACGACAACCCGCAGTTCGTTCAGGCCCGCCATGAAGAGATGGCCGCGTTCGAAGCCGTGGGCTTCGCGAAGTTCTCCGGTCAGGCCGGCGTTTGCGTGGCGACCAGCGGACCGGGCGCGGTACACCTGCTCAACGGGTTGTACGACGCGAAGCTGGACCACGTCCCGGTGGTTGCGATCGTCGGTCAGACCGAGCGCTCGGCGATGGGTGGCTCCTACCAGCAGGAGATCGATCTGCTGAGTCTGTTCAAGGACGTCTGCAGCGAGTACGTCCAAATGTGCACCGTTCCCAAGCAGTTACCGAACCTGATCGACCGCGCTATCCGGATCGCGCTCAGCGAAGGTGCGCCGACGGCGATCATCGTGCCGTCCGACGTGTTCGAGCTGCCTTACGAACCACCGGGCCATGCGTTCAAGCAAGTTCCCTCCAGCCTGGGGATGTCGGAAGCGCGGGTGGTGCCCGACGACGATGCCCTGCGCCGTACCGCCGATCTCCTGAACGCCGGGAAGAAGGTCGCCATGCTGGTCGGGCAGGGCGCCCGCGGGTGTGCTGCCGAGCTGACCGAAGTAGCGGACCTACTGGGTGCGGGTGCGGCAAAAGCCTTGCTCGGCAAAGACGTTCTGCCTGATGACCTGCCCTGGGTGACCGGCTCGATCGGATTGCTCGGCACCACCGCCAGCTGGCATCTCATGCAGGACTGCGACACGCTGCTCACGGTCGGCTCGAATTTCCCCTATACGCAGTTCCTGCCCGAACTCGACCAGGCCCGCGCCGTGCAGATCGACCGGTCGGGAAAGTGGATCGGGATGCGCTACCCGTACGAGATCAATCTCGTCGGTGACGCCAAGAGCACCCTTCGTGCGTTGATCCCGTTGTTGGAACGCAAGACCGATCGATCCTGGCGCGAGAAGGTCGAGAAATGGGTGGACAGGTGGTGGACCACCGTGCAGCGGCGGGCGATGACCGAGGCCGACCCGATCAATCCGATGCGGATCTTCTGGGAACTCTCGGAACGGTTGCCGGACAACGCCATCATCGCCGCCGATTCCGGCTCGTCGGCCAACTGGTATGCCCGCCACCTGAAGTTCCGTGGTGATGTCCGCGGCTCGCTGTCCGGCACACTCGCCACGATGGGGCCCGGGGTGCCCTACGTCATCGGTGCCAAGTGGGCGCACCCCGACCGGCCTACCATCGCGTTCGTCGGCGACGGTGCGATGCAGATGAACGGTATGGCCGAACTGATCACAATCGCCAAGTACTACAAGCAATGGACCGACCCCCGGCTCATCATCGCTGTCCTGCACAACAACGACCTCAACCAGGTCACCTGGGAGATGCGGGCGATGGAGAACTCACCGAAATTCGAAGCGTCGCAGAACCTTCCAGATGTCGACTTCGCCGGCTTCGCGCGTAGCCTCGGACTGCACGGCGACAATATTGATGACCCCGCCGCGCTGGGCGGTGCGTGGGATCGCGCGCTGGCCGCGGATCGGCCCACCGTGCTCGACGTCAGGTGTGACCCCGATGTTCCGCCGATTCCACCGCACGCGACTTTCGACCAGGCCAAGTCCCTTGTCGAGGCGGTTCTCGGCGGCGATGAGGACAGCGCGGGCTTCATCAAGCAGGGCGTCAAACAGAAAGTGCAGCAATACTTTCCCGGCGAGAAGAAGGTCCGCTCATGAATCCCGTGCGCGCCGCGCTGCACGCCATCCGAACCGGACGATTCGAACGCACGTTGTCCGCGTTGACCGCCGCCGGTGCCGCAGTCACCACCGCCGAGATCTACTTCTCACACGACGGTGCCAGCTTCGGCAACCGGATGATGTACTGGCCTGTTGTCGTGGTTCCCACCGCGATCCCGGCCGGGCTGGCTGCCTTCTTCTCCCGTCGCGCCGCTCATACGGTGTTGCCCGCGGCCAGTGCGCTGATCGTCGCCAACGGCCTACAGGGCACCTACCTGCATTGGCGTGGAATCCAGCAGAGGCCGGGCGGATTCACCAAGTACAACGTGGAATCCGGTCCGCCGGCGTTCGCGCCCCTGCTGGCGTCCCTGGTCGGCGGGATGGGACTGCTGGCCGCCCTGCTGCGTCGCGAGCACCTGCCCGGCGACGGAGTGCGCTGATGTTGTTTCGCCCAACCCATTATCGCGCCGTCACTCCACAGAATCGTGGTCGATTCGACGGTTTCGATGTGCTGGCTCAGGTCGACAAGTGGGACACCGTCACCGCCGGTGTGGTTCTCGCGCGGCTCGCCCTGCCGTCCATGCTGGCGTTCTTCACCGTCGACGAGGTGGCCGTCGCGACGCCGATGCTCGATCTGCTGCTTGCGCAGGACGCCGACCCGAAGATTCCGGTACTGGAGTTGATCGACGCCCGGCTGGCGGCGGGGGAGACGGACGGGTGGCATTACGACGACATGCCCGAGGACGGTCAGGCATGGCGTGAGTCCTTGGCCGCGTTGGATGGTGACGCCCACAATCGCTGTGGCGCCGGCTATGCCGACCTTGCCGGCGAGGATCAGGCACGCGTACTGCAGAACATCCAAGACCTGTCCGACAGCGGTGACGACTGGCACGGCTGGGCTGCCGGACACGTCTGGAGCCTATGGACCCGGTATGCCTGCACGGCGTTCTACTCGCATCCTTGGGCGTGGAACGAGATGGGGTTTCCCGGGCCGGCCTACCCACGCGGATATCTGAATCCCGGTGTCAACGCCCGGGAATCGTTTGAGACCGCCGACCAACACAGTGCCGATCCGGTCCCCTTCGCCACCCGCGTAGAACGTGCGCGCCGTGCGGATGCGGCTCTCGTCGAGGGGGCGACGGATGGTTGACGCCGGTGCCGTCCGCGACCGGAACGCCTCTGCCTGGTTACTGCCCAACAACGGGGTCCGCACCAACCACCGGCTGCGGTCGGACATGCGTCGCTATCCCGAGGACGACGAGGTCGACATCGTCATCGTCGGCGCCGGTGCAGGTGGCGCCACGCTCGGGCAGCGACTGGCCCGCGCGGGCTGGAGTGTGGTGCTGCTCGACGCCGGACCGTTCTGGGATCCGGACAGTGACTGGGTCAGCGACGAACGCGGCTCGCACCGGTTATATTGGACCGAACCCCGTCAGATCGGTGGCACCGACCCGGTACCCCTGGGCTCCAACAACTCCGGGCGCGGCGTCGGCGGGTCCATGGTGCACTATGCCGGCTATACCCCGCGGTTTCATCCGTCCGACTTCCATACCTTCAGTTCCGACGGGGTGGGGGCTGACTGGCCCATCGACTACGCCGACCTTCGCCCCTATTACGAACAGATCGAGGCCGAGTTGCCGGTGGCCGGTCAGGACTGGCCGTGGGGTGACCCGCACAGCTATCCGCACAGTCCGCACCCGGTGAGCGGCAACGGACTGATCGCCCTGCGCGGCGCGAATGCCATGGGCATCGACATGCGCGTCGGGCCGGTCGCAATCCCCAACGGCCGCTTCGGGAACCGGCCGCACTGCATCTATCGAGGCTTCTGTATCCAAGGCTGCAAGGTCAACGCCAAGGCCAGCCCACTGGTCACCCACATTCCCGATGCCCTCGCCAACGGCGCCGAGGTGCGTCCCGACGCCCACGTCAGCCGCATCCTCGTCGACGACGACTCCGGGCGCGCCACCGGTGTGGAATATCTGCATGCCGGTGTGTTGCATCGTCAATGTGCTCATGCCGTCGTGATTGCCGGTTACTCCATCGAGACACCGCGGCTGCTCTTGCTTTCGGCGACCTCCCGATACCCAGGCGGACTCGGCAACGATCACGACCATCTGGGTAGCCACCTGATGGTGCAGGGGGCACCGCAGGTGGCGGGGCGCTTCTCCGACGAGATTCGGATGTACAAGGCTCCGCCACCGGAGGTCAGCACCGAACAGTTCTACGAAACGGATCCCAGTAAGCCGTACCGCCGCGGGTTCTCCATCCAGACTGTCAGCCCGCTGCCCATCACGTGGTCTGAACATGTTGCTGCGCAGGGGCATTGGGGCGAGACCTTGCGAGAGTACATGCGCGACTACATTCATTGGGCCACGCTGGGTGCCCTGTGTGAACTGCTGCCGCTGCCTGACAACAGGGTCACGCTGGCCGATGAGAAGGACCGGCACGGCTTGCCCGTCGCACACTTCGCCTACAGCCAGTGCGATAACGACAGGCAGCTCATCGAGGCCGCGGGGACGGTCATGTCGGATCTACTGCTGGCGGCCGGCGCCGAAGAGGTCATGACGGTCAACCGGTACGCGCATCTGGTCGGGGGAGCGCGCATGGCGGCACGGCCACAAGACGGCGTCATCGATGCCGAGCACCGGGTGTTCGGGGTGGACCGCCTCTACGTGGTGGACGGAAGCGTCATGCCCACCCAGGGTGCGGCCAATCCTGCGTTGACGATCATGGCGCTCGCGGGCCGTGCCGCTGACTTGATGAAGAACCACGCCGTCCGATCGTGACATCAGAAGAGTTGATTACCAATGACTTTCACTGAGATCGACCGTCTCGAGGTAGCTGTCTACACGGTGCCGACCGACGGACCGGAGGCCGACGGCACGCTGCGATGGGATTCGACGACGGCTGTCGTCGTTCACGCCTACGCCGCCGGCGCGGTCGGACTCGGATGGACCTACAGCTCGCCGGCCGCGGCCGCGGTCATCACCCACAACCTGCGCGACGTCGTCGTCGGCCGCGATACCGCCGATGTCCCCGGCACGCTCGACGCCATGACGCGTGCCTGCCGCAATTTCGGCAGCCGCGGTCTGGTCGCCCAGGCGGTCAGCGCGGTGGACATCGCTTTATGGGATCTGCTCGGTCATCTCCGTGACCTGCCGCTGTCCACGATGTTCGGGCGCTGCCGGGATGCGGTTCCCATCTACGGATCGGGTGGTTTCACCAACCTCGACGACGACCAGCTCGCCGATCAGATCAGGGTGTGGCGCACAGCCGGATGCGCGGCGATGAAGATCAAGATCGGCCAGGGTTGGGGCAGTGACACCGAGCGGGACCTGGCCCGGGTCAGGCGATTACGGGAGTTGGCCGGTGACACGGTGGAGCTGATGGTGGACGCCAACGGTGGCTACTCCCCGGGCCAGGCACGCCGGGTCGGCGCCGCCCTCGATCACCTCGGGGTCACCTGGTTCGAGGAACCGGTCAGCAGTGACGACACCGACGGCTTGGCCGCTGTGCGTGGCGCGGTGCGGTGTGATGTCGCCGCCGGTGAGTACATCGCCGATCGCTACGACGCCCGCCGACTCGCGCCGGTGGTGGATTGCCTGCAACTCGACGGCACCCGGTGTGGCGGGTACACCGGTTGGCTGGCCGCCGCGAGCATCGCGGCAGCGCACAACCTCGACGTCTCGGCTCATTGCGCGCCCGCCGTCCATGTCCCCGTCGCGGCCGCGATACCCCGACTGCGCCACCTCGAGTACTTCATCGACCACACCCGCCTCGAGGCTGAATTATTCGACGGTGTGCCGGTGCCCAGCGGTGGGCAATTGCCGGTGAGCACGTCGCGCTGCGGACACGGAATGAGCCTGGCCGCAGCCGCCGAACAGTATCGGCAGGCGGCATGAAGCGGTACCGAGTCATCGAAATCCTGCGTGCCGCATGGGGTGTGGCACTTCTGATCGCGCCCGACCGGGTGCTGCGAGCCACCGACAGCGGCCCCGTCGACCCCCCGAGCCGCACAGTGATCCGAATCCTCGGTGCGCGGCAGTTGACCCAAGCGACGCTGTCCGGACTGCGACCCAGCCCCGAGGTGCTGGCTATGGGCGTCTGGGTGGATACCGTGCACGCGCTGACCGCATCGGCGCTGGCGCTTGGTGACCGGCGGCGTGCGCGTGCCGGTTGCACCGACGCCGCGATCGCGGGCGTGTGGGCGGGCGCGGGCTATCACGAACTCAGGAAGGGACGCGCCACACCGCGCGATCATCAGCGGGTCAGGGACAGACTGGCAGACGTCGTCCTCGACCACGCACCGGGTGGGCGGCGTCTGCGCGGCGAGGTGAACCGGTCCCGGTCTTGACAGCGCGAAGCCGCCGAACGACATGATGGGGTGATGGTGACCCCAAAGGAGCAGCGGAGGACCGTCGGAGCCCGGTGGGAGTTGTTCACCTGTGCGCGACATGGGCACGTCACCTATGCGCCGGACGATGCCGCCCTCTCCGAGCGGCTGAGCGGCACGACCGGGCTTGGCGAAGTCTGGCGCTGCCTGCGCTGCGGCGCTTTCGTCGTGGGACCGCCGCATGGCCGCGGTCCGGCCGACCACGCGCCACTGGTCCTACGGGGCCGGGCGTTGCGGCAGGCGTTCATCGTGCGGGCCCTGGCCGTCGAACGCTGGATCAGGGCGCTGCTGATCGCGCTCGCCGCG
This sequence comes from Mycolicibacterium crocinum, assembly GCF_022370635.2. Next base: position 5,281,124 of record NZ_CP092362.2, on the reverse strand, counting down.
TGGGCGGTGTGGAAGTTCCGCGGCGCGCAGGGGTCGATTCAGGCTGCGGTCGAGCGCGACCTGCCGCTGCTGCGGTCCTCGGGTATCAAGGTCGATCAGATGACCGCCGTGCACGAGCTGGAGAAAGCGTTGGCCACCAAGCCCAGCACGCTGATGCTGGTGTTCTTCGCGCTGCTCGTCTACGCCCTGCTGGAGCTCATCGAGGGTGTCGGACTGTGGTTGTTGCAGCGCTGGGGCGAATACTTCGCCGTGATCGCGACCTCGATCTTCCTGCCGTTGGAGGTGTACGACCTTGCGGTCAAAGGCATCACGTTCACGCGCGCGGGTGCGTTCGTGATCAACGTGGCCGCCGTCATCTATCTGCTGGTGTCCAAGCGGCTCTTCGGCATTCGCGGCGGACGCAAGGCCTACGACGAGGAACGCCGCGGCGAGCAACTCCTCGATGTCGAGCGGGCCGCGCTGGCCTGAGGGTCAGGCTTCGCTGTGCCAGGTCGTACCGCAGATGCTGCAGTTTCGGATCCGATTTAATAGGGGTAGCTGAGAGACAGCAGGGCCACGTGCCGGAAATGGGGGAGCACATGTCGGAGGCCGGATTTCCGATACCCGCCAACGAGCGCGAACGGCTGAATGTTCTTGCGGATTACAGAATCATGGACTCGCTGCCGGAACAGGCCTACAACGACTTCGCGAAGCTGGCGTCGGCGATCTGCGGTACGCCAATTGCGCTCATCACGTTGTTGGACGAGCAGCGTCAATGGTTCAAAGCCAACATCGGCCTCGGGGTCAGCGAAACTCCGCGTTCGCAGGCATTCTGCGCACACGCGATCATGAATCCCGACGAGGTGATGACGGTCGAGGATGCCCGCGCTGACGAACGCTTCGTGAGCAATCCGCTGGTGACGGGAGACCCGGGCATCCGGTTCTACGCGGGCGCCCCGCTGGTGGCGCCGACCGGTGAAGCGCTGGACACAATCTGCGTGATCGACCGGCAGCCGCGCACTCTCACCGAGACCCAGCGCGAAGCGCTTGAGATCCTCTCCCGCGAGATCATCGTCCAGCTCGAGCTGCGCCGCAGCATCGAAACCCTTGAGCAGGCGGTGCTCGATCAGGAAAAGTACGTGGAATTGCTGCAGGAGTACCAACGAGATATCGAGAAGGTGCGGGTGCACCTGGAGTCTCAATCGGTCACTGATGTGTTGACTGGGGTGAAGAACCGGCGTTCATTCGACGTCACCCTCGAAGAGGAGTGCATGCGGGCGCAGAGCCGCGGCAACACCGTGTCGTTGATCATGATCGACGTTGATCACTTCAAGGCGTTCAACGACGACTTCGGGCACCCGGCGGGCGATGAGGTGTTGCGCGGGGTCGCCCATATGCTGCAGTCAGAACTCAGGGTGTCCGATTCGCTGTTCCGTTACGGCGGTGAGGAATTCGCGGTCGTGCTGCCTGAAACCACCTGCAAGGGTGCCTTCGTGCTCGGCGAGAGATTCCGCCGCGCCATCCAACGCGCGCCGTGGCCCAAGCGCCCGATATCGATCAGCATCGGCGTCGCGGCGACGGGTGGTGAGGTCACGACGCCCAGTGAACTTCTGCAGGCCGCGGACCGCGCGCTCTATCAAGCCAAACAAAGCGGACGGAACCGGGTAGTCATGGCGTCCGACCACGCCTAGAACGTTTGGCCGTTGGCATATCGCTGCCTGCGGTAGAACCGCCCCTTGCCGCGGTTGCGGCTCTTGTACGTCGGCAGCTGCGAATCGCAGTTCGGGCACACGAGTCGCAGGTTCTCTCGCCGATTGTTGGTCGGGTCGCCGTCGATGTGGTCGAGGACGAAGGCCAGGTGCAAACCAAGCCACAAATTGGACCCTCCGCAAATCGCGCAACAACCCGACTGAGCGGCATTGAGGTAGGTGCGGATGTAGTGATTGCGAGTAGTGCCTACGAATGCATCGCCGGATTCGAGCCAAATTCGTGTGCTGGCTTCCTGACGGGCCAACTGCTGACATGCATTGCTGCAGTAGATCTTCTGGCTGCGCTTGGTGAGCTCGGATCCACAACGGCGACACTGCCTCATGCGCATGACGCTACGACGTGCTACCGACAAACCGGCCGCCGCTTCGAGGCGGTATGGAGCCCCCTATCGGGATTGAACCGATGCCATCCCGCTTACAAGGCGGGTGCTCTAGCCACTGAGCTAAGGGGGCATGGCGGACCCGTGAGCCCGAACCGTCTAACAGAGTAGCGAAGTCACTGCTCGTCGTCGTCGATGACCAACCGCTCGCTGCGCACCCGTTCGGACCCGACCGGGCGCGGCGGTGTGTAACTGCGTCGGCGACCCGGGATCGGGATGCGGTCGGCGATATTGCTCAGCGGGTTGACCACGAGGCTCAGGGTGGTGACCGCCTCGCGCAGGGTCTCGATCGTCGGCGCAAGGGCTTCGAGCCCCGGAGCCAACCGGTTCAGCGTGTCGGCGACATCGGCCAGCTGCTCGAGCGGCCCGTTGCGCGCCGTCAGCTTCTCCACCAGACCACCCTCGGCCATCAGCCGGTCGGCCAGCCCCTCCTCACCGAGGATCCGCTCGACAAGACCGTCCTCGTCGAGGAGCTGGTCCACCAAACCGCCCGGGGCCAGCGCCCGCTCCAGCCCGCCGCCTTCGGCGGTCAACCGGTCCAAGACACCGTCGGGTGCGGTCACCCGGTCGATCAAACCGCCCGGGCGCATGAGCCGGTCCAGCGGACCGTCCGGCGCCAGCGCACGCCCCAGCGGCGCGTCATCGTCGAGCAGCTGGGCGAGCTTGTTCGCCCGCGCGATGGTGTCCTCGAGGCCGAACATCTGAGCCACCGAGCTCGGCGACGGCGACACCCCGGCCTCGCCCAGAGCCTGTTTGGTCAGGTCAAGGCCGGCTTTCGCGACGTCAAGCCCGGTCTCGGCGGCTGCCAGCCCGACCCGCACCGGCGCGCTCGCGATCCCCACCAAGGTCTTCGCCAGGTCCATTTCACAAGTGTAAGAGCGCGGAAAGTTTGTAACCGGAGGTATCGGCTAACCCATCGGAAAACTCAACTCACAGGAATCTCACAGCGCCCATGCAGCGTGGGTTCACCAATGTGAGAGGAAATTGTCAGCATGGCCGCACCCGTAGTACCCGAATCCAAGCCCGAGGCACGAGTCCTCGTCGTCGACGACGAGACCAACATCGTGGAACTCCTATCGGTAAGTCTGAAGTTCCAGGGCTTCGAAGTCCACACCGCATCCAGCGGCCCGGCGGCCCTCGATCGAGCTCGGGAGGTCCGTCCCGACGCCGTCATCCTGGACGTGATGATGCCCGGTATGGACGGCTTCGGTGTGCTGCGCCGGCTGCGTGCCGACGGCATCGACGCGCCCGCGTTGTTTCTGACCGCGCGCGACAGCCTGCAGGACAAGATCGCCGGTCTCACCCTGGGCGGCGACGATTACGTCACCAAGCCGTTCAGCCTCGAAGAGGTCGTCGCCCGGCTGCGCGTCATCCTGCGCCGCGCCGGCAAGGGTGTCGAGGAGCCACGCAATTCGCGGCTGAGCTTCGCCGACATCGAACTCGACGAGGACACCCACGAGGTGTGGAAGGCCGGCGAGCCGGTCTCCCTATCACCCACCGAGTTCACCCTGCTGCGGTACTTCGTCATCAACGCAGGCACCGTGCTGAGCAAGCCCAAGATCCTCGACCACGTCTGGCGATACGACTTCGGCGGTGACGTCAACGTCGTCGAGTCCTACGTCTCCTATCTGCGCCGCAAGATCGACACCGGCGAAAAGCGCCTCCTGCACACCCTGCGCGGAGTCGGATACGTGCTGCGGGAGCCGCGGTAATCCGGCGCGTCGCGCCACTCGGCGCGAACAATGGGGGAATGCCGCATCCGTACCGCCGAGCGCTGCCGCTGAGAGTCGGCCTGGTGGCCGCGATGCTGCTGCTCGTGGGTTGCGGCCTGCTCGCCTCGGGGATCGCGGTCACTTCGACGCTTCAGCACGACCTCGTCAACCGCGCCGACCAAACCCTGCTCGACGCATCCCGCGGTTGGGCGCAGGCACCGCGCCGCATGCCCCCGCCCGACGAGGAACCCAACCCCGCCCGCCCGCCGTCGAACTTCTACGTGCGCGGCGTCGACGCCGACGGCCACATCTGGATGGCCGTCAACGACCGCGACGCAGAACCGGCGCTGCCCGACGACAACGATGTCGGCCCGGTGCCGGTGACCGTCGGCTCGCTGGAGCACTCCCCGGTCGAGTGGCGCGCGGTGTCGGTGCGCGGCCCCGGCGGCGAGCTGACGACCGTCGCCATCGACATGTCCGACATCCAATCGACCGTCCGTAGCCTGGCTTGGTCGCAGGTCGCGATCGGCGCCGCCGTCCTGGTGATCCTCGGCGTCGCCGGCTACTGGGTGGTGCATCGCAGCCTGCGGCCCCTCGTCGAAGTGGAGAAGACCGCGGCCGCGATCGCCGCCGGACAGTTGGATCGCCGTGTGCCGGAACGAGATCCGCGCACCGAGGTCGGCCGGCTGTCGTTGGCGCTCAACGGCATGCTCGCTCAGATCCAGACCGCGATGGCCTCATCGGTGGAAAGCGCCGAACAGGCCCGCACCTCCGAGGAACGGATGCGCCGGTTCATCACCGACGCCAGCCACGAGTTGCGCACCCCGCTGACCACTATCCGCGGCTTCGCCGAGCTCTACCGCCAAGGTGCGGCCCGCGACGTCGAGATGCTGATGTCCCGTATCGAAAGCGAGTCGCGCCGGATGGGCCTCTTGGTCGACGATCTGCTGCTGCTGGCCCGCCTCGATGCGCAGCGCCCGCTCGAACAGCGCCGTGTCGACCTGCTGGCCTTGGCCACCGACGCCGTTCACGACGCCCAGTCGATCGCCCCGAAGCGCACCATCACCATGGAGGTCCTCGACGGACCGGGCACCCCCGAAGTCATCGGCGACGAGGCGCGGTTACGTCAGGTGCTGGGCAACCTGGTGGCCAACGCCCTGCAGCACACCCCCGAAACCGCGCGCATCACCGTCCGCGTGGGCACCTCGTCCGACGACGCGGTGCTCGAGGTCGCCGACGAGGGTCCGGGCATGACGCCCGAAGATGCCCGGCGGGTGTTCGAGCGGTTCTACCGCACCGACTCCTCCCGCGCCCGCGCCAGCGGCGGCACCGGGCTGGGGTTGTCCATCGTCGACTCGCTGGTCTACGCCCACGGCGGCCGGGTCACCGTGACCACCGCTCCCGGCCAGGGCTGCTGCTTCCGGGTCAGCCTGCCGCGCATCGCCGACGTGCCCGCCGCGGTGAGTCCCGAAGCTAGCCCAGTTCGGCCAGTGCGGCTTTGATCTTGGCCTGAGCTTCGTCGAGCGCCTCCGGCGACGGATTGCGGTCGACGTTGGCGAAGCCGAAGTCCGACAGGTTGCGTGCCGGGAACACGTGCACGTGCAAGTGCGGCACCTCGAGCCCGGCGATGATCAGCCCGGACCGCTCGGCGCCGAATGCCGCGCACACCGCCTTGCCGATCTTCTGCGACACGGCCATCACCTTGTTGAACACAGCCGGCTCGACGTCCTGCCAGTTGTCGACCTCGGCGCGCGGAACGACCAGCGTGTGTCCGGGCGTCATCGGCTCGATGGTCAGGAACGCCACGACCTCGTCGTCTTCGTAGACGAATCGTCCCGGCAGTTCGCGGTTGATGATCTTGGAGAAGACGGAGGCCATGCGCCCAAGCATATGAGTAGCCGTCCGCGACCCGATACGAAGCTGGCCCACAGCAACTCTTCAGATCCGGCCCAGTGCCACGGCAGCTTGGGACGCGAACATCAATGTCATGACCGACACCCTTGCCGGCCGCGCAGCGCATTGCGCCGACCGGTGTCGGGGGTCGCTATGTTCTCGACATCGTCATCCCGGTGTACAACGAGGAACGCGATGTTGACACCTGCGTACGACGGCTTCACCAGTTCCTGCTCGACGAGGTGCCGTACCGGACTCGAATCGTGTTCGCGGACAATGCAAGTACTGATGGCACGCTGGCGGTGGCACGCGAACTGGCCGAGGAGCTGTCCGATGTCGAGGTGATCCACCTCGACGCCAAGGGCCGTGGCGGGGCGCTGGCCGCCGCGTGGTCATCATCACCGGCCGATGTGGTCGCCTACATGGACGTCGACTTGTCGACGCATCTGTCGGCGCTGATGCCGTTGGTCGCGCCGCTGGTCTCCGGGCACTCCGACATCGCGATCGGGTCGCGGCTGGCCGCCTCGTCGCGGGTGGTGCGCGGCATCAAGCGCGAAGTGGTGTCCCGCGGATACAACCTGCTGCTGCGGGGCTTCCTCGGCGCCCGGTTCTCCGACGCCCAGTGTGGTTTCAAGGCACTGCGCGCCGACGTCGCCCGCCGGCTGCTGCCGCTGGTCGCCGACACCGGCTGGTTTTTCGACACCGAACTGCTGGTGCTGGCCGAGAAGGCCGGATTGCGCATCCATGAGGTGCCGGTCGACTGGATCGACGATCCCGACTCCCGCGTCGACGTCCTCGCCACCGCCATCGAAGACCTCAAGGGCTGCTGGCGTGTGGGCCGGGCGTTGACCACCGGCGCGCTGCCCCTGCGCGACCTGCAGGCGGCGCTGGGTCGCGAGCCACTGGTGCCCGGCGTTCCCCGCGGCATGGTCGGCCAGATGGTGCGCTTCGGCCTGATCGGCATTGCCAGCACCATTGCCTTTGCGCTGCTGTATCTTTCGCTGCATCCCGCGATGGGGGCGCAGGCTGCGAACCTGACCGCACTGCTGGTGACCGCGTTGGCCAATACGGCCGCCAACCGAGCTTTCACCTTCGGCATCCGCGGCCGCGCCGGCGCCGCGCGCCACCACGTTCACGGCCTGCTGATCTTCGGGTTCGGCCTCGCCATCACCAGTGGCTCGCTGTATCTGCTTCACCGGTTCGATCCCACGGTCGGCAAGGGTGTCGAACTGTCGGTCCTGGTCGTGGCCAATCTGGTGGCCACCCTCGTGCGTTTCGTGGCGTTGCGGCGGGTGTTCGGCGCTTCGACCCGCTGATATGACGGCCACCGTCGATGTGCCGGAAATCGTTGTGGCGCAGCCCCGTACCCGGGTCAGGCCGCAGCGGTTGGCTCTGGTGGTATTGCTGACGGCGACCGCACTGCTCTACCTGTGGGACTTGGACCGGTCGGGCTGGGCGAACGCCTTCTACTCCGCGGCGGCCCAGGCCGGCTCGCAATCTCCGAAGGCGTTCCTGTTCGGCTCGTCGGATGCCGGCAATTCCATCACTGTCGACAAACCCCCACTGTCGCTGTGGCTGCCGGCCCTGAGCATCCGCCTCTTCGGGCTGAACGCCTGGAGCATCCTGGTGCCCCAGGCCATGATCGGAGTCGCCGCGGTGGCGGTGCTGTGGGACGCGGTGCGCCGGCCGTTCGGCGAGACCGCCGCGTTGATCGCGGGCACGGTCCTGGCGGTGACCCCGATGGCGGTCACGATCTTCCGATTCAACAATCCTGACGCGCTTCTGGTGCTGCTGATGGTGGCGGCAGTGTGGGCGATGGTGCGCGCGATCGACGACGGCCGACTGCGTTGGCTGGTGGCTTCTGGGTGTTTTGTCGGTCTGGGGTACCTGACCAAGCAGCTCGAAGTGGCGCTGGTAATGCCCGCGTTGGCGATCCCATATCTGATCGCAGGCCCGCGATCGCTACTCGTGCGGACGGGACAGCTGCTGCTCGGGTTGTCGGCCGCGGTGGCCGCGGCCGGCTGGTGGGTGCTCCTGGTGCAGCTGTGGCCGCCGGATAGGCGCCCGTGGATCGGCGGTACGCAGACCAATTCGATTCTCGAACTGACGCTGCGCTACAACGGCATCGGCCGGCTCAACGGCGACGAGCCGGGCAGCACCGGGTCACCGGGTTTCATTTCGCCGGTCCATCTCGGCGGTGGGACATCGCCGCACCCGTGGGGCCAGCCCGGCATCGGCAGGCTGTTCGAACCCCAGCAGATCGGCGGTATCGGGTGGTTGCTGCCCGCGGCATTGGTCTTCGGGGTCGCGCTGCTGGGGTGGCGGGCCCGGGCGCAACGGTGCGATCTCCAGCGGGCCGCGACCTCGGTGTGGGTCATCTGGTTGGTGACGACCGCGTGGGTGTTCAGCTACATGGCCGGCATCTTCCACCCGTACTACACCGTGGCCTTGGCTCCGGCCATCGCCGCATTGGTCGGCATCGGTGTCACCACATGCTGGCGGGAGCGTCATCATCGTTGGGCGCAAGCGCTATTGGTGGTTGTTGCCGCGCTGACGGCGACGACGGCGGTGCTCGTGCTGCGCCACGATCCCGGCTTCTATCCGTGGCTGCGCTGGGCCGTCCCGATCGCCGCGGTGCTGCTGGTGGTCGGCGTGATCACCGCCGTGCTACCAACCCCTGTGATCGCGGCACTCGCCGCGCTCGTCGCACTCGGCGGCCCGGTTGCCTTCAGCATCACCACCGTGGCGCGGGGCAACTCCGGTGCGATACCGATCGCCGGGCCGGTTCCGCGCATCGTGACCGCGATGACCAAAGGCATCGCGCCGGTGCCGCGGGCCGAGATCACTTCGGTCAGCGGTCCCGGATTTCTGCTTCCCACAGCAGCTTCGGGGATACATCTCGTCGGGTGCAGCCTGATGGACTCGGGTAACCCCGACCGGCAGCTCGTCGGCCTGCTCGATGCGGACGCCGAGCGCTACACCTGGGTAGCCGCCGCCATCGGATCGATGTGTGCGGCCGGCTATCAACTGGCCAGCGGGCACCCCGTGATGCCGGTCGGCGGTTTCAACGGCACCGACCCGTCGCCGACACCCGATGAGTTTCTCCGTCTTGTGCTGTCCAAGCGGATCCACTACTTCATCGTCACCAATCCGGTCCACGAGGACAGGTGGGGACACCTGGACACCAATGCGCTGATCCAGCAATGGGTTCAACGCAACTTCACGCCCCAGCGGGTCGGCCGGATGCTGATCTACGACCTGACGACCTAGCTCAGCTCAGCATCGCCGCAATCTCACTGACGGTCCACGGCGGCGAGTCGTGGTGATCCCGGTAGTTGATGAACGCGGGGGAGGGCTTGTCGAACCGGCCGATGAAACCTCCGGCGGCGATGAAGATCTGGCCGGTGATCGTGCGGGCGAGGTCACTGACCAGGTAGGCGTACAGCGGGGCCACGTATTCCGGTGGTGCGACATCCAGGGCGCCCTGTGCGCTGACTTCGTCGAGGATGCCGCGCCGCCGCAGCGATTCGATCTGCTCCTCGAAATCGGTTCCGGTGGACAACCGGGTCTTGGCACCCGGGCACACCACGTTGGCCCGCACGCCGTGCTCCGCGAGTTCCGCCGCAATGGCCATCGTCAGTCCGTTCACCGCACCCTTGCCGGCCGGATAGCCGGTGCCGCCGTAATCACCAAGGAAGGCAAAGGAACTGGTGTTGACGATCGCTCCACAGCCCCGGGCGACCATTCGGGGCGCAGCGGCCCGGCAGGTCGCGAACGTGGTGCCGAGATGGATGTCGAGCAGATCGCGAAACTCAGCGGGTGTGACGGTGAGGATCGACGAGCCCGGCGGCTCGGGCGCACCCGCGCAGTTGACCAACGCGTCGACCGCGCCGAACTCGTTCTCGCACAGGGCGATCAGCTCTTCGGCGACCGCTTCGTATGCGGCCGAACCGGCGTGCGCGAGTGCGCGCCCACCGGCCTGCGTGATCGCGGCCGCGGTGGCTTCGGCGGCCGCCTCGTCGCGACCGTTGACCACCACGCTCGCGCCGCATTCGGCCAGCAATGCCGAGACGGCGGCACCAATACCCCGCGAGCCGCCGACGACGACGGCGCCGAACCCGTCCAGCGGCCGGTCACTCACCGTCGGCGGCAGTTTGGGCAAACTGCATACCGTCCATGTTCCAGTAGCCGCGCATGTTGGCGATCAGGCCGGCGTCGTTGACGTGGTAGGTGAACACGCCGCGCACGGTGCTGGTGATGCCACCTTCGAACTGGCTGCGCAGCACCAAAATATGTGCGACTTCGTTGGGAGAACTCGACGGGAAGGTCTCTTCGCAGGTGACGCGGAGGTTGTTGATCGCGATGTTGGCGTCATAGAAGTCTGCGACAGCGGCCTTGCCCCGCACGCCGTTGCCGTCGGGGTTGGTGATGGCCGGCCCGATCGGGTCCTCGATCACCACGTCGTCGGCCATCAGGGCCAGCCAGCCCTCGCGGTCGTGCGACATCACGCAGCGCCATGATGCCTGCGATGCGGCCAGTGCCGGGGTCTGCTCGGTGGTCGTGGACATCGTTATCTCCTTTGTTGTCAGATACTGCAGGCGGCGCGAGCGCCATCGTCGGTGGCTTTGCGGATCAGCCCGGAGCCAGTGCAGTCGCCCACCGCGTGCACCTTGGCGCCGGGCAGCCGGTCCGTCAGGTCGTCGAACAGCGCGGTGTCCGCCTCCGGGCGTCCTGCGACGATCACACTGTCGGCGGCGAGTTCGCGGCTGGTGCCGCCGTGCGGGGTGAACACCACCCCGGTGTCGGTGATCCGGTCCACCTCGGTGCGCACGTGCAGGGGAACGCCCAACCGGTCGAGCCGGTCCATGTGCTCGGTCCGGCGTTTGAGCCCGACCTCCGGTGCGATGGTGCGGCCCGCTTCCAGCACGGTGACGAACCGACCTCGGGCACTGAGGTATTCGGCAAGCTGAATCCCGGCAAGGCCGCCGCCGACGATGACGACGCGTCGGCCCACCGACGGGCCGTTCGGGTTGGCGAGTAATTCGGGCAGCGCAGGGCTGGTGTTCACGTTGGCGCCGGTGGCCACGATCACGGCATCGGGTTCCAGTGCCGCGATCTCGTCGGCGCCGACCGGGTACGACATCTCGACGGAAACGGTGCTGGCTGCGATCTCATTGCGCAGGTAGTGCAGGAACGGTTCGTTCTCCGGATGGACGATCGACGCCCACACCAGCGCGCCGCCGAGTTGGGCGGTGCGCTCGAACAGCGTGACGCGGTGGCCGCGCTCGGCAGCCACCCGGGCAGCCTCCAGACCACCGGGTCCGCCACCGACGACCACCACGCGTTTGCCGTGGGTGACCGGGTGTACCGCCAGTTCGCGTTCCTTGCCGGTACGCGGGTTGACCGCACAGTCGACCGAGAAACGCTGTTCCATCGCATCGATGCAGTTCTCGCATGAGATGCAGCGACGGATTCGATCGGCGTGGTCTGCTTGGACTTTCGCGACGAGGTCGGGATCGGCCAACATCGGGCGGCCCATCGCGATGAAGTCCGCCTTACCATCGGCGAGGATCTGTTCGGCGCGCTCCGGATCGTGAATGCGACCCACCGCGATCACCGGAACGTCGACCACCTGCTTGACCGCGGCGGCAGCACCGACGTTGAGCGCATCACCGTCGTCGGCTGCGTTGACCATTCCGGTGACGAGGCGGTCGATCACCCCGCCGCTGACGTGGAACGCGTCCACGCCCGCCGCCACCAGGTGCGGTGCCATCTGCGCGGTTTCATAGCTTGGGCGACCACCTGCCACGCGTTCGTAGCCCGAGATCCGCAGCGTGATCGGAAGGGCATCACCGATCTCGGAGCGAATCGCCTCGAGCGTCCGGAGTACCACGTGGATCCGGCCTTCCGCGGTGTCGCCCCGGTAGTCGTCGGTGCGCCGGTTGCGCTGTGGGGCAAGGAAAGACCCGAGGAACATGTAGCCGTGCGCGGCGTGCAGTTCGATACCGTCGTAACCCGCTTCGGCGGCGCGCCGCACCGCGGCCTTGAACAGGTCGATGATCTGCGCCAGCTGGGCCTCGGTGACCTCGGCCGACGGTCGTCCGGTGAGATAGGACGGAATCACCGACGGGCCCAGCGAGGTGACGCCGAACATCTCGGGTCCGAGCCCGTCGGGGCCGGCGTGGACGATCTGCGGCTGGATCTTCGCGCCGTGCTCGTGCACCGCCTCGACCAGCGCCCGGTGCGCGGTCACGCCCTCGTCGGTGCCGAGGTGGAGCCCACCCGGGGTTTCGGGATGGTGGTGGTCAATCCCGGTGGCGCCCACCGTGATCAGCCCGACGCCACCCTTCGCGCGGCCGGCGAAATAGTCCCGGGTGCGTTCGGACGGCAAGCCGTCGGAGGTGCCGTACATGGTCTCCATCGGAGACATCACGAACCTGTTGCGCACCGTCATCGAGCCGATGCGGCCTTCACTCAACAGGTTCGGGAAGTTGCTCATGGGCGCTTCGCCATGAATTCCGGGCCGTGCCCGCGCCTTTGGGCAAGGCGGGCACGGCCCGGAAGGTCCATCAAGGACACGCGCAGGTCAGCGGTCCTCGTCGGTGTAGCGGATCACGCCACGGATGTTGCGGCCTTCGAGCATGTCCGCGTAGCCCTCGTTGACCTGCTCGAGCCGGTACTGGCGCGTCACCATGTCATCGAGGTTCAGCTTGCCGGCCTTGTACATCGATAGCAGCTGAGGGATGTCGTAGTGCGGGTTGCCGCCGCCGAAGATGGTGCCCTGCAGGCGCTTCTGCATCAGCGTGAGCATCGCCAGGTTCAGCGTGACGTTGCTGTCGGCCATGTTCGCCACGGCGGTCGCCACCACGGTGCCGCCCTTGGCGGTGATGTTCATGTAGTGGTCGATGTCCTCGCCCTTGAGCTCACCCACGGTCACGATGGTCTTGTGCGCCATCCGGCCCTGGGTGACCTCGGCAACGCCGGCCATCGCGCTGAAGATGTCGGGGTAGGCGTGGGTGGCACCGAACTTGAGTGCGTTGTCACGCTTGAACTCGACCGGGTCGACAGCGAAGATGTTGCGCGCACCGGCATTCAGCGCGCCCTGCAGCGCGCCGGTGCCGACACCGCCGACGCCGACGATCACCACGTCGTCACCCGGGCGGATGTCACCACTGCGGACGGCCGAGCCGTAACCCGTGGTCACACCGCAGCCGACCAGGCAGGCCACCTCGAACGGGATGGACGGGTCGATCTTCACCACCGAGCTCTTGTGCACCACCATGTACGGGCTGAAGGTGCCGAGCAGCGTCATCGGGATGACCGGCTGACCGTTCTTGACGGCGTGGATGCGGTGGGTGCCGTCGGACACCGCAGTGCCGGCCAGCAGGCCCGCGCCCAGGTCGCACAGGTTGCGCAGACCCTCCTGGCAGGCGGGACACTCACCACACGACGGGATGAACGAGAGCACCACGTGATCGCCGGGGGCTAGGTGCTCGACGCCGGGTCCGACCTCGGTGACGATGCCGGCGCCCTCATGGCCGCCGAGCACCGGGAAGCCGGCCATCGGGATGTCGCCGGTGACCAGGTGATGGTCGCTGTGGCACATGCCCGAAGCTTCCATCTGGATCTTGACTTCGTCTTTGACCGGATCGCCGATCTCGATTTCCTCGATCGACCATGGTTGGTTGAACTCCCAGATGAGAGCACCTTTTGTCTTCACAGCGAACCTCCACTCGCAAAACCCGACCCGGGGTTCTCCGGGGCGGCCGGCCACGCCGGATGGTCAATCTAGGCAAGAATTAGAACGTGTTCCTGTCCTACTGACCATTATGACCTCCGTCACTTCCTAAGTCACTGCCGGCGGCCGGTTACTTGACGCCTGTCGAGTATTCACCAGATCGGGACGGGAGCCTCACCGAGGGGGTAGTAACCCGGGAGCTTCTCGCCGGCGACGCTGCGCTCGATGCGCTTCTGCATCGTCGGGGTCAGGTCGCCCGAGGAGATGAGCTTGACGAACGCCTTCTGCACATGGCCGAAATCGAAGAAGTCCCGCTGCCACTCGATCAACAGATCGTCGTTGAGTCGGAACCAGCTGCCGCCGATACCGTAGATCTCGTCGCGGGTGCCATCGGACTTGTTCGCGATCTGCTTCCAGAAGCCGACGATCTCGTTCTGCTTCTCGTCGACGAGGACCTTCTGGTACTCGTAGACCCAGTTCTCCAGGCCTTCCATCTCCAGGCCGAGCGCGACCTCGCGGATCTGGTCCTTGCCGACGCACATCACGTCTTCCTTGGGCCCGATGTTCCAGCCGTAGGTGGCGTCGTCGGTGTAGAACTCCGCCAGGTTCGTCCAGTCGCCGGCCGCTTCGGAGTCCTTGTTGGCCTGAAGCCAGCGCTCGACCCAATCGTCCAGTTGCTCTCGTGACGCCATTGTCAGTCTTCCTTTTCTACGATGGATAGTGCTCGGGTAGGACACATTTCGACGGCACGCTCGACGTCGTCGCGCATCTCGTCGGGTGGTTCTGAGTCAATGATCTCGACGACGCCGCGCTTGGGCACCTTGAAGACGTCGGGTGCCTCCAGTTCGCACATGGCGTGCCCCTGGCAAAGGTCCTCGTCGAGTTCGATTCGGTAGCAACCCATGTCACGCCTTGGCGCGCTTGCGGTAGCGGACCTTCGCCGGCCGGGCCAGCTGGACCACCATCTTCGAGTGGTCGTTCTGGTAGGACTCCGGCGGCTGTGCCATCTCGAACTCGTACTCGCGCAACAGCACCGAGAAGATCGCCTTGATCTGCATCTGTGCGAAAGCGGCTCCGACACAACGGTGCCGTCCGGCGCCGAAGGGAATCCAGGTCCAGCGGTTGACGATGTCTTCTTGCCGGGGATTCTCGTAGCGGTCCGGATCGAACGCGTCCGGATTGGGGAAGTCCTCAGGTATCCGGTTGGAGATCGCCGGTGAGGCGGCGACCATCTGACCCTTGTGGATCGGGTAACCCTCGACCTCGAACTCGTCCTGGGCGACCCGCATCAGGATGATCAACGGCGGGTGCAGGCGCAGAGTCTCCTTGAGCGCATTGTCGAAGTTCGGGATCTGGCGCAGCGCATGGAAACTCACCTCCTGACCGTCGGAGTAGAGATCATCGAGTTCCTGCTGCACCTTCGCGTAGAAGTCGGGGTTGCGCAGCAGCTCGATGAGTGTCCACGACGAGGTGCCCGAACTGGTGTGGTGCCCGGCGAACATCAGCGAGATGAACATGCCGGTGACCTCGTTGGCCGAGAACCGCGGATTGCCGTCCTCGTCCTTGATCGACACCAGCACGTCGAGCAGGTCACGATCACTCTTGTCGGTGGGCGGGTTGGCGATTCGGCCGTTCATGACCTCCTGCACCAGCGCCACCAGGCTGGTCCTGGCCTCGTCGCGGATGCGGAAGCTCTCGATCGGCAGGTAGGGGTCGACGTAGCAGAGCGGATCGGTGCCGCGCTCGAGCAGGTGGTAGTAATTCGCGAACCGCGAGTCGAGCTGGTTGCGGAACTTGCACCCGATCAAGCAGGCCGTCGAGGTGTAGATGGTCAGCTCGGCGAAGAACTCCAGCAGGTCGATTTCGCCTTCGTCGCCCCAGTTCTCGATCATCCGGCGGACTTCGTTCTCGATGGTCGCCGCGTGACCCTTCATCTGCTCACCGCGCAGTGCGGTGTTGTGCAGCATTTCGGCGCGGCGCTCGGGGTCGGCGTCGAACACCACGCCCTCGCCGAAGATCGGGGTCATGAACGGGTAGGCCTCGGCCTGGTTCAGGTCGGCATCGGGGGAGCGGAAGAAGAACTCGTTGGCCTCCGAACCCGTGAGCAGGATGACCTGCTTGTCGGCGAGCTGGAACCAGCCGAGGTCACCGCATTCATCCCGGATGCGCTGCATCAACCCGATCGGGTCGGTACGGAACTCTTCGAGATGGCCGTGTTCCTCTTCGCCACCCGAAACACGCTGTACTTCTTTGGTGATCGTCATGACGGCATCCCTTCCTCGCCGAGGGCAAGCTTCTGGCGTTCCTTGTTGTCGGCCAGCGGAGCTTCCGGCTGGAGCTCCATGTTGGCGATGAACCCGCCGCGGGGTGTCTCCGCGACGAACGTGATGGCCCGCGCGAGGTCGGCTGCGCGCAGGAAGTAGTCGTGCCGGGCCTGTCCCCACTTGGCCCAATCCTCCAGTGCGGGACCGATTTTCTCGGCGGGCAGGCTCCAGCCCATCGAGGTCTTGGTGGGGCCGGGGTGCACGATCGAGGCGCGCACACCGGTGCCCTCGAGCTCCATCTGGAAGTTGGTCACCATGGCGACCAGCGCAGCCTTGGCCGCTCCGTAGGCGCCCATGTGGGGGCGCTGCCGCAGTGAGACGTCCGAGCCGACGAAGATCAGATCGCCGCGCTGGCGCTCCATCATGCCCGGCAGCACGGCGTTGGCCAGCCGGAAGGCGCCGACCAGGTGGATCTGCAGCTGTGAGTCGAATTCGTCGCTGGTGATCTCGTCGAGCTTGCCGAAGTAGGTGTCACCGGCACCGGCCACCAGCACCTCGATGTCGCCCAAGGCCTCGGTCGACTGTGCGACAAACGATTTCACTGAATTGGGGTCGGTGACATCGAGGTGGAAGCCGACCGCCTCACCGCCGTCGGCGTTGATCTTGCCGACTATGTCGGTGAGTTTCTCCACACGGCGTGCGCCCAGCGCGACCGGGAACCCGTGTGCGGCGAGCTCGATGGCGGTGGCCTCACCGATACCGGACGAGGCGCCGGCGACAATGGCGGGCCTGCGGTCGGGAAGGGGAGCGAAACGGGGCAATTCAACAGCTCCTTCTAGCGAGACTGCACGGTGATGGGCAGATGGGCGAAACCGCGGACATTGCTGGAGTGGACGCGCACCGAATTGGCCTCGTCGACTTCATAGCCGCGGATACGTTTGAACAACTCTTCCAAGGCAACTCGCGCCTCCATGCGGGCCAGGTGGGCGCCGAGGCAGAAGTGCGCGCCGCTGCCGAAGCTCTGCAGCTTCGCGCCGATATCGCGGCCGATGAGGTAGTCGTCGGGGCGCTCGAAGGCGCGCTCGTCGCGGTGGGCCGATCCGGGAAGCAGAAGGACCACGTCACCGTCGGGGATCACGGTGTCGTAGAGCGTCAGCTCACCGGCGACGGTGCGGGCCAGGATCTGGCTCGACGTGTCGTAGCGCAGCGTCTCCTCCACCCACAGCGGAACCCGCGACAGGTCGTCGTAGACCTCCGCCAGCTGGTCGGGGTTCTTGTGACCCCAAAAGGCGGCGTTGGCAAGCAGTTTGGTGGTCGTTTCGTTGCCGGCGATCACCATCAGGAACATGAAGCCCAGCACTTCGTCGTCGGTCAGCCGGTCACCGTCGATCTCGGCATCCAGCAGCGCCGAGGTCAGGTCATCGGTCGGGTTCTTGCGTCGCTCCTCGACCATCGCCTGGTAGTAGACGATCAGGTTCAGCGATGCCTCGACGGCCTCCGGCGGCACGTCGGTGACACCTTCCTCACGGTGCATCACGCCGTCGGCCCAGGCCCGGACCTGGACGCGGTCGGCCTCGGGCACCCCCATAAGTTCGGAGATCACGTCCATCGGCAGCTTGCCGGCGAACTCGTCGACGTAATCCACGGTCTCACCGGCGGCGGCCTTGTCCAGCATGGCGTCGAGGTGCTTGGTGGCGATCTCTGTGACGCGGGGCTCCAGCTCGCGAATTCGCCTGGGGGTGAAGCCCTTCGAAACCAGGGTCCGCAGGCGCAGATGTGCGGGGTCATCCATCGCCAGGAACGACATGGTCTTCGAGGCGTGTGGCCCGCGCGATGCCGGGTCCAGCGATACGCCGTACTTGTTCGACAGCGTCGTGCTGTTGCGGAAACCAGCCAGCACGTCCTGATGCCGCGACAGCGCCCAGAACTTCAGTTCCTCGTTGTAATAGAGCGGGGCCTCGTCGCGCAGCCGCTTGTAGTACGGGTAGGGATCCTCGTGAAAGTCATAGTTGTAGGGGTCCAGGATGATATCCGGACTCTGCACGTTCATCGGTTCTCTCCCAAAATAAGGCTGACGACGTATTCCAGCCGGTCGGCGACCTCGCGGTAACTCAAGGTGCCGCTGCCGGCGTGGACGAGCGCGCCGAAGTACGTCATCTCCAGAGCGGACACGATCTTCGGATCGGCGTCGGGCCCCAATGCCGACTTGATCCGTTTGTGGATCTCGGCGCCGATGCGGTCACGAACCCGAACCACCCCGGCGTCGTTGCTCAGCATCGCGGTGGTGCAGGCCGCGGCGAACTCGGGCTCGTCGGCGATCACCAGGGCGAGGCTGCGCAACAACTGCTGGACCCGCTGCAACCGGGTGTCGTTGACGTCGGTGAAGTAGGGCACCTGGCGCATCAGATCGAGATACACCTCGGCGATCAGGTGGTTCTTCGACGAGAAGTAGGTGTAGGCGGTCGCCGGTGCCACCTTGGCGCGGGCTGCGACGGCCCGGACGGTGAGATCGGCGTACGACGATTCCCGCATCATCTCCATACCGGCGCGCAGCACCTTGCGGAAGGTTTCTTCCTGGCGGCGATTGCGCGGCGCGTCATCACCACCGGGGGTGACGGCTAACGCGGCATCACTGGACACATGTCCAAGTTATCGGATCGAGGACTGGCTAGGCAAGAGAAGCTCGTGAATTGGCAGCTCATCGTGGTCTTTCTGCCGGCTGTCGGCAGATCCTTGCACCGTGCCCACCTCTGCAGCTATGGTGCGATTGACGAAATCTCGGACACGTGTCCAACGCAGCAGACGGGAATCGGGATGGCGATTGCGGCCGACAACAACAGCGATCTCTTCATCGACGGGAAGCTCGTGCCGGGCGGCAACGGCAGGTACCCGACGATCAATCCGGCGACCGAAGAGGTGCTGGGCACGGCCGCCGACGGCGATTCCGAGGACATGAGCCGGGCGATCGACGCCGCGCGCCGCGCCTTCGACACCACCGACTGGTCCACCAACACCGAACTGCGGGTGCGGGGTATCCGCCAGTTGCGCGACGCGATGAAGGAACACGTCGAGGAACTGCGCGAGATGACGATGGCCGAGGTGGGCGCTCCGCGCATGCTGACCTCGGCCGCGCAGTTGGAGGGACCGGTCGAAGACCTGTCGTTCTGCGCCGACACCGCCGAGAACTATTCGTGGCGCCAAGATCTCGGGGTCGCGGCACCGATGGGCATCAAGACCCAGCGGACCATCGCCCGTGAGGCCGTCGGCGTCATCGGCGCCATCACGCCGTGGAACTTCCCGCACCAGATCAACCTGGCCAAGCTCGGCCCCGCGCTGGCGGCCGGCAACACCATCGTGCTGAAGCCCGCTCCTGATACGCCTTGGTGCGCAGCGGTTCTCGGTGAATTGATCGCCGAGCACACCGACATCCCGGCGGGTGTGGTCAACATCGTGACATCGAACGACCACGCGGTCGGAGCGCTGCTGTCCAGCGACCCGCGCGTCGACATGGTGTCGTTCACCGGCTCGACCAATACCGGCCGCGCGGTGATGGCCGCCGGAGCGGCCACCATCAAGAAGGTCTTCCTCGAGCTCGGCGGCAAGTCCGCGTTCCTGGTGCTCGACGACGCTGATCTGGCCGGTGCCTGCTCGATGGCGGCGTTCACCGCATCGATGCACGCGGGACAGGGCTGCGCGATCACGACCCGCCTGGTGGTGCCGCGGGCCCGCTATGACGAAGCCGTTGAGGCGGCCGCTGCGACCATGGGCGGTATCAAGCCCGGCGACCCGACCAATCCCGGAACCATCTGCGGGCCGGTCATTTCCGAGCGTCAACGCGACCGGGTCCAGTCCTACCTCGACCTGGCCATCACCGAAGGCGGCCGGTTCGCCTGCGGCGGTGGACGACCGGCCGACCGTGACACCGGCTTCTTCATCGAGCCGACGGTGATCGCCGGCCTGGACAACTCCGCGCGGGTGGCACGTGAAGAGATCTTCGGCCCGGTGCTGACGGTGATCGCCCACGACGGCGACGAGGATGCGATCCGGATCGCCAACGATTCGCCGTATGGCCTGTCGGGCACCGTATTCGGCGCGGATGCTGATCGTGCGCAGTCCGTCGCCGATCGGCTGCGGGTCGGCACCGTCAACGTCAATGGCGGCGTGTGGTACTCCGCGGACGCGCCGTTCGGCGGCTACAAGCAGTCCGGCGTCGGCCGGGAAATGGGCCTGGCCGGCTTCGAGGAATACCTCGAGCTCAAAGTCATTGCCACAGCGGTCTAATCGCGCCACAGACTAGAGAGGAACAACATGGGACAGTTCGACGAGAAGGTGGCCATCGTCACCGGCGCGGGCGGCGGCATCGGTCAGGCCTACGCCGAGGCGCTCGCGCGTGAGGGTGCTGCCGTAGTGGTCGCCGACATCAACATCGACGGCGCGCAGAAGGTCGCCGATGGGATCAAGGGTGAGGGCGGCACTGCGCTCGCGCTGCCCGTCGACGTCAGCGACCTGGCGTCGGCCAAGGCGATGGCGGATGCGACCCTGGCCGAATTCGGCGGCATCGACTACCTGGTGAACAACGCGGCGATCTTCGGCGGGATGAAGCTGGACTTCCTGATCACCGTCGATTGGGACTACTACAAGAAGTTCATGAGCGTGAACCTCGACGGTGCGTTGGTGTGCACCCGGGCGGTGTACAAGAAGATGGCCAAGCGCGGCGGCGGCGCGATCATCAACCAGTCGTCGACCGCGGCGTGGCTGTACTCGAACTTCTACGGCCTGGCGAAGGCCGGTGTCAACAGCCTCACCCAGCAGCTGGCCACCGAGCTCGGCGGCCAGAACATCCGCATCAATGCGATCGCACCAGGCCCGATCAACACCGAGGCCAACCGCACCACCACCCCGCAGGAGATGGTCGCCGACATCGTGAAGGGAATTCCGTTGTCGCGCATGGGTGAAGTGGACGATCTGGTCGGCATGTGCCTGTTCCTGCTGTCCGATCAGGCCAAGTGGATCACGGGCCAGATCTTCAATGTCGACGGTGGACAGATCTTCCGCTCATGAGTGATCTGAAGGTCGGCTACATCGGGCTGGGAAATCAAGGCTTGCCGATGGCCAAGCGGCTGGCCGAGTGGCCCGGCGGGCTGATCGTCTTCGATGTACGGACCGAGGCCATGACGCCGCTCGCCGAGCTGGGGGCCGAAATGGCGGATTCCGTCGCCGATGTCGCGAAAGCCGACGTCATCGAAGTGACCGTGCTCAACGACGAGCAGGTACGCGATGTGGTGAGCCAGCTTGCCGAGCATGCCAAGGCAGGCACGGTGATCGCGATCCACTCCACGATCGAGCCGGACACCGCCGCTGAGCTGGCCGAGCAGTTGCGGCCCAAGGGTATTCATGTCGTCGACGCGCCGGTCAGTGGCGGCGCCGGTGCCGCCGACAAGGGTGAGCTGGCCGTCATGGTCGGCGCCGACGACGAGGCGTACGAGATCGTCAAGCCGGTGTTCAAGCAGTGGGCGTCGATGGTGGTTCGCGCCGGAGAGCCCGGCGCAGGGACGCGGATGAAGATCGCTCGCAACATGTTGACGTTCATCGGCTTCACCGCCGCGTGCGAGGCGCAGCGACTCGCCGAAGCGGCGGGAATAGACATGCAGAAACTGGGAAGGGTCGTGCGGCACAGCGACGCCCAAAGCGGGGGCCCTGGAGCCATCATGTTCCGCGACGACACCACTCCGCTGCAGCCAGATCACTTCCTTTACAACATGTTTATCCACACCCGTGGCCTCGCCGAAAAGGATCTGAAGCTGGCGCTCAGCCTCGGTGAAGCCACCGGCGTCGAGCTACCGTTGGCCGAGATCGCACTACGGGATCTGGCCGCCGGGCTCGGCGTCCCACACACGAAGGACTGACGATGGACGAACTGCGCCGCAAGGGCCTGGACAAGATGAACGAGGTCTATGGCTGGGAGATGCCGGACTCGCCGGGTGACTACTTCGCGCTCACCGCCGATCACCTGTTCGGCACGATCTGGACGCGCCCCGGATTGTCCATGCGGGACAAACGAATCATGACGCTGACCGTCGTCACCGCGCTTGGCATCTCCGACCTGGCCGAGATCCAGGCGAACGCCGCTCTGCACAACGAGGAGCTCACGGCTGAGGAGCTCAAGGAGATGGCGATCTTCTTGACGCATTACCTCGGTTTCCCGCTGGGCTCGAAGCTGGACGGCGTCGTCACCAAGGTGGTGTCCAAGCGCAAGAAGGCCGCCGAGGCCGGCCAGGGCGAGGACAAGAAGGCCAACGTCAACGACGCCCTCAAGATGCACAGCGGTAAGACGCTCGACGACTAGGTGCACGTTTTGATGACCCGACCGGCGGTGAACGCCACCGCTGGTCGGGTTCACCGTCATCAGAAGGGATGACGGCCGGCGAAGGCGACGACCCGCTGGGTCGGGGTGGCCCCGCCGTCGGTGGGCACCGCGGGTCCGAAGAGCTCCTGCGGGCGCAGAGCCGGCACGAGTGTCGATCCCACCTGCTCGGCGAGTGTCGCTTCGGCTTCGCCGAATTCGACCGCTCGGTTGATCGCTACCGCCAGGTCCCAGCCGTGGATCAGTGTCGAGTAGGTGACGATCCCGACGGCTTGGCCGGCTGGCATCTCACCGAGCACGGATGTCACCGGACGCTCCCAGTCGGTGATCGTCGACCACGCCCGCTGTGAGCGCTCGATGGAACCCCGCACCACGGCCAGCGGGTCGGAGCCGAGAATGTCAGCGCCGCTGAACAACTCCTGCTCGGTGGGACCCTCACCGCCATCCACGGCGGCGGCGAAGGCATCGATCGAGGCCACGGTGTGGCTCAGCAGGGATCGCACATCCCAGCCACTACAGGGGCTGGGCAGGTCCAGATCGGTGGTGTCGAGAGTGGTGACCAAATCCACCAGGCGGTGATCAGCCCGGCGCATCACGTCCAGCGGGTCCATCGGCAAGTCCTCGTTTCTAACGGCTATGTACTGATATTGACGTTAGTATTTCTACTGCGTCGGCCCTAACGCTGTCAACACGCTGCTAGCATTAGTCGGATGGACTCAGGGGCTCTGCTGCACAAGGCGCAAGCGGCGGGCTTCGTCGTGGCCGGAGAACCTCTGGCCGTCGACCTGGCGGACACTCTCATCACCACTCGAGACCCGGCTGTCGACCTGCTCCCGGACGAGAAGACAAGCCGGCTGTGGTGGCGCCTGCAACAAGATCGGCTACCCGGCGGTCCACTCCCACCGCTCGAACCCACCGTCGAACTGCGTCGGGCGATCCGGCACATTCTGGACGCGCGACTGGCAGGGGTGATGCCCGACAAAGCTGCGATCGGCCATGTCAATGACGTCGCCGCCAGCGCGCCCTCGACCCGCTCGCTGGTGCAGACCCCCGACGGGTGGGCTGCCATCAGCACGCGCCATGCGCCCACCGATCGCCCTTATCAACTCTCGCTCGCCGCAGCCGCCGAAAGCCTGATCGATGTGCTCACCGGGCCGGCCCAGGACCGTTTGCGCAGGTGCCAAAACCCGGCGTGCAGCATGCTTTTCGTCGCATCCGACGCGAGGCGGAAGTTCTGCACCCAAAACATCTGTGCCAACAGGACGCGGGTCGCCCGCCACTATCAGCGTCATCGCCCGGACTGATCGAGTTGCCTCGATTCAGAATGCAGAGCTATAGATTTCGCTGAATTTCGCTCTCACGTCTGCCTCGAGGGTTTCGCCGCGACGACGAAGTAACCCCTCGGAGCGTCGGGTACGTCCGCGGGCGTGACGGGGGCGTACCAGCGGCCCCAGCGGTTGCCGGGCTCGGCGATGTCGGTCACGGTCGCAGACCAGCCTGGCACCAGCTCCTCGGGGTGATCGGTGCCGAACAGCCACGGAGAACCGTTGTCCGCCATGGACTTCAGCAGTCCGGCCATGAACGGTGCCTCCAGCAGCGACTTGCCGACGACGTCGTAGCACAGCACCGAACCTGGACCCGCCAGGGCGTCGATGCGCTCGAAGAGCCGGTGCACGGCGGCCTCGTCAAGGTACTGCAGCAGTCCTTCGATCAGCCATGCCGTCGGGGTCGCCGAGTCGAAGCCGGCGGCCGCCAGAGAAGCGGGCCAGTCGTCCGCGAGGTCCACCCCGATCGCTACCCGAGAGCAGGTCGGGCTGTCGTCGGCGAGTAGGGCGTTCTTCGCGGCGATGACCGACGGCTGATCTAGTTCGAAGACCGTGGTGCCCGGTGGCCAGGTGAGGCGGTACGCACGAGCGTCCATGCCCGCAGCCAGCAGAACGATCTGCCGGCATGACGCAGCAGCATCGAGCAGGCCGTCGTCCCAGAACCGGGTGCGCACCACGATCTGCATGGTGGTGCGCTCACCCGAGGTGGCCAGCGCGGCGTCGAGAATGCGGTGGCCGGCCTCGCCGGCGAGCTTGTCGGCGAACGGGTCGGTGAAGAGCGGGTCGTCCCGGGTTGATTCGCGGGCCCGGATCGCGGCCACCAACAATCCGGTGCCGGCGACCGCATCAGGTCTGGTCTGCATCCCTCGATCGTCTCAGCCGCCGGGCGGCTCCGGCTTGTACATTTGCGCCCTAGGTGACGACGTCGAGGTGGCTGGGCAGACTCGAGCGCCGGCGCGGGTACTGGCTTGGCGTGATCGCGGCAAAGCTGCGGAAGTCGCGGACGAAGTGGGCCTGATCGAAGTAGCCGAGGTCGGCTGCGATCTCCGCACCGAGCTGCGTGCCGTCGTCCAGGCGACGCAGTGCGGCCTGCAGTCGTCGCAGCCGAAGGTAGGTCTTCGGGCTCAGGCCCACGTCGGAGTTGAACATGGTGGTCAACCGCTTCGGTGAAACCCCCATCAATGCAGCCGCTTCGGCCACGGTCATCGACGGTTTTGCCTCGAGATGGGGCAGGAGAGCACCTAGCGGGTGGTCACGAAGCTGCATGCAGTCCAAGAAGAACCGCTCCAGCAGGCCCAATCGTGCTGCGGCTGAGGGTGTTTCGATGAGCCGCTCGCGCAAGATCCGCCCCTGCGTGCCCCACACGTCGTCGATGCCGATGCAACGGTCCTGTAGTTCGCTGAGCGGGATTCCGAGGAACGACCGCGCGCCGGCCGGTCGGAAGTGCACCGTCATCACCGTCTGTCCGGGGTCGACTCGCGTGACGTAGGAGGTGGTGCCCGCACCGGTGACGAAGGCCGACGGTGTCTGCACCGGCGCGGATCCGACCGGTGCGAACGGCACCTTGTCGCGCCCGCTGAGTTCGAGCACCACGGTCACCGCGCCGCGAGGCAGGGCGGTGCTGAGGTGCGGTACATCTCCGTCGTGACGCCAATAGCCGATGTAGTCGATGTGCGCGCACAGCGGAGCACCCGGACGGTGCAGGTAGGGACCCGCTGGTTCCACCTCGACCAGAGTAGTGCCGAGCCGATGTCGGATTCCCGGAGCGCCGTTCGTCGCAGGAGTAGAGAGTGAG
The DNA here is from genome assembly GCF_022370635.2 of Mycolicibacterium crocinum. The sequence continues at coordinate 5,255,905 of NZ_CP092362.2, read as the reverse complement.
ACCAGCAGGGTTTCACGCCCTACCGTGAGAGGACGTCGCCATGTATTACTTCGCATTGCTCCAGACCCCCGAACGTGACCTCAGCGCCGAGGAAGCGCGCCGGGAAATGCAGGCCTATGCCGACTTTCATGCCCGCGAATCGGCGGCCATCCGCGAGGGTGACGCGCTGAGCTCGGCGGCCGAGGCGGTCCGGATCACCGGCGGGCCCGATGCGCCGGTGATCACCGACGGTCCGTACGCCGAGGGCGCCGAGGTGGCCGGCGGCTACTACATGTTCGAGGCCGACAACCTCGACGATGCGCTGCAGTTGGCCCGCCAGATTCCGGCGGCCAGGTATGGGGCGATCGAAGTGTGGCCCGCGGTGCACTGGAACGCCGTGGGGCGGCCGACGACCGACTCCGATTGGCTGGCGCTGCTGCTGGAACCCGCCGACGAGGTGAACGTGCCGGGCAGCCCTGAGTGGGATCGCGGCCTGGCTGAGCACGCCGAGTTCGGCAAGGCGGCCGGGGCGCACATTCTCGGCGGGGCGCCGCTGCACCCGCCGGCGACGGCCACCACGGTGCGCGTCCGCGACGGCGAGCTGGTGCTGACCGACGGCCCCTACGCGGAGGGCGCCGAGGTGGCCAACGGGTACTACGTTCTGTCGGCCGCCGACCGCGATGAGGCGACGAAGATCGCCTCGATGATCCCGGCGTCGGCCGTGGAGCTGCGCCGGCTGGCGGGTGTGTCCGGGCTGTAGATGAGTTCCCTGGACGGCGTCTTCAGGCGGGAGTGGGGTCCCGTTGTGGCCGCGATCGCGCGGTGGTCGGGCGACCTCGGCGTGGCCGAGGACGCCGTCCAGGAGGCCTGTGCGGACGCGCTGCGTAGCTGGCCGCGCGACGGGATTCCCGACAATCCCGGCGCGTGGTTGATGACGGCGGCGCGAAATCGGGCGAGAGACCGCCTGCGCCGCGAAACAGCGCGTACAGGAAAGGAATTGGCGGCCGTGCAGGACGACGGATGGACCGATGATCGCGAGGTGCATCGGGTCCGCGACGACGAGCTGCGAATGATGTTCACGTGTGCGCATCCGGCCCTCGAACGGACCTCGCAGCTGGCGCTGACGCTGCGGCTGGTGTCCGGCCTGACGGTCCCGGAAATAGCGCGGGCACTCTTGGCTACCGAAACAGCTGTCGGACAGCGCATCACTCGGGCCAAGGGCAAGATCCGGCACGCCAACATCCCCCTTCGGGTGCCGCCACCGGAGCTGCTGGACGAGCGCACCCCGCATGTGCTGTCGTGCATCTACTCGGTGTTCACCGAAGGGTACTGGTCCACGGCCGGTCCGTCGGCGATTCGTGACGAAATGTGTGACGAAGGGGTGCGGCTGGCGGACGAACTGCGCTCGCTGATGCCTGACGACAAGGATGCCGGCGCGCTATATGCGCTTGTGTCGCTGCATGATTCACGGCGATCCACCCGTGTCGACGCCGAGGGTGCCCTGGTGCCGCTCGATGAGCAGGACCGGTCCCGATGGAACCGTGGTCGAATAGCGCGTGGGCTCGACGCGTTGCGACGGGCCGAGGGTGCGGGTGGGCCTTACCTGCCGCAAGCGGTGATCGCCGCCGCCCACGCAACGGCCCCGAGCTGGGAGCAGACGAACTGGCGAACCATCTGCCGGGCCTATGACCAGCTGATGCGGCAGACGGACTCCCCGGTGGTGGGCGTGAACCGCGCATTGGCAATCGGCTTCCGGGACGGACCGCAGGTGGGCCTGGCTGTGCTCGAGAAGGTCGCGCACGATCCACGGCTGGGCCGGTCGGCCTTGGTACCGACCGTGCGTGCGGACCTGTTGCGCCGGGCCGGCAGGCTTGACGAGGCGGTGCAGTGCTACCGGGAAGCGCTGAGCCTCAACGGCTCGGAACCCGGCCGGGCCTTCCTGCGTCGGCGCATCGCCGAGTGCGGAGGATAGCCCAGCCCATTCAGGCCAGGCGATATCCGGCACCTGTTTCGGTGTCGATGATGGGCGGCGGGCCGAGCTTTCGGCGCACCATCATGATGGTGTAGCGCACTGCTCCGGTGAAGGGATCGGCATTCTCATCCCAGACCTTTTCCAGGAGGTGCTCGGCCGAGACCACGGCCCCATCGGCGCGAAGCAGCTCAGCCAGTACGCCGAATTCCTTGCGGGACAGGCCCACCGGTGTTCCATCGCGAGTTACGGTGAGCATGTGCGGGTCGAGCCGGATGCCGCTGCGTTCTAACACCGGTGGGACGGCTGCTTGGGATCGCCGGCTCAGGGCCTGCACCCTGGCCACCAGCTCGGTGAACGCGAATGGCTTGCTCAAGTAGTCGTCGGCACCCAATTGCAGACCGTTGACACGGTCGGCCACCGCGCTGGCCGCAGTGAGCATCAGAATCCGCGCAAGCCGTCCGGAGGTGGACAGTTCGGCGCAGACGTCGTCGCCGGAGACCACGGGAAGTCCCCGGTCGAGCACGATTACGTCGTAATCGTTGATGCTCGCGCGTTCGAGTCCGCTGGCGCCGTCATAGGCGATATCGACCGCCATTGCATGGCGGCGCAGACCAGCGGCGATGGCGTCGGCGAGTACAACCTCGTCTTCGACGACCAACACCCGCATGCCCGAAAGTATGCTCTCGGTTCTGTTGGGCGGCTGTTTGGAAGTTGGGAACCCACGGTGGCGGGCGTGCGGCGGGCTCAGTCGACCGGCGCGCCACACGCCCGCGTTCACCTGCTCAGATCAGGCCGGGGCCCGGGAGTCCGATGCCCGCGCCGGGCAGCACTCCAAGCCCGGATAACGGTCCGCCCAGGCCACCGAGACCCGGCCCGGGCAATACACCGGCGCCCGGAGCGCCCAGCCCGGCACCCGGCAAAACGCCGAGCCCTGAAGCCGGACCACCGACGCCGCCAAATCCGAGTCCGGGCAGGATGCCGGGTCCCGGTGCACCCCAGCCCACCCCCGGGTCGGCGTTGGCCGCTGCCACCGGAAGGGTGACCGCAACAGCGACACCTGCCAAACCGGCCAGTGCCCACTGGGTGATCGTTCGGTACTTCATCATGAATCTTCCTCTCGGGTAGATGGATTCGTGCAGTCGCAAGTGTGGTGCGCCCGGTGTTCGATCACGGTGAGGAATGTCCTCACGCTGACCAAACAACCGTGGCGACAGGATGATTCACGCGTCCATCGTCCGGTGGGCGCGATGAGACGATCGAAAGGACGGCCCCATCAATGGCCACCAGATTCAACACTCCGGCGTCGGCAGGCCGACGCATTGTCGTCGGCGTCGCTGCCGTCGGCGCACTCCTGGCCGTCGCGCCGGCCAGTCCCGCGACAGCCGCCGCCGACTGCACCGCCAGCGGACTGGCCCGCACGGTAGCGGCGGTCGCCGGCAGTACAGCGGACTATCTCGACGTGCATCCCGATGTCAACGATGCGTTCACAAGACTCAAGGGTGAGCCTCGTGCTCAGATGCGCGCTGATGCACAGCGGTATCTCGACGCAAACCCGGCTGTGCGTGCTGACCTCCAGAATCTGCGCGCCCCGCTCAATGAGTTCGCGCAGCGCTGCGGCGTCGCACTGCCGACCGGTCCGCTCGGTGGCTGAGCGATAGCGGCGACGGGGTGGTCGGCGAGTACTCCCTCACGGCAGGCCAACGCTGGATCGGCGACGATGAAGGGGTGCGAACATTCCGGACACCGCAGCTGCAGGGTTGGCCGCTGCGGGGCAGGACCATCAGAACTCGGCTGACCGTGTTCTACGGCGGGGCGTTCTTCATTGCGGGCGCGATGCTGGTGGCGGTGATGTATTTCTACGTGCGGCAGTCCCTGGACAACAGCCCCGGGGTCAACGCGTTGGAAACAGCGCAGGCTTTCCTGGGGCAGCGCGGAATGCAGGCACACCCGTTGCTCGAGGACCTTGTCGTCGGTCTGAGTAAGCAGGCCGAACAACAGCGGCACGACACGCTGCGCGCGGTGTTGGTCTGGTCTCTGGCATGCCTGGCCGTTGTCGGCCTGGCGGCGTTCGCGTCCGGTTGGGTCCTGGCGGGGCGGGTTTTGCGGCCGCTGCAGGAGATCACCGCCACCGCGCGCCGCGTCGTGGACCGTAACCTTCACGAGCGCATTTCCCTGAACGGCCCGCCCGATGAGATCAAAGAGCTGGCGGACACCTTCGATGCGATGCTCGAGCGGCTGGATAAGGCCTTTGACAGTAGATATCGGTTCGTGGCCAACGCCTCTCACGAGTTGCGAACGCCGTTGGCGATCAACCGGACGGTCATCGAGGTGGCGCTCGAAGATCCTGACCTGGTCGAGCCGACGCGCCGGCTCGCCGAGACGCTATTGGGCGTGAACAAGCGGAACGAGCGGCTCATCGACGGACTGCTCGTACTGGCCAGCAGTGATCAGCGCATCGACCGATTGGTACAGGTGGATCTGGCCGAGGCGGCGCACCGGGCCGTGGCCGGTGTCGGCGAGCAGGCCAGGCAGGCCGGCATCCAGCTCTCCTCGAGGATCAATCCCGCACGGGTGGTGGGTGATCCGGCTCTTGTGCAGCGGCTCATCGACAACCTCACCGACAACGCCGTTCGCTACAACATCCGAAAGGGAGGGTGGGTGCATGTCGGTGTGACGGCCGATGCCCGCGCAGCCCGGGTGCGTGTGGAGAATTCCGGACCGGCGGTGTCGGAGGCCGACGTGGAAGTCATGTTCGAGCCATTTCGGCGGCTTGGCGACGATGAGCAATCTGGCACCCCGGTGTTCAGCGGGGCAGGCCTCGGGTTGTCGATCGTGCGGGCGGTGGCCCACGCACACGGTGGACGTGTTGACGCGACACCGGGTCCTCGCGGCGGACTGACTGTCGAGGTCGTCTTTCCTCTGCCTCAGTAGTTGTTACAGGTGCCGGCCACCGCGAGCAGCACCGATTGTGCTTGCTGCCCTTGAGATGTGCCGGTCTTCTCGTCGATCGTCGTCTGCCATTGTGGATGGCTCGCCAAGGCTTGCTGGATCAGCTTCTGCCTGGTATCGATCGGAGCTGCCAGGAATTTTTGTAACTTCGCCTGCGCTGGTGGGTATTTCGAGAGCTCGGCGGCGAGGTCAGGGGCTTGTGCCCCCAGTGCCGCCATCACTTGTTGATAGGTGCATGTGGTGTTGACCAACGGGCTGAGATCGGGTTGTGCCGATGCCAGACCGGTCGCCACGGCGGAGCTAAACCCTATGGCGGCAAGTCCTGATGTCAGCGTTGTACGCCCAATCGCCATCTCACATTCCCTTCGTTGTCGTCGAGGCCGCTGCTGAGCGGCCGGACTTCAGTTGAGCAGCAACACTGTTGGGCTGTCGTTAGGGCCTTGTCGCGCAAACACCGAGCCAACACCGCAGCTGATCAACTGATCGCTGTGGCAACGTGAATCCCGTTGCCTCACAGACCTAGTCATACAAGCGAGAGGAACAGCAATGACCTTCACCAATCAGGCGCAGCGTTCGTCCGTCGCGGCGATAGCCGCAATGAGCGCTGCAGCCGCGATCTCGGTCTCCGGGCTCGCCGCCGGACCGCTGAACTCGACTGCCGCGTGGCGGCTCGCCGCGCTGCCCACCGAGATATCGTCGGCGATCCACGATGTCCTGGCCGCGGCGCACACCGCCGTGCACGCCGAACGCGGCGACATCGCCGCTGAACGGCGGGCGATTCACACGACCCGCCGCGAAACGGTCCACGCCATCGGCTCCAGCGTTCTCACCGGGTCTGTCGGCGACGGACAGATCACAGCAATCCTCGACACGGCCCGCAGCGCCGACAACGCTGCGCGCCAGGCGATCGCCGCCTCCCATGCGGACATCCATCAGACCCGGCAGAGCGCGGCGGCTGACATCCGCACCATCATCGCCGACGGCCACGACGCAACTACGACGATGGCGGCGCAGACCGTCGCCACCGACAACCATGACGGAAGCACGGCGCAGGATGTGAAGGCCATCCTCGACACGGCCAAGAAGGACAACGCGATGACCCGTTCGACGATCGTCGCCGACGCCCAGGAGAACGCGTCGATCCGGCGGACCGCGCTCAGTGAAGATGTCGCGGTGCGGCAAAGCGCCCGAGCAGGTGATATCAGCAAGCAGGAAGCCGCCCAACAGATCGACGCCCAACGCAGCACCGCACACGCTGAAATCGCTGACAACCACGCCCAGATGGCCGACGCCCACAACCAGATTAAGGCGACTCGCCAGCAGGCAGCACAGGATGCCGCCAAGGCGGTGCACCAAGGCCGCACCGGGCAGTAGGCCGATCGCCGCTGCAGTCTGTTCGCCTCCCTCCGGCGGACAGACTGCAGCGCCTCCATAACAAAGAGGTCGGTAAGACAACGGTAAGGAAACGCGCAGATCGCAAACGGTTATCGCGCCGTGTCACAAATGTGACATTTGTGCACCAGTGTTACCGAAGTGAAATCGAGCGCCGCGGGCGTCGATCACGGTTAGCGGTTAGGAGTGGTGATGACTTCTATGACCATGTACGACCAGTCATGGACTGCCCCGACCATGCTCAGCATGTGGACGGAGCCGGCGACCAAGCGCAGCAAGGTCGTTCGTCAAGCATCCAAATGGGTGGGCGCCATCGACACGACCGTGACCGTGCTCTGCCCGCCGGTGGTGTCGGCGTGCGCGATCTTTGCCGCCGTCGTGTGGCCCGCCCACGACCCGAGCGACATGGTCGGCCACTCGGCGATCTCCGCGCCGATCAACGCCCAGGTGCAGCAGAGCGCTCCGGCGCCGTAGCGGACGTCAGCAACGCCGCGCCGACCCAGCGGCGCAGATACCGGCGCAACCCGTCGCCCTGCCGGGGTGGACGGCCCGGGTCGAGCATGAACGACTGAATAATGCGGAGAATGTGCTCGGCGAGTTCGATGAGTTCGTCATCGCTGAATCCTGCTGCGGCCCAATCAACATCGAAGCGACGCAACATCGACCCGGCGAAAGATAGCGCGACGTCCGAGGTGACCTCGGCGCTGAATGCACCGAGCCGTTCCGGCCCGAGCAGCAGACCCATGTGCTTGTCGTTGGGCAGCGCTTCCACTGCGGCCGCAATGCCTTCGGTCACCGCCTCGGCCGGGTCGGTGATGCCGGCCAGGTGCTCGGCCATCCGGTCGAGAAATCCGCTCGCCGCCGCCATGGCCGCGGCCTGCAACAGCGCGTCGGTGCTGGGGAAGTAGCGATAGACCGTTTGGCGGGTGACGCCCAAGGTGCGGGCCACGTCGGCGATGCTCAGGTCGGCGCCGCGGACGTCGATCGCCTGGTTGGCCGCCGCCAGAATCCGCGCGACTGCTTCCTCGTCGGTGGCAGGCGCCGACCCCGACCAGCCGTGGGTGCGCATGTCAGCCGCCCACTGCCGCGGAGTACGCCATGCCGCCGAAGAACAGCGTGATCAAGCACAGCACCAAGGCCCCGACAGCGAAGGGCCACGCGGTTTTGCGCCGCACAAGTTGGACGATCGCGATGACGATGCCGATCAGGCCGATCAGCGCGGCGATGGCCACCGACGTCATCACCGCCGTCACCGCGCCGTCCACGCTGCACGTCGCCGGCGGGCAGTAATCGAGGAAGGCCAGCGAGAAGAGGCCAAGGAACCCGGCGCCCACGCCGACCACCACCGTCAGGACCATGACGACGATCGAAATCGTCAGGTCGGCCGCCGAACGCGTCGGCGTGGCCGGCGGCGGCGGATAGCCGGGGTAGGGCGGATAGCCCGGGTAGCCCATGACCCGGGATGTTATCGCGCTAGCGATAGGAGACCGGCAAATGCTTGACGCCGTTGAGCCAGCCCGACCGCAACCGCTGCGGGTCGCCGAGCTTGCTGATGTCGGGGATCTGGTTGGCGATCTCGTTGAAGATCAACTTGATCTCCATTCGCGCGAGGTTGGCGCCGATGCAGAAGTGCGCCCCGTTGCCGCCGAAACCCAGGTGCGGGTTCGGGTCACGCAAGATGTTGAACTGGAACGGGTTGTCGAAGACGTCCTCGTCGTAGTTGGCCGAGCTGTAGAACAGTCCCGCGCGCTGGCCTGCGCGGATCGTGACGCCACCGATTTCGGTGTCCCGGGTCGCGGTGCGCTGGAAGCAGTGCACGGGCGTGGCCCAGCGGACGATCTCGTCGGCCGTCGTCTCGGGCCGCTCCCGCTTGAAAAGCTCCCACTGGTCCGGGTTTTCGAAGAACGCGTTCATCCCGTGGGTCATCGCGTTGCGGGTGGTCTCATTGCCGGCCACCGCCAGCAGGATGACGAAGAACGCGAACTCGACCTCGCTCAGCGACTCGCCATCGATATCCGCCTCGACCAATCGCGTCACGATGTCATCGGCCGGACATTTCCGGCGGTCCTCGGCCATCGAGTACGCGTAGCCCATCAGCTCGGCGTTCGCCTCGATCGGGTCGACATCGTTGAACTCCGGGTCATCGGTGTTCATGATGCTGTTGGTCCAGTGAAAGAGCTTCTGGCGGTCCGCTTCTGGGACGCCCAGCAGGTCGGCGATGGCCAGCAGCGGCAGCTGCATCGCGATGTCATCGACGAAATCGCCGGTGTCTTTCGCGGCGGCCGCGGCCACGATGTCGCGGGCGGCGTCGGCCAGCTTCTCCTCGAGCTTGGCCACGGCGCGGGGCGTGAAGAGCCGCGAGACGAGCTTGCGCAGCCGGGTGTGCTCGGGCGCGTCGTGGTTGATCAACAGTGCCTTGGTGATGTCGACCTGGTCTTTGGTCATGTCGTCGGCGAACCGCATCACCACGCCCTGGGCGTTGGTCGACCACAGGTCGCCGTCGCGGGAGATGTCCCGGATATCGCGATGCTTGCTGATCACCCAATAACCGCCGTCGTCGAAGACGGTGCTGCCCAGCGGCTGCTCGTTCCACCAGACCGGGGCGGTCTTGCGCAACTGCGCGAATTGGGCGACGGGCATGCCCTCTTTGATCAGGTCGGGGTCAGTGAAGTCAAAGCCCGCTCCGAACGGACACACGCTGGCGGTGGTCATGGTCTACCTCGCTGTCGTTGTGATGTAGCGCACCTTTGCAACGACCATACACCTTCGAGCTATGTGTATGCCCGTTAGGTTCGGTGGATGACCGACCGCCCCGATCTCGCCGAACTTCTGCGCCGCCGGGCGTTGACCGAGGACGCGGCGCGACCCGATGCGGTGGAGCGCCGGCATGCCGCGGGCGGCCGCACGGCCCGGGAGAACATCGCTGACCTGGTGGACGCCGATTCCTTCGTCGAATACGGGCGATTCGCGATCGCGGCTCAGCGCCGCCGCCGCGACCTCGACGACCTGATCGCCCGTACCCCCGCGGACGGGCTGATCGCCGGGACCGCCCAGGTCAACGGTCGCCCGTGCGCGGTCCTGTCCTACGACTACACCGTGCTCGCCGGCACGCAGGGCTTCGTCGGGCACCGCAAGAAGGACCGGCTCTTCGAGCTCATCGAACGGATGCGATTGCCAACGATCTTCTTCGCCGAGGGCGGTGGCGGCCGGCCCGGTGACACCGACGTCCCCACCGTGTCGTCGCTGGAGACCCGAGCCTTCAAACTGTGGGCCGCGTTGTCCGGTGTGGTGCCGCGCATCGCGATCGTCAAGGGCCGCTGTTTCGCGGGCAACGCGGTGATCGCCGGCTGCTCGGATCTCATCGTCGCCACCGCCGACACGTCGATCGGCATGGGCGGCCCGGCGATGATCGCCGGCGGCGGGCTCGGTGACGTCGCGCCCGATGCCGTCGGACCCATATCAGTGCAGTCACCCAACGGTGTCGTCGACGTCGTCGTCGCCGACGAAGCCGAGGCCGTCGCAGCGGCCAAGCGACTCCTCGGGTACTTCCAGGGCGCCACGGCACCCGGCGATGTCGCCGACCAAACCTCGTTGCGCACAGTCATTCCCGAGCGCGCCCGGCGGGCCTATCCGATCAAGCCCGTCATCGAAACGATCGCCGACCAAGGGTCGGTGACGCTCCTGCGGGAGAAGTTCGCTTCCGAGATGGTGACCGCGCTGGCCCGGATCGATGGCCGCCCAGTCGGCGTGATCGCCAACAACACGATGGTGATGGCCGGGGCGATCACCGCCGCGGCGGCCGACAAGGCGGCGCGCTTCCTGCAACTGTGCGACACCTTCGGACTGCCCGTCGTCTCACTCATCGACTGCCCGGGTTACATGGTCGGCCCGGCCGCCGAGGCCGAGGCACTGGTGCGGCGTGCCTCGCGCATGCTGGTCGCCGGCGCCGCGCTGCGGGTGCCACTGGTGGCGGTGATCCTGCGCCGCGGTTACGGGCTCGGCGCGCAGGCGATGACCGGCGGCAGCCTGCACGAACCGCTGCTGACGGTGGCTTGGTCGAATGCGCACCTCGGCCCGATGGGGCTGGAGGGCGCGGTGCGCCTGGGCATGCGCAAGGAATTGGAGGCCATCTCCGACGACGCCGAGCGCGAACAACGGGTCGCCGAGGCCACTGCGGCGATGGAGGAGAACGCCAAAGCGCTCAATGCCGCTCAGATCTTCGAGGTCGACGACGTCATCGACCCGGCGGAGACCCGCGGTCTGATCATCGCGACGCTGGCCGCCGCGGCGGCGCGCGGCGAACTCCCGCCACCGAGGCGGTTCGTCGACACCTGGTAGTGGGGTTGGGCGATAGGGTGTGAACCTGTGCGCGTCCTCGTGATCGGATCCGGTGCCCGCGAACATGCCCTGTTGCTGGGCCTTCGCAAAGATCCCCAAGTCGACTTCCTGGCCGTCGCGCCCGGTAACGCGGGCACCGCGGCGGTGGGCGATCAGCACGACGTCGACGTCACCTCCGCCGAGGCGGTCACCGCCCTGGCCAAGAAGGTGCAGGCCGACCTGGTGATCATCGGCCCCGAGGTGCCACTGGTTCTCGGTGTCGCCGACGCAGTGCGTGCCGCCGGGATCGCGTGCTTCGGCCCGTCGAAAGACGCCGCCCGAATCGAGGGTTCCAAGGCATTCGCCAAAGATGTGATGGCCGCCGCCGGGGTGCGCACCGCGGGCAGCGAGACCGTCGACAACCCCGCCCATCTCGACGCCGCACTCGATCGGTTCGGGCCCGCCGCCGGCCAGCCCGCCTGGGTGGTCAAGGATGACGGGCTGGCCGCGGGCAAGGGTGTCGTGGTCACCGACGACCGCGATGTCGCCCGCGCGCACGCCGCATCGCTGCTCGACTCCGGGCATCCGGTGCTGCTCGAATCCTTCCTCGACGGACCCGAGGTGTCACTGTTCTGTCTGGTCGACGGGGCGACGGTGGTTCCGCTGCTACCCGCGCAAGACTTCAAGCGAGTCGCTGACTTTGACGCCGGACCCAATACCGGTGGAATGGGCGCATATTCACCGCTGCCCTGGCTATCCGCAGAAACAACGTCCGCGATCGTCAGCGGAGTCGTCGAACCCGTTGCGGCCGAACTGGTTCGCCGCGGCTCGGCATTCTCCGGGCTGCTGTACGCGGGCCTGGCTATGACCAGCAACGGACCCGCGGTGGTCGAATTCAACTGCCGCTTCGGCGATCCCGAGACCCAGGCCGTCCTGGCCCTGCTGGAATCTCCACTCGGGCAGTTGCTGCATGCCACCGCGACCGGAACACTGGCCGACGCCGGCCCACTGCAGTGGCGCGACGGATACGCCGTCACGGTCGTGGTGGCCGCCGAGAACTATCCGGGTCGTCCGCGGGTCGGCGATGTGATCACCGGGTCCGAGGCTGACGGCGTCCTCCATGCCGGCACCGCGCGGCGCGAAGACGGCACCGTCGTGTCCTCCGGTGGACGCGTACTCTCGATCGTCGGCACCGGAGCCGACCTGGTGGCGGCGCGCGAGGAGGCCTACCGGATCGTGAACTCGATTCGCTTGCCGGGCAGCCACTTCCGCAGCGATATCGCGTTGGCAGCCGCCGAAGGGCGCATCACACCAGCTTGACCGGCAACCGCTTGACGCCGTGGATCACATTGCTGTGCAGGTATTCCGGCTCGCCGACCTGAACCTCCGGTAGCCGGGTGAGCAGCTGGTGAAACAGCTGCCGCAGTTCGGTCCTGGCAAGGTTGGCGCCCAGGCAGAAGTGCGGACCGCCGCCACCGAAACCGAAGTGCGGGTTGGGCGAGCGGGTGATGTCGAACTCTCCGGGGCGGTCGAACACCGCCTCGTCGCGGTTGGCCGAACAGTAGAACAGCGCCACCTTCTCGCCGGCCTTGATCTGTGTGCCGGCCAGCTCGGTGTCGACCGTCGCATGCCGCGCGAAGTTCAGCACCGGAGTGGCCCACCTGATGAACTCCTCTGCGGCCGGCCCGATCCGCGCGTCGAAATCGTCCATCAGCCAAGCGCGTTGGCCTGGATTGTCGGCGAGCGCCTTGAACGCATGCGAGGTGGTCTGCTTGGTGGTGTCATTGCCTGCGGAGGCGAGCAGCACCATGAACGAGCCGATCTGGATGTCGGTGAGCTGGTGGCCGTCAACCTCGGCGTTGACGATGTTGGTCATCAGGTCGTCGTGGGGCTCGCGACGCCGCAGCTGGGCCAGCTCGATACCGGAACTGGTCAGGATGCCGATCTGGGTCAGCGCGTGCGTGGCGCGCTCCTCGAAGCTGGCGTAGTCGTCATCGGTGGCGCTGAACAGGCTTTCGGCCGCGTACGCCACCGCTTCCTGGTCGGCGGGAGCGATGCCGATCATGTCCGAGACGGTCCGCATCGGAAGCTTCGCCGAGCATTCGGTGACGAAGTCGATCTCCTCGCCGTCGCGCAACCGCTCGATCAGCCGGTCCACGATGTCGGCGGCGTTGGCTTGAATCTGGGCCTCGATGCGACGAACCTGTTTCGGGGTGAACGTCGCGCTGATCAACCGCCGATACAGTGTGTGCTCCGGCGGATCCATGGCCAGGAAGAAACTCGTGGCCTGCTGAACCTCGGCCGGGAGGGGGTCGACGCTCATGCGCAACGCCGAACTGAAGATGTCCGTGTGCTGACTGACGTACTTGATGTCGGCGTGGCGGGTGATCGCCCAATATCCGGTCTCCGAATGGGGGAAGACCGACGACACCGGCGCATGCCAGGACAACCCCTCGGCGGCCCGCAGCTGCGCGAACGTGCGGTCGCGGGTGGCGAAGTCGGCCGTCCAGAAGTCCGGGGCGGAGATGTCGAGCGGGTGGTACGGCCGCGGGGAGAGCGGTGGGCTTTCGACGGTCATGATCTCCTCGCGAAGCGCTGCCGGAAGGCTTATCGAATGGTTGACAGTAACTGCGACTGTAGACAATTCCAGAACGGGAGACAATCATGGCGCACGTGACCCTGGACCGCGGCGCGGCGTTCAAGGCCGAACGGGCCGACGTGCTGGCGTTCTGCGCTGGTCTCGAGCCGGCGCAGTGGCGGATGGACAGTCGGTGCAGGGGCTGGCGGATCCAGGATGTCGTCGCCCACATGGGCACCGGCTGCCGCGCGCTGTTCAGCCCCGCTGCGGCAAAGATGATGCGTACCAACGACATCGAAGCGACCAACGATCTGATGGTCGACAGCCGACGGGATCACTCCGGGCCGGACGTCCTGGCCGAGTATCGGCGGTGGAGCGGGGTGGCTGCCATCGTCTTCCCGCTCATGGGTCGTCGTCCCCTCGGGGGTGTGCCGATGACGCTGGGGGAGCTCGGCCGCTTTCCGCTGCGGGTGCTCACCGGCGCCATGGTCTTCGACCACCACACCCACCTGCGTCACGACATGGCGCCGGCAGTGAACCGCCCCGCGCCGGGTACCGACGCCAACCGGATGGCCGTCGTCCTGGAATGGATGATGGCGGTGTTGTGCAACCAGACCCGGGCGGCCACTCCGGCGTGGCTGGATCGGCCGCTGGCCATCACATTGACCGGACCAGGCGGCGGCACGTGGCGCGTCGGCCCCGACGGTTCCGTCGCGGTCGGTCCGGCCGGCGGTGCAGCCGCGGAGATCACCGGGCTAGCGCTGGAGTTTCCGGAATGGGGAACCCGGCGGGCTGCCTGGCGTGACCGAGATGTGCGGATCAGCGGGGACGTCGACTACGCGACGGCGTTCCTCGACATCGTCAACATCGTCTAGGCCGTGAGTAGTGGTGCCATCCAGGCGATCTCACCGGGCAGCTGCGAACTCCAATACCCGCCGTCATGGCCGCCGGGGGAGAAGCCGCCGGCCGGCGGATTGGGCAGCTGGGCGATGAACTGCTTGGTTGCTGCATAGAACGGGTCGCTGGTGCCGCAGTCGATCCGGATCGGGATCGAGGCCAGCGCGGGAAGCCCGAACACGCTGTTGGCAGCGAAATCGTCGGGACCGTCGAAGGCGCCGGGCGCGGCCGCGCCGGAGGACAGCCACAGGGCCGGGCTGACCGCGGTGATCGCCGCCGTGCGGGCCGGTCCGAGCCGCGCCCCGAGGAGCAGCGCCCCGTAGCCGCCCATCGACCAGCCCAGGAATGCCACCCGGGAGGTGTCCAGCCCCTGACCGGACAGCATCGGGATCAGCTCGTCGAGCACCATCTTCCCGGAGTCCTCGCCGGAGGCGCGTTGGTGCCAGTAGCTGCCGCCACCGTCGACCGCGACCACCGCGAACGGCGGCAGCCCGGCCTGAACCGCCTGGGCCAAACCCTGTTCGACGCCACCGGCCATCACGCCCGCCGCGTCCTGACCCTTGCCGTGCAACGCGATGACCGGCCGTAATGGGGTGGTCTGCCCCGGCGGGCGGGCGATCGCCCAGTTGGTGCTGACGCCGCCGCGCGCGGCGGACACGAACGAGCCGGTGACCATCGTGGGAGCGGCGACACCGGATGCCGGCGGCTCCAGCGGCGCCGGCGGTGACAGGGGAGCGCCGACACCGGTCATCGCGACGTCACGGCCCGCGGGAGTGGCCGCGGAATCCAGCATGCGGCCGGCGGCGACGGCGCCCGCGGCGCCTGCGACGGCTCCGGCGCCGAGTCGCAGAACTGCGCGACGGCTCAGGTTCGCCATGCGGGCCATCTTGCCATCGTGGCCGGATGCGGGCGATCGAGCCTAGTGCCGCGTCAAAGCGAGGTTAATGATTCTTCGCCAAAGAGCGATGTCCCGCTGACGCTGCTGGCAGCATTGCTGAACGTGACGGCAGCGATGACCCCGAAGGGGGAACGACGACGGTATGCGCTGATCAGCGCGGCCGCCGAGCTGCTGCGCGAAGGCGGCTTCGAAGCAGTGCGCCATCGTGCCGTCGCGCGCCGCGCAGGTCTGCCGCTCGCATCGACCACCTACTACTTCTCGTCGCTGGACGATCTGGTGCTCAAAGCCGTCGAGTACATCTGTGCGGTGGAAACCGCCCAGCTGCGTGCCCGGGTCGACGCGCTGCCGCGCCGGCGACGCGGCGCGGAGGCCACCGCCGATGTGCTCGTGGAGATGCTGGTCGGTGCTCCGGACGGCGAGGCGAGCAGCGAAGAGTTGATCTCGCGGTATGAGCGCTACATCGCGTGCGCCCGCCATCCCGAATTGCGTGAGATCCAGTATCGGCTGTCTCGGCAGCGGGTGGATGCGGTGGCCGAAGCGGTCGCACGCTCGCGGCGCACCCTGCGGATCGATCTGGTGCGGGCGCTGATCCACGCCGTCGACGGCGCGGTGGTCTCGGCTCTGGTCAGCGACGGCGACGGTCCGCGTGAGGTCGCCAGGGCGACCGTGATGGACGTGATCGACGTGTTGGCGCCGATCGATGAGCGCACCGTCCGGGTCTGAGCGATTACGTTCGTAGACATGGATTTCTCCGGTCTCGCCCGGCCGGCCGCGGAGCTGCTCGACGGCGTGATGGACCGAGCGTTGATCGTCGGCTACACGAAGATCGGCTCCGGCCTGCGCCGGCATTGGTGGGCCGCCGACGCCGGGCCGCGGGCGCTGCTGGGCAAGCGAGTGTTGATCTCAGGGGCCACCGCCGGAATCGGCCTGGCGATGGCGCGCTCGTTTGCGGAGTTGGGCGCAACCGTGCACCTGCTGGGCCGCAATGCCGACAAGGTCGACACGTCATGCGCGGGGATCCGGGAATCGGTGCCCGGTGCCCACGTGATCGCCGAGGTCTGCGACGTCTCCGACCTCGATGCGGTACGGGAGTGGACCGCCGACTTCGCCAACCGGGTGCCCGCGCTGAACGGGTTGGTGCACAACGCCGGTCTGATGCCCAAGGAACGCACCCTCACCCGGCAGGGCCATGAGGTGCAGCTGGCCACCCATGTGCTGGGTCCGCATCTGATGACCGAGAGGCTGCTGCCGCTGCTGCGGGCGGCGGGTGGGGCGTCGGTGGTGTGGGTGTCCTCGGGGGGCATGTACGGCTCACCGCTGGTGGTCGACGATCTGGAATTCCGGCGCGGCTACAACGGGGTGCGCGCCTACGCCCGCACCAAGAAGATGCAGGTGGTGCTGGCCGACTCGTGGGCGCGCCGGCTGGCAGGCACCGACATCCGGGTGGAGAGCATGCATCCCGGCTGGGTGGACACCCCCGGCGTGGCCGAATACTTGCCGCGGTTCCGGGCGGTCACCCGGCCGCTGCTGCGCGATGTGGCCGACGGTGCCGACACCGCGGTGTGGCTGGTCGCGACCCGGCCGGAGTCCAAGCCCGGCCATTTCTGGCATGACCGAAGCCAGCGGCCGACCACGTTCGGGTGGCAGCGTCACGAGAACCCCGCCAAGGTGCGGCGCCTGCTGGAACAGGTCAGCCGGCTGACCGGCACGTCGGAAACCTGGCCCGGTCTGCGGGCATGAAAATGCCTCTGCCGCAGCCTAGTTCGACGGCGGTGTTGGGGTGACGATGCAGCCGGTGTTCGGGTCGCCGTAGATCGTCACGTCGTCGGGTCTCCTGGTGGCGAACAGCGCGACGTAGGCGCACAGCACCGCGTCGACCGGGTCCTCGGCCTTGCGCAACTGCGACTTGCGGGTCGCAGCGCGCACCGACTCAGTGAGCTCACGCCAGCCGTCGTCACCGTCAACCCGCAGGGGTGGGCTGGCATTGCGAAGGCCTTCGATATAGCCGATCAATCGCAGCAGCTCGGTCTGCAGCTGCGGGAAATCCCGACCGGTCTTGTGCTTGTACTTCAGGGTGCGCTCCAGGCCGAACAACACGACACCGGCCGCGTGCGGAAACACCTCCAACGCTTTGCGTGGCGAGGCGGAGCGCGGGTCGAGGTTAAGGTCCATTGCCCGGCACAGCCGGGCGCCGCGGCCGCCGTCGGCGAACCACGCCAGCCCGGTGTTGGCGGGATACGCCCCGGCGTGGAAGCGGCGGAAGTCCCGGTTCAGCAGCGTCTCGCCCGGCCTGGTGCCGGTCGGATTGGTCACGACCAGCGGGGCGTCGACCGCGACCACGCAGGGACCGGTGACGTACGGGGCCAGTTGAGCCAGGATGTTGGCGTCGTCGCTGGCCGCCGCGACATGCCGCAGCGACCCGCTGGCGTCGACGACCGCAACCCCGGTGGGGTTGCGCTCACCCCACGCGAGGTCGACGCCGGCGAAGTACACGCAGGCCAGCTTGCCCGACGACCGTAAGCTAGTGCTCTGTGACAATCCACGCACCCATTCCCAACGTACTGGCCGGACGGTATGCCAGCGCGGAGATGGTCGCGATCTGGTCGCCGGAAGCGAAGATCGTCGCCGAACGCAGGCTGTGGCTGGCGGTGCTGCGTGCCCAGTCCGAGCTCGGCGTCTCGGTGCCCGAGGGTGTGGTCGAGGACTACGAGCGGGTGCTCGAGCAGGTCGACCTCGCGTCGATCGCCGCCCGCGAGCGGGTCACCCGCCACGACGTCAAGGCCCGCATCGAGGAATTCAACGCCCTCGCCGGACACGAACACGTGCACAAGGGCATGACGAGCCGCGACCTCACCGAGAATGTCGAGCAGCTGCAGATTCGCCGCTCGCTGGAACTCGTGCATGCGCACGGGGTTGCGGTCGTCGCCCGCCTGGCCGAGAGCGCGCTGCTCTACCGCGATCTGGTGATGGCCGGCCGCAGCCACAACGTCGCCGCGCAGGCCACCACGTTGGGCAAGCGGTTCGCGTCGGCGGCAGAAGAGACACTGGTCGCGCTGACGCGGATTCGCGAGCTGATCGACCGCTACCCGCTGCGTGGCATCAAGGGCCCGATGGGCACCGCCCAGGACATGCTCGACCTGTTCGACGGTGACGCCGTCCGGCTGGCCGAACTGGAACGTCGCGTCGCCGAATTCCTCGGCTTCAACGCGGTTTTCACCAGCGTCGGCCAGGTCTATCCCCGCTCCCTGGATCACGACGTGCTCTCGTCGCTGGTCCAGCTCGGCGCAGGTCCGTCGTCATTCGCGCACACCGTGCGGCTGATGGCAGGCCACGAGTTGGTCACCGAGGGGTTCGCGCCGGGCCAGGTCGGTTCGTCGGCGATGCCCCACAAGATGAACACCCGCAGCTGCGAACGGGTCAACGGACTGCAGGTCATTCTGCGCGGCTATGCCTCGATGGCCGCGGAACTGGCTGGCGCGCAATGGAATGAAGGTGACGTCTTCTGCTCGGTGGTGCGCCGGGTCGCGCTGCCGGACGCGTTCTTCGCCATGGACGGGCAGATCGAGACGTTCCTGACGGTGCTCGACGAGTTCGGTGCCTACCCCGCGGTGATCACGCGGGAACTGGATCGCTACCTGCCGTTCCTGGCCACCACCAAGGTGTTGATCGCGGCGGTCCGGGCCGGCGTGGGCCGCGAAACCGCGCACGAGGTCATCAAGGAGCATGCGGTCGCCGTCGCACTGGCGATGCGCGAGAAGGGTTTGGAGCCAGACTTATTGGACCGGCTGGCAGCCGACCCCCGACTGCCATTGGACCGTGCAGAGCTGGACGCCGCGCTCGCCAACAAGCAGGCGTTCACCGGGGCGGCCGGCAGTCAGGTCGACCAGGTGATCGCCGCCGTCGATCAGCTGGTGAGTGACTACCCCGAGGCCGCCAAGTACACCCCCGGCGCGATCCTGTAGACGCCAATGTTGCTGCGCGACATCGACTTCACCGACCTCGATAACTTCGCCGACGGGTTCCCGCATCATCTGTTCGCGATCCATCGCCGCGAAGCCCCGGTGTACTGGCATGAGCCCACCGAGCACACCCCCGACGGGGAGGGCTTCTGGTCGGTGGCGACGCACGCCGAAACCCTTGCCGTGCTCCGAGATGCGGATACCTACTCGTCGGTGACCGGGGGAGACCGGCCCTACGGTGGCACCCTGCTGCAGGATCTGCCGGTGGCCGGGCAGGTGCTCAATATGATGGACGACCCGCGCCACACGCACATCCGGCGGCTGGTCAGTTCGGGCCTGACCCCGCGGATGATCCGCCGGGTCGAGGACGACCTGCGCGCGCGTGCCCGGGCACTGCTGGACGCCGTCCAGCCCGGGGTGCCCTTCGATTTCCTGGTCGACGTCGCCGCCGAACTGCCCATGCAGATGATCTGCATCCTGCTGGGAGTGCCGGAAAGCGAACGGCATTGGTTGTTCCGCGCGATCGAGCCGAGCTTCGACTTCGGAGATTCCCGGCGCGGCGAGGTGGGGACGATGTCGGTCGAGGAGGCCGGGTCGCGGATGTTCGCCTACGGTATGGAGCTGATCACGGCCAAGCAGGTGCAGCCGACGGACGACATGCTCTCGGTAGTAGCCAACGCCACGACTGATCCACTGTCCGACGTCGAGTTGTACATGTTCTTCTCGCTGCTGTTCAGTGCGGGTGCGGAGACGACGCGCAACGGGGTGGCCGGTGGTCTGCATGCGCTGGCGCAGAACTCGGACCAGTACCGGCGGCTGCGGGACGATCCCGAGCTGCTGCCGACCGCCGTCGAAGAGATCATCCGCTGGACTTCGCCGTCACCGTCGAAGCGGCGCACCGCAACCCGGGACACCGAACTCGGTGGCTGCGCGATCCGCGCCGGTGACAAGGTACTGGTCTGGGAGGGTTCGGCCAACCGCGACGGGTCGGTGTTCGACGATCCGGACTGTTTCGATGTGGGCCGTAAACGTAACCCTCACTTGGGTTTCGGTCAGGGTGTGCACTACTGCCTCGGCGCCAACCTGGCCCGCCTCGAGCTTCGCGTCCTCTACGAAGAACTGCTCAGCCGCTTCTCCGAGGTCCGCGTGGTCAAGCCGGTCGAGTGGGCCCGGAGCAACCGGCACACCGGCATCCGGCACATGTTCGTCGAACTTGGCTGAGATGCGGCCACCGCCCGACGTGTTCGCGGCGGTGATGGCGACGGGCATCGTCTCGATCTCCGCGGCCGACCACGGGTATCGCTGGATCAGCTTGGTGCTGGTCGTGATTGCTGCGTGTGCACTGCCGGTGCTCGTTGTGGCGTGTGCGCTGTCCTGGCGGCGATCACCACCGGACTTTCGCGACCCCGACGTTCTGCTGCGGATGTTCACCTACGTGGCGGCGTGCGCGGTGTTGGGAGCGCGGCTGGCCGAGTATCGGATCGCGCTGTGGATACTGGCCGCGCTGGCCCTGCAGTTCTGGCTCACACTGACGCCGGTGGTGATCCGCCGAATGTGGCAGATTCGCTGGATCGGATTGCGCGACTGTTCGCACGGCGCATGGGAATTGGCTAGTGTGGCGACGTCGGGAGTGGCGATCCTGGCCGCCGACCTGCACTGGCTGTTCGGCGCGCTAATGTTCTGGGCGCTCGCGCTCGTGGTGTACGCCGTGATGACGGCGCTGATCCTGTGGCGGGCGTTTCACGAACGGCTGGACCCCGGCGGGTTCGAACCGGACGGCTGGATCCTGATGGGTGGCCTGGCGATCGCGACCCTGGCCGGTGATCGTATTCATCGGGTGTGGCCCGCGGATGCGGTGGTGGCGATCACCGTGGTCACCTGGGTGCTTGCGACACTGTGGATTCCGGTGCTGGTCTACTTCGCGATCCGGCGCCTGAATCTTCCCGGCGCGTGGGGGTTTCGGGGTGTGTGGTGGGCGATGGTGTTCCCGCTGGGCATGTACTCGGCGGCGACGTTCGCGATGTCGCGCGAGACCGGACTGGCTGCGTTCGTCACCGCGTCGCTGGTGTTCTTCTGGGTGGCGTTCGCGGCGTGGCTGATCGTGACCGTCAGCGGATTGCTGTACCTGCGTTCACATCACCGCGTGTCCGGCATCGATCGGTAATGCGACACCGGTGATGTAGCGGGCCTTCGGGCTTGCCAAGAACACCACGACGTTGGTGACGTCCTCGGCCTCGACGAAGGGGACCGGCAACAGATTCGCCGACAGGGCGGCACCGTTGGGGTTCTCCTGGAACGTCTTGAGCGTGTGGTCGTTGAGGATCATCGGGGTGCCGACGCCGCTGGGGTGCACGGTGTTGACCCGGATGTTGTGCTGTGCATAGGCATTGGCCGCCGAGCGCATCAGCCCGACGACACCGTGCTTGGCGGCGGCGTAGGCGAACATCGCCGCGCTGCCGTCGCCGCCCTTGCCGACGAGTCCCTGCGCGGAGCTCGTCAAGATGATGGCGCCGCCGCGGCCCTTGCGGATGATCGAGGGCACCGTGGCCGCGATGGTGTGCCAGACCCCGTTGAGGTTGGTTTCGACGATGTCGCGGTACACGTCGGTGTCGAGCGGATCCTTCAGCCCGATCGCCACCACCCCGGCGTTGGCCACAACGATGTCGACGTCACCGAGAGCGTCCACGCCGCTCTGCACCCCGGCCTGCAACGCGGCCAGGTCGCGGACGTCGGCGACGACGGGAACGACCCGGCGCCCCTGGGCCTCGACCAGCCGGACGGTCTCGTCGAGGTCGTCCTTGGAGGCCAGCGGGTAGGGGATCGAGTCGATATCGGCGCAGCGGTCGATGGCGATGATGTCGGCGCCTTCGGCGGCCAGCGCCACGGCATGACTGCGGCCCTGGCCGCGGGCCGCGCCGGTGACGACGGCGACGGTGTCGATGAGGTCTCCCACGACGCGGACTCTAACCGATCGCATCGCGACTGTGAGAAGCTTCTGGAAGCGATGGCGAAACCCAAAGGTGCAGCGTCGGCCAATTCCTCGCTCCTCGGCCGGCCGGTGGGCGCCAACAGCGAGGAGACGAGGCGGCGGATCCTCGAGGCGACGATGCGCTGCGTCGCCGAGGTCGGTTACTCCCGAACGACGATCCGCGAGATCGCCCGCGAGGCGAATATGACCAGCGGCAGCCTCTATCACTACTTTCCGAACAAGGCCGAGCTCGTGAAGGCGACGTTCGACGAGGTCGCGACCATCGCGGTGCCGAGGCTCGAACAGGCCGCCGAGGAGAACGCCGCGACGTTGGACAAGCTGATGGCCGTCCTGGACGAGAGTGTGCGGGTGATGCAGGACTATCCGCTTGCCGTCGCCTTCGACCGGGCCATCCGGGCCGAGAGCCCGCAGCACCTGCATCTCGCCGAGAACAGCGACTCTCGATTCGTGGCGCTGCGCAACCTGATCCGCGACATCCTCGAACAGGGGGCCCGCGAGAAGGTGTTGGGACGCGGCGTGGAGGTGGAGAGCGCGGCCGACGCGGTGTACCTGGTCTTCCGGGGCCTGAACGAATACGCCGCCAGCGCACCACCTCCTGCCGAATACCATGCGACGGTCGCCGCGCTCAAACAGTTGCTGCGCGGCCAGTTGTTTTCTCAGAGCCGGTAGAAGGCTCGCGCGTTGGCGCCAAGCACCGCATCGACATGGTCGGCGCCGACGGCATTGGCAATGCGCTCGATATCGCTGTCCTGGAACGGGATCGCCGCGCGGGTCGAGGGTAGGTCGCTGCCGAAGATCAGGGCAGCGGGATTCGTGGTCACGATCGCGCGCATCAGGGCATCCGGATCGGTGACGCTGATCCGGCCGAATCCCGTTGCCTTGACCACGGTTCCGGACTCGACCAGACGCAGCAGCGTGCCGCGAGTATCGTCCGACATGGCCAGGTGGTCGATGCTGATCTGTGGCAAGGGTGCGAGGATTGGTTCGAGTTCGGCGAAGTCGGCGGCGTCGAGGTAGAACTCGGAATGCCAGCCGGCCACGTCGTGCACGCGGCGGGCGAGGGTGTCGACGTCGTCGACTGTTGCCGAGCCGCCGCGGTACAGATTGAACCGAACTGCCCGGACACCGGCGCGGTGCAACGCGAGAATGTTGTCGTCCGTCGTATCGACCGGGAGCTGGGTGACGCCGACAAATCCCGAACCGAGCTGCACCAGAGACTCTTTCAGGTAACTCTGGTCGAAGGCCTGGAAGGATCCGCTGACCACCGCACCGCCGGTCACGTGCAGCGGTTCGACCCGCCTGCGGTAGTCGGCAACGCTGAACTCCTCCGGCAGGTAGCCGTTGTTGGGCACCAAGGGAAAACGTGGATCGATGATGTGGAAGTGAGCGTCAAAGATGCTCACTGGTCTGCCTTGACGAAGTCGGCGCACCGCTCACCGACCATGATGGCCGGGGCGTTGGTGTTGGCCCGCGGAATGCACGGGAACACCGATGCGTCCGCCACCCGAAGCCCGTGGACACCGCGCACTCTGAGTCTCTCGTCGAGCACACTGTCGGGATCGCTGCCCATGGCTGCCGAGCAGGCGGGGTGCCCGGTGGTGGCGACCGAACCGCGCAGCCACGCCTCGATCTGAGCGTCGGTGACGATATCCGGGCCGGGGTGCAGTTCGGTGGTGATCACCGAGGCGAACGGCTCGGCGGCGACGATCTCACGGGTACGCCGCACAATGCGGATGAACGCCGCGACGTCAGCGGGATCGGCCAGCGTGTTGAGCCGGATCTCCGGTGGCGCATGCGGATCCGCCGATTGCGCCATCACCGTGCCGCGACTCTTCGGCGTCCAGAAGGACTGCAGGACCGAGGACGCGCGACGCAGCTCCCGTTCCATCGCCACCAGGTTGACGTAGCTGGGGGAGTGGATCAGCTGGAAGTCTGGCGCGGGCAAGCCGGGATCGGATCGGACCTGCGCGATGGCCTCCATCGCATTGCTGGTGAGCTTTCCGGTCCGGCGAAGGATCCAGCGCAGCAACCACTGTGGCTTTTGCGCATCCGACAGTCCGACGAACCGAGCGCGCACATCCCAACTCATCGCCGCCGCGGGATGATCGGTGAGATTGGTCCCGACCTTCAGACTTTCGACGACGGGTGTGATTCCGACGGTCCGGAGGTGGTCGGCGGCGCCGATTCCGGAGAGTTGCAACAGGTGCGGCGTGCCGTAGGCGCCGGCCGACAGAATGATCTCGCTGTTGGCGTTGACGATGTGCCGATGTCCCTTGCGCTCGTACTCGACACCCACCGCACGGCCGTCGCGCAACACCACACGGTGGACCAGGGCGCCGGTGACGACCGCGAAGTTTGAACGTCGGGGCGCCGCAGGAAGATACGCCCGCGCGGTGTTCCACCGCTGGCCCTTCCAGACCGTCACCGGCGCGATGGACGACCCGTCGAGATCGGGTCCACCGATGTCCTCGTTGGCGCTGACACCGGCGGCCCGCGCACTGTCGAGCCAGCGGATGGACGTCACGTCGGGCTCCGGCAGCCGTGTGATGCGCACCGGGCCGGATGTCCCGTGGGTCGGGCCGCCGAGGTAGTGCGACTCGATGCGTCGGAACACCGGCTCGACATCGGACCAGCCCCAGCCGGGCAGGTCCCAGCCGTCGTAGTCGATCCGGGTGCCGCGTATCCACACCATCGCGTTCATCGAGCTGGTGCCCCCGAGGACCCGGCCGCGCGGTTGCGGGATGATCCGGTTGTCGCATGCCGGCTCCGGGGCGGTGCGGTAGTCCCAGTCGGTGGGGCCGCCCATCTGTGCGGCGAAGGCCAGCGGTGCGCGGACGGTCAGCCGGCGGTCGGAGCCGCCCGCCTCCAACAGCAGGACGCGTGACTGTCCTTCGGCCAGGCGCGCGGCAACCGCACAGCCGGCCGACCCGGCCCCGATCACGACATAGTCGTAGTCGGCCACTAGCCTTCCGCGCTGATCGCGTGCTCCGGGCAGTCCTGCACGGCCTTCACGACGAGATCTTTGAACTGGTCGGGAATCTCGTCGAGCACGACTTCGGCATAGCCGTCAGCAGTCCAGGCGAACACGTCCGCGCAGGTCGACACGCAGTCGCCGTGTCCGGCGCAGCGGTCTGGATCGACCGAAGCCTTCATCGGTTCCCTATCGTCAGATCTCGACACCCTCGTAACTGGCGAGCATATCGGGATCGGGCAGGGCCATTTGGAGATATACGTCGATACGGGTGATCTTTCCGCGTTCGTCGAACTCATAGACCGACACCGAGTTCACCGAGTTGCTGAATTCGCCGATTCGGCTGTGCTCTTCGAGCTCGAGGAACACCACGTTGCCGGCCTCGGTGACCCGCTTGAATTCCGACTCCCACTCCGAGGACGCCGCCCAGTTGGTCAGGAACGCGACGTAGGTGTCCCAGTCCATCACCTCTTTGAAGTTGCCGACCCGCATGAAGTTCTGCGTGTCGATGAGCTCGGCCAGCGGCGCCCAGCTGTCGGCAGTGAAGCCCGGTTGCTTGGCCTCGTCGACCAACCGCTTCATCAACCGGCTGTACTCCAGCACGGTGTCCGACAGCGTCATCAGACGGTCAGCCCCTCTTCGGCCAGCCGGCGATCCAACGCGTCGGTGTATTCGTGGGTGCCGTGGAATGGGCCGTGCACCCCGATCGCGACGTCGAGGAAGTCGCTGTACTCACTGTTGACGTGGGTTTCCCAGCGTACGACCTCCCCGTTGTCGTCGGTGTCGATGAAACTGTATGAGTAGAAACCCATTACGGTGCCGGTGTCCTTGTTGGTGCCCTGCCAGCGGGTTTTCATCACGAAGCCGTTGTCGGCCGGCCAGTGCTTGAAGTCGACGGGTTTCCAGTCGGGGAAGCGCAGCGAGTAGACCTTGGCCTCCATGGTCGACGCACGGGCGGACTCTTCGGGGAACTCGCTGAGCTTGAATGCCTCATCGCCGGTGAAGTACGGCGAGGCATACATGCAGTCCGGGTGGAACTTCCAGACGTCGACGAACTTTTCGCCGTCCTGCACACCCTGGCGCAGGTAGGCGTCACCGTAGGCGCGGGCCATCCGATTGTGTAGGGCGATGCGGTCTTCGAGGTTCACTGTGCTGCCTTTCCTGCCATCCATCGGTCCATGGTGTCGTGAAATTTTGCGACGACGATCTCTTCGTTCACCAGCATCAGGTGATCGAGGTTCTCGTTGCGCAGGCCGGACTGTTGACGCTGCATCTGCTCGTAATCCTGTTGCAGCGCTTCGAAATACTTGTAGCTGCCGGGTTCGTCGACCTCCGTCAGGTCCACAGTGAAGGCGTCGGCCATCTCGGGCGGCAGGTACATGTAGCTCGCCACATGCCAGATGCACCGGTTGGGGTCCCCATCCGGGTGCGGCCTGGCCAGGATCACGTGGCACTCGCCGGCCCGGATGGTCATCATGAAGTTGGGGAACAGAAACCAGCCGTGGTTGTCGCTCATCTGCGCATCGGTGAGGCCGCTGACGTCCAAGCCCATCTCGGTCAGGTGCGCACGGGTTGCCTTCTGCAGCAGCGTGCGCGCCGTGACACCGTCGGGGAAGTCGATCGAGCCGTCGTCCGCGGTGTACTCCTTGACGAGTTCCTGGAAGCGCGGGATCACCGCGACCGTTCCCGGGAAGGTCTCGGGCAGCGACAGTGTGCCCTCGACCTGCTTTTCCGGGGTGGCGCCCACGACCTCGAAGGGGCCATCGCGATGGTGTGGTTCTCGAAGAACTTGTAGCGCGTGGTCTCCGGCTGAATGTTGAGCACTGCCAACAGTTGTGGGTGGACACCGTTGACGTGGTAGCCCTCGTTGAAGGCGTCCATCACGACTTTCCAGTTGCAGTCCAGCGCTTCTCGGACGTTCATCACCGTGGACATCAGTTCGAGGTGATACGGCGCCAGCGTCGCCATGGCCTCCTCGCCGATCCACTCCGCGAGCGGTTGGGCGTCGGCATCCGGGTTGATGAAGACGAAGCCGCCGAAGGTGTCGACCGGAACCGCGATCAGTGAGTTGTCGCTCTTGTCGAGGCCGCCGGCGTTCTCTTCCCGCAGCAGTCCCTTGAGTCGGCCGTCGAGGTCGTAGGACCACAGATGGTATTGGCACAGGAAGCCGCGCTTGGCGTTGCCGGCGCGACCCTTGCAGAGGGCGTTGCCGCGATGCCGGCAGGCGTTGACGAAGCCGCGCAGTTGCTCGTCCTTGCCCCGCACGATGAGGAAGGACTGGTCGTAGAGCTTGTATTCCATCCAGTCGCCGACCTTGGGAAGGTCGTCGACGCGCCCGGCGATCTGCCACGTCTTCATCCAGATCGCCGCGCGTTCACGTTCGGCGTACTCGCGAGATCGGTAGCGGTCCGTCGACACCTGAGACCTGAAGCTCCCCGCGAGATCTTCGAGTCCTGGTGCGTGCTCGACCCACTCGCCGGGCAAGGCTGTGGACGTCATCGATGAACCTCCCTGAGCAAGTAATCAATCATTTGATTGATTACTCTGCGGCGGTTGGCCCGCGGTGTCAAGGTTTGGCGCGGTTACGTGCGCCCAGCGCTCGTCAGCGCGCCGAAATGGCCGCGCGTATCTGACTCAGCACCCGGTCCGGGTGTTGAGTTAGGTCCAGCCAGGTGAAGCGCAGGACCTGCCAGCCCTGCAGGGCGAGCCGATTCTGCCGAACGCGGTCGTTCTGGAACGTGGCCTGATCACTGTGAAAAGCCCACCCGTCGATCTCGATTGCGACCCGCTGATGTGGGAAAGCGATATCGATGACGTAGCCGCCAACCGCGAAGTTCGCTGTCCAGCCGCTGATTTGGGCCTGCCTGAGTAACCGGATGATCAGCCGCTCTGCTTCCGAACGCGCACCGCCGGCAGCGGTGTCGAGCAGGCGCCGGATGGCGGTGGATCCCCGGCGCCCGACATTGCGGGCATGCGCACGTTCGAGGTCGATCAACTCAACGCGACGCTGGAGAGCGGTGTCCATGATGGCTGGTCCGCCGCCCGGGCGTATGGACGCCTCGATGACGGTCAGCGGGGGTGCGGTCACTCGTAGTGATCGGTGCTCGGTGATGTCGACCTCGGCAAGATCGCACCGACGCAGGCGAGTCCCTCGGGCAGCCCGACCATGGCTGTTTCGCGGCACCGTGATCTCGACGATGTCCGGGGTGGTCGCGATGAGACCCAGCCACCACGCGGCGGCGAGACCGCTGGCAGTGGCGCGATCCCCGCGACCCCATACCGCCGCACGAATTCGTGCCGCGGCCGTGAACGGTCGATCGTCGGCGAAGTACACACCCAGGGCGCAACGCCGCCACTGACCCGAACGCACGCGGCGGCGAACCGCGAATTCGCTCAAGCCGGCGCGCTGCGCCTGCGCGAGGGTGATGACCCCGTCGTGCCGGCGGAGCAAGTCTTCGAGCACAACTGAATGGACGCCGCAGCGGCCACGCCGGTTCCCCCGAAAGATCTGGCGCGCTTACGTGCGCGTAGCGCCCGTCAGCGCGCCGAAGTCCGCCAGTAGCGCGGGGCGGCGACGCCCGCCGAGCGCAGTTCGAGTGCGGCGAGCCCGCGAATCGCATACGGATCCTCGCGCCGCCAGGCGCCCACCGGGTCCACGTTGACGTCGGTGAGCTTGCGCAGTGGCCGGTTAGCCAGCGCTCGCAACGCCAGCAGCTGTTCCCCGGCGGGCGTGCGGGTCAGCGCGATGACCGTCCACTTGCGGCGGAAGAACCGGATCCGCAGAAACAGCCACGGCATACCCACCGCCAGGATCGGCGGTGCCGCCACCGCGAACGCCAGCACCACCGCCAGCCAAGTGGCCGTGGTGTCGAGGTTGTGGCCCGCGCCGGCCAGGTCCAGGGCGGCCTCGCTGGCCGCCCGCAGCGGCTTGGCAACGGTGTCGCCGACCAGCGGGATCTTGTGCGCGCTGTCGCCGGCGGAGTGCAGGTTGTCCGAGATGCCGGTCGCGCCGTCGTTGACCTGGCGGCCGACGTCGGCGATCGTCGCGACCGCGCTGTGCACCCCGAGCCCGACCAGAACCCACACCGTGATCCACAACGCGACGACCACGTCGCTGACCAACTGTCCGAGCAGCCGGCCCGGGGTGGTGGCGTAGGGCAGGAAGCGCGATCTCATGGCTTGATCCCAGCACAATCGCGCCGGGTCAGCGGCCGTTAGGCTGACGCGATGCCCCGCCCCGCTCTGAGCGACTATCAGCACCTGGCCAGCGGTAAGGTCCGCGAGATCTTTGCCATCGACGACGAGCACCTGTTGTTCGTCGCCAGCGACCGGATCTCGGCCTATGACTACATCCTGGACAGCCTGATCCCCGACAAGGGCCGCATCCTCACCGCGATGAGCGTGTTCTTCTTCGACTACATCGACGCGCCGAACCATCTGGCCGGCCCGCCGGACGACCCGCGGATCCCCGAGGAGGTCTTGGGTCGTGCGCTGGTGGTGCGCAAGCTCGAGATGGTGCCGATCGAATGTGTGGCCCGCGGTTACCTGACCGGCTCGGGGCTGCTGGACTACCAGCGCGACGGCACGGTCTGCGGTATCGCGCTGCCGCCCGGCTTGGTCGAGGCCAGCAGGTTCGACACTCCGCTGTTCACCCCGGCGACCAAGGCCGACATCGGCGAGCACGACGAGAACATCTCGTTCGACCGGACCATCGAGATCGTCGGCGCGGTGCGCGCCAATCAGCTGCGCGAGCGCACGTTGCAGATCTATATGCAGGCCGCCGACCACGCCCTGACCAAGGGCATCATCATCGCGGACACCAAGTTCGAGTTCGGTGTGGACGCCGACGACCGGGTGGTGCTGGCCGACGAGGTCTTCACCCCGGACTCTTCGCGGTACTGGCCTGCCGACACCTACACAGTGGGGCAGGTGCAGCCCAGCTTCGACAAGCAGTTCGTCCGCAACTGGCTCACCGGCCCCGAATCGGGTTGGGACCGTTACGGTTCCACGCCTCCACCGCCGCTGCCCGACGACATCGTCGCCGCCACCCGCGCGCGCTACATCGAAGCCTACGAACGCATCTCGGGACTGTCGTTCGCCGACTGGATCGGAGCATGAGCATGAATCCGCCCATCGCCAAGCGGGTCGACACCGAGCGTGTTTTCCACGAGGACGTCTTCGTCGACCCCTACGAATGGCTGCGCGAGAAATCCGATCCGGAGGTCATCGCACACCTCGAAGCCGAAAACGCCTACGCCGACAAGGCCACCGCCCATCTTGAGCCGCTGCGGCAGAAGATCTTCGACGAGATCAAGGCGCGCACCAAGGAGACCGACATGTCGGTTCCCACCCGCCGCGGTGAGTGGTGGTACTACGGCCGCAGTTTCGAAGGCAAGCAGTACGGGGCGCACTGCCGCTGCCCGGTCGCCGGGCCGGACGATTGGAATCCGCCGGTCTTCGACGAGGACACCGAGGTCCCCGGCGAGCAGGTGCTGCTCGACGAGAACGCCGAGGCCGACGGACACGAGTTCTTCTCCCTCGGTGCCAGCAGCGTGAGCATCGACGGTCACCTGCTGGCCTACTCGGTCGACACAGTCGGGGACGAGCGATACACGCTGCGGTTCAAAGACTTACGCACCGGTGAGCTGTACCCCGACGAGATCGCCGGAATCTCCTCCGGCGTGACGTGGGCAGCGGACAATGGATGCGTCTACTACACGACGGTCGACGAGGCCTGGCGCCCGGACACCGTGTGGCGCCATCGGCTGGGTTCCGGCCAGCCCGACGAGCAGGTGTTCCACGAACCCGACGAACGGTTCTGGGTCGGCATGGGCCGCACCCGCAGCAACAAGTACGTGATCATCGCCGCCGGCTCGGCGATCACCTCGCAGGTGTGGTTCGGTGATGCCGCCGACCCAAACGCGGAGTTCACCTCGGTGCTGCCGCGCCGCGACGGAGTCGAGTATTCGGTGGACCACGCCGTGATCGGCGGTGAAGACCGATTCCTGATCCTGCACAACGACGGCGCGGTCAACTTCACCCTCGTGGAGGCGCCGGTCAGCGACCCCACCGACCAGCGCACCCTGATCGAGGCCCGCGACGACGTCCGTCTCGACGGCGTCGACGCCTTCGCCGACCAGCTGGTGATCAGCTACCGCCGCGAGGCGCTGCCGCGAATCCAGTTGTGGCCCATCGGCACCGACGGGTACGGCACCCCCGAGGAGATCGCCTTCGACTCCGAGCTGGCCTCGTCCGGCTTGGCGGGCAACCCGAACTGGTCGACGCCCAAACTGCGGGTCGGCACCACCTCCTACGTGACGCCGCTGCGGATCTACGACCTCGACCTCGCCACCGGCGAGCGCACCCTGCTGCGCGAGCAGCCGGTGCTCGGCGGTTACCGCCGCGAGGACTACGTTGAGCGCCGGGACTGGGCGCTCGCCGAGGACGGCACCCGCGTCCCGATCTCGATCGTCCACAAGGCCGGCATCGAATTCCCCGCTCCCACAGTGCTGTACGGCTACGGCGCGTACGAGTCGTCCGAAGATCCGCGGTTCTCGGTTGCGCGCCTGTCGCTGCTCGACCGCGGCATGGTCTTCGCCGTCGCCCACGTCCGTGGTGGCGGCGAGATGGGGCGGCTCTGGTACGAGCGCGGCAAGCTGCTGGAGAAGCGCAACACGTTCACCGACTTCATCGCCGTGGCACAGCATCTCGTCGACACCGGCCTGACCCGGCCGCAGAACCTGGTGGCCCTGGGTGGCAGTGCGGGTGGTCTGCTGATGGGCGCGGTTGCGAACCTGGCGCCGCAACTGTTCGCCGGGATTCTCGCGCAGGTTCCGTTCGTGGACCCACTCACCACGATCCTCGACCCGTCGCTGCCGTTGACGGTGACGGAGTGGGACGAGTGGGGAAACCCGTTGGAGAACAAGGACGTCTACTTCTACATGAAGTCCTATTCGCCGTACGAGAACGTCGAAGCCAAGGAGTACCCGGCGATCCTGGCGATGACGTCACTCAACGACACTCGGGTGCTCTACGTCGAACCCGCGAAGTGGGTTGCCGCGCTTCGGCACACCAAGACCGACGAGCATCCGGTGCTGTTGAAGACGCAGATGGCCGCGGGCCACGGCGGAATCAGCGGCCGCTACGAGCGGTGGAAGGAAGCAGCGTTCCAGTACGCGTGGCTGCTGGCCACCGCCGGGGCCGACGAGCACGAGGTAACCTCACCGGCATGAGTCTGATCGACATCCCGCTGACCACGCTCGACGGCAAGCCCACCTCGCTGGGCGACTTCGCCGACCGGGCGATCCTGCTGGTCAACGTCGCGTCCAAATGCGGTCTCACCCCGCAGTACAGCGCGCTCGAGCAATTGGCCCGCGACTACGGGGACCGCGGCCTGACCGTGATCGGGGTGCCCTGCAACCAGTTCATGGGTCAGGAACCCGGAACGGCGGAGGAGATCCAGACGTTCTGTTCCACCACCTACGGTGTGACGTTCCCGCTGTTGGCGAAGACCGATGTCAACGGCGACGACCGGCACCCACTGTATGCCGAGCTCACCACTGTCGCCGACGCCGACGGCAAGGCCGGCGACATCGCATGGAACTTCGAGAAGTTCGTGATCGCCCCCGGCGGCAGGGTGGTCAACCGGTTCCGTCCGCAAACCGAGCCGAACGCCCCCGAGGTGGTCGCCGCGATCGAGGCGGTCCTGCCGGGCTGAACCGAATGGTTGCCTGACCTCAAGCTGGCAGACACCGTGCGGACACCTGGAATTGCCACACTGCGGGAGTGGCTGGACAACTCATCGTGTCGGTGTCCGGGATCAGTGACCGGACGCTGGGCGAGGTCGACGAGTTCGCCCGTGCGCTCGAAGGTCGCGGGGTTCCGCTCTCGCTGCTCGTCGCGCCCCGGCTCAAGGGCGGTTACCGCCTGGAGTCCGACCCGCGCACCGTCACCTGGCTGACTCACCGCCGTGCCGGCGGTGACGCGGTCGTGTTGCACGGGTTCGACGCGGCCGCCACGAAGAAGCTGCGTGGCGAATTCGCCACCCTGCCCGCGCACGAGGCCAACCTGCGGCTGATGGGCGCCGACCGGGTGCTCGAACATGTGGGCTTGAGGACCCGGCTGTTCGCCGCCCCCGGGTGGACAGTCTCCGCGGGCACAGAATTTGCTCTGCCGCGCAATGGGTTTCGGTTGCTGGTCGACCTGCACCGCGTCACCGACCTGATGACCGGCGCCACCAGCCGAGCCAGGGTGGTCGGCATCGGCGAGGTATTCGTCACCGAACCCGGGTGGTGCCGCACGCTGGTGCTGTCGGCCGAACGCACCGCCCGCCGCGGCGGAGTGGTCCGACTGGCCGTCACCGCAAAGCAATTGCGCAAAGTTGGGCCGCGCCAGGCCATGCTCGACGCAATCGATCTGGCCCTGATGTACGGCTGCACACCGACGGTGCACCGCTGGGATCCGCAGATCCCAGCCAGCTCAGCTGCGTGAGCCGGAGCCACTCGCGGTCGTCGCCATCCCGCCGTCGACCGGGATGATCGCCCCGTTCACATAGGAGCCTGCCCGGCTGGCCAGGAAAATCGCGATGCCGGCCATATCGTCGTCACGGCCGATCCGTTGCAGCGGCGAGGAAGCCGCGATCGCGTCACCGAACGCGTCGAGCGTAGCGGCCATCATCTTCGACTGGAACGGGCCCGGTGCGATGGCATTGGCCGTGATGTGTTGCGGGCCAAGCTCTTTAGCGAGCACCCGGGTCAGCTGATGCACGGCCGCCTTGCTGGCCGAATAGGAGTAGGTGTGCATCACCGGCACATGGATACCGTCGATGCTGCCGATGTTGATGATCCGTGCCGGGTCATCGTGCGTGCCGGCCTTCCGCAGCGCGCCGACCAGCTCCTGCACCAGCCAGAACGGTGACTTCACGTTGAGGTCGAGAACCTTGTCCCACGCCGAGGCCGGAAACGACTCCAGCGGTTCGCCCCACGTCGCACCGGCGTTGTTGACCAGGATGTGCAGCGTGTCAGTGCCGGCGAGAACCTCGGCGGCCAGCCGCTTGCACTCCTCCTGGCGGGAGAGGTCCGCCGGGATGGCGCGGATGGACCCGAATTCGGAGAGCTCGGCGACGACCTGCTCGCATTTGTCGGCCTTGCGGGAACTGATGATCACCTCCGCACCGGCCTGCAGCAGGCCGCGCGCGATCATCACCCCGATGCCGCTGCTCCCGCCGGTGACCAGAGCGGTCTTCCCGGACAGTCCGAACAGCTTGGTCAGGTCGGCTTCACTCATGTTGCCCCTCAGCAGGTTTCAGAACCGGAACGAGTTCTCTTCCGGCAACACCCGGAAATCGGTATCGGTCATCTCGGTGAGCCGACCGTAATAGATCCCACGTGCCTCGGGGGCCACCACCCCCTGGTGGATCGGGACCGCGTGCTCCGGTGCGACCGCCCGCAGATAGTCCACCGCCTCGGAGATCTTCATCCACGGTGCCGCCGCGGGCGTGGCCAGCACGTCGACTGGCTCGCCGGGCACGAACAGCGCGTCACCGGGATGCATCAGCCGCGCCGGGTGCTCGGCATCGCCGACCAGATACGAGATGTTGTCGATGATCGGGATCTCCGGGTGGATCACCGCGTGCTTGCCGCCGACGCCGCGGATGCAGAGTCCGGCCACGTTCAGCTCGTCGCCGACGTGCACCGCGCGCCACGGTTCACCGAGCTCGGCCGCGGTCGCCGGGTCGGCGTAGAGCACCGCGTTCGGATTGGCTTCCACCAGCGCGGGCAGCCGTTCGCGGTCCGCGTGGTCGGGGTGTTGGTGGGTGATCAGGATGGCCGAGAGGCCCGTCACGCCCTCGAAGCCGTGCGAGAAGTTACCCGGATCGAACAACAGCGTGGCGCCATCGAACTCGGCGAGAAGACATGAATGCCCGAAATGAGTCAACTCCATGCTTACGATTGTGCGCGCACCGGAAGGCGTCGAATACATGCGGTTGGTCATCGCGATGATGCTGGTGGCCTGCGGGCTCACCGTCCCGCCGCACGCTGCCGCCGATTCCGACACCTGCCCGCCCAACTGCGACCGCATTCCCGACGCGGCGTGGATCGCCCCGTGGGCGATCCCGCTGAACGCCCGGTACACCTGGCCTCGGCTCTCCGGGGTGGCGGTCACCGCCGTCGCACCGCGGTTCCGGTTCGAGGAACTGTGCGGGTCACCGCCGGTGGCCGACGATCCGCGCGCCTACGCCGTCGCCGAACGCGCGACCGTGGCGAATCCCGACGGGCAGTGGCAGCTGCAGGCCACGGTGATGCACTGGCGTGGGGAGACCTGGCGTGGCGGTCAGCTCGCCGACGACGTCTTCCACCATGCCGTTGCCGCGCTGCGGTCCTGTCAGCGCACCAACCCGTCAACCTCCCCGTCACTGACCTTCGACGGCTACGACCGGGCGGCCGCCGTGATCAGCGGTCCGGTGATCCTGCGCCAGTACATCGTGGCCACTCCGGCCAACAGCACGGTGACGGAACTCGCCATGTGGTCAACCGCACCTCCGCAGACGCCTTGGCCGATGGGCAGCGACGAAAGCCTGCTCGACGCGCTCGGCGCGCCGCTGTGCACCGCCTACATCGGGTCCTGCGGGTGAGCCGCCGGTAGAGTTGACCCGCAATAGTCGTCGACGTCAGCAGGAGCGCCTGTGGCCCGTGTAGTGGTCAACGTGATGCCCAAAGCCGAGATTCTCGACCCGCAGGGTCAGGCGATCGTCGGCGCCTTGGGCCGGCTGGGACACGCCGGTATCTCAGATGTTCGGCAGGGCAAGCGATTCGAGCTCGAGGTCGATGATTCGGTCAGCGACTCCGCGCTCGCCGAGATCGCCGAGTCGCTACTGGCGAACACGGTGATCGAGGACTTCACGGTCACCCGGGACCCCTCGTGAGCGCCCGCATCGGCGTCATCACCTTCCCCGGCACCCTCGACGACGTCGACGCGGCCCGGGCGGTGCGGCTGGCCGGTGCCGAGGCGGTCAACCTGTGGCACGGCGACGCCGACCTCAAGGGGGTCGACGCCGTGGTGGTGCCGGGCGGCTTCTCCTATGGCGACTACCTGCGTTGCGGCGCGATCGCGAAGTTCGCGCCCGTCATGGGTGAAGTCATCGAGGCCGCGAACAAGGGCATGCCGGTGCTCGGCATCTGCAACGGCTTCCAGGTGCTGTGCGAGGCCGGGCTGCTGCCCGGCGCGCTGACCCGCAACGCCGGGCTGCACTTCATCTGCCGCGACGTCTGGCTGAAGGTGGACTCGATCACCAGCGCGTGGACCTCGCGCTACGAATGGGGTGCCGAACTGCTGGTGCCGCTCAAATCGGGCGAGGGTCGCTATGTGGCCAGCGAGTCCGTGCTCGACGAACTCGAGGGTGAGGGACGGGTGGTGTTCCGCTACGTGGAGAACCTCAACGGCTCGATGCGCGACATCGCGGGCGTCAGCTCCGCCAACGGCCGGGTGGTCGGGCTGATGCCGCATCCCGAGCACGCCACCGAAGCGCTGACCGGCCCGTCGGACGACGGGCTCGGCATCTTCTACTCGGCGCTCGACACGGTGCTGGCTGCCACGTAGCGACTCAGGCGGTCAGCGTGGGAGAGGACCCGCGCCGAGATTGACGCTGGCGCGGACCCTTCTCGTACTTTTCCTCGCTGGCGTCGATCTCGCCGAAGGCGCGAAGGGGAACGCTCGCGGGTTCACCTTCGATGAAGGCGACTCAGGCGGTCAGCGCGACCGAGGCCTCAGCGGTGTAGCAGAGGAACGTCATCGTCTCCTGCAGGTACAGCTGCACGGTGTCGGCGTCGTGGCTCAGGTAGCCGATCGCGACGTCGGTGCCCAGCTGCAGGTCGAAGTCGCCGCCGCGGGTGCTCAGCAGGAACGCGCCGTCGATCGCGGGCGCCCAGATGATGTCGCCGTCCACCAACCGGTTGAGGTGCTCCCGGATCGGATAGCCGTGCTCGGTGGTCTCACTGACCTTGGTGTAGGCGTCGGCGGACAGCAGCACCGAGTAGGGGCCGTCGACACCGGCGAGCCGCAGCTCGGACAGCGCCTGGGCGAAGACGTCGGGGTATTCGCGGGCGTCCTCGGGCAGGGCCAGCGCCGGGTTGGAGCTGCACATCCGGATGCCGTCGATCGCGGCCTCCTTGTAGCCCTCGAAGATCGCGCGGTCCTCGATGAACGCCAGCTTCTTGGCGGCGGCCTTGACCGGATCCCAGTCGGAGTCCTGCGCGCCGCGCTCCACGTCGTCGATTGCGGTGCGCGACACCGTGAACGGCACCCGCAGCCGCACCAGCGGCTTGGACTCGCGCAGGTGCGCCACGACGCCGTCGGCCGGCGCCGCCACGTCGCGCAGGTGGCCGGTGCTCACCGCCGCCGTCACCGGACCGCCCGGCTCGCTCACGTCGACAACGCGGCGGCCGGCGATATGCCGCTTGAATGTGCGCGAAGCCTCCAATTCGATTTCGCTCCAGGCTGATTCGGTGATCGGGGCGAGCTCGCGGTAGAGGTTGTTCATCAGGACTGTCCTTTCAGGCTGCCGATCGCCAATGAGCCGTCGGAAGTAGGGGCGGGTGCCGGGGGAGCTGCGTCGTCGTCGCCGAAGCCCGGCCTCGGCGGCGGATCGTTGAGGAAATCGGTGATCGGCGTGAAGAACAGGGCACCGGTGACCGCGGTGGAGAAGTCCAGGATCCGGTCGGTGTTGCCGGGCGGGTCGCCGATGAACATGTTCTCCAACATCTTCTCGGTGACGTCGGGCGAACGCGAGTAGCCGATGTAGTAGGTGCCGAACTCGTCCTTGCCGATCTCCCCGAACGGCATGTTGTGCCGGATGATCTTGAGCTCGTTACCGTCGTCGTCGGAGATCACGTTGAGGGCGATATGGGAATTCGACGGTTTCACGTCGTCGGGCATCTCGATGTCCTCGAGCTTGGTGCGACCGATCACGCGCTCCTGCTCGGTCACCGACAGCGCGTCCCACGACGTCATGTCGTGCAGGTACTTCTGCACGTGCACATAACAGCCGCCGGCGAAATCCGGGTCCTCGTCCCCGATCTGGCTGGCGCTCACCGCAAGTGGGCCGTCCGGATTCTCGGTGCCGTCGACGAAGCCGAGCAGATCGCGGTTGTCGAAGAACTTGAAACCGTGCACCTCGTCGACGATCGTGATCGCCCCGGCCATCGCCTTGACCACCCGGCCGGCCAGCTCGAAGCACACGTCGAGCACCTCGGCGCGGATGTGGAACAGCAGATCGCCCGGGGTGGCCGGGGCGTGGTGGCGCGACCCGTGCAGCTCGACGAACGGGTGCAGATCCTTGGGTCGCGGTCCGGAGAACAAGCGGTCCCACGCCTCGGATCCGATCGAGGTGACCATCGACAGGTTCTTCGACGGATCGCGAAACCCGATCGCGCGCACCAGGCCGGCGAGGTCCGGCAGTGCGTCGTGCACGGCGGCCTCACCGCCGGAGTTGATCGTGGCCACCAAGAAGATGGCGGCGGGTGTCAGCGGAGCCAGTACCGGTTGGGGTAGCGGGGAGGGCACCGCTTGACCCTAACGAAAATGATGTCGGCGATGATGGTGAACATGTCCACAGCGGCCAGCGCGCAGGGTTTGTGCGAATTCATCGACGCGTCGCCGTCGCCGTTCCATGTCTGCCGGACGGCGGCCGGACGGCTGCGCGACGCCGGCTACACCGAACTGGCCGAGACCGACCGGTGGCCCGATCGGGGTGGCCGGTACTTCACGGTGCGGGCGGGCTCGCTGGTGGCGTGGAACACCAGTGGTGACCCGGGCCGGCCGTTCCGCATCGTCGGCGGCCACACCGACAGCCCGAACCTGCGCGTCAAACAGCATCCGGACCGGGTGGTGGCGGGTTGGCGAGTGGTGGCGCTGGAGCCGTATGGCGGGGTGTGGCTGAACTCCTGGCTGGATCGCGACCTCGGCGTCAGCGGCCGGCTCTCGGTGCGGGACCGCGACGCCGACGGCGGTGTGTCGCACCGGCTGGTGCGCATCGACGCGCCGATCCTGCGGGTGCCGCAGCTGGCCATCCACCTCGCCGAGGACCGCGCGGCGGTGAAGCTCGATCCGCAGCGCCACGTCAACGCCGTGTGGGGTCTGGGGGACACGACCCGGTCGTTCCTCGCCTACGTCGCCGAACACGCCGACGTAGGCCCGTCCGACGTGCTGTCCGCCGACCTGATGACCCACGACCTGACCCCGTCGGCGCTGATCGGCGCGGACGCCGAGTTCGTCAGCGCCCCCCGGCTGGACAACCAGGGCACCTGCTACGCCGGGCTGGAGGCGTTCCTGGCCGCCGAGCCGGGCGGCTATCTGCCCGTGCTGGCGCTGTTCGACCACGAGGAGGTCGGCTCGACGTCGGATCACGGTGCCCAGTCGGATCTCTTGCTGACCACGCTCGAGCGCATCGTGCTCGCGGCCGGTGGTGACCGCGAGGATTTTCTGCGCCGGCTGACCGCGTCGATGGTCGCCTCCGGCGACATGGCGCACGCGACGCATCCCAACTATCCCGACCGCCACGAACCCGGGCACCTGATCGCCGTCGACGGCGGCCCGGTGCTCAAGGTGCAACCGAACCTGCGCTACGCCACCGACGGCCGGACCGCGGCGGCCTTCGAACTCGCCTGCCGACAGGCCGGGGTACCGCTGCAGCGCTACGAGCATCGCGCCGATCTGCCCTGCGGCTCGACGATCGGCCCGATGACGTCGGCGCGCACCGGCATCCCCACCGTCGACGTCGGGGCCGCACAATTGGCCATGCACTCCGCCCGTGAACTCATGGGTGCGGCCGACGTCATCGCGTATGCCGCTGCGCTGCAAGCGTTTCTGACGCCGCAGTAGCCGCGCTCAGCCGGGGAGCTCGGCCGGGTCGTAGCGGATGACGTTCTCCACCACGATGCCGTCGCGGGTGCGCACCCGGTCGATTCCGCGGATGCGGAACGGTCCGCGTGGACCGGTCCCGGTTCCGACGTAGTGTAGGAACACCAGTTCCTCGTTCGCCGATTTACCGGGAACCGTTGCGCTGTCGATCAATTCGAGCCTCAGATCGGGATAGGCCGCCAGCAGATCGGCGATCTTTTGCGTGTAGCCGTCGAGACCCCGAACCGGTTCCTGCTGACCGGGCCAGTAGCCGACGATGTCGTCGGCGAGGATGTCCTGCCCGGCCGACAGCTCGGGCGCGGCCCAGAACGCGGCCCACATCTGCGCGCTGAACCTGGGCGTGGTCTGGATGTCGGTCATGGTCGCCTCCTGCGTCGGGCGCTCGGTGTCGAGCGCGTCACCGTCAGCTTCTCGCCGTCGGTGTGCCCGCTCAATTACCCGGGAGGTCATGCCGGTTACCCCGGCGCGCGATGGCCGGGTGTCTGCGGAAAGATGCGTTGCTGTAGTGCAGTCCCTGATCGCGCTCTCGCTGGTGCTGGCGGTCTGGGCGCTGCTTGCCCGACCGATGCAGCGGGGCCGGATCACCGCGCCGATCCTGCTGGTGGTGGTTGGGGCGGGCATCGAGTACGGCACCTACCACGCGGTCGCAGACACGCTGAACTCCCAGGTCGCCCAGCATCTGGCGGAACTGATCCTGGCGGTGCTGGTCTTCGTCGACGCCACCGATGTGCGCGGCGGGCTGCTGGGTCGCGACCCTAAGTCGGCGTTGTGGTTGTTGGGTGTCGGCCTGCCGCTCAGTATCGGCCTGGCCTTCGTCCTGGGCTGGTTGCTGTTGCCGGGCGTCACCTGGCCGGTGCTGCTGGTGCTGGCTTGCATCGTGGTGCCGACCGATTTCGCGCCCGCGTCCCGAATCTTGCGTGACGCACGGATACCCGAGCGGGTGCGCGATCTGCTCAACGTCGAGGCGGGCTATAAGGACGTAATCGTCGCGCCGGTGCTGGTTTTCGCGCTGGCACTGGCATCGGGTCCCGACGACGAAGAGCCGCCGATGGAAGCGCTCGCCGAGGCGCTCCCCGAGATCGGCATCGCCTTGGTTGTCGGCCCGGCAATCGGGTGGCTGCTCGGCAAGTTGGCCAACGCCGCCGACCGCCGCAACCTGATGACCGAACAGTCCAAGCGGATCATCTATGTGGCCGCGCCGCTGCTGTCCTACTCGCTGAGTGTGGGCCTCGGCGGGAACGGATTCGTGTCGGCGTTCCTGTGCGGGATGGCGCTGAACTATGTGCGCACGACCCAAGACAAGCGCCGGGAACTCGAGCTCATCGACGACGTGGCCGTGCTGCTCACCGCGTTCATGTGGTTCGTGGTCGCCGGCATCGGCGTGATCGCGCTCATGTCGGGCGGTGTCACATGGGGCATCGTCGGCTACACGGTCGTCGCCGTGACCCTCGTCCGGCTCATCCCGGTGATGTTGGCGCTACTCGGATCGAGAATGGACTGGCGCGAACGGTTGCTGGTCGGTTGGCTGGGACCCCGGGGCACCACCTCGATCGTGTTCGGTCTGTTGGCGTTCAACGTGCTCGAAGGCGGTATCG
The DNA here is from genome assembly GCF_022370635.2 of Mycolicibacterium crocinum. The sequence goes on along the minus strand of NZ_CP092362.2, from coordinate 5,214,493 downwards.
AGAAGCAAGTGCTGTTGATCATGGTGCTGGTGGTGTTGAGCAGTGTGGTCGTCCACGGCTTGTCCGCCGGGGGCGTCGCGCATGCGTTCGCTCGAAGCCAAGCGCGACGACGCGGCATCTCGCAGGTGCGCCACTAGACTGTTCGGCGTGACTTCTGGGCTCTCTGGAGCAGTCGACACCGTCGACCACGCGTCAACCACCCCCGAGCACCCGCAGCCGTACCGCGAACTCGGCCTCAAAGACGACGAATATCAGCGGATCCGCGACATCCTCGGCCGCAGGCCCACCGACGCCGAGCTCGCGATGTACTCGGTGATGTGGAGCGAACACTGCTCGTACAAGTCCTCCAAGGTGCACCTGCGCTATTTCGGTGAGACCACCACCGAGGCCATGCGGCAGTCGATGCTCGCCGGTATCGGCGAGAACGCCGGCGTTGTCGACATCGGCGACGGCTGGGCGGTGACGTTCAAGGTCGAGTCGCACAACCACCCCTCCTACGTCGAGCCCTATCAGGGTGCGGCCACCGGAGTCGGCGGCATCGTCCGCGACATCATGGCGATGGGCGCGCGCCCGGTGGCGGTGATGGACCAGCTGCGCTTCGGTGCGGCGGATGCCCCCGACACCCGCCGGGTCCTCGACGGCGTGGTCCGCGGTATCGGCGGCTACGGCAACTCACTCGGCCTGCCGAACATCGGCGGCGAGACGGTGTTCGACGCCTCCTATGCGGGCAACCCTCTGGTCAACGCGCTGTGTGTCGGCGTGCTGCGCAAAGAGGATCTGCACCTGGCGTTCGCCTCCGGCACCGGCAACAAGATCATCCTGTTCGGCGCACGCACCGGCCTGGACGGTATCGGCGGGGTGTCGGTGCTGGCCTCCGACACGTTCTCCGGCGACGAATCCGGCGCAGGCCGCAAGAAGCTGCCGAGCGTTCAGGTGGGCGACCCGTTCACCGAGAAGGTGCTCATCGAGTGTTGCCTGGAGCTGTACGCCGCCGGTCTGGTGGTGGGCATCCAGGACCTCGGCGGAGCTGGATTATCTTGTGCTACTTCGGAATTGGCGTCTGCCGGTGACGGGGGTATGCGCATCGAACTGGACCGGGTGCCGCTGCGGGCCAAGGACATGACCCCGGCCGAGGTGCTCTCCAGTGAGTCGCAGGAACGCATGTGTGCGGTGGTCACCCCGGAGAACGTCGAGGCGTTCATGGCGGTATGCCGCAAGTGGGACGTGCTGGCCACCGTCATCGGTGAGGTCACCGACGGGGACCGGTTGCAGATCACCTGGAACGGCGAGACCGTGGTCGACGTGCCGCCGCGCACCGTGGCCCACGAAGGCCCGGTATACGAGCGTCCGGTGCAGCGGCCCGACAGCCAGGACGCGTTGATCGCCGACACGTCGGCCTCGCTGCCCCGGCCGAAGACGGGCGACGAGCTGCGCGCGACTTTGCTTGCGCTGGTGGGCAGTCCGCATCTGTGCAGCCGGGCGTTCATCACCGAGCAGTACGACCGCTACGTGCGCGGCAACACCGTGCTTGCCGAGCATGCCGACGGTGGCGTGCTGCGCATCGACGAGGCCACCGGCCGCGGGATCGCGGTGTCCACCGACGCGTCGGGGCGCTACACCCAGCTCGACCCGTACACCGGTGCGCAGCTGGCGCTGGCCGAGGCCTACCGCAACGTCGCCGTCACAGGGGCCACACCGATCGCGGTGACCAACTGCCTCAACTTCGGCTCACCCGAAGACCCCGGCGTGATGTGGCAGTTCTCGCAGGCCGTCCGCGGGTTGGCGGATGGCTGTGCGGCCCTTGGCATCCCGGTCACCGGCGGCAACGTCAGCTTCTACAACCAGACCGGCGCGACGGCCATCCTGCCGACTCCGGTGGTCGGTGTACTCGGCGTCATCGACGACGTGACCCGGCGGTTGCCCACCGGACTGGGCAACGAACCGGGGGAGACGCTGTTCCTGCTCGGTGACACCCGCGACGAGTTCGACGGCTCGATCTGGGCGCAGGTCACCGGCGACCATCTCGGTGGCGTGCCGCCGAAGGTAGACCTCGAGCGGGAGAAGTTGCTGGCCGAGGTGCTGGCGTCGGCGTCACGCGACGGCCTGGCTTCGGCGGCCCACGATCTCAGCGAAGGCGGGCTCATCCAGGCGGTCGTCGAGGCGGCGCTGGCCGGTGAAACCGGTTGCCGCATCGTGCTTCCCGAGAACGTCGATCCGTTCGTATTCCTGTTCTCCGAGTCCGCAGGCCGGGCCCTGATCGCCGTGCCGCGCACCGAGGAGAGCCGGTTCGTGTCGATGTGCGAAGCTCGCGGCTTGCCGGCGACGCGAATCGGGGTGTCGGACCCGGGATCGGATTCCGTTGAGGTGCAAGGCTTATTCACCGTGACGCTGGCAGAACTGCGCGCCACCTCCGAGAAAGTGCTGCCCGGGCTGTTCGGATGACCAGTGCGGTCGACGACGTCACCGGCGAGGCCGCGGCCCCGCCAGCGGCGCAGCGCCGCCGGGAGTCGTTCATCGAATGGGCCTGGAGCCTGGTCCGGCTGGACTTCGTCGGGGTGGGGTTCGGCGCGTTCTTCTTCTGCCTGTCGCTGACCCCGTCGCTGGTGCCGCGCGACTGGGTGCTCGCAGGCGTGATCGGCGGTATCAATGCGGCGATCGGCTACGGCATCGGGGTGTTGGTCGGCAAGCTGGTGCGGCGGCTGTTCCTCGACCACCGGCCGTGGTGGCCACCGAGTGCGCGAGTTCTGTACTGGCTCAAGGGCGTGACGGTGGCGCTGTCGATCGGCGCCAGCCTGCTGATGCTCGTGCCTGCGGCCGCCTGGCAGCGCCAGATCGCCGCGGTTATGGGCATCGAGGGGCCGTCCACGCTGATCTTCCTTCGCACGCTGGTGGTCGCGCTGGTGGTCGGAGGTCTTCTGGTCAGTGTGTCGCGGGTGATCAAGGACGCCATCAAGTTCCTCGCCCGGGTGATGATCCGGCGCTGGCAACTCAATGACGAGGTCGCCATGTTCATCGGCACCGCGATCGTCGTGGTACTGATCATCACCCTGGTCAACGGTGTGCTCTACCGCGGCTTCATCGCCGGTGCCAGCGCGATCTTTCAGCCACAGAACGACACCACCCGACCCGGCGTCGAGCAACCCGTTCAGCCCGAAAGATCAGGCAGCGCAGCCTCGTTCGCCGCGTGGGACACCCTGGGCTTCCAGGGCCGTAACTTCGTCGGCACCGGTCCGCACGCCGCCGACCTCACCGAGCTCAACGGGCGCCCCGCCAAGGAGCCGATCCGGATCTATGCCGGTCTTGAGACCGCCGACACCACCGAAGGTCGGGTGGCGACGTTGCTCTCGGAGTTGCAGCGCACCAAGGCTTTTGAACGCAAGGTGTTGGTGATCATCCCGACCACCGGCACCGGCTGGGTCGACCCGGTGGCGGCCAGGGCGATCGAGTCGATGTACAACGGCGACACCGCGCTGGTGGCCATGCAATATTCGTACCTGCCCAGCTGGATCTCGTTCCTGGCCGATCGGGACAAGTCGGTCGAGGCGGGCCGGGCCATGATCAACGGGATTCAGCGCCGGTGGCTGCAGTGGCCCGAGGCCAGCCGGCCGAAGCTGATGCTCTACGGCGAGAGCCTGGGCTCTCTGGCCGGCCAGGGCGCGTTCGGATACCTGCCCGATGTCGTGGACAAGGGGTTCTCGTCGGTGCTGTGGGTCGGGCCGCCGAATGCCAGCACGCTGTGGAAGGCATTGACGGTGCGGCGCGATCCCGGCACTCCGGAGTATCAACCGCGCTACGACGGCGGACGCACCGTGCGGTTCGCGCAGGCGGCCGGCCCGGCGCAGATCGCCGGGGTGGCGGCGTCCCCCGAGTGGAAGGGCACCCGGGTGCTGTATCTGCAACACCCGTCGGACCCGGTGGTGTGGTGGTCACCGAACCTGCTCTTCAAGAAACCGGACTGGCTGAAGGAGGCGCCGGGATTCGACCGCAGCCCGGCCATGCGCTGGTATCCGATCGTCACGTTCTGGCAGGTCAGCGCGGATATGGCGGGCAACGTCACGAGTTCGCAAGCGTCACCGAACGGGCACGGCCACAATTACGGCAACAGCCCGCTCGACGGCTGGGTCGCCGTCGCCGCACCAGCCGGGTGGACGCCGGAGGACACCGAACGCGTCAGGCGTTCTCTGGAGAAGCTCGTCGCGGCAGGGGGGCCCGAATTCCAATGATCACTAAGGATTCTGGCGCGCCCGGTGTGCGTGCGATTGTCAGTACCGCGATCGCGGCAGCCGTCGGTGCACCGTTGGGCCTGCGGCCTCCCCAGCTGTGGTCGGGTCTGCGTACCGGCGCGGTGGCCTTCGGGGCGGTGGCCATGACGGTCGCGGCGCTGACGGCGGTGCCCCGGGTGCGTCAGGGGATGATCGACCGCACGGTCCCGGCGAAGCCTGTCCGCTGGCTGGCGCTGGATATCCCGGTCGCCACGGCCTGGACCGAGGAGATGCTGTTTCGCGGCATGCTGCAGACGGTCGCTGAGCGTGCGCTCGGCCGGACCGTCGGCTCGCTGGTTCAGGCGACGGCCTTCGGGCTCTGGCATATCCCCGATGCCAGGAGGGTCGGCGATCCCGTGCTCGGCACGGTCGTGGTGACCGGCGTGGCCGGCCTGGTGTTCGGCTGGCTGGCCAGGCGGTCCGAGAGCGTGCTGGCTCCGGTGCTCGCGCATGTGGCGTTCAACGAGTCCTCAGCGGTCGCCGCGATCGTGCTGCAGCGGCACTAGTCACCCGTCGTCGGCACGTCCCTGGCATCCGGGACCAACTCGTGTGGCTCGGTCTCGGTGTCGTCGATACCGAAGCTGATGATGCGCTTGGGAGTGATGCGGATGATCGCGCTGTCGATGCCGTCACCGGGCGGCTCGGCCTCGGCCTGCTGGGCGGTGCCGCGGATCTCCAGGCACCGCACCCGCCACGGGTCGCGCGAGACGATGTCGTCGACGACGAAAGCGACGGTGTTGTTGGTGGTCAGATTTCGGAACTTGCGGCTCTTGGACATGTTGTAGCCGACCACGTCGATGGTGCCGAGCTCGTCGTTGAAGGAGAAGCCGACGGGGCTGTTCTGCAGCGTGCCGTTCGGCTGGATGGTCGCCAGCCGGCCCAGATCCGCCGACTTCAGGTACTCGATTTCGTGCGGTTTGAAAGCCATCACCCCAACGTAGGACCTCAACTTAGGTTGACGTCAACGAGCACTAGGCTCGACTCGTGGCCGCCCGCAGCAACGCCGACCCCGAAGCGACGGTCGCCGCCGTCCGCGCCGTGGCGACCTGGTTGCGCGACGAGGCCGCAGCGACCCCCGACCGCCCGGCGATCGCGGCGGCGGTGCGGTTGACCGCCCGCACCCTCGCCACACTGGCACCGGGTGCCAGTGTGGAGGTGCGCATCCCGCCTTTCGTTGCGGTGCAATGCATCTCCGGGCCGCGCCACACCCGCGGCACGCCACCCAACGTGGTGGAGACCGATCCCCGGACCTGGCTGCGGTTGGCGACCGGTCTGCTCGATGTAGACCAGGCGTCTCATAACGGCGCACTGCGGCTGTCCGGCTCGCGGGCCGGCGAGGTCGCCGCCTGGCTTCCCGTCGTGTCACTCACCGACTGAGAGCCCGACACTCGGCGTTCAATTCCGCGATTCCCGCGGATGCCCGTAAACTGGCTTACGTCACCAACCTGCGCCAGGGAGCAGCCGATATCGTGACCGACCAAGTGGAGAACGACCCTCGGGAAGAGTGCGGCGTCTTCGGCGTATGGGCTCCGGGCGAGGATGTAGCCAAACTCACTTATTACGGTCTCTATGCCCTGCAGCACAGGGGCCAGGAGGCCGCAGGCATCGCCGTCGCCGACGGGTCGCAGGTGCTGGTCTTCAAGGATCTGGGCCTGGTGAGCCAGGTTTTCGACGAGCAGACCCTGGCCGCCATGGAAGGCCACGTCGCCGTCGGCCACTGCCGGTATTCCACCACCGGGTCCACGACCTGGGAAAACGCCCAGCCGGTGTTTCGCAACACTGCCGCGGGCACCGGAATTGCGTTGGGCCACAACGGAAATCTCGTCAACACCGCTGAACTGGCCACGCGGGCGCGGGAAGCCGGGCTGATCAACCCGAACATGCCGGGTGCGGCGACCACCGACTCCGACATCCTCGGCGCCCTGCTGGCGCACGGCGCGGCGGACTCCAGCATCGAGCAGGCCGCCCTGGAGTTGCTGCCCAGCGTGCGTGGCGCCTTCTGCCTGACCTTCATGGACGAGAACACGCTGTATGCCGCCCGTGACCCGTACGGCGTACGGCCGCTGTCGCTGGGCCGGCTGGACCGCGGCTGGGTGGTCGCGTCCGAAACCGCGGCCCTGGACATCGTCGGCGCCTCCTTCGTCCGCGACATCGAACCCGGTGAGCTGCTGGCCATTGACGCCGACGGCGTCCGGTCCACCCGGTTCGCCAACCCGACCCCCAAGGGCTGCGTCTTCGAGTACGTCTACCTGGCCCGGCCCGACAGCGTCATCGGTGGTCGCTCCGTGCACGCCACCCGCGTCGAGATCGGTCGCCGACTGGCTGCCGAGAAGCCGGTCGAAGCCGACCTGGTCATCGGTGTTCCGGAATCCGGGACGCCCGCCGCGGTCGGCTATGCCCAAGGCTCCGGCATCCCGTTCGGGCAGGGCCTGATGAAGAACGCCTACGTGGGGCGCACATTCATCCAGCCGTCGCAGACCATCCGCCAGCTCGGTATCCGGCTCAAGCTGAACCCGCTGAAGGAAGTCATCCGCGGTAAGCGGCTCATCGTCGTCGACGACTCGATCGTGCGCGGCAACACCCAGCGCGCGCTGGTGCGCATGCTGCGCGAGGCCGGCGCTGTCGAAGTGCACGTCCGTATCGCGTCTCCGCCGGTGAAATGGCCGTGCTTCTACGGCATCGACTTCGCCACCCCGGCCGAACTGATCGCCAACGCGGTGGACAAAGAAGGCGAGATGCTCGAAGCGGTGCGCCACGCGATCGGCGCGGACAGCCTTGGTTACATCTCCAAGCAGGGCATGATCGCGGCGACCGAACAGCCCGCGACGCGGCTGTGCTGCGCCTGCTTCGACGGCAGCTACCCGATCGAACTACCCGGCGAGACCGCGCTGGGCAAGAACGTCGTCGAGCACATGCTGGCGACCGCCGCCCGCACCGGCCTGCCGATCCAGCCGGCGTCGGCCGACAACGACAACGTCTCGGCGCTCAGCAGGCCCTGACGGTCAGCCGACCGCCTCGGTGACCTTGCGCAGCTGCGCACCGAGCGTCACCGCATGCACCGGCCGCCCGGCGATCCAGTACAGCCGACCCAGCAGCCCACGCGGATAGAAGATCGCCCGCTGTTCATACCGGCTGCCGCCCCGGTCCGGTGCCACCCGCATCTCCAGCCACCGCACGCCGGGAGTGCGGTCGTCGGCCCGCAGCCGCAGCAGCGCACCCTCGTCGCGGCTCTCGACCTGCCAGTGGTCTCCGACGCTGTGCTCGACGGCTTCCCAGAGCCGTTGCGGGCTGGCCGCCGTGTGCCGCGACCGGGTGTCGGTGTAGACGATCGCGCCGGCCCAGTCCGGGTCGCTGGGCACCGACGCCGCGGTACCGGTGTCCCAGGTGGTCTCCACCTCGCCGCGGGCGATGCGGGCCAGGGCAAGTGAGACCGCCCGCCGGTAGGGGGTGAGACCGGCGGGCGGCGGGTCGATGATGGTGTCGATGTCGTGATTGGCCATGACGGCATCGCAGTGCAGAGACTCGACCAGCGGACGGGCCAGACCTGACGGGATGGGCGTCACCAGGCCCACCCACAGCGCGGCGATCCGCGGCGTCAGCACCGGCAGCACCACCATGTGGCGTCGGCTCAGCCCCGCGACCTCGGCGTAGATCTGCATCATGTCGCCGTACTCGAGTACGTCGGGGCCGCCGATGTCCCACGCCCGCGACGACCGCACCTCGGCGGTGGCCGCTGCGGCGAGGTAGTGCAGCACATCGCGGATCGCGATCGGCTGGATCTTGTTGTGCACCCACTTCGGCGTCGTCATCACCGGCAGCCGGTCGGTGAGGTGCCGGATCATTTCGAACGAGGCCGAGCCCGAACCGACCACGACCCCGGCCTGCAGCACCACCGTTTCGATGCCCGAGGCGATGAGGATCTCCCCGACCGTGGTGCGCGAGGCGAGATGCGTTGAGAGCTCGGCACCTTCAGGATGCAGGCCGCTCAGGTAGACGATGCGCCGAACGCCGGCAGTGCGGGCGGCGATCACGACGTTCTGGGCGGCGCGGCGCTCGTCGGCGGCGAAGTCCGCCGACGTGCCCATTGAGTGCACCAGGTAGTAGACGACGTCGACATCGGTGAAGGCCTCGGCGAGTGAGTCGGCGTCGGTGAGGTCCCCGCGCGCGATCTCGATCTTGTCGCGCCACGGCACGCCGTTGAGCTTGTCTGGCGTCCGCGCCAGCGCGCGCACCGCGAAGCCCTCCTCGAGCAGTCGCGGCACCAGACGGCCGCCGATGTAACCAGTGGCACCCGTGACTAGGCATCGGGTTCGCTGCGCCGCCATGAATCCTCCGTTCGTCGGTATCCGTGATTCGGAGCCGACGAGCGGTTGGATTGCCGCTTATTCGAAGGGGCAACCAGGGTTCGGCGCGTCGACCGCCAGCGGGCTGCCTGCCGGCTTGATGTAAAGCACCGTCATCAACAGCGGGACCGATCCCTCGTTGCGGCCCTCGTGGATATAGCCGTCACCGCTGCCCTCGCTGATCGCGTCACCGGCGTTGTACACCCCGTCGACCGAGCAGTCGCCCCGGTAGTGGGTCAACGTGCCCTGCTTGATGACGCCGAACACCTGGCCGGGGTGGTAGTGCCAGCCGGTCGTGCCGCCCGGGGCGACGGTGAGCTCGCGGGTCACATAGTCCTTGCCGTTGAGCGTCGACTGCACCAGGGTCTGCGCCTCGATACCCGAGCTCGGGGTCGCCGCGGCAGTCCCGGGGATCACGATCGCGCTGCCCAACGCGACGGTCATCGCCACGAGGAACCACTGTTTCATGGGAGACCAGAGTGTCACACAATGGCGGAATGGCGTTCCGAGGCTGGCCGATCGAGGCGGTGGAGTTCTACGAGGGCTTGGAGGCCGACAACTCCAAGGTCTATTGGACGCGGCATCGCGCGGTGTACGACCGTCACGTGAAGGCGCCCATGGAGGAACTGCTCGCCGAACTGGCCGGCGAGTTCGGCGAAGGCAAGCTGTTCCGGCCGCACCGCGACGTCCGGTTCAGCGCCGACAAAGCGCCCTACAAAACCAACTGCGCTGCGCGGCTCGGCTCCGGCTACGTCTCGTTCTCTGCCGACGGTCTGTCCGTCGGCAGCGGGCTGTACATGCCCGACGCCCCGGCGCTGGCCCGCTACCGGGCGGCCGTCGACGCCAAGAAGTCCGGCGCCGAACTCGTCGCGATCGTCGACGCTCTGCGTGAAGGCGGCTACGACACGATGGCGCACGACGTTCTCAAGACCGCACCGAAGGGTTACCCGAAGGATCATCCGCGCATCGAGCTGCTGCGCTACAAGGGCATCGCGATGATGAAGACCTGGCCGGTGGGCGCCTGGCTGGGCACCGCGAAGGCCAAGGATCGGGTGGTCACCACCCTGCGGGCCGGGGCACCACTGCGCGACTGGCTGGCCCGCAACGTCGGCTGACGGCTGGCCCGTATCGGCGGCGGACGTCGACCGGTAGCCTTATGCGCGATGACGGATCGCGAGGAAGACAACCTGATCTCCTACGCATCGGCCGGGGTAGACATCGAGGCCGGTGACCGCGCGGTCGAGCTGTTCAAGCCGCTGGCGAAGCGGGCCACCAGGCCCGAGGTGCGTGGCGGGCTTGGCGGCTTTGCCGGGCTGTTCGCGCTGCGCGGAGACTATCGGGAGCCGCTGCTGGCCGCGTCGACAGACGGGGTCGGGACCAAGCTCGCCGTGGCCCAGGCGATGGACAAGCACGACACGGTCGGCCTCGACCTGGTCGCGATGGTGGTCGACGACCTCGTGGTGTGCGGCGCCGAGCCGCTGTTCCTGCAGGACTACATCGCCGTCGGGCGCACGGTCCCGGAGCGCGTCGCCGCGATCGTGGCCGGTATCGCCGAGGGGTGTGTGCTGGCCGGCTGCGCATTGCTGGGCGGGGAGACCGCAGAACATCCCGGGCTGATGGAGCCCGACCACTACGACATCTCCGCCACCGGCGTGGGTGTCGTCGAGGCCGATGACGTGCTGGGGCCGGAGCGGGTCCGGCCGGGCGACGTGATCATCGCGATGGGCTCATCCGGCCTGCACTCCAACGGCTACTCGCTGGCACGCAAGGTCCTGCTCGAGATCGACCGGATGAACCTGGCCGGCCACGTCGAGGAGTTCGGCCGCACCCTCGGCGAGGAACTGCTCGAACCCACCCGCATCTACGCCAAGGACTGTCTGGCGCTGGCCGCCGAGACGCAGGTCCGCACCTTCTGCCACGTCACCGGCGGTGGGCTGGCAGGCAACCTCGAACGCGTCATCCCACACGGCCTGGTGGCCGAGCTGGACCGCGGAACGTGGACGCCTGCACCGGTATTCGCGATGATCGCCCAGCGCGGACGCATCGACCGGCCGGAGATGGAGAAGACGTTCAACATGGGTGTCGGCATGGTCGCCGTCGTCGCGCCGGAGGACACCGACCGCGCACTGGCGATTCTGACTGCACGCCATCTGAACTGCTGGACGCTGGGGACTGTCACCAAGGGTAAGGACGGCCCGCGAGCCAAGCTCGTCGGGCTACATCCCCGCTTCTAGGAGATCACGCCCAGCGCTTGTGGAGGAGGCGGCGGCTCAGCGCCGCCAGCTGCCCTCGTCGGCCCAGGGGTCTTCGTCTAACCCGTTGTCGACGGTGTCAGGCTCGTTCGACTCCGACCCCGACAGCTCTTGTTGGAGCCGACTGAAATCGGTCTGTGGGGAGCTGTATTTCAGCTCTCGAGCAACCTTGGTCTGCTTTGCCTTTGCCCGGCCGCGGCCCATGGGGGAACCCCCTCGCGCAATAACGGAGCGGCCCGGGATGCAGGCGGCTCCGATCTGTGTGTTCGTTATTGTCCTGCCCATACCTTACCGTGCCCCGCTCCGATGTGCTGGCAGGCCCGTTCGGCCGTGCGTGAACGTCAGGATGCGCCGCGGCGCAGACGCTCCACCGCGAGCCGGCCGGCGCCGACCGCGTCCGTCGGCGGCAGCGACTCCGGGTCGATCTCCGCGGCCACTTCGTGCTCGCCGCCCGTGGTCAGCGCGGTATCGGCCGGGATTCCGCGCTTCACCAGAGCCAGCGCGATGGGTCCGAGATCGACGTGGTCGACGGCGGTGCCCAGCCGGCCCACGACACGCCCGGCGGCCAGTAGGGGATCGCCGGTGGCCGGACGCTCGCCGGACCCGTCGAGATGCACGAGGACCAGCATCCGGGGTGGCTTTCCCAGGTTGTGGACGCGCGCGACGGTCTCCTGACCGCGATAGCAACCCTTGTCGAGGTGCACGGCTCCTTGCCCGGGACCGCCGATCCATCCGGCCTCGTGCGGGATCGTCCGCTCATCGGTGTCCACACCGAGCCGCGGTCGCTGCGCGGCGACCCGGTGCGCCTCGTAGGCCCACACTCCGGCGCGGCGCACGCCGGCCGCTTCCAGCCTGGTCAGCCAGCTCGCGACGTCGGCGCGCGGAACCACCAGGTCAAGTTCGATCTGCCCCGCCGGTGACGGAACCCGGCGCAGGAAACCGCCGTCCACCGAGACGGCGGAGGATTCCGCAGGCAGCCCGTCGAGGCCCAGGACCTCGAGGACCGCGGGGTCGGCCAGACGCGGGCCGAGCAGTGAGAGTACGGCCAGATCGGCGGCTTCGAGCGCGACGTCGGCCCAGAACACCATCTTGCGCAGATAGGCCAGCAGCGGTTCGCCGCGCTCCCGTTCGGTGTCGAGATAGGTGACGCCGTCCAACTCGGTCTGCACCCAGTGATCCTCGACACGGCCCTGCCCGTCAAGGCTGAGGTTCTCGGTGGAGGCGCCGTCGGGCAACGCCGTGACGTGCTGTGAGGAGATCGAGTGCAACCAGCTCTGCCGGTCGGGTCCGGTCAACGTGATGACCGCCCGGTGCGAACGATCGATCACGACGGCGTCGTGCTCGGCGGCGCGTTGCTCACCGAACGGATCGCCGTAGTGCCAGATCGCGCCGGCGTCGGGGGAGCTGTCAGGTGCGGGAACGGCTGACACACATCAACTCTACGGGGCTGCCACTACGCTCATGTCTCATGTCTGCCCCGTCATCGGTGATCGTCACACTCGACGGCGAGGTGCACGACCCGGCCCAGCCGCTGCTGTACCCCGACGACCTCGCCGCGGTGCGCGGCGACGGAGTATTCGAGACGCTGCTGGTCCGCGACGGCCGCGCATGCCTGGTGGAACCACACCTGCGCCGGCTCGGCCAGTCCGCCAAGATGATGGACCTGCCCGAGCCGGACCCGTCCGACTGGCGGCGGGCGATCGACATCGCCGTCGGGCAGTGGGCTTCGTCGACGACCGCTGAGGGCGCGCTGCGACTGGTCTACAGCCGCGGCCGCGAGAGCGGCTCGGCTCCGACCGCATATCTGACGGTGAACCCCGTGCCGGAGCGAGTGGTGGCCACCCGCCGCGACGGTATCGCCGCGGTGCTGCTCGACCGGGCACTGCCGTCGACCGGGGTGGACGCCATGCCGTGGCTGGTGGCCGGCGCCAAGACGCTGTCGTACGCGGTGAACATGGCCGCCCTGCGGTATGCCGCCGACAAGGGCGCCGGCGACGTCATCTTCGTCAGCTCGGACGGCTACCTGCTCGAGGGCCCGCGCTCGACGGTCGTCATCGCCAGCGCCGAGGGCTCGGGAACGACCTTGCTCACGCCGCCACCGTGGTATCCGATCCTGCGGGGAACCACCCAGCAGGCATTGTTCGAAGTCGCCCGCGACAAGGGCTACGACTGCGACTTCCGCGCGCTGCGGCCGGCGGATCTGTTTGCCGCGCAGGGGGTTTGGCTGGTGTCCAGCATCACTTTGGCGGCGCGGGTGCACACAGTTGACGGACGCGTCCTTCCGCCCACCCGGTTGGCCGCCGAGATGACCGCGTTGGTCGACGCCGCGATCACCCACGATCGCTGATCGCGAAAACCTGTTGGCACAACCCTTCTGACGCGGGTACTTTCGTCGGTACACAAGAAGGGAGGTGGTCCGGAAAATTGATAGCTTCTAGGACATGTGAGGTGGCTGCCCGCTAGCAGCACCAGGTGCATGGAATCACCTGCGCACTGAGCGCGCTGGCGAATTCCAGGCAGCTACCCGGCCCCCGAGCTCTTGGTTAGTCCGACCAGGGAATAACGGCTCGGGGGCCGCCCCATTTCCGGGTCCTGAATCACCAATCGTCGTGATCCGGGCAGGACACATCGATGTATACCGTTGTCGGCGAGGCTGATTCATCGGGCGGTGGCCCGCCAGGATTGTGGATCGCGGTGACAGCGCACCGGTCGAGCGAGGTGCGGGTGTAACCGAAGACCCAATTGATGCCGACGCGATAGCCCTGACTCTGTAGGTCGCGGATGGTGTCGGCCGCCGATTCGGCGCCCGCCACGGGCCACGGTGGATCGGCCGCCGCGGGTGGAGCGGCCACAAGAAGCGCGGCAGCAACCGCGACGCCGATCGCCCTAAACCCTGCAGGACCCATGATCCAAAGGTACGAGCAGCTGCTAGCCGGCCGGTCCGGGCTCCAGCGGTGAACATGCCTTCTTCGCCTGATCCCACACGCCGGGGTCGACGCCCTGCGGGGGACCAAGCACGCCGCTGCCGGCCGAGTCGGGCACACCGTGCTCGTGCAGGCAGTGCGCCAGCGATCCGTGTTCGGCGGGCGCGGACGTGGCGGCACTCGGTGCGGAGGTGGTGCCCGGCAAAGGGCTGGCGGTGCTGGGCGCCGGGCTGATCGCCGTCGGCTGCGATGGTGTCGGGGCCGGGGCGCAACCGGCGAGGATCACGGTGGCCGCCGCGGCGACCCCGAGGGGAAGGGTGCGCATCAGCCGACGTGTCGCGTCAGCCGCGCCGACAGATGAGGGACCAGTCCGCCGTCGGCGTCGACCCGCTCCTCGACGTACGCCAGATCGCCGCCCTCGACGATTCCGTAGAGCCGCTTGGCGCCGCCGACCAGCACACCGGACTTGCTGCGCGCCAGTGCATCGGTCACGAGCTCCCAGGACGACTGGTTGCGCGGATGGCCGTAGAACAACTCGACATACCCGGCGGAATGGGCCAGCAGCAGCTCGATCGCCTGCGATTCGTCCGGGTCGGCCGGGTCGCTGACGAACCGCCAGAAGCCGGTCTCGCGCAGGCCGGGGGAGTGATAGTCGCCGCCCTCGTCGAGGCGCCAGGATCGCGACTCCCAGTTCAGATAGTCGCCGCCATCGTGCGAGACGATGATCTGCTGGCCGAAGTGGTAGTCGCCATGCGTGCCGCGCCCCTCGCCCTCACCGCGCCAGACGCCGACCAGCGGCAGCAAGGCCAGCAGGGCGTCGCTCAGATTGGCGCCCAGCCGCAGATTGGCGGTATCGGCGGGCAGCGGAAGGTCTTCGAAAACCGGGATGTTGCGGCCAGCCGTCTCTTTCGCCCGTTCGGCTGCAGCCGCTACGGCGCGATCGCCGCTCCCGGAGATGTCTGGAGAACTCACGACTCGTCGGTGATCAGTCGGTAGAGCGCGTACAACGCGAACCAGGTGATCAGAACGACCGTCGCAACCAGCAGGATCTCGTAGAAAAGAACCACGGTGTCAGTCTATCCGGGGCTCGGGCAGACTCACCGCCCGAGCCGCCGTCGTCTTTGTGAGTTAAGCGACCTTGATGTCGACTTCGTGGATCCCGGCGCCGGTCGGTGCCACGGTGGCATCACCGTTGCCGACCTTGGACAGCGCACGCACCGTCCACGTACCCGGCGCGGCGAAGAACCGGAAGTCACCGGTCGCCGAGGCGACGACCTCGGCGGTGAACTCGTCGCTGGAGTCCAGCAGGCGCACGAAGGCACCGCCGACCGTCTGGCCCGCGTCGTCCACGACGCGGCCCGTGATCACGGTCTCCTTCTCGAGGTCGACACCGGCGGGCAGAGTCTGTCCTTGTTTAGGTGCAGAGCACATGATCAACTTCCCAACTCGATCGGGGCCCCCACCAGGGAGCCATATTCGGTCCAACTACCGTCGTAGTTCTTTACGTTCTTGTGCCCCAACAGTTCTTGAAGAACGAACCAGGTGTGCGAAGACCGCTCGCCGATACGGCAGTAGGCGATGGTCTCCTTCTCGCCGTCCAGTCCGGCCTCGGCGTAGAGCTTGGCCAGATCCTCGTCCGACTTGAAGGTGCCGTCCTCGTTCGCAGCCTTGCTCCACGGAACGTTGATGGCGCCGGGGATATGCCCGGGGCGCTGGCTCTGCTCCTGCGGCAGGTGGGCCGGAGCGAGGATCTTGCCGGAGAACTCGTCGGGGGAGCGGACGTCGACCAGGTTCTTGGTGGTGATCGCGGCGATCACCTCATCGCGGAACGCGCGGATGCTGGTGTCGGGCGCCTTGGCCGTGTACGACGTGGCGGGGCGATCGGGCACGTCGGTCACCAGCGGACGTCCGTCGAGTTCCCACCTCTTGCGGCCGCCGTCGAGCAGCTTGACGTTCTCGTGGCCGTACAGCTTGAAGTACCAGTACGCGTACGCCGCGAACCAGTTGTTGTTGCCGCCGTAGAGGATCACGGTGTCGTCGTTGCTGATTCCCTTGTCCGACAGCAACTTCGAGAACTGCTGCTGGTCGACGAAGTCACGCTTAACCGGGTCCTGCAGCTCGGTCTTCCAGTCGAGCCGCACGGCGCCGGCGATGTGGCCGTCTTCGTAGGCCGAGGTGTCCTCGTCCACCTCGACGAAGACGGTGTTCGGCGCATCGAGATTGCTCTCGGCCCAGTCGGTGGAGACCAGGACGTCGGAGCGTGCCATGTAGTGGTTCCTTTCGGTTTCTTGTCTGAAAGCTCAGGTGGTGGCCGGCGTGCGGCGCAGCCTGGTCACGAGTGGGTAGATCTGGCAGCCGAGGCAGATGCCGAAGGCGGCGTTGAGGAAAGCGGCGAACAGGGCGAAGGCGGTGGCGATGGTGCCGAGCAGCGGTGCCCCCAGACCGAAGCCGGCGACACCGACGACGGCGAACACGAAGCCCACCAACTGCGCGAACTTCAACGGCGGCACCGGTTCCCGCTCGGAGACCGGGCTCAGCCGCGGCGCGACCAGGTTGGCGAAGATCAGCCCGTACGGGTGCTGACGAGGCCCGCGCACGGCGCCGATCGCGAACACCACGGCCTGCAGCGCCAGCATGATCGTCGCGGCGATCGTGCTGAACCCCGAGACGACGAGCACCGCCACCAGGACGGCTGTGGTGACCCAGGCTGCGAAGCGGGGCCCGCGAACGTCCACCTGTGCGATGGCGGGCGAATGAGTGGTGGTGGTCGACATGATCTTTTCTCCTGTTGCTGAACGGGGCTGGACGGAGACGGGCCGCAAACGGCCGCTCCAGAGTGGCGGCGCGAAAGAAAGGCGCGGCTACTCAGCAGCTACAGCAACAACAGCAACAACCCGCAACGCGGCACAGATCAACTGCGCGACGCTTGGTGAGCATGAGCTCGAGGCGGGCCGACACGCGAGCCATGGTACCCAATGACCCCGGTCTCAAGCCAACAGAGGTTCGAGGGCCGAGCGCAGGTCAGCGGCCTTGGGAACCCCGGCCGTGCGGTATCGCTGCCGGCCCTGCGCATCGAAGATGAACGTGGTCGGCAACGACAGCACCGAAAGCCGTCGTGCGGCAGCCGGATTGGCATCCATGTCGATTTCGACGTGGGCGACGTCACGCAGGTCGGCACACACCTGGTCGACCACTCGCCGGACGCCCGCACAGGGTCCGCACCACCCTGCGCTGAAATGCACGACCGTCGGGCCGGTCCGGGATAACCCCAGGTCGCGGACGTCGACGTCGAGCGGTTCGGCTTCGCGCACGACGCCGGATCGCCGGTTGTGCAGCACGCCGGCGACGCCCGCGACCACCAATGCGGCGGCGATGGCGACGATCGCGGTGATCAATGCGGGACTCATGTCTGTGTGAACCCGTCGAGGCGGATGGTTACTCCCTCGGTGATGCCTTCGATGATGATGTCCGACCCGCGGGCGCCCTCGGTGGTCGGGCGGACGCCGAACGGCAGCTTCTGCCCGGGCAGGCTGCCGCTGAACGCCGCCAGCACCGCCGCTTTCTTGTCATCGGGTACCGGCTGGTCCGCGGTGCCCGGTCCGGTTTGGATGTCGGTGGCCGTGAAGACCAACGTGGTCTGGTCGGGGCCGGCCACCGACAGGTCGACGGCGACACTGACCGGCTTGTCGAAATCGGCCTTCTTCGGCGTCCCGGTGAACACCAGGCCCTTGCTGCCGGAGATGCCCGACTCGGTGGTACCGCCGGTGGCGTCGTTGGTGTCCTTGGACGGGGCCTCCACCATCAGGTCGGTGATCCCGACGAACCGGCCCAGGTGGAGCGAATCGATGATGATGCGACTCTCCAGCTTGCCGACCGGCAGATTCGCATCCGGCCTGATCAGCCAGGACGCCTCGGTCAAGTCGATGTTGTGCAGCGTGGCTTCCAGCGAAGCCTTGCCGACCACCTGATGGCCCACCCCGTTCGCCTTGATCTCGATCTCGTCGAAGTGGTGATGCATGGCCTGGCGGATGAACGGAAAGCCCAGGATCGCCACCGACGGGTCGAATGAGAGGCCCGCGGCGCTGCGGACGGTACGGGCCAGCCGGTATTCGGCGTAGATCGTCGCCCCGAAATCGACACCGACCGCCCCGATGACCACGGCCAGCAGCGCGGCACTCAGAGTGATCAGCAGCTTTCGCACCTGCACATTCTGGCCCACGGCCGGCGCAAAGCTGGCAGCGCGCATGCCCTGGATAATGCGCTGAGTCGTTCAGATCAGCTAAATAGCAGGTAGCGGGTTAAAGTTAGTTGACCCATGGCCGGGTAACGGCCATATGTCGCCCATGAGTCTGGTAGGTCACCGCGACGGCGCTGTCGACGATGAGTATCCGGGGCATTGGAGAGTTTGTTGGACCTGCTACTTCTCACCGTCGACCCGCACCCTGAATCGGTGCTGCCGTCGCTGGCGTTGCTCGCGCACACCGTGCGGGCCGCACCCACCGAAGTCTCGTCGCTGCTGGAAGCCGGCTCGGCGGACGTCGCGATCGTCGACGCCCGCACAGACCTGGCCGCCGCCCGCGGCCTGTGCCGGCTGCTCGGGACCACCGGCACCTCGGTGCCCGTGGTGGCCGTCGTCAACGAGGGCGGCCTGGTGGCCGTCAACATGGACTGGGGTCTCGACGAGATCCTGCTGCCCAGCACCGGCCCTGCCGAGATCGACGCCCGGCTGCGTCTGCTCGTCGGCCGCCGCGGCGGCGTCGCCACCCAGGAGAGTGCGGGCAAGGTCAGCCTCGGCGAGCTGGTCATCGATGAGGGCACCTATACGGCGCGGCTGCGCGGCCGCCCGCTGGACCTCACCTACAAGGAGTTCGAGCTCCTCAAATACCTGGCCCAGCACGCGGGCCGGGTGTTCACCCGTGCGCAACTGCTGCAGGAGGTCTGGGGTTACGACTTCTTCGGCGGCACCCGCACCGTGGACGTCCACGTGCGGCGACTGCGCGCCAAACTCGGACCCGAATACGAATCGCTGATCGGCACCGTCCGCAACGTGGGTTACAAGGCGGTCCGGCCGGCCAAGGGCCGTCCCGCTCCGGTCGAGTCGGACTTCGCCGAGGATGACGATGAGGACGCGTTCGACGATGCAGAGGACACGATCGCCGATTCGATCAGCGTGCGATCGGGGCCCATGTCCCAGCCGCTGCGCAGTCAGTGACCGCGCCGCACTGGCGCACCGCTCTGACGTCGGCCGAGCAGGAGCAGGTGCGCGCGCTGATCGAGGCCGCCACCCGAACCGACGGGTTGGCCCCGGTGGGCGAGCAGGTGCTGCGCGAGTTGCCACTGTCCCGCACCCGCCACCTGGTTGCCTCTGAGGGTGACGAGGTGATCGGCTACCTCAACCTGACGCCCGGACGCGACGACGAGGACGCGATGGGCGAGCTGGTCGTCGCACCACATGCCCGTCGCCGCGGCATCGGCACGGCCTTACTGCGCGCGGGCATTGACCGCGCAGACGGGCCGGTCCGGTTCTGGGCGCACGGCACCCTGCCCGCGGCCACAGCGGTGGCCGCCGCGCTCGGGCTGACGGCGGTCCGGGAATTGATGCAGATGCGCCGGACCTTGCGCGACGTCCCGCATGCCGACGTGCCCGACGGTATCTCCATCCGCACCTATGAGGGCGAGGCCGACGACGCCGAACTGCTGCGGGTCAACAACGCTGCCTTCTCCTGGCATCCCGAACAGGGCGGCTGGGACCAGGCCGATCTGGACGAACGACGGCGTGAGCCGTGGTTCGACCCCGAGGGCCTGTTCCTCGCTTTCGACGACGACACCGGCCGGTTGCTCGGATTCCACTGGACGAAGGTGCACGCCGACCATCCCGGGCTGGGGGAGGTCTATGTCGTCGGAGTAGACCCCGCCGCGCAGGGCCGCGGTCTGGGCCGGCTGCTGACCGTCGTGGGCATCGACCATCTCGCGCGGCGGCTGGGGTCACAGGAAAACCCGGATGACACCCCCGGGTCGCTGCGCTCCTGCCCGCCGGAAGTCATGCTCTACGTCGAAGCCGACAACACCGCCGCGGTGAAAACCTATGAGCGGCTTGGCTTTGCTGTGTCCACCGTCGACACCGCGTATCAAGCCCTGGAAACAGCAAATATTGACTGCGACGGTAGCCACAGCTAGTTAGCGGTTTGGCGCAACGCCACGTTCATCTACCTGTTCACCTTCCGTTCATATTCCGAACGGGTTCCGTCCACTACCAACGCCTAACTTGCCGGGTGGTGCATGTGCTCCTACCGGGGCGAACAGGGCAACATTGGAGAAAGTGGGATAGGTGAATCTGAACAGGTTTGGCAAGGCGTTCCTCGTGACTGCGTCAGCAACGGCCATCACCGGCCTGACGCTCACCGCCTGCGGGAGCGACAACAACTCCTCGTCGTCGGGCACGTCGGGAACCAAGGCGTCCGGTTCGTCCAGCGCGTCGGCCGACTGTGGTGGCAAGAACGCCGTGACTGCCGAAGGCTCGACCGCTCAGCAGAACGCCATTGCGGTGTTCAACCAGGTGTGGGGCCAGAAGTGCCCGGGCAAGAACCTCTCGTACAACCCGACCGGCTCGGGCGCGGGCGTCACCCAGTTCGTCGCCGGCCAGGTCGACTTCGCCGGCTCCGACTCGCCCCTGTCCAAGGATCAGGTCGATCCCGCCGCCAAGCGCTGCGGTGGCAACCCCGCCTGGAACCTGCCGATGGTCTTCGGCCCCGTCGCCATGGGTTACAACCTGCCGGGCGTCGACAAGCTCGTCGTCAACGCCGACGTGTTGGCCAAGATCTTCACCGGTGCCATCACCAACTGGAACGATCCGGCGATCGCCGCGCTGAACAGCGGTGTCTCCCTGCCGGACCAGAAGATCACGCCGATCTACCGCTCGGATTCGTCGGGCACGACCGACAACTTCCAGAAGTACCTGACCGCCGCGGCTCCGCAGACGTGGACCAAGGGTGCGGGCAAGGAATTCCAGGGCGGCGCCGGCGAAGGCGCCCAGAAGACGGCGGGCGTGGTGCAGGCCGTCCAGGCCACCCCCGGTGCGATCGGTTACGTCGAGAAGGGCTTCGCCGACCAGGCCAAGCTGAGCATGGCCCAGATCGACACCGGCAGCGGTCCGGTGGCGCTGACTGACGATTCGGCCAAGGCCGGCATCGATGCCGCGAAGTTCGCGAAGGACGGTAACGACCTGGTCCTGGACCTGAACTCGCTGTACTCCACGAAGGCGGCCGGGGCCTACCCGCTGATGCTGGCGACCTACGAGATCGTCTGCTCCAAGGGCTACGACGCCGACACCTCGGCGGCGGTCAAGTCGTTCCTGACGGTTTCGGCCAACGACGGCCAGGCGGGTCTGCCGGCCGCCGGTTACGTCCCGTTGCCGGACGCCTTCAAGCAGCGGCTGCTCACCGCCGTCAACGCAATTCAGTAACAGCGCTGGCGAGACAGGTCGATTGCGGTGACGATGGAGAGATCAGTGAGCGATGGGGTGGATGTGACCCAAGATATGCCCGGGCCAAATCCAGCTGAGGCTGGATCCGGCGAGGTCGTGGCCGCACCCTTCCCCGAGAAGCCCTCGATCCCGACGAACCCGTCCGGACACGCCAAGGTGCGCCTCGGCGACCGGGTGTTCCGGGCGCTGTCCGAAGGCTCCGGCATCTTCGTCATCGCGCTGATCGCCGCGATCGGCCTGTTCCTCGTCTGGCGTGCGGTACCGGCGCTGGGGCGAAACGACGCGAACTTCTTCACCTACGGCGGCAACTGGGTCACCACCGATACCGCCCACATGAAGTTCGGCATTCTGGACCTGCTGCAGGTGACGGTGTTCGTCTCCCTGTTCGCATTGGTCCTGGCGATGCCGGTGGCGCTCGGTATTGCGATCTTCCTGACGCAGTACGCCCCACGCCGGGTGTCCGGGCCGCTGGGCTACATGGTGGATCTGCTGGCCGCCGTGCCGTCGATCATCTACGGCGTCTGGGGCCTCTACGTGCTGGCCCCGGTGCTCAAGCCGTTCGCGCTGTGGCTCAACAAGAACCTCAGCTGGCTGTTCCTCTTCGACACCGGGAACGCGTCGGTGGCCGGCGGCGGCACGATCTTCACCGCCGGGATCGTGCTGGCGGTGATGATCCTGCCGATCATCACCGCGGTCACCCGCGAGGTGTTCGTTCAGACGCCGCGCGGCCAGATCGAGGCCGCACTGGCGTTGGGCGCAACCCGCTGGGAGGTCGTCCGGACGACGGTGCTGCCGTTCGGATTGTCCGGCTACATCAGCGGCGCGATGCTCGGCCTGGGCCGCGCACTGGGTGAGACGATCGCACTGCTGATCATCCTGCGTGGCACCCAGAAGGCGTTCGGCTGGTCGCTGTTCGACGCCGGCTACACCTTCGCCAGCAAGATCGCTTCGGCCGCTTCGGAATTCAACGACCAGTACAAGGCGGGCGCCTACATCGCGGCCGGCTTGGTGCTGTTCGTGCTGACGTTCGTGGTCAACTCGGCGGCTCGCGCCGCGGTGGCCGGAAGGGGAGCCCGATGACCTCGACGCTGGACAAGCCAGTCAAGGCACCCACGTTCCAGTCGGTGAGCCTGCGGCGCAAGCTGACCAACAACGCCGCCACGGTTCTGGTGACGCTGTCGGTGTTTGTCGCCGTGGTGCCGCTGGTCTGGGTGCTGTACTCGGTGATCACCAAGGGCATCGGCATCGTTTTGGACAGTGCGTGGTGGACGCATTCGCAGTCTGGCATGACGGCGTTCATGGCCGGCGGCGGTGTCTACCACGCGCTGATCGGGACGCTGCTGCAAGGTCTGTTCTGCGCGGCGATCTCGATCCCGGTCGGCGTTTTCGTCGGCATCTATCTCGTCGAGTACGGCGGCGGCACGAGGCTGGGCAAGGTCACCACCTTCATGGTCGACATTCTCACCGGTGTGCCTTCGATTGTGGCCGCACTGTTCATCTACGCCCTGTGGGTCGCCACCCTGGGCTTCGGGCGCTCCGGCTTCGCGGTCTCGCTGGCTCTGGTACTGCTGATGATCCCGGTGATCGTGCGATCCACCGAGGAGATGCTGCGGATCGTTCCAATGGATCTGCGCGAGGCCAGTTACGCCCTCGGCGTGCCGAAGTGGAAAACCATTGCGCGCATTGTCATTCCGACCGCCCTGTCGGGCATCGTCACCGGCGTGATGCTCGCGCTGGCGCGCGTCATGGGTGAGACCGCACCGCTTCTGATCCTGGTGGGCTACTCGCAGGCGATGAACTTCGACATGTTCAACGGCTTCATGGGCTCGCTGCCCGGCATGATGTACGACCAGACATCGGCCGGTGCCGGCGCCAATCCCGTTCCCACCGACCGCCTCTGGGGTGCGGCGCTGACGCTGATCCTGCTGATCGCAGTTCTCAACGTTGGTGCGCGCTTCGTCGCCAAATTCTTTGCCCCGAAAAAGGTATAGGAGCCTTCGATGGCCAAGCGGCTTGATCTCAAAGACGTCAACATCTACTACGGCGCGTTCCATGCTGTCGCCGACGTGTCGCTGGCGGTACCGCCGCGCAACGTGACCGCGTTCATCGGACCCTCGGGGTGCGGCAAGTCCACCGTGCTGCGCACGCTCAACCGCATGCACGAGGTCATCCCGGGCGCCCGAGTCGAGGGTTCGGTGCTGCTCGACGGCGAGGACATCTACGGCTCCGGCGTCGACCCGGTCGGTGTGCGCAAGACCATCGGCATGGTGTTTCAGCGGCCAAACCCGTTCCCCACCATGTCGATTCGCGACAACGTGGTGGCCGGCCTGAAACTGCAGGGCGTGCGCAACAAGAAGGTGCTCGACGAAACCTGCGAGCGATCGCTGAAGGGCGCCAACCTCTGGAACGAGGTCAAGGACCGGCTGGAGAAGCCCGGTGGCGGCCTGTCCGGCGGGCAGCAGCAGCGGCTGTGCATCGCCCGTGCGATCGCCGTGCAGCCCGATGTGCTGTTGATGGACGAGCCCTGCTCGGCACTGGACCCGATTTCCACGCTGGCCATCGAAGACCTGATCGGTGAGCTCAAGCAGGAGTTCACGATCGTGATCGTCACGCACAACATGCAGCAGGCCGCGCGCGTCAGCGATCAGACCGCGTTCTTCAACCTGGAGGCCACCGGCAAGCCGGGACGTCTGGTGGAGATCGACGACACCGAGAAGATCTTCTCCAACCCGAGTCAGAAAGCCACCGAGGACTACATCTCCGGCCGGTTCGGCTGAGCCCACAGCTACGAAAAGGCCGGTATCGCTAAGCGATACCGGCCCTTTCGGATGTCTCTAGGTGGCCGCGATTTCCTCTTCTTCGGGCAGGCGGCCGGTGACCTGGAAGATCACCCGACGGGAAATCTCCACGGCGTGGTCGGCGAAGCGCTCGTAGAAGCGGCCCAGCAGCGTCACGTCGACCGCAGCGGCCACGCCGTGCTTCCACTCGCGATCCATCAGCACGGTGAACAGATGCCGGTGCAGGTCGTCCATCGCGTCGTCTTCCTCGCGGATGCGGCGCGCTTTCTCCGGATCGCGGGACAGCAGCACCTCGCGGGCGCTGTTGCCCAAATCGACTGCGACACGGCCCATTTCAGCGAAGTAACCGTTGACTTCCTCCGGCAGGGTGTGCTGGGGATGCCGGCGGCGGGCGATCTTGGCGACGTGTAGTGCCAGTGCGCCCATCCGGTCGACGTCGGCAACGATCTGAATTGAGCTGACGATCGCGCGAAGATCACCGGCGACCGGCGCCTGCAGGGCGAGCAGTACGAAGGCTGCTTCCTCTGCGCGCGCACTGGCGGCGGAGATCTGTTCGTGGTCGGTGATGACCTGTTCGGCCAGCACCAGATCGGCCTGGAGCAGCGACTGCGTCGCTCGTTCCATCGCGAGTCCGGCCATCCGACACATCTCGGCCAGCTGGTTGGTCAGAGCATCGAGCTGCTCGTGGTATGCGGTACGCATGGCGTCCACCCTACTTTCTGCAAGTGCACCAAGTATGCCGAGGCAGGATGAACGACCGGTGAATGAACGCACACGCGTGCGCCGCTGACCCGGCTTATTCGCAGGTGACGTCCGCCGCGTTGGTGACGGTGAGGTCCTCGGGCAGCTCGGTGGGCGTGCTCTTCGAGGTGTGGCTGACGTGCACGCTGACCGCGGATCCGCTCGGCGGCGGGGCGGCCACGCTGCTGAAGTCGGGTCCGAGGACCACCTGCACGTTTTCACCGAGGCCGGACACCCGCTCCATCTGGGCGGCGGGGAACGCAGCGGCGACGGTGGCGGCGGCCTGCTCGTTGCCCGCCGAGAACATCACGGTCGTCGCGGTCACACTGCCCGTGTAATCGTCCGGGGTCAGCACGTGGAAGCCGTGTTGCTTGAGGGCGGTGGCGGCGGTGGAGCCCAGCCCGTCCTGGCCGGTGGCATTCGACACCTGCACGGTGATGTCGTTCGGGTCGGTGGTCACCGCGTTGACCAATTCGGTCTGTGTGGTTTCGGCCTGCTGCTCGACCGGGCTGGGCTTGGCGGCCTGAAGTGCGTTCTGCGACGCCGTCGTCGGGCTCAGCGTGGCATTGGTGTCGTTCTCGCCGGGCAGCGGATCGTCGTTGATGATCGCATCAAACAGCGCGCGGATGTCCTGGGTGCGGGGTTGCTCGTTACCGTCGCTGTCGGTGATGCCCGTGGTGGGCACGGTGACGAAGGTGATGCGGCCCGCGTTGACGCCCTGGAGCGACTGGCCGAGGTCGACCAGGTCCTTGGTCCTGACGTTGTCGACGTAGGTGTCGTCGATGAACTCGTTGACCACGTTGTTCAGCTTGTTGAGGCTGAAGAGGGTGTCCTTGGAGATGATCGAGCGCAGCAGCGAGGACAAAAACAGCTGCTGGCGCTTGATCCGGCCGTAGTCGCCGTTGACCTCGGTGGTGACCTGGCGGGCGCGTACGTAATTCAGCGCGGTGTGCCCGTCGAGCGTCTGGCGCCCCGCTTTTTCCAGCACGGTGCCCAGCTCGTAATCCTTCAGTGGGGTGGTGCTGCACACTTCGACGCCGCCGACCGCGTCGACCATCTTGGAGAAGCCGGCGAAGTCGACGGCCATGAAGCGGTTGATCGACAACCCCGACATCTTCTGGATGACCTTGACCAGGCACTTCGGTCCGCCATAGGAGTACGCGGAGTTCAGCTTCGTCTCGGTGTACCGGTAGTCGTCGCTCATCTCGCCGGTGGTTTTGTCGGCGACCGGTCCGTACTTGCCGGTGTCGGGATCCCACGCCTGGCAGTAGGCCGGGGTGATGGCCAGGTCGCGGGGAAAGGACACCACGACCACGCGCTTGCGGTCGGCGGGGACGTTGACCAGCATCACGGTGTCCGAGCGGGCGCCGCCGGCATCCTCGGTGGTTCCGGCGCCCATCTCACCGTTGGCGCCGGTGCGGCTGTCGACGCCGACGATCAGGAAGTTCTCGTCGCCGAACTGGGCGTTCGGGTCGATGATGTCGCGCGAGTTGGTGTCCAGCGCCGCGACGTTGCGCAGCAGATCGTTCTTGGTGGATTGCCACTGCCAGGCGCCGCCGGTCAGGGCCAGCGCCGACACCGCGAAGATCGCCGCCGCGGATCGCCCGGCCAGCAGCACGGGCTTGCGGCGCGACTTGGGCTTCTTCTTTTTCTCTAAAGGGGTCGGCGCCAGGACTGCCGGGTCAGGCTCGACGGCCAGCGGACCGCGGGCCTGGCTGATCGCCTCGAGGTCGGGTACCTCGTCGGCGTAGGCGGCGGTGACAACCGGGATTGGTTCGGTGAGGTCGGTGACGAAGAGGTCGGTGGCGTCGTCACCGTCGTCCTCGACGCGGTGCCGGGTGGGCTCGACCGGGGGCCGGGAGCCGGACACCTTGGCGATCAGGTCGGCGACGGTGACGCCCGTGGTGTGGTTCCCGCTCGGCGGGGCAGCCGCCGGGATGCGTTCCCACGGCGCGGCACCGGCCGCAGCGCGGGGCGTGCGGGTTACCCGCTCGCCCTCGTCGGGGGCGCGGTGCTGGCCAGGCGTGGCGTTGCCGCCATCACTCATGTTCCAGTCGCCTCCGACTTGTGGTCATGCGCGTCTCTGCGCTTGCAAATGTTGGTGCGATTGTCTGGCACACCTCGGCCGGCAACGCTGCGCGGCCCTCTCAACTGTCCTATGTCTTGTAGCAGCAGTCGGCGGGTGTCCGCCACTCCAGCGACCCACAACAAGATCACCATCGTACTGAGACAAGCCGTGACATCGCTAGCTCGCAGAGATGTCGAGACCGTCTCGGTTCAGCCTCCGGAGTGCATGACGTCGGCTCCCGCCGGCACCGTGCAATCGTCGGGGTCGTCGAGCCATCCTTCCGGCAGGGTGACGGAAGAGGCCGACCCCTGCCGTCCGCGCGGTCCGGTCGCGGCGTCGGGGAACGGGACGTCCCGGTCGAGCTTGTCGAGCAAGTTGTCCAACTCGGCCAGCGTCTTGACCAGCGCCAATGCTCGCCTGATATCGGCGCCCGCGGGGAAGCCGTGCAGGTACCAGGCCACGTGCTTGCGGATGTCCCGCATGCCTTTGTCCTCGCCGAAGTGGTCGGCCAGCAGCCGGCCATGCCTGCGGACGATGTCGGCGACTTCGCCGAGGGTCGGCGGGGTCGGGGTGGGCGAGCCGGTGAACGCCGCCGACAGCTCGGCGAACAGCCAGGGCCGGCCCAGGCAGCCGCGGCCGATGACGACTCCGTCACACCCGGTCGACGCCATCATCGCCAGGGCGTCGTTGGCCTCGAAGATGTCGCCGTTGCCGAGCACCGGGATCGTGGTGACCGCTTCTTTGAGGCGGCCGATCTCGTCCCAGTCCGCGGTGCCGGAGTAGCGCTGGGCGGCGGTCCTCGCGTGCAGCGCCACCGCGGCGGCGCCTTCCTGCTCGGCGATCCGCCCGGCGTCCAGGTGGGTGCGGTGCTCGTCGTCGATCCCGATCCGGAATTTCACCGTCACGGGTACCGACGTGCCCTCGGTGGCGCGCACGGCGGCGGCGACGATCTGGCCGAAGAGGCGGCGTTTGTAGGGCAGGGCGGCCCCACCTCCGCGGCGGGTGACCTTGGGCACCGGGCAGCCGAAGTTCATGTCGATGTGGTCGGCGAGGTTCTCGGTGACGATCATCCGGGCGGCCTCATACGTGGTCGCCGGATCCACGGTGTAAAGCTGCAGCGAGCGTGGCGACTCCGCAGGCGCGAACGTCGTCATGTGCATGGTGACCGGATGACGCTCGACGAGGGCGCGCGCCGTGACCATCTCGCACACGTACAGCCCACTCACGGTGCCGACCCGTTCTTCCTCGAGTTCGCGGCACAGGGTGCGGAAGGCGACGTTGGTGACGCCGGCCATGGGCGCCAACACAACCGGGCTGCGGAGGGCGAAGGGCCCGATCCGCAGCCCGGTGGCGGCTGGTGCGATGTCGACTATGACGCCGCCCCTGTCAGTGCTTTGGCGCTGCGCTTCTCGGCGAGGCGCGCGTCGCGCTCCAGCTTGCGCATCTTCGCCTCCTCGAACTTGTCGCAGGTTTCCTCGAGTTCTTTGATCAGCAAGGCCAGGTCGTCGCGCATCTCGGCGGCTTCGCCGGTGAAGTCCTCGCGCTCGAAGATGCGCCACTTCTTCAGCACCGGCATCACGACGTCATCGAGGTGGATGCGCGGGTCGTAGACGCCGCCCATCGCGATGATGACCGCCTTGCGCCGGAAGTCCGGCACGGTGTATCCGGGCATTTTAAAGTTCTTCAGCACGCGGTGCAGCGACTTCATCGCCTGGTTCGGCGCCACGTCGAAGCCGGCCTCGCTGACGTCGCGGTAGAAGATCATGTGCAGGTTCTCGTCGTTGGAGATCCGAGCCAGCAGCTGATCGGCGACCGGATCGTTGCACGCCTTGCCGGTGTTGCGGTGCGACACCCGGGTGGCCAGCTCCTGGAAGCTGACGTACATGACGGAGTCGAACAGGCTCTCGGCGAACAGGTCACCCTGCTGGTTCTGGCCGGGGGAGAAGCCGCGGGTCATCTGCTCGACGCGCAGCTCTTCGAGCTCCACGGGGTCGCAGTTACGGGTGACGACCAGGTAGTCGCGGATGGAGATGCCGTGGCGGTTCTCCTCGGCGGTCCACCGGTTGACCCAGTAGCCCCACGGACCGTCCATCGAGAAGTTCATCGCGATCTCCCGGTGGTACGCGGGCAGGTTGTCCTCGGTCAGGAGGTTCTGGATGAGGGCCGTGCGGGCGACTTCGGAGAGCTTCGCCTGATCGGGATGCCAATCCTGGCCGCCGAGGGCGTAATAGTTCTTGCCGTCCGACCACGGGATGTAGTCGTGCGGGTTCCAGTCTTTCATCATCGAGATGTGGCGGTTGATGAGCTTTTCCGCTACCGGTTCCAGTTCATGCAGGAGATCCAGGTCGGTCAGGTCCTTCGACATGAGCCCTCCAGTTATCTGTTCCTCGTGGTTGCACTCAATATATCTGTGTATCCCGGTGACATTCAAGTTCCTCCCCGTCGGCATGTCGTTACCTGCCGGTCCGCCTCTGTTCGAGCGCACTGCACACTTGTGCGCCCCGGCGTACTATTTGCGCATTGCACTACCAGCAACTGGTACGCAAACGCACAGGTAACGCACATACCCGGAGGTCGCGATGAAGAAGTTCTTGGTCCGCGGTGTTGGCGCTGCCGTTGCGGCGGCGGCATCGGTTGCGGTGTTCGGCACCGGCGTCGCCTCCGCGATCAACGAGTACGCGGGCCAGACCTATGCCGACGCATCGCAGGCGATCAGCGACGCCGGTCAGTCGGCGACCATCGCGACTCGGGTCGGCAGCTTCCTGCCGACGGACCAGTGCATGGTCACCGGCTCCCGCAGCGCCGACTTCCTCGACTCCAGCGGCACCAACCCCGGCAACCGGGTCCTGCTGTACCTGAACTGCAACAACACCTTTGCAACGGCCGGCGTGCCGGGTAACTCGTTGGGCAGCCCGGAGGGCCGTGCCGCCCGCGCCGACTATGAGGAGAAGCTGGCCCAGGCGCAGGCCGAGGCCCAGCAGAGCGAGTCGACCGAGCTCGAGCAGACCGGCAACGTGCCCGGCGAGGCTGGTCAGGTCGCGGGCGGATAACTCGCCGCACGGGCAAGCAGTAGGTCGACGCAATAGTCGATGAACTGCTCCCGGGACGCCGCCAGGCGACCGTCAAGGTAGGCGGTGAACAGTGCCGTCAGGGCGCCGATCAGCCCAGTGGCCATCATTTTCTGAAGCACTGGGTCACTGATCGCAGTGAGCTTGCTCTGCAGCAGCTCGATGAAGCTCGGCATCCACTCGGCGCCCGAGTGGATCAGTACGGCTTCGACCTGCGGCGCCAGCAGCAGCACGCGCCCCCGCACCGGGTCGTCGACCATCAGCGCCACGAATTGTTCGACCGCCTCGCGTGGGGTGCCGGCGGATCTCAGTGCGCTCATCGCGCGATTGCAGACATCGTCATAGACGGCCCGGACGAATTCGTCACGGTCGGGAAAACTCTCATAGAAGTACCGCTCGGTGAGTCCGGCGTGGCGACAGACCGCCCGCACCGTCACCGCGGGACCACCCGGGCTTCCCAGCAGCGTGACACCGGCCGCGATCAGCTCGTCGCGACGCAGCGCCTGTCTGTCCGGCAGCGGAACCCCGGACCAGCGGCCCCGTCGTTGACCCGACGTCACATCGCTCCTAAGCTCTTGGTGACAACGCATGTAGTCAAAATGCCACGGTTTCCTCGGAAAGGTCACCAGTTGAGTCAAGATACGTCCGAAACGTGCCCTGTCACCAGCGAAGGCACGCAGGTGGCAGCTGGCTGCCCGGTGACCGGCGGAGGTTATGACGGGCCGCCCGCAGTGCTCGGGCCGGATTCCTTGACGTGGAAATACTTCGGCGACTGGCGCGGACTGCTGCAGGGACCGTGGGCCGGCTCGATGCAGAACATGCATCCTCAGCTCGGCGCCGCGGTCGAGGAGCACTCGATCTTTTTCATGGAGCGCATGCCGCGCCTGCTGCGCTCGCTCTACCCGATCGGTGGGGTGGTGTTCGACGGCGAACGGGCGCCGATGACGGGCGCCGAGGTCCGCGACTATCACATCCCGATCAAAGGTGTTGACTCCCAAGGCCGTCGCTACAGCGCCTTGAATCCCGACGTCTTCTATTGGGCCCACTCGACGTTCTTCATGGGCACCATCCTGACCGCCGAGCACTTCGGCGACGGCCTGACCGAGGACCAGAAGCGCCAGCTGTTCGACGAGCACGTCACGTGGTACCGGATGTACGGCATGAGCATGCGGCCGGTGCCTGCCAGCTGGGAGGAGTTTCAGGTCTACTGGGACCACATGTGCCGCAACGTGTTAGAGAACAACTGGGCCACCCGCGAGGTGCTCGACCTCTCCACGATGCCGAAACATCCTTCGCTGCAATGGATTCCGAACTTTATGTGGTCGGCGTATCTCAAGGTGCTAGGGCCGTTCGCAGTGTGGGTCACGGTCGGTCTCTACGATCAGCCGGTCCGTGACCTCATGGGCTACACGTGGTCCAAGCGTGACGAGCGGCTGCACTGGTTGTTCGGCCGAATGGTGAATCTGGCGTTCAAGGCGCTGCCCAAGCGCCGGCGGATGCATCCGCGTGCACGTGCCGGGTGGGACCGCGCGACCGGGCGGATTCCCGTCGACGCCCCGCTGATCCACACTCCGGCTCGGAATCTGCCGCCGGTGGGGGAGCGCGACAAGGGAATCCACTACCTGGGCGACGCCTGCCCGGCGAAAAACGTGGCGTCGACGTAGTTCAACGACGATTTCAGAACTGAAACTCTCGGTCATCCGGCTCAGCAACGTCGGGCTGAAACTGCCCAATGCTTGCCAGCGCAATTTTTGCGAATCGAATGTGTTGCTGGTTTGGCGCAAGTGCCGGTGGTCGACATGAACGGCGCACGGCCGACGGACTAGCTGGCGCCGGCCTCGAAGGCCGGTAGCGGGATCCAGATGAGGGCGATTGTTGTCGTTGTGACGGGGTCGTACGCAGAACTGACAGAGACGTCAATTGCTTTCGGACGCAGTCAAACCCCAGCACATGACGGCATAGGAGGCGGCGAAGGCAATATCTTCGATGTTCTCGTCGGTGCCGCCCAGACGCCGGACCTGATCGGCGATCGCATGGCGGATCACATCGGTCGATGTGAGGAGGGGGTGACTCATGTTAACTCCTGAGGCGCGCGTGAAACAGGACTGCACCGCTCCCCGATGCGTTAACTGGCCTGTACCCACTCCGGGTATTTTTCACACACCAGCTAACCGCGATTGTTATCGAAGCTTTACTCCGCGCGCCGCAGGACAGCCGGGATCGTCAGCGCCAGGATCTTGAGGTCGAGGGCGATCGAGAAGTTCTCGATGTAGTAGTTGTCCCATTCCGCACGGTCGGCGATCGACGTCTGCCCACGTAGCCCGTGCACCTGCGCCCACCCCGTGACACCGGCTCGGACGCGGTGACGCTCGCCGTAGCGCTGGATCTGTGCCTCGAACAACTCGACGAACTCCGGTCGTTCGGGTCGCGGACCCACCAGGCTCATTTCGCCCTTGAGCACATTGAGGAACTGCGGCAGTTCGTCGAGCGATGTGGCGCGCAGGATTTTGCCGATCTTGGTCCGACGGTCGACGCCCTCCACGCCGCCGGGGGCGGCACCGGTCTTGAGCGTGAACGCAGCATCGGCGGCATCCGGTGCGCGCATCGTCCGGAACTTCAAGCAGTCGAAGACGCGGCCGTCGCGGCCCACGCGCGGCTGGCGGAAGAAGATCGGCCCGGGGGAGCTCAGCTTCACGAGGAGCACCAGGGTGAGGAACACCGGCGAGATCATCAGCAGCAGAAGGAAAGACACCACCCGGTCGAAGATGTGCTTGACGGTGAACTGCCAACCGCGCGGATTGGTGTGGGGCAGCGCCAGCAGTGGGGTGCCACCGACGTGCTCGATGCGGGCGCGCTCACCGATCGTGTCGAACATGCGCGGTACCACCCAGACCCGCAATCCGTTCTGGTGCGCGGTGCGGACCACGTGGGTGAGCACCTGGTCCTGGGTGCGCGAGAACGCGATGACGACGTTCTGGGCGCCCGTCTCCCGGATGGCCTTGTCGATATCGTCCGGCGTGCCCAACCACGGGATGTCCGGGCGTGGGTCACCAGGCTGACCGAACCACGGCTCGGCATCGATGATGCCGACCGGTCCGAGGCCGTACTCCGGGAACTCCTCGAGGCGGTTGATGATGTGCCCGGCGACGCGACCGTTGCCGACGATGAGGGTCGGCGCCACCAGATGGTGGTGTCGGCGCAGGCTGCGCTGAATGATCACTCGAACCAGACGGCCGAACGGCATGAGCACCGCGGCGCAGATCCAGATCTTCACCACGGTCGCACCGGGACGCCCAGTGTCGTTGCCGATCAGCATCGCGCCGAGCAGGAACATCGTCGAGATGGCGACAGTGGCTTCGATGGGCCCGATCTCGTCGAGGAATTCGCGGTTCAAGCGCCGCCGGTACACCCCGCGCGCGCCGAGCATCGCGATGACGACCGGCACGTACAGGAACACCCAGTATTGATTCGGGGGGTACTCGTGGGTGGACTTTGCCCACCACGTGCCGAGAGCGGCCGCCACCGACACCGACAGGACGTCGATGGAGACGGTGACGATGGTGCTCAGCGGGTCGCTGCGGATCGCCTCGGCAAAGGTTTTCTTGCGCTTGGCCGGCGTTCCGCTAGGAGCCGGCGGGGCCGGCGGATTCTCGACGTGAAGAGTTCGTATCGCCATGACCGCTCACTTCACCCACCGAACCACAGGCGGGACGCTACCCGATGTCACTTCCCGTCGAGTCATATATCCCCCCGTGTGGCGAACTTTGGCAAAGATCACTTGTCGCCCGGCTCGGCGAGCAGCCGCTGACGCGCGACGGCAGCGAGATCGTTGAGGATCTGTATCTGGCCGCTGGTCCAGTGCCGCGGGCGAGTGTCCCAGGTGCACAACGTCCCAGCCACATGACCGTTGCTGTCGATCAACGGAATTCCGGCGTAGGCCAGCACCCCTTCGCGGACCGCTGGATGATCGGCCAGCAGAGGGTGCGCGCGGGTGTCGTCGACCACCAGCGGTTCGCGACTGGCGACGGTGAACTTGCAGATCGACATGTCGATCGGACGTACGCGTGGCAGCTCGTCGTCACTTGCGTTGGTTCCCGCCAGCACCTGGCGGTCGGGGTAGACGATGGACACCGCCGCCATGGGTGTGCCCAGCGCTTCGGCGGTCAGGACCGCCACCCGGTCCAGCGTCGTGTTGCGGGTGTCGTCATGGTTGCCGAGACGTTTCAACGCCTCCAGCCGGTCGGGGTCGGACACGGCGTCTTCGACGATCGCATCGACGGCACTCTGCTCACCGGAAAGAAGATCGACGACGGCTCGCACCGTCTGGTCGTTGTCGGGTCCGGCAAGGCGGGCGATCACGTGCCTGCCGGTCTGCCGGTCGACGCCGGGGCGCGGACCGTGTCCAGCGCTGTCCGCAGGCTGCGGCGTCGAATTACTCATGTCGTTCACGATAAGTCACCCCCCGATTGCGAGGGGCGATCTGACGAAAAGGTCAGCTCTCGCCGACCGTCGATCCCCCCGTCGTGCCCCCACCAGGGCTCGAACCTGGGACCTGCGGATTAAAAGTCCGTAGCTCTACCGACTGAGCTATAGGGGCGCGTCGCACACAATACTGCCTCCGGCACGGTTGCTCGGTTTTGGGATTGGGCCCGCGGTGCCCTAAGCTAACGACGCTCTAACGTGCACTCGTTGTGAGTACCCCGAAGTGATTCGGTTCTGGCCCCCATCGTCTAGTGGCCTAGGACGCCGCCCTTTCACGGCGGTAGCACGGGTTCGAATCCCGTTGGGGGTACGCGTGACGACGGTATCGTCGGAGCGAAGCAGTACAAGTAAGGCCCTGTGGCGCAGTTGGTTAGCGCGCCGCCCTGTCACGGCGGAGGTCGCGGGTTCGAGTCCCGTCAGGGTCGCCACGTATGTGGTGAGGCACTCGGGTTTTCTCCACAGTGCCTTCCGGCCAGGTAGCTCAGTTGGTACGAGCGTCCGCCTGAAAAGCGGAAGGTCGCCGGTTCGATCCCGGCCCTGGCCACTTCAGTTCCGTCTCGGGCCCTCGTTGGGCTGCTCTTGCAACAACTCCCCTTTAGCGCCGTATCGCTTTCCATGCCGTATGCCTTACAGTAGACATCTCGTTAGATCTGTTCAGTGTCGGATCGCTGGAGGTCGGATGTCAGAAAGTGCAGCGCAACGAGCCGTTGTCATCGGTGGCGCGTCGGGGATCGGCTGGGCAGTGGCACAGGGATTGGCCGCCCGTGGACGGCAGGTCACCGTCGCCGACCGCAACGCCGACGGTGCCGCCGAGCGGGCCGCCGACTTGGGTGCACCGCACGACGCCGCAGGCGTGGACGTCACCGACGAAGCCAGTGTCGCAGCACTGTTCGACGCCGTCGGAGACGTCGACATCGTGGTGAACACCGCCGGCTTCGGCGGCTTCGGCCGCATCACCGAGCTTGCGGTCGAGGACTTCCGGGCGATCGTCGACTGCTGCCTCACCGGCGGATTCATCGTGATGAAGCACGCCGGGCGCCATCTGCGCGAGGGCGGATCGTTGGTGTCGATCACCTCGCTCAACGCCCGCCTCGCCGCACCCGGCATGAGTGCCTACTGCTCGGCGAAGGCGGGGCTGGCCATGCTGACCCAGGTCGCCGCACTCGAGCTCGGCCCGCGTGGCATCCGGGTCAACGCCGTCTCGCCCGGCTTCGTCCACACCCCGCTGACCGAACTGGTCACCATGGCCGACGGTGTCCTCGAGGACTACATCGAGAACACCCCCCTCGGCCGGGTCGGCGTGCCCGAGGACGTCGCCGAGGCGGTGCTGTTCCTCTGTTCCGACGAAGCATCCTGGCTCACCGGCGAGGTCCTCGACCTCAACGGCGGCGCGCACCTCAAGCGTTATCCCGACGTGCTCGCCCACGTCGACCGGATGGCCTCGGCGTGACACGGTTCGCAGGACGGCACGCCCTCGTCACCGGGGCGGGTTCGGGAATCGGTGCGGCGCTGTGCCGGGCGCTGGGCGACGCCGGGGCCGACGTGTTGTGCACCGACATCGACGGCGCGGCCGCCGAGCGCACCGCAGACTCGCTGGGCATGCGGGGTAGTGCGCTGCAACTCGACGTCACCGACGCCACCGCCGTCCAGCACGCCGTCGACGGCGTCGTGGAGCGGGCCGGCCGCATCGATCTGTTGTTCAACAACGCCGGGATCACCTGGGGCGGTGACACCGAACTCCTCACCCTCGATCAGTGGAACAGCATCATCGACGTGAACATCCGCGGGGTCGTACACGGCGTGCACGCCGCCTACCCGCACATGGTTCGGCAGGGCAGCGGCCACATCGTCAACACCGCATCGATGGCCGGTCTCGCGGCCGCCGGCCGGATCACCAGCTATGTCATGACCAAGCACGCGGTCGTCGGTCTGTCGCTGGCGTTGCGCACCGAGGCCCTTGGCCATGGCGTCGGCGTGCTGGCCATCTGTCCCACCGCGGTGGACACCCCAATCCTGGACAAGGGCTGGCTGGGCGACTTCAACGGCCGCGAGTTCTATCAAATGGGCCAGCGCAATGAGACTTTCTATAGCCCCGACCGGTTGGCCGCCGATACGCTGCGGGCCATCGAACGCAACAAGGCCCTCCTGGTCGCACCTCGTCAGGCCCGCGCGGCATGGCTTTTCGCGCGTCTGGCGCCCGGCTTGCTCAACCGGATGGCTGTGCGGTTCGTCGACCGACAACGCTCCGACAGAAGGCAACCGACAGCATGAGCGCCGCCACCGCGATCCCTCGCTATCCCTCGGACGTCACCGGCACGTGGCTGGCCGGTGTCCTCAGCGCCGCCGGTGCGCCGGTGGAGGTCGAGAGCGTCGAGGTGACGCCGGTGGGCACCGGCCAGACCGGCGCCACCTTCCGGGTCGCCGCCACTTATGCGGGCAACCCTGACAACCTGCCGGGCAGCTTCATCCTCAAACTGCCCGCCGGCGACGACGCGGTGCGGGACCGGGTGACGCTGGGCTATCGCAGCGAGTGCGCGTTCTATCAGTCCGTCGCCGAGCTGGTGACGATCCCGATCCCGCAGTGCTACCACGTCGAAATCGCCGACGAGGGCGCCAGTTACGCGCTGCTGCTCGCCGACCAGGCGCCGGCCGTCCAGGGCGATCAGATCGCGGGTTGTGACCTGCCTGAGGCGCGCTTGGCGGTGCGCGCCCTGGCCGGCCTGCACGGACCGACCTGGTGTGACGAGCGGTGGCAGACCTTCCCCGGCCTGGCGATGTCGGTCGTCGGCGAAGACGCGATCCGCGGTCTCGGTGACATCTCGAAGATGGCCGCGGGTATCACGATCGAGAAGCTCGGGACCCGGCTCGGCGCCGAGGATGCCGAAACACTGGTGGCGGCAATGGATCTGGTGACACCGTGGCTACTGAATGCGCCGCCTCGGTTCGCCCTGCTGCACGGTGACTACCGACTGGACAATCTGCTCTTCGATGGCGATCGGGTCAGCGTGGTCGACTGGCAGACCCTCGGGGTTGGCTTGGCGGGGCGCGACCTGGCCTACTTCACCGGCACCAGCCTGGAACCCGCGTTGCGGGCCGAGGCGGAGAGGGACCTGGTCGCGGAATACCATCGGGCCCTGCTCGATACCGGCGTGAACGACTACGACGACGCGGCCTGCTGGCACGACTATGTGCTGGGAATGGTTCAGGTGCCGCTGATCTCCGCCCTGGGCTGCGCGTTCGCGGTGGAGACCGAACGCGGCGACGACATGATGGCCGCCATGCTGCGCCGGGGATGTGCGGCCATCCGCGATCTCGGCACCCTCGAGTTGATCACGAGCTAGGAGCACACGTGGGCCAATCCCTGCCGCGCACCGCCATCATCGGCGCGGGCATCAGCGGGCTGACATCGGGCAAGATGCTCAAGGACTACGGCGTGCCCTACACCACCTTCGAGTTGTCCGACCGCATCGGTGGCAACTGGGCTTTCGCGAACCCGAACGGGTTGAGCAGCGCCTACCGTTCGCTGCATATCGACACCTCCAAACAACGGTTGTCCTTCAAGGACTTTCCGATCCCGGACCATTTCCCCTCGTTCCCGCACCACAGTGACATCAAGGCCTACCTGGACTCCTATGCGGAGACCTTCGGGCTGTTGGAGAACATCGAGTTCAACAACGGCGTCCAGCACGCCGCGCTGAACGCGGATGGAAACTGGGACATCACCGACCAGAACGGGTCCACCCGCGAATTCGATCTGCTGGTTGTCGGCAATGGCCACCACTGGGATGCCCGCTACCCGGACTTCCCGGGTGAATTCACCGGCGAGACAATCCATTCCCATCACTACATCGATCCCCAGACCCCGCTGAACCTCACGGGCAAGCGGATCCTGGTGGTCGGTATCGGCAACAGCGCAGCCGACATCACCGTCGAGCTGTCGTCGCGCACCCTGCAGAACACGGTGACCCTGTCGACGCGCTCGAGCGCCTGGATCGTGCCCAAGTACATCGCCGGCCGCCCCGGTGACAGTGTGTGGCAGACGTCGCCGTACATCCCGTTGTCGTGGCAACGCAAGGCGGTTCAGCTGTTGGCGCCCGCGATGGGCATCAATCCGCAGCTGTACGGGCTGCCGGCGCCCAATCACAAGCTGTTCGAAGCGCATCCGACCCAGTCGGTGGAGCTTCCGCTGCGGCTGGGCTCGGGTGACGTCATTCCCAAGCCGAACGTGAGTCGCCTCGATGGCCGTACCGTTCACTTCGACGACGGCACCAGCGACGAATTCGACGCGATCGTCTACGCGACCGGGTACAACATCACGTTCCCGTTCTTCGACCCCGAGTTCATCAACGCACCGGACAACGCCATCCGGCTGTACAAACGAATGTTCTCCCCGGGCATGGACAATCTGGTGTTCATCGGCTTCGCACAGGCGGTGCCGACGCTGTTCCCGTTTATCGAGTGCCAGGCGAAGTTACTCGCCGCCTATGCTGTCGGCCGCTACGCGCTGCCACCGACCGCTGAGATGGAGCGGGTCATCGACGCCGACCAGCAGCTCTACGTCGGGCACTGCACCGATCGACCGCGGCACACCCAGCAGGTCGACTACTTCCACTATGACCACGACATCCGCACCCGCGAGCTGCCTGCCGGCATGAAGCGGGCCGAACTGCGTCGCAGGCGGGTCGCCGTATGAGCCGCATCGACATCGCGTTCGATTCCGGCGGAGTGCGTTGCAGCGCATGGCATTTCCCCGGTGAGGGAGACGCCTTCGCCGGGGCCGCCGGCCGTCCGGTGGTGGTGATGGGCCACGGCTTCGGCGGCACCAAGGACTCCGGCCTGGAACCGTTCGCCGAGCGGATCAGCGCGGCCGGGGTCGACGTGCTGGCCTTCGACTACCGCGGCTTCGGCGCATCGGAAGGCTCGCCGCGGCAGACGGTTTCGGTCGCCGGTCAGATCGCCGACTTTGAGGCCGCGATGGCGGCGGCGAAACGGCTTCCCGGTGTCGACCCAAATCGCATTGTGCTGTGGGGATCGTCGATGTCCGGTGGCCATGTCATCCGGGTGGCCGCTGACCATCCCGACGTCGCCGGTGTCATTGCGATGACGCCACTGACCAGCGGGGTGGCCGTGAGTCGCGCGGCCGTCGAGCACCGGGATGTCGGGCAGGCGCTGAAGTGGACCTTGGTGGGGCTCAAGAGCCGTGTCGACGTGGCCCGCGGTGGCAACCCGACGCTGATGCCGCTGGTCGCCCGTCCCGGTGAGCCCGGAGCACTGGCGCTGGACGGCGCCTACGAGAGCTACACGGCGATGGCCGGACCGACCTGGCGCAACGAGGTCGACTCCGCGGTCGGCCTGCAGATAGCCTCGATCCGCACGGCGGACGCCGCCAAGCGGTTACGGTGCGCGCTACTGGTCCAGATCGCCGACTTCGATCGTTACGTGCCGGCCGAGTCGGTGGTCAAGACGGCGGTGCTGGGCAGGGCAGTGGTGCACCACTACCCGTGTGACCACTTCGACGTCTGGCCGGGCCACGACTGGTTCGAGCGGGCCGCCGCCGACCAGGTCGCCTTCCTGGCCCGCACGTTCAGTACTTCGTCGAGCCCTGATCGACTGAAATCGCCTCAGCTGTAATCAGTTTCGCGTCATCGCTGGCCAGGAAGCACACGGTGTCGGCGATGTCCTCCGGCTCGGCGATGTAGATCGGCAGGAACGGCAGCATCATGTTCTGCAGCGCCGGGTTGGTCTCCATCGCCTTACCCAGTTCGGCCACCATGTCACCGGTACCCATGTCGGTGTTCACCGGCCCGGGGTGCACGCTGTTCACCCGGATGTTGTGCTTGCCGAGCTCCGCAGCGAACGCCCTGGCCATCCCGGTGACCGCGTGCTTGCTCGCGGTGTAGTGCACCATGAACGGTTGCAGCTTGATCCCGGCCGCCGAGCTGATCAGGATCACCGACCCACCGCGGCCGGCCTCGACCATGATCGGCGCACCGGCCATCACGGTGTTCCACGTCCCGGTTACGTTGACGTCCATGACATCCCGGAATGCCTCGGGCGTGATCTGATCCCACGCAGCCGGTGAGGTGATGCCCGCGTTCGCCACGATGATATCGAGACGACCCAGCGTGGCCACGCCGTCCTGCACCGCCTCCTTGAGACCCTCGAAGTCGCGGGTGTCGACGATCGTGGACACGATCCGTCGGCCTGTCGCCTCGACCAAGCGCACGGTTTCGGCCAGATCCTCCGGCGACGCCGGGTTGTAGGGAACGCATTGCGGCAACTTGCCTGCGATGTCGACGGCGATGATGTCGGCACCTTCGCCGGCCATCTTCACCGCGTGTGCGCGGCCCTGCCCGCGGGCGGCTCCGGTGATGAATGCGACCTTGCCGCTGAGCTTTCCTGTCATGCCTTGCGCTGCGCTTCCTTGACTAGCCCGCCGCCCACGATGAGGCGCTGAATCTCACTCGTGCCTTCGTACAGGCGTAACAGCCGGACCTCGCGATAGATCCGCTCGACCGGCACACCGCGCATGTACCCGGCGCCGCCGTGCACCTGAACCGCGAGATCGGCGACATTGCCTGCCATTTCGGTGCAGAACAGCTTGGCGACCGACGGCGCGATCCTGCGGTCTTCGTCGTCCACCCACTTGCGAGCGGCGTCGCGCACCAACGCGCGCCCGGCCATCACCCCGGTCTGCTGATCGGCCAGCATCGCCTGCACCAGTTGGAAATTGCCGATCGGTGTGCCGCCCTGCGTCGCCGTTGCCGCGTAGGCGACCGACTCGTCGAGCGCCCGTTGGGCGGAGCCGACGGCCAGTGCGGCGATGTGAATACGGCCGCGGGCCAACGAGGTCATCGCCGCCCGGTACCCGATGTCCTCACTGCCGCCGATCAGGGTGTCGTCGCCGACCCGCACATCGGTGAAATTCACATCCGAAGTCCAGGCACCCTCCTGGCCCATCTTGGCGTCCTTGACGCCGATCTCGACGCCGGGGGTGTCGGCCGGGACCAGGAACACGGCGATCCCGGCACCGTTGGCGTCGGCCGGCCGGGTGCGGGCGAACACGATGAACAGGTTCGCCACCGGGGCGTTGGTGATGTACTGCTTGCTGCCGTTGATCACCCAGCTGTCGCCATCCCGAACGGCTTTCGTCTTCAAGCCCGACGGGTTCGACCCGGCGCCCGGTTCGGTCAGTGCGAACGACGCGACCACCTCGCCGGAGGCGATCTTCTCCAGCCAGCGGGCCTTCTG
Source organism: Mycolicibacterium crocinum (assembly GCF_022370635.2). The sequence continues at coordinate 5,172,821 of NZ_CP092362.2, read as the reverse complement.
CTCGTCGGTGCCGAACCCGACGAGGACCTGTCCGGCGATGCCGTTGTTGGTGCCGAACATCGACCGCAGCGCCAGGCTCGTGTAGCCCAGTTCCATTGCCAGCTCGACGTCCTGGGCGATGTTCAGGCCGAGACCACCCCACTCCTGCGGGATCGCATAGCCGAACAGGCCCATCGTCTTGGCCTGGTCGCGGAGGTCGTCGGGCACCTTGTCTTCGGCGAGGATCTCGGCCTCCCTCGGGACCACGGCCGTCCGGACGAACTGGCGCGTCTGGGCCAGGATCTCGCGGAAGTCGTCATCGCTGACGTCGGACATCGGGCCGGTCATCAGGCTCCTTGGGTCGGGGGCGCTGGCTCCAGCGATCATATATGAAATATGATGTTGCGAATTCGGGGGTCCGTTCGAGGAACTAGGAGTTCACATGTCGTTGCTGGCCGGCCAGACCGCGGTCATCACCGGTGGAGCGCAGGGCCTCGGCTTTGCGATCGCGGAGCAGTTCATCGCCGAGGGCGCCCGCGTGGTACTCGGTGACCTCAATCTCGACGCCACGGAGGAGGCCGTCAACAAACTCGGCGGCGCCGACGTCGCCCGCGCCGTGCAGTGCAACGTCACCAAGTATGCGGACGTCGATGCGTTGGTCGACTCCGCGATCGAGCAGTTCGGCCGCTTCGACATCATGGTCAACAACGCCGGCATCACCCGCGACGCCACTCTGCGCAAGATGACCGAGGACGAGTTCGACCAGGTGATCCAGGTGCATCTGAAGGGCACCTGGAACGGGTTGAAGAAGGCGTCGTCGATCATGCGCGAACAGAAGAGCGGTGCGATCGTCAACATGTCCTCGATCTCCGGCAAGGTCGGCATGATCGGGCAGACCAACTACTCGGCGGCCAAGGCTGGCATCGTCGGTATGACCAAGGCCGCGTCCAAGGAACTTGCGCACCTGGGGGTTCGGGTCAACGCCATCCAGCCCGGCCTGATCCGCTCCGCGATGACCGAGGCCATGCCGCAACGCATTTGGGACTCGAAGGTCGCGGAGGTGCCGCTGGGTCGCGCGGGTGAGCCGTCCGAGGTTGCCAAGGTGGCGCTGTTCCTGGCCTCCGACTTGTCGTCATACATGACCGGAACGGTCCTCGAGGTCACCGGCGGACGGCACCTGTGACCCGCACGGCCGTCATCTGCGAACCGGTCCGCACGCCGATCGGGCGCTACGGCGGCATGTTCGCCTCGCTGACGGCCGTCGATCTCGGCGTGGCCGCGCTGAAGGGTCTGCTGGAGCGGACCGGGGTGGCGCCGGACGCCGTCGAGGACGTGATCCTCGGGCACTGCTATCCCAACAGCGAGGCGCCGGCGATCGGCCGGGTCGTCGCGCTCGACGCCGGTCTGCCGGTCACGGTGCCCGGCATGCAGGTGGACCGGCGCTGCGGTTCGGGTCTGCAGGCCGTCATCCAAGCGTGCCTTCAAGTCGCCTCGGGTGACAACGATCTCGTGGTCGCCGGTGGTGCGGAGAGCATGAGCAATGTTGCCTTCTACTCGACCGACATGCGCTGGGGCGGCAGCCGGACCGGGGTGCAGGTGCACGACGGTCTGGCCCGCGGGCGCACGACGGCCGGCGGCAAGCATTACCCCGTGCCCGGCGGCATGCTCGAGACCGCCGAGAACCTGCGCCGCGAGTATCAGATCTCCCGCCAGGAGCAGGACGAGCTGGCGGTGGCGTCGCATCAGCGGGCGGTCGCCGCGCAGAAGGACGGGATCCTGGCCGAGGAGATCATCCCCGTCACCGTCACGAGCCGCCGCGGTGAAGACGTGATCGACACCGACGAACATCCCCGCGCCGACACGACCGTCGAGGCGCTGAGCAAGCTCAAACCCGTTCTGCTCAGGCAGGATCCGGAGTCCACCGTCACTGCGGGCAATTCCAGCGGTCAGAACGACGCCGCGTCGATGTGCATCGTGACGACACCGGAGAAGGCGGCCGAACTCGGCCTTACCCCGCTGGTGCGGCTGGTGTCGTGGGGTTCGGCGGGGGTCGGGCCCGAGGTGATGGGCATCGGGCCGGTGCCGGCCACCGACGTCGCATTGGCCAAAGCCGGTCTGACGCTGGCGGATATCGACCTCATCGAACTCAACGAGGCGTTCGCCGCCCAGGCGCTCGCCTGCATGCGGGCGTGGAACTTCACCGACGCCGACCATGAGCGCACCAACGTCCACGGCTCGGGGATTTCGCTCGGCCATCCCGTGGGCGCCACCGGCGGCCGGATGCTGGCCACCCTGGCCCGTGAACTGGTGCGCCGCGACGCGCGCTACGGGCTGGAGACGATGTGCATCGGCGGCGGGCAAGGACTGGCCGCGGTGTTCGAAAGGGTTGGCTGACATGACGCGTATCGCCCAGACGCTGGGCCTGACCGAGGTTCAGAGCGAAATCATCTCCACGGTGCGGCAATTCGTCGACAAGGAGATCATCCCCAACGCCCAGGAACTCGAGCACGCCGACACCTATCCGCAGGCCATCGTCGACCAGATGCGGGAAATGGGCCTGTTCGGGCTGATGATTCCCGAGGAGTATGGCGGCCTGGGGGAGTCATTGCTCACCTATGCGCTGTGCGTCGAGGAACTCGCACGCGGCTGGATGAGCATCTCCGGGGTGATCAACACCCACTTTATCGTGGCCTACATGATCCGCCAGCACGGCACCGACGAGCAGAAGCAGCGCTTCCTGCCCCGGATGGCGACCGGCGAGATCCGGGGTGCGTTCTCGATGTCCGAGCCCGAGTTGGGTTCCGATGTCGCCGCCATCCGCACCAGGGCCCGTGACAACGGCGACGGCACCTACACGATCGACGGCCAGAAGATGTGGCTGACCAATGGCGGCAGCTCGACCCTGGTGGCCGCACTGGTGCGCACCGACGAGGGCGCCGACAAGCCGCACCGCAATCTGACCGCGTTTCTGATCGAAAAGCCCTCCGGCTTCGGCGAAGTCGCACCGGGTCTGACAATTCCCGGGAAGATCGACAAGCTCGGCTACAAAGGCATCGACACCACCGAGCTGATCTTCGACGGTTACGTCGCCAGTGCCGACGACGTCCTGGGCGCCAAGCCCGGGCAGGGCTTCTTCCAGATGATGGACGGCGTCGAGGTCGGCCGGGTCAACGTGTCGGCGCGTGCCTGCGGTGTCGGTATCCGCGCGTTCGAACTCGCCGTGCGATATGCCCAGCAGCGCAACACCTTCGGTAAACCGATCGCCGAGCATCAGGCCATCGCCTTCCAACTGGCCGAGATGGCCACCAAAGTCGAGGCCGCACACCTGATGATGGTGAACGCCGCACGGCTGAAGGACTCCGGTGAACGCAACGACGTCGCCGCCGGCATGGCGAAGTACCTGGCGAGTGAGTTCTGCGCGGAGGTCACCCAGCAGAGCTTCCGCATCCACGGCGGCTACGGGTACTCCAAGGAGTACGAGATCGAGCGGCTGATGCGCGACGCGCCGTTCCTGCTCATCGGCGAGGGCACCAGCGAGATCCAGAAGAACATCATCAGCAAGCGGCTACTGGCCGACTATCGGATCTGACATGAGCGCACCGGATTTCGCGCCGCGCCCACAGCTGGCCGAGGATGTCGCCCGGTTCGTCCGGACGCGGATCTTCAACGGCACCTACCCGGCCGGTGAGTACATCCGGCTGGATCAGCTGGCTGCCGAGCTGGGCATCAGCGTCACACCGGTCCGGGAAGCGTTGTTCGAGCTGCGGGGGGAAGGCCTGTTGGACCAGTTGCCGCGACGTGGCTTCGTGGTGCTGCCGTTCACCGACCGGGACATCACCGACGTCTCCAACCTGCAGGCCTATGTCGGCGGTGAGCTGGCCGCCCGGGCGGCGGTGAACATCACCGACGACCAGCTGGCGGTCCTGTCGTCGATCCACGAGGAACTGGTCGCGGCCTACGCGGCCGATGACGCGCACGCGGTGCGGCTCAACCACGAGTTCCACCGCGCCATCAACGTCGCGGCGGATTCACCGAAGCTCGCTCAGCTGATGTCTCAGATCACCCGGTACGCACCGGAATCGGTGTTTCCGGCCATCGAGGGCTGGCCGGCCAAGTCGGTGGCCGACCACAAGCGGATCCTGGCCGCGCTGAAGGCGCACGATGAGGAGCGCGCCCGGGCCGCGATGTCGCAGCACCTGGCGGCCGGCGCCGCTCCGCTGATCGAGCACCTGGTGAAACAGGGTGTGGCGCAGCGGTTTCAGACGATGGAGTAGCCCGGCGTAAGGGCGCCCCGCCCGGTGAGGGCGCACAGCAGCGCCTGACTCTCGCCGCGGCGGCGCGCAACGTCCACTGACAGGGTGAGGATGCTGTCGGCGACATCGGGTGGCAGGGCATCGGGTACACCGATGGCGCGGGCCAGATCGATGCTGTGCAAGCCGAGTTCGAAGATGCGGGTGGGCAGGTAGTCCGACACCCGCATGCCGCCGGCGATCGTCTGGATGGTCCGATCCTCGGTGTCCAGCGCGGCGGCCGCGCGCGCCTGCTGTTCGCGCAGGGCGTCCAGCGGATGGTCACCCAACGCCAGCCCGGCCTGGACGGCGCGCGCATCGATCTGGGTCGGGTCGGTGAGCATCGGGGCGATCACCACGTAGTACTGAGCGGAATCGGGGACCTCCACCCGGTCGGCCGGTTGCGCCGAGTAGTCGACGACGGTTGTGAACGATCGGCCGATGTGGCCGACCAGTGTGCGAACAGTCCACGTCCCGAGCGCGGGGGCGTCCCACTGATCCGGTCCTACCTGCGCGGCCAGCGTCACTGCGTGGTCACCGGCCCGGTGGAACGTCTCGACATGCGCGTGCAGTGTCATGGACCTAGAAGTTACGCCTGCCCGCCCAGCAGCTCACGCAGGCGTCGGACATCGACTTTGCCACTGGACATCAGCGGCAGCTGCTCTGGGGTCAGTGCGACGATTCGCCGAGGAATCTTGTACGCCGACAGCTCGGCTTTGAGTTTCTCGCGCACGACGTGTTCGTCGAATGCGTGACCTTCCGGAACAACCACCGCTGCGGCCACGAGCTGTCCCCGGACAGGGTCGGGCAGACCGACCACATGGGCGATGAGTCCGCCGGTGACTGCGGCGATCGCCTTCTCCACTTCGGCCGGAAACACGTTGGCGCCCGCGGTTTTGATCATCGATCCGCGCCTGCCGAGGAAGTAGAAGAACCCGTCGGCGTCGGTGCGCACCAAATCACCGGTGTGAAACCAGCCGTCGGCGTCGAAGCACTCCTCGCGGCTGCGCTTGTAGTAACCCTGCATCAGGTAGCGGCCCCGGATGCACAGCTCGTCGTCGACGATCTTCGTTTCAAATCCCGGCGCGGGTTTCCCGAACGAGCCGCGGCGATGCTCCGGTTGGTCGGTCTCGTCGCCGCTGAGCAACAGCACGCTGCCGGCCTCGGTCAACCCCAGCATGTTGTGACGCAGTTCCGGATCGGCCGGCCGGACATCGGCAGCCATGATCGGATAGAGGTTGCCGCGGCGCATCGACGACAGATCTCGGCGCGCGAAGCTCTCATGACGGGCCAGATGCGCGATGCCCGCAGCGAATCCGTTGGTCATCGTCGGCCGGACCGCTTCGAGCAGATCGAGAACGTCACCGGCGTCGGTGGCATTGGAGCACACCAGCGTCGAGCCCGCGACCATCGTTGCCAGCAACCCGAAGGCAAGGCCGCCGATCCAGAAGAACGGTGAGTTGCAGAACAGCCGGTCCTGCGCGGTCAGGCCGCGAATCTCGTTGAGGTTGCGTTGATGTCCGAGCAGCGACTCGTGGGTGTGCACCACACCCTTCGACGCTCCGGTCGATCCTGACGTGTACACGATGGCCAGCGGGTCGCAGCCGTCGACGTCGTCCTCGACGGCGGTTACGGGCTTGGCCCCCGCGGGGAGGTGATTGTCGAACACGACATGGCGCAACCAGGGCGCCGACACCTCTTTGAGCCGGGCGACATAGTCGTGGCCGCGGAACGATGTTGTGGCGAGCAGGATTTCGGTGTCGCTGTGGACGAGTTGGCGTTGCAGCTCGGGACCCGTCGAGAAGGTCGAGAAGGGTACGACGACGGCGCCGATGCGTGCGGCAGCGAGCATAGCGACCACGAACGCCGCGCCGTTGGGGTAGAGCAGCCCGACGTGAGTGCCCTTGCCTGCGCCGAGTTCGATCAGCGCCCGCGCGAGCGACGCGGACTGCTCCTGCGCCTCGCGGTAGGTGAGCCGCTCGGCATCACACACCAGCAGGGGATGGTCGCCACGTGCGGCAGCCTGTTCACGCAGTAGCCGGGCGACCGTGTCAGCGTTCACGGCCGGGTGAAGTGTTGCCGTACCGCGGTCAGATCCGCCTTGCCGGACGGGGTACGCGGAATCGCCGGCACCATCGCGATCTCCGACGGAATCTCATATGGCGCCAGCCGGTTCCGCAGGTAGTCCGTCAACTCGGCATCGGTCACCGTTTTACCCGCGCGCAGCTCGACCATCGCGACGGGGGTTTCGCCCAGGCGTTCGTCGGGCCTGCCGACCACAGACGCGCCCAGCACGGCGGGGTGGCTCTCCACCGCCGCGCGCACGTCGTCGGGCAGCACCTTGAACCCGCCTCTGATGATCGCCTGGTCGGCCCGGCCGAGGATCCACACGAACCCGTCGGCGTCGATGCGCGCCAGGTCGGTGGTGCGCACCCACTGGGCGTCGGGGCCCAGCTGACCCGGCTTCACCTCCAGCAGGCCCTGCTGATCCGGCTCCAATGGTGTTCCGTCGTCGGATACCACCCGCAGCTCGGCGCCGAGGGTGGCCCGGCCGACGCTGCCGCGCTTGGACTGCCAATACCGCCGATGATCCGACAGCGTCCACCCGGCGACGCCGCCACCGAATTCGGTTGCCGCGTAGGAGGTCAGCACGGGAACGCCGAACTTCTCGGTGAACGCGTCGGCGTCCTCGGCCGACAGCGGCGCGGTGCCGGAGGTGACGGCCCGGACTCCGGCGAGGTCGTCGGGGCCCAGCTCGGAATGCAGCACCATCCGTAGGGCAGCGGGCACCAGCGACACCGCCTTGGGGGAGTAGCGGCGTACCGCCTCTGCCCACGAACCCAGCTCGAAACGCGGCAGGAGCACGAACGGTCTTGCCTCGCAGATGCATTGCAGCACCCGGTAGACACCGCCGATGTGCACCAGTGGTGCGTTGACGATCGCGACGCTGCCGGAGACCGCTGTCGGTGCGGGCGCGGCGGTGAAGTCGGTGCCGATCACCGACACCGCGAGCATGTCGTAGGTGAGGTCCACCCGCTTGGGTGGTCCGGTGGTGCCGCTGGTCAGCATCCGGACAGCGACCGTCGCCGAGCCGGGAACACTCGGCGCGCCCGGCCGCATCTGGACGGAGTCGTCCCCGATCGTCACCACGGTGGTGCACTCACCCGGTTGGGCCAGCTGCGTGATGTCATCAGAGGTCCCAACGATGACAGGCAAGTCCAACGCGGCGATATCGGCTTTGATCCTCTCGTCACCGCGCGACGGGTTGATCACCACGACGCATCCGCCGGCCGACAGCACGCCCAGCAGTGAGGCCACGTGGGCTGGCGTGTTGCGCAACAGGACCCCCACCCGCGCACCCGGCTGCACGACCGTGGCAATCTGACGGCTCATTTTCGCGAGCTGCCCCCAGGTGTACCAGTGGCCGTTGTATTCGATGGCACGGCCACTGGGATCCAGGTCGAGGACCTCGGAGATCCGTCGGCTCAGCGCATGCATCACCGCACCTTCGGGATGATCCGGGTCTTCTCCTGCTCGGCCAGTTCCGCCTGACCCAGCGGATTCCCCAGCCGGGTGTAGATCAGGTTCTGCTCCATCGCCGCCCGGTACGGCTTGTCCAGTGACTCCCAGATCGCCTTGACGGTGCCCTGGGTGGCTGACGGTGGCTTGGCCGCGATGGTGGCGGCGATCTCGTGCGCACGGGACCAGAGGTCGTCGGGCCTGAGGACTTCCGACACCAGCCCGATGCGCAGCGCGGTGTCGGCGCTGACCCGTTCGTCATTGCCCATCAACGCAATTCGTAGTGACTCACCCAGGCCGATCTTGCGCATCAGCCCGATCGGCTCGAGTGCGCAGACCAACCCGGCGCTGACATGGGAGTCGAAGAAGGTGGCGTCGGAGGAGCAGATCACGACGTCGGACTCGTTGACGAAGTAGAACGCCCCGGCAGTGCACATGCCGTGTACCGCGCACACGACGGGTTTCCACATCTTCTGCCACTTGGGGCTGAGTAGTTCGCCGGGGTCCTCGTGGTTCCATACGTTCTGCGGCTGCCCGTACGGGGTCTTGATGTCCAGGCCCGCGCTGAACGCCCGATCGCCGGCGGCGCGCAGCACCACCGCGTTGATGGCATTGTCGTTCTTCACGATTCGCCAGGCCGCCGCGACCTCTTCACACATGGTGCGGTTGAACGCGTTGAGCTGGTCCGGGCGGTTCAGCGTGATGGTCGCGACGTGGTCGGTCCGGTCGAAGTCGAGCAGGATGGTCTCGAACGCGGCGGTCATCGGCACTGCCATTCGGGTGCGCGCTTCTCGACGAAGGCCTTCGGCCCTTCCAGTGAGTCGACGGTGTGCAGGTTTCGTTCACGGAAGGCCTCGGCAAGCATCTCGGCCTCGTGCATCGGGATCTCGCGGCCCTTGATGATCGCCAGTCGGGTGCCGCGTACCGCCAGCGGCGCGTTGCGGGTGACGATCTCGGCGATCTCATGTGCTCGTTCGAGAAGCCGGTCGTGCTCGACGATCTCGGTGATCAGGCCGAGCTCATAGGCGCGGGCGGCTTCCATCCGCTCGTGCTTGCCCATCATCGCCATCCGCAGCGCCACGGTGCGTGGCAGCACCCGGGCCAGCCGCACCATCTCCCGGCCCGCCACCAGACCGATCGACACGTGCGGGTCGAAGAACGTCGCCTTCTCCGAGGCGATCACGATGTCGCCGGTGGTCACCCAGTCCAGGCCTGCACCGCAACAGATTCCGTTGATCGCGACGATCACCGGCTTGGCCATTCGCCGAAACGGCGGGGTGCCCTCCTGCGGTGCCTCCCACTGCTCGTAGGTGGACAGGAACGGCCGCTCGTTGATCACTTTGCCGTCTTCGGGAATCTCCTTGACGTCGGCACCGGTGCAGAACGCGCGGCCCGTCGCGGTGACGATCAGTAGCCAGATGTTGTCGTCGTTCTCCGCGGCGTCGTACGCCGCGCGCAGCTCGGTGATCATGTGCGGGCTCAGCGCGTTGAGCGCTTCGGGTCGGTTCAGCGTGATCGTGGCCGTATGGCCCTCGACCTCATAGCCGATGGTGTCGTACGACATGTGGGTCCCTTCTCATCGCCCGGTGAAGCCGGGTGTGCGCTTCTCCCGAAATGCCGCCAGCCCCTCTTTGAAGTCGGATGTCCGGCAAGACAGTTCGAGGTTGAACAATTCCTGGGTCATGGCCTGGTTCAGGGTGGCGTGCTGACCGTAATTGATCGCCTGCTTGGCCAGGCCGATCGCGACAGTCGGCCCAGAGGCCAGCCGGTCCAGCAGCGCGGCCACCGTGGCATCGAGGTCGGCGTCGTCGACGCTGCGGTGGATCAGACCCCACTGTGCGGCCGTCGCGGCATCGACTTTCTCGGCGAGCAGCAGCATCTCCTTAGCCCGGGCGATCCCCACCAACCGGGGCAGCAGCCAGGTCGAGCCGGAGTCCGGGCTGAAGCCGCGGTCCACGAACGGCTCCCAGAACACGGCATCGGCGGCCGCCACCGTGAAGTCGGCAGCCAGCGCCAGGTTGGCGCCCATGCCGGCGGCCCAACCGCGGACCGAGCACACGACGGGCAGATGCAGGGTATGGATCAACTCGATGACCCGGTGCGCGGTGTGTGGGATGCGACGGACCAAATCACCGGTGCGCGGACGCTGCCCGCCACTGTTGGATCCCACCCAGTCCACACCGGCGCAGAAGTCCGATCCGGCGCCGCTCAGGTGGACGGCGCGCAGGCTGTCGTCACTCGCTGCGGCAGCGAGGGTGTTGATCAGTGTGTCGATCATGCTGTGGCTCAGGGAGTTACGTCGACCGGCACGATCGAGCACGATGTGCAGCACCCCGCCGTCGCGTGAGGTCGTCACGATTCCGTCGGCCGACCGGGCCTCGTCACCCACCGAACATTCCGCCCTTCACGACTTTACGGATAGCCCAACAGTAGTGCTATCTTGTACAAGATAGCAAGGATAGTGGATCGAAGGGACCGATGGCAGCACCACGCATTCGCCAGCCACGCGTCGCCGAGATCGTCGCGTCGCGGTTGCGTGACGACATCCTGTCCGGCCGACTGCGCGAGGGTGACGTGCTGCCCTCGCAGGAGAGCCTGTTCACCGAGTTCGGGGTCAGCCCGCCCGCGTTGCGGGAGGCGATCCACATCCTCGAGATCGACGGCCTGGTCTCGGTCCGCCGCGGCAACATGGGTGGTGCCGTCGTGCACCTGCCGTCGGCCGAGCGCACCGCGCACATGATCAGCATGGTGCTGCAGTCGCGGTCGTCGACCCCGGCCGACGTCAGCGGGGCGCTCCTGCATCTGGAGCCGATCTGCGCAGGCATGTGCGCCGCCCGCGAAGACCGTATGAGCGAGGTCGTACCCTATCTTCAGGCCGAAATCGACCGGCAGGAACGACAATTCGACGATGCCGCGCAGTACGTGCCCAATGCCCGGCGATTTCACGAGGCGCTGGTGTCCCGGTGCGGCAACGAGCCGATGATCCTGCTGATCGGGTCACTGGAGCTGATCTGGTCGGCCCACGAGTCGTCGGTGTGGAGCGACGAGCCGGACCCGATGCGGCAGGCGACCATGCGGGCCGCGGTGCGTGACCACCACAAGATGCTCGACGCGATCCGCGATGGTAACGCCGACCGGGCCGTGCGGCTGGCTCAGGATCACCTCGCCGCCGCACGCCGCAACACCCTGGCCTTCGGACGAGACAGAACCATTGAGGCCAAACTCATTTCGAACTCAGACCCCAGGTGAGGAACCAACCATGACCGACGACGACCGCGTGCTGTACGAGGTGGACCGCGATGCGCGCATCGCGACCATCACGTTGAACAATCCCGCCCAGCGCAACTCCTATGACGCGGCGATGCGTGAAACCGTCGGCCGCTACCTCGATGTCGTCGCCGAGGACGACGACATCACCGTCGTGCTGCTGCGCGGCGCCGAGGGAGTGTTCTCCACCGGTGCGAATATGAACAATGCGTACGGCTGGTATGGCGACCAGTCCGAGGCACAGGCCAAGCGCCGTCCCAGCCAGCGTCGCCGACTCACAGTGGACCGCAAGTCATTCGGCTTCTACCACAACTTCATGGGCTTCCCGAAGGTCACGGTCGGGGAGATCAGCGGGTACGCGCTCGGCGGCGGTTTCGAGATGGCGCTGATGACCGACATCTCGGTCATCGCCCGCGACACCAAGATCGGCATGCCGGCCACCCGGTTCCTCGGGCCTGCTTTGGGCAGCCTGCACATGTTCTTCCACCGGCTCGGTCCGGTACTCGCCCGGCGGCTGCTGCTGACCGGCGACATCATCACCGCCGGCGACGTCGAACACCTCGGGGTCTTCACCGAGACCTGCGACGCCGAGAAGGTGACGGCCAGGGCCCGGTACTGGGCGGAAAAGACGGCCAAGATGCCTGCCGACGGCGTCGTCATCGCCAAGGAAGCGTTCCGCTTAGTCGAGCAAAGCCAGGCCTATCAAGGTGAAGAGGTGGCCAGCTACCTGTTTCACGCATATGGCACCAACCTGCAGTTCTCGCCGGGGGAGTTCAACTTCGTCAAGACCCGGGCCCAAGTCGGCACCAAAGAAGCGTTCCGACTGCGCGACGAGCATTTCCACGTGCCCGAGCCGGAGTGACGCGCACCACTTACCGTCGGCAATACACATTCTGCTACTTTTGTAACGTCTCAACGTCGAAGTGAGGTCGTCATGCCCGAAGCAGTCATTGTCGGTGCCGTCCGGACCGCGATCGGTCGTTCCTTCAAGGGCACGCTGGTCAACACCCCGCCCGAGGTCTTGCTCGGCGCGGTGCTTCCCGAGGTGGTCCGCCGTGGCGGCATCGACCCGAACGCCATCGACGACATCATCATCGCCGAATCCCATTACGGCGGTGGCGATCTCGCGCGTTACGCCGCGCTGGTCGCGGGCTTCGAGAACGCGCCCGGCCAGGCCGTCAACCGGCACTGCGCGGGCAGCCTGACGGCCATCGGCAACGCCGCGGCCCAGATCGGCTCCGGCATGGAGAACGTACTCGTTGCGGGCGGCGTGCAGTCGCTGTCGATGACCCCGTTGATGAACCAGCGCATCCCCGGCCCGGAGCTGAAGTTCGAAGAGCGCTGGCTGCCCCCGATCCACGTCGAGACCCCCGACGCGCCGGCCCGCGATATGTCGATCACGGTCGGCTGGAACACCGCGCAGTCCTACGGCATCAGCCGCGAGCAACTCGACGAATGGGCCGCGCGCAGCCACCAGCGCGCCGTCGCCGCCCAGGACGCCGGCAAGTTCGCCGACGAGATCATCCCGCTGAAGGTCGAGCAGTTCGACGGCTCGGTCACCGAGTTCTCCGTCGACGAGCACCCGCGCCGCGACACCACCGTCGAGAAACTCGCCGGCCTCAAGGTGCTGCACCCGGAGATCGAGGGCTTCTCGATCACCGCCGGTAACAGCAGCGGCACCAACGACGCCGCCGCCGCGGTCGCGCTGACCGATCGCGACTACGCCAGCGCCAACGGGCTCGACGTCATGGCCACCGTGAAGGCGTGGGGAGCGGCGGGCGTGCCCGCACGCGACACCGGCCTCGGCGCGGTAGCCGTGATCGGCAAGGTGCTCGGCCGGGCCGGTCTCAAGCCGTCCGATGTGGCGCTGTGGGAGATCAACGAGGCCTTCGCCTCGGTGCCGATCGCGGCCTGCAAGGAGTACGGCATCGACGAGGAGTTGGTGAACTTCTCCGGCAGCGGCTGCAGCCTCGGACATCCGATCGCGGCCTCCGGCGCCCGGATGATCACGACTCTGGTCTATGAGCTGCGCCGCCGCGGCGGTGGCATCGGTGTCGCGGCGATGTGCGCGGGCGGCGGCCAGGGCGGCGCCGTCATCGTCGAGGTCTAGGTTTACGCGGAGCAGACGCAAACGACCCCGACACTCCGGTGGTTCAGGACCGTTTGCGTCTGCTCGCGGAGGACTTCTTGTTCTCCTCGATCAGCGCGGCCGCGTGGTCGAGGATGCACTCCAGGCCGAACTCGAAGTTGCGTTCGTCGGCACCACCGATGCGGTGCCCCTCGGCGCTGACCTTCGCGAGCAGCGGAGTGCTCTCGGCGTTGCCGATGATCGAGTCCTCGAGCGCGTGCGCCTGTTCGTCGGCGGCCCGGTTTTTCTCGGAAAGCCGGTGCAGCACAACCGAACCGCGAACATGCACGGACACCGCGGAGTAGGTGTCGAAGGCGTCCTCCGCCGACAGGCCGGCTTCGACCAGGCTCGCGATCGCCTTCTCGACCTCCTGCTCACCGGCCCGCACGGCCCGCGGGCTCAGGGCCGAGCGGATCAGGATCAGATCGCACAGGATCGGGTTGCCCATGAACGTCTTTCGCATCGCGCGCGCATGGTTGGACAGCGTCTCGCGCCAGTCGGACGCTTCCACGTAGGGCGTGGCGAAGACGTACTGGCTCAAGGCCCGGTCGGTCATCGCGTTGAGCAGGTCATCTTTCTTGCGGAAGTACCAGTAGATGCTGGTGACTCCGACGCCGAGGTGCTTGCCCAGCAGCGGCATGCTCAGGTTGTCGATCGACACCTGCTCGGCGAGTTCGAAGGCGCCCGCGATGATGTCGTCGGGATTGATCGACCCACGCTCGCGCCGGGGCCGCTTGGCGGCGGTCGCTGGCTTGGCCACTGCAGGTCCACCTTCCGTTCGACGTTCAGCGGGTGGAAACCTTACCCCGTCAGGGGGGTGTGAACTGCGTCTCCGCTCCGGATCTGCCGGTCTCGTCCCGTTACTGTAAAGCCTATAGTAGGTTTTACCGATACCAGCGAACCAAACGTGGAGGAGCCGCGGGTGTCGGACGCAGTGCTGCGGGAACGCCAAGGCCGGATACTGGTCATCACGATCAATCGCCCCGAGGCCCGCAATGCGGTGAATCTTGCTGTGAGCCAAGGACTTGCCGACGCGGTCGACGAGCTCGACAACGACCCTGACCTGACCGTCGGCGTGGTCACCGGCGCGGGTGGAAATTTCTGCTCCGGAATGGATCTCAAGGCGTTCGCGGCGGGTGAGATCGTGGCCATCCCCGGGCGTGGGATCGGCTTCACCGAACGCCCGCCGCGCAAGCCGCTGATCGCCGCCGTCGAGGGCTACGCCGTTGCCGGCGGGACCGAGGTGGTGCTGGGCACCGACCTGGTGGTCGCTTCCACGACCGCCAAGTTCGGCATCCCCGAGGTCAAGCGTGGACTGGTGGCGGCCGGCGGCGGTCTGCTCCGGCTACCGCAACGCATCCCGTATCAGAAGGCGTTCGAGCTCGCGCTGACCGGCGAGACCTTCACCGCCGAGCAGGGTGAGGCGTGGGGCTTCGTCAACGTCCTCACCGAACCCGGCGAGGCGCTGGCCGGCGCGATCGAGCTGGCCAAGAAGATCAGCGCCAACGGCCCGCTGGCCGTCGCGGCAACCAAGGACGTCCTCCTGCAATCCGCCGATTGGAGCCAGGCGGAGATGTGGAAGAAGCAGATGGAACTGATCATTCCGGTGTTCTCCTCCAACGACGCCCGCGAAGGTGCCGTCGCGTTCGCCGAGAAGCGCGCGCCGAACTGGACCGGGACGTAAAGCCCGCCCGGCCGTGGATCTGGGGCTCGGTGACGCCACCGCCGTCGTGGTCGGCGGCGGACGCGGGATGGGACTGGCCGCCGCGCGGTGCCTGGCCGACGACGGCGCCCGCATCGCGCTGATCGGCCGCACGGCCGCGGTGCTCGACGCCGCGGCCGATGAGCTGACTGGGCGGGGTAGCCTGGATGCCGTCGGCTTGGTGGCCGACACCGGCGACGACACCCAGGTGCAGCGCGTGTTCGGCGAGATCGGCGAGCGGTGGGGTGGTCACCTCAACATCCTCATCAATGCCGTCGGGCCAAGTGTGCAAGGCACTTTCGATGAATTGACCGACGACCAGTGGTGCACGGCGATCGACGAGGGCGCTCTCGGCATGGTGCGCTGTGTGCGCGCGGCACTACCGCTGCTGCGGGCCGCGGAGTGGGCGCGCATCGTGAACTTCGCCGCCCAGTCCACGCAGCGGCAGAGCCCGCGGCTGGCGGCGTACACGGCGGCCAAGTCCGTGGTCACCAGCGTCTCCAAGAATCTGTCGCTGCATCTTGCCTCCGACGAGATCCTGGTCAACGTCGTCTCGCCGGGCAGCATCGCCTCCGAGGCGCTCACCGGCTGGGCCGAGTCCGTCGGCGTCGACGGCAGCGATCCCTATGCGCTCATGGCTGCGATCGACGAGCACTTCGGCCACCCGGCCCATCTGCCGCGCGCGGGGCTGCCTGACGAGATCGGCCCCGTCGTCGCCTTTCTGGCGTCGAAGCGCAACTCGTATATGACCGGCGCCAATATCAACGTCGACGGCGGGTCCGACTTCACCTAAGGAGCAGTGGTGGCCACAGCGCTGGAAGCCCGGGACTGGGCGCGAACCTCGTTGCGCGGCATCGGCAACAGCCTCTACACGCCGTTTTCCGGAACCGACGGTGACGATATCGATTGGGACGCCTACCGGACACTCGTGCGGTACTGCGTCGAAGAGCTGAAGCACCCCATGCTGTGGTGCACCAGCGGTATCGCCGAGTTCTGGTCGCTGACGCTCGATGAACGAAAGCGGTTGCTGGAGATCGCAATCGAGGAAGGCCGGCGGGCAAATCCCGACGTCGTCATCCAGGCTTGCACCGCCGCCACGGCAGCCAAGGACTGTGTCGAGCTGACGGTGCATGCCCAGGAAGCAGGCGCCGATATCGCCTACATCCAGACACCGATGATGGAGACTCACGGCGGTGAGGGCGTGCTGCGCTTCTTTCGCTACATCGCCGACCGCACCGATATCGCACTCGGCATGTTCAACTCGCCATCGTCGGGTTATGTGCTGACGCCGGCGGAGGGAGCGCGCATCTATGCCGAGATTCCCGCGGTGTGTGCGACGAAGGAAGGTGCCTTCCGTCCCGGCAACACCAGGCTGCTGCACGAGCTGGCGCCCGGGCTGGTGATCTGGGAGTGCGATCTCACCGTCTACCGCGCGGGCTGGTTGCGCGCGGGCATCGTCGGTCCGGCACAGCTGGGCACGGCAGGCTATCTGCACGAGACCCCGCAGCGACCGATCATCTCGGAGTACTGGGAGCTGGTGTGGGCCGACAAACTGATCGAGGCGATGGACTATGCCGAGCGGTCCGGACTGGACCAGTTCGGTATCGACATGGGCAACTGGTTCACCTGCTACCCGGGTCGCCCCGATTACTTCACCCACTGGGGAAGCGCGTTCAAATACGCAGCGTCGCTGCTGGGGTTGCCGATCGGTGACTATCCGCATTCGCGCCCGCCGCAGACCGAATTGCCCGAGTCTGGAAAGACTCAGATCGAGAAGGCCTACCTGCGGCTGGGCCTCATCGAACGCTGATTGCGGAATGCGATACCGATAGGTGTACAGTATGGACATTCCCGCATGTTGGCGCACCATTCCCGGAGGTTCCCCTAGGTGACCGACACCGACGCAGACGTCACCGCGAATTCCACTGCGGCCGAGCCCGTTCTTTACGAGGTGCTCGACAGTGGGGTCGCGGTGCTGACGTTCAACCGTCCCGAGCGGATGAACGGGTGGGGCGGTGGCTTGGCCGCCGGCTTCTACGCGGGCATGGACGCCGCCGAGGCCGACCCGGATGTCCGCGCGATCGTGGTGACCGGCAGCGGGCGGGCCTTCTGCGCGGGGGCCGATATGGGTGACCTGTCGTCGATCAGCTCGGCCAGCGTCGACAGTGCCGGCGAGGCGGACCTGACCAAGATGGTGGGCGAGCGGCATCCGCTGTTCGTCACCACCGTGAGCAAGCCGGTGATCGCCGCGATCAACGGCGCCTGCGCCGGCATCGGGCTGACTCAGGCGTTGATGTGCGACATCCGGTTCGCCGCGGCCGGCGCCAAGTTCACCACTTCTTTCGTCCGCCGCGGCCTGATCGCCGAATACGGGATCTCGTGGATCCTGCCCAAGGTCGTCGGGTGGGGTGCGGCGCTGGATCTGTTGATGAGTGGCCGGGTGTTCTACGCCGAGGAGGCCTTCGAGCTCGGCATGGTCAAGGAAGTCGTGCCACCCGCCGAGTTGCTCAGCCGGGCAATCGAATACGCGGCGGACATCGCGGCCAACTGTGCGCCGAGCTCACTGGCCGTCATCAAGCGACAGGTCTACGGTGATGCCCTGCGCGAGGCGGACGACGCCAGTCGCAGAGCCGAGACCCTCATGCACGAATCCATGCAGCGCCCCGACTTCATCGAGGGCATCACCGCGTTCTTCGAGAAGCGGCCCCCGAACTTCCCGCCCCTGACGTGAGAGGACGACACCGATGCCCCTGGACTACAAGGCGATTGACGTCGACAACCACTACTACGAGCCGATCGACTCGTTCACCCGGCATCTTCCCAAGGAGTTCAAACGCCGCGGCGTGCAGATGCTCACCGAAGGCAAGCGCACCTTCGCCGTGATGGGCGGTGTCGTCAACCACTTCATCCCGAACCCGACGTTCGACCCGATCATCGAGCCGGGCTGCCTGGACCTGTTGTTCCGTGGCGAGATCCCCGACGGCGTCGACCCGGCTTCCTTGATGAAGGTCGACCGATTGGCCGATCACCCCGAGTATCAGAACCGCGATGCCCGGGTGAAGATCCTGGACAAGCAAAATCTCGAAACCGTATTCATGCTGCCGACTTTCGCGTGTGGGGTCGAAGAGGCACTCAAACACGACATCGAAGCGACGATGGCCTCGGTCCACGCCTTCAACCTGTGGCTCGACGAGGACTGGGGCTTCGACCGGCCCGACCACCGGTTCCTCTCGGCGCCGATCATCTCGCTGGCCGACCCGGACGCGGCGGTGGCCGAAGTCGAGTTCGTGCTGAGTCGCGGCGCGAAGATCGTCTGCGTGCGACCGGCCCCGGTGCCCGGCCGCGTCAAGCCGCGCTCGCTGGGCGATCCGTCGCACGACCCGGTGTGGGCGCGGCTCGCCGAGGCCGGCGTGCCAGTCGTGTTCCACCTGTCCGACAGTGGCTACCTTGCGATTTCAGCACTGTGGGGCGGCACCGGAACCTTCGAGGGTTTTGGCAAGCGGGATCCGCTCGACACCGTCCTGCTCGACGATCGGGCCATCCACGACTCGATGGCCTCGATGATCGTGCACCAGGTCTTCACCCGCCATCCCAAGCTGAAGGTGGCCAGCATCGAGAACGGCTCCTACTTCGTGTACCGCTTGATCAAGCGGCTGAAGAAGGCCGCCAACAACGCGCCGTACCACTTCAAGGAGGATCCGGTCGCACAGCTGAAGAACAACGTCTGGATCGCCCCGTACTACGAGGACGACGTCAAGCTGCTGGCCGACACCATCGGCGTGGACAAGATCCTGTTCGGGTCCGACTGGCCGCACGGTGAAGGCCTGGCCGACCCGATGAGCTTCACCGCCGACATCCCGCAGTTCCCCGAGTTCAGCGCCACCGACACCCGGAAGGTGATGCGGGACAACGCATTGGACCTGCTCGGTGTCTCGGTGTCGTCGGCGGCCTGACCCGTGCCCGAATGGACGATCGGCGCGGTGCTCGACGCCATCGCCGAGGTCATTCCCGACCGGCCGATGACGATCTGCGGCGAGCGCACCAGCACGTTCGCCGATGCGGCTGACCGGACACGCCGGCTGGCGAACTTCTTGGCGAGCAAGGGCTTCGGTGCGCACCGTGAACGGGCCGAGCTCGAGAACTGGGAGTGCGGTCAGGATCGGGTCGCACTGATCATGCACAACGACCTCTACCCCGAGATGGTGATCGGGTGTCTCAAGGGCCGGGTCGTGCCGGTCAACGTCAACCACCACTACACGCCGCGCGAAGTGGCCGAGCTGCTCGCCTACGTCAAGCCCCGCGCCGTGATCTACCACCGCTCGCTGGGCGCCAAGTTCGCCGACGTGCTGCCGCCGGACAGCGCCGAACTGCTGATCTCGATCGACGACGGCAGCGGTGTCCCCGATCTCCCCGCCGCGATCGATCTGGAAGATGCCCTGGCACAGGGGGATCAGGACCAGGACATCGAGCCATCACCCGACGACGTGTTGATGATCTGCACCGGCGGCACCACGGGACGGCCCAAAGGGGTGATGTGGCGCCAGGCCGACACCTACGCCGTCTCGATGAACGGGGCCGACCACGAGTCGGTCACCGAGATCCACGACAAGCTCGGCACGCCGGGGGCGCCGTGGTTCGCGGTGTCCCCACTCATGCACGCTGCCGGGATGTGGACGGCGTTCGCCGCGGTGCTCAACGGTCAGACCGTGGTGCTCTACGACTCACCGAAATTCGATCCGCAGCATGTGCTGTCGACGGCGCAGCGGCACAAGGTCGGCATGATGACGATGGTCGGCGACGCCTACGCCGCCCCGCTGGTCGAGGAGCTGCGGCGCGGCGGCTACGACCTGTCCTCGTTGTTCGCCCTGGCGACTGGGGGAGCGGCGACCAACCTCAAACACCAGCATGCACTGCTGGAGCTGCTGCCCAACATCATCCTGATCAACGGTTACGGTTCCTCGGAGACGGGAAACGTCGGGTTCGGCCGCAGCATGCGTGGCGACCACAAGGACACGTTCGAATTGCGCGAGGGTGCACTGGTTCTCGCCGAGGACTACAGCCGCTTCCTGAACGCCGGTGAGGACGAGGTCGGCTGGGTGGCCCGCGCGGGCCGGATCCCGCTGGGGTACTTCGACGACGCCGAGGCCACCCGGAAGACCTTCCCGGAGGTCGACGGCGCCCGCGTCGTGATCTCCGGTGACCGCGGCTCGCTGGCCCCGGACGGGACGCTGCGGCTGTTCGGCCGGGACTCGCTGGTGGTGAACACCGGCGGGGAGAAGGTCTTCGTCGAGGAGGTCGAAGAGGTGCTGCGCGCGCACCCCGCTGTCGCCGACGCATTGGTGGTGGGCAGGGCCAGTGAGCGGTGGGGGCAGGAGATCGTGGCGCTGGTCGCGCTGCACGATGATATGGCGCCCGACGTTCTGTATGAGCACTGCACCGCGCAGCTCGCCCGCTACAAGGCGCCGAAGGAGTTCATCGTCGTCGACCAGATCAAGCGACTCGGTAACGGCAAGGCCGACTACCGCTGGGCCAAAGAAACTGCCAGGAAGGAGGTTTCGATTGTCATGACGCACCGGGTCATCGATTGTCTGGCCAACGTTCACTTCGGCGAGACGGAGAACCAGCCCACCTTCATGAAAAAGGTGCGCGACGATTACTTCAAGGGTCCGGCGTCGATGTACGACCCGATCGACCTGGCTGCGCTGCTCGACGAGATGGATACCCACGGGGTCCAGCGGGCCATTCTGATGGACTCATTGGTGAAGCCGTCGGTGACGGCGCGCAAGTTCGTCGACGCGCACCCCGACCGCTTCGCGCTGGCGATGGGTGGGGTGAACCTGCTGCGGCCAATTCCGGCGCTGCGTGAATTGGCCGCGATCGCGGCCGACCTGCCGGTCGTCTATGCCGTTGTAGGACCGAGCTTTTGGGGTGACGGTCAATACCCGCCGAGTGACGCGGTGTACTACCCGCTCTATACCAAGTGTGCGGAGCTGGAACTGCCGCTGTGCGTCAACACCGGATTACCGGGGCCGCCGATCCCGGGTGAGGTGCAGAATCCGATCCACCTCGACCGGGTGTGCGTACGGTTCCCCGAACTCAAGTTGTGCATGATCCATGGTGCCGACCCGTGGTGGGATGTCGCCATCCGGCTGTTGATCAAGTACGAGAATCTGCGCCTGATGACCTCGGCATGGTCGCCGAAACGCCTGCCGGAGAGCCTGTTGCACTTCATGCGCACCCGCGGCAAGAACAAGATCATCTTCGCATCTGACTTCCCGGTGCTGCGGATGCAGCGGGTGGTGCCCGAGGCCCTGGCCCTGGACCTGCCTGCCGACGTGATGGACAACTATCTCTACAACAACGCCAACGATTTCTTCTTCAGGGAGCGCTGAATGGACCGCTACGAACTGCGCAGGCTGGACTACAGCCTCTCGGAGGACCACACCGATCTGCAGACCGCCTACCGGCAATTCTTCAAGACTCACAGCACGATCGAGACCGTGCGGGCCGCTGAGGCCACCGGGTTCGACAAGAGCCTGTGGGAACGACTGTGCGCCATGGGCGCAACGACGATGGCCGTCCCTGAGTCGGCGGGTGGTGACGGCGCCACCCTGGTGGATCTGACACTGGTGGCCGAGGAGCTCGGGCGCTCGCTCGCGCCGGTGCCGTGGATCGACCACGTGTGCGCTGCGCGGCTGCTGGCGGGCCTGGGCGCACTCACCGACGAGGTGATGAGCGGCAACCAGATCGCCGGGCTGGATGCCTCCCTGGACAGCGTCTCGGGCACAAGGCTGATCCCAACCGGTTCGATCGCCGACCACATCATCGTGCGCGACTCCGACGATGTCGTGCTTTTGTCGTTCGGCACCCGCCCGGCCAAGGTCGACAACATCGGGCGGCTGCCGATGGCCTGGGTCGACCCTGCCGCCGCCGACAGCCGCACGGTGCTGGGCAGCGGGCCGGACGCGCTCGCCGCCTACGCTCGGGCGCTGGATGAATGGCGCCTGCTGACCGCATCGGCTCTCGTCGGACTGGTCGAGGAGACCATGACGATTGCTGCCGAGTTCGCCAAGTCCCGCTACACCCTCGGTGTGCCCATCTCCACGCTGCAGGCGATCTCGCACCCGCTGGCCAACATGGTGATCACCGTCGAAGGCGGTCGCAACCTTGCGCGGCGGGCCGCGTGGTTCCTCGACAATGAGCCGGACGCGCGGCCCGAACTGGCTCCCTCGGCGTTCGTGTTCATGGCCGAAGAAGCGTCCAAGGCGGCCACCATGGCCGTGCACATCCAGGGTGGTCTCGGGGTGTCGTCGGAAGCGGCGGCGACCGCCTATCTGGTGCGGGCCCGGGGTTGGCCGCTGGCCGGCGGCGATCCCGGTGCCAGCGCCAAGCAGATCGCATACATCCTCGCTGACCGCGAAACGGCCTAGGGCCACAATGGATTTCTCACACGTGGCGCTGTCCGACGAGGACCAGGACTTCCTCGAGGAGGTGCGCGGCTTCCTCACGACACACATCACCGATGAGGTGATCAAGCATGACCGGGAGACCGGTGACAACTTCCACGAGGGTGTGCATTTGGCACTGGGCGCGGCCGGCTACCTCGAGGCCGAGTGGAAGCCGGAGTCCGACAGTGGTTTCACCCGGGTTCGCCGGCGGATCTGGGAGTTGGAGAAGCGACGGTTTCATGTGCCATGGGTGACCTGGGGCACCACCTCGATGGTGGCGCGTTCGGTCGCCACGTTTGGTTCCGAGGAGCTCAAAGCCGAAGTGCTGCCAGGAGTGTTCACCGGGCAGGTCCGGCTGTGCCTCGGCTACACCGAGCCCGAAGGCGGGTCGGATGTGGCCACCTGTAAGACCCGTGCCGTGCGCGATGGCGACCAATGGGTGATCAACGGCTCCAAGATGTTTACCACTGGGGCGCACAACTGCCAGTACGTCTTCCTGATCACCAACACCGATCCGGACGCGCAGAAGCACAAGAGCCTGACCATGTTTCTGGTCCCGTTGAATCTGCCGGGTATCGAGATCCAGGGCCTGCGCACGGTCGACGGTGACCGGACGAACATCGTCTACTACAGCGATGTCCGTGTCGATGACAAGTACCGCCTCGGTGAGGTCAACGGTGGCTGGACCGTGCTGCGGGAACCACTCAATGTCGAGCACGGTGCGGTGGCGGCCGCCGCCGACGGGTTGGCCGACGTGTCGATCATGATGCACCAAGCCAACTTCATGGCCACCGCCGTCGACAAGGTGGCCGCCAACGTTGGCCGTACCGGCCCGAACGGCAGGCGTGCGGTCGACGACGGCGCGGTGGCCTACCGGCTCGGCCGCAGCGCCGCCCGGATGGAAGTCGCGCTGAGCTCGCAGAGTCTGTACGGCCGGGTGGCCATCGCCCAGACGATGCGGGACATCTCCCCGGATCTCATGGATGTATTGGGCGCGGCGGCAACGCTTCCGGTGGAGACCGAGGGAGCCGCCGACGACGGGGCATCGGAATACGTGTACCGGTTCGCGCCGCTGTCGGGAATCTACGGCGGAACGCTGGAGGTGTTCCGCAACATGATCGGGCAGTACGCGCTGGGGCTGGGCAAGCCCGCCTACGCACCGCAAGCGAAGAAGGTGTCATGACCGACGCACAGTTGCGCGACGTCCCGATCTTCGACGCCGATCAGCACATGTACGAGACACCTGAAGCGCTCACCCGGTACCTGCCCGAGCGCTACCGGTATGCGGTGCAGTACGCGCAGATGGGTCGGCAGACGCGGCTCGTCATCAATAACAGGGTCAGCGATTTCATCCCGAACCCCACATTCGAGCGGGTCGCCGCGCCCGGTGCGCACGAGAAGTTCTTCGCCGGGGAAAACACCGAAGGCTTGACACTTCGCGAAATGCAGGGCGCCGCAATCGAAGCGCCGCCGGCCACCAAGAACCCGGCGGACCGGATCGCCGAGCTGGACCGTCAGGGTGTCGTCGAGGCACTGAACTATCCGACGTTGGCGAGCCTCGTCGAGCACTCGTCGGCCGACGATCCAGAGCTCACGCTGTCCATCATCCATGCCCTCAACCAGTGGATGGCCGAGCACTGGTCGTACGTCTACGAGGAGCGGTTGTTCTCCACCCCGATCATCAACCTCTCCGAGGTCGCAGGCGCGCAAAGGGAACTCGAGTACATCCTGTCCAAGGGTGCGGCGGTGGCCTTGATCAAGCCGGGCCCCGTCCGCGGTGTGCACGGCTGGCGTTCACCGGCGCTGCCGGAGTTCGATCCGTTCTGGCGCGACGTCGAGGCCGCCGGCCTGCCCATCGTGCTACACGCCAGCTATCCGCCGCTCGATGACTACGTCGGTAAGTGGGAGCCGCCGCACACGCAGAACTTCATGGCGATGAGCGCGTTCCGGTGGATGGTCCTGGGCCACCGCGAGATTGCCGACATGATCACCAGCTTGATCTGTCACGGCACGCTGACCCGGTTCCCGCGCCTGCGGATCGCGAGCGTCGAGAACGGCAGCTCGTGGATAGGCCAGCTCTTCCTCGATTTCGAAGATCTGTACAAGAAGATGCCGCAGAACTTCCCGGAGCATCCGCACGACGTGTTCCGGCGCAATATCTGGGTCAGCCCGTTCTGGGAGGGCAGCGTCTCGGATGTGGTGAACACTGTCGGCTGGGACAAGGTGCTGTTCGGATCGGACTATCCGCACCCCGAGGGGCTGGCCGAGCCGCGCGGTTTCTGGAAATACGCCGAAGGCATGGACGAGCGCCGGACCTACGACTTCATGGGGGACAACGCCCGCAGGTTCATGGGCTTGCCGCTGGCCAACCCCGACCCGGCCGCGCTCAATCCGCCGGTGCTGGCGGTCCCGTCCTGAGGAGCTGCAATGGATTTCACTGAAGTCGAGTTGAGTGCCGACGACGCGGCCTTCCAGAAGGAACTTCGAGAGTTCCTGTCCGAGCTGGTGACCGACGAGGTCCGCCTGCACGACCGGCAGACGGGTGACAACTTCCACGAGGGTGTGCACCTCGCTCTGGGTGCCCGCGGTTACCTCGAGCAGGAATACCACACCGGGACCGACGCCGGCTTCAGTCGCGTCCGCCGGCGGATCTGGGACCTCGAGCGTCGCCGGGCCCATGTGCCGTGGGTGACGTGGGGAACCACGACGATGGTCGCCAAGGCCGTCGCCGCGTTCGGCAAGCCGGACCTGGTGGCCGAGGTGATGCCGAAGGTGTTCGACGGCACGGCGCGCATGTGCCTGGGCTACACCGAACCCGAGGGCGGTTCGGATGTGGCGACTTGTAAGACCCGTGCTGTTCAAGACGGCGACCACTGGGTGATCAACGGGTCGAAGATGTTCACCACCGGGGCCCACAATTGCCAGTACGTGTTCCTGCTGACCAACTCCGACCCCGATGCGCCAAAGCACAAGAGCCTGAGCATGTTTCTGGTTCCGTTGGACCTGCCGGGTATCGAGATTCAGGGCATCCGCACCGTCGACGGTGACCGGACGAACATCGTGTATTACACCGACGTCCGGGTCCCGGAGAAGTACCTGCTCGGCGAGGCCAATGGCGGCTGGACGGTGCTACGTGGACCGCTGGACGCCGAACACGGAGCGGCCCCGACGGTGGCCGACGGGCTCTCCGACGTGTCGATCATGGCGCATCAGGCCGGCGTGATGGCCGCCGCCGTCGACGCCGTCGCCGCCCATGTCGGGCAGGTCGATGCCACCGGACGGCGAATGGTCGACGATGGCGCGGTGGCCTACCGCCTCGGCCGCAGTGCCGCACGCTTGGAGGCATCTCTATCCACGCCAAGCATTTTCGGCCGGGTTGCGCAGGCCCAGACGATGCGCGATATCGCGCCCGACTTGATGGATCTCGCCGGGGCTGCCTCGGTGTTGCCGGTGGACACCGACGGGGCCGCCGATAACGGAGCATCGGAATACGCTTTCCGGTTCGCGCCGCTCTTCGGGATCTATGGCGGCACGCTCGAGGTGTTCCGCAACATGATCGCCCAGCATGTCCTCGGGTTGGGCAAGCCGAACTACTCGCCGCCCCGATGACGACGACATCGGTTGTCTTCGACCCGTTCTCGGACGATTTCTTCGTCAGCCCCTACGAGACCTATCGCCGGATGCGCGAGGAAGCTCCCGTCTATTACAGCCGGGAATACGACTTCTACGCGCTGACCCGCCACGAGGATGTCGCCGCGGCATTCAAGGACTTCGAGACTTTCTCCTCGGCGTACGGCGTGGATCTGGGGCAGGTACGCAAAGGCGAGGTCACCAAGCACGGGTCGATCATCGCGATGGACCCGCCCGCACACCGGCGGATGCGCAGCTTGCTCAATAAGGTGTTCACCCCTCGGGCCATCGAGGCGCAGCGGGCGCTGGTCGTCGAGTTGGTCGACAAACACCTTTCGACGGTCGATCCGGCCGGCTTCGATTTCGTGCAGGACTTTTCGGCGCTGTTTCCGGTCGATGTGATGACCACGATGCAGGGTGTGCCCGAAGAGGACCGCCAGCAGATCCGGCTGTGGATCGATGAACTGTTGCACCGGGAAAGCGGCGACGTCGAGATGACCGAGGCCGGCCAGAAGGCCGCCGTCGACATGGCGATCTACTATTTCCGGCTGATCAAGAAGCGCCGCGACGATCTCGGCGACGACCTGTTGAGTAAGCTGATCTGTGCCGAGATCGAACGTGAAGACGGCCAGATGGAGCCGTTAGACAATATCGAGATAACCGAATTCGCAACGCTATTGGGCGGCGCCGGCGCGGAGACGGTGACCAAGCTGATCGGCAACGCGGCGGTGGTCCTCGCGCAGAACCCCGATCAGTGGGAGCTTCTGCAGGACGACCGCACCAAGATCCCGCTGGCCGTGGAGGAACTACTGCGCTACGAGGCCCCGGCCCAATACAACGTGCGGTGCTCACTGCGCGAGATCACTTTGCACGGTGTCCCGATTCCGGCCGGTAAGCCGGTCTTCCTGGTCGGCGGATCGGCAAACCGCGACGAGCGGGTGTGGACCGATCCGGACAGGTTCGACATCGACCGCGACCGTACCCAGGCGCAGAATCTGGGACTCGGCTACGGAATCCACAGCTGCCTGGGCGCGGCCCTGGCCCGCTTGGAAAGCGCTATCGCACTGGACAAGATGCTCGACTTCATGCCCCGCTTCGAGGTGGACTTCAGCGGCTGCAAACGGGTCAACATGCAGAATGTCGCCGGTTGGAGCAACGTGCCGGTCAAGGTGTTGAGCTGACCCCGTATCTCTGTGGAATTATCAAGGTGCACGGTAGTTTTCAGTGTTGACCGCTAGGCGGCGTCGTCGAGTCGCATGGTGCGCCGGTTGTATGCTGGCATTGGTGTTCGCTCTCGGTCGACCGTTGCGGGCGGGATGAGCCACGGATGTTTGTCGTAGCCGAGGATGACGTTCCAGCCGTTGTGGTGGACATCGGTGTGACAGCCCGGGCAGAGTAGGCAGCCGTTGTTCAGGCTGGTTTCGCCTTGGTGGCTCCAGTGCTGAATATGGTGACAATGGGTCCTGCTGGCAGGGGCACCGCACTTGATACAACACCGATCCCGCAGATACAGCGCCTTGCGCAGATGTGCTGGGAACAGGCGTTTGTCATGCCCCATGTCGAGGGGAACCTGGTGTCCGTCCATGATGATCGTGGTGACGCTGGTATCGCAGGACAACCTGCTCAGGCTGGCGAGGCTGATCGGTCCCATGAATTCCAGCTCCGCAGCATCGGGGGTGTTGGCAGGCACTGTCAACAACAACTGAGTGCGCGGCGGTGAGGCGCTGTCACCGGCGCGCGAGGCGGTGTCGAGTACCGCTTCCAGGGCATCAGCGCGGCGTCGCTCGGCAGGCCGGAGATCGGGTGTGCCGTCGGGCTCGGGGCGTGGTGCCGACCCCTCCTCCAAGGCGGCGGCGAGTTTCACGCCCACTTCGGCGTCCAGATCCCCTCGCACCCGCCAGCGTCCGTCGCTCGTTTTGACGCAGTGGATTTCGTTGATCGAGCGGTCTTCGGCCGCCGGCAACCCATCCTGCTCCTCGGCGAGCTTGTTGCCCAGCTTCCTTGCCCGATCAGCGATCTCGGCCGGAGTGGCCCCGGACAGGGCTTGGCCCAACAGGTCGACCTGATGTCGATACCGGGCGTTCTCATCGACCGGCTCCGCCGACCTCCTCCGAATATGGTTGGCGCCCTTCACCACTGCATCCACATGTTCGCCCGACAACGCTCCATCAGCGGCGTGGGCCATTACCACCGGCAACGCCTCGGCGGCAGCGCCGACACGGAGCATCCGCACGGCCACCGACGGTGCACACCCCAACGCCATCAGCACTTCTCGCGGTCGTCTCCCGCCACGGGCCGCGACATCCAGACGTGCCAGAGCGCCGGCCAGCATGGCAGCTCGGTGATCGGCGAGATGAACTACGGCGAGTGCCGCCCGTAGTTCACCGATCACGTCACCATAATCGAGCTCCAGATCACGCAGTTCGTCGGCGATCCGGATGAGTTCCGCGGTTGCGGCGTCCATGTTTCCAGGTTATTCGAACAGATGTTCGATGTCAAGTGTGGGTGGGCAACCGATTGACCACCTGCCGACGCCCCCTAGCTCACCGTTGCGATGCCGTCGCCGCCTTGAGCGCTGCGTTCGGATCGGATGCGCCGTGATCGTGCTTGCTCAGTGCCTGGATGGAGACGTCGTGTCCCTCAGCAGCTTTGCGTAACGCGCCGATGTTCGCCCGGTCCTTCGCGATGTGGGTGAAGGGGTCCCAGTGGTACCAGCGCATCGCGTTCTGGTAGGTCATCTTGTTGATCTCGTCGTCGGGCACGTTGTGTTCGCGCAGGACCTCGTCGAGTTGTTCGGGGGCGCCGGGCCACATCGAGTCGGAGTGGGGGTAGTCGGCTTCCCAGCAGATGTTGTCGATGCCGACGTCGTTGCGCAGTTGCACCCCGACGTGATCGGAGATGAAACAGGTCAGGAAGTGATCGCGGAACACCTCCGAGGGCTTCTTGCCCTTGAAGTCCTGCCCGGTCCAGGTCGAGTGCATCTCGTAGGTGCGATCGGCACGCTCGAGGAAATACGGGATCCAGCCGGTGCCGCCCTCACTCAAAGCGATCTTGAGATCTTTGTATTCCTTGATCGGCCGTGACCACAACAGGTCGGCGGCGGCTTGGACGATGTTCATCGGCTGCAGGGTGATCATCACATCCATCGGCGCATCCGGGGCGGTGATCGCCAGCCGGCCCGAGGAACCGATGTGGACGTTGAGCACGGTGTCGGTGTCGACCAGGGCATCCCACATCGGTTTCCAGTGCTCGAAGTCGTGGAAGCTGGGATAGCCCATGGCGGCCGGGTTTTCGGTGAACGTCAGGGAATGCACGCCGCGGGCGGCGTTGCGCCGGATCTCCGCGGCGCACGCGACCGGGTCCCAGATCACCGGCAGCGTCATCGGAATGAACCGCGCCGGATAGGCCCCGCACCATTCCTCGACATGCCAGTCGTTGTAGGCCTGCACCAGAGCCAGGGAGAACTCCGCGTCTTCGGTGGCGAACAACCGGCCGGCGAACCCGGGGAACGACGGGAAACACATCGACCCCAGGATGCCCCCCGCGTTCATATCCTTCACACGTTCATCGACGTTGTAACAGCCCGGCCGGATCTCATCGAGACCCTGCGGCTCCAACCCGTACTCCTCCTTGGGCCGACCAGCGACAGCGTTCAACGCGACATTCGGAATGACGACGTCCCGGAACTGCCAGCAGTCCGACCCATCGGGGTTGTGCACCAGCCGAGGAGCCTCGTCGATGTACTTCCTCGACAAGTGGTTTTTGAACATATCGGGCGGCTCGACAATGTGGTCGTCGACACTGACTAAGATCATGTCCTCTTTACGCATGGCAGTACCTCTCGTCAAATGATGCCGTCGCGGCGCAGAGCCGCGATCTCGGAAGTCTGGTAACCGATTTCGGCCAGCACCTCATCGGTGTGCTCGCCGAGCAACGGGGCTCGCCGCCGGATCGAGCCCGGCGTTGCCGATAGGCGAAACGGTGTCTCGATCAGCGGCACCGGCTTCGACGCGCCGGGAAACGGCACCCGCTTGAGGTAGCCCATCGCCGCCACGTGCGGGTCGTCGAGCACTTCCTGCGGCGAATTCAACGGCGCAGCAGGTAGTTTCGCCGCTTCAAGTGCGGCAAGGACCTCGGCCTTGGTCTTGCCCGAACACCACTGCTGCATCAGGTCGTTGAGAAAATCGCCGTGCTCCCAGCGGGAGTCGTCGTCGGCGAAGCGCGGATCGTCGAACAGCTCCTCCCGACCGATCAGCCGGCACCACCGCTTGAACATCGGCTGACCGGCGATCTGCAACAAAACCCACCCGTCGGACACCTCGTACAGGTCGCACGGTGCGACGGACGTGCCTCGGTTTGCCGCCCTGGGTTTGTCCACACCGAGCAGCTCACGTTCGATCAGAAACGCGTTGGACAGCATCAAAGCCGTTGGTAGCAAAGCGCCTTCCACGTGTTGACCCTGCCCGGTCTGGCTCCGGTGGTACAGGGCCATCATCACCCCGATCGTCAGCGTGAGCGCGGTACCGAAATCGGCCTGGGGGACCACGGTGCGGATCGGCAGATCGGGCAGGCCCTGCCGGTACACCGCACCGGACATCACCTGGCCCGCGCCATCGAAGCCGATTCGGTCGCTATACGGGCCGCCCTCGCCGTACGCGGTCGCGCTGGCCAGGATGATGTCGGGCTTGACAGCGCACAGTGATTCGTAGTCCAGCCCGCTGGCTCGCATACCGGCGGCGGGCATGTTGGCGATCACGATGTCCGATCGGGCCACCAACCGACGGGTGATGTCGGCGCCTTCCGGGGTCGTCGAATCGAGCGTCAGCGAGCGCTTGTTGCGGTTGCACTGCAGAAAGGTGCCGCCCTCACCGCCCTCGGTGACCGACTGCACCCAGCGGTCTTCGCCCCCTTCCCGCTTCTCGACGCGCAGCACATCGGCGCCCATGTCGGCCAGCAGTGCACTGCACCACGGCGCGGCGATGAACCGGCCGTAGTCCAGGACCCGCACTCCGTCGAGAACCCCCATCGTTCAGCGGGTCAAGATTGTCGCGGCCGCGGTGCCCGGTGCGCCGTAGAGCTGCGTGAAACCGACCTTCGGTTCGCCGGGCACCTGGCGGTCACCGGCCTCGCCGCGCAACTGCCGGACGATCTCGTGGATCTGCCGCAACCCGGATGCGCCGATCGGCTCACCGTTGGCGATCAGCCCGCCGTCGGTGTTGATCGGCATGGAGCCGTTGATCTCGGTCTCGCCGTCGGCCAGCAACCGCTCCTGATCACCGTCGGCGCAGAACCCACACTCGGCCATGTGAATGATCTCCGCGCCGGCGTCGGTGTCCTGCAACTGGATGACGTCGACGTCTTGTGGTGACACACCGGCCTTTTCGAATGCTGCCTGGGCCGCGAACACCGTCGGTGCCGCAACCTCGTCAACTGGGCCGAACGTGGTGTTGACCTCGTAGGCGCCGTACGTGCGGGTGCGGACCTCGACGGCCTTGAGGTAGACCGGCTTGGAGGTGTAGCGGTGCGCGATGTCGGCGCGGCACATGATGACGGCTGCGGCGCCTTCGTCGGGTGCGCAGAACATGTACTGCCGCAGCGGGTAGTTCAGTACTGGCGATGCCATGATGTCCTCGACGGAGATCTCCTTGCGGCGGAACGCATTCGGGTTGAGCACACCGTTGCGGAAGTTCTTGTTGGCTACCCGCGCCAGCGTTTCCTCCGAGATGCCGTGGTCATGGATGTAGCGGTTGGCCTTCATGCCGAAGAACTGGGTGGTGAGGTACTGGCCGTTCTCGGCGTACCAGCGCGGCATTCCGACCAGGGCCGGATCTTCGGTGAAGGCACCGCGGGGGTGCTTGTCCAAACCGATTGCGATGCCGATGTCGTAATCACCCAGCCGGATCCCGTCGGCGCAGGCTTTGGCCGCGCTGGCCGCCGTCGCGCAGGCATTGAACACGTTGGTGAACGGGATTCCGGTCAGTCCGACCATGCCGACGATCGCGTCGGGGTTGGCGACGGTCCAGCTGCCGCCGGTGGCGAACTGAACGTCCTTCCACTCGATGCCGGCGTCGGCGACGGCGGCGAAGATGGCGTCAACAGCCATGGCCATCGCAGATTTGCCTTCGAACCGGCCGAACGGGTGTAGCCCGACGCCGATGATGGCGACATCGTTCATCGATGGTTGTCCTCTCGGGATCCGCCGTATAGGCGAACGAACTGTAACACTTACAGTATCTTGGGCTGGTGGCTTCCACCATCGAGCACAAGACCACGTTCTGCCGTATCTGCGAGCCGTTGTGCGGCATGGTGGCCACCGTCGAGGACGGCCGGCTGACGGCACTGCGCCCGGACAAGGACCACCCGCTGTCCGCCGGTTTCGCCTGCCAGAAGGGCATCGCGTTCACCGAGGTGCAAAACGATCCCGACCGGGTCACCACGCCGCTGCGCAAAACGGCCGATGGGTACGAGCCAGTGAGCTGGGAGGCGGCACTGTCCGATATCGCCGCCCGGTTGGCCCGGATCCTCAAGGCCAACGGGTCGGGCGCGGTCGGCTGGTACATGGGCAACCCCGGGGCGTTCAGCTACGCCCATACCTTCGCGGCGCTGATGTTCATCAAGGGCCTCGGTCGCGACAGTCACTACTTCACCGCGTCGTCGCAGGACACCAACAGCAGGCTGATCGCCAGCCAGATGCTCTACGGGGCGCCGACCTCCGTGCCGATCCCCGATCTGACGCGCACCAACCTGCTGGTCATGATGGGCGCCAATCCCGTTGTCTCGCATGGCAGTTTCCTGACCGCGCCGCGGATCAAGGACCGCATGCATGACATCGTCAAACGGGGCGGGCGGGTGGTCGTCGTCGACCCACGCCGCACCGAGACGGCGGCGGCGTTCGAGTGGCTTCCCGTCATGCCCGACGCCGACTCCTACCTGCTGCTGTCGCTGCTGCAGGTGATGTTCGCCGAAGGTCTGGTGAACACCGCGCAGGTGAAGGCGCTCGCCGACGGTATCGAATGGTTGCAGGCGCTGTCTGCGCGGTTCACCCCCGAGTTCACGGCGGCCCAAACGGGCATCGATGCGGACAGTGTCCGGTCGCTGGCGCGGGATCTGGTGCGCGAGCCTCGGGCGGCGGTCTACGGCAGGCTCGGCACCTGCGTCGGGCGGTACGGCACGCTCACCACCTACCTGATCGACGCGGTGAATCTCGTCGCGGGCAACCTCGATGTCCCCGGCGGGTCGGTGTTCAGTTCGATGGAGACCCTCGGGGGACGCTGGCAGGCCACGATGATGGGCTTGGCGATGCGCCGCTCGTATCGCCACCGGTCCCGCGTCGGTGGGATCCCCATCGCCGTCGCCATGGAACCGGCCGCGCTGATGGCCAAGGAGATCACCACCCCGGGCAACAGGCAGATCAAAGCGATGTTCGTCTCGGCGGGCAATCCGGTGCTGTCGGTGCCCAACGGCGACGAACTCGAGGCGGCCTTCGAATCACTGGAACTGTCTGTCGCACTTGACTTTTACGTCACCGAGACGACCGGTCGGTGCGACTACATCCTGCCGGTGACCACGATGTACGAACGCGACGACTTTCCGTACACGTTCCAGGCCTTCCAGGCCACACCGTTCCGGCAGGCCACCAAAGCTGTGGTCGCACCGGCCGGTGAGGCCCGCCCGGAGTGGGACATCGTCGAAGACCTCGCGGTCCGGTTGGCGCCCGACGTGCGGGCATTCGCCGTATTCGGCGGCCTGCGAAAGGCGTTAGGCCGCTTCGGTGTTTCCCTCAAACCGCGGATGATGATCGACGGTTTGATCCGGATGTCACAGGGTGGTGACCTGTTCGGACTGCGTCGCGGTGGACTCACGCATCGCAAGCTCACCGAGGAGCATCCGCACGGTGTCGTGGTGGCCCCGCACATCCGCACCGGTGTGCTGCGCAATGCGGTGGCATACCTGTCCCGCCGGGTGCGGCTCGCCCACCCCGGTATCGCAGGCGAAGTCGACAAGCTCAGCCGCGGCAGCCATCCCGAGGGTTATCCGCTGCGGATGATCGGCATGCGCGAGCCACGTTCGGAGAACTCCTGGATGCACAACTCGCCGCTGCTGATGCGGGGCGAGCGGGGACAGCGGGCGCTGATCCACACCGACGACGCGGCCGAATTGGCGATCGCTGACGGGGATTTGGTGCAGGTGACGTCGCCGTACGGTGCGATCACCGTTGAGGTGACCACCACCAAGGACCTGATGGCCGGTGTGATCGCCGTGCCGCACGGGTGGGGGCATACGGGTACCGGCACATGGAAGCTGGCGAATCGTGCCGGCGGGTCCAACGTCAACCGGCTGACGTCGAGCGCGCCCGAGGACGTCGAGTCGCTGTCGGGGATGGCCTGGCTGACCGGCGTCCCGGTTCGGGTCGAGCGAGTCCGCGAGTCAGTCCCCAGCTAGGCGATCGCGCCAGACTCCTTGAGTGCTTCGATGCGGTCCCAGTCGATGCCGACCTCCATGAGCACGAGTTCGGTGTGCTCGCTGGCCTGCGGTGCGCGGGTGGTCTCGAGCGGTTCGTGATTGAACTGCACCGGGCCGCGAACCACCTTGAACGGCGCCCCGCCATCGGCAGCCTCCACCTCGACGATCATGTCGTTGGCGATCGCCTGCTCGTCGGAGGCCAGATCGACCAGACTCTGGAATGGCGCCCACTGGCCCTTCATCGTCTTGAGATGCTGGCGCCAGTACTCGAACGGCTTCGCGGCGATCGCCTCGGTGATGAGCCGCACTCCTTCCTCGGCGTTCTGGATCAGCGGCATCACGTCGGAGAACCGGGGGTCGTCGGCGAGCTCGGGCAAACCGAGATGCTCCCAGGTGTCGCGGATGTAGCCGGTCGGGCTGACGATGCACAGGTTGATCGTGCCGCCGTCGGAGGTCAGATAGTTGGCCATGAACGGGTTGACCGATGTCGTTGTGCCGGGCATCAGCGACCGCATGGTTTCGCCGGTCTCCATGCCCTGGGTGACGCTGGCGCCGGCCGCCCACCACGCGGTGCTCAGCAGCGACACGTCGATCTCCACTGCTTCGCCGGTGCGTTCCCGGTGGAACAGCGCCGCGGAGATGCCGCCGGCGATGTTCATCCCGCCGATCGAGTCGCCGAAGGCCGGAATGCCTTGCGGCAGAGCGCCACCGATTTCTTCGGGCGTCAGGGCGTGACCGACGCCGCTGCGGGTCCAGAAGGCGGTCCCGTCGAAGCCGCCGACGAGGCGCTCGGGTCCCTTGTCGCCGTAGGCGCTGCCGCGGGCGTAGATGATGTTCGGGTTCACCGCCCGGATGTGCTCGACGTCGAACTTGTTCTTCTGCCGGGCCTGCGGCATGTAGTTGGTCAGGAAGACGTCGGCGGTCTTGGCGATCTCGTAGAGCACTTCCTGGCCGTCCGGGGTGGAGACGTCGATGCCGACGCTGCGCTTGCCGCGGTTGGGATGTTCGATCAACGGGTGGCGGTTGGGGTCGAGCTGAAAGCCGCCCATGTTGATGAAACCGCGCTGGGTGTCGCCGCGCACCGGGTGCTCGACCTTGATGACGTCGGCGCCCCAGTCGGCCAGGATCGCCCCGGCCGCAGGAACGAACGTGAATTGCGCGACCTCCAGTACCCGGATGCCGTCCATCACCTTGATCAAGATCATTCCTTTCGCCCGGCCGTGGTAACCACATTCTCATACCCCGGCCACTGGGGGCCAGGGAATCGGGCCGCCACACACATTGATTGCTACTGTAACCTTTACAGTTGACCGTCCCAGAAGAGAAGGTGGTGCCCTGGTGGGCGAGCACGATACGAGCGTCGAGCTGGGCTTGCGCGCGGCCGGACGGGCCGAGTCGCGAATGCTCATCGACGGAAAGTTGTGCGCGTCGGCCGACGGCGCGGAGTTCGACAACCTCAGCCCGGCCACCGGCCGCGTGCTCGGAGTCACCGCGGCGGCTGGTGCCGCCGATATGGACCGCGCGATCGCCGCGGCCCGGCGTGCGTTCGACGACACCGACTGGTCCACGAACCGCGAGCTGCGCACGCGCTGCCTGGCCCAGCTGCAGTCCGCGCTGGAATCCGAGAAGGAAGACCTGCGCGAGGAACTCGTCGCGGAGGTCGGCTGCCCGGTGATGTCGACCGGTGACGCCCAGCTGGAGTGGCCGCTGGCCGACTCGCTGCGCTATCCGAGCCGGCTGATCGACGAATTCGATTGGGAGCGAACGCTCGACGGCGGCGGGCTGTTCGGCGACCGCAACGTGCGCACCGTCGTCAAGGAACCGGTCGGCGTGGTCGCCGCCATCACGCCGTCGAACTACCCGATCGAAGTCATCCTCAACAAACTCGGCCCCGCGCTGGCCACCGGCAACACCGTCGTCCTCAAGCCGGACCCCAACACCCCGTGGAACGCCACCCGCATCGGGCGGCTCGTCGCCGAACAGACCGACATCCCGCCCGGCGTGCTCAATGTGGTTCCCACCCCCGACAATGCTGTCGCCGGTCTGTTGGCCACCGACCCGCGGGTGGATCTGGTGTCATTCACCGGATCCACCGCCGTCGGAAAGCAATTGATGCGCGACGGCGCCGACACCATGAAGCGAATGTTCCTGGAACTGGGCGGCAAGTCTGCGCTGATCGTCCTCGACGATGCCAATCCCGCCCACATCATCGGTGGTGCGGTCGGGGTGTGCGTGCACGCCGGGCAGGCCTGTGCGTTGACCACCCGGCTGGTGATCCACGAATCCCTCTACCCCGAGGCGTTGGCCGCCATCACCGCCGCGTATCAGGCCGTGCCGGTGGGTGACCCGGCGCTGCCGGGAACGTTCGTCGGCCCGGTCGTCAGTGCCGCGCAGAAGAAGCGGGTGCTCGACGCATGTGACCAAGCCCGTCGAGACGGTGCCGAAATCCTCGTCGGGGGAGACAGTTTCGAGGACCTGCCGGATTACCTCGCCGGCGGACACTTCGTTCAGCCCACCGTGATCATCGGCGCCGACCCACGTTCCGCGATCGCTCAGCAGGAAATCTTCGGCCCCGTTCTGGTGGTGCTGCCGTTCCGCGACGACGAGGAGGCCATCCGCATCGCCAACGACAGCGCCTACGGGCTGGCCGGTGCGGTGCTCTCGGGCTCGCTCGAGCGGGGCACCGCGGTGGCGCGCCGGATCCGAACCGGCTCCATCGGGGTCAACGGGGGAATGTTCTACGGCGCCGACGCACCGTTCGGGGGTTACAAGAGCAGCGGCGTCGGACGCCAGTGCGGCATCGAGGGTTTCGGTCAGTACCTGGAGACCAAGACCCTCGCGTTTCGCACCCCACGCCAGTCATAGGAGGACGCCCAATGGGCAAGTTGGACAACAAGGTTGCCGTCGTCTCGGGAGCTGCGCGAGGACAGGGCCGGTCACATGCGATCGCGTTGGCCGCCGAGGGCGCCGATGTCATCATCTTCGACATCTGCGCCGATCTCGAGGGCAACACCTATCCGCTGGCGCGCCCGGAGGACCTCGACGAGACGGCCCTGCTCGTGGAAAAGGAAGGTGCGCGGTGCTTCTCGGCGATCTGCGACGTCCGTGAGCGTAGCGCGGTGTGGCAGACGATCGCCGAGGCTGTCGAGGAGATGGGCCACCTCGATATCGTCGTCGCGAATGCGGGTATCTGCCCGATGGGGAAGGGGCAGACCCTGCAATCCTGGTCGGACACCATCGACACCGACCTGGTCGGGGTGTTCAACGTGATCCAGGCCAGCATGCCGCATCTCAACGACGGTGCCTCGGTGATCGCGACCGGTTCGCTGGCCGCACAATTGGGCAGCGCTACCAACCAGGGTCCCGGTGGCTCGGCCTACAGTCTGGCCAAGCAGATGGTCGCACACTATGTCAACGACCTGTCAGTTCAGTTGGCCAAGAGGATGATTCGGGTCAACGCGCTGCACCCGACGAACGTGAACACCGACATGCTGCACAACGAGGGCATGTACCGGGTGTTTCGGCCGGACCTGGCGTCCCCGACCCGCGACGACGCCGAGCTGTCGTTCCCGGCGATGCAGGCGATGCCGGTGCCGTACATCGAGCCGTACGACGTGTCGGCCGCCGTGGTGTTCCTGGCCAGTGACGACGCCCGCTACATCACCGGAACGCAGATGCGGATCGACGCAGGGGGATACGTAAAGACCAAACCCTGGAAGGGGTGATCCTCAGACGGCGTCGAAGGTCACCGGCAGCGCGGTCGGTGACCGGAACGGCTGACCGTGGATGTGCGGGTCGTCGTCGGTGATGAGCGTGATGTTCGTCAGCCGGTCGAGCAGCGACTCCATGGCCACTCGGGTCTCCATTCGCGCCAGATGCAGGCCCATGCAGGTGTGCTCGCCTGCGGCGAACGTGATGTGCGGCGTGTGCTTGCGGAAGATGTCGAACGCCTCGGAGTCCGGCCAGCGGTTCGTATCGCGGTTGGCCGAGCCCATGCACACGTCGATCACCGAACCCGCGGGTATGGCAACACCTTCCACTTCGCTGTCTTCGGTCGCGAACCGCTGCACCGTGGTCAGCGGTGTCTCGTAGCGCAGGCCCTCTTCGATGGCCGGTGCGAGCAGGTCGCGGTTGGATTGGACCGCCGCGAACTGCTCGGGGTGAGTCAGTAGTAGGTACAACAGGTTGCCCGACGACCGGTACGTGGTCTCCAGGCCGGCGGGCAGTAGCAGCCGCAGGAATGAGTAGATCGCCTCGTCGGACAACTTCTCGCCGTCGATGTCCGCGCTCACCAGGTCGCCGATGATGTCATCGGTCGGCTTCGAGCGGCGCTTGTCGATCTGCTCGAGGAAGTAATCCTTGAGCGCGGCCGAGGCCTCGAAGGCTTTCTCGTAGTTGACCGCATAGCTGATCAGTTGAACCGCGCGGCGGCGAAAGGTGGGGAGGTCTTCCTCGGGCAGTCCCAGCAGGCGGGTGATCACGCGGGTGGGGAACTCGAACGTGAACGCCTTCACCAGGTCGGCATGCCCGTCGCGGATGAATTCATCGATGAGACCGTTGACGATGGGCCGCACGACCTCAGGCTCCCAGCGCGCCAACGACTTCGACTTGAAGGCCGCCGAGACCAGATTGCGGTGATCCCAGTGGACCTTGCCTTCCATTGCCAGCAACGACGGGCCGATGAATAGGCCGATCGTTGAGTCGTAGATCTTGGAGTTGAACACCCTCCCGTCGCGCAGCACCTTGTTCACGGCATCGAACGACACCGCCGCGTACTCCTGTTTCGGGCGAAGCGATTCCGGCGTCTTGGAGTAGTCCATGACCGTGCCGCGAAAGATTCCCGGTCCGCGGCGCATCTCGGCGAAGAAGGGGTAGGGGTCACGCAGGTAGCCCGCGGGCAGCTGTGGCACAGCGGCGTCGGTGTCCTGGGTTCGGCTTCCCACGGCGGCCCCTCTGCTCGCGACCTACTGTAATAATTACAGTAGCGTACACGATTCCTGCTGGTACAGCCTCGGAGCCTCCCCAGCAAACGAATCGGTGAACAAGAGGTGTAAACCGCCCATGCATTTTTCGTTAATTGGCCTGCACTGCTGGTGATGCTCAGGCAAAGTCTCGTACTTGTGTGCGCTGACGCACGCGTTTTGGATCCGCTCGCGACCCCGTCTGACGACCAAGGAGCCCAGTGATCACATCTCGCCGTCATCGTTCGAGCTGGCTTCGGCTAGTCGCTGTGCTGGCTCTCCTGCCCGCCTTCGCGGCGCCGGTCGCCCATGCCGACCCCGGCCAGGGCGCGTACATCACCGACATTCAGCACGTCAACGATCGCTGGGACAAGGTGTCGGTGTACTCGCCCGCGATGAACACGGTCATCGTCAACGACGTGTTCAAGGCGCCGCGCTCCGGTGCCCCGACGTTCTACCTGCTGCCGGGAATCGACGGCGGAAACGATCTGGATCCTGGAGGCACGATCCCGCCCGGAGGTAAAGCCTGGTTCGGGATGACCGACATCCAAGGCTTCTTCGCCAACAAGAACGTCAACGTCGTCTCCCCGCTCGGCGGTGCATTCAGCTGGTGGACGGACTGGGTGGCGGACGGCAGTAAGCAGTATCAGACCTACATGACGCGCGAACTGCCGCCGCTGATCAACAAGGAGTATCACGCGAACGGCAAGAACGGCGTCGGCGGCTTGTCCAGCACGGGCGGTACCGCCATCGACTATGCCATCCAGGCACCCGGTGTCTTCAAGGCGGTCGGTTCCTACAGTGGATTTCCCTCGGTGTCCGATCCGGATGAGGCGCAGAACATTTCGTTGACGTTGTCGGGCGGCGGCCAGAGCGCCGAGGCCATGTGGGGTCCGCTGGGTGGCCCGGTGTGGGTGCAACACGATCCGTCGAAGAATGCGCCACGGCTCAAAGGCGTTGCGGTGTATGCGGCGGCGTCGGAGAGCGGCGGCGTGGGTGACGTCGACCGCCTCCCTCCCGGCTTCGGCCCCAACATCGCGGGTGGCTTCATCGAGCGCATCGTCGCCGACAGCACCAAGCGGTTCGCCGATGCGGCCGCGGCCGCCGGCGTCCCGATTCACTACGTCATCCGTCCGGAGGGCTCACACACCTGGGGGTTGTTCGAGTCGGAGATGCAGGAGTCGTGGAACACGAGATCGGACCGGCGCTCGGCGCCTAGCGTCACCCGGCTTGCCAAGCGGCGATCAGTTCGTCGGTTGTGGTGACGGTCGCCAGCAGACCCAAGGTGTTGTCGATGATCGCCGCCCCGTACTCGGTGGGCACGCCGGCCACCGCATCGCGTGGCAGGACCACCCGGTAACCGGCATTGACGGCGTCCATCACCAGGTTGGGGATCGCGACGTTCAGTGACACCCCGACCGCGACGATGGTGGTCGCGCCGAGGTTGCGCAGGATCGCGTCGAGCTCGGTGCCGCCCATCGGGCCCAGCCCATGCCAGCGGCTGAGCACGAGATCGTCTGGCTCGGGCCCGAATTGGGGAAGCAGCGTGGCACCGGGACTGCCCGGCGCGATATCCACTCCGCCGGCGCCGATCGCGAACAGCTTGGCGTTGTGGTTGGAGCCCAGGCCGTCGGGGCGGCGCTGTACGAGGCAATGCACCACCGTCACCCCGGCCGCGCGTGCGACGGGCAGCAGTCGCTCGATGTTGGGCAGTGCCTCCCGTTCTGCTTCGCGGGCCAATGCCGCCAGCCCGGCGTCGGGTCCGACGACCGCGCCTTGCAACTCCTGCGTGACGACGACGGTGTGGGCCGGGTCTACGAGTTCGGGTTTCATACCGGGGCCGCGGTCGATACGTCGTAGAACTGCAAGGCCCACTTACGCATCGCCATATAAGGTTTCGCGTCGACCTTGGCCAGCGCCGGGTGCTCGACATACTTCTGGTAACGCCAGATCTCGAGGTCGTCCCACACGGTACCGAGGTATTGCTTCTCCACCCGCTCGCGAACGTCATCGGGTGGAATATCACTGGTGTCCCCGGCTTTTCGCGGCCACCAGATCGAATAGAACATATTGGACACCTCATCGTCGACGGGTGTGCAGGCGAAGATCAGCCGGTGGTTCGACGAGCCTTCGAACGCGCTGATCGCGAAACCCAGCCCGGAGAAGTGGCTGTGGATGCGCAGCGCCATCTTGTTCGGGTCGTCGCTGCGGGCGTCCGGCCAGCCGGTGAGGAACCGCCACTCCTCGTCGACCGCTTCCCATTCCAGGCACACCGGCGTGACCGTCGCCTTGTGGACGTAGTGGAAATGCGCACTATCCGGGCCGTTTTCGGCCACGATCTGCGGATGCACCGGCTCGTTCTCGGCGAAGCGGGAGAACTCCGGGTACGGCCGGTAGTACTCGTCGGGGGCCGCGGTGAACTGGGGGAACTTGGTGAACATGTCGGGAAGCTCCCACCGCGGCGGCTCGCCGCCCGGATGGTGCCACAGGAAGATGCAGCCGTGCTGCTCTTGAACCGGGTAGGTCCGCAGGCGCAGACCCTTGTTGGGCCGGTCCGGTTGGTAGGGAATGTAGGTGTTCGCACCGTCGGGTCCCCATCGCCAACCGTGGAACGGGCACTCGACGCAGTCGCCGACCACGGTGCCGCCGTGCCCGATATGCGCGCCGAGGTGCTTACAGTGGCCCTCCAACACGTGCAGCTCGCCGGTGGAGTCACGGTAGATCACCAGGTCCTCACCGAAGTAGCGCAGCGGCCGGACGTCTCCCACCGCGTATTCCGCCGACCAGCCGATCATGAACCAGCCGGTGACCTTCCAGGTGAAGGGGACT
The DNA here is from genome assembly GCF_022370635.2 of Mycolicibacterium crocinum. Next base: position 5,130,606 of record NZ_CP092362.2, on the reverse strand, counting down.
TTCACGCGGCACCTCCTCGTCCACTACTAGAGACCAGATCACCCGCGATGACGGCTTCGCCGAACGCCGCGATGTACTCGACGGCCGCAGCGGGGGTGGGCGCCTCGACGTGGGCCACGGCCCAGTTCGCGCCGTACCCGGCGAGCTCACTCAGCGTGTCCTGCGCCTGCCGCACCGAGGCACCGTCATCCAGATCGATCCACGGGCAGATCACCTGAACGTCAAGGGACTCCGGGTCCCGCCCTGCGTCGGCCAGAGCCTCACGCAGGTGGCGCAACCGCGCGCCGAACGCGGCGGCGTCCTCGAGCGCAGCCGTGCCGACCGCCGATGCCATTCCCGCGGGCGCGATCAGCGGCATCCAGCCGCTGCCGTATTCGACGACGCGGCGCGCCGCGGCCGCCGTGTTGCCGCCGATCCAGATCGGCGGATGAGGCCGCTGCACGGGTGGCTGAAGCCACATCGGGCTGGTGGCCGTGAATCCGGTTCCGCTGAAAGGCCTTTCGGGCTCGGTCCAAATAGACCGAAGTGCGGCCAGGGCTTCGTCGAGCAGCCGGGCGCGGTCGTCGACGTTGACGCCGAGCGCGGCGAATTCAGAGCGCAGATACCCGGCTCCCACGCCGGCGATCAGCCGGCCTGCCGAGAGGATGTCCAGGGTGCTCAGAGCCTTCGCGGACAGGTACGGGTTGCGAAACGGGAGCACGAACAGGTTGGTCATCAACTTGATGTCGGTGGTGACCGCAGCCATGAAGCTCAGCGCCGCGACCGGGTCGAGGGTGTCGTGGCCGCCGTTGCGGCGCCACTTCAGAGACGGCGCAGGATGCTCGGACAGCGCGATCGCGGAGAACCCCGCGGCCTCGGCGCTCGTCACGACATCGCGGATCACGTCGGGAACGAGGAAGTCGTCGGGTGCGGTCGGCAGTTCGCTCGGATACTCCAGTGTGTACCGCATTAGCCTCCAATACTGTAAGAGTTACAGTAGCATCCGCCGTGCGGTGAAGAGAAGGGTCCTCCGGATGGATAGTGCTGACGTACTCGTGATCGGAGCAGGGTTCTCCGGTCTCTACATGCTGCATCGGCTCCGGCAGCTCGGGCTGCGGGCGCAGGTGCTGGAGAAGGCTGAAAAAGTGGGCGGCACTTGGCTGTTCAACCGGTACCCCGGCGCCCGCTGCGACATCGAGAGCATCGAGTATTCGTACAGCTTCTCCGAGGAGATCCAGCAGGAGTGGGTCTGGACCGAGACCATGCCGGCCCAGCCCGAGATCGAGGCGTACCTGAACTTCGTCGCCGACCGGCTCGACCTGCACCGCGATATCCGCTTCAACACCGATGTCACCGCGATGACGTTCGACGAGGACACGGCGACCTGGACGCTGCACACGAACACGGGGGAGACGTTCACTGCCCCCTTCGTGGTCGCCGCATCCGGCATCCTGTCGGTTCCGCTGGAACCCGACATCCCCGGCATGGACACCTTCGCCGGCGAGTCGCTGTTCACCAGCCGGTGGCCAGAGAACGGATTCGACCTCTCCGGCAAGCGGGTCGGCGTCATCGGCACCGGGTCGACCGGGGTGCAGATGATCCCCGTGATCGCCCGGGAAGTGGAGCAGCTGTTCGTCTTTCAGCGATCACCGGCGTTCACGCTGCCATGGGAAGTGCGGCGGTTCGAGGCCGGCGAGCTCGACGAGATGAAGGCGAACTACGGCGAGATCCGGGAGGCGCAGCGCCAACATCCGGTCGGTGCGGCACGGCTCTCGGCGTTCTCGGTGCTGATCGACATGTTGGTCAGTCCACCGATCAAAACAGCCAGCCGGGAGGAGCAACTGCGCGCCGTCGAGGAGCGCGGAGTGATGGGGGCGCTCAACTGGGGCGACATCTTCTTCGACATCGAGGCCAACCGGATGGCCACCGCGCTCTACGGCGAGGCGATCGCGCGGATCGTCGACGACCCTGACACCGCAGCGGCGTTGGTGCCCAGCCACCCCTTCGGCTGCAAGCGGCCGATCATCGACCAGGGCTACTACGAGACCTACAACCGCGACAACGTCACGCTGGTCGATCTGCGTAAGGATCCGATCCGTACCATCGACCAGGACGGTATCTCCACGTCAGCTCAGCACTACGACCTCGATGTGATCATCTACGCCACGGGATTCGACGCGATGACCGGCGCGCTGACCCGCATCGACGTGCGCGGGCGTGACGGCGTCCTGCTGCGCGACGTCTGGGCGAGCGAGGGGCCGGTGTCCTACCTCGGTCTGGCCGTCGCCGGGTTTCCCAACCTGTTCACCGTGCAAGGCCCGGGTAGCCCGTCAGCGGCGACGAACTTCGTCACCGCGCTCGAACAGCACATCGAATGGATCGGTGACTGCATCGCCTATCTAAAGCGCAATGGTTACCGCACCATCGACGCATTACCGCAGGCGCAGCAGGAGTGGATCGAGCACACCACTTCCCTTGTGGCACCGACCGTTCTGGTCCATCCGAGCTGCAATTCGTGGTACAACGGCGCGAACGTCCCAGGCAAGAAACGGATGTACATGGGCTACACGGCGGGCATCCCCGAGTACCGGCGCCGCTGCGACGAGATCGCCGACGGCGGGTACGTCGGCTTCAAGCTGGCCTGATCGCATGCGGCTCAGCAGTGCGCATCGCCTCGCCACCCAGCTCGGCGGCGTGCTGCCGCGGTCGGTGGCGGCGTTGCGTGCCGAGGACTGGAACCCACTGTCCGTGCGCGGGATACGTCAGGTGTCCGAGGTCGCTCTCGATGAGCTGGTGGTCACCGGGATGACCCTGATGTCCTCGCCACCGAAGATGGACCGGCCGGTCGAGGAGTACGCCGCAGTGGCGGCCGAGCTGGCGGCGCTCGGGGTGGCCGGAGTGCATCGTGACCCGGAGCCATTGCAGGTCAGGGAGATTCGACCAGTACGGGCCGGTGTGCTGTCCTATGAGCGGATGAGCTACGACCATCACCCGCGACTGGTCGCCCCGCTGGCCGACGGCCACGACGGCCCGGCCGGTGCCGAGGTGGTGCTGTTCCGGCATGATGACGGGCCGCGGCCCTGGCTGGTGTGGGTGCATGGTGCGGGTCAGGGCGGCATGTCCGACATCCTGGTCGCCAGAGTCGGGCGGATTCACCGGGAGCTGGGTTTCAATGTTGCCCTGCCGGTGCAGCCGGGGCATGGACCGCGGCGCGACCGCTGGCCGGCGTATCCCGGAACCGACCCGGTCGCCAATGTCGCGGGCATGGTTCGGGCGGTCTCGGAGGTACGGGCGGTCATCGGCTGGATCGAGCCGGATTCGTCGGCGATCGCGGTCTCCGGTCTGTCGCTGGGCAGTGCGGTCGCGGCTCTGGTCGCAGGTCTGGACACGCGGGTCGACGCCGTCGCGCTCTACACGCCGATCCTCGGTCTGAACGCAATGATCGCCCGGCATCTGCACCGCTGGGGATCAACGGCCGATACCGTCAGTGCGGCAATGGGATCCGACATCGTCGCTGACCTCACCTCGGTGATCGATCCGCTCGCCCTGGATCCGCTGCCACCTGCCGACCGGCGGCTGATCGTCGGTGCCTGGCATGACCAGATGGCTTACCGGCAGTGCGCGCTGGCCATGCACGAACGCTGGGGCGGAGAGCTGTACTGGCACGACGGCGGGCATGTCGGGCACCTGTTCTCGGGCGCAGTGCAGGCGCGGACCGAGCAGTTCCTGCGTGCGCTGGCTCAGGCGCCGTAATCCCGCAGGATGCGTTCGCGCGCATGCACCAGCTCGGCGTCGAGGTCGAACCCCGACGGGAGTGCGACCCACTGGAACGCGAGGCCGAAGAACGCGGCGGTGATATCACTGACTGCCCGGTCCAGATCGATACCCGCACGAACAGACTTGTCGCGCTGGCCCTTTCGCAGACCGTCGGCCAGATTGGCGACACCCCCGGCCAGCTGTTGCTGGACGCGTTCGCGAAGTGGAGACGTGGTCTTCATCGCCTCGAAGGTGGAGACGAACATCGCGCGCAGCACGTCGCGGTCGTGCGCGTAGAGGTCGCGGATCCGGTCGATGTGGGCGAGTACCTGGTCCATACCCGTCGCCTGCGGCAGGAGATCCGGACTCAACCTGCTGACATACTCCTGAAGGAAGTCCTCGAGGATCGCCTCCTTGCCGCCGAAGCGGGCATGCACCATCGTGCGGCTGTATCCCGCCCGCCGGCCGATCTCGGCGGCCGTCGTTGCCTCCCAACCCTTCTCGACGATCAACTCCGCGGCAGCCTCCATCAACCGCCGTCGCGAGGTCTCGACCCGTTCGGGCTGCGTCAAACCGCGTGCAGGAGTGGGCACCCTTGCATATTAAACAGGCGACAACTATCTTGCGAGGGTGACCTCAGCGACGGCAGCGGTGCCGTCAGATATCGACGCCGTCGACCCGGCGTGGCTCACCGACGCTCTGGGCGCGACCGTCACCGAGGTGGTCGCCGAGCAGATCGCCCGGGACAGCGGGTTCTCGTCGCTGCTGTATCGGTTGCACCTGACCGGTGACGGCGTCCCGGCGACGGTGATCGCCAAACTCGCGGCGCAATCGGAAGCCCGGGGAGCCATGGAACTCCTCGGAGGTTACCGACGAGAGCTGGCGTTCTATCGCGAGATCGCCGGCCGCGCCCCGATGGGCACCCCACGCGTCTATACCGCCCGAATGGCCGACGAATCTGCGGATTTCGTGCTGCTACTCGAGGACCTGCGGGCCTGGGATAACGCCGACCACCTGGCCGGCTTGTCCATCGAACGGGCCCGGCTGTGCATCGAGCAACTGGCCGGCCTACACGCGTGGTCGGTCCAGCCGTCAAACGCCCCGGCGCTGCAGCTGTTTCCGAAATTCGACATGCCCGCGGTCCGTGACCTGTTGGTTCCGGCCTTCGGACCGGGATGGGACATCTATCGTGCGCACTCCGCTCAGTCGGTGCCGGAGGCCGTTGCGCGCTTTGCGGAGCGGTTCACCGAGCATGCTGTTACGGCGCTCGACGGGCTGACCGAGCGGTCGATGCTGTTGCACGGCGACATCCGGGCGGACAACATGTTTTTCTCGGGTGACCGAATGAAGGTGGTGGACTTCCAGTTCGCGTGCGTCGGTGCCGGGGTGGCTGATATCGCGTATCTGGTCAGCCAAGGATTGCCCACCGATACCCGCCGCGGCCAGGATGAGGCGCTGCTGCGCGATTACCTCGACGACCTCGGTGCCGTCGGCTATTCGTTCGACGAGGCATGGCGCCATTACCGTCTCGCGACCGGCTTTCTGATCGTGCTGCCCGTCATCACGCTGATCGGCTGGGATGCGCTGCCGCAGCGGTCGCGCGATCTGTGCCTGACGCTGACCGACCGGGCCGTCGCCACGATCGCCGAGATCGACGCGCTGGAGGTGTTCTGATGAGCCGCACGGCACGTGAGGTCGTCGAGGCATACAACCTGGTGGTCTGGAACACCCGCGACGTCGGGTTGGCTGAGGAACTGTTGGGGGACAGCGTGATTCGTCACGAGGTCGGCGAGGCGGTGGTGCTCACCCACGAGGAGGCGGTCAAGCGCGTCGTCGACCACCTGGAGATGTTCGACGAAATCCGGTTCGACCTCAATCTGGTGGTGGCCGGCGACGACGGCGAGCACGTCGCGATCGTCTACCAGTCACCGATGACCCTGAAGGACGGTACGCGGGTCGACATCGGCAGCATGGAGATCTTCCGGGTGATCGACGGCCGGATCACCGAAGTCTGGAACTGCGGGTACAAACAAGGAGTGTGGGCGTGACCTCTGAACGTGTTCTCGACGAGCTCGGTTACTACCTGCTGGCCGGTGCCGGCGGCGAGGGTCCGGCCACTCTGATGGACGAGGCCCGCCGTGGTGAGGAATTGGGCTTCGGCACCGGCTTCATCTCCGAGCGCTGGAACGTCAAGGAGGCGTCGTCACTGGTCGGTGCGGCGCTCGCGGTCACCAGCCGCATGCAGATCGCCACGGCGGCAACGAATCACAACACTCGGCATCCGTTGATCACCGGCTCGTGGGCCACCACGATGCATCGGCTCTCCGGCGGCCGGTTCACGCTCGGCATCGGCCGCGGCATCGCGGCTATTTACGGGGCGTTCGGAATCCCGCCGGTGACCACCGCGCAGATGGAAGACTTCGCCCAGGTGATGCGGCGGCTGTGGCACGGCGAGCTGATCTTCAATCATGAAGGGCCGCTGGGCAAGTATCCCGTGCTGTTCCTCGATCCGGACTTCAACGAGGACATCAGGCTGGCGATCGTCGCCTTCGGACCGGAGACGCTGAAGCTGGGCGGCCGGGAGTTCGACGACGTCATTCTGCACACGTACTTCACCCCGGAAACGTTGGCGCGCTGCGTCAAGACCGTCAAGGATGCCGCCGAGCAGGCCGGGCGCGACCCGGCCAGCGTGCGGGTGTGGTCGTGCTTCGCAACCGTTGGTGATCACCTACCTGAAGCGCTGCGGCTGAAGAAAACCGTCGCGCGGCTGGCCACGTATCTGCAGGGCTACGGCGATCTGCTGGTGTCGACGAACAATTGGGATCCCGCTGTGCTGGAACGCTTCCGCGCCGACTCGGTGGTCCAGTCCGTCGGCGGCGGCATCGATCACAAGGCGACTGCCGAGCAGATCGAGCACATTGCCACCCTGATTCCCGACGAGTGGCTCGAACCGTCGGCGACCGGATCCGCAAGTGAGTGCGTCGACCGGATCCGTAAGGAGTTCGACTACGGCGCCGACGCGGTGATCATGCATGGCGCGACACCCGACGAGCTGGAGCCGGTGGTCGCGGCCTACCGGCTGAGTGACCCCCCTAGGGCGTGATGACCGTTCGGCTCACCGGCTCGGCGGCTTCCTGACGGCTGAAGATGCCGCGCTGCAAGGCCAGGATCAGCGAGTTGCGGGTCTCCTCCGGTGAGATCAGCTCGTCGAAGCCAAGGCTGCCTGCCGAGCGGTAGGACGCCTCGAGTTCCATGTTCTTCAAGATCTCGGTGACGTCTTCGTCGGCGTGCGAGGCACGGCTCAGCGCAGCCGCGCTCATCGCACCCATGGTGGCTCCCGGGTAGGCGAATGTCGCCACCTGGTTGTCGAACCCCAGCAGTGACATCACCATCGAGCCGAAGCCGAAGGCTTTGCGCAGTGTGACATGCAGTTTCAACGTGGTGGCCGCGGTCTGCGCGGCGAACATCCTTGCCCCGCTGCGTAATACGCCATTGCGCTCAGAATGGCTGCCCGGCAACATGCCGGGGTTGTCGGCCAGGAAGACGATCGGCAGGTGGAACGAGTCGGCGACCATGATGAAGTGCGCGGCCTTGTCTGCGGCGTCGGAGTCGATGGAGCCGGCCAGTTCGGTCGGCTGATTCGCGACGACCGCGACCGGATAGCCGCCCAGATGGGCCAGCGCGCAGATGACGGCCGGGCCGAACTTCGGTTGGACCTCGAACCAGTCCGTTTCGTCGAAGACCACATCGAGAACGGTGCGCATGTCGTAGATGTTGCGGTTGTCACGAGAGATGATGTCGAGGAGTTCCGGCGTCGGGCGAAGGCCGGCCTCCTCGTCGTACAGCCGGGTCGGGGGATATGACCAAGCGCTGGACGGGAAGTAGGACAGATACTGCCGGATGTCGTCGAGCACCGCTTCGTCGGTGTCGGCGACGTTGTGGATGACGCCACTGGGCAGCGCGACCGTCGGACCGCCGAGCTCCTCCTTCGAGATGTCCTCTCCGGTGGCCTCTTTCACGACCGGGGGCCCCGCGGTGAAGATTGCCCCCTGGTTGCTCATGATCGAGAAATCACAGACCGGCGCGACGAGAGCGCCGTGGCCCGCGGACGGACCCAGGACCGCGGAGATGGTGGGGACCTTGCCGGAGCACCGAGCCTGGGCGATGAGATCGGTTGGGGTGCGGCCGTAGTGCTCGCCGCCGGCGGCACGGAACCCGGCGCCCTCCAACAGCATGATCAACGGGATCTTGTTGCGCAGTGCGAGTTCGGCGAGGCGATAACGCTTGGCGTTGCCGCCGGGTCCGATACTGCCCGCCAGCGTCGTGAAGTCCTCGGCGCCGACCATCACCGGTGCCCCGTCGATGCGACCGGCGCCCGCCACCAGCCCGTCCGCGGCGATCTCGCCGCCGACGAGGGTGCCGAACTCCTGGAACGTTCCCGGGTCGAGGAGGTGATCGATTCGGCCGCGCGCGTCGAGCTTTCCCTTGGCGTGGTGCTTGGCCAGGCGTTCGTCGCCGCCCATCGAATGCGCGTGTTGGCGGCGTCGACTCAGGTCGTGGAGCGTCTCCTGCCAGTCCTGCGCGTTGCTCATCGACGTGTCCTAACCGTGGCGGCGTTGACCATACTGAATTGCTTACTGTAGCGTCTGCCGGCATGGGTGAGGTCGGCGGTCTCAAAGTCGATCGGGGCGTCATCAGCCGACTCGCCGACGTCGCCGACGCGGCACGTGAAGTGGAGCGGCTCGGCTACGACGGGTGCTGGACGGCCGAGATCAATCACGACCCGTTCCTTCCGCTGACCCTCGCGGCCGAGCACACCACGCGGATCGAACTGGGCACGTCGATTGCGGTGGCGTTCGCGCGCAATCCGATGAACGTGGCCAACATCGGCTGGGATCTGCAGGACTACTCGCACGGTCGACTGCTGCTCGGTCTGGGCACGCAGATCAAGCCGCACATCGAGAAGCGGTTCAGTATGCCGTGGAGCCAGCCGGCGCGCCGGATGCGCGAGTTCGTCCTTGCGTTGCATGCCATTTGGGATTGCTGGCGAGACGGCAACAAGCTGAGCTTCGACGGTGAGTTCTACACCCACCGGCTGATGACGCCGATGTTCGTCCCGGAACCGCATCCCTACGGGTCGCCGAAGGTCGTCATCGCGGCGGTCGGTGAGTTGATGACGGAGATGTGCGGCGAGGTGGCCGACGGTCTGATCGCGCACGCCTTTACCACCAAGCGGTATTTCGACGAGGTGACGATCCCGGCGCTGCAGCGGGGGATGGCCACATCGGGCCGCTCGCGTAGCGACTTCCAGGTCATGGCACCGGTATTCGTGGTCACCGGATCGGATGAGGCCGAGATGGCTGCCGCGGCGGCGGCCTCGCGCAAACAGATCGCCTTCTATGCCTCCACGCCCGCATACCGAAAGGTGTTGGAACTGCACGGCTGGGGTGAGTTGCAGACCGAGTTGCACGGGCTGTCGTTGGATGGCCAGTGGGACACCATGGCCACGCTGATCTCCGATGAGATTCTGTCCACGTTCGCGGTTGTGGCGCCCCTGGACGGTCTGGCCTCGGCGCTGAAGGAACGCTGCGACGGAATCATCGACCGGGTGATGGTGGGGTTGCCGTCGTCGGCTTCGGAAGAGACCGTGCGCGCGTTCCTGGACGAGGTGCGCTCGGCCTGAGTTTTGTTGGGGCTCAGCGGGTTATCCCCAGATCTGGATTCATCCACAGATGTTTTTCGGCGCCGGCTTTTGTCGGTGCCCGGGCATATGATTCGAGCATGTTATCGATCACTGTGGCGCTGGACGCGCTCGACGATTGTGTCGAGGCCTTGGCCGCGGTCGATCTCGATGTCCTGTCGCCACCACAGCGATTTGTGGTGTTGGAGCGGTTGGAGTCTGCACGACGCCGTCAGGTGGCCCTGTCCCATGCGTTGGTCTCGCGGCTGGAACGGTTCGAGGGCTGCCCGAAGCTCGATCTCACGTTGGCGGATGTGTTGCGGATCAGCCCGACTGAAGCGCGCCGGCGAATCCGCGACGCCGCGCAGTTGGCGCCGCGCACAGCGCTGACCGGGGAGCCGCTGCCGCCGGTGTTGCCGGAGACGGCCGACGCCTGGGTCGCTGGAGCGTTGGATAGCGAACATCTGCAGGTGATCCAGAAGTTCTTCCGCCAGCTGCCGGGCCATGTTTCGCAGGTGGCGCGGGAGCAGGCCGAACGCATTCTCGCCGAGGAGGCGGCCGTGCTGCGTCCGGATCAGCTGGAGAACATCGCCGAACGCTTGGCGCTGCAGCTCAATCCCGATGGGAACTTCTCCGATGAGGACCGCGCCCGCCAACGCAGCTTTACGTGGAGCAGGCGGCAGCGCCCTGACGGGATGAGCGAAGGCAAACTAGTCGCCGATCCAGAGTTGCGCTCGGAGATCGATGCCGTGTTCGCCAAGTTCGCCGCCCCGGGCATGTGCAACCCGGCTGACAAGAATCCAACCGTGCTCAGCGAGCCTGACGACGAAGCCCGGCAACAGGATTCCCGCACCAACGGCCAGCGCCAACATGATGCACTCAAAGCATTGGTGCGCGGCCATCTCGGTGATCCGAAGCTCGGCCAGCACAACGGTTTACCGGTCACGGTCATCGCCACGGCCACCGTCCAAGACCTTCAGGCCCAGACCGGGCAGGCGGTCACCGCCGGCGGCACACTGTTGCCGATCCCCGACCTTATCCGCATGGCTAGCCACGCGTACCACTACCTCGCCCTCTTCGACGGTGTCGACGGGAGAGCGCTGTGGTTGGGTCGTACCAAGCGGATCGCCACCGCAGACCAACGGATTGTGTTGCACGCCAAGGACCGCGGCTGCACCAGACCAGGGTGTACTGCGCCCGGCTACCACAGCGGCGTTCACCATGCCGCCAAGGACTGGGCCAAAGGCGGCAACACCGACATCGACGACCTAACCCTGGCCTGCCCACCCGACAACGAACTCGTCGAGACCGGCGGCTGGACCACTCGAAAACTCACCAACGGCGAGACCGAGTGGATCCCACCACCGGGACTGCCGATGCTGCGAGGTGGGGTCAACACCTACCACCATCCTGAACGTTTCCTGCCGAAAGACGTTGATCCGTGAGGCGGGGGAATGAATCGACACCCGCGGCACTTGTAGGCAAGCATGACGTTCACGCTGACTGACGACTCAGCCCTGCTCCAGCCGATCACCATCGGGGCGAACACCGCCCGCAATCGGCTGTTCATGGCGCCGCTCACGCGGTCGCGTGCGCACTCCGACGGCACGCCGAGTGACCTGCAGGTCGAGTACTACGCGCAGCGCGCATCGGCGGGGCTGATCATCACCGAGGCGACCGCCATCTCGCAGGTGGGCAACGGCGCCTACGTCAACACTCCGGGCATCTACACCGACCAGCATCAAGAGAAGTGGTCCGAAGTGGCCTCGGCCGTGCACGCCCAGGACGGGCTGATGTTCGTGCAGCTGTGGCACGTCGGCCGGATGGCGCACCCGGATATCAGCGGTGCGGAGTCGGTGGCACCCTCGGCGATCGCGGCGAAGATGCTGGCGCACACCCCGGCCGGCAAGAAGCCGCTGCCGGTGCCGCGAGCCCTACGGACCGACGAAATCGCCGGCGTGGTCGAGCAATTCCGCAAAGCCGCCCGTCGCGCCGTTGACGCCGGCATGGACGGAGTCGAAATCCATTCCGCCAACGGCTATCTGCTGCATCAGTTCCTGGCCGACGCCACCAACACCCGCACCGACCGTTACGGCGGATCGGCGGAGAACCGCGCGCGGCTGACCGCCGAGGTCGTCGAGGCGGTCGCCGACGAGATCGGCGCCGACCGGGTCGGGTTGCGCATCTCGCCGGGAAACGGCGCGGGGGACGTCAACGAGGTCGATACCGTCTCAGCGTATGAGGCTCTGCTGGAACGTATTTCACCGCTCGGCTTGGCGTACTTGCACGTCCTGATCAACCCGGACGCCCCCGAGTTCGGGATCGTGCGGGCGCTGTGGTCCGGGCCGTTCGTCCTGAACACCGGCCGCGAGGTCGACACCAGCTTCTGCGAGCTGGAGAACCTCGCCGACTGGGGTGCGATCAGCGCGGCCGCGGTGGGTCGGGCCTACCTGGCCAACCCGGACCTCATCGAGCGACTGCGTACCGGTGCCGAGCTGACCGAGCCCGACGTGGCCACGTTCTACTCACCGGGACCCGCGGGCTATGTCGACTACCCGACGCTCGCGCCGACCGCCTGAGCCGACTTTTCATGCAGCCGCTGCCGCTCGACGGTGGCGAGATAGAACGCCCAGGCGAACGCGAAGCTGGTGAACAGGCTCGACACGAAGTACAGCCACGGGCGGCGGATGCCGCGCCGGTAGCCGTCGATGATCGTGAACAAGGGCAGCAGGAGCACATTGCCGATCGTGTAGTCCTGGCTGGCTGATGCCGCCGCCGGGTTGTCGTAGCCCAGGGTGATGAACTGCCACCAGCTCCCCGCGCCGGTGAAGACGTTGCCGCTGCCGTCGGCGTACTGGTGCACGAACTGGATGTTGAAGTACCAGCCCAGCACGACCGAAGCGATGCCGATCAGGTAGTAGAGGATCTCGAGCGCACTGACTGCGGGACCATTCGCCGGCCGGCGGAAGACCGCGGAATTGGATCCGATGATCCATGCGATGACGAGGACGGCCAGCACTGCGTGAACGAGGAGCGTCATGGCTTCGTAACTGTAGTGAACTTCAATCACCGTTTTGTCAATTTTGACAATTCTTTTTGAGGTAGGTTACCCCCGTGGTTCGCCCTGCTCAGACCGCGCGCAGTGAGCGCACGCGCGACGCCCTGCGTCGCGCCGCTCTCGTGCGTTTCCTGGCCCAGGGCGTCGAGGACACCTCAGCCGAACAGATCGCCGCCGATGCCGGCGTCTCGCTGCGCACCTTCTACCGGCACTTCACCTCGAAACACGACCTGCTGTTCGCCGACTACGACGTCGGCCTGGAGTGGTTCCGCGCCGCCTTGCAAGCCCGCTCGCCCGGCGAGTCGATCCTCGAATCGGTGCAATCGGCCATCGACGCCTCGCCCTACGATCCCGAAGCGGTCGCTCAGATCGCCGCGCTGCGCGCCAGGGAACTCGACCCGGGTCGCATCGTGCGCCACACCCGGCAGGTGGAGGCCGAGTTCGCCGACGCGATCGTCGACCAGCTCTCCAAGAGCAACGCTCCGAACACACCCGACGAGCGCCTCCGGGTGATCGTGACCGCACGGTGCATCGCCGCGGCGGTCTTCGGTGCGATGGAGCTGTGGATGGTCGGCGAGGATCGATCGCTGGCCGAGTTGGGGCGGCTGTGCCGCACGGCGCTGGAGTCCCTGCGCCACGGCATCATCGACGAGTGACGGCGTCGTCCAGTTCGGCGGGCTCGGCGATCGTCAGCACGACGTCGACGATGTGCGGATCGGCTTCCAGCCTGCGTTCCAGATCGCGCAGCGTGTGCGCGATTCGCGACTCGATCTGATCGCCCTCGAGGTCGACACTGGCGACCACGAAAAGCTGTCGGGGACCGACGAATTCGAGCCTGACAAAGCGGACCGACGCGACCTCGTCAAGCTCTTCGATCGAGGCCACGACGGCATCGCGGAGCTGCGGAGTCCCAGGCTCCCCGGTCAGGAATCGCCGGTTGCGGTCGATCAGCAGCACCGCCACCAGACCGAGCAGCAACCCCACCAGAATGGACCCGGCGGCATCCCAGGCCGCAACCCCGGTCAGCTCGTGCAGCCCAATACCGGCACCGGCCAGTACGATCCCGATCAGCGCGGCACTGTCCTCGGCGAACACCGCACGAACCGTCGGATCTGAGGTCTGCATCGCATACTCGAGCACCTCGCGATCCATCGCGTGCGCATCCGCGCGCAGCTGCCGGACCGCCTGCGCCCAGGAGATGCCCTCCATCACCAGCGCGATGCCCAGCACGATGTAGGCGATGAGGTAGTGCTCGTCGGCCGGCCGATCGACGAGCAGTTCGTCGACACCGCGCCAGACCGACACCGTCCCCCCGACGACGAACAGCCCGACCGCCGCCAGCAGCGACCAGACATAGGCCTCCCGGCCGTAACCGAGTGGGTGCCTGCGGTCGGCAACCCGGCTACTGCGCCGGTTCGCGATCATCAGGAACGCCTGGTTACCGGTGTCCGCCCAGGAGTGCGCGGCCTCGGCCGCCATCGACGCCGACCCGGACAGCACACTGGCGAGCGTCTTAGCGACCGCGACGACCAGGTTGGCGCCGAATGCGATCGCGACTGTCTTCGTGCTCTCGGTCGGTGCCGTCATTCCCGCAGGGGTACCCGTGGCATGCTGACCACATGCATGCGTTCCGTACCGCCGTCGAAGCCGGTGATTTCGATGCCCTGCCTGCTCTATGCGCCGAGGATGTCGTCTTCCGCAGCCCGATCGCGCACAAGCCATACCAGGGTCGCGATCAGATCGGCGTCATCCTGCGGGCGGTGTCGCGGGTGTTCGTCGACCTCACCTATATCAAGGAGATCGGCGGCGAGGGGCAGGCCGACCACGCGTTGGTCTTCACCGCGAAGGTCGGCGACCTCGACATCAACGACTGCGACTTCCTGCACACCCGCGAAGACGGGCTGATCGACGAGTTCACCGTGATGCTGCGACCGCTGAAGGCCGTCACGAAATTCGCCGAGCTGATGGCCGTGGAATTTGAAAAGGAAATGGCCGCCGCCGGTTTGGCGTAATCGCTCGGCGTGGGTCCGCACATCGGCCGCTCGGGCGGCGCAGTATCTAAGGCATGGCCCGGATCGGTGACGACTCCCTGATCGTCCGCGGCGAACAGCGCGCCGACGGCACATGGCTTTTCACCATCCGCTACACCGTGCACTTCGAACCCGGCGAGCTCGGCACCCGCTTCGCCGACTCGGTGCAGGTGTCCGCGGACTCCCGCGCGACGTCGGTGCCGTTCCTCGCGTGCGGACGCTCGGTGCTGCGCAAGAAGCGTGTCGTCGTCGATGACAGGACGCTGACCGACGAGGCGTATGCGACGGTGTGCGTACGACGCCGCGGCGGCGCCGATGCGCTGACTCAGTCGGCGCGGTTACGCAGGATCTCCACCCAGTCGCCGGGCACCCGCCCGCGCGGACCGGGTGTGGTCTCCTCGGACGGCCGGCTCTCCGGTGGGGCCAGGTCCGGCCCGTCGTAGTACTGATTGGTCTGGTAGTCCCAGAACCAGTCCTCGCCCGGCTCGAACGACCGGATGATCGGATGCCCGCTGTCCCGCCAGTGCGCGGCGGCGTGCCGCATCAGCGAATCATCGCAGCAGCCGATGTGGCCGCAGGCGGCGCAGCGCCGCAGGTGCACCCACCAGCCGCCGGACTCGTCGCATTCGACGCATCCGGTACCACTCGGCGGAACTGCCGGATCAACCGCTTCACCCATGGCTGTGAGCCTAAGCCTCCGTGCGGAACTCGCGTGCAAATGCCGCTCACCAACTAGGGTCCACGCCATGGCAACTAAAGATTCTCGCGAGGTCGTGATCGAGGCCAGCCCCGAGGAGATCCTCGCGGTGATCACCGACGTCGAGTCGACGCCGACGTGGTCCCCGCAGTACCAGAGTGCCGAGGTGCTGGAGGCCTACGACGACGGCAGACCGCACAAGGTCAAGATGGTGATCAAGGCGGCGGGTCTGACCGACGAGCAGACCGTCGAGTACACTTACGGCGACAACGTGGTCAGCTGGAGCCTGCTCAAGGCCAGCCAATTGCGTTCGCAGGAGGGCAAATACACGCTGACCCCCGACGGCGACAAGACCAAGTTGCGCTTCGACCTTTCGATCGACCTTGCCGTTCCGCTGCCTGGCTTCGTCGTCAAGCGCGTGATCAAGGGGGCGATGGACACTGCCACCGACGGCCTGCGTAAGCAGGTGCTGAAGGTCAAGAAGGGCTAGTTTCGAAACCGCGCTGGCGGGCAATGGTGCCGATATGGCCATCACCGAGACCCGCGAGGTCACCATCGAGGCAACACCCGACGAGATCCTGGCTGTGCTGTTCGACCTCGAGTCACTGCCGACGTGGTCCTCGGCCCACCAGAAAGTCGAAGTACTGGAGCGAGACGACGACGGTCATCCGAGCAAGTCGCGCCAGACCGTCAAGGTCGTCGGCGTCAACGACGAGCAGGTGCTCGATTACGCCGTTCACCCGGACGGCGTCAGCTGGACCCTCGTCAGCTCCAAACAGCAACGGGCACAAGAGGGTCGGTACACCCTGACCCCCGACGGCGATTCGACCCGGGTGCGGTTCGAGCTCACCGTCGACCCGCTGGTTCCGCTGCCCGGCTTCGTGATCAAGCGCGGCGCCAAAGGTCTGATGGAGACCGCCACCGACGGATTGCGCAAGCAGGTTCTGAAGACCAAGAAGGGTGGCTGAGCTACCTTTCCCTGGTGACGAACACCGGACCCCTGGCCGGGGTGAGAGTCATCGAACTCGGCGGCATCGGACCGGGCCCGCACGCCGGCATGATCCTGGCCGACCTCGGCGCCGATGTCGTCCGCGTGCGCAGGCCGGGCGGGTTGGCCATGCCCGCCGAGAACGTCGACCTCATGCACCGCGGCAAGCGGGTGGTCGACCTGGACGTCAAGACCCAGCCTGACGCGCTGCTCGACCTGGCGGCCAAAGCCGACGTCCTGCTGGACTGCTTTCGACCCGGCACCTGTGAGCGCCTGGGCATCGGGCCCGACGACTGCGCCGCGGTCAACCCGCGGCTGATCTTCGCCCGCATCACCGGCTGGGGCCAGGACGGGCCGCTGGCGTCGACCGCGGGCCACGACATCAACTACCTGTCCCAGACCGGAGCGCTCAGCGCGATCGGCTACCGCGACCGGCCGCCCGTCGCGCCGCTGAACCTTGTCGCCGACTTCGGCGGCGGGTCGATGCTGGTGCTGATCGGGATCGTCGCCGCCCTCTACGAGCGGGAGAAGTCCGGCCGCGGTCAGGTCATCGACGCCGCGATGGTCGACGGGGTGAGCATGCTGGCGCAGATGATGTGGACAATGAAGGCGACCGGTTCGCTCACCGACCAACGCGAGTCCTTCCTCCTCGACGGCGGGGCACCGTTCTATCGGGTCTACGAGACGGCCGACGGCGGCTACATGGCCGTCGGCGCGATCGAACCGCAGTTCTTCGCCCAGTTGCTGGCCGGGCTCGGGCTGTCGGCCGACGATGTGCCCGGCCAGTACGACCGCGCGCGCTACCCCGAGATGCGCGAGCTGTTCACACGGACGTTCGCCGGCAAGACCCGCGACGAGTGGACGACCATCTTCGCCGGAACCGATGCGTGCGTCACGCCCGTACTCAGCTGGACCGAGGCCGCCGCAGGCGAACACCTTTTGGCGCGCCGAACCCTCATCGACGTCGACGGCACCCAGCAGGCGGCACCCGCGCCGCGGTTCTCTCGCAGCGCTGCCGGACCCGTCGGCCCGCCACCGCAGGCCACGACGTCGCTGGCCGACATAGATTGGTAATGGTTCAACTCGGCGAAAGCCGACACAGCGGGCCACTTCGGTAACTACGTTTGCTGATTGTGGCGGTACGGGCCTCGCGCGAGATCGTGATCGACGCCCCGCCGGAGGTCGTCCTCGATGCGATCGCCGATATCGAGGCGGTGCCGACGTGGTCGTCGGTCCACAAGCATGCCCACATCGTCGATCGCTATGACGACGGCCGCCCGCGGCTGGTCAAGGTGACCGTGAAATTGCTCGGACTGGTCGACCACGAACTTCTCGAATACCACTGGGGACGCGACTGGGTGGTGTGGGACGCCGACCGCACCGCACAGCAGCACGCCCAACACGGCGAGTACACCCTGAGTCGTGAGGGCACGGCGACCCGGGTTCGGTTCGACATCACCCTGGAACCCTCAACGCCGCTGCCGCACTTCCTGATCAAACGTGCGAAGAAGACGGTGTTGACCGCGGCGACCGAGGGTTTACGTGGGTTCGTCCTGGCCGGCAGGACGTCATCTCCGTCCGGCTAGATCGCAGTCACCGAGCCGGCGGATCGCCTCATCGAGAGTGTCGTCGCGTTTGCAGAAAGCGAAGCGCACCAAGTGATTCCATTCACCGATGTGCGGCGAATCCGGATCGCAGAACGCCGACATCGGGATCGCCGCCACGCCGGCTTTTTCGGGCAGCTCGGCGCAGAACTGGGTGCTGTCGGAGTACCCCAGCGGCCGCGGATCGGCGCACAGAAAGTACGTGCCGGCGCTGTCGTGCACGTCGAAACCCAACCCGGTCAGTGCCGCGGAAAGCCGATTCCGCTTGGCTTGCAACGACTCCCGTAGGTCGTTCACCCAGGCTTGCTCGAAGTTCAGCGCATAGGCCACCGCGGGCTGGAACGGTGCTCCGCCGACATAGCTCAGGTACTGCTTGGCGGCACGCACGCCGGCGATCAGGTCCGGCCTGCCGCACACCCAGCCGATCTTCCAGCCGGTGCAGTTGAACATCTTGGCCGCACTCGAGATCGTCAGCGTGCGATCGGCCATGCCGGGGTAGGCCGCCAGCGGCAGGTGCTTCTTGGTGTCAAAGACCAGATGCTCGTACACCTCGTCGGTGATCACCAGCAGGTCGGCGTCGACGGCCAGTTCGGCCAGGGCGCGCAGATCGCGGTCCGCGAGCACCATGCCGGTGGGGTTGTGCGGCGAGTTCACGATCAGCGCGCGGGTTTTCGGTGTCACCGCGGCGCGTAGCGCGTCGACGTCGAGCGCAAAACCGCGACCGTCGCGCACCAGCGGTACCGGCACCCGCCGACAGCCGGCCATCGCGATGACGGGGGAGTAGGAGTCGTAGAACGGTTCGATGAGCAGGACGTCCGAGCCCGGCTCGACCAGCCCCAGGACGGCGGCGGCGATCGCCTCGGTGGCGCCGACGGTGACCAGCACCTCGGTCTCCGGGTCGTACTCGACGCCGTACTGCCGCTTGCGCTGGGCGGCAATCGCTTCGCGCAGTGGGGCGATGCCCAACCCCGGCGGGTACTGATTAACCCCTTCGGCGATCGCCTTCTGCGCGGCTTCCAACATTCCGACGGGGCCGTCCTCGTCCGGGAAACCCTGCCCGAGGTTCACCGCGCCGATGCGCGCGGCGAGCGCGGACATCTCGGCGAAGATCGTCACCGCGTAGGGCTGCAGACGCGAAACCGTCATAGCGCGCGAGCCTACTCAGTTCGCTGTTGATGACGGGGCTACCGGGGGCTATCGTGGCCGCACGCGTAGGTCAGCGTTGCCGCGCGAGGAGTATGACCGCCGATGGAAGCATCCAGAACACCGCGGACCGGGGCCAGTGGCCCACGTCGGTCGTCGGTGCTGCGCGCGGTCCACGAGCTGTTCGTTGCCGGTGAGGTCGACGCCAGTTACCTGGAGTCGAGCTCGTTGCGACCGATCGTCGCCAAGAGCTGGCAGCGCAGCCTGGCCAAGGGCGTCGACCCGGACGGTGCGGCGCAGCCCTCCCCAGTCGGGGAGAAATTGGCGCGGTTGCGCGAGACGCATCCGCTGGCACCGGCGTTGCCGGTTATTCGGCGGTTGCTCGTCGACGATGCCGCAGGCACCGGGGTGCTGGTCGCCGTCAGTGGCGCTGACGGAACCCTGCTGTGGGTGGAGGGCGATTCAAACGCCTGCCGGCGCGCGGAGGCGATGAACTTCGTACCCGGTGCGGACTGGAGCGAGCGTGGCGCGGGCACCAATGCGCCGGGCACTGCGCTGGCCTTGGACGCCGAGCTGCAGATTCACGGCTCCGAGCACTTCACCCGCGTGGTGCAGCCGTGGAGCTGCACGGCGGTACCGGTGCACGATCCGGTCACCGGTGCGCTGTTGGGCGCACTGGATCTGACCGGTGGATCGCGGGTTGCCACGCCGCAGGCACTGGCGCTGGTGCGCGCGACCGTCGTCGCCGTCGAAACACATCTGGCGCTGCTGCGTCTGACCGGCGGACCCGTCGAGGCCGCGCCGCCACGACCCCGGCTCGCTGTGCTCGGCTCCGAGCGCCCGCGCTGGCTGGTCACCGACGAGTTCGGACACCTGCGGGCCAGCACGCTGACCGGCAGGCATGCCGACATCCTGGTTCTGTTGAGCCGTCACCCCGAGGGGCTCAGTGCCGACCACCTGGCGATGCTGCTCGACGACAAGGACCTCGACGTCGTGACGGTGCGTGCCGAAATGTCGCGGCTGCGCAAGGTCGTCGGTGTCGATGCCATCGAGTCGCGGCCGTATCGGCTGATGGTGCCGATCACCGCCGACATCGACGAGGTATACGAGGCGCTCGATGCCGGGGATGTCACCGCGGCACTCGACCGGTACCCGGGACCCCTTCTGCCCCAGTCGATTTCACCAGCGGTCGGGCGA
This sequence comes from Mycolicibacterium crocinum, assembly GCF_022370635.2. The sequence goes on along the minus strand of NZ_CP092362.2, from coordinate 5,110,474 downwards.
CTGCGTACCGAGCTGACGATGACGCTGCGGGCCGCGGTGCTGTCCACCGGCGATCCGGCGTTGCTTCGCCGCTGGCTGGACAGCCCGGACGGGCGCGATGACCGGGACGGGTGGCGCGCGTTGCACGACGGCACCTTGCCCGGCTCGGTGCAGCAGGCCCAGGCCCGCGGCAAGCTGGCCGGACTGGACTTCGACCTGGCCTGATCGGCAGCCGCAACGTTGCACGGTGACGTGCAACCGTGCTGCAACCCCGCACTGCCTACCTTCAGTGACGACCGACACATTTCGTCGTCTTGACCAGGCAGGAGAACACCATGACCGTATACGCGAGGCCCGGTGCAGAGGGCTCGTTGATGTCCTTTGCGGCTCGCTATGACAACTTCATCGGTGGTGAGTGGACCGCGCCGGTGGGTGGCCAGTACTTCGAAAACCGCACGCCGGTGACCGGTGAGGTGTTCTGCGAGGTGGCCCGCTCCACCGAGGCGGACATCGAGCTGGCCCTGGACGCTGCCCATGCTGCCGCCCCCGCCTGGGGCAAGACGTCGGCGGGGGAGCGCGCCCTGATCCTGAACAAGATCGCCGATCGCATCGAGGCCAATCTGGAATCGATCGCGCTGGCCGAGTCGTGGGACAACGGCAAGCCGATCCGCGAGACGCTGAACGCCGATATCCCGTTGGCCGTGGACCACTTCCGCTATTACGCCGGGGCGATCCGCGCCCAGGAAGGCTCGCTGTCCCAGATCGACGAGGACACCGTCGCCTACCACTTCCACGAACCACTCGGTGTGGTCGGCCAGATCATTCCCTGGAACTTCCCGATCCTGATGGCCGTCTGGAAGTTGGCGCCTGCGCTGGCGGCCGGCAACGCGATTGTCCTCAAGCCGGCCGAGCAGACCCCGGCCTCGGTGCTTTACCTCGTCTCGATCATCGGTGACCTGCTCCCGGCCGGAGTCCTCAACGTGGTCAACGGATTCGGTGTCGAGGCCGGCAAGCCGCTGGCGTCGAGCAATCGGATCGCGAAGATCGCGTTCACCGGGGAGACCACCACCGGCCGGTTGATCATGCAGTACGCCTCCCAAAACCTGATCCCGGTCACCCTGGAGCTCGGCGGCAAGAGCCCCAACATCTTCTTCTCCGATGTGATGGCCGAGGGCGACGACTATCAGGACAAGGCGTTGGAGGGCTTCACGATGTTCGCCCTCAACCAGGGTGAGGTGTGCACGTGTCCGTCGCGGTCGTTGATTCAGTCCGATATCTACGACGAGTTCCTGGCGATGGCCGCCATCCGCACCAAGGCGGTCCGTCAAGGGGATCCCTTGGACACCGAGACGATGATTGGCGCGCAGGCCTCCAACGATCAGTTGGAGAAGATCCTGTCCTACATCGAGATCGGGAAAAGTGAAGGCGCTCAAATCATCACCGGTGGCGAGCGTGCGCAACTCGGCGGTGACCTCAACGGCGGTTACTACGTGCAGCCGACGATCTTCACCGGCGGCAACGAGATGCGGATCTTTCAGGAGGAGATCTTCGGGCCGGTGGTGTCGGTGACGTCGTTCACCGATTACGACGACGCCATCCGCATCGCCAACGACACGCTTTACGGCCTTGGTGCCGGGGTGTGGAGTCGTGATGGCAACACCGCCTACCGGGCCGGGCGCGATATCAAGGCCGGCCGGGTGTGGACCAACTGCTACCACCAGTACCCCGCCCACGCGGCGTTCGGCGGCTACAAGCAGTCCGGCATCGGACGGGAAAACCATCTGATGATGCTCGACCACTACCAGCAGACCAAGAACCTCCTCGTCTCCTACTCCAACAAAGCCCAAGGCTTCTTCTGAGGCGCAACCAGTTTCGCGAAAGGAAACAATCATGACTCAGACACTCGGCGCACCCGCCACATCGACCGACACCGACACCATGCGCGCCGCCGTGGTCACCGAATTCGGTGCACCGCTGCAGATCTCCGATCTCGACCTGCCCACCCCCGGCCACGGCGAAGCCCTGGTCAAGCTGGAGACCTCCGGGGTCTGCCACACGGATCTTCATGCGGCCCATGGGGATTGGCCCGTCAAACCGCAACCGCCGTTCATCCCGGGCCACGAGGGTTACGGCACCGTCGTGGCCCTTGGTGAGGGGGTCACCGACCTCAAGCTCGGCGACAAGGTCGGCAACGCCTGGCTGTGGTCAGCCTGCGGCAGCTGCGAATACTGCCGCACCGGCTGGGAGACGTTGTGCGAGAGCCAGCAGAACGGCGGCTACAGCGTCAACGGAAGCTTCGGCACCTACATGCTGGTCAATGCCGCCTACGCCGCCCGGATTCCGGACGGTGTCGACCCGCTCGAAGTCGCGCCGATCCTGTGCGCCGGCGTCACGGTGTACAAGGGCCTGAAAGTCACCGACACCCGACCCGGGCAGTGGGTGGCGATTTCCGGCATCGGCGGTCTGGGCCACATCGCCGTGCAATACGCCCGCGCGATGGGTCTGCGTGTGGTGGCGGTCGACGTGGACGACGCCAAACTCGCACTGGCGGCGAGCCTCGGTGCGGAAGTCACCGTCAACGCCAAGACCTCCGACGTCGTCGAGGAGGTGCAGAAGGCCACCGGCGGTGTGCACGGGGTGCTCGTCACCGCGGTGCATCCGCAGGCATTCGGCCAGGCGATCGGCCTGACCCGCCGTGGCGGAACGATCGTGTTCAACGGCCTGCCGCCCGGCGACTTCCCAGCCCCGATCTTCGATATTGTGTTGAAGGGCTTGACGATTCGCGGTTCGATCGTCGGCACCCGGCAGGACATGACCGAGGCACTGGACTTCTACGCCCGTGGCCTGATCCATCCCACCGTGCAGGCCGCCTCGCTCGAGGACATCAACGAGGTGTTCAGCCGGATGGAACGCGGCCAGATCGACGGCCGCATCGTCATCGACTACCGCTGAACGCGCGGCCGACCGCGATCGCGCCCATTATCTGCGGATAGGTCAATTATCATCGACAGATGGTCGGACGCCTGCGTGCGGGAGTGGGCGCGATCCTTGCGGCGCTGACGCTCATGCTCGGCTACGGCGTCGCACTGGCCGATCCCTCAGCCGGAACGCAAGGCGGCGTCTACGGCGACCCGGCGGCGGCCGCCCCGTTCTGGGCGGCGCAGTCCCTGGAGGACAACTGCGGCGCGATGTCGGTGGCCGACGTCGTCGGTCAACTCACCGGCAACCGGCCGACCGAGGCACAAATCCTCAAGGTGGCCGAGCGCACGCCGTCGGAGATGAATCCCGGCGACACGATCTACAAGCCGAACAACAACGGCATCTCGATCGGGGACCTGCCGGTGCTACTGAAGCACTACGGCATCACCTCGGTGAACAGCGACACCTCCGGCCCCGACGCGACCGGCCTGAACGCCCTCGAGCAATACCTCGCTGCCGGCCGTAAGGTCATCGCCTTCGTCAACTACGCGATCGTCGAGGGCACCAGCGACCAGCGGACCGCGGCCGACCACTTCGTCGTGGTCACCGGCGTCGACGCTGGCAAGAACGTCGTGCACCTCAACGACCCCGCCGCCGACGAGGCAAACACCACGCTGCCGATCCCGAGCTTCATGAAGGCCTGGGACACCTCGAACGACTCGATCATCGTCACCGCCCCGCCCTGATCTGAGCGACTGCCCAACCATCCGGTTGGGCGGGCTTGGTAGGCTTCGCGGGCAGAGGACGACACTCGAGTAGATCGTCACGCCCAATTCCGAACAGGACCTGGAGAAAACACACATGTCCGAAGAAGCCTTCATCTACGAGGCCATCCGCACCCCGCGCGGCAAGCAGCGCGGCGGCGCGTTGAACGAGGTCAAGCCGCTGAACCTGGTGGTCGGCCTGATCGACGAGCTGCGCAGCCGCTTCCCCGACCTCGATGAGAGGCTGATCAGCGACGTCATCCTGGGCTGTGTCTCCCCGGTCGGTGACCAGGGTGCCGACATCGCCCGCACCGCCGTGATCGCGGCCGGAATGCCCGAGACCGTGGGCGGCGTGCAGCTCAACCGGTTCTGCGCCTCCGGCCTGGAAGCGGTCAACACCGCCGCGCAGAAGGTCCGCTCCGGCTGGGATGACCTGGTTCTCGCCGGCGGCGTCGAGTCGATGAGCCGCGTCCCGATGGGTTCTGACGGCGGTGCGATGTTCACCGACCCGGCCACCATGTTCGACAACTACATCGTCCCGCAGGGCATCAGCGCCGACCTGATCGCGACCATGGAGGGCTTCTCCCGCGAGGACGTCGACCGCTACGCCGAGCGGTCCCAGGAGCGCGCGGCCGCAGCCTGGTCCGGCGGCTACTTCGCCAAGTCCGTGGTCCCGGTGAAAGACCAGAACGGTCTGGTGATCCTGGATCACGACGAGCACATGCGCCCCGGCACCACTGTGGAAAGCCTGGGCAAGCTCAAGCCCGCCTTCGAGGGCCTGGCCGCAATGGCCGGCTTCGACGATGTGGCGCTGCAGAAGTACCACTGGCTGGAGAAGATCAACCACGTCCACACCGGTGGCAACAGCTCCGGCATCGTCGACGGCGCCGCCCTGGTGCTGGTCGGCAGTGAGGCCGCCGGGAAGTCCCAGGGGCTGACCCCGCGGGCGCGCATCGTGGCCACCGCCACCAGTGGTGCCGAGCCGACGATCATGCTGACCGGCCCGACGCCCGCCACCCGCAAGGTGCTCGACCGTGCCGGCCTGACCGTCGACGACATCGACCTGTTCGAGCTCAACGAGGCCTTCGCGTCGGTGGTGCTGAAGTTCCAGAAGGACCTGAACATCCCCGACGAGATCCTCAACGTCAACGGCGGTGCGATCGCGATGGGTCACCCGCTGGGTGCCACCGGCGCGATGATCACCGGAACCATGGTCGACGAGCTGGAGCGCCGCGGCGCCAAGCGTGCCCTGATCACGCTGTGCATCGGCGGCGGCATGGGTGTGGCCACCATCATCGAGCGCGTCTGAGCCGGGAAAACTAGGAGTAACGGAAAGTCATGGCAGAGAACACTATTGCGTGGGACAAGGATGCCGACGGCATCGTCACGCTGACGTTGGACGACCCGACCGGTGGCGCCAATGTGATGAACGAGCACTACAAGGACTCCATGCACAAAGCGGTCGAACGTCTTGTGGCCGAGAAGGATTCGATCACCGGTGTGGTGATCACCAGCGGCAAGAAGACCTTCTTCGCCGGCGGTGACCTCAAGAGCATGATCACCGCGGGCCCGGAGAACGCCGGCGAGATCTTCGCCGAGGTCGAGGACATCAAGCGCGACCTGCGCGCCCTGGAGACCCTGGGCAAGCCGGTCGTCGCGGCCATCAACGGCGCCGCGCTCGGCGGTGGCCTGGAGATCGCGCTGGCCTGTCATCACCGGATTGTGGCCGACGTCAAGGGCGTTCAGATCGGGCTGCCCGAGGTCACCCTCGGCCTGCTGCCCGGTGGCGGCGGCGTCACCCGCGTGACGCGGATGCTCGGCATCCAGAACGGCTTCGTCAACGTGCTGTCCCAGGGCACCCGGTTCAAGCCGGCCGCCGCCAAGGACAACGGTCTGGTCGACGAACTCGTCGGCAGCGTTGAGGAATTGGTGCCCGCCGCCAAGGCGTGGATCAAGGCCAACCCGGAGTCGCACACCCAGCCGTGGGATGCCAAGGGCTACAAGATGCCCGGTGGCACCCCGGCCAGCCCGTCGCTCGCGGCTATCCTCCCGTCGTTCCCGTCGCTGCTGCGCAAGCAGCTCAAGGGCGCACCGATGCCGGCACCGCGGGCCATCCTGGCCGCCGCCGTCGAGGGCGCACAGGTGGACTTCGACACCGCCAGCCGCATCGAGAGTCGCTACTTCACCGAGCTGGTCACCGGGCCGATCGCCAAGAACATGATTCAGGCGTTCTTCTTCGACCTGCAGGCCATCAACTCCGGTGGTTCGCGGCCCGAGGGCATCGGCAAGACCCCGATCACCAAGATCGGTGTGCTCGGCGCCGGCATGATGGGCGCGGGCATCGCCTACGTCTCCGCCAAGGCCGGTTTCGACGTTGTGCTGAAGGACGTTTCGCTCGAAGCCGCCCAGAAGGGCAAGGGCTACTCCGAGAAGCTCGAAGCCAAGGCTCTCGAGCGTGGCAAGACCACGCAGGAGAAGTCCGACGCGCTGCTGGCCCGGATCACCCCGACCGGTGACCCTGCCGATTTCAAGGGTGTCGACTTCGTCATCGAGGCCGTCTTCGAGAACCAGGAACTCAAGCACAAGGTGTTCCAGGAGATCGAGGACATCGTCGAACCCAACGCGATCCTCGGTTCCAACACCTCGACCATGCCGATCACCGGCCTGGCCGCCGGGGTGAAGCGCCAGGAAGACTTCATCGGAATCCACTTCTTCTCGCCGGTCGACAAGATGCCGCTGGTGGAGATCATCAAGGGCGAGAAGACGTCTGACGAGGCGCTGGCCCGGGTGTTCGACTACACGCTGGCCATCGGCAAGACCCCGATCGTCGTCAACGACAGCCGCGGCTTCTACACCAGCCGGGTCATCGGCACCTTCGTCAACGAGGCGCTGGCGATGCTCGGTGAGGGTGTCGAGCCGGCATCCATCGAGCATGCGGGCAGCCAGGCCGGCTACCCGGCCCCGCCGCTGCAGCTCTCCGACGAGCTCAACCTGGAGCTCATGCACAAGATCGCGCTCGCCACCCGCAAGGGCGTCGAGGATGCCGGTGGCACCTACGAGCCGCACCCGGCCGAGGCCGTAGTCGAGAAAATGATCGAAATCGGCCGTCCCTCACGGCTTTCCGGTGCCGGCTTCTACGAGTACGTCGACGGCAAGCGGACCCAGCTGTGGCCGGGGCTGCGCGAGACCTTCAACTCGGGCACCTCGACCCCGCCGCTGCAGGACATGATCGACCGGATGCTGTTCGCCGAGGCGCTGGAAACCCAGAAGTGCTTCGACGAGGGCGTGATCACCACGACGGCCGACGCCAACATCGGCTCGATCATGGGCATCGGCTTCCCGCCGTGGACCGGCGGCGCCGCCCAGCTGATCGTTGGTTACCCGCACGGAGGCAAGGCCGGGTTCGTGGCGCGTGCCAAGGAACTGGCGGAGAAGTACGGCGAGCGGTTCAACCCGCCGGCGTCGCTGCTCTAGCCTTGCGACAAGACGCAAACGTCCCCGAAACCTCGGTGTTTCGGGGACGTTTGCGTCTGCTCGGCTAGCGTTGCGCGGGTGAGCGAGAGCGCCGCGACGATTCTCAGCAGGTTGGCCACCAGCCTGGCCGGCTACGGCGACGCGCCGTGTATCGAGTTCAACGGCCGTTGGTACACCGGCGACGAGATCGCCGCCTACGCCGGTGCGATCGACGACGCGCTGCGGTCGGCCGGTGTCGCCGACGGTGCGGCCGTCGGGGTGGTGGCCCGCAACCGGCCACCGCATGCGGCGGCAGTGGTGGGGCTGCTCGGCGCCGGGCGTTGGGTGTCGATGATCTATTCGTTCCAGTCGGCCGAGGCGATCGGGCGGGACATCGAACAGCTGGAACTGGCCGCGGTGGTCGCCGACCGGGAGGACTGGACCGAGCCGGTGATCGCCGCCGCGCGCCGCACCGGCACCGCGGGCATCGCGGTTGCTCTGACACGGCCCACCGTGGAACTCGTTGCCGGCATCGAGCGGGCGTCCGATCGGCTGCATGCGGCCGGCCGGGATGACTCGACCGGATTGCAGGTGCTCACCAGCGGCACCACCGGGCCGCCGAAACGGCACCCAATTCCCACCTCGGTGCTGGAGCACACGGTGTCCAGCGTGGCCGTCACCGGCGCCTCCGCCGATGAGCCGCCTGAGCTGATGTACTGGCCGTTGGGCGGCATCGGCGGGGTGTGCCAGCTGATCACCGGGGCCTACCTGGGCAAGCGGATCGCCCTGCTGGAGAAGTTCAGCGTCGCGGACTGGGTGCGGGTGGTGAAGACCTACGGCATCCGCCGCTGCGGCCTGCAGCCGGCGGCCGTCCGCATGCTGCTCGACGCCGACCTGCCACGCGAGGACCTCGCCTCGCTGGAATACGTGATCAGCGCAGCGGGCCCGTTGGATCCCGAAACCCGCGACGCCTTTGAGCAGCGTTACGGCGTTCCGGTGCTCTTGGCTTATGGTGCAACCGAATTCGCGGGATCGGTGTGCACCTGGACCCCCGATCTGTATCGGGAGTTCGGCACCGTCAAGCGCGCCAGCTCGGGTCGGGTGATGCCCAATACCGAGGTCCGCATCATCGACCCGGCCGGCAGCGGCGAGGTGCCGACAGGTGAACAGGGAATCCTGGAAGCCAAGATCAGGGCCATCAGCCCGGAGTGGATCCGCACCAACGACCTGGCCTCCATCGATGCCGACGGGTTCATCACGCTGCACGGCCGGGCCGACGGCGCGATCAATCGCGGCGGATTCAAGGTGCTGCCGGAGAACGTCCGGCGGGTCCTCGTCGGCCATCCGTCGGTCCGCGACGCCGCGGTCGTCGGCGTACCCGATGCGCGGCTCGGCGAGGTGCCGTTCGCCGCGGTCGAGCCCATCCCGGGAGCGCCCACACCCGACCCTGCCGAACTCGTGGACTTGGTCCGCAACGCCCTGCCCAAGCACTATGTGCCGGTCGAGGTGGTCGTCGTCGCGGAGCTTCCACGGAACCAATCGCTCAAAGTTTCGCTTCGTGACATAGCCGCGATGTACCGCGGCGGTGCGGGTTAGACGCCGGCCCGGGCCGGGTCATTGCCAGCACGTCGCGCGCGGCGCGATGGCCGGCTCGCCGAAGAATCCGGGGGTCTGGCCGATCGCGACGAAATCGCAAACCTTGTGGGCCGGCTAGCGGGCTGGGGTGAGCAGGAACAACTGTCGCTCGCGACAATCCGAGCAAACTCGCGTGCGTTTCGCGATTTGCCATTTCGTGACGTCAGTTGCTGAACGAATTGCCTCACCGAATGGATAGCACCTGATTTGCCGCGACGACTGTTTCGATGAAGTGGGTCTGAACTCGTCATATGTCAAAACTGGATAGCGGGACGCCCGTTGTGGATTCATTTGCCTGCGCGCGCAAGAATTTTTGCTGAAATACTGCGTCTCAGCTTGCTCTCAGCTAGCTTTTGCGGTGTGATGGGCATTACGCCAGGGGAATGAGGAGGCAAGGGGGAGCATTGGCCCCTCCCGTATGGGAGGGGCCGATTGCCGTCCAGGGGCCGTCTCAAAGCACTGATTGTCGCCGCTAGTCGGGTGGCTCGCTCGACCGTAGAGTCGGGCCATGCGCTTCGGACTGTTCATCCCGCAGGGCTGGCGACTCGATCTGGCCGGCATTCCCACTGACAAGCACTGGCAGGTCATGCGTGATCTGGCCGATCACGCCGACGCGGGTCCGTGGGACTCGCTGTGGGTCTACGACCATTTCCATACCGTGCCGATCCCGACCGACGAAGCCACGCACGAGGCGTGGACCCTGATGGCGGCCTACGCCGCGACCACCTCACGGATCAAGCTCGGCCAGATGTGCACCGCGATGAGCTACCGCAACCCGGTCTACCTCGCCAAGGTCGCCGCCACCACCGACATCATCTCCGGTGGCCGGGTGCAGATGGGCATCGGCGGCGGCTGGTACGAGCACGAGTGGCGCGCCTACGGCTACGGCTTCCCCTCCGCCGGGGTGCGGCTGGCCCGCCTCGACGAGGGCGTCCAGATCATGCGCGATGCCTGGCAGATGGGGAAGGTGACCTTCGACGGCAAGCAGTATCAGGTGGACGGGGCGATCGTCGCACCTAAGCCGTTACAGGAGAACGGGATTCCGCTGTGGATCGCCGGCGGTGGCGAGAAGGTGACGCTCAAGATCGCGGCGAAGTACGCGCAGTACACCAACTTCACCTCCGAGCCCGACGGGTTCAAGCACAAGTCGCAGGTGCTCGCCGACCACTGTCGCGAGGTGGGCACCGACTTCGACGCGATCGTCCGCTCGGCCAATGTCAACGCGATCCTCGGAACTTCGGCCGACGACGTCACCGCGCGGGTGAAGCGGGTGCGCGACCGGCTGGCCGGCGTCTGCGGCGACGCGGCGGCCGACGCGATGATGACGACGGTCAGTGCGCCCGGCTCGGCCGCAGGCACGCCCGAGCAGGTCGTCGAGAGTCTGACGGAGTTGCGCGAGCTGGGCTGTGAGTACGTGATCTGCTACTTCCCGGAGGCCGCCTACGACCGGTCGGGTATCGAACTGTTCGAGCGCGAGGTGATTCCCGCGCTCACGTGAGAAGCGCGTGCACTCAGATGAGAATGCGGTTTCCAACCAGAGCCAACAGTGTTGTACGATCCGGCTACTGACCTGGACTACGAAGGATGCCGCTATGCAAAAGGCCCTGGCGCCCGAAATCTCCACTTGGCCGGAAGACAATCCGCAGCTGATCGGTAGCAAATGTGCCAGTTGTTCGGCCGTGGTCTTTCCCAGCCAGGAGCGTTGCCCGCACTGCAGCGCGGGCGGCATGAACGAGGTCAAGCTGCCCCGACGCGGCACCTTGGTCGCGTGGACCACGCAGGGCTTCCCACCCGGTGCCCCCTATATCGGCCCGACCGGTGAGGACTTCGTCCCGTTCGGTGTCGGCCTGGTCCAGCTCGACGACGTCGTGCGCGTCGAGGGCCGGCTCACCGAGAACGACCCCGAGAAGCTCAAGTGGGGCATGGACGTCGAGCTCACGATGATCCCGTTCGCCACGGACGCCGACGGCAATGAGGTCGTCACGTTCGCCTTCCAGCCGGCGGAGGCATAGAGCATGACGCAATCAGAAAATGCAGTCGCGATCATCGGGGTCGGCCTGCACCCCTTCGGACGGTTCGAGAAGACCGCCATGCAGATGGGCGCCGAGGCAATCGAGCTGGCGCTGAAGGATTCGGGCGTGGAGTGGAAAGACATCCAGTTCGGCTTCGGCGGCAGCTATGAGGTGTCCAACCCGGACGCGGTGACCCGCCTGGTCGGCCTGACCGGCATCACGTTCACCAACGTCTTCAACGCCTGTGCCACCGCCGCCAGCGCCATCCAGCAGACCGCGGACACCATCCGGCTCGGCAAGTACGACATTGGCATCGCCGTCGGCCTGGACAAGCACCCGCGCGGTGCGTTCACCGACGACCCGGCCAAGCTGGCGCTGCCGCAGTGGTACGCCCAGAACGGGCAGTTCGTCACCACCAAGTTCTTCGGCATCAAGGCCAACCGGTACATCCACGACCACGGCATCTCCGAAGAGACGCTGGCGCGGGTGGCCAACAAGAACTTCCGCAACGGCGTGCTGAACCCGAATGCCTTCCGGCGCAAGGAAATCTCCGTCGAGGAAATCATGGCCTCGCCGGTGCTGAACTACCCGCTGCGGCAGTACATGTTCTGCGCTCCGGATGAGGGCGCCGCCGCGGTCATCATGTGCCGCGCCGACATCGCCCACCGCTTCACCGACAAGCCGGTGTACGTGCGCGCCAGCGAAATTCGTACCCGGACCTTCGGCGCCTACGAGGTGCACGGCACGTCGGCCCCGCTCGACGAGGACGTGTCGCCGACCGTGTATGCGGCAAAGGCGGCCTACGAGGAGGCCGGCATCGGTCCGGAGGACATCGACATCGCCCAGCTTCAGGACACCGACGCCGGCGCCGAGATCATCCACATGGCCGAGACCGGACTGTGCGCGGACGGTGAGCAGGAGAAGCTGCTGGCCGACGGTGCCACCGAGATCCACGGATCGCTGCCGATCAACACCGATGGCGGCCTGATCGCCAACGGCGAGCCGATCGGCGCCTCGGGCCTGCGCCAGATGCACGAGCTGGTGCGCCAGCTGCGTGGCGAGGCTGGCGAACGTCAGGTGCCGGGCAACCCCCGCGTCGGACTCGCGCAGGTGTACGGCGCACCCGGAACCGCCTCGGCGACAATCCTTTCGCTCTAGACGTTGGTCTCCTGACCCAGGAATCCCTGGACTGCCTGGATCAGGACGAGCGCCTCGATCAGGCCTGCCGTGGTGACCAGCCCGGTGGCGGCGGCGATCGGAAGTCCGATCGCGTTGACCAACCCGTTGATCACGTCGCCGGACAGCGCTTGCTCAATTCCGCTGAGGAACAGGTTGATTCCGTAGGCGGGCAGCATCGTGACGATGGCGTTGACGATGTCGGCCGTCGGTAGCGCCGCCGCATACAGTGCCGCCGCGGAATTGGAGATGGTGTAGGCCACGTCGGTGATCACCGTCTGCAGTGCCGAGATGACGCCGGTGGGGGTGGGGAACGCGGGTGCCGGTCCGGGCGTCGGCAACTTCAGCGCAGCCAGTTCCTGCCACATCACCCCGCCCGGGCTGACGTCAGCGGCGAAGTCGTGCAGGCCCTGCCCGATGCCGGCGACGAACAGGTTGGCGACCTGCCCCCAGTTGACATCGGGGATGAACCCGAAGGTCGTCTGCTGATTGGCGAATCCGTTGGTGGACCAGCCGTACTGGGGATCGCCGTAGCCGAGGTTCACGATGACCTTCAGCGCGGGCTGCAACAGATCGGCCACCGGGTTACCGATCACCGGCAGCAGGCGCAGCGGTTCGAGCAGCGGCAGATTCGAAGTCGGGATGATGTAGTACTTCTGGCTCGGATCGGTGGTCGGCAGAGGAATGGCCGAATTCACCTGCTGCGAGGTGAGATCCGCATACTTGGTGTGCACGAAAATGATACCCAGCCCGGCGTTGAGCACCGAAAGGACGTTGAGCGGATAGCGCGGGAAGTCGGCGAACCCGTCATACTCCAGCGTGTAATTCGTTGTGGGGAACGCATTTTCCGGTGTGGCGCCATAGAACGGCAGTCCCAGGCTCGGCAGATTCAAGCCCGGGAATCGGGACAGCATGCCGCCGTTGGGGTTCATCTCGTTACCCACCAACACAAAGTTGACGGGTGTGCCCTGCGGAAGCTGGCTCATGATCAATGACGAGATGATCGCGCTCTGGGAGTAACCGAACACCGTGGCGGTGTTACCCGCGGCGACCTGCTCGGCGATGGAGGCGGCGAGAATCTGAATGCCCTGCTGCACTGAGACATTCAGCGGCAGGCTCTTCACGCCGGTGATCGGATAGAGGCCCTCGGGGGTGTCCAGCTGGAACGGGACGGACCCCGGATACGACGGCGCAATGTACAGATCGAAGACACTCTGGATGTAGGTGGGTTTGGGGATCGGAACACCGCTGGGGCCCATGATCAATGCGGTGTTCTGCGCGGCGAGAGTCTGGACCACGCCCTCCGGCGCCAATGTGGTGGCGGCTGCGGGCCGCGGCGAGACACCGGTGTCGCGACGGCTGTAGGCCAGCGCCGCCAACTCCAGCGGCGAATCGGTGGGCGGCACGTCGGGCGCCGACGGATCGGCGGTGGCTGCCGGGGTGGCTTTGGCGGTGGCCCGCGAGGTGATCGACTGTGCTCGCACCGCTGCGGCCGGACGGGCACGACCCGTGGTCGCGGTCGCCACACCGTGCTTGGCCAGCGCGCCGGTGGCCTGACTCGATGCCGACCGCGCCGAACCGGCGTGCGCCGAGGAGGCACCCGAGCCGCCGTCGTCGGCCCATGCCGTCGCGCCGCTGCACACTGCGGCACCCACGCCCAGCGCGACCGCCAACCCACCAACTCGCCCGACAAATCCCGCTGCGCCCACGTTGCACCCCTTTATCACCCGACCACGCTCGTGGCGAAGACTAACGTGTCGTTGCTGAATTCGCCGTCAGATTCATTTCATGGGGACAGCGCTGCGTTCAACGGGCGGCGAACTGTTGCTGACGCCCCGCTACGGCAACTTGGTCAGGCTCAGATTGCGGGGCCGAGCAGGTCGTCGGCGTCCTTGATGACATAGCCGTAGCCCTGTTCGGCGAGGAACCGCTGCCGGTGCGCCGCGTACTCGGCGTCCAGACTGTCGCGGGAGACCACGGAGTAGAACACCGCGCCGCCGCCGTCGTGCTTGGGGCGAAGCAGCCGGCCCAACCGCTGGGCCTCCTCCTGGCGCGAGCCGAACGTGCCCGAAACCTGAACGGCCACCGACGCTTCCGGCAGATCGATCGAGAAGTTCGCGACCTTGGAGACCACCAGCGTCTTCACTTCACCACTGCGGAATGCGTCGAACAGCTGCTCGCGCTCGGCGTTCTTCGTCGAGCCCTGGATCACCGGTGCATTCAGCTCGGTGCCGAGCTCGTCGAGCTGGTCCAAGTAGGCGCCGATCACCAGGGTGGGCTCGTCGGGATGTTTGGCGAGGATCGACTTCACCACCGCGATCTTCGAGTGCGCGGTCGAGCAGAGCTTGTAGCGCTCGTCGGGTTCGGCGACCGCGTACAGCATGCGCTCGTTGTCGGTCATCGTGACCCGAACCTCGATGCACTCGGCCGGTGCGATCCAGCCCTGAGCTTCGATGTCCTTCCACGGGGCGTCGTACCGCTTCGGCCCGATCAGGCTGAACACGTCGCCCTCGCGGCCGTCCTCGCGGATCAGCGTCGCGGTGAGCCCCAGCCGACGGCGCGACTGCAGATCGGCCGTCATCCGGAACACCGGCGCGGGCAGCAGGTGCACCTCGTCGTAGATGATCAAGCCCCAATCGCGGCTGTCGAACAGCTCGAGGTGCTTGTATTCGCCCTTGGTGCGCCGGGTGATCACCTGATAGGTGGCGATGGTGACGGGGCGAATCTCCTTGCGCTCACCGGAGTATTCGCCGATCTCCTCCTCGGTCAGCGACGTCCGGGCAATCAGCTCCCGCTTCCACTGCCGTCCGGCCACCGTGTTGGTGACCAGGATCAGCGTCGTCGCCCCGGCCTTGGCCATCGCGGCCGCGCCGACCAACGTCTTGCCCGCACCGCACGGCAGCACCACGACGCCCGAGCCGCCATCCCAGAACGAGTCGGCGGCCATCTGCTGATAGTCGCGGAGCTCCCAGCCGTCCTGCTCGAGGTCGATTGGGTGGGCTTCGCCGTTGACGTAGCCGGCCAGATCCTCGGCCGGCCAGCCGATCTTCAGCAGCATCTGCTTGACCCGGCCGCGTTCGCTGGGGTGGACGATCACAGTGTCGTCGTCGATGCGCGCGCCCAGCATCGGGCTGATCTTCTTGTTGCGCAGCACCTCTTCGAGCACCGCCCGGTCGAGACTGACCAGTGTCAGGCCCTGTGTCGGATGCTTGACCAACTGCAGGCGGCCATAGCGGGCCATGGTGTCGACGATGTCGACCAGCAGCGGCTGCGGCACGGCGTAGCGCGAGAAGCTGACCAGCGCATCGACCACCTGCTCGGCGTCGTGGCCGGCGGCGCGGGCGTTCCACAACGCCAGCGGGGTGATGCGATAGGTGTGGATGTGCTCGGGGGCGCGTTCCAGCTCCGCGAACGGGGCGATCGCCGCCCGCGCGGCGCCGGCAAGTTCGTGGTCGACTTCGAGCAGCACCGTCTTGTCGGACTGCACGATCAACGGACCCTCGGTCATAACTCCATTATCCAAGTCTCTAATCAGCGTCGGCGGACATCACCGACGTCACGCGGTGCACCGCGAACTCGCGCGGGCGGCCCTGGGTCGGATCCCAGGCCATCAGCTGACCGCCGCTGACGGTGAGCGGGCGCACCACTCGCTGGGTGGCGACACCTGCCGCGTCGACATAACCGATGACCACGTCTTTTTGTTCCATCGCCGCCTGCTGCAGCAGGGCCATCGACACCGCTGGGTCGAGGCGGACGTTGGCGAACGGGGTGGTGGAATCCACCCGACGCAACACCGACACCACCGAGGCCAAGGTGTCCGCGTTCGGCTTGGGCAGCGCGCGGAACAACCGCCGGTGCTGGGGCGTGGCCACCCGGGCGCCGCGCTGCCGGAGGTCGACGATCGCCCCCGACGAATCCTCGGCCGCCGGCGCGAAGCCTGCCGCGCGCAACGCCGCGAGCAGATCGCCGATCGGTGCCTGCGACACCGCCACCGTGGGGGCCAGCAGCCGCACCTCGAGATGTTCCAAGGCCGGCGCGGCGACCGCATGGGCGAGCAGCGTCGGGTCCTCGCAACGCAGGAACGACGACGCCATCCCGACCCGCAGTTGCCCGTGCCGCCGGGCGACGTCGTTGATCAGATACGTCAAGCCCTGGGGGACAGGAGTTTTGGAGTGCCGCTCGAAAAAGGTGTGCAGCGCGCCCGCGGTGCGGCCGGTGTCCAGTGCGTGTCGGATGGAGGCTTCGCTGACCCGGTACACCATGGCGGCGCCCGCCGATTCCACCGCGGCAACCGCCGCCAATTCGTCGGCCAACTCACGCTGCAGCGGACCGGGCACCACCACGGTCAGGTCGGCCTGCACCAGGAAGTGGTCGATCGGTGCGGGGAGCGCCTTGTCCATCGCCTCGATGGCGGCGTGCTCGTCGCCGTCCAGCAGAACCCGCGCCGGTGTGCTCAACGCTCCGCGGCCGATCAGGCCCAGGGCGTGCGCCTCGTCGAGCAGATGCGCGACGGGTTCGGGCTGTAACCGGGCCGCCCACCGCGGGCGGCGCCAGATCAAGGCCCGCGAGGCGTGCAGCGCATCCACGCCCGAGCCGGGCGGTAGCCCGGCCAGTAGCTCCAGGAGCAGCCGGCGGTCCAGCGGCGCGGCCGTCGAATACAGCGAATCAGACAGTGCCGCATAGGGTTTACCATCGGGTCCGCGGCTGCCGATCAAGCCCGGGCGGGACGGCAACTCCAGCCAATTGGTGGCCAGCAGGTGCCAGCGCGCGGCAGTCGGCGTCTCGAGGAATCGGTCGGCTGCCACCGTCGGCGTCCAGTACGGGGCCGAACCGTCCTGCGGCTCCGGGTCGGGCGTGCCGCTGGCGATCAGCCCGGCGGCCGAACTGACCTCCAGGACCAAACCCAGGCGCTGTTCGTCGATACCGGTGAGCTTGCTCAGCCGTTTGGCCTCACGCACCCCCAGCCCGCCACTGCGTAACTCGGGAACCGGTGCGGCAGAGAGGGATTCGATAACGAGCTCGATCTCGCGAATCAGGTCGAGCACGGCACCGGCCGCGGTTGCGTCGACGTCGGCGGCCGTCGTCGTGCTGGCCACCGGGTCGGGCGCCACCAGGCTCACCGGCCCCGGCTCCTCACCGCGCAGCACCTGGCCGACCTGTCGCGGCAGGATCACCGTCTCTTCGTCGAGTTGGCGCAGCAGCCCGGCGGCGAGCAGCCGCGGCACGGGTCGATCGGCGGGGGCGCCCGGCGCGGCATCGCGGGTGCGGCCGACGGGGGAGCCCATCAGCAGCCGGTCCAGCAGCTCGAGCTGCGGCTCGTCAAGGGCGTCGATGGCCGCGGAGATCTCCGCCCCCGATCGCGTGGAGTCTTCGAGAATCGCCTGTCCGGGATACCAGGGCAGACCGGCGGCCGCCTCGGCCGACACCCGCACCGCGCTGTCACCCCACGCCAGGGCGCGCTCCCGCAGGTCGTCCAGCGCGGTAAGGATCGACTGCTCGTCGGCGCGCTCACCGATGAGCGCCACCAGCTTGGACACCGGCGCGGCCGTGGTCTCGGCGTGCAGCACGATCAGGGCGTCGAGGACGGCCAGCCGCAGGTAGTCCAGCTCATCGGTGGCGGCCTTCACCGATTGCCGGGCCACCGCGCGGGCGGCCAGGGCCGCGATGCTGCCGGGGGCCGGTTGGGCAAGATCCGGCCGCAGCTCGAGCAGGCGGATCAGCCGATCGTCGGGCAGATCGGCCAGCCAGGCGCCCAGCGGCATTCCTGCGTTGATTTCCCGGATCGCTTCGCTCCTGCCCTCCGGCGAGGACGATTCAGTCATTGTTGACCAGCGTAAAACAGCCGCCTGTATGCACAACCCGGCCCGGCAGATGACAGAATGTTGCCGTGGCTGAGAAGAAGACAAGGTACGTCGACAATGGCTGGCCGACCAGCGACCCCGACGACCACGCCGTGAGCGAACTCGCTGCCGACAGAGCAGGCGCGCTGTCCCCGTTCGGTGACATCACGTTCCCGCTGCCGGCCTCTGACCTGCCGTATCTGCACCCGGTCACCGTCGTCAACAAGTAACGGTGACCACCGGGCCTCAGCGCCGCCTCTCGCACCTCGATGAGCACGGTGCGGCGCACATGGTCGACGTCACCGACAAGGCTGCCACCACCCGCACCGCGGTGGCGGCCGGTTCCGTTCACACCACCGCCGAAGTCGTCGCGCTGATCACGGCCGGGGGCCTGCCCAAGGGTGACGCGCTGGCGACCGCACGGGTCGCCGGCATCCTGGCCGCCAAGCGCACCAGCGACCTCATCCCGCTGTGCCACCACCTGGCGCTGACCGGGGTGGACATCGAGTTCGCGATCGGCGACGCCGAGGTCGGCGTGACCGCGTCGGTGCGCACCACCGACCGCACCGGTGTCGAGATGGAAGCGCTGACCGCCGTCAGCGTCGCGGCACTGACGGTCTACGACATGATCAAGGCCGTCGACCCGGCCGCGCGCATCGAGAACATCCGGGTGCTGCGCAAGGAAGGCGGCAAGACCGGCCTGTGGGTGCGCCCGACGTGACACGGTCCGCACGGGTGGTGATCGCCTCGACCCGGGCCGCGACCGGTGTCTACGAAGACCGGACCGGTCCCATCATCGTCGACTGGCTCGCCGCGCGCGGCTTCGAGGTGCCCGACCCCAGTGTGGTTGTCGACGGCAGCGCCGTCGGCGACGCCCTGCGCGCGGCCATCGGCGCCGGAGCCGACGTCGTCATCACCTCCGGCGGCACCGGGATATCGCCGACCGACGCCACCCCGGAGGCCACTCTCGGTGTCCTGGACTACCAGATCCCCGGACTCGCCGACGCGATCCGCCGGTCCGGTCTGCCAAAGGTCCCGACGTCCGTGCTGTCCCGGGGCGTATGCGGGGTCGCGGGCCGCACACTTGTGGTCAACCTGCCCGGGTCGACGGGCGGGGTGCGCGACGGTCTGGCGGTGCTCGCCGACGTCCTCGACCACGCACTGGATCAACTGGCCGGAGGGGATCACCGCTGATGACACGCATCCTGCGGGCCGCGCTCGTCGAGGGGCCCATCTCACTGACCGAGCACGAACAGCTCGTCGCCGACGATGCCGCCGGCGCGGTAGTCGGCTTCTCCGGGGTGGTGCGCAACCACGACGGCGGCCGGGACGTGGTCCGGTTGGAGTACTCCGCGCATCCGCTCGCCGAGCAGACCTTGTTCGAAGCGATCGCCGAGGTGGCCGCGAAAGCCACCGGCGTTCGGGCGATCGCCGCGAGTCATCGGGTTGGCGTGCTACACATCGGCGACGCCGCCCTGGTGGCCGCCGTGGCGGCCGACCACCGGCGGGCGGCGTTCGACGCGTGTGCTCTGCTCGTCGACACCGTCAAGGAACGATTACCGGTGTGGAAGCACCAGTTCTTCGCCGACGGAACCGACGAGTGGGTGAATTCGGCCTAACGGCTTACGGAGCGGGTGCCGGAGCCGGAGCGTCCGGTGCCGGCAGAACCGGTGCGGGAGCGCCGGGGCCGGGTGCCGGAGCGTTCGGGTCGGCCGGAGCCACACCCAAGCTCGGATCGTTGGTCACCGGGGTGTTCAGCGGACGCTGGGTCAGCGCCAGCAGCGCGTCACCCTTGCTCACCTGCTGAGTCTGGACCGCGTGCCACAGTTCCTTGAGGTACGTGACATTCGGGCCGTCCTGCGGGCCTTCAGGCTGGTCGCTGGTTCCCGGCGGGAGGTTCTCCGGGCTCGTCAGGTGCGGGATGCCGTCGGGCAGCTGGCCGGTCGGGCCGGCCGCCACCACACCGGTGGCCGGGGCGGGCGCTGCGGCGGGATCAGCCGGGGCCGGAGCGGGAGCCGGCGGAAGCGTCGGCGGAACCGCCGGGTCGGCCGGAGCCTGCGGCACGAAGTGGATCGAGGACGCCTGCACCGTGATGGTCTGCTCGTCAGGGTTTGCCGGTGCCTCGGGCGCGGGTACCTGAAGGGCGGTGTCGATCACGGGCTCGGCGGCCGGCGGTGCGGCCTCCTCAGCCACCGGGACGACCTCAGGCTGCGGAGCGGGCGGCACGTCGGCCGGTGCGGGCGGCAGGTCCTGCGGAGCCGGAGGCAAGTCCTGGGGTGCCGGCGGGAGATCCTGCGGAGCCGGGGGCAGGTCCTGCGGCGCGGGCGCCACATCCTGGGGTGCCGGGGGCAGATCCTGCGGGGCTTCCGGGGCGGGAGCGTCCGGTGCGGGCGCGTCGAACGCGGCGGGCTGGATCTGTGCGTCGGCCGGAGTGGGCTCGTTGACTACGTTGCGCGGGGTCGCACCCGAGAGGCCGCGACCGCACACCGGCCAGGCACCACGGCCCTGGCTCGCCAGAACGCGCTCGGCGATGGCGATCTGTTGGTCCTTGCTGGCCATGTTCGCGGCCGGGGCGTATTGACCGCCACCGTGCGCGGACCACGTGCTGGGGGAGAACTGAAGGCCGCCCTGGTAACCGTTGCCGGTGTTGATGCCCCAGTTGCCGCCGGATTCACAGCGAGCAACCTGATCCCATTCGGCATCGGGAGCTGCCTGGGCCTGCCCGGCGAGGGCGAGGCTGCCGCCTCCGATGACCGCACCGGTGACCGCGATCTTGGCGACGCTGACTGACGAAGAAGTGGGCTTGCGATGCCGTCCACTCATATGGCGAAGTGTTCCTCTCTTCAATGCGCCTGCGAGGTCAGCTGTCGGGTTCGGGCTGGAGAGGTCGCCCGGCCGTCGTCGTCTCTGGTGGAAACGATCTCGGCTTCACCCCAAGGAGCCGCAAGCGGCTCCAAGTCCTATCGGTGGACCGGTGGGTCCCCCGCCTCCATCCATGGTGTTCGTTGGTCTCCCCGCTCCTTGGATGGAGCTCAGCGCTAAGAGCGGAGAGGGTCTTCCCGGGTTGAGGGGGCTGACCTGAAGACAGACGGTAATGGGATCTGGGAGTGCCGTCATCTTTTGCATTTCCGGGCGTTTCTGCTACCGGCAAACCTTAAAAAAGGTTAAAGCCCCTAGATAGCTCTACGTTGGCCCAGGTAGTTACGGCGCTCAACCGCGTCGTGGCCATCTCGTTACCTGATCGTGATGTGACGCAAATCACGGTCACCCGCCGGCGAACGGGGGTAACACGTCGAGTGTCTGACCGGGGTGCAGCTCAGTGGCCTTGTCCCGGACCGCGACACCGTCGCGCAGAAACGAACAGCGCTGCAACACCCGCGCTAATTCCTCGCTGCGAGAACCCAATTCATTCACCACGTCGGCGACAGACGCGCCGGGGCGCACAGTGAGCCGATCCGACTCCGTGCCCGCCGCCGCGCGGGCCGCGGCGAAGAAACGCACGGTCACCTCGACCGACTGGACCACGTCAGCCACCGATCGCACTCATCGGGCGTTGCGGCTGTACGAAATCGGGATTGTTGATGCCGTGCCCGGCCGCTTTGCGCCACATCGCGGCGCGCCATGCGGACTCGAGCGCGTCGTCGTCCGCGCCGCGGCGCAGCAGCACGCGCAGGTCGGATTCCTCCGCGGAGAACAGGCAGTTGCGGATCTGCCCGTCGGCGGTCAAGCGGGTCCGGTCGCATGCCGAGCAGAACGCGTGCGAGACCGAGGCGATGATGCCGACCGTGGCCGGGCCCCCGTTGACCTGCCACAGCTGAGCCGGGGCCGAGCCGCGCGGGGCGGGATCCGGCGTCAGGTCGAAGTGTGCGGCCAGCGCGGCGAAGATCTCGTCGGCGCCCAGGTTGGCGTCGCGGCGCCACAGGTGACTGGCGTCGAGCGGCATCTGCTCGATGATCCGCAGTTGATAGCCGTAGCGCAGGCAGTACTCCAGCAGCTCGACGGCATCATCAAGGCCGCTGTCATGGTCCAGGACCGCGTTGACCTTGACCGGTCCCAATCCGGCGGCCGCCGCGGCGGACAGACCGTCGAGCACGTCGGAGAGCCGGTCGCGGCGGGTGATGGCGGCGAAGTGCTCCGCGTCGACGGTGTCGAGCGACACGTTGACCCGATTCAGGCCCGCGTCGGCCAAAGCCCGGGCACGCCGGGCCAAACCCAGGCCGTTGGTGGTCAGCGCGATCTCCGGGCGCGGGCGTAAGGCTGCCACCGCCGACACCACGTCTTCGAGCTCGCGATACAGCAGCGGCTCGCCGCCGGTGAAGCGAACGCTGGTGATGCCCAGTCGGGTCACGGCCAGCGTCAGCAGGCGGACAAGTTCGTCGCGGGTCAGCAGCTCGTCACCGGGCAGCCAGTCCAGGCCTTCGGCAGGCATGCAATAGGTGCAGCGCAGATTGCACCGGTCGGTCAGCGACACCCGCAGATCGGTGGCCACCCGGCCGAAGGTGTCGACCAGCGGGCCGCTACGCGGCATCTCGGCCGGCGGCTCGTCGTCGCCGCGGCGGATCGCCGGTAGGCCGAGTGTGGTCAGTGTCATGCCGGCACCCGAGCGTCGGCGGACACGATCTCCTTGCCCAGCGGCACCAGCGACACCGGGATGAGTTTGAGATTGGCCAGCGCCAGCGGGATTCCGATGATCGTGATCGCCATGGCGGCCGCGCTGACCAGGTGGCCGATCGCCAGCCACAGGCCGAACAGCAGGATCCAGATGACGTTGCCGACCAGCGCGCCGGGCCGAGGGCCGGGCTTTTCGACAATGGTCCGCCCGAATGGCCACAGCGCGTAGTTGGCGATCCGCAGCGCGGCGAACCCGAACGGAATGGTGATGATCAGAACGAAGCTCACCAGCGCGGCCAGCAGATAGCCGAGGGCAAGCCATAGCCCGCCGAACAGCAACCAGATGACGTTCAGGATCAGGCGCATGTCTCCTCCAGCGGTTTGCCCAGCCTACCCAACAGAACTCAGGTGCTGGGCACAGGTGTTCCCGAGTAGGATCACCGGCACGCGTCCTGCACCGGCGGGACGCTTCGTCATGTTGTCATGGACCCGTTAGACAAGCAGGTGAGACCAGTGCCGACCGGCAAGGTGAAGTGGTACGACGCCGAGAAGGGCTTCGGCTTCCTGTCCCAGGAAGAGGGCGAGGACGTCTACGTCCGTGCGTCGGCGTTGCCTGAGGGCGTCGAAGGTCTCAAGGCCGGTCAGAAGGTCGAGTTCGGGGTGGCATCCGGGCGTCGCGGCCCGCAGGCGTTGAGCGTCAAGCTGATCGATCCGCCGCCGAGCCTGACCCGGACCCGGCGTGAGGCCACGCCCGTCGAACGCAAGCACACCCCCGACGAATTGCACGGCATGGTCGAGGACATGATCACGCTGCTCGAGGGCGCGGTGCAGCCCGAGCTGCGCAAGGGGCGCTACCCGGACCGCAAGGTCGCGCGGCGGGTGTCCGAAGTGGTCAAGGCGGTCGCCAGGGAGCTCGACGCGTAACGGGCGCACACTGGAGTCGTGGGTGCCTATGTCGCCGGAGGCGGCGAGTTCAATCGCGATACCAACTACATCACCACCCGGATCACCGCCGACGGTGCTGACGGCTATCCGGTCGAGCCCGGCCGGTACCGGCTGATCGTCGCGCGGGCCTGCCCGTGGGCGAACCGGACGATCATCGTGCGCCGGCTGCTCGGCCTGGAGGCCGTACTGTCCATCGGGTTCTGCGGGCCGACGCACGACGAGCGCAGCTGGACCTTCGATCTCGATCCCGGTGGTGTGGACCCGGTGCTGAAGATTCCGCGCCTTCAGGACGCCTACTTCGCCCGGTTCCCGGACTACCCCGAAGGCATTACGGTCCCCGCGATCGTCGAGGTCGCGACGGGTCAGGTGGTCACCAACGACTTCGCGCAGATCACGCTGGACTTCTCCACGCAATGGTCGGCCTACCACCGCGAGGGTGCGCCGCAGTTGTACCCCGAGCCGCTGCGCGACGAGATCGACGAAGTGGCGCAACGCATTTACACCGAGGTGAACAACGGCGTGTACCGCTGCGGGTTCGCCGGTTCGCAGGAGTCTTACGCCTTGGCCTACGACCGGTTGTTCACCGCGTTGGATTGGCTGTCCGAGCGGCTGGCCGATCAGCGATATCTGGTGGGGGACACCATCACTGAGGCCGACGTCCGGCTGTTCACCACGTTGGCCCGCTTCGATCCCGTCTACCACGGCCACTTCAAGTGCAACCGATCCAAGCTGGCTGAGCTGCCGGTGCTGTGGGCCTACGCCCGAGATCTATTCCAGACACCGGGATTCGGTGACACATGCGACTTCGTCCAGATCAAGCAGCACTACTACATCGTGCATTCCGACATCAATCCCACCGGGATCGTGCCGAAGGGGCCAGACCTGTCGAACTGGCTGACGCCGCATGGCCGGGAAGCCTTGGGCGGCAGACCGTTTGGTGACGGAACGCCGCCGGGCCCGACCCGCGAGGGTGAGCGGGTTCCTGCCGGGCACGGCGCGGGTTAGCGCGCAAAGACCGTCTCCACGGCGGCCCGGTCGCCGTCGATATCGACCTGTGCCGCAACGTCATCGAGGGTCAACAGCCCCGTCGCCAGGCCGAGAACGATCGACGCCTCGGTCTTGAGGACGGCGTCGAAGGTGCGTCCGTCGGGCAGGCTCACGTCGACTCCCGAGCGGCTGGCGCGCGCCTGGATGATCTCGCCGTCGAGGTCGATTCCGACGGTGGCCGACTGGGTGGGCCTGCGGCCGGTGAACAGTGCGGGAAGTGCCAGCAGCAGCCATTCGGCGCGGAATTCATCGCCCTGTGCCCCGCGGATCATCAGCGGTGTCGACCACCGGATGAGCCCTTCGATCGGCTCGCGAAGTTGCGCTCCCCATTCGGTGAGTGCGTAGGTGATCGCGTTGGTGTCCTCGGCCAGTCGCCGCTCGATGACGCCTGCGGTCTCCAGCTCACGGAGTCGGTCGGTCAGCAGGTTCGTCGCGATGCCGGGCAGGCCGTCGCGCAGATCGCGGTAGCGGGCGGGCGCCACCAGTAGTTGGCGGACGATCAGCAGATTCCACCGGTCGCCGACCACATCCAGGGCCCGGGCCAGTCCGCAGTATTGACCGTACTCTCGACTCATTCCCGCTCCGCTTGCAAAGTTAATGTCTGCTTGATTATATCAAGTGACGCTGAGGAGGGATCGTTATGACGGTGACGCAGCGACCCGGATGGGTCGACGACGCCTTGTTTCCGTTCGTGAGCCGGTTCATCGACATCGACGGCCACACCGTCCACTACATCGACGAAGGGGAGGGGCCGACGCTGCTGTTTCTGCACGGCAACCCGACCTGGTCGTTCGTCTACCGCGATGTCATCAAGGAGCTAAGAACCGAATTCCGTTGTGTAGCAATCGATTATCCCGGATTCGGGTTGTCGACGGCAGCGCCGGGATATGGCTATCTACCCGTCGAGCACGCGAAGGTCGTCGGCGCGTTCGTGGAAGCCCTCGGGCTGCGCCGGGTGACGGTGGTGGTGCACGACTGGGGCGGCCCGATCGGGCTGTCGGTGGTGGAGAACCATCCGGACGCCTTCGATCGACTGGTACTGGGCAACACGTGGGCCTGGCCGACGGAAGCCCCGCACGTCCAGATCATGTCGCACGTGATGGGCGGCCCGATCGGTCGACTGCTGATCCGGCAGTTCAACCTATTCGTCAACCTGATGGTTCCCGCGGGGCATCGGCTGGCCAAACCCAGCCGCGCCGAGATGGGCCACTATCAGAAGGCCCTGGACAATCCGGCGCGCCGCGACGCGTCGGCGGTCTTCCCTCGCGAGCTCACCGCCAGCCGCGCGTTTCTCGCCGAGGTGGAGGCCGGCCTGCCTGCCATCGCGGACATGCCCGCACTCATCATTTGGGGCGACGCCGACATCGCGTTCAGGAGCGACGAATTGCGGCGCTGGGAGCAGACTTTCGCCGACCACCGGACCGTGATCGCGCACGGCGCCGGCCACTTCGTGCAATCTGATGCGCCTGAACAGTTCGCGGCTGCCATCCGGGACTGGCATCCGCGGGCGTAGTCGCTAGGGCCAGGCCAGGCGGACCGACCACTCCGCGTGCGGGGCGTCGCTGAGTTCGCCGTTCTGGTCCTGCACCAGGGTGAGCAGCTGCACGACCACACCGGTCAGCCGGCCGCGCTGCGGGTCCACTGTGGGAATCGTCACGGCCAGTTCGGTATTGGGCCGGTAGATCGTCGTCGTCGAATTGCGCTCGTCCTCATAGACGCGCAGCAGCCGCCACGGCGCGCGGCCGATCGAGGTCGGCACCGACAACTGGACCGGATAGCGCTCGCTGACCGACAGCTGGCCCTGATTCTGCGGGTTCTGGCAGTCGTTGAGATTCACCACATTGCAATACACGTACGGCCCGACGCGCACGGCCTTGCCGTGCGAGTAGGCGCTGATCTCCGGCAGGTCCGATCCTGTGTCGCGGGTCAGAGCCCAGGCGCCGACGCCTGCGCCGGCCGACGCCAGTACGACCAGGACCACCAAAAGCCAACGTAGCCAACGGCTCACCGGTTGGTCACCGCCGATGCACCCTCCGGTTCGGCCAGCACGGGGCGATTGCCGCCGAAGCCGGGGATCAGTGAATTACCGCGGTAGCTGACGATGGTCTGGGCCAGACCGAGGATCAGTAGCGCGCTGATCGCGGTAAAGCCGACCCACAGTTCGGTGTAGACCAGCACCCCGATCGCCCCGCCCATCACCCAGGCCAGTTGCAGCACCGATTCCGAGCGGCCGAAGGCCGAGGCTCGTGACTCCTCGGGCAGGTCGTCCTGCAGCGACGCGTCCAGCGACGCTTTGCCGATCGCGGTCGCCGCCGAGGTGACCAATGTGGCCACCGCCGCCACGATCAGGTTGCCGGTGACCGCGGCCACCAACGCCATTACCGTTACCGCGATCGTGCACCGCACGACCAGCATCGCGGGCCGGCCCAACCGCATTCGTGCCGCGGTGAAGTTGCCCGCGAAGTTGCCGATGCCGGCCGCGGCGCCGAGCAGGCCCAGCATGCCGAGCTGAACCCAGCCGCTGGCTTGATGCGCCTTGGCGACGAACGCCGGGTACAGGAACAGGAACCCGACCATCGCCTTGATCGTGCAGTTGCCCCACAGCGAGGTGATGATGTTGCGGCCCAGGGGTTGTCGCCGTGCGCCGGTCTTCGCGGCCGGCTCGTCGACCCAACCCATCGGCCCGTTCTCGCCGTGGTAGGTCAAGGTGGCCGGCACCTCGCCCTCGGTGACCTCCACCCAGCGCGGGATCCGCATCGACAGCGAGGCGCCCGCCACGGCGACGAACACCACGACGAACAGCGCACCGGGCAGTTCGAACAGTGTGGTGAGCAGGTATTCGGCCCCGGCTGCGATACCGCCGCCGACGATCGTGCCGCCGATCAATCCGAACATCGTAAGCCGTGAATTCACCCGGACCAGGTCGATCGTCGGCGGCATCACGCGCGGGGTGACCGCGCTGCGCAGCACACTGAAGGACTTGGACAGCACCATCATTCCCAGCGCGCAGGGGTAGAGCACCCACGACGGATAGCTGCCGGTGGCGCCGTCGTAATCCATGATCAGCACGAACGCCAGCGCGGCGCGCAGGATGAACGACATCGCCAGCGCGGCGCGCCTGCCGTGCTGCACGCGGTCCAGGGCAGGCCCGATCAGCGGCGCGATCACTGCGAACGGCGCGATCGTGATCAGCAGGTAGAGCGCGACCTTGCCCTTACTCTCACCGGAGGCGGCGGCGAAAAACAGCGTGTTGGCCAATGCCACCGCCATCGCCGAATCCACCGCGAAGTTGGCGACCACCGGCCACGTCAACGCGGTGAGGCCGGACTTGTCGGCGCCGTCGGCCGTGGCCGCGCGCTGCACCATCGAGTACACCTTGGTGCCCATCTCGCGGCTGCGCACTGCGGCACCACGACCGCGAGTGGCCCGCTCGTCGGCGCTCCGCGACCCGGGCGGCGGGCCCTGGCTCTCGGTGCGCTGCTCGCCCAGCGGCGGCAGATACCGGTTGGAGCTGGGTGTCGGATTGGAGCGGCGGGGGGCCTCGGAGCGCCGGTAGCCGTCCCCGTCGCTCGGGTAGTTGGCCATGCCCGGGTGTTCTGCGGATGTGCCGGCCGAGTACCGGCGATCCGGGCCGAACGCCGGATTCGCGCGGGGTACGTCACGCCGGCTCTCAGACACGTCACGATTGTCCCCTATCCCGGCATGGCGGGCGCGCACGTGGCCGGTGTGGCTGCACAGAGGGCGCGTGAGGCAAGATTGGTGACGATGGACAGCACTCTCGACGCGACAGAAGCCACGGCGCCGGCGCCCGCCGCCGCGCCGTCGGATGCGGTTGCCGCCGTACTGACCGGCGCCGTGGATCAGGCCCGCCAGGCCATCGTCGAGCACAGCGGCGACACGGTGGGCGAATACCTCGGCGTCAGCTTCGAGGACGAGACCGCGGCGACGCACCGCTTCCTGGCGAACATGCCCGGTTATCAGGGCTGGCAGTGGGCGGTGGTGGTGGCGGCCTACCCGGGTGCTGATCACGCGACGGTCAGCGAGGTCGTGCTGGTGCCCGGCCCGACGGCACTGCTGGCCCCGGCCTGGGTGCCGTGGGAAGAGCGCATCCAACCGGGCGACCTGAGCCCCGGTGATCTGCTGGCTCCCGGCAAGGAAGATCCTCGGCTGGCCCCCGGGTACACCGCGACCGGCGATCCGCTGATCGATGACACCGCCTATGAGGTGGGTTTCGGCCGTCGCCAGGTGCTCAGCGCGCTCGGCCGCGATGAGACCGCGCAGCGCTGGCACGACAGCGACCACGGCCCCGGCTCGCCGATGGCGCGGGCGACCAAGCGGGTGTGCCGCGACTGCGGCTTCATGGTTCCGCTGGCCGGAGCGCTCGGCGCGATGTTCGGGGTGTGCTGCAACGAGATGTCAGCCGACGCCCATGTCGTCGACTTCGAGTACGGCTGCGGCGCGCATTCGGACACCCCGCAGCCGCCGGGTAGCGGATCGCCGCTGTATGACCCCTACGACGACGGTGTGCTCGACGTCGTCGAGGTCGCCTCAACCGTTGCCGAGGCCCCGGCGGAAGAGGCCCCGGAGACAACCGAAGCGGTCGAGACCGAGACTCCGGCGGAGGAGACCGACGTCCCCGAGGCTCCGGAGAGCCCCGAGGCGGCCAACGACGCCGAGACCGTCGAAGAGGCCTAACCTTCGGCGGCGGCCTTGATCCGCGCCAGCGACGTGTTCATCCCGTCGACGAGTTCCTTCTCGAAGCTCGGTACGCCGCCCAGCACCGCGTTGACCGTCATCGTCGAGACGGCCTTGACGCCGTTCTCGGCGTGCCGGGTCTCGACGACCCGCGTGCCGGTCTCGGTCGGGGAGAGCTCATAGCTCCAGACGGTGTTGTTGGCGTTGACCCGGAACGCCAGCTTGCGCTCCGGAATCAGCTCGGTGATCGTCGACGTCGTCGGCCAGAACAGCTTGTTGCGCCGGTTGAGGTTGAACGTGCGGGTGCCCGGCTTGACCTGACCCAGTGGCTTCATCAGCCGGCACTGCGGGCTCCACTTGGGCATGTTGTCGAGGTTGGAGATCAGGGTCCACACCTTGGCGACCGGAGCGTTGATCTCGATCTCTGCTTGCAACAGCGGCGCTGCCATCGGTTCTCCTTCGTCGTTGACTGATTACTGTCCGCGCGGCTCGAGGCCGGTCTGCGCACCCCGCGCCCCGCGCCGAGCCGCGGTGCGCTGCCACAGGAAGATCGACGTGCCGACCACTCCCGTGCCCAGCCCTGCGATCGCGATCGGGCGCCAGGACTCCAACGCCGGAACGGTGAACGCCGCGATCGTCGCCAGTGCCCACAGCACGGCGCCCGCGACGATCACCGGCCACGGGTCGAGCAACGCGGCGGGCAGCGCCGGCGGCTCGGGTTCGGCCATCGGCGACGGGCTCGGCTCGCGGTGATCGGAAGGCATTGCCGTTTAACCTAACTGATGACCTGCGCCGCCCGGCGTGCATCTACCGGCTGGATCGTCGGCGATCGGGCGTTGTTGTGTCGTACTGTTTGCGATTGTGTTGGACCGTGACCTGCGGCTGGCCAGTGATTTGTCATTGGCCGTCATGCGACTCGCGCGGCAGTTGCGCTTCCGCCGCCCCGAGTCGCCGATCACGCTATCGCAGTTGTCCGCCCTGGCGACTCTGGCCAAGGACGGTGCGATGACGCCGGGAGCGCTGGCCGTGCGGGAACGTGTTCGGCCGCCGTCGATGACGCGCGTGATCGCGTCACTGGCTGACCTCGGTCTAGTGGTGCGCACGTCGCATCCCACCGACGGCCGTCAGGTGTTGGTCGCGGTGTCCGACGCCGGTGCCGCGCTCGTCGACAGTGAGCGCCGGGCCAGCCAGGAATGGTTGCGCGGGCGGCTGGCCACCCTGCACGACGACGATCGCGACATCCTGCTGCGGGCCGCGGACCTGATGACCGTGCTCGTCGACGAAGACGCGTGAGCGACAACGCTTTTGGCGCGATAGACGGCCACCGCGTCATCGACGTGACCGACCCGGCGGATCCCCGCGTCGACGATTTCCGCGACCTCAACAGCGTCGACCGCAGACCGGACCTGCCGAGCGGCAAAGGACTGGTGATCGCCGAGGGCGTGCTGGTCGCGCAGCGGATGATCGCCTCGCGGTTCACCCCGCACGCGTTCCTCGGGACCGACCGTCGCCTCGCCGAACTCGCCGACGACCTGACCGGGGTGGCCGCGCCCTTCTATCGCGCCACGGCCGAGGTGATGGCCGAGGTGGTCGGCTTCCATCTCAACCGCGGAGTGCTCGCCGCTGCCCGGCGCCCGCCGGAGCTCACACCGGCCGACGTGCTCGACGGTGCGCGCACGGTCGCGGTGCTCGAAGGCGTCAACGACCACGAGAACCTCGGCTCGATTTTCCGCAACGCCGCCGGCCTCGGGGTGGACGCGGTGATCTTCGGCTCCGGCTGCGCCGACCCGCTGTACCGGCGCGCGGTGCGGGTGTCGATGGGCCATGCGCTGCTGGTGCCGTTCGCCCGCGCCCAGCAGTGGCCGGCCGACCTCACCGAGCTGCGTCGCCGCGGATTTCGGCTGCTGGCGATGACGCCCGATCCGGCGGCGCACACCCTGGCCGAGGCGATGGCCGGTCTGGCGGGAGACAAGGTCGCGGTGCTGGTCGGCGCGGAGGGCCCCGGGTTGACCGAGACCGCGATGCGCGCCAGCGATGTCCGGGTCCGGATCCCGATGTCGCGGGGCACCGATTCGCTCAATGTCGCGACTGCCGCGGCGCTGGCGTTCTACGAGCGGGCGCGTGGATAGGCTTCGCGGATGACCGAAGAGACGACGCCGTGGGGGACCGGGCTGACGGTGGCGGCTTTCGTAGCCGCGATCACCGGCGCCGCGATCGTGGTGCTCAGCCTGGGCATGATCCGGGTGCACCCGCTGGTGGCGATCGTGCTCAACGTGATCGCTGTTGGCGGTTTGGCGCCCACGCTGTGGGGCTGGCGGCGCGTACCGGTACGACGCTGGTTCGTCTTGGGCGCCGGCATCGGTGTCGCCGGCGGGTGGATCACCCTACTGGCGATGGTCGCCAGTCACTAGCGCGTCAGCGCTCGCCGCTGGACCGCACCCCGAGCAGTACGTCCTCCCAGCCGGGAACGGCGGGCTTGGCCTTGGCGCGCTTGGCCCGCGGGGCGGGCGCGGGTGCCGGAGCCGGAGCGGGTGCCGGCTTCTCCTCGACCGGGGCGGGTGCCGGTTGCGGCTGATGCTCCTCGAACTCCAGCTGCGCGACGGCGGCCACCGGCCGCAGCGGACGCTCGAAGCTCGGATCGATCAGCTCGCTGGCGGCGTCGTCCAGTGCCGACACGGTGCCGCCGTGGGCTCCGGGGGAGAAGCGGAAGTGCGCGACGTTGTCGGACAGGCCGGCCTGCCAGGACATCTGCACGACCCAGCGGCCGTCTTCACCGCGCCAGGCGTCCCACTCCGTGGCCTCGGGGTTGTGGCCACGGGCGACCAGCGCGGTGATCACGGTGTCCAGCAGCGTCGTCACCGCAGGCCCGTCGGCCAGCACCGGGTGCGCGGCGCCGGCCAGTTCCGCCGCCCGCGAGCGCTCCAGGAGCACCGGGTGGGCGAAGCGTTCGACCTTGCTGATGTCCATGCCGGATGACGCGGCAACTTGCTCGACGGACGCACCCGCACGGATGCGCGCCTGAATATCCCTGGGCCGCAACACGCCTTTGACCTCTTTGTCCCTCAGGGTCTGGCCCAGCGACCGGTCGCCGCGAACCGCGGCGCGCAGTCGGTCGTCGACCTGCAGGGTGAACTTGTCGGCCGGGTCGGGACCTTCACAAATGATGTGCCTGCCGTCGACATCGAGTCCGATCACCCTGAGTTCTCGCATGTCGACCTCCTTCTCCGTCCGGAATTTAACCCAGGTGGCGGAATATAACGGTTAGGACACGCCGGGCGTCTTCTACAGGCGTTCGACAACCCAGTCGACGCACTGCGTCAGCGCGGAGACATCGTCGGGCTCGATCGCCGGGAACATCGCGATTCGCAGCTGGTTCCGGCCCAGCTTGCGGTAGGGCTCGGTGTCGACGATGCCGTTGGCCCGCAGCACCTTGGCGACCGCCGCGGCGTCCACCTCGTCGGTGAAATCGATCGTGCCGACCACCTGCGAGCGCAGCGCGGGGTCGCTGACGAACGGGGTGGCGTAGGACGACGCCTCGGCCCAGGAGTACAGCCGCTGTGACGAGTCGGCCGTGCGCTTGACCGCCCAGTCCAGGCCCCCGTTGCCGTTGAGCCAGTCGACCTGCTCGGCCATCAGCACCAGCGTGCCGATCGCCGGGGTGTTGTACGTCTGGTTCTTCAGGCTGTTGTCCACCGCGATCGGCAGCGACAGGAAGTCGGGCACCCAGCGGCCGGAGGCGGCGATGGCCTCGATGCGCGCCAGCGCGGCGGGGGACACCACGGCCAGCCACAGGCCACCGTCGCTGGCGAAGTTCTTCTGCGGCGCGAAGTAGTAGGCGTCGACGTCGTTGACGTCGACCGGCAGCCCACCGGCGCCCGACGTGGCATCGATCAGGACCAGGGCATCGCCATCGGGCCGGGTGACCGGCACGGCGACGCCGGTCGAGGTCTCGTTGTGCGCCCAGGCGACGACGTCGACCGACGGATCGGATTGCGGCTCGGGAGCGCTGCCCGCGTCGGCCTTGATGACGATCGGGTCATCGATGAACGGGTTGGCCGTGGCGGCCGAGGCGAACTTCGAGGAGAACTCGCCGTAGGTGAGATGCAGCGAGCGCTTCTCGATCAGGCCGAACGCGGCGGCGTCCCAGAACGCGGTCGCACCGCCGTTGCCCAGGATCACCTCGTAGCCGTCCGGTAACGAGAAGAACTCGCGAAGGCCGTCCCGAACCCGGCCAACCAGGTTCTTCACCGGCGCCTGCCGATGCGAGGTGCCAAACAACGCGGCCGACGCATGCAGGGCTTGCAGCTGCTCGGGGCGCACCTTCGAGGGCCCACAACCGAAGCGGCCGTCGGCGGGCTTGAGATCAGCGGGGATCGTGAGCGAATCAGCCATGCCCCAAGCCTAGGAGTCGGCATAGGCGGGTATTACACCGAGGCGTGCGGCAAACCTCGGGGCGGGTCTGGACAAGTATGCGATACCTGCGGTACCGTTTGGACATCCCCCGCCCCAATGTAAACCTCTGTTGAGGAGACTGTCATGGCGAGAACAAAGATGATCAGGCGCTGGCGCCGCAATATGGACGTCCAGGACGACATCGCCTACGTCGAAAAGCTGAACACTCTGTCCGAGGGTTCGGTGCGGCGCAACTTCAACCCCTACACCGACATCGACTGGGATTCGCCCGAGTTCGCCGTGGTGCCGAACGACGAGCGCTGGATCCTGCCGGCGACCGACCCGATCGGCCAGCATCCCTGGTACCAGTCGCAGTCCAAGGAGCGTCAGATCGAGATCGGCATGTGGCGGCAGTCCAACGTCGCCAAGGTCGGACTGCACTTCGAGTCGATCCTCATCCGGGGCCTGATGGAGTACGCCTTCTGGACGCCCAACGGCTCGCCGGAGTACCGGTACTGCCTGCACGAGGCTGTCGAAGAGTGCAACCACACGATGATGTTCCAGGAGATGGTCAACCACATCGGCGCCGATGTGCCCGGCATGCCGCGCCTGCTGAAGTGGGTCCAGCCGGCCATCCCGTTGGTGGCCGGGCCGATGCCGATCCCGTTCTGGTTCGGCATCCTCGCCGGCGAGGAACCGATCGACCATACGCAGAAAAATGTTCTGCGCGAAGGTAAGACGCTGCATCCGATCATGGAGCGCGTCATGGCCATCCACGTGGCCGAGGAAGCGCGGCACATATCGTTCGCGCACGAGTACCTGCGCAAGCGGGTGCCGCACCTGCCGCGGCGCAAGCGATTCTGGCTGTCGCTGTACGTGCCGGTGGTGATGCGGGTGCTGTGCTCGGCGATCATCGTGCCGCCGAAGGCGTTCTGGAAGGAGTTCGACATCCCGCGCTCGGTGCGCAAGGACATCTTCTTCTCCTCGGCCCCGTCGCGACAGATGTTGCGGGACATGTTCGGTGATGTCCGGATGCTGTGCCACGACACCGGATTGATGAATCCGCTGGCGAAGCTGATCTGGAAGATCTGCCGGATCGACGGTGCGCCGAGCCGCTTCCGCAGCGAGCCGGCCCGCCAGCACGTGGTCGCCGTCGCGTAACCCGAAGGACTCACGCCCGTGCCCCATGTGATCACCCAGTCATGCTGTAGTGACGGGTCCTGCGTCTACGCCTGCCCGGTCAACTGCATCCATCCCAGCCCGGACGAGCCGGGCTTCGCGACCGCCGAGATGCTCTACATCGATCCGGTGGCCTGCGTGGACTGCGGGGCGTGCGTCAGCGCCTGCCCGGTTGGTGCCATCGCACCGGACAGCAAACTCACCGACAAGCAGCTGCCGTTCATTGAACTCAACGCCGGGTTCTATCCCGAACGGCCGCCGGGCGTAAAGCTGCCGCCGACGTCCAAGCTCGCCCCGGTGCTGCCCGCGCCGCAGGTGCACCGCGGCGCGACCGACCTCACGGTGGCCGTCGTTGGCTCGGGTCCGGCGGGGATGTATGCCGCCGACGAGCTGCTGACCCAGAAGGGTGTGCGGGTCAACGTCTTCGACAAACTGCCCACACCGTTCGGCCTGGTTCGCGCCGGTGTCGCGCCCGATCACCAGCACACCAAGGGCGTAACGCGGCTCTTCGATCGGATCAGCAAGCATCCACGCTTCACGTTCTACCTCAATGTCGAAGTGGGACAGCATATTTCGCATGAAGAGCTGCTGCAGCACCACCACGCGGTGCTCTACACCGTCGGTGCGCCCAACGACCGTAGGCTCGACATCGCGGGCATGGAACTGCCCGGCACGGCGACCGCCACCGAGACGGTCGCCTGGATCAACGGCCACCCGGACTTCGCCGGACTGGACGTCGATCTGCGCCACGAACGCGTCGTGGTGGTCGGCAACGGCAACGTGGCCCTCGATGTCGCCCGGATCCTGACCGCCGACCCCGACGACCTGGCTCGCACCGACATCTCCGATGCCGCGCTGGCCGCGCTACGTGGCTCGGCGGTGCGCGAGGTGGTCATCGCGGCGCGCCGCAGTCCCGTCGACTCGGCCTTCACCCTGCCCGAGCTGATCGGCCTGACGTCGACGGCCGAGGTCGTTCTCGACGCCGGTGACCACGACCTTGTCGAGCAGGATCTGGCCACCGCGACCGATGCCCTCGCCAAAGCCAAGCTCGAGATCCTGGCCAAGCTGCCGGTGGCCGCCGAGCTCACCGACCGCCCCCGCATTCGGCTGGCCTATCGGCTCACGCCGCACCGGGTGCTGGGCACCGACCGGGTCGGTGGCGTGGAGTTCCTGCGCACCGGAACCGACGAGGTACTGCAGATCGACGCCGGCCTGCTGCTCACGTCGATCGGATATCGCGGTGCGCCGATCGCCGGCTTGCCGTTCGACGAGGCCGCGGCCGTCGTTCCCAACACCGGCGGGCGGGTCATCGATCCTGCCACCGGCGATGCCGTCACCGGGGCGTACGTCGCGGGGTGGATCAAGCGTGGTCCGACCGGATTCATCGGCACCAACAAGTCCTGCTCGATGGAGACCGTCTCCAGCTTGGTCGACGACTTCAATGCCGGCCTGCTCACTGATCCGGGTGCGCGACCATCGTTGCTGGACAAGCTGATTCGCACCCGTCAGCCCGATCTGGTCGACGCGCGGGGGTGGCGTGCCATCGACGCGGCCGAGACGGCCCGCGGCGAGGCGCAGGGACGGGCGCGGGTGAAGTTCACCGATGTGGCCGACATGGTTGCGGCGGCCGCCGCGGCGCCCGAGCCGCCGATGGCCAGACGGATCCTCGCCGGGTTGCTGCGTTAGGGCCGTTTCGCCGCGCGATCGGTGGCTACCCGGGGTCCGTAATCGAAACGGAGGGAGCTCATCGTGCCCAACCCCATTGGCCTCCAAAAGGCCCTCGCAGGTGCTGACTATCCGGCCGACCGGCAGCAGCTGGTCGACCTGGCCAAGAAGAACAACGCCGACCAGGACATCATCGAGGCACTCGGCGCACTGCCCGAGGGTGAGATCAGCGGCCCGGATCAGGTCCAGAAGGCTGTCTTCTAGCCCGTCAAGCGTTGTCCCGCAAGTAATTCAGGACCGCTGCCCAATCAGGGAAAAGGTCCGAACCGAAGTGGATCCACTCGCCCTCGAAGCGCTCGGCGCCGTTGTTCGGCCGATCGTCGACGAGGAAGTCGCCGCGATTGAGGTCCTTGTGGTGGGTCAGGATGAGCCGCTTGTACGCCGGTGACTCCTCTTCGACGCCAAGGTGTTCGTGCACCCATTCGATCTTGTGTTGCCAACCCGACGGGTTGCGCCACGGCGCGGTCGACAGCAGGTAGGTGTCGAACAGCGTCGACAGTTCGGTGAAAGCCTCGATTGCGCCGGGCATCGAGCGCATCAACGCGAAGATGCCCGGCGCCTCGTCCATCCGGCCGCGGTACTTGTCCACCACGACCGGATCGAGGCCCTCGATCCGGTGGCCGAAGTCGACCATCGTGTTGTCGAGGTCGATGTAAAGGATCTTGCGGCGACCCTGCGTCACGCCTGCATTATGCCTGGCTCATCGCGTGCTGGATCTCGTCGTAGCTCACCTCGCGGACCGGCTGGCCCAGCGACCACTGATGCCCGAACGGATCCCGGACCACGCCGTACCGATCGCCCCAGAACTGGTCCTCGAGCGGCATCACGACCGTCGCTCCGGCGTCGAGCGCCCGCTGAAACTTGTCGTCGACGTCGGTGACGGTCAGATGGATGGTCACCGGTGTGCCGCCGAGCGCGGGCGGCGTCATCGACTTGCCGTCGGACATCTCGGGGAAGTCGTCATTGAGCATCACCATCGCCCCGTTGATCTGCAGTGCGGCGTGGATCAGCTTGCCGTCGGGGCGGGGCACCCGGCCGATCTCGGTGGCGCCGAACGCCTTGACGTAGAAGTCGATCGACGCGGGTGCGTCGTCAACGACGAGGTGCGGGGTCACTGCGGGCTGTACATCGATCGCCATGGAAAGCCTCCTGTCGTGGAAGGCGGCCGGCGGGCCGCCACCGGTGTAGACATCGCGGGCGGGCAGAACTCATCACCCACGCCGCCGATGCAACCACCGGGGACCGACAAGTTGGGCCGGCTATACGGGAGAGTGTGCGATCTCGTTCCAGCCCTCGACCGCCTCCGGCGACCGCGGCGCGGGCCCGACGTAGATCGCCGAGGGCCGCACCAACTTGCCGAGCTGCTTCTGCTCGAGAATGTGGGCACACCAGCCGGCGGTACGGCCGCAGGTGAACATCGCGGGCATCATCTTGGCCGGCACCTGGGCGAAGTCCAGGATCACCGCGGCCCAGAACTCGACATTGGTCTCGATGGCCCGATCCGGCCTGCGCTCGCGCAGTTCGGCCAGCGCCGCCTGCTCGAGGGCCACGGCCACTTCGTAGCGCGGCGCCGCCAGCCGCTTGGCGGTGGCACGCAGCACCCGCGCCCTCGGGTCTTCGGCCCGGTACACCCGGTGACCGAAGCCCATCAGCTTTTCCTTGCGGTCCAGCACACCCTTGACCACCGCGCGGGCGTCACCGGCGCGCTCGACCTCCTCGATCATCGGGAGCACCCGGGCGGGGGCACCGCCGTGCAGGGGGCCGCTCATCGCGCCGATCGCTCCGGACAGCGCGGCCGCGACGTCCGCACCGGTCGAGGCGATCACCCGCGCGGTGAACGTCGAGGCGTTCATGCCGTGTTCGGCGGCCGACACCCAGTAGGCGTCGATCGCCTCCACGTGGCGCGGATCCGGTTCGCCCTGCCAACGGGTCATGAAACGTTCGGTGACGGTGGAACATTCGTCGATCACGCGTTGCGGAACCGCCGGTCGGTAGATGCCGCGGGCGGACTGGGCGACATAGGACAGCGCCATCACCGACGCGCGGGCGAGATGGTCGCGAGCGGTTTCACCGTCGATGTCCAGCAGTGGTGCATAGCCCCAGATCGGTGCCAGCATCGCCAGGCCGGCCTGGACGTCGACGCGCACATCACCGGTGTGGATTGGTAGCGGGAACGGCTCGGCGGGCCGCAGCCCGTTGCCGAAGCGGCCGTCGACGAGCAGCGCCCAGACGTCACCGAACGTCACCCGATTGCCGACCAGTTCCTCGATGTCGACACCGCGATAGCGCAGCGCGCCACCGTCCCTATCAGGCTCGGCGATTTCGGTGGTGAAGGCCACCACCCCTTCGAGGCCTGGCACGAAGTCGTCGGGTACCACCGTCATGACTGGATTCTCCCACTCGCCGGTCGGGTCGCCGCTACCGGTCGGTAACAGGCGGCCGAACCTTTGCGGCGTACCGTTGGTCCGTGGAATCACCCCGGGAGAATCGCCTCGCGGCGATGCGCGTGGAGTACGGCTCGGTCGAAAAGGACGGCAGCAGCGACCTCGACGTCGACTGGCTCGCCGACGGCTGGCTTGCGTTGCTGCACAGGTGGATCGCCGACGCCGAAGCGGCCGGCATCGCCGAGCCCAACGCCATGGTGCTGGCCACCGTCGACGCGGGAAGACCGGTCAGCCGCACGGTGTTGTGCAAAAGCGTGGACGAGACCGGAATCACTTTCTACACCAACTACGACTCCGCCAAGGGCGGCGAACTGGCGGCCACGCCGTATGCCGCCGTGACGTTCCCCTGGTACGCGATGGGCCGGCAGGTGCACATCCGCGGCGCGGTGACCAAGGTGAGCGCCGAGGAGACGCAAGAGTACTGGTCCAAGCGCCCGCGCGGCTCACAGCTGGGTGCGTGGGCGTCGGCGCAGTCGCGCCCGATCGGCTCGCGCGCCGAGCTGCTCGGCCAGCTCGCTCAAGCCACCGAACGCTTCGCCGCCTCCGAGCAGGTTCCCGTACCCCCGCATTGGGGCGGCTACCGGATCGCGCCCGAGGTCATCGAGTTCTGGCAGGGGCGAGAGAACCGGGTACACAACAGGATTCGCGTCACCGGCGACGGCCAGATCGAGCGGTTGCAGCCCTAGGTGGCGAGGCTCTTCGCTGACACCACCCCGCTGAGAACGCCGGACTTCCGGCGGCTGTGGGTGGCCGGCATCGTCACGGTCATCGGGGCCAACCTCACGATCTTCGCCGTCCCCGTCCAGCTGTACGCACTCACGCAGAGCTCGGCATACGTCGGGCTGTCCGGAGTGTTCGCACTGGTGCCGCTCGTGGTGTTCGGCCTGCTCGGCGGAGCGTGGGCCGACGCCATGGACCGGCGGGTGCTGCTGATCATCACCTCCTGCGGCCTGGCGGTGGCATCTCTGCTGCTGTGGCTGCAGGCGGCGCTCGGGCTGAACAACGTGTGGGTGGTGCTGTGCCTGCTGTCGGTGCAGCAGGCGTTCTACGCCATCGACAGCCCCACCCGCTCGGCGGCGATCCCGCGGATGATCCCCGGTGATCAGCTGCCTGCGGCCAACTCGCTGAACTTCACGGTGTTCCAGTTCGGCGCGATCGTCGGCCCGCTGATGGCCGGGGTGATGCTGCGCTGGATCGACCTCTCCACGCTCTATCTGATCGACGCCCTCACCTGCCTGGTGCCGATCTGGGTGGCCTGCCGGCTCGCGCCGATCCCGCCGGCCATCGGTGGGAAGGGCATGGGATTCGACGCGCTGCGCTCGGTCGTCGAAGGCTTCCGCTTCCTGTCCGGCAACAAGGTTGTGCTGATGTCCTTCGTCGTCGACCTGATCGCGATGATCGCCGGCATGCCACGGGCGCTGTTCCCGCAGATGGCGCACGAGAGCTTCGGCGGCCCGATCCAGGGCGGCACCACCATGGCGCTGCTGGCGGCCGCGATGTCGGTGGGTGCGGTGGCCGGTGGCGTGTTCTCCGGGTGGTTCCCGCGTATCCAGCGTCAGGGCCTGGCCGTGGTGATCGCGATCGTGGTGTGGGGTGCGGCTATGGTCGGCTTCGGCGTGGCCGGTGGGCTGGCGCACGGCCACACCGGCACGTTCCTGTGGATTGCGTTGGCGTGCTTGGCGATTGGCGGTGCCGCGGACATGGTGTCGGCGGCGTTCCGGTCGACGATTCTGCAGCAGGTGGCCTCCGACGACTTGAGGGGCCGGCTGCAGGGCGTCTTCACCGTGGTGGTCGCGGGTGGTCCCCGGCTGGCCGACGCCGCGCACGGCGCGGCCGCCGCAGTGGTCGGCACGACGATCGCGGCGGCCGGTGGTGGAGCGCTGGTGGTGGTCGGTGTGCTGATCGCCGCCGCGGTGGTCCCGATTTTCGTTCGCTATCGGGTGCCCGCCGCGAAGCCGTAAATCGGCACGTAACGACTAGGATCGGGGCGTGGCCGACGTCATCGCGCAGCCACCTCCGGGACTGCGCGAACGAAAGAAGCGACGTACCCGCGCCATGCTGGTCGATGCCGCTGTGAAGCTGTGCATCGAACGCGGATACGGCAATACGACCGTCGAGCAGATCGCGGCTGCCGCCGAGGTGTCGCCGCGGACGTTCAGCCGATATTTCCCGACCAAAGACGCGGTGATGATGACCGTGCTGGACGACCTGGTGCACGCCGCCGTCGCCGAACTCGCCACGATCGGCGCGGACGTCGCCCCGTTGGCCGCGCTGGCCCGCGCGCACAGCCAGGCCCTGCGCAGGGTGCCGACCGGTGAGGTCACGGAGTTGACCACCCACCGGCTGGTCCTGATGGTCAACGTCATCTCCTCGTCCAGCGCGCTGCGACTGGCCGCGGCCGCGACGCGACTGCAACCGTTGGTCGTCGCGGTGGCGGCGCGGATGGGCACCGACCCGATGGACCGGCGGGTGGCGCTGACCGTGTCGTTGTGGGGCGCGATCACCGCGGCAGCATGGGGGCAGCTGGTGATCGGGCCCGACGACTACGACAACTGCGCGGTCATCCTGGCCGAGCGGCTGGACCTCGCCTTTAGTGAATTCCTCGATATCGCCGCGCCGGCGGCGGGAGCCGCGCTACCCTCTACCGTTTGACGTCGGGGGGCGCCCACAGGTCCAGGGGGAGGCGCGACGT
Source organism: Mycolicibacterium crocinum (assembly GCF_022370635.2). The sequence goes on along the minus strand of NZ_CP092362.2, from coordinate 5,068,966 downwards.
GGCGACGATCGCGAGAATTCCCGTCCCCGGCCTGCGTGAACTCAAAAAACAGCGAACCAGGGCGACACTGATCGACGTCGCCATTCAGCTGTGTATCGACCAGGGCTACGAGAACACGACCGTCGAGCAGATCGCTGCCGCCGCCGAGGTCGCGCCGCGCACCTTCAGCCGCTACTTCTCGGGCAAGGAAGCGGTGATCGTCGCCATCTACGACGAGGTCGCCGACGATGTGGCGGCCGCCTGCGCCCGCCAGCCGCTCGGCATCACCCACTACGAGGCATTGGCCCGCGCTCATCTCGAGACCTTCGCCAGCGAGGAGTGCGGCACCTCGACGTCGTTCGAGCGGATACGACTGTTGCTGACGATCGTGAACTCCGCCCCGGCGATCGGGCTGGCACCGTTCATGTTCCGCGCGGACGGGTTCCACCACGGCGCGGTCGAGGTCGCGGCACAGCGGATGGGGGTAGCCGCCGACCACCCGTCGATACGCATCCTCTTCGACACCTGGGCGGTGGTGATGGGGGTGGCCTGTCGCGGGCTCGGCACCCCCGGCAGTCCGCCGATCGAACCGGACGTCGTCTGCGACCGAATCGAGTCGGTGTACGCGCTTTTCACCCAACTTTGGACGCCGTAGGCGACCCCGGGCCAAACCCCCGCGGGCGTATCGGCAGAATAGCGACTACCTTCACCTACATACGGACGCCTCAGCGGCGTCGACGAGCTCAGAAGGGGTTCATGTGGCCGCAACCGACGAGACCGCCTCCCTGAAGTACCCGGGCGGCGAGTTGGACCTGGACATCGTCAAGGCGACGGAGGGGTCTGACGGGATCGCGCTGGGCTCGTTGCTGGCCAAGACCGGTTACACGACGTTCGACCAGGGTTTCGTGAACACCGCGTCGACCAAGAGCGCCATCACCTACATCGACGGCGACGCCGGCATCCTGCGCTACCGCGGCTACCCGATCGAGCAGCTCGCCGAGAAGTCGACCTTCATCGAGGTGAGCTACCTGCTGATCTATGGTGAGCTGCCGACCACCGAGCAGCTGGAGAAGTTCACCACCCAGATTCAGCGGCACACCCTGCTGCACGAGGACCTCAAGCGGTTCTTCGATGGTTTCCCGCGCGATGCGCATCCGATGCCGGTGCTGTCCAGCGCGGTCAACGCGTTGAGCGCCTACTACCAGGATTCGCTGGATCCGCTGAACAAGAAGCAGGTGGAGCTGTCCACGATCCGGCTGCTGGCCAAGCTGCCTACGATCGCGGCGTACGCCTACAAGAAGTCCGAGGGGCAGCCGTTCCTGTACCCGGACAACTCGCTGACGCTGGTGGAGAACTTCCTGCGGATGACGTTCGGCTTCCCGGCTGAGCCCTATGAGGTCGATCCCGAGATCGTCCGCGCACTGGACATGCTGCTGATCCTGCACGCCGACCACGAGCAGAACTGTTCGACGTCGACGGTGCGGCTGGTCGGCTCCTCGCAGGCCAACCTGTTCACCTCGATCTCCGGCGGCATCAACGCGCTGTGGGGTCCGCTGCACGGCGGCGCCAACCAGGCCGTGCTGGAGATGCTGGAGAAGATCCGCGTCGGCCAGGACGATGTGCAGACGTTCGTCAAGAAGGTCAAGAACAAAGAAGACGGCGTGAAGCTGATGGGCTTCGGGCACCGGGTCTACAAGAACTACGACCCGCGGGCGCGCATCGTCAAGGAGCAGGCCGACAAGATCCTCGGCAAGCTCGGCGGCGACGACGAGTTGCTCGACATCGCCAAGCAGCTCGAGGAGATCGCGCTCACCGACGATTTCTTCATCGAGCGCAAGCTCTACCCGAACGTCGACTACTACACCGGCGTGATCTACCGCGCGATGGGCTTCCCGACCCGGATGTTCACCGTGCTGTTCGCCCTCGGCCGGCTGCCGGGCTGGATCGCGCACTGGCGGGAGATGCACGACGAGGGCAGCAGCAAGATCGGCCGCCCGCGCCAGATCTACACCGGGTACACCGAGCGCGACTACGCGACCATCGACACGCGCGGCTAAACCTGACTGTCTACTAAGCCCCACCGGCTTGACCGCCGAACGGTTGTAGTTTCACAATAGTTGTGTGATTACAACTGTCGGTGAGATCAGCGCGCGGCGCAAGACGATCATCCTGGCGTCCTGCTGCCTGAGCCTGTTGATCGTGTCGATGGATTCGACGATCGTGAACGTCGCGATCCCCGCTATCCGCACCGACCTGCATGCCACCGCCTCGCAGATGCAGTGGGTCATCGACATCTACACCCTGGTGCTGGCGTCGCTGCTGATGCTCTCGGGGGCCACCGGTGATCGCTTCGGTCGCCGCCGGATCTTCCAGATCGGCCTGGCCACCTTTGCGGTGGGCTCACTGCTGTGCAGCCTGGCGCCCGACATCGACACGCTGATTGGCGCCCGCCTGGTTCAGGGATTTGGCGGTTCGATGATGAATCCCGTTGCGCTATCAATCATTTCGCAGATCTTCGTCGGCCGGGTGGAGCGCGCCCGCGCGCTCGGGCTATGGGGTGCGGTGGTCGGTATCTCGATGGCGCTGGGCCCGATCGTCGGCGGCTTCCTGATCGAGGCGATCAGCTGGCGCGCGGTGTTCTGGATCAATCTGCCCATCTGCGCGGCCGCCATCATCCTCACGGCGATCTTCGTCCCCGAGAGCAAGTCGGCCACCATGCGCGATATCGATCCGGTCGGGCAGCTGTTGGCCGTGCTGGCGCTGTTCGGCGTCGTCTTCGTCCTCATCGAGGGGCCGGGAATGGGCTGGACCAACCCGCGGATCCTCGCGATCGCGGCCGGCGCGGCGGTGGCCCTCCTGGCCTTCCTGCGCTACGAGTCCCGCCGCCACGACCCCTTCATCGATCTGCGGTTCTTCCGCAGTGTGCCGTTCTCGTCGGCTACGGTCATCGCCGTGTGCGCCTTCGCCGCCTGGGGGGCCTTCCTCTTCATGATGTCGCTGTACCTGCAGGGGGAGCGCGGCTATTCGGCAGCCCACACCGGTCTGATCTACCTGCCGATCGCGATCGGCGCGCTGTTCTTCTCGCCGCTGTCGGGCCGGCTGGTCGGCCGGTTCGGCGCCCGCCCGTCCTTGTTGGTGTCCGGTGTCCTGATGACCATCGCGTCGGTGATGCTGATCTTCCTCACCCCGACTACACCGGTGTGGGGGCTGCTGGCGATCTTCACGGTGTACGGCATCGGGTTCGGCATGGTCAACGCGCCGATCACCAATGCGGCGGTCAGCGGTATGCCGCGCGACCGGGCCGGAGCGGCCTCGGCGGTGACCTCGACCAGCAGGCAGGTGGGCGTGAGTATCGGTGTGGCACTGTGTGGTTCGGTTGCCGGCTCGGCGCTGGCGGTCGCGGGCGCCGACTTCACCGCCGCCGCAAGACCGCTGTGGTTCCTCAACATCGCCCTGGGTGTGGTGATCGTGGTGCTCGCGATCGTGTCGACCTCGGCCCGGGCCAAGCTCTCTGCGCAGCGGCTGGCGCCGCTGATCGACGATCACCGAAATGAGCATGCCCATGTCGGGTAATCCGGTAGCCGATCAGGTGTGGCGGTCGATGTCGAGCCTGGTGCTGGACAACAAGGACCGCTGGCGCCGAACGGTGGTGGATCGAACAGGCTTGCCGTTCAGCAGGATTCGGATCCTGCGTCGGCTCGCAGCCCAGCCGATGACGGTCAAAGAGGTCGCCGAGGCGGCGACGATCGACGCACCCGCCGCCACGGTGGCGGTCAACGACCTGGAGGCGCGCGGACTGGTGGTCCGTCAGCCTCATCCGGAGAACCGACGCTGCAAGCTGGTGTCGCTTACCGATGCCGGCCGCGAAGTCATCGCCGTCCTCGATGAGACCGACGACCCGGCGCCGCAGATGCTGGCCTCACTCGACGAACAGGACCTTCAGGCGTTGCAGGAGATCCTGGCTCGCGTGATCAGCTGAGGTAGCCCTCGACCTCGTCGCCGGGCCGCACGCTGGCCTGGCTGGGGTCGCCGCCCGTCTCGCGCAGGGCGCGACGCTGGCGAAGCAGGTCCCAGCACTGGTCGAGCTCGGTTTCGATGGCCCTCAGGCGCTCGCGCTCCTCGGACGGGTCGAGTTGTCCGTGTACCACCCGCTCACGCAGTTCGCGCTCCTGCGCGACCAGGTCGTGGATGCGGGACAGGGTGTCGTTGTCTTCTGCCACTGCTCCAGTGTGCCCGACGACGACGGCTCAAAACGGCGAAGCGAGCGCGCCGGCGAACTCGGTGCAGAACCAGTCGACGTCGGTGCTCGAGAAGACCAGCGGTGGCCGAATCTTCAGTACATTGCCGTCGCGACCGCACACCGAGATCAGCACCCGGCGCTCGCGCATGGCGTTGACGAGTTCCCGGGCGCCGGCCCGGTCGGGCGCGCCGGTCTCGTCGATCACCTCGACGCCGACGTACAGCCCGGTGCCGCGGACATCACCGATGCGCGGATGGTCGGCACCGAGGCGCGCCAATTCGGTGCGTAGCTGCGAACCGACGTCCGCGGCGTTGCGCATCAACTTCTCTTCTTCGATGACGTCCAGCACGGCCGCCGCCGCGGCGATCGTCACGGGGTTACCGCCGAAGGTGTTGAAGTAGGGCACCTCGCGGGCGAAGACGTCGAGGACCTCCGAGCGGGCCGCCATCGCCGCGATCGGCATGCCGTTGCCCATCGGCTTGCCCATGGTCACCAGGTCCGGCACAACGCCGTGGCGCAGGAAGCCCCACATCGCCTCGCCGGTGCGGCCGAATCCCGGCTGCACCTCGTCGGCGATGAACACCCCGCCGGCGCGATGCACCGCCTCCACGGCGGGCGCCAGCACCGAGGGATCGGGGTAGATGCCGTCGGAGGAGAAGATGGTGTCGACGATCAGTGCGGAGAATCCGGCGCCGCGATCCTTCAGGTCGGTGATGGCGGCGACGACGTCGGCGGTGAACGTCTCGGCGAGTTCGGCGGCCGGCACGCGGTAGCTGTCCGGCGGCGGGACCGTGCGGACATGCTCGCCGAGCACCGTGGCCCCGCCGATGGACGGCGAGATCGCGGTAACCGCGGCGGTGTTGCCGTGATAGGCGTCGGTGGTGACGATGACACCCTTTGCGCCGGTATACATTTCGGCAACGCGCAGGGCCAGGTCGTTGACCTCCGAGCCGGTGCAGGCGTACATCACCTGATCGATCTGCTCGGGCATCGTGTCCAGCAGGCGCTCGCTGTAGTTCACGATCCCGCCGTGCAGGTAGCGGGTGTGCGTGTTCAGGGTGGACAGCTGACGGGTGACGGCCTCCACCACGTGCGGGTGGCAGTGGCCGACGCTGGCGACGTTGTTGTAGGCATCCAGGTAACAGGCGCCGTCGGCGTCGTAGAGCCGCGTCCCCTCGCCGCGGACCAGGTGCACCGGCCGTTGGTAGAACAGCCGGTACGCCGGGCCCAGGATGCGGTCACGGGCCGCGATCAACGATTCGGTGGCGGGGTCGACCGGGTGATCCGCCGAGTAGCTGTTGGAATCCATGATGTTGGAAAAGCTCATGCTGCTACTTCCTCGTTGATGCGGCCCGTGACTGTCCTCACTGGCGTTCGTGCGACTCTTCGAGCACCGTCCGACCCAGCTCCGAATAGCGCTGCGGGGAGCGGTATTTCAGGACAACGGCCAGCAAGATGCCGCCAATGCCGACCACGCCGACCACATAGGGAATCGCGGCGAATACCCAGTCCGACGCCGCGGTGCCCGCTGCGAACGAGGCGTTCTTGGCCAGCAGGTAGGTCACGTAGAGCATGCCGAGACCGCCCAGCAGCGGTGCCAGGAAGGTCCGGAACCAGTTGGCTGTCTCGGGGTGATTCTTGCCGACATGGAAGTAGGCGATCACCGAGAAGGCGGCCAACGCCTGCACGATCATGATCGCCGTGGTGCCGAGCAGCGCCATGAGCCCGTACAGCCCGGTGTAGGGGTCACGTCCGGTGAGTGCGAAGAACAGCACGACGACGGTCGCGAAGGCGGTCTGCACGAATCCGGCGATGTGCGGCGAGCCGTGCGAGGAGTGCGTGGCGCCCAGCGTCTTTCGCATACCGGGGATCACGTTCTCGCGGCCGATCGCGTAGATGTAGCGGGCGGCGCAGTTGTGGAACGCCATGCCGCAGGCGAACGATCCCGTCATCAGCAGGACCTTGAAGACGTCGACGGCCCAGACGCCCAGGTGGGACTGGATGGGTCCGAAGAAGATGTCACCGGCGGTGGCCGAATCCTGGGCCAGTGCAACGGCATTCTGCGGACCGGTGCCGACGATCGCCAACCACGAGACGAGGACGTAGAACACGCCGATGCCGATCACCGAGCTGATCACCGCGATCGGGATGATCTTCTTCGGGTTCTTGGACTCCTCGCCGTACATCGCGCTGGATTCGAAGCCGACCCAGGACCAGAACGCGAAGAACAGGCCGATGCCTGCCGATCCGGCCACCGTGAGCATCTGGCCGCCGGGGCCGGCGACGGTGCCGCTCAGGTTCTGGAAAGCGTTGAGCGGGTTGAGCGATCCCCACGACCAACCCTGCGGCCCACCGCCGGTGAACAACACCGAGAGCGCCAGCAGCGAGAGCATGACGATCTCGGTGATCAGGAATACCCCGAGCACGCGGGCGGCGACGTTGATGTCGAAGTACGTCAGCAGCGCGTTGATCGCGAGCATGGCGATGGCGAACACGATCCACGGAATGTTCACGTGGAAAAGGGAATTGAACGTGTCGTTACCGAAGAACGCGAAGATGCCGATGATCGAGGCCTCGAACACCATGTAGGCCATCGCGGTCAGGAACCCCGCACCGAGGCCGACGATGCGGCCCAGGCCGTGCGAGATGTAGCCGTAGAACGCGCCGGTGGCGGTGATGTGCTTGCTCATCGCGGCGTACCCGATCGAGAACAGCGTCAGCACGATCGTGGCGACGAAGTACCCCGCGGGCGCGTACGCGCCGTTGCCGAATCCGACGGCGATCGGCACATTGCCGACCATGGCCGTGATCGGCGCGGCGGTCGCGACGGCCATGAAGAGGACGCCGATCAATCCGACGGCATTGGGCTTGAGCCGCTGGACCGTGTCGGATTTGGCATCGGTACCGGCGGGCGCCGGCGGATCGATGATCTCGCTCATTGTGTGGATTCCGATCTCGAACGTGACTGGAGGTCGCGCTGTTTTTTGGTCTGGTATTTCCCTGATGCGGGCGCACCCGGGGGCTGATGGCGATGTCGGCACGGCTTTGTGGTGCGACGACGACATTGTTACCCCCGCCAGATCCCCTGGTCAACAGGAACTTACGCCCAATACGCAAGAGATGTTTCCTGTGTGTTTCCCAAAACCGGGCCAGGAAACAAAACCGTTAAATGTGCCGATTTGGTCTGCTCGGCGCTCGGTTATGGTCCACACTGTTCGCATGCCGGGATTGCCGCCGACTCATGAGTCCTTCGCGCGCGCAGCACTGCCCGCTTACGGTCGTGTCAGCGATACACCATTGCGGCTGCTCAGCTTGTCGGAGAACGCCACCTATCTGGTCGAAGACGACGACCCGATCGTGCTGCGGGTGCACCGCCCCGGGTATCACTCGCTGGAGGCGATCCGCTCCGAGTTGGCGTGGATGCAGGCGCTGCGGACCGAGACCTCGGTGGCCACGCCGGAACTGGTCGCCGCGCGCGACGGCACCGATGTGGTCGCCGCGGAGTTCGACGGCGACGTCCTGCACGTCGACGCCGTCACGTTCGTCGCGGGCTGCACGGCCGAGGAGGATCCCGACGCGGTCGGCTTCGACCAGCTCGGCCGGCTCACCGCGGTCATGCACGAGCACGCCAGGAACTGGACATTTCCGCAGGAGTTCACCCGGTTCCGCTGGGATCTGGAGACGATCCTGGGCCCGGACGCCCGCTGGGGCAACTGGCGGCTGGCACCCGGTCTCACCGACGACGACCGGGCTCTGATCCAGCGCGCCGCCGACGACATCACCGCGAAGCTCACCGAGTTCGGCTCAGCGCCAGACCGTTTCGGCCTGGTTCACGCCGACCTGCGGCTGGCCAACCTGATGGTCAATCCGTCCGACAACGGCGCGGGCATCACCGTGATCGACTTCGACGACTGCGGCTGGTCCTGGTACCTCGCCGATCTCGGGGCGGCCGTGTCGTTCATCGAAGACACTCCGGCCGGTGAACGCATCATCGCCGAGTGGCTGACCGGCTACTTCCAGGCCGGTTCGATACCTGAGGACCACCTCGCGCTGATTCCGTCCTTCGTGATGATGCGGCGGATCATGCTCACGGCGTGGATCGCCTCGCACTTCGACGCCGACGCCGCGATCGGCGTCGGGGCGGACTTCGCCCCCAACACCGCTCGGCTGGCACAGCGATATCTCGAGGACCGAACCTGGCTGCAGGACGCGATCTTCGGCTCGCGGGTCTAAAACCCTTTCCAGACAAGGAGTTACGCGTGTTTGATCTGCAGTCCACGTCCGTCGTGGTGACCGGCGGCAGCAAGGGGATCGGGCGCGGCATCGCCTCGGTGTTCGCCACCGCGGGCGCCAACGTGGCGATCGCCGCGCGCTCGGCGGCCGAATTGGATTCCGCAGTTGCCGATCTGGATGCGCTGGGCAGCGGAAAGGTGTTGGGAATACGGACCGATGTCGCGGATCCGGTGTCCTGTGCCAACCTCGCTGCCGCGGCCGTCGACGCCTTCGGCGGCATCGACGTCGTCTGCGCCAATGCGGGAATCTTCCCGGATGCCCCGCTGGCCACGATGACGCCCGCGCAGCTGGCGGAAGTCGTCGACGTCAACGTCAAGGGCAACATCTTCACCGTGCAGGCGTGCCTGGACGCGCTGATCGCGTCCGGGCGCGGCCGGGTAATTCTCACCTCGTCGATCACCGGGCCGATCACCGGCTTTCCGGGCTGGTCGCACTACGGGGCATCAAAGGCCGCACAGCTCGGCTTCATGCGCACCGCCGCAATCGAATTGGCGCCACACGGGATCACCGTGAACGCAGTCCTGCCGGGCAACATCTTCACCGAAGGTCTCTACGACAAGGGCGAGGACTACATCGCCGGCATGACCAAGGCGATCCCGGCAGGCACGCTGGGCAAGCCAGAGGACATCGGCCATCTGGCTGCTTTCCTCGCCACCGTCGAGGCCGGGTACATCACCGGCCAGGCGATCGCCGTCGACGGCGGTCAGGTGCTGCCCGAATCGCCGGATGCACTGAATACCTAGTTCGATGGAGGAGTCGGAAGGGGGACCGATCGCGGAGGATGTGCGTCGGCGCATCCTGTCGATGCTCGCGCAGGGCACCCTTCGGCCGGGCTCGCGGCTGGGTACCGAACGCGAGATGGCCGACCGCTTCGAAGTTTCCCGATCCACTCTGCGCAGTGCGCTGTTGCCGTTGAGCCGCGCCGGCGTGCTGGAGCGGCGGACCGGGCGTAACGGAGGCACATTCGTGCGCGCCGACGTGGTGCAGCGCAACGCCGCCGAGCTGGCCGGCCTTCCGGCACGGTTGGCAAGCGGCGGCCATACCAGTGCGACCCGCGTGTTGGCGACGGACCGCAGGCCGTCCACCGCAGCGGAAGCCGCCGCCCTGGAAATCGAGCCCGGCGACGACGTTTTCGCGATCCGCCGGTTGCGCTTCGCCGACGGCGTGCCGCTGTCGGTGGACTTCTCGTGTTTCGTCGCCGGGCATGTCATCGATCTGCTGGAGCAGCCGCTCGGCGGCTCGCTGTACGAGTTGATCGCCGTACGCTACGGCCTGGTACCGGCCACCTCCAGCGAGACGATTGAGGTGGTCAGCGCCAGCCCGCGCGAGGCCGACTGGCTCTGCATCGCGCACCGGCGGCCGCTGGTGGCGATCACCCGGATCACGCGCGACGCCGACGACCGGCCGTTCGAGTACGCCTACGACCTGTTCCGGGCCGACCGGGTGCGGCTGACCGCCACCACGTCGACGGTGACCGCGCGGGAGCGCCGAGGTACGGATGGACGGGTGGAACGCTCGGTCAGCAGTGCGTGAGGGACTACTGTGTGACCGGTGACGAGCAAACCCGTGATCGAATTTCCCGACGGCCCGGCGCCCAGCGAACTGGTCATCAAAGACCTGGTGGTCGGCGAGGGCGATGAAGCCAAGCCCGGCGCCGTCGTAGATGTCCACTATGTGGGTGTCGAGTACGACACCGGTGAAGAGTTCGACAGCTCGTGGAACCGCGGGGAGTCCATCTCCTTCCCGTTGCGCGGGCTCATCCAGGGCTGGCAGGACGGCATCCCCGGGATGAAGGTGGGCGGCCGGCGTCAGCTCACGATCCCGCCCGAGCAGGCGTACGGCCCGGCCGGCGGCGGACACCAGTTGTCCGGCAAGACGCTGATCTTTGTCATCGACCTGCTGGCCACCCGATGACGTGATCTTTGTCATCGACCTGCTGGCCACCCGCTAGCAGCACTGTCGGCCTGCGCGCTGAGCGCAGGCAGCGTGGCCGGATCGCGCAGCAGCCCGCGCACCAACATGGCGGCCAGTTCGCGGGCGACGTGTTCGCGCGTGTAGTACGCGTGCCGGAACGGGCTGGTGCCGTCCGGGGTGTGCGCCGCCGAGTTCCGGTAGCGGCGCTGCACACCCTCTTCGGCGCCGCAGATGTTCAGCGCGGCGAATTCCGGATCGCAGTCGATGAATTCGCCGCACGCGATGCCGTCGCCGATGAGTGTCGCCATGTGCCGATGCAGTGCCGCGGTGTCGGCCCAGAACTGAGCGAAAACCTCGGGTTGTTGTTCGGCGAGTACCTCGACCTCGCAGATGTCGACCGCCGCCGAGCACAGTTCTCCGATGTCCAATCGCAGCAGGCGCAGCAGCCGCACGGCAGGTGAACCGGGCGCGGCCACCATCTGTTCGGCGAACTCGAGGGAAACCCGGTTCAGGGCGAGCAGCCCCAGCAGGATGTCCTCCTTCTGCCGGAACCAGTAGTACAGCGACGACTGCCCGAGTCCGCAGGCTCGCGCGATCTCGGTCATCGTGGTGTTGAGATAACCGCGCTCGGCGAACAGCCGGGCGGCGACCACCAGAATGTCACCGCGGCGGTCGAACTCGGTCTTCACGACATCAGCATCCCGCCGTTGATCTGCACGCACTCACCGGTGAATGCCCTCGCACCGGCGAGGAACCGCACCACGTCGGCTACTTCGGCGGACTGCACCAACCGCCCAGTCGGGATGCCCGCGGTGTACTCGAGGTATAGCTGTTCCAGGCTCACGCCGCGGAATTCGGCGTCGCGGTTGAGCTGTTCGGTCTCGGTGGGTCCCGGGGCAATCGCATTGACCCGCACGTCGGGTGCCAGCTCACGGGCGAGCGAGCGGGTCATCCCGAGCAGTCCGGCCTTACTCGCCGCATAGGCGCTGAAGCCCGGCTCACCGCGCAGGCCGGAGATGCTGCAGATGTTCACGACCTGCCCACCGGTTGCGCGCAATGCCGGCGCCGCGGCCTGGGTCAGCCACAGCGGAGTCGTCAGGTTCACGTCGATGTCGCGCCACCACAGGGACATCGTCGCTACTGTGGGTTCGACAACCGTCATCGTCGCGGCATTGTTCACCAGCAGATCGAGCCGGCCGAAGTGTCCGACGACGGCGTCGACAACCGACCGGCACGCCGCCCGGCCGCGCAAGTCCGCCGCGAATGTCTGTGCAGCATCTCGGATTTTGCCGACTTAGGGCAGGTCCGTCGCGGTCACGATCCAGTCGGCCTCGGCCAGCGCCGCCACGATCGCGCGGCCGATACCGCCACCCGCACCGGTGACAAGGGCAACCGGCGCACTCACTGGATCACCACGCCGCCGTTGGGAGAGATCACCTGGCCGGTGAGCCACGTCCATTCGGCCACATCGAGGATCGCGCGCGCCACTTCATCAGGTGTGCCGAACCGCTGCAGCGCGATGCTGCGCCGATAGTCCTCGCCGCGCCATCGCTCGGTGAGCATGTCGGTATCGGTCGGACCCGGGCAGATGATGTTGACGCGCACCTGATCCGGACCGTACTCGCGGGCGACCGAGCGAACCAGCCCGATCATCGCCGACTTCGCCGTCACGTACGGCACGTGGTTCTCGTCACCGAGCAGAGCCAACTCCGAGGAGATGCCCACGATGGAGCCGCGCCGCCGTGCACGCATCCGAGGGCCCACGGCCGCAATCACATTGGCGCATCCACCGAGGATCACCGACAGGCTGCGGTGCCAGAGCTCCTCGGTCACGTCCGCCAGCGGCACGTCGACATCGAAACCCGCACAGGCCACCGCGACATCGATCGGGCCGAGATCCGACTCGACCCCGCAGACCAGTGACTCGACGGCGTCGATGTCGGCGACGTCGGCCTCGTACGCGATGCCACCGATATCGCCGGCAACCTGCTTGGCCTTGGCCTCGTCACCGAGATGGTCGACGGCGACCCGGTAACCGCGCGCGGCAAGGAGATACGCTGTGGCACGGCCGATTCCGGTGGCACCACCGGTGACCAAGGCGGTACCCGCCACGTCAGCTCCGCTGATCGGCGGTCAGCTGCATGGCCGTCCGCTCGATCGGGTCGAACTCGGCGTCGAGAATCGACACGATGTGGTCGACGATCCGCTCGGTCAGCAGTTCGCCCTTGGCGACACTGGCCTGTGTTGCCGAGGCGAGTACGCCGGAGGCGGTCGACATCGACGGGTCGATCGGCAACACGTCCCACGGCACGTTACGGGCCGGCGCGTCGTCGATGATGCGGTCCATCCGCACCGTGGCCGGGCGGAGATATTCGAACAGTGAGGTCTCGATGACCGCGGCATGCTCGAGCGCGAGTCCGGGGAAGCCGTCGGGGAACAGCACCTCCAGATCGGCGGCGTCGAATTCGGGCATCGCGTTCTCGACGACGACGATCTTCACGCTGGGGAACCGCCCGGACACCAGGTAGGCCGGCTCGTACACGAAGTTCGTGTTCTCGAAATGCCAGCTATACAGGACAATTCGGCGAAACCCGGTGCGGATCAGTTCTTCCAGCAGGTCTTCGATCATCGCGATGAAGGTGGTGGCACGCAGCGAGAGTGTGCCCGGGAAATGCTGGCCGCCGCCGCTGGCCGGACGCGACCGATAACCGAGCCGAAGCGACGGCCCCACCACGAACGGGCGCTTGGCCGCTGCCAGCCGCAGAAGTGCTTGCGGGATAACCCAATCCGCGCTCACCGGCAGATGGGGACCGTGCTGCTCGGTTGACCCCACCGCGATGACGACGGGTGCATCGGCGGCGGCGGCCGCCGCGATCTCCGGCCAGGTCATCCACTCGTATTCGACGGTACCGGCCCCGAGGACGGGACTCATCAGATCGTCAGTCATCGCTCACCTTCGCTGCAATGCCGCATTTATCGGCTGGCTAATTGATAACACGGCAGCGCGAATTCCGCTGTTTCGATACGTTATCGAAACAGGCGGTTCTCGCCAGCGAAACACGTCAGTTTCGGACGTATCCCAGGGCTGGGTCGACGATGTTGTGCAACCGCTCGCCACGCAGCCAGCGCCGCAGGTTGTCGACGAAGACGCCCATCATGTCGACCTCGAACCCGACGTAGTCCCCGGACATGTGCGGCGAGACGAGGACATGGGGCATCGACCACAGCGGTGAGTCCGCGGGCAGGGGCTCCACCTCGAAGACGTCGAGTGCGGCCCCCGCGATCGTGCCCACCCGCAGGGCTTCGACGAGGGCCGCCTCGACCACCGTAGGTCCGCGGCCGACGTTGACGAGGAACCCGTCCGGGCCGAGCGCGGCGAGCACCTGCGCATCGATCAATCCGGTGGTGGCCGGGGTCAACGGCACGGCGGCGATGAGAATGTCGACCTCGGCGGCGACGGCGGCTAGGTCTCCGGATTCCCGGCGGCCAATAAGCGTGGCCCGAACATCAAGCCTGCTCAGGCGGTCGGCAATGGTCCGGCCGATCGAACCGGTACCGACGACGGCGGCCCGCTTGCCGGCCAGCCGGCCGGTGGTGCGGTACTGCCACCTGCCGGTGCGCTGAAGCGCGAGGGTGTCTGCGATGCCCTTGACGTGGCTGAGCACCGCGGCCAGTACCCACTCGGCGATCGGGGTGTCGAAGACGCCGCGCGAGTTGGTCAGCGTGACGCCGCGTTCGGTGAGCTCGGGGCAGATCAATCGATTGACGCCGACGGACGCGGCGTGCACCCAGCGCAGCCGCTCGGCACTGCGCAGCACCCCCGCCAGATCGGCGAAGCGGTGGTCCCAGATGTACAGCACCTCAGCGTCGCCGAGCTGTGCCGCGGTGGGTGTGCCGTGCACCTCGACGACGTCGACGTCGGGCGGAATCAGCCCAAGCGGCGGAGGCGGCAGTTCAGGATCTGGCTCGGCGAGCACCAGCACCCGCGGACGACTCGACAAGGCTGCTCCATTCGGCTCGCCACGACGCACACGACCAATGTCGATAAAGTGTTTCCGAAAGCCTATCGGAATAGGACCACTGTGGCTGATGTCAGCAATTTCCTCGATCCGGATGCCGGTGAGCCGGTCATCACCGATCCGGCCGAACTGCGCACGCATCGCAAGCGCCGGCTCGCGCTGGCATACCGGGTGTTCGGCGCGATGGGCTGGGGGTCGCTGGGCGACGGGCACATCTCCGCGCGTGACCCGGAACGGACCGACTGCTTCTGGCTCGGCCGCTACGGCGTGCCGTTTCGCTTCATGACCACCGATGATCTGGTCTTGGTGCACGCCGATGGAACGATCGAGGGCGGCGGCCACATCAACGTGGCCGCCTACTACATCCATGCCCCGGTGCATGAGGCCCGTCCGGACGTCGTCGCCGCCGCGCACTGCCATACCCCTTATGGGACACCGTTTTCCGCGACCGTCACCCCGCTGGCGCCAATCTCACAGGAGGCCTGTGCGTTCTTCGACGATCACGAGATCTTCGACGACGAGGAAGTCAACATCGGCTCGACCGACGGCGGCAAGCGCATTGCGGCCGCCATCGGTGGGGCAAGGGCCGCGATCCTGCGCAACCACGGGTTGCTCACGGTGGGCGGCAGCGTCGACTCGGCGGTCGGCTACTTCCTGATGATGGAGCGCAGCGCGGAGGTTCAGGTCAAGGCGCGCGACGCCAAGCCGATCGGAGCCGACGCTGCGCGGCGGGTGCACGATATGTTCGACGAGGTCGCCGCCTGGCAGGTATTCCAATGGGCGCAACGGACATACGTGCCCGAGGCATCCTGACGCTCAACTGTTCGCCACGATCAGGCTGAGCAGGTCGAAGACCACGGTGGCTGCGGCGATCGAGGTGATCTCGGCATGGTCATAGGCCGGTGCCACCTCGACGACGTCAGCGCCGACGATGTTGATTCCGTTGAGCCGCCGCAGCATTCGCAGCAATTCGCGTGAAGTGAGCCCCCCGCATTCGGGCGTGCCGGTCCCGGGAGCGAAGGCGGGATCGAGGACGTCGATGTCGATCGAGAGGTACACCGGCAGATCGGCGACGCGCCGGGCCACGACGTCCACGGCGGCCTCGACGCCCATGACATCGAGGTCACCGGCCCGGATGATCTTGAATCCCATCCTGGCATCGTCGTCGAGGTCCATCTGGTCGTAGATCGGGCCGCGGATGCCGACGTGTATCGAGTGGTCCTCGATCAGCAGGCCTTCCTCGAACGCCCGGCGAAATGGGGTGCCATGCGTCACGGGTGCGTTGAAGTAGGTGTCCCAGGTGTCCAGGTGCGCGTCGAAGTGCACGAGTGCAAGCGGACCGTGAAAAGCCCGCAGCGCCCGAAGGTTCGGCAAGGCCACCGTGTGGTCGCCGCCGATCGCGACGAATTTGCGTGCTCGCTCGCCGATGATGTCGCGCATACCGTTCTCGATCTGCCGACAGGCTTCCGGGATGTCGAACGGCGTGATCGTCACGTCTCCGGCATCGACGATCTGCACCTGCTCCAGCGGCGCCACGCCGAGATCGACGTGATAGCCGGTTCGCAACGTCCGGGCGGCCTGGCGCACGGCCATCGGGCCGAACCGCGCTCCCGGCCGGTAGGAGGTGCCACCGTCGAACGGTAGACCGACGACGGCGATGTCGTAGTCGGGTACCTCGTGGATGTCGGCGATCCGGGCGAATGTGCCCTTGCCTGCGTAGCGGGGTACCTGGGTAGCCGGCGTGGCGCCGACGGGCTTCTCGGCCATCAGTGGTGGTGGTGGTGAGGTCGGGCGCCGCCCTCACCGCGGCGGCGTGCTTCTTCGCCCTCGGTGATCAGACGCAGTTGTTCGTCGACTTCCCGTCCGGCCAGCAGGGGCTGCATCGGATCCCAGGTCGTGCCGTTCGCTCGGTCCCTTCGGCGGCGCGCGATCGCGGAGATGACCTCTAGCACAACGCGATTGCCGAGCAGTGCGGTGATATCCGCATGGTCGTAGGGCGGTGCCACCTCGACCACGTCCACTCCGAGGACGGGCAGTTCGTAGCAGATGCGGCGCACCGCGTCGAGTAGCTCACGGGCCGAGAAGCCGCCCGGCTCAGGTGTTCCGGTGCCCGGTGCATGCCCGGGATCGCACACGTCGATGTCGACCGAGATGAACACACCCTCGCAGTCGGTGGTGGCGATCTCGAACGCCTCGGTCAGGCACGCCTCCAACCCGCGGGCGACGATCTCGGTCATCTCGTAGGACCGCAGGCCGTGGGCGGCCATCCACTGCAGAACGGGCTCGTCGGGCCAGTATCCGCGCAATCCCAACTGCAGGAACCGGTCTCCGCGCAGGGCGCCGGATTCGATCAGCCTGCGCATCGGGGTGCCGTGGCCGACCAGCGAGCCGTTGAGGATGTCGCCGGTATCGGCGTGGGCGTCGAAGTGGATCATCGAGACGTTGCCGAACCCATGGTGGCGGGCGACACCGGTGTGGTCGGGCCAGGCGATCGTGTGGTCGCCGCCGAGGATGATCGGGATCGCGCCTGCGGCGGTGATCTTGTAAACGTCCTCCTCGATCAGCCTGACCGCCTGCTCGATGTCACCGCTGTAGAGCATCACGTCGCCGGCGTCGTAGACCCGCAGATCCTTCAGGCCGTCGACCCGCAATGCGAGGCTGGGCCGCGAGCCGTCCTGTGGCAGATAGCACGCCTGACGCAGTGCAGACGGTCCGAACCGGGCGCCGGAACGGTAGCTGGTGCCGCCGTCCAGCGGGGCGCCGAGAATGACGATATCGGCGTCGGCATAACTGGATTCGTCGGTGAGGTTGCAGCGGGGGACACCGAGGAAGGTGATGTCCGGACCGAACAGGACTCCTGCCATGTGTGATTGCCTTTCGTTACTCAGGTGCCGTGCAGTGCGATGACGGCTTTGAATGCGTGCCGCAGGGTGGCCCGGATTCGGCGTTTGTCCACCGGGCTCAGCGGGCGGTAGAGGTTGTCGATCTCCAGACCCGCCATCACCGCCATCACGGTGCGGGAGTCGAGTTCGGGCTGTCCGGACCCCAACTCGCGGAAGAGCCGGCTCAACGCGGGAATCATTGCCGCATACCAAGCTTCGAACATCGGCCGCAGTCGCTCGTCGCGACTGGCCTCGGTGACCAGTTCATAGCGCGTGACGATCGCCCCGGGCGGCGAACTGAACCCGTCGATGATCATGTCGGCGACCAGATCGGCGAGTTTCTCGGCAGGCATCGACGGCTCGAGGCGTTCGGCCGTGGCCACCACGCGGCCGATCTCGCGGTCCGAGAGTTGTGCGAACGACTGGGCGATCAGATCGGACTTGTCGTCGAAGTAGTAGCTCAACGCGCCCAGTGGTATCTGAGCCTGGTTGGCCACCAGGCGCATTGACAGTCCGGCCAGTCCGACCTGTGCCATGACCTCGATCGCGGCATCGATGATTTCGGTGCGGCGCGCCGCGCCGCGGGCGGTGGTGCCCCCCGTCATCCCTGGTGCTTCAGTGTGGAGAAGTCGGTGTCCCACATCCAGGCCGGCTGGCTCTGCCAACCGGAGTAGCCCTTGCGTGCGGCGACCGTGTTGTACAGGTCAGACAGGTTGATCCAACACAGTGAGTTGCGGTAGGCCTTGGCTGCCTCGACGTACAGGGCCTGCGACTTGGTCGGGTCGGGTTCGGCGCTGCCGGCGTCCAGAAGCTTGTCCGCCTCGGGCACCGAGCAGCCCTGGATGTTGACCGGCGCGTTGGTGTATTGGTAGATCCGCGAGAAGGTATCGGGGTGAGCCGCATCAGGATTCCACGACTCCGCGAACAGATCGGGGCGCTGGTCCGGATTCTGGGGCAGGGCGAAGAGCTGCGCCGACGGGAAGTCGTGGATCGTCGCCTTGAAGCCCGCGGCCTGCAGAATCACCTGGGTCTGGTTGGCCAGGTCTTGGAGGGCGCTGTCGCCGGACGGATAGCCGATGGAGACCTCACCGCCGCTGCGGCCGATCGCGGCGAGCTTCGACGGATCGTAGGTGTGCGTGTCGGGTACCGCCCCGTCCGGGAGCATCCCGGCGGGGTAGAACTGCGTCGACGGAGTTCCCTGTGCGCCGAAAACCTGTGTGGTCAAAGCTTTCTGATCGAGCGCGGCGGACAGTGCCGCGCGTGCGTCTTTCGAGGAGAAGACCGCCGAGGTCGGATTCACCATGATCATCGCCTTGATCAGCGCCTTCTGCTGCAGTACCTCGGTGTCGGCGCCGGTGGCCAGGGCCTCGTAATCGCCCTTGGACAACCCGTGCAGGACCATGTCGAGTTCGCCGTTGCCGAGCTGGAGGCGCTGCACCGCGGAGGCGGTGACCACCGGCATTTCCACGGAGGTGATCTGCGGAGCGGGGCCCCAGTAGTTCTTGTTCGCCGCCATCGTGTAATGGCTGGCCGGGACCGCTTCGGTCAGCTCGTAGGGGCCGGTGCCCGCGGTGTGTGATGCCAGCCAGGCCGACGCGTGGTCGTTGCCGCTGGCATGCTGGGCGACCGCGGTCGGGCTGGTCATCAGCGGACCGTAGGGCGAGGCGAGGTAATCCAGAAAGGGCGCAACAGGTTTGGTGAGAGTGACCACGAAGGTGTGTGGGTCGGGAGTCTGCATGTCCTTGACGTCGGCCAGCATGTAGGCCGGACCGCCTGCCATGTCGGTGCGCCGCTGGAAGCTGGCCTTGGCGGCCGCTGAATCGAACGGCGTGCCGTCGGCGAACTTGACGCCGTCGCGCAGCGTGAAGGTGTAGGTCAGTCCGTCCGGTGAGACGTCCCACTTGGTGGCCAGCAGCGGCGCGATCGTCGTCGAGCTCGGCGCGTACTGCAGTAGGCCCTGGTAGGCCGATGTCATGATCAGCAGGCCCTCGGGTTGGTAGAACGTGTCCGGGTCCAGCGGCGGCGGGTCTGACATCAGCGGAGTGCGCACGGTCGACGCGGCGGCGGCATTCGTGCTGGGACTGTTGGTCTTTCCCGAGCATGCGGTACCGGCGAACAGCAGGGCGACGATCGCCAGGGGCGCGATTCCCGACGTGAGTTTCATTCGGCCAGCTTCGGGGCGGCTGATTTCCGCTGTGTGACATGACGGTTACCACCTTGTACGAACGTCCAAGACTTGGACGTTCGACCTAGAAATGCCGGCCGGGGCGCTCTAGTGTCTGGCGGGTATTTCCGAAATTCGAAGGGAGCCAGCACAATGCCTGCTACGACGCCAGCCGTATTCGATCTCACGGGCCAGGTGGCCCTGGTGACCGGGTCGAGCAGCGAGATCGGCATCGGCTTCGCGTCGGCCCGGCTGCTGGGGCAACTCGGCGCGGCGGTGATGGTGACCGGCACCACTGACCGGGTTCATCAACGTGCACAGGAGCTCGCGGCGGAAGGCATCCGCGCCGAGGCGCACATCGCCGACCTGTTCGACCCCGATGCGGCGCGCGGGCTGGTGGAGGCCACCGAGGCGGCATTCGGAAAGCTCGACATTCTGGTGAACAACGCCGGTCTGGCCTCGGTGCACAGCCCCGAAGAACCGAACTCACTGGCGGAGATGACCGATGAAGAGTTCTCACTTGCGTTGCGACGCAACCTGCACAGCGCCTTCTACGTCACCCGGGCAGCGTTGGGCGGCATGGTCGATCGGAACTACGGCCGCATCGTGAACGTCGGCTCGACCGCCGGGGTGCTGACCGCGTATACCGGCGACGTCGGCTACCACACCGCGAAGGCGGCGATGCTCGGCATGACCCGCTCAGTGGCCGTCGACTACGCCAAGACCGGGATCACCGCCAATCTGGTGCTGCCGGGCTGGATCGCGACGGCGGCCCAGCTGCCCTCGGAGGTGGCCGCCGGAAACGCCACCCCGATCGGCCGGTCGGCCACCGCGGACGAGGTCGCGTCCGGCGTGGCCTATCTGGCCACCCCGGGTGCGTCCTACGTCACCGGCACCACGCTGATCATCGACGGCGGCAATGCGATCTGCGGGGCGACTCCGGCGGCCTAGCAGGGTGCGGGCAACCGCAGCATCAGCCGCGCGCCACCGAGCGGGCTTTCCTCCAAAGACGCTGTGCCGCCGTGGAGTTCGGCCTGCTGTGCGACGAGGGCCAGCCCCAGCCCGGAACCCGAGTGGGACGCCGTCGACCCGCGGGCGAACCGTTCGAACACCGCCGACCGCTCCGCCTCCGGCACGCCGGAACCGTTGTCGTCGATCGCGATCTGCACACCCTCGCGCGAGCTGACCGCCGAGAGCTGCACCTGCGTCGCGCCACCGTGTTTGACCGCGTTGGCGATCGCGTTGTCGACCGCCAGCCGAAGACCGGCGGGCAGGCCGATGATGATGCATGTGGGCGACGGCACCAGCGACACCTCGAGATCGGGGTAGACCCGCATGGCATCGTGTGCGGCGCGGTCGAGCAGTTCGGTGATGTCGACCGGAACCTGGTCGGCTTCGGTTGAAAGTTCGCCCTGGGCAAGGCGTTCCAGCGCGCCCAGAGTCGCCTCGATCCGGGTCTGGGTGCGCACGACGTCGCCGAGCACTTCCTTGCGTTGCTCGTCGGTCATGTCCAAAGTGGCCAGCACCTCGAGGTTGGTGCGCATCGCGGTCAGGGGCGTCCGCAGCTCGTGGGCGGACACCGCGGCGAAGTCGCGGGCCGAGGCCAGCGCGGCCTGGGTTCGGTCCTGTTCGGTCCAGATCCGTTCCAGCAGACCCTTGATCGCTTCACCGATCTCGATCGCCTCGGTGGCGCCGCCGATCTCGACGTCGGGCGCCTTGTCACCGGCCTGGATCTCGCGGGTCTGTGCGGCCAGCCGCCGCAGCGGCCGCACGGCGAACGTCGCCAGTACCCAACCCAGTAGCGCGGCGGCGCAGACCGCGAACACACAGATGATCAGCACCCGCCGGTGCAGATTGTTGGTGTCGGCGATGGTGTCGTCGAACGTGGCGCCGACCTCCAGCGTCGTCGGCTCCGGGTAAGAGAGCTCCACCGTGCGCACCCGGTAGCGGACGCCGTCGGCCTCGGCGGTGCCGTAGTCGGAGTTCAGCCGCGGCAGTACGACGTCGGAGTTGGACCGCACCGCGTCGCCGCGGCGGACGGTGATCACCACGTCCTGGTCGTTGGGTGACGGGGGGATCTGGTCGAGTCCGCGGGGAACGAACGGGACGGCGAAGCCCGCGGCCTCGTCGAGGCGCCGGTCGAGACGTTCCAGTCGGTCGTTGGTGATGCCGATCCACACGATGGTGCCGACGATCGTGACGACGATCGCCGCGCCGATCGCCGTCGCGAAGGCCACCCGGGTGCGCAGCGAGGGGGTGCGGCGGAAGATGCGCGGCAGCGTCACGAGCCGGTCACTGGGTGCGCAGCACGAAACCGACGCCGCGCACGGTGTGCAGCAGTCGGGGCGCGCCGCCGGCCTCGAGCTTGCGGCGCAGGTAACCGATGAAGACGTCGACGACGTTGGTGTCGGCGGCGAAGTCGTAACCCCACACCAGCTCGAGGAGCTGAGCCCGGGACAGCACGGCCGTCTTGTGCTCGGCGAGCACGGCCAGCAGGTCGAACTCGCGTTTGGTCAGGTCGACGTCGACGCCGTTGACCCTGGCCCGGCGGCCGGGAATGTCGACCTCCAGCGGGCCCACCTGGATGGTCTCCGAGGAGAAGGTGGCGGTGGATCCGCGTCGGCGCAACAACGCCTTCACCCGGGCCACCAGCTCGGCGAGAACGAACGGTTTGACCAGGTAGTCGTCGGCGCCGGCCTCCAGACCGGCGACCCGGTCATCGACCGAACTGCGCGCCGAGAGCACGCAGACCGGCACGTCGTTGTCCATCGCGCGCAGCGCGGTCACCACGCTCACGCCGTCCAGCACCGGCATGTTGATGTCGAGGACGATCGCGTCGGGTCGGGTTTCGGTGGCCGAGCGCAGGGCTTCGGCACCGTCGACGGCGGTGGCCACTTCGAATCCGGAGAGGCGCAGCCCACGCTCCAGCGAGGCGAGCACGTCGGGATCGTCATCGACCACCAGTACTCGGGGTGCGGCCGAACTACTGTCCATGGGCACCATCTTGCCTGATCGAAGCCCGTATCAGTGGGAGGCCGACGCGACACGATGACCTGCGCCGGAAGGGTTTGACCTCAATCATTGTTGAGGTCCTAGGGTGCGAATGGCGTGGCGGATAACCGATTGCGGTGCGTGGAATCATCGAATGCGGGGGAGTCGTGTCGTACGCGCCGCATATGTTCAGCGGTGATCGGTATCGAGATGGTGATGGGGTGGACGAGGTGACTTCCGAAATGGTGTCGGAACCGGCCATCGCCGCACCCCGCGCGACCCCGAGGGCCGCGTCCGACCTCTTCCGGTTGCTGCCGTATCTGATGCCGTACCGGGCGCGCTGGATTTCGATGCTGATCGTCGCTGTCACCAGCCTGGTGGCCACCGTCGCGATCCCGCTGATGACCAAGGCGGTGATCGACGGACCGGTCCGCCACCAGGACCAGCGGGGGCTGTGGGTGGTCGGCGCCGCGGCGATGGCCGTCGGCGTCACCGAGGCCGTGCTGTGGTTCATCCGCCGCTGGCTGGTGTCCCGGGCCACCATGGGCGTGGAGGCCGATATCCGCAAGGACCTCTACGCCCGGCTGCAGATCCTGCCGATGTCGTTCCACGGCCGGTGGCAGTCCGGTCAGCTGCTCTCGCGAATCATGAACGATCTCAACGTGATTCGACGGCTGCTGTCGTTCGGCCTGGTGTTCCTGATCCTCAACATCCTGCAGATCACCGTGGTCACGATCATCCTGCTGGCCATGTACTGGCCGCTGGGTGTGGTGGTGCTGGCCTCGATCGCGCCGATCACGCTGATCGTGCTGCACTTCGAGCGCACCTTCACCCGGCTGGCCCGCCAGGCCCAGGATCAAGCCGGCCACGTCGCCACGCACGTCGAGGAGTCGGCGCTGGGCCTGCGGGCGGTGAAATCCTTCGGCCGCGAGGACTACGTCTACGAGCGCTTCGACACTCAAGCCAGCACGCTGTATGACACGCAGCTCCAGAAGGTCGCGGTGTCGGCGAAATTCTGGACGCTCCTCGAGGTGATTCCGAACCTCACGCTGACCGTGGTGCTCGGCTTCGGGGCCTACGCCGCCGGGCACGGCCTGGTCACCATGGGCACGCTCGTCGCATTCATCACGATGATGCTGTCGCTGGTGTGGCCGATCGCCTCGCTCGGCTTCCTGCTGTCGATGACGCAGGAGGCGATGACCGCGGCCAACCGGATCGCCGAGATCTTCGACGCCCCCCGCGAGATCACCGACGGACCGAGTTCGGTCGCGCCGCGCGGCGGCCGGCTGGAACTCGCCGACGTCGGATTTAGGTTTCCAGACTCGGACACCTGGGCGCTGCGGCACGTCAGCGTGACCGTCGAACCGGGGGAGACGCTGGCCCTGGTCGGCGCCACCGGCTCGGGCAAGTCGGTGCTGGCCGGTCTCTTGCCGCGGCTCTATGACGTCACCGAAGGCGCGATCCGTATCGACGGCACCGACATTCGCGAGCTGTCACTGGACGCGCTGCGCACCACCGTCGCCACCGCCTTCGAGGATCCGACGCTGTTCTCGATGTCCGTCGCCGAGAACTTGCGGCTGGGCCGCCCGGACGCGACCGACGACGAACTGCGCAGCGCCGTCGAGATTGCCGCCGCACAGTTCGTCTACGACCTGCCCTACGGCGTGCAGACCCGCATCGGCGAACAGGGTATGAGCCTGTCCGGCGGTCAGCGGCAACGGCTTTCGCTCGCCCGAGCCATCCTGGCCGCCCCGCGCGTCCTGGTGCTCGACGACACCCTGTCCGCGCTCGACGTGCATACCGAGGCCACCGTCACCGAGGCGCTGGGCCGCGTGCTGGCGGGCGTCACCGCGGTGGTCGTCGCCCACCGCGCGTCCACGGTTCTGCTGGCCGACAAGGTCGCGCTGCTCGACACCGTCGACGGTGCGGGCACCATCACCCACATCGGCACCCACGCCGAACTGCTGGCCGAAGTGCCGCGCTACCGCTTCCTGCTGGCCGCCGACGACGAACTCGACGACGGCTGCGAAGTGCGCTGCGACTGGGAGGACGACGACGAGCGGCAGCGGCTGGACCGCGCCTACGAGGAAGCCTGCGAGCAGCGCGGTGCGGCCCGGCGCACCGCCGACTACGCCGCGTCCGAGGGCAGGCAGCGGTGACCGCCACCGAATGGCGGGGCCAGCTCGACGAGGAACCTGACGACCTGCCGATCGACGAGGCCACACCGCGCCGGCGCGAGGCCCGCGCGCTGCTGGGCTCGCTGCTGGCGCCGTTCAAGATGACCGTCGGCCTGCTGGCGTTGGTCGTGGTGGTGGAAAACGCTGCGCGACTGTCGGTTCCGCTGCTGGTCCAGCGCGGCATCGACCACGCCATCCCGCCGCTGCTCGCCGGTGGATCGGCCCGCGAGCTCATCATCGTCGTCGCCGTGTTGTGCGGGGTGGTGTGCGTGCAGGCGATCAGCCGGATGACGTTCCTCAAGCGTTCCGGTCGCATCGGCCAGAGCGTGCTGCTGGAGGTGCGCCGCCGGGTGTTCCGGCACTTCCAGCGCCTCGACGTCGCGTTCCACGACCGCTACACCTCGGGCCGGGTAGTCAGCCGGCTGACCAACGACGTCGACGCCATCCAGGACATGCTCGAGACCGGTTTCGACAGCCTGATTACCGCGGTGCTGACGCTGTTCGGCACGGCGATCCTGCTGGTGACCCTGGACGTCAAGCTCGGCCTGATGTGCCTGGCTGCGTTCCCGATTCTCGTTGCGCTGGTGTGGTGGTTCTCCTCGGAGTCGGCCAAGACCTACCGCCGAGTGCGGGAGAGCGCCGCACTGGTGATCGTGCAATTCGTCGAGACGATGACGGGTATCAAAGCGGTTCAGGCCTACCGTCGCGGGCCGCGTAATCAGGAGATCTTCGACGAGGTCGCCGACCGCTACCGCGCGGACAACGAACGCACCTTCCGGCTGCTGGCGATCTTCATGCCCGCGGTCAAGCTCGTCGGCAACCTCACCACCGGCGTGGTGTTGCTCTATGGCGGCTACCGGGTGCTGCACGGCGAAATGACGATCGGCACGCTGGCGGCGTTCCTGCTGTATCTGCGGATGTTCTTCGAACCGATGCAGGAAATCTCGCAGTTCTTCAACACGTTCCAGTCTGCGTCCTCGGCGCTGGAGAAGCTCGCCGGTGTGCTCGCCGAGGAACCGGCGATCGCCGACCCGGCGGCGCCGGTTCAGCGGGACCGGATCAACGGTGAAATCGCTTTCCGCGACGTGCACTTCGGCTATGTGTCGGACCGGCCGGTGCTGCCCGGGCTGTCGCTGGTCGTGCCGGCCGGCCAGACCGTCGCACTGGTCGGCACCACCGGGGCGGGCAAGACCACGATCGCCAAGCTGATCGCCCGGTTCTACGACCCGACCGAAGGTGCGGTCACCCTCGATGGCGTCGACCTGCGGGACTTCGCGCAGAGCGATCTGCGCCGCCACGTCGTGATGGTCACCCAGGAGAACTTCCTGTTCTCGGGAACTGTCGCCGACAACATCCGGTTCGGCCGCCCGTCGGCCTCGGATGCCGAGGTACGCGCGGCGGCGGCCGCGGTCGGGGTCGACGAGTTCATCGAGGCACTGCCCGACGGTTACGACACCGACGTCGCCACCCGCGGGGGACGGTTGTCGGCCGGGCAGCGGCAGCTGGTCGCGTTTGCCCGGGCCTTCCTCGCCGACCCGGCGGTGCTGATTCTGGACGAGGCCACGTCGTCGCTGGACATTCCCAGCGAGCGGCTCGTGCAGCGCGCGCTGCGCACGGTGCTGGCCGACCGGACGGCGCTGATCATCGCCCACCGGTTGTCGACCGTGGAGATCGCCGACCGGGTGTTGGTGCTCGAGCACGGACGCATCGTCGAGGACGGCCCGCCCGCCGAGCTCATCGACTCGCACGGCCGGTACGCCGCACTGCACCGCGCATGGCTGGAATCGCTGGCCTAGGCGGTCAATACTCGAAGGTATGCAGCGTTACGCCGACCGGGCGGACGCGGGCCGCCGGCTCGCCGAGTCGCTGACGGCCTACCGCGGCCGTGACGTCCTCGTCCTCGGCCTGCCGCGTGGCGGTGTGCCGGTGGCCTTCGAGGTCGCCAAGGCGCTGGGCGCCCCACTGGACGTGCTGGTCGTGCGCAAGCTCGGCGTGCCCAGCCAGCCCGAACTCGCCTTCGGCGCTATCGGCGAGGGTGGGGTGCGGGTGATCAACGACGCGGTGCTGCGGCACGTCTCGGTCAGCGAGGCCGACATCGCCGAGGTGGAAGCCGCCCAGCGCACCGAACTGCAGCGCCGCGTCGAGCGTTACCGCGGCGACCGGCCACCCGAGCCGCTCGCCGGGCGGGTGGTGCTGATCGTCGACGACGGGTTCGCCACCGGCTCCACCGCCCGCGCGGCCTGTCTGGTGGCGCGCGCTCAGGGCGCGGCCACGGTGGTGCTGGCCGCGCCGATCGGCGCGCCCGACACGATCGCCGAACTTCGCGCTTACGCCGACGACGTCGTATGTCCTGGCGCGCCACAGTATTTCAGCGCAGTGGGCCAGGGGTACGACAACTTCCACCAGACCTCCGACGAGGAGGTGTGCACCCTATTGGAGTGCGCCGAGCGTGGCTTTACGCAATGATGAGTTAATCAGCGATACAACGAAAGACCGGCTCAGCGACTTTCCACACCCGCATGTGGCTGTCGACACCGCACTGCTCACCCTCGACCCGGCCGATCCGGAACTACTGGTATTGCAGGTACGCCGCATCGACGCTCCTGGTTGGGCGCTGCCCGGCGCGTTCCTGCATCCCGGCGAGCGACTCGCCGACGCGGTCGAGCGCTCGCTGCAGTCCAAGGCCGGGGTGCGCGGGCTGCGGCCGCGCCAGTTGCACGTCTACGACGAGCCGTCCCGCGACAGCCGGGGTTGGGTGTTGTCGGTGGCGCATGTCGAGGTTGTGCCGATCCGCCGGCTCGACTCCCGCAGGCCGGGTGACACCCGGTTGGTCCCGGTGGCTCGCCCCGGTCGGCTCGGGTACGGGCACGGCGAGATCATCGCCCGGGCAACCCATGAGGTCCGGGATCGCTACGCCGAGAAGCCGGACCCCGACCACCTGCTGGGCCGCCAGTTCACCCTTAGTGAGCTGCATCGGGTGCACCAGGCGGTCGCGGGTCGACCGCTGCAACGTGACGGGTTTCGGCGCCTGATGAAACCGCTGCTGCGGCCCACCGGCCATCTGGTCACCCGCACCGGCGGTCGTCCCGCGGAGCTGTTCCGGCGAAACGTCTAGCCGGGCAAGCCAATTCGGCGGTAGCGCGCCAGCCGTGCCGCATACCGCTGCGCCGAGGGCGGCTCGCGCAGGTCGTGGATCTCCCGGGCGATCGCGGTCGACAGCCGCCGCGCGAACTCGACTGGCTCGTCGGCGGCGTCGGGGTACTCGGGCACGATCGCGTCGACGATACCGTTGCGCAACAGGTCGGCCGACCGAACACCTTGTGCACCAGCCAGTTCCGGGGCGTGGTCGGTGTCGCGGAACACGATCGCGCTGGCGCCCTCCGGCGGCAGCGGGGCCAGCCAGCCGTGTTGGGCGGCCAGCACCCGGTCGGCCGGAACCATCGCGAGCGCGGGTCCGCCGCTGCCCTGCCCCAGCAGTACCGACACCGTCGGGGTGTCCAGCATGACCAGCTCGGACAGGCAGCGGGCGATCTCACCGGCCAGGCCGTCCTGCTCGGCCTCGGCCGACAGTGCGGGACCGGCCGTGTCGATCACCAGCACCAGCGGCAGCCGCAGCCCGGCGGCCAGTGCCATCCCGCGGCGGGCCTCTCGCAGCGCGGCCGGTCCGACGACTCCGCCCACCACGCGTTGCTGCCCGACGACGACGGCCGGCTGCCCGCCGAAGCGGGCCAGCGCCAGGGCGGTGGTGGCGGCGTCGCCGTGCGTTCCGGACAGCAACACCCGGTCGGTGGCGCCCTCGCGCAGCAGCCAGCTCACCCCGGGCCGGTCCGGACGGCGGGAGGCGATCACCGACTCCCACGCCGGCACATCGGGGATCGACTCGTTGGGCAGCGCGGCCGGCGGTTCACCCGGCTGGTCGCTGATGACCGTCAGCGCGCGGTTCAAGGTCGGGCGCAACGCCTCGAGGCCGACGACGGCGTCAATTACGCCGTGCCGCAACAGGTTCTCCGCGGTTTGTACGCCCGCGGGGAACGGTTCCCCGTAGAGCTGCTCGTAGACCCGTGGCCCCAGGAAACCGATCAACGCACCGGGCTGCGCGGCAGTGATGTGGCCCAGCGAACCCCAGGACGCGAACACCCCGCCGGTCGTCGGGTGCCGCAGGTACACCAGATAGGGCAGGTGCGCCTGTTTGTGCTGGGTGACGGCGGCGGCGATCTTCACCATCTGCAGGAACGCGACGGTGCCCTCCTGCATGCGGGTGCCACCAGAACTGGGCGACGCCAGCAGCGGCAGCCGCTCCGCTGTTGCGCGTTCGATCGCCGCGGTGACGCGTTCGGCGGCCGCCACCCCGATGGACCCGGCCAGGAAGTCGAATTCGCACGCCACCACCGCCACCCGGCGGCCGAAGATCGTCCCCTCACCGGTCAGCACTGCCTCGTCGAAACCGGACTTGGCGCGGGCCTCTTCGAGTTCCCGGGTGTAGGCCTCATCGGGGCCGACATCAAGCGGCGCGCTGTCCCAGCTGCGGAACGAACCAGGGTCCAGCGCGGCGTCACGTAGCTCGGCAGCCCCGATCCGGCTCACGAGACGAGATTATCCGGCCAGTACCCTCAAACCATGATCGGTATCAACCGCGTGGGTGATGTGACCACCATCGAGTTGCAGCGTCCGGAACGACGCAATGCGCTCAACTCCGAACTCGTCGACACGCTGCGGGAAACGGTCGAGAAGGCCGCCGCCGAGAACGTCCGCGTGATCGTGCTGACCGGCCAGGGCACAGTATTTTGCGCCGGCGCAGATCTATCCGGCGACGTGTTCGCCGCCGACTTCCCGGACAAGGCGATAGCACTGAACAAGGCGATCGACGCAGCGCCGATGCCGGTCATCGCGGCGATCAACGGCCCCGCGATCGGCGCGGGTGTGCAGCTGGCGATGATCTGCGACCTGCGAGTGGTGGCCCCCGGTGCCTACTTCCAGTTCCCGATCGCGAAATATGGTCTGGCGCTCGATAACTGGAGTGTGCGTCGGCTGTCCTCGCTGGCCGGCTACGGCCGCGCCCGCGGCATGCTGCTGGGCGCCGAGAAGCTGGATGCCGACACGGCGTTGATGACCGGGATGGCGAACCGGCTCGGCGATCTGGCCGACGCCCAGGCCTGGGCGCAGGAGATCGCGGGGTTGGCGCCGCTGTCGCTGCAGGCGTCCAAGCGGGTGCTCAACGACGACGGTGCCTACGAGGAGCAGTGGCCCACCCACAAGGAGCTGTTCGAGAAGGCGTGGGGGAGCCAGGACGTCATCGAAGCCCAGGTGGCGCGCATCGAGAAGCGCGCCGCCGAGTTCAAAGGCGCCTAATGTTGCGCGCCGCGCTTCGCCTCGCCGCCGGGACCGCGTCGCTGGCAGGAGGCGGCTGGTTGCTGCGCGCCCTGAACGACGCCCCCGCATCGCTGGGTGCCGGGCCCGGCGAGATCCGGCCGGTCGCCGACGGATCGCCCCATTACCGGGAGGGCGTCTTCCACAACCTCGAGCCCGCCAGCGCGCTGCGGCTGGACTCCGAGGAAAGCCGCCTGGTCCTGTTCGACATGTTCTCGTCCCGCACGGCCAGCCGTCCCCCGGGAACGGTTCCGCTGGTTGCGCCGGCGGCGACCAGCTCCGAACCTCTCGCGGTCAGCTGGCTGGGCCACTCGACGGCCCTGCTCGAGATCGACGGCTACCGGGTGCTCACCGATCCGGTGTGGAGCGAGCGCTGCTCGCCGTCGCGCACCGTCGGGCCGCAGCGGCTGCATCCGGTGCCCGCCCCGCTGGAGGCTCTGCCCGCGCTGGACGCCGTCGTGATCAGTCACGACCACTACGACCACCTCGACATGGACACCGTTTTGGCGCTGGCCCGCACTCAACGCGCACCGTTCGTCGTTCCGCTCGGTGTTGGCGCGCATCTGCGGCAGTGGCGCATCCCGGCGCAGCGCATCATCGAACTGGACTGGAACGAAGAGGCCCGCATCGGGGACCTGACCCTGGTGTGCACGCCCGCACGGCATTTCTCCGGTCGGTTCCTGTCCCGCAACACCACGCTGTGGGCGTCGTGGGCGATCAAAGGTCCGCAGCACCGCGCGTACTTCGGCGGCGACACCGGTTACACCCGCAGCTTCGCCGACATCGGGGCGCAGCACGGCCCCTTCGACCTGACGCTGATGCCCATCGGGGCCTACAACAAGTCGTGGCCGGACATCCACATGAACCCCGAGGAGGCGGTGCGCGCCCACCGCGATGTCACCGATGCCGGGTTGCTGGTGCCGATCCACTGGTGCACCTTCCGGCTGGCCCCCCATCCCTGGGCAGAGCCGGTCGAACGGATGCTGGCGGCCGCTGACGACGCCGGGGTGCAGACGGCCGTGCCGAAACCGGGCGGGCGGGTCGTGGCGAGCGCGGCGGGGGCAATAGACCGGTGGTGGCAGCTGTGAGCCACTACGGTGCAAGCCATGACCGCTCTGGCAGCCCGTGCCGCGATCGTCGCTCTCGTCGCCGCGCTCACCGCGTGTAGCGGTACGGCATCCAAGCCCGAGGCGCCCACGTCACTGTCGGATCAGCCGCCGCCCTTGATGCCGGCCATGGCGCTGCCGAACAACGCCGTCGACAACGCCGTCGCCAAGCTCGACGGGATCGCCGCGGACCTGATGAAGTCCTCCGGCATCCCCGGTATGGCGGTGGCCGTCGTCCATGCCGGGAAGACCGTGTACGCCAAGGGGTTTGGGGTCAAGGACGTCAACCGTCCCGCCGACGATCCCGGCAACAAGGTGGACCCCGACACGGTGTTCCAGCTGGCGTCGGTGTCCAAGCCGATCGGGGCCACGGTCGTCGCCCACCAAGTCGGCCGCAACGCCATCGGCTGGAACACCCCGGTGACCGAGAAGCTGCCGTGGTTCGCCCTGTCGGACCCCGCGGCCACCAGGATGGTCACCGTCGGTGACCTGTATTCACACCGATCCGGATTGCCCGACCACGCCGGGGACCAACTGGAGGACCTCGGCTACGACCGGCGCTACATCCTGGAGCGGCTGCGCCAGCTTCCGCTGGCGCCGTTCCGGATCTCCTACGCCTACACCAACTTCGGGCTGACCGCGGCGGCTGAGGCGGTGGCGGTCGCAGCGGGCAAGTCCTGGGAGGACCTCAGTGCCGAGGTGCTGTACCGGCCGCTGGGCATGGCGTCGACCAGCTCGCGGTTCGCCGACTACGAAGCCAGGGCCGACAAGGCGGTCGGGCACATCCGCATCGACGGCACCTACAAGCCGCTCTACCAGCGCAACGCCGATCCCGAAGCGCCCGCCGGCGGGGTGAGCTCCTCGGTCAACGACCTGACCCACTGGCTGACGATGATGCTGGCCAACGGGGCCTACAACGGTCAGCAGATCGTGGACCCCGCGGCGTTGCTGCCCGCGGTGTCCCCGCAGATCGTGTCCAGCCCGCCGGAGGAGCCGGCGATGCGCTCCGGCTTCTACGGATACGGCTTCAACGTCGGCACCACGTCGGCGGCCCGGGTACAGCTGAGCCACTCGGGGGCCTTCGACCTCGGCGCCGCAACCAACTTCGTGATCATCCCATCGGCCGATGTCGCGATCGTCGCGCTGACCAACGGCACCCCGGTCGGCATCCCGGAAACCCTGACCGCCGAATTCGCCGATCTGGTCCAGTTCGGCGAGGTCCGCCAGGACTGGCGCGCGCTGTACGCCCACGCGTTCGCCGACATGGACAAACCGTTCGGCACGCTGGTGGGCAAGGCGCCGCCGGCCAAACCGGCCCCGGCCAAGCCGCCCGCCGCCTACGTCGGCAGCTACCGCAACGACTACTGGGGTACGGCGGTGGTCGCCGAGAAAGACGGCAAGCTGACGCTCTCGCTGGGCCCGCGGCCGGACACCCTCGAGCTCACCCACTGGGACGGCGACGTGTTCACGTTTCGATTCCCGAGCGAAAACTTCCCTCCCGGAAGCATTTCCAAGGCGACATTCGACGGCGCGACGGTGACGCTCGAGTACTACGACGAGGACAAGATGGGGACCTTCACCCGATGACCGTCGATGTAGCGGCCGGCCTATCCGCTGACGACGTCGCCGCCCGGGTCGCCGCGGGCCAGACCAACGACGTTCCGACCCGCGCCTCGCGCAGTGTCGCCGAGGTGGTGCGGGCCAACGTGTTCACCCGCATCAACGCGATTCTCGGTGTCCTGCTGATCATCGTGCTGTCCACCGGCTCGTTGATCAACGGCATGTTCGGGCTGCTCATCATCGCCAACAGCGGCATCGGCATCATCCAGGAACTGCGCGCCAAGAAGACACTGGACAACCTGGCCATCGTCGGGCAGGCCAAACCGACCGTGCGCCGCCGGACCGGGACAAAACCGTTGCCGCCCAACGAAGTCGTGCTCGACGACGTCATCGAACTCGGGCCGGGTGATCAGATCGTGGTCGACGGCGAACTGATCGAGGCCGCCAACCTCGAGGTCGACGAGTCGCTGCTCACCGGTGAGGCGGATGCCATCGCCAAACACAGCGGCGACCCGGTGATGTCGGGCAGCTTCGTGGTCGCCGGCTCCGGCGCCTACCGCGCCACCAAGGTCGGCCGGGAGGCCTACGCCGCCAAACTCGCCGAGGAGGCCAGCAAGTTCACGCTGGTGAAATCCGAATTGCGCAGCGGCATCAACAAAATCCTGCAATTCATCACCTACCTGCTGTGGCCCACCGGCCTGCTGGTGATCTACACCCAGTTGTTCACCACAAACGTCGGCTGGCGGGAGTCGGTGTTGCGGATGGTCGGCGCACTCGTGCCGATGGTTCCCGAAGGCCTCGTGCTGATGACCTCGATCGCCTTCGCCGTCGGCGTTATCCGGTTGGGGCGCAGACAGTGTCTGGTCCAGGAACTGCCCGCCATCGAAGGACTGGCCCGGGTCGACGTGGTGTGCGCGGACAAGACCGGCACGCTCACCGAGAACGGTATGCGGCTGGCCGAGGTCACCCCGGTCGAGCAGGACGACAGGGTCGCCGACGTACTGGCGTCGCTGGCCGCCGACGACCCCAAACCCAACGCCAGCATGCAGGCCATCGCCGAGGCGTATCCGCACGCGCCCGGTTGGACCGCAACGGCCGCAGCGCCATTCAAGTCCGCCACGAAGTGGAGTGGGGTCTCCTACAGCGAGCACGGGAACTGGTTGATCGGCGCACCCGACGTCCTGCTTGACCCGGACTCGCCGGCGGCCGCCCAGGCCGAGGACATCGGCTCGCGCGGTATGCGCGTGCTACTGCTCGGTGCCAGCGACCAGCCCGTCGACAGCCCGGACGCCCCCGGGCGCGTCACTCCGGTGGCGCTGGTGGTACTCGAGCAGCGGGTCCGGTCGGATGCCCGTGAAACGCTGGAATACTTTGCTTCCCAGCATGTCTCGGTCAAGGTGATCTCGGGAGATAACGCGGTCTCGGTCGGTGCGGTAGCGCAGACGCTCGGCCTGCACGGCGAGACGATGGACGCCCGCCGGCTGCCCACCGAACCGGACGCGCTGGCCAACACGATGGCCGAGTACACCACCTTCGGCCGGGTGCGCCCCGACCAGAAGCGGGCGATGGTGCATGCCCTGCAGTCGCGCGACCACACCGTCGCGATGACCGGCGACGGTGTCAACGACGTGCTGGCCCTCAAGGACGCCGATATCGGCGTCGCAATGGGCTCGGGTAGCCCGGCATCGCGGGCGGTGGCCCAGATCGTGTTGTTGGACAACAAGTTCGCCACCCTGCCCTATGTGGTCGGCGAGGGCAGGCGGGTGATCGGCAACATCGAGCGGGTCTCCAACCTGTTTCTCACCAAGACCGTGTACTCGGTGCTGCTGGCCCTGCTGGTCGGACTGGCGGGGTTGTCGCACAAGCTGTTCGGCACCCCGCCGCTGCTGTATCCGTTCCAGCCGATCCACGTGACGATCGCGGCGTGGTTCACCATCGGCATTCCCGCTTTCATCCTGTCGCTCGCACCGAACAACGAGCGGGCCCACACCGGGTTCGTGCGGCGCGTGATGACCTCGGCGCTGCCGTCCGGGGTGGTGATCGGGGTGACCACCTATGCGTCGTACCTGATCGCCAACCACGGCATCAGCGTGACCACGGCCGACCAGACCCAGACCTCCACCGCAGCGCTGATCACCCTGCTGATGGGGGCGGTCTGGGTATTGGCGGTCGTCGCCCGGCCTTACCAGTGGTGGCGGGTGGCGTTGGTGGCCGCTTCCGGCCTGGCGTATGTCGTGATCTTCGCCATACCGGCGGCCCGCACGGCGTTCATGCTCGATCCGTCCAACCTGGAGGCGACGACGTCGGGGGTCGCGATGGGCCTGCTGGCCGCCGGTCTGGTCGAAGTTATGTGGTGGGTGCAGGGCCGGGTGCTGGGCGAACGGCGGATGTTGTGGCGAACCGAGCCCCCGGTGCAAGATTGACCGATGGGATTCCTCGACAAAGCCCTCGGCAAGACCAAGGAAGTTCTGGGCTCCAACGCAGACAAGGTGGAGCAGGCCATCGATAAGGCCGGCGACATCATCGACCAGAAGACGCAGGGCAAGTACTCCAGCACCGTCGACAGGGTGCAGGACGCCGCCAAGAACTACGTCGACTCCAACCGCACCGACAAAGGCGAGCAACCCAACTGACCTATGGCGAAACTCTCAGTCTCCGTTGACGTTCCACTTCCACCAGAGCAGGCCTGGCAGCACGCCTCGGACCTCTCCCGCTACAAGGACTGGCTGACCATCCACCGGGTGTGGCGCTCCAAATTGCCCGACACCCTCGAGAAGGGCACCGTCGTGGAGTCCATCGTCGAGGTCAAGGGCATGCCCAACCGGGTGAAGTGGGAGATCGTCCACTTCAAGGCCCCCGAGGCCATGACGCTCAATGGCGCCGGTGTCGGCGGGGTGAAGGTCAAGCTGATCGGCAAGGTGCGGGCCCACGACAAGGACGCAGGCAGTTCGGTGGTGACCATGGACGTCCATCTGGGCGGTGCGGCGCTGTTCGGGCCGATCGGCATGGTCGTGGCGGGTGCACTCAAGGGCGACATCAAGGAGTCGCTGAACCGCTTTGTGACGGTATTCGCGCCGTCGTAAGACTCAGTTCCTGATGACCCGGTGCGGACTCGGATAGGGGCTGACCCGCGGGGCGCCGTGCCGTGCCGCGCCCAGGCCGGGCAGCGGATGCCGAGCCTGCTCACTGCGAGCGGCCTCCGCGACGAGGAACCGCCGCTCCAGTCCTGAGATCAGATCCTGCACCGAGCGACGCTCCCGTTCGGCGGCGCGGATCATGCCGCGAATCCGCCGGGCCTGCGTCTGCTCGCCGCGCCGCTGGTAGCGCTCGAGCGCCGAGCCGTACGTCGCAAGGTCGGTGTCGAGTTGCTCACACTGGCCCAGCAACATCTCCCGGAGATGTTCGGCCTGAAGGCGATTCGCGGACTCGGGGGTCTGGTCGCCGGCGTCCACATTGCTCGGTGAGGTCACGGGCGAACTGTATCGGACTGCGATGGCTGGCGTGCACCGGGTGGAATGACCAAGGCGCCACAGCTTTTTGTTCATTTGTCCGCCACCCGGGCGTCATCCGCCGTCGTGACGGTAGTTGCGCAAACCGCGTATTTCATCCGATGATGTCCGGCGTGGACCGTGCTGACGAGCAGCGCCAGATCGATCAGGTGGTGAGCCGCCTGACGGAATTGTTCCCGTACGTGCCGGACCACATCATCACCGAGACCGTGGACAGTACCTACCGCCGATTCGACGGCGCCCGGATCCGCGAGTTCGTCCCGCTGTTCGTGGAGCGGTCCTGTCGTGCGACGTTCGTCCTGCAACCCGCGGTCGAGATCTCGGTCTGAGCTACGGCGTCACCATCGGGCCGGGGTCACTGCCGCGCAACGACTCGGCGGCGAAGAGCGCAGCCTGGGTGCGCCCGGCAAAGCCGAGCTTGAGCAGCAGTCGTGACACGTAGTTCTTCACCGTCTTCTCGGCCAGGAACATCCGCTGGCCGATCTCCCGGTTGGTCAGGCCCTCGCCGAGCAGTTGTAGCAGCGTGCGTTCGGTCGACGACAAGTCCCGCAGCCGCTCGTCCTGCTCGGTGTCCTTGCGCAGCCGGTGCATCAGGGCCGCCGCTGCGCGGTTGTCCAGCAACGATTTTCCGCTCCCGACGGTTTTGATCGCCTCGGCCAGCGCCATCCCGCGGATGTCCTTGACCACGTACCCGCTCGCGCCGGCCAGGATCGCGTCGAGCATGGACTGTTCGTCGGTGAACGCCGTCAGGATCAGGCAGCGCAGATGGGCATCGGCGGCCAGCAGATCCCGGCACAGGTCGATGCCGCTTCCGTCGGGCAGGCGGACGTCCAGCACAGCGACGTCGGGGGCGGCGGCGGGGATGCGTGCCAGTGCCTCTGCCACCGTCGCGGCCTCGCCCACCACGGTCAGGTCAGGGTCGGCACCGAGAAGGTCTGCCAAACCGCGGCGCACGACTTCGTGGTCGTCAACCAAGAACACCTTGAGCACACAGCAGTGAAGCTCGCAGGGGTTGCGCGCCGGTAGGGACTTTGGTCCTGAAAACCGCGGACAATCCCCGTCGGCCGAGGTCAGGCACTGTTCTCCTACACTGCGTCGATGACCGTCAGGTACTCACCCGCCATCGACGTCGCCGCGGTCGACGCCATCGACTTCCACACTCACGTCGAGATCGACTCGAGCGGCCACTGTGCCTATGACGACGAGCTGGCGCACGCCACCGGCCGTTACTTCAAGCTCGGAGCCGACTACTTCGCCCGGGTCGACGACCTCGCCGCCCACTACCGGCAGCACAACACCGCAGCGGTGGTGTTCACCATCGACGCCCACACGGTGTCCGGGCATCAGCCCAACTCGGTCGAGGAGCTGATCGCGGGGACGGTGCGCAACAACGACGTCCTCATTCCGTTCGGCTCCGTCGACCCGTGGGACGCCGACGCGGTGCGGCGGGTGGGGGAGTTGGTCGGCGACTACGGCGTCAAAGGCTTCAAGTTCCACCCGAGCCTGCAGGGGTTCGAGCCCAACGACCGCCGGTTCTACCCGATCTACGAGGCCATCGCCGCTGCCGGCGTTCCGGCACTGTTCCACACCGGCCAGACCGGACTGGGGTCGGCGCTGCCCGGCGGGCACGGGATCAAGCTCCGCTACTCCGACCCGATGCTGCTCGACGATGTCGCCGCCGACTTCCCGGAGCTGTCTGTCGTGATGGCCCACCCGGCGGTGCCGTGGGTCGACGCGCAGATCGCGATCGCATCCCACAAGGCCAACGTGTTCGTGGACCTGTCCGGCTGGTCGCCCAAATACTTTCCGCCACAACTGGTGTCCGCGATCGGTCGGCAGCTGCGGACCAAGGCGCTGTTCGGCACCGACCATCCCTACATCGCGCTGGACCGCTGGCGGCGGGACTTCGAGGCCCTCGACATCGATCCCGCGGTGGTGCCGCTGATCCTCAAGGACAACGCCGTGCGCGTGCTGGGACTGTCTTAGCCGACCTGAGAGTCGACGACCATCTCCGACGGCGCGTTGCGTTCCCACAGGACCGCACCCACACACGCCGTCACCACCCAGCCGGTGCCCACGGCGCCGCACCAGATCAGCAGGGCCATCGCCACGCCGATCGGTCCGAACCCGTCCCAGTCGTGCAGCAGCGAGGGGAACAGCAGCCGGGAGCCCAGCGGGATCGCGACGCCGTCGATCACCACACCGGCCAGCCCGGCCAGCGCAAGTGAGCGAAGCCCCCGGCCGCCGTCGCGCACCAGCAGAGCCGGCGTCACCGACCAGAACAACCACACCGGCAACAGACCCACGACGAACAGCAGCGCCCGGGGAAGGCCGTGGTGATGATGGCCGAACATGATTCGCTCCCGCACCGCAATGCTCACGAGGTACAGTGCGAACCAGGCGGTGCCGCGCAGTAACCGGGTCAGCAAGCCGTATTGCTCGCGGCGCCACGCCTTGGCGAAGATCGTCGCGACCGAAGCCGCCATCGGGATGCCCCAGACGAGGAAGCTCGCGACGCCGATCAGAGTCCAGTCCGCCCGCAGACCCGCGGAATTGCCGAACGCTTCCCGCACCCGGTCGGTGAGCGGATGCTCCAGACCGAACTGCCGCGTAAAGATTGTCCCGGGGCTCGCATTGTCGGCGAAGCCCTGCATATAGCTGAAGCCGATGATCATCAACGGAATGACCGTGGTGAACAGCTGGGTGGACACCACGGCGCCCTGAGTGCCGCCGTCGATCTCGGTGAAGCGCGAGACCACTGCTGTGAACGGACTGAGCCTGCGGGATTCCGCAAGACGCCGGTAGCGCTCCTCGAGGCGACGGCGAAGGTCGTCACGCCTCGTCAGCGACTCACCCGACTGCGTCATGAGCAGAGAGTAGGTGATCAACCTGCCCGGGTTGGGCCACTGATCGTTCCCGGCCGCGATGCGTGCTCCCCCTTGCGGAGGGTAGCGATCAGTTCGCGGTACGGGCCGACCAGATAGGCGGTGTCCCCGGCGATCAACTGGGTGTCGCGGCGTGGATGCAACCGCAGCGGGGCGTCCTCGCGGCCGATGGCGATCACCCGGGTCTGGGTGGAGAGCTGGAACATCCGGATTCCGTCCAGCTCGCTGCCGGGCTGGACCTGCACCGCACCGACCATGAACGACCGCTGCCCCACCGAGAAGGTGCCCAGGACGTCGAGCCCCATCGCTTCCCCGATGAACCATGGCGTGGCCAGATCGACGGTCGAGCGGACGAACTCGAACTTGAACCGCGTGCCGACGGCAGATCCCAGCGCCCGGTCATAGATGCGCAGCACGATCGGGACGCTCACGCGCTGTTGTTCGGGAAGTGTTCGCGCACCCAGCATTTCGCGCACAACGATGCCCGTCTCGATGTTGACCACATCGTCCTGGGTGAGCA
Organism: Mycolicibacterium crocinum; assembly: GCF_022370635.2. The sequence goes on along the minus strand of NZ_CP092362.2, from coordinate 5,029,360 downwards.
CCGCGACCGCGCGGGCGTCACGAACACGGGCGGCTTCCAGGGTTTGCCGCAGCGTGGCGTCACCGAAGATGACCGGTACACCCAGTTCGGCTGCCGCCGACAGGTAGCGGCTGTCCTCGTCACGTTCGATCACGGCCACGTCGTGCCCGGCGGCCTTGAGTACCGCAGCCACCCCGATGCCGAACGACCCGAGGCCCACCACGACGACGTGGCGCTGCAGGTGACGCACCTTCTGCCGGCTGGCTGCCTGCGAAATCCGCTGTGACAGGAGAACATCGGCGACAAAAGCCACGACGATCGCCGTGGTGGCCACGCCGGCGAACATCATCACCACGCCCCACATACGCAGCCAGGTGGGCTGTTCGAGGAAATTGAAATCGCCGTACCCGACGGTCGCGATGGTCTCCGCCGAGAAATACAGCGCATCTATCCAGCCCATCCCAGGCTGCTTGTAGGCGAAGCGCAGCATGATCGTCGACCCGATCAGGAGCGAGGCCGACACGGCCAGCGCGCGGTAGAACATCGGGTTCAGGTCCTCGGCGAATGCCCGCACCCCGTCGGCGATCCGGACGAACAGTGGGCGCGCTCGCGGCGATGCCGGAATGGGTTTGGCGACCTCGATACCCTGCTCCGCAAGTTCGTCGGCGGTACCGATCATGGCGGTCCAGTCACCGGTACGCACCTGCATGTCGCGGCCGGGACAGGCGATCACCTCGCCGGGGTTTTCCGAGTCGTCGCCGCGGATGACCGCGACCGGCGCGAGATCGCCGAAAATCTCCCGCAGGCTGCCGTCGCGGCCGGCGGTGGTGCCGCTGACGACGAAATCCACCCCCGCCACCGAGATCGTGTGGGTGGTCCGCTTAAGCAGCGCCTCGACCACTGAGGGCGCCGCCAGGTCCGCGACGTCGAGGATGGCGCCGGGCCCGTTGCCTTCGGCCATCGCCTCGCGCAGCACCGCATTGGACAGCCGGGCCACGATCCGTGCCCGGGGATTGGCCTGCCGGGCCAGCAGTGCGATCTCCAGGTTCAGGGCGTCGTCGTCATCGGCGCAGATCACCGCGGCGGCGGTGGCGATCCCTGCCGCGTCCAGGTCCTCGGGTGCCTGCGAGATCGCGACGGTGACCCCGGCGTTGTTCAGTTCGTCGATGATCCGCAGTCCGAGTGCGTCGTCCCCGCAGACGATGGTGTGGCCCCGCATGGGGAAACGCTACTTCGGAAAGTGGCGTCGTGAGGGGTGAGAATGACGTTATGGCCCAAGGTCCCTATGTGAAAGCCTGTATCAACGGCGCCCGAACCCCCGATCAGCACGCCGGACTTCCGGTGTCGCCGGAACAGCTGGCGTCCGCGGCGGTCGCCGCGCACGGCGCCGGGGCGATGGCGGTACACCTGCACCCCAAGACCGCCGACGGGGTGGACTCGCTGGAACCCGAGATCGTCGGGGCCGCGGTGAGCGCCGTCCGGCACGCCGTGCCGGGCCTGCCCCTGGGGGTGACGACGGGATTCTGGGCGCTGCCCGATCCGCAGCGGCGGTTGCGCACCGTCGAGGCGTGGACTGTGCTGCCCGACTTCGCGTCGGTCAACTGGCACGAGCCCGGCGCCGAGGAACTGGCGCAGCTGTTGCTGAGCCGGGGCATCGGAGTGGAAGCCGGCATCTTCCATGCCGACGCCGCCCAGGCGTGGGCGGACTCGGAGGTGGCTCCGCACTGCCTGCGGGTGATGGTCGAACTGGGACCCGACGGGACCACCGAGATCGCCGACGACCTTCTGGCCCGGATTGCGCGGGCACAATCGCCGGCGCCGATGCTGCTGCACGGCCTCGACGACAGCTGCTGGCCGCTGCTGGCCCATGCGGGTGCGCTGGGAGTGCAGACCCGCATCGGGCTGGAGGACACGGTGCTGCTACCGGACGGGTCGACGGCGCCGGGCAACGCCGAGCTCGTTGCCGCCGCGTTCGAGGTGCTGGCGTCCGTCAGTCGGTAGGGGGCGCGAGGGCGAAGTCCGCGAAGTCGAAGCCCGGCACCACCACACAGCTGACCAGGGTCGGCTCGTCGTCGCGGGGACGTGCCCGCTGCCAATGCCCCGGCGGCACCAGAACTTGCGGCTGCTGACCGGCGAGGATATCCGGACCGAGCAGAACCGTTGTGGCGCTTTCCTTTTCCGGTCCGATCTCGAGCAACAACGGGCCGCCGCGGTGATACAGCCACAGCTCGGCGCTGCGCACGGTGTGCCACGCGGACTGCTGGCCGGGCAGCAGCACGAAATAGATGGCGGTTCCGGCGCTGCGCGGGCCGTTGTAGTCGGGCGGTAGTGCCGATTCACCGACAACGAGCTCGCTGCGCCAGGTCTCGCGGAAGAAGCCGCCTTCGGGGTGGGGTCCCATGTCGAGCGCGCGAACCCAGTCGGGGAGATCCATGGCTTCAGCGTAGGGATAAATCGGTTGCCCGCATCGCAGTTACGCCACTACCGTGGCCGTCGTTCCTGCCCGCGCGTCGAAAAGGAGGGTCCCCACCGTGGATCACAGCGCCGCTCACCTGCCCGCTGACGACCACCTGGAGACCCATGCCTACCGATTCCGCAATCACGCTGATCGACCTCGACTTCGCCTGGCCGGACGGGACGGTGGCGCTGCGCGGCCTTGACGCCACGCTGTCGACCGGCCGAACCGGCCTGATCGGCGCCAACGGCAGCGGCAAGTCAACGCTGCTGCGGCTGATCGCCGGCGACCTCGTGCCCACCGGCGGCCGGATCATCACCGGCGGCGACGTCGCCTACCTGCCGCAGACTTTGACGTTGGACACCACGCAGTCGATCGCCGACGTGCTGGGTGTCGGTGCGAAGCTGGCCGCACTGCGCGCGATTGAATCCGGCAGTGCGACCGAGCGGGATTTCGAGGTGATCGGCGAGGACTGGGACGTCGCGGACCGCGCCGCGGACGCGCTGCGCGTCATCGGCCTGGCACCCGCGGACTTGGACCGGACAGTCGGACAGGTATCCGGCGGGGAGGCGATGCTGTTGGGGATCAGCGCCCTTCGGCTGGAGTCGGCCGCGATCACTCTGCTCGACGAACCGACCAACAACCTCGACCGTGAGGCCCGGGCCCGGTTGTTCGACGTGATCGACGACTGGCCTGCAACGCTGGTGATCGTCAGTCACGATGTGGCACTGCTGAATCGGATGGACCACACCGCCGAGCTGCACAACCACCGGCTGACGTCGTTCGGCGGTCCCTATCGCGAATGGCGCGCCCATCTGGAGAACGAGCAAGCCGCGGCGGCACAGGCGGTGTCGGCCGCCGAGCAGACGGTGCGGGTGCAGAAGCGACTGCGCGCGGCTGCGGAGACCAAGCTGGCTCATCGTAATCGCAAGGCACAGAAGGATTACGCCAACAAACGCGCACCGAAGATCGTGATGAACAACTGGGCCTCGTCCGCGCAGGTGTCGGCGGGCAAGCTGCGGGCCGGACTCGACGACAAGGCAGCCGAGGCCGCGGACGCGCTGCAGGCGGCCGAGGCCAGACTGCGCAGTGACGAGCACATTCGCGTCGACCTGCCCGATCCCGGTGTGCCGGCCAGTCGCAGGCTCGCCGAATTACCCGGCACGCGTGGACCATTGGTGGTGATGGGTCCCGAGCGGGTCGCGGTGGTCGGGCGCAACGGCATCGGTAAGACACGGCTTCTAGAGGGTCTGATCACCGGTACCACGGGCCGATTGCTGACTGACCGCGTGGGCTACCTGCCGCAGCGTATCGACGGCCTCGACGACGCCGCCAGCGTCTTGGACAACGTGCGCGCCACCGCACCGGACGCCGACTCCGCCCTGGTGCGCACCCGCCTGGCGCGGTTCCTGCTACGGGGTGACGCGGTGTACCGGCCGGTGGCCACCCTGTCCGGCGGTGAACGGTTTCGGGTGGCGCTGGCACGGCTGCTGCTGGCCGAGCCGCCGCCGCAGCTGATCGTGCTGGACGAACCGACGAACAATCTCGACCTTGCCAGCGTCGACCAGCTGGTGGACGCGCTGCGGGCCTACCGTGGTGCGCTGATCGTGGTCAGCCACGACGATGAGTTCCTGGCCCGGCTGGATCTGGATCGGACCTTCTCGATGCGGCAGCCCGGCGTCGTGGACGCGGCGGGTTAGGGTCTGACCATGGCACACCTGCGTGCGGGCTGGTTCGTCGTGCTGTGTGCGGCGATACTGGCCGTCAGCGCCTGGCTGCCGTGGTTGACGACCTCGGTCAAGGGCGGCGGCCGCGCCAGCGCGATCGGTGGCACCGTCGGCAGTATCGTGCTGCCGCCGCGCTTCGGGGCCGGCCAGTTGATCGTGCTGCTGGCGTCGGCCCTGATCGTCACCGGTGCGATGGTGGCGCGCAACCTGTCCCCGCGCCTGGCCGCCGCGGCGGGGCTGGTGATCTCGGTGCTGCTCGGTGTATTGACCTACTGGTACTACCACCTCAACGTTGGCGGATCGGTGTCGGTCGGGTACGGCTTCTACATCGGGGCGGTGTGTGCGGGTGGCGCGGTTCTCTCGTCGGTGTGGGCGTTGATCACCGCCCTGGCGCGCCGCAGATGAGCCGATTCGTCGAACCGGTGACTTTGACCGGCGCGCAATGGGTTTCCCTCGAACCGCTGCACGACTCTCACATCCCCGACCTCGCCGCTGCCGCGGCCGACGGTTCGCTGGGGGAGTTGTGGTTCACCAGTGCGCCGTCGCCGGAGACCACCGCGGCGTGGGTGAGCCGGATGCAGACCATGCAGGCCTCCGACGACGGTGTCACCTATGTGATCCGGCGGCGGGCGGACGGCGTGGTGGTCGGATCCTCGAGTTTGTTCCATGTCGACGCCGCCAACCGCCGGCTCGAGATCGGCCACACCTGGTACTCGGCATCGGCGCGGCGTACCGGGGTCAACACCGAGACCAAGTTGCTGATGCTCTCGCACGCGTTCGACCAACTCGGTTGCGTCGCTGTCGAATTCCGCACCCACTTCTTCAATCGCGGGAGCCGGGCGGCGATCGAACGCCTCGGCGCCAAGCTCGACGGTGTGCTGCGCAGCCATCAGCTGCTCGCCGACGGGTCTCGCCGCGACACCGTGGTGTACTCCATTCTCGACATCGAATGGCCGGCGGTACGCAACAATTTGACCTTCCAGCTCAGGCGACATTCCTGACGGAGGGTGCTGTGGAGAGATTGATTCAGGCACCGACAGCGTCGATGGACCCGGCGTCGCTGGTCGGGCGCGTCTCCGAGCAGGTGTGCGCGTTCGTGCCGAACGCCGACGGGGCGGCCGTGACGTTACTTCGCGGCTCCGACAACGCATACGTCACCGTCTCGGCGCACGGACTGGTCGCGGCCGCCACGGGCTTCGTGGTGCCCGCCGATAGCAGCTTCCAGGGACTCGCGGCGCGGGAAAGACGGCCGAAGCTGATCCACGACGGAATGACCGACGAGCGGCTGTCGGCACGTGTCCGCGCGGTGAACAAGCAGTGGGACACCCGGTCCTGGGCGGTGATTCCGCTGATGTACCACGGCGACCCGATCGGTTCGCTGCTGTTGGCGGCGTCGGCAGCGGGTGCATTCACCGACGCCGATCTCGACGCACTGCTGGCCATCAGCGAGTTCGTCTCCGCGTTGGTCGGCGCGCAACTGCAACTCTCAGCGCTGCTGACCCAGGTGATGACCGACGGCGATGATCGAGGACAGCGCGCACTCACCGCGCGGTTCATCGCCTCGGTGATGGTGCCGGAAGCCGCGGAAACCGAGCGCCTGCAGGAACGATTGGACGCCGTGCTGGCGCAGCCGGACGCGCTGAGGGCGGTCTTCCAGCCCATCGTGCGTCTCGACAACCGGACCACGTCGGCCTACGAGGGCTTGATGCGTTTCCCCGCCTCGTCGGGGGTGACACCGATTCAATGGTTCAGCGCGGCCCGTCGGCTCGGCCGCGGTATCGACCTCGAATATGCCGCGCTCCGTACGGTTTTAAGCGAGGCGGGTCCGATCCCCGGTGATTGTCCCGTGTCGGTCAACCTGAGTCCGAGCGCGGCGCTGGAGCCGGCGATCCAGGACGTGTTGGCTGCGCAGGACCGTGCGTTGATCGTAGAAATCACCGAGCACGAACCGTTTCCCGCTGACCTCGTGCTCGGATTGAAGTCGTTGCGGGATCGCGGCGTATCGGTCGCGGTGGACGATGCCGGCTCAGGCTATGCCAACTTCACCCAGCTGCTGAGGCTGCGTCCGGAGATGATCAAGATCGACGGCGAGTTGATCGCCGCCATCGACGACGATCCGGTCGCCCGTGCGATGGCGACGGCACTGAAATCGTTGGCCTCGGAGCTGCAGGCGAAGACGGTCGCCGAAGCTGTCGAGACACCCAGCCAGCTACAGACACTCATCGGTCTCGGTATCGAATACGGTCAGGGCTTCTATCTCGGACCGCCCTCCGATGCAGTCGACCTTATTCGTCAAACATGAAGTAGGAGAGTCGATCTCGACGCAGCCGTCATGTGCGGCCAACCTGCAGCCGGACAAGGACACGGTCACCGTCGTCGATGCCTTCGGGCCGGCGTAGGGCCACCTTCAGCGGCACCAGATACACGCCATCTTTCGGCATCAGCGATGTCGTCACCTCGGTGCCGCCGATGCGCACCCGCGCCGGGATCACACCCCAGCCGTACGTCAGTTCACCGAGGTGGGCGTGCAGAAAGTCATCGACATGCGCTGGCGTCTCGACGAAGAAGTACGGCGCCGGACCACGCCACTGGAAAACCTCGGCCTCGAACTCCCAGTCCACGCCGATCACGCTAAAGCCGCGGGCCGGACCGCGCACACCGAATTGTGAGCCGAACGTCCGGCCTGGCCAGCAGGCCAAGCCGGACGTTCGGCGCTGTGGTTGGGCTCAGCCCGCTTCGACGGTCGTCGCCTCGATGGGCTTGCTCTCGCCGGAACGGGTGACTTCGATGCGGCGCGGCTTGGCGCGCTCGGCCAGCGGAATCGTCACCGTCAGCACACCGTTCTCGTAGGTGGCCGAGATCTTGCCGGTGTCGATGCCTTCGCCGAGTGCCAGCTGGCGCCGGTAGGTGCCGAAGAACCTCTCACTGGTCAACCACTGCACCGAATCCTCGGAACGGGCCGAGCGGTGCGCCGTGAGCGTCAGGGTCCCGTTGTCGACGTTGACGTCGATCGAACCGGGATCCACGCCGGGAAGGTCGGCGGTCAGAACGTAGTGGTCGTCGACCTTGTACAGGTCCATCGGCATGAATCGGGGGCTGCGATCGGTTCCGGTTTGGCTGGTCAGCAATCCCCGGGCCATGGCATCAAGGTCATTGAACGGATCGAAGCGAAGCACAGTACTCACCTCCTGCATCGCTGAACGCAAGCCCACCACCCTGGCGGGCAGTTTTACTGTGCATCGCCAGATTAGCACTCGAAGGCGGAGAGTGCTAACACTTTTCGACGAGATTTTTTCGGCCCCCGGTAGGCTGGGCCGGGCTTTCGAAGGGGTGACATTGCGCAAGCTGACTTCAGTCGTGTCGGCCGCTCTGGCGGTCGCACTGACGGTGACGATCACGAGTTGTTCGGACGACAAGAAGAAGCCCGACGCCGCCAAGTGCGACTCGGTGTCATTGCCGATGACCGACATCCCCAGCCGGACCGACCAGGAGCCGAGGTTGCGACTGCCGCAGCCGCAGGGCTGGGAGCGGACCACGAAACTGGACTCCGAGTCCATCCGGTACGCCATCCGCAATCCGGGGCTCACTGATGAGGGATTCACGCCCAATGCCGTCGTCACCCTGCAGAAGGTCAGCACCGACGTGGGCCATGCGCAGGCGATCCTCGACGCGCAGAACCAACAATTGCAGGCACGGCTGAAGGTCAAGGACCTCAAGACCACCCCGGCGCAGGTATGTGGGTCGACGGCCCAGACGACCTCCTACACTGCGCCGGCGATGGGCAAGATCCCGGCCCGCAGCGCCAGCTCACTCGCGGTGGTCTACCAAGACGGCGATATCAACTACGTCAGCACATTGACGGTGCAGACGATCAAGCCCGACAACCCCACCTACGCAACCGATTCGGCGGCCATCCTCAAGGGGTTCCAGATACTTCCGCCTAAATAGCGACGGTGCTGACCTCGGCGCCGCTCAGCCGCTCGGTGCAGCGGTCGCAGGCCAGTTCGCCGGTGAAACCCGACCCGCAATCGTGGTGGGTCATCACCACGGCCGGCCCCTCGGGGGCCTGGAACCACCACTGCGCCCACTGCAGCGCGGCGATCAGCACCGGGAAGAACGCCCGCCCCTTCTCGGTCAACAGGTAGGCGGCCCGCTCAGGACCAGACCGTTCCGCCGGCGCAGTGGTGAACACACCGAGGTTGCAGAACGTCTGGAGCCGCTCGGCCAGCAGGCTCGGGGGGGCGCCGAGCTGGGTCTGAAAGTCGGTGAAGCGGGTGGTGCCCAGGAACGCCGCCACCAGAAGAGCTGCGGCCCAACGGTTGCCGAATACGCTCATGGTTTCCGGGAACAACCCGGCACCGCGCGCCGCGCTTTCGGGATCCGATCGGCGTCGCGTGGACGCGGCAGGCGCCGACCGCGACCAGTCCCCGCTCGGCCCCAGGTGCAGCCCCACCTCGGATCCGGTGACCACGGCCTGACAGGTGTTGCAGCGCAACAACGGTGCGAAATGCGATCCGCACGCCATGTGACGCATCGCCGGTAGCGAGGCCGGATGGTCGGTGACCCAGTTGCGTTCCCACTCCCAGATCGACAACAGCGCCGGCCACAGTGAGCGGCCGCGGTCGGTGATCAGATACTCGGTGCGCGCCCGGGTGGAGGTATGCACCTTGCGGGTCAGCAGGCCGTCGCCGACCAGCGTGCGTAGCCGGCTTGTGAGAACGGAGTTAGAGATCGGCAGCCGCGACATGAACTGGCTGTAGCGGCTTGCGCCCAGCAGTGCCTGCTGGACGATCAGCAGGTTCCACTCGTCGCCGAGTAGGCCGAGCATCCGGCCGATGGCATTGGGACTGTCAGGAGCCAAGACGGTGGGCGTCTCGGCGGAATGCGGATCGGTCACTACAGTCCGATCGCCTCGGCGGCCGAGTCCGCGGTATGCCAGCGGCGTAGTGATTCTCCCGCGACCCAGGTGGAGTGGGTGCCGCTGGAGATCCGTTCCGGGAGTTGAAGTTTGCACACCGGCCCGTCGCCCAGCCGGGCGGCGTCGAACACCAGGCAGTACGACGCGTCGGCGGCCATGTCGGTGGTCAGCGTGACCAGATAGCCGTCGTCCTCCGCTCGACTGCCGACGCGCGGCGCCATGGCCGTCTCGCTGCCGTAGACCCCCTCGCCGAAGGAGTAACGCTCCTCGCTGCCGGTGCGCACGTCGTGGCGGACCAGCCCGTCGAACAGAAACCAGCCCGGCTTGCCGGTGGCCGCCCAGGTGTACCGGTACGGCTCACCGAGGTGACCGGTGTTGATCATGCCGAACTCGGTGATGCTGTCCGACAACGGTTCTTCGGTGAGTCCGCCGGTGCGCAGGTTGAGCCGCCAGCGGTGCAGCCGGGCCTGCATGCGGTCGAGTGCGAGGAACCGGAACGCCCGCTGCCACTTGGTGCCGGTGCCGTTGTCTTGTGGTTCGGGGTCGCCTTGGAAGAAACCATCCAGCACGATCTCGTCGCCGTCCTCGTAGGCGTTGACGAAGTGCAGCACGAACGTCGGGTCGGCCTCGAACCACTGGATCGCCTCCGTGGTGCCCCGCCGGGGCAGCACCGCGAACCGCGACGGCATGTCCCGATGGAACCGGGCCATGTGCACGTCACGCTCCAGCAGTTCGGGATCCCAGAACAGCGGGAAATCGTTGAGGATCACGTAGTTTCGGGTGAACGCCATATCGTGCGGCAGTCGCGGGCCGGGCAGGGGAACGTCGATGTAGTGAACCAGATCGTTGTTCGCGTCCACCACCCCGTAGTGCATATAGGGCGCGTTCTTGGAGTAGTTGAAGAACAACATCTCGTCGGTGCGTTCGTCGACCTTCGGATGCGCCGAGACGCCCCAGTCGCCCGGGAAGCCGCCGCCCCACGTCTCCTTGCCGAGCGTCTCGGCGGAGTACGGGTCGACGCGGTAGAGGTCGCCGCACTGGTAGAAGCTCGTCAATGCGGTGCCCCGGTGCACCACCACGTCGGTGCTCGAGGCGTCCTTCATCAGGGTGCGCGCGCCCCAGCCGTAGTCGACCTTCGCCAGCGACAGCGGCTCGGCCAGGCCCGGCCACAGCGGGCCGCCGGCCGCGTTCTCCGCCTCGAACCCGTCAGTGCGGACGAAACGGTTGCGGTAGAACGCTTTTCCGTCGCGGAAGCCCACGATATGCAGCATGCCGTCACCGTCGAACGGGTGATACGCCTTCAGCGCCGGGTGCAGCGGGTTCTCAGTGTTGCGCAGATACACCCCATCGAGGTCGGTTGGGATCTCTCCGTCGACGACGGTGAGGTCGTCAGCGCGCCACTCGGTGGTCTGCGGTCGCCAGGGGCCGGTGCGGTAGGGGTGGTCGTCGTCCTCGGGCAGCGTTGAGAGGAACTTGCCGACGATCTCAGTGTCCATCGTCTGCCGATCTGATCACGAAACTGACTGTGGTCGCAGTGCTTCCGCCGAAATTCAGTGTGCCGAACCGGCGGGCACCGCCGACTTGGTAGTCCCCGGCGTGGTCGCTCACCTGTTTCGCGGCGTCGAGCATCATGCGGATGCCCGATGCGCCCACCGGGTGGCCGCCGCCGATGAGACCACCGCTCGGGTTGATCGGCAACCGACCGCCGATCTCGATCTCCCCGTTCTCGATCGCCTTCCACGACTCGCCCGGACCGGTCAGGCCGATATGGTCGATCGCGAGGTACTCACTCGGGGTGAAGCAGTCGTGCACCTCGATGCCGTCGAGATCATCGAGTCCGATCCCGGCCCGGCCGAACGCGTCGTGCACGGCGGCCCGAACATGGGGCAGCACATAGGGATTCGCCGCGTCGCGGTCGAGCTTCTGCCGTAGGCCCAACCCGACTGTGCGGTGACCCCAGCCTTCGATCAGCCCGATCGGGCGCACGCCCGGATGATCACGCAGAAATTCGTCGTTGACCAGAACGACGCCCGCGCCGCCGTCGGTCATCTGGCTGCAGTCATACCGGCGGATCCGGCCTTCGGTCGGCGGGTTGACTGCGTCGTCGCTGCCATGCGCGACCAGATTCGGCACCACCCAGTCCCGCGTCTGCGCGTTGGGGTTGCGTTTGGCGTTGGCGAAGTTCAGGGCCGCGATCGCATGCAGGTGCGCATCGTCGATACCGAAGCGGCGGTCGTACTCGTCGGCGACTTCGGCGAACATCGACGGCCACAGGTATGTCGCGTCGGCGCCCTCATGCCCGGTCCACGCCGCGGCCCCGAGGTGGGCGGCCGCCGTATCGCCCGGCACCGTCTTCTCCAGCTCCACGCCGACGAGCAGGGCGGTGCGGTAATTGGCTGCCCGCAGATCGGCCATCGCTGCCAGTGCGGCCACACTGCCCGAGGCGCAGGCCGCTTCGTGGCGGGTGGCGGGGATGTCCCACAGACCGTCGTGGACGGTGGCGGGCATCGCGCCGAGGTGGCCTTGACGGGCGAACATCTCACCGAAAGCGTTCGCGACGTGCACGACGTCGATGTCGGCGGCGTCGATCATCGACTCAGCGAGGGTCAGGTCGACGACCTCGCGGGTCAGCGCCGCGAAATCGCGGTCTTCGCGAGTGAGGTTGCGGGCGAAATCAGTCTGATAGCCACCGAGGATCCAGACATTGCTCGCCATTGCGCCGAAGTTACTACAGCTAAAAGAGCGACGGGTCGGATTCGGCGGAGCCGTCACAATAAGGGGCGGCCCCGTCGGCTCGCGGTCTGAACCGACAGGACCTCAGCGGGCGTGGGTGTCGACCACCGCGCCCGCTTCCGCCCAGCATGCCCGTGTTGAAAATTCGCAAACTTCTCAGCCGCGGAGCCGCGTGCGACGATCTGGTCACGGTGGGGCACACTTGCTGGATGGCTTCGCCCACCCACGATCTGGCGCTGCGGATGGCCGAGCTGGCCAGGGCCACTGCGTCGCCCCGCAGTGTCGACGACGTGCTGGCCGGTGTGACCGCCGCGGCGACGGAAATGATCCCCGGCACCGACACCTGCGGCGTGCTGTTGATTGGCAAAGGCGGCAAGTACGAGTCGCTGTTCGGGACGTCGGAGCTGATCTACAAGATCGACGCGCTGCAGGAAGAATGCGGGGAAGGCCCGTGCATCCAGGCGGCGATCGACGAGCTGATCGTGCGCACCGACGACTTCACCACCGAGCGGCGCTGGCCCAAGTACAGCGCCGCGGTCACCGAACTCGGGGTGCGCAGCGGCTTGTCGTTCAAGCTCTACACCGGTGACACGACCGCGGGAGCGCTGAACCTGTTCGGTCTGAAGCCCCACGCCTTCGATGGCGAGTCTGAGGTGATCGGATCGGTGCTTGCCGCGCACGCGGCGGCGGCGATCCTGGCGAGCCGTCACAGTGAGCAACTGGAATCCGCGCTGAACTCTCGGGACGTCATCGGTCAGGCCAAGGGCGTGATCATGGAGCGGTTCAACGTCGATGCCATGCGCGCGTTCGACATGTTGCGTGAACTGTCCCAGACGTCCAACACCAGGCTGATCGACATCGCCAACCGGGTGATCGAAACCCGGGGTTCATAGCCGCCGCGAACGGCACGGAACCACCGGTATCGTGGGTCCGAAGTTTTCAGTGCTGGTGGGGGTCGCTCGATGGTGAGGGATGCGCTCAAGCGTTGGTGGCAGCAATCCACTCATTACGAATGGTTGAGCGGCTACCTGGCCGCTCGAGGCATGCGTGGTGCCGCGCGTGCCCTCATGGCGTTTCTGGCCGCATCGTTCGTCGGGTGTCTGCTGGCGTTGCTCGCTTCTGCTGACGGGCCCGTCGGAACGTTGCCGGTGGTCATGACCTGGCTTGCCATCGCAGGCGGGGTCGGCGGGGCTGCGTTGTTCATCGTGAAGTGGCCGAGCCGGCGTGAGTCACTGGCATTCGCGTTGGTCACCAATGCCTCGGTCGCGCTGGCGTGCCTGGCGTACCCCGCCCCGCTGCCCGCGGTGATCGGCTGCATCGCTTTCGCGACGATCGGCGCCTACATCGCGTTCATGCACACCACGGCGCTGGTCTTGTACAACTTCGCCGTCGCGGCAGCGGTGGTGAGCAGTGGCGCCGTGCGGATGGCCGCCGCCGGGCATCCGGCCCTGGCGGCCGTCGACTGGTGGCTGATCATCCAGATCAACATCGCGCTGCCACTGGCCATCCAATTCCTGGTCCGCGCACTCAGGACGGATCTGCTGCGTGCCGAACGCGACCCGCTGACCGGGTTGCTCAACAGGCGGACGTTCCGCCGCCAGGCGTCCCAGCTCATCAAGCTCGGCAGGGAAGTCGACGACGCACATCTGGTGGTGGCGTTGATCGACCTCGACAAGTTCAAGCTGGTCAACGACCGGTATGGTCACGCCGCCGGTGATACGGCGTTGGTTTATGTGGCGCGTGCCCTGGAATGCGCGGCCGGCACCAATGCGGTCGTCGCGCGCAGTGGCGGCGAGGAGTTCGTGGTGGCGGTCGCGTCGCCCAGCGCCGACTGCCACGAACTGGCCGAACGGATATGTAGGTCTATCGCGGAGTCGCCGGCCGGTGTCACCGCGAGTGTCGGAACCACTGCGGTCCGGTTGTGCGACACCGACGGCGACTTTAAGGCGCTCGTCGACCGGCTCGTCGACACCGCCGACTGGGCGATGTACCGCGCCAAGCGCGCGGGCGGCAACGGGTGCCGCCACCAGGACACCGACCCCATCGACCGGCGCCCACCGGATCTCGGTGAAGACGCCAACCAGTCGATCGCCTAGCGCTTCGCGTTGTCGATGAAGCGCTTCAGGGCGGCGTGGTCCTTGAAGCCGTCGGGGCCTTTGGTTCCGGAGTTGACGTCGACGCCGTAGGGCGCCACCTGCCGGATCGCTTCGCCGACGTTGTCTGGGTGTAGGCCGCCGGCCAGAACTACCGGGACCGCCAGCCGTTCGACGATCTGCCGGCTGATCGACCAGTCGTGGGTTCGGCCGGTGCCGCCGACCTGGTCGGTCGCGACATTGACCGTATCGAGGACGATCGCATCGACGGTGCCGGCGTATTGCCGTGCGGCGTCGATTGATTGGTGGTCGACGACGTGAATTGCCTTAAAGATCTTGATCGGTGGCAGGCAGCTCTTCACCTCCGCGGCCTGGGCCGGTGAGGTCTCGCCGTGCAACTGGATCGCCGTCACGCCGACCGACCTCGCGAGCGCGACGATCTCGTCCGGTTCGGCGAGGTGGGTGACCAACACCGACGTGACGGGCAGCGGCAGTGCGGCGACGATCGCGGCCGCGTCTGCCGCGGCGAGGAAATCGGGGGAGTGGTGCTGCTGACCGACGAGAACGCCGACCGCGTCAGCGCCGCAGGAGACGGCGGCCAGTGCGTCCTCAAGCCGCCGGATACCGCAGATCTTCACATAGGTCATGGGTCAATTCCGTCGCATCGACCAATCGTGACGATGGTGAACGTCGTGCGATCCTGACATGAGGCGCACATGTGAGCGAGGGTTTGTCAGGTCTGAACAGGACGAAGAACTGGTCAGCGTCCGCTACCTCGTCGACGACGTCCAGGCCGCGATCGACTCCTACACCCGCCACTTCGGCTTCGTCGTGCGATCGGCGCATCTACTGGCTTTCGCCGACGTCACGCGCGGGCGGCTGCGGCTGCTTCTTTCGGGTCCGCAGATTTCCGGTGCCCCGCCACTCCGGCAGATGCAGATTCGGCGGGCAGGAACCGTATCCATCTGATCGTCGAGGATCTCGACGCCGAGATCGCACGCTTGCAGGCCGCTGGGGTGGTGGCTCGCAGCGAGGTGATCAGTGGTCCCGGCGGACGTCAGGTATCGCCGACCCGGCCGGAAATCTGGTCGAGTTGTTCACGCCCGCGCCGCCCGCATAACTGCCGGCAGGTCCACAAAAAAGTGCCCCCGGCAGGATTCGAACCTGCGACACCGGCTTTAGGAGAGCCGTGCTCTATCCCCTGAGCTACGGGGGCGCAACGGCTGGCAGCTTACCGCGTGACGGGCACAGAGCGACCAGCGCGCAGTGGCCCTGCGCCGGCGCAGCCGCGGGATAGTCATGCCGGACCCAGGCGACGATACGACGCATCATGGCCGTCGCCGTCCTGCCAGTAGTGCACCCCACTCGTAGCGGGCGACGGCCGTCGCATTGCTGTCGACCTCGGCTTCTACGCCTTGGGCCAACCGGATCAACGCCTGCGCCACCCGCCGGATGTCCAGGCGATGGCGCCGCGACACCCGGTCGATCTCCCCGAATGCCGCGTCCACCGAGCAGCGCCTCAATCCCATGAGGACGCCCTCGGCGCACTGCTGCACTTTTCCGTCGTCGTAGCCGTTGTGCTCCGTCAAGAAGCCCTGTAAAACCGTCATGCTTTTGCCTCCGTCTATGGGCGATTGCCACGCCCACGGATTCGCAAACCCCTAGCGGAGCTCCTCGATGACCTTGGCGAAGTACTCCGCGTGGTAGTCCTGCACGGTGAAGTAGGTGATCCCGTATTCGTCGCGGCGGGCCCGCAGGGTGTCGGCGATATCCCGCGGCGTGCCGGTGAGCACCGTCGGCAGGGCCAGCAGTTGCTCCTCGGTGGCGTCCGGGGCGTAGCCGCGGGTCAATGCGAGATCCGGGATGCCCGACGAATCCGTCGGCACACCGGTGATCGCGATGTTCAGTTCGAGATCGGCGAACCGGTCACCTGCTGCGTTCCGCACGAACTCGATGCGCTCGGCCAGTGGGTCATGGCCGGGGTACTGCGGCACCCCGCCGCCGGTGAGACCGATGATGTCGGCGTGCCGGGCGGCGATCCGCAGCACCCGGTCGCCGTTGCCGGCGATCAGGATCGGGATCGTCGGCGCTGTCTGCTTGAGGTACTGCGTGGTGTGCCGGAGGTGATCGACCCGCTCGCCGGCACTCGGGTACGGCATCTCCGCGGCCTCGAACTCCTCACGCACATAGCCGGTACCGAGCCCGAGATCGAGCCGGCCCTCACTCAGCACATCGACGGCGACGGCGTCGCGGGCCAGCAGCGCGGGTTTGTAGAACGCCGCGTTGATCACGAACGTGCCGACCCGCATCGTCTTCGCGGCCTCGGCGGCGGCCACCATGGTGGGGAACGGCGCCGGCACCCCGAACCGGCCGAGGTGGTCCGGCACGTGCAGGACGTCGAACCCTAGATCTTCGAAGCGGCGCACCGTCTCGCGCAGCCGCTGTGCCGACTTGACCGACCGCACACCGATGCCGAAGCGAAAGTCTTTGCCCATCTGTCGCATGCTAGGTCCGGGCGCGCCGCGATCGACAGTGTCGGTCCCGCTATGTGGCACGGCTGACCTTTGGGTTTGACCCCACCCCGGCGTGGGCATCTCGTGGACCGTGAAACCGCCCAGCGTCGGCGTGGAGGAGGAATTCCTCCTCGTCGATCCCGCCACCGGGGAACCGGTCGCCCGCAACACCGAGGTCGCCAAGTACGCCGCCGAGCGCGGGGTCGACCTGCAGCTCGAACTGACCTCGTGTCAGGTCGAGACCACCTCTGATGTGGCGCAGACGAGTTCGCAACTGCGCCAACAGCTCATCGAGCTGCGGCGGGTGGCGGCCGAATCCGCCGAGAAGGCCGGCGCGCGGCTGTTGGCCGTCGGCCTGCCGCCCACGGTGCCGCACAGTTTCCCGATCACCGACAAGCCGCGCTATCGGGAGATCGCCGAGCGATTCGGCATGATCGCCCATGAGCAGGGCATCTGCGGATGTCACGTCCACGTCGAGGTGCCCGACAGCGAGGCGGCCATCGCCGTCAGCAACTGGTTGCGGCCGTGGCTGCCGATCCTGTTGGCATTGACCGCCAACTCCGCGATCTATCGCAACGCCGACAGCGGCCACGCCAGTTGGCGCAGTGTGCTGTGGGGACGCTGGCCCAGCGCCGGTCCGCCGCCGCACCTCGACTCGGTTGAGCACTACGACGCGATCGTCGCGCTGATGAACGACGCCGGCGCCATGCTCGACGAAGGCATGGTCTATTGGGATGTCCGTCCTTCCAAGAAGTTCCCGACGGTGGAGATCCGGGTCGCCGACGTGCCGGCCACCGCGGCCGAGACCGTCCTGCTGGCGACACTGGCCCGCGCGGCGGTGATGACCGCGCTGGCCGCCGAACGCGGCGGCCATCAAGCTCCCAAGGTCGACGACCACATCGTGCGAGCCGCGTATTGGAAAGCCGCCCACGACGGGCTTGACGGCCAGATGATCGACGTCATCGAAGGCTGGGCGACCGCGCCGACGTCACGAGTGCTGGGCGAGTGGCTGGGCCTGCTGCAGCCGGCGCTGGACGAACTCGGCGACAGCGAGTGGGTCCATGCCGAAGTGGGCCGGCTGCTGCGAGATGGCAACGGCGCCATGCGACAACGAGCTGCCTGGCGTGAACGCCACGAGATCGCCGACGTCATCGCCGTTGCCGCCAAGGCGACGACAGAGACGGCCTGACTCAGGCCAGCGGCAGTTCGGCGACGACGGCCCCGGTCGGCTGGGTCGAGCCCGTTCCGGGTTCAACGGTGAACTTCAGCGCCTTCGAGTCACCGAGGTCCGGCAGCACCGCCGTCGTCGACGGCGTCACCGCGCTGTCGTCCATCGTTCCGGCCGACGTGGCGCCGCTGTTGTCGACCAGCCACATCTGATACACGGTGCCAGGGGCCGGTTTTGGCACATCGTTCATCACCAGCACGCCCGCGTTCGTCTCGCGGGAGAACACCAGCGTCGCGGTGCCACCACCGGGAATCGCGCCGGAGACGGTGTGAACGTCCTTGGCGGCGAACACCTGCTGCGCGGTCGACACCTTCGCCGGCTCGGGCCGCAGCGCAATACCGACACCGACCGCGCCTAGACCGATCACCAGCGCAGCCGCCACCGCCAACACCGCACCCCGCCAGCCGCGGCCCGTCGAAACAGGCTGCGGTGCAGGCAGACTGCGCACGTTGTCGGCGGCCACCGCGGACAGCAGCCGCTCACGCAGATCGGCAGGCGGCTCGCTCGCGCTCACGGACGAGACGACGGCCATGGTCTCGCGGACGGCCCGCACCTCGTCGTAGAAAGCGTCGGCGTCCGGGCGGGCCAGGGTGGCCAGCCGGTCCTCGATCTCACCGCGCTCAGCGTCGGACACCGCATGCAGCGCATACGGCACAGCCAGTTCCAGCAGATCGCTGTTGTGTGGTTCAGTCATCGCACACCCAAACAATTACGCAAGCCGCGGAGCGCGTCGCGCATCCGCGACTTCACGGTAGCCAGGTTGGCGGCCAGTCGCTCCGACACCTGCACGTAGGTCATTCCTTGGTAATAGGCGAGTTCGATGCACTCGCGCTGCACTTCGGTGAGCCCGTCCAGACAGGCGGCCACCTGTCGTCGTTCGTCCTCGGTGATCACCGCGTCGGCGACGTGATCCGACGGCGGCTCCACGCTCGCCGCGCCATAGCGGGACTCGCGCTGGGTCGCGGCCTGCTCGGATCGCACCCGATCCACGGCACGGCGGTGCGCCAGGGTGAGCAGCCAGGCCACCGCGCTGCCCGACGCGGGGTCGTAGCTTTCGGCCGTCCGCCACACCTGCAGGTAGACGTCCTGAGTGGTCTCTTCGCTATAGCCCTGGTCCCGCAGGACTCGAGTGACCAGGCCGTACACCCGCGAACGGGTGGCGTCGTAAAAAGAGGCGAAGGCGTCTGCATCGCGCTGAGCGACCCGGCGCAGCAGCGCGTCGAGTTCAGCGGCCGCGGTCGTCAACGCCGCCATCCAAGTGTTGCTGGCATCGTGGCGTAGCCTAACGGCCCCTGTCGCCGCACATGTCACGATGGCATCCACGAACATTTCTGTGCGCTCCAACCGGGGCGAACGGCCACCGTCTGCAGTGGCCGTTCCGGCAGCTCGGCCGGGCGCGGCATCGGCGGCACACCCCGCAGTCGCAACACGAATTCATGGGCCCGCATGCTCAACGCGGTCATCTGCGGAGCCAGCGGAGCCGCCACCTGCAACCGCAGAACCTGTCCGGCAGTCGCAGGTCGCCGAGTGCCGCGCACGGTGGCGACCAGAGCGGTTTCGTGGTCGCGGACCAGCGACATGCGCAGATCCAGTTCCTCGTCGGGTCGCGGGGCACGGATCACGAACTGGCCTGCCGTTCCGCCGAACGGCGTCGAGTATTCGCCCGGTGGCAGCAGGTAGGCGTGCCGCCGCCCGCCGTGCTGCATCTCGGCGAGCACACACCGCAGGACACCGGCGGCGTCGTGACACCAGAACAGGCTCAGCGGGTTGCACGTCCGGCCGAGCACGCGCGGCATCAGCAGCGCGGTGATCCGGCCGCCCGGCAGGTGGACGCCATGGTCGGCCAGTACCGCGTCGACCCGCTGGCGCAGGGTGTCGTCGGGGCCGCCGTGGAAGTGGTCTTCGGCTTTGAACCGGGCGAACGGCTGCAGCCAGCGGGGCAGGCGGGGCAGGTCGTCGATGTCGACGTACCAGCTGTAGCTGCAGCGCTCGGTGTGGTGGCGGACCGGTGACCTGCGTAACTGCGTGATGCGGGTCCGGTACAGCGCGGTCGTCGGGCGGCGGGTGCTTGTCGGTTCCACATCCGTTATTCGGAGCGGCCCCGCGCGTGGATGGGTGGTCCTCGAGCTCCGGCGGTTACACCGGCCAGGAGTGCGCGGCCGCGGCCAAGCCTTGCACCAATGCCGAGGTGGCCGGCGAGAGGCCGTCGTCGTTCGGTGGCTGGCTGCGTGGGCTGATGCCTCGCACCCGTGTCGGCAACTCGAGCTGGGTGCCGCCGCCGCGCATCCGGTTGACCGGGTTGTCGGGATGCAGGCCGCGCAGTTCGGCCGGGATGGCCTCGAGGTCGGTGACGACCCGGTAACCGGGCAGCTCGAGATGGCCGGCCACGTGGGCGGCGAGTTCCCGGTTGCGGCCGCCGGCCAGCAGCTCGGTGCTGCGGCCGATGCGGCCGTATCCGTGCAGTGACACCGCCACCTCGACGTGGTCGAGAAATGCCGCGAGTTGTTCGGATTCGGCGCTGAGATAGCGCGCCGAGGGCAGGTGATGCGGATAGTCCTTGGGATGGCGCAGCAGATACAGCGACGCGCCCGCGGCGTCGGCGGCCCGTTCGGCGATGACGTCGGTCATCTGCTCCAGACCGCCGCCGTGGATGGCCAGGAACCCGAACCGCGAGCGCAGCCGGCTCACCTCGACAACCGACGGATCGGCGAGCAACTCTGAAAGTGTCTGCGGCCCAGAGGAATTCGACGCCAAGGACCGCGGCCAGTGCGCCGGGTCCCACCGGCGCAGGAAGTCGACCCAGCGCTGCGGCAGGCCGTGGTGCAGGGCGCCGTCGATGATGCGTTCCAGATAACCGGGGCGGGGTGGACCGGGTTCGGTGCGGTGATCGATGTACACCCAGGCCGGGGCGGGGCCGTCGGCGGTCTGCACGGTCAGCCGGTCGCGGCGGTAGCGCACCGGCACCCCCTCGGCACTGTCGAGGGTGGCCAGGTCGTGGTCGCTCAGCGACCACAGCACCCCGTGAACGGTGCTGCCCGCGAAGGGCTCGACGGTGGCCACCCCGCGCTCGTTGATCAGCCAGTCATGATCGGCCAGCGTCGCCGGCCGCGGGTCAGCGGCCTCGGGGCAACGCCGGGCCATCTGCTGCACGCAGAGGTTGGACCCGTAGGCGAAGTACGGGTGACGCATCTCAGTGCGCGAGAGTCAGATAGATCAGGACCACGTTCAGCAGCGTAATGACCGCGGCCACCGCCCAGCCGAATGCCGTGGTCAGCCGGCTGTTGACGTCGGAGCCCATCAGCTGGGAGTTACTGGTCAGACGCACCAGCGGTACGAGCGCGAACGGAATCCCGAACGACAGCACCACCTGCGAGATGACCAGCGCACGGCTGGGGTCGACGCCGACGCCCAGCACCACCAGTGCCGGGATCAGCGTGACGAGGCGGCGCATCAGCAGCGGGAACGTCTTGTGCAGCAGCCCCTGCATGATCATCGCCCCGGCGTACGCCCCGACCGACGTCGACGCCAGGCCCGAGGCCAGCAGTCCAATCGCGAAAAGTAGTGCGACTCCTGGACCCAACGCGTCGCGGACGGCGGCGTGGGCTGCCTCGATCGAGTCGGTGTCGTCGCGGCCCTGCAGGTTCGTCGCGGCGATCAGCAGCATCGACATGTTGACCGCACCCGCCACCAGCATGGCGATGCTGACGTCCCACCGCGTGATCCGCAGCAGGCGGGCGCGTGGCGCGCCCGCTTCGGGGTGTCCGTGCCGGTCGCGAGCCAAGCCGGAATGCAGGTAGACCGCGTGCGGCATCACGGTGGCGCCGAGCATCGCCGTGGCCAGCAGAACACTCTCCGGGCCGTCGAATCGGGGCAGCAGACCGCCGAGCACGTCGGCGGCGGGCGGTGTCCGGACGAAGAGGCTGGACAGGAAGCCGATCGCGATGACCATCAGCAGGCCGGTGATCACCCGCTCGAACACCCGCTGCCCCCGCCGGTCCTGCACGGCCAGCAGCACCAGCGACACCACCCCGGTGATCACCCCGCCGAGCAGGAACGGCAGTCCGAAGAGCAGTCGCAGCGCGAGGGCGCCGCCGACCACCTCGGCCAGATCGGTGGCGATCGCGACCATCTCGGCTTGCAGCCAATACCCGATGCGGGTGGGGGTGCGGGTGTTGTCCCGCACGGCCTCGGGCAGTGTCCGTCCGGTGACCAGGCCCAGCTTGGCCGACAGGTATTGGACCAGCCCGGCCATCACGTTGGCCATGACGATCACCCACACCAGCAGGAACCCGAACTGCGCACCCGCGCTGATGTTGGCCGCGACGTTGCCAGGGTCGACGTAGGCGATGGCCGCCACAAAGGCGGGACCGAGCAGATATAAGCCCGCGCTACGGCCGCGCGTCACCTGTGCCAATCCCCGAGCCTTCTATCCGGTACCTCAAACTCGAAAGTGAGGGTAGCCGAAAAAGCCCGTCAGAAACCGATGAAGATCCCGCCGAGTCCGATGCCGACGCCACCCCAGCCCCAGCCGGCGAGCGGGTTCTGCAGGGCCGGGTTCGGCGACGTCGTGATCTGCGAATGCCCGGGGGTTTCGCAGATCGTCGTGCTCGGGCCGGGGTTGGTGCACTGTGCCGGGCGGGCGACCGCCGGGGCGGCCAGCATCACGCTCGCAACCGCAATCAGGACAGGAGTGCCAAGAACAATCTTGGTCCGCATGGTGGCCTCCTTCGTGGCCGTACTTCTTTTGTCAGCGGCCTCCGCCGCCGTGGCCGCCGCCACCACCGCCGGCTGCGGGGCCAGGGCCGCCGAAAATCAGTGCGGGACCGTAGAATTCGTCGCCCCAGGGGTAGGCGAAATCCTCCGGAACTTCCGGGGTGGAGTTGAGCTGCACGTTGCCCGGGGTCGCGCATTCGGTGGTCTGGCCACCGATGACCGTGCTGCCTCCGGTGTCGACGCAGCTGGGAATCGTCGGGTTGATCAAGGTCGTGTCAGCGGACGCGGCCGGCGCCAGGACACCGGCAACCGCACCGGCGGCGATGACGATCGGAAAGACGTAGCGGAGCCGTTGCCGCATGCACATTCCCTTCCTGGCAGTTCCCTAACTAGGAGCGTACAGCCCTTTGCCGGTGACGAGCGGCAAGTCGATAGTGGTGCAGATACCTGCCGGTGCGGCCACCACCGATGGGATCGCGTTGACGAGGCGCATCGCGGTGGCCACCAACCCGGCGTGGTTATGGTCGCCGTTGGGCGAACCCAAGCACACATCCACGGCATAGGACGGTTCGCCGGTGATCTCAATGCGGTAATTGCCGCCGGGCTGGGCCGGCTGCGGCCATTCCGGAAACAGGTCCTCGCGCAAGCGGGTGACATGCTCGAGCACGATCGCCGGTGCGCCGCCGACCAAGCCGATCACCTCGAAGCGCAGTCCCGCGGCGGTGCCCTTGGCGATGGTGCCCGCGGCGATCTCGATGTCCTCGGGCGCGGGCTCACGCACGTACATGTCTTCGATGCCGTCGAGTTCGACACCGAGGCCGGCCGCGATCTGGCGGATCACCGAGCCCCAGGCCAGGCTCAGTACGCCGGGCTGCAGCAGCATCGGGATGTCGTCGAGCGGCTTGCCGAAGCCCATCACGTCGAACATCACTGTGGCGCTGTCGTAGGTGGCGTAGTCGAGGATCTCCATGCAGCGGATCTGCTCGATGCTCTGGCAGGTGCCTGCCAGCGCCAGCGGCAGCAGGTCGTTGGCGAATCCGGGATCGATGCCGTTGACGAAGAGGCTCGAATTGCCTTGCTGGGCAGCATCTTCCAGCGGCTTGATCATCTCGTCGGGAATCACCTCCCACGGCCACTGCAGGAACACCGGGCCGCTGCCCACCACATTGACCCCGGCGGCCAGGATGCGCCGGTAGTCCTCGAGCGCCTCGGGCAGGCGGTTGTCGGCCAGTGCGTTGTAGACGACAGCGTCCGGCTTGGCCGCCAGAATCGCGTCGAGATCGGTGGTGGCCTCGACGCCGGTGGCATCGGAGAGCCCGGCCAGCTCGGCGGCGTCCTTGCCCGCCTTGGAATCCGAGGAGACCCAGACACCGGTCAGCTCGAACGCCGGGTTGGTGATCAACGCCTTGAGCGCGTGGACACCGACATTTCCGGTGCCGACTTGTGCGACGCGGATGGTCATGGCGCTCCTTACAGGTCCGGGATCGGGAGGTCGAGGTTCGGGACGATGAGGCCGCCGTCGACCTCGATCATCTTGCCGGTGAGGTAGCTGGCGGCGGGCGACGCGAGATAGACCGCTGCCGCGGCGATGTCGAGCGGATCGCCGAGTCGCTTCATCGGCGTCGCCTTCTCCATCGGGTCGCGCAGCGCGTCGTTGGAGGCGACGATCTCCAGGGCCGAGGTGAGGATGGACCCGGGCGCGATCGCATTCACGCGAATCTTGGGGGACAGGTCCAGTGCGGTCAGCCGGGTGTAGTGCGCGAGCGCCGCCTTGGCGGTGCTGTAGGCGGCGAATCCGCGGCCGGCCAGCCGGCCCATCGTCGAGGTGATGTTGATGATGTTGCCGCCGCCGGAGTGCTCGATCATCAGCGGCACGGCGGCCAACGTGAGGGCGTGCGCGGTCAGGACGTTGAAGGTGAAGGCGTCCTTCATATCCTTGACGCTGGTGTTGAGCAGCGCGTTGGGCATGGTGCCGCCGACGTTGTTGACGACGATGTCGAGCTTGCCGAACGCCTCGACGGCCTTGCCTGCCAACTCGGCCGTGGTCTCCGGATGGGCGAGGTCGCCGACCACGATGTGGGCGCGACGGCCCACCGCCTCGATCTGCTTGGCGACCGACTCCAACTCGGACTGGGTGCGCGATCCGATGACGACGTCGGCGCCGACTTCGGCGAAAGCGACGGCGATCGCCGCGCCGAGGCCGCGGCCGGCGCCGGTGACCACTGCAACTTGACCATCAAGTCTGAACTTGTCGAGTATCACGTGTCTCTCTTCCGTTGTCGGCGAACACCGTAACAAGACCGCTGCGGTTGATGACGCTCAATTCGGAACGTAACTGAAACACGTTCTACTTTGGTGCCGAGTTCGAAAATCGGCGAAAAATTCACATCCCGAACGGGTCAGGACTTCTTCGCGGCCTTCTTCGCCGGAGCTTTCTTTGCGGCGGTCTTCTTGGCCGGAGCTTTCTTGGCGGCAGCCTTCTTCGCGGGTGCCTTCTTCGCCTCGCCGTCGCTGTCACTCGATTCGCCGCGGCGGCGTTTGACGCTGGCTTCGAGCTTGGCCAGCAGATCGGAGACGTCCTCGGTCTCGTCGAGCTCGGCCGGCTGTTCCTCGGTGGTGAATGCCTCGCCGCCTTCGAGCTTGGCCTGCACCAGCTCCTTGAGCTGCTCCTGATACGTGTCGCGGAACTCGTCGGGCCGGAAGTCGTCGGCCATCGACTCGACCACCTGGCCGGCCATCTTCAGCTCGGCGGGCTTGATCTCCACCTCTTTGTCGAGCACCGGGAAGTCAGGATCGCGGATCTCGTCGGGCCACAGCAAGGTGTGGATGACCATCACGTCCCGCTTCGAGAAGTCTTTGACCCGAAGCGCGGCGAGGCGGGTCTTGTTGCGCAAGGCGAAGTGCACGATCGCCACCCGATCGGTGTCGGCGAGCGTTTTGGCCAGCAGCACATAGGACTTGGACGACTTGCCGTCGGGCTCCAGGAAGTAACTGCGGTCGTACATCAGCGGGTCGATCTCGCTGGCGGCGACGAACTCGACCACCTCGATCTCGTGGCTGCGTTCCTCGGGCAGGGTGGCGATGTCCTCGTCGGTGATCACCACGGTCTGGCCGTCGTCGGATTCATACGCCTTGGCGATGTCGCGGTACTCGACGACCTCGCCGCACACCTCGCACACTCGCTTGTAGCGGATGCGGCCGTTGTCTTTGGCGTGCACCTGATGGAACTTCAGATCGTGGTCTTCGGTGGCGCTGTACACCTTGACAGGGACGTTCACCAGACCGAATGCGATCGAGCCTTTCCAGATGGAACGCATATGTCCAGTATGCAGGGCTTCGTAGCTGCCGCGGTCAGATGACGGGCTCGACACCCGGGTTCAACCCGAGCGGAGTATCCGGGTTCGCACCCGGCGAACCGCTCATGTACCCCTGTTCAGGCGGATCCTGGCAATTGCTGTTCATCGGGGTCTGGTCACCCGAGCAGTAGGGGACGTGGTCCTCCGGATCGGCGACGGCCTGGGGTGCGCCGATCAACGCGGGTAGCGCTACCAGAGCGGCCACCAGCATTTTCTTCACTAGTCCACGGTATCAGCGGGTAATACCGTGTGATGGTGAATGACGTGTGGCCGCCGGGGGCGACGAGAGGACCGCGTGTCACGCTGACCAACGCCGACAAGGTGCTGTATCCGGCGACCGGCACCACCAAGGCCGACGTGTTCTCCTACTACACGACGATCGCCGACGTGATGCTGCCGCATATCGCCGGCCGGGCCGTCACCAGGAAGCGTTGGCCGAACGGTGTCGACGAGCCGTCGTTCTTCGAAAAGCAGCTGGCCAGTTCGGCGCCCGGTTGGCTGGAGCGCGCGACGGTGGACCACCGCTCGGGCAGCACCACATATCCGATCATCGAAACCCCCATCGGGCTGGCCTGGATCGCGCAGCAGGCGTCGCTGGAAGTCCATGTGCCGCAATGGCGGTTCACTCCGGACGGAAAGCCCGGGCCTGCAACACGTTTGGTCTTCGACCTGGACCCGGGTGAGGGCGTGACGATGCCGCAACTGTGTGAGGTTGCCAACGCGGTCCGGGAGCTGATGGACGACATCGGGCTGACGGTGTACCCACTGACCAGTGGCAGCAAGGGGTTGCATCTGTATGCGCCGCTGGCCGACCCGGTGAGCAGCAGCGGTGCGGTGACGGTGGCCCGCCGGGTGGCCCAGCAGCTGGAGAAGAGCATGCCCAAGCTCGTCACCGCGACGATGACCAAGAGCCTGCGGGACGGCAAGGTGTTTCTGGATTGGAGTCAGAACAACGGGTCCAAGACGACGATCGCGCCGTATTCGTTGCGCGGCCGGGCGACTCCGACGGTGGCCGCGCCCCGAACGTGGGAGGAGATCGGCGATCCGGAGCTACGGCATCTGGAGTATCACGAGGTGCTGGCGCGGGTCGCCGAGCAGGGTGATCTGCTGGCCGGATTGGACGACGATGTGCCCCGGTATGACCGGCTGACCACCTACCGCAGCATGCGGGATGCGGCCAAGACACCGGAACCGGTGCCCGCCGCCCGGCCGGCGGTCGGGGAGAACAACACGTTCGTGATCCAGGAACACCATGCGCGACGTCTGCACTACGACTTCCGGCTGGAGCGTGACGGCGTGCTGGTGTCGTGGGCGGTGCCGAAGAATCTGCCCGACACCCCGGCGGTGAACCATCTGGCCGTGCACACCGAGGACCATCCGCTCGAGTACGCGACGTTCGAAGGGGACATCCCCAAGGGGGAGTACGGCGGCGGGAAGGTCATCATCTGGGACTCCGGGACGTACGAGGCGGAGAAGTTCCGGGACCGCGCCCCCGACGGTCCGGCCAAGGGCGGCGAGGTGATCGTCGACCTGCACGGCCAGCGAATCTCGGGACGCTATGCGCTGATTCAGACCAACGGTGATCAGTGGCTGGCGCACCGGATGAAGGAGCAGCCTGCTCCGCGCCTGCAGGACTATTCGCCGATGCTGGCCACGCTGGGGTCGGTCGAGAAACTGACTGCGGCGCAGTACGGATTCGAGGGCAAGTTCGACGGTTA
Organism: Mycolicibacterium crocinum; assembly: GCF_022370635.2. The sequence goes on along the minus strand of NZ_CP092362.2, from coordinate 5,001,927 downwards.
CCGGCTGCTGGTCGAAATTTCGGGCGGTCAGCTGCGTGCACAATCACGCAGCGGGCGTGACCTGACCGCCGACTATCCGCAATTGGCTTCGCTGGCAGCCGATCTCGCCGACCATGACGTCATCCTCGACGGTGAGGTCGTTGCGCTGGATGCCGATGGGGTGCCGAGCTTCGGCGAGATGCAGAACCGAGCGCGCGCCACCCGCATCGAGTTCTGGGCGTTCGACATCCTGCGGCTCGATGGGCGTTCACTGCTGAAGGCCAAATACCGCGACCGGCGGAAGGTGCTCGAAACATTCGCGCAGGGAACAAATCTGGTCGTGCCGCCGCTACTCGACGGTGACGGTCCGGAGGCACTCGAGTTCTCCCGCAAGAAGAAGTGGGAGGGTGTCGTCGCCAAGAAATGGGACTCCACGTATCAGCCCGGCCGGCGATCGGCGGCATGGATCAAGGACAAGAACTGGAACACCCAGGAAGCCGTGATCGGCGGGTGGCGAGAGGGCAATGGCGGACGCTCCAGTGGGATCGGTGCGCTGCTGCTCGGCATTCCGGCCGACGGTGGACTGCGATTCATCGGCCGGGTGGGCACGGGGTTCTCCGACAAAGAGCTGGGCCGGTTGAAGAAGATTCTTCAGCCGCTGCATACCGATGAATCGGCTTTTGCCACACCGCTTCCCAGAGCGGATGCCAAGGGCGTCACCTACGTGCGGCCGGAGTTGGTGGGGGAGGTGCGCTACGGCGAATGGACGTCCGACGGCCGACTGCGCCACCCGAGCTGGCGTGGCCTGCGGCCCGACAAGGCGCCCGCCGACGTGGAGCTGGAGTCGCCGAGTTAGGCCGCGTCATCTCCGACATCGTCGGGCGGCCGGTCTTCGCCCAGCAGCCGTTCCGGGTGGTGGAAGTCGTTGACGCCACCGCGCAGCATCGGAAGTCCCGGTGGCGGTATCCATTCGGTGTCGCCGTTGGGCAATTGTCGGGTTTTCCAGCCGCCGGTTTCGACGAGTTCGTTGTCGGGTGGGCAGGCCAGGGTGAGGTCATCGATGTCAGTATTGCCGCCGGTCTTCCAGTCTTGGGCGGCGTGGTGGACATCGCTGTGGTAGCCGGGGGCGTCGCAGCCGGGCCTGGTGCAGCCACGATATTTGGCGTGCAACATGATTCGTTGGTCTGCGGTGGCGATGCGTTTGGTGCGGCCCAGCCACAGGGCCCGTCCGTCGACGCCGTCGAACAGGGCGAGATAGTGATAGGCGTGGCTGGCCATCCTGATCACGTCCGACATCGGCAGCAGGGTCCCGCCGGCGGTAACCCCGTGGCCGGTCTGTGCCTGAAGGTCTTGTAGCGTCGCGGTGACGATCACCGTGACGGGTAAGCCCTTGTGTTGACCGAGTTTCGGATCCCCGAGCTGTCCGCGCATCATTGCTTTGAGCGCATCATGCTGGCGTTGGCCCCTGGTACGGGAATCCCGTTGCCGTGCGTCATCGGTGGGCTCGTCAAGCACGGTGGGGGTCTCGTCGGCCGGGTTGCACATGCCCGGTGCGGCGAACTTGGCGAACGCGGCGTCGATGAGGGCCCGTGTTTCGGGGTCGGCGACGATCTTGCCTTCGCTCATGCCGTCGGGGCGTTGGCGACGGCTCCAGGTGAAACTGCGCTGGCGTGCACGGTCTTCGTCGGAGAACAGGCCATCCGGGTTCAGGTGCGCCGCAAGGCGTTCGGCGAGGTTCTCCAACTGATCGGGGCGCAGCACGGCCGCCTTCTGGGCGAGAATGCGTTCGGCCTTTTCCGTTGCGGCCGGCGGCACATGGCTGGGCAGTTGGCGGAAGAACTTCTGGATCACCTGCAGATGTTCGCCATCCAACTCACCGGCGGCCCACGCCTCGGCGGTCTCGGGCAACGCCGGGGGCAGCGGTTCTCCGGTCAGCGTCGTGCGCGGCGCCAACTGTGCGGCATCGCGGAGGCGGCGGCGCGCCTCGGTAGGACTGACTCGCAACACATCCGCCAACGTGAGATCGAGCTTCGGGCAGCCCTCGAACCGCTCCAACTTGCTGACCAGTGCATGTGCCACCGCCACCTGACGACGCCGCGCGGTCTCTAGGCGCTCCAAGACCCCAAACCGCTCCGGCGGCGACAAGACATCGAGATCGACCGCGGCTAGCGACTCGACAGCGTCGTCGAGTGCCTGCAATACCACATCGATCGAACGCATGTTCGAAAGACTACGCCGACCCGCCGACAGAAGATGGGGGCTCAACCCGAGCTGGGGATGAACCGGACTGTGTGGATAACTAAATCGCAACTCCCGCCGCGGCGATCGCCTCGTGCAAACCGCGCGTTGCCAACTGGTCGGCCAGCTCGTTGTCGGCGACACCTGAATGGCCCTTGACCCAGAACCACTCCACCCGGTGGCGTTCGCAGGCGAGCTGAAGCCGCTGCCACAAGTCGACGTTCTTCACCGGTTGCTTGGCGGCGGTCATCCAGCCGTTGCGCTGCCAGCCGACCACCCACTTGGTGATGCCGTTCCGGACGTACGTGCTGTCGGTGTAGAGGTGCACGGTCACGGACCGGGTGAGTGCCTCCAGCGCCATGATCGGCGCGGTCAGCTCCATCCGGTTGTTGCTTGTCGCGCCGGCCTCGCCACCGCACATCTCGCGGACGTGTTCACGCATGCGCAGCACCGCGCCCCACCCGCCGGGACCGGGGTTGGGCCGGCAGCCGCCGTCGGTGTGGATGACAACAATTTCGCTGACCTCAGCGCTCATGCGCCGAGAATAGGCGGCGAAATCATCGCCGTGCGGACCGACATGCCCAGATCTCGATGCCGCAGTGTGGTGATCCGGCGCCCCGGCTGCACGGCGTCTTTCACCGGCAGCGTCCGGTCGCCGAAGAACGCCGCCGTCGCGTCGATGTCGGCGACGACATAGGTGATTCCCCACAGCGACGACGGTCCGTCGCCGGCTGCCGACGGTGACCCGACGACCTCGAGGATCACCGGGCCCAGCCGGAAGAAGACCTGCCGCATCGGTTGTCCGCCGAGTTCGGCATCCCGTTCCCGGCGCGGCTGCAGCCCGATCGCACCCAGTGCGGCAACGGTGCGGGCGAGGTTGGGGGACAACAGCACGACGTGATCGATCGACGTCACCCCGTTCGGATGCGTGGCGGGCGCAGCGACCTCAGCATCGGACGGCACCGTCGGAATGCCGTCCAGCTCGCCCTGCGAGGCCGCACCCCGCAACGTCCAGCCCACAATCCCGGTGCCACCCATGCCCAGTCGCACCCGGACGTCGCCGATGCGACACACCGAGTCGTCGTCGACGCTGAACCCGGCGTCCCGCCACACCGAGGCCGGATCGCCGATGTGGATCTCGTCGATCGTGACGGTCATGGCCCCTGAAGGATCGGCTTCAACGTCTCCAGCACGGTCGGATCCTCGATGGTGGACGGCACCGGCTCGTCCTTGCCGTGCGCGATGCCGCGCATCGTCTTACGCAGGATCTTGCCGGACCGGGTCTTCGGCAGCGCCGGCACGACATCGACCAACCGGAAGCACGCCACCGCACCGATCTCCTCGCGCACGGCGGCCACCAACTCCTCGGCCAGCCCCTCGGCCGACGCCCCGGCCTTCAACACCACGAAACCGCGCGGCACCTGGCCCTTGATTTCATCGGCCACCCCGATCACCGCGCATTCGGCCACCGCGGGGTGCGCGGCCAGTACCGCTTCGATCGATCCCGTCGACAATCGGTGTCCCGCAACGTTGATCACGTCATCGATGCGGCCCATCACGAACAGATAGCCGTCCTCGTCGAGGTAGCCCCCGTCGCCGGTCAGGTAATAGCCGGGGTGCTCGCACAGGTAGGACGCCTCGTAGCGCGCATCGTCACCCCAGAGCGTCGGAAGCGTGCCCGGCGGCAGCGGCAGGCTGATGCAGATCGCACCTTCCTCGTTCGGCTCGCACTGCGAACCATCCACCCGCAGGATTCGCACGTCGTAACCCGGCATCGGGACCGTCGGCGAGCCGGCCTTCAGCGGAAGATGTTGCACGCCCATCGGATTCGCCGCGATCGCCCACCCGGTCTCGGTCTGCCACCAGTGGTCCACAACAGGCACGCCGAGTTTCTCCGTTGCCCACGCGTAGGTGTCGGGATCGAGCCGCTCCCCGGCCTGGAACAGATACTTCAGACCCGACAGGTCGTAGCGATCGGCATGCGAGGCTTGCGGGTCCTCCTTGCGGATCGCCCGGATCGCCGTCGGTGCGGTGAACAACGCCTTCACCCCGTGCTCGGCGACGACGCGCCAGAATGCGCCGGGATCCGGTGTGCCGATGGGCTTTCCCTCGTACAGCACGGTCGTCGCGCCCGCCAGCAGCGGTCCGTAGACGATGTAGGAATGGCCGACCACCCACCCGACATCGGAGGCCGCCCAGAACACGTCGCCGGCGTCGATGTCGTAGATGTGTCGCATGCTCCACAGCAGCGCGACGGCGTGGCCACCGTTGTCGCGCACGATGCCCTTGGGCTTACCCGTCGTGCCGGACGTGTAGAGCACATACAGCGGATCGGTCGCAGCCACCGGAACCGGGTCTACGGGCTCGGCCGACGCCATCGCGGAGGTCCAGTCGATATCGCGCCCGGACACCAGATCGCAGGTGTGCTTGTCGCGCTGCACGATCACGCACGCCGCGGGCTTGTGCGACGCCAGCCCCAGCGCATGGTCGAGCATTGGCTTGTAATCCACCACCCGGGTCGGCTCGATACCGCACGACGCCGACACGATCGCGACGGGCTGCGCGTCGTCGATGCGGGTAGCGAGCTCATGCGCGGCGAATCCGCCGAACACCACCGAGTGCACCGCGCCCAAGCGGGCACAGGCCAGCATCGCGATCACCGCCTCGGGGATCATCGGCATGTAGAGCACCACACGGTCGCCCTTGCCGACGCCCAAGTCACGCAACACACCGGCGAATCGCGCTGTCGCGTCGAGTAATTCGCGGTAGGTGTACACCCGCTGAGTGCCGGTGACCGGCGAGTCGTAGATCAGCGCGGCCTGGTCGCCGCGCGCCTCGATGTGTCGGTCGAGCGCGTTCGCGCACGTGTTCAGCTCACCGTCGGGAAACCATCGGTAGAACGGCGGGTGACTGTCGTCGAGAATCCGCCGCGGTGCGCGAGTCCACGTAACCGCGCGGGCGGCCTGCGCCCAGAACGCGCAGGGGTCAGCGACGCTGGCGTCGAACAGTTGGCGGTACTCGCCCATCCCGGCTTCCTCCCGTCATTGGGTGTAAGCACGGTAGCGCGATCATGTGACGCAGCCGTCACCTATCAGTGGTTTGTCGCCGAACGCACCGGCATCTGCGCCGAGCGGCACGCCGTTAGGCCAGCGCGGCCAGATTCGACACCGATTTGCGCACATCAGACTCCAGCACTTTGGCCACCAGCCGTCCGATCGGTCCGTTGAGGACCCCGCCGGAGATGTCGGAGATCAGGTGAAAGCAGGTGCGGCCATCAGCATCGGTGACGTTCATCGTGATGCAGATCTTGACGGCGGGCCAGCCGGTTCCGGTCAGCTCGATCGTGTGCGGCTCGTCGTATCTGGTCACCCGCCAGTGAATGGTGTTGCGGAAGCCTTTGACCTTGATCAGCGACGACACCTCGGTGCCCTCCGCGATCGTTTCCGGCACCGGACCGCGCCAGCCGGCGAAGATCGTCATCCACTCGTCGAACCGGTTGAGATCCGAGGCGAGTTTCCAGGCCTGGTGCGGCGCCACATCGGAGGGCACGGATACGTCAACGGTAGCCATGGGCGGCCTATACCCGATGGATGGCCACCGCTAACCTGCAGCACATGGCTGCGGTGGAATTTGAAGAGGTCGAAGACGGGATCGCCCACGTCACGTTGAACCGGCCGAACCTGCTCAATGCGATCGACGGCGCCCTGATGGACGGCGTGGACGACGCCCTCGACGAGCTGAGCTCGTGGAAGTACCGGGTCGCCGTCCTGACCGGCGCGGGACGCGGCTTCTGCGCGGGCGCCGACCTCAGCGGTACCGGCGAACCGTGGACCGAGCCGGCCGCCGCGCAGTTCAAGACGACCTATGACGCGCAGGTGCGGCTGGCCGACCAGCTGACCCGGCTCTATGAACTGCCGATACCGGTGGTCGCGGCGGTCAATGGGGTGGCCGTCGGCGGGGGACTGGCCTACGCGCTGCACTGCGATATCCGAATCGCTTCGCAATCCGCACGCTTCGGTTCGGTGTTCATCAAGGCTGGGTTCTCATCGCTCGACATGGGCACCAGCTATCTGCTGCCGAAGATCGTCGGGGCGGGCGCGGCCCGCGAGATGATGCTGACCGGACGGATCATCGACGCGGCCGAGGCGTACCGGATCGGGCTTGTGCACGAGGTGGTGTCCGAGGACGACCTCGCCGGCGCCGCCCTGACGATGGCGCGCAGCATCGCCGCGAACAATGCATTCGGGGTCTGGCAGACCAAGACCGGTCTCAATGCGGCCCTGGATGCGCCGAGTCTGCGGCACGCCAAGGAGATCGAGAACCGGACACAGATCCTGACCGGGTTCACCAACAATCCGCGGGAGGCCGCGATGGCCCACCGCGAGAAGCGTGCGCCGAAGTGGGATCCGCTGTGACGGTTAGACTTTGGCGATAACGTTCTCGGCGAACCACTCGAGGTTGCGGATCTTGGCGTCCATCGGCTCGGTGTCGGGGCCCTTGATGTAGGGGATCCGGAACCCGACGATCACGTCGGTGACGCCCTTGTCCTCCAGACGTTTGACGCCGTCGACGGTGAAGGCGTCAGCCGAGATGACATGGATCTGGAAGTCCTTGTCCGCCGTCCCTTCCTCTTCGCGGAAGCGGTTCAGCTTCGCCAACAGCTCGTCGAGATCTTCGGTGCCACCGCCGTGCATCCACCCGTCGTTGCGGGCCGCCCGCCGCAATGCCGCGTCGGCATGTCCGCCGATCAGGATCGGCAGCGGCTCGGTCGGCGCCGGGGTCATCTTGGTCTTGGGGATGTCGTAGAACTCGCCGTGGTATTCGAAGTAGTCGCCGCTGGTGAGGCCGCGGATGATGTCGATGCACTCGTCCATGCGCTTGCCGCGCTTGGCGAACGGCACGCCCATCAGCTCGTAGTCCTCCGGCCAGGGGCTGGTCCCGACGCCGAGGCCGACACGGTTGCCGATCAGCGCAGCCAGCGAGCCGGCCTGTTTGGCCACCAGGGCCGGCGGCCGGATCGGCAGCTTGAGGACGAAGAAGTTGAAATGCAGCCGTTCGGTCACCGCGCCGAGTGCCGCGGTGATCACGAACGTCTCGATGAAGGCCTTGCCGTCCAGAAACTCTCGATTGCCATCCGGTGTATACGGATACGTGGAGTCCGACTCGAACGGATAGGCCACGCTGTCGGGAATCGTCATCGCGTGATAACCCGCCGCCTCGGCGGCCTGAGCGAGCGGGATGTAGAACGTCGGATCGGTCATCGCCTCGGCGTAGGTGAATCGCATGCCGCGATAGTAGAACGTGTTCTACTTCCCGGGTCCCGGTTGCGGGTTGTCGACCTGAATAAACGGCTGCATCATGTAAGGATCACGTCAGATTCGGGTTCGGGGACCGACTGTCTAGGGACGAACGATGGGTTGGGCGAGGGAATCAGAAGCGGAGTTGGCGACGCTCGCCGACTCGATGCGGTCGTTGCGGGGCAGCGAGGAAGCCGAGGGCGAGCTCTCACTCGATGAGTTGACCGATGCCGCGCTGAAAGCGATGCCCGGCGCGGACTACGCGGGCATCACCATCGCTCATCGTGACGGCACCGTGACGAGCGCATCGACCACGCATTACTACGCGCGGTTACTCGACGAGCTGCAGCATCAGCACCGTCAGGGCCCCTGTTTATCCGCCGCGTGGGAGCAGAGCGTGATCAGGGTTCGTGATCTGACCACCGACTACCGCTGGCCGCACTACCGACTCGGCGCGGTGGCCCGCACACCGATCCGATCGATGTTGTCCTTCCAGATGTTCGCCGACCACAAGACGATGGGCGCGCTCAACTTCTACGCCGAGCAGCCAGACGCTTTCGACGATGCCGCGGTCGAGATCGGCGTCATCTATGCGACTCACGGTGCCCTGGCCTGGCGAATGTTGCGGCGGGACCGCGAATTTCGCAGTGCGTTGGCCAGCCGCGACCTCATCGGGCAGGCCAAAGGCATGATCATGGAACGCTTCGGCATCGACGCGGTGCAGGCGTTCGAGTTGCTCAAACGTCTTTCCCAAAGCACCAACACTCCCGTCGTCGACGTGGCCAGACAGTTGGTCGAAGCCGAACGTCGGCACCCGTGAACGCCCCTGCTGCCGAGCGGCCCATGCACTCGCCGGGCGATCGGGCCAGGGAAGCAGGTCGTCGAGTCGAGGAACTGAAGGAACGGCGCGACGAGCTGTCCCGCGGGATACCCGCGAACGAGCATTCGGTCGCCACTGCGCAGTTGCGCGCCGAGGAAGCGTTAAAAAGGGCGCATGTCGCGCATGAGTCGGCCGCGGCCCGCCACGTCGAAGCGCGCGACCTGCACCTGCGTGCTGCCGCCGCGCATGAGCAAGCGGCCATTCTTGCTGGTGACGGTCATGGCGACAAGCATCAGGATGCGGCGGCGTGGCATCGGGAAGAGGCCGAAATTCATCAAGCCGCCGCCGAGCAGGACATTGAGGCCGCGGATAAGGACGCTAGGCGCGAGGCTCCATAAACAGCAGCGCGCCGGTCACCGACCCTTCGGCTGACCGGAAGGCCGAACAGGTGACCCGGACACTGGTGTGCTTGCCGCGCCGGTTGACCGCATCCACCACCACCTCGCCTCCGGCGGCGTCGACGAACGCGTTGCCGATCAAGGGGCGGATGCTCTCCATCGGCAGGCCGATGTCCAGTGAGGTGAGGGAGGCGCCGACGGTCTCGTCGGACCGCAACCCCCACATCTCCTCACAATCGCGGTTCCACACGACTACACGCATCTCCCGGTCCACCACCACCATTCCACGGGCCACCGAGTCGACTAGCGATCCGAGGAACGTCCGCGCCTCGTCGAGCTCGGCACTCCGCTCGCGCAGCGTGTCATTGATCGTGTGGAGTTCGTCGTTGGTCGACTGCAGCTCCTCGTTCATCGTTTCGAGCTCTTCGTTGGTCGACTGCAGTTCCTCGTTGGTGGTTTCCAGCTCCTCCACCGTGGACTGCAGTTCTTCGTTGGTGGTCTCCAATTCCTCATTGGTGGACTGCAATTCGCCGTAAGCAGCCTCGAGTTGCCGGTTGCTGTCCACCAGTTTGTCCAGCAGTGCCCGGGTGGACGTGATGTCGAAGAAAACGATCGACACGCCGAGTAGCCCGTTGTCGGTGTCGACCAGCGGGTTGATGTGAATCTCGAACCACACCGGGTCGCTGCCCGGCCGCAGATACTGGACGTCCTGAATCCGCGCCGAGCGCCGCTCGACCTTCGCCTGCTCGATGTAGGCCCGCAATTCCACTGGCCGGTAAGAGATCTCCAGATCGCGCAGCAGCCGGCCGATGTCCCGGTTGGACAGCCCGAAGGTCGTCTCCGCCTGCTGGTTGATCATCGCCACCGTGTCCTCACCGGTCACCACCAGCTGAGCGACCGGACTGGCACGGAACGCCAGTTCGCGAATGGGGGCCAGCCCGTTGAGCTCACCGTGCCGGTCGGGCGCCGCCGACGGTGGGTCGACCGGATCGCGGGGGACGTAGTTGCCGAGAACCTTGCGGAAGATCCGGTTCTTCATATCTTGCGGGACGAAGCGGTCGGTATGGCTCAGCAGCATCTCGGCGTGGCCGAGAAACAGAGTGCCGTTGGGTGCCAGGGCAAAGTGCAAGCGGCTCAACACGTTTCGCTGCGTATCGGCGTTCAGATACATCAGAGCGTTGCGGCACACCAGGAGGTCGACCCGCGAGATCGGGGCATCCTTCACCAGGTCGTTGCGACCGAAGATCACCGCCCTGCGGAGATCCTTGCGAAAGACGTAGCGTCCGTTGACCTGATCGAAGTACTTGGTCAGCAGCTCCGGCGGCACCGATTCGACCGCCTTGGCGTCATAGGTGGCGGCGCGCGCCTCGGTCAACGCATCTTCGTCGACGTCGGTGGCGTAAATCTTGACGCGCTGCCGGAAGTCATCTTGGCCGAGCGCTTCGGCCAACAGCATCGCCAGGGTGTAGGCCTCCTGGCCCGACGCACAGCCCGCACTCCAGATCCGGATGGACTCGCCCGGCGCCCGTTCGGCGAGGATCCGGGGAATGACGTCATCGCGGATGACATCCCAGGCCTCGATGTCGCGGAAGAACGTCGTGACGTTGATCAGGATCGTGTTGAACAGCGCGGCGAATTCAGCCGGTTGGGCTTGCAGCACGTCGAGATAATTCTCGAACGTCTCGCAGCCGATCTGCGCCATCCGGTGACGCACGCGGCGCATCAGCGACGTGCGTTTGTATCCGGTGAAGTCGAATCCGCGCGAGTCACGCAGATACACCAGAAGGCTTTCGAAAGCCTCGTCTGTCTGCTCGACCATGTCCATCCATCCGCCGGTGTCGCTAGCCCGCGGATGTGAACACTACCCTCGTCACAACGTGTTCTCGGGACCGATGACGCACCAGACCGCCTTGCCGTCCGTGGTCTGGCTGCAACCCCAGGCGCGGGAGACTGCGTCGACGATCTTCAGGCTCGACAACTCCTGCGCCCCGAGCGCATTCTCCCGAAAACTGGCGGGGATCACGCTGTTGTCCTCGACGACTATCGTGACTTCGTCGTCGGTAGCTTCCAGTCGCAGCGCGGTCGCCCCACCGGCGAACCGCAACGCGTTCTCGACCAGGGCGGTGACGACCACCTTGGCTGCCGGCGTCAGCTCCGGTCGTGACCAGTCGGCCATCACATCGGTGACGAACTGGCGCGGCTGAGCGATGCTGCCCTGGACCGGGGCGAGTTCGACGCGTGCTCGCTTGCGGCCGGGGACCGCCCGATGTGCGGCGATTGCGGTCGCCTCCTGCAACGTTGCGTAGACTGGCACGTAGCGCGTGATACCGTTGCGCCGCAAGGCATTACGGCGCATTGTGGTGCCGCACACCAGTAGCAGGGGAACGTCAGGCCAGCGAGCGATGTGCCAGCGTGCGCTGGTGAACACCGCCAGCGCACTTTCAGCAGGCACGATCAGCTCGGTGATGTCGACGATGAGCGCCCGGGGCTCGTCGATCGCGGCCTTCACTATGAGGTCGCGCAGCGGGCGGTAACTGACGCTGTCGAGTATGCCCCGGACAGTCAGAAGGGTCGTGTCGTCGATGACGTCGACCTGGCTGTGCATGTACTCACTCGTCATGGTGGCTGCCGAGAGGTGGGATGGCTTTCGCGAGATGCTCGCTGAGGAGAGTCATTGCGCGTTCAGCCTCCTCCGCCGCTGCGGCGTGCAGTTCGCCCAGGCTGGTGGCGCCGATCCGGTCGGCCAACGTCCGAGACAGCTTCGCCTTCTCCTCCAGACTACGTATCGCAGTCCACAAGGCCCGCTCGATTTCGTCGTCGCGAGCCCGCAGGAGCGCATCCGCGGTCCAGGCGTGGCCGACGCGGCATCGGTAGTCGCCTCCGTCGACCGCCATCAACGACCCATTGCAGTCCGGACAGGTGTAGCCCGACGGGGGGCCGAGGCGCTCGGAATCCAGGGTGGTCGAGAAACGGGGTCCCATCGCGATGCGGTTCTCCAGTTCCATGCGTCGATCCGGCTTCATCCCCGCCTCCTCGGTCAGCTCCCGCGCCGCCAATTCAGTCAACACCCGTCCGAACTCGACCGCGCGGGCTTCGGCGTCAACGACTTCGGCCTCCAAGGCGTGGCACGGCATATCCGCGAACAAGGCGTCGTCGGGATGCTGCACCAGAGTGGTTCCGCCCCGCGAACGAATGGCCGACAGGCCGCGCACCCCGTCGTCGAGAACCCCCGACATCAGGATGCCGACGGCGCGTCGCTCGCAACTCACCGCGACCGATCGGAACAGCGCATTGATGGCCGGGCGGTGGCCGCTCTCCGACGGGCCCTGGGAGACGACCACCCGATTCTGGTGAACCATCAGATGGCGATTCGGCACCGCGACGTAAATGTGTCCCGGTTCAAGCTCTTCGCCATCGACAGCGGCCGTTGCCGGCAGCGGGCCGGCCCGGTCGATGATGTGGGCCAGCACGCTCGGGGCGCCGGCCGGCATGTGCAGCGCGACCAGCACCGGGTACGGCAGGTCATCGGGAAGACCGCCGGCGAACTGGACCAGTGCTTCGACTCCACCGGCCGACGCGCCGACAGCCACCGCCCCCGGCGGGGGGCGAGAAACCTGGGGCTGCTCACGCATAGGTAGAGCACTACCCGATGAAGGGACAGACAACCGGCTTGTTGCCATCGCTTTCACCTGCCGCGGGGTAGTGTTGCCACAGAGCTGAGAACAACGCTCGAGCCGCACGACCTCATGACGAACGCCGCAGCCGTGCTTCTGCGCGTTTCGCCTCGGTGGCTTGGGCCGCCGTTCGAAGTCAGGACGAACAATCACAGCTCTCACTCCGGTGCTTCCGCACCACACCACCTGTATGACCGCCGATCCGGACGCGGCCGCCGCGTTCTTCAAGAGCGCCTGGGGTGCCGACGGTCGCATCGACGGTCTCGATCCTGACCACCCCATCCGCCTGTCTCGGATGGAGATCGGGGACGTCAGCGTCACCGACGCGGAGTTGCCGAGTGCTCTGGAGTTCGAGACCGGCGAGTGGCCGTGTTATCTCGTCACCCAGGTCAAGGCCGGCAATGCGCGGATCGGTACCAACGCCCGGGCTGAGCAGTGCGCGGCCGGCGACGTGGTGCTCGCCGTGCGCCCGGGTCGGCCGTGCTGGGCGCAGACCGAAGATGCCGAGCTGTCAGTGGCGGCACTCGTGCCGGAGGCACTGCTGCGGATCACGGGGGACCTCGCGGCCGACGGTGGGTCCGCGGTCCGCTTCACCTCCGCGCGCCCCCGCTCGCCCGCCGCGGCTGCGCAATGGGAGACGACCGTCGGCTACGTGACGTCGACCCTGACCGGCGTCCGCTGTCCGGAGGATGCCGCGTTGGTGGTGGGCGGTGCCGTCTCGCTCTTGGCGTCGACGCTCCTTCATGTTTTCCCGAACACCTACGCCGACGCCCAGCCCGTCGAGCAGCCCCAGGTCTCCGCGCCGCTGGTGCGCCAAGCGATCGATTACATCCACGACAATTGCGCACGGGACATTTCGATGAGCGATATCGCCGCGGCGATCAACGTCACGCCCAGAGCCGTGCAGTACATGTTCCGCCGACACCTCGACACCACCCCGATGGCCTACCTGCGCCGGGTTCGCCTGGAGCGCGCGCACCGAGATCTGTTGGCCGCTGACCCAACCCACGACACCGTGTCGGCGATTGCCACTCGCTGGGGCTTCGCCCACACTGGGCGGTTCAGCCAGGTGTATCGCGCGGAATTCGGGGAGTCGCCGAGCGTCACCCTGCACGGCTGAGGAGGGTTTGACGCCGCCGGTCACCGGGAAGCATTGCCGTGAATAGAAAGGAGCGGCGATGAGCGCGATCTCGAAAGCGATGTATTTGCCTCTGTCGATCGGCACCAGCGTGGCGGGTGGTCTGCTGGCCGGTGCGCTGTTCACCCAGGTGTGGAAGCGAATCGGCGACTCGAACGAGGCCCCGCCGGATCCCAAGGATCTCAACAGATCCGGCCGCGAGGCGTTGCTTGCGGCGGCCCTACAGGGTCTGGTGTTCGGCGTCGTCCGCGCCGCGGTAGACCGCGCCGGCGCCCGCGGCTACCGGGCGGTGACCCATAAGAACCCGGTGTGACTCAAGCGATTTGGCTCCAGGTGGCCTTCGCCCCTGAGTCACCGATGCGGTAAACCTGGACGATCGTCGCGACGCCGGCCACCACCACGAACACCGCGACGACGGCCGCCAGGACGCTGGACACCGCCCGCCCGCGGGCGGCACTGACATGGATGACCGCCAGCAGAACCGCCCCGACGAGCAGCGCCAGCGAGAAGAAGAGCATGGTGTCGCCGATCTCCGCGTGCGCCTCGATCAGCGGCGACCGGCCGACCTTGTCCTCCAGCCACTCGCCGGCCTCAGTAGTCAGCGGCGTCAGCACCGTGACGACCAGCGACAGCGCCAACACCAGCCACACCAGACGCTGGCGGGCCGCGGGCCACACCGCGCACAAGATCGCCAATAGAGCCGTCAGCGGCGCCAGCGCCACAATGAAATGGACGAACAGCACGTGGGCCGGTAGACCGTTGAACGTCGACACGGGGCGAATGCTACCGGGGCCGTGGTAGATAATCGCGCTCAAATGGCGTCCTGGCTGACCCGCAATGTCCGGGTGCTCTCGGCGGTGTCGTTCCTTCAGGACGCCGCCAGCGAGCTGCTGTATCCGTTACTGCCCATCTACCTGACCGCGGTACTGGGCGCACCCGCCTCGGTCGTCGGGGCGATCGAAGGGGCCGCCGAGGGGGCGGCGTCTCTGACCAAGCTCGCGGTCGGCCCGCTGGGTGACCGGTTCAGCAAACGCCCCTTGATCGCAACGGGATACGGGATGGCCGCGCTGGGCAAAATCATCATCGCCGTCGCGGCGGCGTGGCCCGGTGTGCTGGCCGGGCGGGTGGTCGATCGGCTTGGCAAGGGGATCCGTGGCGCACCGCGTGACGCGCTGTTGGTCGACGGTGTCGATAAGTCCTTGCGTGGCAGGGTTTTCGGCTTCCACCGAACCATGGACACTCTCGGCGCGGTGGTGGGTCCCCTGCTCGGGCTAATCGGTTACGAGCTGCTGGATCATCACATCGCCCCGCTGCTCTACATCGCGATCGTCCCCGCGGTGCTGTCCGTGCTGCTGGTGGTCTTGGTGCGTGAGCCGCGCCGGGCTGTCCCAAGTGCGAAGCGTCAGCCGATCTTCCGCGGCGTGCGGGAGCTGCCCCGGCGATACTGGCGGGTGACCGCGGTGTTGGTCGGCTTCGGTATCGTCAACTTTCCCGACGCGCTATTGCTGTTGCGGCTCAACGAGATCGGCTTCGGCGTCGTCGAGGTGATCCTCGCCTACGTCGGATACAACCTGGTGTATGCGCTGGGCAGTTTCCCGGCCGGTGTACTGGCCGACCGGTTACCGCGTTCGGTGGTGTTCGGCTTCGGCCTGATCTTCTTCGCCGTCGGCTACATCGGCCTCGGGATGACCACCGATCCGCTGGCGGCCTGGTTGCTGATCGCGGCCTACGGAATGTTCACCGCGTGCACCGACGGCGTCGGAAAGGCGTGGATCTCCTCGCTCGTCGGCGGCGACCGGCAGGCCACCGCGCAGGGCGTGTTCCAGGGCGCAAGCGGTTTCGCGGTGCTGGCCGCCGGGCTGTGGGCCGGGCTGCTGTGGGGCGGCGACGGCCGCCTGCCGCTGCTGATCTCCGGCATCGCCGGGGCGTGTTTCGCGGTGATACTCCTGGTCCCGACGGCGTTGCGGCGCTTTCGTTAGGCTGCCCCGGTGCGCACCATCCACGTCATCGGCATCGGAGCCGGCGACCCCGACTACGTGACATCGCAGGCGATTCGTGCGCTCAACGACACCGAGGTGTTCTTCGCGATGGACAAGGGCGAGGCGAAAAGCGACCTCGTCGCGTTGCGGCGGGAGATATGCCAGCGCTTCATCACCGAGCCGGGCTACCGCTTCGTCGAATTACCCGACCCGAAACGCGCGGCCGACGGCGACTACACCCAGGCCGTCGCCGACTGGCATCATGCCCGCGCCCAGTTGTGGGCCAAGGCGATCGAAACCGAGCTCGGCCCGGATGGGGTCGGCGCCTTTTTGGCGTGGGGAGACCCGTCGCTCTACGACAGCACCCTGCGAATCCTCGACGAGGTCGCCCGACACGTCGAGGTCGACTACGACGTCATCCCCGGCATCACCGCGATTCAGGCGCTGACCGCCCGGCATCGCATCCCGCTCAACGACGTGGGCGAACCCGTGTTGATCACCACCGGACGTCAGCTGCGCACCACGGGCCTGACCGGTTCGGCGGTGGTGATGCTCGACGGTGACTGCGCGTTTCTCGGATGCCCGCCGCAGACCCGCATCTGGTGGGGCGCCTACCTCGGCACGCCCGACGAACTGTTGATGGCGGGCACCGTCGGCGACGTCGGTGAGCGCATGGCGAAGCTGAGGGCCGAAGCCCGCGCGCAACACGGCTGGATCATGGACATCTATCTCTTGCGGGCCTGATCTGGGAAGATCCCCGCATGGGACCGTTCCTGCTTCGTGCCGCGGTGACCGGGCTGGCGCTGTGGGTGGTGACGCTGATCGTGCCCGGCATCACCTTCGTGGGCGGTGACACCACGCTGCAGCGGGTCGGCATCGTTCTGGTCGTCGCGATCGTGTTCGGGGTGGTGAACGCAATCGTCAAGCCGATCGTGCAGTTCGTGTCGATCCCGCTCTACATCCTGACGCTCGGCCTGATTCACGTGGTGATCAATGCGCTGATGTTGTGGATCACCGCGTGGATCACCGAGCACACCACTCATTGGGGACTGCAGATCGACCAGTTCTGGTGGACCGCGATCTGGGCGGCGATCGTGCTGTCGATCGTCGGCTGGCTGTTCTCGCTGCCGCTGCGTGACGCCGAGCGCCGCTAACCTGGACGTATGCCTGAACTGCCGGAAGTCGAGGCCTTGGCCGATCATCTGCGCCGGCATGCGGTCGGCCAGACGGTCGGGCGCGTCGACATCGCGGCGCTGTCGGTGCTGAAGACGTTCGACCCGCCGCCGACCGCGCTGCACGGACAGCCTGTGACGGGCGCGGCCCGCTGGGGCAAGTACCTCGGTATGCAGGCCGGCGGCCTGTGGTTGATCACCCATCTGTCCAGGGCCGGCTGGCTGAAGTGGAGCGACAAGCTCGCCGCCGCGCCGCTCAAGCCGGGCAAGGGCCCGATCGCCCTGCGCGTGCACCTCGGAACGCCCGGTGAAGCAGCCGGTTTCGACCTGACCGAGGCCGGCACCCAGAAGCGGCTCGCCGTCTGGATCGTCGACGACCCGGCCAAGGTACCGGGCATCGCAACGCTGGGCCCCGATGCGTTGGAGATCGGCCAGGAGCAGTTGGCGGAGATCCTCAAACCGCACAGCGGGCGGATCAAGACGGTGCTCACCGACCAGAAGGTCATCGCCGGAATCGGCAACGCCTACAGCGACGAAATCCTGCATGTCGCCAAGCTGTCGCCGTTCGCGACGGCCAACAAGCTCACCGCCGCGCAACTGGGCGCCCTGCATGACGCGATGATCACGGTGCTGACCGATGCTGTGCAACGGTCGGTGGGTCAGCAGGCGGCAACGCTGAAGGGCGAGAAGCGATCTGGACTACGGGTGCATGCCCGTACCGGGTTGCCCTGTCCGGTGTGCGGTGACACCGTGCGCGAGGTGTCGTTCGCCGACAAATCGTTTCAGTACTGCCCGACCTGTCAGACCGGCGGCAAGGTGCTGGCCGACCGGCGGATGTCGAAGCTGCTGAAGTAGCTAAACTGCGCCGGTGACTCGGCAGAGAATCCTCATCACCGGTGCCAGTTCCGGACTCGGGGCCGGGATGGCCCGAGCGTTCGCGGCCCAAGGACGTGACCTGGCGCTGTGCGCACGCCGCGTCGACCGGCTCGACGAACTGAAGGCCGAACTGGCGCAACGACACCCGAATATCACGGTCGCCGTCGCCGCTCTCGACGTCAACGACCACGATCAGGTGCCCAAGGTCTTCGCCGAACTGTCTGATCAACTCGGCGGGATCGACCGGGTCATCGTCAACGCCGGAATCGGGAAGGGCGCGCCGCTCGGCTCGGGCAAGTTGTGGGCCAACAAAGCCACCATCGAGACCAATCTGGTCTCGGCGCTCGTGCAGATCGAAACCGCACTGGAGATGTTCGCCGGGGCGGGCTCCGGGCACCTGGTGCTGATCTCGAGTGTGATGGGCAACCGAGGCGTGCCCGGGATCAAGGCCGCCTACGCGGCGAGCAAGGCGGGGCTGACCTCACTGGGCGAGTCGTTGCGGGCCGAATATGCCTCGGGCCCAATCACAGTCAGCGTCATCGAACCCGGCTACATCGAGTCGGAGATGACCGCCAAATCGAAGACGACGATGCTGATGGTCGACACCGACACCGGTGTGCGGCAGATCGTCGCCGCCATCGAACGCGAGTCCGGGCGGGCGATCGTGCCGGCGTGGCCGTGGATTCCGTTGGTGGCGCTGATGAAGATCGTGCCGACGCGGTTCACCAAGCTGTTCGCCTAGCGGGTCCGGCCCCTTTCAGCCCGATACCGCCGCACCAGCTCATCGGTCGAGCTGTCGCTCTGCTCGGCCGGGGAGCCGTCACTGGTGATCACTCCGAGCAGGGCCTTGGCCTGTGTCTTGCCCAGCTCGACACCCCACTGGTCGAACGAGTCGATACCCCAGACCACGCCTTCGGTGAACACCTGATGCTCGTAGAGCGCGATCAGCTGGCCTACCACCGACGGCGTCAGCCGGTTCGCCAGGATCGACGTGCTGGGCCGGTTGCCCGGCATCACCTTGTGCGGCACCACGTTTGCCGGGGTTCCCTCGGCGGCAATCTCCTCGGCCGTCTTGCCGAACGCCAGCACCTGGGTCTGGGCGAAGAAGTTGCTCATCAGCAAGTCGTGCATGCTGCCCGAGCCGTCGGCGGTCGGCAGGTCGTCGGTGGGCTGGGAGAAGCCGATGAAGTCGGCGGGCACCAGCCGGGTGCCCTGGTGCAGCAGTTGGTAGAACGCGTGCTGACCGTTGGTTCCCGGTTCACCCCAGAAGATTTCACCGGTCGGGGTGGTAACGGGGGAACCGTCGGCCTTCACCGACTTGCCGTTGGACTCCATCGTCAGCTGCTGCAGGTACGCCGCGAACCGGGACAGGTCGTTGGAGTACGGCAGCACCGCGCGCGTCTCAGCGCCGAAGAAGTCGGAATACCACAGGCCGATCAACCCCAGCAGGGCCGGTGCATTGGATTCCAAAGGCGCAGTGGCGAAATGGCGATCGATGATGTGGAAGCCGGACAGGAAATCGGCGAACGCCTCCTTGCCGATCACCGCCATCACCGACAGGCCGATCGCCGAATCCACCGAGTAGCGGCCACCCACCCAGTCCCAGAAGCCGAACATGTTGGCGGTGTTGATACCGAAGCTGTCGACGAGCTTGGAGTTCGTCGACACGGCCACGAAGTGTTTCGATACCGCGGCATCACCGAGCTCGTCGGTGAGCCAGCGGCGCGCTGCCGTCGCGTTGGTCAAGGTCTCCAGCGTCGAGAACGTCTTCGACGCGACGATGAAAAGCGTTGTGGCGGGCTCGAGTCCGTCGAGCTTGGCAACCAGGTCGGCCGGGTCCACGTTGGAGACGAACCGTGCCGAGATGCCGGCATCGGCATAATGCCGCAACGCCTGATACACCATCACCGGGCCCAGGTCCGACCCACCGATGCCGATGTTGACGACGGTCTTGATCCGCTCACCGGTGGCGCCGGTCCACTCGCCGCTGCGCAGCCGGTCGGTGAAGTCGCCCATGCGGTCGAGCACCTCGTGCACGTCGGCGATGACGTTCTGGCCGTCGACCTCCAGATCGGCGTCGCGCGGCAATCGCAGCGCGGTGTGCAGCACCGCACGGTCCTCGGAGGTGTTGATGTGCTGGCCGGACAGCATCGCATCGCGGTGCTGTTCGAGGTTGGCGGCGCGGGCGAGATCGACCAGCAGCGACAGCGTCTCCCGGGTGACGCGGTGCTTGCTGTAGTCGATGTACAGGTCGCCGACGGTCAGCGTGAGCTCGCGGCCGCGGTCAGGATCTTCGTCGAAAAGTTCGCGGAGCGTCTTCCCGGCGATCTGGTCGTGGTGGCGACGCAGCGCGTTCCATTCTCCGGTTGCGGAAATGTCTCCAGTCATTCGTTCGACCCTAGTGTGACGAGGTGTCCAAAGGTGTACATGATGGAGGTATGAGCACCCCAGACATTGAACGGCTGTTGTCGTCGGTTCCCACGGGATTGTGGATTGGCGGTGAAGAGCGCAAGGGCTCGTCGACCTTCGAGGTCTTCGACCCGTCGAACGACAAGGTCATCGCGACGGTCGCCGACGCGACGGCCGAGGACGCCATCGCCGCGCTCGACGCAGCGTGTGCGGTCCAGGCCGAGTGGGCGGCCACCCCGGCCCGGGATCGCGGTGAGATCCTGCGCTCGGTGTTCGAGACGATCATCGACCGCGCCGACGATCTCGCGACACTGATGACTCTGGAGATGGGCAAGGTCGTCGCCGAGTCCATGGGCGAGGTCAAGTACGGCGCGGAGTTCTTCCGCTGGTTCGCCGAGGAGGCGGTCCGCATCGGCGGCCGCTACACGCCGTCCCCGGCAGGCACCGGACGGATCATCGTCACAAAGCAACCCGTCGGCCCCTGTTACGCGATCACGCCGTGGAACTTCCCGCTGGCCATGGGAACCCGCAAGATCGGGCCCGCATTCGCGGCCGGCTGCACGATGATCGTCAAGCCGGCTCAGGAGACGCCGCTGACCATGCTGCTGCTGGCCAAGCTGATGGCCGAGGCCGGCCTGCCCGAGGGTGTGCTGTCGATCCTTCCCACCAGCCATCCCGGTGATGTCACCAAGGCGCTGATCGACGACGGCCGGCTGCGCAAGCTGACCTTCACCGGTTCCACCGGCGTCGGCAAGGCGCTGGTGGCCCAGTCGGCGGACAAGCTGCTGCGCACGTCGATGGAGCTCGGCGGTAACGCGCCGTTTGTGGTCTTCGACGACGCCGACATCGACGCGGCGGTCGACGGCGCCATGCTGGCCAAGATGCGCAACGGCGGTGAGGCGTGCACGGCGGCCAACCGGATCCACGTCGCCAACGCGGTGATCGGCGAGTTCACCGACAAGTTCGTCAAGCGGATGGCCGAGGTCAATCTGGGCAACGGGCTCGACCCGTCGGCCAAGCTCGGCCCGCTGGTGAACACCAAGCAGCTGGCCAAGGTTCAGGAACTCGTCAACGACGCCGTGGAGAAGGGCGCGACGGTCGCGCTCGGCGGTGAGGCGCCCGGCGGCCCCGGCAACTTCTACCCGGCCACGGTCCTCACCGACATCCCGGCCGACGCCCGCATCCTCACCGAGGAGGTGTTCGGACCCGTCGCGCCGATCATCGGCTTCGACACCGAGGAAGACGGCGTCGCCGCGGCCAATGCCACCGAATACGGACTGGCGTCCTACATCTACACCGAGTCGCTGGACCGGGCACTGCGGGTGGCCGAGGCCATCGAGTCGGGCATGGTCGGCGTCAACCGCGGCGTGATCTCCGACCCGGCCGCGCCGTTCGGCGGGGTCAAGGAATCCGGCTTCGGTCGCGAGGGCGGCACCGAAGGCATCGAGGAGTACCTGGACACCAAGTACATCGCGCTGACCAAGTAGTGGTGGGCCATCACGCTTGCAATTGCAAGCGCTGGGTACCCCCTACGCCATGAAGATCAGCAGTCGTCAGCGGCCCGTACACCGAGGGGTGCCTGAGCTCGTCGTCGCGCAGCTGTCCGGCGCGGTCGGGGGTCTGATGCTGGCTCTCGACCAGCTGCGGCCAGAGGCGCCGAAGCGCCCCAAGATCGTCGATCGGGACCTGACGCGCTGCTGATGCTCAGCTGACCGAGCGGTCCGAGTCCGTCCAAAACTTGGCCCGCAGTTCCCGCTTGAGCACCTTGCCCGCCGCCGACACCGGCAGCGCGTCGACGACCTCGAAGCTGCGGGGAATCTTGTACCCGCCGATGAGCGTCTTGCAGAACTCTCGGAGCTCGTCACCGCTCGCTTGCTCCCCGCTGGTGAGAACCACGACGGCGTGCACTCGTTCTCCCCAGCGTTCGTCCGGCACCCCGATGACGGCGCAGGTGGCCACGGCGGGGTGGCGGGCCAGCGCGTTCTCCACCTCGACGGAGTACACGTTCTCTCCGCCGGACACGATCATGTCCTTGATGCGGTCGACGACGAACACGTAGCCGCGCGCGTCCATGTAGCCGGCGTCGCCGGTATGCATCCAGCCGCCGCGCAGAGCGGCCGCGGTCTCATCGGGCTTGTTCCAGTAGCCGGCCATCACGTGTGCGCCCCGCACGGTGATCTCACCGACCTCGCCGCGCGGCAACTCGGTGTCGTCCTCTCCGACGATGCGTACCTCCGAGTGCGGGGCGGCGCGCCCACCGGAGCGGCGCAGCACCGGGTCGGCGTGGTCGGCCGGCGCCAGCAAAGTGGCGACCGGCGACACCTCGGTCATGCCGTAAGCCTGCACGAACTCCGCCGTCGGCAGCCGCTGCGCCGCCCGCTCCAACAGCGCGGCCGAGATCGGCGAACCGCCGTACAACACGGCCCGCACACTGCTGCTGTCGTAAGCGGACAAGGCCGGATCGTCGACCAGCATCTGCACCATCGTCGGCACCAGCAGTAGATCGGTGATCCGGTGCTGCTGCATCGCTTCGAGCACCCAGTCAGGCCGGAATGCCGGGATGAAGACATGCGTACCGCCCCGACAGACCTGCGCCGTCCAGATCGCCAGATCCGCCAGATGGAACATCGGCGCGGCGTGCAGCAGCGGCCCGCCCGATGTGAGGAACAACCCTGACGCCAGGCAGCCCAGCGCCGACGTCATCAGGTTGTCGTGGGTCAGCATGACGCCCTTCGGATGCCCGCTGGTACCGCCGGTGTAGAACAGGCCCGCCAGATCCGACCCGCAGCGGTGCGCGTCGGGCACCGGGTCGCTGGCCGCCACCAGCTCCTCATAGCTCAGCAGTCCCTCCGGCGCATCGCCGTCACCGCAGTGAATGACATGCGCCAAATCCGGGACTTGCGACCGTAATTCGGGAAGCAACGGGAGGAACGTGTCATCGATCAGCAGGGCGCGGGTGTCGGAGTCGCGCAGGCTGTAGGCGATTTCGGCGGCGCTCCAGCGGATGTTGATCGGGTTCAGCACGGCGCCGGCCCACGGCGTGGCGAGCAGATACTCGGAATAGCGATCGGAGTTCAGCGACAGGATCCCGACGCGGTCACCCGTGCTGACGCCGAGTGTGTGAAGGGCGCCGGCCAGTCGGGCCACCCGGTCGGCGACCTCGGCGAACGTCCGGACCCGCCCGGCGCAGATCGTCATCGTGTCGTGCGGCGTGGCCCGCACGGCCCGGTGCAGGCCCTGCGTCAGGTACATGCCGGTGGTCATTGCGGCGTGAACCGGAACGGCAGGCGTTTGACGCCGTGGATGAAGTTGGTACCCAACAGGTCTGGCTCGCCGGTCTCGAATTCGGGTATGCGCATCAACAACTCCCGTGTTTCGGCCCGGAGCATCGACCGGGCCAGGTTGGCACCCAGGCAGTAGTGTATGCCGCCTCCGCCGAAGCTCACATGAGGATTGGGGGAGCGGGACAGATCGAATGCCCGGGGGCGGTCGAAGGCGTCGGCGTCGAAATTGCCTGCCAGATAGATCATCACCACTTTGTCGCCCGGCATGATCGTCTGGCCACCGAGTTCGGTTTCGACGACGGCGGTGCGGCTGAAGGTGAGTAGCGGTGTCGCCCAGCGGATGAACTCCTCGATGGCGGTGCCGATGCGTGCGTCGAAGTCGTCGAGCAGCCACGTTCGCTGATCGGGGAAGAGCGACAGTGCCCGTACCGCGTGGCCGAGGGTGGTCTTGGTGGTGTCGGTGGCCGCTCCGGACAGCAGGCAGAAGAACGACGCGATTTCGAAGTCCGTCAGCTTCTGCCCGTCGATCTCGGCCTGCGTCATCGAGGAAATGATGTCGTCGCCGGGTTCACGGCGGCGCAGGTCGATGATCTCCTTGGCCACCTGGTGCAACCCGGCGATTGACTCGAGTTGCACTTCGGCGGCGCTGCGTCCAGCCAGATACTCCTCGTCGGCCCATGACACCGAACCGATGACGTGTTTGACGGTCGCTTCTTCGAGATGCTCTGGTACGCCGAACATCTCACAGAACATCCGTACGGGCAGAAGGCTCGCGCAGCGATCCATGAACTCGATCTCACCCGACGGATCGGTCGCGATATCGTCGATGATCTGCTTGGCCGCCAGCTCGATTTTGTCCTCGATGCGTCTGATCTGGCGCGGGGTGAAGGCCTTGCTGACCAGCCGGCGCAACTGGTCGTGCCTCGGTGGGTCCATCGCGAGGAAGGACAGCGCCATCTCCAGGAACAATGGGGGCAGCCTGTCGAAGAACACGCCCTGCCCGGAGACGAAGGTCTGGTTGTCGTGGCTGACCCGCTTGATGTCGGCGTGTCGCACGACGGCCCAAAAGCCGGGATCGTCGGGGTCGGGCACCACGGCACCTTCGATGGGACGCTGCCAGGACACCGGCTGCTCGGCGCGGAGCTGGGCGAACACCTCGTCCATCTCCAGGGCCGGACGGGCCCAGAACGACTTGCTCGATACCTCGATGTCGCAATAGTCGGGCTTGTTGTCCGGAGGTGGCGGGAAGAATGCCCTCGATGTGCATGGTGCCTCCAGTGCGCGCGGTTGCGTCGGCCTTCAGTGTCGAAGGTGCCGACCTGTGCCGGCATCCCCCCAAAAGGGCCTGTTTGCCTGCCGATCGGACATCTTGGTCACGCAGACACCTGCAACCAGTACGACACCGCCTCGGCACGGTTGGCGGTACCGAGCTTGCGGAAGATGTGCTTCATGTGGCCCTTGACCGTTCCCTCTGAGATGGTCAGTGCCCGCGCGATCCGTGCATTGGTGGCACCGCTTGCGACCAATCCGAGCACCTCGAGTTCTCGACGGGTCAGGACGCTGGCCGCGGTGGCCCGGCCCGGGCTGGGTGGTCCCGCTGCGTCGAGCGCGCCGCGGAACAGCGACGGGCGGCGGTAGGTACGACCGGACCAGCTGCGCTCCAGTTCGGTGATTCGGGATGTGATGCCGTCGGCCTGGACGCGCAGCGCCCGTAGTTCGTCGAGCATC
Source organism: Mycolicibacterium crocinum (assembly GCF_022370635.2). The sequence continues at coordinate 4,976,935 of NZ_CP092362.2, read as the reverse complement.
ATCAGGCGTGACATCGTGGACCCGAGGTATTCACCGAACAGTCCGAGTAGGCGAATGTCGCTGTTGACGAATCGGCGCTTCCGGTAGAACGCGTCGGCGTGAACGAAGCCGATCACGTTGCGGCAGGAGATGATTGGCGCAGCGATGTACCGTTGGCCCTTGGAGATGTCGATGATGGTGGCATAACAGCGCGGCAGTCTGTGTGCGTCGTCGACGAGGATCGGCCGCAACCTGCGCAGCATTTCGGCCTCGGGCAGCGCTGCGTCGATGACTTCGGGGTGCTCTTGTCCTGCCGCCACAATCTGCGAAGCCCAGGTGGGATCGCGTTCGATGTGTCCTGCGACGGGCACCCATCGGCCGTCGCTCACCGACGAGATCATCGCCCTGTCGAATCCGAGGGTGGTGGCCGCGATTGCGGCGCGGTCGAGCAGATGGGCAGGGTCGTCGATCTGGTCGAGCTCCGCGGTTGCGTCACGAAGGCCGGCCAGCGCATGGTCGACTCGTTCGACCTCGCGGGAGTGGATGCGGGTGAGTGCCGACTTCACCCGGGACAGCAGGTCGATGTCGTGTGGGTCGGCCGGTGTCGCCGCGGTCAAGGCGTGGACGGCGGCCTGCCACACCGCATCGAGGGCGGCGAGTGCGTCGGCACAGTCCTCGACGACGTCGGCCGGGCCGATGCCGGGATAGCGGCCGCGCGCGGTAGCGACGATGTCGGCGACCTCGGCGTGGTCATGGGTCTGCAGGCTCAATCCCCGCCGCCGGGGCGATCGCACACTGCTGACAACGGGCGCACTGGCCATGAAACCTCCTTCGAGCACCGCTGCTGTAGCAGCCTAAGTGAATGATAGTAGCTTCCCTACGGCTGGTATATCCGTGGCATAGCAGGAATAGATTGGTTCAAGTGAAGTTGCACTAGTCTAGCCTGAGGACCATGACCACCGACGTCGTCCGTATCGCCACACCTGCCGACCACATCGCGGTGGTGGAGCTGAATCGCCCGGAGCTGCTCAACGCGCTCGACGAGGAGCTGATGGCGGAACTGGACGTTGCGTTCACCCGACTCGCCGGAGATGACGACGTCCACGTGGTGATCCTGACCGGCGCCGGCCGAGGCTTCTGCTCGGGTGCCGACATGAGCATCCTGTCGGTGCTCGCGGAGTCCGACTCGACGGTCGCGATGATGAAAGACGTCAGCCGGCCGGTGATGACGCTGCACGGGATGCCGCAGCTGACGATCGCGGCGGTCAACGGCCCGGCCGCCGGTGCCGGTTGGGGATTGGTCCTGGCTTGCGACATCCGTATTGCCGCGAGGTCGGCCCGGTTCGGCGCGACCTTCGCCCGCATGGGGCTCGGCCCGGACTACGGGCTATCCAAAACCTTGCCGGCAGCTGTCGGTAGGGACCGCGCGCTGGAGCTGCTGATGAGCGCGAAGATCATCGACGCGCGCGAAGCCGAGAAGATCGGTGCGGTGTCGGCCGTCGTCGACGACGCCCGTGCCGAAACGTTGCGGCTGGCGACGGATGTGGTCAGGGCACCGGGGCGCACCATCCGCTCAGTCAAACGAACACTGCGGTTCGCCGAGACCGCCGACTTCGCCTGCGCGGTCGACGAGATCGAGGCGCAGGCTCAGGCCGAGCTCTTCAACCACCCTGACTTCATGGATGTCGCGGCCGCCTGGATTTCGCACGTGGTCGGCTAGAAGTTGAATCCGCCTCCGCAGACCAGTGTTTGGGCGCTGATGTAGTCCGACTCGGGGGTGCACAGCAGATAGACGGCGCCGGCCGCCTCCGCGGGTGTGCCGGCACGGCCGAGCGGAATCGCCTGCTCCATGGTGGCCAGCAGGCCGGGGTTGACGCCGACCTTGATCTCCTGGCCGCGCACGGTGATGGTTCCGTCACCGTCGGCCGGTGTTTCGGTGAGTCGGGTCTTGATCAATCCGAACGCGACGCTGTTGACCGTGACGTTGTAGCGGCCCCACTCCTTGGCCAGCGCCTTCGTCAATCCGATCACGCCGGCCTTGGCGGCGGCATAGTTCGCCTGCCCCGCGTTGCCACCGACGCCGGCCAATGAGGAGATGTTGACCACCTTGCGGCAGCCGACCGGTTGCCCGGATTCCGTGGCGCCCTTGACCAGTTGGCTGATCACCGGTTGTGCGGCCCGCAGGATGTGAAAAGGGGCCTTGAGATGAACGTCGAGGATGGCATCCCACTGCTCGTCGGTCATCTTTTGAATCACCGAATCCCAGGTGTAGCCGGCGTTATTGACGATGATGTCCAGCCCGCCGAAGGCATCCATCGCCGTCTGGACGAACCGCTCGCCGAAGTTCTCGTCGGTGACGCTGCCGACGCACGCGACGGCACGGCCGCCGGCGGCTTCGATGGCGGTGACCGTCTCGGTCGCGGGGTCCGCGTCCAGGTCGTTGACGACAACCGACGCGCCTTCGGCGGCGAGTTTGAGCGCGATTTCACGCCCGATTCCTCGCCCCGAGCCCGAGATGACGGCCACCTTGCCGGGTAGTTTTCCCATGTCTCACAAAACCTTTCAGTTGATGGCAATGACGGCGTCGCCGGACAGCGTGACGGTGCCGTCGGCGAGGGTGACGGTGAGGTCGACGGTCGCGCGCTTCTCACCGTCAACCTCCTGGATCGCGCTGACGCGGCCGCTGCAGGTGGGTTGGCCGTGCACGGGGGTGATCGAAGCGAACCGGACCCGAAATGAGCGCAGGTTCTCCTGCGGGACCCAGTTGGTCAGCAGCCGCCCCAGATAGGCCATCGACAGCATTCCGTGGGCGAACACGTCCGGCATCCCAGCCGATTTCGCGGCGTCGAGATCCACGTGTATCGGGTTGTGATCCCCGGACGCGCCGGCGAACAGGGCCAACGTCAACCGAGAGATTGGTGGCACCGTCAGCGGCGGCAGCTCGGTGCCGACGGCGATGGGATCGGTGACTGTCATGCGCTGCCTTCCGGGTTGCGGACGACGATCACCGATCGCAGGTCGGCGATCGGTGTTCCGTCGATGCGGGTCACGGTCGTTTCCTTGGCGATGAACTCCAGTGCGCCAGCCTTTTTGGTGTACACATCGGTGATGCGCGGGTGCGCCACGAGCTCGTCACCGGGGTAGGCGGGTTGGTGATAGACGAAGCTCTGTTCGCCGTGCAGCACGAAGCGCAGGTCGACGCCGAGCGCAGCGAGGTATGCGAATGGGTCGGGTGCTTCGAGTTCGATCGAGAACAGGAAGGTCGGTGGTGCCGGGAGGTCCGGATGCCCGGCGGCGATCGCGGCGTCGAGCTCTGTGTAGACGGGGTTCGTCTCGCCGATCGCCTTGGCGAAGAAGCGCAGCCGGCCTCGATCCACGGTGACTGTGGTCGTTGGCAATTGGGTGCCGATGACGCCGGGATCCACCGCCATTGTCAGCTCACCTTCTCGTAGAGGGTGACGACCGCGGCACCGCCCAGGCCGATGTTGTGTTGCAGTGCCACCGTGGCGTCGGCCACCTGACGGGCCTGCGCCAGGCCGCGTAGTTGCCACACCAGCTCGGTGCACTGAGCAAGACCGGTGGCGCCCAACGGATGCCCCTTGGATAACAATCCGCCCGAGGGATTGGTGACCACGCGGCCGCCGTAGGTGTTGTCCCCGTCGAGGATGAACTTCTCTGCGGTGCCGACCGGCGTCAGGCCCAGGCCCTCGTAGGTGAGCAGCTCGTTGGTGGTGAAGCAGTCGTGTAACTCGACGACCCGAATATCCTCCGGCGCAACGCCGGACGCCTCGTAGACCTGGTTGGCGGCTGCCTTGGCCATGTCGTAACCGACGACCTTGATCATGTCGCCGGTGAACGTCGAGGGCGAGTCAGTGGCCATGGCCTGCGCTTTGATCGCGACCTCGACCCGCAGACCGTGCGTGCGGGCGAACTCCTCGCTGACCAACACCGCAGCGGCCGCACCACAGGTCGGCGGGCAGCACTGCAGGCGGGTCAACGGCCCGTAGATGTGTGGGGAGGCCAGTACCTCTTCGACAGTGACCTCGTTGCGGAACACCGCGTAGGGATTGTTCTTCGCGTGCGCCCGCGCCTTGACCGCAATGCGGGCGAAGACTTCAGGTCCGGTGCCATAGGTATCGGCGTACTGCCGGCCTGCGCCGCCGAAGTACTGGGCCGCCATTGGAGCGGCATCATCCCAGCCCTGCAGGGCCCGGGTGGTCTCGTCGAAGCGGTCGAACGGGCTTGGCCGGTCGGTCCACATCGACGCCAGCGCTCCCCGCTGCATCTGCTCGAACCCCAGTGCCAGCACGCAGTCCGCGGCACCGTTCTCGATCGCCTGGCGCGCCAGCCACAACGCGGTGGAACCGGTGGAGCAGTTGTTGTTGACATTGACGATCGGAATTCCGGACTGGCCGACACCGTACAGAGCTGCCTGTCCAGATGTTGAGTCTCCGTACACATAGCCGACGTAGGCCTGCTGCACCGCGGAATAATCGATTCCGGCATCCGCAAGGGCATTGCGCACGGATTGTTCTGCCATTATGGGGTATGGCTCTGTCCGGCTCGGTGTGGTGAACGGAATCATCCCCACTCCCGCGACGATGGTGCGACTCGCCATGCAAACCTCCATATAACTAGTGAAAGTTCACTTAGGCTAGACCGTGGTGGATCGGGGTGGCAAGCTCGGACCTCGGGCGGCGTTAGGCTGTCTGTCGTTCACCGCCGCCGAACGAAAGGCCAGACGACGTGACCACGGCTGCCCGCCCGGAGCGCGGTACCCGGCCGGCCAACCGTCGGGCGCTGATCGTCGCGGCGGCCACCGAACTGTTCTGCACCCGCGGCTATGAACATGTCGCCATGGGCGACATCGCCGAGGCCGTCGCTGTTGGCGCCTCGGCGCTGTACAGGCACTTCTCCAGCAAGCACGAATTGCTGGAGGAAGTGGTCTTCACCGGCCTGGACTCGGTTGCCGAGGTCGTCGGCGCCATGGAATTCGCCGACGCCGACCAGTCCCTGCTCGAGGTGGCCGAACTGGCAGTGGCCAGCCGCCACATCGGAATCCTGGTCGAGCGCGAGGCCCGGCATCTGTCCGATGACGCGCAGACCCGGCTGCGCGAGGCCAGTCAGAACGTCGCGCGGCGGTTATCGGAATTCCTGAAAGCCGCGCGACCCGACCTGAACGCCGACGCTCGCGACCTGTTCGCCTGGATGATCCTCGGCGTCGTGGTCAGCCCGTCGTTCTATCAGTCGGACCTGTCGGCCAGGGACCAGGCTCGGCTGCTGGCCGAACTCACCGGGCGGGTGCTCACAGCGCCGGCGCCGGTCGAGTTCGTGATCGGCCGGCGCCGGCGCAAGCACACCGGATTGTTGCCGCGCTCGCGGCGAGAAGCGTTGCTGCAGAAGGCAATCCAGTTATTCGCCGAGCGGCGGTACGCCAGCGTGGGGATCGAGGACGTGGCGGCGTCCCTCGGCATCGCCGGACCAAGCGTCTACAACCACTTCGCCAACAAGGCCGACCTGCTGGCCACGGCGCTCACGCGCGGTGCCGCCTACCTCTACATGCAGGCCTCGGACGTGCTGGCAGCATCGAGCACGCCCGCCGGGGCCCTGGGCAGTCTGATCACCTCGTACGTGGAGTTCGCACTCGGGCACCCCGCATTGGTCGATCTGCTGATGACCGAAGTGCGCAATCTGCCCGAACCGCACCGCGATGCCGCGTTGGCCGCGCAACGCGACTACGTCGAGGAATGGGTGCACCTGCTGCGCCAGTACCGCACCGAGCAGACCGAATCGACCGCCCGGCTTCAGGTGCAGGCCATGCTGACGCTGGTCAACTACGTCGTGCGGGTGCCTCACCTGCAGGCGGCGACCGGTATCGCGTCCGCGGCCAGCACGACCTGCGCGCATCTGCTGGCTCTGCCGCCAAGGAATTGACGTAAACGACCGCGCGCCTGCGCTGATCAGTCCTCGTTGCGAACTAGATTTCACAGCACTGACGATCTAGGAGGGCATGGGTGTGACGGCGCGCTCCCTCGCGCAAAGTCCCTGGGTTGATCCCGTCTCGCAACCGAGCCAACTGCGCAGGCCACGGCCCCGCGGCTCGGGCATTCCTGCGTTGAACGGGATCCGCGGGGTTGCCGTCGCTCTCGTCCTGCTCGGGCACAGCGGAATCCCCGGTGTGACAGGCGGATTCATCGGCGTCGACGTCTTCTTCGTGCTCAGCGGATTCCTGATCACGTCGCTGCTGCTCGACGAGATCGGCCGGACCGGCGAACTCGACCTCGGCGCGTTCTGGATCCGCCGGGCCCGCCGGCTGCTGCCCGCTCTGCTCTTGATGGTGTTGGCGGTGATCGCCGCGCGCCTGCTGTTTCCGCCGGAGGCCGTCAGTGGTCTGCGCGCCGACGCGGTCGCCGCGTTCCTGTGGGTGGCGAACTGGGCGTTCGTGTCGCATGAGACCGACTACTTCAGCCAGGGCGCCCCGCCGTCACCGCTGCAGCACACCTGGTCGCTGGGCGTCGAGGAGCAGTACTACCTGATCTGGCCGGTGCTGATCGTCACGGTCACGGTGCTGCTTGCGATGATCGCCCGGCGTCGGCAGAAGACGCCGACGATCACCGCGGTCCGGTGGGCGGTGCTGATTCTGGCTCTGGCCGGAACAGCCGGATCGGCCACCGAGGCGATCCTGCTGTCGTCGGACGACTCGCTGAACCGGGTTTACTTCGGTACGGACACCCGCGCCCAGGCTCTGCTGATCGGAGCCGCGGCCGCTGCTTTGCTGGTCCGCGACTGGCCGGCGATGATGGCGGGCTGGCCGCTGATCCGGTCCCGGTGGGGGAGGTGGCTGGCGGCGAGTCTGCCGGTGGCGGGGGTGGCAGTGCTGGCCGCGATCACCCACGTCGCGACCGGCAGCGCCGCCGAATTCCGCAACGGACTGTTGATCGTCGTCGCTGTCGCCGCCGTCGCGGTGATCGCGCCGGTCGCCCTGGAACAACGCGGTCCGGTGGCCTGGGTGCTCGCCACCCCGCCGCTGGTGGCCCTCGGCGTCATCTCCTACGGCGTGTACCTCTGGCATTGGCCGGTGTTCCTCGTGCTCACCGGGGAGCGGACCGGCTGGACGGGTTATCCGCTGTTCGGTGCCCGCTGCGCGATCACGGTGCTCGCGGCGGTGGGGTCGTGGTGGCTGATCGAGCGGCCGGTGCGGCGCTGGCGGCCCGTGCACGTCCCGCAGCTGCGGCTGGCCGCCGCGACGATCGGCACGGCCGTCGCGCTCGCGACCGTGGTCGTTCCGGTGGGCACCCGCATCGACCCGTCGAGCCCCGACGTCACCCAGGCCGCACTGGTCTCACCGGTGGAAACGGTGCGGGTCGCCGCGCCGGTGCAGGACGGCCCGCGCCCGCACACCGTCTCGGTGTTCGGTGACTCCATCGGGTGGACGATGATGCGCTATCTGCCACCCACCCCCGGCGTCAGCTTCCTGGATCGCACCACCATCGGCTGCGGCCTGGTGCGCGGTGGGCCGTACCGATATTCGGGTCAGGTCCTCGAGCAGAAGCCCGAGTGCGATGCGTGGCCGGAACGCTGGGCGCAGCGGATCGGCCACGACCGGCCCGATGTCGTGCTGATGATGATCGGGCGCTGGGAAGTGGTGGACCGCAAGTGGAACGGCAGTTGGGCCCACATCGGCCAGCCCGATTTCGACAAATACCTGGAGAGCGAGCTGCGCCACGCACTGGACATCCTCGGCTCCACCGGGGCGCTGGTGGTGGTTGCGACCGAGCCGTACAGCCGGCACGGAGAGCAGACAAACGGCAACCTGTACCCCGAGGATCAACCCAGTCGGGTCGACCAGTGGAATGCCTTGCTGCGCAAGGTCGTAGCCGATCGCAAGAACGTAACCGTGCTCGACCTGAACAAGAAGCTCGCGCCGAACGGCACCTACACCAACAAGATCAACGGTGTGCAGGTGCGCATCGATGGCGTGCATCCCACACCGAACGCGGTCAAGTGGATGACCCCGTGGCTGCTTGACGCCGTGCGCTAGTTCAGGAGTGCCCGAGCCGGCCGCGGCCCATGCGCAGCAGCAGCATTGCCAGATCCTTGCCGTCCGGACCCAACTCGCTGTAGCGCTCGATGACCTTCATCTCCCGGCTGTGCACCAGCCGGGTGCCGCCGGAGGCCATCCGGGCCCGGCCGATCTCCTGGGACACCTCGGTGCGGCGCTTGACCGCGGCCAGGATCTCGGCGTCGAGCCGGTCGATCTCGCCACGGAGGCTGTCGATGTTGTTCTCGGCTTCAGGAACCATTTCCAGAGTCATCGCTTCGTTCTCCTCATGTGTGGGTCTGGTCTCATCCGATCCCGGGCCTCACACAAGAGACGAGCCCCGGGTCCGGATGCGGACCGCGGGGCTCTCGGGTTGAGCAGCTAGATACCCACGGGCACCGCGGACCGGTACCCGTAGAAAAATCGGCGCTGCCAGGAAAGCACGAATCGAGTGTGCCACTCCAACGCCCGGCTTCGCAAAAAAACTGTCGCCATACAGCGGTAAGTTGGTGCAGACATGAGTGTGCACGTGACCGATTACAGACCTCCGGCCGACGCGGCCGAACTCCTCGAGGGCCTCAACCCCCAGCAGCGCCAGGCTGTGCTGCACGAGGGGCCGCCGCTGTTGATCGTGGCAGGAGCCGGTTCGGGTAAGACGGCGGTGCTGACGCGGCGGATCGCCTATCTGCTGGCGGCCCGCGACGTCGGACCGGGCCAGGTGCTGGCCATCACCTTCACCAACAAGGCCGCCGCCGAGATGCGCGAGCGGGTGGTCTCGCTCGTCGGTCCGCGGGCCCGCAACATGTGGGTGTCGACGTTTCACTCCACCTGTGTGCGGATCCTGCGCAATCAGGCCTCGCTGCTGCCGGGGCTGAACTCGAACTTCTCGATCTACGACGCCGACGACTCGCGCCGCCTGCTGCTGATGATCGGCAAGGACATGGGCCTGGACACCAAGCGGTATTCGCCGCGGGTGCTGGCCAACGCGATCTCCAACCTCAAGAACGAGCTGATCGTCCCCGAGGACGCGGTGGCCGCACTCGAGCCCGGCTCCGACGATCTGTCCCGCACCGTCGCCAGCGTCTACGGCGAATATCAGCGCCGGCTGCGGGCGGCCAATGCGCTGGACTTCGACGACCTCATCGGCGAGACGGTCAGTGTCCTGCAGAACTTCCCGCAGATCGCCCAGTACTACCGCAGGCGGTTCCGGCACGTCCTGGTCGACGAGTATCAGGACACCAACCACGCCCAGTACGTGCTGGTGCGTGAACTCGTCGGGGTCAACGCGCCCGACACCGACACCGTGCCGCCCAGCGAGTTGTGCGTCGTCGGTGACGCCGACCAGTCGATCTACGCGTTCCGCGGCGCGACGATCCGCAATATCGAAGATTTCGAGCGTGACTTCCCCAACGCCACGACGATCCTGCTCGAGCAGAACTACCGGTCAACCCAGAACATCCTGAACGCGGCGAACTCGGTGATCGCGCGCAACCCGAACCGGCGCGAGAAGCGGCTGTGGACCGACGAGGGCGACGGTGAGCTGATCGTCGGCTACGTCGCCGACAACGAACACGACGAGGCGCGCTTCGTCGCCGGGGAGATCGACGCCCTGGCCGATCGCGGTGACATCAACTACAACGACGTCGCGGTGTTCTACCGCACCAACAACTCGTCGCGATCGCTGGAAGAGGTGTTCATCCGCGCCGGCATCCCGTATAAGGTGGTCGGCGGCGTTCGGTTCTACGAGCGCAAGGAGATTCGTGACATCGTCGCGTACCTGCGCGTGCTGGACAATCCCGGCGACGCGGTCAGCCTGCGGCGCATCCTCAACACCCCGCGCCGCGGTATCGGTGACCGCGCCGAGGCATGCGTGGCGGTGTACGCCGAGAACACCGGCGCCACCTTCGCCGACGCGCTGAGCGCCGCGGCGGCCGGGAAGGTCCCGATGCTGAACACCCGCTCGGAGAAGGCCATCGCGAGTTTCGTCAACCTGCTCGACGAGTTACGCGGCAAGCTCGACGACGAGTTGGGCGACTTGGTCGAGGCGGTGCTGGACCGCACCGGCTATCGCAACGAGCTGGAGTCCTCCAGTGACCCACAAGACCTGGCCCGGCTGGACAACCTGAACGAATTGGTCAGCGTCGCACACGAATTCAGCATCGACCGTGCCAACGCCGCCGCACTGGCCGACGAGGATGCCGACACCGACGAGGACGTGCCCCAGACCGGCATACTCGCGGAGTTCCTGGAGCGGGTGTCGCTGGTGGCCGACTCCGACGATCTGCCCGAGCACGGTTCCGGAGTGGTCACGATGATGACCTTGCACACCGCCAAGGGGTTGGAGTTCCCGGTCGTCTTCGTGACCGGCTGGGAGGACGGCATGTTCCCGCACATGCGCGCGCTGGGGGATCCGGCCGAGCTCTCCGAGGAGCGTCGCCTGGCCTATGTGGGGATAACCCGTGCGCGCCAACGGCTTTACCTCACGCGCGCCAAGGTCCGCTCGTCGTGGGGACAGCCGATGCTGAACCCGGAATCGCGTTTCCTGCGCGAGATTCCGGAGCACCTGCTCGACTGGCGTCGCACCGATCCCACGCCGTCCTACAGCGCGCCGGTCAGCGGGGCGGGCCGATTCGGCACCCCGCGCCCGTCGCCGATGCGCCCGGCAGGCGGCAGCAAGCGTGGGCTGGTGGTCCTGGAACCCGGCGACCGGGTCAACCACGACAAGTACGGCCTCGGCCGCGTCGAGGAGGTCTCCGGGATGGGGGAGTCGGCGATGTCACTGATCGACTTCGGCAGCGCCGGGCGCGTCAAGCTGATGCACAATCACGCACCGATTCAGAAGCTCTAGACGACGGTCGTGGCATTGTGACTGCCTTCGTGGTGGCCGCACTCCTGATCTGGAGCCTCGTGCTCGTCTGGGTGGTACGCCATCAGGGCTTCTTCGTAGCAGCGCTGACGCGCCTGCGTGAGACGGGCCTGGCCGTCGCGGTGCGGACGTGGGCGATTCGCCACCTCGGCGCGCCGCTCACGAGGTTGGCGCAGTGGTTGTCGGTGGATGTGACCGCGGCCCTGGGACTGGTGTCGGGGATCGTGGTGGTCGCGCTGCTGGCGGCGGGTTTCACCGAGTTGCTCGACGATGTGCTGGAGGGTGAGCTCGATACCTATGTTGATCAGCCGGTGGGTCAGTGGTTCGCCGCCAATCGTGACGCATGGTTGACCGCGGTCATGAAAGTGCTTACCCACGTTGGTGATCCGTTGTCGTTGGTGGCGATCGTCGTCAGCGTCAGTGCGTGGGTCTGCTGGCGGATCCGGTCGTGGGCTCCCGCGCTGCTGGGGCTGTCCGGGCTGATCGGTGTCGGGGTGGTGTTGGTGGTGGCCAAGTGGATGGTTGGTCGCAACCGTCCACCGTCGTGGACCGCGGTGATCGTCGAAGACGGTTTCTCATTTCCCTCCGGCCACGCCACCGGCGGTTTCGCCGTGGCGGTCCTGCTTGCCTGGATGGCGGGCTCGGTGATCCGCGGCTGGACAGCCCGGGTGAAGCTGTGGGCGTTCGCCTTGTCGGCCGCCGGAGTGGTGGCTTTCTCTCGCGTCTACCTCGGTGTGCACTATGTCAGTGACGTCGCCGCGGGGGCTTTCCTCGGTGCCGCGTGGGCGGTCGGGGTCATCGTCGTCGGGGAGTGGTGGACGAGCCGCCGACGGTCAGCGCTGGCGGCACCACCGGCGGGTTGACGGGTGCAATGCCAAGACCAGGCTGGCCAACGGCAACACCGGAATCAGATACACCGCCAACGGAATTCGCGCTCCCGCGACGAACACACTGCCGAACGTCAGCAACGCGATGACGGCACCGAACGCGATCAGATAGCGCCCGACCGAACGGCGTAACAGCAGCGTGATCACCCCGGCGATGGTGGTGATCGCGAACAGCAGGGTGAGAAAACCGACGGCCAGGCAGAACAGCAGGTCGGTGCCCCACCACCCGGTGATCAGATCGGTGGCCACGACGCCGGTAGCCCATCCACTGATGATGCTGACGGTGCTCGCCGCGATGGCGGTACGACCGGTGGCCACGTCCACCATGCCCGGCCGGGCCGGTACCGCGATCGGGGTGGCGCGGCGGATCAGTCCGGTGGGGGCGTCGTCGACGGGTGGACGCGGAATGTTCGTGGTGCGGTCATCGGGAGACTGGGGGATGGGCCCGGTGGGCGCGCGACGGATGATGCCGGTGCGCGGCTCTTCGGGTTGGGGAATCGGCCCGGACGGCTGGCGCCGGATGATGCGGGTGTGCGGTTCGTTCGGTTCAGACACCGGTCAGCCGACGTAGGGGCCGACGGACAGCCCCCGCTGCGCCAGCCAGGGCGCCGGATCAATCCTGTTGGTGCCGCCCAGAAGAACTTCGAAGTGCAGGTGCGGTCCGGTCGAGTTGCCGCGGTTGCCGATGGTCGCGATCTGGTCGCCGGCGAAGACCCGCTGACCGATCTGGACCGTCCAGGTGTTGACGTGGCCGTACAGCGTGACCGTGCCGTCGGAGTGGCGCAGCTTCACCCAGGCGCCGTAGCCGGCCGTCGGGCCCGCGTCGATCACGACACCGTCGGAGACCGCGACGATCGGGGTGCCGATCGGACCGGCCAGGTCCACGCCGGCGTGCAGTGCGCCCCAGCGGTAGCCGAAGCCCGAGGTGTAGACGCCCTTGGTGGGCATGACGAACAGCGGCCGCTGCAGCCGGGCTTCGCGCTCGGCGCGTTCCTGGGCGAAGGCGTTGCCGTTCGCCAGTTCCTCGCCGTGCACGGCGGCGTCGGCGACAGGCTTCACTGCGATCAGCTGCACGCCGCGGGGAGCGGTCGCGCTGCCGTCCATGGACGTCGTGTCGGCGGCCAAGACGGTCTGAGTCGTGGTCTCGGTGGTGGGCTTGACCGCGGTGTAGGCGGCAGCTGCGGCGGCGCCGGCGGCCATGGCGGCGATCATCACGCGGCCCTTGGCGGCACTCGTCGGTTGCCTGCGGTGCTGCGGGGTACGCGGCAGAACGTCGGTGTTGTCGCTGTTGATGAAGCGCGGTACTTCGGCGCGCTCGTCGCGCGGCGCGGCGAATTCCGTCGGCACGGCCAGCCGCAGCGGTTGCGCGTCATCGGCGTCGTGGAGGTCGTCGAGTTCGGGGCAGTGCGCGACCTGAAGGCTGTCGAAGGCGGCGCTTTCCCGGAAGTCGATATCGCAGAGATCGCCGAACTCGTTGAACGGGATGATGTCCGTGACGTCCACGCGCTCGGGGTCCAGGGCTCGAGTCGACGGCGCCTGGCGATCAGAAGTCCTGGTCAAGGGCTGCGAGGCCGAAAGATCTCCGAGGGAAGTCGGGGTCGGCCGATGCTGCGTCAAAACTCAAAGTCCCTTGTCGTGACCAAAGCGTTATCTCAGACCCCGACGACGTTAACGAAGAACGGAAGGGGGTGGCAACCCAAGACGTTATTCCACGGAGGATTGTGAGTTGAATCACTTCAACTCCGCGGTGAGATGTACCACATGAGTGGTAGGCGGGGACGGAGTCCCGGAGCCGTCTAGATACAGTTCCCCCCGGAGCGACTTCCCTAATCAAAATGTCAGCGCCGACCAGACAGTGAGCCCATGGATCTTTTCGAGTATCAGGCGAAAGAACTGTTCGCCAAGCACAACGTTCCCACCACCCCGGGCCGGGTCACCGACTCGCCTGAGGACGCCAAAGCCATCGCCGAGGAAATCGGTAAGCCGGTCATGGTCAAGGCTCAGGTGAAGGTGGGTGGCCGCGGAAAGGCCGGTGGCGTCAAGTACGCCGCGACCCCCGACGACGCCTACACCCACTCCAAAAACATTCTCGGCCTGGACATCAAGGGCCACATCGTCAAGAAGTTGCTGGTCGCCGAGGCCAGTGACATCGCCGAGGAGTACTACATCTCCTTCCTGCTCGACCGCTCCAACCGCACCTACCTGGCCATGTGCTCGGTCGAGGGCGGCATGGAGATCGAAGAGGTCGCGGCCACCAAGCCGGACCGGCTGGCCAAGGTGCCGGTCGACGCCGTCAAGGGTGTAGACCTGGCCTTCGCCCGTGAGATCGCCGAGAAGGGCCACCTGCCCGCCGAGGTCCTCGACGCCGCGGCCGTGACCATCCAGAAGCTGTGGGAGGTCTTCACCAAGGAAGACGCCACCCTGGTCGAGGTCAACCCGCTGGTGCGCACGCCCGACGATCAGATCCTGGCCCTGGACGGCAAGGTCACCCTGGACGCCAACGCCGACTTCCGTCAGCCCGGCCACGCCGAGTTCGAGGACAAGGACGCCACCGATCCGCTCGAGCTGAAGGCCAAGGAGAACGACCTCAACTACGTCAAGCTCGACGGCGAGGTCGGCATCATCGGCAACGGCGCGGGTCTGGTCATGTCGACCCTGGACGTCGTCGCCTACGCCGGCGAGAAGCACGGTGGCGTGAAGCCCGCCAACTTCCTCGACATCGGTGGCGGTGCCTCGGCCGAGGTGATGGCCAACGGTCTCGACGTGATCCTCGGCGACAGCCAGGTGAAGAGCGTGTTCGTCAACGTGTTCGGCGGCATCACCGCCTGTGACGCGGTGGCCAACGGCATCGTCAAGGCGCTGCAGATCCTGGGCGACGAGGCCAACAAGCCACTGGTCGTTCGCCTCGACGGCAACAACGTCGAAGAGGGTCGCCGGATCCTGGCCGAGGCCAACCATCCGCTGGTGATCCAGGCCGAGACCATGGACTCCGGTGCTGACAAAGCCGCCGAGCTGGCCAACAAGTAAGGGACTGAACCAATGTCGATCTTTCTGAACAAGGACAACAAGGTCATCGTCCAGGGCATCACCGGTGGCGAGGGCACCAAGCACACCGCGCTGATGCTCAAGGCCGGCACCCAGGTCGTCGGCGGCGTGAACGCCCGCAAGGCCGGTACTACCGTCACGCACTTGAATAAAGAGGGCCAAAGCGTCGATTTACCGGTGTTCGGTTCGGTGGCCGAGGCCATGAAGGAGACCGGCGCCGACGTGTCGATCGCCTTTGTGCCGCCGGCCTTCTCGAAGGACGCGATCATCGAGGCCATCGACGCCGAGATCCCGCTTCTGGTCGTCATCACCGAGGGAATCCCGGTGCAGGACACCGCCTATGCGTGGGCCTACAACGTCGAGAAGGGCGAGAAGACCCGCATCATCGGCCCGAACTGCCCCGGCATCATCACCCCCGGTGAGTCGCTGGTCGGCATCACGCCGAACAACATCACCGGCAAGGGCCCGATCGGCCTGGTGTCGAAGTCCGGCACGCTGACCTACCAGATGATGTACGAGCTGCGCGATCTCGGCTTCTCGACCGCGATCGGCATTGGCGGCGACCCGGTCATCGGCACCACCCACATCGACGCCATCGAGGCGTTCGAGAAGGATCCCGAGACCAAGATCATCGTGATGATCGGCGAGATCGGCGGCGACGCCGAGGAGAAGGCGGGCGCCTACATCAAGGCCAACGTCTCCAAGCCGGTCGTCGGCTACGTCGCCGGGTTCACCGCGCCGGAGGGCAAGACCATGGGCCACGCGGGCGCGATCGTGTCCGACGGCGCGGGCACCGCGCAGGGCAAGAAGGAGGCCCTCGAGGCCGCCGGGGTCAAGGTCGGCAAGACGCCGTCGGAGACCGCCAACCTGGCCAGGGAGATTCTCCAGAGTCTCTAGACCATCGAGTTCGCCATCAGGGCTGTGATCCACACCGGATCGCAGCCCTGATGTCGATTTCGACGCCGGCGACGAATCGGTTAGCCTGTCGAACTATGGTGGATTCGCGTACCCCCGTCATCGTCGGCGTCGGCCAGTTCACCGAGCGCATCGACGACCCGGACTACCGCGGCATGTCGGCGGTCGAGCTGGCCACCGAAGCGGTTCGTGCCGCGCTGGCCGACACCGGGGCCGACGTCGCCGCCGTCGCCAAGGCCATCCAGGTGTTCGCCGGCCTGCGGCAGTTCGAGATCTGCACGCCGTTCGCCAGCGCGCCGCTGGGCTGCTCGGACAACTACATCCGGTCGGTGGCGCAGCGGGTCGGTGCGGACCCCGCCCGCGCGGTGCTCGAGTCGATCGGCGGCAACGGCTCACAGAAGCTGGTCACGGAGTTCGCCGCAGAGATTGCGGCCGGTGACATCGAGGTGGCGTTGATCCTCGGCTCGGAGAACGGCTCGACGCTGAAGACGTTCGCTACGCGCGACGACAAGCCCGACCACAGCGAGACCGTCGGTGGTCAGCTGGACGACCGCGGGTACGGCTTCGAGCAGTACATGAGCGAATACACCGCCGGCCACGGACTCACCGGCGCGCCGGTGCAGTACGGCCTGCTGGACAACGCGCGCCGCGCACGGCTCGGCCTGAGCGTCGAGGAATACCGGCTGAAGATGGCCGAGCTTTTCGCGCCGTTCTCGAAAGTGGCTGCCAAGAACCCGTTCTCGTCGTCGCCGGTCGAGCGCACGGTTGAGGAACTGGTCACGGTCACCGCCGACAACCGGATGATCTGCGATCCGTACCCGCGGCTGATGGTGGCCCGCGACACGGTGAACCAGGGCGCCGCCGCTCTTCTGATGTCGGTGGCTGCCGCACGCAAACTCGGTGTGCCCGAGGAGAAGTGGGTGTACCTGCACGGCCACGCCGATCAGCGCGAGCAGGATCTACTGGACCGTGAAGACCTCAGCGTGAGCTATTCGTCGAAACAGGCTGTGGCAGAAGCGCTTCGCGTCGCCGGCATCGGCATCGACGACGTGGCCACCTTCGACCTCTACAGCTGCTTTCCGTTCCCCGTCTTCGTGGTGTGTGACGATTTCGGGCTGGCTGCCGACGACCCGCGCGGGCTGACCCTCACCGGTGGTCTGCCGTACTTCGGTGGGCCCGGCAACAGCTACTCGTTGCACGGGATCGCCGAGACCGTCGCGGCAATGCGTGACAAGCCAGGTGCTTTCGGCCTGGTGGGTGCCAACGGTGGGATCATGAGCAAGTACTCGGTCGGTGTCTATTCGACCACGCCGGTCGACTGGACACCCGATCGCAGCAAGGAACTGCAGGCGGACATCGCCGCGCTGCCGAAAGTGCCGGTCACCCGCAACGCCAACGGCGCCGGCGTGATCGAGACCTACTCGGTGCGCTACGACTGGCCCGAGCGCACCGGCATCATCATCGGCCGACTCGACGCCGACGGCAGCCGCTTCATGGCCATCAGCACCGATGAGGCTCTTGTGGCGTTGATGAGCGACGGCGACCCGCTGGGCGCCGCGATCACCGTCACCGCCGGCGAGGACGGCAAGAATCGCGCGGTTCTCGCCTGAGAGCCGTTACCCTGCGCCATCTTTCGTGCAGAAGAGGGCTAGCGCACTGTTGCGTGCGGCAACTCCCGCCGGGCCGATGAAAGCGGCCAGTCGGGCCAACAGTCGGTCGCGCTGCGAAGCCTCCAGAATCAGATGGTTCGAGTGGGTCGACACCATGCCCACCCACTCCGTATTGGTGTAGTGCAGATCCTCGTCGAATTCGACGCGCTCGACCGAAAACCTGTGGCTCTCGATCTCTGCGATCACCGCCGCCTCCCCGGCGGGGTCGATCGGTGTCGACGGCGCCGCCGTCGGATAGTCCACGTAAACCTCAGCGAGGTCTGCGTGACTCGGCCTGACCGGAAAAACGCGGTTCCACATCAACACCAGCCGACCACCCTCGACCAGCAGCTGAGCGATCTTCGCCAGCGCGGGCCCGGGTTGCACCCAGTGGAACGACTGGCCGAACACCACCGCGTCGTACCTGCGTCCGGCGGGATCCCACTCTTCGAAAAGGCTGCGCTCCACAGCAATTCCCTTGGACACACAGATATCGGCCATCCGGTCATCCGGCTCGATCGCCAGCACCCGGGCGCCGGCCGCGGTCAATTGTGCCGACGAGATTCCCGTTCCGGCGCCGACGTCGAGCACGTGAAGATTCGGACGAGAGGCGATCCGGGCGATGAGCGCGGCGGGATACCGCGGTCGGTGACGGTCGTAGTCGGTTGCGACCGCGCCGAAGGCCTGGGCGCGGCGCCGGTCGGTGTGTACGGGCTTCGGATCGGGCACACCTTCAGCATGCCCGCCGCACCTTAGAGGTTCATGGCCGCGAGCTTGCCGGCCAATCGCTCCACATAGGCGGCGACCTCGTCCTCCGGCTTGTCCGGCAGACCGAACAGCACCTCGGTGACGCCAATGTCCTTCCAGTGCGCCAACTTCTCGGGCACCGGCTTGAAGTCGAGCGCCACGATCTGTGGGGCACCGTCGCGACCGGCGGCCGCCCAGGTGTCCTGCAACAGCTTCACCGGCTCGTCGATGTCGAAGTCGCGCGGGGTGGTGATCCAGCCGTCGGCGCTACGCGCGATCCACTTGAAGTTCTTCTCGGTGCCTGCCGCGCCGACGAGCACCGGGATGTGCGACTGGACCGGCTTGGGCCACGCCCAGCTGGGGCCGAATTTGACGAATTCGCCGTCGTACTCGGCCTCTTCCTTGGTCCACAGCTCGCGCATGGCCTCGATGTATTCACGCAGCATCGTGCGTCGGCGGCCCGGCGGTACGTTGTGGTCCATCAGCTCATCGGTGTTCCAGCCGAAGCCGACTCCGAGGCTCACCCGTCCGCCCGACAGATGATCAAGGGTGGCAATCGATTTCGCCAGCGTGATGCAGTCGTGCTCGACCGGCAGGGCGACGGCGGTGGACAGCCGCACCTTCGAGGTCACCGCGCACGCGGTGCCCAGGCTGACCCAGGGGTCGAGGGTGCGCATGTAGCGGTCGTCGGGCAGCGACTCGTCACCGGTGGTGGGGTGCGCGGCTTCCCGCTTGACCGGGATGTGGGTGTGCTCGGGCACGTAGAAGGTCGTGAAGCCGTGGTCGTCGGCGAGCTTGGCCGCCGCGGCCGGAGCGATACCGCGGTCACTGGTGAACAGAACGAGCCCGTAATCCATGGGCTGCATTAGAACTTTTCACCTACCCCCGAGCAAGGCGGCATTTCATTCGCCGAGACTGCACTTGTTCACGCGTCTACCCGCGATATGCGTACAAGAACTGCACTCTCGGCGCTTCTTGGTGAGGCTTCAGCCCGCCTATTCGCCGAGACTGCACTTGTTCACGCGTCTACCCGCGATATGCGTACAAGAACTGCACTCTCGGCGAGTTAAAGGGGTGACCCGGCCCGACCCAATCGCCACGATGCGAACCATGACGACCGAACGTATCGCCGACCAAGTGAAATTCGCCTACTGGGTTCCCAACGTCAGTGGTGGCCTTGTCACCAGCACCATCGAGCAACGCACCGACTGGAATTACGACTACAACGTCAAGCTCGCGCAGACTGCCGAGGCCAACGGCTTCGAATACGCGCTGTCGCAGGTCCGCTACGAGGCCAGCTACGGCGCCGAATTCCAGCATGAATCCACCAGCTTCTCGCTGGCACTGTTGCTGGCCACTCAGCGGCTCAAACTCATCGCCGCCGTCCACCCCGGTCTGTGGCAGCCGGGTGTGCTGGCCAAACTCGGCGCGACGGCCGACCAGCTCTCCGGCGGCCGCTTCGCCGTCAACGTGGTCTCCGGTTGGTTCAAGGACGAATTCACCCACCTCGGCGAGCCCTGGCTCGAGCACGACGAGCGCTACCGCCGCACCGCCGAATTCCTGCAGGTGCTGCGCAAGATCTGGACCGAGGACAATGTGGACTTTCGCGGCGACTTCTACCGCATCCACGACTTCACCCTGAAGCCCAAACCGCTCAACACCCCCGAGCGGCCCAACCCCGAGATCTTCCAGGGTGGTAACTCCACTGCCGCGCGGCGCAACGGCGGCTACTACGCCGATTGGTACTTCTCCAACGGCAAGGACTTCGACGGTGTCACCGAGCAACTCGTCGAGGTTCGTGATCACGCCCGCGACGCCAACCGCGAGGTCAACTTCGGGCTCAACGGCTTCATCATCGCCAGGGACACAGAAAAGGAAGCGAAGGAGACCTTAAAAGAGATCATCGCCAAGGCCAACAAGCCCGCGGTCGAGGGATTCCACGCGGCCGTGCAGCAGGCCGGCAACTCGACCGGCGACAAGCGCGGTATGTGGGCAGACTCGTCGTTCGACGACCTCGTCCAGTACAACGATGGCTTCCGCACCCAGCTGATCGGAACACCCGAGCAGATCGCCGAACGCATCGCCGGGTACCGCAAGCGCGGGGTGGACCTCATCCTCGGCGGCTTCCTGCACTTCCAGGAGGAGATCGAATACTTCGGGGCCCGGGTGCTGCCGCTGGTGCGTGAAATTGAGGCAGCCGAACGCGATTCGATTTCGGCCCCACTTCAGGCCTCCGCCTAGCCCGCGAGGGCGGTTACGAACTGCGGCGTGTGACACGCAGATGGTCGTGGCGGGCGTGGCGCTGTGCGATAGCGTGGTGTGCGAATCGGACCTGCGGGTCCGTTCGCGAGCCACAACCGACGCAGCGCCGCGGGGGATGCGCGGCGTGACAAGGCTGAAGGAGAGGCCATGACGTACCCGCCCACCAATCCGGGCTACCAACCATCGCAGCCGACCGGTCCCTATGGCGCGCCCACGCAGTCGTTCGCGCCGACTGAGGCCGGGCCGAGCAAGCTGCCGCATTACCTGAACATCGCCGTCATTGTGCTGGGCCTGGCCGCTTACCTGGCCAGCTTCGGACCGATCCTGACCGTCAAGGCCGACCTCGGCCCGTTCGGTGGCGCCGAACTCACCGGCGGTGGCGGCGGCTACCCGGTGGTCGCCACGCTCGTGGCCGCGCTGCTTGCGGCGGCCGCCCTACTGCCGAAGGCCAGGGACTACGGCGGTGTGATCGCCACGGCATCGGTGATCGCGGTGTTGATGTCGATCGCCCAGGTCATCAGCAAGCCGACCGGCTTCTCGGTCGGTTGGGGACTGTGGCTGCTGCTCGCCTTCACCCTGTTGCAGGCGATCGCCGCGGTGGCGGCACTGCTGCTGGAAGCGGGCATCATCACCGCCCCGGCGCCGCGGCCGCGCTACGAACAGTTCGGTCAGTACGGTCCGCCTCCCGGCGGCTACTACGGCCAGCCCGGTCCCCAGCAGGGCCCGCCGCAGGGACTTCCGCCGCGGCCGAATTACCCGTCGCAGTACGGCGGCTACGGGTCTGGCTCGTCGACCGGTGGTTTCGGCGGTGCCCAGAGCGGTCCGCCCACCCCTCCCACCGGGTTCCCCAGCTTCAGCCCGCCGCCGTCCAGCGGCTCCGGCCAGCAGCCCGCACAGCCGGAACAGCAGCAGCCCCAGGCGCCGTCATCGTCGCCGTCGGGCCAGAACCCGTCCTAACCGGGCGCTCTTCGCGCACCACGCCTGACCGGCGCGTCGAGTGACACGGATGGAGGACAAGCGGCCAGTCGGGGCGCGTCAAGCGCGGGACCTGGTCCGGGTCGCGTTCGGCCCGTCATTGGTCGCACTGGTTGTGATCGCCGCGGTGACGCTGCTGCAGCTCGTCATTGCCAACAGCGACATGACCGGCACCCTGGGCGCCATCGCCAGCATGTGGCTGGCCGTGCACCAGGTGCCGATCTCGATCGCCGGCCACCAGCTGGCGGTGCTGCCGCTGCTGCCGATGCTGCTGATGGTGTGGGGGACCGCACGGACTACCGCCCGGGCGACCTCGCCGCGCGCCTCCTGGTTCGTGGCCCGTTGGATCATCGCCTCGGCGATCGGCGGCCCGCTGCTGTTCGCCGCGATCGCGCTGGCCGTCATCCACGACGCCTCGTCGGTGATCACCGAGCTGCAGACGCCCAACGCGCTGCGGGCGTTCTCTTCAGTGTTGGTGGTGCACGCCATCGGCGCGGTGATCGGCGTCGGTTCCCAGGTGGGGTGGCGGACGCTGCGCGCTCTGCGGCTGCCGCTGTGGCTCGGCGACACCGTCCGGGCCGCGACCGCGGGCCTGCTGGCCCTGCTGGGATTGTCGGGTGCGGTTACCGCGGTGTCGCTGGTTGTGCACTGGGGCACCATGCACGAGCTGTACGCGGTCACCGATTCGCTGTTCGGGCAGCTCAGCCTGACATTGCTGTCCGCGCTCTACGTGCCGAACGTGATCGTCGGGACGTCAGCGATGGCGGTCGGCTCCAGTGCGCACATCGGGTTCGCGACGTTCAGTTCGTTCACGGTCTTTGGCGGTGACATCCCAGCGCTGCCGATCCTGGCCGCCGTCCCGAACCCGCCGCTGGGGCCGGTGTGGGTTGCGCTGCTCATCGTCGGTGCCGCATCGGGCGTCGCGGTGGGGCAACAGTGCGCGAGCCGGCCGCTGCCCTGGCCGGCGGCGCTGGCGAAATTGGCGGTCGCATCCCTGCTGGCCGCCGTCGCGATGGCCCTCTTGGGTTATGCCGGTGGCGGACAGCTGGGCAACTTCGGCGAGGTCGGCGTGGACCAGAGCACCTTCGGTCCCGCGGTGTTCCTGTGGTTCTTCGTCATCGGGGCGCTCACGGTGCTGCTGACCGGTGGCGTGCGGCGCCGCCCGAAGCGGGTGAAGCCGGTCGCCCCGGTCGAAGAACCACTGTTCGACGAGGATGTCGAGGACGACGACGAAGCGCTCACCACGCCCATCCCCGACGTGGCGGCCGAATCCGACGTCGAACCCGAGCCCGAACCGGAGCCAGAGCCCGAACCCGAGCCGGCGCCGCCGCCGAAGCCCGTCCGGCCCGCGCCCGACCTGGAGGACGTCGAGGACCTGATGGTCGTCGACGACGACATCGAGCCCGAGCGCGACCGCTAGCTAGCCGCCGGCCGGCACCGGGTACCGGTCGTTGATGTCGGCGTTGCTCGACTTCCGCGCGCAGTGTGCGCAACAGAAAATCGCGTCCTCGGTCTCCACGCCGTGCCCCAGAATCCGGCAGCCGCAGTGTGCACACTGCGGGGCCAGTTCGACGGCCGCGCACTCGATACTGTCGAAAGTGGCGGAGCGCCCATCGGAGAAGGTGACGCTGAACGCCTTGTCGTAATCATTTCCGCACGTGTCGCAAATCGCCATGGGACCTCGGGTGCCCGGCGATCGGTACCGACAAACCCGCGACGCGGTCGGTTCAGTCAAGCGCTACGTACGTCATGACGCCTGAGCGATGTTGTAGCTGATCTGGCCATTCTCGATATCGGTCACGGTCAGCGTGAACGTGTGCTTTTCCTGGTCCGCAAGCACCGTGCAGTCGACGGTGCTGTCCACCTCACCGACCAGGTCGCCCGAGCATTGGGCCCAGGAAGCCCCCGGTCCTGGGTCGAGCTGGCTCAGCAGTGATTTCTCGACGTTGTCCTTACCCACCCGGATCACCGCCTGCTCAGCGGCCGCTCGACCGGCGGGGCTGGCGGCGGAGTTGCCGGGCATGCCTGGGGCAGCGACCGGATAATTGCAGTTCAGGGTAAGTTCTGTCTGCTGACCGCCCCCGTCGACCGAGGGTCGGTCCTGTTGTCGAGTGACAGTGCAGTCCGGCTGATCCGTTCGCCCACCGAATTTGTTCACCACGATCGGGGTGTAACCCGCTGATTGCAGGGTCGAGCTCGCTTCGCCGAACGTTTGGCCGACGACATCGGGCGACGCATGGACCACAGGGGATGCGGCGACCATGATGGCACCAGCCATCGGTGCTGCCGCGACTGCGATTCGGATTCTCACCACGTAACAACCTCCTGGGCGCCATTGCCCTGAGTTCCGGGACGGCAGGCGGCGAAGGGACGCACTCGCCGCTGACAAAACCTTCGGCTATAGCAAAGCTAACAGCTTGTCCTTCCCGAACCCACGGCCCCCCGGAACGTCCTCGCGGGACACCGCACGACCATCTGTAAGGGTGGTTCGCTGCCCTTGTTTGATGGGCGGTGCACGGCTCGTGATCACCATCGCGTCGACGAACATCGATTCGCGGCTGTCTCGACCAGGCGGACAGATCTCGTCCAAGTGGTATGTGGCCATTGCTGATTGCGACACCGCAGGTCCAGCGGTGACGTACAGCTGGAGTTCGGACATTTAGCGGTGGATCGCGTGTGACGGCCGCTGGCGCAATGCCGCGGTCAAGCCGCATGCGTACTGCGGCGCGCGCACATCTGGCCACGGGTCGGTGCCGCGGGGTGGGCAGCCGGGAATCAACTATCGCCAGCTAACCCGAGATGGGCGATGTCATTGTTCAACGACGCTCACGACGTCCTTACGGGGGCTGCGGGCAGAAGCGGCCGGTCATTGCCTCGCGCATGCGCGCAGCGGCATCCCGCTAGGCTCATCGCCGTGCAGCATCCGATCCACATTCCGCCGAGCGCGCCGGCACGCCTTGTCGTCCTGGCCTCGGGGACCGGATCGCTGCTGGAGTCGCTGCTGAGTGCCGCCGTCGACGACTACCCCGCGCGGGTCGTCGCCGTCGGCGTGGACCGCGACTGCCGGGCCGTCGACGTCGCGCAGGCCGCGTCGATCCCGACGTTTCGCGTGCGACTGAAGGACTATTCCGATCGAGCCGCCTGGGACACCGCGATCGCCGATGCCACCGAGGCGCACCGGCCCGACCTGATCGTCTCCGCGGGATTCATGAAAATACTTGGACCGGAATTCCTTTCGCGATTCCTGGGCCGTGTCGTCAACACGCACCCGGCGTTGCTGCCCGCATTCCCGGGCGCGCACGCGGTACCTGATGCCCTGGCCTACGGGGTCAAGCTCACCGGTTGCACGGTCCACCTCGTGGACGCCGGCGTGGACACCGGCCCGATCCTGGCCCAGGAGCCGATCGAGATCCTCGACGACGATGACGAAGACACCTTGCACGAACGCATCAAGGTCACCGAACGGCGGCTGTTGGTGGATGTGCTGGCCGCGCTGGCTCAGCGCGGCGTGACCTGGAGTGGCAGAAAGGCGACCATAGGATGACCGCGGGGATTGAAGGCAAGAGGCCGATCCGGCGCGCGCTGATCAGCGTGTACGACAAGAGCGGCCTGATTCCGCTCGCGCAGGGTCTCCACGAGGCGGGGGTGGCCATCGTCTCCACCGGGTCGACGGCGAAAACCATTGCCGACAAGGGCATTCCAGTCACCCCGGTGGAATTCGTCACCGGCTTCCCCGAGGTGCTCGACGGCCGGGTCAAGACCCTGCATCCGCACATCCACGCCGGACTGCTCGCCGACACCCGCAAGCCCGAACACGTCAAAGCCCTCGGCGAACTCAAGATCGAGCCGTTCGATCTCGTCGTGGTCAACCTCTATCCGTTCAGCGAGACCGTGGCCTCCGGCGCGGATGCCGACGAATGCGTCGAGCAGATCGACATCGGCGGTCCCTCGATGGTGCGCGCGTCGGCCAAGAACCACCCCAGCGTGGCCGTCGTCGTCGACCCGCTCGGTTACGACGGTGTGCTGGCCGCGGTACGCAGCGGCGGCTTCACTCTCGCCCAGCGGCAGAAACTGGCGGCGTTGGCATTTCGGCACACCGCCGAGTACGACGTGGCCGTCGCCAGTTGGATGGGAACGGAGCTGGCGCCCGAGTCCGGTGACGCGCCGGAGTTCCTGCCGCCGTGGTTCGGCCGCACCTGGCGACGCACCTCGCAGCTGCGCTACGGGGAGAACCCGCACCAGCAGGCCGCGCTCTACAGCGACGACGCCAGCTGGCCGGGTCTGGCCCAGGCCGAGCAGTTGCACGGAAAAGAGATGTCCTACAACAACTTCACCGATGCCGATGCGGCCTGGCGCGCGGCGTTCGATCACGAGCAGATCTGCGTGGCGATCATCAAGCACGCCAACCCGTGCGGTATCGCGATCTCGTCGGTGTCGGTGGCCGATGCGCACCGCAAGGCGCACGAATGCGATCCGCTCAGTGCGTTCGGCGGCGTCATCGCGGCCAACACCGCGGTCACCGTCGAGATGGCCGAATACGTCTCGGAGATCTTCACCGAGGTGATCATCGCGCCGGCATACGAGCCCGGTGCGGTGGAGATCTTGGCCCGTAAGAAGAACATTCGCGTGCTCGTCGCCTCGGAGCCGCCGGTCGGCGGGGCTGAGCTGCGCCAGATCAGCGGTGGCTTGTTGATCCAGGAACGCGACGCCCTGGACGCGCCCGGCGACGACCCGGCCAACTGGACGCTGGCGACCGGCACCGCAGCGGACGCGGCGACGCTGGCCGATCTGCAGTTCGCCTGGCGCACCTGCCGCGCGGTGAAGTCCAACGCGATCGTGGTGGCCGCCGACGGGGCCACCGTCGGTGTCGGCATGGGCCAGGTCAACCGCGTCGACGCGGCCCGGCTCGCGGTGGAGCGCGGCGGCGAACGGGTTCGCGGGGCGGTCGCGGCCAGCGACGCGTTCTTCCCGTTCCCGGACGGGCTGGAGACGTTGACGGCGGCCGGTGTGAAGGCTGTCGTGCACCCCGGCGGATCGATGCGCGACGAGCTCGTCACCGAGGCGGCGGCCAAGGCCGGGATCACGCTGTATCTCACCGGAGCCCGCCACTTCGCGCACTGACCGCGGGTATTCCAGATGACCCATATGTGACTTTGCGCTGACCGCGTAATGCCTCCGTGGCGCGGCAGTCGTAGCGTGGAGAGGTGACTTCACCTGACAACTTCCCCCGCACACTTGGCGAACTGCGCGCAACCGGACATCGCGAGCGCAGCGTCAAGCAGGAGATCCGGGAGAACCTGCTGACCGCGCTGGCCGAAGGTGATGACGTCTGGCCTGGCATTTTCGGCTTCGAAGACACCGTCTTGCCGCAGCTGGAACGGGCGCTGATCGCGGGACACGACTTCGTTCTGCTTGGCGAGCGGGGGCAGGGCAAGACCCGCCTGCTGCGCTCGTTGCAAAACCTGCTCGACGAGTGGACGCCGGTGATCGCCGGATCCGAACTCGGCGAGCACCCCTACACCCCGATCACACCGGAATCGATTCGAAGGGCATCCGACTCCGGCGACGACCTGCCGATCGAGTGGCGCCACCGCAGCGAGCGCTACTTCGAGAAGCTCGCGACGCCTGACACCAGCGTGGCCGACCTGGTCGGTGACATCGACCCGATCAAGGTCGCCGAGGGGCGCAGCCTCGGTGACCCGGAGACCATCGCCTACGGCCTGATCCCGCGGGCGCATCGCGGCATCGTCGCGGTCAACGAGCTGCCGGACCTGGCCGAACGCATTCAGGTCTCGATGCTCAACGTCATGGAGGAGCGCGACATCCAGGTGCGTGGCTATACGCTGCGGCTGCCGCTGGACGTGTTGGTGGTCGCCAGCGCCAACCCCGAGGACTACACCAACCGCGGGCGCATCATCACCCCGCTCAAGGACCGCTTCGGCGCCGAGATCCGCACGCACTACCCGCGCGAGCTCGACTCCGAGGTCGGCGTGATCACCCAGGAAGCGCATCTGTCGGCGCAGGTTCCGACCTATCTGATGCAAATCATTGCCCGGTTCGCGCGCTATCTGCGGGAGTCGACTTCCGTCGACCAGCGTTCAGGTGTGTCGGCGCGGTTCGCGATCGCCGCCGCCGAGACCGTCGCCGCCTCGGCGCGCCACCGCGGCGCGATCCTCGGCGAGGACGAGCCGGTGGCCCGGGTGGTCGACCTGGGCACGATCATCGACGTGCTGCGCGGCAAGCTGGAATTCGAGTCCGGCGAGGAGGGCCGTGAGCAGGCGGTGCTCGAGCATCTGCTGCGCCGCGCGACCGCCGACACCGCGCAGCGGGTGCTCGGCGGTATTGATGTCGGCCCGCTGGTGGCGGCCGTCGAAGGCGGCTCGGCGGTGACGACCGGTGAGCAGGTGGCGGCCAAGGACGTGCTGGCCGCGCTGCCCGACCTGCCGGTGATCGACGCGATCGCCAAGCGGCTCGACGCCGACACCGAAGGGGAGCGTGCGGCCGCGCTCGAGCTGGCGCTCGAGGCGCTGTATCTGGCCAAGCGCATCGACAAGGTGACAGGAGAAGGCGAAACCGTCTATGGCTAAACCCGATCGGGGACACGCACACGACTCCCGGTACTCGGCGTACACCGGGGGCCCCGATCCGCTTGCCCCGCCGGTGGACCTGCGCGACGCGCTCGAGCAGATCGGGCAGGACGTCATGGAGGGCACCTCGCCACGGCGGGCGCTGTCCGAACTGCTGCGGCGCGGAACGAAGAACACCAAGGGCGCCGACCGGCTCGCGGCCGAGGTGAATCGACGGCGTCGAGAGCTGTTGAGCCGCAACAATCTTGACGGCACTCTGCAGGAGATCAAGCAGCTGCTGGACGAGGCGGTGCTCTCCGAGCGCAAGGAGCTGGCGCGCGCGCTCGACGACGACGCCCGGTTCGCCGAGCTGCAGATCGAATCGCTGTCGCCCTCGCCGGCCAAGGCTGTTCAAGAGCTGTCGGACTACAACTGGCGCAGCCCCGAGGCGCGCCAGAAGTACGAGCAGATCAAGGATCTACTCGGCCGGGAGATGCTCGATCAGCGGTTCGCCGGCATGAAGCAGGCGCTGGAGAACGCCACTGATGAAGACCGGCAAGCCGTCAACGAGATGCTCGACGATCTGAATGACTTGCTGGACAAGCACTCTCGCGGCGAGGACAGCGCGCAAGATTTCCAGGACTTCATGCGCAAGCATGGCCAGTACTTCCCGGAGAATCCGAAGAACGTCGAGGAATTGCTGGACTCGCTGGCCCAGCGTGCCGCGGCCGCGCAGCGGTTCCGCAACAGCCTGACCCCGGATCAGCGTGCCGAGCTGGATGCGTTGGCGCAGCAGGCTTTCGGCTCACCGCAGCTGATGAACGCGCTCAACCGGCTCGACTCGCATCTGCAGGCGGCCCGGCCGGGGGAGGACTGGAACGGTTCGTCGGAGTTCTCCGGCGACAACCCCCTCGGCATGGGGGAGGGGGCGCAGGCGATGGCCGACATCGCCGAGCTCGACCAGCTCGCCGAGCAGCTGTCGCAGAGCTACTCGGGCGCCAGCATGGACGACGTCGACCTCGATGCACTGGCCCGTCAGCTCGGCGATCAGGCCGCCGTCGATGCGCGGACACTGGCCGAATTGGAACGGGCTCTGATGAACCAGGGCTTCCTGGACCGCGGCTCCGACGGGCAGTGGCGGTTGTCTCCGAAGGCGATGCGGCAACTCGGCCAGGCCGCGCTTCGGGATGTCGCTCAACAACTTTCGGGCCGACACGGGGAGCGGGACACCCGTCGTGCCGGCGCGGCCGGTGAACTGACCGGCGCCACCCGCCCGTGGGCATTCGGCGACACCGAGCCGTGGAACGTCACCCGCACGCTGACCAACGCGGTGCTGCGGCGGGCCGGTACGGACACCGAGGGTCCGCTGCGGATCAGCGTCGACGACGTGGAGGTGTCGGAGACCGAGACCCGCACCCAGGCAGCGGTGGCGCTGCTGGTCGACACCTCGTTCTCGATGGTGATGGAGAACCGGTGGGTGCCGATGAAGCAGACGGCGCTGGCTCTCAACCATCTGGTGAGTACGAGATTCCGATCCGATGCGCTGCAGATCATTGCATTCGGCCGCTACGCGCGGACCGTCACCCCGGCGGAACTGACCGGACTCGAAGGCGTCTACGAACAGGGCACCAACATGCACCACGCGCTGGCGCTGGCGGTGCGACATCTACGTCGTCATCCCAACGCCCAACCGGTGGTGCTGATGGTCACCGACGGTGAGCCGACCGCACATCTGCAGGACTACGGGGACGGACAGGGCACGGGTGTCTTCTTCGACTACCCGCCACATCAGCTCACCATCGCGCACACTGTGCGCGGCTTCGATGAGGTGGCCCGACTCGGTGCGCAGGTGACGATCTTCCGGCTCGGCAATGACCCGGGGCTGGCGAGATTCATCGACAAGGTGGCTCGTCAGGTGGAGGGCCGGGTCGTCGTTCCCGACCTGGACGGGCTGGGCGCGGCAGTCGTCGGCGACTACCTTCGGTCCCGCCGACGCCGGCGCTGACCTGAGAAGCTCTCAGGTACTCAGCAAATCTGTCCGTCGGCTGTGAGGTCGGCCGTCCGATGGTGCGGGTAGCAAAGAGCGCGGCAAACCAGTTTGTTATTGACGTCAACGTTCTCCGGGTCGGTGCCCTGGCGAACACGTGCAACACGTCAGTAACCCTGACGTTTCTCAACCGTCAATAAGCTACGCGACGCCCGCCCATCCTGCGTGATTGGTGTGAAAAAAGCGAAGTACTTAAGTCCCTAAATTCCTTGGTACCGCTTGCCGAGGGGCAAACAGCCCCTTAGTATCTATCAGGATCTTCTAAGATTCGTATCAGCAAAGCACCGAGTTCGTCACGACCCTGGCGAACCGCACCAACAAGGGGAACTAGCAATGGCGTCACGGACTCGGCCCTTCTTGATGACCGGCGCAGCACTGGCCAGTGCCGCCGCCATCGTCGCCGCCTCACCGGCGTACCTTCCGACCCACGACCTTGCGGTGGGCGCACCCACCCCGCTCCCGCTGTCGACGGCTCAGGTCGCACTGACCGCGATCACCGACATCACCATCCAGGGCATCAACGACGCCTACTGGTTCGGCTGGGGCGGCTACATCCAGGCCGATAACACCTACTACCCAGGCGTGAGCGACGTCTTCGTCAGCGGCGCTCCTGGTGTTCTGTACTACCTCGTCGACAACGCCGCCGAGACGTTCCTCCCCGGCTTCGACCTCGACAACTACTACTTCGAGATCGGCGCGCCCGCCATTCCTTACGTCGGCGCGGGTGAGCTCTTCGGCACCAGCTCGCCGATCTTCCAGGCCGCGCAGGCGACGTTCTACTACGGCATCCCGAACGTCATCAACTCGATCGTCGTCTCGGCCACACAGCTCGTGCCGAGCTTCGACCTCGGACCGATCAAGCTGGGCGGCGGCATCCTGGCCAGCCTGTACTTCTACGGACAGACGCCGGATTACAACCCCGACACGGGCACCGGCTTCAGCTACAGCACCAACGGGCTGTCGGCCATCCTGGCCTACGTCGCCACCTCGATCAGCGACAACCTGCCGGGTGCGCCCAGTGGGGCCGCCCTGAGCAGTGCGGTCGCGGCTGCGACCGCGGCAGTCGAGAACGGCGTCAAGGGTTTTGAGACCGCCGTCAAGTCCGCGGCCGGTATCACCACGACCACGGCATCGTCCGCGGCGGCGAAGTCCACCGCCAAGACGACGACGGCCGCTGAGGTCAAGACCGAGTCTGAGGGCAAGACCGAGGACGCGACCGAGGGCAAGACGGAGGACGCGACCGAGGGTGCCGGCTCGTCCACCGAGGGTGACACCACCTCGACCGACACCTCGTCGACCGGCACCACCTCGAGCGACGACAGCGCCTCGACCCCGGCCAAGTCGACCGGCGCCTCGGCGCCGAAGACGACGCCGTCGTCGACCAAGCCCGTCACCAAGCCGGCCAAGCCGCAGAACCCGCTCGCCAAGCTCGGCAAGCGAATCTCGGACGCCCTCAGCGGTGGCGGCAAGAAGACGACCAAGACGGACACCAGCTCGAGCGACTCCAGCTCCTCGAGCTCGTCGTCCAGCTCGTCGTCGAGCAGCTCCAGCTCGAGCGACAGCTCCAAGTAACAAGCCTGCACCAAAGACTTCGGCCCCTTCCGATTCGGTTGGGGCCGAAGTTGTTTCCGGGCTCAGTGGCCCGGTGGCTACGCGGAGTCGGGGGCGCTGGGCTTGCGGTTCTTGCGTTTGATGCCGACGCCGCCCCACAGCGAGAAGCCACGGATGGTGACCGTCGGAGCGCCCGGCGTACCCGGGCCGTCCACGGCGTGGTCGAACCCGCCCATCACGCCGATGCCGTGAACCTCCACGTTGATCTCCGGCGGCAGCAGGATGGTTTGGCCGCCCATGATCGAATACGCGTGAATCTCCACGCTGGCGGAGGTGAAGTCGGCGTAGCGCAGGTCAACGACCCCGCCGCCGAACAACGTGAAGGTGGTGATCCGACCCGGTACGTTCCACCGGCCGCGGCGCTCGAAGCCGCTGAGGATCGCCAGCAAGAGCGTCTTGGGCGCCGGCTTGGAGGCACCGCGCCGATGCGAGGCGTCGGCGGCCTCCGGCAAGTCCTCGGTGAGCCGGTCCAGATCGTCATAGGTCTGCGCGGCGTACGCCTTGGCCAACCGCTGCTCGTATTCACTGAGCTGCAGACGTCCCTTGGCGGCGGCGTCGGTGAGCAATTGGGCAACCTGGATGCGGTCTGTGTCAGCAGCCCGCGTCGATGCGTCCCGCGGTGTCAAGTTGCTCATCGCTTACGAGGGTACGACTCTGATCGGCAACCGCAAGAGTGTTCGCTGTTCTCTCACGCCTGTGTTATCGCAGCCAGCGTGGCGGGCGTTTCTGCAGAAACGCGAGCATCCCTTCGTGGGCCTCCTCAGACACGAACAGCCGCGCCGATTCCCGCGCCAACTCCTCGGCATCACGATCGAACCGAGCCAGGATATCCGCCGTGGTCAGGGCTTTCGACGCCGCCAACCCCTGCGGCGAGCCGCGGCCGAGATCGGCCACGATGCCGGCGATCGCCGTATCGAGGTCGTCGGCGGCCAGCGTGATCAAGCCGATCTCGGCGGCTGTCGGTGCGGTGAACGTCTCACCCGTCAGGTAGTAGCGGGCAGCCGCACGAGGCGTCATCTTCGGCAGCAATGTCAGAGAAATGACAGCAGGTGCCACCCCGATGCGGGCCTCGGTCAGGGCGAACGTGCTGCGCGGGCCTGCGACCGCGACGTCACAGGCCCCGACCAGACCCAGTCCGCCGGCGCGGACGTGGCCGTCGATGGCCGCCACCACCGGCACCGGTGACTCGATGATCGCCCGCAGGACCGCTGTCATTTCCCGTCCGCGCGCGACGGTGGTCTCGAAGGGGTCGCCGTCCGACGCTTCGCTCAGGTCTGCACCGGCACAGAAAGTGCCGCCGGTGTGACCCAGCACCACGGTCCGCACCGCGGGGTCGGCGGCCGCATCGCGCAACCCGGCGTGCAGCTGTTCGACGAGCCGGGTGGACAGCGCATTGCGGTTGTGTGGTGAGTCGAGCGTCAGCCGGGCGACGTGACCGTCGACGGCGTAGGTGACCAGCGTGCTCATCTCAGTACGACCGCGGCAGGCCCAGCGACGTCTGCGCCACGAAGTTCAAAATCATCTCCCGGCTGACCGGAGCGATGCGTGCCAGCCGCGAAGCGGTGAGCATCGAGGCGACGCCGTATTCCTTCGTGAGCCCGTTCCCGCCGAGCGACTGGACGGCCTGGTCGACGGCCTTGGTGGACGCCTCGCCCGCGGCGTACTTCGCGATGTTGGCCGCCTCGGCGGCACCGAAGTCGTCACCGGCGTCGTAGAGCGCGGCCGCCTTCTGCATCATCAGCTTGGCCAGCTCGATCTCGATGTAGTTCTGCGCCAACGGATGTGCGATGCCCTGATGCGCACCGATCGGTGTCTTCCACACCTGACGGGTCTTGACGTACTCGGCGGCCTTACCGAGAACGTGGCGGCCCGCGCCGATCGCGTTGGCGGCGCCCATGATTCGTTCCGGGTTCAGCCCGGCGAACAGCTGCGCGATCGCGGCGTCCTCCGAGCCGACGAGCGCATCGGCCGGCAGCCGGACGTCATCGATGAACACTTGGAACTGGCTCTCCGGGCTGACGATCTCCATGTCGATCTTGGTGAAGGTGAACCCGGGGGTGTCGGTCGGCACGATGAACAACGCCGGACGAAGAGACTCCGCCTTGGCCGCCCCCTCGTTGAAGGTGCGGCCGACGACCAGCACGGCCTGCGCCTGGTCGACGCCGGAGATGTACACCTTCTGCCCCGACAGGACCCAATCGCTGCCGTCGCGACGCGCGGTGGTCGTGATCTTGTGCGAGTTCGAGCCCGCGTCGGGTTCGGTGATGGCGAACGCCATCGTGATCGAGCCGTCGGCGATGCCGGGAAGCCAGCGCTTCTTCTGGTCGTCGGTGCCGAACTTGCTGATGATCGTGCCGTTGATCGCCGGCGACACCACCAGCATCAACAGGGCGCAACCATTGGCGGCCATTTCCTCCATGACCAGCGACAGCTCGTACATGCCTGCGCCACCGCCGCCGTACTCCTCGGGAAGGTTGACCCCGACGAAGCCGAGTTTGGCTGCCTCGGCCCACAATTCGTCGGTGTGCTCACCGGCGCGAGCCTTCGCCAGGTAGTAGTCCGAACCGTAGCTCGCCGCCATTGCGGCGACCGCCTTTCGCAACTCCTGGCGTTCGGCACTCTCGATGAAGCCGGTGTCGGTCATGATTCTCCTTCTGGGCTTTCCACCCGCGCGAGGACGGTCCCCACGTCGACCTGTTGGCCGACGCTGACCTCGAGTTGGGTCACCACGCCATCGGCGGGCGCGGTGATCGTGTGTTCCATCTTCATCGCCTCGAGCCAGACCAGCGGCTGGCCGAGGGTGACCGTGTCGCCCAGGGCCGCGCCGAGCCGGATCACCGCGCCGGGCATGGGTGCCAGCAGCGAGCCCTTCTCGACGGTCGACCCGGGTTCGGGGAATCGGGGAACGACCGTCAACGCGACCAAACCCAGCCGCGAGTCGACGAATACCTCAGCACCGTAACGGCTTATCGCGAATGTGCTGGCCACCCCGGCCTCGTCCGCCAGCACGACCTGATCGGGCTGTGCGGACACCAGCGTCACACCGGGGTCGTCGGGCAACACCACCCCGTCCCGGGTGAACCGGTAGGCGACATGGTGTTCCTGCCTGCTGTTGGAGAAGCGCTTGAGCTGGTTGCCGGATACGACGTTGCGCCAGCCGCTGGGGATCCCACCGAGCGCCGTTGCGGTGGCACGGTTGTGGGCGGCGTCGGCGAGCGCGGCGGCGACGGCGGCCAGCCGGGTGACGCGGTCATCGGCCAACGGGCGAGCCAACGCATCGAGACCGTGGGTGTCGAAGAACGCGGTGTCGGTGGCGCCGTCCAGAAAGCTCTCATGGCGAAGAACATTCACGAGTAGGTCGCGGTTGGTGCGGATGCCGTGCAGTCGCGCACCGGCCAGTGCGCTGGCGAGTACCTGCGCGGCGCGTCGCCGGGTCGGGGCGTACGAGATCACCTTGGCCAGCATCGGGTCGTAGTGAATCGACACCGTCGCCTGGCCGTCGATGCCGGAGTCCAGCCGGATACCGGTATCGGTGATCAGACCGAAAGTGGTTGCCACGCCGGGCACCTCGAAGTCATGGATGCGGCCGGCCTGCGGTTGCCAGTTCTTGGCCGGATCCTCGGCATAGATGCGCGCCTCGATCGAGTGGCCGCGAGCTGGCGGTGGCTCGGTGCCGAGCCGTTCGCCGTCGGCCACCGCCAGCTGTAACTCCACCAAGTCCAGGCCGGTGGTCAGCTCGGTGACCGGATGCTCGACCTGGAGCCGGGTATTCATCTCCAGGAAGTAGAACTCGCCGTCATCGTCGGCCAGGAACTCCACGGTGCCCGCGCCCGCGTAGCCGATCGCGCCGGCAGCCAGGCGAGCGGCGTCAAACAGCTTCTCCCGCATCCCCGGAACTCGTTCGACCAGCGGGGAGGGCGCCTCCTCGATGATCTTCTGATGCCGGCGTTGAATCGAGCACTCGCGCTCGCCGACCGCCCACACCGTGCCGTGCTCGTCGGCCAGTACCTGGACCTCGACATGGTGACCGGTGGGCAGGTACCGCTCGCAGAACACCGTCGGATCGCCGAACGCCGACTGGGCTTCGCGCTGGGCGGCTTCGACCTGGCCGGGCAGCTCGCTCAGCTCGGACACCACGCGCATGCCGCGGCCTCCACCACCGGCCGAGGCCTTCACCAGGACCGGCAGCTGCGCTGCGGTGACAGTGGCGGGGTCGAGCTCGTCGAGAACCGGCACTCCGGCGGCGGCCATCATTTTCTTCGCCTCGATCTTGCTGCCCATCGCCGCGACGGCAGCCACCGGCGGCCCGATCCAGGTCAGCCCGGCGTCGATAACGGCTTTCGCGAAATCGGCGTTCTCGGAGAGGAATCCGTAGCCGGGATGGATCGCGTCGGCGCCGGCGGCCTGTGCCGCGGCGATCACCTGGGCTGCATCGAGGTAACCGCTGTTGCCATCGAGGCGCACGCGGGCGTCGGCCTCGGCGACGTGCGGTGACTGGGCGTCGGGGTCGGTGTAGACCGCGACCGTGCCGATGCCGAGCCGGCGGCAGGTGGCGAAGACCCGGCGGGCGATTTCGCCGCGGTTGGCGACGAGGATACGGGTGATCACTTCAGTCCTCTGCTCTTCGCGCAAGCGCTCATCGCTGCGCTCACATCCGGAAGACGCCGAAGTTCGACGTCCCCTCGATCGGTGCGTTGGCAATGGCCGACAAGCACATTCCCAGGACGGTCCGGGTGTCGCGGGGATCGATCACTCCGTCGTCGTAGATCCGCCCGGACAGGAACATCGGCAGCGACTCGGCCTCGATCTGCGCTTCGACGGCCGCGCGCAGTGCCGCGTCGGCCTGCTCGTCGACAGTGCCGCCGCGGGCCTCGGTGGCCGCGCGGTTGACGATGGACAGCACGCCGGCCAGTTGCGCGCCACCCATCACCGCGGACTTGGCGCTGGGCCAGGCGAACAGGAAGCGAGGGTCGTAGGCGCGCCCGCACATGCCGTAGTGGCCGGCCCCATAAGAGGCGCCGATCAGCAGCGAGATGTGCGGCACCCGCGAGTTGGACACGGCGTTGATCATCATCGAGCCGTGCTTGATCATCCCGCCTTCCTCGTAGGCCTTACCGACCATGTAGCCGGTCGTGTTGTGCAGGAACAACAATGGTGTGTTGGACCGGTTGGCCAGCTGGATGAATTGGGTCGCCTTCTGCGACTCCTCGCTGAACAACACGCCCCGCGCGTTGGCGAGAATGCCCAGCGGATAGCCGTGCAGGGTGGCCCACCCGGTCACCAGGGATGGGCCGTACATGGCTTTGAACTCGTCGAAATCCGAGCCGTCGACGATGCGGGCGATCACCTCGCGCGGATCGAACGGGATCCGCAGATCGGAGGAGACGATGCCGAGCAGCTCGTCGGGATCGGCCAGGGGCGGCGTCACCGGACGCGGCGTCGGCCCCTGCTTGGTCCAGTTCAGCCGGGCCACGATGCGGCGGCCGATCCGGATGGCGTCGACCTCGTCGACGGCGAGGTAGTCACCCAAACCCGAGACCCGGGCGTGCATCTCGGCCCCGCCGAGCGATTCGTCGTCGGCCTCCTCGCCGGTGGCCATCTTCACCAGGGGTGGTCCGGCCAGGAACACCTTGGAGCGTTCCTTGATCATCACGACGTGATCGGACATGCCGGGGATGTAGGCGCCGCCGGCGGTGGAGTTGCCGAACACCAGCGCGATCGTCGGGATGCCCGCCGCGGACAGCCGGGTGAGGTCCCGGAACATCTGACCACCCGGTATGAAGATCTCCTTCTGAGTGGGCAGGTCCGCACCGCCGGACTCGACCAGCGAGATCACCGGCAGCCGGTTCTCGAAGGCAACCTGGTTGGCGCGCAGGATCTTCTTCAGCGTCCAGGGATTGCTGGTGCCGCCCTTGACGGTGGGGTCGTTGGCGACCAGCAGGCACTCGACGCCTTCCACCACACCGATGCCGGTGACCAGGCTGGCGCCGACCTGAAAGTCGCTGCCATACGCGGCCAGTGGGCACAGTTCCAGGAACGGGGAGTCGGGGTCGACCAGCAACTCGATGCGTTCGCGGGCGGTCAGCTTGCCGCGGGCGTGGTGTCGGTCGACGTACTTGGGTCCGCCACCGGCCAGTGCCTTGGCCAGTTCACCGTCGATCTCGGCGAGCTTGGCGGTCATCGCCTCGGCCGCCTCGACGTATGTCGGCGCCTTCGGGTCGATGGTGGAATTCAGGACGGTCATGCCTGGTATCCAAGTGCCTTGGCGGCCAGGCTGGTGAGGATTTCGGTGGTTCCGCCGCCGATACCCAGGATCCGCATGTCCCGGTACTGACGTTCGACTTCGCACTCCGTCATGTAGCCCATCCCCCCGAACAGTTGAACAGCCTGGTGGGCCACCCATTCACCGGCTTCCACCGCGGTGTTCTTCGCAAAGCACACCGCCGCGATCAAATCGGTCTCACCCGCCATCTGACGCTCGACGACACTGCGCGAATACACCCGCGCCACGTCGATGCGGCGGGCCATCTCGGCCAGTGTGTTCTGTACGGCCTGCCGCGAGATCAACGGCCTGCCGAACGTCTCGCGGTCCCGGCACCACTGCACGGTCAGGTCCAGGCAGCGTTGCGCCGACGAATAAGCCTGCGCCGCAAGGCCGATGCGTTCGGAGACAAAGGCCTGCGCGATCTGGGCAAAGCTGGTGTTCTCGCCGCCGACAAGGTTGGCCACCGGCACCCGGGCCTCGGTGTAGGAGAGCTCGGCGGTGTCGGAGGATCGCCAGCCCATCTTGTCCAGGCGCCGCGTGACGTCAAACCCGGGGGTGCCCTTTTCGACGACGAGCAGGGAAACCCCGGCCGCGCCGGGCAATTCGGCGCCGCCGGTACGCACGGCGGTGACGACGTAGTCGGCCCGCACGCCGGAGGTGATGTAGGTCTTCGCGCCGTTGACCACGAATTCGTCACCCGCTCGGGTGGCCGTGGTCCGCAGGTGGCCGACGTCGGAGCCGCCGCCCGGTTCGGTGATCGCCAGCGAGCCGATCAGCTCGCCGGCCAGTGTGGGCCGCACGAACTTCTCGATCAGTCGTTCGTCGCCGCTGGCGGCCATGTGCGGCACGGCAATACCGCAGGTGAACAGCGAGGCGAAAACCCCACCCGGAGTGCCGGATTCGTGCAGCTCCTCACAGATGATCAGGGAGTCCGCCGCGTCACCGCCGCCACCGCCGACCGACTCGGGCAGTTCGGCGCCCAGCAGGCCCGCGGCCGCCGCTCGCCGGTGCAGGTCGCGGGGGAGTTCGCCGGCGCGCTCCCATTCCTCAACGTGCGGCAGGATTTCGCGTTCGGCGAAGCTGCGCACGGTCTTGCGCAGCTGCTGGCGTTCGGGGGTGTTCCAGATGTTCACAGAATCTCTTCCGGGATGTCGAGGTGTCGGCTGCGCAGCCACTCGCCGAGGCCTTTGGCCTGCGGGTCGAATCGCGCTTGGTAGGCGACACCCTGTCCGAGGATGCCGTCGATGACGAAGTTCACCGCCCGCAGGTTCGGCAGCAGATGTCGCGAGATCGTGAGATCGGCTGTCTCCGGCAGTAATTCACGCAGCTTCTCGACGGTCAGCGTGTGTGCCAGCCAGCGCCACTGTTCGTCGGTGCGCACCCACACGCCGACGTTGGCCGCGCCGCCCTTGTCCCCGCTGCGTGCGCCGGCGATCGTGCCGAGCGGCACGCGTCGCACGGGTCCGGGCGCCGGTGGGGCGGGCAGCGGTGGCGCGTCGACGGCGGCCAGTTCGACCGTGGTCGTGGCGGCGGCGATGTCGATGCGGCTGCCGTCCGGTCGCACGGCTACGTGTGCGACCTCGGCGGCGGGCACATAACCGGCGGTGAACACGCCGTAGACCTGCCCGTCACCCGGCGGAGCCGTCGACGTGAAGCCGGGGTAGGAGGCAAGCGCGAGTTCGACTGCCGCCGAAGAGAATTGGCGGCCCACCGTCTTGGGGTCGGGATCGCGGACCACGCAGGTGAGCAGCGCGCTTGCGGTCTCTTCGGTGTCGGCGTCGACGTGATCGGTGCGTGCCAGCGTCCAGCCGATCTCGGCGGGCTGCACGCGCAGCGCGGACTCCAGCTGGCGGCGCACCAGTGCCGCCTTGGCCTCGATGTCGAGGCCGGTGAGCACGAACGTCACCGCGTTGCGGAATCCGCCGATGCTGTTCAGTGAGACCTTCAGCGACGGGGGCGGCGCCTCACCGCGCACGCCGCTGATGCGGACGCGGTCGGGGCCGTCATCGGACAGCGTGATCGTGTCGAATCGGGCGGTGACGTCGGGGTTGGCGTAGCGGGGGCCGCCGATTTCGTAGAGCAGCTGTGCGGTGACGGTGCCCACGCTAACCTGCCCACCGGTTCCGGGGTGTTTGGTGATCACCGAGGAGCCGTCGGCGTGGACCTCGGCCAAGGGGAAGCCGGCGTGGCCCAGGTCGGCGACCTCGGTGAAGAAGGAGTAGTTGCCGCCCGTGGCCTGTGCGCCGCACTCGATGACGTGGCCGGCCGCGACTGCCCCGGCGAGCCGGTCGTAGTCGTCGCGGGCCCAGCCGAAATGGGCGGCGGCCGGACCGACTACCACGGAGGCGTCGGTGACCCGGCCGGTTACGACGATGTCGGCGCCGGCCGTCAAACAGTCGACGATGCCCCACGCGCCCAGGTAGGCGTTGGCCGTCAGCGGCGAACCCAATCCGAGTTCGGCGGCGCGGGGGAGAAGATCGTCACCTTCGACGTGGGCGACGTTTGCCGGGATGCCGAGTCGGTCGGCCAGCCCGCGAACCGCGTCGGCAAGGCCGGCCGGGTTGAGTCCACCGGCGTTGGCGACGATGCGCACCCCGCGTTCGTGGGCCAATCCGAGGCATTCCTCGAGCTGAATCAGGAACGTCTTGGCATAGCCACGCTCGGGATTCTTCATCTTGTCCCGGCCCAGGATCAGCATGGTGAGCTCAGCCAGGTAATCACCGGTCAGATAGTCGAGCTCCCCGCCGGTGAGCATTTCGCGCATCGCCGCGATGCGGTCG
The DNA here is from genome assembly GCF_022370635.2 of Mycolicibacterium crocinum. The sequence continues at coordinate 4,936,300 of NZ_CP092362.2, read as the reverse complement.
CCGTAGAAGCCCGAACAGTTACCGATCCGCACCGCATCTGCCACGCGCGCTGTCTCCCCTTCCGTGGGCCAACCAACCGGTAGGTTACTTGGGACCGCTGGTTCGCCGTCAAGAGGCAAGTTCACCCGTCCCGGCTGTTTTGGAGCCGACGCAGGTGAGCCGCTATCCTGAGATGCAACTGTTGGCCGCCGGCACTCCTTGAGTCTCTGCGCGGCGACACCCCTGATCAAGGAGAAGCACGTCATGGCTGTGCCCAAGCGCAGAATGTCGCGCGCGAACACCCGCAGTCGGCGCGCGCAGTGGAAGGCCGAGGCCACCGGTCTGGTCAACGTTTCCGTCGGCGGCCGTCAGCACAAGGTTCCCCGGCGGTTGCTCAAGGCTGCGCGCCTCGGACTGATCGATCTCGACAAGCGCTGACGCCGTTCGCCGGGCGCGAATTGCCTGTTCGCGCGGCGTGCCTCTCAGCCCAATCTCAGGCGTTGGGTTGAGACTGTGGCTGTGCGAATACTTGTCGTTGATGATGATCGCGCTGTGCGCGAGTCGTTGCGCCGGTCTCTTTCCTTCAATGGATATTCAGTAGACCTGGCGCAGGACGGTGTCGAAGCTCTCGATGCGATCGCCAATGACCGGCCCGATGCGCTCGTGCTCGATGTGATGATGCCCCGGCTCGACGGGCTCGAGGTCTGCCGGCAGCTCCGCAGCACCGGCGACGATCTCCCGATCCTGGTTCTGACCGCCCGCGACTCGGTGTCCGAGCGGGTCGCCGGCCTGGACGCCGGTGCCGACGACTACCTGCCCAAGCCGTTCGCCCTCGAAGAGTTGCTGGCCCGGATGCGCGCCCTTCTGCGTCGGACCAGCCCCGAGGAGCAATCCGATTCGGCCGTGATGACCTTCGGCGATCTGACGCTGGATCCGGTGACCCGCGAGGTGCACCGCGGCAAACGCGCCATCAGTCTGACCCGCACCGAGTTCGCGTTGCTGGAGATGCTGATCGCCAATCCGCGACGAGTGCTCACCCGCAGCCGCATCCTCGAGGAGGTGTGGGGTTTCGACTTCCCGACCTCAGGCAATGCGCTGGAGGTATACGTCGGTTATCTACGACGAAAGACGGAAGCGGAAGGAGAGCCGCGGCTGATCCATACCGTGCGGGGTGTGGGCTATGTGCTGCGTGAGACACCGCCCTGATGTCACGACTGAGGCGGCGCGCGCGGGCTGAGCGGGCGCCGGAAGAACCGACGTCATCGCTGTCACTGCGATGGCGGGTGATGTTGCTGGCCATGTCCATGGTGGCCATGGTGGTGGTGTTGATGGCCGTCGCGGTGTACGCGGTGGTCTCGGCCGCGCTGTACACCGACATCGACAACCAGCTGCAGAGCCGCGCGAGTCTGCTGATCGCCAGCGGGTCCTTGGCCGCCGATCCCGGCAAGGCCATCGAAGGCACCGCCTATTCCGACGTCAACGCGATGCTCATCAACCCCGGCCGCTCGACCTATACCGCCAACCAGCAGGGCCAGAAGCTGCCGGTCGGCGAACCGGAGAAGTCCGTCATCAACGGCGAGTTGTTGATGTCTCGGCGCACGGTGGGCAATCAGCGCGTGCTGGCGGTTCACCTGCCCGACAACAGATCACTGCTGATCTCCAAGAGCCTCGCACCCACCAATGCGGTGATGACCAAACTCAAATGGGTGCTGCTCGCGGTGGGCGGTATCGGTGTCGTGGTCGCAGCGATCGCCGGCGGGATGGTGGCCCGAACGGGTCTGCGGCCGGTCGCGCGGTTGACCGAGGCGGCCGAACGCGTCGCGCGCACCGATGATCTGCGGCCCATCCCGGTGTTCGGCAGTGACGAACTCGCCAGACTCACCGAGACGTTCAACACGATGCTTCGCGCCTTGACGGAGTCGCGTGAGCGCCAGGCTCGCCTGGTGGCCGACGCCGGGCACGAGCTGCGCACGCCGCTGACCTCGCTGCGCACCAACGTCGAGCTGCTGATGGCGTCGATGAAACCGGGTGCCCCGCGGCTGCCGGAGAGCGAGATGGCCGATCTGCGCACCGATGTGATCGGGCAGATCGAGGAATTGTCCACCCTGGTCGGCGATCTCGTCGACCTCACGCGAGAGGATGCCGGCGGGCTGGTGCACGAGGCGGTCGACCTGAGCGACATCGTCGACCGCAGCCTCGAACGAGCGCGCAGGCGCCGCAACGACGTTCAGTTCGACGTCGACGTCGTGGGATGGCAGGTGTACGGCGACCCGGCCGGTCTGTCGCGCGCGGTGGTCAATCTGCTCGACAACGCGGCGAAGTGGAGTCCGTCGGGCGCCCACGTCGGGGTGCGGCTGCGTCAGGTGGACGCCGCCCATGCCGAGCTGGTGGTGTCGGACTACGGGCCCGGAATCCCGCCGCAGGAGCGGGGTCTGGTGTTCGAGCGGTTCTATCGCTCGGCGTCGGCGCGTGCGATGCCGGGGTCGGGGCTCGGTCTGGCGATCGTCAAACAGGTCGTCGTCAAGCACGGTGGCATGATCCGCATCGGCGAAACCGTGCCCGGCGGTCAGCCGCCCGGTACGTCGTTCTACGTGTTGCTGCCGGGTTTGCCCATCGTCGCCGACGCCTATGACGAAGATTCAGCTGAGAGTGAAAATGCAGCAAATATCGCCAGGATCAACGGTGATCGTCGGGCTCGTGAGCACAAACCCACGGCTGCACCGAGTGTTATCTCAGTCGATTCTCAGTAGTGCAAGGCAAGCTGTGAGTCAGCAATTTAGGCATTTTGCGAACAGGAAGAGCTACCTGACGACATGACCGACCCCTCGAGGTATTCGCCGCCGCAGCAGCCCGGGAACCCTGGGCCGAATCAGTCTGTGGCGCCGGGGTATTCACCCCCGCAGCGGACGGCCGGTTATCAACAGCCGTACGACTGGCGCTACGCCACCCAGCAGCACCCGCAGCAGTACCGTCAGCCTTATGACCCGTATCAGGCTGCGCGGCAAGGTAATCCGCCCACCGCGGTGAACTATGGCCCGATGCCGCCGCGTCAGCGCTCGCGCGCCGGCGCCCTGGTGGCAGGCGCGCTGGCGATCGCAGTCGTATCGGCCGGGATCGGCGGGGGTGTGGTGCTGCTCGCTCATCCCGATCATCAGCCGGTCGGCTCCGTGCTGGGTGGGTCGCCCAACGGGGGCACCAACGTGCCGGCGGCCAATCTGCCGGTGGGCTCGGTCGAGCAGGTGGCGGCCAAGGTGGTGCCCAGCGTCGTCAAGCTCGAGACCGAGTTCGGCCGTCAGTCCGAGGAAGGCTCGGGCATCATCCTGTCGTCGGACGGGCTGATCCTGACCAACAACCACGTCGTGGCTGCGGCCAGGGGTGGCGCCCCGGCACCGGCCCCCGGCGCGCCGGGCATTCCCGGTCTGCCCGGTATCCCGCTCGCGCCGGGCGGCCCGGGCGCTCCGCCGTCAGGCGGCCCCAGCGCGGGCCCGGGCGGGGGAGCCCCGACGACGACCGTCACCTTCGCGGACGGGCGCACCGCCTCCTTCACCGTGGTGGGCACCGACCCGGCCAGTGACATCGCCGTCGTCCGCGCACAGGGCGTGTCGGGCCTGACGCCGATCTCGTTGGGTTCGTCGGCCAACCTGCGGGTCGGCCAGGACGTGGTGGCGGTCGGCTCGCCGCTGGGTCTGGAAGGGACCGTGACCACCGGCATCGTCAGCGCGCTGAATCGTCCGGTCGCCACCGGCGGTGACGCCAACAACCAGAACACCGTGCTCGACGCCATCCAGACCGACGCCGCGATCAACCCGGGCAACTCCGGTGGTGCGCTGGTCAACATGAGCGGTGAATTGGTGGGGGTGAACTCGGCGATTGCCACGATGGGCGGCGATTCCCCTGACGCACAGAGCGGTTCGATCGGGCTGGGCTTCGCGATCCCGGTCGACCAGGCCAAGCGGATCGCCGACGAGCTGATCAGTACCGGCACGGCCAGTCATGCGTCGCTGGGTGTACAGGTCAGCAATGACACCACCACGCATGGAGCGAAGATCGTCGATGTCACCAAGGGTGGCGCCGCCGCGGCCGCCGGCCTGCCGAACGGGGTGGTGGTGACCAAGGTCGACGACCGCGTGATCGGCAGTGCCGACGCCCTGGTGGCCGCCGTGCGGTCGCGGGCCCCGGGGGACAAGGTGACGCTGACCTATAAAGACCCGTCCGGATCGGACCGCACCGTGCAGGTCACGCTCGGAAAGGCCGCCCAGTGATCCGGGTGCTGGGTGAACATCCGATGACGCTGACCGGTGCGACTGCCGGGCTGTCGCAGGGCAGATATACGGTGACATCCATGGAACAGCCAGGGGAGCTGGTGGGGCGCGCGCTCGTCGTTGTTGTCGACGACCGCACGGCCCACGGCGATGAGGAGGACCACAGTGGGCCGCTGGTCACCGAGCTGCTCGCGGAAGCGGGCTTCGTGGTGGATGGCGTCGTGGTGGTGTCCGCCGATGAGGTCGAGATCCGCAATGCGCTCAACACCGCTGTGATCGGCGGCGTCGACCTCGTGGTGTCGGTAGGTGGAACGGGTGTCACCCCGCGCGACGTGACGCCGGAAGCCACCCGAACCATTCTTGACCGTGAGCTGCTGGGCATCTCGGAGGCGCTGCGCGCCTCGGGACTGTCCGCGGGCATCACCGACGCGGGCCTGTCGCGCGGGCTGGCCGGTATCTCCGGCAGCACGCTGGTCGTCAACATCGCCGGCTCGCGGTACGCGGTCCGCGACGGCATGGCGACGCTGAACCCGCTGGCTGCGCATGTCATCGGCCAGCTGTCCAGCCTCGAGATCTAAGCAAGCTCCGCACCGTCCACCTGCGGTGGATTATTACCGGGGCGTAACGTCAATTATGGACCGCGCACCCGGGGTCGGAGGCACTGTGTTAACACCCTGTGAACTGCACAAATATCAAGATTGTGATCTTTATCACAATCTTGGGGCGTTGTGATGGCGACACCACGCGACAACCGAATCGCAGTTAACAAGATTTTCGGTTCCGATATTCCTCAGGAGTCCTCCGATGAGCGTGATCCGGACCGAAATCGGGACGCGGATGACCGAGACGAGTGGTTGCGCGACAACGTCCCGCCCCACCACGGCGGATGATCAGCAGGTGGTGATGGGCAGGTCCGGGGGCGCCGGGCGGTTGGCGCGCCGTTTCTGCGGCGCGGTCGCCGTGTCCGGTTCGCGCCCGATTTTGTGCAGCGGAATCAGTTCCCGGTTAACCGCGGCTTTCGTCCCAGCAAACTTCCCCACGCAAAGACCGATTCGACGCATGGCGCGCCTACGCGTTGCCGCCCCGAAGTCATCCCGTTATGTTCCTCGTGTCAACGATGAGCAGAGCGTAAGAGCGGTGTGTGAGGACTCTCATTGAACCGCTGTGCGCCGTGAGCGGTGTCAGCATGGTTGGGACCCGAGCACGAAATACACTCGGTGAGCCCTCGGGTCAGCCGTCGACAAGCTAGGGAGAACATGAAGGTAATCGGTCGGGTACTGGTGGCGATGATCGCCGCCGTCGCGGCGTTGTTCGTCGGGACAGGTACCTCGCACGCAGGTTTGGATAACGAGCTGAGTCTGGTTGACGGCGGTGGCCGCACGATGACGGTTCAGCAGTGGGACACCTTCCTCAATGGTGTGTTCCCCCTGGACCGCAACCGGCTCACCCGTGAGTGGTTCCACTCCGGCAAGGCCGTCTACAGCGTGGTTGGCCCGGGTGCCGATGAGTTCGCGGGCACCTTGGAGCTGGGCTACCAGGTGGGCTTCCCGTGGTCACTCGGTGTGGGCATCAACTTCAGCTACACCACCCCCAACATCCTGCTCGACGACGCCAACATCTCCCCGACGGGCTTCAACCCGCTGGGCTCGGTGATCACCCCGAACCTGTTCCCGGGTGTGTCGATCAGCGCCGACCTGGGCAACGGCCCCGGTATCCAGGAAGTCGCCACCTTCTCCGTCGACGTCTCGGGCCCCAACGGCTCGGTCGCGGTGGCCAACGCCCACGGCACCGTCACCGGCGCCGCCGGCGGCGTGCTGCTGCGGCCCTTCGCCCGCCTGATCTCCAAGGCCGGCGACAGCGTCACCACCTACGGCGAACCCTGGAACATGAACTGATTCCCTTCGCACGTCAACAAAATGGCCCCCGGCTCAGCCGGGGGCCATTTTGTATGGGCGTCAGCCTTTGTCGGCGCTCGTCGTCTCGGCGGTATCGGGGCTCGGCCCGGTGCCCGGGCCGACGGTCTTCTTGGGTGTGCCGCTGGCGTCGGCGAGCAGATCGCGAATCTCGGTGAGCAGGCTCAGCTCGGTATCGCCGGCCTGCTCGACCTCACCCTTCTTGCGCAGCCGGTTGTAGGGCACGACGACCAGGAAGTACACCACGGCCGCCACCAGGACGAAATTGATGAACGCGGACAGCAGGATGTTGAGGTCGATGGCCTGTCCGCCGCCGATGCCGATGCGCAGGATGCCGTAGCTCGTGTCCTTCCCGGCGCCGATGCGGCTGATCAGTGGCTGAATGATGCTTTCGGTGAACTTGGTGACCAGCGCGGTGAACGCGGTACCGATTACCACCGCGACCGACAGGTCGACGATGTTGCCGCGGGCGAGGAACTCCTTGAAGCCCTTCAACACGGTTGTCCCCTTTCTGGTTGGCGTCTCCCCGAGACCTCGAAGGGTAGTACGGGCCGGTCAACGCGGCGGCCGACCTGTTAGCTTGGCAGCGGACGTCTTTCGAGGGGAAACGCCATGTGGATGCGCGCGGTTGCGAGTGCGGCCTTAGTCGGTGCGCTGGTGCTCTCCGGCGGTGTCGCCGCCGCCGCTCCGAACCCCACGCCCGCCCCTGGGGCGCCGAACACTTCGTCGTCCGATGAGATCGCCGACATGGTGATGGATGCGATCCAGCAGCCGGCTCCGCTACCCAGCACGCCGGTGCCCGCACCGCCCGCCGAATAGCTCAGTGGATCGTCAGCGTGACGGTCTGAACCAAGGTCGCCGCGGCCAACGCGTGCGCTCCCGCGGCCGGCAGTGCCACCAGCACCACCCGGTCGTCGCCGGCCCCGGCCGACTTCGGCTTGGGCGAAACAAGGACCACGACGGCGTTCGTCGCGGCCAGCATCGGTTTGGCGTCACCGCCCGCGTCCGCGACCCCCATGACGTCGACGACATCGCCGGGCCGAATGACATCGAGCACCGCCGCGTCGGCGAGGTGCAGCGGCACGACCCGGGCGTCGGGCCCGGCGCTGAGCCCGGTCAGGCGTGAACCGAGCACCCTGGCGTCGGTCAGCACTTCGCCCCGGCGTGCCGGCCCGGCCAGGGTGGCCCCGACCACGTCGTCGCCCGTCGTTCGCGCGCCGTCGGGAACTGTTGCAGCAGAACGTTTTTCCAGCCGGATATCGTCGGGGGACAGGGTCAGGCCGGGGCTGAGGTCGTGGGCGGCGACGACCACCTCGGTCTGCTGGCTGTCCGGGTCGGGCCGCAGCGCAGCGATGCCCGCCAAGACGACCAGCGCGCCGGCGACGAGCCGTCGTGCCAACACCGTGCGGGTGAAGTCCGGGCGTAGTAAGTGCCGAATCCGGCTCGGCAGCGTGGGGTCGAGCGACTCGCTCATGCGCCCACCGTAGATCGCCGGAAAGCATCGTGATTCCGTGCGCGTCCCGGCTTGTTGATAACTGCGCGGCGTTGTTTGCAGACGACGGCGTTTTCGCATTATGGACGCCCTGCTCTTCGTTTGCCTGTACCTTACGTATCGGTAGTTTGTTGCGCCTGGGTGGGGAGAGGAGGCGCGGTGGTGAACGCCGACCAACTCCTTGCGCGCAGACTCTTGGCGGCCTTGGCATCCGGTGGCGTGGAGCCGTTCTTCCAACCGATCGTCTCGCTCGACGACGGACACGTTCTGGGGTTCGAAGTTCTCGCCCGGTGGAACGATCCGGAGCAGGGCTTCATCGGCCCGGACCAATTCATTCCGATCGCGGATCGTTTCGGTCTGCTCGATCGTCTGCTGGATCAACTGATGCGGGCGGCGTTTTCGGCCGCCGCCGACTGGCCGCACCACATCTTCCTCGGTTTCAACGTCTCGCCGACGCAACTGCGCAATCCGGAGTTGGCGACCAGAATCGCCAAAGCGGCGATCGATTCGTCATTTCCGTTGAGCCGCGTGCACATTGAAGTCACCGAGAACGGTTTCATCGACGATCTGAGCCAGCCGCGACGTACGCTCGACCGGCTCATCAACCTCGGCTGCACGATCGCCATGGACGACTTCGGCACCGGTTATTCGAGTCTCACGTGGCTGAGCACACTGCCGTTCTCCAAACTCAAGATCGACGCCAGCTTCGTGATGGCGATGGAAGACCATCGTCAGAGCCGCAAGATCGTGGACGCGGTGGTGGGCTTGGGGCACAGCCTGGGATTGGCCGTCGTCGCCGAAGGGGTCGAGACCGCCGGGCAGGCAGATCTGCTGCGGGGGATGGGCTGCAAGCTGGCGCAGGGCTACCTGTTCGGGCGGCCGACGCCGGCCCAGCAGGTCCCAAATGCATTGCGCCAGTTCGCCTCCGCCCGGCCGAATGACGACCTATCGGCACCGATGTCCCTGGAAGTCCGCGCCGACCGGCTCGACGAGGACTATGCCCCCGGAGCCGCCGTCGCGCTGATGGATCCAGCAGGCACCGTGGTGGCGTCCAGCAAGGCGTTCGACAGAACTATGGATGCCAACGGGGCAGAGGTTGCCGGACGCCACATCTGGGACCTGATCGGGGTCACTCCGGAGACGATGGCCCAACTGCGTGCCACCGATCTGCTCGATGAGCCGTTCCCGGCTTTTGATGGCAGTGCCGCGGATGGCTCGACCGTCCAAATCCACATCCGTCCGGTCAAGGACGAGAGCAGTGAATTGGTCGGCTATTCAGTCGAATACGGCGACAGCGGCAATCCGGCGGGGCTGGCTTCCTGAACAGCTGAAAAGCTATGCGCCCCAACGAGATCGGGCTGTTAGCTCGACGCTGCTGCCGCGGGCGCAGAGGAACTCGACGAGCTGGACGCACTCGACGTACTCGACGAGCTTGATGAGCTGGACGAATCGCTGGAGCTCGACGACTTCTCCGAACTCGAGGACGACGGCGAGTCCGACTTGCTGCTGTTCTTGCCCGATTCGCGGCTGTCCGTGCGGTAGAAGCCGCTGCCCTTGAACACCACGCCAACCGAGTTGAACAGTTTGCGCAGCCGACCGGAGCACTGGGGGCAGCTGGTCAGCGCGTCTTCAGTGAACGCCTGCACCGCGTCGAAGCGGTTGTCGCACTCGGTACACGCGTAGCTGTAGGTCGGCACATGAACCTCCGGGACGAAACTTGGTCTGTTAGCACTCTACCGTGCCAAGTGCTAGAACCGCCATGTGGCACGTATCATTCCCCCAAGCCGCGCCGGGGGAACAGCGCGACGAAATGGGGAGAAAAGCCTGCGAGGGGGCGTGTTGGGGTGCATGGTAGGCCGATGCCTGCGCTAGGTGTTGGCCAGCGCGAACAGACCGTGTTTGGGGGTGAGGACATGGGTCATTCGAACGTCATGAGGTTCGCTGGGCAGTTCGTCGACAAGTTCGGCGTCGCGCACCACCGCGACCAGCTTGGTGGCGGGTCGGCAGATCGGCAACGACCGGTCGTAGAAGCCGCCGCCGCGTCCCAGCCGCACACCCCGGCGGTCGACGGCCAGCGCAGGCACCAGCACCAGGTCCGCCTCACCCAGCGCCGAGGCCGGCAGCCACGGCTCGGCCGGCTCGAGCAGGCCGAACCGGGCGCTGACCAAACCGCCGGGTACGTACACGCCCCAGAGCAGTGCCAGCGGACCGCCGTCCGCGTCGGATCGGGCCACCGGCAACAGGACGCGGGCGCACAGCTCGCGCAACCGGTCCACCAGCTGCGGCGAGCCCGGCTCGGTGCCGACCGGCAGGTAGGCGCACACCGTGTCGCTCGCACTCACGAACTCGCCGAGGTGCTCGCACAGCGCCAGGGCCTCGGCCGCCCGAACCGCGTCGGGCACTTCCCGGCGCGCCGCCAACAGGGCGGCCCGGTGTTGGGCTTTAGTACCGGCGAGCACGCCGTCCACCATGTCAGCGCACATCTCTTTTCCGCCAGAGTGAAGGACCAACATGTTGTCGTTAGGGTGTGAACGATGAGACCGCCAGAGGTCCCGATTCCGCGCACAGCGATCGTTCCCGCGGCCGGACTGGGTACGCGATTCCTGCCCGTGACCAAGACGGTTCCCAAGGAACTCCTGCCGGTCGTCGACACCCCGGGTATCGAGCTCGTCGCCGAGGAGGCCGCCGAGGCGGGCGCCGAGCGACTGGTGATCGTCACCTCTGAGGGCAAGGACAGCGTGGTCGCCCACTTCGTGGAGGACCTGGTGCTCGAGGGCACGCTGGAGGCCCGCGGCAAGAAGGCGATGCTGGAGAAGGTGCGTCGCGCGCCCGCCCTGATCAAGGTCGAGTCGGTGGTGCAGCACGAGCCGCTGGGCCTGGGCCACGCCGTCGGATGCGTCGAGTCGGTGCTCTCCCCGGATGAGGACGCGATCTCGGTGCTGCTGCCGGATGACCTGGTGCTGCCGACCGGTGTGCTGGAGACGATGGCGAAGGTGCGCGCCAAGCGCGGCGGCACGGTGCTGTGCGCGATCGAGGTCTCCGACGACGAAGTCAGCTCCTACGGCGTCTTCGACGTCGAGCCGGTTCCCGACGCAGCGAACCCGAACGTGCTCAAGGTCAAGGGCATGGTGGAGAAGCCCAAGCTCGAAGACGCGCCGTCGCGGTTCGCGGCGGCCGGTCGCTACATATTGGACCGCGCGATCTTCGACGCGCTGCGCCGCGTCGACCGCGGAGTCGGCGGCGAGATCCAGCTGACCGACGCCATCGAGTTGCTGATCAAGGAAGGGCATCCGGTGCATGTCGTGGTGCACCGCGGCTCTCGACACGACTTGGGAAATCCCGGCGGGTACTTGAAGGCTGCGGTTGACTTTGCGTTGGATCGTGACGACTATGGCCCGGATTTGCGGCGATGGTTGACGGCGCGCCTAGGCCTGGCCGAAGAGGCCGAACAGTAGGAGCTGCGGCGGGCCCGCGCGACCCGAGCTCGAGGCAGAAAGGCGCGCGGTGCGTTCGGTAGAGGAACAGCAGGCCAGGGTGGCGGCCGCTGCGGTGGCGCCACGACCGGTACGAGTGCCGATCGCCGAGGCGCAGGGCCTGATGTGCGCCGAGGAAGTGGTCACCGAACAGCCGCTGCCCGGCTTTGATCAGGCCGCCATCGACGGTTATGCGGTCCGCAGCGTGGATGTCCAGGGCATCGGCGCCGATCCCGACGACGACTCCGGTGACGGCCAGATCAGCCTGCCGGTGATGGGTGTGATCGAAGCGGGCGCGCGCACACCGAGCCGGCTGCAGCCCAAACAAGCCGCCCGCGTGCAGACCGGCGCGCCGATGCCGACGCTGGCCGACGCCGTGCTGCCGTTGCGCTGGACCGACGGCGGTCAGGCCCGGGTGCGGGTGCTGCGCGGGGTGCGGTCCGGCGCCTATGTGCGCCGTGCCGGTGACGACGTGCAACCCGGCGATGTCGCCGTGCGCGCGGGGGCGATCATCGGTGCCGCGCAGGTCGGACTCCTGGCCGCGGTGGGCCGCGAACGGGTGCTGGTGCACCCCCGGCCCCGGGTGACCGTGATGAGCGTCGGCGGCGAGCTGGTCGACATCTCCCGAACGCCAGGCAACGGCCAGGTCTACGACGTCAACTCCTATGCGATCGCCGCCGCGGCGCGCGATGCGGGTGCCGAGGTGAACCGGCTGGGCATCGTCAGCACCGACCCGAAAGCCCTGCGCGAGGCCGTCGAGGGCCAGCTGAACCGCGCCGAGCTGGTGGTGATCGCCGGTGCCGTCGGCGGCGCGGCGGCCGAGAATGTGCGCGCGGTGCTGTCCAAGCTCGGCGATATGGAAGTCACCCGGATCGCCATGCATCCCGGGTCGGTTCAGGGCTTCGGCCAGCTGGGCCGCGAGGGGGTGCCGACGTTCCTGTTGCCGGCCAATCCGGTCAGCGCCCTGGTGGTCTTCGAGGTCATGGTTCGCCCGCTGATCCGGCTGTCGCTGGGCAAGCGGCAGTCGCTTCGGCGTGTCGTACAGGCTCGGGCGTTGTCGCCGATTTCCTCGGTGCCCGGCCGCAAGGGCTTCCTGCGCGGTCAGCTGATGCGCGACCAGGACACTGGCGAATATCTGGTGCAAGCGCTCGGCGGCGCTCCGGGCGCGTCGTCGCATCTTTTGGCGACGCTGGCCGAGGCCAACTGCTTGGTGGTGGTGCCGACCGAGGTCGATCAGGTCCGCACCGGCGAGCTCGTCGACGTCGCCTTCCTGGCTCAACGAGGCTGAACCGCGGAGACCTGTGAACTTGTGGCGTAACAGTTCTCTGCACCCGGGCTGGCCGGCGTCCGCCGGTCCGCTGCGCGTCGGCGCCGGTGTGATCAGGTTGCGTCCGGTGCGGATGCGTGACGCGGCGATGTGGAGCCGCATCCGGTTGGCCGACCGCCGACATCTCGAGCCGTGGGAGCCGACCGCTGAGGTGGATTGGACTGTGCGGCATGCGGTTTCGTCGTGGCCCGCGGTGTGCTCGGGACTTCGGGGGGAGGCGCGCAAGGGCCGGATGCTGCCGTATGTGATCGAACTCGACGGGCAGTTCTGTGGTCAGCTCACGATCGGCAATGTGACGCACGGGGCGCTGCGCTCGGCGTGGATCGGTTACTGGGTGTCGAGCGCCGTGACCGGCGCGGGGGTGGCGACCGGTGCGTTGGCACTGGGTCTGGATCACTGTTACGGACCGGTCGGGTTGCACCGGGTGGAGGCGACGGTGCGCCCGGAAAATGCGGCGAGTCGCGCGGTACTGGCCAAGGTGGGTTTCCGTGAGGAGGGCCTGCTGCAGCGGTACCTCGACGTCGACGGCGCCTGGCGGGATCACCTGCTGGTGGGGATGACGGTGGAAGAGGTCGAGGGGTCGGTCGCGGGCCGGCTGGTGCACCGCGGGCTGGCGCACTGGGCGTGATTGCCGAGCTGACTTGTTACTAATGTGACACTTGTGGCTGTTGGTGCTTGTCAAGGGCAAATTACAAGTGTGTAATTGACTGCGGCGCGCCGTCTCGGGTTGCGTAGGTCACGGACCTAGCCTGGACGGGAAAGGAGCAGGCCACATGCCAAGCATCCCCCAGTCATTGCTCTGGATTTCGCTCGTGGTGTTGTGGTTGTTCGTCTTGGTGCCGATGCTCATCAGCAAGCGGGACAACGTCCGCCGCACCAGTGACGTCGCGCTTGCCACCCGGGTGCTCAACGGCGACGACAAATCGCGGCGGTTCAAGCGCAGCGGTCCGTCGGCCGGTCATCGGCACGACCCGGACTGGCAGCCGGAGGAAGACCAGTTCGATGAGCTGGACTCCGACGAGCAGCCCTCGCGGACCCGTTCGGTGGTCGTGGTGGCCGCGGTGACCGAGGAAGCCGAGCCCGACTACCTCGACGTCGATGTCGTCGACGAGGACTCCGGCGCGCTGCCGGTCGGTGGCACCGCGCGCAGCGCCGATGTCCAGCCGAGCCTGTTCGACGAGCCCCCGGCCCCGGTGGTCGAGGAGCCGGTTGTCGAGGCGCCCGTCGCCGAGAGCGACGATGCCGAAGCCGACGAGGCCGACACCCCGGCCGAGTCCGATGACACCGATCAGTTCCAGGCGATTGCCGAGGACGAGCCGCAGGACGGCACGGCCGACGAATACGAAACCATCGAGGACACTTCGGGTCTGGAAGCCGAGGAGGAGCCCGCGACGACCGTCACTCCGCGGGCGAGCCGGCAGCGGCGTTCGGAGTCGACGACGGCCGCAGCGGTCAGCGCGCGCAAGTATCGCTTCCGCAAGCGGGTGCTGATGGTGATGGCCGCGATCATGGTCATCACCGCGGTGCTGTCGTTCACGGTCAGCTCGGATCTGTGGTGGGCCACCGGCAGCGCCGGTGCGGTCACGGTGCTGTACCTGGGTTACCTGCGCCGTCAGACCCGGATCGAGGAGCAGGTGCGCCGGCGCCGACAGCAGCGGATGGCGCGCTCGCGGCTGGGCGTGGAGAACACCGAGGATCGCGAGTTTGACGTCGTGCCGTCGCGGCTGCGCCGCCCGGGTGCCGCCGTGCTGGATATCGACGACGAGGACCCGATCTTCGAGCACCTCGACGAGGTCGCGTTCGCGCGCCACTTCGACCTGCCGCGGGCGGCCGGCCAGTAGGTCGCCGGTTTCGGCAAGCCGGGCTCGGACTGGTAGCCTGCTAGCGACCAAGGGGCTATAGCGCAGTTGGTAGCGCGTCTCGTTCGCATCGAGAAGGTCAGGGGTTCGATTCCCCTTAGCTCCACCGAAATTGTCGCCGACGACGGCGAGTAAGGTACGGGGTGAGATCCCGCTACCGAGGAGGCTGCCACGTCCGCCGATCGGCCCAATCTGGGCCAACTCATCATGTACTCGTACGGGTTCCGACGGCTGCCCGCATCCATGCGGGACTGGGTCGCCAACGACCTTGCGGGACCCGGTGCCGTCAAACGGTTCATGCTTAAGGCGGCAATCCCGCCGTTCATCATTCTGGCGCCGTTCTGGCTGTTGCCGGTCGAGCAGAACGCGGTTTACGTGCACGCCGAGATGACGGTGCCGATCTACTTGTGGACGCTGGCGATTTCACTTGCCCTGAACAAAGTTTGGCGTCGCCATCGCCTTGCCGTGCACGGACTGGACCCGAACCTCGTCGACGTGGAGAAACGGCAGAAGAACGCGCGAATCGAGCAGGACTACATCGCGCGGTTCGGTCCACGCCCGCAGGACGCCGAACACCAGAAGAACAGCAACCCGTTCTTCTAGGTCAGTCCGCGACGTCGAAGGCCTTGATCACCTTCGTCGGCGTCACCCGCACGACGAGCTCACCCGGCACACCGTTGCGCCGGCCGAACTCCTCGGCCCGATCGGCGCCCATATAGCGCGCCGCGATCCGGGTCGCGGTGTCCAGTAGCTCGTCCGGATCTTCACCGAACGACGCCGTGCCCTGAACCTGGACGAACGAGAACGGCGGCTCCTGGTCGTCGACGCAGATTGCCACCCGCGGGTCGCGGCTCAGCGCACGCCCTTTCGCGGTCGCCTTTCCGGTGTTGAAGACGAGTGCGCCGGCGTCCACGATGAACCACACCGGGGCGACCAGCGGCCTCCCGTCGGCCGCGACATAGGCCAGTTTGGCCGTCCGAGTGCCCTCGGAGAGGAACGCGATCACATCGTCGGAGAGTTCGTCCATACCGTCGAGGCTAGGCGGGCTCCGGGCCGTTCGGCTATTGGCGCTGTTGAGCGGCGAAGCGTTTCGACCCGCACCGCCGGTGGCAATACTCGAGTGGCGCGTCGTCGGGTTTGGCAGGCAAGGTTGTAGGCAAGACAAGGTCAGGAGTCTCATGTCGCAGACGGTGGAGTCCATACCCGACGATGGACCGCCCGACGAGGGTGAACTCGGCAATGCGCCTGCCGAGATCACGTACGACGAGCACCTGCACCCCGCGCGACCTCGAACGCTGCGCTTCCGGCCGCGTGTGCGAAACCCGTTCGTACGCAGGTCGATTGCCCAGGACGGCACACCGACGGCCGACAACCAGGCCTATGTGTCGTGGTTGCTGTCGCAGTCGATGCTCGCCGACGCCAACGAGATCAGCCAGCAGTTCTCCGGGCAGGGTTCGATGTGGCAGAACCCCTATGCCACGCCCAGCCCGCGCAGCGCCGTCGACGCCGCGTCGGTCTGGTTCACCGCGTACCCGCTTTCGCTGATCACCCGGCCCGACGAGTCGTTTCTCAAGGCCATGGCCGACGAGGCGATGTGGAAGGCCTTCGCCGAAATCGGCATCGAGGGCATCCACACCGGGCCGGTCAAACGTGCCGGTGGCATCTCGGGCTGGCAACAGACCCCCAGCGTCGACGGCCACTTCGACCGCATCAGCACCCAGATCGACCCGGCATTCGGCACCGAAGACGAATTCCGCCAGATGTGCGGCACCGCGAACTGGTACGGCGGCACGATTCTCGATGACATCGTGCCCGGCCACACCGGTAAGGGCGCCGACTTCCGCCTGGCGGAGATGAAGTACGCCGACTATCCCGGCATCTACCACATGATCGACATCGATCCGCTGGACTGGGAGCACCTTCCCGACGTCCCTCCGGGCCGTGATTCGGTCAACGTCGACGCCGCGACGGAGGAATGGCTCGACAAAGCCGGTTACATCATCGGACGACTGCAGCGCGTCATCTTCTACGCCGAGGGCATCAAGGAAACCAACTGGAGTGTGACCCGTCCCGTCGTCGGTATCGACGGAGTCGAGCGCCGATGGGTGTACCTGCACTACTTCAAGGAAGGCCAGCCCTCGATCAACTGGCTCGATCCGTCATTCGCCGGCATGCGACTGGTCATCGGCGATGCCCTGCATTCGCTGACCGACCTCGGTTCCGGCGGATTGCGTTTGGACGCCAACGGATTCCTCGGCGCGGAGAAGACCTCCGGGGAAGACGCGGTCGGGTGGTCGGAGGGGCATCCGCTGTCGCAGGCTGCCAACCAGTTCATTGGCAGCATGGTGCGCAAGCTCGGCGGCTTCACCTTCCAGGAACTCAATCTGACGATCGACGACATCAAGGAGACCAGCGGCACCGGCGCCGACCTGTCCTACGACTTCGTCAACCGGCCCGCCTACCACCATGCTCTGGCGACGGCCGACACCGAATTCCTGCGCCTCACACTGCGTACCGCCATCGAGCTGGGTGTGGATCCGGCGTCGCTGGTGCACGCGCTGCAGAACCACGACGAACTGACCTACGAGCTCGTGCACTGGTCGAACGGCCACAAGGACGACATCTACACCTACAAGGGCCACGAGATCACCGGCGAAGCGCTCGGCGCGCGGGTCCGCGCCGACCTCACCGAAGCGTTGACCGGCCCGGCGGCACCGTACAACCGCGTCTTTACGACGAACGGAATCGCTTGCACCACAGCGACTGTGATCGCCGCGACGCTGGGGTACACCGATCTCGACGACATCGACGACGACATCGACCGCATTCGCCGTGCGCATCTGCTGCTGGCGATGTTCAATGCGCTGCAGCCGGGTGTGTTCGCGCTGTCCGGGTGGGACCTGTGCGGCATGCTCACCTTGCCGGCGGGCGACGTCGCCGACCTGCTGCACGGCGGGGACACCCGCTGGATCCACCGTGCCGCGCACGACCTGATGGGTGTGAACCCCGACGCGACGAAATCGAATGCCGGTATGCCGCGTGGGCGTAGCCTGTACGGCTCGATCCCGGAGCAGCTCGCCGACGACACCAGCTTCCTGCGCCAGTTGCAGGCGATCCTGCGGGTACGCGCGCATTACGGCATCGCGACCAGCCGCCAGATCGACATCCCTGAGGTCTCGCATCGCGGCATGCTGGTGATGGTCCATCAACTCGACGAACCCGAGCAGTATCAACTGACAGTGCTGAATTTCGCCAACGAGGACATTGCCGGCACTGTTCGGTCCAAGACCCTGCCGCCGGGCGCGACCGTACGAGACATGTTCACCGGCAACCAGATCGCCGTCGTCGACGATCTGCACAGTTTCGCGGTTGAGATGATCCCGCACCACGGGATGTCGCTGCTGGTCGAACTCTCGCCGACCGACGAATTGCCTTCGGAATAGCCTGCTTTCACGCGAGCGGCGGCCGCCCCGGGAGGAGACGGCCGCCGCGAGCGTGATCTAGAGGGCGACGAACGAGGTGCCGAGCTGAACGCCCCACACCTGCGCGTTGGCGTTCCACACGACCGGCGCGAACGGAGCCCACGGCGGAGGCGGGGGAGCGGGCAGCGCCCACGCGGGCGGCGTCACATCGTCGATGTCCTGCGGGATCCACCGTAGGTGGCCCGGGGGCGGGAAGCCGTCGTGTCCGGGCGGCAGCGGGTTGCCGGGAACACTGACATTGACGCCCGGGCCCGGGGGCTGCGGCCACGGCCAGTGCGGATCGGCCTGGGCAATGCCGCTGGCCGCACCGAGGACGCCGGCGCCGAGGGCAGCGGTGAGAGCGGTCTTCGCGGCGATTCGCTTCAGATTCATTCTTCAATACTCCTTCGTCATCGGGTCTGCGTCGTATGCCGGTATTTCGCATGCGACACGTTCTCGCAGACATCGGGAACGGGAGACGGGCGACGTAGGCGCCACATCTTCAAGCGCTTAATCCGAACCCAACGGGTATATCGGCGCCGTGGCACCGGGCGTTACCGGAGGCGAATCATTCGGCTCCGTCAATAACTGACTCCAGTCAGCAGCTCAGTGCTGAAATTGCGCGATATCGTTGGTGCATGTCGGTGGCAGACAAGGTTTCCGCACGCGAGACGAAGCGGCTCCAAACCAGGGAACGACTCATGGGCGCGGCAATAGCCGAATTCAAGCGATCGGGTATCGCCGCCGCCGATGTCGGCGCTATCGTCGCCGCCGCCGGAGTCGCCCACGGTACGTTCTTCTTCCATTTCCCCACAAAGGAACACGTGCTCCTGGAGTTGGAGCGCCGCGAAGAGGAACGTATCGCCAAGCAATTCGACCGCTATCTGGCAGATTCGGACCGCGATCTGGAGTCGACCCTCAACGAGGCTGTTCGCCTCGTGATGGGCCTGGAGCGCCGACTTGGTGCACTGTTGTTCAAAGACTTTCTGGCATTGCACTTTTCGCAAACCCGCCCCGCTGACGAAAGCAAGGAACACCCCGTCGTCGTCGCGGTGGCCCGGGAGATCGAGCGTGTCCAACAGCGTGGACATGTGGATCCGACGGTGATTCCGATCAACAGCGCCGTGTTTTTCCTCCTCGGCCTCTACGCGTTGTTGACGACCACGCACGACTGGCCGGCGCAACGCGCGATGATCGACGACTACGTGGTGAGAACTCTTCGCAGTATTGAGTCTCGCTAGTTTTACTGACTATAGTCAGTTTTGTGACCCTGGCTTCGTCCACACCCGCGGATAGCGGACTCGATGAGCACATGGAGGAATCCCGGCTGGCGCAGCGCCAGGCCGACAGGTGGCTGATCTCCGGCAGCATCCTGATCGGTTCGGCCGCTCTCGGCATCTTCGGCCTGCCGCTGTTCCTGCGCGGAGTGTGGCTGCTGCGCCGGGCGCAACGCCGTGGTCTGTCGGTGCGCCCGATGCTCGTCACGCTGCTCGGTTACCTGGTGATCATCGACGCCGCCATCAATGCTGTCGGGTGGGCGCTGGACATGGTCGGCAACCACACACTGCTGGCCCGCGTGCTGCTGACCGGCTGGGGCAACATGTTCGACGCCGGATACTTCTGGCACTTCAACGAGGCGTGGGTCGGGGGTGCGGCCGGCCCGGGTGAGAAGGCCTGGGAAGTCGGGCTCATCTTCACCGTGTTCACCATGCGCATCGCCGCGGCGATCGGCTTCCTGCAGATGAAGCGGTGGGGTCAGCAGTGGATGATCGTGACCTGCTGGATGGGCGTGGTGATCTGGTGCGGCTACGTGTTCAACATGACCATGTACGCCGATGTGCGTTATGCGGGTGTGGTTTTGCCCGTCATCGGGTGGTGGCTTTACGACATCTTCTACATCACGCCGTTTCTGGCGATCCCGTATCTGCACACGGTCAACCGCGAAATCTTCACCGACTAGGAGGCAACCCATGGCATATCTCTGGGAGATCCTGCGATACGTAGGCGCGTGGGGCGGCACGATCGCGATCATCGCGTTCTGGTACTGGATGTTCTCCAACATCGGCACCTTCTGAGCGCCGTGACAGAGCTGTCCGACCCCCGCGCGATGGCGCTCGAACGCAGCTGCGCCGTCACTGCGGTCGCCTTGAGCCACCAACGTCGGGACGGCGTCCGCCTCGTCACCGGACAGCAGCGCAGCTTCGGGCTGAACGCGACACTGGACTACGTCCACGTTCCCTACCCGCCTCGTCCGCAGTGGACCCGCCGCATCCTCACCTGCGCTGTGGCACTGCAATGTTCGCCGTCGAAGGAACGCATAACCGGCTATCGGTTGAGCGAGCTGTCGGCCCGAGAGTTGCGTGCGCTCACGCTCGTCGAGGCCGGTGTCGCATCAGGGTGGATCGCCTCATGCTGGCCGGGCCTGATCGTCGACATACGGCGCGCGCTACCCGACCTCGACATGCTGCCCGCCGACATGACGGCTGACGAGATGCTCGAGCGCGCAATAGCGTTGGCGCACCGGGACAGACAGGTGCACGTCGACCCGTTGCTCGGTGGATTACCGCTGGCCTACACCGCCCCGAACGGGTTGAGCGACACGCTGCGCCGGACATTCGGCCGAATGCCGTGGATATCGACGCAGAAACGTATGCCCCGGCCCTACTCGGTGCCGGTTGGCGGGGACGGTGGCGTCCGAAATTCCAACCTGCCGCCGCCGAGCCGGCCCCAGGACAACGACGCGGACATCACTCCCGAGCATCGGCCCGGGATCCCGTATCCGGAATGGAATGCCTGGACCAAGCGCTTCATGCCCAATCACGTTGCGGTGCTGGAGCGTTCCCACCCCGGCCAGGATCGGAAGCCCATTGCCGGCAGCGTCGATCTGCGGAAGTGGTTCGAAGAGCACACCCATCGGGCCATGAGAAGCCGGCTCGAAGATGGCTCCGACGTCGACGTCGAGCAGTACGTCAGCCACTACCTCGACCTCACCACCGGCGCGGCCGCCGAGCCCCGGATCTTCCGCGAGTTGTCGCCGGTCAGCCGCGACGTCACCACCGCTCTGCTGCTGGACGGCAGCTCGTCTCTCGGAGCTCAGGGCGGCCGGATCTTCCGACTCGAATTGGCCTGCGCCGATGCGCTATCGCGGGCGATGAACCTCGCCAGGGAGCGCCACGGCGTGTTCGTCTTCACCGGCAACACCCGACACCGCGTCGAGGTGCGGTGCCTCAAGGACTTCGACGACCCACGGTTCGCGCCACCCAGCAAGCTGGGCCTGACGGCCGGCGGTTACACCCGCCTCGGCGCACCGTTGCGGCACTTGACAAGTCGGCTCCTGGCACAGCCCTCGGAACGGCGCCTGCTCATCGTCATCGGCGATGGCCTGATCTCCGACGAAGGTTACGAGGGTCGCTACGCATGGGCTGACACCGCTCATGCCGTCGAGGAGGCGAACGACGCTGGGGTCTCGGTGTACTACGTCGGCGTCGGCCCGACGCGGGTCGACCCGCTGCCGGAGGTGTTCGGCCCCCGCAGATCGCAGCGGATCCGCCGGGTCGACGATCTGCCCCGGGTGCTCGCCCATGTCCATCGGGAGTTGGTGACCGTATGACCGAGACCTACTTCTCCGCGCGCGACGAAGTCATGCTCTTCGAACAGGCTTTCCGCCAACGCGTTCCGGTCATGCTGACCGGTCCCACCGGCTGCGGTAAGACGCGGCTGGTCGAACACATGGGCCTGCTGCTGGGCCGGCCCGTCGTTACGATCAGCTGCCACGACGACCTCACCAGCTCGGACCTCGTCGGCCGGTTCATGGTGACCGGCGGTGACGTCGTGTGGACGGACGGCCCGCTCACCTGGGCCGTGAAAGCCGGGGCCATCTGCTATCTCGACGAGGTGGTGGAGGCACGCCACGACTCGCTCGCGGTCCTGCACTCGCTGACCGATCACCGGCGCACGCTGTACTTGGATCGCGCCGGTGAAGTGGTTCGAGCACCTGCGGAATTCATGCTGGTGTGCTCGTACAACCCCGCATACCGCAGCTCGCTCAAGGAACTGAAACCGTCGTTCCGGCAGCGGTTCGCGACGCTGTCGATGAATTATCTGCCGCCAGATCGGGAGGCGGAGGTGGTCGTCGCCGAGACCGGCGTCGCGCTGCCCGTGGCGCAACGGCTGGTGCGCTGCGCGGTCGCGATCCGCACAGCCCAGGAGGCGTTCCACTTCGAGCCACCCTCGACCCGCGTTCTGGTTACGGCTGCGCAGTTGATCGTCTCCGGCGCAATGAAATTGGCGGCGGCGGATGCCTGCATTCTGGCGCCGCTGAGCACCGACGGTGCGATCAGCGACGGTTTGCGTGAAATCGCGGCGGCCTGCCTGGCCGGCGCGGATATCTAGAAAGGTGGACCGACGTGGATCAGAAAGAGCGCAAGCGTAAGAGGGCGCTGATCATCCTGCAGGTGGTGATCTACGGGTACCTGCTGGTGATGTTCGGAATCCAGCTGTACATGTCGTTCGCCCGCGGCTGGTGGGACTTGTGACAGCCTCCTCGATCAGCCGGGCCGATGGCGCGGTCGGCCTGGAGGATCACGATGAGCAATCACGGCTCGCGCAACGGCGTGCCGACAAGTGGATGATTGCCGGTGCCGCGCTGATGGGTATGTGGGCGCCGGGAATTTTCGGCCTGCCGATCTTCCTGCGCGGGGTGTGGTTACAACGGCAAGCCGCACGTGCCGGATTTTCGGTGCGGCCCATGATCGTCACGCTGATCGGTTATCTCGTGCTGATCGATGGGATGCTCAACAGCCTCGGCTGGGCACTCGATCTCGTGGCCAACCACACGTTGATCAACCGGGTGCTGATGGTCGGCTGGGGCGCAATGTTCGACGCCGGTTACTTCTGGCATTACAACGAAGCGTGGGTCGGCGGTGCGGCGGGACCGGGCGAGAAATCCATGGTGTTCGGCATGATCCTCACGGTCTTTGCGATGCGGTGCGCTGCGGCGATCGGGTTTCTGCAGATGAAGCGCTGGGGGCACCAGTGGATGATCGTCACCTGCTGGATGGGTGTGCTGATCTGGTGCCTGTACGTGTTCAACATGACCATGTACGCCGACGTGCGCTATGCCGGTGTGGTTTTCCCGGTCATCGGATGGTGGCTCTACGACATCTTCTACATCACCCCGTTCCTGGCGATCCCGTATCTGCACACGGTCAACCGCGAAATCTTCAGCGACTGAACAGGTTCAAGGAGTAAACATGACGACATCCAACCCGGTCGCGGAAGACACCGTCGACGACCTCCCGCCTGGCACCACGCCGTACTACGCGCGGATGCACAAATGGATCAAGCGCGCGGTGCTGGTGTGTCTGGTCGCCCTGGTGGTCGAGGGCGCATTCACATTGCCGTTCATGGCGGTCTACTACGGCTACCCGACGTTGAGCCTCACCGAGATCTGCAGTGAGCTGTTGAAGGTCCGCTATTCCGACGACACGCTGGAGTGCAAGTTCCCCTACCCGCCGCTCGGACCCCCGGAAGGCGCCGAAGGTAAGGACACCGCCCAGGATCAGTGGGGCATCCAGCCGACACCGAAGTACCATCGGATCGGATTCCGCGAACTCGTCCGGATCCACGACGAACGCGTTGCGCGGCAGGGACACTAGAGTTCAACTGTCGCGCGTGTGATGACCGGGGGAGTCGCCGATGAGTGGATGGCTGGTCAGTCACGTGCCTCCCGGGCTGCTGCTGGCCGCTCTGATCGTCGTAATCGCCGGGGGAGCGATGCTGCTCGCCGCCGTGGTTCGCCGCCGATTTCCCGCGTTGACCCGAGACGAACACAACGACGTCACCAAGTTCACCTACACCTTCATCGGCTTCATCTACGCCTTCCTGATCGGTTTCATGTCCTCGTCGATGTGGGGCCAGATCAGCGCAGCGGACGCGAACGCCCGCGCCGAAGGTGCGGCCGCAGTTGAAATGGCAAGAGATGTCGATGTTTTCGCCAAGGATGACGCCGACCGTATCCGCCAGAGCCTGCTCACCTATGAAAAGTCCGCAATCGCAGAGTGGGAAGACGGCACGGGCGATCGCTCACCGGAGACCGACGCGGCCCTGGCCCAGTTGTCGGCGGCCTACCGCGCGGTCAATGCTGCGACCGACAGTCAAAAGACACTTCTGTCGACGTCATATGCCAACCTGGACAAGGTCAGTCAGGCCCGCACCGTCCGGTTGCTGACGGCTCGCGAAGACACCGGGCCGCCCTGGCCGCTGTGGGCGGTCATCCTTCTGACGAGCGCTCTCGTCCTGGGCACCGTCGTCATCTACGGGGTCGAGAAGCCGGGTATGCACTACCCGATGATCGCGATCGTCGGGCTCATCGTCGCGACCAATCTGTTCCTGTTGCTGGAAGCGTCACGCCCGTACATCGGTGGCATCTCGACAACGCCGGACCCGTTGTACGAGGTGGTGTCGGTGCTCAGCGCGAACCGGTGAGCGCCGGACCGATCCACCGATGCAGGTACGCGCGTAGGTCCGCGGCCGACCGTGGCGGGTCCGGTGGCGCGATGACCATGGATTGGATGATGCGCAACAGGAACTCGATCAGCTCATCGATCATGGCATCGTCGAAGCCGAGATGATCCCAGTCGATCTGGGCGTGGTGCAGGATCGCGCGGCACCGTGCGATCACATCTCTGGTGAGCATCGCCCGGCTGAAAATGTTCGACCGGTCGTTGGCCAGTAGCAGGGCAAGCTGCGGTTGCTGGGGCAGCCGCTCGATGATGTAGGCGACGACCTCGACGAGCTGGCTGGTGACGTCCATGTCCGCGACGACCCGGTCGATCTGGGTGACGAAACCGTCGAGGGCTGCCTCGGCCGCCGCGGTGAACAGCTCGTCGGTGCCGGTGAAATAGCGATAGACCGTGCGACGGGTGATGCCCAGGACGTCGGCGATGTCGGACATCGTGGTCTGAGCCGCACCCCGCGTTTCGACCAGGCGCAGTGCGGTGTCGATGATCCGCTTACGCGCTTCGGCGTCATCCGCGGGCGGTGATCCGCCCCAACCCTTTCGTGCCATCAGCCTTGACTCATCCCTCCGGTTGCTCCAAGAATACACACATGACACACAGATGAGCATTGTGTGTAATGACTAGATGACGGAGACGCCATGACGGCTTTGGAAGTCCGCAGGCCCAAGTTCGACTTCACCGGAGACGTCCCGTGGGAGTGGAATCCGGACAACCCGCAGTTCTCGTTCTTCATGAACGCGACCTCGATCATCGCGATCTGCTTCGAGCAGATGATCGTGGCTGCGGTGCAGGAAGCCGCACCGCTGATCACCGATCCCGAAGCCGCCTCGGAGGCAACGGCCTTCCTGCGTCAGGAAGCTCAGCACTCGAGCACGCATCGCAAGCACGTCTCCGCATTGATCCGCCGGTATCCGGGCCTTCAGCAGACCTTGGATGCTGCCGTCGCCGACTACGAGCACCTCACCAGGACTGCACCGCTGAGGTTCCGTCTGGCCTATATCGCCGACCTGGAAGCCACGTTCACGCCTAGCTTCAAGATGATGCTCGACAACGAGGCGACGCTGTTCCGGCCCGGCGACGAACGGGTGGCGTCGCTGCTGATGTGGCATTTCGTCGAGGAAGTGGAGCATCGCAGTTCGGCGCTGATCGTCTACGACGCTGCGATCGGCGATAGCTGGTATCGGATCAGGGCGCTGCCGGGTGTCGTGCGCCATCTGATGGGCATCATGCGGATCATCGCCGATGGTGTGAACGAGCATGTGCCCGAGGCGGATCGCAAGGTCGATGCCCGCACGCTGTTACCCACATTCGGTATGCGCCAGACGGCGATGCAGCGGCTTGCCCGCAGGAGGGCTTCAACACCGAACGCGTTCGCGACCGTCCCCCGGCGGGAGCGTCTCGTCGCGGCCGGTCGGGTATTGCTGAGCCAGACTCCTTTTCACGACCCGGCCGATGATCGGCTGCCGGAGTTCGCCGACCGGTGGTTGGCGCGGTGGAAAGCCGGCGGTGACGTGACGCGCTGGTATACCGGTGAACAGGTCGCCGGAGAAGGATGATAGGCGAGCAGTGCACAGCCGCGTTCGACGCGATCGCGCGGCCGCTCGGCGGCTTTTCCTGTCAGCATGCGCCCGCGTTCATTCACCTACGCAACCCGCTGGAGCTGAGCAACTGGACTCTGCCGGTCCTGGAATTGATGATGGTCGCGGGAGCCGTTCTGGCGCTGGCCCATTCGATCCGCCGGTGGCGTCGCGACGGTGATCCGACCAACCTCGCGCTGTGGTTCGCCACCGTCGTCTACCTGTTCGTCATCGAGATCCCGCTGTATTTCCCGAATCTCTTCGGCGTCCAGGACCAACTGGGAGTGGTGTTCGCCCACAACGTGTTCACAGTCGATTTCCTGTTCGACCGGTTGCCGCTGTACATCATCGCGCTCTATCCCGCGGTCGTCACCCTGGCCTTTGAAATCGTGCGCAGCTTAGGCGTTTTCCGTGACCGCGGGGTGGTGGTCGGCGCCATCTGCGTCGGCTTCGTCCATCACTGCTTCTACGAGATCTTCGACCAGCTCGGCCCGCAGTTGCGTTGGTGGGCATGGAACACCGAAAATCCGATCAATCACCCGATGTTCGCCTCTGTGCCGATGACGAGCGTGTTCATCTTCGCCACCCTCGGGCCGATCGTGGTGACCCTGCTCGTCATGTGGCTGGTTGGCCGCAGGGCGCCGACGGGGGCGGGGCTGGCGTGGCGCACGGCCCTCGCGGGTGTTCTCGTGCCCGTCGGGCTGGCGCTGCTGAGTATCCCCACGTCGCTGTTCGGCGGCGACAAGCCAAACACCACCGCGCAGGTCGTGATCTTCGTTGTCGAGTTGGCGGTTGTCGCCGCGATCGCCGTACCGGTCCTGGCGCGGCAGTGGGTCCGAACCCGACACGACTTCACGCCCAGCTGGTTCGTCCGTGTCTTCGGACCGCTGTATCTCGTTGTACTGGGCATACTTTGGATCAGCTCATTGGGGGCGTACTTCTCGGCGAACAACGGCATCACCGCCGATGGGACGCCGACGGGGAGCCTGGTCTACACCGTGGTCTGCTTCGTGGTGGCGGTGCTGGCGGTGGCGTCAAACGCCGGTGCCACGAGCAGCCTTCTGGTGCGCCGTCTCGAGCGGCTCGCGCTGTCCTTCACCTGAGCGGAAGATCCACGGCCGCATACTGTTCGACGTAGATCTGATCTCCCGAGCTGAAGTATGTGCACGTGCGTTCATCGAGGGCGACCACCCAGCGCACCACCCCTGCCCGCCATGCCGCCTCGGCGAACTGCGGAAAGGTCGTCTGCCCGGTCTGATCGTCGCGGAGCGCTGCCATGAGGGCGGCATCGTCGAAGGGCGGGATGTCGGCCATGCCGTCGAACAGGGGAGGGGACTGGACGACGACAGGGCCGAGCTCGGTCTCGTAGCAGCTCTGCATCGCGGGCAACCACCAGGTAGTCGTGCGGACTCCGGCTCGGCGCAATGTCTCGGCGAGGTACGGGAATCCCTGTGTGGCAGGACGGTTGGCGACCGCGTCACGCAGGGCTGTGTCGAGATTCCGCATGGCCGGACTTGGAGGTAGCATGACAACATCAAACCGAAATGACAATGTATTGTCAATTGTGGGGAGGCTGGATGGCCGACGAAATGGCTCTTCTCGTCGCTGACGTGTACGAGCTTGCCGGTCTATTGCGGCGTTCAGGGGAGGCGATCGCGGCCCGCGAAGGGCAGACGCAGGCGCGATGGCAATTCCTCAGCGCGATCTCCGGCGACGCGCTCACGGTTCCGCAGGCGGCTCGCCGCCTCGGCGTGACGAGGCAGGCCGTTCAGCGGGTCGCGAACGAACTGGTTGACGACGGACTCGCCGAACTGGTGGCCAACCCCGATCACCGAACATCCCCGCTGGTGACCTTGACGGACGACGGCCGCGGTGTGCTGGCCCGTATCAACAGAGGCGCCGCGGTCCAGAACGCGCGACTGGCTCAGGCTGCCGGGGTTGAGGCGGTCAGGTCCGCCCGCCGTGCCGTGCGTCGCCTCACCGCGGCCCTGCAGGGTTAGTGGTGGCCGCCGCCGCCCACCTCGGCAGGCAACGGCGGCGGCAAGGGTGTCGTCGACGTGGGTGTGGTGCTGATGGGTGTGGACGACGTCGTCGGTGACGACGAGGTGCCGGTCGTTGTCGAAGTTGAGGTTTGCGGGCCGTGGAAATCGAGCCACGACTCCTTGCGAATCACGCTTCCGCCCATACTGACCGTCAGCGAGCTCGAACTCACCGTGTAGCTGATGCCATCGTTCACCGCGGTGTAGGACCCGTCGCCGGAACCCGACGCCGACAGAACCAGCTTGGCGCCGTCGCGCACCCGCACGCCCCGGTATTCGTACCCGCCGGATGTCTTGCAGATCGCCACCCGGGAACTGTCGGTGCTGCCGAAGAGGACCGCGGCACCCGAGCAACGGGCGGTCGAGTCGACGTAGCCGTTGGAATCGAAGGCGGGGGCGGCGCCGGCGTGGGGCAGGGCAGTCATGAGCAATACGGAACAGGCCGCGGCCGCCGCAACACCGGCGGCGCGGATCGCAGAAGAAGACATCGCCTTCCACGACACCATCTGCTACTCGGAGGGGCGAGCGCCGATACCAGAAATCCACGAGATCGTTAGTTTGCCGAGACCCTAGCCAGGGTGTTTGTAGACAGATTTGTAATTGTGTACTGTGACCGAGCGCACAGTCGCTAGGGTCTGGGCGCTACTACGACGGGGGCTGCAGATGGAGTTCGGAATGCGAGATCACGCAGGCGTTCGGCCATTGCCGCACCGCGCACTGAAAGCACTCGCGACGGTCGTCTCGGCTGTCGCGCTGTTCCTGATGTCGGCGCTGCCCGCCTGGGCCGCCGACTCGATGACGTTGACCTGGGTGCGTCACGGCGAGTCCTACGGCAACGTGGCCGGCGCCGGTATCGACACCAAGGTGCCCGGGCCGGAGCTCACTGCTGTCGGCGAGGCGCAGGCCGCAGCCATCGCGGACAAGCTCAAAGCCGCCGGCGGCTTCGACAGCATCTACGTCTCCGACATGATCCGCACGCACCAGACGGCTGCCCCGCTTGTGACGGCTACCGGGCTGACCCCGAATCAGGAGGGCGGCTTCCGGGAGATCAGCGCAGGCATCTTCGAGGGCTCGCCGATCGACAGCGGTCTCGGCCGCATCGGCTATTTCCTCATTCCGGTGGCCTGGACCCTCGGATTGCGCTCGCTGCCAATTCCTTTCGGCGAGAACGGCAACGAGTTCGAGGCACGCGTGAACGGGGCGATCGCCGACGTCATCGCAAACGGTGACACCGATCCAGTCATCTTCTCGCACGGCGCGACGATCATGGTCTGGACGATGATGAACGTCGACAATCCCGACATCATGCTCATGCTGTCGCACCCGCTCGGTAACACCGCCGTCGTGGTCGTGACCGGTAATCCGGAGGACGGCTGGATGCTGCAGAGCTGGGATGGGCTCGAGGTCAGCCAGACTCCGTCGCTGGGCGGCCAATTGTTCGTCAACGCCCGCAACCTGATCGTGGCGCCGCAAACCGCGATCTACAACGTCGTGCAGGCCGTCAAGACGCGCGACCTCACCAAGATCGTGGCCGCCATCCGCGACGGCGTGGTCACTGTCGCGAAGGCCGGTGTCGACTTCGTCAAGGACTCGGTCACCGATATCGCCCAGGCGATCCGCGGGGCACTGCCCGGCGCGGCAGCTCCCGTCGTCACTCCGCTTGCCGCCAAGGTTAAGTCGCCGGCCGCGGCGGTGACCACCGAAACGGTCTCCACCGGCACCGCCGATGTGACCGACGGCAACAAGGCCGAGCCGACCAAGATCAACGCCGGGTCCAGCCGTTCATCGAAGGCCGCCAAATCGGACCAGGGCGCGAGCGCCGGCAAGGCCGACGCAAGCGCCAAGAAGGGAACCGGCTCCAGCGGCCGAGTGCACAAAGCGGCTGCCTGACAGACGATTTCGATCCCCTCCGCCGGTGCGGAGGGGATCGATTCGTGTCAGCCGAGATACTGCGATTCGACCACCAGGTCCGGCACCAGTTTCTGGTACTCCATATGGGTGCGGTGCTCCACCGTCTGCCAACTCTTGCCCTGCTGCTCGCGCATGTAGGCACGGTACTTCGGGGAACCGGGGAAGCCCACGTTGTCGGCGACAACGACCGCGCCGCGGCGCAGCCAGCCGCGTCCGATGATGCTGAGCAGATCCGCCAGGTAGGCGTTCTTGTCGTGGTCGATGAACAGGAAGTCCACTGTGCCCGAGGCGAATCCGTATTCGTCACGCAGAAGGTCGAGCGTGCGTCCGCCGTCGCCGATGGTCCCGACCACGCACGTGATTCGGTCGGCGACGCCGGCATGCGCCCAGATCCGCCGCGCCACTTCAGCATTCGCCGATGACAGCTCCACGGAGATCACCCGCGCCGACGGTGCGGCGCGGGCGATCCGCAGCGCGCCGTAACCGCAGTAGGTCCCCAGTTCCAGAGCCAGCCGGGGATCGGCGCGGCGCACCGCGGCGTCGAGCAGCCTGCCCTTCTCGTCGCCGATGTTGACCAGAAATGACTTGGCGTAGGCGTACTCGTCGATTGTGGCCAGCACGCTGTCGATGTCGCCGCGGCGGGCGTTGGCCTCCACGTAATCTGCTGCGGCCGTCTCGCGGCCGTCGCCGACCTGACCCGTCCTGTTGAAGTTGCGGATCCCGATACCGGTGCGCAGCACCGACCATCGCAGCAGCGGTAAATGCTGGCGAAGATTCATGGACCCACGCTACGTTGTGGTCGCGGGTGCCCGTGAAAGGCTTGCGAGAGGTGTGAGTGCGGCCAACATCGCCAACGCCCGTCGCCCGAAACGGCGGCGGCCGGACAGTTCTGGCCGTGATCTACGGCTTCGTTTGTCATGCGCTGTTCGCGGTCGCCGTCGGCGCGATGATCGCCGCGATGTTCTTCGGGATGAGTCGTTCGTTCGGCAGGGTGCCTGCCCCGTGGAGCTGGGTCGCCAACGTCGCGCTGTTGATCCAGTTCCCAGTCGTCCACTCATTGCTGCTCACCGGGCGGGGCCGGGCCATGCTGGGCCGGCTGGCTCCGCGTGGCACCGGCGCCACGCTGGCCCCGACCACCTACGTCATCGTCGGCTCGCTCCAGCTGATTGCCCTGTTTGCGCTGTGGACGCCGACCGGGACGATTTGGTGGCAGGCCCACGGCCCGGCGTTGGTCGTGATGATCGCGCTCTACGCGTCGGCCTGGGTGCTGCTGGGAAAGTCGATGCTCGACGCCGGCCTCTCGTTGCAGACCGGCAGCCTGGGCTGGGTGGCCTTGCTGCGTGGCCGCAGGCTGGTCTTTCCGAAGATGCCGACGACGGGTCTGTTCCGGCTGACGCGGCAGCCGATCTACGTCGCCTTCACCCTGACGGTCTGGACGGTGCCGACCTGGACTCCCGATCAGTTGGCTCTCGCCCTAGTCTTCACCGCATATTGCCTGGTAGGTCCGCTATTCAAGGAAGCCCGCTTCCGACGCGTCTTCGGTGCCGGGTGGGACAACTATGCGCGAAGTGTGCCCTATTGGTTACCGTGGCCTCGTAGGCCACGAAGCCGTTCGGGGAAGCGTTGTGAACCTACTGCTGGTCGTGTACGTATCAGCAGAAGGCAGGGCTGACACCGAAGGACGAACCATTGCTGCGAGCGATCGCCCGGCTAGCCATTGCAGCGCCCCGTCAGGTGGTCGCCATAGCGATCCTCGTCATGGTGGCGATCGGCATCTTCGGCGTACCGGTGGCCAAGAGCCTTTCTCCGAGCGGTTTCGCTGATCCGAACTCGCAATCGTCGCGCGCGACGCAGCTGCTCACCGACAAGTTCGACCAGGGCGATGTGCAGCTGCTGGTCGTCGTGACCGCCAGCGATCGCTATGACAGCCCCGCGTCGCGCACGGCCGCGCTCGACGTCATCGACCAGCTGAAACGGTCCGGTCACGTCACCGGCATCACGTCGGCGTGGACGTCGCCGCCGCAGGCGGCGGCCGCAATGGTCAGCCGCGATCAGAAGTCGGGCCTGATCACCGTCGGCATCACCGGCAGCGAGGCCAACCAGCAGACCTACGCCAAGGATCTGTCAGAACAGGTCAGCCGCGATCGTGACGGCATCGCCGTGCGCACCGGCGGCGTGGCGATGGTCAACCTGCAGGTCACCCAGCAGTCCCAGCACGATCTGCTGCTCATGGAATCGATCGCGATTCCGCTCAGCTTTCTGGTGCTGGTGTGGGTCTTCGGCGGTGTGTTCGCCGCTGCGCTGCCGGTGGCCGTCGGGCTGATGGCCATCCTCGGCGCGCTTGCCGTGCTGCGGGTGACCACGTTCTTCACCGATGTCTCGATCTTCGCCCTGAACCTCACGACCGCGATGGGTCTGGCGCTGGCGATCGACTACACCCTGCTGATGATCAGCCGGTATCGCGACGAACTGGCCGAAGGAGCCGACCGCGAGACCGCGTTGATGCGAACCATGGAGTCGGCGGGCCGCACCGTGCTGTTCTCCGGCACCACCGTCGCGCTGTCGATGGGCGCGATGGTGCTGTTCCCGATGCACTTCCTGAAGTCGTTCGCCTATGCCGGCGTGGCCACCGTCGCGTTCGCCGCACTGGCCGCGATCGTGATCACCCCTGCCGCGATCAGGTTGTTCGGCGATCGGCTCGACTCGCTGGACGTGCGCCGCCTGCTCCGCCGCACGCTGGGCCGGGCCGAACCCGTCAAGCGGCCGATCGAACAGCAATTCTGGTATCGCTCAACGAAATTCGTGATGAAGCGGGCAGTGCCGATCGGCTTGGCCGGGGTTGTCGTGTTGGTCATCCTCGGCGCGCCGTTCCTCGGTGTGCGCCCCGGGTTCCCCGACGACCGCGTGCTGCCCACCTCGGCATCGGCTCATCAGGTGGGCGACCTGCTGCGCAGTGAGTTCACCAACAACTCCGAAACCGCGATCCCCGTCGTGATTCCGGATGCCGCCGGGTTGTCCGACCCACAGATCGCCCGATATGCCGCGGACTTGTCGCGGGTTCCCGACGTGCCGTCGGTCTCGGCGCCGATGGGCGCGTTCGTCGGCGGCAACCTCGTCGGGCCGCCCACGGCGGCAACCGGCGTGGCGTCGGGCACCGCGCTGCTCACGGTCGAGAGCACCGCGCCGCTGTTCTCGGACCGGTCGGAGGATCAGCTCAACCGCCTGCATCAAGTGAGCACGCCGGGCAACCGGACGGTCGAGTTCGCCGGTACGGCCCAGACCAACCGAGACAGCGTCGATGCCATAACCTCGCGGC
Source organism: Mycolicibacterium crocinum (assembly GCF_022370635.2). The sequence continues at coordinate 4,903,170 of NZ_CP092362.2, read as the reverse complement.
TCCCGGCCGTCCTCGGCCTGATCGCGGTGATCATGCTGGTGCTGCTGTTCCTGCTGACCGGCAGCGTGGTGCTGCCGCTGAAGGCGCTGGTGCTCAACGTGCTGTCGCTGACGGCGGCGTTCGGCGCGATGGTGTGGATTTTCCAGGACGGCCATCTCGGCGCCCTCGGCACCACCTCGACCGGCACGCTGGTGGCAAACATTCCGGTCCTGCTGTTCTGCATCGCATTCGGTCTATCCATGGACTACGAGGTGTTCCTGGTGTCCCGGATCCGCGAGTTCTGGCTGGCATCACCGCAGGGCGGCGCCGCGGACAACGACGAGAGCGTTGCTCTCGGGGTGGCTCACACCGGCCGTGTCATCACCGCCGCGGCGCTGATCATGGCTATCTCGTTCGCGGCCCTGACCGCGGCACATGTGTCGTTCATGCGGATGTTCGGTTTGGGCTTGGCCCTCGCCGTCCTGGCCGACGCCACCCTGGTCCGTCTGGTGCTGGTACCGGCGTTCATGCACGTCATGGGCCGATGGAACTGGTGGGCTCCGAAGCCGCTGGCCTGGATGCATCAACGGGTGGGGATTCGCGAAGGAGGCCCGGCGAGGCATACTGGGTGACGTGTCGAACAACGGTCCGCGGGCAAACACTGGTGAACCCGCACCGGACGATCATCGTGTCAATGACATGCGTCCGATCAGTGTCATCGCCGGTGTGCGCGGAGAGTTGCCGTCGCACCGGTACAGCCAAGCAGAGGTCACCGAAGCGTTTCTCACCATCGGTGGCTATGGCGAGTATGAAGAGATCCTTCGCAAGCTGCATCGCAGTGCCAAAGTCGATAATCGTCACTTCGTCCTGCCGCTGGACCAATACCCCGCGCTGAAAGACTTCGGCGAGGCCAACGACCTCTTCATCGAGAACGCCGTCGAGCTCGGTTCGGCCGCCGTCGCCGGTGCCCTCGAGGAAGCCGGGCTGCGGCCGGAGGACGTCGACCTCATCGTGTCGACAACCGTGACGGGTGTCGCGGCCCCGTCCATCGAGGCCCGGATCGCCGGCCGCTTGGGAATGCGGCCCGATGTGCGTCGGGTGCCGATGTTCGGCCTGGGGTGCGTGGCCGGTGCGGCCGGTATCGCCCGGCTGCACGACTATCTGCGCGGTGATCCCGACGGTGTCGCGGTGCTGGTGTCCGTCGAGCTGTGCTCGATGACCTACACGGCGAACAAGCCGACGTTGCCCGGACTGGTCGGCAGCGCGCTGTTCGCCGACGGAGCCGCCGCCGTCGTCGCGGTCGGTGAGCGGCGGGCGCAGAAGATCAACGCCAGCGGACCGGACGTGATCGATTCGCGCAGCCATCTCTACCCGGACTCGTTGCGCACCATGGGCTGGGACGTCGGACCAGACGGTCTTGAGCTCGTGCTGTCCGCCGATCTGCCCGACGTGATCGAGCGTTACCTGCCCGACGACGTCGGGGAATTCCTTGGCGCACACCGCCTCACCATCGACGACATCGGCACGTGGGTCTGCCACCCCGGCGGCCCGAAGATCATCGAGGCGATCGTCAACAGCCTCGACCTGCCAGATTCGGCACTCGAACTCACCTGGCGTTCGCTGGCCGACATCGGCAACATCTCCTCGTCGTCGGTACTGCACGTATTGCGCGACACCATCGCCAAGCGTCCGGCAGCCGGCCCCAGCGTGATGATGGCCATGGGTCCCGGGTTCTGCTCGGAACTGGTGCTGCTGCGCTGGCACTGATGACCTGGTATGTGCTGCTGGTCGCGGCGGTGGGGCTCGAGCGCCTGGCCGAACTCGTCGTCGCGAAGCGCAATCTCGCCTGGAGCCGGACGCAGGGCGGTGTCGAATTCGGGGCGAACCACTACCCGTTCATGGTGGTGCTGCACACCGGCTTCCTCGTCGGTGCACTGGTCGAGGTGATCGGCCTGCACCGGCCGTTCCTGCCCGCTCTCGGCTGGCCGATGCTCGCGATAGTTGTTGCGGCGCAAGGCCTGCGGTGGTGGTGCATCACCACCCTCGGCCGGCAGTGGAACACCCGGGTGGTCGTCATCCCCGGCGCTCCCCGCATCGTCGGCGGGCCGTACCGGTTCTTCAGCCACCCCAACTACGTGGCGGTCGTCGCGGAGGGCATTGCCCTGCCGCTGGTGCACACCGGCTGGACCACCGCACTGGTCTTCACCGTGCTCAACGCGGCGCTGCTGCGCACCCGCATCCGCACCGAAAACGCCGCGCTGGCAAGCCTGTCGTGATCGATCTCCTGGTCGCGGGCGGCGGGCCGGCCGGTCTGGTCACCGCGTTGCACGCCGCGCGTGCCGGGCTGAGCGTGACCGTCGTCGAACGACGCGGTGCACCGATCGACAAGGCCTGCGGCGAGGGGCTGATGCCCTACACCGTTGCGCAGCTGGACAAACTCGGAATATCCCTGCCCGGCAAGCCGTTTCGCGGCATCACCTACCTCGACTCCGCACGGCGGGTGGATGCACCGTTCCGGGCCGCGGCGGGGATGGGTGTACGGCGCACCGCGCTGCACAGCGCGTTGATGGATGCCATCAGCGCGGCGGGGGTCGAGGTGGTCAACGCCCACGTCGGTCCGATCATGCAGGACTCGAACTCGGTGCAGTGTGGGGACTTTCGCGCCCGCTACCTGGCCGCCGCCGACGGCCTGCACTCGCCGATCCGGCGGTCGCTCGGACTGGCGCGGCCCACCCGCGGGCCGCGGCGGTGGGGGCTGCGACGCCACATTCACACCGCGCCGTGGAGCGACCGGGTGGAGGTGTACTGGGGTGACGGCGCCGAAGCGTATGTTACCCCGGTCGCCGACGACTGCGTGGGCATCGCAATCCTCACCGCGCGGCAGGGCTCGTTCGACAGCCGGCTGGCCGAATTCGGTGCGCTCAGCGAGCGTGTGGCCGGCCAACCGCACGGGCCGGAACGGGCCGCGGGCCCGCTGCGGCAGCGGGTGTCCAGGCGCCGGGCCGGCCGCGTGCTGCTGGTGGGCGATGCCGCCGGATACGTCGACGCGTTGACCGGCGAAGGTCTCGGCATCGCCTTCGGCGCCGCCGAGCTGTTGGTGAATTGTGTTCTGGCCGACCGGCCCGGTGACTACGACCGGCAGTGGCGGCGGATGTCGCGGCGCTACCGGCTGTTGACGGCGGGCCTACTGCACGCGGTCGAGTACGGTCCCACCCGGTCAGCGGTGGTGCCGGCGGCGGCCGCGCTGCCGAGCGTGTTCGGCAAGATTGTGAACCTGCTGGCGTACTGACGGCGTAGGCTGCGCCGCTATGAGCAACAGCCCGCGCGACGTCGGGGAGATCGCGGACTGGAATCGCCTGCTGGAGGGCCGCGTTGCGGTGGTGACCGGCGGCGGCGACGGTATCGGCGGCGCGATCTCGGCGCTGTTCGCCGCGCACGGCGCCGCCGTGGAGGTCGCCGAGATCGACCCGGCGCGCGCCGAACAGATCAGCCGTGCCGTGGCCGCGGCGGGCGGGGTGATCCGCAGCCACGTCGTCGACGTGACGGTTGACGACGACGTCGCGCGCCTAGCCGACGCGGTATTGGGCGAGCACGGCCGGGTGGACGTCGTGGTCAACAATGTGGGGGATTACCGGCCGCTGGTGGGCTTCGAGGAGTCGACACCGCAGACCTGGCAACGGATGTACGACATCAACCTCAGGCATGTCTTCGCCGTTACCCGCGCGTTCGTCGGGGCCATGATCGAGGCAGGCAGTGGCAACATCGTCAACGTCCACTCGGTCGAAGGTATGCGTGGCTTCCCGCGCGATCCGGTGTACGGGGCGATGAAAGCCGCTGTCGCACACTTCACTACGTGCCTTGCGGTCGACCTGGGCCGCCACGGCATCCGGGTCAACGGAATCGGCACCGATCTGACGCAGACGCCGCAGGTGGACTATCTCACCGGCTATGAGGACGTCGAGCAGCTGTGGCAGTCGTGGGCGCCGGTCGGCCGCGTCGGATGGCCGGAGGATCAAGCGCGGGTGGCGCTGTTTCTGGCGTCCGAGCTGTCAGGCTTCGTCACCGGCCACAACATCCCGGTCGACGGCGGGACGAAAGCCGGTGGCGGATGGCTATTTTCACCGCGCGCCGGCCGCTTCGTCAATCGGTCCAAGCACCTGTAGTTCAGCGCGCGGAGTGCCCCGTCGAGCTCTGGCCGCTGGTCGCACCGGCCGGTGTTCGTTGACTGCGCTGGTGGGCGGCTGTGGCGCGGCGTTGCGAACCCGGTGCTGACACGGTGGGGGTGGTGGCCACCGGCTGTCGCTTGCTGGTCGCCACCGCCCGGCGCGGGGTCGGTGCGTCGACGGTACGTGCCGGAGCCGATCGTGCTGTGGCCACGGCGTTGGCGGTGCGCGCGGCCGCCGGTAGGCCCAGCGCTCCGGCGATCGTCTTCACCACCGCGTTGATGGCGCTACTCACCAGCTGCACAACGAATTTCGGCACCACGAGCGCCTGATTGATGAGTTGGCGGATGAATACCTGAACGGCCTGAAGAAACGGGTTGGCCGGCATATAGGGCGTCACGTCGAACGGTTCGGCGGTGCCATCGGCCAGGTCGGCGATCAACGCCCGGACGGTGTCGGCCGCCAGTTTCGGGGTCCAGTTGGTCTTGAAGATGCCGAAGTTCGCCTCGTCGTCGAAGGCGCCCGTTGCGGTGTCGCGCGTGGTGTAGATGAACATCGGTCCGGCGCCGGACACCTGCTGCCATGCGACGACGAAATCGTGGATATAGGCGGCTTGTTGGGCCTGGGACACCGCGCTGGTGGGCAATCCGTATTCGGTGGCCCAGAGTTTGAGAGCGGCGTCGCCGTTGGCTGCCATCAGTGCGCGGATCGCCGCGACTTGTTCGATGGGTTCGCCAGGCTCGGTTCCCTTCGAGAACGGCGTCACGTAGTGGTACGGATGGAAGGACAGCGCATCGAAGAAACCATGTGCGCCATCGGCATACATCTGCGTGACGAATGTGACCGCACTGGTCGACACTCCCGGAATGTTGCCCACCGCACCGAGCACACCGCCGATGACCGTCGCGTTCGGGTCGGCCGCCTTGATCGCGGGGTAGGCGGCCTTGAGCAGCTCGGTGTAGGCCTTCGCGCTGACCGGTGACCAGAACGTCACGCCGTTCGGCTCGTTCCAAATCTCGTACGCCGAGATCTTGCCTTGGTAGCGGGTGGCCACCGCCGACGCGAACGCCGCATAGGTGGCGGGGTTGGGGTGGCCGTTGAGCGGGAAGCCGGCCCAGGCAGGGGTGGCGCTGATCACCCCGAGCACACCCATGTCGCGCTCGGCGGCGGCGTTGACCACCATGTCCAGTTTGGACCAGTCATAGCTTCCAGAGCTGGTGGGCTGCACAAAGATCCACGGAACCGCGATCCGGACATCCTTTACCCCGAGGGATTGAAGTGCGTCGAGGGTCTTGTTCAGATCCGCTTCAGAAAGGGTGTAGAGGTTGGAGTCGGCGATGCCCAGGGTGGTCGGTGCCTCGTCGATGGCGGCCAGCAGCACGACCGGCAGGCGGATCGGACCGTGCGATGTCGGAGAGCTAGCCGACGTGGTGGGGGCCGGTGTCAGCGTGGCCGCGATGAGCGCCGCCGCGGTCATCGTCGTCACGGCTCGTCTGGCCGCCCAAAAGCGGCGGGATTGATCAGGCATACGCAGCTCCCCCGACGTTTGCGTCCTGTGTCAGCAAACGATAGCGCGGCCGCACGCAGCGGGTGTGCCGAATCCGGCCGCCTGGCTGCGGCCCATCGGTAGCCTCGAAGTCGATGGTTATGGAGTTCGCATGACGGCGGAGGGTGGCGAACGCGGCCTGGCGTCGGCACTGGGGGCGGCACCAGAGCTGATCACCGTGCGCGCCGAGGGACTGGCGCAGATGGACGTGTTCGAGGGGTGCCGCCCTGAGCTGCTGCGTCCGCTGGCCGAGCGGTTGCGGCCGCTGCAGGCGCCGGCCGGCCGGGTTTTGATGCGTCAGGGTGAGCAGGCGGTGTCGTTCCTGCTCATCGGTTCTGGCCGGGCTGAAGTGCGCCATGTCGGCGATGACGGCGAGGTCGTTCTGGACTCGGTTTCCGCCGGTGTGATCGTCGGCGAGATCGCGCTCTTGCGTGACAAGCCGCGCACGGCGACCGTCACCACCACCGAGCCGCTCACCGGCTACATCGGCGACCACGCGGCGTTCGAGACGATGGCTGAGCTACCGGGGATCAGTGAGCGGCTGGTCCGCACGGCCCGGCAACGGCTGGCCGCGTTCGTCACTCCGATCCCGGTGGTTCTCAAGGACGGCACTGAGCTGATGCTGCGTCCGGTGTTGCCCGGTGACAGCGCGCGCACGTCGAACGGGCCGGTCGAGTTCTCCACAGAGACGCTTTACCGCCGGTTCATGTCGATGCGGGCGCCGAGTATGGCGCTGATGAATTACCTGTTCCAGGTCGACTACGTCGACCATTTTGTGTGGGTCCTCGTCGACGGCCCCGACGGACCGGTGGTCGCCGACGTGCGTTTCGTCCGCGATGTCGCCGATCCGTCGGTTGCGGAGATCGCGTTCATCGTCGGCGACGCCTATCAGGGCCGCGGCATCGGCAACTTCCTGATGGATGCCTTGATCATCGCCGCGCAGGTCGGGGGAGTGAAGCGATTCTCAGCGCGGGTGCTCGGCGACAACCTGCCGATGCGCACGATCCTCGACCGGTTCGGTGCGCACTGGGAGCGTGAGGAGCCCGGAGTGGTGACGACCGTCTTCGATGTGCCGAAAGACAATGGGGTGCAGATCGATTCGGAACTGGCCGCCGAAATACGGGATATGGCACGCCAGGTGCTGCGGGCGATCGGTTGACATGGTCAAACCGGCGCTGAACAAGGACACCCGATTGTGCATATCGCTGGCGGCCCGGCCCAGCAACATCGGCACCCGGTTCCACAACTATCTCTACGAGCAACTGGGCCTGGACTTCATCTACAAGGCGTTCACCACCACCGACATCGCGGGCGCGATCGGCGGGGTGCGGGCGTTGGGAATTCGCGGATGTTCAGTGTCGATGCCGTTCAAACAGGATGTGCTGGCGCTGGTCGATCAGGTGGAGGATTCCGCGCGGGCGATCAACGCGGTCAACACGATCGTCAATGACGATGGTGTGCTCACCGCGGCCAACACCGATTACATCGCGGTTCAGCGACTGATCACCGAGCACGGGCTGGACCCGGACGCGGCTGTGCTGATTCGCGGCAGTGGCGGGATGGCGAGCGCAGTGGGAACGGCATTCCGGGACAGCGGGTTTCAGGACGGCACGATCGTCGCCAGGAATTCAGACAGCGGACCGGAGCTGGCCCAGCGGCTGGGTTACGACTGGCGCAGCGAGGTGGGCGACCTGCGCGCGCCGGTGATCGTCAACGTGACGCCGATCGGGATGGCCGACGGTCCTGACGAGCACGAGCCTGCCTACGCCGACGATGTGATCGCGGCTGCGCGAACGGTTTTCGATGTCGTTGCGGTGCCATCGGAGACACCGCTGATCGTCGCGGCCCGTGCGGCGGGCAAGCAGGTCATCACCGGCGCCGAGGTGATCGCTCTGCAGGCGGCCGAACAATTCGAGCGCTACACCGGCGTCCGGCCCACACCGGAACAGGTTGCCGAGGCGTCGGCGTACTCGCGGGCCTAGCCGCCTTCGTCGCTTTTGGGTAGGAAGCGTTCGGGGTGGTGGTAGGTGTTGGTGCCGCCGATGAGCATCGGTAGGTGTGGCGGCGGTATCCATTCGGTGTCGCCGTTGGCGAGTTTTCGGGTGGTCCAGCCGCCGGTTTCGACGAGTTGGTTATCCGACGGGCAGGCGAAGGCCAGTTCGTCGATGTTGGTGGCGCCGCCGTGTTTCCAGTCTTTGGCGGCATGGTGGACTTGGGCGGCATAACCGGGCACCGTGCAACCCGGCTTGGTACAGCCTCGGTCTTTGGCGTGTAACACAATTCGCTGATCGGCTGAGGCGATGCGTTTGGTGCGGCCCAACCACAATGCTTGGCCGGTGACACCGTCGAAGATCGTCAGGTAGTGGTAGGCGTGGCGGGCCATGCGGATCACGTCGGCGATCGGCAGCATCGTGCCGCCGCCGGTGATGCCGTGGCCGGTCTTGGTCTGCAGTTCCTGCAAGGTGGTCGAGACGATCACGGTGACCGGTAGGCCGTTGTGTTGACCCAGTTTCGGATCACCCAGCGTGCGCCGCAGCATCGCCATCAACGCGTCGTGTTGACGTTGGCCGATCGTGCGGGTATCGGCCTGTGCTTGCTCTGGAGCCGGTTCGCCGTCGGTGACGGCGGTTTGATCGGCCGGATTGCACATACCCAGCGCGGCATATTTGGCGAACACCGCCTCGACGTAAGAAAGCATTTCCGGGGTGGCGTTGATGCGGATCTCGGTCATCCCGTCGGGCTGTTGACGACCCATCACGACCGTGCGTTTGCGGGCCCGGTCTTCGTCGGAGAACTGGCCGTCAGGGTTGATTTCCAATGCCAACCGATGCGCGACGCGGCTCAACTGATCCGGGCGCATCAGTGTCGCTTTCTCGGCCAGGAACAACTCGGCATCCTCGCGCACTGCCTCGGGCACATCGAACGGCAAGCCACCGAGGAACTTCTGGATGATCCGTACATGCTCGCCATCGAGCTTGCCGTCGCGCCATGCCTCAGCGGTACCGGGCTGGCGCGGCGCAAGAGGTTCACCGGTCAGGCTGGTGCGCGGGGTCAGCGGCTCAACAACCTCGGCGCGGCGCTTGGCCTCAGCCGGGGTGATCCGCAACCAATCGGCCAATACCTTGCCCGGCTTACCCCCGATCTCACTGACGTCACGCCGATGAAGCTCGTGGCTGGCGTCGTAGCGCACTACGTCGTGATGACGCGCCGCCGTCTCACACCGCGCGGCCAACTCCAACAGATCCCTCACCGCAAGGCCGGTCATGTCGACCTTCGCCAAAGTGGTCAACGCCGCGTCGATCGCGTCGAGCGCCTCACCCACCTCAATCGAAAGCATGTTCGAATCATATGTCGTCTACTGACTCAAACTTCTTGTCATGGTCGTCAGGTGAAGACTGACGGTATGTCGGGAGGAGTGTCAGATGGCGAGGTCGCGGCGGTCGAAGGTATCGGCTGAGGACAAAACCCGGATCGTACTTGCGATACTGGCCGGAGAGATGACCGGTGCAGAGGCTGCTCGTCGGTGTGGGGTGTCGGCAGTGCAGGTGACCAAGTGGAAGCACCAGTTCCTTGAGGCCGGATCGGCGCGAATGCAAGAAGTTCCCAGCGGTCCTGCGGGTCGTTCTGGGGACCCTGAACAACGCCGGCTCAAGCTGGAAAATCAAGAGCTCAAGCTCGCCTTGGCCGAAGCCACCGTTCAGCTGCGGATCTGGCAGCGCGGCGCGGCGATGGCCGACCAAGTCCCTTCCCTGACCTCGAAACCCTAAGAGAGGCAGCCGGTCTGCCGGTTTCGAGGTTCGCTTTCCTGGCCGGCATCCCGGAGCGGACCTATCGGCGCCGACTGTCTCGGCTGCGCGCCGGCGATCCCCCAAAGGGGCCATGGCCGGCGCCCGTCGTCGACCGCATCGAAGAATTGGCCGCCAAGTACGCCGAAGAATGGCCGGCCTGGGGCTACCGCAAGATCGCCGCCCTGATGCGCGCCGATGGCCACAACGTCACCAACTCGTCGGTGCAACGTGCTTTACGGCGCCGAGGACTGCTGTTACCGCAAGGCTTTCGAGCCGACCGGAAATCATGGGCAGCGCTGCGACGTCGCGTCTTCCAGGACCCTCCTTCTGAGCGCAATCGGGTGTGGCAGACCGACTTTTCTGAGTTCGAAACCGCCAATGGTGGCCTCTGGCGCATCAGCGCAGTGATCGACTACGTCAGCAAGTACTGTCTCGCCATCACCGTCACTCCGACCTCTCGAGGCCGCGACGCCGTGGAGTGCGTAGAACAGGCCGTCGCCGAAGCCACCCGCGTGCTCAACCTCGCCGACCTTCGCCAAGACCGCGGCGACATGGACGTCTTCGATGACCAAGACAACGTCATCGGTTGCACCCCAGCACCCATCGCCATCGTCTCCGACAACGGGTCCTGCTACCGAGGAAAAGACTTCCAAACTCTCTTCACCGGCAGCGATCCCCTCTTGCGTCATATCCGCACACGCATCAAGTCACCCCAAACCAACGGGGTCATCGAAAGATTCTTCGAGACACTTAAATACGAGCACCTCTTCCGCGGCTACATCGGCGACGGCGACGCCCTCGACATGGAAGCCCACCGCTTCCGCATCATCTACAACACCATCCGGCCACACCAAGCACTCAACGACCGCACACCACAGCAGGCCTACCTAACCACCATTAACCACAAAACCCTGCCAACTTCTTGACTCAAGACAGTCGCGCCACCGACAGAAATCGAAGCGCTCGACAGCAATCTGTGGATGAATCCCGAACTGGGGATAGAGCTTTCGCTACTTCAGCTGACTCGCCGCATACTCATCGGGCCGATTCTTCTTCATCCACAATCGGATTGGCGCAAACAACACCCACAGCACGGCGTAGCCGGTGAAGTAGAACGCCACCGAAACGAGAATCCCGACGACCCACGCGGGATAGACGATGACCAGACAGAACTGCACGAACTGCTTGAGCACCACCGGATAAGGGTCAGCCATCGACCACACAGCGCGCGGACTCAGCGAGGCGATGAGGCGCCGGCCCGTCGACACTTTCGGCGCTTCAGGTTCCTGTGGTTCTTCAGACGTCATACGGATCTCCTCGGAACTGAAAAGCGGCTGCCGGTGCGCAACACGCCCCCGGCAGCCGCCTTACGACACCGCTCAGGGAGTGATCGTGGTCTTCTCGTCGATCACGCTGGTCGCGTCCATCAGCGGACCCTCCTGGCCGTCGAGGGCGTCGGCGTTCATCTGCAGTACGTACAGGCCGTCCTGCCCGGGAATCACCACCGTCTTCTGAGCGATGATCCGCTTCTTGCCGTCCTTGGTGTAGTTACCGCCCAACTGAACGGCGTCGAAACCGCTCAGCGTGCTCTTGTTGGCGCCACTGCCATCACCGAGCGACGCCCAACCCGGCAGGTTCTGCAACTCGCCCGGCGCGAACTCGAGAACCTTCTTCGGGTCGACATTGCCGGTCAGCTTCGACACGATCGCGATGATGCTCGGCGGATCGTTCTTGTCCTCGGGGTTGTCGAACACGATCGCGCCGTACGCCCAGTCAGGCGTCTGCGGCCCGGCGTCGGACCATCCCGGCGGCATCGCCAGATCGATGTTCGGGGAACCGGGATCGCCGCGGTGGACCGGCGTCTCGGTGATCTGGTTCTCCTTCAGGTAATCCTGAATGGTCTTGTTCTTGCCGGCGGCTTGCGTCGGACTCGTCGATGTCTCAGTGCTTTTCGAGGTGGACGTCGCGGTGGACGTCGACGTGGATGTGGACGTCTTGCTGTCGTTCTTGCTGTCCGACCCGCAGCCCACGAGCGCGAAACTCAATGAAACGGCGGCCAGGCCCGCCGTAGCTACCGCCGTCATTTTGTTCATCGAACGAGTTCTCCTTTTGTTGTGGCGCGCTGTTCTGAGCGACCAACCAAATTCGATTGAGCAGCTTAGTGCCCTTCACAGCGAATCCACATGAATGTTTGCGAAACCATTTTTTGCCACGGCAGCTGCGAATTAGGCGCACCATGGTTGCAGGCCGCGTAATTGCAACGGCGCAGCGTGGTCGCGGTGGTGGGTCGGATGAAGCCACCATGGGCGTTGCGCCTGGCGTGTGGGGGGCGCCATGGGCAGTGTCCTGCGTTCGCTATATCTGGCGGCGCTGGCGATCGTCGCAGCCGCATCGCTGACGATCACCGTCCAGCTGACGGCGACCACAGCCTTGATCATGGGCGGTACCGAACACCCGTTGGTGGGCGAACCGCCGGATTTCGTCGGGCCGTACACCCAGGGCGCACGCGACCTCTACATCGCACCGACCGGTGCGATCCGGGCCGACTCCACCGATCCCAACTCCTATCACCTGCTCGCCGTCGCCACGCCCGAGCAGTTCTGGCCGGTCGCGGGTGCCAGCCATTTCGACTCGTCGGTCGCGACCGGTGTCGCCAACCTGACCGCATGCCTACAGGGCCGGTCATCGTGCAAGGCGGACGATCTCAGCGGCGGCAGTGCCCCCACGTCGGACTACGTGGTGTACGGGTACTCGCAGAGCGCCCGGATCGCGACCATCGTCAAGCGCAACCTGATCGCGAGCGAGCTCGATTTCGGCGACACGACGCCGGACGTCTCGTTCGTCGTTGCAAGCAACCCGAACCGACCGAACGGGGGCTTCCTGGAACGCTTCGCGGGCCTGCACATCCCGATCCTCGACGTGACGTTCGACGGCGCGACACCCACCGACAGCTGCGATGCCGGCGGAACCAACTGCCGATTCCTCACCGTCGACATCGCGCGGCAGTACGACGGCTGGGCCGACTTCCCGCGGCGCCCCCTGAATCTGCTTGCCGACCTCAACGCGCTCGCCGGAATCGCCTTCCTGCACCCGCACTACACCGAGTCGGCGGCCGACGCGCTGTATCAGGGCACCACCGGCGACACCACCTACTACCTGCTGCCGACCCGGCGCCTGCCGCTGTTAATCCCGCTCGAGCGGCTCGGTGTGCCTGCACCGATTCTCGATGTTCTCGACGCGCCGTTGCGGGTGATCGTCGAATGGGCCTACGACCGAGACATCAGTCCCGGCACGCCGACGCGGGCAACGCTGACCAACCGGCAGAGCCCGGCGACCATGGTCGCCAACCTGCTCGCCGCCATCCCCGTCGGAGTGGACGACGGTTTACAGGCGGCGGGTTTCGGCCGCCCGCTGAAGACCACACCGGCGGGACCGTTCGGTGTCGGCGGCACAACACTTCCCAGTGGCTCGGCGCCGACACCACCGTCGCCGCCGTCGTCGTCGGCCGCTCGGCACGCCAAGCCACATGGCGCCGCGGGCGTGAAGCCCCGCGCGCGGCCCAGCCGAGACCCGCGGCCGCCGGCTGCCAACACCACACGGCCGCAGTCAGGCGTCGGGGGTCAGCGCTCCCGGTTCTGACCACTGTGTGACGGCCTTCGGCGAACTGCCGTTTGGCGATATTGCGCATGGGTAAGTTGACGGCCATGGGAAAGTCCATCGTCGCAACCTCATTGGCCACTGCCGCGGCCGCCGTGACCGGAAGCATCGCCAGCCGTCGTGGTGTCGAAACGTGGTATCCCCGGCTTCGCAAGCCGCGCTATGTCCCGCCGAACGCGGTGTTCCCCATCGCGTGGACCACGCTGTACGCCGATATCGCGGTGTCGTCGGCGGCGACGATCGACAAGTTATGGGGCAATGGCGAAGAAGCCAAGGCGCGGGCCTACATCGGCGCGCTGGGCGCCAACCTGGTGCTCAACGCCAGCTGGAGCTGGCTGTTCTTCAAGGCCCACAAGCTCGGGCCGTCGGCGGTGGTGGCGGGCGCGCTCGCGGTCAGCAGTGCCGATCTGGCTCGCCGATCCGCCGCGGCGGATCCGAAGCTCGGTGCGGCGCTGGCCCCGTACCCGCTGTGGTGCTCGTTCGCGACGCTGATGTCGACCGACATCTGGCGCCTCAACCGTTAGAACGCCATCTCACGCGGCGCGAAGCGGTCGGTGATGTCGCCGACCAGTGACTGGTCGTAGGGGTCGACGGCCACCGGGGCGTCGTCGAGTTTCAACCGGTCCATCTCGACCCAGATGACGTTGGGGCTGGTGGTCAGCTCGAAGAAATACATCCGGTTGGTCAGGTCGGTCACCGTTCGGTATTCGGTGTTGTAGACACCGAAGTCGCCGTAGGGGGCCCCGAATGGAACCGACACATTGCGCATGATCGCCATCACGCCGGCGATCGCCTCGCGCTGCGAACCCGGTTTGGGCAGCAGCGCCGAATAGTAGGCGGCCCGCTGGAACCGATCGACCGGATTGACGTTCCCGGGCAACGGCATTTCCCGGCTCGGGTGCGAAAAGTCCTGGAGCGAAAGCAATTTCAACTGCTCGTCGTAGGTGGGATCGTTGGTCATCAACGTGTACTCGCGACCGTGGTGGACCACCGGGCGCCCCTGAGCGAACTCGATCACGGCCGAGTCGCCGCCGGCGTCTTCGAGCGCGAGGTGCAGGTTGGCGTCGCGTCCGTGTGCCGACACCTTGACCAGTTGGATCTGGTCCATCAGTCGCAGTGCCTCGGCCACGGTGTCCGCCTGATCCAGCAGATACTGCAGCCACAGCCCGGCCTGCACGCCGGGTTTCGAGGCATCCCTCGCCCCGAAGTCCGTTTCGTTCAAATACAACCCATGACCCGCCAGGCCCGCCTCGTTGAGCCCGTCCACTGTGCCCAGTCCGTAGACGGTCGTCACCAGGCTCGCGTAGCGGCTGGTCCAGCGCAGCGGATTCGGATCGTCGACAAGCCTCGCCGGCCTACTCCCGTCGCGGTCGCGCCCGCGGGGAAACCCGACGATCAGCGGCTGCGTCGACTCCGGCCAGTCCATCGAGCGCCCGGTGAGTACGGCGAGATCGTTGGTGTTCCACAGCACGCGAGTACACATGGCTGACAGGTTATGTCCGCGAGGCGCGCGCATCAGGCAAACAATCAGTGGTATCAAAGGCGCGTGCGGCAGCTCATCGTCTGCCTGACGACGACACTGTGCCTGGGAGCAGGCCTGACTTCGTGCGCGGCGCAGCCCACTTCGGCGCCCCCGTCGTCGTCTTCGTCGGGCGCGTCGCCCGGTACCCGTCCCATCAACCCGGCCAACATCAAACGCGTCCGGTCCTCACTGCCGGCCGGCTACGAGATCGCCGACGTGGCCGGACCGTTGAGCGCGGCGGGCCTGTGGGGCTTCGGATCCGGATGGACCGCGGCGCCGCCGCCCTGCGCGACGCTGGCCGACCCGGCGCCCACCGATCCCGGTGCTCGCGGCTACTCGGCGTCGGGACCGGGCGGAACCATCTACGTCGTCGTCGCGATACCCGCCGAGCCGGCACCGAGCGACGCGCTGATCGGCGAATGCGCCACATGGACGATGACGTTCGCGCACACCACCGGCGACGTGCACCTCTCCGACGCCCCCGCGATCGACGGCGTTCACACCCTCGCGATGACGGTCACCACTCGCACCGTCGTCGAATCCGGTACCGAGACCGACGGCCAGGCCGTCACCGCGCAGGCCTACTCGGACGGCCACGTCGTGTTCGTCACCCTGATCACCGATCCCGGATCACCGCATCCGCCACTGGATTCGCGTTCCGTCGGCGAGCTCCTGGTCGCGACGGTCGCAGCCCTGCGCGGCTGAGCGGGTACATTGGCCACGATGTTGAAACCCGGCGCGGTCATCGCAGTGCTGGTCGCCGGGCTGCTCACCGCATGCTCGTCGGCCGCGCCGACCGAACCCAAGGCCGATATCGCCAAGGTGACGACGCTGAAGTCGAGCTTCGGCCCGGACTTCACCATCTCCGAGGTCGCCAAAACCGGAATCGACCCCCAGGTGCTGGCCGGACAGAAACTGCCCGACGGGCTGACCTTCGATCCGCCGTCCTGTGCGAAATATGCGACGGGACAACTCGTACCGCAGGGGACCCAGGGCAATATGGCCGCCGTCTCGGCCGAAGGCCAGGGAAACCGTTTCATCGTGATCGCGGTCGAGACAAACTCCGCGGTGCCCGTGACCGAGCCCGGACCGGACTGCAAAAAGGTCACCTTCAGCGGCGCCACGATGCGTGGCTTGGTGGAGTCCGTGGAGGCGCCCACGATCGACGGCGCCAAGACCCTCGGCGTCCACCGGGTGTTGCAGGCCGTGGTCAACAACCAAGCGCGCACCGGGGAGACGTACAACTACTCCGCGCACTTCGGCGTCTATCAGGTGATCGTGAGCGCCAACCCGCTGGTGGTGCCCGACAAACCGGTTGTGCCGGTGAACACCGGACGGGCCCGCGATCTTCTCGTCGCCGGCGTGAACGCGATTCGCAGCTGAGCTCAGCGCACGTCGCGCGGGCGGAACTGAATGCTGATCCGCGGCCCCTTCGGCAGCGCAGTCTTGGGAATCGCGTGCTCCCAGGTGCGTTGGCACGAACCACCCATCACCAGAAGGCCGCCGTGGTGCTGCGGCAGACGCAGCGACTGCCCGCCGCCGCGCGGCCGCAGCGCGAACACCCGGGTGGCGCCGAGACTGACGATCGCCACCATGGTGTCCTCGGTGCTGCTGCGGCCGATCGTGTCGCCGTGCCACGCCACGCTGTCGGCGCCGTCGCGGTACAGACACAGCCCGGCGCTGGTGAACGGTTCGCCCAGTTCACCGGCATAGATGTCGTTGAGGCGACGGCGCAGCCTGGTGATGGCCGGGTGCGGCGCCGGTTCGGCGATCAGGTCGTGGAAGCTGACCAGGCGCGGAACGTCGAGGACCCGGTCGTACATCTGACGCCGTTCGGCGCGCCAGGCGATATCGCGCAGGAGTGCCTCGAACAACGCGTCGGCATCTTCGACCCACGCCGAGCGCATGTCGATCCACGCGCCGGCGCCGAGCTCGCGGCGTTCACTGTGTTCGAACAGCGCGCCCTGAACCGACACAGACACAGGCTCGAGGATATCGCACATCTGTTCGACGCTGAAGCGTCGATCCTAAAGCTTCGCGGCGCCGGGTCCCTGGCCGGCGAGCACGTCCTCCGGGTTGGACAGCGCGCAGCTGCGCAGGCTCAAGCAACCGCAGCCGATGCAGTCGGCGAGGTTGTCGCGCAACCGCTGCAGATGCCCGATCCGCTCATCGAGATCCGCCCGCCAGCCCGCGGACAGCCGAGCCCAATCCCGGCTGGTCGGCACCCGGTCAGCGGGCAGCGACGCCAGCGCTTCGCGGACTCTGGCCAGTGGGATGCCGAGGCGCTGGGACATCCGGATGAAGGCCACCCGCCGCAGCGTGTCGCGGGGATAACGCCGCTGGTTGCCCGAGGTTCGACGGCTGCTGATCAGACCTTCGCGCTCGTAGAAATGCAGTGCCGAGATCGCCACTCCAGCCCGCGCTGCGAGCTCGCCGGGCGCCAGTTCTTGCTCGGTCACACATCGACGATAGATGAGCTGGCTGAGGTGTTGTTACGGTGCTCTTTGTGACTGCCGCCGCACTTGGCTCCAACAGCGAGGTCGGGATGCTGCGGGTCGTCATCCTGCATCGTCCGGGCGCCGAGCTGCAGCGGTTGACGCCACGCAACAACGACAAACTGCTGTTCGACGGTCTGCCGTGGGTGGCGCGGGCCCAGCAGGAGCACGACGCGTTCGCCGATCTGCTGCGCTCGCGGGGCGTCGAAGTGCTGTTGCTGGCCGACCTCCTCACCGAGGCGTTGAACAGCGGGGCGGCCCGAATGCAGGGCATCTCCGCGGCGGTCGACGCGCGCCGCCTGGGACTACCACTGGCGCAGGAACTTTCGGCCTATCTGCGTGGCCTGGAGCCCGCGGCGCTGGCGCATGTGCTGATGGCCGGTATGACGTTCACCGAATTACCCTCGGGCGCAACGTCGGACACGTCGTTGGTGCGGCTCATGCATCACGGCGGCGACTTTGTGATCGAGCCGCTGCCCAACCTGCTGTTCACCCGCGACTCGTCGTTCTGGATCGGCCCGCGGGTGGCCATCACCTCCCTGGCGCTGCCCGCGCGGATCAGGGAAACCTCGCTGACCGATCTGATCTACGCGCACCATCCGCGCTTCCTCGGTGTGCGGCGTGCCTACGAGTCGCACACTGCACCGGTGGAAGGTGGCGACGTGCTGCTGCTGTCACCCGGCGTGGTCGCCGTCGGGGTTGGGGAGCGCACCACTCCCGCTGGTGCGGAAGCGTTGGCGCGCAGCCTGTTCGACGACGGTCTGGCGCATACGGTGCTGGCCGTTCCGATCGCCCAGGAGCGGGCCCAGATGCATCTGGACACGGTCTGCACGATGGTCGACGTCGATGCGCTGGTGATGTACCCGGCGATCAGCGATTCGTTGTCGGCGTTCACGATCAAGCGCACCCCCGACGGGGTGAAGATCCTCGACGAGCTGCCGTTCGTGAAGGCCGCCGCCGACGCGATGGGAATGCCATTGCGGGTCATCGACACCGGGCTGGACCCGGTGACTGCCGAACGCGAGCAGTGGGACGACGGCAACAACACGCTGGCGGTCGCACCCGGTGTGGTGGTCGCCTACGAACGCAACACCGAAACCAATGCCCGGCTGCAGGATTCGGGGATCGAAGTGCTCCCCATCGCCGCCTCCGAGCTCGGCACCGGGCGTGGTGGGCCGCGGTGTATGTCGTGTCCGGTGGCCCGGGATCCGCTGTGACCGATCTGCTGATCGACGGGAAACTGGTCGCCGGCGGAGCCGGCATGTTTAGCACCGTCAACCCGGCCACCGAGGAGCCGATCGGATCGGCCGCCGACGCCGACTCGACAGACATGGACCGGGCGATCAGCGCCGCCCGCGCCGCGTTCGACCACAGCGACTGGTCGCGCGATGTGACATTGCGCGCGCACTGTCTGCGCCAGCTGCGTGCGGCCCTGACCGCCGAGATCGAAGAACTGCGCGCGGTCACCGTCGCCGAGGTGGGCGCCCCGGTGACGTTCACCCACGGATCCCATCTAGAAGGCCCGGTCAACGATCTGGCTTTTCCCGCTGACACCGCCGAAAACTATTCGTGGAGAACTGATCTCGGCGTCGCATCCCCGATGGGCATCCCGACGCACCGATCTCTGGTGCGCGAGCCGTACGGCGTCGTCGGCGCCATCACGCCGTTCAACTTCCCGCACCAGATCAATTTCGCCAAGCTGGGGCCCGCGCTGGCCGCGGGTAACACCGTGGTCCTCAAGCCGGCCCCCGAGACGCCGTGGTGCGCCGCACACGTCGGCCGAATCATCGCCGAGCACACCGACTTTCCGCCCGGCGTCGTCAACATCGTCACGTCCAGCGACCGCAGCCTCGGCGCGCGGCTGTGCGAGGACGATCGGGTGGACGTGGTGTCGTTCACCGGGTCGACCGTCACCGGCGCCGCGGTAATGGCCGCTGCAGCCCCGACCATCACGAAGGTCTTCCTCGAACTGGGCGGCAAGTCGGCGTTCGTCGTGCTCGACGATGCCGACCTCGATCGCGCCTGTGGCGCTGCGGCACTCGCCGTCTCTCGCCACGCCGGCCAGGGCTGTGCGTTCACCACCCGGCTTCTGGTGCCGCGCAATCGATATGGTGAAGCCGTCGAGGCAACCGCTGCTGCGATGACCGGCATCGCGGTCGGCGATCCGGCCGACTATGCGACGGTATGCGGGCCTTTGATCTCGGCACGCCAGCGCGACCGCGTGCAGGAATATCTGGATCTGGCGCTGGCCGAGGGTGGCTCGGTCGCCTGCGGCGGTGGCCGTCCCGCGGGGCTGGACCGCGGATACTTCATCGCCCCTACGGTGATTCGCGGCCTGGACAATTCCGCACGGGTGGCCCGAGAAGAGATCTTCGGACCGGTGCTGGTGGTGCTCGCCCATGACGGTGACGACGACGCGGTGGCCATCGCCAACGACTCGCCCTACGGTTTGAGCGCGGCGGTGTGGAGTTCCGATGCGGAGCGGGCGGCCGGGGTCGCTGCGCGGCTACGGACCGGAACCGTCAGCGTCAATGGGGGAGTGTGGTATTCGGCTGACACCCCCTTCGGCGGATACAAACAGTCGGGCAACGGCCGGGAGATGGGTGTGGCCGGATTCGAGGAGTACCTCGAGACCAAGGTGATCGCCAGCGCGGTGGTGTCGACGTGAGCGAATTGCCCTTCGATCCCGACGCGCTGCGCGCCCGTTATGCCCACGAGCGTGAGATCCGGCTGCGCTCGGACGGCATTGGCCAGTACGTCGAGGTGGCCGGTGATTTCGCGGGTTTCGCGAGCGACCCGTGGTCGGGTGAGCCCGCCGCCCGCGAGCCGCTGACCGACGAGGTCGACGTCGCCATCATCGGCGCCGGGTTCGGCGGCTTGCTGACCGGGGCGCGGCTGCGGGAACTCGGCGTGGCCAACGTCCGGCTGATCGATAAGGCTGCCGACGTGGGCGGCACCTGGTACTGGAACAGGTATCCGGGCATCGCCTGTGACGTCGAGTCCTACGTGTACATGCCGCTGCTCGAGGAGACGGGATACCTACCGACCGAGAAGTATGCCAAGGGCCCGGAGATTTTCGCGCACTGCCAGCGCATCGCTGAACACTACGATCTGTACCGCAATGCCCTCCTGCACACCGAGGTCAGGCAGATCCGCTGGGACGATCAGCTCGAGCGCTGGATTGTGGAGACCGACCGGGGCGACGCGATCCGGGCTCGGTTCGTCTCGATGGCCAACGGTTATCTGCAGAAGCCCAAACTTCCTGGAATCCCCGGGATCACAGCGTTCGCCGGGCATACCTTCCATACCAGCCGGTGGGATTACGAGTACACCGGAAAAGATCTGGAACTGTTGGCCGACAAGCGAATCGGCATCATCGGAACCGGCGCGACCGCGGTGCAGTGCGTTCCGCACCTGGCGCGTGCTGCCGGCCACCTGTCGGTGTTCCAGCGCACGCCGTCCTCGGTCGATGTCCGCGCCAACCGGCCTACCGATGGGCAGTGGGCCGCCGGGCTGACTCCCGGGTGGCAGCGTCGCCGCATCGAGAACTTCCAACAGCTCACCGCCGGTGGCGAAGCCGACGAGGACCTGGTGGCCGACGCGTGGACCAGCATCGTCAAGACCCTGTTGGTGATGCGGGACGGCGAGTTGGCCGACTTCGCGAAGATGGAGGAGGTCCGTGCCCGCGTCGATGCGATCGTGGCCGACCCGGACACCGCCGAGGCGCTCAAGCCGTGGTACGGCTACTTCTGCAAACGACCGTGCTTCCACGACGACTACCTGGCGACGTTCAACCGCCCCAACGTCTCTCTGGTCGACACTCACGGCCGCGGGGTGGAGTGCATCACCGAACGCGGGGTCGTGGTCGACGGCGTCGAGCACGAACTCGACTGTCTGATCTTCGCAACGGGATTCGAGGTGGGCACCGAATACGCGCGGCGCACCGGCTTCGAGGTCGTCGGTCGTGACGGCCTGACCCTGACCGACAAGTGGCGTCCCGGTGTCCGCACGCTGCACGGTCTCATGGTGGCCGGCTTCCCCAACCTGTTCGTCGAAAGCATTGCCCAGTCGGGGTTTACGGTGAACTTCCCCTACCTGCTCGACGTCCAGGCTACCCACGTCGCGTGGATCATCACCCAGGCACTGGCCCGCGACCTAACCCGCCTGGAAACGTCGACGGCCGCCGAGGATGCGTGGGTGGAGATCGTGGTGGGCAGATCCGCGGGAACCGCCGACCGGGCCCGCAGCTGCACCCCGGGCTACTACAACCGGGAAGGACAGGCCAACGCCACCACCCGCCAAGGCAGCTTCTTCTACGGCACCCCCACCGAGTACGCCGACATCCTCGCTGCCTGGCGGGAGGACGGCACACTCGACGGTCTCGACATCGGTCACGGCGGTAGCTGATGAAAACGCGGTACCTGAGCGGGCGTATGCGGGCCGCGGTGCGGCCGCGGTCGCCGCGGGTGGCGATCATCGGGGCCGGTTTCGGTGGCCTTGCCGCCGCGGTGGCGTTGCGGCGCATCGGTGTCGACGATATCGCGATCATCGAACGCTGCGACGGTGTCGGCGGTACCTGGCGGTTGAACACCTATCCCGGTGCGGCGTGCGACATTCAGAGTCACCTGTACTCGTTCTCCTTCGCGCCCAATCGGAACTGGAGCCGCACCTACGCCCGGCAGCCGGAGATCCTGGCCTACCTGGAATCGGTGGCCGAGGACTTCGATCTGAAGCGACACCTGCTGACCGGCACCGCGGTGCGCGGCATGCGCTGGAACGAACGTGTGCAGCAGTGGGAGCTCGACCTCGAATCCGTCAGAAGCGGAGGCGGTTTCGCATTCTCGGCCGATGTGGTGATCAGTGCGGTGGGTTTGTTCGGCGAGCCCAAGCTGCCCGACATCGACGGATTGAGCGACTTCGGCGGGTCGCTCATGCACACCTCCCGGTGGGATCCGCGCGCCGACGTCACCGGCTGCCGGGTGGCGGTCATCGGCACCGGAGCCAGTGCCGTGCAGGTGGTGCCGGAACTGGCCAAGGACGCCGCTCACGTGACGGTCTTTCAGCGCACACCGCCGTGGATGGTGCCCAAGGACGACCGCGCGTTTCGCGCCGACGAACTCGATCGGTTCCGCCGCATTCCCTGGGCGAGCCGACGCGAGCGGTGGCGGCTGTGGAAGGAACAGCACGACAACACCGCGCTGCGGCTTGACGACCCCCGGGTTGCCGGGCGGCAGGGTATCGCCGAAGAGTTCTTGCGCCGCAAGGTCGACGACGACGAGCTGCGCGCGGCGTTGACCCCCGATTATCCGTTCCGATGCAAGCGGGTGCTGCTCGGCGGTGACTACTACGCCGCCCTGCAGCAGGACAACGTGTCGCTGGTGACCGAAGCCATCGAGAAGATCACCGAGGACGCGGTGTGCACCGCCTCGTCGACCACCGATGTCGATGTCATCGTGCTGGCCACCGGATTCCAGACCAGTCACTACCTGTCCGGTATCGAGGTGATCGGCGTCGGTGGTCAGTCCCTGCACGAGCGGTGGGGTGAGGATCCCAGCGCATACCTCGGCGTCGCGGTCAGCGGCTTCCCGAATCTGTTGATGTTGTACGGGCCTAACACCAATCAGGGTGGTAACTCGATTGTCTACATCCTGGAAGCCGGGGCCCGCCTGGCTGCCGATGCGGTCGCGCGGCTGCGTCGCAAAGGCGGCACGCTCGAGGTGCGCCCGGAAGCCGAGCGACGGTTCAACGAGGAGATCTCCGCCGAGCTCGAACAGACGGTGTGGACGCAGTGCGGCAGCTACTTTCGCTCACCCGGTGGTCGTATCGTCACGCAGTGGCCGTACACCGAGATCGACTATGCCCGCCGCACGTGGCGGTTGAAGCCCGGCGACTGGATCCACCGGTAGGTCACAAGCCCAGCGGCCAGGACCCGATCACGTCGTCGGATTCCAGGCGGGACAGCTCCTGATCCGTCAGACCCAGTGTCTGAGCGAAGATCTCGGTGTTGTGCTGACCGAGGAGCGGCGCGGGGCTGTCCACGAAGTGGCCGGTGACCGGCGGCCGCGGGTAGGGCAGCGGTCCGCACAACGGGTGGGACACCGTCTGGAAGAAGCCGCGGGCCTGCAGCGCGGGGTTGTCGATCACGTCGGGCGGCTGCAGAACGGGCGCCGCGGGGATACCGGCATCGAGCAGCGCGCGGACGGCATCGTCGCGCGTTTGATCTTTCATCCACTCGGCCAGGTGAGCGTCGATCACATCACCAGCCTCCGTGTCGTACGCCAGGTCGTGTGACCAGACCGGTTGTCCGAGAACCTCTTTGAGCGCATCCCAGTCGCCGCTGTGGCGGAGGCTGACCGCCACCCACTGGTCGTCCCCGGCGCAGGCATACACGTTCTGCACGGCGAACTCGTGTCCGCGGTTACCCCGCCGGGTCAGCAGCACACCGGCGGCATCCCGCTCGATGGTCTGCAGCGCACTGGCGTTGAGCACGACGTCGATCATCGGCACCTCGATCAACTGTCCCTGTCCGGTCCGGCGCCGATGCTCGAGAGCGGCGAGGGTCAGGAACGCGGCGTGCACACCGGCCAGTGGGTCGCACGCACCGCGCGGTGCGGTCGGCAGACCGTCCGGGTAGCCGGTGATCCACGCCAGCCCGGCGAGCTGCTCCATCGTCATCGCGAACCCCACCCGGTCGCGCCACGGTCCGTCGAGCCCGAAGCCGGGCATGCGAACCTCGATGATCTGTTCGTTGAATCCGCGCAGCGCCTCGTAGCCCAGCCCGAAGTTCTCCATCACCCGCGGGGTGAAGTTCTCGATCACGACGTCGGCCTCGGTGACCATCCTGCCGAAAAGGTCTCTGCCGTCGTCCGATTCGAGATCCAATGTGACCGAGCGCTTGCCGGAGTTCACGCCGTGGAACACCCAGCTGTATTCCCACCACCGCTCGACGTCGGCCCGGAAACCGCCGGCGAAGCGCATCCCGTCGGGGCGCTGCACCGATTCGATCTTGACCACGTCAGCGCCGAGCATCGCGAGCAGATGGGTGGCGGCCGGGCCGGCCCAGAACGCGGTCAGGTCGACGATCTTGACGCCGTCGAGCGGCAGGCCCGGGCGGTCGTGCTTCGCACCAGGGGTCCTATCACCAGCCGCGTCACCGAGACTCGGCGGCAGTGCGGGTGGTAGCGGTGGCGTCTCGCTCATCCGCCACGGCGGGCCTGGTGACCGGAACCCGGCGGGATGGTCGACGAACGAGTTGCGGGCGACGAAATGATCCATCCCCGCGAGGGTTTCACCATTGCCGATCGCCGCCATCGGGATACGGAACAGCTCGGCCAGTTCGACAATCTCCGCGACGGTGTGCGCGGCGAACCAGTCGGCGGTGCGCGCCCGGATGAGGTCGCGCTGTTCCCACCGGCCCACCTGGAACCGCAACTCCGGAACGTCAGCCAGGTCGGGACATTCGACCATGGCGCAGAAGTCCTGCCATTGCTGCCCGGTGGCCATCGAGATACCCACGTAGCCGTCCTTGGCGCGTTCCACCGACGGCACCTCGGTGGACCGGCCGACGACCTCCAACAGCATCAATTCCTTACGCAGCCAGGAGAACACCTGCATCGAGGTGGTCATCGCCTCCAGCACCGACATGTCGAAGCCGTGGCCTCCCCGGTGCGCGGCGAGCGCGAAAAACGCTGCGTAGCTGCCTGCGATGAACTCGCCCAGATCGCCGCCGACCGCGATCGGCGGCCGTTCGGGCTCGCCGCGGGAGCCGGTGGAACCACACCAGGCCTGCATGGTGAATTCGGTGGCCGGCAACTCGGCCCACGGGCCCGCCCAGCCGAAGTTCGAGACGGTGACCACCGGCGTTGTGCAGGCTGCGATGTGATCGCTTCGCAAGCCCATCGCGGCGGCCTGCTCGGGTGTGGCGCCGAGGATGACGACGTCCGCGGATTCGAGAAGCTCGGTGGAAATGGTGGCACTGGCGATGCTGCGCTTGCCGCCGGCCAGGAACGAGAAGAACGGGCTGTCGCCGTCCGTCGCTGCGATACCCGCCGGGCGGAAGCGACGCAGCGGGTGTCCGTCCGGCGGCTCGACCATCACCACGTCGGCGCCGGCGTCGCGCAGCAGCTTGCCGCAATACGCGGTGGCGATCCGGTCACCGATCTCGAGCACCCGGATACCCCACAGGGGAGAAGTCATGGGGCTCAGGCAATCCCGAAGTCGACGACGCCTCGGACCAGCCGACCGTTCAGCAGGTCGTCGAACGCGGTGTTGATGTCATCGAGGCGGTACCGTTCGGTGATCATCTCGTCGAGGCGCAGCTGACCCGCGGTGTACATGCCTGCCAACAGCGGGATTTCGGAGCGCGGATTGCACGATCCGAACACCGTCCCGCACAGCGTCTTGTTCATCAACACCAGATCCTGGATGTCCAGGTGCACGGGCAGCGCACCGGCTGGGGCCATGCCGGTCAACACGCAGGTACCGCCCTTGCGGGTCAGGGCCAGCGCGTCGCGGACATCGTCACCGGTGATGTCCGACGGAGCGACGACCACACAGTCGGCCATCACTCCACGCGTCAGCTCCCGGACAAGGTCTTTCGTGTCGGCCGCCGAGGCCGCGGTGTGGGTGGCACCGAAGTCACATGCCGACTTCCGTTTGGTGTCAAGGGGATCCACCGCCACGATCGTCGTCGCCCCGCTGATCCGCGCACCCTGAATCGCAGCCGTCCCGATCCCGCCCGCGCCGACCACCACCACGGTGTCACCGCCGCGCACATTCCCACGATGGACCGCCGAGCCGTAACCGGTCGGGATCGCACACGCCAACAGAGCCGCAGGGACCAGTGGGATGTCCTGATCGATCTTCACCAGCGAATCGGCCGCCACCACAGTGTGTTCGGCGAACGCACCAATCTTCGAGGTGTTTCCGACGTCGTCACCGTCGAGCGTGTGGTGACGGAACGTTCCGTCCGTCGGCATACCCGGGGTCAACACGCCGGCGCCCTTGTCGCATAGGTACTCCATGCCCGAGGCGCACCAACGGCAGTGGCCGCACACCGCGACGAACGACGTCACCACGTGGTCACCGGGAGCCAGCCCGGTGACGCCCGGGCCGACTTCGACGACGACTCCGGATCCCTCATGGCCGCCGATGGTCGGCGGCCGGGTCGTCGGGGCGCCGGGCGGCGACATGAGGCCGTTGCGGATGTGGTCGTCGGAATGGCACAGGCCTGCGGCGGCCATCTGCACCAGCACCTCGCCGGCGCGCGGCGGGTCGAGCTCGAAATCCTCGACCGACCAGGCGCCGCCGACCTCGCGGACGATCGCGGCCCGGCTTCTCATGGCCCTGACCTTACGGGCCGCCGATATTCCCGGGTTCGCGGAGAGTGAAACGGGGCGCGCGCTCCGCTTAGTCGGGGTTACGGTTCGGGGCGTGGCAATCAAACTTGGACTTCAGATCCCGAACTTCTCTTACGGCACCGGTGTTGCCGAGCTGTTTCCCACCGTGATCGCGCAGGCCCAAGAGGCTGAAGCGGCCGGGTACGACTCGGTCTTCGTGATGGACCACTTCTATCAGCTGCCCGGCCTCGGTGCGCCCGAGGAGCCGATGCTGGAGGCGTACACCGCCCTCGGCGCATTGTCCGCCGCGACGCAGCGGGTGCAGTTGGGCACGCTCGTCACCGGCAACACCTACCGCAACCCCACGCTGCTGGCCAAGGCCATCACCACGCTCGACGTGGCCAGCCAGGGTCGCGCGATCCTCGGTATCGGCACCGGTTGGTTCGAACTCGAACACGACTCACTGGGCTACGAGTTCGGCACCTTCACCGACCGGTTCAACAAGCTCCATGAGGCGCTGGACATCATCCTGCCGATGCTCAAGGGCGAGCGGGTCACGGTGGACGGCAAGTACTACAAGACGCAGGAGGCGTTCGCGAACCCGCGCTTCCGCGACCACATCCCGCTGATGATCGGCGGCAGCGGCGAGAAGAAGACAATCCCGTTGGCCGCCAAGCACTTCGACCACCTCAACATCATTGCCGGCTTCGACGAGCTGCCCCGCAAGGTCCAGGTCGTCAACGAGGCGTGCGAGAAGATCGGCCGCGACCCTGCCACGCTGGAGACGAGTGTGCTCGCGATCGCGCTGATCGATGAGAACATCACCGCCGACATGATCCCCGACGACTTCAAGCAGCAGGCCGTCTTCGGTAGCCCGGAACAGATCGCCGACCAGATCAAGACCAAGGTGCTCGACGCCGGCGTCGACGGCGTCATCCTCAGTGCGGCGACGATCAACGGCTACAAGCCCGGTGGCGTCACCGCGGTCGCGGAGATCCTGAAGCCGGTCCTGGGGCTCTGACATCGCGCCGAGGCTGTAGTTATCGCGCGAGTTACTCGGACTTCTGCTCGCTAACTACAGCTTCGGCGACCGCTAGCGCCAACTGGGCAGCCAGATCTCCATGTTCCACGTCGCCTGCGAGATCGGGACACCGGTCAGCACCGGGTACAGCCAGGCGAAGTTGGTGATCACCAGGGCGACATAGCAGCTCACCACGATCAGCCCGAGCGTTCGTCGTTCGGCATTCTGATTGCGGGCGTGCAGGATGTCGCCGAGGATCAGCGCGATCGCCATGACCAGGAACGGCGCCATCGGCACCGCGTAGAAGAAGTACATCTGCCGGTCGATGTCGGCGAACCACGGCAAGAACCCTGCGCCGTACCCGGTGAGCACGACCGCGTAGCGCCAGTCGCGGCGAACGAACGTGCGCCACAGCGCATAGAGCAGAACAGGCACCGCCAGCCACCACATCGCGGGTGTGCCGACCAACATCACGGCCTTCACGCACGACGCGCTGCCGCACCCGGGGACGTTCTGGTTGTCGATCGCGTACAGCACCGGCCGCAACGACATCGGCCACGTCCACGGCTTGGACTCCCACGGATGGTGGTTGCCGTTCGCGTTCGTCAGCGTCGAATGGAAGTGATACGCCTTGTACGTGTAGTGCCACAGCGACCGGATCGCGTCCGGTGGCTGGAACCACTGCCGTTCGCCGATCGACTGCCCGACCTCGTAGCGGTTGACCGCCGTCTCGGAGGAGAACCACGGCGCATACGACGCCAGATACACCGCGAACGGAATCAGCAGGAACACATACGCGGTCGGCCCGACGTCGCGGCGGATCGTGCCGAACCACGGCCGGGGCACCCGATAGGCGCGGCGCGCGGCGATGTCGAACGCCAGCGACATCGCTCCGAAGAAGACGATGTAGTACAGCCCCGACCATTTGGTCGCGAACGCCAGGCCCAGCAGCACGCCCGCCCCGAAGCGCCACCACCGCACACCGAGGCGCGGACCCCACGGCGTCTCGGCGATGCGACCCTCGAGCAGGGCGTTGTGCATGCGTTCGCGGACTTGGTCGCGGTCGACGATCAACGCCCCGAACGCCGCGACGACGAAGAACGTCTGAATACCGTCGAGCAGCGCGGTGCGCGACGCGACGAAGCTCACCCCGTCGGCGATCAGTAGCAGACCGGCGATCGCGCCGACCAGCGTCGAGCGGCTGATCCGGCGCACGATCCGCACGACGAGCGCGATCATCACCACGCCGAGCACCGCGGTGGTGAACCGCCAGCCGACGCCGTTGTAGCCGAAGATCGCCTCACCCAGCGCGATCATCTGCTTGCCGACCGGCGGGTGCACCACCAGCCCGAACCCGGGGTTGTCCTCGACGCCGTAGTTGAACAGCATCTGCCAGGCCTGCGGCGCGTAATGCTTCTCGTCGAAGATCGGCGTGCCCGCGTCGGTGGGCGAGCCGAGGTTCATCAACCGGGTCAGCGCGGCCAGCGCGGCGATGATCGCGGTGGCCACCCAGCCCTCGATGCGGTCGACCGGGCCGAAGTCGGCGACCGGCACCAACGGTCCGGGGCTGATGACGGGTGCGTGGCGCTGGTGCGCGGCGAGGTCATCGGCGGTGGTGGTCATCGTCTGCGATCGTAGGCTGTCGGGCGTGACGACTGGTCGACTGATCCTCGGTGCCACGCCGCTGGGACAACCGGGTGACGCCTCGAAACGACTGGTCGACGCGTTGGCGACGGTCGATGTGGTGGCTGCCGAGGACACCCGCCGGGTGCGGTCCCTGGCGCAATCACTGGGTGTGAAGATCGCCGGTCGGGTGGTCAGCCTGTTCGACCAGAACGAGGCCGCCCGGGTGCCCGCGCTGGTGGACGACATCAAGGCCGGCGCCACGGTGCTGGTGGTCAGCGACGCCGGGATGCCCCTGATCAACGATCCGGGCTATCGGATGGTGACGGCCTGTATCGACGCCGGGGTGGCCGTTTCCTGTTTGCCCGGCCCGTCGGCGGTCACCACCGCGCTGGCCGTCTCGGGGCTGCCGTCGGATCGGTTTTGCTTCGAGGGTTTCGCGCCGCGTAAGCAGTCGGCGCGGCGGGCTTGGCTGGCCGGCCTGGCGGCCGAACAGCGCACCTGTGTGTTCTTTGAATCGCCGCGACGGCTGGCCGACTGCCTGCACGACGCGGTCGACGAGCTCGGTGGCGAGCGGCGGGTGGTGGTGTGCCGGGAGCTGACCAAGGTGCACGAGGAGATCCTGCGCGGCTCGCTGGCCGAGCTCGCGGAGTGGGCCGACGAGAACGTGCTCGGCGAGATCACCGTGGTGCTCGCCGGCGCGGTACCGACAACCGACCTGCCGTCGCTGGTCGCCGCGGTCGACGAGTTGGTGGCTGACGGTATGCGGGTCAAGGACGCGTGCGCGCGGGTTGTCGAGGCCCATCCGGGCGCACCGTCGAAGCGTGAGCTCTACGACGCGGTGCTGCGTTCGCGCTCCGAGGCCTGAATGACCGGCGCGGCTTTGTGGAGACATTCCTGCCACTCGGCCGCCGGGTCGGAGTCGGCGGTGATGCCGCCGCCGACGCCCAGCACCGCCGTGCCGTGGGCATCGAACTCGACGGTGCGGATGGCGACGTTCAGTTCGGTGCCCGCGATCGGCGACGCCATCCCGACCGTCCCGCAGTACACTCCTCGCCGGCGCGGTTCCCACTCGGAAAGCAGTTGACGCGCACGGGTTTTCGGTGTTCCCGTTACCGACGCCGGCGGGAACGTCGCGGCCAGAAGGGCGGCGTTGGGCAGCCCCGGGGGCACCTTGGCCGCGACGGTCGACACCAGATGCCACACGCCGGGCGCGGCCCGCACACTGAGAAGCTCGGCGACGGTGACGGTTCCGGTCTCGGCGACCCGGCCGAGATCGTTGCGCACCAGGTCGACAATCATGATGTTTTCGGCCACGTCCTTGACCGATGCCAACAACTCGTCGGGCGGCCGGTGCAACGGCAGCGTCCCCTTGATCGGACTGGACGTCACGTCGGTACCCGTGCGGCGCAGGAACAGTTCCGGTGACAGCGACGCCACCGCACCCCAGTCGCCGGCGAGGTAGGCCGCCCGCGCCGGCGTCGTTCGCGTCACCGCGTCAGCGAAGAACTCGCACGACGAGCCGCGCAACACTCCGGTGAACTGGGTGCACACGCAGGCCTGGTACACCTCGCCGGCCGCGATCGCGTCCAAGCAGTCCAGTACCCCGGCTTGATGTCGAGCGAAATCTGGCTCGTGCCAGTTGACTTCGTACAGCTCAGGCGATACCGGAGACGACAGCGCCTCGGCCACCCACCCGGCTATCGGTGCGGCGGAGAGGCTTTCGTGCCACCAGCAACCGTCGCGGTCCAACCGCAGCACGCTGTCGGTCCAGCCGCCGGCCGCCTCGGGAATTCGCGGTGCACGGCCATCGGCGGCGGCATCGGGATACGACAGGTACCCGATCCATCCGCCGCCGACCGCGTCATCGCTGCTCCCCGGCAGTACGTCGAACACCTGCGAAGGCCGGACCGGGCACACCGAGACGGTCGGCGCGATCACCGCCGCCGAACCGAACCACTCACCGACGAGCGCTGCGGGCGGCGCCAATCCGCGCCGAGCGGCGCCACCGGCCACGGCGCGCAGAACCTCGGCGGCGGTGCCGAGATCTCCGAGCCGGTCGGTGCGCATCGCCATAGCCTGACGGCTGCGACCGGCAGACGCAAAGCTCAGCGGCTGATCTCCCTGGGTACGGTCACCGCGGCGAGCTTCTCCGGGTTGCGCATCGCGTAGAAGTTCGTGATCACGCCGTCGCTGAACTCGATGGTGAACACACCTTCGGGCTGGTCGTGGTGATAGATCACCACGGCCGGCGCACTGTTGTAGCTCGCGACCTCGACCCGATACTCCGGAGTCGCCTGACGGAACAGGCCGAGGATGAAGCGGGCGACCTTGTCCGCGCCCAGAATCGGCCTGCGGGCCGCGCTGGCCTTGCCGTCGCTGTCGGAGGTGAACACCACGTCCGGTGCCAGCAAGCTCATCAACCCGTCCAGGTCGCCGGTCGCGGCGGCGGTGAGGAACTGCGTGGTGAGCTGCTCGGACTGTTGCGGGTCGAGCGGGGAGAACCGCCGACGCCGCGAGTGCACGTGCTCGCGGGCGCGATGCGCCATCTGGCGCACCGCGGCCGTGGATTTGCCGATGGCATCGGCGATCTCGTCGTGGCTGAAGCCGAACACCTCGCGCAGCACGAACACCGCGCGCTCGTCGGGAGTCAGCGTCTCGAGCACCACCAGCATCGCCATCGACACCGACTCGGCGAGCACCACGTCGGCGGCGCCGTCGCGCTCGTCGAGCAGCAGAGGTTCGGGCAGCCACGGGCCGACGTAGTCCTCCCGCCTGCGGGCCTGCGAGCGCAGCGTGTTCAGCGCCTGCCGGGTGACCAGCTGCGCCAGGTAGGCCTTGGTGTCCCTGACCTCATCCAAATCCACTGTCGCCCAACGCAAATAACTGTCCTGCAGCACGTCGTCGGCCTCGGTGGCCGAACCGAGGATCTCGTAGGCGATCGTGAACAGCAGCGGCCGCAGCAGGGTGAACCGCTCGGCGTGCTCGTCGGCCGCGGTCACCGGGTCACCACCGGGTCGGGAGTCGGACGCTTGCCGCCGACCTTGAGCCAGAAGTAGGAGCCGGGCTTACGCGCCTCGCGGCGCAGGAAGCTGATGGTGCCCTTGCAGACCGCCTCCTTGATCGTCGCCGCGGTGCGCCCTCCGATGTACAGCGGCAGCGGAACGTCATTGGTGCGGGCGATCTGGATCGTTCCCCCGCCCCGGCCGAGGCTGATGCATTGGCCGGTGAACGCCTGGCTGATCACCGCGGGCTGCTCGCCGGCGATCCGGGCCAGCACGGTGTTGGCTGCCTGGGCGCCCAACGGGATCGCGGCCTGGCAGCTCATCCGCAGTGGCTGGTTCGACGGGGCGGCGGCGTCGCCGGCAGCGACGATCCGGTCGCTGTCCACACTGGTCAGCGTCTCGTCGGTGAGCAGCCGGCCCATCGCGTCGGTGCGCAGGCCGGAGCGCACGGCAAGATCGGGCACACCGAACCCGGCGGTCCAGATCGTCATCGCGCTCGCCAGTCGACGCCCGTCGCCCAGGGTCACCGCATCCGCGGCCACCGCGGTCACCATGGCCTGCGGCCCGTCGACGATCTCCACACCGAGCTTGCGTAGCCGCTTGGCCACCGACCGGCGACCGGGCGTGCTCAGGTACGGGCCGAGCACCGCGCCGCACACCAGCGTGACGTTGCGGCCCCGCTCGGCGAGTTCGGCGGCGGTCTCGATGCCGGTCGGCCCGGCGCCGACCACACATACCGGCGCGCCGTAGTGCAGGTCGTTCAGCGCGGTGGTCAGTCGCTGCGCTTCTTCGAGATCGGCGATGGGATAAGCGAATTCGTCGGCTCCCGGAACGGCAGGCGCAGCGGAGCCGCTGCCGACCGCGTAGATCAGGTAGTCGTAGGGCAGCGGCGGCCCGCTGAACAGTTCGACCTGCCGCGCCGTGGTGTCGATGCGGGTGGCGGCGTCGACCACCAGCTCGATGCCCGCGCCGAGGATGTCGGCGTAGGCATGTGTGGCGTCATCGGAACCGGTGATCAGCTGGTGCAGTCGGATCCGTTCGACGAAGTCGGGGCGGGGGTTCACCAGGGTGATGTCCACTCCCGCGCGCAGCCGCAGATGATTGGCCGCGATCACTCCGGCGTAACCGCCGCCGATCACCACGACTTTCACTCGTTGCTCGGTCATCACATCTCTCCTTTGAGGTCGCTTGAGCGTGCTGACCTCGAGACACCAGGGGGCCGGTAAATGTGACGCTACGTGACGCAGCTCACTCGGGCGGCTGGTACCGGGGGAACACCCCGGTCGGCGCAGGCAGATCGGTGCCCGGTGCGATGCGCACCGCGACCGCGCCGAAATCGCGCGCCGACTCGCTCTGCCCGAGCAGGTCGAGGAGCTTGCCCGCGGAGTCCGGCATGACCGGCTGCACCAGCAGGGCCGCGATGCGCACCACCTCCAGTGTCACGTACAGCACGGTGCGGAACCGCTCCTGGTCGGCGGCCGCCTCGGACTTGCGCAGTACCCACGGTTCCTGCGCCGAGAAGTAGCGGTTGGCCGCCCCGAGCATCGCCCAGATCGCCTCCAGCGCAAGGTGCATGGCGGGCACGTCGAAATATGCGCGCACCCGCGGCAGCAGGTCGTCGGCGAGTGCCAGCAGTTCCCGGTCGGCGTCGGTGAACTCACCCGGCTCCGGCACAGAGGCGCCGAGGTTCTTGTTGACCATCGACAGCGAGCGCTGTGCCAGGTTGCCGAACTCGTTGGCCAGATCGGCGTTGATACGGCCGATGATGGCGTCCTCGCTGTAGCTGCCGTCCTGTCCGAACGGCACCTCCCGCAGCAGGAAGTAGCGCACCTGGTCGAGCCCGAAGCCGTCGACGAGCGCGAACGGGTCGACGACGTTGCCCACCGATTTGCTCATCTTCTCCCCGCTGTTGAGCAGGAAGCCGTGCACGAAAACCCTTCGGGGAAGCTCGATTCCGGCCGACATCAGGAACGCGGGCCAGTACACGGTGTGGAACCGGATGATGTCCTTGCCGATCATGTGCAGATCGGCGGGCCAGTACTTGCGGAACGCCTCGGAGTCGGTGTCGGGGAATCCGGCGCCGGTGAGGTAGTTGGTCAACGCGTCGACCCACACGTACATGACGTGGTCGGGGTGGTCGGGGACCGGAACACCCCAGTCGAAGGTCGTCCGCGAGATCGACAGGTCGCGCAGCCCGCCCGAGACGAAGCTGACGACCTCATTGCGGCGGACGTCGGGGCCGATGAACTCGGGGTGCGCCTCATAGTGGGCGAGCAGCCGCTCGGCGTAGGCCGACAGCCGGAAGAAGTAGGTCTGCTCCTCGGTCCACGTCACCGGGGTGCCGGTCTCGATGGAGTACTTCGCACCGTCGGCGCGGGTCTCGAGCTCGTCCTCGGTATAGAAGCGCTCGTCGCGCACCGAGTACCACCCCGAATAGGAGTCGAGGTAGATGTCGCCCGCGGCGTCCATCCGCTTCCAAATCTCGATGGAGGCGTCGATGTGGTCGGCGTCGGTGGTCCGGATGAACCGGTCGAACGAGGCGCCGAGCTTTTCCTGCATCGCCTGGAACGCATCGGAGTTGCGCCGTGCCAGCTCCGCGGTCGGAATGCCCTCCGCCGCGGCGGTCTGCGCCATCTTCAGCCCGTGCTCGTCCGTGCCGGTCAGGTAGCGCACATCGAATCCGTCGAGCCGCTTGAAGCGGGCGATCGCATCGGTCGCGATGTATTCGTAGGCGTGCCCGATGTGCGGCGCACCGTTGGGGTACGCGATCGCAGTGGTGAGGTAGTACGGCGGCTTGGTCATGTCAGGATCACTTTAGGGTGTGGACGTGAGTTCGAAACGCGAGCCGCCGCCGCTGCCAGAGCCGTTGACCCCGTTGATCGATGCACACACCCACCTGGATGCCTGCGGCGCCCGCACCGCCGACGACGTGCGCGCGATCCTCGACCGCGCCGGCGAAGCGGGAGTAATCGCGGCGGTCACCATCGCCGACAACCTCGACGCCGCGCGCTGGGCGGCGCAGGCGGCGACGTGGGATCCGCGGGTCTACGCCGCGGTCGCGCTGCATCCGACGCGGGCCAACGCCCTCACCGACGATGCCCGTGCCGAACTCGAACAACTGGCCGGCCACGAGCGGGTGGTGGCGGTCGGAGAGACCGGCATGGACCTCTACTGGCCGGGCAAGCTCGACGGCTGCGCCGATCCTTCCGCTCAGCGGGAGTCTTTTGCCTGGCATATCGACCTCGCGAAACGCACCGGCAAACCGCTGATGATCCACAACCGCGATGCCGACGCCGAGGTGCTCGACGTGCTGCGCGCCGAGGGCCCGCCGGAGACCGTCATCTTCCACTGCTTCTCGTCTGGCCCCGAGATGGCCCGTACGTGCGTCGATGCGGGCTGGGTGCTGAGCCTGTCCGGCACGGTCAGCTTCAAGAATGCCCGTGACCTGCGGGAGGCGGCCGTCTTGATCCCGCCGGACCAGCTGCTGGTCGAGACCGACGCCCCGTTTCTGACCCCGCATCCGTTTCGCGGCGCCCCCAACGAGCCGTATTGCCTGCCCTACACGGTGCGCGCGCTGGCCGAGGTCGTTGACCGCCCGGCGGAGTTGCTGGCTGAGCAGTCATCGGCCACCGCGCGGCGGGTCTACGGTGTCTAAGGGTCTGTTGAGAGCGACGAGCTCGGGTTGCTCCGGACCGGGATGGTTCGTTACCGTCTTGTGATCAAAGGGGAGCCAGATTGGCGCCCCTGATTGTTTGTTAGTGCCTAGGCAGGACCGAAACTCTTGAATGCGTTGACCAAGCTGCATCAGTCGCCGTCACCGATCCTTCGACTCGTCGTCGCCGCAGTGCTGCTGACGCTGGCCGGTGCCGGGGCGTTCGCGGTGAGTTCCCACAAGACCGTGACTCTGAACATCGATGGTGCCCAGATGAAAGTCAGCACCATGAAGTCGCGGGTCATCGACGTCGTCGAGGAGAACGGCTACTCGGTCGGCGACCGTGACGACCTCTTCCCCGGTGCCAATCAGACCGTCACCAATGCCGAGACGATCGTGCTGCGCCGCAGCCGTCCCCTGCAGATCTCGCTGGACGGTCAGGACGCCAAGCAGGTGTGGACCACCGCCTCGACCGTGGACGAGGCGCTGGCCGAGCTGCGGATGACCGACACCGCGCCGGCCGCGGCCTCGCGCGGCAGCCGCCTGCCGCTGGAGGGCATGGCCCTGCCCGTGGTGAGCGCCAAGACGGTGCAGATCAACGACGGCGGCGTGGTCAGCACCGTGCACCTGGCCGCCCCCAACGTGGCTGGCCTGCTGGCCGCCGCGGGCGTTCCGCTGGAACAGGCGGACTCCGTGGTGCCCGCGCCGTCCTCCCCGGTGATCGCCGGAATGCAGATCCAGGTGACCCGGACCCGGGTCGAGAAGGTCACCCAGCAGATGCCGCTGGCGCCGGTGGCCCAGCGGATCGAGGACCCGACGCTGAACATGAGCCGCCAGGTCGTGGAGGATCCCGGAACGCCCGGCGTGCAGGACGTGACTTTTGCTGTCGCCAAGGTCAACGGGGTGGAAACGGGTCGCCTGCCCGTTGCCAACATTGTCGTTGTCCCGGCGCGGGATTCGGTTCTTCGGGTCGGCGCGAAGCCGGGAACCGAGGTGCCTCCGGTGGAAAACGGGCCGATCTGGGATGCCATTTCCAGGTGCGAAGCGGGTGGAAACTGGGCCATCAATACCGGCAACGGTTACTACGGCGGTGTGCAATTTGATCAAAACACCTGGGAAAGAAACGGCGGTCTGCGCTATGCTGAGCGTGCCGATCTGGCGACCAGGGAAGAACAAATTGCGATTGCTGAAGTAACAAGATCGCGACAAGGCTGGGGAGCGTGGCCCGTGTGTGGTAGGGGTGCATCGTGACAATTCGTCTGCTTGGGCGAACCGAGATCCGAAATCTCGCCAAAGAACTCGACTTCAAGCCGCGTAAATCTCTGGGCCAGAATTTCGTGCACGACGCAAATACCGTGCGCCGTATTGTCTCCGCCTCCGGGATCAATAAGCACGACCATGTCCTGGAAGTCGGCCCCGGCCTGGGTTCCCTGACTCTGGCGTTGCTGGACCGCGGGGCGACCGTGAGTGCGATCGAGATCGACCCCGTGCTGGCCCAGCGCCTGCCGAAGACTGTTGCTGAGCACTCGCACAGCGAGATCCACCGGCTCACCGTTCTGAACCGCGACATCCTCGGGATCGAGCGCTCCGACCTCGTCGAGCCGCCCACCGCCGTGGTCGCGAATCTGCCGTACAACATCGCCGTGCCGGCGCTGCTGCACCTGCTCGCCGAATTCCCGTCGATCCGCACCGTGATGGTGATGGTTCAGGCCGAGGTCGCCGAGCGGCTGGCGGCGGAGCCCGGTGGCAAGGACTACGGCGTGCCCAGCGTCAAGGTGCGGTTCTTCGGCAAGGTCCGCCGCTACGGCATGGTCTCGCCGACGGTGTTCTGGCCGATTCCGCGGGTGTACTCGGGTCTGGTGCGCATCGACCGTCACGAGGTCTCGCCGTGGCCGACCGACGACGGCTTCCGCGAGAAGGTGTTCGAGCTGATCGACATCGCCTTCGCGCAGCGGCGCAAGACGGCTCGCAACGCCTTCCTCGAGTGGGCGGGCACGGGCAACGAGTCCGCCGAGCGACTGCTGGCTGCCAGCATCGATCCCGCCCGCCGCGGCGAGACGTTGACGGTCGCCGACTTCGTCCGGCTGCTGCAGCGCTCCGGTGACTTCACTGCCTCGACGGACTCTTCGGAAGGCCCGTCGCGACCGGCTCAGGTGTTCTGAGCGCTCCGACCCACCGTCTCGGCGAGGTGATGCACCAACTCGGTGCATGACGCATATCGCCGGTCCGGATCCTTGGCGATGGCTCGGGCCAGCACCATGTCGAACGACCTGGACAGCCAGGGCGTCGTCTTCGATACCTCCGGCGGTGGCTGATGCAGGTGCGCGTCCACCAGCGCCAGCGGGTTGTCGCACACGAATGGCGGTGTGCCGGTGAACAATTCAAGAGCCGTGCACGCCAGCGCGTATTCGTCGGTCGCCGCCTGCGGTAGGCGGCCCTGCAGTAATTCCGGCGCGGCGTAGGGCAACGAGGCGATGACTTCCGCGGGGCGGTGCCAAACATCCTCGGCGAGGATGTGTGCGACGCCGAAGTCGATCAAGACCGCGCCTTGCGAAAAGTTTTGGTGGACAAGGATGTTCGCTGGCTTGACGTCACTGTGGACGACGCCGTCGTGGTGGGCGTGGTCGAGCGCGGCGGCGATCTGGCCGAGCGCTTCGAGCCGGAGGTCGAGTGATCCCAGCTTCGTCGCATTCCCGCCGTCGACGTACTGCATCGTCAGCCAGTGCGGGCCGTGGTCGTAGACGGTGACGATGTGTGGGTGCCGCAGCCGGTCGGCGATGCGGTATTCGCGGGCCAGCCGGGAGATGCTGGCCGGCGTCCGATGCTCCTCGTCGAGCACCTTCAGCGCGACGAGCTCCGGTGTCCTGCCGGGGTCGCGGGCGAGATACACCGCCGCCTCGCCGCCGCGGCCCAGCTCGTTTTCGACGACGTAGCCCGCGAACGACTGTCCGGGATGAGCCACGGTTCGACCCTAGATCGCGGGTGGACGACGGCCGGGCGAATCGCGCACGGCGCGATAGTCTCGTGCGGTGTCCTCGTCCAACGGCTCCATCGCCACCGAATGGGTGCCGACCGGATCGGTGACTGTGCGGGTGCCGGGCAAGGTGAATCTCTATCTGGAGGTCGGTGACCGCCGTGCCGACGGCTACCACGAGCTGACGACGGTCTTTCATGCCGTGTCCCTGGTCGACGAGGTGACGGTTCGCAACGCCGACGTGTTGTCCCTGCAGACGGTGGGGGAGGGCGCCGAGCAGCTACCGGCCGACGAGCGCAACATCGCCTGGCAGGCGGCCGAGCTGATGGCCGAACACGTCGGGCGCGCACCCGATGTCGAGATCTCGATCGAGAAGTCGATCCCGGTGGCCGGCGGGATGGCCGGCGGCAGTGCCGACGCCGCCGCGGTCTTGGTCGCGATGAACAACCTGTGGGAGCTGGGCCTACCGCGCCGCGACCTGCATGCGCTGGCAGCGCAGCTGGGCAGTGACGTGCCCTTCGCCCTGCACGGCGGTACGGCGCTGGGCACCGGCCGCGGCGAAGAGTTGGCGACGGTGTTGGCCCGCAACACCTTTCACTGGGTGTTGGCCTTCGGTGAGGGCGGCTTGTCCACGGCCGAGGTCTACCGCGAGATCGACCGGCTGCGGGAGACGGGAGATCCGCCACGGCTGACCGATCCCGAGCCGCTGCTGGGCGCGCTGGCCGGCGGCAACCCGCGTGAGCTGGCCGCCCTGCTCGGCAACGACCTGCAGGCGGCTGCGCTGAGCCTGAACCCCGCGCTGCGCCGGACCCTGCGCGCGGGGGCCGAAGCGGGTGCGCTGGCCGGCATCGTGTCCGGCTCCGGACCGACGTGCGCGTTCCTCTGCGAGTCGGCTTCCGCCGCGGTGGATGTCGGAACCGAACTGGCGGGCGTCGACGTGTGCCGGACCGTGCGGGTCGCCAGCGGCCCGGTCCACGGCGCCCGCATCGTGCCGGGGCAGGCCGGCTGAGCCGTCCGCTTCAACTGTGACGCGCTTCTCATTAGCCCGTAAAACTTGGCGGTAACTTAAGGGGAGTTTAAGATAGTCGACGGTGATGACTCGCGGCCTGGCACTGCATACATGCGAATCGCCCACCCCGGTCAGGGGCGGGCGGTGGCCCGGCAATACCACCGCTTCCGTCGCATCATCACCATTTCGAGACCGAACCGCTCCCCAGTCGTACCAGCGTGCCTCCTATGCAGCACGTTCTAGCAGGTGGAGCATGAAAAGCAGGGCGTTCGCATCGTCTGGAACGTCGCTGATCCGCCAGCTCCGGATGCCGAGGAGGTCGTCGTGAGCCGTTTCACCGACAAGATGTTCCACAGTGCCTTGACCAGCAGCAAGGGCATGGTCACCGGGGAACCGCACGAGCCGGTTCGGCACACGTGGTTCGAGGTGCACGAACGCGCCCGCCGTATTGCCGGTGGCCTGGCTGCCGCCGGGATCGGCCTCGGTGACGCCGTCGGCGTGCTGGCCGGTGCTCCGGTGGAAATCGCGCCGACGGCCCAGGCGCTGTGGATGCGTGGCGCCAGCCTGACGATGCTGCACCAGCCCACCCCGCGCACCGACCTGGAGCAGTGGGCCAAGGACACCGCCACCGTCATCGACATGATCGAGGCCAAGGCCGTCATCGTCTCCGATCCGTTCCTCGTCGCGGTGCCGGTGCTCGAGGAGCGCGGCGTCAAGGTGTTCACGGTCGAGGCGCTGCTGGCCGCCGAGCCCGTCGACCCGGTCGAGACCTCCGAAGACGATGTCGCGCTGATGCAGCTGACGTCCGGTTCGACCGGGTCTCCCAAGGCCGTCGTCATCACCCACCGCAACATCCACTCCAACGCCGAGGCCATGTTCATCGGCGCCAAGTACGACATCGAAAAAGATGTCATGGTCAGCTGGCTGCCCTGCTTCCACGACATGGGCATGGTCGGCTTCCTCACCATCCCGATGTACTTCGGCGCCGAGCTGGTCAAGGTCACGCCGATGGACTTCCTGCGCGACACCCTGCTGTGGGCCAAGCTCATCGACAAGTACAAGGGCACCATGACGGCGGCGCCGAACTTCGCCTACGCGCTGTTCGCCAAGCGCCTGCGCCGTCAGGCCAAGCCCGGCGAGTTCGACCTGTCCACGCTGCGGTTCGCCCTGTCGGGCGCCGAGCCCGTCGAGCCCGCTGACGTCGAGGACCTGCTGGACGCCGGTAAGCCCTTCGGCCTTCAGCCCGAAGCCATCCTGCCGGCCTACGGCATGGCCGAGACCACGCTGGCGGTCTCGTTCTCCGAGTGCGGTGCCGGCCTGGTTGTCGACGAGGTCGACGCCGATCTGCTGGCCGCACTGCGCCGCGCCGTTCCCGCGTCCAAGGGCAACACCCGCCGGCTGGCCACTCTCGGCCCGCTGCTCAAGGACCTCGAGGCGCGCATCGTCGACGAGGACGGCAATGTCTTGCCTGCCCGCGGCGTGGGCATCATTGAGCTGCGCGGCGAGTCGCTGACGCCGGGCTACATCACCATGGGCGGTTTCGTGCCGGCCCAGGACGAGCACGGCTGGTACGACACCGGTGATCTCGGCTACCTGCTGGAGAACGGTCACGTCGTGGTGTGCGGTCGCGTCAAGGACGTGATCATCATGGCCGGCCGCAACATCTACCCGACCGATATCGAGCGGGCCGCCAGCCGAGTCGAAGGGGTGCGCCCCGGCTGCGCTGTCGCGGTTCGCCTCGACGCCGGCCACTCTCGCGAGACCTTCGCGGTGGCAGTGGAATCCAACGCCTGGCAGGACCCGGCCGCAGTGCGGCGCATCGAGCACGAGGTGGCACACGAGGTGGTCGCCGAGGTCGACGTGCGGCCGCGCAATGTCGTGGTCCTCGGGCCGGGCACCATCCCGAAGACGCCGTCGGGCAAGCTGCGTCGCGCCAACTCGGTCGCCCTGGTCACCTAGACCGGCGGGGTCACACCCGGCAGCTGATCTCCATGGCGTCGGAGTCCCGCACCGGGAAGCTCACGCCCACATAGCCATTCGCGGGATCGCGGATGTAGGAGACATAGGGTTGCGCGTCGGCCAGGCCCGTGTTGTCGGCGACGACGAGCGCCCCCTCGCGCAGACGCGGCTCCAGCACCTGAACGACCGGGACGTAGAGGTCCTTCCAGCCGTCGAGCAGGACGAAGCCCACCGGCTCGTTGATGTCGGCCAGCGTCTGGGTCGCATCGCCTTCCAGCACCGTGATCACGTCGTCGAGGCCGACGTCGGCGAACGTGGATCGCGCGGCCGCGACCTTGGCGGCGCTGAGCTCGGTGGTGACCACCCGACCGGTGCCGTTGTCGCGCACCGCACTGGCGAGGTGAATTGTGGAGAGTCCCAACGACGTTCCGAACTCCACCACCAGCTCGGGCCGGGTTGCGCGCACCAGCGTGTAGAGCAGTTGTCCCGACTCTGGGGTCACCGGCAGGTAGAAGTCGCTGAACGCATCGGCCCGTTCCTGGGCGG
Source organism: Mycolicibacterium crocinum (assembly GCF_022370635.2). The sequence goes on along the minus strand of NZ_CP092362.2, from coordinate 4,860,893 downwards.
TCTTCGCCGCGCGCAGCTGGGCGCCGCGCTCGTGAAGCTGGGCCATCTGCTGGCCGGCTTCGGCGTACATGCGGTCGATGGCCGACGCCACCAACGGATCGCGGAGGGTGTTCACCGCGCCGAGACTACTCCCGCTTCCCGACGGATCGGTGGCCTCTCGTGGGCGGGGGCGTCCGCCGGCTGGGGGACGAGCAGGACCGGGATGTCGGTGTGCGACACCACGGCCGCCGCGACGCTGCCGTGCAGGTGACCGAGCAGACCGTTGCGCCGATGCGGACCCAGCACGATCATGCTGGCGCGGTGCTCATGCGCGGCTTCGACGATGCCCTTCCAGGTCGGCGCCGCTTCGATCGCCAGGCTGCACGACTCGAATCCGGCGGCACGGGCCAGTGCGGCGCCATGCTCGGCGGTCTGTTCGGCGGCCTGACGGACCTGGCTGGCCCGATCGGAGTCGAAGGGCTGGCTGTCGCATGGCGTGAAGCCGACGTCGACGGGCTGCCACACGCAGACGACGACAGCGTGACGGTACGGCGAAAGTTGCTGGGCGGCTTGGGAAATCGCATGCCGCGCGAGATCGGAGCCATCATAGGCGAACAGCACCGGCCCGCTCGGTTGCGATGGGTGACGATGTGCGGCCGGTGCCGCTCGCGGTGCCGGGACCGGGGCTGCCGACGGCAGGCCGCGCAGCCGTGCCAGCAGCGGTGGCGAATACCAGGCGGGGGAGTCGCCGTCCAAGAACTCGTCGAGATCCGGTGTCTGGGGCCGGGCTCCGCTGAGCGCGTAGACCGCGACACCGAACACCGCACCGCCGATCGCGAGCGCGAATCCGACCCACAGCGCGATGCCGGTGCCTTCCACGAGGTCGCCGGAGTATCGCGTCGCGAGGTGCGCGAAAATCGGGGCCACCATGAATGCCGCGACGGCGCGCAGCAATTCGATGATTGCGAACACCCGCTGCAGACTGTTGGACTGCAGCGAGAACCCGGCGACGAACAACGCCGGTGCGACGGTGGCGCCCAGTGCCAATCCGGTCAGTGCCGAACCGACAAGGGCGAGTGGCACATTCGCGGGCAGGGACGCCATGAAGAACGCGATGCCGGCGGCCAGCAGAGCCATGCCGACCAGGGGCAGGAAGTGCATGCCGCGGCGGGTGATGACGGCGCCGAACACCACGGCCATGACGACCGCGCCGCCGAGTTCCGGCAGATAGATGAGACCGACGTGGACCGGGCTGAAGTGCTGCATGAACACCGATGCCGTCAGCGCGGTTGCGGCGATCGAGGCCGCCGCGGCGAACAGTGCGACACCGACGCCCGCCACCGGGATCGCGCTTGTCAACATCGTCCGGATGGTCAACAGCGGGCGCCGCGCGCGGAACTGGTAGACGATCAGTGTCAGGATCAGCGCCAGACCGCCGAACATCGGTGCGGTGACGGCGAAGTCGGAGATCTCGTGGGTGGTCAGCTGCGCCGCGCCGACGAACGCGGCCGTGCATCCGACGGTCGCGAGCGCGATCGCCTTCAGGTCGCGTGGCGCCTGCGGGTCCGCGGGCGGAGCATCGTCGAACGTGAGCGCCGCCAGGATGAGAGCAAGGAGCGCGACGGCCGCGACAATCCAGAACAGCGGCCGCCAGGCGTGTGCCTCGGCCTGCACGCCGCCGATGAACGGGCCCAGTGCGACAGCGCCGAACACGCACATGTTCATGATGACCGCGGTATTGCGGAGCTTCTCCCGCGGAAAGCCGATCGTGAGTGGCGGGGCGGCTGCGATCAACAACATGCTCGTCGCCAGACCCTGCAGGACGTGGCCGGCGATGAACGCCGTCGCATTCGGTGCGGCGGCGGCGATCACGGAGCCGACGACGAGGACCACGGCGTACACCAGCAGCATGCGTCGCTGCGGAAGGTGTTGTGCGAACTGCACGGCGAGCACGGTGCCCACGGCGTAGGCGGCGTTGCCCAGACCCGAACTCAGGGCCAGCGTCTGCGTCGTCATGTGCAGTTGCTCGGAGATGATCGGGACCAGCGGATCGAGCGCGGCGGACAACGCCAGGTAGGGGATCAGGGCGAGGGTGACCATCGCGGCCACGGCCGGATAGCGTCCGGCCAACGGGCCCTGGCGCATCAGCTCAGTCCTCCCTTCCCCGCTGAATGAGCGGGCTGCGCTGCCGACAGAAGCTGGGGCGCGGGGAGACAGAGCATGGCGTAAAACAACTTTACATAGGTAACGAATATTCCGCGTGGTGGCGTGGGATGGATCACGCATGACCACCTAGCTAAGTATGGGGTACTGTACTCAGGTATGAACATCGCCGACCATCCGACCGTGCGGGCCGTGCGTGCCCGGCAGCGCCAGCAGCGGGCCGCAGTGATCGACGCCGAGTGGTTGCGCGAGCTGTGTCTGGCGGCGGGGGCCGATGACGTCGCGTTCGCCAGCGTCGACAACCCCGACCTGGCGAGCGAGCGCGAGCATGTCGAAGCCGCCCTGCCCGGGACGAGGACCTATATCTCGCTGGTGGTCCGGATGAACCGCGACAATGTGCGCTCGGTCGCGCGCAGCGTGGCGAACCAGGAGTTCCACCGCAGCGGGGAAGTCATCAACGAGGCCGCGCACCGCATCACCCGCGCTTTAGAGGATGCCGGTCATCGGGCGCTGAATCCGTCGGCCACGTTCCCGATGGAGATGGACCGCTATCCGGGCCGGATCTGGGTGGTCGCGCACAAGCCCGTCGCGGTGGCCGCCGGTCTGGGTGTGATGGGCATCCATCGCAACGTCATCCACCCGAAGTTCGGCAACTTCATCCTGCTGGCCACCATCCTCGTCGACACCCCGGTCAGCAGTTACGGTGCACCACTGGACTATTCACCGTGCCTGGAATGCAAGCTCTGTGTCGCGGCCTGTCCCGTCGGAGCCATCAAGAAGGACGGCGCGTTCGACTTCGTCGCCTGCTCGGTGCACAACTACCGGGAGTTCATGGGTGGGTTCACCGACTGGGTGCAGACGATCGCCGACAGCGAGGATGCCGACGACTTCCGTTCGCGCGTCACCGATTCGGAGAACGCATCGATGTGGCAGAGCCTGTCTTTCAAGGCGAACTACAAGGCGGCCTACTGCCTGGCGGTCTGCCCGGCCGGTGAGGACGTCATCGAGCCCTACCTCGACGACCGCAAGGCATTCATGAACCTGGTGTTGCGGCCGCTGCAGGAGAAGGTCGAAACCCTTTACGTGCTGCCGAATTCCGCGGCCAAGGAACACGCGGAGCGGCGCTACCCGCATAAACCGGTCAAGGTCGTCGACTCGGGGATACGCGGTCGCGCGTAGGCTGGTTCGATGGTGCGCGCCCTCGGCTGGGTCGGTGTTGTCGGTTCGGCGCTGGCGATAGTCGTGGTGCTCGGGCTCGACGCCACGGTCGGCGGCCGGCACACCCGCGGCCGGGAACTGCGCTCGGCGACCATCTCGGAGTATGTCTACACCACTGGCAGTGCGGCTTTCGTCGCAGCCGTGCTGATTCTGGCGGTGGCCTCGGCGGCACTCCTGTATGGCCTGATCCGCGCAGGCCGGGTCCGGCTATGGTCGGCACCGTCGGTGTTGATGATGCTGTGGGTGGTGGCCCTGCTGGCGATCGTCGCCTTCCCCAAGCACAACTGGGTCACCGGTCCGAGTCTGTCCGGCACCGTGCACCGCTACGCGACCCTGGTCGCGTTCGTCGCGCTCCCGGTGGCGGTGTTGCTGATCGCCCGGGGCCGGGACAGTGCCGCCGTGCGGGTGGCCAGATGGCTCACGGTCGTCGGAATCGGTTGGCTCTCCGTGCTATTCGGAGCCATCGCGATCGGTCTCGTCACGGGTCAACGGTGGTGGACGCTGATCCCGCTTGGAGTGGTCGAACGTGGGATCGCCGGATTCGAGGTGGCCGCGCTAGTTGCGCTCGGGGTGTGGCTGGCAGCCCCTACCAGGCGTGCACCTGATTCTGGGCCGTCTCCAGCCCGACCTCGATCAGCAGCTCGGTAGCATCGGCGGCCTGCTCGCAGATCGCCGGGACCTCCGCGCGCTCGGCGGCGGTGAACGGCTCCAGGACGAACGCTGCCGGGTCCTTACGTCCCGGCGGCCGGCCGACGCCGATGCGGACCCGCTGAAAGTTCTTGGTGCCCATCGAGTTCGCCACCGATCGCAGACCGTTGTGGCCGCCCTCGCCGCCACCGAGCTTCAGCCGGATCCGGCCGAAGTCGATGTCGAGCTCATCGTGGATGACGATGATGTCGGCCGGCATGACCGAGTAGAACTTCGCCAACGGCCCCACCTGGCGCCCCGACTCGTTCATGTAGGTGCGCGGTTTGGCCAGCACGACGGGACGGTGCGCCAGTCGGCCGGTCACGATCTCCGCACCGGAACGCTTGTGCACCTTGAACTGTCCGCCCATGCGGGCCGCCAGCACGTCGGCCACCATGAAGCCGAGGTTGTGCCGGGTCTTGGCGTACTGCGGACCCGGGTTGCCGAGGCCGACAACCAACAGGGGATCGGCCATTCGGGCTTACTCGGCCTCGGCCGACTCGCCCTCGCCCTCGGCGGCTTCGGCTGCCTCGGCAGCGTCGGCGGCCTGCTCCTCGATCGACTCGCCGCCGCCCTCGGACTCCAGCTCCTCGGCCGACGGGGCGGTGACGATGTTGACGACCAGCAGCTCGGGATCGCTGAGCAGCGTGACGCCCTTCGGCAGCTCGACCTGGCCTGCGGTGATCTGGGTGCCTTCTTCGGCGCCTTCGATCGACACGGTCAGGCTCTCCGGGATGGACAGCGCCTCGGCCTCGATGAGGATGGCGTTGGCGTCCTGGGTGACCAGAGTGCCGGCGGCGGCTTCGCCCTCGAGATGCACGTTGACCTCGACGCTGACCTTCTCGCCGCGGCGGACGATCAGCAGATCGGCGTGCTGGATGTTGCGGCGGATCGGGTGGACGGTGATGGCCTTGGTCAGCGCCAGCTGTTCCTTGCCATTGATGTCCAGGGTCAGTACCGCGTTGGTGCCGGCGTTACGCAGGACGGCGGCGTAGTCGTGGGCGTTGAGCTCGAGGTGCTGCGGCTCGGCACCGTGGCCGTACAGGACGACGGGAACCTTGCCGTCGCGACGGGCCTGGCGCGAGGCGCCCTTGCCGGTCTTTGCGCGCACGTCGGCGGTGAGGTTGTTGGTGGCGTTCTTGGCCATGATCGGTGCTCCTGTGTTGCCTTGTCCGGGTCTTCCGCACGGCTAAGGCAGGCACCAATGAAAGGAAGCCTCGTCGATAACGGTGGCTGGACCACCCTCGCCGTGACGCGGAACCCAGGGTAGCCGATCAGGGGTTCAGAGCGGAAATTCGATGCCCGTGAGCTGCTCGGACAGCCGCCACAGCGCCGTCGCGGTGGCCTGATTGCGGGCCAGCGGGCTGCGCGGTGACTGACCGGTCGGCCCCCGCATGGCGAACCTCGGACCGATGAAGCTGTTGCCGGGCAGGTCCACGGCCGCGGCGTACAGGGTCTGCCGGGCACCGAAGTCGGGGCTGGTGGCGAAGACCGCATTGCCGGTGTCCCAGATCCTGGTGCCGAACCGGTTGCCGGTGTGGCCCTGCAGGTTGGTGGCCGAGTAGCCGGGATGGGCGGCGTGGGACTTCAGCGGTGACCCGACCGCGTCGAGGCGCTTCTGCAGCTCACTGGTGAACAGCAGGTTGGCGAGTTTGGACTGGCCGTACGCCAGCCACGCCGAGTAGGGCCGGGCCTTCCAGTTCAGGTCCTTGAGGCTGATCTTGCCCAGCAGGTGCATGAACGACGACACCGTGACGACGCGGTCGGTCACCTTGGGTAGCAGCAGGTTGGTCAGCGCGAAGTGGCCCAGGTGGTTGGTGCCGATCTGGCTCTCGAAGCCGTCCTTGGTGACGGCATAGGGGACCGCCATGATGCCGGCGTTGTTGATCAGGACGTCGACGCTGTCCACACCGTCGGCGAATTCCCGGATCGAGGCCAAGCTCTGTAGGTCGAGGCTGCGCACCTCGACGTCACCGGTCATCGTGGCGGCGGCTTCGGCGCCCTTGCTCTGGTTGCGGCACGCCAGGATCGTCTGGGCGCCGACCCGGGCCAGCTCGCGAGCGGTGACCAGACCCAACCCGCTGTTGGCTCCGGTGACGATGACGGTGCGGCCGGCGAACGACGGCAGATCTGCGGCGGTCCAACTCATGGCGATCACTCTAGGGTCACCGCTCGCGAGGCGGGCGGGCTACTTCTTCAGCGTGACGCTGAAGCCCTTGATGATGGCCTCGACATCGTCGGACGCCGCGGCGGCCTGGTCGGCCAGCGTGGTCACCGTCAGCTGCACCAGATAGCGCTGGAAGGCCGGCGCCGGCGTCACCGGGATCACCACCCGGTTGTAGGAGTGCAGGCGCTTGCCGTTGAGGTCGTAACTGCCCTCGATCATCGAGGACGGGAATCCGTTGAAATCGGCCGTGGAGGCGTTGAGTTTGGTGAAGTTCTGCGACATTTCGGCATCGACGCTGGCGTGCTTGAGTGCCTCACCCACATCGAAGTTGCCGGTCAGCTTGAACACGATCACCATCGCCGTCGGATAGGTGTTGTTCTTCGCGATCACCTCGGTGCCCGGCGAGAAGTTCGAGTTGTTGTATTTGGTCCAGCCCGGTGGCCGCGGCAGTGTCACGCTGATGTCGGTGAGCTTGTCCAGCGGGATCTGCTCACCCATAACACCGGCGCCATAAAGGTATTCGGCGATCGGCTGCGGCTTGGCCGATGTGGTGGGGCTGCTCGCCGTGGTGGTGGCCGGTGTGCTCCAGATCGAGGAGTAGTCCGGCGGCGTCGTCCCGCACGCCGCCACGGTCATGGCCAGCGTGAGGGACAGGGCTGCGCGACGCGCTCTCACAGAATTTCGTGTACCGATTCGATCGGTCGGGCCAACCGAGTGCCCTTGGGCGTCACCACGAACGGCCGCTCGATGAGAATCGGGTTGGCTGCCATGGCATCCAACAGCTCGTCGTCACTGGCCTCGGCGAGATTCAGCTCGGTGTACAGCGATTCGCGCTTGCGCACCGCGGTGCGTACGTCGATGCCGGCGTCGGCGATCAGTTTGGCGATCTCGGCGCGCGACGGCGGCGTCTTGAGGTACTCGACGATCTCCGGCTGAATCCCGTTGTCGCGCAACAGGTCCAGGGTCTTACGGGACGTACTGCAGCGCGGGTTGTGATAGATGGTGCTTGACAACTACGCGTCTCCGTCGAAAAGACCTGTGACCGAACCGTTTTCGAACACCGCGCGGATGGTGCTGGCCAGCAGCGGCGCGATCGACAGCACGGTCAGCTGCGGGAACCGCTTGGCCTCGTCGATCGGCAGGGTGTTGGTGACGATCACCTCGCGCGCACCGCTGTCGGCCAGTCGCTCGCGCGCCGGGTCCGACAGCACGCCGTGGGTGGCGGCGATGATGACGTCCTTGGCGCCGTCGTCGTGCAGCAGCTTGACCGCACCGGCGATGGTGCCGCCGGTGTCGATCATGTCGTCGGTCAGCACGCAGGTCTTGCCCGCCACATCACCGACCACCCGGTTCGACTTCACCTGGTTGGGGACCTTCGGGTCGCGAGTCTTGTGGATGAACGCCAGCGGGGTGCCGCCGAGGGCATCGGCCCACTTCTCGGCAACGCGCACCCGGCCCGAGTCCGGCGAGACCACGACGACGTTCTCGCAGTTGTAGTTGTCCCGGATGTAGCCGGTCAGCAGCGGCTGGGCCCGCATGTGGTCGACCGGCCCGTCGAAGAAGCCCTGAATCTGGTCGGTGTGCAGGTCGACGGTGACGATGCGGTCCGCGCCCGCGGTCTTGTAGAGGTCGGCGACCAGGCGGGCGGAGATGGGCTCGCGGCCGCGGTGCTTCTTGTCCTGGCGGGCGTAGGGATAGAACGGCAGGATCGCCGTGATCCGCTTGGCGCTACCGCGCTTGAGCGCATCGATCATGATCAGCTGTTCCATCAGCCACTTGTTCAGCGGCGCGGGATGGGACTGCAGGACGAAGGCGTCGCAGCCGCGAACCGATTCGTCGAAGCGGACGAAGATCTCGCCGTTGGCGAAGTCTCGTGCGGTCTGCGCGGTGACCTGAACGTCGAGCTCTTTGGCGACCTGTTCGGCCAGCTCCGGGTGCGCGCGGCCCGAGAAGAGCATCAGGTTTTTACGGTTGTCGGTCCAGTCCGTGCCCACTGTGTGCTGCCCTTGCCGGTCGGGGGTCGATACGGGCCAATCGTACGGTGCTACGACCCTGGGTTACCAAAAAGGCAACATTCGGCGACGCCGGTCACTCCGTCGGCTCGCCCGACTCGGACTGCTGCGCCTTGGCCGCGGCCTGCGCCGATGCGCTGCCCGGCCGCTTGCGCAGCACCCAGTCCTCGATATTGCGCTGTGGCCCAGCCGACACCGCGAGAGCGCCCGGCGGCACGTCGTCGCGCAGTACCGTGCCTGCGCCGGTGTAGGCGCCGTCGCCGACGGAGACCGGGGCGACGAACATCGTGTCCGAGCCGGTGCGCACGTGCGAGCCGATCGTGGTGCGGCTCTTGTTCTCGCCGTCGTAGTTCACGAACACGCTGGAGGCGCCGATATTGCTGTACTCGCCGATGTCGGCGTCGCCGACGTAGGTCAGGTGCGGCACCTTGGTGCCTGCGCCGATCACCGCGTTCTTGGTCTCGACGAACGTCCCGAGCTTGCCCTTCGTCCCCAGTTCGGTGCCCGGACGCAGGAACGTGAACGGTCCGACCGTCGCGCCGTCGCCGATCGCCGACTCGCTGCCGTGGGTGCGAACCACCGAGGCCTCGTCGCCGACGCTGACGTCGGTCAGCGTGGTGTCCGGCCCGATCTCGCAGCGCGCGCCGATGCGGGTGGCGCCCAGCAGCTGGGTCCCCGGCCGGATCACGGTGTCGCGGCCGACGGTGACATCGACGTCGATCCAGGTGCTCAGCGGGTCGACGACGGTGACCCCGGCGCGCTGATGGGCGGCGACCACGCGGCGGTTGAGCTCGCGGGCCAGGTCGGCGAGCTGCACTCGGTCGTTGACGCCGGCAACCAGGGCCGCGTCGTCGACGTGTTTGGCGTGCACCACCCGGTGATCGGCGCGCAGGATCGAGATCACGTCGGTCAGGTAGAGCTCGTGCTGGGCGTTGTCGCTCGAGAGTCGGCTCAGCGCTGAGCGCAGCTCGGCGATGTCGAAGGCGTAGACCCCGGCGTTGACCTCACGGATCGCGCGCTGCTGCGGGGTGGCGTCGGTCTCCTCGACGATCGCGGTGACCTCGCCGTCCTGGGTGCGCAGGATCCGGCCGTAACCGGTCGAATTCGGCAGCGTCGTCGTGACGATCGTCGCCGCGGCGCGCTGGCCGCGGTGGAGGGCGATCAGTTCGGCCAGCGTCTCGGCATCCAGCAGCGGGACGTCACCGGAGGTCACGACGACGGTGCCGGCGAAATCCTCGGGCAGCCCGGACAACCCGCACAGCACCGCGTGACCGGTTCCGAGCTGCTGCTCCTGCACCGCGACCTCGATCGTGCGGCCCAGCTGGTCGGCGAGTCCGGCGACCACCGGGCCGATGCGTTCGCGATCCTTCCCGAGCACCGCGACCAGGTGCTGGGGCGCGACCTTGGCGACCGCGTGCAGCACGTGGGAGAGCATGCTGCGCCCGCCGAGGGTGTGCAGCACCTTGGGGGTGTCCGATCGCATGCGGGTGCCGGCCCCGGCCGCCAGCACCAGGACGGCGGCATCAGTGTTTGTGGTCACCGGGCCTCCCATATGACTGCTCCGTCGCCAGGACTCGAACCTGAACTATCTGAACCAAAATCAGAGGTGCTGCCGATTACACCACGACGGACTGGCCGAAATGTCCGCCTGAGACTCTAGTGCAAACCAGTACTCTTCCTGGATGGCAGCACCGGAGAAGGAGCCGCGCCCACCGCGCGCCCGGATGACGGGCACCGAACGTCGGCGCCAGCTCATCGACGTGGCTCGCACGCTGTTCGCCGAACGCGGGTATGAGGGCACCTCGATCGAGGAGATCGCCCAGCGCGCCAATGTCTCCAAGCCCGTCGTCTACGAGCACTTTGGTGGCAAGGAAGGTCTCTACGCGGTGGTCGTCGACCGCGAGATGTCGGCCCTGCTCGACGGCATCACCTCGTCGTTGACCAACAACCGCTCCCGGGTCCGCGTCGAGCGGGTCGCGCTGGCCCTGCTGACCTACGTCGAGGAGCGCACCGACGGTTTCCGCATCCTGATCCGGGATTCCCCGGCGGCGATCAGCACCGGCACCTACTCCAGCCTGCTCAACGATGCCGTCAGCCAGGTGTCCTCGATTTTGGCGGGCGACTTCGCCCGCCGCGGTCTGGACCCGATGCTGGCGCCGCTGTACGCCCAGGCCCTGGTGGGTTCGGTGTCGATGACCGCGCAGTGGTGGCTCGACACCCGCGAACCGAAGAAAGAAGTAGTGGCCGCTCACCTGGTGAACCTGATGTGGAACGGGCTGACCCATCTTGAAGCCGATCCGCAGTTAGAGGGTGAGTGACCCTCGACCCGCGATAATCTACGCACACGTCGGGACACTGTGGGGTAGGCAGAGGGGGTCGACGCGTGGTCGACGCACGGAACGTGATCGCTCAGGTGCGGGTTCAGCTCAAAGATGCCGAGCGGGTCGAGGACGTCCAGCAGGTCGTCAAGGTCGCGGCCCGGCAGATCGCCGGTGCGCACGGTGCCACGTTCGTGCTCCTCGACGGCGACATGTGCTACTACGCCGACGAGGACTCGATGAGTCCACTGTGGAAAGGCCAGCGGTTCCCCGTCGCCGACTGCATCAGCGGGTGGGCGATGATCCATCGCACCGCGGTGGCGATCGGAGACATTCGCCGCGATGAGCGCATCCCGCAGGACGCCTACCGGCCGACCTTCGTTCGCAGCCTGGTCATGACTCCGATGCTGGGGCCCGATCCGCTCGGGGCGATCGGTGTCTACTGGGCTCACCCGGGGCAGCCGGATCCCGCCGTGACCGATGCGCTGAAGACTCTGGCCGACGTCGCGGTGGCCGCACTCCAGCAATTTCCCGAAGGCATCGCCGACCCGGGCTTCACGGTCGCCGGTCGCTGAGGCGACCTGCGTCACAGCGCGCGAGTGAATCGCGGCCCGCCGCAACGTCTTCGGTGGTGCCGCCTAGACTGTAGTAATCATGACCGCACCGGGGCACCAGTATGTTCAGACCCCGATCGCGGGGCTGGTGGACTTGGCGCTGACCGCGCCGGAATTCGTCGCTTTGGCGCAGCGTGCCGCCGAGCGTCCCGACGAACTCGCCCTGGTCGGGCCTGCCAGTGCTCAGCTGTATGCCGCCTGCGCGGTAGCCCGTAAGGGCCCGCTGCTGGTGGTCACCGCGACGGGCCGCGACGCCGACGATCTCACCGCCGAGCTGCGGGGTGTGTTCGGCGAGTCGGCGGCGATGTTCCCGTCCTGGGAGACCCTGCCGCACGAGCGGCTCTCGCCCGGGGTGGACACCGTCGGCGCGCGGCTGATGCTGCTGCGTCGGCTGGCGCACCCCGACGACGAACGCCTGGGCCCGCCGCTGTGCGTGGTGGTCACCACGGTCCGGTCCCTGCTGCAGCCGATGGCTCCCGATGTCGGCACCGTCGAACCCGTGACGCTGACGCCCGGTGCGGAGTTCGACTTCGACCAGCTGATCGAGCGCCTCGTCGAGCTGGCCTACACCCGCGTCGACATGGTCGGTAAGCGCGGCGAATTCGCCGTCCGCGGCGGCATTTTGGACCTTTTCCCGCCGACGGCCGAGCACCCCGTCCGGGTGGAGTTCTGGGGTGACGAGGTCAGTGAGATGCGGATGTTCTCGGTGGCCGATCAGCGCTCGATCCCCGAGATCGACGTGACCGCCGTGGTGGCGGTGCCGTGCCGTGAGCTGCTGCTCACCGATGAGGTGCGGACGCATGCCGCCAAGCTGCTCGCCGACCGGCCGCGCGGCGACGGCAATCAGGTCACCGGCAGCGTCGGCGACATGCTGGCCAAGCTGGCCGAGGGCATTCCCGTCGACGGGATGGAAGCCCTGCAGCCGGTGCTGCGGCCCGACGACCTGACTCTGCTCATCGATCATCTGCCCGACGGCTGCCCGGTGTTGGTGTGCGATCCGGAGAAGGTGCGCACCCGCGCGGCCGACCTGATCAAGACCGGGCGGGAGTTCCTCGAGGCCTCGTGGTCGGTGGCCGCCATCGGCGGCGACGCCCCGATCGACGTCGAAGAACTCGGTGGTTCCGGGTTCCGCGAGCTCGACGAGGTGCACGACGCGGCCCGCAAGTCCGGCCACCCGTGGTGGACGGTGAGTCAGTTGGCGGCCGAGGACGCCACCGAACTCGACGTGCGGCCCGCCCCGTCTGCCCGGGGCCAGCAGAGCAACGTCGACGAGATCTTCGCGATGCTGCGCGCCCACGTGCTGACCGGAGGCTTTGCTGCCGTCGTCGCACCGGGCACCGGAACCGCGCACCGGGTCGTCGAGCAGCTCGGCGAGCGCGACACCCCCGCGGCGATGCTCGAGGCCGGCGAGGCCCCGAAGGCCGGTGTGGTCGGCGTCCTCAAGGGTCCGCTACACGACGGCATCATCGTGCCGGGCGCCAACCTGGTGGTGATCACCGAAACCGACCTGACCGGCAACCGGGTCACCGCCACCGAGGGCAAGCGGCTGGCGGCCAAGCGCCGCAACACCGTTGACCCGCTGGCGCTCACCGCGGGCGACCTGGTGGTGCACGATCAGCATGGCATCGGCCGGTTCGTCGAGATGGTGGAACGCACTGTCGGCGGTGCGCGGCGCGAGTACCTGGTGCTCGAATACGCCTCGGCTAAACGCGGTGGCGGGTCCGACAAGTTGTTCGTGCCGATGGACTCCCTCGATCAGCTGTCCCGGTACGTCGGCGGCCAGGAGCCCAGCCTGAGCCGACTCGGCGGCAGCGACTGGACCAACACAAAGACCAAGGCGCGCAAGGCGGTTCGCGAGATCGCCAGCGAGCTTGTGGCGCTCTACGCCAAGCGGCAGGCTGCGCCGGGCCACGCCTTCGGCCCGGACACCCCGTGGCAGGCCGAGATGGAGGACGCGTTCGGCTTCACCGAGACCATGGATCAGCTGACCGCCATCCAGGAGGTCAAGAACGACATGGAGAAGCCGGTCCCGATGGACCGGGTGATCTGTGGTGACGTCGGCTACGGCAAGACCGAGATCGCGGTGCGTGCGGCATTCAAGGCGGTGCAGGACGGCAAGCAGGTCGCGGTGCTGGTGCCCACCACGCTGTTGGCCGACCAGCATCTGCAGACGTTCACCGCGCGGATGGCCGGGTTCCCGGTGACCGTGAAAGGCCTGTCGCGCTTTACCGATCCCGCCGAGTCGCGGGCAGTGGTCGAGGGGATGGCCGACGGCAGCGTCGACATCGTGATCGGCACGCACCGGCTGCTGCAGACCGGTGTGCGATGGAAAGACCTCGGCCTGGTGATCGTCGACGAGGAGCAGCGTTTCGGCGTCGAGCACAAGGAGCACATCAAGAGCCTGCGCACTCACGTCGACGTGCTGACCATGAGCGCGACCCCGATTCCGCGCACGCTGGAGATGAGCCTGGCCGGCATCCGGGAGATGTCGACCATCCTCACCCCGCCCGAGGAGCGGTATCCGGTGCTGACCTATGTCGGCGGCCACGACGACAAGCAGGTCGCGGCGGCGTTGCGTCGCGAACTGCTGCGCGACGGGCAGGCGTTCTACATCCACAACCGGGTCAGCAGCATCGACGCCGCGGCTGCGCGGGTGCGGGAATTGGTGCCCGAGGCTCGGGTCGTGGTGGCGCACGGCCAGATGCCCGAAGAGTTGTTGGAGCGCACCGTCGAAGGATTCTGGAACCGGGAGTACGACATCCTGGTCTGCACCACGATCGTCGAGACCGGGCTGGACATCTCGAACGCCAACACCCTGATCGTCGAGCGTGCTGACACCTTCGGCCTGTCGCAGTTGCACCAGCTGCGCGGCCGCGTGGGCCGTAGCCGCGAGCGCGGCTACGCCTACTTCCTGTACCCCAAGGAGATGCCGCTCACCGAGACTGCCTACGACCGGCTGGCCACCATCGCGCAGAACAACGAGCTCGGTGCCGGCATGGCAGTTGCGTTGAAGGACTTGGAGATTCGCGGTGCCGGAAACGTGCTGGGCGCCGAGCAGTCCGGGCACGTCGCCGGTGTCGGATTCGATCTGTACGTCCGGCTGGTCGGGGAGGCCGTCGAGGCGTACCGAGCCGCGGCCGACGGTAAGACGGTGACCACCGCCGAGGAACCCAAGGATGTGCGCATCGACCTGCCGGTCGACGCCAATCTGCCGCCGGACTACATCGAAAGCGATCGGTTGCGTCTGGAGGCCTACCGTCGGCTGGCGGCGGCCGCCGACGATGCCGGCATCGTCGGCGTGGTGGAGGAGCTGACGGACCGCTACGGGCCGCTGCCCGAGCCCGCGCAGCGCCTGGTCGCGGTGGCGCGGCTGCGGCTGGTGTGCCGCAGCTACGGAGTGACGGAGGTGGCGGCCACCGGAAGTGGCTCTCCCACAACGATTCGCGTCTCACCGCTGACGCTGCCGGACTCCGCGCAGCTGCGGCTGAAGCGGGTTTATCCCGGTGCGAGCTACCGCGCGACGACATCGACGGTGACGGTGCCGATTCCGCGGTCCGGCAGCGGTGTCGGCGCCCCGCGGATCCGCGACCTGCAATTGGTGCAGATGGTGGCCGATCTGCTCCGCGCACTTGACGGACAACCGCAGGGCGAGCTTGATATAACCACGTTCACACCGGCCGGATCGGCGAAGGGAGAGCGGCGGTGACCGTCATCCTGGTCGATCCGCGCCGCCCGTCGCTGGTGCCCGTCGAGGCGGTCGAACTCCTTAGCGGCGATGTGCAGTACACCGAGGAGCTGCCGATCAAGGTGCCGTGGTCGTTGCCGTCGGGACGGCCGGTGTTCACCGGTCAGGACGCGCCGGTGCTGCTGTCCTCGGATCGCAAGCATCCCGAGGTGCGGGCCCGGCTGGCCGCCGGTGAGCGGCTGATCGCCGCGCCCGAGCCGCAAGCCGGCGAGCGACTGGTCGACGCCGTGGCGATCATGGACAAGTTGCGCACATCCGGGCCGTGGGAGAGTGAACAGACCCACGACTCGCTGCGACGCTATCTGCTGGAGGAGACCTACGAGCTGTTCGACGCGGTCCGCGGCGGCAACCTCACCGAGTTGCGTGACGAACTCGGAGATGTGTTGCTGCAGGTGCTGTTTCACGCGCGGATCGCCGAGGAGGCATCGCACCACGCATTCACCATCGACGATGTGGCCGACGCGCTGGTGCGCAAGCTCGGCAACCGGGTGCCCGCGGTGCTGGCCGGCGAGTCGATCTCGCTGGAAGACCAGATTGCGCAGTGGGAGCAGCGCAAAACTCTGGAAACAAACAACCGCGTCTCCTGCGTCGACGATGTGCCGACCGGACAACCGGCGCTGGCGTTGGCGCAGAAGGTGATTGCCCGGGTGACGACCGCCGGGATGCCGCCGGAGCTGATTCCGTCCTCGATCCTGTCGGTGACCGTCGCGGCCGAGAAAGACGCCGAGAACGAGCTGCGCACCGACGTCCTGGAGTTCATGGACACCGTGCGCGCCGTCGAACGTGCCATCGCGGCGAACCGCAGAGATGCCGACGCCCCGAGTGAACTGGATGCCGCTGCACCGTTGGGTGCGGTCACCGCCGACGAATGGCGCAGACACTGGCCTGCGCAGGCCGTCGAGGCACTCGACCTGCCGCTGGTGCCCGAAGTGGTCACCGACGACGACCTGCTCGACGACGTCGAAATGGTCCGTGTCGACGACGAATTGGACCTGCCCGAGCTCGCCGACGATGTCGACCTGGACGACCCCGAGACCGCGGACGAGCAGGTGGATCAGCCGAAGAGCGTCGAACCCCAGTAGTCGCCGTCGCGCAGTCCTGGCGGCACGGCGAAGATTCCGCTGCCGGTGTGGGTGATGTACTCGTTGAGCAGATCGCGGCGGGCCAGTTCCATCTGCATCGGGATGAACTGCGTCGCCGGATTGCGCACGAACGCGATGAAGAACAGCCCGGCATCGAGATGCCCGAACCCATCGGAGCCGTCGGTGAAGTTGTAGCCGCGGCGCAAGATCTGGATGCCGTTCAGATGCTGCTGGGACGCCAGGCGCACGTGGGCGTCGCGGTCGATCAGCGGCTCGTTCTTGTTGTCGACGATGTCGAAATTGAGCTCCTCGAACTCCTGCTTGAGCCCGTTCGGAGCGCCGCTGCCCTTCTGTCGGCCGATCACCCGCTCCTGTTCGAGAAGCGTTGTGCGGTCCCAGGATTCGATGCGCATCCGGATGCGGCGGCTAATCATGTAGCTGCCGCCGGTCATCCAGTCCGGGCCGTCGCCCCTGGCCACCCAGACCTGCTGGTTAAGGGTGTCGGTGTCCTCGGCCTTGATATTGGCCGTTCCGTCCTTGAATCCGAACAGGTTTCGCGGGGTGGCCTGTTCCCGGGTGGTCGACGAGGTGCGGCCGAACCCGAGCTGGGAGTAGCGCACGGCCACCGTGCCGAAGCCGACCCGGGCCAGGTTGCGGATGGCGTGCACCGCGACCTGGGGGTCGTTGGCACAGGCTTGCACGACGATATCGCCGCCGCAGCGCGCCGGATCCATGGTCTCGTTGGGGAACTTGGGCAGGTTCTCCAGCAGTGGCGGCTTCTGGCTCGCGATCCCGAAGCGGTCCTTACCGTCCTTGAGGAAGAACGACGGACCGAAGCCGATGGTCAGCGTCAACTGCGAGGGCGCGAGCCCCAGCGCCTCACCGGTATCCGACGGGGGCGCATAGGGATTGAGGCCGATCGCACCGTCGTGGACGGCTTCCTCGCCGGCGGTCATCCGCTCGGCCATGCCGGTCCACTCTTTGAGCATGGCGACGACATCGGCCCGGTTGTCGGTCGTCACGTCGAAGGTGGCGAAGTGCATCCGGTCCTGGGCGGGGGTGACGATCCCGGCCTGGTGTTCGCCGCGGAACGGAACCGGCTTGTCCAGTCCGTGATCGAGGGAACTGGCCGCCGATGCCCGGCCGGCCAACGCCCCGGCGCCGGCCGCGCCGACCACCGCGGCGGTGACGCCGGCCGCGCCGAACAGCTTTCGCCGGGACAATCCCGCGGGTGCCGGCGCCGACGTGTTGTCGTTACTGGGGAGCGATGACACCCTGCACCTGGCTAACTTCCTTGCCCAACGCGTCGATGGCGCGCGAGAGTTCTTGCCGCTGCGGCTCGGTCACGGTGTCGTAGAGGACGAAGCCGTCACCCTTGCGGTACTTGTTCAACAGCGCTTCCACGTCGGCGAAGCCCTTGTCGACCCGCTTGCCCAGATCGGCGTTGCGGCTGTCGAGGATCGGCCGGACCGAGGCCACCGCGGTCTGGCTGCCCTGGACGTTGGCGTTGAAGTCCCACAGGTCGGTGTGGCTGAAGATGTCCTCTTCACCGCTGATCTTGCTGGCCGCGATCTCGTCGAGCAGACCCTGTGCGCCACCGGCGATCTGGGTGGAGTCGATGGTCCAGCCCGGTGCCTCCACACCTTCGTGCAGCTCCTTGATGTCGGCCAGCAGCTGGTCGGCCAGGGCGTTGGCGTCGGGCTGCAAACCGGTGACCCAGAGTTGCTTTTCCAGCGCGTGGAAGCCGGTCCACTTCTGGCCCGGTTCCAGATCGGCTTCCCGGAGGTCGATGCGCGGGTCGAGATCGTTGGGGAACGATTCGGCCACCGGCTCGATGCGCTCGTAGTAGGTGCGTGCGACCGGGTATTGCGCCTTGGCCGCCGCGACGTCGCCCTTCTTGATGGCGTCGACGAACAACTGGGTGGCCGGGATCAGGGCCTCGCTCTGGCTGGTGACGTAGCGCTTGTAGCTGTCGCTGGCTTCCTTGAATTCGCCTTGGGTGTCGACCGAGACGGCGTTACCGGTGACCGTGAAGTCGCCGCGGATACCGTCGCCGATCATGCCGGGCTTGCACGCCGTCTTGTAGGTGCCGGGCTCGGCGAGCTGCACGACCAGCTTGCGCTGCAGTCCGGGGGAGATGTTCTCGACCTCGCCCATCACCCGCTCGCCCTCGCCGTAGACGTAGAACTCGGTGACCTTGGTGCCGTTGTTGGTGATCACGAAGGTGCTCGGCCCGGTGGGGGCCTGCGTGCCCGACAGCTTGCATTCGGTGTCGGAGGCGTTGACGGTGATCTCGGACGCCGCCTTGGTGCTCGAATCCGCGGACTTGTTCTCTTTGGCCGTGCAGGCGGCCATGGAGACTCCGGCCAGAATCGCCGCGGCAGCGGCAGTACCGGTCTTGATGCCGTGGGTCAGCGTCACTGATGGGACCTTTCGGTAAGGGGAGAGCGCTCCGATTCTTCGGAGGCATCGGCATTCTCGGGAGAGACGTCGGTGGCCGGAGCCGGCTTCGGCGCGGGGCGGGTGGGCCGCAGGAACAGCGCCAGGACGACGACGATGTAGGCCAGCCAGCAGATCAGCTGCAGCACCGTCGGGGTGGGGGTGACATTGAGGACGCCCTGGATGATCTCGCCGTACCAGGCCGACCAGTTGAAGGCGCCGCTGATGTCGAAGGCCCGGTTACCGAGGCCGGGCACCCAGCCGACGGTCTGCAGCGCCCCGACGCCGTAGGACAGGACACCCGCCGCCACCAGGATCAGGAACACGCCGGTGTAGGAGAAAAACTTTGCCAGGTTGATCCGGACGGCGCCGGCGTACATGCCCCAGGCGATCACGGCTGCCACCAGCACGCCGATAAACAGGCCCAGCAGCGGCCACGCGGTTTCGGCCTCGGCGTAGCCCACCATGAACAGCGCCGTCTCGAAGCCCTCGCGGCCCACGGCGAGGAACGACAGGGAGAACACCGCCAGCGCGCCCGTTTCGAGCGCCTTCGTCATGCCTGCGCGCAGATCCCCGGACATGCTGGCCGACGCCTTGCGCATCCACAGCACCATCGAGGTGACGATCACGACGGCGACCAGGGACGCCACCCCGGCGATGGCCTCGGCGGCCAGATTGTCGACCGTGTAGGCGCTGTACTGAATCGTCAGGAACACGCCCACCGTCATCAGGACGGCGGCGCCGACACCGAGCCATACCCACTTCAGGGCGTCGCGGCGGTCGGATTTCACCAGGAACGCGATCAGGACCATGACGATGATCCCGGCCTCGAGACCCTCGCGAACACCGATCAGCCCGCTGCCGAAAAGCTGCGCGCCGACATTCGGGGCGGCAGCGCTGTACGTGGTGTGGATGCCGGTCGAAACGGCCGCCAGGTCGGTCATCGGCGAGTCCTAACTAACTTCATTGGTTGCACGCTCAAGCAAGGCTTACCAAACCAAGGTTCGGCTCACCTTAACAGATGCTTGGTAACCAAATTACCGGCTCGTCGGCATCGCCGGTAGGGACTAACGACACGGCAGCCGTGGGACGATGAACAAGATTATTCAGGCCTGAGGAGTGCTGTGTCGTCAACGCGTTGGCTGCGTGCTGTCGCCGTCATTGCGGCGGCGGCCATGTTGCTGGCGGCAAGTTGCTCCTGGCAGCTGGGCACGCCGATTCCCGACGGTGTCCCGCCGCCGCCGGGCGATCCGGTGCCTGCGGTCGACACCCACGCCAAGGGCCGCCCGGCCGATCAGCTGCACCAGTGGGCCGCGCAGCGGGCACCCGCGCTCGGTATCCCGATCACGTCGCTGGAGGCCTATGCCTATGCCGCGCGGGTGGCCGAGGTGGAAAACCCCAACTGCCATCTGGCTTGGACGACGCTGGCCGGCATCGGCATGGTCGAAAGCCACCACGGCACCTACCGCGACGCGATCATCGCGCCCAATGGCGACGTCAGCCCGCCGATCAGGGGAGTGCATCTCGACGGCACTAACGGCAATCTCGAGATCATCGACGACGAGCAGACCCTGGCCAATGACGAGCCGGTCTATGCCCGGGCGATGGGCCCGATGCAGTTCATCCCCGAGACGTGGCGGCTCTACGGCGTCGACGCCAACAACGACGGGGTGATCAGCCCGGACAACATCGACGACGCAGCGCTGTCGGCGGCGGGGTACCTGTGCTTCCGCGGCAAGGACCTGGCCTCGCCACGCGGATGGATGAACGCGCTGCACGCCTACAACCACTCCGACCAGTACGCCCGCACCGTGCGGGACTGGGCGACGGCGTACGCCGAGGGGCACGCGCTCTGACCCAGCTCTACGAGGCCAGCGTGCACGCGACCATTTAGGCTATTCGTCGCACACCACGACGCAAGGAGACAGCCAGTGCCCATCATCGAGCAGGTCGCGGCCCGCGAGATCCTCGACTCCCGCGGCAACCCGACCGTCGAGGTCGAGGTGGCCCTGATCGACGGCACCTTCGCGCGTGCCGCCGTCCCGTCCGGCGCGTCGACCGGCGAGCATGAGGCCGTCGAGCTGCGCGACGGCGCGGCCCGCTACGGCGGCAAGGGTGTGGAGAAGGCCGTCGAGGCGGTGCTCGACGAGATCGCCCCCGCGGTCATCGGGCTGTCGGCCGACGATCAGCGTCTCGTCGACCAGGCGCTGCTGGACCTGGACGGCACCCCTGACAAGTCGCGGCTGGGCGCCAACGCCATCCTCGGCGTCTCCCTCGCGGTGGCCAAGGCCGCCGCCGACTCCGCGGCCCTGCCCCTGTTCCGCTACCTCGGCGGACCCAACGCCCACATCCTGCCGGTGCCGATGATGAACATCCTCAACGGCGGCGCGCATGCCGACACCGGCGTCGACGTCCAGGAGTTCATGGTCGCGCCGATCGGGGCGCCCAGCTTCAAGGAGGCGCTGCGCTGGGGCGCCGAGGTCTACCACTCGCTGAAGTCGGTGCTCAAGAAGCAGGGCCTTTCCACCGGGCTTGGTGACGAGGGCGGCTTCGCGCCGGACGTCGCGGGCACCAAGGCCGCGCTCGATCTGATCGGCACGGCCATCGAGGCGGCCGGCTTCACGCTCGGCACCGACGTCGCACTGGCCCTCGATGTGGCGGCAACCGAATTCTTCACCGCAGGTAAGGGTTACGCCTTCGAGAAAGAGGTCCGCACCGCAGAGCAGATGGGGCAGTTCTACGCCGAACTGCTGGACTCCTACGCGCTGGTGTCGATCGAGGATCCGCTGTCCGAGGACGACTGGGACGGCTGGGTCGAGCTCACCACCGCGATCGGTGACCGGGTGCAGTTGGTCGGCGACGACCTGTTCGTCACCAATCCCGAACGGCTCGAGGACGGTATCGAGCGCGGCGCGGCCAACGCACTGTTGGTGAAGGTCAACCAGATCGGCACGCTCACCGAGACGCTCGACGCCGTGGCGCTGGCCCACAACAGCGGCTACCGCACGATGATGAGCCACCGCAGCGGCGAGACCGAGGACACCACGATCGCCGACCTGGCGGTGGCCGTCAGCAGCGGACAGATCAAGACCGGTGCGCCGGCGCGCAGCGAGCGGGTGGCCAAGTACAACCAGCTGCTGCGCATCGAGGAGGCGCTCGGCGATGCCGCGCGCTACGCCGGCGATCTCGCATTCCCGCGGTTCGTGGTCGGCGAGTAGGACTCGAAAGAGACTGTGGCGGAAAGCAAGCGGCCCGACTCGAGGCGACGCTCACCGGCCTCCCGGCCGGGGGCGTCGGGTCGGGTCCGCTCGCGTACGTCGCCTGCGGCCAAGCGGGAACCGCGGCCTACCGAGGCCAAAGCCGCGCCGGAGGCGGTCGGAGCCGCCGCGTCGGCGACAACCGGTCGAGGCCACAGCGTCACCGAACCGGTCCGGCGCGCGATCGCCGCGTCGGCCGAGCACCAGAGTGAGCAGCGGCTCGGCTTCACGGCGCGCCGCGCGGCCATTCTGGCGGCGGTGGTCTGCGTGCTCACCCTGACCATCGCCGGACCGGTGCGCACCTATTTCGCGCAGCGCACCGAGATGAAACAACTCGCCGCGTCAGAAGCCGCACTGCGCAAGCAGATTGCCGATCTGCAGGCGCAGAAGGACAAGCTGGCGGATCCGGTGTACATCGCCGCCCAAGCCCGCGAGCGGCTGGGGTTCGTGATGCCCGGCGACATTCCGTATCAGGTGCAGTTGCCCGCCGGTGCCGCCGTCGCCCCCGACACCGGCCCGCAGGTCGCCCCGGTGCGCAGCAACGACCCGTGGTACACCTCGTTGTGGCACACCATCGCCGACACTCCGCACGGCCCACCGCCGGTCCCGGCCACCGACCCCGGACTGCCGCCGCCGGAGCCCGCGCCCGCCCCCGCCCCACCTGCGACGCCCGGTGGTTGATCCCGCCGATCTCGACGCGGTGGCGCGGCAGCTGGGTCGTGAGCCGCGCGGCGTCCTGGAGATCGCCTACCGATGCCCCAATGGTGAACCGGCAGTGGTGAAAACGGCGCCCCGGCTGCCGGACGGCACCCCGTTCCCGACGCTGTACTACCTGACGCACCCGGTGTTGACCGCCGCCGCGAGCCGGCTGGAGTCCGACGGGCTGATGCGGGAGATGAGCGAGCGGCTGCAGCAGGACCAGGAGCTCGCCGCCGCGTACCGGCGGGCACACGAGTCGTATCTGGCCGAGCGCGACGCCATCGAGCCGTTGGGTACGACGTTCACCGGGGGCGGCATGCCCGACCGGGTCAAGTGCTTGCACGTGGTGATCGCGCATTCGTTGGCAAAAGGCCGCGGCGTCAACCCGTTTGGTGACGAAGCGTTGGCAGTACTGGCCGCCGAGCCGGGGATGGCGGGAATTCTCGACAAAGGGGAGTGGACATCAACGTAGAGACGAACCGGGTTGCGGCCATTGACTGCGGCACCAACTCGATCCGGCTGCTGATCGCCGACCTGGCCGCCGGGCGCCTCCACGATGTGCACCGGGAGATGCGCATCGTGCGGCTGGGGCAAGGTGTCGACGCCACCGGGCAGTTCGCCCCGGATGCGTTGGCCCGCACGCGGGCCGCACTGGCCGACTACGCCGCCTTGCTGAAACAGTTCGACGTCGGCAAGGTGCGGATGGTCGCGACGTCAGCGACGCGGGATGCGTCCAACCGCGACGAGTTCTTCGCGATGACCGCCGAGGTGCTGGACCCGGCGGTGCCCGGTGCGGTCGCCGAGGTGATCACCGGCGAGGAGGAAGCCGAGTTGTCCTTCAACGGCGCGGTAGGTGAACTTGATAGTGCCGCAGCACCTTTCGTGGTTGTCGACCTCGGCGGCGGTTCCACCGAAGTGGTGCTGGGTAACGAGGCGGGCGGCGTGCAGGCCAGTTTCTCGGCCGATATCGGCTGCGTGCGGCTCACCGAGCGCTGCCTGCACTCCGATCCGCCGACCGCGGCCGAGATCGCTGCCGCGCGGGATGTGGTGCGGGAACGGCTCGGCGAGGCGCTGCGGGTGGTGCCGGTCGATCAGGCCAAAACCTGGGTCGGCGTGGCGGGCACCTTCACCACGATCGCCGCACTGGCCCAACACCTGACCACCTACGACCCGGAGGCGATCCACCTCTCCCGCGTCGGCTTCCCGGATCTCTTGGCGGTCTGCGACCAGCTCGTCGGGATGACCCGCAAGCAGCGCGCCGCGCTCGGCCCGATGCACGAAGGCCGCGTGGACGTGATCGGCGGCGGCTCGATCGTCGTCGAGGAGCTGGCCTACGCGTTGGGGCAGCGGGCCGGCATCGACGAACTGGTGGTCAGCGAGCATGACATCCTCGACGGCATCGCGCTGTCGATCGCCTGAGCGTCGCTCAGTCCTCGTCCTCCGGCAGGATCAGCGGCTCTCCGTCGGCCCCGGTGGGCGTCTTGGTGCCCGCCAGCGTGAGGCCCAGCACGACCATCACCACGCCGATCGCGAAGTGCAGCCAGTTGTCGGCGTTGTTGAGTGGCAGCATGTTTCGCGGCCCGGCGAGGTCGATCAGCAGGCCGTACACCCACAGGCCGAGATAGATCACCCCGCCGCCGATCAGGTAGGCCCGCGCACGGGCGAACGTGCGCGCGAGCACCAGGCCCGCCACGCCGAACGCGAGGTGGAAGAGGTTGTGCACCACCGACACCTCGAAGACGCCGAAGAGTTCAGAGTGCGAGCCGTGCGCCCAGTGCAGCTGATCCAAGTGGGTGGTCAGCCCGGGGATGAAGCCGGCGATCGCGACGGCGAGGAATGCCGCGGCGACAAGCACCGCGGCCCCCTGTACCGCCAGCAGGCCGATCCGCGGTCGCTGGAGCCTGCCGGAACGGGCTGTCTCCACGGAAGTCTGCATACCCGTCAATACGCGCGATCAACCCGCGGTCAGCGCGTCGTGCGCGGCACCGCGGTATCCGACGTCATCGCAGTACGCCGGGTGAGCAGCACGCCAAGGGCGATCATCGCGGCGCCGAGGACGAAGTGCAGCCAATTGTCGGCGGTGTTGACCGGGATGAAGTTGGCCTGGCTTTCGCGGTCGATCACCAGTCCGTAGAGCCAGAGCACCAGGTAGATGACGCCACCGCCGATCAGGTAGCCGCGGGCGGTGTTGACGGCCCGGGCCAGCAGCAGTCCGGCTACGCCGAAGATCAGGTGAACGATGTTGTGCAGCACCGACACGTTGAAGATCCCCAGCAGCTGAGCTCCGGAGTGGTGGCCTGCGCCCTGCAGCATGTCGTAGTTGGTGGTGATGCCCGGGATGAAGCCGAGGATGCCCACCAAAAGGAAGACCGCCCCAACAGCGAATGCTGCCTTCTGGACCGCCGTATATCCCCGCGTTCGGGTGATTGTGACTGACATGGATGTTCCCTCCCTCGAGTTGTCCCAGATCGATACCCGGGGAGGGAGCAGGCAAACAAGAATAGAGACGCCGCCACCGTGATGTCGGTGGCGGCGTCTCTGGAACTAAAGCTTGACTTTGCAGCCGCTACCGATGTTGTGACAGTGGTGGCCGCCGTCGCAGGCATTGCAACGACAGGTGCAGCCACCGGTGTGCATGGGATCCGGCATCGTGATCATCTCCTCAGCGTGATCCACCTCACAATAGCCAGTCGCGCCCCGAACGTGAAGGGTCGATCAGAATCGGATCAGACCGCGCAGGTTCACTCCGGCGTGCATGTCGGCATAGCCCTGGTTGATGTCCTCGAGGGAGTACTCGCGGGTGACCAGTTCATCGAGCTTCAGTTGTCCGGAGCTGTGGAGTTCGAGCAGCCGCGGGATGTCGCGGCGGGGACTGGATGAGCCGAAAAGCGATCCGCGGACCTGCTTTTCGTACAGCGTGAGGTCGAAGAGCGACATGTCGACGGAGGTGTCGGTCGGGTGCGGGATAGCCGTCATCACCACTCGGCCCCGCTTGCCGACGAGACTCAAGGCCTGGGCGACGTAGGCACCTTCGGCGACGTCGGTGCTGACCACACAGACGTCGGCCATCGCGCCGCGGGTCATGTCGGCGATCAGTGCCTGGGCCTCCTCGACGGTGGCGGCTGCGTGCGTCGCGCCGAACTCCAGCGATCGGGTGCGCTTGTACTCGACCGGGTCGAGCGCCACGATCATCCGGGCGCCGGCGATGCGCGCCCCCTGGACCGCATTGATCCCGATGCCTCCGACACCCATCACCACGACGACATCGCCGTCTCGGGTCTCCCCGGTCCGCACCGCACTGCCGTATCCGGTGGTGACACCGCAGCCGACCAGCGCGGCGGTGTCGAGCGCGACCGATGGATCCACCTTGACCACCGACGACACCGGCACCACCGTGTATTCGGAAAACGTTCCGAGGACACACATCTGACCCAAGCCCTGACCCCGGGCATGGAAGCGGAAGGTGCCGTCGAGTTGGGGCCCGGCGATGATCGCCGCACCGAGCACACACAGGTTGCTCATCCCGCGGGCGCACGGCTCGCAACGACCGCAGGCCGGAATGAAGCTCAGCACCACGGGATCACCTGCGACGACGTCCTTGACGCCGGGACCGACCTCGACGACCACGCCGGCGCCCTCATGACCGCCGACCACCGGCAGTTGCATCGGCATGTCGCCGGTGACCAGATGGTCATCGGAGTGACAGAGTCCGCTCGCGGTCAACTTGACCAGTACTTCGTCCTGCTTGGGTCCGTCGAGTTCTACCTCCTCGATTTCCCATTTCTGGTGCAGCCCCCACAACACTGCGGCCTTGGTCTTCATAGCAGGTCTCCTTGTGTGTCAGCGCTTTTCGGGTGTCCAGGTGGCGGGCAGGCTGTTGATGCCGTTGATGAAGTTGGCCAGCGCATAGTCGGGCTCGGGGGCCGAGATGTCCGGAATTCGGGTGTACACCTCGGTCAGCAGTGTGCGCAGCATGGTGCGGGCCAACGCCGCGCCCAGGCAGAAGTGCGGACCACCACCGCCGAAGGCGATGTGCGGGTTCGGATTTCGTAGGATGTTGAAGGTGTGCGGGTCTTCGAAGACATCTTCGTCGCGGTTGGCCGAGTAATACCAGAGCACGACCTTGTCGCCGGCCTTGATCTCCGATCCCCGCACCGTGACGTCTTGGGTGGCGGTTCGGCGCATGTGCAGCAGCGGCGACCCCCAACGCAAGACTTCCTCGACCGCGGTGTCGATGCGGCCCGGGACATCCGCGACGAGCAGGGCTCGCTGGTCGGGGAATTTGGAGAGCGCGGCGATCGCGTGTGCCGAGGCGTGCCGGGTGGTGTCGTTGGAGGCGACACCCATCAGCACGAAGAACGCCTTGAGTTCGTCGTCGGTCATCTTCTTGCCGTCGAACTCGGCCTGCACCATCCAGGTCAGCAGGTCGTCGCCGGGGTGTGCCCGACGTTCTGGGATCAGTTCGGCGGCTACCGCATGCAGGTCCATCACCGCGCCCATGAACAGCTCGAGTTCGCTTTGGTCGCCCCGAATGTTCGGGTCGGTCCAGCCCACCAGGCGCTGCGCGGCCCGGACCGCTTTGTCGCGCTGATCGCCTTCCGGCAGCCCGAAGAAACTGCCGAAGATGCGCCCTGGCAGCTTCACCGAGACCAGCTCGACGAAGTCACCCTCACCGAGGTGGGCCATTTCGGTCACCAGGTCGCGGGCGTGCCCGCGGATCCAGTCTTCCAGGCGGCGAACGTTTTTCGGCTTGAAGGCCTCGGTCGTGATGCCGCGCAACTGGGTGTGTCGGGGTGCGTCCATCGCGATGAACGACTGGGCGATCTCGACCGCCTCGGGTGCGAAGTCCTCCATCGTGATGCCTTGGGCGGAGGAGAAGATTTCGGGGTGGCGGCTGGCCATCCGGATGTCTTCGAGCTTGGTCAACGACCAGAAGCCCTTGGTGTTCAGTTCGGGCGGTAACAGATCCGATTCGGCGGGCCTGCTCCACGGCACCGGGTTCTCCCGGCGGAGCACGGCGAACGCTTCGTCTTTTTCTTCCGGGGTCTTGGCCCAGAACGACCGGGCACTCAGGTCGATGTCACCGTGGGTGGGCGCGGTGGTGGGGGCGGTCATGAGCGTCCTCTCGTGGCTGCCGCGCGCGCTGGTGTGGTTCGCGTCACGTCGGCGTCGCACCCATGGTCGCCGCAGCGGAATGCGCCTGGGACCGGCGCGCGTGCCAATCACTGGCCTGCGCGGGCCAGCGTCAGGACTCGATCGGCGCCCGGAAGGTCACGGCCAGACCGCCGCCGTCGCGTGCCGCGAAGTCGACGCGACCGCCCATCGCCTCGACGATCTGCTGCACGATCCACAGGCCGAGTCCGGCGGTACCGCGCTGACCGCCGGCGCTGACGTATTTGGCGGTCAGCTCGCCGAGATCCTCGACGGGAATGCCCGGCCCGCGATCGAGCACCGCGATCACCAACTCGTCTTGGTCGCGCGTGCAGGTGACGTCGACCGGGGCGTCGCGGCTGTGCCGGCATGCGTTCTCCAACAGATTGGTCAGCACGCGCCGCAGACCCTGGGCGTTGATGACGATCGCACCGAGGTCACCGGTCGACGTCAGCCGTAACCGCGGCGGAGTCAGCCCGACAGCGTCGGCGGCCGCGGTGACGACGTCCGTGACGTCGACCCGTCGCACCCGGCCGGACGAGAATGTGGGTCGACGGCTCAGCGCGACGTCGGAGAGCGCCTCGATCATGTCGGCGAGGTGGTGCACGTGGCGATCGGCAAGCCGCAGGCTGGTGTCGCGGTCGGCGGACGACATCGGCGGCGCCGAGGTGAGCGCGCTCATCAGCGCCTCCAGAGAGGCGATCGGGGTGCGGAACTCGTGGACCAGGACCTGGAGCCCGTCCTGTTGGGACTGATAGGACCGCAGCAGCCTGGCGCGCAGATCCCGTTCCTCTTCGGCGGCAGCGTGTTCGGCTTCGGCTTCCACCAACGCGTGGACGCGGGAGCGGTGCTCGCGTTCGGCCAGCGCCGAGAGCCCCGCGGTGATGATCGCGATGCAGACCACGAAGAACGCCCACCAGCCGGTCTGCACCGCCGCGTCGACCGCGAACGGGGTACGGGGCGAGGTCGCCAGCGCGAGCGGGATGAACGCGGCGCTGAACAACACGGCCGCCGTCAGTGCTTCGGCGAACGAGAGCCGGGCGGCCGAGGCCACGATGACCGCGACGGGAACGGACACCACGGGGCTGTAGGCGCCGCCGGTGAGTGCGACAACGGCCAGGGTGAATCCCGAGTCCAGGGCGGTGATCAGCCACGAGTAGCGGGTGCGCCGCACCTCCAGGTGGGCGTTGGCCAGCACTATCGCGGCGTAGAGCAGCGCGGCGCCGAGGACGGCGAACGTGGCTGCCGCGTGCTGGCGGGCCCAGGCCGGACCGATGAGCAGGACGACGCCGATCGCCAGGACGATCGCCGTGCGGACCGCGACGACGATGCGGGCCAGCGCGTAGCCGTCGTCGGTGTTGGTCAATCGATCCAGCGGTCTCACCCGGCTGACCCTAAGGTTGGGTCTAGCATCGCGGCAATGAACGCCCGCGCCGGGGGAGCGAAGATCGTCGTGGCGATCATCGACGACCACGAGCTGTTTGCCCAGGGCCTGGCCCTGCTGCTCACCCGGGAGTGGGGCGAGCTGTTCACCGTCGGCGGCCAGACCACGTATGTCGAAGAGGCCGCCGACCTGGTTTCCAGTTGCAAGGCCGACGTCGCGATCATCGACCTCACCATGCCGCCGCTCGGTGGGGTGGCCGCGATCCGGCACGTCAAGGCCCGGCATCCGGCGACCCGCATCCTGGCGCTGTCAGGGACCGACGACATGGGGTTGGCCGAAGAGGCATTACGCGCCGGTGCCGACGGATTCCTACCGAAAACGGCACGGCCGGAAGCTCTGGCCGGCCCGCTGTGGACGATCGCCGAGGGCCTGTGCGTGGTGGACCGGACACTTCTCGACGCGCTGCTGAGCAATACCCGCAGGCCGCCGTCGGCGTTGTTGGACGGTCTCTCCGACCAGGACTTGCGGTTGTGGACACTGCTGGCCACCGGAATGGAAACCACCGACATCGCCGCGCGGATGCTGGTCTCGGAGCGCACGGCCAAGCGGATGGTCGCCGCGCTGCTGCACAAGCTCGGCGTCACGAACCGGATCGCCGCGGCGGCCATGGCGGGTCGCTACCGCTTGCTCGACGACCTTGCCGACGCCGATCGGCTCAGCTCACCGTGATGGCCAGTGCCGGGCACATCGCGGCAGCGCGGGCGGCGCGATCACGTTCGGATTCAGGCGGATTGGCGTCGAGGACGACGACTTGTTCGGCGCCGTCCGGAAGGTCGAACAGCTCCGGTGCGGCCATCAGGCATTGGCCGTGGCCCTCGCACAGGGTGTAGTCGACGGTGATGTGCATGGCGCCAGTATCGGCGCGGTGGCGGCGGCGCGGGCGGTCCGTGCGCGCCAGATGTGGCCTGGCCGGGCCAGCGCCTCACAGCTCGAAGCGGTAACCCATGCCGGCTTCGGTCAGCAGGTGCCGTGGGTGCGACGGGTCGTCCTCGAGCTTGCGGCGCAGCTGCGCCAGGTACACCCGCAGATAGTGGGTTTCCTTGGCGTACGCCGGACCCCACACCTCTTTGAGCAGTTCCTCGCGCCCCACCAGCTTGCCGCGGTTGCGCACCAGCATTTCGAGCATGCCCCACTCGGTGGGGGTCAGATGCACCTCGGCGTCGTTCTTGGTGACCTTCTTGGCCGCCAGATCGACTGTGAACGAATCGGTTTCGATCACCGGTTCGTCGGTCTCCGAGGCGGCCGCACCGCGGCGCACCGCGGCCCGCAACCGGGCCAGGAACTCGTCCATGCCGAACGGTTTCGTCACGTAGTCGTCGGCGCCGGCGTCGAGCGCGTCGACCTTCTCCGCGGAATCGGTGCGCGCCGACAGTACGATCACCGGCGCGCTGAGCCAGCCGCGCAGTCCGCCGAGTACCTCGATGCCGTCCATGTCAGGCAGTCCGAGGTCGAGCACGATCACGTCGGGCGGGTGCTCGGCGGCGGCCTTCAGCGCGGCGGCACCGGTCGCGGCGGTGATCACCTCGTAGCCGCGTACGCTCAGATTGATCCGCAACGCCCGCAGGATCTGCGGCTCGTCGTCGATCACCAGCACCTTGACCTTGTTCACGGCCGGTCTCCCGGCGGTGCGGCGAGGTCGACGATCACGGTCAGCCCCCCGCCGGGGGTGTCGGTGGCCGAGATTGTGCCGCCCATCGCCTCGACGAATCCGCGTGCTACCGAAAGACCAAGTCCGACACCGTATTTGTTGTTGCGGTCGCCCAGTCGCTGGAACGGCTCGAACAACTGATCTTCGGTGCCGCGCGGCACGCCGGGCCCTTCGTCGACGACGTTGATCAGCATCCGCGTTCCCACCCGGCCAGCGTTGACCCGCACGATCGAATCCGGTGCGTAGCGCAGCGCGTTGTCGATCAGGTTGGCGAGCACCCGTTCCAGGAGACCGGCGTCGGCCAACGCCACCGCGTCGCCGACGTCGACCTTGACGTGGTCGGGCCGCAAGGCCGCGAATCCCGTTGACCCGCGGCTGATGCTGAGCAGCGCCCGCTGGACCACCTCCTCGAGATAGACCCGTTTGAGCTCGGGACGCACGACGCCGGCGGCCAGCCGTGACGAATCCAGCAGGTTGTCCACCAGTGCGGTCAGTTGATCGACCGATTCCTCGACCGTGGCGAGCAGTTCGGCGGTGTCTTCCTCAGAGAACCCGATGTCGTCGGACCGCAGGCTCGACACCGCCGCCTTCGCACCCGCCAGTGGGGTGCGCAGGTCATGGCTGACCGCCGACAACAGTGAGCGGCGCAATTCGTCGGCCTTCTCGATGGCCTCGGCCTTGCTGGCCTCCGCCGCCAACTCCCGCTGGCGCACCAGCCCGGCGGCCTGTTTGGCGACGGCGGTCAGCACCCTGCGGTCGCGGGCGGGCAGGCTGCGGCCCGCCAGCAGCATCCAGAACTCGTCGTCGCCGACCTCGATCGCGGTGTCCGCAGAATCGACTGTCACACACGGCATCTCGCCGACGCACGCGACGATCGTCTCGTCGTTGCCGCGGACTCGCAGCACGCTCACCGCACGCTGCGAGTAGGTTTCGCGAACCCGCTCCAGCAATGTGGCCAGATCTGCGCCGCGCAGCACCGACCCGGCGAACAGGGTCAGCAGCTCGGCTTCCTGGGAAGCGTGCCTGGCCTCGCGTTGCCTGCTGGCCGCCCGGTCGACCAGTACGGCCACCGCGACGGCCAGCATCAGCAGGACGAGTTCGGTGATCGCCGCATCGGGTTCGGCGATGGT
The DNA here is from genome assembly GCF_022370635.2 of Mycolicibacterium crocinum. Next base: position 4,829,140 of record NZ_CP092362.2, on the reverse strand, counting down.
GAACGTGTAGCGCGGTTCGGTCAGAAAATAATTGAGCAGCAGGCCGGACAGCATGGCCGACAGGACCGCCGGAGCCATCCCGCCGAGCAGCGCGACGATCAGCACACCGACCACGAACAGCGCGCTCTCGCCGCCGATGGTCAAGTACCTGTCGAGCAGAATTGCGGTCAGCGCGCAGATGACCGTCGGCACGATGACCGCGGCCAGCCACGAGATGACCCGGCGCTCCCGTGGCGAGGCCGCCCGCAGCGAGAAGCCGCGCCTGGCCTCCTCGTGGGTGACCATGTGCACGTCGATCTTGCCGGAGTCCTGGACGATCGCCGCGCCGATGCCTTCGTCGAAGATGCGAGCCCACCTCGACCGGCGTGAGGTTCCGATCACCAGCTGCGTCGCGTTCATCTCACGGGCGAAGTCCAGCAACGCTTTTCCCACATCGTCGCCGACGACGGTGTGCACGGTGGCGCCCACGCTGCCTGCCACCTCGCGCACCCGGCCCATCTGCGGCGCCGACACCCCGGACAGCCCGTCACCGCGCACCACATGGACGACCATCAACTCGGCACTGGATTTCGAGGCGATCCGGGATGCCCGCCGCACCAGCGTCTCCGACTCCGTACCGCCGGTGACGGCGACGACGACGCGTTCGCGGGCCTCCCACATCGCGGTGATCTTGTTGTCGGCACGGTATTTGGCCAGCGCCGCGTCGACCTGGTCGGCCAGCCACAGCAGCGCCAGCTCGCGCAGCGCGGTCAGGTTGCCCCGGCGGAAGTAGTTCGACAGCGCGGCGTCGACCTTCTCGGGTGCGTAGACGTTCCCGTGAGAAAGTCTGCGCCGCAGGGCTTCCGGGGTGATATCGACCAACTCGATCTGGGCAGCGCTACGAACGACCTCGTCGGGAACGGTCTCCTGCTGTTCGATGCCGGTGATCTGCGCGACGACGTCGTTGAGGCTCTCCAGGTGCTGGACGTTGACGGTCGAGATCACCGTGATGCCCGCATCGAGCAATTCTTCGACGTCCTGCCAGCGCTTGGCGTTCTTGCTGCCCGGGGTGTTGGTGTGCGCGAGCTCGTCGACCAGGACGACGTGCGGCTTGCGCGCCAGGACCGCAGGCACATCCAGTTCCGGGAAGCGGCCACCGCGGTAGTCGACATAGCGGGGCGGGATGGTCTCGATCCCCTTCAGCAGCTCGGCGGTCTTCGCGCGTCCGTGCGTCTCGACGACGGCGGCCACCAGATCGGTTCCGCGTTCCAGCCGGCGATGGGCTTCGCCGAGCATGGCGAACGTCTTACCGACGCCGGGTGCCGCGCCCAGATAGATACGCAGCTCACCGCGTCTGGTCGCGTACGCGGGCGTGCTCACCTCAACATCATCCGCCTGGATACTTCTGATCGAGCGCAATGTTGAGTTCGAGCACGTTGACGTGCGGTTCGCCGAAGACACCGAGCGTGCGGCCGTCGGTGTGGTCGGCCACCAGCGCGCGGATCTGCTCGCTGCCGACGCCACGGGCCTTGGCGACCCGGGCGATCTGCAGGTCGGCGTAGGCGGGGGAGATGTCCGGGTCCAGGCCGCTGCCGCTGGCGGTCACCGCATCGGCGGGCACCACCGGATCGGACCCGGCACCCTTGACGGGCACGATCTGGCCGGTCGAATAGTCCTGGCCCGGTGTGGCGCACTGCACCCGGATGCCGTCGTAGGTGTCGAGGAACGGGCGTGCAGTGATGTCGCACGGTTCGTTGACGCTGACCACCGTCGTCGGGTGCACGACGGTCCCTGTTGCGTCCCGCGGTCCGATCACCGACAGCACCGCACCCACGCCGTCGCCGGTGCAGAACGGCCGGGTGCCGTCGACTCCGTCGAGATCGCCGACGGCCTTGCTGCGGGTGCACACCTGCGTCAGCAGGCTCGGCTTGTCAGGTAGGTCGACGATGTTCTCCGGCCCCAGGTTCGACGCGCTGGTCGACAGGGGGTCGTACCCGTCACCCGCGGCCGAGGGGCGGCTCTGGAAATAGCGCGGCAACGGGTTGCCGTGAGCATCGGTGAATGACTGCCCGATCAGGCTGGAGCCCACAGGCGTTCCGTTGACCTCGATGATCGAGCCGTCGGCTTTGTCGTGCAGTCCGGGGATCTGGCCGACCAGCCAGATGAACAACGGATAGCCGACGCCGACGATCACCGTGAGTACGAGCAGCGCCCGCAGCGCGGCCCAGTGCTGACGAACGAGACTGGAGAAGGTCATGTTTCACATCCCTGGCAGGAATTGGATGGCGAGGTCGATCAGCTTGATCCCGATGAACGGGGCGATGATGCCACCGAGGCCGTAGATATACAGGTTGCGGCTCAGTAGCTTCGATGCGCTGCTGGGGGTGTATCGAACACCCCTGAGCGACAACGGGATCAACGCGATGATCACCAGGGCGTTGAAGATGACCGCGGACAGGATCGCCGACTGCGGGCTGTGCAACCGCATGATGTTCAGCAGATCCAGGCCGGGGAACAGCGCCACGAACATCGCCGGGATGATCGCGAAGTACTTGGCGATATCGTTGGCGATCGAGAATGTGGTCAGCGCGCCGCGGGTGATCAACAGTTGCTTGCCGATCTCGACGATCTCGATGAGATCGGTCGGGTCGGAGTCCAGATCGACCATGTTGCCGGCCTCTTTGGCGGCCGACGTCCCAGTGTTCATCGCGACGCCGACGTCGGCCTGGGCCAGCGCGGGTGCGTCGTTGGTGCCGTCGCCGGTCATTGCGACCAGCTTGCCGCCCTCCTGTTCGCGTTTGATCAGGGCGAGCTTGTCTTCGGGGGTGGCCTCGGCGAGGAAGTCGTCGACACCGGCCTCGTCGGCGATTGCCTTGGCGGTCAACGGGTTGTCGCCGGTGATCATCACCGTGCGGATGCCCATCCGGCGCATCTCGTCGAAGCGTTCCCGCATGCCGTGTTTGACAACGTCTTTGAGATGAATGACGCCGAGAACCTGGGCTCGGCCGTCGACTACCTGACCCACCACCAGCGGTGTGCCGCCGCCGGTGGAGACCTCGTCGACGAGTGCGCCGAGCTCTGCGGGCACGGTGCCGCCCTGTGTGCGCACCCAGTCGGCGACCGTACTGGCCGCCCCTTTGCGCAGCAGGTGTCCGTTCTCCAGGTCGACGCCGGACATCCGGGTGGCGGCCGAGAACTCCACCCACTGCGCGTGGACGAGCTCACCCGGTGTGCGGGCCCGCAGGCCGAATCTCTCCTTCGCGAACACCACAATCGAACGGCCCTCGGGGGTTTCGTCGGCCAGACTCGAGAGTTGGGCGGCATCGGCGAGCTGCTCGGCTGTGACGCCGGGCAGCGGCACGAAATCCGACGCCTGCCGGTTGCCGAGCGTGATCGTTCCGGTCTTGTCGAGCAGCAGGGTGTTGACGTCACCGGCGGCCTCGACGGCACGGCCCGACATGGCCAGCACATTGCGCTGCACCAGCCGGTCCATCCCGGCGATGCCGATGGCGGACAGCAGTGCGCCGATGGTGGTGGGGATCAGGCAGACCAGCAGTGACACCATCACGATGCCGGACACACCGTCGGCGGTGAGCGAAAGAGAGTCCGGCACACCGGGATTGTTGGCCTTGGAGAAGATCGCCAGCGGCTGGAGGGTCGCGACGGCGAAGATGAAGATGAGCGTGAGCGCGGCCAGCAGGATGTTGAGCGCGATCTCGTTGGGTGTCTTCTGTCGGTTGGCGCCCTCGACCAGGGCGATCATCCTGTCGATGAAACTCTCGCCCGGCTTCTGGGTGATCTTCACGACGATGCGGTCCGAGAGCACGGTGGTGCCGCCGGTCACCGCGGAGCGATCGCCGCCGGATTCCCGGATCACCGGGGCGGATTCGCCGGTGATGGCGGATTCGTCCACCGAGGCGATGCCTTCCAGCACATCGCCGTCACCGGGGATGACCTGGCCGGCCTCGACCACGACGAGGTCGCCCTGGCGTAGTAGCGGCGCGGCCACGAGTTCTTCGTGTCCATCGGTGAGCCGGCGAGCCATGGTGTCGGCCTTGGTCTTCCGCAGCGATTCGGCCTGCGCCTTACCGCGGCCTTCGGCCACGGCCTCGGCGAGGTTGGCGAACACGACCGTCAGCCATAGCCAGAACACGATCAGCCAGCCGAACCAGCTCGGGCTCAACGCGGCCAGCAGAGTGGCCCATACCGCGCCGATCTCGACGATGAACATGACTGGATTCCGCCACAGGGTGCGGGGGTCGAGCTTGCGCAGCGCGTCGGGCAGCGCCTTGGCCAGCATGGCGGGATCGAGCAGGCTCGTGCGGGTCCTGCCGGTGCCGCCCGGCGTGACACCAGAGTGACGCTCGGCGACCAGCGTTGCGCCAGAGTGACGTTCGGCATTCATCAGTGGATTCCTTCAGCGAGGGGACCGAGTGCAAGCACGGGCAGGAAGGTGAGGGCGACGAGGATGAGCGTCACCCCGGCGACCATCCCGACGAACTGCGGCCGATGGGTGGGCAGCGTGCCGATCGACTCCGGGGTGTGCCCCTGTCTGGCCAGCGCGCCGGCGAGGGCGAGCACGACGATGATCGGCAAGAACCGGCCGAACACCATCGCCAGGCCCAGTGCGGTGTTGTACCAATCGGTGTTGACGCTGATGCCCGCGAACGCCGAGCCGTTGTTGTTGGCGGCGGAGGTGAACGCGTAGAGCACCTCGGACAGGCCGTGCGGGCCGCTGTTCAGCATGGCGGCGCGCTGACCGGGCATCGCCATCGCGACCGCCGTCCCGGTCAGCACCAGCAGCGGGGTCACCAGGAAATAGCTTGCCGCCAGCTTGATTTCGCGCGGTGTGATCTTCTTGCCGAGGTACTCCGGCGTGCGCCCGACCATCAGGCCGGCGACGAACACCGTGATGACCGCAAGGATCAGCATGCCGTACAGGCCCGACCCGGTGCCACCGGGCGCCACCTCGCCGAGTTGCATGTTGAACATCGTCATCATGCCGCCGAGGCTGGTGTACGAGTCGTGGAACGAGTCCACCGCGCCGGTCGACGTCAGGGTGGTGGCATCGGCGAAGATCGCGGAATCGGCTACGCCGAAACGCTGTTCGACGCCCTCCATCGCCGAGCCGACCGCCGTCGGCACGGTGCCGTGCGCCTGCATCTGGAAGCGCAGCATCAGTGTGACGCTGATCAGAGCCAGCACCGCCATCACCGCGGCGATCGCGTAACCCTGCTTTGTGCTGTCGACCATGCGGCCGAAGGTGCGCGGCAGTGAGAAGCTGATCACCAGAAGCAGAAAGATCTCGACCCAGTTCGTCCATCCGGTGGGGTTCTCGAACGGATGCGCCGAATTGGCGTTGTAGAAGCCGCCACCGTTGGTGCCGAGTTCCTTGATCGCCTCTTGGCTGGCCACCGGGCCGCCGGTGATCGTCTGGTGGCCACCTGCCAGGGTGTTCACGATCTGGTCGTGCAGATGGAAATTCTGGATCACCCCGCCGGCGAGCAGGATGATGGCGCCCACCACCGCGATCGGCAGCAGGATGCGGATGGTTCCGCGCACCAGGTCCACCCAGAAGTTGCCCAGCTCAGCGGTGTTGCGGCGGGCGAACCCGCGCACCAACGCGACCGCAACGGCCATGCCGACCGCCGCCGAGACGAAGTTCTGCACGGCCAGGCCTGCCATCTGTACGAGGTGGCCCTGAGTGGACTCACCGGAGTAGGCCTGCCAGTTGGTGTTGGTGACAAAGCTGACCGCGGTGTTCCAGGCCAGCGCCGGGGTCATCGGAGTGGCCGGGTCGTGCAGATGCAGCGGCAGCTCGCCCTGCACGAGTTGGAAGGCGAACAGGAACAGGATGCCGACCGCCGAGAACGCCAGCACGCTGCGGGCGTAGGCGCCCCAGGCCTGCTCGGCCTTGGGGTCGGCGCCGATCAACCGATAGATGCCGCGCTCGACCGCTGAATCTTTCGACGAGGTGTACACGCGAAACATGTAGTCGCCGAGCGGGATGTGAACCGCTGCCAGGGCGAGGATCAACAGGAGGAGGAAGGCGATCCCCGCTGACGTCGTACTCACTAGAACCTCTCCGGGAACAGCAGTGTCGCCGCGACGAACAGGGCCAGCAGCACCGACAGGATCAGGCCAACGACGTTCTCGTAGTTCACAGTCGCTCGACCAGTTTCTGCACCAGGCCGAGCACCGCGAACACCGTCGCGGTCAGTACGACGTACAGGAGGACACTCATGTGGCGACGCTAAGTCGGGAAAACACCCTCGGCCGCCGGCATTGACGGTTTCTTTACGCCGGGATGCGGCGTCTTGACGGATTCCCGGCGGTCAGCGCAGGGAAGCCGCTGTCATTGACCGCGTTCGGCGTACGTCGCCTCGACCTGCTCCTTGAGTGGACCCCACCACCACTCGTTGTCGCGATACCACGCGATGGTGCTCGTCAGCCCCTCGGTCAAATCGGTGTGTTTGGGCGTCCAGCCGAGTTCTGCGCGCAGCACGCTCGCGTCGATCGCGTAGCGCAGGTCGTGGCCGGCCCGGTCGGGAACGTGGTCGAAATCGCCTGCATCGCAACCCATCAACTGAAGGATCAGGCGCAGCACCGACAGGTTGTCGAGCTCGCCGTCAGCGCCGATGAGATAGGTGGATCCGGCCACCCCGTCTTCCAAGATGCGCCACACCGCGCTGTTGTGATCTTCGACGTGGATCCAGTCGCGCACGTTGGCGCCGGCACCGTAGAGCTTCGGTCGGCGCCCGGTCAGGATGTTGGTGATCTGGCGGGGGATGAACTTCTCGATGTGCTGATAGGGCCCATAGTTGTTGGAACAGTTGGAGATCGTCGCGCGCACGCGATAGGAGCGCACCCACGCGCGCACCAACAGGTCGGCCGAGGCTTTGGTCGCCGAGTACGGGCTCGACGGGTTGAACGGAGTGTCCGCGGTGAAGCGTTCGCCGCCGTGCAGGGGCAGATCGCCGTACACCTCGTCGGTGGAGACGTGATGCAAGCGCACGCCGTGCCGACGGACGGCTTCCAGCACCGAGAACGTGCCGACGACATTGCTGCGCACGAACGGCGCGGGACCGGCGAGGGCGTTGTCCACGTGGGTTTCGGCGGCGAAATGCACGACGGCGTCGGACTCGCCGACAAGTGTGTCCAATAAACGCTCGTCGATCAGGTCGCCCTCGACCAGCCGGATCTGATCCTCGACCGACCGCAGCGACTCGCGGCTACCGGCGTAGGTGAGCGCGTCCAGAACAGTCACCGAAACCTCGGGCCGTTCCTGAACGGTGCTGTGGACGAAGTTGGCGCCGATGAATCCGGCGCCCCCTGTCACCAACAGCCGCATGACGCCCACCCTAACGGGCGGGCGCAGCTGTCAGCTCTTCGCGGTCAGCCCCAACGGCCCGGCCAGCTCGGTCAGCGTCGGCAGCAGTTTGTCCCAGCCCCCCAGCACCTGGATCGTCACGTGGTCGGCCCCGTCGTCGAGGTGTTCGGCGAGTCGCGCGGCGATGGCCTCGGCCGTGCCGTGGGCGACCACTGCGTCGATCAGCTTGTCACTGCCCGGCTTTTCGACGTCGGCGTCAGTAAATCCCAGCCGCTTCCAATTGTTCACGTAGTTGCTCAACCCGAGATAGAAGCCCACGCTGTCGCGGCCGAGCTTGCGGGCCTCCTCGGCATCGGTGCTCAGCACCACCTTGTGCTCGGGTGCCAGGAACACCGTCGGGCCGACCAGATTACGGGCCTGGCCGGTGTGCTCGGGAGTGGTCAGGTACGGGTGTGCGCCGGCGCTGCGCTGGGCGGCGAGCTGCAACACCTTGGGCCCCAGCGCAGCGATCACGCGACGGCTGGTCGGCACATGCTTGTCGTCGAGCCGGTCGAGGTAGCTCACCAGCGCCTCGTAGGGCTTGGTGTACTCCTGGGTGTGTTCGGGATGGCCGACGCCCACGCCCAGCAAAAACCGCCCGGGATAAGCCTTTTCGATGCGGTGGTAGGACTCGGCGACCTCGTCGGCGGGCGCGCTCCAGATGTTGACGATCCCGGTCGCGACCGTCAAATTCTCGGTCTGGGAGAGGATCGGTTCGACGAACGACAGATCGGCGGCCGGGGAGCCACCGACCCACACCGCTCCGTAGCCCAGCTTCTCGATCTCGACGGCCTGCTCCGGTTTGACCGGGCCACCGGTCCACACCCCGTAGCGGCCGAGATCTGGTTTGAGCAGCGACGGATTGGTCACGAGTCCCCCTCGTTACGGTTGGTTGAGCCCCAGCGGGCCGGCCAGCGTGGCCAGTGCATCCACCAGCTTGTCAGACGACGTCAGCACCTGGACGGGCACGTGGTCGGCGCCGGCCTCGATGTGCTGGTGCAGCCGGGCTGCGATCGCCTCCTGCGTGCCATAGGCCACGACCGCGTCGACCAGGCGGTCGCTGCCGGGCTTGGCCACGTCTTCGTCGGTGAATCCCAACCGTTTCCAGCTGTTGAGGTAGTTCTGCAGATTCAGGTAGATCTCCAGAGCTTTGCGACCCACCTCGCGGGCACGGTCTGCGTCGGTGGTCAGCACCACTTTGTGTTCGGGTGCGAGGAAGGCCTCGGGGCCGATCAGTTCGCGGGCTTCAGCGGTGTGCTCGGGAGTGGTGAGGTATGGGTGCGCGCCGGCGGCGCGGGCGGCGGACAGCTTGAGCACCTGCGGGCCGAGCGCGGCCACCACGCGGCGGTTCTTCGGCACGCCGTACTCGTCGAGCTTGTCGAGGTAGCCGCGCAGTGCGTCGATCGGTTTCTGGTATTCCTGATGCGCCTCGGGATGTCCGACGCCGATGCCCAGCAGGAACCGGCCGGGGTAGGCCTTGTCGATGCGGTGGAACGACTCGGCCACCGGGCCTGGCTCGGCCGTCCAGATGTTGACGATGCCGGTGGCCACCTTCAACGTGGTGGTGTTCTCCAGAATCGGCTCCACCCAAGCCAATTCGGCCGGCGGCGAGCCGCCCACCCAGACCGCGCCGTAACCCAGCGCCTCGATCTCCTGGGCCTGTTGCGGGGTGACCCCGCGACCGAACGACCCGAACTTGCCCAGATCCGGCTTGTCTGTCATCGATTGTCCTTCTTTCGGTCAGCCCAGCCCGAGTGGACCGGCGAGGTCGGCCAAGGTGGGGATGACCTTGGCGGGTGAGGTCAACAGCTGAATCGGAACGTGGTCGGCGCCGGCGTCGATGTGCTCGGTGAGCCGGGCCGCGATCGTCTCGGGGGTGCCGTAGACGATCAGGGAGTCGACGAGCCGGTCGCTGCCGGGGCGGGTGATGTCATCCTCAGTGAAGCCCAACCGCTTCCAGTTGTTGAGGTAATTGCTTAGCCCGAGATAAAGCTCAAGGGTCTTGCGGCCGACGGCCCGGGCCTGCTCGACGTCGGTGGTCGGGACGACGGGCACCGCGGGCGCCAAAAATGCATCCGGGCCGATCAGTTCGCGTGCGCGGGCCGTGTGTTCGGGCGTGACGAGCACCGGGTGGGCGCCGGCGCTGCGACGGGCCGACAGCTTCAAGACCTGCGGGCCGAGCGCGGCCAGCGCCCGCCGCTGTGGCGGGACACCGTGTTCGTCCAGCACGTCGAGGTAGCTGTTGAGTGCGGTGATGGGCTTGGTGAACTGCGCGTCGGCCTCGGGATGGCCGACACCGATTCCCAGGAGAAACCGGCCGGGGTAAGCGTTTTCGATGCGATGAAACGAGGCCGAGACCGCTTCCGCCGGGGCCGTCCAGATGTTGACGATGCCGGTGGCCAGCTTCAGTGTGCGGGTCTCTTCGAGAACCGGGTCCACCCAGTCCAGCTCGGCGGGCGGTGAACCGGCCACCCACACCGCGCCGTAGCCCAGCGCTTCGATGGCGGCGGCATCCTCGGGGGTGACCCCCATGCCGAACGATGCGAACCGGCCGAGATCGGGCTTGGCGCTCATGGCGGCTACAACCCGCGCCCGAATGCCCGCTATTCCGCAGCGGCGGAAAGTTCACCCGGAGTTACCGCGACCGGTGCGGACGCCACCAACGGCAACAGGATGATGAAACGGGTGTTGCCGGGCTGGGATTCGACCCGGATATCGCCCTGGTGCTTCTCGACGATGATCCGGCGCGCGAGATCCAGGCCGAGCCCGTCGCCCTCACCGAACGGCTTGGTGGTGAAGAACGCGGTGAAGATGCGGTCGATGATCTCTTCCGGGATGCCTGGGCCGTCGTCGCAGATTTCCACCCGGATCCGGTCGTCGCCCTGGCGGGCGGTCCGGATCGTCAGCGTGCCGTGACCCTTCATCGCCTGGATGGCATTGTTGATGATGACGTCCCATACCTCGTTCAAACCGCCTGGGTAGCAAGCGATTTCGGGTAGCGACTTGTCCCATTCCTTGACCAGCTTGATCGGCTTGTCGGGCCCGACCTTGTCGCCGAACAGTGTCTTGAGCGTGCTGTGCAGCAGCTCGTGGACATTCGCGACCTGGTATTCGGCGCGGTCCATCTGGGAGTACTTCTTGGCGCCGGCGAGCAGGCCCGAGATGCGCTCGCTGGCGTCGGCGATCTCGTTCATCCGCAGTTCGGTGTCGATGGTGTACTTCAGCCAGCCGATTGCGCTTTGCATGGTGGCCGAGCAGTCCACCGAGTCGATGGATGCCTCGATGCGTTCCAGCCAGTCGACGTCGAGGCCGGCTTCGACGAACGTGGGGGCGTAGTCCCAGGCGCTGGCGATGCCGTGCTCTTCGAGCCAGTCGCCGATCTGGTCCTCGCGGTCGGAGGTCTCCAGCGCGGTCAGCTCCTGCGCCTTGGACTTCGCGACCTGTTCGGCGACCTCGTCCTGAATCCGGACCAGTGTGCGCAGCGCCTCGGGGCTGAACTTGCCGTCGGCCAGCATGGACAGCTTGTGGCGCATCTTGCCGACGCCCTCGCGCAGATCGGCCACGGCCCGCGCGGTGGCCGCCGCCGGGTTGTTGAGCTGATGGGTCAGACCCGCGGTGATGGTGCCCAGCGCCAGCAGCTTCTGGCGTTGGCCGATGATCTGGCTCTGCCGCCGGCCGCCGACCATGTGGCCCTCGAGCAGGTGCACGGCCATCGGGAACTCGGTCTTCATGAACTGCGCGAAGGCCTCGGCGTCGAGCACGAAGAACCGCGACGGCTTCGTCACCCGCACCGAGGCCTGATAGACCTGCTCCTCGTTGGGGATGTAGGCCGACCACGCACCGCAGTACACGCCGCGCTGCGACGTGCGGGTGGTCTCGACGTCGACCCCGCCGGAGCGTTTCGACATCACCAGCTCACCGTCGAGCAGGACGTAGAAGCAGGTCGCCGGTTCACCCTCGACGACGACCGGGCCGGTCTCGAATGTCGCGATGTGCCCGTTCTCGCACAGCGTCTGCAGCTGTTCGTCGGAGAGTTTCTCGAACAAGAACAGCGTCTTGAGCTCGTCGGGCATGCAGTGTTGACCCATATCCCTATGCCTCCGCCAGGTACCGGTGCACCAACATCACCGCCATCGAACCTTCGCCGACGGCGGCCGCCACCCGTTTTGCGGACTCGGAGCGCACGTCTCCTGCAACAAACACACCGGGCACACTTGTTTCCAGGTGGTGCGGCGGGCGGTCCAGAGTCCATCCGGCCACGTTGAGCAGGTCGGGTCCGGCCAGGACGAATCCGTGGTCGTCGACGGCGACGACCTCTTTGAGCCAGTCGGTGCGGGGCTCGGCGCCGATGAAGCAGCACATCCGGCTGGCGTCGACGGTCTCGCGCTGACCGGTCTGCCGGTTCTCCAGGATCAGCCCGGTCAGGTGGTCGTCCTCGCCGAGGGTGTCCACGACTTCGGTGCAGGTGCGCACCGAGATCGTCGGGTTCTTCTCGATCTGCTGGATCAGGTAGTGCGACATCGACGCTTCCAGCGACGGGCCGCGCACCAGCATGGTGACCGAGCGCGCCTCGCGGGACATGAACATCGCCGCCTGCCCGGCCGAGTTGGCCCCGCCGACGATGTAGACGTCCTCGCCCTTGCACTCGGAGGCATCCGACACCGAGGCGCCGTAGTAGACGCCGCGCCCCACGTAGTTGCACGACGGATCGTCGGGGTTATCCCAACAGCCGGTGACCTGCAGCTGGCGGTAGGCGACACCGGTCGCCAGGATGACCGCGCGGGCGGCGATGGTGCTGCCGTCCTCGAACTCGATCGTGCGGGCGGTGCCGGCCTCGCCGGCGGACAGCTTGATCGCCTTGCGGGTGGTGATCACCTCGGCGCCGAAACGCTCGGCCTGCCGGCGTGCCGACGTGGTGAGCTCGGCGCCGGAGACGCCGGTGGGGAAGCCGAGGTAGTTCTCGATGCGGGAGCTGCGGCCAGCCTGGCCGCCGGTGGTCTGCTCCTCGATCAGCACGGTCTTGAGTCCCTCGGAGGCGCCGTACACCGCTGCCGCGAGCCCGGCGGGGCCGCCGCCGATGACGGCCAGGTCGTACATCTCCAGCGACGGGGTCGTCGACAGCCCCAGCATCGCGGCCAGCTCGGCGTCGGTCGGGTCGACCAGGATCTGGCCCTGCTCGCTGATGACCACCGGCAGCTGGAAGTCGTCGAGGCCGCCGGCGTCGAGCAGCTGCTTGCCCTTGGGCTCGTCGGCGTTGAACGCGCGGAACGAATGCAGGTTGCGGGCCAGGAACTGGCGCACCTCCCACGAGCGCTCGCTCCAGCGGTGACCGATCACCTTGGTGTGCGGGATGGCCCGGTCGCCGGTGGCGTGCCAGGCCTCCAGCAGCGCGTCGATCACCGGGTAGAGCTTCTCCTCCGGCGGATCCCACGGCTTGAGCAGGTAGTGGTCGAGGTCGACGACGTTGATGGCGTCGATCGCGGCGTGGGTGTCGGCGTACGCGGTCAGCAGAACGCGGCGGGCCATCGGGTAGACGTCCATCGCTTCTTCGAGGAACTGGATGCCGCTCATCTGGGGCATCCGGTAGTCGGCGACGAACACCGCCACGGTCTCGCCGCGGAGCTTGAGTTCGTTGATCGTTTCCAGCGCGTCGAGCCCGGATTCCGCGCGGACGATCCGGTAGCGCTCGCCGTAATGGCGGCGAAGGTCGCGGGCCACGGCGCGCGACACGGCCGGGTCGTCGTCCACGGTGAGGATTACGGGTTTGCGGGGCTGGGGGGCGGGTCCAGTCATCACCGTCAAGTATGCGCCCGATGTCCAGTGCTTATTAGGGTGAGCTTGCAGCCGTTGGCGAGCTCGTCGTGTCTTGTTCGCCAGGAGATTAAAGTGAGGTCAGCACCGCTGCAGCGCGTTTTGGAGTAGCGCGCGCAAGCGGGTATCGTTGACCAACGGTGCGGAATCCGCGCCGACTCTTGCGTGCCCTGTCTGAGGAAATTCTGGAATTTCCTGCTCCCGGCCCACGTTTTGCAGTCGGGGCGAATGCTGCCCCAAACCGAGAAAGCAGGATCGAAGAGGACATGGCCAAGAAAGACGGTGCCATCGAGGTCGAGGGCCGCGTGGTCGAGCCCCTGCCCAATGCGATGTTTCGCATTGAGCTGGAGAACGGACACAAGGTACTCGCTCACATCAGCGGCAAGATGCGGCAGCACTACATCCGCATCCTTCCCGAGGACCGGGTGGTGGTGGAGTTGTCTCCCTACGACCTGACCCGCGGGCGCATTGTGTACCGGTACAAGTAAGCCCAACCGACCGCGAACCAGCATTCAAGACAACCACCGAGAACTACGAAGGATCGAACAGCCGTGAAGGTGAACCCGAGCGTCAAGCCGATCTGCGACAAGTGCAGGGTGATCCGCCGGCATGGGCGGGTCATGGTGATCTGCTCTGATCCGCGCCACAAGCAGCGGCAGGGCTAAGCCCAGTCCAAGCACCACCCACAACTGAATGCAGACCTCCCAGTACCACTGAGGGCGCACGGCCCTCATCACGTCCGGCACGGAGGCCGGACCCCGCTCCTCCAAGTTTCTTGGGCGAGGGAACGGACTGGGAACAGACCTCCGCATAGAGAAGGAATCACTGCCTGATGGCACGTCTCATGGGCGTTGATCTCCCGCGCGACAAGCGCATGGAGATCGCGCTGACCTACATCTACGGCATCGGCCGTACCCGCAGCCAGGAAATCCTGGATGCCACCGGCGTCGACCGGAACCTGCGCACCAAGGACCTCACCGATGATCAGGTGACCGTCCTGCGCGACTACATCGAAGGCAACCTCAAGGTCGAGGGTGACCTGCGCCGCGAGGTTCAGGCCGACATTCGCCGCAAGATCGAGATCGGCTGCTACCAGGGCCTGCGGCACCGCCGCGGCCTGCCGGTGCGTGGCCAGCGGACCAAGACCAATGCGCGCACCCGCAAGGGCCCCAAGCGCACCATCGCCGGCAAGAAGAAGGCCAGGTAACCCCGAATGGCACAGGCAAAGAAAGGCACCGGCGCCAAGAAGGGTCAGAAGACCCGTCGCAGGGAAAAGAAGAACGTCCCGCACGGCGCCGCTCACATCAAGAGCACGTTCAACAACACGATCGTCTCGATCACCGATCCCCAGGGCAACGTCATCGCCTGGGCTTCGTCGGGCCACGTCGGCTTCAAGGGTTCGCGCAAGTCGACCCCGTTCGCCGCACAGCTCGCCGCCGAGAACGCTGCCCGCAAGGCGCAGGAGCACGGCGTGAAGAAGGTCGATGTCTTCGTGAAGGGCCCGGGCTCGGGCCGCGAGACGGCGATCCGCTCGCTGCAGGCCGCCGGCCTCGAGGTCGGCGCCATTTCCGACGTCACTCCGCAGCCGCACAACGGCTGCCGTCCGCCCAAGCGGCGCCGGGTCTAGGGAGGATCTGAATCATGGCTCGTTACACCGGACCCGCCACCCGCAAGTCGCGCCGCCTCGGCGTCGACCTGGTCGGTGGTGATCAGTCGTTCGAGAAGCGCCCCTACCCGCCCGGCCAGCACGGCCGCGCGCGGATCAAGGAGAGCGAATACCGTCAGCAGCTGCAGGAAAAGCAGAAGGCTCGCTTCACCTACGGCGTGATGGAGAAGCAGTTCCGCAAGTACTACGAAGAGGCCAACCGGTCCACCGGCAAGACCGGTGAGAACCTGCTCCAGATCCTGGAGACCCGGCTGGACAACGTCGTGTACCGCGCCGGCCTGGCGCGTACCCGCCGGATGGCCCGCCAGCTGGTCAGCCACGGCCACTTCACCGTCAACGGTGTCAAGGTGAACATCCCGAGCTACCGGGTGTCGCAGTACGACATCATCGACATCAAGGACAAGTCGCTGAACACCTTCCCGTTCGAGCTGTCTCGGCAGACCGCGGGTGAGCGCCCGATCCCGTCCTGGCTGCAGGTCGTCGGGGAGCGTCAGCGAATCCTGGTGCACCAGTTGCCGACTCGCGAGCAGATCCAGGTCCCGCTCGCCGAGCAGCTGATCGTCGAGTTCTACTCGAAGTAAGAAGACGACGCAGTCCTCTGCGGGGCCAACCGGTCCCTGTGGATCACTTAACGGCATCAAATAGCGGGTGCCGAGAAGGAGATAGAAAACACCATGCTGATTTCTCAGCGACCCACACTGAGCGAAGAGGTCATCGCCGAAAACCGCTCCCAGTTCGTCATCGAACCGCTGGAGCCGGGTTTCGGTTACACCCTTGGCAATTCGCTGCGGCGCACGCTGCTGTCGTCGATCCCCGGCGCGGCCGTGACGAGCATCCGCATCGACGGTGTGCTGCACGAGTTCACCACCGTGCCCGGTGTGAAGGAAGACGTCACCGACATCATCCTGAACCTCAAGGGCCTGGTCGTCTCGTCCGAGGAGGACGAGCCCGTCACCATGTACCTGCGCAAGCAGGGTCCGGGTGAGGTGACCGCCGGTGACATCGTCCCGCCCGCCGGTGTGACCGTGCACAACCCCGACATGCACATCGCCACCCTGAACGACAAGGGCAAGCTCGAGGTCGAGCTCGTCGTCGAGCGCGGCCGTGGCTACGTGCCTGCCGTGCAGAACAAGGCGTCGGGCGCCGAGATCGGCCGTATCCCGGTCGATTCCATCTACTCGCCGGTGCTGAAGGTCACCTACAAGGTGGAGGCCACCCGCGTCGAGCAGCGCACCGACTTCGACAAGCTGATCCTGGACGTCGAGACCAAGAACTCGATCAGCCCGCGTGACGCCCTGGCGTCGGCCGGCAAGACCCTGGTCGAATTGTTCGGTCTGGCACGGGAACTCAACGTCGAGGCCGAGGGCATCGAGATCGGCCCGTCGCCTGCCGAGGCCGATCACATCGCGGCGTTCGCGCTGCCGATCGACGATCTGGACCTGACCGTCCGGTCGTACAACTGCCTCAAGCGCGAGGGTGTGCACACCGTTGGCGAGCTGGTCGCCCGCACGGAGTCCGATCTGCTGGACATCCGTAACTTCGGCCAGAAGTCGATCGACGAGGTCAAGATCAAGCTGCACCAGCTGGGTCTGTCGCTCAAGGACAGCCCGGCCAGCTTCGATCCGTCCGAGGTCGCCGGCTACGACGTGGCCACCGGTACCTGGAACAGCGATGCGGGTTACGACCTGGACGCTGAGCAGGACTACACCGAGACCGAAGAACTCTAAGTACAAACAGTCCCGGTCCTACCTGATACGGGGACCGGCCCCATTTAGGAGAAGTCGCAATGCCCAAGCCCACCAAGGGCCCTCGCCTCGGCGGGTCGTCCTCACACCAGAAGGCGATTCTGGCCAACCTGGCCACGTCGCTCTTCGAGCACGGCCGGATCAAGACCACCGAGCCGAAGGCGCGGGCGTTGCGTCCGTACGCGGAGAAGCTCATCACCCACGCCAAGAAGGGCGAGCTGCACAACCGGCGCGAGGTGATGAAGAAGATCCGCGATAAGGACATCGTGCACGCTCTCTTCGCCGAGATCGCACCGTTCTTCGCCGACCGCAATGGCGGCTACACCCGCATCATCAAGGTCGAGCCGCGTAAGGGTGACAACGCCCCGATGGCCGTCATCGAGCTGGTGCGGGAGAAGACGGTGACCTCGGAGGCCAACCGGGCTCGCAAGAGCTCGGCCGCCAAGGCCGCGCCGGTGGCAGCCGCTGCCGCTCCGCAGGCCGCGGTGGAGCCCGAAGAGGCCGTCGGTCCGGACGCCGAGGACTCCGTGGAGGAGATCCAAGAGGCTGAGGCCGTAGAAGAAGACACCGCGATCGCCGACGCCCAGACCGCCGAGGCTGCCGATGAGGTCGCCGAGGAGCAGGCGGAGGAATCCGCCGAGGATTCGGACGCTGACAAGTCCTGACGCTGTGAACACGAACCTGCCCGTCACCGACACCGGTGGCGGGCAGGTTCGTCTACGGCTCGATATCGCCTACGACGGAACCGAATTCACCGGTTGGGCGGCGCAGGAAGGCTATCGGACGGTCGCGGGCGTCCTCGAAGAGGCGTTCTCGACGATCTTCCGAGCACGGACCCGGGTGTTCGGAGCCGGACGCACCGACACCGGTGTGCACGCCACCGGACAGGTGGCCCACCTCGACGTCATGGCCGACGCGCTCGCCCATGTGTATCCGCGTCACGGCCGGCCCGGTGAGCCCGAATTCCGGCCGCTGGTGCGGCGATTGGCCCGATTCCTGCCCCAGGATGTGCGGGTGCGCGAAATCACCCGCGCGCCAGCCGGATTCGACGCGCGGTTTTCGGCGCTGCGCCGGCACTACGAATACCGGCTGTCGTTGGCACCCTATGGCGTCGAGCCGCACGCCGCGCGGTACATGACGGCCTGGACGCGACCGCTGGATGTCGCGGCGATGAATGTGGCATCCCGCTATCTGGTGGGACTGCACGACTTTGCCGCGTTCTGCCGTCACCGGCCGGGCGCGACGACGATCCGCGACCTGCAGCGCCTCGAGTGGGTGCGCGACGGCGATGCGGTGACCGCGTACGTCACCGCTGACGCGTTCTGCTGGTCGATGGTGCGTTCACTGGTCGGTGCGCTGCTGGCCGTGGGGGAGGGCCGCCGCAAACCCTCGTGGTGCGCATCATTGTTGACGGCCGACGCACGCTCCAGCGATTTTGCCGCCGCACCGGCGCGGGGTCTCACCCTGACGGGTGTGGACTATCCGCCCGACGACGAGCTTGCGGCGCGTATCACGGTCACCCGCGATCTGCGGACACTGAACCGGCCCTAGAGTCGGCCTGCCACGAAATCGGCTGCCTGATCGATCATTCCGGCCTTCTGGTACGCGGCGGCCAGGTGATCGGGCCAGTTGGCCTCCCAGGTGTCCGGGTCGGCCGGGTTGCAGATCGGATCGGCTCCGTGGCACAGCTCGATGGTCCGGTCCCGGTACTCCGGACTAAAATTCGTTATCGGGCCCAGCCATTGCGTTCCGTTGCCGAACAGCGCGACGGCCGCGATGTGGCTCCCGGCATCGGGAGGCAGCAGCGTCTTGAAGCCCAAGATCGTAATGGGAAGCGCCAGAACCATATCCGTGGCCGCCGCACCCAGCGAGTAGCCGCCGAGCACCAGGCGAGTGTTCGGGCAGTTGTTGATGTTGTAGATGATGCGCTGGCTGATGTCGTTGGCGCCGACGTCGACCTGATTGTCGGCGGGATATTTCACCGCGTACACGCCGACGTTGCGGTGCACGCGAGAGCGCAGGGCGCTGACGAACGCATTGCCGATCACACCCGCGCCGGGGGATTCCAGACGGCCCCGGGCAAAGATCACTTCGACGTCAGGACACCCGGCGGCGGACGCCTGCGGTGCTGCGCCGAATGCCCCGCGCGGTAGCGCTGACGGACCGAGCACCATGGTCGCGGCCGCGACAAGTACCGCGACCGCACTGATCAACATCCCCCGAATACGCATGAATCACAGCCTGTCTGCGGTGAATTGGGCGGCCTGGTCAACCAGACCGGAACCGATGTAGGCGTCCTGTAGGTGCGTCCACCAGTTACCGACCAGAGTGTTGGGATCGATGCCGTTGCAGATCGGATCGTCGATATTGCACTGGTTGATGGTCTTCGGACCGTAGAGCGGGCTGTTGGCCGCGGCCACCAAGCCGGGGACGCTGACGCTGCGCGTGCCGCTACCGAACTGCACCACGGCTGCGACGTGCGGGGCGACCGACGGGGGTACCGGGTTGGCCCCGAGTCGGGGGTCGGTCGGGGTGAGGGCGACGTCGACCACCGCAGCACCCAGTGAGTAGCCCCCGGGTACTTGGCGGGTGTTCGGGCAATTGGCCGCCATGTACTCCATATGTTGAGCCATGTTGTTGGCGCCCGGCACGATGTCCCAGTCGGCGATGTAGTTGACCGCGTACACGCCCACACTCTTGGGGGTCTTGCTGCGGAGAGCATCGACGAAGGCATCGCCGATGCGGCCGATGCCGGGTGGTTCCTCGCGGCCGCGGGCGAAGATCACCTCGGCGTCGGGACAATCCGCTGCCGTTGCCACCGCAGTGGGCAAGATCGACGAGGCGACGGACATCAACGCTGCCGCCCCGCTCAGCATCGCTGTAGCGCGCATGGCAGCCATGGTAGACGAGCCTGGGAGAAAGCTGGCAGCAAATAAAATTGCGAGGCTAGAGCAGGCCCGCCAGGAAGCCGGCGGCCTGCGCGGGCGAGTCGCCCTTCTCGTAATCGGTGTGCGCGAACGGATTGCGGCCGCGCGAGCAGATCGGGTCACCGTCGTTGCAGAAGTCGACGCCTTTGCCGGCGAACACCCCGCCGGCAGAGGTGATCGGGATGCTGAACTTGGTGGACGGATTACCGAACACGGCCAGCCCGGCGACCCGGTTGGCCAGGTTGCCCGGCAGCGGCGGTGCCGAGCCGATGTCACCGACCTTGTTGCCCAATGGAGGAATGCCCACCAGCATGTCGACCACCGCGGCGCCCTGCGAGTAGCCGCCGAGAACGAACTTCGTCGACGGGCAGGCCGCGGCCATGCTCGCGATGTGGTTGGTGGCGTCGGTGGCGCCGTCAGCGGCACCCAGGAAGTCGTAGGTCGCGGGGTAATTCACCGCATAGGCGCTCACCGAGCGTCCACCCAGCTGCCCCTGCAGGTTGTCGACGAGGGCTTGTCCGACACGGCCGATACCGACCGGCTCGCTGGTGCCGCGGGCGAAGACGACTTCGACATCGGGGCACGGCTCGGCCTGCGCAGCCGGAGCGACGGTGATCGGCGTCAGGATCGACAGCGCAGCCATCGATGCGATTCCGAGTTTGCGGACTGATGTCATGGTCGGCGTGGCCATGCTGAGGTGACCCCCTTGGTCGCGAGCAGTCGGCTAATACTCACACACCGAGCCGACAGCCCCAAACTTCTTCGCTGCCTACAGCAGCCCGGCGACGAATGTCGCGGCTCGCGTTGCAGACCCGTCGCTGTTGTAGATGCGGTGGGCTTGGACGTCGTCGCCACTGGTGCACACCGGGTCCCCGCCATTGCAGAGGTCGATGGCCCGGCTGCCGTAGACGGCGCTGCTGGTCAGCGGAAGGCCAACCTTGGCGGTGGGGTTGCCGAAGACCGCCAGTGCAGCGACGTGGTCCGGCACGTTGGGCGGCAGCGGGTTGTTGAAGCCGATTGCCGGGAAGGGGACTGCGGTGATGATGTCGATGATCGCCGCGCCCTGCGAATATCCGCCGAGTACCAGGCGGGTATTGGGGCAGTCGTTGACCACGCCCTGAATGAACGCGCTGGCGTCGTTGGCGCCGTCGGCGGCGGCCAGGAAGTCGTAGCTGGCAGGGTAGTTGACGGCGTAGACGCCCATCGAGCGGTTGCCGATCTTGCCGCGCAGGGAGTTGACGAACGCCTGCCCGACCCGGCCGATGCCGGGCGGCTCGTCCGTGCCGCGGGCGAACACCACCTGCACGTCGTTGCATGCAGCTCCCGCAGCCGGCAGCGTAGCGGGGCTGACCAGCGCGAACATGGCGGTCAGGATGGCGGCCGTGGCGGCCAGCAGGAGGCGCTTTGACGCGGCGGTAGGTAGCACAACTAGATGTTACAGATGAGAGCCCTGATTCATTCCCGACGTTTGCTCGGCGTGCCGCAGGTTACGCGGGAGCGCCTGAGGCCACTTCCTCGATCGGTCCGGCGTCGGGCCACGTCGCTGCGGTCACCTCGGCGCTGCGGTCACCTTGTCTAGCCAGCGCCAGACCGAGCAGCACCACCACGCCACCGACGGCCTGCACCCCGGTGACAGCTTCGCCGAGCAGCACCCACGCCGTCAGTACGGCGAACAGCACCTCGCCCAGGCCGACCAGGGAGGCGAAACTCGGCCGCAACCGGGCCACCCCGCTGATCCCGAGCGTGTAGGCGATCGCGGTGGCCACCACGGCCAGCATCACCACCGGAACCCACCACGGCACGGTGAAGCCGGCGACGTCGGCGTTGTTGGCGGTGAACGTCAGCGGCATCACGCCGGTCAAACCCAGCAGGGCGACGGCGATCGCGCCGACCACCAGCCCGCCGGCGGCCAGGGTGATCGAGTTCAGTCCGCTGCCGTCGGCGCTGACCTCGTCGGACATCATGAAGTAGCAGGCGGCGCAGATCGCCGCACCCAGCCCCCACAGCACACCGGCGGTGTTGATGTGGGCGCCCTCGAAGACGTTGAGCACCAACATGATTCCCGCGATAGCCAGCGCCACCCCGGCCAGCGTCATGGTGCGCGGGCGGCGCCGGGTGGTGCCCCAGATCCAGCCCACGACGAGGATGGGTGCGGTGTATTCGAGCAGTAGCGCCACGCCGACCGACAGATGCGAGACGGCGTTGTAGTAGCAGAGCTGGGCACCGGCGATCGGGACGAGGCCGTAGGCCACCACGGTACGGGCGTGGGCGCGGGCCTCGCGGATCC
This sequence comes from Mycolicibacterium crocinum, assembly GCF_022370635.2. The sequence continues at coordinate 4,807,356 of NZ_CP092362.2, read as the reverse complement.
AGCCGGGCTTGACGACGGTGGCGAAGATAGCCATGACCAGCGCGCCGCCGGCCAGGCGGGCGGTGACGGCGGCAGTCGGGGACCAGCCGGCACCCATCAGCGACTTGGCGAAGGGGCCGGACATGCCGAACGTGAACGCCGATCCGATGGCGAACATCAGCCCGAGCCGGAAGTGGTTCTGGCCGCGGACCAGCGTCGACATGAGGTACTCCCCGGATGTAATGAGTAAAATGATTGTTGGTCATGACACTACGTCCGGAGGAAGTCATGAGTCAAATGCTTTTCACCCATGACACGGAGCTCACACTGCGTGCGGCCTGTGCGCTGATCAACAGCGACCGCGTCGACGGCGAGCAGCTGGCCGACCAGCCCGAGCTGGACGAGTACCTGAACAGCTGGGGCTGGACCGGCCGGCGCGACCGCGACGACGCCGAGGTCTCGGCGGTGCACACGCTGCGCGGCCGGCTGGGCCGGATCTGGGCGGCCGCCGGTGACGAGGAGCGGGCCGTCGGGCAGATCAACGCGCTGCTGTCGGACACCCGCGCGTCGCCGTGGCTGACGCGGCACGCCGAGATGCCGGAGTGGCACCTGCACCTGGCCTCGATCCACGATCCGCTGGCCCAGCGGATGGGTGCGGAGATGGCGATGTCACTGGCCGACCTGGTGCGCGCCGGGGAGCTGCGCCGGCTGAAGATCTGCGCGGCCCCGGACTGCGAGGCGGTGCTGATCGACCTGTCCCGCAACCGGTCTCGGAGGTTCTGCGACACCGGAAACTGCGGTAACCGGCAGCACGTCGCCGCGTACCGGGAGCGCCGCTCGAAAGAGGGGGCTGTTGATGAGTGAATTCGCCCGGTAGCCAACTGTTCTAGCGTCACTCCGATGGCTGGTGGTCCGTCGCTTCGCGCTCAGCGGAGTGCGCGGCGCTTCACCCTGCGCCGGATGGAGTATGCGGTCCTCGGGCGGTCGATGCCGCTACGCCAGGATCCTCTTCGGTGGCAGAAATTCTCACTGGCAGTCGGGTGCGGGGTGGCGGGCGCCGCGCTGATCCTCGACGCGGTCCTCGGATCGGCCGGACACCGGATCCCCGCCGACGCCGCCGTGGTGATGTCGCGACAGACCGGTGCCCTGTTCGTCCGCGTCGACGACCGGCTCCGCCCAGTGGTCAACCTGACGTCGGCCCGCTTGATCCTGGGGTCGCCGGCCACACCGCACCTCGTCGACGAGGCCGCGCTGCGCGACACGGACAGGGGGCCCATGCTGGGCATTCCCGGTGCGCCGCCGGCTCCGGGGCAGGTGATGGCGCCGCGCGATCTGCGATGGGCGGTCTGTGACGATGCCGAGGGAACCACCACTGTCGCGGTCGGCGACGACTCGGTCCCACCGGATCTTGACCCCCACACCGCCGTCGTCGTCACCGCGGCCGGTGGTGATGGATCGGTGTACCTGCTCTACGACGGCAAGCGGGCCATGCTCGACCCCGGTGACCCCGCCACGGCACGCGTGTTGCGTATCGAGGAAGTGGCAGTGCGCACGGTGTCGACGACGGTCCTCAATGCGATTCCCGAAGTGCCGGCCATCGGTGCACCGCGCATCGAGGGGAGCGGGCAACCGTCGGGGATCAGCGGTGCTGCGATCGGTGCGGTCATGCGGGTCACCCGAACGGCCTCTGTCGAGTACTACGTCGCGTTGCGGGGCGGGCTGCAGCGCATCGGCCGACTGGCCGCCGAACTGATCCGGTTCAACGACCCGACCGCCCGACCCGAGATTGTGGATGTGCCAGCGGAACTCATCACCCACAACCCCCTTGTCGACACCCTCCCGGTAGGCACCTACCCGGATCAGCCGCCGACACTTCTCGACAGCAGTGACAATCTCTGCGCGACCTGGAGCGCCGGTCGCAGTGGTGTCACCGTCGGGCCGCGCCTGCCCGACCGTCCCGGCATGGTGACGCTGGCCGGTGCGGACGGTGACGGGCCGGCCGTCGACACGGTGCGGATCCCACCGGGGACCAACCTGGACGTTGTGGACGTGTCGACGATGGGGCGCTACCTCATCACAGGCGCGGGAGTTCGCTTCCCCGTTGGTGTTTCGTCGGTGACGGCGCTCGGTCTGAGCGGCAGGCCGGTTGAAGCGCCGTGGTCGATCATCGGCGCGTTACCCGCCGGACCCCAGTTGGTTCGCGACGCTGCCCTAGTCGGCCGCGACGTCCTCACGACGACGCCGTAGTCGCGCGGTTGCCAACAGACCGGACAGGCACAGTGCCACAGCGGTTCCCACCACCGCGTCGGGATGGTTCCCCTCGGAACGGCCCGGTGCTGGCGGTGCGGCCGGCCGCGGGGCGGATTGAGCGGATGCCGCGGTCTGGTCGGTCAGTGCGGCCACCGGGTCGACGACGCCGTTGCCGACGATGGCATTCCATCCCTCGGCGGGGTGGTGCGCGGTGGTCTCGATGCGGGCCATCACCTGTCGGGCCGAGAGCCGGGGAAAGCGTGAGCGCACCAGCGCAACCATGCCGGTGACCACCGGTGCGGCGTAGCTCGTTCCCGACATCGGCGACGGCCCCGATGGCGTGGGCATCGCGTTGATCACGCCGTCACCGTCGGGATCCAAGGAGACGACTTTCTCGCCACATGCGGCGACGTCGACCCACGGCCCGTGGAGGCTGAACTCCGACGGTTCGCCGTGTGCGGTCATCGAGGCGACGGTCAGGACGTAGTCGTCATACCAGGCGGGACTTGCGATCACGGTGGGCTGTGCGGTGGTGTTCTGTCCCGGACACTGCCCGTCGCCGCCGACGTTGCCCGCGGCGACGACCACGACCGAATCCTTGACATCGACCGCATACGACAATGCCGCACCGAGTGCGCGGTCATCCAAGGTTGTTTCGGCACAGGCCACCGACGAGATGTTGATCACCGATGCGCCCATGTCGGCGGCGGTGCGCACCGCCATGGCGAGAGTCTTGACGTCGCCGACGCCGCGCTCGGACGGATCAGCCAGTGAGCCGAACTTGTTGCTGGACTGTCGAATTGCGATCAGTGTCGCTTCCGGGGCGATCCCGGTGAATGTGGTCGCATCGGTCTGGTCGGGCGCCGCGGCGATGATGCCCGCGACCACGGTTCCGTGGCCGTCGCAGTCTTGCCGGCCGTCGCCGTTCGAGACGTAATCGCCACCGGCGACGAGACCGGACAGCCGGCGATGGGCGGCGATCCCGGTGTCGATCACCGCGATCCGCTGACCGGCACCACGGGTCAACCGCCACAGCGCCGCCAGGTCGTACGGTGCCAGCTGCGTTGCCGAGACGGCGGCTCCTGCGATGGGCGGTGGCAGCGCGCACGCCTGACGTTGTTCGGTCGGCTGGGGTGGGGCAGGCGGCACCGGTGGTGGTAGCAGGGAACTGTCGACCGGGGGCGGGCCGACCGCGAAGGCCGGTGGTGCGCAGTGCGCGGCGACCAGGAATGTCGCCGCGGATACCGTCGCGATCTGAGCGGCGAGCTTCACCAGGGCAACCCGATCTGAGCCAGGCCGGCGAAAGCTCCCGTCGCCGCGCAGGAAGCGGGCACGATCGCCGCGCCGAGAATCAGATCCAGTGTCGAGACGGCGCGGTGCATCGCCGGGGAGAACCCGGCGGGCTCGCGCCGAGCGAGCCACGCTGTGCCCGCGACGATCGTCAGTAGTGCACCGCACAGCCACGGTATGCACTGCGGCGCTTCCACCGAGCACAGAACGGCCAGCGCCGTCACTGCTATGCCGAACGAAAAGCTGTGAGCAGCAACGCGGTACGGGTCCCTGTCCCGGACCGCCCGGATGAGCAGCAGCCCCGCAAGGATGGCGATCAAGGCCGCCGCGGCGCCGGGGTTGTCCGCGGTCGCTGCCGTGAGAACCGCGCCCAGAGCCGCCGTCCAGGCGGTCGCCACCACGATCACGGTCAGCCGGTGATGAGCAGCGCGCGCCAGGGCTTTGAGGTGACCATCGGTCGGGCCGGTCGTCGTCAACCCGGAGCTGCGGACGGCCAGCCGTGCCGACACCGTCAGTATGGCCACCGACGCCGCGACGAGCATCGGTCCCACGGCAGTGGTGGACCACCACCCGATCACCGCACCCATCGTCGCCGCGGTGGCCGCCATCGTCGTCGCGGCCACGGGGAGGAAAACCGAAGCAGCGCAGTCCAGTAGGCGCCAGGCGAGAAGCGCGGTCACCGCCATCGCGGCCATTGCCAGCATCAACGCCGACACACCGGGTCGGCCCGGGGTACTCAGTGCCGCCGTCACACCTGCGAACCCCGCGGCCAGCACGCCCATGCTCACCGCGCCTGTCTGCGTCGGTTCCGCACGCTGCGCGGCGAGCGCACCCGCCAGCATCAGAAGCGAGGTCAGCGCGCCGATCACGGGATGTCGACTTGCGCCCGAATCCAGGAGCGGACGCCCGAGCAACACCAGCAGCACTGTGCTCGCCCACCCCAGCGTGCACCACCCACCGACGCGCCGGGTGATTCGCCACGCTGCAGGCGGCATGGCTGCTACCTCGTCCTCGACGACGGCGCTGAAATCGAATCGGGCGATCGGCGCCGGCCGGACATCCGTCGTGAGGATCAACAGCTCGCCGTCCGGGATCGCGTACTGGGCCAGCGTGGCCGCCGGGTCGAGCCGCTCCCCACACACGCGGGTGAGATGAGGAGCGCGTCCACTGGACTGGTCTGTGCCGATCAGTTCGACCACGGCGGGCATCAGCTCACCGATCGGGATGTGGGTGGGCAGAACGACATCGGCCTCATGGTCGGCGGTACGGATCGACACCCGGCACGACTCGTCGATGGCAGCCACGACAGCGGACAGTAACGATCCGGCGGTGCTCCCGAACTCCGTTGTCCACAGGTGAATTGCCGGTCCCGGTTGGTGGTGTTTACCGTCCGTGCATGAATCGGCCCGCCCGGTTGGTGCCGCAGTTCCCGACCGACGATCTGGTCGTCGACGCGCTCCCGAGGCCCGAGGCGTCGACAGGCCTGTCGCGGTTCATGCCCTTGTTCGGCATCGCTGCGATGGCGGGCGTCGGTGCGTTGATGTGGGGGTCAGGTATGGCCTCCCGGGGTCCGACCGCGATCGTCCTGCCGGCCATGATGCTGGTGTCGGTGATCGGCATGGCGCTGCATGCCGGCGCGCGACGGTCCGGTGGCGGTATGGATCGGGACCGCAGGCGCTATCTGGCTCATCTCGAGCGGCTCAGCGGTCAGGTGTACGAAGCAGCACGAGGCCAGCACGCGGCGATGCTGCGGGTGCACCCGGCACCGGCAGCCCTCTGGACGCTGGTTGGTGGACCACGCATGTGGGAGCGCGGCGAGGCGGACTCGGACTTCTGCGATGTCCGCATCGGCGTGGGCAGGCAGCGGTTGGCGCGCCGAATCGTGGTCCCTCCCGTCGACCCGGTCGACGAGCTGGACCCGGTGACCGCGGATGCGTTGCGGCGCTTCGTCCGCACCCACACCACGCTCGACGACATGCCCTTCGCCGTCGCGCTGCGCGGGACAGGTGTACTCGTCGTCGATGGTGAACCGACGAGTGCACGTTCTCTGGTGCGCGCAATGCTCTGCCAGCTTGCGGTGTTGCACGAGCCGAGGCAGGTGGCGATCTCCGCGGTGGCCGCCGCCGAGCACCGGAAGCAGTGGGATTGGTTGAAGTGGCTGCCGCACAACAACAGTGCCGACCACCAGGGCAGGCATCGGGTGGTGATCGTCGACGGCGTCGATCACCGGGCAGACGCCGGTGCCGGCACGACGGTCATCGCCATCGGGGAGGTGAACCGCGCCTCGGACGCACTGCGGTTGCGGATCGACGGCGGCGTACTCGCTGTGCGACGCGGCGAGGACATCGAGGAATTCGGCACCGCCGACGCCATGACGACGGCGCAGGCGCGGCTCTGTGCGCGCCGACTGGCGCGATATGGGGCTAGTAACTCCGAACCCGACGCGAATTACCTGACCTTCGAACCGATGTGGCGGCCGCTTCCCGCATCGATGCGGTTACGGGTCCCGCTCGGTACCTCGACGGCGGGCGAACCGGTGTTCCTCGACATCAAAGAAGCGGCCGACGGCGGCCACGGCCCGCACGGATTGTGTGTCGGTGCGACCGGCTCGGGTAAGTCCGAATTGTTGCGCACCATCGCGGCCGGCATGATCGTCCGTCACTCGCCCGATGACCTCAACCTCGTCCTCATCGATTTCAAGGGTGGTGCGACATTTCTGGGCCTGGAGCGCCTGCACCACGTCTCGGCCGTCATCACCAACCTCGCGGACGCGGCACCGATGGTCGCGCGAGCCAAGGACGCGCTCGGCGGTGAGATCCACCGCCGTCAACAGCTCCTGCGCCGAGCCGGCAACGCGGTCAACCGTGCCGCCTATCAACGACAGCGGGCCGTCGATCCGAGCCTGCCGCCACTACCCGCACTGTTCGTGATCGTCGACGAATTCGCCGAGCTGCTGGCTCAGCAGCCGGACTTCGCCGAGCTGTTCACGATGATCGGACGGGTCGGGCGCTCGCTGGGCGTGCATCTACTGCTGGCCAGTCAGCGGCTCGACGAGGGACGGCTGCGCGGGCTGGAATCTCACCTCTCGTACCGCATCTGCCTGAAGACCGCGACGGCGGCGGAGTCCCGGGCGGTGCTCGGTGTCGCGGATGCCGCCGAGCTTCCCGCCGCACCGGGCGCCGCCGTGTTGCGCACCGGCGACGGGCGGCTGGTGCGATTCCAGGCGATGTATCTCGGTGGCCCGGCGCCGCGGCCCGTCAAGACCGCACCGGTGGCGGCGACCGTGCGGCTGTTCACAGCCGAGCCCGCGGGGCCGGAGACTGACGAGCCTGCCGGGCCACAGCAGACCGCACTGGAAGCGATTGTCGAGCGGTTCACCGGCCTCGGCAACCCGGCGCATCGAATGTGGCTGCCGCCCCTGACCAGGTCTCCGAAACTTGCCGACCTGGAACCCCATTCGGGCGGTGACCTCGCGGCGACGATCGGCGTGATCGATCTGCCGTTCGCGCAGCGACAGGCACCGATGGGGTTGGACCTGGCGGGCGCCCTCGGCAACGTCGCGGTGGTCGGTGCCCCACAAAGCGGCAAGTCGACCACGGTGCGCACGCTCATCACTGCGCTCGTTGTACGCAACGAGCCACGCCGGATCCAGTTCTACTGCATCGACTTCGGCGGCGGAGCACTCGCAGAGCTCCGACGGTTAACCCATGTGGGATCGGTGGCCGGACGGCGCGAACCCGAACTGGTCCGCCGGACTGTCAGTCACGTCGGCGCGATCCTGTCCGCTCGCGAATCCCTTGTCAGCGTCGATCAGTACGGCGACGTCTTTCTTGTGGTAGACGGTTGGGCGACGCTGCGCGAGGAGTATCCGGATCTCGAGCCAGTGATCACGGGCATCGTCACTCGCGGTCTGTCCTTCGGAGTGCACCTGATCGTCACCGCCGGTCGCTGGGCCGATATCCGACCGGCCCTCAAGGATCAGGTCGGGACCAGAGTCGAACTCCGGCTCGGTGATCCGATCGACTCCGAAATGGATCGCAAGCAGGCGGCGCTGGTTCCCGTCGGTGTGCCCGGGCGGGGCATCACCCGCGAAGGCAACCACTTCCTCATCGCCACGCCGGACGGTGTCGAGGTTGACTGCGATGGGCCATGGCGGGCGCCGGCGGTCCGATTGCTGCCGGTGCTCGTCGAACACGGCGAGGTGATCGAGCTGGCCCGTGCCGACCCCGACCGCATCCTTCTCGGCGTGGGTGAAGACGACTTCTGCCCGGTGGCAGTCGATTTCGGTCGGCAGGCGCACCTGTTGATTCTCGGCGATCGCGAATGCGGCAAGAGCGCCACACTACGGACACTGTGCGCGGAGATCGTGCGCGTCGCGTTGGGCCGGCCCGCACAGTTGTTCGTCGTCGACTACCGACGTGACCTGCTCGACATCGCCGATTCACCCCATCTGCTCGACTACGCGTTCTCCCAACGCGGACTCGTCGACCGGCTGCCCGACCTGGTTTCCGTGCTACAGGACAGGCTTCCCACCGCCGACACCCCGATCGCCCAGCTCAGGGATAGATCATGGTGGCACGGACCCGACATCTTCGTCGTGGTCGACGATTACGACGTCGTCGCCGCGACCTCACCGGACGCGTTGAGTCCGCTGCTTGCCCTGCTGCCGCATGCCGCGGACATCGGGTTGCACATGATCGTCGCGCGGCGCTGCGCCGGATCGGCCCGGGCGATGTTCGAACCCCTGCTCGCGCACCTGCGGGACAGCGGCAGCAGCGTGCTGCTGATGAGCGGCAGCCCGGACGAGGGCCCACTGTCCGGCCCGTATCGCGCGGCTGTACAGCCGCCGGGACGCGGCCTGTTCGTAAGCCGGGCGGGTGCACAGCTGGTTCAGGTGGGCTGGTGCCCACCGTGACCGGCGCGGTCCTGGAGGTGGGCCCCGCGGCGGTGACGCGGCTCGCGCCCGGGCAGGCGCTGATGGAGCCCGAACTGGTCGCCGCAGCCCTGAACGGCATCGACGACACGGTGGTGCTGCTACGCGAGCGACCCGTTGCGGTGGCAGATCTGTGGCGCAGCGTCATCGCGTCGAGCCTCGAAAAGGGCTGCGAAGCAGTGACTCTCGTGCACCCATCCTGGTGGAGTGACGCCCGGGTGGCCACCGTGGTCGGCGCGGCAGCGGCCGTGGTCACCGAGGTGCAGGCACAGCCCAGGTCCACGGTGCTCGCAGATGGTGAAGCGGCCACCGTCATCGAGATCGCCGACGACCTCGTCGCCATCACCATCGATCAGCGGGTGCCCCTGATCCGGCGCCGCAGCCACGATCCGTCGGACTTCGCCAGGATGGTCGAGACGCTGACTGGCACTGCAGTTCTCATCGATGCGCCGCCGACCGTACCCGGCTCGGCCGAGTACGCGCGCAGCGTGCGGACCGCTCTGCGGCACCGCGGGGTCGAGACCCGGATGGTCTGTATCCGCGCGCCGAGGCCGGCGCCGAAGGCTCATGTCGAACCTCTCCAACGTAAGCGGCGGCGCGGGCCGGTACTCGTGGCGACGGGAATGGCGCTGACCCTGTGCGCGATCGGGGCCACCGCCGCCCGGGCTCGCACCCTGTCCCCACCCTCGAACTCGCTTACCGTTGTCGAGGGCCGCATCACGGTGCGGATCCCGCCGGATTGGGTGGTCACCCGTATCACGGCCGGACCCGGCTCCCGCCGCATCCAGGCCGCGTCGCCGACCGATCCGGGCGACGCCTTGCATATCACCCAATCCTATGTTCCTGGACAGGCTTTCAAGCAGACCGCCGACATGCTGCGCACGGCGCTGAACGAGCAACCCGGGGGAGTGTTCGTCGACTTCAATCCCGCCGACCGTCGTGGCGGACGCCCGGCTGTTACCTATCGGGAACTCCGCGTCGCCCGTGAGATCCACTGGACGGTGATCCTCGACGGAGCGACTCGGATCAGTATCGGCTGCCAGAACGGGAATGGCCGGCCCGGCGCCATCACCCAACCGTGCGAGCAGGCGATCGAATCTGCCCGGGAATTGAGTGGAACCAAAAGCGGTCCATGAGCGTCGAAACCATTGTAGGCCTGGATAACTCGATTGGAAGGATCACATGTGACGACTCTGAGCACCGACTTCGATCTGATGCGCTCCGTCGCTGCGGCCGCCGACGCGCGCAACGACGAGATCCGGGTTCTGTTGCACGGCTTCATCACTCGGATGGAGGCGGTGCCGCCGACCGTGTGGGGTGGGATGGCTGCCGCCCGATTCAAGACCGTGGTGGCGAACTGGAACACCGAGTCGACCAAGCTGTCGCATGCCTTGGCCGGGATCGCCGACACGATCCGCAACAACGAACACCAACTGCGTGAGGCCGCGCAGCTGCATGCGCAGCGCATCGCCGCCGTAACCGCCGATCTTTAGCCGAGGAGCAGGACCGTGGACCCCATCCTTTCGTACGACTTCACCGAGATCGATGCGGCGGTGCTCGCCGACATCCAGGGCACGTCGGCGCGACTCGGCGCTGCGCTGGACGATCTCAGCCGCCAGATCGCGCCGCTTCAGCAGGTGTGGACCAGGGATGCCGCGATGGCGTACCAGGCCGAACAAGCGCAGTGGCAGCAGTCGGCGTCAGCACTGCGCGACATCCTGGTGCGTCTGGGTGTTGCCGTTCGGGACGGGGCGGCCGACGTGGCCGATGCCGACCGCCGCGCTGCCGGGATGTGGGGCTGAGCCGCCCTGATGATCTCTGTGCGGCCCCCGCGGAGGAGAGCCAACGGGGCCGCACAGCATCGACCGCGCGCCGTGCCCGGCGCGCACACCGCCCCGGCGTCATGGCAATCCCCACCATGGCGTCGGGGCGGATACCTAATATTTCAGCCGGTCGCCCGCTACCCGCACGTCGGCGAACTGTCGTGGGTGATGCGCAGCGTGCACCGGATGCATCAGCACCGGATGCCGGCAGTGCGCACAGGTCTGCGGCGACTGGCGATCCCCGGAGACCGTCAGGTGGCGACACCCCGCACACCGCACGACGTAGGCCGCGCCGATCCAGTTGAGCAGCCCGAGATAGATGGCGGCGGTCGCCGCCGTCCCGAGCACGACGATGATGGCCACGGTGAGAACCTCATAGACCGTCATGTCAACCTCCTTTGACGGTATGAATTCACGGTAACTCCGCCAGGTTTGCGAATGGTGTGGAATGCCTGTTGGAATGCCCAGGATGGGGACGCTGGCGACACTTTCGCGGCAATGCTGGCTGTTCGCGATCGGCTCGGCCTTGTTCGCCGCCGCGACGGTCCCCGGCTTCTCGGCCGTCGCCGGCGCGGGCGCCGGGAACTGGCTGTGCTTCATCGGCTCCTGGTTCTTCACCGCAGCGGCCGGGATGCAACTGAAGTTGGCCAATCCGACATCTAAGCTCGAATGGCTCTCGGCGGCAATTCAATTCGCCGGCACCATACTGTTCAACATCAGCACCGGCGCCGCGGTGTGGGCCCATGCGATCGGCGTGCGCCGCCACTACGTGTGGGCGCCCGACGCCATGGGGTCCATCGCGTTCCTGGTCAGTGCGGCGCTGGGTGTGGCGGCGGCCACCATCGCGGTCGGTCTGATCGCGCTGGGCTCGCGGGACTGGCAGGCCGAGTGGATCAACATGATCGGCTCCATCGCCTTCGGCGTCTCCGCCATCGGCGCTTTTGTGCGGCGCACCGGGATCACCGAGGACGCACTGGTGGCCAATCTCGGCACCTTCCTGGGAGCGCTGTGTTTCCTCGGTGCGGCGCTGCTGGTGCTTCCTCGTTTTCGCAAAAGGGCACCTGCGCTGCCAGAATCAGGTACGTGAATAACCAGGACTTCCGCAATGTCGCCATCGTCGCGCACGTGGACCATGGCAAGACAACGCTGGTGGACGCCATGCTGCGGCAGTCCGGTGCCCTGCACCATCGTGGTGACGACGCCGTCGAACGCCTGATGGACTCCGGTGATCTGGAGAAGGAAAAGGGCATCACGATCCTGGCGAAGAACACCGCCGTGCACCGCAAGAACGCCGACGGCTCGACGACTGTGATCAACGTCATCGACACCCCCGGGCACGCCGACTTCGGCGGTGAGGTGGAACGCGGCCTGTCGATGGTCGACGGCGTGCTGCTGCTGGTCGACGCCTCCGAGGGTCCGCTGCCCCAGACCCGCTTCGTACTGCGCAAGGCGCTCGCCGCGCACCTGCCGGTGATCCTGGTGGTCAACAAGACCGACCGGCCCGACGCCCGAATCGCCGAGGTCGTCGAGGAAAGCCACGACCTGCTGCTTGACGTCGCCTCCGACCTCGACGAGGAAGCGCAGGCCGCCGCCGAGAAGGCGCTCGACCTGCCGACGCTGTACGCCTCGGGCCGCGCCGGCATCGCCAGCACCACCCAGCCCGCCAACGGCGAGAACCCCGACGGCGAGAACCTCGACCCGCTGTTCGACGTCCTGCTCGAGCACATTCCGCCGCCGCAGGGCGATCCCGAGGCGCCGCTGCAGGCGCTGGTGACCAACCTCGACGCGTCGGCATTCCTGGGCCGGCTCGCGCTGATCCGCATCTACAAGGGCCGCATCAAGAAGGGCCAGCAGGTGGCCTGGATGCGTGAGGTCGACGGCCACCCGGTCATCACGAACGCGAAGATCACTGAACTGCTCGTCACCGAGGGCGTCGAACGCACCCCGACCGAGGAGGCCGTCGCCGGCGACATCGTCGCCGTGGCCGGTATCCCCGAGATCATGATCGGCGACACCCTGGCCGACCCCGACCATGCGCATGCGCTGCCCCGGATCACCGTCGACGAACCGGCGATCTCGGTGACCATCGGCACCAACACCTCGCCGCTGGCGGGCAAGGTGTCCGGTCACAAGTTGACCGCGCGAATGGTCAAGAGCCGCTTGGATTCTGAACTCGTCGGCAACGTCTCGATCAAGGTCGTCGACGTCGGTCGCCCGGATGCCTGGGAGGTACAGGGCCGCGGCGAGCTGGCGTTGGCGGTGCTCGTCGAGCAGATGCGCCGCGAAGGCTTCGAGCTGACCGTCGGCAAGCCGCAGGTGGTCACCCGAACCATCGACGGCAAGCTGCACGAGCCGTTCGAGGCGATGACGATCGACTGCCCCGAGGAGTTCGTCGGCGCCATCACCCAGTTGATGGCCGCGCGCAAGGGCCGCATGGAAGAGATGACCAACCACGCCGCCGGCTGGGTGCGGATGGACTTCATCGTCCCCAGCCGTGGGCTCATCGGCTTCCGCACCGACTTCCTGACACTGACTCGCGGCACCGGCATCGCCAACGCGGTATTCGACGGCTACCGCCCGTGGGCGGGGGAGATCCGGGCCCGGCACACCGGCTCGCTGGTGAGTGACCGTTCCGGCCAGATCACCCCGTTCGCGATGATCCAGCTGTCCGACCGCGGCCAGTTCTTCGTCGAACCCGGGCAGGACACCTACGAGGGACAGGTCGTCGGGATCAACCCGCGCGCCGAGGACCTCGACATCAACATCACCCGTGAGAAGAAGCTCACGAACATGCGGTCCTCCACCGCGGACGTGATGGAGACGCTCGCCCGCCCGCTGGAACTCGGTCTGGAACAGGCCATGGAGTTCTGCGCCGAGGACGAGTGTGTCGAGGTGACGCCGGAGATCGTGCGGGTGCGCAAGGTAGAACTCGACTCCACCCTGCGCGCGCGTGCGAAGGCCCGCGCCAAGGCCAGGGGCTGACGCGGACCTATCGCTACTCTGATGGGCGTGCCGACCGGACTACGCAGCGTTCAAGCCTTGGCTGTGCTGCTGTCCGTGCTGGTCACGGCCGCCTGTACCGTCTCCCCGCCCCCGGCTCCGCAGAGCACCGAGACGACGAACGCGCCGCCGCCGCCACCGGCCCGGCCCACCCAGATCATCATGGGCATCGATTCGATCGGCGCCGGGTTCAACCCGCATCTGCTCTCTGATCAGTCGCCGGTCAACGCCGCCATCAGCTCGCTGGTGCTGCCCAGTTCGTTCCGCCCGATCCCGGATCCGGCCACGCCGACCGGCTCGCGCTGGGAGATGGACCCCACCCTGCTGGTCTCGGCGGAGGTGACCAACCAGAACCCGTTCACCGTCACCTACAAGATCCGCCCGGAAGCGTCGTGGACCGACAACGCGCCGATCGCCGCGGACGACTTCTGGTACCTGTGGCGCCAGATGGTCAGCCAGCCCGGTGTCGTCGACCCCGCGGGCTACGACCTGATCACCGGCGTCCAGTCGATCGAGGGTGGCAAGACCGCGGTGGTCACCTTCGCCCAGCCGTACCCGGCCTGGCGGGAACTGTTCAATGACCTGCTGCCGGCCCACATCGTCAAGGACGTGCCCGGCGGCTTCCCGGCCGGTCTGGCCCGAGCCCTGCCGGTGACCGCGGGCCAGTTCCGGGTGGACAACATCGACCCCCAACGCGACGAGATCCTGCTGGCCCGCAACGACCGGTTTTGGGGACCGCCCGCCCATCCCGACCAGATCCTGTTCCGCCGTGCGGGTGCTCCCGCCGCACTGGCCGATTCGATCCGCAACGGCGACACCCAGGTGGCACAGGTCCACGGCGGCGCGGCGGCGTTCGCGCAACTGTCGGCCATCCCGGATGTGCGCACCGCGCGGATCGTCACGCCGCGCGTCATGCAGCTGACCCTGCGGGCGCAGGAGCCCAAACTCGCGGATCCCGCTGTGCGCAAAGCGATTCTGGGTCTACTCGACGTCGACCTGCTGGCCGCGGTGGGCGCCGGTAGCGATAACACCGTCACCCTGGCCCAGGCTCAGGTGCGCGCGCCGAGCGATCCGGGCTATGTGCCCACCGCGCCGCCGGCGCTGGGCAAGCAGCGCTCGCTGGAACTGCTCGAGCAGGTCGGCTTCCAGATCGACCGCACACCCACCGAATCGCCGGTGCCCTCGCCGCCCTCGGCGGGCTCGCGCACCCCGACGCCGCAGCCGGGACCGCCGGAGATCACCCGCGGCCGGGTCAGCAGGGATGGCGAGATCCTGTCGCTGGTGGTCGGTGTGGCAGCCAACGACCCGACGGCGGTGGCAGTCGCCAACACCGCGGCCGATCAGCTGCGCAGTGTCGGGATCGCCGCGACCGTGCTGCCGCTGGACCCGCCGGTGCTCTACGGCGATGCGCTGGTGAACAACCGGGTCGACGCGATCGTCGGCTGGCATGCCGCGGGCGGTGACCTGGCCACCTCGCTTGCGTCGCGCTACGGCTGCCCGGCCCTGGAGGCGACGGCGGTGTCGACGGCCGCACCGACCAGCACGACGGCCAGCCCGTCACCCACGGCCCCGCCGAGTCCCTCGCCCAGCACCACCACCATGACGCCGACGACCCCGCCGCCGCCCGCCCCGGAGTCCGGCGCGCTGGTGCAGGCTCCGTCGAACCTCACCGGCATCTGCGATCGCAGCATTCAGCCGAATATCGAAGCGGCCCTTGATGGTTCGGCCAAGATCGACGATGTCATCAATCTTGTCGAACCGCGGTTGTGGAATCTGTCGGCGGTCCTGCCGATCCTGCAGGACACCACGATCGTCGCGGTCGGCCCCAGCGTGCAGAACGTCAGCCTCACCGGGGCGGTGCCGGTCGGCATCGTCGGTGACGCGGGCCGCTGGGCCAAAGCTGCGCAGTAGTCCTACCCGCCGGCGGCGGCCTTGTGCGGTCGTTTCGAGCCGGCGACGCCACTCTTCTTCGCCGTCGACGTGCCGCTGCCGGCGGCGGCTTTCGTCGGCTTCGTCGTCTTGGCCAGGCGGGAGGCGGCCGCGGTCGGCGCCGGAACCGTGGGGATCGGGGACGTCGTGACGGACGGCCCGGCGGTGAGGTCGGCGTAGACCCGCGCGCGCCCGGTGTCGATCTTGAAGGTGAGGTCGGATACCGCGGCGGTGACGGCCTGCTGGATCGGCGCCCGGCCTGCAGTGAACGCGGCGGCGACATCGCCGGTCTGGGCGAGTGTCGCGGCAAAGGCTGTCGCCCCGGCCACGGCGCCGCCGAGCACCGTCAGCGGGCCTTGCACCAGCGCCTGGGTGACGATCTGATACCCCGCGACCAGTGCGTCCTGAGATGCGGTGAAGGTCCGTTGGAGAGTGGCCTGTAATTCGAAGCCGCCGAAGGGGATGCGCGATGCGGTCAGCAGGCTGAAGGTGTTGGTGATCGGCACCTGGATGGCCAGCAGTGCGACACCGAGCGCTTGCGCGACGTCCCCACCGCCCTGCAGTGTCGCGACGAACGCGGCCGGGCTGCTGATCAGTCCCTTGCCCAGCCCGATCAGGCCCCACCCGGTGAAGGGCGCGTAGGTCGGGGCGGGCGCCGGGGTGTTCGGCCCGAGGCAGAAGGTCGCACACTGGTCGGTGCTGCCGATCAGGATCGGCGCGGCGGCGATGATGTCGCCGAGCACGTTGATGCCGATCTGGTAGGGGATGGCGCCGAACGCCGGAACGGTCAGGTCGGTGAGCTGGATCTGGGGTAGATGCACCGAGGCGATGGGCGCGGTGTGGCTGGGTATCAGCGGGCTGACGGCGATGACGCCCGCTCCGGCTAGTGCGACAGTCGTCTTATAGAGCGAGGTGACAGCGGCAGGCATTTCTGGCTCCTTCACCGAGGTGTAGCGACCAGGCGAAACTTACCGGACAGCAAACTGATAAACGGCCAGTTGAGCAATCTGGCACGGGTTGCTTGAGCGGTGAACCACTTCACCGGTGGGAACCGCGTCAGTCGGACGACGAACTGGCGCTCGACGAGCTCTTCGAGTTCCGGGCCGATCCCGCCTTGGAGCGTGACGTGCCCGTTGTCGGCTTGCTGCTGCCAGCTCCCTTGGTGGAGGTCGCGGTGTCGCTGTCGGAGTTTGCCGACTTGGACGCGCTCGGCTTCAGGCTTGCGGCCGACGGCGCGGTGTCGCGCTTACGCGCGGAATCGGCCTTGTTGCCCCCGCCCGACGAGGTCGTTGGCGTCGTGGTGTCGGTCGACGGGTCCGTCGCGGGCGGCTTGGTCTCGGTGCCGGAACTGGCGGTGGCGGACGCAACCAGGCTCTTTAGCGAGGCGGGTGCCGGGATGGCCGGGGGGCGTCGGCCGTACAGGACGTCCCTGATGCCGTCGAGAATGATCAGTCCCGGTCCCCAGAACGCGCGGATCGCGGATTTGACGGTGTCGATCGCGCCCGCGATGTCGCCGGCGAGCAGGTCCAGAGCGGCGCTGATGACAAACTGGGGCACCTGGATGATGACGTCGACGACGGCGTACGCCGCCTCGACAACCTTTCCACCTAGGTACGACGTGTCCAGGACCAGGCCATTGAGTGCCTGCACGACGTCGGAGCTGGCCACGTCGGAGGCGAAGTTGGTCGACGGTGCGGGAGTGGCATTGGCCGACTCGAGGAATGTCGCCGCGATGGGCCCCGGACGGGAGGCAGTTTGCTCGGGCATGGCCGCGACCGCCGGCACTTCGGGGCTGATCGCCGAGCTGACCTCGCGGCTGATGCGGTCGGCGTCGGCGGCGAGCGCAGCCAGAATTTGCGCGAGCGCAGGGCCGATATCCGAGATGCCGACCTTCGGCGTCAGTGCGCTGAGCAGGGATTTGTCGGACGGGCTGAGTAGATCGGGGCTCGTCGAGAGCTGCGTGGTCGAGATCTGCATGTCCCTGGACGGAGGCGCGAGGGGATTGGCCACGACCACAGTCGCCGCCACGAGTGCCACTCCTGTAGTAAGGACTGGCCCCAATGCCCGTCGCATGCCGTCTCCCTATCCCGTGTTTGCGGCACCGGCTACGAGCACGATACCTGAGAATAGGCTGATAAGGGTAAAGACGCCGCCTGAGAATTTTTTTTAGCGAAAATTCCCATATCTCGAGGTGGGGGCACAAATCGCTTGGGCGGCAACCCATTTAGTTGACCACGGCACCTTAAGCGCAGCTAAGGAAATTTGCATACGCAGATACCGGCTAATTTTCGTGCGTCACTCGGGCGTCGAGTCCGATCTCTCGTACACCAGCCAGCGCATTTCGATGGGGCGTTCGTCGCGGGGGACGTCGAAGACGTCCTGTCCGCTGACCCACTCGGCATACCAGCTCGTCGGCGGCCACGTCCCGGCCGGCAGATGGTTCTTCTCGTAGTCATAGACCGACATGTCCGACACCAGGGCCAGCGGAAACCCGGCCAGGGCATCGGCCATCTGGGGCTGGGTGAAGATCGTGGTGTAGCACTGCTGGCCGAGCTGCAGTGCCGCGTCGTCGGGGGTGTAGTCGCGGTGCGCGACGAACGCGTTGAACACCAGGCGGCCGTCCGGCGCCAGGCACCGCGAGGCCAGGTCGAAGATCCCGCGTAGCTGATCCGTCGACCGGAAGTCCGACACCACCTCCGACAGCAAAATCAAGCGGTAGTCGCTGCGCAGGTCGTCGGTCGTCGCGAAGATGTCGCGCTGCAAGACCCGAACGGGCAGCGACTCGCTCTGCGCGGCGGCGCGAATGCTCTCGGCGAACGAGGCCGTCATCTCCACCACGTCGACCGGATGGCCGCGCCGCGCCAGGGCGAGCGCGTTGCGCCCGGTTCCGGCACCCAGATCCAGGATCGGGAAGGAGCGTGGATCGGCCGCCTCGGTGGACAGTGACCACACCCGTGCGTCGGGCTCCGAACCGAACAAGGGCGGTTCGCGGGTGGCGATCCAGTTCTCGTAGGCGCCTTCGACCGTCCACCACCGGCTCTTCACGTGGTAGTTCAACACCGTCCCCACCGGAGCGCTGTAGGAGATGACGATCTCCGAGCGCGGGGAGGCGGTGAACGCCTCGGTCAGCTGGGCGTGCAGGATCCCGCGGAGTTCGTCGATCTGCTCGGGGCTGAACTCGCTGCCGAGGGTGCCGAAAAGGTTGGCGCACATGGTCACATACGCCTCGAGCATGCCGGGCACGGCGGGCAGACTGATCTCACCGGTGGCGACCGACCGCCGCAACAGCCGGCGCGTCATGGCGCGCTGAAGCGATGTGCCTGCGGTCGGGGGAAGCGGCAAGTTCTCCACCTGAGTCCTTCTACCGGATGCGGTCGCAATTGTCAGTGTCCGGGTGGGGAGTTCACCTGAATTTCTCGGCGCCGCTTCAGGAATCCGTCGAGCAGACTGGCCGAGTACGCGGCGGCGGCGAAGACGATCAACAGCCACCACGGCGGGCGGGCCAACTCCCACACGAACAGTGCCGCCCACGCGGGGGCACCCTGCGTGATGGCCAGTACGCCCGCAGCGCAGGCCAGCGACACCGCAGGCACGCTCACCGTCACCGGCGTCCAGGTATTCAGTGCCAGGGCAAGGACCGAGCCCATCGCGGCGCCGGTGGCCAACGCGGGAGTGAGCATGCCGCCGACCGCGCCCGCGCGCAGGAACACCGCGGTCACCAACGGCTTCAGAAGCAGGATGGCGGTGGCCGAGGCCAGCGTCAGACCGGACGCGACGCTGACGGTCAACACGCTCTTGCCGTTGCCCGGCAGTTCGGGCCACCAATGCGAGAGCACACCGACCAACAACCCGGCGGCGGCGATGGCGGGAATCAGCAGCCACGAGTCGCCGACGCGGTGGGATTTGGCGTAGCTCATCAGCCGGTTGAAGCCGCGACCGACCGCCAGCGCCAGCGGCGAGATCAGGACGGCGAATCCGGCGAGTAGATAAGACAATTCGGGATTGGGCCAGTGCAGCGGCACCTCGAGGTGGGTGACCGGGGCGGCCACGGCCACCGCGATGCTCGAGGTGATCATCGCGGTGCCGACCGCACGCAGACTCCAACTGCTCAGCACGATCTGGATCGCGAACAGGGCGCCCCCCATCGGCACGCTATATACCGCCGCCAAACCCGCACCGGCCGCACAGCCCAACAGGATCCGGCGGTCACCCGCGGTCAGAGCCCACCTCGAGGTGCCCAGATCACCGAGCGCGGCGGCGAACTGACGGGGTGCCCCCTCCCGGCCCAACGAAGCACCGGCGCCGACCAGCAGAACTTGGATGCCGGCGTCGAGTGACAACGCCAGCCGCGGCAACGGGCCAGGTGCACTGATCGCGTCGGTCAGCGACGGCACCCGGGTCCGCCGCCGCAGCAACCACCAGCACAGACCGGCCAGTGCGCCGCCGACGGTCGGGCCGATCGCGCGGCGCACCGGGCTCGACCCGGTGACGCCGTCCAGCAGCGTCCCGAAGCTGTAGTGAAACGTGAGGTGTTCGACGGCGTGCAGCAGCAGTGTGGTCGCGGCGCCGGCAAGCCCGGCCAGCAGTCCGATCGCCAGGACCGCGCAGCCGAACTCCAGGTCGCGGCGCTTCACGCGCCGAATCTATGTCACTTGCGGCGGTAGGGTGACGCTCGTGGCTGAGCAGGAGACCCCGCGGTTGTTGTTCGTGCACGCCCATCCCGACGACGAGACGATGAACAACGCCGTCACCATCGCTCGCTACGTGCAGCGCGGCGCTGACGTCACCGTCGTCACCTGCACCCTCGGTGAAGAGGGCGAGATCATCGACGAGCGTTGGCTGCGGCTCGGGGTCGACGAAGCCGACCAGCTCGGCGGCTACCGGATCGGTGAACTGACGGCGGCGCTGCAGGCGCTGGGCGTGTCGGCGCCGCGGTTCCTGGGCGGGGCAGGCAAGTGGCGCGACTCGGGGATGCCCGGGACCCCGGCGCGTAAGCACACCAAGTTCGTCGACGCCGACGTCGACGAAGCGGCCGGCCTCCTGGCCGACATCATCGACGAACTGCGCCCGCACGTCGTCGCCACCTATGACCCCGACGGCGGCTACGGCCACCCGGACCACATACAGACCCACAGGATCACCACCGCCGCCGTCGCCGCCGCGACCTGGACGGTGCCGAAGTTCTACTGGGCTGTCATCGGCGCCAGCGCTTTTCGCGACGGGGTCAACGCGCTCGGTCCCGACGACGTACTGGCCGACTGGATCATGCCGCCCGCGGATGTCGAATTCGGTTTCCCCGACGACAAGATCACCGCGATCGTGGATGCGCCCGAGCACATCGAGGCCAAGGTCGACGCTATCGCCGCACACGCCACGCAGATGCTGGTCGGTCCGACCCGGCGCGCATTCACGTTGTCCAACAAGCTCGTACTGCCCGTGCTGGCGTCCGAGCATTACGTGCTCATCAACGGCACCGCGGGACCGACGAACGAGCGTGGTTGGGAGACTGACCTTCTGGCTGGACTCGGGTTCGGGGAGTAGGTTCAAGCAAGGCCTCGCGGGGTAGGCTTGGCGTGCTCGTGCGACGAAGGGACGGCCATGGACCCCGATCTCGATCCCAACCTGCAGCATTGGCAGGACCGGGCCGACAACTTCCAGTGGGTGGTCGGCTCGTTGGTGTCGCTGCTCGACAGCATCCCGACCTGACCGCCACCAAACGTTCCGTCGAGGTCACCGAGGACCCAGGCGCGACCGACCCGGCCATCCGCACGGTGGTGCTCGCCCTGCTGGCCGTCGACGGTGTCATCTCGGCGGTCGCAGGGGCACTACTTCTGCCGCTCTACGTCGGCGGCTTTCCCCTGCCGATCAGCGCGCTGATCAGTGGATTGGTGAACCTGGCCCTGGTGTGGGCGGCCGCGTACTGGACGGAGTCCCCCCGGCTCAGCGCGCTGCCGCTACTGACGTGGCTGGTCACCGTCGCCGTGCTGACGCTGGGCGGCCCGGGCAGTGACATCGTGTTCGGCGGCCCGGGCGTGATGGCCTACTCCGTGCTGTTCTTCCTCGCCCTGGGTGCGACGCCGCCCGCGATCTTCCTGTGGCGGCGCACCCGCTAGCTATCGCCCTTGGCGGACTTCTCGCCCTTGGTGCGCGCCGAGCCGGCCGTCGACTTCTTCTTGCCGGTGTCGGTGCCCGACTTGGCCGTGCCGCCCTTGCCTGACGTCGCGGTGCTCTCGGCCTTCGCGGACGTGGTGCCCTTTGTGGCGGCGGCGGCCTTCGGGGTCACTGCGTCCTGCGATGCCGTCGTGACGGTGTCCGTGGTGACGGTCGCGTCGTCGACCGCGTCGGTGGGCTCCTTGGCCACCTGCAGACGGCCCGAGTGGCCGACGCCGGACTGTGCAGTCGTCGTCTCGGTCTTCGCCGCGGCGGTGGTGTCAGCGCTGGCCGCGGCCGCGGGTGTCTTGAGAGCGGCGAACGGCAGCGGCGGCAGCGGTGGAAGGGGGATCGGGAACCACTGCAAGCTGATGACGTAGGCGATCTCTTGGTTCACCGTGGCGCCGAAGCTGTTCCAGGTGGTCTGTGCGAGCGCGGTCAGGCCGTCGCGCCACACGGTGGGGTTCCAGAAGTCGTTGACCACCGGGTCGAGAAAGTCATAGACGAAGCTGGCGGATACCGGCACGGTGAAGGTGTTGAACCAAATCTGGATCTGGTCGCTGATGAGATAGCCGAACGGGACCCAGCCCAGTAAATATGGGCCAAGGTCGTTGGCCCAGTAGTTGGCCCAGTACATGATCACGTTGTAGGCCGAGTCGATGGCGTCCGACGCATTGTTGTTGGCGGTCGCCGAGGCTTGAGCTCGGGGTTGCTGCGCCGTCGTGACCCCGTCGGCCTGGCCAAGCGTTGCCGCGACGGCGTTGACCTGACTGACCAGCGGCTGAACCGCGGCCGACAGGCGCAGCGAGTGAGCCGAGACCGAGCTGGGAGTCGATGGCTGCGCGGGCGCAATCGCGGCGGCGCCGACGACCGCTGCCGCCATGCCGGCGGTCAGATAGGCGCGGACGGACACGGTCATGGCGAACCCCCTGCTTTCAGATACAGCTAATACTGACAATCTACGTTGCGCACGCGTCAGCGTTACATATTTTGCCGTCGTGTCCCGATCACCGAGAGGGGTCGACGGGCCGGGCCGCGCTGCCAACTGCGAGGACTACTGTGTGCAGCATGTCAGTCACCCGAGTTTCAGATTGTGGGACGCGCGGATGATTTCACTGCTGTCGACGGTTACCGGGGAGTGGCCCTGAACTCGCAGCCAACTAGTCCGCTGCCCACACCGGTGGTTCCACCGCGGACTGATGCTCCCTCTCCTGCCGCGCTGAGACGCGTCCTGCGTCGGGCGCGAGACGGTGTCGCGCTCAACGTCGATGAGGCGGCGATTGCGATGACCGCCCGCGGTGACGACCTCGCCGATCTGTGCGCCAGCGCGGCGCGGGTGCGCGACGCCGGCCTGGAATCGGCCGGCCGACGAGGCCCCGGCGGGCGCTTGCCGGTGACGTATTCGCGCAAGGTGTTCATCCCGGTGACGCATCTGTGCCGCGACACCTGCCACTACTGCACGTTCGTCACGGTGCCCGGCAAGTTGCGCGCAGAGGGCAAAGGCATGTTCATGGAGCCCGACGAGATCCTCGACGTCGCGCGCCGCGGCGCGGAGTTGGGTTGCAAGGAAGCACTTTTCACCCTCGGCGACCGGCCGGAGGCCCGCTGGGGCGAGGCCAAGCAGTGGCTGGACGAGCGGGGTTATGACTCCACACTGGATTACGTGCGCGCGATGGCGATCCGGGTGCTCGAGGAGACCGGCCTGCTGCCGCACCTGAATCCCGGCGTGATGAGCTGGACCGAGCTGTCGCGGCTCAAGCCGGTGGCCCCGTCGATGGGCATGATGCTGGAGACCACGTCGCGGCGGCTGTTCGAGACCAAGGGTCTGGCGCACTACGGCAGCCCGGACAAAGATCCGGCGGTGCGGCTGCGCACATTGGATGACGCCGGCAGGCTTTCGGTTCCCTTCACGACCGGTCTGCTCGTCGGCATCGGGGAAACCCTGACCGAGCGCGCCGAGACCATGCACGCGATTCGCCGCTCGCACAAGGAGTTCGGACACGTTCAGGAAGTGATCGTGCAGAACTTCCGGGCCAAGGACCACACCGCGATGGCTACGGTGCCCGATGCCGGCATCGACGACTTCCTGGCCACCATCGCGGTGAGCCGCCTCGTGCTCGGCCCAAAGATGCGCATTCAGGCACCGCCGAATCTGGTGTCCCGTGACGAGTGCCTGGCGCTGGCCGCGGCGGGCGTCGACGACTGGGGCGGCGTATCGCCGCTGACCCCCGATCACGTCAACCCGGAACGGCCGTGGCCGGCCCTGGACGACCTGGCCGAGGTGACTGCCGCGGCGGGTTATGAACTGGTGGAACGACTTACCGCACAGCCGTCGTACGTCCAGGCGGGAGCGGCGTGGATTGATCCACGGGTGCGCGGGCATGTGGATGCGCTGGCCGATCCCGACACCGGATGGGCGTTGGATGTCAAGCCGGTGGGCCGTCCCTGGCAGGAGCCGGACGAGGCGTCGGAGTCGTTGGGGCGCACTGATCTTCACGCCGCCATCGACACCGAGGGCCGGTTGACCGAGACGCGCAGCGATCTGGGTAGCGCGTTTGGCGACTGGGAGTCCATCCGGGAGAAGGTCTCCGAGCTGGCGGCGCGGGCGCCCGAGCGCATCGACACCGATGTGCTGGCCGCGTTGCGGTCGGCCGAGCGCAACCCGGGCGGCTGCAGCGACGACGAGTACCTGGCCTTGGCCACTGCCGACGGCCCGGCCCTGGATGCCGTTGCGGCCCTTGCTGATTCGCTGCGCCGGGAGGCGGTCGGCGACGACGTCACCTACGTGGTGAACCGGAACATCAACTTCACCAACATCTGCTACACCGGCTGCCGGTTCTGTGCGTTCGCCCAGCGCAAGGGCGACGCCGACGCGTACTCGCTGTCCACGTCCGAGGTCGCCGACCGTGCCTGGGAAGCGCATGTCGCCGGCGCCACCGAGGTGTGCATGCAGGGCGGGATCGATCCCGAACTGCCCGTCACCGGTTACGCCGATCTGGTGCGGGCGGTCAAGGCCCGGGTGCCCTCGATGCACGTGCATGCATTCTCGCCGATGGAGATCGCCAACGGCGTCACCCGCAGCGGGTTGTCGGTGCGTGAGTGGCTGACTGCGTTGCGTGAGGCCGGCCTGGGCTCCATCCCCGGCACCGCCGCCGAGATTCTCGACGACGAGGTGCGCTGGGTCCTGACCAAGGGCAAATTGCCGACCTCGGAGTGGATCGACGTGGTGACCACCGCGCACGAGGTGGGGCTGCGGTCGAGCTCGACGATGATGTACGGCCACGTCGACACCCCGAAGCACTGGGTCGGGCATCTCAACGTGCTGCGCGGAATCCAGGACCGCACCGGCGGATTCACCGAGTTCGTGCCGCTGCCGTTCGTGCATCAGTCCTCGCCGTTGTATCTGGCGGGTGGTGCGCGTCCCGGGCCGACGCACCGGGACAACCGGGCCGTGCACGCACTCGCCCGGCTCATGCTGCACGGCAGGATCTCCCACATCCAGACGTCGTGGGTGAAGTTGGGGATCGAGCGCACCCAGGTGATGCTGCAGGGCGGCGCCAATGATCTGGGCGGCACGCTGATGGAGGAGACCATCTCGCGGATGGCCGGTTCGGAGAACGGCTCGGCCAAGTCCGTGGAGGAATTGGTGGCCATCGCCGCGGGCATCGGCCGCCCGGCCCGCCAGCGCACCACGACCTACGCGGATCTTGCGGCCTGACGGCCGACGTTTTTCACCCGTTGACTCGGCCCGCGGTGTCGTCGCGGCCGTGGCGGGTATAGCTCGCTAATATACGAGACGTCTAGTATCAGTAACCGCGCGGAACACCTTGTGTGGACCGATGCTCCGATGGCCGACAAGTTAGGGCACACTGAGTCGGCTATCCGGTCACCGGCATCGGATACTAGGCGTTCCCAGTAGCCCTGCGGTACCTACAGCCACACCGAATAGAGCAGACCGAGGAGAACCTCAAGTGACGTACGTGATCGCCGAACCCTGCGTCGACATCAAGGACAAGGCATGTATTGAGGAGTGCCCGGTCGACTGCATCTACGAGGGCGCGCGCATGTTGTTCATCCACCCCGACGAGTGCGTCGACTGCGGCGCGTGCGAGCCGGTCTGCCCCGTCGAGGCGATCTACTACGAGGACGACGTCCCGGATCAGTGGTCGCAGTACACCCAGATCAACGCCGACTTCTTCGCTGAACTCGGTTCGCCGGGCGGTGCCTCCAAGGTCGGCCAGACCGACAACGACCCGCAGGTGGTCAAGGATCTGCCGCCGAAGGAAGAGGACTGACGGCTCGCGTCCCATTGCGCGTACGGCAGCGTCCGGTCTCCCGGACGCTGCCGGTTTTCCCGTGGGACACCCTCGCCGAGGTGACGGCCACCGCGCGGGCCCACCCGGGCGGCATCGTCGACCTGTCGGTGGGCACCCCCGTAGATGACGTAGCCGAGGTCATCCGTGCCGCCTTGGCCGCGGCCAGTTCGGCACCGGGTTATCCGACCACGGCCGGCACGCCCGCTCTGCGGGCCTCGGCGGTGGCCGCGCTGGATCGCCGCTACGGCATCACCGGACTGCCCGAGCGGGCCGTCCTGCCGGTGATCGGCACCAAGGAGCTGATCGCCTGGCTCCCGACTCTGCTGGGCTTGGGCGCCGACGACTTGGTCGTCGTTCCTGAGCTGGCCTATCCGACCTACGACGTCGCTGCGCGGCTGGCCGGCGCACGCGTCATCCCGGCCGACTCGGTGACCCAACTCGGCCCGGAGTCGCCCGCCGTCGTGTTCATCAACTCGCCGAGCAACCCGACCGGCAAGGTGCTGGGCCGCGACCACCTCCGCAAGGTCGTCGAGTGGGCCCGCGAGCGCGGCACGCTCGTGGTGTCCGACGAGTGCTATCTGGGACTGGCCTGGGAAGAAGAGCCGACCTCGGTGCTGCATCCCTCGGTCAGCGACGGCGACCACACCGGTCTACTGGCCGTGCACTCGCTGTCGAAGAGCTCGTCGCTGGCGGGATATCGCGCCGGGTTCGTCGCCGGGGATCCCGAGGTCGTCGCCGAGCTGCTAGAGGTGCGCAAGCACGCCGGGATGATGGTGCCGGGCCCCATCCAGGCGGCGATGGTGGCCGCTCTCGACGACGATGCCCATGAACTCGAACAGCGGCAGCGCTATGCGCGCCGCCGCGAGGTCATGCTGGCCGCGATGCGGTCGGCGGGCTTCACTGTCGACCACTCCGAGGCGGGTCTGTATCTGTGGGCCACTCGGGGCGAACCGTGCCGGACGACGCTGGCGTGGCTGGCCGAGCGTGGCATCCTCGTCGCCCCCGGCGAGTTCTACGGGGCCCGGGGCGCTCAGCACGTTCGGGTGGCTCTGACCGCGACGGACGAACGTATCGCCGCCGCGGCGGAGCGGCTGGCCTGAGCCAGCCGCTCCACCCAAGCGGGGGTCAGAGACGAACCGTCAGTTCATGTTCCAGGGTTCGCCGTAGGTGGTGACGCTGTCGCCGGCCTTGGAGATCAGGCGGGCGAAGGGCCGCAGCAGCACGCCGCCGGCGGCGCCGGTGACGGTGCCGTGGGCGTTGGCCACCGCGACCGAGCCGTTGGGGCCCGAGACGTCGACGGAGAAGGTGGCGACTTCCTGGATACCGGGGCCGTTGCCCAGGTCGGCGCTGATCGACACACCCGGGAACAGGTTCGGGGTGATCACCGAGCCCAGCGGGTTGAAGTTGGTCGGCGAGATGCTCACATCGTCGAGCAGGATGTTGGGGGTGGTGTAGCTGAAGTTGATACCCACACCGAGTGACCACGGGAAGCCGACCTGGTAGCCCAGCTCCAAGGTGCCCGCGAACTCATCGGCACCCGGGCCAACCACGCTGTAGACGGCCTTGCCGGAGTGGAACCACTCACGGGTGAGCCGGTTGCGGTCCAGGGGGAACACACCATTGAGGAAGGTGTCCCACTGCTGAACCGTCATCGTGCGGCCACCGCCGTCAACCAGACTCAGCTCGTTATCCAAACCTGCGTGCGAGGTGCCTGTCCCGACGAACAACGCCGCGACGGCGGCGATCATCGCCACCAGCACTCGACCCACGTATTTCATGCTGACCCCTTGTGCTCAGTGGTTCGACGGTGATCGGGGGGCCCGGTTCACCGAGGTTTCTGGTGTCGTGACGGGCCTCACAGCCAGTCATGACAAAAGCCTCATCGGCAACAGATGCAACAGTGTTACCAGGTTCGTCAAAAAATTTCTCGACAACTGCGGCGCGGCTGCTTGACGGTGCCGATCAGGCGGTTGCCCGCAGGCTTAGTGACAGTAGTAGCCGGACGTCGGGATCGCTCAGTGAGGTGGAAAGTACCTGTTCAAGGCGGCGTACCCGGTAGCGGACGGTGTTGGGGTGGACATGCAGCGCCGCCGCGGCGGCCGCCACGTCGCCGAAGCTGTCCAGATACACCCGCAGCGTCTCGGCCAGAATCGGCTCGGTGTCCCGGAGTCCGCGCACCCGCGGATCCACCAGGCGGGCATCGGCGGCGACGAGTGTGACGATCTCGTCGAGCAGCACCGTGGTGCGGGCCTCGGCCAGCGAGGTGACCTGACCGAACACCGGGTGGCGTGCGGCGCTGTCGAAGACGCGGTCGATCTCGCGGCGGGCGGCGGCGACCGCGGCCAGCCCGGCGATCGGGGCGGCGATCACCGCATGCAGGTCCAGTCCGAGTTCGGCGCGCAGCGCGCCGATGGTGCCGCGGATCCACGACACCACCGCGGCGGTGCGCCCGGAGTCCGGCAGTAGGACGTAGACCCGGGATCCGTTGGCGGCCACTTGCGCATCCGGGCGAAAAGCGCTGGCGCTCAACGCCAGTACGTCGGCAACCCGAGCTTGGGCATCGGCGCCGACAAAGCCGATCACGGCGGCGCGTCCGTCGAGCGGTAGGCGAAGCTCGCGGGCCAGCGCGGCGACGTCCGCGTCGTCGGCGTCGGCCAGCCCGAGCAGTTGCTGCACGGCCAACGAGTGCGCCGACGGCCGGGCAGCCAGTCGGGCCATGATCCGGGCCGCCAGCACCGCCGCGCCGCGCAGCACCTCCTCGGCGTCGTCGGCCAGCGGCCGGGTGCCCTGCTGCAGCCAGATGGTGCCGTCGTATCCGGGTGCGCCTTGCCGGTGGATGCCGATCGCCAGCCGCGGCCGCAGCCCCAACTCGGGCCGCTCGTCGACCCTCACGACGTCGGCAGCCGCCCGGAGCCGGTCGAAGATGCCCCACTGGGCGATCCATTGCAGATGCTCGGGCGGGCCCGCCCGGCCCAGGATCGACAGCCTCCGCAGCTCGTCGGCCTCATCGTTGGACGCCGAGTAGGCCAGCACGTGCGATTGCGCATCCTCGATGCTGACCATGCCGTGGGTGCGGTCGGCGATGGACTGGGCGAGCGCGAACAGATCCGTGCCGGAATCGGTGACCGCGTCGGTTCGCCGGTGTTCGAAGACGTGGTTGACCAACCGGTAGAGCCGCTCCCACCGGGCTTTGGGATCGACGGCGACGACGGCCGCGCCCGCCTCGACGGCGCGGGTGACGACGGCCTCGGACGGTTGCTTGACGAAGATCGCCGCGGGGGAGCCGTGCGCGGCGACCTGCCGGTCCAGCCATCTCAGTGCGTCGGCGTCGGAAATGCCGAGCAGGAAGAACACGTCGGCCGAGCCGGCGCTGACCGCCAGCCCAAGCCGCACATCGTCGGAGTCGATCAACGCGGCGGAGCGCACCGGGCGGTCCAACCCGCGTGGTGCCTCGACCAGCCGGACCAGGGCGGCATCCAGGGCCAACACCAGCTGCCCCAGCCCGACGCCGGTCTCGCGCATGTTGTCCGATTCTACTAGCCGAGGTGCGAATTGTTGGCTGATCAGCCAACAGTTTGGACCGCCCGGCGCGTCATCCTGAACTGCATGGACGCCCGCACCGAAGTTCCCGCGCCGGCCAACGAGCCGGTTCACGACTACGCGCCTGGATCCGCCGAACGGGACCGCCTCACCGCGGCCCTGCACGATCTGTCCACCAATCCCATCGACCTGCCCCACGTCGTCGGCGGCCGTCACCGCCTTGGCGACGGCGAGCGCATCGACGTGGTGCAACCGCACCGGCACAGCGCCCGGCTGGGCAGCCTGTCCAACGCCACCGCAGCCGATGCCGCTGCGGCGGTCGACGCGGCGATGGCCGCCAAACACGAGTGGGCCGCCACCCCGTTCGACGAACGCGCCGCGGTGTTCCTGCGCGCCGCCGACCTGCTGGCCGGCCCCTGGCGGGAGAAGATCGCGGCGGCCACCATGCTGGGCCAGTCCAAGACCGCCTATCAGGCCGAGATCGACGCCCCCTGCGAGCTGGTCGACTTCTGGCGCTTCAACGTCGCTTTCGCCCGGCAGATCCTGGCCCAGCAGCCGATCAGCAGCCCGGGCGTCTGGAACCGCACCGACTACCGTCCGCTGGACGGCTTCGTCTATGCCGTCACCCCGTTCAACTTCACCGCCATCGCCGCCAACCTGCCGACCGCGCCGGCGCTGATGGGCAACACCGTGGTGTGGAAGCCGTCGATCACTCAGACGTTCGCGGCCTATCTGACGATGCAGCTACTCGAGGCGGCGGGCCTTCCGCCCGGGGTGATCAATCTCCTCACTGGCGACGGGTTCGCGGTGTCCGATGTGGTGCTGGCAGACCGGCGGCTGTCCGGTATCCACTTCACCGGTTCCACCGCCACCTTCCAGCACCTGTGGCGTGAGGTCGGGTCCCGCATCACCGACTACGACAGCTACCCGCGGCTGGTGGGCGAGACCGGCGGCAAGGACTTCGTGGTCGCGCACAGCTCGGCCAACCCGGATGTGTTGCGCACCGCGCTGATTCGCGGGGCGTTCGACTATCAGGGGCAGAAGTGTTCGGCCGCGTCGCGGGCGTTCATCCCGCGATCGGTGTGGCAGACGATGGGTGACGAGTTCCTCGGCGCCACAGAGGCTTTGACCTACGGCGACGTCACCGACCTGTCGAACTACGGTGGCGCCGTCATCGATGGCCGTGCCTTCGCCAAGAATGCTCGGGCTTTGGAAAGAGCGAAGTGCGGGCCTCATATCACCATCGCCGTCGGCGGCGAATGTGACGACAGCGAAGGCTATTTCGTCCGCCCCACCGTTCTGTTGTCCGACGATCCCAGCGACGAGGCGTTCTCTACCGAGTACTTCGGCCCGATCCTGGCCGTCCACGTCTACCCCGACGACGAGTTCGACGCGGTTCTCGACGTCGTCGACGGCGGCTCGCGCTACGCGCTGACCGGTGCGGTGATCGCGGACGACCGGGCCGCCGTCCAGGCGGCGGCCGACCGGTTGCGCTTCGCCGCGGGCAACTTCTACGTCAACGACAAGCCGACCGGCGCCGTCGTCGGGCAGCAGCCGTTCGGCGGGTCGCGGGCGTCGGGCACCAACGACAAGGCCGGCTCCCCGCTGAACCTGCTGCGCTGGACGTCAGCGCGCTCGATCAAGGAGACGTTCGTCCCGCCGACCAATCACACTTATCCGCATATGGCGGCGGACTGATGAGCGGCCTGTTCAACCGGGTCGCTCGCCCGGCGATCCTGGCGGCCGGCCGTTCAAACCGGTTGCAGCACAACATGCAACGCCTGCCGATCGCGCGCGACGTGGTGGGCCGATTCGTGCCAGGGGAGACGACAGACGACGCACTGGCCGCGGTGGGCGTGCTGCGCGACTCCAAACGCATGGTCAGCATCGACTACCTGGGTGAGGACGTCACCGACGCGGACGCGGCCGAGGCCACCGTGCAGGCCTACCTGCATCTGCTCGACGCATTGGGCGCCCGGGCCGAGAATGCCGCGACTATCCGTCCGCTGGAGGTGTCGCTCAAACTGTCCGCGCTGGGCCAGGCGCTGCCAAAAGACGGCGACAAGATCGCGTTCGAGAACGCGCACACGATCTGCCAGCGGGCGCAGCAGGTCGGCGCGTGGGTCACCATCGACGCCGAGGATCACACCACCACCGACTCGACGTTGGCGACCGTGCGGGAGTTGCGCACCGAGTTCGATTGGCTGGGAACGGTTCTGCAGGCCTACCTCAAGCGCAGCGAGGTCGACTGTGCCGAGTTCGCGGCGGCCGGTGCGCGGATCCGGTTGTGCAAGGGCGCCTACGACGAGCCGGCGTCGGTGGCTTACCGCGACGCCGGTGAGGTCACCGAGTCCTACCTGCGATGCCTGCGCACGCTGATGGCGGGCGCCGGGTATCCGATGGTCGCCTCGCACGATCCCGTGGTGATCACCGCGGCCGGGGAGATGGCGCGCGAATTCGGCCGAGGCGCAGATCGATTCGAATACCAGATGCTCTACGGTATTCGCGACGACGAGCAGCGCCGGCTGGCCGTCGCGGGCAACCGGGTTCGGGTGTACGTTCCGTTCGGCACGCAGTGGTACGGGTACTTCGTGCGCCGACTTGCCGAACGCCCCGCCAACCTGATCTTCTTCCTGCGGGCACTGACACATCGCTAGAGGAAGGCTCGCACCTGAGCGCACTGGACGCCGTCACCTTGCTGATCGCCGGTGTGCTCGGGGGTTTGACGGGCAGCATCGCCGGCCTGGCATCGGTGGCCACCTATCCGGCCCTGCTGGCAGTGGGGCTTCCGCCGGTGACGGCGAACGTGACCAACACGGTGGCCCTGGTGTTCAACGGCGTCGGCTCGGCGTGGGGATCGCGACCCGAACTGGTCGGTCAGGGCCGCTTCATCGCGCGCATGGCGCCGGTGACGATTGCCGGCGGCGCCGCCGGCGCGGCACTTCTGCTGACCACGCCGGCGGACTCCTTCGAGAAGGTGGTGCCGATTCTGCTGGGGCTGTCGTCGGTGGCGATCGTCGCACCGCGCGGCACACCGCATCCGGGTCGGCGCCGGCGGGCCGTGGTGGTGGCCGAGGCGCTCGCCATCTTCGGAATCGCCCTCTACGGCGGCTATTTCGGCGCCGCCGCCGGCGTGCTGTTCCTGGCCCTGTTGCTCAACGCCGGAGCCGACAGCCTGGCCCACGCCAACGCCGCCAAGAACATCCTGCTCGGGCTCGCGAACTGCGTTGCCGCAGTGGTGTTCGCGGTATTCGCGCCAGTGCACTGGCTGGCGGTGGTCCCGCTGGGTGCGGGCTGCCTGATCGGATCCCGGCTGGGCCCCATCATCGTCCGGCATGCGCCGGGCACCCCGCTGCGGATCCTCATCGGTGTGGCCGGGCTGGTGCTGGCGGTCAAACTCGGTTTCGACGCATACTGACCGGCGCCAGCGCCACCAGGGCGACGCCGACGGCGAACCCCACACCGGCTGCGATGGGGAACCGCCCGGCCGGGGCGAAGCCGAGCGTCGCGAACACGGTGATCGTCGCCGCGATGGTCACGGTGCCCGCGAACAGCAGCACTTCGCCGAGCCATGGCGGGATGGCGACTCCAACCGTGGGCAGCGGCGCCGAGAACAACCTGCGACCCCACCACAACAGCACCAGTTCCACGGCCGCGACGACGGCCAGGATCGCGACCCACTCCAGCCGGAACCACCACCAGGCCGCCGAACCGAGCGTGGGCTGCGGCAGCAGCCCGGTCGGATACCCCGCGAGCGCGACGATCACCACCGGAACCATGTGCCACAGATAGAGCGCCATCACGTTGTCGTTGGCGATCGCCAGCACTCGTTGAGTACGAGCAGATTTCACCAATCGATTCACCGTGGGTGCCAGCGCCAGGGCCACGCCGGCCTGCGCGCCGCCGAGCCCCAGGAGGGCGAGGTTGGGCGGACCGGTGTTGTTCACGGTTGCGCCCGCGACGCCGATCATGCTGACCGGGTAGGGCCCGACGGTGACCAGTGCGACCACCACGATCGCCGACAGCACCGCCAGCGCGATCGCCGCGCGCCGGCACAGAGTGCCGTCCTGCCAGGCAATCCCGAGTTGATAGAACACCGCCCACACCAACAGATAGTTCAGCCACCCGACGTAGGGCAGGTGGGCGCCCAGGGTCGCCACGTCGAGCACCGCCACTGCGACCGTCATAGCGAACGGCACCCACTTGCCCCAGCGCCGGTGTGCGGCCACCGCCAGCGGCGTCAGCGCGACGACCAGCACGTAGATGCCCAGGAACCACAGATGCATGGCTACCGCCCACGCACCGAAGTCCAACTCGGAGCCGGCCACCCCGACACGGCTCAGGACCGCCACCACCAGCAACGCGAAGACGATGTAGACCGCCGTCGGCCCGATCGGCCTGACCAGCCGCCGTCGCAGCCAGGCCTGCCGGGACTCGCCCGCGTCACGATGACTCCACGACCCCGCGCTGGCGTAGCCGGCCACGACGAAGAACACCGGAACGACTTGGAAGATCCAGGTGAGCCATTGGGTCCACGGCATGTCGACGAGCGGATTGTCCCGCCAGAACGCTCCGTCGGAGTAGGTCAGCGACGCCAGGATCCAATGCCCGATGACGACGAACGCCAGGGCACCCGCGCGGTACAGGTCCATGGCGTGGTTGCGGGCAGCCGTGGTGGTGGCGGTGTCGGTCACGTTGTCCATTGTGCGGACGATTCGGCGCCGGGTCAGGCGGGCATCGCCGCGACGGGCATGACGACGCTGCCGCGGCATGGCCCCTGGGCGATATCGGTGTGCCAGGTGCCGCGCAGCGAGCCGTCGGGCTGCGGGGTGTAGAACGCCCACGAGGTGGCCGGGCTCCACTGCTTCTGGTAGCCGTCGCCCAGGAAGCAGTCCCACACCCAGTCGTAGGTGGTGGCCCACTCGGATCCGTTCCAGGTGTATTTGGTCGGCTGCGGGATCGTCGGGTTACTCGGTGCGGGGCCCTCGACGACGGTCGCGACGCAGGCGCCGCCCGAGCAGGCGGTGGACAGCGTGAACACCGCGCCGAAGTCGTTCTCCTTCTGGCGGGTGGCGGGACTGGTGCCCGCTTTCTGCGAGGCGTACGTGATCATCTGGTAGCGCCCGTTCCAGGCCAGCGGCTGACCGTGCGCCGATGCGGGGGACAGCAGTCCCGCGGCGCAGATCGTCGCGGCGGCCACCAGCGTGGCACCCCAACTGTGGCGGCTCATGACTCCTCGGAACGTCGTTGCGAGATATCAGCGTAGCCGTCAGAAAACCCCATCTGTCACTTCTGCCCCAGGCGTGCCGGTCACGATTAGGACTCGAAACGTTCCCTGAGCAGCAGTTGCGCATACGCCGCGAGCGACTGCGCGTCGGTGATCTCGCCGGTTCGGATCATCTCCTCGAACCGGCTGCGCTCGAACCACTCGAAGTGCATGTCCTGCTCCTCGTGCTCGCGGTCAGGCTCCCCCTCGGTGATGTCGGTGGCCAGGAAAACCCAGCCGCGCTGGCTGCTCATCCCGGCGGCGATGTCCAGACTGCCCAGCACGACGTACGAACCCGCGGTCAGCCCGGTCTCCTCCCGCAGCTCTTGGGCGGCGAGCTCGGCCGGCTCGACCTCGGCCCGACCCGGGGCGGTGCCCTGCGGAAATTCCCAGCGGCGCGCACCGAGCGGGTAGCGGTACTGCTCGACCAACGCCACCCGGTCGTTGTCGACCGCGATGATGAGCGCGTAGTCGGGCTTGTCGACGACACCGTAGATACCGGTGGAGCCGTCCGGGCGCTCGACGGTGTCCTCGCGCACCGTCATCCAGTTGTTGCGGTACACCTCGCGGGACGAGAGCTGGATGGTCGGCTTCACCAGGTCAGTATCTTCGGTAGCGTCGCTGGCGTGTTGCTGGCCTCCCTGAATCCCGCCACCGTCGCCGCCGGAGCCGACATCGGTGACGCCGTGCGCATCGACGGCGCCGTCCTGTCCCGCAGCGATCTCGTCGGGGCGGCCACTTCGGTCGCCGAGCGGGTGGGCGGCGCCAGACAGGTCGCCGTGCTGGCCACCCCCACCGCCACCACCGTGCTCGCCATCACCGGCTGCCTGATCGCCGGTGTCCCGTTCGTTCCGGTGCCCGCCGACGTCGGGATCGCCGAACGTGCGCACATCCTGACCGACTCCGGCGCGCAGGCATGGCTGGGGGAGCCACCCGCCGATCTCGGTGGCCTGCCGCATATTCCGGTCCGGCTGCACGCCCGGTCGTGGCATCGCTACGCCGAGCCGGCGCCGCAGAGCACCGCGATGGTGATGTACACCTCCGGCACCACCGGCCTGCCCAAGGGTGTGCTGATCAGCAGGCGTGCGATCGCCGCGCAGATCGACGCGCTGGTGCAGGCCTGGCAGTGGACCCCCGACGACACGCTTGTGCATGGGCTGCCGCTGTTCCATGTGCACGGCCTGATCCTCGGGTTGCTCGGTTCCCTGCGTGTGGGAAATCGCTTCGTGCACACCGGAAAACCGACGCCGACGGGATATGCCGCCGCCGGTGGCAGCTTGTACTTCGGCGTGCCGACGGTGTGGTCGCGGGTGGCGGACGATGCTGACGCTGCCGCCGCGCTGGCTTCGGCGCGGCTGTTGGTGTCGGGCAGTGCGGCGCTGCCGGTGCCGGTGTTCACCCGGCTGGCCGAGTTGACCGGGCACCCGCCGGTCGAGCGGTATGGCAGCACCGAGTCGCTGATCACGATCAGCACGCGCTTTGACGGTGAACGACGCCCTGGCTGGGTTGGGTTGCCGCTCAACGGAGTTCAGACCCGGATCGTGCATGAGGACGGCTCGGTCGACCGGCATGACGGTGAGACCATCGGCAGCCTTCAGCTCAAAGCCCCGACGGTGTTCGACGGTTACCTCAACCGGCCGGATGCCACCGCCGATGCCTTCGATCCCGACGGGTGGTACCGCACCGGCGACGCCGCCGTCATCGACGAGGGCGGTATGCACCGCATCGTCGGCCGCGAGTCGGTGGACCTGATCAAGTCCGGGGGCTTCCGAGTGGGGGCCGGCGAGGTCGAGACGGTGCTGCTCGGTCATCCCGGCGTCGACGAGGTGGCGGTGGTGGGCCTGCCCGACCCTGACCTCGGTCAGCGGATCGTTGCGTTCGTGGTAGGCGACGCCCAACCTGACGATCTGATTTCTTTTGTGGCCGAACAGCTTTCGGTGCACAAGCGGCCGCGGGAAGTGCGATTGGTCGACTCGCTGCCGCGCAACGCAATGGGCAAAGTCATGAAGAAGGAGCTGATGAAATGACGCTGCGATTCAGCGATGTCTGCGTCGACGCCCACGACATCCATGCCCTGTCGTCGTGGTGGTCGACGGTGCTGGGCTGGCCTGCCGAGGCGACCGACGATGGCGACGTCGCCCTGCGGGCACCCGACGGTGCCGGACCCGACTGGCTGTTCCTGGCCGTGCCCGACGACAAGGTGGTCAAGAACCGCATCCATTTCGACTTCACCCCCGACGATCAACAGGCCGAGGTCGAGCGGGTGCTCGCGCTGGGTGCCCGCCGCGTGGACATCGGTCAGGGCGAACAGACCTGGGTGGTGCTGGCCGACCCGGAGGGCAACGAGTTCTGCATCCTGTCCGCGAAATAGCGGCTCAGCGCCGGAATGCCGCGGTGATCTCGGCGACGCGCGGATCGGCCTGCAACTGCTCGAGGGTCTCCGGAAGGGGCAGCCGCCAGTTCGGGTATTCGTCGATGGTGCCCGGCAGGTTGGGTTGCCGCGTCTCGCCGACGACATCGTAAGGCGAAATCAGCTTCAGCCGACTGGGCGTCGAGGCCAGGAAGCGGTGCATCGCAACGATGATCGCCGCTTCGTCTGGTTCGCGTTCGTCCAGCAGGCCTTCCGAGCGCAACAGGGTCAGCCATTCGGCGCGCTCCTTGTCCGCGTTGGCCTGTTCGGCCGGAACGTCATCGAGTAGCCCCAGGTCGGCGCGGGCGCGTACATGCTCGCCGCGGAGAAACCCTGCGGCCGTGGGCAGATCGTGGGTGGACAGGCTCGCGGCGGCGCGTTCCGGCCATGCCTTCGACGGGAGGAGCGGTTGGTCTGGCGCGGACTCGTCGCGGGTGAACCACGAGACCGCTGACCCCAGCATCCCGTTGGCGGCCAGGGCTTCGGTGACCTCCGGTTCGACGGTGCCCAGGTCCTCTCCGATGACGACCGCCCCGGCCCGGTGAGCTTCCAACGCGAGCACCGCGAGCATGACGTCGGCGTCGTAGTGCACGTAGGTGCCGCGGTCCGGGGTGTCGCCCGGCGGGATCCACCACAGTCGCCACAGGCCGGCGACATGGTCGATCCGTAGGCCATCCGCGTGGGACAGGATGGCGCGCAACATGTCTCGCAGCGCGGAGTAACCGGTGGCAGCCAAGCGGTCCGGGCGCCACGGCGGGAGCCCCCAGTCCTGGCCGCGGGGTGTGAAGTTGTCCGGCGGCGCCCCGACGCTCACTCCGCCGGCGAGTACATCGGCCAGCGCCCACGCGTCGGCGCCGTCGGCGTCGACTCCGACGGGTAGGTCGTGCAGTACACCGAGGGCCATGCCGGCGTCTCGTCCGGCAGCCCGCACCGCGGCCAACTGGTCGGCGCACTGCTGCTGCACCCACGCGTGAAAGTGCACCCGCGAGGCCAACTCTCGGCGTGCCTGCGCTACGGCAGTCCCGGTGACATCGCGAAGCGGCGCCGGCCATCGGCTCCATCGCCCGCCGTGTCGCTCGGCGAGTGCGCAGTAGGTCGCCCAGTCGGCCAGCGCGTCGGTGTCCGGTGATCCGTCAAGGGGGCTGGGCCGACCGATGCTACGCCAGAGTGCCTCCAGTACAGAGCGTTTCGCCGCCCATACCAGGTCGTGGTCGATCCGGTCGGTCGTCGCCGACACCCGCAGTGCGTCGACCTCGGCGCGGGTGTCCGGATCGGCGCGGTGATAGGCGTCGAGGTCCTCGATGCGCAGCGCCAACGGATTGGAGAACCGTCGGCTCGACGGCGTGTAGGGGGACGGTTGGACCGGATGCGTGGGGCCGGGGGCGTGCAACGGGTTGAGCAATACCGCCCCGGCACCGTGCTCCGGGACCGTCCACTCGATGAACTCCCGCAGATCGCCGAAATCGCCAATGCCCCACGACCGCGCCGAGCGCAGTGCGTAGAGCTGCAGCATCCAGCCCCAGGTGTTCGGCGTCTGCGGCACCTGCGCAGGTGCGGCCACAAGCGTGACGTCTTGGCCGTCGCGGGTGCGTAACCGGTACCACCCGGGCACCAGGTCCCGGGGTAGGTCGTCGCGCACCTCGATGCGGCTGCCGTCCTCTCCGACCAGAAGTTGGGCGCCGGAAACATGTTTGGCCTCGCCGTCCACCCGTACGGCGATTGTCGGGGGTAACCGGCCCGCGTGATCGCGGTCGGCGAGCTTGGCCAGCTCGGCGCGCCGGCTGGTTTCGGTGGCCGCATCCACGTCGAGCAGCCCGAGAACCCGAATCACCACATCGGCGTCGACCTCGACCGGCTCCCGGCGTTCGTTGCGATAGGAGGTGGCCACCCCGTGCGCGGCCGCCAACTGCCGCAAATCATCCGGAAACACGCTGCTGCTATACCCGAGCGGCCATGTTTCACACCCGCCATTGTTGGGATCGGTAGGCGAGCCGCGGGTGTCCACTCCCGCTATGAACCTCTCCACGCGCAGCGTCATCGCCCTGACCACCGGTGTGTTCGCCAGTGCCGGTGTCGGATTGGCTCCCACTGCGAATGCGACGTGCGCCTCGGTCTTCGGGATCGGCAACAGCGCCAACTGCTCGAGCACTCAAACGAGCGTCGCGATCGCGATCGGGCCGTCGGCCACAGCCCATGCCTTCGGCAACTTCGACAGCGCCTTCGCGGTCGGCAACGCAGCCGGAGCATGGACCTACGGCGTGGCGGACAGCACGTTTGCGTTGGGCGACAACACCATTGCCGACGCGGGTGGATACACCACCTCGGCATTCGGTGTTTCGACCGCAGTGGGCAAGGGCAGCACGTCGCAGACGTACGGATTCTTCTCGCTGGCGTTCTCGGCGCACGGAAAGACCTCGGCTGGCGGATCGAACAGCTTCGGCAATGCGGCCATCGCGCTGGGACGCACCGGTGTGGCATCCGCGGGGACCACCGGAACCGGCGACCTCGCGATCGACGCGTTCGGACACGGCGATGTCATGGCCATCGGGGCCGGTAATGTCGCCGTCAACCTCGGCGGTAGCACGGTGTTCGTCGAGGCCCGAGGCAACTTCAACAACGCCACCAACATCCTCGGCGGGGGCAACAGCGTCCTGGTGGGCAACGCCAAGCCGGCCACCGGAAGTTGGGCATTCGCAGTTCTTGGCACGGGCAACGCCGTTCAGGCAGAACCCGGGCCGGTGGCGGTCGCGGGCTCGATCCTGCATCACGGCGTCATGATCACCAAACAGGGACCGGGCTTCAACATCAACGGCGTGGTCGCTGGTGGAGCCGCCGCGGTGCCTGCCGCACATGCCACCCCCGCCGCGAAGACGCCGCGGCACGCCGGCAGCGGGCGCCACCTGCACGCCTAGTTGGCGTGCAGCGCCTCGTTCAGCGCGATGCCCTGACCATCGCGGGCCACTACCTCGACCGCGCCGGTCACCGAATTGCGGCGGAACAGAAGGTTATTCGCGCCGGACAGTTCGCGGGCCTTGACCGTCGTACCGTCCGGGGTGGTGACCTTGGTGCCGGCCGTCACGTACAGACCGGCCTCGATGATGCAGTCGTCACCCAGCGAAATGCCCAGGCCCGCATTGGCGCCCAGCAGGCAGCGCTTACCCACCGAGATCACCTGCGTGCCACCGCCGGACAACGTGCCCATGATCGACGCACCGCCGCCGACGTCGGATCCGTCGTCGACGACGACACCCGCCGAAATCCGGCCTTCCACCATCGACGCGCCGAGGGTGCCGGCGTTGAAGTTCACGAACCCCTCGTGCATGACGGTGGTGCCCGGAGCCAGGTGGGCGCCGAGGCGAACCCGGTCGGCGTCGGCGATCCGCACCCCGGTCGGCAGCACGTAGTCGACCATCCGCGGGAACTTGTCCACGCCGTAGACCGCCACGTGACCGCGGCTGCGCAGCCGCAGCCGGACGTTCTCGAAGCCCTCGATCTGGCACGGTCCGAAGTTGGTCCACACCACGTTCGTCAGCACCCCGAAGATGCCGTCGAGATTCAGTCCGTGCGGTTCCACCAGCCGGTGCGACAGAAGGTGCAGCCGCAGATAGGCGTCATAGGTGTCGAGCGGCTTGTCATTGAGGTCCGCGATCACCGTGCGCACGACGATCGTCTCGACTCCGCGCGCCGGGTCGGGGCCGGCGACGGCCGCCAGATCGTCGGGCACCTCGGCGACCGAGAGCCGGGTGCTGCCCGACGGGCTGTAGGCGCCCAGTTCGGGGTCCGGGAACCAGGTGTCGAGGACCGTCCCGTCCTCGGTGATGGTGGCCAATCCGACGCCAGCAGCAGAAGTCACGGTGCTCCACGGTAATGCATCGCGTTGCCCGCTAGCCTGGTCAGTTGTGCTGGACCCTTCACTCGACCTCCGCGCTGACCCGATCGCGCTGACCGCCGCGCTCGTCGACATCCCGAGCGTGTCGCGCGACGAGGCAAGGATCGCCGACGCGGTGGAGTCCGCGCTGCGGGAACAGACGAGCGGCTACGAGGTCATCCGCAGCGGCAACGCGGTGCTGGCCCGGACGACCTTCGGGCGGCCGTCGCGCGTGGTGCTGGCCGGTCACCTCGACACCGTCCCGATCGCCGACAATGTGCCGTCCCGGTTCGATAGCGACCACCTCTTCGGCTGCGGCACATCGGACATGAAGTCCGGTGACGCGGTGTTCCTGCACCTGGCCGCCACCATCGCCGAACCGTCCCACGACATCACGCTGATCATGTACGACTGCGAAGAGATCGAAGCGTCCGCCAACGGCCTGGGCCGCATCGAGCGCGAGCTTCCGGATTGGCTGCAGGCCGACGTCGCGATCCTGGGCGAACCGTCAGGCGGGTACATCGAGGCCGGCTGCCAGGGCACACTGAGGGTGGTCATCTCCGCCGACGGCGTCCGTGCGCACTCGGCGCGATCCTGGTTGGGCGACAACGCTATTCACAAACTCGGTGCAGTCCTCGACCGGCTCTCGGCCTACGACGCTCGGATCGTCGACATCGATGGCTGCATCTACCGCGAAGGCCTGTCGGCGGTGAAGATCTCCGGCGGTGTGGCGGGCAACGTCATCCCCGACACCGCCGAGGCGACCGTCAACTTCCGGTTCGCGCCCGACCGCTCTCCGGAACAGGCGCTGGCCCATGTGCGCGAGGTGTTCGACGGACTCGACGTGCGCCTCGAGCAGACCGATGTGGCCGCCGGCGCGCTGCCCGGGCTGAGTCACCCCGCCGCGGCCGCGCTGGTACAAGCCGCCGACGGGATGGTGCGCGCCAAGTACGGCTGGACCGACGTCGCGCGGTTCGCCGCGCTGGGCATCCCCGCGGTGAACTACGGCCCCGGTGACCCGAACCTCGCGCACAAGCGCGACGAACGGGTGGCACTCGCCCAAATCACCGCCGTCACCGAGACGTTGCGCCGCTACCTCACCGGGTGAACGCGCAGTCCACCGTCTCGCCCAGCTTCGCGATCGCAGCGGCGGCCTGCGGATCGCCGAGCCGGGCGGCCTCGTTCCACGCCCACACCGCGACCCCCAGCTGACCGCTGCGCTCCGCCCCGCGGGCGGCTTCGCGGGCCGCGTCGATCGCCGCGTGGGTGCCTTCGCCCACGGTGGCCAGCCGCCACGCCCGCGCCACCCCGAGTTCGGGGGCGAACAACGCCGACTTGGTGCCGTGCCGGGCGTCGGCGCGGCTCAGCGCCTTGGCCGACTCGGCAATCTCGCCCTGCTGGGCCAGCGCGGTGGTCAGATACATCAGCGACAGTGGACCCCACGAATAGCCGGTCCGCTCCAGCGTCGCCGCGGCAGGGCCCAGGACCTGCGCTGCCGCCGACGGATCCTTTTGTG
Source organism: Mycolicibacterium crocinum (assembly GCF_022370635.2). The sequence continues at coordinate 4,765,086 of NZ_CP092362.2, read as the reverse complement.
CGATCAGCACCTGCGCCAGCAGAACCTCGCCGATCGCGCGGCCCGGCTGGGCCAGCTCGGCGAAGTCGGTGAACGCACCCGCGGCCTCCAGTGCCGCGTCGGGCTGCCCGGTCATCAACAGTGTGGTCGTCTGCGCCAGGCCGACGGTGAACCGCAGCAGCCCGGGATGCTCGGCGTCCAGCGCCCGCTGCACCAGTGCATCCACCTGATCGAATCGGCCCATCCGCGCCGAGCACAGCGCCGACGCGCTGGCCGCCCACGCGACCGCCATGTCCTCGGCTTCCGGATCGGCCAGCACCTCGCCCGCGATCTCGAGGGCGCGGGCCACGTTGCCGGCGTTCATCGCGAACGTCGCGCTCAACGCATCCAGGGTGAGCCGGGCAGCTGTCGTGCTGATCCGTTTGCGGGTGTTCTGCAGGAACGCGGTCGCGCGCTCGGGCTCGGACAGCATCCAGAACTGGTTCGCCGCCCGCGGCAGCGCCCACGCCATCACTTCGTCCTCCGACAACGCGGCCGCATCCACCTCGGCCAGCACCGAATCCGCCTCCCGGCCGCGGCCCTGCCAGGCCAGCGCGTAGCTCAGCGCCAGCCGGGCGTCGAAGCGTTCACTGCGCTGCAGCGCCGCACCGGCGAGGCGTTCACTCAAGGTCAGATCGCCGAGCCGCAATGCTTGTTGCGCCGCGGCCACCACATCGTCAACGGACTCGGGGGAGTCGCTGTCGAGGGCCAGTACCGCGCGGCCCAACCGGTCGCCGAGGTGGCGATGCGGCTGGGTGGTGAGTTGAGCCAGGATTTCGGTGCGCAACCGCCTGGTGTCGGCCGGGTCGGCATCGTGGGCCACGCGCTCGGCGAACAGCGGATGTCCGGCGTACACCGCGGAGTCGAATACCGCGGCGGCCCCGGCATTTTCAGCCTGCTCGACCGCTTCTTTGGAGGTCAGTGCGATCAGGTCATCGCGGGAGAGCGGCTGATGCACGGCCAGGTAGCCGAGCACCGTGCGCGCCGCCGGCGACAGCTCCGCGAGGTACGCGTCGACCAGTGGCTCCAGCGACGTGGCCGCCGACTGGGTCTGCAGGTGCAACCGCAACTCCAAGGGATTTCCACCGGTGCGGCGGTACTCGTCATCCAGAGACTCACCCAATTCGGCTAGCACAGAACGGGTTTCGTCCTCATCGAGCGGGCCGACGTCGAGCTTGGCCAGCAGGCCGTCCTCCCACAGCGCGGTCACCGCCGACGGCAACGTCGCACCCGCCCGCACCGTCACGATCAGCCGCGCCGAACCGTGCCGCGCCAGTTGGTAGACCAGACTGGCCGACAGCGGGTCGAGCAGTTGGGCGTCGTCGACGAGGATCAGCGTGCTTTGAGCTTGGGCCAATAGCGATTCCAGCGCCGAGTGGATCAGTGCCGCCGGTTTGCCCACCTCGTGGACTTCGACCAGCGGGCCGAACGCGCCAAAGGGTACGCCCGCCTGCGTCGCGGTGGCTTTCACCCGAACCGGATTCTTCTCGCCGAGACGCTCGGCGATCTGATCGGCCAGCGTCGTCTTGCCGGTCCCGTCGGCGCCCACCAGCGCGAGGCCGCGATGCTTTCCGAGTAGGCCGAGCGCATCGTCACAGGACTGGCGCGGCACGACAGGCCACCGATTGGGCATAGCCGGACTTTATTTGCCGGGCCGCACCGGCACGGCAATAGCGGTAAATCGGCTGCGTTAGGTTTGCCGGTGTGGAACCCGAGAACCGCGACGACGAGTGGGCGGTGTGCGTCTACTGCGCATCCGGACCGCGCCACCCCGAGCTGCTTGACCTCGCCCGCCGGGTCGGGGAGGCGATCGCCGATCGCGGCTGGACGCTGGTCTCCGGCGGCGGCAACGTCTCGGCGATGGGATCGGTGGCCGAGGGCGCGCGGTCGCACGGCGGCCGGACGGTCGGAGTCATCCCCAAGGCGCTGGTGCACCGCGAACTGGCCGACGTCGACGCCGACGAGCTGATCGTCACCGACACCATGCGTCAGCGCAAACAAGTCATGGAAGACCGCAGCGACGCGTTCGTGGCATTACCCGGTGGGATCGGCACGCTGGAGGAACTTTTCGAAACGTGGACAGCTGGGTACCTGGGTATGCATGCAAAGCCGGTGGTGCTGCTCGATCCCGCCGGCCACTATGACGGCCTGCGCACCTGGCTGGAGTCTCTGGTCGAGACCGGCTTCGTCGCGCGGGCCGCACTGGACCGGCTGGTGGTCGTCGACGATGTCGAAGCGGCTCTCGACGCCTGCACGCCCGGGACGTGACCAGGGTTACGCTGACCCGCGGGACGGGCGAGATACGGGAGGTGGCAGCGATGGCCGGTAACGATTCCGGTGAATCCGGTTCGAAGGACTCGGCGAAGCACTCGGTCGGGTTATTGGACTTGGCCACCCGGCTGCCGTCGGTGGTGATGGACGCGCCGGTGATCCTGCGTGGTGCGCTGACCGGCCTGCTGGCGCTGCCGACGACGAAGACCTCGATCGGCAAGGTGTTCCAGGAGCGCGCCGCGAAGTACGGCGACAAGGTGTTCATCCGGATGGGCGACGACAAGCTCACCTACCGGGAAGCCAACGAGGCGGCCAACCGCTTCGCGGCGGTGTTGGCCGACAAGGGAGTTGGCCGCGGCGACGTCGTCGGCATCATGCTGCGCAACTCGCCCAACGCCGTGCTGATGATGCTCGCCGCGGTCAAATGCGGTGCGGTCGCCGGCATGCTGAACTATCACCAGCGCGGAGATGTGTTGTCGCACAGCATCGGTCTGCTCGACGCCACCGTCGTCATCGCCGAGTCGGATCTGATCGACCCGATCAAGGAGAGCGGCGCAGAGGTCGCCGATCTGATGACGATCGAGGACTTCGAGGAGCAGGCGAAGGGCAAGCCGACCGACAACCCGGCGTCGGCATCGCAGGTTCAGGCCAAGGACACCGCGTTCTACATCTTCACCTCGGGCACCACCGGGCACCCGAAAGCCAGTGTGATGACCCATCATCGGTGGCTGCGTGCACTGGCCGCGTTCGGCGGATTGGGTCTGCGGCTCAACAGCAACGACACCCTGTACTGCCCGCTGCCGCTCTACCACAACAACGCGCTCACGGTCGCGGTGTCGTCGGTGATCAACGCGGGCGGCACCCTGGCACTGGGCAAGTCGTTCTCGGCGTCGCGATTCTGGGATGACGTCATCCAGATGGAAGCCACTGCGTTCATCTACATCGGCGAGGTCTGCCGGTATCTGCTCAACCAGCCGCCCAAGGACACCGACCGCGCCCACAAGATCCGGGTCATCGCCGGCAACGGTCTTCGCCCGGAGATCTGGGAGGAGTTCACCAAGCGGTTCAACATCGGCCGGGTCGCCGAGTTCTACGCCGCCAGCGAAGGCAACACCGCGTTCATCAACATCTTCAACATCCCCAAGACCACCGGCATCAGCCCGACGCCGCTGGCCTACGTGGAGTACGACGCCGAGACCGGCGAGCCGGCGCGCGACGAGAACGGCCGCGTCCGCAAGGTGCCACCCGGCCAGCCCGGGCTGCTGATCAGCCCGGTGAACAAGCTCTCGCCCTTCGACGGCTACACCGACAAGGAAGCCAGCGAGAAGAAGTTGGTGCGCAACGCGTTCAAAGAGGGCGACGTGTGGTTCAACACCGGCGATGTGATGAGCCCGCAGGGCATGCGGCACGCAGCCTTCGCCGACCGGCTCGGCGACACCTTCCGGTGGAAAGGCGAGAACGTCGCCACCACCCAGGTCGAAGCGGCGCTGGGCCAGGACAAGAACATCGAGGAAGCCACGGTGTTCGGCGTCGAGGTGCCCGACACGGGCGGGCGGGCCGGCATGGCGGCGGTCAAGCTGCGCGACGGTGTGGAATTCGACGGCAAGGCGCTGGCCGAGACCCTCTACAGCAACCTGCCCAGCTACGCCGTGCCGCTGTTCATCCGGATCGTCGAATCGTTGGAGACAACCTCGACGTTCAAGAGCCGCAAAGTCGATCTGCGCAAGCAGGGCTACGGCGCCGACGACGAGAAGGTCGAGGACCCGCTGTACGTGCTGAAGGGCCGCGATGAGGGGTACGTCGAGTTCTACGACGACTACCCCAAGGAAGTGGCGTCCGGCTCCCGGCCCAAGGGCTGACCCCGGTTCGCCCAAACCGACGTCTTGCAGAAGAACTGCGAGTAAACGCCTGCATTTCGTCGATCTCGGCGCCACCAGGCACCATGGTGGGGTGAAGTCGACGTTCTGCGGACGGCCGGTGGCCGGTGATCGCGCGCTGATCATGGCGATCGTCAACCGCACGCCCGACTCGTTCTACGACCGCGGCGCGACCTTCACCGACCAGGCCGCCAAGGACGCCGCGCATCGCGTCGTCGCCGAGGGGGCCGATGTCGTCGACGTCGGGGGAGTCAAGGCAGGCCCGGGAACCACGGTCGACGCCGACGAGGAAACGGCCCGCGTGGTGCCGTTCATCGAATGGCTGCGCAGCGAGTACCCCGACCAGCTGATCAGCGTCGACACCTGGCGATCGTCGGTGGCCAAGCAAGCCTGCGCAGCCGGAGCGGACCTGATCAACGACACCTGGGCCGGCGCCGACCCAGCCCTCCCGGAGGTCGCCGCCGAATTCGGGGCCGGCCTGGTGTGCTCGCACACCGGAGGTGCGACACCGCGCACCCGCCCGTTTCGGGTCAACTACGGCATCACCGAGACCGGGGTGGTCGACGACGTCATCGCCGAGGTCACCTCCGCCGCCGAACGCGCGGTCGCCCTCGGGGTGGCCAGGGACGCGATCCTCATCGACCCGACCCACGATTTCGGCAAAAATACTCATCACGGTCTTACTTTGTTGCGCCACGTAAAAGATCTTGTTAAGACCGGATGGCCGGTCCTGATGGCACTGAGCAACAAAGATTTTGTCGGGGAGACTTTGGGTGTGGAGCTCACCGAACGCCTCGAGGGCACGCTGGCAGCAACGGCTTTGGCCGCCGCCGACGGCGCCCGGATGTTCCGGGTGCATGAGGTGGGACCCACTCGGCGCGTACTGGAAATGGTCGCGTCGATCCGTGGGGAACGTCCGCCGGCGCGGACGGTGAGGGGCCTGGCATGACCGAACTCTTTGCCAACGACACACTTCCCGGTGACACCTGGCTGTCCGACCACAGCTGGAGCCGGCCGACCTGGACCGTCGACGAACTCGTGGCCGCCAAGCGCGGCCGCACCATCTCCGTCGTTTTGCCCGCGCTCAACGAGGAGGAGACCGTCGGCTCGGTGGTGGACAGCGTCCGCCCGCTGCTCGGAACTCTGGTCGACGAGCTGATCGTGCTCGATTCCGGCTCGACCGACGACACCGAGATCGAGGCCATCGCCGCCGGCGCCCGGGTGGTCACCCGCGAACAGGCGGTGCCCGAGGTCGAGCCGCAACCCGGCAAGGGCGAGGTGCTGTGGCGCTCACTGGCCGCCACCACCGGCGACATCATCGTGTTCGTCGACTCCGACCTGATCGACCCCGACCCGATGTTCGTGCCGCGACTGGTCGGCCCGCTGCTCACCGGCGACGGAATCCACCTGGTCAAGGGGTTCTACCGGCGGCCGCTGAAGGTCGGTAAGGGCGAGGATGCCAACGGCGGTGGCCGGGTCACCGAGCTGGTCGCCCGCCCGCTGCTGGCCGCGCTGCGCCCTGAGCTGGGGTGCGTGCTGCAGCCGCTGGGCGGCGAGTATGCCGGCACCCGAGAGTTGCTGACGTCGGTTCCGTTCGCGCCGGGTTACGGCGTGGAGATCGGCCTGCTGGTCGACACCTACGACAAGCTCGGTCTGGGCGCGATCGCTCAGGTCAACCTGGGTAAGCGGGCGCACCGCAACCGCCCGCTGATCGAGTTGGGTGCGATGAGCCGCCAGGTGATCGCCACCCTGTTGTCGCGCTGCGGCATCACCGACTCCGGGATCGGGCTGACCCAGTTCCTGCCCGACGGGCTCGACGGGTATCTGCCACGGACCACCTCGGTGTCGCTGGCCGACCGCCCGCCGATGAACACCCTGCGCTGAGTTCGCACCGCCGCGCCGCCGTTGTCAGCCGGTTAAGGCAATATCGGTGACGTGACGTTGATCCTGCTGTACCTGGTGGTGCTGATTCTGATCGGCATCGTCCTGTTCGGTGTGGCCAGCCTGGTGTTCGGGCGGGGCGAGGACCTGCCGCCGCTGCCGCGGGCGACGACGGCCACCGTGCTGCCCGCCTCCGGAGTCACCGGCGAGGACGTCGAGGCCGTCAAGTTCACCCAGGTGTTGCGCGGTTACAAGACCAGCGAGGTGGACTGGGTGCTCGACCGCCTCGGCGCCGAGCTGGACCAGCTGCGCGGCGAGCTGTCCGCGGTGCGTGCGGCCGCGGGCCTCGACGAGCCGGTGGCCACCCACCACGCCGCCTCCGGCGCGGACGAGGAGCCGGTGTGACCGAACTGGCCCCCGACGACGGCCGCACCCGCTGCGGCTGGGCTCAGCCTGTTTCCGGGGCGCACCCCCTGCTGTACCGCGACTACCACGACGACGAGTGGGGCCGGGTCCTGCGCGGGCAGGTGCCGCTATTCGAGCGAATGAGCCTCGAGGCCTTCCAAAGCGGCCTGTCCTGGCTGATCATCCTGCGCAAGCGCGACAACTTCCGGAAAGCCTTCAAGGGGTTCGACATCGAGAAGGTCGCCCGCTTCACCGAGCGCGATATCGCCCGGCTAATGGCCGACGAGGGCATCGTGCGCAACCGCGCCAAGATCGCGGCCACCATCGCCAACGCCCGGGCCGTCGCCGACCTCGACGTCGACCTGTCGGACCTGCTGTGGTCCTACGCCCCGCCGCCGCGCCCACGCCCCAAATCCCTGGCCGACGTGCCGGCGATCACCCCGGAATCGCAGGCGATGGCCAAGGACCTGAAGAAGCGCGGGTTTCGCTTCGTCGGCCCCACCACGGCCTACGCCCTGATGCAGGCCACCGGGATGGTCGACGATCACCTGGCCTCGTGCTGGGTGCCGCGGGCCACCGCCGCCTGAGGGCCAAATCCGACCCCTCAATCGGGCCTTTCACACCCATGCTCGCCGATAAGGAACAATAGAATCGAAAACAAGCAGTTCAGTGCCGGACGCACCAGCCAAGTGCCCGGCGTTGGACCGGGTCCGTGGACACGGGCCGGCTCGAATCTGGAGGGAGCACTCGATGGCGGCGATGAAGCCCCGGACCGGTGACGGTCCGCTGGAAGCAACCAAGGAGGGGCGCGGCATCGTGATGCGAGTACCGCTGGAAGGCGGTGGACGGCTGGTCGTCGAGTTGACCCCCGACGAGGCGGCCGCCCTCGGTGACGAACTCAAGAACGTCACCAGCTAACTGATCCACCTTCGAAACCCCGCGTCGACCCGCGGGGTTTCTTCTCTGCCGGTCGGCCTACGCCGACACCTTGCGGTAAATCTCCAGCGTCTGCTCGGCGATGTGTGCCCAGGAGAACTCGTCGATACAGCGTTGCCGTCCGGCCGTCCCGAAGCGGCGCGCCTTCTCAGGATCGCCCACCAGTGCATTGACGGCTTCGGCCAGTCCGGTCTCGAATCCCACCGGATCGCTCGACTCGTAGTGCACCAACGTGCCCGTCACCCCGTCGTCGACCACCTCGGGTATGCCGCCCACGTCGGAGGCCACCACGGCCGTCCCGCAGGCCATCGCCTCCAGATTCACGATCCCCAGCGGTTCGTACACCGATGGGCACACGAAAGCCGTTGCCGCCGAGAGTATTTCGCGGATCTTGCCGATCGGTAGGAACTCCTGCACCCAGAACACGCCGCTTCGCTTGGCGGCCAGCTCCTGCACCGCCGAGCTCACCTCAGCCGCGATCTCCGGGGTGTCGGGGGCGCCCGCGCACAGCACCACCTGAATCTCCGGATCGAACCGGTGTGCCGCGGCGATCAGGTGCGGGACGCCTTTCTGCCGGGTGATCCGGCCGACGAACGCCACCATCGGCCGCGACGGGTCGACGCCGAGTTCGGCGAGCACCGACTCGCCTCGCTCCGGCGGCGCCGGATACCAGACATCGGTGTCGATACCGTTCTTCACGACGTGAACGCGGTTGGGGTCCAACGCCGGATAAACGCTCAAGACGTCCTCGCGCATACCGGAGCTGACCGCGATCACCGCGTCGGCCGCTTCGACCGCGGTGCGCTCGACCCACAGCGACACCCGGTAGCCGCCACCGAGCTGTTCGGCCTTCCACGGCCGCAGCGGTTCGAGGGAGTGCGCGGTGAGCACGTGCGGGACCCCGTACAGCAGCGCCGCGAGGTGACCGGCCATCCCGGTGTACCAGGTGTGCGAATGCACCACTGTCGCCTCGGCGGCCGCGTTGGCCATCACCAGATCCGCCGACAACGTCGACAGCGCCGGGTTGGCGCCCTTGAGTGCGGGGTCGGGCTGGTGGACGAAGACTCCCGGGCGCGGGGCTCCCATGCAGTGCACGTCGACTTCGCAGAGGCGCCGCAACTGTGCGACGAGTTCTGTCACGTGTACGCCCGCCCCGCCGTAAACCTCGGGTGGATACTCCCGAGTCATCATCGCCACCCGCATACGGCCGACGGTAGTAGCCCGCGCTGCGCCGCGCATCCTCATTTCCCGTCGCTTCGCTCGCCCCGACCTTGCGGGTCAACGTGCTTGCGCGCGACCCCAAGTCGGTTCGGACGCGACACACCCGAACTGCAATCGAGGTGTTGGTCTAGCCGTCGGTTGCGTGTGCCGATAGGTTTGCAGGATGAGGGAATTGCCACATGTGCTGGGCATCGTCCTGGCCGGCGGAGAGGGCAAACGGCTGTATCCGCTGACCGCAGACCGGGCCAAGCCGGCGGTTCCCTTCGGCGGCGCGTACCGACTCATCGATTTCGTGCTGTCGAATCTGGTCAATGCGCGTTATCTCCGCATCTGTGTGCTCACCCAGTACAAGTCGCATTCACTCGACCGGCACATCTCGCAGAACTGGCGGCTGTCCGGTTTGGCGGGCGAGTACATCACGCCGGTTCCCGCTCAGCAACGGCTCGGGCCGCGCTGGTACACCGGTTCCGCTGATGCGATCTACCAGTCGCTGAACCTCATCTACGACGAGGACCCTGACTACATCGTGGTTTTCGGCGCCGACCACGTGTACCGGATGGACCCGGAGCAGATGGTCAAGTTCCACATCGAGAGCGGCGCCGGTGCCACCGTGGCCGGGATCCGGGTTCCGCGCGCGGAGGCGCACGCCTTCGGCTGCATCGACGCCGACGAGTCTGGGCGCATCCGTGAGTTCGTCGAGAAGCCGGCCAATCCGCCGGGCACGCCCGACGATCCGGAGCAAACCTTCGTGTCGATGGGCAATTACATCTTCACCACCAAGGTGCTCATCGACGCGATCCGAGCCGACGCCGACGACGACAACTCGGACCACGACATGGGCGGCGACATCATTCCGCGGCTGGTCTCCGACGGTATGGCCGCGGTCTACGACTTCAAGAACAACGAAGTCCCCGGCGCCACCGAGCGCGACCACGGCTACTGGCGCGACGTCGGGACGCTCGACGCGTTCTACGACGCCCACATGGATTTGGTGTCGGTTCACCCGGTGTTCAACCTCTACAACAAGCGCTGGCCGATTCGCGGGGAGTCGGAGAACCTGGCGCCGGCGAAGTTCGTCAACGGCGGCTCGGCGCAGGAGTCGGTGGTCGGCGCAGGCAGCATCATCTCTGCGGCGTCGGTTCGCAATTCGGTGCTGTCGAGCAATGTGGTGATCGAGGACGGTGCGATCGTCGAGGGCAGTGTGCTGATGCCCGGTGTGCGCGTGGGCCGCGGTGCGGTGGTCCGACACGCGATCCTGGACAAGAACGTCGTCGTGGGTCCCGGCGAGATGGTCGGTGTCGACTTGGAGAAAGACCGCGAGCGGTTCGCGCTCAGCGCGGGCGGCGTGGTGGCCGTCGGCAAGGGCGTCTGGATCTAACCGGGCGGGAGCAGCTCGGGTCCGATGATCTGGACGCTGCTGCTACCACCCGCGTCGCTGCCGGTCACCAGCACCGTCCCCGAATTAGGTTCGACGGCAACTGAATTGGGCTGGCGGACGGTAGGTAAGTCGGTGAGCATCCGGCTGGTCCCGGGGCCGGTGACATCGACCACCCGAAGCGCGTTGCGTTCGGTCAGCGTGATGTAGAGGCGGCGGCGCGCCGCGTCGTAGGCCAATCCGTACGGCTTGCCCGGCGCGTCGATCCTGGCGACTTGGCTCACCTGCGGATCGATCCGTTCGAGGTAGACCGCGCCGCCGTCGGTGTCGGCGAAGGCCGCCAGATCACCCGTCAACGAGATCGCGTGGGTCAGCTTGGTTCCGACGGGCGCCTGGGCGAGGAGCCGGCGACTCGAGCCGCCGTAGACCCACACGCCGTTGCCCTGCACATCGGCGACGGCCGCGTAATCGCCGACGGCCGCGACTCCGCCCGGTTGGGGTGGGCCGGCGGGCAGTGCGGCGAGGACTCGGCCGTCGCGGACGAACAGCACGCCCCCGCCACCCTCGTTGGAAACGACGACGGTTCCGGACGAGGTCTGTGCCGCATCGTGCGGCTGCCGTCCGACACCGGTGGCCGTGGCGGTGATGCGGCCGTCGGCGAGGTTCATCTCGAGCAATTCGTCGGATCCCTCCAGCGGGATCAGCACCGGCCCGTCCGGCGTCGCCAGGCTGAGGTGGCGAGCGGCGCTCGGCGTGGCGATCCGTTGCCGTGGCGCGCCGGTGGTGGCGTCGAAGAGGACCACCGCATTCGGATCCCGCACGGCGACAGCCGCGATGCCCGACGTTGCGACGACGATCCCTTCCGGTGCGTTGCCGAGCGCGACGACCTTGCCTATCGGCGCCGTCGTGGGCGGCCCGGCTGTCGCGGGTTCGGCAGGCGGTGCATGTTTTATTGCGACCCTCGGCGTCGCCGACGGCGACGGTGCCTCCGATCGGCCGGCGAGCCGGCGGCCAGACCGCATCCGAGCGCCAGGACAGACAAGACGATAGGAATGCGGTGCTGCATGTGAGCGCAGTGCCCCAGTCGGTTGTCCGCTAAACGGGGTATTGCGCTGCCTTGCGGCGTCGTCGGCGGCGCCACAGCCGAATCGCCGCCCACGCCAACGCGATCAGCACCAGAAGCACCAGGGCGGGGATCAGGATCGCGATGAACACCAGAGCGACACTGGTGATGTCCTCGACCGTGCTGAGCACCGGCGCCGCCATGCCGGCCGAGGCCACGTTGGCGGCCGGTCGGACCGCCGTCTTCGTCAGATGGACCACCAGCGCGGTAACGACACCGACCGCGATCGGAACCCATTGCCCGGTGCGGGCGAACTCACCGGGGTCGGTGACGGCGGCGGTCTGCGCTGCGGTGCCCGACCCGAACACGATGCCGCCGGCCGTCGGGCGGATGAACGTCTGCACCGCGTCGTTGACGGAGTCGAGCGCAGGGATCTTGTCGGCGACGACCTCGACCACCAAGAGGATCGCGACAATCGTGATCACCCAGCCGTTCTCCAACCACGACCAGCCGTGGGGAAGCGTGACCAGGTCGGTGAACCGGGCGAGCAGTCCAATCGCCAGCAGCGGGATGTAGGCGTTGAGGCCCGCGGCGGTGGCCAGGCCGAAGCCGGTCATCAGCTCCATGGGCGCCTCCTCGGCGTGACGGTCTCGCATACAGGATGACGCGCGACCGCCCGGAGCGTCAGGCGTCGGCGAGATCCATCTCCGCCGGGTTGGCGCCGCCGAGGGCCTGGGAGATGAAACTTCGCGTGGTCAGTGGGCCGCCGAACTGTTGCAGCAGACCACCCTGATCGTTGCGACCCAGGTCGATCGCCTCGAACCCGAACGTCGTGACGAGTTCGGCCACGGTGCCATTGGCGCCGGCATCATTGCCGGACAGGAACAGCACGCGACGGCCGCCGCGGCCGTCCCCGGGCTTGCGGGCGAGCACCTTGGCCCACGTGTGTCCGAACGCCTTGACCACCCTCGCGTTCGTCGCCCACTCCTCAACCAGGTCCGAGGATGCACGCCCGCCCAGGTCTGCCGGTGAAAAAGTGCTGTAGTCAATGGCATTGGTGGCGTCGATGATGATGCGACCGTTCCAGTCCGGCACCTGTTCGACGAGAGCCTTGACGGCATCGAACGGAACCGCCAGCACGACGATGTCGGCCTGCAGGGCGTCGGACACCTCGGCGGGCACGATGTGTGGACCGAGCTTGTCGGCCAACGGTGTCACCCCGGCCGGCCCCCGCGACGCGGCCACCCCGGCATCGACGCCGATGCGCGCGAAGTGGCCCACGGCGAACCCGATGTTGCCGGAGCCGATGATGGCGTAGGTCATGTCAGCATCCTCATAGTTTTGTAGTGGTCGTTAAAGTTAGCTTTTGCGACGGTAGCAGGAATGGGTGACACGACGGCGCCTAGGATCGACGCCATGGCTCGGCCGCCGAAGTTCGACCGCGATGAAGCGTTGCGCAGCGCCATGCACCTGTTCTGGGAGCGGGGATTCGAGGGCGCCTCCGTCAATGACCTCACCGAGGTCATGGGAATTTCGGCCCCGAGTCTGTATGCGGCGTTCGGGGACAAGCAGGCCCTCTACGATGCGGCAGTCGATCTGTACGAACTGACCGCCGTGGTGCCGCCCGCACTCGAAGCCCCGACCGCACGCGAGGTTTTCGAACAGATGCTGGATCGGGCGGTGAAGCTCTACACCCGGCCCAACCATCCACGCGGCTGCTTCGTCATCGCCGACCCGCAGCTACGGCAGCGCAGAGGAGTTGGCCGTGCGGCGATCGCCGATCGTCTTCGCCGTGCTCAACGAGCCGGTGATCTCGCTCGCGAGGTAAACGTCGAGGCGCTGACGGACTACGTGGATACGGTATTGCGCGGACTATCCGCAAAAGCACGAGATGGCGCCAGCCGCAAACAATTGCGCGCCGCCGCCGATCTCGCGCTGCAGGCCTGGCCTACGCCGACGACGGGCCGGGTTCCTTCGTCACCACGGTGAACAGCTGCGCGATACGGTCGTTCTCGACGATCGCGACGTCGAAACCGGAGACCAACGGTTCGGTTTCGTCCGAGCCGGGGGCGAAGACATTCCAACCCAGGTACCCCATGTTCGCCACCTGATGCACGGGGCCGGCCTCGACGAAACTCAAGCCCGCGAGGGGGCCGTCGAGCAGCGCCTGGGCCTTCTCGTGCAACCGGTCCTGACCGACGACGGTCTCCTCGGCATCGGCCCACCGCGCGTCCTCGGTGTAGTTGCGCCGCACCACGTCGAGCCTTCGCTGCGCATCCCGCTCGTTGAACACCGCCAGCAGGTTCTCCTGCATCAACCGAGTGATGGTCTGGTTCAACGAGTTTCCTCTCGGATCGGCGGAGAGATTACTCGTTAACTTAAACGGTCGTGCAAGTTAGGTCAAGCGCTCACCACACCAATGGCACGAGTCGGTAGCGCACCGTGTCCATGTATTGCCGATAGCCGCCCAGTTGCTCACTGAGCATCTTCTCCTCGTCGAAGATCCGCACAATCATCAACAACGTTCCGACGACGACCAGCAGCAGTGCCCAGTACGACCCGAGCGCCAGCGCGATTCCGATCATCAAGATCACGTTGCCGAAGTACATCGGATGGCGCACCACGCCATACAATCCCGTGCTCACCAACGGCTGGCCGTCCTCGACGGTGATGTTGGCCGAGGCATAGTTGTTCTGCACGACCACCCACATCGCCAAGCCCAGGCCGGTCGCCACCAGTACGTCGCCGACGATCGACAGCCAGGCCGGCACGTGCGACCAGCCGAAGCGGTAGTCCAGGGCAGGCACCACCAATATCGCCGCGAAGGCTGTGAACGTCCCGGCCATGACCACCTTCTGCACGGGTCGGCTCTCGGCCTGGGGACCGGCATGGGTACGCCGTTCGACGGCGTCAGGATATTTGCGGCCCAGGAACAATGTCGGAATAAGGCTTGCCACGCTGAACACGGCGAGGAACGCCCAGCGCCGCCAGTAGTTCAGGGTTCCTGCGGGGACAAACAGCAGCAGCGCGAAGGCCGCGATGCCCAGAACAGACGAGATTGCGATGCGAAGTGACGTGTTCATGGTTCTCCTAGACGACATCACGGCGGCGGTAGATCACCCCGGCGATGAGCGTGATCGCGACCGCGACGACGACCATCACACTCAGCGCCACAACGGAAACCGATGACGGCGCGGTGGTCCGGCCCACCGGGGAAGCCTCGATGAGCCATCGCGGCAACCGCAACAGCGCACCGAGGTACAACGCGACGATCACCAAGGTCACGGCGAGCCAGCCGATACCGGGTTGGCGCACCGCGACGCCGAGCGCGGCGATGCCGGCGATCACCGCCATCGCAGGCACGAATGCCAACGCGGCCAGGGTCAGCCGCACGATCGTGGCGGGCTCGCCCAACGTGAGCCCGGCGCCGAGGCCGTTGCCCAGACCCGCACACACCAGTAGGACAACCGAACCGGTCAGCGCGGCGGCTACCGCCGACATCAGCCACTTCCAGCGCGATACCGAGCCGGCCAGCACCGCCTCACCGATCCCGGACTCCTCGTCCCGGCTGAGCCGTATGACCACCGTGACCACATACGCTGTCGTCGCCGCGGCCAGGAACTGCGTCATCGTGGTGTACACCCCGTCGGTGCCCTGCGCCGAAAGCACCCGTGCGAGAAGCTTATTGCCGCGCGCGGCGTCCAGCAGCGACTTGGTCATCGACCCGAACGCCGCCCCGGCGATCAGCAGACCGATCGCCCAGCCCACCGTCAGACCGCGGTGGATCACCAGCTGGAGTCCGAAGACGCCGCCGACCGGCCGGGCCCGGGTGTGCTCGCCGGCGGACCCCAGCACGCCGTCGTCGTACTGGCGGCGACTCTCCGACACCACCGTGGCCGCGACGAGCGCGACGCCCGACACAGCCAGCAGCCCCAGTGGCCACCAGCGCAGTGCCACGAACGGACGCATCTGCTGCGCCCAGGCGATGGGGGAGAGCCAGCTCAGTGCGCTGCCGGAGTTGTCGATCACGTCGCCGGCGCCGCGCACCAGAACCGCAGCCGCCAGGGCTGCGAGTGCCGCGCCGGTGGCAGTCCTGGCCTGCCGCCACAGCTGAGCAGTCAGTGCCGCGAGTACGCCGAAGACGGTGGCTACAGCCGTGATCCCCACACACATCGCTGCGGTATCGAGCACCGCGAAGCCGGTGGCCGCCATCGCGATCGTCATCGTGACCGCCAGCACCGCGTTCACCAGCACCATGAGAATCAGCGCGGCGGCCGTGCGGGAATGCCGACCGACGATCGAGGACAGCACCAATTCGGCTGCGCCGCTTTCCTCCTCGGCGCGGGTGTGCCGGATGACCGTCAGGATGGCCATGATCGATGCCGCCACGAGCAGCGTCAACGTCAGCTCATTGGCCATCATGACGCCGAGGTCGGTTTCGTTCCCCCCGAACATGGGACCGCCCAACATGATTCCGGCAGGAGTCTTCAGCAGATTCACCCGCGCCTGGCGCTGCGCCGCATCGGGATAGGCGAGCTTTATCGCGTTGGGTGCGTACACCATCATCAGGGTCAGGATCGAGACCCATACCGTCAGCCGGATCCGGTCGCGGCGCAGGGCGAAGCGGACCAGCGCGGCGGTGCCGGTCAGCGACGATGGCGCAACCGCGGTCGCGATCATCGGTCCGCCGTCCGATATTCGCGCAGGAACAGGTCTTCCAGTGACGCCGGTGTCACCGTCAGATCGACGAGACCCAGCTGCGTAAGATGTGCCATCGTCGCGTCCAGCACGTCACGACCGACGGTGAACCGGATTTGTCCGTCGTCGATGTTCACGTCGTGCACGCCCGGCCATCGGGTCACCACGGTGGGGTCCCGCCGGGTACGGGCGGTCACGGTGGTGTGCATCAAATGTTGCAGCTGGGCCAGTGATCCGGACTGCACCGTGCGACCGGAACGAATGATGGTGACTGTGTCACAGACCTTTTCGACCTCGGCCAGCACGTGGCTGGAGAGAAGAACCGCCGCGCCGCGACGGGCCACCTCCTGTACGCATTGCTGGAAGACGTTCTCCATCAACGGGTCCAAGCCCGATGTCGGCTCATCGAGAATGTAGATGTCGGCGTCGCTCGCGAAGGCCGCGACGAGCGCCACCTTCTGGCGATTGCCCTTCGAGTAGGTGCGGGCCTTCTTGTGCGGGTCGAGTTCGAAGCGGTCGATGAGCCAGTCGCGCCGGCCTGGGTCGGCCCCGCCGCGCAGGCCGCAGAGGAACTCGATCACTTGGCCGCCGGTCAGATTCGGCCACAGCGTCACATCGCCCGGTACGTACGCGATCCGGCGGTGCAATGCGACCGCGTCGCGCCACGGATCACCGCCCAGCAGGCGCACATGTCCGCCGTCGGCGCGCAGCAGACCCAGCAGGATTCGGATGGTGGTGGACTTGCCCGCACCGTTCGGTCCGAGGAAGCCGGCGACCGAGCCGGGTCGCACGATCAGGTCCATCCCGTCTAGCGCACGGGTCCGGCCGAAAGTTTTGACCAGTCCCTGGATTTCGACTGCGGCGGTGTCAGTGCGCGCTGTCGGTGCCGATGCCGTCGTCATCTTGTTCTCCCTCGGTGTGGGTCACAATTTCGCCGTGTGCGGCGAAGCTGTCGAACATCGTCGAATCGGTGAGCAGGCCTTCGGTGTAGATCTCGAGGGCCGGCAGCATCATCTCGTTGGCGTAGTCGTGCAGAACGGCTCGCAAATCCGTTGGAGTGTCGTGCAATTGGAGGTAGAGCAGGAAGGCGCCACCGCCGGCCATGCCCAGATACTTCGCGCGTGCGGCGGGGTCACGGCTCGGCTTGACCGTGCCGGCCCGGACGCCCTCGTCGAGGTAGCCCTGCACGTTGGCGAACATGGTGCGCCACAGGTTCTTGGCCAGCTCTCCACCGGTCTGCATGCTGCGCACCAGGTAGGCCATCATCGGCGCGAACGACTCGATCTCGGCTGCCGCGGCCAGCCAGGTGGCGGGATCGGTGGAGCGGATCGTCTCCGACTTCTCGCTGCGGATCTCTTCGGCGATGTAGTCATCGCACGCCTGACGCAGGCCGTCCTTGGACCCGAAGTGATGGATCACCAAACCGGGGCTGACTCCGGCGGCCTCGGCGATCGCGCGCACCCCGACGTCGAACCCGCGCGCACCGAACAACTCGATCGCGGCGTCGCGGATCCGGGCCACGGTCGTCAGGTCCGTTGAACGCATGTTTAGGATGCTAAACACTCGTTCAATCGAGCGTCAAGCATCCAGCCCGTTAGGAAAGCGTCAAAAGCGAAAACTCAGTCGCGGGCGGCGACGAGGAGTCCGTCGCCCAGCGGAATCAGCACCGGAGTCAGCCGCTCATCCTCGGCGATCAGGCGCGCGGCTTCGCGCACCGCCGTGACCTCGGCGTCGTTGGCTGCCGGATCCCCGGCGCGGCCGCCGAGGGCGGACCGATGCACGACGATCGCGCCACCGGGTCGCAGAAGGCGGATGCCTTCGACGATGAAATCGGCCTGATCGGACGGCGCGGCGTCAAGAAAGACCAGGTCATAGGACTCGTCGGCGAGCCGGGTGAGGACCTCCTGCGCCCGGCCGGCAATCAGCCGAGTGCGCGACGGGCCGATCCCGGCCTCGTTGAACGCCTGCTTGGCGATGCGCTGGTGCTCGGGCTCGATGTCGATGGTGGTCAGGACGCCGTCCTCGCGCATGCCGGACAGCAACCACAGTCCGCTCACGCCCGCGCCGGTGCCGACCTCGACGACGGCTTTGCCGCCGGACAGCCGCGCCAGTACGCTGAGCAGCGCTCCAACGGCCGGGGTCACCGCTCCGGCGCCCGCGTCCACGGCTCGCTCCCGGGCAGCCGCGACGATGGCGTCCTCGGAGATCGAACCCTCCGCATGGGCAAGGATCCGGTCGGCGCGACTGGCCTCCGGCTGGCCTGATTGGTCCTCGGTGGTGGCCATTCTCAGCAGCGTAGGCGCACTTGGATCGACGGGTGAGCAGGCGCGCCCGGGCACTGCGGGTGCCTGGCCACCGCGTTCGCGGCGTCCGTCCCAGACGTCAAGGGTGACGCGCCGTCCAGCAGTGAAAGAGCTGGACACAAAACGATAACGAAAGTATTTCTTAGTCAAACCTTAGTTAGCTCAAACTGTTCCCCCACGGGTGTGGGGAACGGTAGCGGGCATGGAACACAGCCCCCGCTGGTCGGGGAATATGCCCGACAACGGTCGCGTTGTCAGGCTTGATGCGGTCGATGGCATCCAGCCGTCAACGCAGATCAACCAGGAGGATCCGACGACCACCACATTGATGGCTCCGGCGCATATGTCGCACCCCGAGCAGTATGGGGAAGCCGAGTGGGTTGAGCCGTCCGAGGAACTGCAGGGCACCGCGGTGTTCGACGCCACCGGCGACCGGACGGCGATGCCGTCCTGGGACGAGCTGGTGCGTCAGCACGCCGACCGGGTGTACCGGCTGGCCTATCGCCTGTCGGGCAATCAGCAGGACGCCGAGGACCTCACCCAGGAGACCTTCATCAGGGTGTTCCGCTCTGTGCAGAACTACCAGCCCGGCACGTTCGAGGGCTGGCTGCACCGCATCACCACGAACCTGTTCCTCGACATGGTCCGCCGTCGCGGCCGCATCCGCATGCAAGCGCTGCCCGAGGATTACGACCGGGTGCCGGCCGACGAGCCCAACCCCGAGCAGATCTATCACGACTCGCGGCTGGGTGCCGACCTGCAGGCCGCACTGGATTCGCTGGCGCCGGAGTTCCGCGCCGCGGTCGTCCTGTGCGATATCGAAGGTCTGTCCTACGAAGAGATCGGTGCGACGCTCGGCGTCAAGCTGGGCACCGTGCGCAGCCGTATCCACCGTGGTCGGCAGGCGCTGCGCGAGTACCTGGCGGCTCATTCCGGCCAGCGGGGGATGGCGGACTTCACCGCCGAATCGGCGTAGACGAGCGGGCAGCGGCCAAACTGTGGCCGTCATGTCATGTCGTCGCGGGCTGCGCGCGCTACATTCGATCTAGCGGCCCCGCGCCAGCGGTAGAACGGCGTGAGCTGACGCGGCCGACGCGAACCCCGAGAGGAGCGCAGTGATGGTCGACCGTGGACACATGTTCCGGCGAGCATTCTCCTGGTTGCCCTCCCAGTTCGCTTCGCAGAGCGATGCGCCGATCGGGGCGCCACGCCAATTCGGCTCGACCGAGCATCTGTCCATCGAAGCGATCGCCGCTTATGTCGACGGTGAGCTGCGGATGAAGTCATATCTGCGGGCGGCGCACCATCTGTCGCTGTGCCCCGAGTGCGCGGCCGAGGTCGAGGGCCAGACTCAGGCGCGTACGGCATTGCGGGATTCGCTGCCGATCAACATGCCGAGCAGCCTGTTGGGAGTGTTGTCGCAGATCCCGGAGGCGGTGCCGGACGAACACGAGCAACCTCCGGGCCCGACTCGCAGCGGCGGCGACATCGGAGGGGGACTCGCCGATCAGTTAGCTGACGGCACGGATCGCAGTCGGCGTAAGCGCCGGTAGGGTGGACGTGAAGTCGAGCAGGCACGTGCTCGGTCCCATAGCGCGCGCTCGCCGCTGAGCGCTTGGATAGAGGTTGAACTTGAGCCCCAATCAGGACAGTTCCGGCAGCCCCCGCCTGGCGCCGCGCCCGGTCTCGCGGCCTGCCGTCGATCCGGCCGCCACCCGCACGTTCGGACGTCCCCAGGGGGTCGAGGGATCATTCGTCGCCGAGGAACTGCGGCCCGCGAAGTTCCGCGGCGAGGTGGAATTCCAGCCCAAGGAGCATGTGCCCGACCCGGTGCTGGGTGAGGCGTTCGGCCGGCCCTATCCGGGCGGTGGCTCGCTGCAGCGCCATCCCGCCGACGCCGGTGCACTCGACGCCGAGCAGGAGGGCGACGACGAGCCCGACGACCCCTGGCGCGATCCGGGTGCCGCGGCCGGGCTGGGCACGCCTGCGCTGCAGCAGGCCGCCCCCGTCGCCGCGGCCGGACCCACCGGCAAGCTCGGGGTGCGCGAGGTGCTGTTCGGCGGGCGGGTGTCCTATGTCTCGCTCGCGGTGCTGGGCATCATCGCCCTGCTGATCGGTTTTGCCGGCGGCTGGGTGGGCCGCAAGACGGCCGAGGTCGTCGAAGCATTCACCACCTCCAAGGTCTCGCTGGCCACCAACAGCACCGGCGAGGTCCCACCCGGCCGGTTCGCCAAGGTCGCCGCGTCGGTCGCCGACTCCGTCGTCACCATCGAGGCGGTCAGTGACGACGAAGGTGCCCAGGGCTCCGGTGTCGTCGTCGACGGCCGCGGCTACATCGTCACCAACAACCACGTGATCTCCGATGCCGCGAACAACCCGAGCAAGTTCAAGATCTCGGTGGTGTTCAACGACGGTAAGTCGGTGCCGGCCAACCTCGTCGGCCGCGACCCCAAAACCGACCTCGCCGTGCTCAAGGTGGACAACGTCGACAACCTGACGGTGGCCCGGTTCGGCGACTCCGACAAGGTTCACGTCGGTGACGAAGTGATCGCCGCCGGCGCCCCGCTGGGTCTGCGCAGTACCGTCACCCACGGCATCATCAGCGCGTTGCACCGGCCCATCCCGCTCTCGGGTGAGGGCTCGGACACCGACACCGTCATCGACGCCATCCAGACCGACGCCTCGATCAACCACGGCAACTCCGGTGGCCCGCTGATCAACATGAACTCCGAGGTCATCGGCATCAACACGGCCGGAAAGTCGTTGTCGGACAGTGCAAGTGGCCTCGGCTTCGCGATCCCGGTCAATGAGGTCAAGGAGACCGTCGAGGCGCTGATCAAGAACGGCAAGGTCTCGCATCCGACGCTCGGACTCTCGGCACGCTCGGTCAGCAACGACCTCGCGCAGGGCGCTCAGGTGGCCAACGTGAAGGCCGGCAGCCCCGCCGAGAAGGCCGGGATCCTCGAGAACGACATCGTGGTCAAGGTCGGCAATCGCACGGTGGCCGACGCCGACGAATTCGCGGTGGCGATCCGTCAGCTCAAGATCGGTCAGGACGCCCCCATCGAGGTCATCCGCGACGGCCGCAAGGTCACGCTGACGGTGAACCCCGCGCCGGACAACTGACGCGATGTTCGCCAACGTCGGGTGGGGCGAGATGCTCGTGCTGGTCGTAATCGGGCTGGTGGTTCTCGGCCCGGAACGGCTGCCGGGTGCCATCCGGTGGACGTCGAATTCGTTGCGGCAGGCCCGTGATTACATCAGCGGCGCGACCAGTCAGCTGCGTGAGGATCTCGGGCCGGAGTTCGAGGATCTGCGCCAGCCGCTCAGCGAGCTGCAGAAACTGCGCGGTATGACGCCGCGGGCCGCGCTGACGAAACACCTTCTGGATGGCGATGATTCGTGGATCGGCGAGGCCTTCTCCTCACCCGAGAAGCCGCACAGCGCGCCGCCGCCGCAGGCGGTGGTGCCCAAGCCGGAGCCGTTGCCGCCCGGCACGCCCGCGCCGTTCGACGCCGACGCGACCTAGCGACTCATCGAGTGAGCGTCTGCGCTCGACATCCACGCAGATTCGCAGACGTCACCACTCACTCAACGCGACCTACAGGTGGCGGGTGGTGTCCAAGCCCAGCGACATCCCGGCCAGCCCGCGGCGTCGCGCGGCCAGCTTGTCGGCGATCCCGCGCAATTCCTTACCGGCCGCCGAGTCGGGCGCTGAAAGCACAAGCGGCACACCGGAATCACCGGCCGCCACGAGTGCGGGATCCAGCGGCACCTGACCGAGCAGCGGCACGTCGGCGCCGACGGACCGGGTGAGGCTCTCGGCGACCTGGCGGCCGCCGCCTTCACCGAAGATCTGCATCGTCGTGCCGTCAGGCATCAGCAGCCCGGACATGTTCTCCACCACGCCGACAATCCGCTGCCGCGTCTGCAAGGCGATCGCACCCGCGCGCTCGGCCACCTCGGCGGCCGCCAGCTGCGGGGTCGTCACCACCAGGATCTCGGCGCCCGGAATCAACTGAGCCACCGAGATCGCGACGTCGCCGGTGCCCGGCGGTAGGTCCAGCAGCAGCACGTCGAGATCGCCCCAGTACACGTCGGCCAGGAACTGCTGCAGCGCCCGGTGCAGCATCGGCCCGCGCCACACGACCGGGGCGTTGCCCTGAGTGAACTGGGCGATCGAGATGACCTTCACGTCGTGGGCGATCGGCGGCAGAATCATCGACTCGACCTGGGTGGGCCGTTCGTCGGTGCCCATCATTCTCGGCACCGAGTGGCCGTAGATGTCGGCGTCGAGCACACCGACGGACAGACCGCGGGCCGCCAGCGCCGCGGCCAGGTTGACCGTCACGCTGGACTTGCCGACGCCGCCCTTGCCGGAGGCGACGGCGTAGACCCGGGTCAACGAGCCGGGCTGGGCGAAGGGGATCACCGGTTCGGCAGCGTCACCGCGCAGCTGCTTACGCAGCTCGGTGCGCTGCTCGTCGTTCATCACATCGAGGGCGACGGTCACCGCGGCGGTGCCCGGCACGTCGGCGACGGCCTGGGTCACCCGCTCGGTGATCTCGGTCTTCTTCGGGCAGGCGGAGGTGGTGAGGTACACCTCGACGTGCACGGCGCCGTCGTCGGCGACCGAGATGCTCTTCACCATGTTGAGCTCGGTGATCGGCTTGCGCAGCTCAGGGTCGATGACTTTGCCCAGCGCGATGCGCACCTGGGTCTGCAGTTCGTTCTTGGACATCAGCGCCGAGTCTAGGCGGTGCGGCGGACCTAGCTGGCCGGGCCCGGCAGCGCGCCGTGCACGGCGGGCAGGGGTGCCGCCGGCACCTCGGCAACCGGCACCTCGGCGACGGGCTCAGGCGCGGGCGGCGGGGGCGGTGCCATCCACGGCGGCTGCCACGCCGGCGGGGCAGCCGGAACCGCCTGAGGCGCAGCCGTCACCGGCAGGGGAGCCTGCGACCCCAGACAGATCACCTGGCATGGCGCCGACGGCAGCGCAGTGGCCGGGCCGGGAAGCGGGCCGAGAGCCAGCGAGCCGGCGGTCTCGGTGTTGGCGATGTTGAGCTGCGCCAGCGGGTCGGTCGGCGGAAGCCCGATCGCGTTGAGCGGCAGGCCCGGACCCAAGCCCTCCGGGTTCTCCAGGTGGGCGTCGCCGAGGGCAGGCGCCGGCCCGACGATCGGTGGCAGGTTGATCGGCTCGACGCCGGTGGCGTAGGCGGCGGCCCAGCCCAGGACGTTCTGGGCGTAGGCCATCGAGTTGTTGTACCGCAGGATTGCCGTCAGCACCTGCGACTGGTCACGCAGATTCAGTCCACCGCTGCACAGGTAGCGCGCGGCGCCCAGCGCTGCGTCGTAGACGTTCTGCGGGTCGGCCTTGCCGTCCCCGTCGCCGTCGGCGGCGTAGCGCGACCAGGTGCCGGGCAGGAACTGCATAGGCCCCATCGCCCGCGCATACACCGGGCGGCCGGCCTGGACGGTCTGCACGATGACCTCATTGCCGGACAGGGTGCCGTCCAGGGTGGGGCCGTAGATCGGGCTGATCGCGGTGCCGCGAGCATCGGTGGCGCCGCCGTTGGCGTGCATGGATTCGATGCGGCCGATGCCGGCCAGCAGATTCCAGCTCAGCCCACAGCCGGGCGCGGCCACGGCCATTTTCTGCTCGGCGTTGCGGTAGGCGGCCAGCGGTACCGAGGGGATGCGCATGGTTCCCATCGAGCTGACGACCATTGCCGGCGGCGGAGCCGATGGGGTAGTCGCGGCGAAGTGAAAGCTGGTGGGCTGCTTGGTCAACGCGATGACGGTGACGCCCGAGGTGTCGACTTGCGGGGACACGGCGGCCAGCGGCATGACCTCTTTGCCGACGACCGGCGCATGCGGCAGGTCGGGGGAGGCGCTCACCGCTCCGGCAAGCACGACCGGGGTGAGCACAGCAATTCCGAACGCAGGCTTCCGCACCATCCGGCTGACGCGGTTTCCTATGCCCACTCGCCCGTCCTCAGATAGTGCATGCCTGTGTGAACCAAGTCACCATACATACCTTCGTGACCTCAGTGGTATCCAATGGTCACCTTTGTCACGAACTCGGCTCCTCGATGGGCGGCCTGTTCTTCTTCGATTTGCGGTCGGAACCGTCTTTGGTCTTCCCGCCGGTATCGGCGCGCAGCGCTTCCAGCAACTCGCGCACCTCCTCGAGTTCGCGGCGAAGGTAGTCGCGGGTGGCCACTTCGCCGACCGCCAACCGCAGCGAGGCCAGCTCGCGAGCCAGGAACTCGGTGTCGGCTTTCGTCTGCTGCGCGCGCCGCCGGTCCTCCTCGAGCGAGACTTTGTCGCGGTTCTCCTGCCGGTTTTGTGCCAGCAGGATCAGCGGCGCGGCATAGGCCGCCTGGGTGGAAAACGCCAGGTTCAGCAGGATGAACGGGTAGGGGTCCCACTGCCAGCGCACTGCGAACAGATTCAGGCAGATCCAAACGATGACGATGATCGTCTGCCAGGCCAGGTAGCGCCCGGTACCGAGAAAGCGCGCGATCGATTCGCTGAACCGGCCGACCGCCTCGGGGTCGACGTTGAACGACAGCCGTCGCGTCGAGCGGGGGGTATCGAGGCGTTGGCGCGCAGACAGGTCGCTCATGTCTTCCCCTCTGCGCTGATCACCCGGTCGGACAGTTGCGGATCCTCCATGCTTTCCCGCCAGTCGTCGGGCAGCAGATGGTCGAGCACATCGTCGACGGTGACCGCGCCGAGCAGATGGTTCTCCTCGTCGACCACCGGACCGCAGACCAGGTTATAGGCGGCGAAGTACCGCGTCACCCCAGCCAGCGACGTATTCGGGGTGCAGCTCGGCAGGTCGGTGTCGACGATCCCGCTGACCAGGTTGGCGGGCGGTTCGCGCAGCAGCGCCTGCAGGTGTACGCAGCCCAGATAGCGGCCGGTGGGGGTGGCCGTCGGCGGCCGCACCACGAACACCAGCGACGCCAGCGCCGGCGTCAGGTCGGGGTCACGCACCCGGGCCAGCGCCTCGGCGACAGTGGTGTCGGGGGCGAGCACCACCGGGTCGGACGTCATCAGACCGCCGGCGGTGTCGGGCGAGTGGCTCAGCAGTCGGCGCACCGGCTCGGAATCCTCGGGGTCCATCCGGCGCAGCAGCACCTCGGCCTCGGTCGGGTTCAGCACACCCAGCAGGTCGGCGGCGTCGTCGGGGTCCATGGCCTCCAGCACGTCGGCGGCGCGCTCGGTGTCGAGCTGCAGCAGCAGCACGGTCTGGTCGTCCTCGGGCAGCTCCTGCAGCACGTCGGCCAGGCGCTCGTCGTCGAGCGCGTTGATCACCTCGGTGCGGCGTTTGGCAGGCAGGTCGCGGATCGCGTCGGCCACCTCGATCGGGCGCTGGCCTTCGAATTGGTGCAGCAGCTGGGCCACACCCTGGCCGGGCATCGACAGTGCCGACGGGGTGAGCCCCTGCACGTTGTGCCAGTCCACCACCTGGATCGTCGAGCGCCGGCCCAACCGGCGGTGGCTGCGCACCGCCACCCGGGTGACCACCCAGTCTCGTGAGCGGATCTGCTCGATTCCCAGGTCGACGACGATGACGTCGACGCCGGCCATCTGCGGCAGTTCGGGATCGTTGACCCGCACCCGGCTGTCGAGAACCTGACCGAGTACCAGAACCTCGCCGGGGCGCTGCGCGAACCGACGCAGCGACACGTTGCCGGTATTGAGCGTCACGGCATTCGGTTCGATCGCGGTCACCCGCAGAATCGGAACGAAAATCCTTCGGCGAGTGAGCAATTCGACCACCAGGCCGAGAACCCGTGGCTGCTGACGGACAATGCTCATACTGACCACGACATCACGAACCCGGCCGAGCGATTCACCGTCCGGTCCCAGCACGGCCAG
Source organism: Mycolicibacterium crocinum (assembly GCF_022370635.2). The sequence continues at coordinate 4,739,148 of NZ_CP092362.2, read as the reverse complement.
CCCCGCCAGCCGTGCCGCGTACACCCTGTTCACCGACGCCATGACTGAAAGGGTAGGAGTGTAACCGTGGAGAACGCCTATCGACCCCGTAGAACATGCCTGTCGGTTCCGGGCAGCAGTCCCAAGATGATCGAGAAGGCCAAGGGATTGCCTGCCGACGAGGTGTTCCTCGACCTCGAGGACGCGGTCGCCCCAGATGCCAAGGCGCAGGCCCGCAAACAGGTCGGTGCGGCGTTGGCGAGCCCGGGCTGGGCCGGCCAGTTGCGCGGTGTGCGGGTCAACGACTGGACCACACCGTGGACGCATGCCGATGTCATCGACGTGGTCTCCGAGGTCGCGTCCGCGCGCGACGGGCACCTCGATGTGATCGTGCTGCCCAAGGTGACCGACGCCAGCCATGTGCACGCGCTCGACCTGTTGCTGACCCAGCTCGAGCTGACGCACGGTCTGCCGGTCGGGCGGATCGGCATCGACGCCCAGATCGAAGATGCCAAGGGACTGACCAACATCGACGCGATCGCGGCCGCACCGCGGGTGCAGGCGTTGGTGCTCGGCCCGGCGGATCTGATGGCCAGTCTCAATATGCGCACCCTGGTGGTCGGGGAGCAGCCCGAGGGCTACGACGTCGGCGACGCCTATCACCACGTGCTCATGACGATTCTCGTCGCGGCCCGCGCGCACGGCATCGCTGCGATCGACGGGCCGTATCTGAAGGTGCGCGACGTCGACGCGTTCCGGCGAGTGGCCGGGCGGGCGGCGGAACTGGGGTACGACGGCAAATGGGTGCTGCATCCAGATCAGATCGAGGCGGGCAATGAGATCTTCAGTCCGCGCCAAGCCGAATACGACCGTGCCGAGCTGATTCTCGAGGCGTACGAGTGGCACACCTCGAAGGCCGGTGGTTCTCGTGGCGCGGTGATGCTTGACGACGAGATGCTCGACGAAGCCAGCCGCAAGATGGCACTGGTGGTCGCCGGCAAGGGCCGAGCGGCCGGGATGTCGCGCCAGGGCGAGCGGTTCACCCCGCCGAACTAGTACGTGCTGGGCGAGTTCGTCGTGCTGGCGGCGAGGACGACCACGAACGCGATGTAGAGCACGATCAGCGCGATGACCACCGCCCCGATGGCCACACCGGCGACCGCCAGCCCGAAGCCGTCCTGCCCGGTGCGCTTGGTTTCGCGCATCGCGACGATCCCGAGGATGATGCCCGCGATCGAAGGCAGCCCGCAGAACAGCAGGCCGGCCAGCGAGGTGACCAATGCGGCGATGGCTTTGCCGTTGGTGCCCGGCGGCTTCATCGGACGGTAGGGGTCGTACGGGTCGCCGAGAACGGGGTAGCCGGGGTACGCGGGCGGCGGATACGGGTAGCCCGGGTATCCGGTCGGCTGCGGGTACGGCGTCGGGTACATCGGCGGCGGCATCGGCGGGTCATGCGCCGGATAGTCCACCGGGGCATATGGATCAGCCGGCGGCGGGGTGCCCTCCGGGTGAGGCGGGTAGGTCATCGGGTCAGCGCCAGGCGTAGATCGCCCAGATCATGCTGATGATGAGCGTCGCCACACCCACCACGATCCCGGCGATGGCCAAGCCGTAGCCGCCCTGGCGAGTCCGCTTGATCTGGTTGAGCGCGAGGATGCCGCAGACGATCCCGACGATTGAGCCGATCCCGCACAACAATCCGATGACCGAGGCCACCAGCGACGAGATCGCCAATGTGTTGGTGCCGGACTGCGGGGCCGGGTAGCCGTAGCCGCCCTGATAGGGCGCGGCGCCGTACTGCGGGGGCGGAGGAGGAGGGTATCCGCCGGCTGGCGGGGGCGGAAACGCTGACGGCTGCTCGGCATAACCGGGTGCGCCGTACCCGCCCTGTGACGGCGGCGGGTAGCCCGGCTGCGGGCCGTAACCGGGCGGCGGATACCCGGGCGCGGTGTAGCCCGGCGGCGGCGGATAGGCGCCCGGCGCGTCGTAGCCCGGGTACGCCGGCGGCGTGGGCTCGTACCCCGAGGGGGTGCTCTCGTAGCCGGGTGACGCCGGGTTCTGTTCGATGGGCGGGGCCTCGTAGGCCCCTTCGGAAGGTCCCTGATCGCCCGAGTTCTGCGGCTTTTCGCCGGAGTCACCGCCGGAAGCTGTCATGCTGTTCAACCTAGCGTATGTGCAGGTGGCGCGGGGCTGGCTTGCCGTGGGGCACCAACGCCCGCGGTACCGCGTTGATCAGGTATCTCACCCGCCTCGCGCGGGTGAACACGACGCGACAAACGCCGCGCAGGACAGGAGAATGAGCAGATATGACCAGCCCTTTCCAGAGTCAGAACCCCGGCGCCGCGTCCCCGTCGGCGTCGCGGCGCGGGCCGGTTGGCCTGCCCACCCCGCCCAAGGGGTGGCCGATCGGCTCGTATCCCACTTACGCCGAAGCCCAGAAGGCCGTCGACTACCTGTCCGACGAGCAGTTCCCGGTGGAGCAGGTGACCATCGTCGGTGTGGATCTGATGCAGGTCGAGCGGGTCACCGGCAGGCTGACGTGGCCCAAAGTGCTGGGCGGCGGTGTGATCACCGGGGCCTGGCTCGGCATCTTCATCGGCCTGGTGCTGGGCTTCTTCAGCCCCAACCCGTGGGCTTCGTTGATCACCGGCGTTGTCGCAGGCGTCATCTTCGGTCTGATCACGTCGGCGGTTCCGTATGCAATGGCGCGTGGCACAAGGGATTTCAGCTCAACCATGCAATTGGTGGCGGGCCGTTACGACGTGTTGTGCGATCCGCAGAGCGCCGAAAAGGCGCGGGACATGCTGGCGCGCTTGAAAATTTAACGGCGGTCACGATCTGGCCGCATCCGGCGCGGGAGTGTTGCACATCACCGCGCCGGAGTTCTACGGTTTGGCCGCGGGGCATTGCCCTGCCGTGATGCAGCCTGCGCCGAGCGCGAACAGTTGCCGCACGTATCGAGAAGGCGGGCGAAGACGGGAGGCGGTTGGGAGATGGCTTGCCCAGGCGCACGCGCTCGGCGGGTGGGTGCGGCCGCGGTCGCCGCTCTGACGTGCGCATCGTTGGTGTCATCGTGCAGCTCCGGCGACCAGGGTCTGGTCGTCAGCCTCTACACACCGGCCAGTGAGACCGCGACATTCACCGCCGTGGCCAAGCGCTGCAACACTGAACTCGGCGGCCGTTTTCGCATCGAGCAGCGCAGCCTGCCCAAGGCCGCCGACGACCAACGCCTGCAGCTGGCGCGCCGGCTGACCGGAAACGACCGCACGCTCGACGTAATGGCGCTCGACGTGGTGTGGACCGCCGAGTTCGCCGAGGCCGGCTGGGCATTGCCGCTGTCCGACGATCCGGCCGGACAGGCTGAGTCCGATGCGACCACCAACACCCTGCCCGGGCCGCTGGAAACCGCGAAGTGGCAGGACAAGCTGTACGCCGCACCGGTCACCACGAACACGCAATTGCTGTGGTACCGAGCAGATTTGGTGGCGCCACCACCGGACACCTGGGACGGCATGGTGGCCGAGGCCGCCCGCTTGCACGCCGAGGGCAAGCCCAGCTGGATCGCGGTGCAGGCCAAGCAGTACGAAGGCCTGGTGGTCTGGTTCAATACTTTGCTGGAAAGCGCTGGGGGACAGGTCCTTTCCGATGACGGTAAGCGGGTCACGCTGACCGACACCCCCGAGCATCGTGCGGCGACGGTCAAGGCGCTGCAGATCATCAAGGCCGTGGCGACCGCGCCCGGCGCCGACCCGTCGGTCACCCAGACCGACGAAGGCACCGCGCGGCTGGCCCTCGAACAGGGCAAGGCGGCCCTGGAGGTCAACTGGCCCTTCGTGTTCGCCTCGATGCTGGAGAACGCCGTCAAGGGCGGGGTGCCGTTCCTGCCTCTCAACGACAAGCCGGAACTGGGCGGCAGCATCAACGACGCCGGCACGTTCTCACCGACCGATGACCAGTTCACCGTCGCCTTCGACGCGTCCAAGGAAGTGTTCGGGTTCGCCCCATATCCGGGAGTGATTCCGGGCCGGCCCACTCGCGTCACTCTCGGCGGCCTGAACCTCGCCGTGGCCAAGACCACCCGGCACCCGGCCGAGGCGTTCGAGGCCGTCCGCTGCATCCGGAATCTGGAGAACCAGAAGTACACCTCGATCGAGGGCGGCCTGCCCGCGGTGCGTGCCTCGCTGTACTCCGATCCGGCGTTCCAGCAGAAGTACCCGCAGTACGCGATCATCCGCGATCAGCTGACCACCGCGGCCGTGCGCCCGGCGACACCGAACTATCAGGCGGTGTCGACCCGGATTTCGGCCACGCTGGCTCCGATCACGCAGATCGATCCGGACAAGACCGCGGACGAACTGGCCGAGCAGGTGCAGAAAGCGATCGACGGAAAGGGGTTGATCCCGTGACCGCCCCGGCCCGCACTCCGGTCAATGCTGCTGCCGGTAGCGACGATCGCCGGTCCCAGCGAAAGCTGGCCTACCTGCTGATCACCCCGGCGGTGATACTCATGCTCGCGGTGACCGCATACCCGATCGTGTACGCGCTGTGGCTGATTCTGCAGCGCTACAACCTCGCCAGCCCGGCCGACACGAAGTTCATCTGGTTCGAGAACTATCAGACCATCCTGACCGACCGGTACTGGTGGACGGCGTTCGTCATCACCGTGGTCATCACGGTGATCTCGGTGGCGATCGAGTTCGTGCTCGGCATGGCGCTCGCACTTGTCATGCACCGCACCATCTTCGGCAAGGGGTTGGTGCGCACCGCGATCCTGATCCCGTACGGCATCGTCACCGTCGCGGCGTCCTACAGCTGGTACTACGCCTGGACGCCGGGCACCGGCTATCTCGCGAATCTGCTGCCCGACGGCAGTGCGCCTCTGACACAACAGATTCCGTCGCTGGCGATCATCATCCTGGCGGAGGTGTGGAAGACCACCCCGTTCATGGCACTGCTGCTGCTGGCCGGTCTGGCGCTGGTGCCCGAGGATCTGCTCAAGGCCGCCGAGGTCGACGGCGCGGGCCCGTGGACGCGGCTGATCAAGGTGACGCTGCCGCTGATCAAACCGGCGATCCTGGTGGCGCTGGTGTTCCGCACGCTGGACGCCTTCCGCATCTTCGACAACATCTACGTGTTGACCGGCGGCGCCAATGACACCGCCTCGGTCTCGATCCTGGGCTACGACAACCTGTTCAAGGCCTTCAACATCGGCCTCGGCTCGGCGATCAGCGTGCTGGTATTCCTCTCGGTGGCCGTCATCGCATTCATCTACATCAAGCTGTTCGGCGCCTCGGCGCCGGGCACGGACATCGAGGTGCGCTGATGTCTGAGCGGGTTGGTACCCGGCGGGCGGTGAGCTGGGTTGTCATCGATGCACTCGTGGTGATCTACGCGCTCTTCCCGGTGCTGTGGATCCTGAGCCTGTCGCTCAAACCCACGTCAACGGTCAAGGACGGCAAGCTCATTCCGTCGCAGATCACGTTCGACAACTACAAGGGCATCTTCAGCGGTGATGCGTTCAGCTCGGCGTTGATCAACTCGATCGGTATCGGGTTGATCACCACCGTGATTGCGGTGGTGATCGGCGGAATGGCCGCCTACGCTGTTGCCCGGCTGGAGTTCACCGGTAAGAAAGCTCTGATCGGTGCCGCCCTGCTGATCGCGATGTTCCCCCAGATCTCCTTGGTGACACCGCTGTTCAACATCGAGCGTCGGCTCGGCCTGTTCGACACCTGGCCCGGGCTGATCATCCCGTACATCACGTTCGCGCTGCCGCTGGCGATCTACACGCTGTCGGCGTTCTTCCGCGAGATCCCCTGGGATCTGGAGAAGGCCGCCAAGATGGACGGCGCGACACCGGCGGAGGCGTTTCGCCGGGTGATCGCGCCGCTGGCCGCACCCGGCATCGTGACAGCGGCCATCCTGGTGTTCATCTTCGCGTGGAACGACCTGCTGCTGGCGCTGTCGTTGACGGCGACCAACGCCGCGATCACCGCCCCGGTGGCCATCGCGAACTTCACCGGCAGTTCGCAATTCGAGGAGCCGACCGGATCGATCGCCGCAGGCGCGATGGTGATCACGGTTCCGATCATCGTGTTCGTCCTGATCTTCCAACGACGGATCGTCGCCGGGCTGACTTCCGGCGCGGTGAAGGGGTAGCGAGGTTTTCGATGGCCGAGATAGTCCTGGACCATGTCAGCAAGAATTACCCGGACGGCGCAGTCGCCGTCAAAGACCTGAGCCTGACGATCGCCGACGGCGAGTTCGTCATCCTGGTCGGGCCGTCCGGATGCGGAAAGTCCACCACGCTCAACATGATCGCCGGCCTGGAGGACATCAGCTCCGGAGAGCTGCGCATCGGCGGTGACCGCGTCAACGAGAAGGCGCCCCGCGACCGCGATATCGCGATGGTGTTCCAGTCGTATGCGCTCTACCCGCATATGACCGTCCGGCAGAACATCGCCTTCCCGCTGACGCTGGCGAAGCTGAAGAAGGCCGAGATCGCCCAGAAGGTCGAAGAAACGGCGAAAATCCTTGACTTGACCGATCTTCTGGACCGCAAGCCGTCGCAGTTGTCCGGCGGCCAGCGGCAGCGGGTGGCAATGGGGCGCGCGATCGTGCGCCAACCCAAGGCGTTCCTGATGGACGAGCCGCTGTCGAATCTCGACGCCAAGCTGCGTGTGCAGATGCGCGGTGAGATCGCCCGGCTGCAGAACCGGCTCGGCACCACCACCGTGTACGTCACGCACGACCAGACCGAGGCGATGACGCTGGGGGACCGAGTTGTGGTGCTGCGCGGCGGTGAGGCCCAGCAAATCGGAACTCCGAGCGAGCTTTACGAGCGGCCGGCGAACCTGTTCGTCGCCGGCTTCATCGGCTCGCCGGCGATGAACTTCTTCCCGGCGGTGCTCGAGGGCATGAGCCTGCGGTTGCCGTTCGGCGAGGTGACGCTGAGCCAGGAGGTCCAAGACATCTTGGGCCAGCATCCCAAGGCCACCAACGTCATTGCCGGCATCCGACCCGAGCATTTCGAGGATGCGGCGCTGCTGGATGCCTACGAGCGCATTCAGGCGCACACCTTCGAGGTGACCGTCGACCTGGTCGAGTCGCTGGGTGCGGACAAGTACGTTTACTTCAAGACCTCCGGTGACGGGGCGAGGGCGGCGCAGCTGGCCGAACTGGCCGCCGAGTCGGGTGCGGGTGAGAACGAGTTCGTGGCACGGCTTTCCGCCGATTCCAAGGCGGCCATCCGGCAGCCGATCGAGCTGGCGTTCGACACCACCAAGTTGCACATCTTCGACGCCGACAGCGGAGTGAACCTCACCATTCCGCCTGCTCAGTGAGTCAGCCCCTGGATGCGGTCCGCGCTCATGTGCGCGGGCATTTCGCCGCCGCCGGAATCGACGCCGAACCGGATTCGGCCAGCGTGACGTTCCTGGGACTGGAACGCATGGAGGTCCTGCGGTTCGGGCCGGACCCGAACGGCGTGGCTCACTATGTGACGCTGGGGTGTTCGCGTCATCCGATGAGCGAGGCGTCATCTGGTGTGGCGGACCCGGTGCACGGCCCGCGGGCCGAGGTCGTGCTGACCCTGCGCGCCACCGCGCCGACCCCGGGTCTGGCGCGCAGCCTGGCCGTGGTGGCGGCGACGCCCGCCGTCGAGGGCGTGGTGCTGGTAGCCGACGCGCTGATCGACCTGTCCGCGCCGTTGTGGGAGGGTGCGGCGTTCACCGCTGTCCTGCTTGGCGATTCGGCTCTTCCCGATCTCCCGCTGGAGGCGCCGCGCGACCCGGTGCATTTCCTGACCGCGACTCCGCTCACCCAGAATGAGGCCGCCTGGGTGCGGCTCAAGGGTGCCGAAGCCATGCGTCAGGCGTGGCTCGACGACGGAGTCGACGTGACCGACCCGAATCGTCGTGCGGCACAACCTGGTTGAGTGCTACAGCCAGTGGTTGCGGCGGAAGTTGTGGTACAGGAACCCACACACCGTCACCATCAGCAGCAGCACCGCGGGATAGCCCCACGTCCATGACAACTCGGGCATGTGCTCGAAATTCATGCCGTAGATACCGGCGATCATCGTCGGCACCGCCGCGATCGCGACCCACGCCGAGATCTTGCGCATGTCGACGTTCTGCTGCATGCCGACCTTGGCCAGGGCGGCCTGCACCAGCGACGACAACATTTCGTCGTAGGAGGCGATGCGGTCGGCGGCCTGGGTCTGGTGATCGAGGACGTCGCGCATGTAGCGCAACACCTCTTTGGTCATCAAGTCCTTGAACTCGGGGTTGAAGCGTGCCAGCGCGACGGTGAGTGGTGATACCGCCCTTCGCAATTCGACGACTTCGCGCTTGAGCAGATAGATCGGCTCGATGTCGGTTTTCTTCAGCGGCGAGAACGTCTCCGATTCGATGGCGTCGATGTCTCTTTCCATCAGCTCGCTGACGTCGCGGTAGGTGTCCACGACGTGATCGGCGATGGCGTGCATCACCGCGTACGGGCCCAGCGACAGGTGCTGGTGCTCCTCCTCCAGGTGCTTGCGCAGGCCGGCCAGCCCGGTGTGGTCGCCGTGGCGCACCGTCACGACGAAGTCGGATCCGACGAACACCATGATCTCGCCGGTCTCGACGATCTCGCGGGCCAGTGCCACCGACTCGTGCGGCACGTAGGTCACCGTCTTGAGGACCAGGAACAGGGTGTCGTCGTAGCGCTCCACCTTGGGACGCTGGTGGGCGTGCACGGCATCTTCGACGGCCAGCGGGTGCAGGCCGAACACCTCGGCCACCGCCTGCATCTGATGTTCGTCGGGTTCGTGCAGCCCGATCCAGACGAACGCCTTCTGGCCGCCGGCCTGCAATTCGCGGACCTTTTCCAACGCGGCCGCGTGGGTGTACTTGCCGGCCAGCCGGTTGCCGTCGACATAGATGGCGCAGTCGACCATCGCCCGTGCGACGGGGACGTGGATGCGCTTGGCATCGACGGGGGAAGTGGGTCGGGAGCGGTTCCCTCCCAGCAATGCCTGTGGTCGAGCGCGAAACGACGGCATGATCCGACCTCCCCTCAGGCGGCAGGCAGGGCCCTGACGGGCCCCGCAGAAATGTTACGCGCCAGTAGGCTTCCCGGCGTAGTTCACCGCAGGGAGACCCTGGTCGGTGAGGTTTCGGGGGCGAGTACCCTGACGCCGTGTCCGAAACGGTGAGTACCCCCCGCGTCGTTATCGACGACGAAGAGATCTTCGCCGCTCACGTCGGCGGGAAGCTGTCCGTCGAGCTGAAGGCCCCGCTGGACACCCAGCGCGCCCTGTCGATCGCCTACACCCCGGGCGTAGCCCAGGTCAGCCGCGCGATCGCCTCCGACCACACCTTGGCCAAGAAGTACACCTGGTCGAACCGCCTGGTTGCGGTGATCAGCGACGGCACCGCGGTCCTCGGCCTCGGCGATATCGGTCCCGCGGCGTCGCTTCCGGTGATGGAGGGCAAGTCCGCGCTGTTCAAGACCTTCGGCGGGCTGGATTCCATCCCGATCGTGCTGGACACCAAGGACCCCGACGAGATCGTCGAGACGATCATCCGGCTGCGCCCGACCTTCGGCGCGGTGAACCTGGAGGACATCTCCGCGCCGCGGTGCTTCGAGATCGAGCGACGGCTGATCGAGGCACTGGACTGCCCCGTCATGCACGATGACCAGCACGGCACCGCGATCGTCGTGCTCGCCGCGCTGATGGGCGCCACCAAGCACCTGGATCGCGACATGCACTCGCTGAAGGTCGTCATGTCGGGTGCGGGTGCCGCGGGTGTCGCGTGCACGAACATCCTGCTTGCCGCGGGCATCACCGACATCACGGTGCTCGACAGCCAGGGCATCCTGCACACCGGCCGCACCGATATGAACTCGGTCAAGGCGGATCTGGCCGCGCGGACGAACCCGCGCGGACTCACCGGCGGGATCGCCGAGGCGGTCAACGGCGCCGACGCGTTCATGGGGGTCTCGGCCGGCCTGGTGCCCGAAGAGTTGATCGCGACGATGACGCCGGGCGGCATCGTGTTCGCGATGTCCAACCCGGATCCGGAGATCCACCCGGACGCGGCCCGCAAGCACGCCGCGGTCGTGGCCACCGGGCGCAGCGACTTCCCGAATCAGATCAACAACGTTCTGGCCTTCCCCGGTGTGTTCCGGGGTGCGCTGGACGCCGGCGCACGGCGCATCACCGAGAAGATGAAAGTCGCAGCGGCTGAGGCGATCTTCTCGGTGGTCGGGGACGACCTGGCGGCCGACCACATTGTGCCGAGTCCTCTGGACCCGCGCGTTGGCCCCGCGGTGGCCGCGGCGGTGGCAGCGGCATCCGAAGCTTGATCGAAACCTGTTGAGGCCGACGGTGTTTCGGCGGCTGATGCTGGGACTGCTGGTTCTGGTGGCGGTGGCCTGCGGGTCGCCGGCGCCGGGTCCGTCGCTGGCTGTCGGCGCGACCGCCGACCCGGAGTACACCCTGCTGGCCAATCTGTATGCCGCGGCGCTGCGCTCGTATGGGACCGCCGCGCACGTGGAGATCGTCGCGGATCCACTGAAGGCAATGGATTCCGGCGCCGTCAGCGTGGTGCCGGGATTCACCGGCCGGCTACTGCAGAAGTTCGCCCCCGGCGCAACGGCCCGCTCGGACTCGCAGGTGTACAAGGCGCTGCTCGGCGTCCTGCCCGAAGGGGTGGCCGCCGGTGACTACACCACCTCCGCCGACGACAAGCCCGCGCTGGCCGTGACCGACGCGACCGCCGCCGCCTGGGGCAGCCGTGACCTGACCGCGTTGGTGAGCCACTGTGCCGGGCTGCGGGTCGGGGCCGTCGCGCACGTGCGGGGGTTGCCGACTGTGGTGGGTGGCTGCACGCTGCCCGCGCCGCGCGAATTCCCGGATGCGGCAACGATGTTCGCCGCGCTGCGGGCCGGCGACGTCACGGCCGCCTGGACAGGGACCGCCGACACCGGCGTGCCCAGCGATGTCGTCGTCCTGGCCGATCGCAAGCCGGAGCTGGTGATGGCCGAGAACGTCGTGCCGCTCTACCGGCGCAACGAACTCGACACCCAACAGGTGCGCGCGATCAACGAACTCGCCGGTGTCCTCGACACCGGCTCGCTCGTCGACATGCGGCATCACGTCGCCGACGGGCGCGACCCGCGTTCGGTCGCCGAAGAGTGGCTGTCGGAACACCCCTTGGGGCGCTAGCGAATTCAGCGCATCGGCGGGGAAAGCTTGGGCAGCACGGTGGAGAACAACTGCTGGTAGCCCGACCCGGTGATGCGCACGATCACGTCGAGGATCTTGGCATCGGCGCCGACGAGCACCCGAGCCTTGTTCTTGCGGACCGCATCGAGGATGATCTCGGCCGCGCGCTCCGGCGTCGTCCTGGCGAGCTTCTTGTCGAACGCCTTGGCCATCTCGGCCTGGTCGAGTCCTTCGGCCACGGTGGAGTTGCGCGCGATCGCAGTCTTGATGCCGCCCGGGTGCACCGTGGTGACCTTGACCGGGTGCTTGGCCAGGATCATCTCCTGACGCAGAGCCTCGGTGAACCCGCGCACCGCGAACTTGGCCGCGTTGTAGGCGGCCTGACCCGGCACGGAGAAGATGCCGAATAGGCTCGAGACGTTGATGACGTGGCCGTCGCCGGACTCGATCAGGTATGGCAGGAAGACTTTGGTGCCGTTGACGACACCCCAGAAATCGACGTCCATCACTCGCTCGATGTCCTTGTACTGGCTGATCTCGACGTCACCGGAGTACGCGATACCGGCGTTGTTGTAGATCTGGTTCACCTTGCCGAAGTGCGCCTTGACGCCGTCGGCGTAGGCCTGGAAGGCCTCGCGCTCGGTGACGTTAAGCCGGTCCGCCTTGACGTCGACGCCGATCGCCTTCAGTCGCTCCTCGGTGACCGCCAGGCCCTCGGTGTCGATATCGCTGATGGCCAGCTTGGCGCCCGATCGGCCCAGTTCCATCGCGAGTGCCTGGCCGATGCCCGACCCGGCCCCGGTGACGACGGCTACCTTCCCGGCAAACCCCTGCATGAGCGACTCCTCGCGTTGTTTGACGTGTGTCGAATGGGCTCAGGTTATCGGGTGGGCACCCCGCTGGTAACAGCGGGATAGCCGACCGCGATGCTTAGAGCATGACATTTCGCCGTATGGCCAGCGCCGGGGCGGTTGCGGGATTGATCGCCGGCGCTGTCGCGCTGGCCGCGCCCGCGCAGGCCGACACCACCACCGACGACTTCCTGGCCGCGCTGGGCAATGCCGGCATCACCGGAATGGACCCTGCTCAGGCTGTCGAGATGGGGCAGTCGATCTGCCCGCTGCTGGCCGACCGCAGCCAGAACACCGCCGACATCGCCTCGACCGTCGCCGACCGGATGGGCCGACCGCTGGGCCCGGCGACCATGTTCACCGGCATCGCCGTGTCCTTCTTCTGCCCACGCGCCATGCAGGACCTGGCGAACGGCAACTCGCCGATCCCGCTGGATCTGCTGAACAACTTCGGCTTCTAGCTGCGCGCTTAGTCGGCAGGAGCTTCGAGTGTGGGCCTCCTGCAGACGAAATGGCGATTTCGCGTGCATGAGGCCCACAGTCGGCAGAACTAGCCGAACGCCTCGTCGATGATCTCCTGCTGCTCGACAGCGTGCACCTTCGACGAGCCGGACGACGGCGCCGACATTGCGCGCCGCGAGATCCGCTTGATCCCGGTCAGCTTCTCCGGCAACGTCAAGCCGAACGTCGGCCACGCACCCTGGTTGGCCGGCTCCTCCTGGACCCAGAAGAACTCCTTGGCATTCGGGTACGAATCCAAGGTGTTGCTCAGTCGCCGCTTGGGCAGCGGCGCCAGCTGCTCGACGCGGACGATCGCGACGTCCTCGCGCTTGTCTTTGTCCTTGCGGGCCGCCAGCTCGTAGTAGATCTTGCCGCTGGTCAACAGGATTCGGGTGACCTTGTTGCGGTCGCCGTCGCCGTCGGTGTAGGTCGGCTCCTCCATGATCGAGCGGAACTTCTGCTCGGTGAAGTCCCGGATGTCGCTGACGGCAGCCTTGTTACGCAGCATCGACTTCGGCGTGAACACGATCAGCGGACGGTGCACTCCGTCGAGGCCGTGCCTGCGCAGCAGATGGAAGTAGTTCGCCGGGGTTGACGGCAGCGCGATCGTCATCGAACCCTCGGCCCACAGCTGGAGGAACCGCTCGATGCGACCCGAGGTGTGGTCGGGGCCTTGGCCCTCATGACCGTGGGGGAGCAGCAGCACCACATCGGAGAGCTGACCCCACTTGGCTTCGCCGGAGCTGATGAACTCGTCGATGATCGACTGCGCACCGTTGACGAAATCGCCGAACTGCGCCTCCCACATGACGAGTGCGTCCTGATTGCCCACGGAATAGCCGTATTCGAAGCCGACCGCCGCGTACTCCGACAGCGCCGAGTCGTACACCATCAGCTTGCCGCCGGTCGGTGTGCCGTCCGGGTTGACGGTCAGCAGGTCCAGCGGGGTGAACTCCGCGCCGGTCTTGCGGTCGATGATCACCGAGTGCCGCTGAGTGAACGTGCCGCGCCGAGTGTCCTGACCCGACAAGCGGATCAGCTTGCCTTCGGCCAAAAATGTTCCGAGCGCCAGCAATTCGGCGAACGCCCAGTCGACCTTGCCCTCGTACGCCATCTCGCGGCGCTTCTCCAGCACCGGCTTGACGCGGGGGTGCACGTTGAAATTCTCCGGGAACGCCAGATGCGCGTCACCGATACGGGCCAGCAGCGACTTGTCCACCGCGGTGGTCATGCCGCGCGGGATCATCTGGTCTTCCTCGACCGATTCGCTCGGTTCGACCTCGTGTTTCTCGAGATCGCGGACCTCGTTGAACACCCGCTCCAGCTGACCCTGGTAGTCGCGCAGCGCGTCCTCGGCCTCTTTCATCGAGATGTCGCCGCGGCCGATCAGGGCTTCGGTGTAGGTCTTGCGGACACCGCGCTTGGTGTCGATGACGTCGTACATGTACGGCTGGGTCATCGACGGGTCGTCACCTTCGTTGTGCCCGCGTCGGCGGTAGCACAGCATGTCGATGATGACGTCCTTCTTGAACTTCTGCCGGAAGTCCACCGCGAGCCGCGCCACCCAGACGCAGGCCTCCGGGTCGTCACCGTTGACGTGGAAGATGGGCGCTCCCACCATCTTTGCGACGTCGGTGCAGTACTCCGAGCTGCGTGAGTCCTGCGGCGAGGTGGTGAAGCCGATCTGGTTGTTGACGATGATGTGGATCGTGCCGCCGGTGCGGTACCCACGCAGCAGCGCAAGGTTGAGGGTCTCGGCCACCACGCCCTGACCGGCGAAGGCCGCATCGCCGTGCAGCATCAGCGGCATGACGGTGAAGCCGTCGTCGCCGTCGCCCTTGTCGAGCAGATCCTGCTTGGCCCGAACGATGCCTTCCATCACCGGATCTACGGCTTCCAGGTGCGACGGGTTGGCGGTCAGCGAGACCTCGATGTCGTTGTCGCCGAACATCTGGATGTAGTTGCCGCTGGCGCCGAGGTGGTACTTGACGTCACCGGAACCGTGCGCCTGCGACGGGTTCAGGTTGCCCTCGAACTCGCTGAAGATCTGCGAGTAGGGCTTGCCGACGATGTTGGCCAGCACGTTGAGCCGGCCGCGGTGCGGCATGCCGATCACGACCTCGTCGAGCGCGTGCTCGGCGGCCTGGTCGATCGCGGCGTCCATCATCGGGATGACGGTTTCCGCACCTTCCAGCGAGAAGCGCTTCTGCCCAACATATTTCGTCTGCAGGAAGGTCTCGAAGGCTTCGGCGGCGTTCAGCTTCGACAGGATGTACTTTTGCTGGGCGACCGTCGGACCCTCGTGCTTGACCTCGATGCGCTCCTGCAGCCACTTCTGCTGCTCGGGCTCCAGGATGTGGGTGTACTCCACACCGATGTGGCGGCAGTAGGCGTCGCGCAGCAGCCCGAGGACGTCGCGCAGCTTCTTGAACTCCTTGCCCGCGAAGCCGTCGACCTTGAACACCCGGTCGAGATCCCACAGCGTCAGGCCGTGGGTGTTCACGTCAAGGTCGGGGTGGCTGCGGAAGCGGGTCTTGTCCAAGCGCAGCGGGTCGATGTCGGCCATCAGATGCCCGCGGTTGCGGTAGGCCGCAATGAGTTCGATGACGCGAGCGTTCTTGTCGACGATCGAATCGGGGTTGTCGGTGCGCCAACGGACCGGCTCGTAAGGGATGCCCAGCTCGAAGAAGATCTCGTCGAAGAAATCGTCCGACAGCAGCAGTTCGTGGATGGTCCGCAGGAAGTCGCCGGACTCCGCGCCCTGAATGATGCGGTGGTCGTAGGTCGACGTCAGCGTGATCAGCTTGCCGATGCCGAGTTCGGCGATGCGCTCCTCGCTCGCCCCCTGGAACTCCGCCGGATACTCCATCGCGCCGGCGCCGACAATCGCACCCTGGCCGGACATCAACCGGGGCACCGAGTGCACGGTGCCGATGGTGCCGGGGTTGGTCAGCGAGATCGTCACACCGGCGAAATCCTCGGCGGTGAGCTTGCCGTCGCGGGCGCGCCGCACGATGTCCTCGTAGGCGGCGATGAACTGGCCGAACCGCATGGTCTCGCAGTTTTTGATCGCGGCGACCACCAGAGAGCGCTTACCGTCCTTGCCCTGCAGGTCGATCGCGAGACCCAGATTGGTGTGCGCGGGGGTGACGGCGTTGGGCTTGCCGTCGATCTCGGCGTAGTGCCGGTTCATGTTCGGGAACTTCTTCACCGCCTGCACGATCGCGTAGCCGAGCAGGTGGGTGAAGGACACCTTGCCGCCGCGAGTGCGCTTGAGGTGGTTGTTGACGACGATGCGGTTGTCGATCATCAGCTTCGCCGGGATGGCCCGCACGCTGGTCGCGGTCGGGATCTCCAGCGAGGTGTTCATGTTGCGGACGACGGCGGCTGCCGCGCCGCGCAACACCTGCGTCTCGTCGCCGCCATCGGAGGACGACGACGCTGCTGCGGCCTTGGGTGCCGGCTCCTTGGCCGGAGGCTTGGCGGTGTCTTTGACCGGAGCGGCCGAGCTCGACGCGCCATTGCCCGCGGGAGCGGACTTGGCGGGAGCGGACTTGGCCGGCGGGGGAGCCGGTGCGGGTTCCGGCGGTGACACCGGAGCGGCGGTCTTCGCGGCCGGTTGGCCGTTACCGCTGGCGGTCGAGTCGCTCGTCGGCTCCGGGTTGTAGTCGACAAGGAACTCATGCCAACTCGAGTCGACCGAGGAGGGGTCCTCGCGGAACTTGCGGTACATCTCCTCGACCAGCCATTCGTTCTGTCCGAATGGTGAACTAGTACTGCTCACGGCAGTTGCTCGCCTCAATTCCTTCGTCCGGGCAAGCCGCACTTGGACGGTTTGCCCCAATTTTGGTGCCCCCACGGCCGCCGTCTAAAAGGCTATCGCTTCTTATCTGTTCCCGAAGCACGTCAGCTCCATGCCCCGGGGTGGTGCGACAACTGGTCGACGGAGGTCGGTGAACGGTTATCCGCCGGGCTCGATCGCAGGCAGCAGGTGCAAGCTCACCGGCCACCGGCTGGGCGCGGGCCCAAACGCCGCGCGGGCATTGTTCACTATCTTTTTGCCCATCATTCGGTTACCGCCGCCACCGACCGCGGCACCGATGCCGACGGGCAGCATTTTGCCGAACGCCATCGCAGAACGCTTGAGCGTGAAGCGCTTTACGAAGTACCGCATCAGGCGGCTGTTCAGCTGTGACAACGCGGGCAGCGGAATCATTTCGGCGCCCTCGGTCAGCCACGCGCCGCTGGTGCGGCTCGGGCCGATCAGGTCGGTGATCGCCCCCTTGCTCTCCTCGCCGACGAGCACTGCCAGAACCAGCGCCCGCCGCCGCTCCCGCTGCTCGAGCGGGATGCCGTGGACGTCGGCGACAGCGAGCACGAATACGGCGGTGGCCTCCAGGAACACCAGCGTCTCGCCGGCCACCGCCGACAAGGCCGCCAGGGTGCCGATCCCGGGGAACGCGGCGGCCGATCCGACGGCAGCGCCGCTGGCCATCACCGCGGCCAGGTACCGAGTCTCGATCTTGGTGACGATCTCCGCCGGGCTCGCCTCGGGGTTCGCGCGCCGCAGCCGGGCGACGTAGGCCTTGACGGCCGGCGCCTGGGCTCGGGTACTGCGCTCGATGATCTGGGAGAGCACCCGCGCGGACATGGTCGCGTCATCCTCGACCTGCGCAGGCAACCGTTCCGGAGAACTGCCTCGTCGGCGGACCTTCATGCGCGTGCCTTCCTAACTTGGCGTGCTCTCAGGCTAACGAACGACCCCCGCAAAAACGTGCCCCGCGGTGATCTGGGTCACCGCGGGTTGGATAGCCGCAGGCGGAACAAATAATCGCTTGAGCGTGCTGTGGGTGTGCATGGCAACATCGCGAACTGTGACTGCCACCCGCCACGAGACGCCCGTGTCAGCGGAGGTGGCCACGCCGAGCCGGCTGCGGATGATCGTCGTGCTGGGCGCGCTGGTGGCGCTGGGGCCGCTGACCATCGACATGTATCTGCCTGCGCTGCCGCGCATCGCCGACGAGCTCGGGGTGTCCTCATCGGTGGCGCAGCTGACGCTGACCGGCACGCTGGCCGGCCTGGCGCTCGGTCAGCTGATCGTCGGCCCCCTGTCGGATTCGCTGGGCCGTCGCCGTCCCTTGATGGGCGGCATCGCGCTGCACATGCTGGCGTCGCTTGTCTGCCTGTTCGCCCCCAACATCGAGGTGCTCAGTCTGGCGCGCGGGTTGCAGGGGATGGGTGCGGCCGCCGCGGCGGTGGTGGCCGTCGCCGTCGTTGGTGACCTGTTCGACGACAGCGCCGCAGCCACCGTGATGTCGCGACTGATGCTGATCCTCGGCGTGGCGCCGATCGTCGCGCCCTCGCTCGGTGCGGCCGTGCTGCTCAAGGCGTCCTGGCACTGGGTGTTCGCGGTGCTGATCGTGTTGGCCGGCGCGCTGCTTCTGGTCGCCGCGCTCGCGCTGCCGGAAACCCTCCCGGTCGGCAATCGTCGCCCCCTTCAGGTGCGCTCGATTGCCGCGACCTACGTGAGCCTGCTGCGCGACTTGCGGTTCGTCGCTCTGGTCGTCGTCGGCGCACTCGGGATGGTCGGGCTGTTCGCCTACATCGCCGGCGCCGCGTTCGTGCTGCAGGGCCGCCACGGTCTGGATCAGCAGACCTTCGCGTTGGTGTTCGGCGCCGGCGCCATCGCGTTCGTCGCCGCCACTCAGGTGAATGTTCTGCTGCTGCGCCGGTTTTCGCCGCAACGCATCCTGCTGTGGGCGCTGGCCGCCGCGACCGTGGTGGGCGCGAGCTTCATCGTGCTGTCGGTGACGCACACCGGCGGCATCTACGGCTTCCTGGTGCCGGTGTGGGCCGTGCTGGCGATGATGGGCTTCGTCATCCCGAACGCTCCCGCCGTCGCGCTGTCACGCCATCACGAAGCGGCCGGGACCGCCGCCGCGCTGCTGGGTGCCGCGCAGTTCGGTGTGGGTGCCGCGATCGCGCCCGTCGTCGGTCTGATGGGCAACGACGAGATCGCGCTGTCGGTGGTGATGACCGCCGGTGTGGCGGTCGCGCTGCTGGCGCTGATCGCCGTCGGCGGCGCCGACGACGACGGCGATTAGGCCGAGCTGTTCTCCGCGTACCGCAGCACCGCGCCGACGCCGTCGGCCGGGCTCATCCGCTCGTCGGTCCGCACCAGCGCGGCGTCGGTGGCCACCGCCTTGATGGGCAGGGCCTCGTCGGCGCGCAGTGTGCGTTCGGGTGCCGCACCGAGATCGGACAGGGTGTCGGCATCGGCGGCAATCAGCGTCAGGTCCGCGTCGGCGACGACGGTGGCGTCCTCTATGTCACCGATGATGAGGGTGTCGACCGCGCCGTCCCGCAGCGCGGCGGTCACGTCAGCCAACCCCTCGACGGCCAGGCCGGTCCCGCGCCCGGCGGCGAACCGTTGTGCGGCGTCGTCGATGGTGGCCAGCCGGCGCATGAGGAACGCCTCACTGATCTCGTGATGCACCTCCGCATCGTCGGTGCCCGCGGCGCGCCCGCCGCCTTCGAGCAGTACGGCCTTCTCGGCGACGCGCTCTGGCAGCTCGGATGCCAGCTCGGTGCGCGAGCTGACTTCTCCTTCGATGAACACCAGCCCGGCGCCGGTCTCGTCGACGAGGTGGGTGACCCGGTCGGCCACTTCGCGGATGTTCTTGCGGACAGCCTCTTCGACGGCCTGCTCCTTGCCGTATTCGTGTCCCTCGGACGACTTGGCCTTATGCACCGGGTAGCCGTCGCCGTCGACGGTCTCGCTGTCCACCCGGCTGGCGTAGTGGACGCCGATGTCGGCGCCGGTGGAATCGACGGCGACTCGCAGGTACGCGGTGTGCAGCAGACCGTGCTCGACGATCGGCACCACGAAGGGCAGGTCGGAAACCCGCACGATCGTGGTGGTCGGCGGCCGGATGAGGTGCTCGTCGAGCACGACGGTGTCGCCCGCGGCGATCACCGCCCGGCCGCTGCGGCCGACCGGCGGGTGGGCGCCGCGCACCGCGGTGTCGATGGCCGCGATCACCGAGCCGTCGACGGATTGCTCCTCGAGCTGTTTGCGAATGTCGCGCAACCGCGCGTCGAGCTGTGCGGCGGCGTCCGCGGTGTCATGAGAGTCGTCGAAATAGATCGACACGAACGGACCCTTCGCGTCCACCAAAGGCCGAAAGCGATCCGAATGCATGGCTCCTCCTGCGCTGGAAAACGGGGTGTGGGCCGCAATTCCGGTCAGGCCCACCGCCGGGTACCCGCTCGACGCAACGATAGTCTCGATCTGGCACGCGTGAGGGGAGTCGGAAGCACAGCAGGTGCTGACGGCGTTACGCACGTGGTGTTGCTGCCGATCGATGAGGCGCGGGGGCCGAGAACGGTTCGTCAGCGCATGCCGATGCCGACGCAACAGCCGAAATGAGGTAGTGGATATGACCAGGAACATGGCCGGCCCGGCGCCGGACGTGGACTTGGACCCCGACCCGACCGCCATGCCCGAGGTGCCCGCCAATCCGTGGCACGCGCTGTGGGCCATGTTGGTCGGCTTCTTCATGATCCTGGTCGATTCGACGATCGTCGCCGTTGCCAACCCGAGCATCATGGACGGGCTGGAGATCACCGACTACGACACCGTGATCTGGGTGACCAGTGCCTACCTGCTGGCCTACGCAGTACCGCTGTTGCTGGCCGGTCGCCTCGGTGACCGCTTCGGACCGAAGAACCTCTACATCGCCGGCCTGGCCGTCTTCACCGCCTCCTCGTTGTGGTGCGGGCTGGCCGGCTCGATCGAGATGTTGATCGCCGCCCGCGTCGTCCAAGGGCTCGGCGCCGCGTTGCTGACTCCGCAGACGCTCTCCACGATCACCCGCATCTTCCCGCCGGAGCGCCGCGGTGTGGCAATGAGCCTGTGGGGCGCGACGGCCGGGGTGGCCACCCTCGTCGGCCCGCTCGCCGGTGGCGTGCTCGTCGGCCGGCTGGGTTGGGAGTGGATCTTCTTCGTCAACGTGCCGGTCGGCGTGATCGGTCTGGCGTTGGCGGTCTGGCTGATCCCGACGCTGCCCGTGCGCAGACACCGGTTCGACTTCATCGGGGTGGCGCTGTCCGGGATCGGCATGTTCCTGGTGGTGTTCGGTCTGCAGGAAGGCCAGGGCCATCACTGGGCGGCGTGGATCTGGGCGGTGATCGTCGCCGGCATCGGCTTTTTCACGGCGTTCGTCTACTGGCAGTCGATCAACCGCGACGAACCGCTCATTCCGCTGGAGATGTTCGCCGACCGGGATTTCAGCCTGTCCAACTTCGGTGTGGCCGTGATCGGTTTCGTGGTCACCGCGATGATGCTGCCGGTGATGTTCTACGCCCAGGTCGTGTGCGGCTTGTCGCCGACGCGCTCGGCGCTGCTGATCGCGCCGATGGCGGTGTCCAGCGGCGTGCTCGCCCCGTTCGTGGGCCAGCTGACCGATCGGGTGCATCCCCGCCCGATCCTCGGGTTCGGCTTCTCGGTGCTGGCGATCGCGCTGACCTGGCTGTCGATCGACATGACGCCGACGACGCCGATCTGGCGACTGGTATTGGCACTGACCGCGATGGGCGTCGGCATGGCGTTCATCTGGGCGCCGCTGGCGGCCACGGCCACCCGCAACCTGCCGTCGCATCTGGCCGGTGCGGGTTCCGGCGTCTACAACGCAACCCGTCAGGTCGGCTCGGTGCTCGGCAGCGCCGGTATGGCTGCGTTCATGGCATCGCGCATCAGCGACGAGATGCCCGCCGCGCCTGCCGATGCGTCACCCAGCGATCTGGCGGTGCTGCAACTGCCGTCGTTCCTGCGTGAACCTTTCTCGGCCGCGCTGTCCCAGTCGATGCTGCTGCCGGCGTTCGCTGCGCTGTTCGGGATCGTGGCGGCGTTGTTCGTCCTCGGCGGTCTGGGTCGTCCGTCGGTGCGGGATGACCGCGACGAGATCACCGATGAGATCCCGGTGTACGACGACGGCTATGACGACGATGAGTACGTCGAGTACGAGGTGGATCGGGAGCCGGTCGCTCCGCCGTTGCCCGATGCGCGCGATGACGAGACCGACGTCATCAGGTGGCACCGTCCGCCGCCGGAGCCCGAACCTCCTGCCGAGCCGGTTGAACTCGCGCACAACGGTTTTCACCTTGATGAATACGCCTCACGGCATCGTCTCAGCGATGCCAGTGAGCCGCGGCGCGCGCGGCACTACCGCGACGAGCCCGCCGAGGTGCAGTCCTACGGTCGGCACTCGCGGCCGGGTGACTGATCGGAGGAGGTCGTCCCGATTTGGGATCGGTAGCGGCGCAGACGGTCTTCACTGGTGTCATGACGACAAAGCCGGCGTTGACCGCCGCTGCGCTGGTACTCGCGACTCTTGCCTGGTCGCCCACTGCTCACGCCGACAACCCGCCGTCGTGCACATCGGCACAGCTCACGGTGACCACCGGGCCGGCACGCGCGGCGGTCGGCCATCGCGGTGTGCCGTTGGTGTTCGGCCTCGCGCCGGGCGCGGCGGCGTGCACCCTGACCGGTTACCCGGGTGTCGACTCGGGCGACGGCGGACCACTGCTGCACGCCGAGCGCACCGTGCGCGGTTATCTCGGCGGCCTGCCCAGCGGGGTCGACGTCCCGCCGACCATCACCGTGTGGCCAGGACATCCGGCACAGGCCATCGTGGAAGGTCTGGCCGTCGACGCCGACGGTAATCAGTGCCCGACCTACACCGACCTGCTCGTCACCGCCCCCGACACGTACGACACCGTGACCGTGCCGGCCACCATCGACACCTGCCGACTGCAGGTGCATCCAGTCACCGCGGATTCCTGACCCTCCGGTTCGTTCTGCTGCACTGAGTACTATGCTCGCCGAAAAAGAGAATGCAATTTTCAGCGAGGAGAATGATGGCCGACAAGCATTCGCTCAGCGACCGCACCCTGGTCGTGTCGGGCGGCAGCCGGGGAATCGGTCTGGCCATCGCGCTCGGCGCGGCCCGGCACGGCGCGAACGTCGTGCTGCTGGCCAAGACCGCCGAGCCGCACCCGAAGCTGCCCGGCACGGTCTACACCGCCGCCGCGGAGATCGAGGCGGCCGGCGGCAAGGCTGTCGCCGTCGTCGGTGACGTCCGCAGCGAAGAGGACGTCGCACGCGCGGTCGACACCGCGGTGAAGGAATTCGGCGGCGTCGACATCTGCGTCAACAACGCCAGCGCGATCGCCACCGACCCCACCGAGACGCTGTCGGCCAAGAAGTTCGACCTCATGCAGCAGATCAATATCCGCGGCACGTTCTTGCTCACTAAGGCGTGCCTGCCGCACCTGCGCCAGTCGCCCAATGGCCACGTCGTGACCATCGCGCCGCCGCTGAACATGAACCCGCATTGGCTGGGTGCACACCCGTCCTACACCCTGTCCAAGTACGGGATGACCCTGCTGTCGCTGGGCTGGGCGGCTGAATATGCCGACACCGGAATCGGTTTCACCTGTCTGTGGCCGGAGACCTACATCGCGACCTCCGCGGTGGCCAACTCGGCCGACTTCGAGGATGCGCTCGCGTCCTCCCGCAGCCCCGAGATCATGGCCGATGCGGCCGTCGAAATCATCACGTCGGCGGGTTCGAAGGTCAACGGCGGCTGCCTGATCGACTCTGACGTGCTGCGCGGCGCCGGTGTCGAGGACCTGTCCCACTACGGCGGCGGTGACAACCCGATCATCGACATCTTCGTCGACCGTTAGCCCGTTGCGCCGAGCCTGACGCTGGTGTGGCGTTCGGCGCTCAGCGTGACTCTGGTGTGACGCTCGGCGCTCAGCCGACCGGCAGCAGGTCCGGGTAGTCGGTGCGCACCGACTGGCCGTAACTGCGGAACACCTCGAAATGGGCGACCTTCGCGTCGAGTCCGGCGGCGAATGCCGCCTGAGCCTTGAATACCCGTGCCGCAGCGCTGAGTTCGTGTCGCACCTCCGCACCGTGCCGACCGCCACTGGGCGGCCACAGCTCGCCCCACGCGAGGACCTCGGTGCGCGCCGACCGCACCGAGGCGGCCAGCACATCGCGGAGTCGGTCGTCGGTCCGGCATACCGCGCCCGCCACCGCAAGCGCGGTCGGCGTGCTCGCGCCGGCGAACATCGCGCTCAACGCGACGGGCTGGACTCCCAGGATGTGCAGGGCGGCGAGGTCGCCGGTGTCGGCGACTGCGACGCGCACGTCCCAGCCCGCCATCACCCGGTCGAACAACCAGCCCCCTGCCGAATCCACGACGTCGGCGACGTGGGCTCCGACGACGTCGAGTTGGTAGCGGGCCAGCCTGGGTGTCCGCTGGCGCGACCGGGACACGTCACGCTGGCGGTCTCGTTCGTCGAGTTCATGCACGCCACCCAGCGTGACAGTTTAACGACAATCTGTAAAGGTCATGATTCGGCGAAAAAGCGCCGAAGCGCCTCGGCCTGCATCGCCGACACCGCCTGGCTGACCTCCCAGTCGGGGCACAGCGAGTCGAAGCCGTGGCAGGTGCCGCCGAAGATGTGCAGGTCGGTGCGGACCCCGCAGCGCATCAGCCTTCGGGCGTAATCCAGCGCCTCGTCCCGCAGTGGATCCAATTCCGAACAGGTGATGAAAGTGTTTGCCGCGCCAATCATTTGGTGACTGCGGGCGGGTACCGCGGCCGCACTCGGTGTCGTCGGTCCGAGGTAGTGTCGCCACATCAGATCGGCGGCGACACCGTCGAAACCGGGTGTCGAGGTGAACTCCGCCTTCGACGCGGTGGGACGGTCGTCGAGCACCGGCTGATGCAGGAGTAGGCCGACGACGGACGGGGCCTCCTCGGCTGCAGCGCGCTGCGCCAGCCCGGCGGCCAGCGCCGCCCCGGCGCTGTTGCCTGCGAGGGCCAACCGCTCGCGGTCGACTCCCAGATCGTCGGACGACTCCCACGTCCACCGCAAGACGGCGGCGGCGTCGTCGAGTGCGGCGGGATAGGGGTGTTCCGGGGCCAGCCGGTAGTCCACCGATATCACCGTGCAGGCGGCCCGGCGGGCGAGTTCGACGCACTGGCGGTGGTCGGTGTCGAGATTGCCCAGCACGAACGCGCCGGCGTGGCAGTAGATCACCGCGGGCGATGGGCCCGGCCGGCCACGGTAGATGCGCACCGGTACGCCTGCCGCGTGCTCGTCGGTGATGTCGACGCCGCTGAGGTCGATCTGCGCGACGGCCTCGGCTCGTCGGGTGTTCAGCGAGTCTCGAGCGGCGGCAAGACTGTTCAGCGACAGGTCGACGCGCGCGGCGGCGAACCCGTGTAATGCGGGGTCGAGCCGTCGGAGAATCTCGGGGTCGGCTTCCATCGCTAGCCGCCCGGCGGTGCGAACGTGTAGTCACGCGGCCGGAACCGGCGGGTCATCGCCCAGAACGCACCGGCGCTGCGCGGCCACTGAGTCACCACGCGGCCGTTTGGTGCCCGAAAGTAGTTGCTACAGCGGGTCATCCACACAGTGCCTGCCATCCACCGGTCGACGTCGGCCAGGAAGGCGGCCATCGTGTCGGAACGCACCGCGACGTAGCGGCGCCGGGTGCGCCGCAGATATTTCAGGGCCCGCACGATGTAGTGCGCCTGGGCTTCGAGGACGAAAATCACGCTGTTGGAGCCGACGTTGGTGTTGGGCCCGTAGAGCATGAAGAAGTTCGGGAAGCCGGGAACGGTCATGCCCAGGTAGGCGAAGGCCCCGTCGCGCCACGTCTCGCGCAGCGACCGGCCGTCCTCGCCGGTGACCTCGATCTGGCCCAGGTAGTCGGTGGCGGCATAGCCGGTGGCGCACAGCACCACATCGACGTCGAGTTCGGAGCCGTCCGCGGTGATCAGCGAGCGCGCTCGCAGTGCGCGGGCCGGGCTGGACACCACCTCGACATGCGGCTGGGTCAGCGTGGACAGATAATCGGCCGCGAAAACCAGACGCTTGCAGCCCAGCGGGTGATCCGGGGTGAGTTTGGCGCGTAGCTCCGGATCGGCGACCGACGACTCCAGGTAGCGCAGCGAAAGATCCTTGAACTCTTGGGTTTTGTCGCTGCCGTTCTCGATCACAGAGATGTTGCGTTCACTGCGCAGCCACAGCCGGGTGCGGTAGATCTTCTTGGCGAAGGGGATCCGCTTGAACACCCAACGTTCACGGTCGGTGTACGGCCGGTCCGGCTTGGGCAGGATCCAAGTCGGGGACCGCTGCACCGAGTAGACCTTGTCGGCGACCTTGGCGACTTCGGGCAGCAGCTGCGAGGCGGTGGACCCGGTGCCCAGCACGGCCACCCGGGCTCCGGAGAGGTCCACCGAGTGGTCCCACTGCGCGGTGTGCATCAGCGTGCCGGTGAACGGCTCCTGTTCCGGCAGCTCGGGCAGCAGCGGCCGGGTGAACATCCCTACCGCCGAGACCACGATGTCGAACGTGTGCTGTCCTCCCGACGCGTCGGTCAGGGTCCAGGTTGCGGTGTCGGAATTCCATTGTGCCGAGGTGATTTCGGTGTTCAGTCGCAGGTGAGGCCGCAGACCGTGCCGGTCGGTGGACCGTTCGAAGTACTCCAGCAGCTCGGGCTGTCCCGGCCACATCCGGCTCCACTCGGCGTTCAGGTCGAACGAGTACGAGTACAGATGCGACTTCACATCACAAGCCAGCCCGGGATAGGTGTTGATCCGCCACGTGCCGCCGACGCCGTCCTCCCGGTCGAAGATCGTGAAGTCCCGAAATCCGGCTTTTGCCAGAAAGATCCCGAGGGCCAGGCCGCCCGGGCCGGCGCCGATGATGCCGACGGACAGCTGGGTCATCCGATCCGCAGGCATTGCCCACCATCGACGACAAGCTCCGCTCCGGTGATGAACGACGCGTGCTCGGATACCAGGAACGCCACCGCGTCCGCGACTTCCATCGGTTGACCGAGCCGGCCGCTGTAGCTGCGTTCGATCAAGCGCTGCCGTGCGGTGTCGTCGAGCATCGGTGTGTCGATCGGCCCGGGAAACACCGCGTTGACCCGGATGCCGTCACCGGCCAGCTCGGCCGCGGCGATCTGGGTGAGGCCGCGCAGCGCCCACTTCGACGATCCGTACGCCGCGTGGAACGGGAACGGCCGGATGGCACCGGTGCTGCAGGTGTTGACGATCGCCGCGCCATCCGCCTCGCGGAGATGGGGCAGCGAGGCCCGGATGCCCAGAAACGGGCCCAAAGTGTTGAACCGCCAACTGCTTTCGAAACCCTCTGCGGTCTCGTCGGACAGTGACGCCCGGTGCAGCACCCCGGCATTGTTGATCAGCGTGCTCAACCCGCCGAACCGCTCGACCACCTCGGCCACCGCGCTCGCCCACAGCTCCTCGGAGGTGACGTCCAGCTCGACGGCGATCACACCGTCGTCGTCGAGTGCGTCGATCTGTGTGCGCAGGTCCTCGATGCGCAAGTCGGCGGCTGCGACCTGAAATCCGTCGGCCCGCAGCCGCCGCACCAGCGCCGCGCCCTGACCCCGGGCCGCACCGGTGATAAGAGCGACCCTGCTCATGCGCGACCCTCAGCTTCGGCGAGATGTGCGATCGCCCCGCGCCGCAGGGCTTGCGACTCCGGGGCCAGGGTGATCAGCTGAAAGCCCAACTCGGCCAGTTCCTTTCCTGTCACACCGTCACCGGCGTGGATGCCTGCCACCACACCTGCGGCCGCAGCGGCCTGCTGGACGCGCACGATCGCATCCTGCACCTTCGGCTGGCCGGTGGCTTTGACCACCCCTTCCCCGAGGGAGAGCGCCAGGTCCGCCGGCCCCACGTAGACACCGGCCAGACCCGGCACCGCGCAGATGTCGGCGACCGCGTCCAGTCCGGCCGCCGTCTCGATCATCGCGAACACACTCACCCGATCGGCCAGCGCGGCCGGGTCGATGCCCAGGCTGGCTCGCAACGGGCCGAAACTCCGAATTCCGTTGGGGGCGTACCGGGTTGCGGCCACCGCTTCGGCGGCCTGCTCGGGACGATCGACCATCGCCACCATGATCGCGTCGGCGCCTGCGTCGAGCACCCGCCCGATCGGTGCGGCGTCCGCCGACGGGAGCCGGACCGCGGTGGCGATCGGGAGGTGTTCCATGCGCCGCAGGATGAGGGCCACATCGGCATCGTCGAGATAGCCGTGCTGAATGTCGAAGCCAACGTAGTCGTAACCGGCTCTTGCGAATTCATCGGGCCCGAGGAACGTCGGACCGGTGATCCAGCCGCCCCAGACGTGCGGCTTGTCGGCCAGCGCCTGCTGCAATCTGCTCACGGTCATGAGGCCACGATCGAGATCTTGACCCGTCCCGGGGTCGGACGGCAGGCGAACTCGAACGCGTCCTGCACCTCGCTGATGCCGAAGGTGTGGGTGACGTACATGCTCAGCAGATCCGGATGTTCGCGGGCGAACGCGTCGGCGGCGTCGAGCACTCGCCGACGGTCCAGTGTCACACCGGATTTCAGCGTGAGGTTGTTGCGCAGCATGGTCCGCATGCTGATCGGGTAGCTGTCGTCGTCGGGCACACCGAAGTAGAACACGGTGCCACCGAATCCGGCGGCTTCGACCGCGTTGTTGAGGGTGGCCACCTGATGGCCGACGGCTTCGATGACCATGTCGGGCTTGTCGTGTGGTGCCAGATGCGCCACCCAGCGGTCGCTGGTGGACCGCACCACGGTGTCCACGCCGAACTTCGCGCCGATGTCGTCGCGGTAGATCGGGTCGACGCCGGTGACGTGTGCAGCGCCGGCAGCCTTGGCCGCATACGAGAACAGCAGCCCGATCGAGCCCTGCCCGATCACCGCGACCCGCTTGCCGGTCAACGGTGGAAGTTGTTCGAGCGCATAAACAATGCACGCCAGCGGCTGCAATCCCACCGCGTGTTCGGGGCTGAGCGCGGGATCGTAGGGAGCCAGCCCGTCGCCGTCGGAGACGACGTACTCCATCAGGCCGTCGAAACCGGACGCCCAGCCGACGACTCGGTCGCCGGGCCGGTGATCGGGGTGGGCGCTGGCCACCACTTCGCCGACGATCTCGTGGATCGGGAAGCCCGCCATCTCGGCGGCCAGCGTCCCGGTGTCCCCGGGCAGCCGGCCCTGCACTCCCTTGAAGCCGGGGATGTCGCTGCCGCAGATGCCGGCGGCGAGGAACTTCAGCAGCACCTGCCCATCGCGCAGGCGGTCCGGTGCCGGTTCGGGCACCGTGACGCGCTCGAACGTGTACGGCGCGACAAGCCGATAACACCACACAGGCTCAGGCCTCCGATAACGCGTGGGTCGTTGACAGTGCCACGTACGGAGCGTGACACTTGTGCGATGTTTTGTAAAGGTACGGCATGACGGTCCTCGGCTCCCCGTCCCGCGCTCAGCTTGCCAGTGGATTCTGCTTCGGCGAAGGCCCGCGCTGGTTCGAAGGCCTGCTGTGGGTGTCCGACATGCTCGGCGAGGCCGTGCACACGATCACCCTGGACGGGTCGGTGACCACGCTGGCGCTGCCCGGTCACGCGCCGGCCGGTTTGGGGTTCCGTCCCGATGGCACGCTGTTGATTGTCTCCACCGAAGACCGTGTGGTGCTGGGTTATGACGGGGATGTCGTCACCCAGATCGCCGACCTCTCCGCGATCGCCCCGGCCAACCTCGGCGACATGGTGGTCGACGGGCACGGCCGGGCGTACATCGGATCGCAGGCGCGCGAGGGCGGCATCATCGCCCGGCTCGATTTCGACGACTCGGTGACGGTGGTCGCCGACGGCCTCGACTTTCCCAACGGCATGGTGATCACCCCGGACGGCGGCACCCTGATCGTCGCCGAGTCGATCGGGCGGCGGCTGACCGCCTATGACGTCGACGCCGACGGCGGGCTGTCCGGGCGGCGGGTATTCGCCGATGGCCTCGACGGGCCACCGGACGGGATCGCGCTCGATGGGGCCGGCGGGGTGTGGACGTCGATGACGTTGGCGCATCAGTTCGAGCGGGTCGTGGCGGGCGGCGAGGTCACCGATCGCGTCGACATCGGTGACCGTGCGGCGATCGCCTGCATGCTCGGCGGTCCGGACCGGCGCACCCTGTTCTTGGTTTCGGCCTCGGATGCATATCCGCAGCGGCTCGTCGGTACCCGGCACTCGTGCGTCGACACGGTCAGGGTCGAGATCCCGGGCGCGGGCTTTCCGTCAATCGAAAGGTGAGCATGACTGACAGCTACTACGAACTCGTCGACCCCGATGATTCGCGCGGGGAGAAGTTCCGGGCCACCGATCTGGTTCGCAGCACGTGGACGTCGCACATCCAGCACGCCGGGCCGGTGTCGGCGTTGTTGGTGCGGGCCCTGGAGCGCTGCCAGCGCCGTGACGACACCCGGCTCAGCCGCGTCGTCGTGGATCTGCTGGGGCCGGTGCCCGCCGAGGGCGATCTCTGGGTCAGTGCGAAGCTCGAACGTGGCGGTAAGCAAATCGAATTGGTGTCCGCCGAGATGCTGGGGATGGGACCCGATGGTCAGCCGCGTCCGGTCGCCCGGGCCAGCGGCTGGCGAATGCTGACGCTGGACACCGAGGCACTGCTATCGGCGCCGGTCGCGCCGCTGCCGCCGCGCTCGCAGGGTGTGAACCGCAACCTCGCGGACAACTTCGATCGCAACTACGTGCACAGCCTGGAGTGGCTCTGGTTGACCAAGCCGCTGGCGCCGGGGCCGGGGGAGTCGTGGCTGCGGCCGCTGGTCGATCTGGTGCAGGGCGAGGAGATGACGCCGCTGGAGCGGCTGTCCGCCGTCGCCGACTGCGCGAACGGGATCGGCAGCAAGATCGACATCAGAAAGTACACCTTCCTCAACACCGACCTGGCGGTGCATGTGCACCGGGTGCCGGCCGGCGAGTGGATCGGTGTGCGCGCCGAGACGATGTACGGGCCCGATGGAGTGGGGACGACGGTCGGCACGCTGTTCGACGACGACGGTGCGGTCGGCGTGATCCAGCAGTCGGTGCTGGTGCGGCCGCGGTAGGCCCGCGTCGAGACTGCACTTGTTCGCGCCTCTACTCGCGAAACGTGTACAACACCTGCAGCTTGGGCGCGATCAGTCGAACAGCACCGCCGGATTCAGATAGCCCGTCGGGTCGAAGGCCGCCTTGATCGTGCGCATTGCGGCGATGTCCTCGTCAGTGCGCGCCATGCCGAGGTAGTGGCGTTTGCGGCTGCCAACCCCATGCTCGGAGCTGACGTTACCGCCATGTGCTGCAATGAGTTCCATCATCGCGGCGTACAGGTGCGATTCCTGCTCGGCGCCGCAGCGCAGCACGTTCAGATGCAGATTGCCTTCGCCGATGTGGCCGAACAACACCGGGATCGCCTCGGGCGCATGCTCGGCGACCAGTGCGGCGGAAGCGGCCGCGAACGTCGAAATCACTGACAGCGGCAGCGAGACATCGAATTTCAGTGGCGGACAGAACAATCCGACGACCTCTGCGGTCGACTCGCGGACCTGCCACAGCCGCTGCTGCGCAGTGCTGTCCACGCCGACAGCGGGCTCACCGGCCAGCTCGGCGTCTTCGAGCGCATCGGCCAGCCGCTCGGTCAGATCGGTCTCGCCGGCCAGTTCGATCAGCAGCAGCCAGTCCCCGGTGGTCGGCACGGGTACGTCCAGATGCTCGGCGGCCAGCGCCGCCGAGCGGCCGTCGACGAGTTCAAGGGCCGCAATGGATTCGGTGTCGCGCAAGGCTCTGCCCGCGGTCACCAGTGCGTCGAGGTCATCGAAGCCGCAGATCGCTGTCACCCGATGCGCCGACACCGGATGCAGCCGCAGATCCAGACCGGTGATCACCCCCAGGGTGCCTTCAGCTCCGATGAACAACGA
This sequence comes from Mycolicibacterium crocinum, assembly GCF_022370635.2. The sequence continues at coordinate 4,707,753 of NZ_CP092362.2, read as the reverse complement.
CGCCAGGTCGTAGCCGGTGTTGTCGGCGCGCACCTGGCTGTGCCGGTGCACCACCGACCCGTCGGGCAGCGCGATATCCAGACCGAGCACCTGCTCACCCATGTTGCCGTAGCGCACGGTGCGCAGGCCGCCCGCGTTGGTAGATGCCATTCCGCCGACAGTGGCCGAATCACGTGCTGCGAGATCGACTCCGAACAGCAGTCCGGCCGCTGCCGCCGCGCGCTGCACTGCAGCCGCCGTCACCCCGGCCCCCACCCGGATCCGCCGCTCGACGACGTCCACCTCACCGATCTCCGTCAGCCGCTCGGTCGAGAGCAGTACGTCGTCATGCTCGGGCACGGTGCCGGCCACCAGCGAGGTGCGCCCGCCCTGGACCGTCACCGACACCCCGGCGTCGCGGCACTCCCGCAGCACCGCGGCGACCTCGTCGGCCGAACCGGGCCGCACCAGCGCGCTGGCCTTACCGCGATAGCGCCCGGTGTGGTCGACGCTGCGGCCGTCGAGGACGTCGGCGTCGGTGACGACGTGCGCGGCACCCACAATGGCCTGGAGTCGTTCGGGCAGCGAGGAACTCACTTAAGTGGGTTTATCACACATCGCGAGAAAAGCCCCCAACTCCACCAACCCCGCCGGGGTCGACGGCAGATACTCGGTCAGCATCGCCGACCGGACGATCACCGCCGCGTACTTGGCCCGGCTCACCGCGACGTTCAGGCGATTGCGGTTGAGCAGGAACGAAATTCCGCGCGGCACCTCGGCGATCGACGAGGCCACCAGCGACACGAACACCACCGGGGCCTGCCGGCCCTGGAATTTGTCCACCGTGCCGGCCTGCACATCGGCCAATCCGGCCGCGTCGAGCAACCGGCGCAGCAGCACCACCTGCGCGTTGTACGGCGTGACGATCAAGACGTCGGCGGCGGTCAGCGGCCGGGTGCCGTCCTCGTCGGTCCAGTCCGATCCCAGCATGCCCATGATCGCGACGACGATGGCTTCTGCCTCTTCGCGGCTGTCAGTCGAGTTGCCGTCATGGTCGACGGTCAGCACCTGCACCCCGGGCCGGACTCCGTCGAGGCGTCGGGCGGCGGTGCGCTGCTCGACCGAATGCAGCCGGTTGTCATAGGAGAGCCGGGACACCGCCGCGCACACCGCCGGATGCATCCGGTAGGAGCGGTCCAGGAAATAGCCGAGTTCCTCGGGCAGCGTGTGCTGCCCGTCGACCAGCCAGCCGAGCGCCGAGGCATCCACCGGTTCGGGGTGGGTGCCCTGGCTGACCTGAGGGAGTTGCTGCGGATCGCCGAGCAGCAGCAGATTCCGGGCCGACTGCGCGACGGCGATGGTGTTGGCCAGACAGAACTGACCGGCTTCCTCGATGACCAGCAGGTCGAGACCGGCCGACGGCACGCGCGATGAGTTCGCGAAATCCCATGCCGTGCCGCCGATCACGCAACCGTCGTTGTCGGCGATGAACGCGGGGTACGTCTTTTCGTCGATCTCTGTCCACGGTCCGCTGCCGCCACGTTTCTTGGCCACCAGAGCCGAGTCCACGCCGGCGCCGATGATGTCCCGAAATAGGTTCTCCACCACGGCATGTGACTGCGCGACGACGCCGATGCGCCAGCGGTGCTCGTTGACCAGTGTGGCGATCACCCGGGCTGCGGTGTGCGTCTTGCCGGTGCCGGGTGGACCATGCACCGCCACGTACGACGAATCCAGCGCCAGCAGTGCGGCGGTGATGTTTCCGACACAGTCCTCGGTCCGCGGCAGCGGCCCCCCGGTGCGCGGCGGTCGTCGCAGCAGGATGTCGACGACAGCGGACTGCGGCAGGGTGGGCAGGCCGGCCGCGATCTGCGCCGCCGCCGCGTCGATCGACTCGCGCAGCGCCTTGGTCTGAAACGGCGGCCCCGGAGTCAAGGCGAACGGCACCGCGTCGAACACCCCGCCGCTCTTCGGTTCTCGCTCCATCACCAACACCTCGGTCGGTGCGGCCGGATCGTCACACTCCAGCACGGTGACCGACGAGTAGGCGCGCCGCTCGGGGTCGTCCGACAGCCCGGCCGGGGTCGGCGGGTGATACATCGCATACATGTCGCGGTCGAGTTCACCCGCCGCGATCGAGCCGGTCAACAGCAGCCGCCGCTGCTGTTTGCGGGCGCGCGGCGGGACGTTCCACTCCGTCTCGACGGTCACGTCGTCGGCGAGGAAAACCCCTGGCGTGTCGGACCATTCGTCGACCGGGCTGTTGAGCCGATCGAAGTGTCCCCACCAGAACGGCTTGTCCTCGCGGCGGTGGTAGCCGCGGGCGGCGGCGATCATCGCGACCGCGCGCTGCTCTGGAGTGCGTCCGGTGAGGTCGTCTCCGGCGAAGGCGCCCAAGGTCCGCGCCAGTTCGTCGTCGACATCGACCTCCCCGCCGTCGGTGACCGGCTGTGCGCCCAGCGGCGGCACCCCGGCCTCAAAAGCGCGCTGCAGCAACCAGTCCCGCAGGATCCTGGTGGACCGGCAGTCGTAGAGGTTGTAGTCCTCGATCTGCTTGAGCACCGTCGCGGCTTCGTCGGCGTTGCCGTCGGCGAGTAACTCGCAGTAGCGGGCGTACTCCGTGATCGAGTCGGTGGCGGTGGTGACGTCGCCGCCCCGTAGTTCAGCACCCATGTACAGCGGCTCGAGAGACTTCAGGCTGTAGTTCTCGGTGCCAACCCGAATGCTCTTGCGCACCAGCGGATACAGATCGACCAGCACACCGTTGCGCAACAGGTCGTCGACTTCGTTCTCGCCCTCGCCATAGCGGCCGGCCAGACGCAGCAACGCCGTCTTCTCATATGCCGCGTAATGGTAGATGTGCATCTTCGGGTATCGCTTGCGGCGCTTGCGCACCATGTCCAGAAAAGCCTTGAGCGCCTTGCGTTCCTGGCGTCGGTCGTGGGCCCACAGCGGGCGGAAGTCCCCGCCCGCGCCGAGCACGCCGAACATGTACTCCAAACCCCAGTCGGTACCGTCGGCCGTCCACAGCGGGTCACCCTCGAAATCGAAGAACAGGTCCCCCTTGTCGGGATCCGGCAGCAGCATCAGCGGCTGCGGGTCGACCACCTCGTACGGCGGCTTGCCGTCCTGTCGCGGTGCGATCTGCAGCCTGGCCTGACCGCGCAGCGTAGCGACCATCCGGGCCGCCATCTCGGGCACCGGACCGTCGTGCGAAGCCAGCTGATGGACGGTGGTGATGCCGGCCTCGATCAGCCGCGCGCGCTGGCTGACTCGCATGCCGGCCACCAGCAGCAGGTCATCCTGCTCGCGGACCTGCATCTCGCATTCCGGGCAGCGCATGCACGCTCGCACGGTCTCGTCGGCCCAGCTGACCGGCACGTGGCCGGCGAGGTGGCGATCCAGCAGGTCCTGCAGTTCGGCGCGACGGGAACGGTAGACCGGCAGCAGTTCGTCGACGCGGTAGGCGCTCGTCGCACCATTGCCGAGCACCAGTTCCACCTCGTCGTGGACGGCGACGCCTGCGGCGCCGAGCGTCTCGGCGTAGGCGGCCAGCTGCAGCAGCGCCTCTACCTTCACCGACCGGGCCAGCTTGGTGTCACGCAACCGGTACTCGTCGCCGTCGAGGACGAGGAAGTCGCCGAAACCGACGAAGCGGCCGTCGAACATCGCGGCCTGATAGATGACGGGAGCACGACGTTCGACGGCATCGAGAGTGGCGGTCGCGGCGGCGGTCAGCCCGGCGACCGAATACGACGGCCTGCCGATGACCGCGACATCGGAGAGCGATCGCAGCTCGTCGAGGTGCCGCTGCTCGTGCTGGTCGCCAAGCTCCGCGGTGCGGGCCAGGAGCTCGTCTTCCACCGACACCGCCGGGCCGCGGCCCAGCTTGGCATCGAAGGCGCGCAGCAACGCGTATTCGCACCGCGCGGCGGCGGCGAGGTCGGAGGCGCTGTAGACGACGCGGTCGTCGGTGACGAACACAGACTCACTCTAGGCGCGGGCTACGACGTTCTCGTTCATGGCGACTATGCGCATTTGGCGAACCGTGCCGTGCGGAGGCTCGTACCATACGTGTGGGAGGAAAGATCATGGGGCGCTTGGTAATGCTGATGTCGTCATCCTTGCTTGCCGCTGCGGTGTTGAGCGGGTGTGGAGGCGGCAGCCAGCCGCCGGCGCAATCTGCTGCGCCGCTGACGCCGCTACCCGTCGTGACGAGTACCGCCCCGGCGCCCGGGAGCGAAATCGTCATCTCGAACATGAGCTACACGGTGCCGCCATCGGTCAAACCAGGGCAACAGTTGACGATCGTCAACAAGGACTCCGCGAATCACACCGTCACGGCCGACGAGAACAATCTGTTCGACGTCCGGATATCGGGCGGCGGAGGTACGGAGACCCTGACGGCCCCGACGACGCCCGGCACCTATCCGTTCCACTGCAAGTACCACGCCAGCATGAACGGTGTGCTCGCCGTCGCGTAGCCCGGACCGGCGTCAGCCGTTGCCGATCAGCTCCACACCGTTGCCGTTCCAGCGGAACTTCACCACGCTCTGCAAACCCAGGCCGTTGACGTAGGTCAGCGCGACGGTGTCCCCGGTGCTCTGCGTCGTGTCGACACCGTTGAACCCGTACGTGTCGGGCACCCCGGTGGGGATGAACTTGCCGAGGTGGAACATCACCGCGCGGGTGTTGGGATTGTCGGCGTTGGTGTTGGCCTTGATGATGATCGCCGAGAGCTGCGCGCACTCGTTGTAATTGCCGGCGATCGGCACGGGGTACCAGCCCTGGTTGCTGTTCGGGTCGCGGGGAAGTTCGGACACGGTCTGCGCGATGGCCGGCGCCGCGAGGTTCACCGCGCACGGATCCGGCGGCGGTGTTGTGGTCGTCGGAGGGGGCGGCGGCGGGGGCGCTTCGGTCGTGGTCACCGCACTCGAGGTCGGCTGCGGAGTCTTGGCCACCGTCGAGTCACCGGAGCTACAGCCCGCGAGTGCGGCGGCCAGCGCGACTGCCGCCGCAGCTATCTGTAGGCGATCCCACACAGGGGCGACGGTACCGGCCATCCCACGCGGAAGCGGGTTACGGCACGCTGCGGCAGTAGACTGCAGGTCCGATGACATCCCCGGACGACGCCCCCCAGACCTTCGCCGACCTGCAGATCCACCCTTCGGTGCTGCAGGCCGTGGCCGACGTCGGCTACGAAACGCCCTCCGCGATTCAGGCCGCCACCATTCCGGCGTTGCTGGCCGGCTCCGACGTGGTCGGCCTGGCACAGACCGGCACCGGCAAGACGGCCGCGTTCGCGATCCCGATTCTGTCCAAAATCGATCCCAACAGCCGCGACACCCAGGCGCTGGTGCTGGCCCCGACACGTGAGCTGGCCCTGCAGGTGGCCGAGGCGTTCAGCCGCTACGGCGCACACCTCAAGGTCAACGTGCTGCCGATCTACGGCGGCTCCTCCTATGTGCCGCAGCTGGCCGGTCTCAAACGAGGCGCGCAGATCGTCGTGGGGACGCCGGGCCGCGTCATCGACCATCTGGAGAAGGGCAGTCTCGACCTGTCGCACCTCGACTACCTGGTGCTCGACGAGGCCGACGAGATGCTGCAGATGGGGTTCGCCGAGGACGTCGAGCGCATCCTGGCCGACACCCCGGAGTACAAGCAGGTGGCGCTGTTCTCGGCGACCATGCCGCCGGGCATCAAGAAAATCACCGCCAAGTACCTGCATGACCCGGTCGAGGTGACGGTCAAGTCGAAGACCCAGACCGCCGAGAACATCACCCAGCGCTATTTCCAGGTGTCGTATCCGCGCAAGATCGACGCGCTGACCCGCCTGCTCGAGGTGGAGGAGGGCGACGCGATGATCGTGTTCGTCCGCACCAAGCAGGCCACCGAGGAGGTCGCCGAAAAGCTGCGGGCCCGCGGATTCGCCGCGTCGGCCATCAACGGCGACATCCCGCAGGCGGTTCGCGAGCGTACGATCTCGCAGCTGAAGGACGGGACCATCGACATCCTGGTCGCCACCGACGTCGCCGCGCGCGGTCTTGACGTCGAGCGCATCTCGCACGTGGTGAACTTCGACATCCCGCACGACCCGGAGTCCTACGTGCACCGCATCGGGCGCACCGGCCGTGCCGGCCGCTCGGGCACAGCATTTCTGTTCGTCACCCCGCGCGAACGCCACCTGCTGAACTCGATCGAACGGGTCACCCGGCAAAAGCTGGTCGAGAGCCAGCTGCCGTCGGTCGAAGACGTCAACGCCCAGCGGGTGGAGAAGTTCCGCGACTCGATCACCGACGCGCTGAACGCACCCGGATTCGAGATGTTTCGCCGGTTGATCGAGGACTACGAGCGCGACAACGACGTGCCGCTGGCCGATATCGCCGCGGCGCTGGCATTGCAGAGCCGCAACGGCGAAGAGTTCCTGATGACCGAGCCGCCGCCGGAGAAGCGCCGCGAACGTCCCGATAAGCCGGAGCGCGGTGACCGCGAGCGTCCGCCGCGCAAGACCCGCGACGATCTGGCCACCTATCGCATCGCGGTGGGCAAACGGCACAAGGTCGGACCGGGCTCGATCGTCGGCGCGTTGGCCAACGAAGGTGGGTTGCACCGCAGCGATTTCGGGCACATCACCATCAAGGAGAACTTCTCGCTGGTCGAGCTGCCCGCGAAGTTGTCCAAGGAGACGCTGAAAAAGCTTGAGAAGACCCGGATCTCCGGAATTCTGATCGACCTGAAGCCCGACCGCGGCAACCCGAAATACGACACTCGTTCCGACTCGCGGCCCTCCGGCGGGAAGCCCCGGCGCACGAGCCGATGATCGCGTCCAGCCAGGTCGACCAGGGCGGACTGGAATCAGTCTCGGGCGTCGACCGGGTCGGCTCGCTGACCGGTGTTCGTGCGGTCGCCGCGCTGCTGGTGCTTGGCACGCACGCCGCCTACACGACCGGCAAGTACACCCACGGCTTTGTGGGACTGGTGTATTCGCGGCTGGAGATCGGCGTGCCGATCTTCTTCGTGCTGTCGGGGTACCTGCTGTTCGGCCCATGGGTGCGTGCCGCGGCGGCCGGACGGTCGGCGCCCTCGATACGCCGCTACGGGCGGCACCGGGTGCGCCGCATCATGCCGGCCTACGTCATCACGGTGCTGGCGGCCTACTTGATCTACCACTTCCGTACCGCCGGGCCAAATCCCGGCCACACCTGGATTGGCTTGCTGCGCAACCTAACTCTGACGCAGATCTACACCGACAACTACATGTTCGACGGTTATCTGCACCAAGGACTGACGCAGATGTGGAGTCTGGCGGTCGAGGTCGCGTTCTACGTCGCGCTGCCTGTTCTAGCGTGGCTGCTGCTGGTCGTGGTGTGTCGGCGGCGGTGGCGTCCCGGCCTTCTGCTGACCGGACTCGGGGTGCTCGCGCTGATGAGCCCCGCGTGGATGATCCTGGTGCATACGACCGACTTCCTGCCCAGCGGCGCCCGGCTGTGGCTGCCCGGCTATCTGGCCTGGTTCATCGGCGGCATGCTGCTGACGGTGTTGCAGGCCATGGGAGTTCGAGTCTTCGGCTTCATCGTGCTGCCACTGGCGGTGGTCAGCTTCATGATCGTGTCCACGCCGATCGCCGGCGAGCCGACCACGTCGCCGACGGGGTTGACCGAGGCGCTGGTGAAGACCGTGTTCTACGCCGCGATCGCGACTCTCGTTGTGGCGCCGTTGGCTCTGGGCAACCGTGGCTGGTACGCACGGGCTTTGGCCACCCGGCCGATGGTGTGGCTGGGCGAGATCTCCTACGAGATCTTCCTGGTCCACCTGGTCGTCATGGAGATCGCGATGGTGGAGGTGCTGCGCTGGCCGGTCTACACCGGATCGGCGCCCGCGCTGTTCGTGGTCACGCTGATCATGACGATCCCGGTGGCGTGGCTGCTGCACCGGTTGACGCGCGTGCGTACTTAGTACGTGCGTTCAGACCGCAACCAGAGCGAAGACTTGCTCGATACGTCGCTCTGAGTGCGGTCTCAACGAGGGTTGGAGTCTTCAGACTCGCTGGGGCACACCATCGGAACGACGAACTCTTCGAGGATCGCGCGCTCGTCCTCGGCATCGCGGCCGGGGAAGATCAGCAATGAGGTGAGCACCCGAACCAGCCAGCGGGCGCGGCGGTGGACCACCTCCGGGTCGTCGGGCCGCAGCGACAGCAGGAAGCCTGAGGTCAGCGCCTGGATGACTTCGGACTGCTCGGCCATCTCCGCGCCGATAGGGGAGTCGGCGGTGGCGAACCACGATGACAGCGCCGGGCTTTCGCGTACCAGTGTCATCGAGGTGGTGAGGCCGGTCAGCAGCCGCTCCCGCGGATCGGGGATGCCGGCGATCAATTCGGTCAGCTGCTCGTACAGTCGGTAGGCCTCCCGGTGCACGTACGCCCGGTGCAGCACCTCCCGGTTTTCGAAGTACCGGTACAGCGTGGCCCTGGAACACCCTGCGGCACGGGCGATGTCGTTCATGCCGACGGTCGACACATCGTTGCCTGCGAACAGTTCGCCGGCGGCATCGAGGATGCGGTCGGTGGCGACCTCGGCGCGCCGCGAACTCAGCCAGTCGCCCGCCATCAGCCGCGCACCCGGAACGGCACCGACAGCGGCCGTCGCACATAACCACCGCCGGCCCAGACGATGCCCTCCTCGTCGATCTCGAAATCGGGGCAGCGGGACAGCAATTCGGTCAGCGTCACCCGCGCCTGCATGCGGGCGGCTGCCGCGCCGAGGCAGTGGTGGGCGCCGTGGCTGAACGTCAGGATGTTGCGCGGCCGGCGGTTGACGTCGAGTTCGCCGGCGTCCGGGCCGTATTGGCGTTCGTCGCGGTTGGCCGAGCCGTACAGCAACAGCACCTTGCGTCCGGCCGGGATCGTCTTGCCGTGCAGTTCCACATCGCGGGTGGTGGTGCGGGCCAGTCCCTGCACCGGGGATGTGAGCCGCAGCAGCTCGTCGACGGTGTCGGGGATCAGCTCGGGGTGGTCGACGAGCAGCTGTCGCTGGTCGGGACGCTGGTGCAGCAGTGGCATCGAGCCGCCGAGCATGCCGGTCGTGGTGTCGTTGCCACCGGTGACCATCGTGAAGGTGAAGGCCAGCACGGATAGGGTCCCGGCGATGTCACCGTCGGCGCCGACGCCGGCGGCCACGAGGTGCGACACGGTGTCGTCTTCGGGCTCGACCCTGCGGCGCTCGATCAGTTCGGTGAAGTAGCCCATCATCCCGGCGAGTGCATCGGTGACGGTGCTGAGCGCTCCGCCGATTCCCTCGGCGGAGGTATTGGCTGCGACGATCGCCTCGGTCCAGCCGTCGAACTGGTCGCGGTCCTGCTCGGGGACGCCGAGGTAGTGCGCGACGACCATCGACGGCAGCGGCTTGAACAGCTCGGTGACGATGTCGCCGCCACCGTTGGCGCGCAGCCGTTCGATGCGCTCAACGACGAATTCGCGCACCTTGGGTTCGACTGCTTCGACCTGTCGTGGCGTGAATCCGCGCGACACCAGCCTGCGAAACTCGGTGTGCACGGGCGGGTCTTGCATCACCATCGGTGGATTATCTTGCAGCCCAATCAGTTCCAGCTCGTTGTAGTTGACGGTCAGGCCCTGGGCGGAGGAGAAGGTCTCGTGGTCGCGGGCGGCGTCGAAGATGTCGGCGTGCCGGGACAGCACCCAGTAGTCATGGTCGGGATTCACCGGCACGACGTGGTGCACCGGATCGTGGTCGCGCAGCGCGCGGTACATCGGCCAGCGATTACCCCAGGTCTCGGCGGTAGCGAGTTCAAAACGGGCTTCCGCCTCGTGAGACACAACAGCGGTCATGTCTTATGATTACGACAGCTCCAGCGTTGTGTCAAGGGCCGTGTGGAGATCTCAATGGGTTTCCTGGCCCTCAGAGGGCGTGGCTGCCCCCGTCTCGGCGCCTGGCTGGATTGGCGACGTGGAACTTATCGACGGCGAATAGCCGCTGTGGCTGCTGCCTTCGCGCTTGCGTAGCGCGCGCCGTCGATAGGTGCCTGGCTCAGTCGTCGTTGTTGTCTTTGTCTTTCTTGTCGGAGTTGTCGGACTTTTCCTTCTGATCAGATTCCTTGTCCGAATCCCCCTCTCCGCGATCGGATTGGGTGCCGTCGATCTCGAGTACCGCCCAGTGACTCGGCGAGAGGAGCACCGACCACTTGCCCTTCTCGCGCCCCAATTTCAGAACGCCGTCGTCGATCTCCCAGACGGTGTCGTCGTCGTGCTGACTTTCTTGGCCATCGGAGTAGGTCAGTTTGAATGCCATGCTGGTGGATGCCCAGATGACGTTGCGGATAACCGCAACACGTCAGCACGACGCTCCTGGCTACGAGTCCGTGGCACTCCCAGGCAACGTCGCCAGCAGCGCATCGAGGCCGTAGTCGAACACGGCGTCGTAGTCGGTGGGCGCTTGCAGGGCCTGAACCAGCGCACGGTCCGGCCAGTCGTCGGCCCAGAGCGTCGGGTCTTCCTCGTCGTGTTTGGGGCCGCGCACCGCTGAGAACTGCATGATCGCTGACGAAATCACGTGGACTTCGATGGCCCGCAGCACCAGGGCGGCCTCGGACCCGATGACGCCGAGCCGGGCGAGTTCGGAGGCCAGGCGCTGCTGCACCGGCAGGAAAAGCTGTGGGGTCCGGTTGCGTTCGTGGGCGATGCCGAGCAGATGCTGGCGGTCGATGAGTGCGCGGCGCTGCGCGCGGGCGAGCTCGGCGATGCGGTCGGCGGGGTCGTCGGCATCGGCGGGCAATGCCGCCATATCACCGAGCAGTCGTTCGACCAGGCTGTCGAGTAGCTTGTCCTTGCCGCCGACGTGCCAGTAGATCGAGGTGACCGCCACGCCGAGTTGGTCGGCGAGCCCGCGCATCGTGAATGCGTCCACCCCGTCGTGCTCGATCATCGTGGCCGCGGCGTCGAGGATGGAATCCGCGGTGACCGGGTCGGGGTTACGTGCCACCGGGCTCACCTCCCGTCATGCGATCTGCCTCCGGAAGGTCCAGGTAGCGCTCGAGGTTGCGGTGCAGGTTGATCACGCGCCGCTCCTCGTTGGACAGCGTCAGATGTGTGAAGCCCGGCTGACGCAGTCCACGCTGCAGGCCGGCGAGCACCGAAATATCCTGGGTCAGAACCAAACCCGGGTGCGCTTCGTCGGCCGTCATGCGGACGTCGATCGGTGTGGTGCGCGGTGCGTCGGGCGCCATCCGGGTCCACAGGTACATGACGAGCTCGCCGTGCTCGGGGTCCGCACCCGGGTGTGACGTCATGACCGTCAGGTGGTCGGCGTTGGTCAGCAACGTCATATTGGGGAACACGTTGTACTGGTGCAGCAGTAGCACCTGCTCGGTGGTTGCCCAGCTCAAGTCGACTCCGCGGCCGGCCGCGAAGTCTTTGGTGCGGGCGGCGATGACGTCGGGCACCGAGGCGCCGCCCGGGAACGGCGTGCCCTCTTCGACACCCATCAATGCGCCCTGCGTGGTGACGTACGCGTCCCACACGTCGTCGTCGGAGATCGGCTCCCGCAGGTGCGGGCTCGGCACGCCGTAATACTGCTCCGACTTGCCGGTGTGACCCCAGATCTGTTGTGGGGCAAAGACATCATCCATGCACCGATGCAGCTCGGGGTGCAGCGTCTGGATGTGATAGGTCTCGCTGTAGCCGTCGGCGATGGTCTTCCAGTTCGCGTCGACCTCGATCGTCATCGTGGCGTAGCAGCGGAAGTCACCGAGCCGATTCCAGGCGATATCGGCAGGCAACGCCTCCAGGTACTCGCTCAGCGGCATCGCGTCGGCGTCGAGATTGACGAATACCAATCGTTCCCAGACGTCGATGCGCACCCCGATGAGGGGGAAGTCGTTCATGTGCAGCGCGCCGAAGCCCTTGCGGTTGGGCACCCGCTTCAACGCGCCGGCGAGGTCCCAGGTCCAGCCGTGATAGCCGCAGCGCAACTCGCTCAGCTGTGAGCCGGCGCCGGTGCAGAGCGAGTTGCCGCGGTGCCGGCAGACGTTCTGAAACGCGCGCAGCCGGCCCTCGTCGTCACGGACGATTAACACCGAGTAGGGCCCGCACCGGTATTCGAAGTAATCGCCGGGCTCGGCGACGTGGTCGACCGTGCAGGCGACCTGCCAGACGCGCGGCCACATCTGGTCGTTCTCGAGCCGGGCGAATTCGGGGGAGTAATAGCGCGCGGCGGGCACCCGCGTCGGGCTGGCCGGAGGCGGGCCGATCGCGTCTTCGCGTCGAACATCGTGCGCCGTGTGCGTCACCATGCGCCTCCTCGCGAATCTTCTCCAAACGGTATTACAGACGAGCCTGTAACGGTGTTACATTGACGACGGAAATCCCACGGACTCATCGAGGAGTGGCCATGTTCGACCTCAAGATCACCGGCGGGACCGTCGTCGACGGGACCGGAGCCGACCGCTACCTCGCCGACGTGGCGATCAAGGACGGGAAGATCGTCGAGGTGCGGCGCCGCGGGGCGTCGGACGCACCGCTCGAGGGTGAAGCGCGCGAAACCATCGACGCCACAGGCAAAGTCGTCGCACCCGGATTCGTCGACATCCACACCCACTACGACGGTCAGGTCAGCTGGGACAGCCTGCTGGAACCGTCGAGCAACCACGGCGTCACCACGATCGTCACCGGCAACTGCGGCGTGGGTTTCGCGCCCGTGCGGCCGGGCTCCGAGCAGTGGCTGATCGAGCTGATGGAGGGTGTCGAGGACATCCCGGGCAGCGCGCTCACCGAAGGCATGACCTGGGGCTGGGAGAGCTATCCCGAGTACCTCGACGTCATCGGCAAGGGACAGTACGCCGTCGACGTCGGCAGCCAGGTGGCGCACGGATCGGTGCGGGCGTATGCGATGGGCCAGCGCGGCGCCAAGAACGAGCCCGCGACCCCCGACGACATCGAGGCCATGGCCCGTCTGGTCCGTGAAGCCATCGAGGCCGGGGCGCTGGGCTTCTCGACGTCCCGCACGCTCGGTCACCGCGCCATGGACGGCGAACCCGTTCCGGGCACCTTCGCCGCCGAGGACGAGCTGTTCGGATTGGGCCGGGCGATGGCCGCGGGCGGTCAGGCCGTGTTCGAGCTGGCGCCGCAGGGCGTGGCGGGCGAGGACATCATCGCGCCGAAGAAGGAACTGGAGTGGATGCAGCGCCTCGGCGCGGAGATCGATCGGCCGATCTCGTTCGGGCTGATCCAGGTGGACGCCGCGCCCGACCTGTGGCGCGAGCAGATGGACATCTCCGCGGCCGCCCACGCCGCAGGCAGCCGGCTCTATCCGCAGATCGCGGCGCGACCGTTCGGTATGCTGTTCGGTTTCCCGGGCCATCACGCGTTCACCCACCGCCCGACGTTCCGAAAGCTGAAGGCGGAGTTGGGCCGTGAGGAATTCGCGCACCGGCTCGCTGACCCGGCGGTCAAGGCCGCGATCCTGGGCGAGGACGATCTGCCGCCCGACCCGAACAAGCTGTTCGACAACATGAACATCTTGGTCCAGTACGCGCTGGGAAGGATCTACCACCTCGGCGATCCGCCGGACTACGAGCCGACTGATGACCGCACCGTCGAGAAGATCGCCGCCGACCGTGGTGAGGATCCGCTGGCCACGCTGTACGACCTCATGCTCGAGGCCGACGCCACCAACATGCTGATGCTGCCGTTCTTCAACTACTCCTACGGCAACTGCGATGCCATCCACGAGATGCTGACCCACCCGGCCGGTGTCGTGGGCCTGTCCGACGGCGGCGCGCACTGTGGAATGATTTGCGACGCTTCATATCCCACGTTCCTGCTGACCCACTGGGCCCGCGACCGGCACCGTGGCGCCAAGCTGCCGCTGGAGCATCTGATCCGCAAGCAGACCAACGACACGGCGCAGCTGTTCGGTCTCGGTGACCGCGGCGTCATCCAGGTCGGCAAGAAGGCCGACGTCAACGTTATCGATATGGACGCGCTGCGGCTGCATCCGCCGAAAATGGCCTACGACCTGCCTGCCGGCGGAAATCGACTGGTGCAGGGTGCTTCCGGATACACCGCGACGATCGTCAGCGGCACGGTGACGCGGCGTGACGGTGTCGACACCGGCGCGCGGCCGGGCCGGCTGGTGCGCGGCGCCCGCTGAACGGTTAGGTGAAAACGCCCAACTCGTCGAGCACGTCGGCGTAGGCCAGCAGGTCGGCGGCGAACAGCTGCGGCTGTTCGAACGCCGCGAAGTGGCCCCCGCGGTCCTGGATCGAGTAGTGCACCAGGTGATAGTGCTTGTGCGCCCATACCTTTGGGATCCGCACCAGCTCGCGGGGGTAGACCGCATAGGCGGTGGGGACGTCGACTCGGCCCGACCATGGGCTCAGCGCTCCGGTGCCGGCGTGGGCCGCCTCGTAGTACAGTCGCGCGGCCGAGGTCGCGGTACCGGTCAACCAGTACATCATCAGGTTGTCGATGAGCCGGCTGGTGCGGATGGGCATGCCGTCGCGGACGTCGCTCCAGGCGTGGAACTTCTCCAGGATCCATCCCGCCAGGCCGACCGGCGAGTCCTCGAGACCGTAGCCGAGTGAATGTGGCCGGGTGCCTTGGATTTCCATGTACGCGGTGCCCTCGGCCATCCGCTCCGCGGACGCGATGAAGGCGGCGACTTCCTCTTCGGTGACGCCGTCCATGGCATCGGGTCCGTCAGCGGACGCGAACAGCATGTTCGTGTGAATGGCCACGGCGCGGTCCGGGTAGTGCTCGCCGAGGTAGCGCACCACCAATGCGCCCCAGTCGCCGCCCTGGGCCAGGAACCTCTCGTAGCCGAGCTGTGTCATCACCTCGGCGACCGCCGCCGCCACTCGTCCGGTGTCGATACCTCGTTCGGTGGTGGGCCCCGAGAATCCGTAGCCCGGCATCGAGATCACCACGACGTGGAAGCGCTGATACAGCAGCGGTAGCGCATCGAGGAATTCGATGATCGACCCCGGCCACCCGTGCACCAGCGCCAGCGGGATCGCGGCACCGTCGGTGGACCGACGGTGCAGGAAGTGCACGCGTTGTCCGGCGGCGGTGGTGACGAAAGACCCGACGGCGTTCAGCTCGGCTTCTGTTGCGCGCCAGTCATAGTCATGGCGCCACTGGTCGACGAACGACTTCAAGAACGACTGCTCTGTCCCGTAATCCCAGCCGCTGCCCGGTAACTCGGCGGGAAAGCGCGCAGAGTCAAGGCGGCGGTGCAGGTCATCGAGATCTGACTGTGGGACGGCGATCTCGTACGCAACGGGGGACTGGGTCATGCGTTCACCCTAGTCAGGCGGCGCTGGCTGATGGAGCTAAATCACCGCGCCCGGATTCAAAATCCCATCGGGATCCAGCGCGGCCTTGATCCGGCGATTGAGTTCCATCGCCTCGGGGCCGAGTTGTCCTGCCAGCCATGGCTTCTTGAGGCGGCCGACGCCGTGTTCGCCGGTGATCGTCCCGCCCAGCGATACCGCGAGATCCATGATCTCGCCGAATGCCTTCTCCGCGCGTTCGGCCATCTCGGCGTCGGCGGGGTCGTACACGATCAGCGGATGAGTATTGCCGTCACCGGCGTGCGCGATCACCGAGATCGTCAGATCGCGGTCGGCGGCTATCTTGGCGACCCCGCCGACCAGCTCTGCCAGCGCAGGCAGCGGTACTCCGACATCCTCGAGTAGCAGCGACCCCTTGGCCTCCACCGCGGGGATCGCGAAGCGGCGGGCCGCGACGAATGCCTCGCCCTCGGCTGGGTCGGACGTCGAAAAGCATTCGGTCGCACCAGCTTCAGTGAACACCCGCGCCATGTACTCGGCGTCCTCGGCGCCGGCCGGGCCGCGATCGTCGGAGGCGGCCACCATCATCGCCGCCGCCGAGCGGTCCAGGCCCATTCGCAGCTTGTCCTCAACGGCGTTGATGGACACCGCATCCATGAACTCCAGCATCGAGGGCCGGATGCGTCCGGTGATTGTCACGACCGCGCCGGCGGCGGCCTCCACCGAATCGAACGTCGCCACCACCGTGCACGCCGACGGCTGCGGCGGCAGCAGCCGCAACGTCACCTCGGTGATCACCCCGAGGGTGCCTTCGCTGCCCACGAACAGTTTGGTCAGCGACAGCCCGGCCACGTCTTTGAGGCGCGGGCCGCCGAGCCGCACCGCGGTGCCGTCGGGCAATACCACCTGCAGCCCGAGCACGTAATCAGTTGTCACGCCGTACTTCACGCAGCACAGGCCGCCGGCGTTGGTGGCGATGTTGCCGCCGATGCTGCAGATCTCGTACGACGACGGGTCGGGCGGGTACCACAGGCCGTGCTCGGCGACCGCTTTCTTCACCTCGGCGTTGAGTAGACCCGGCTGCACGACGGCGGTGCGGGTCACGGTGTCGACGGTGAGGTCGCGCATCTTCTCCGTCGACAGCACGATGCCGCCGTCGACGGCTGTCGCGCCACCGGACAGGCCGGTGCCGGCGCCGCGCGGCACCACCGCGATGCGGTTCTCGGAAGCCCAACGCAACACCGTCTGTACCTCTTCGGTGCGGGTGGGCCGCACCACGGCCAGTGGCATTCCCGCGGCCGGGTCGGCGGCGCGGTCGTGGCGGTACGACGCCAGGATGTCGGGGTCGGTGACGACGACCCCGTCGGGAAGTTCGGCGGCCAGGCCGGCCACTGCACTCACGGCCATGGCGCCATCGTAGGCGTGTCGTCGTCCAGTTCCCGCAGCGCGGGCAGCCAGGGGCACAGCAGGCCGATCGCAAGGATGGGCACCGCCAGCACCAGGAACGTCACTTTGAGGCCGAACCCGTCGACCAGCGGGCCGGCCAGGGTGAAGCCGATCGGACCGGCGGCGTACGTCATCGACGTCATCACCCCGACCACCCGGCCGCGCAGCTGCACGGGGGTGCGGGTCTGCATGACCGAGTTGTAGATGGGTCCGATCGGCCCGTACACCAAACCGACGATCGCAGCGGACGACAGGATCACCGGGAGCGGCGGCAGGAACGCGATCACCGCGACCGCGATGCCGAACGTCAGCACCGCCGTCAGCACGGTCGCGCGCTTACTGGCGAACCTCGACAGCACCGTCCAGCTCAGCGCCCCGATCAGCCCGCCGATCGACAGCGCCATCAACACCCAGCCCAGCTGCGCCGGCTCGTTGCGGTCGGTGAAGTACTTGGGGAACAGCACGCTTTCCATCGGCAGATACAGTCCCGTGACAGCGAGGTCGATGAGGCCGAGTGTGCGCAGTACCCGATTGCGCCACACGAACTTCAATCCCTCAACGACGCCGGAAACCACACTCTCCGGCAGCTTTTCGCGCGCCGGACGCCCGCTGCCCTCCAGGCGCAGCACCGCCATCGTGAGGATCGCCAGGCCGAACAGCGCGGCGGTCACCCACATCGCATGGACGCCGCCGAGTGCGGCGATGAGCAGACCGCCGATGCCGGGGCCGGTGATGTAGGCCAGGTTGAAGACAGCCTCGTAGACGCTGTTGGTGTGATCGAGGGTCCAGCCCGCCCGAGCCGCTGCCTCGGGCAGCATCGATTGGCGCGCGGTCATGCCGGCCGGATCGAAGAACGCGCCCAGGGCGGCGAGCGCCGCGAGCACGGCGGTATTGAGAACGTCGGCACCGGACGCGATGGCCAATACCGGGATGGCGGCGACTGCGGTGGCCGACAGCAAGTCGGAGAGCATCGCGACCCGGCGTCGGCCGACGAAGTCGACGGCGGTCCCGGCGATGAGGGTGGCGAACAGCAGAGGCAGGGTCGCCGCACCCGCGACGATCGAGGCGTCCACTGCGTTTCCGGTGCGTTGCAGCACCAGCCAGGGGAAGGCGACCATGGAGATGCCGTTGGCGCCCGCGGCCAGGAAGGCCGAGGACAGGATCAACAGCGCGGGCACGCGCGTGGTGGCCACCGGCAGAGCTTAATTTCTCGCACGCCGCGTGGGACGCAGGCAGAGTGGACCGGTGACTCTCCTTCCGCATCCGCGTACCGGGGTGTTGTTCGACTCGCCCGTCCCGCCCGGCACGGGCTGGCCCGGCGATCCCGCCGTGCCGGAAACCCCGGTGGCCGCTGACGCCGCCCAGGTGGCCGCTCTGGCCGACGGGGCAAACGACATCGCCACGGTGGATGCCCTGGTCAGCGTGTGCCGGGCGTGCCCGCGACTGGTCGAGTGGCGGGAAGAGGTGGCGGTGACCAAGCGTCGCTCGTTCGCCGGTGAACCGTACTGGGGCAGGCCGATCACCGGCTGGGGCTCGGCGCGGCCGAAGATCCTGGTGCTGGGACTGGCCCCGGCCGCCCAAGGCGGGAACCGGACCGGGCGGGTGTTCACCGGAGACCGCTCGGGCGATCAACTGTTCGCCGCCCTGTACCGCGCCGGACTGGTGAACCAGGCGACCAGCGTAGACGCGGCAGATGGCTTGTCCACCAAGCACATTCGGGTGATCGCTGCCGTGCGGTGCGCGCCGCCGGCCAACAAGCCCGCGCCCGACGAGCGGTCGACGTGTGAGCCGTGGCTGACCGCCGAGTGGCGAGTGATCGCCCCGTCGGTTCGGGTGATCGTCACCCTGGGCGGCTTCGGCTGGCAGGCAGCGCTGCGGCTGCTGGCCGACGACCTACCCGCGCTGGCCAAACCGAAGTTCGGCCACGGGGTCGTCGTCGACCTCCCGTCGGGCAAACACCTGCTGGGCTGCTACCACCCGAGCCAGCAGAATATGTTCACCGGGCGGCTCACCCCGGCGATGCTCGACGATGTCTTCACCGATGCAGCCAGGCGGGCGGGCCTGCGCCGGTGAAGGGGAAACAACGACGGCACTCGTATCGTTGAGGTGACTATGCGGCTTTCTGTCCTCGACCTCGTCCCGGTACGCACCGACCAGAGCACTTCCGATGCGCTGGCGGCGACCGTGCGGCTGGCCCAGACCGCCGACCGCCTGGGATTCACCCGATACTGGGTGGCCGAACACCACAACATGCCTGCCGTGGCGGCGACCAGCCCGCCGGTGGTGCTCGCCTATCTGGCCGCCCAGACCACCCAGCTGCGGCTCGGTTCGGGTGGCGTGATGTTGCCCAACCACGCGCCGCTGGCCGTCGCGGAGCAGTTCGCGTTGCTGGAGGCCGCCGCGCCGGGGCGCATCGATCTGGGGATCGGACGGGCGCCGGGCTCGGATCCGGTGACGTCGTACATGTTGCGCGGCACCCGCGACGATTCCGATATCGAGAACTTCCCGCAGTACCTCGACGATGTCGCGGCCTTGATGAGTGCGCACGGGGTGCGGATCCCGATCCGCAATCAGGACTACATCCTCAAGGCCACACCTGCGGCGGTGAAGGAGCCGCGGCTGTGGCTGCTCGGTTCATCGATGTACTCCGCGCATCTGGCGGCCGCCAAGGGTCTGCCGTATGTGTTCGCCCACCACTTCGCCGGGCAGGGCACCGTCGAGGCGCTGGCGACCTACCGGTCGGAATTCCGGCCCAGTGCGGTGGCCGCGGAGCCCGTCACGTTCATGACGGTGAACGCGGTGGTCGCGCCCACGCGAGCCGAAGCCGAGGCGCTGCTGCTGCCGAACCTGCAGATGATGGCCCGACTGCGCACCGGCCAGCCGCTCGGCCCGCTCGATCTGGTCGAGGACGCGGCGGCGATCACCATGCACCCGCAAGCCGAAGCCGTGATCGCGGCTGGCCGCGCCAAGGCCGTCATGGGCTCACCGGCGGAGGCCGCCGATCAAATCCGTGCGGTCGCCGAGGAATTCGACGTCGACGAGGTGATGGTCAACCCGGTCGCGTCAGCGCACCGCGGCACCGACCCGGCGACCGCACCAGGGCGCGAGGCGACGCTGGAGCTGCTGGCCAAAGAGTTGTTTTAAGCGTCGAAAGTGCAGTTGTTGTACCTGTTTTGCGAGTGAGTGCGCGAACAACTGCAGTTGGGCGCTCAGGGAGTCAGGCGTACGACGGGAATCGGCCGCGTGGTGCCCTTCTGGTAAGAGCTGTAGCGGCCGCCGTTCTTCGCGTCACAGATCTGCCATAGCCGCGCGTAGTCCGGGTCGTCCGGCAGCAGGATGTGTGCGGTGACCGCCAAACGCTTTCTGCCGAGGTTGATGTCGACCTTCGGCCGCGCGCGCAGATTGTGGTACCAGGCCGGGTTGCGGTCCGCCCCGCCATTGGATGCGACTACGAGGTAGTCGTCACCGTCGCGGTAGTAGGCGAGCAGAATCGACCGTGGCTGACCGGTTTTCGCTCCCACCGTGTGCAGCATCAACGACGGGGGTGCACCTGGTATCCGGTGTCCAATCCAGCCGTGGGTGCGCCGGTACAACGTGTCGTGCCCCTTCACGAAAAGCATCAGAGCCCGGTTGCTCAACGAGGTCATGGCACTCTCATCCGGTTGTGTCGAGCTGGGACAGGGCTTCCCGCAATATCCGTCCGGTGCCTTCGCGGTCCGGATCGCGGCGCAGCAGCATGCCTTTGGCGAAGGACAACTTGTCGCCGTCGCGCCGCGGAATCACGTGCAGATGAATGTGGAACACCGTCTGCATGGCCGACTTACCGTCGTTGATCGCGATGTTGTTTCCGGTCGCCCCGAGCCCCGACGCGCGCGTCGCCTGCGCGATCCGCTGCCCGACGGCGAGCATCCCGGCGAGAGTGTCGGGCGGCGTGTCGGTCAGATCGACGCTGTGGCGCTTGGGCACCACCAGCGTGTGGCCCCGGGTGAACGGCCGGATGTCGAGAATGCCGAGAAAATCGTCGTCTTCGTAAACGCGGATGGCTGGCGCCGAACCGGCGACGATCTCGCAGAACACGCATGCCATCTGGCAACCGTAGCGGTCGGGGTTAGGCTGCGGGAGATGGACTCCACCGACATTGCCTTCGCCGGTGCTGCCGAGCAGGCCCGCATGCTCGTCAACGGCACCATCACCGCACCCGCCCTGTTGGACCTGTACCTGGACCGGATCGCCCGCGTCGATCGCGAACTGCGCGCCTACCGCGTGGTGCTCGCCGAGACTGCCCGACGGGAGGCCGCAGCCGCACAGGAGTTGCTCGACGCCGGCGAACGGCGGCCACTGCTCGGGGTTCCGATCGCCATCAAGGACGACGTCGACGTCGCCGACGAATTCACCTGCTACGGCAGCAGCGCCTACGGACTGGCGCCGACGGCTGACGCCGAGGTGGTGCGACGGCTGCGTGAGGCCGGCGCGGTGATCCTGGGCAAGACCGCCGTTCCCGAGTTGATGCTGTGGTCGTTCACCGAGACCGTGGCGTTCGGCGCCACGCACAACCCCTGGGACCTGGAACGCACTCCCGGCGGAAGTAGCGGCGGCAGCGGGGCTGCGGTGGCCGCTGGTCTGGCCCCGATGGCGTTGGGGTCCGATGGGGCGGGGTCCATCCGCATTCCGTCCACCTGGTGCGGGTTGTTCGGGCTCAAGCCGCAGCGGGACCGGGTGCCGATCGCACCACACGACGACGCGTGGTGCGGTCTGTCGGTCAACGGTCCGATGACGCGCACGGTCGAGGACGCCGCACTGTTCCTCGATGCGACGACGCAGCTGCCCGGCCCGTCAGGCGGGTTCGTCGCCGCCGCGAGCCGCGAGCCGGGCCGGCTGCGAATTGCCTTGAGCTCCAAGCTTCCCCCGCTGATGATGGGTCGGGTCGGCCTGTCCCAGCAGAGGGCGCTCGACGATGCCGAAACGTTGTTGCGTGACCTCGGGCACGAGGTGATGTGGCGCGACCCCGACTATCCGGCGTGGGCCGCCTACGGTCATGTGCTGCCCCGGATGTGGCGCGGCGCGTACGAGGACGCCGCCGCACTACCGCATCGGGAGCGGTTGGAGCCCAGGACCAAGGGCATCACCCGGCTGGGCCGGATGATCTCGGACGCGCAGATCGCCCGGATCCGGGCCGCGGAGCCGGCTTTGGCGGCGCGGGTGCAGTCGATTTTTGATCACGTCGATGTGTTGATCACGCCCGGCACGGCAACGGGTCCGTCGAAGATCGGCCAGTACCAGCACCGTGGCGGGCTGACGACGCTGGCCATGGTGTCGCGGCGGGTGCCGTTCCAGGCCGTCTTCAACGCGACGGGCCAGCCTGCCGCGGTCGTGCCGTGGGGCCTGGACAACGAAGGGGTACCGATGTCGTTGCAGCTCGTCGGCCGGCCCTCCGACGAGGCCACGCTGCTGTCGCTGAGCCACCAGATCGAGATCGCTCGCCCGTGGGCGAACCGGCGCCCGCCGGTGTCCTAGGGCATGGCGGCCGCCAGTGCCATATGACCTTGAAAGTCAAGCGCGTTCGCCCTTGCCCGATACCGGTTGCGGTAGTCGCGATAGCCGGCGCCGTCACCGTCTGACTCGGCGAGCAGTGCGCGCATCCGCAGCAGTGGCAGGTCGAACAATACGAAGCCAGGATCGGTCGGCACCGCGGCGAGCCGATCGATCGCCGAACGTGCTTGGCGCACATCGTCTTCGGTGCCGCGTTGCAGGAGCGCTTCGACCAGTGTCAACGTCGCGGGGCCGCGCAGGATCATGTCTCCACTTTCGAAGGTGTCGTCAACCACTGTCCGTGACATCCGAATCGCGGCGTCGAGGTTGCCGAATCTCGCGCGGTACGCCGCCAGCGCGATACCCGGAGGGATGGCCCCGAAAACGTTGTGTACCTGCACGCCCAGTTCGAGAACCTCGTCCAGTACCTGCGCGCCGATCGCCGGGTCGATGTCATCGCGGGCCATTGATGCTGCGCCATAGGCGAACCCGGCCATGCCGAGCGTGAAGTCGTCGCCCGACTGTTCGGCGGTGCTGAATGCCTCGTGCACCGCACCGAAGTATTCGTCGTCGGCGACGAAGACGCCATTGAGAAACAGCATTCCGGACGGATAGGAAACGACGATCACCCGGGTGACAGGATCGGATCCGCTCGCCAGGGAAACCGCTTCTTTGAGGTCTTCGCGCCATCCGGGGCGGCCGAGGACGCACCGAGCGACTCCGCGGAGCATGGTCGCTTGGGCGAGTGGGGACCCGATCAGCAGTTCGCCCATTGTCGTATCGCCGGCGGCCTCGTCGATCACGCGCTGTGCGGTCCTCATCGCC
The DNA here is from genome assembly GCF_022370635.2 of Mycolicibacterium crocinum. Next base: position 4,684,668 of record NZ_CP092362.2, on the reverse strand, counting down.
GCGACCGCCTCACCCGCGTGCAGCCTGGTGGAGATCACCCCGTGCAACAGTCCGACCGTCAGGAGGGGATCACCGATCGACTCGACGAGCTCTTCCTGTTCGGTGGCGATCACGGCGGCCTCACGAATTCGATTGAGCAGATTCATCGATACCGGCAGGCCGGCCATCGCGATTGCGAGCGACCTTTTGTCACCGGCTTGTTCGCAGAGACCGCGAAGCTCGTCGAATCCGGTGTCATCGACTCGGCCGCCGCCACGATAGGCGCTGGCGCACAACAGTGTTCGGGGTGCAATCCGCAGGGACAGCAGATCGGGCTCGCCGGGTGGAAGTCTGTCGGCCACCTGTTCGGCCCGTTCCCAACTGGTGCGGGCCGCGGCGATACCGCGGTTGGTCAGCCACTGGCCGGCCCGCATGTGCCAGTCGAACGCGGTACGCAGGTCGCCCGCCGCCTCGAAGTGCTCGGCGATCGCGGCGGCCTTGTCGTCGCCGCAGCTTTGCGACTGGATGATCCCGGCGAGCCGCCGGTGCAACTCGGTGCGGTTGGACTTGAGCTGCGACTCGTACGCGACAGTGCGAATCAGGGGGTGCCTGAACGCGTAATCGTGTTGCGAGGTGAACTGCACGCGGGTCACGAGTTCGGCATCGATCAACTCATCGAGAGATGGTGTGACGCCCAAGCTCTCCAGAAGATCCGGACTGAAGCGGGAACCGATCACCGACGCCGCCGACAGCGTGCGTTTTGCGGCAGGCCCGAGACGGTCGATGCGCGCGGCGATGGCGGCCTGCAGAGTCGCCGGGACGCGGATATCGGCGAGGTTGACGCCGCAGGTGTACTTGGCCCGAACTCCAGCCAGCACACCGCGTTCGACGAGATCACGGACGATCTCCTCGGCGAAGAACGGATTACCCGCAGCGCGATCGGCGATGTGCTCGACGAGACCCTGAACTGAGGCGTCCCGCCCCAACAGCTCGCCGATCAGTGTTGCGGTCTGTGTATTGCTCAATGGCCGGAGGGCGATCGTCTGAGCGCCCTGCGCATTGGCCAGCGCACCCCGGTACTCCGGCCGGTAGGTCACCAGCACGACCGTCGGTGTCTGCGGGGCCACCTCGAGAAGGCTGGTCAATATCACCTCACTCGGCGCGTCGATCCAGTGCGCATCCTCGACCACGAACACCGTCGGCCGTTGCCGCGCCATCAACGCGACATCCAGGAGCCCGGTCAAACGGCGCCGTCGGGCGTCGGCCTCGATCGCCGGCGGCTCGACGCCGGGGTCGGCGATCCCGAGAAGGTCGTCGATGAGTAACAGGTCATCGGCCTCGGCACCGACCCGATCACGCACCTTCGCCCTGGCCGTCGCCTTGTCCAACCCGGCGATGTCCAAGCTGGCAGTCAGCAGCGCGGCGGCCGCGTGGAAGGGCAGGTCGCTGGTGTGCGATTCGCAGTAGGCGGTGAACACGTCAACATCGCGCGCATCCGCCTGCGCGGTGATCTCCCGAACAATGCGGCTCTTGCCGATTCCGGCCGGACCCACCAGGCCCACGACGCAGCCGGCTCCGCTTATGGCTTCATCGAGCATGCCCGCGATACTGGCCAACTCCCACGTGCGGCCGACCAACTTGGTCTCGGTGGTCCGCCGGCGCCGCAGGCCGACCGAGGTCCCCAACAGGCGTCGCGCGGGTTTGGGTTCTCGGGCACCCTTGACGTGAACCGATTCCATCTCACCCAGTTCGACTGTGCCCTCGACGAGGCGGGCGGTGGAGTCACTGAGCATCACCCCACCGGGGGGTGCCACCGACTCCATTCGTTGAGCCAGGCCGACCTGTTCGCCGATCGCGGTCCAGCTCGTCGGGCTCGACGTGATGTCGCCGGTGATGACCTGACCGGAGTTCAAGCCGACACGCAGCACAAAGTGCTGACCGTCGAGTTTCTCGATGACCGCGGCCAGCTCGCCGGCCTCCTTTTGCAGATCCAGTGCCGCCAGGCAGGCGCGGAACGCGTGGTCTTCGAGGGCCACTGGCGCCCCGAAAATCGCCATGATGCCGTCACCGGTGAATTTGTCGACGGTGCCGCCGTAGCGGGTCATCACCACGGTGGCCCGGGTGACCAGAGCGGTCATGATCTCCCGCAACCGCTCCGCGCCGAGCGCGGCGGCGAGATCCATCGACCGCACCACGTCGGCGAACAGCACGGTGACCTGCTTGTACTCCGCCGGTATGTCGCTGTAGGCCAGCGACGCACCGCAAGAGTCACAGAATCGTGCGCCCTCGCGCGGCTGCGCACCACATGTTCGGCACGCCGTGATGTCGACCGCCACTCGACGAGGATAGGCAGACCCGGAGGCTCGTCGGAGCCTTATCGAGCCTCTGCCAGTGCCGCACGCCAGGCCACCAGTTTGTCGGCGTAACGCATGGTTTGCGCGGGGCTGGTCGACGGCAGACGACAAAACACGACCGGCAGGTCGAGGTGGACGAGCCGGGTGAAGTTGCTCATCGCGGCCGCACCGTTGAAGTACACCCGCTCGATACGCCGCTGGGCGGCGAAGAACGCGCCGAAGTCGTTGGCCACCATACTGTCCGGCTCGACCGCCGAGTCCAGACTCCCGACGCGGCGGCAGTGCTTCAGGACGTCCCAGACGGCGATACCGTGACGCTCCAGCAACTCGGTCCGCTGCTCGTAGGGGGCGTCCGGCTCGCCACCGAACAGGTCGGCGATGATGCGCCAGAACGCATTTCGTGGGTTCCCGTAGTAGTGCCCACTGGCCAGCGACAGCACACTGGGCATGTTGCCGAGGATCAGCAGCCGGGCGTCGGACGAGCCGATCGGCGGCAGCCCCTCGAGGAGCGGGGACCGTGACATCAGGATCGACGGTATACGTTGTGTCGGTGACCGAAGCTGTCGACCCGGAGGCCGCCGGGCTGCTCGACGGGCTCACGGGCGATGCCCGAACCCAACGGGCTGAGTTGATTCCGTGGTTGGTGGAGCAGGGCATCACCGTCGAGGAGATCCGGGGAGCCGTCGCGCCGATGCTGCTGCCCGGTCGCCGGATCTTTGGTGATGACGGGACCCGGCTGTCAGCCCGGCAGATCAGTGAGCAGACCGGTCTGGATCTCGACCAGCTCAGGCGTTTCCAGCGCGCCAGCGGACTGTCAACGGTCGACGATCCCGACGCGGCGGTGTTCCTCAAACCCGATGCCGAGTCGGCCGTGCACATCAAGCGCTTTCTCGACTTGGGATTCGATCCGGACCGGCTGTTGACCGTGGTTCGCGTTCTTGCAGAAGGACTTTCGCACGCAGCGGAGGCGATGCGCTACACCGCGGTGGCCGCGACGATGCAACACCCGGGCACCACTGAACTCGAGATGGCCAAGAGTGCTCAGGTGTTGGTCAGCGCCGCCGAACCGTTGATCGGACCGATGGTCCAGGACATGCTGATGCTGCAGTTGCGCCACGCCATGGAAACCGAAGCCATCAATGCCAACGAACGTGCGGTCGGCGCATCGCTTCCCGGCGCCAGACAGGTCGCGATCGCGTTCGCCGACCTCGTCGGCTTCACCCGGCTGGGCGAAATGGTGCCGCCCGAGGAGCTCGAGCAACTCGCCAACCGCCTCGCCGACGCGGCCCGCAATGTGGCGGTACCGCCGGTGCGATTCGTCAAGACGATCGGGGACGCGGTGATGATGGTGTCGACGGATACGGCGGCACTGCTCGATGCGATGTTGAGCCTCGTCGAGGCGACCGAGGCAGATGAGGCACTGCCGCAGTTGCGGGTTGGCGTGTCCCACGGACCGGCGGTGAGCCGCGCGGGGGATTGGTTCGGCAGCCCGGTGAACCTGGCCAGCCGCGTCACCTCGGTGTCCCGGCCCGGATCGGTCCTGGTGTCCGAAGCCGCCCGGGACGAGATCGGGGAGGACCCGTCGTTCAGCTGGTCGTTCGCCAGGGCACGTCGTCTCAAGGGCATTCAAGATGAGGTCAAACTGTTCCGGGCGCGCCGGGCCGAGTAACGCCAAGAGCCTCCGAACTGCGACTGTTCGCTGGGAGCGAAGCTGTCGCGCAAAATTTGTAACGGTGTAATCATGTAATTCATGAAGCACCAGCACACACATCGGCGGCCTGGCCGCCCCGGCGGTTGGCAGCAGGCCGACCAGCCCGATGCCACCGACGCGGGCGAGTGGTTCGCCGGACGTCTTCCCGACGGATGGTTCGCTGCGGACCCGACGGTGATCGTCGACCGTGAAGAGATCACCGTCATCGGGCGGCTGCCCGAGGTTGCCGACAAACCCGACAGTGAAGCGCGCGCCGCGGGCCGGGCCTCGCGGTTCCGCGAGGACACCCGATCCGAGCGCATCAGGATCGCCGAAGAGGCTCAGGACAAGTACGGCCGCAAGGTGTCCTGGGGCGTCGAGATAGGGAACGAGCGAATCCTGTTCACCCACATCGCCGTTCCGGTGATGACCCGTCTGAAGCAGCCCGAACGCCAGGTACTCGATACCTTGGTCGATGCGGGCGTCGCCCGGTCGCGCTCGGATGCACTGGCCTGGAGCGTACGACTGGTGGGTGAGCATGCCGAGGACTGGCTGGCGAAGCTGCGGTCGGCCATGGCTCAGGTGGACGACCTGCGTGCGGAAGGCCCCGGGCTGTAATACCCCATCGCGAATCCGTTGTGCCGTAGCGGCAGCGACCAAGTGCAGTAGTCCACTACTGACCGCGTAGGTCCCGACCCCCGAGATAGTTCCCTGTGGGAGATGCTTCGGGGGAGGGGCTGACGTGTCCACGTTCTGCATTGGTTTCCGCACAACGACTTCGGCGGTCGTCGCCGGTCTTGCAGCGGCCGTACTCGCATTGACCACCGCGTTCGCGGCACCTCCGGTGCAGGCGGCGACAGCGATCATCCTCGGCACAACGTTCACACCCGACTCGGGTGCCCCGAGATACATCCACGGCGCCATGGAGAATTTCGTCAAGCCGACGACGTTGTGCGGGAAGGAATCTTGCGACGTCGAGCCGCTCGTGACGCCGGAGCAGTTCTGGCCATTGTCGGGTTGGCAGGACATGACCATCGGTCAGTCGATTGAGCAGGGCGTCACCATCGTCGACGCCTCTCTACTCCACAAGTTGAGCGCCGGGTCCGACCCCGTCGTCGTCTTCGGTGACTCGCAGAGTTCGACGATCCTCACGCTGGAAAAGCGAAATCTCGCCGATCTGTCCGACGAGGAGAAGAGCCGACTCACCTTCGTCCTGGTGGCGAACCCGGATCGACCCAATGGCGGACTCCTGCAACGGATCGCACCGTTCTCGATTCCCTTTGTGAATCTCAACGGTTACGGTGCCACACCGACGGACACCGACATCAAAACGATCGACATCGTCTGCCAATACGACGGGATCGCGGACTTTCCCCGCTATCCGTTGAACCCGTTCGCGATGCTGAACCTCATTGCGGGTGCGGCCATACACAGCAGCTACATCACCGGCCCGATCGAATACACGAGTGCTGAATTGAACGACGCCAGTTCCAATCCAACCAATCAGCAGACCTACGGCGACACCGAATACATCATGATCCCCGCCAAGCAGCTGCCCTTGGTGGTACCGCTTCGGACGTTCGGGGACAAGACCGGATTGAGCGCGGTGACAAAGCCGATCGCCGACCTCGTCGAGCCGACACTGCGCGTTCTCGTCGAACTCGGCTACGACCGCAATACTCCCTACGGTGAGCCCGCGAAATTCGGTCTGTTCCCGAAGATCAACCCGTCTGACTTAGCTTTCGATCTGTCGTCGGCAGCGCAGAGCGGGGTACGGGCCGCGCTCACCGATTTGGGTTTTAGCACGCCGCCTCCGGCGCCGGCCGCCAAGAAGCCCGCTGCAGTCAAAGCGCCCGGGGTCAAGCCCGCCAAGTCGGCGGCCGATCGACCGCAAGTCCGGTCCGGTTCGACCCGGCATACGGTCGCAGGTCCCAAGCGGTCACCGCGACATTAGGCCTGCGTCATCGCGTAGTAGGCGCCGCGGCGTGCGAGAAGCTCGGTGTGACTTCCGGTTTCGACGATCCGGCCGGCCTCCATGACCAGGATGCGGTCGGCATCACGGATCGTCGAGAGTCGATGGGCGATGATGAAACTGGTGCGCTCCCGGCGCAATTTGGTCATCGCATGCTGGATCAGCAATTCGGTCCGGGTGTCCACTGAACTGGTGGCCTCATCCAAAATCAACAACTGCGGACGGGCCAGGAAGGCCCGGGCAATGGTGATCAGTTGCTTCTCGCCGGCACTGATATTGCCGCCATCGTCGCTGACCCGGGTGTCGTATCCATTGGGCAGCGAGTGGACGAACCGGTCCACGTACGCGGCCCGCGCCGCCTCGTGCACTTCGTCCTCGGTCGCGCCGGGCTTACCGTAGGCGATGTTCTCGGCGATCGTGCCGCCGAACAGCCAGGTGTCCTGCAGCACCATGCCGATCCGTGAGCGCAGCGATTCGCGGCTCACATCTCGGATGTCGGCGCCGTCGAGCAGGATTCGTCCGGCGTCGACGTCGTAGAACCGCATCAGAAGATTGACCAGCGTGGTCTTGCCCGCCCCGGTCGGACCCACGATCGCCACCGTGCTGCCCGGTTCGGCGATCAGCGACAAGTCCTCGATCACCGGGGTGCCGGGGTGATAACTGAACGACACGTTCTCGAATTCGACACGCCCGCTGCCGTTGCCGGGCAGGGCGATTGGCGAGTCCGGAGATTCCTCGGGCTCGTCGAGGAAGTCGAACACCCGCTCAGCGCTGGCCACCCCGGATTGCAGCGTGTTGTACATGCCGGCAACTTGGGTCAGCGGCTGGTTGAACTGGCGGACGTACTGGATGAACGCCTGGATGCTGCCCAGGGTGATCTGCCCGGTGGCCACCTGATAGCCACCGACCACTGCGACCGCGACGTAGCTCAGGTTCCCGATGAACGTCGTGGCCGGCGAGACCAGACCGGAGAAGAACTGCGCGCCGAAGCTGGCGTGATAGACGTCGGCGTTGAAGTCGCGGAACTTCTCCTGGGCGGCGGCTCGGTGCCCGAACGTCTTGACCACGGTGAAGCCGCTGTAGGTCTCCTCGATGTGGGCATTCAGCCGGCCGGTGTTGGTCCACTGGGCGATGAACATCTTTTGCGAGCGGCGCGCGATCACGCGGGTCACCCACAGCGACAACGGAACCGTGACCACGGTGATCAGCGCCAGTAGCGGGGAGATGCTGAGCATCATCGCCAGGACCGCGAGCACGGTCAGTACCGACGTGAGCAGCTGGCTGATCGTCACCGACACCGAAGTCTGAATGTTGTCGACATCGTTGGTCACCCGGCTCAACAATTCACCGCGCTGCCGGGAATCGAAGTAGGACAACGGCAAGCGATGGATCTTGGCCTCGACATCGGCACGCAGTGCCGTGATCGTGCGTTGCACGATCACGTTGAGCAGCCGTGCCTGCGCCCAGACCAGCAGGGCGGCAACGACATACAGCACCAGTGCCAGTAACAGCGTGTGGCCTACCGCGGTGAAGTCGACGCCTCGGCCCGGCACCACGTTGGTACCGGACAGCAGGTCGGCGAACGTGGTGTCACCGCGCGCACGGGCGGCGGCCACGGCCTGCTCCTTGGTGATGCCGGCCGGGAGCTGGCGGCCGATCACACCGTTGAACAACAGGTCGGTGGCGTGGCCCAGGATGCGCGGACCGATGACCCCCAGCGCGATCCCGCCGATGGACAACCCGATGACGGCCGCGGTGGGCCATCGGTGCGGGGTCAGCCGGCGCAGCAGCCGCAGTGCGGAACCCTTGAAGTCACGGGATCGGGCCTGTCGCGGGTCTTGGGTCATCGCGCGCATTCCGCCACCCCGGAACGCCGCGGGCCCGGTCATCGTCCACCCCCGACACGCAAGCCCATCGACTGGGAATCGGCGAACTGCGCATAGGTTTCGCAATCGGCCAGCAGCGCGTCGTGGGTACCGGTCCCGACCACGCGCCCACCGTCCATCACTACGATGGTGTCGGCCTGCATGACGGTTGAAATGCGCTGCGAGACAATGATGACCGTGGCGTCGGCTGATGCCTCGCGCAGCGCGGAGCGAACCCGGGCGTCGGTGTGCACGTCGAGCGCCGAGAACGCATCGTCGAATAGATAGATCGCGGGGCGCCGGATCACCGCACGCGCGATCGCCAGCCGTTGACGCTGGCCGCCGGAGAAATTGATGCCGCCCTGCGCAACCCGCATGTTCAAGCCCTCGGGATGGGCCCGGACGAAGTCGTCGGCGGCGGCGACCCCTAGTGCCCACCACATCTCGTCCTCAGTGGCCTCCGCGTTGCCGTACCGCAGATTGTCGGCGACGGTGCCGGAGAACAGGTACCCACGCTGGGGCACCAGACCCAGCGTGGCCCAAAGACTCTCGGGGTCATAGTCGCGTACGTCGATGCCGTCCACCCGGATCGCGCCGTCGGTCACGTCATAGAGCCGGCAGATCAGCGATATCAGCGTCGACTTACCGGATCCGGTACTGCCGACGATCGCCGTCGTCGACCCGGGCCGCGCAGTCAGCGAAACATCCTCCAGCACAGGGCGCTCCGCACCCGGGTAGCAGAACGTCGCCTTGTCCAGCTCGACCGCACCGCGGATTCCGCCGTCGGGCAGCCGGGGCGATGCCGGGGCGCCGATCGCGGGTTCGGTGTTCAGCACCTCGGTGATCCGTTCCGCGCAGACCGAGGCCCGGGGCAGCATCACCAGGATCAGCGTGGCCATCAACACGGCCATCAGGATCTGCATGAAGTAGGACAAGAACGCGATCAGTGAGCCGACCTGCATGTGCCCCGAGTCGATGCGTAGGCCACCGAACCAGATCAGGGCGACGCTGGAGATGTTGATCGTCAGCGTCGTCACCGGCAACATGAGGGCCTGCCACCGGCCGGCGGCCAGTGCGGTGTCCGACACCGCCGCGTTGGCGACCGCGAACCGGTCCCGCTCGAAAGGTTCGCGGGCGAAGGCCCGGATCACCCGGATACCGGAGAGCTGTTCGCGCATCACCCGGTTGATGCCGTCGATGAGCCGTTGCATGCTCCGGAAGATCGGCAACATCCGGGACACGATCCAGAAATTCGACAGCGCCAGGACCGGAACGCTGACCAGCAGCAGCCAGGACAGGCCGGCGTCCTGGTGGATCGCCATGATGATGCCGCCGACGCACATGATCGGCGCGGTCACCAGGATCGTGGTGGTCATCTGGATGAGCACCTGGATCTGCTGGACGTCGTTGGTCGTCCGGGTCAGCAGCGACGGCGCCCCGAACCGCGCGGTCTCCCGCTCGGAGAACGTGGTGACGTGGTGGAACATCGCCGACCGCAGGTCGCGGCCGAAGCCCATGCCGGTGCGGGAACCGAAGTAGACCGCGCCGACCGCGCACACCACCTGCAGCCCGGTGACGGCCAGCATCACCAGACCGAGTTCGGCGATCAACCCCGTGTCGCCCTTGGCTACGCCGTCGTCGATGATCGCCGCGTTGACTGTCGGGAGATACAGGGAGGCCAGCGTGCTGACGGTCTGCAGCGCCATCACCGCTGCGACCAGCCTCCGGTACGGCCGGACATACTGTCGCAGCAGTGCCAGGAGCATTTCGCTACTGTTGCACACCCCTCCAACCGGCCTGGCGCAATGATGTCGCACGGTGCCGGGCCGCGTCTTCCACAGGCCAGCTATACCGGCTGGTCAAGCGGCATGTCGGTGGTTGAGTAAACGGCCTGCCGCTACAGTGCATGCTGTGACTCGCAGCAGGTGCGCATGACAGCGACGCGCAAACTGGCGCTGGCTGCCGGGGTGGTAGCCATCGCGGCCTCCATCGGCGCATGCTCGGACAACGGCAGCAGCGGCCCCGGCCAGCAACAAGGCTCACAGGCGCCCGCGCCGCAGTCGGCCAACGCCAAGCACGGGCCGATGTTCCCGGAGTGCGGCGGCATCACCGACCAGACGATCGCCGAGCAGACCCGGGTGACCGGGCTGGTGAACACGGCGAAGAACTCGGTCGGGTGTCAGTGGCTGGCCGGTGGAGGCATCCTCGGACCGCACTTCTCCTTCACCTGGTATCGCGGCAGCCCGATCGGGCGTGAACGCAAGACCGAGGAACTGTCGCGCACCAGCGTCGAGGACATCAACATCGAGGGCCACAGCGGCTTCATCGCCGTCGGCACCGATCCGACTCTGGGGGACAACCTGTGCGAGATCGGAATGCAGTTCAACGACGACTTCATCGAATGGTCCGTCAGCTTCGCGGAGAAGCCCTTCCCGCCGGCGTGCGACGTGGCCAAGGAATTGACCCGGCAATCGATCGTGAATTCCAAATGAGCCCCCGCCGGGTAGGGACTGCGGCGGCGGCCGTGCTCTGCGCGCTCGTCGTAGTCAGCGGTTGCGCCAAGACGGTGGACGGAACCGCGGCCAAGTCGGGTTCAGGCAACGTGCCGCGCAACGACAACTCCGCGCAGCAGTACCCGAACCTGCTCAAGGAGTGTGACGTCCTCACCACCGACATCCTGGCCAAGACGGTGGGTGCCGATCCGCTCGACATCCAGAGCACGTTCGTCGGCGCCGTTTGCCGCTGGCAGGCCGCCAACCCCGCCGGTCTGGTGGACATCACCCGGTTCTGGTACGAGCAGGGCAGCCTCGACAACGAACGGTCCGTCGGGCAGTTCCTCAAGTACCAGATCGAGAACCGATCGATCGCCGGAGTGCCGTCGATCGTGATGCGGACCAGCGATCCCAACGGTGGCTGCGGGGTAGCCAGCGATGCCGCCGGTGTCGTCGGGTGGTGGGTCAACCCGCAGGCCCCCGGAATCGACGCGTGTGGTCAGGCCATCAAGTTGATGGAGCTGACGCTGGCCACGAACTCCTAGTCTCTGCGCGGAGTCAGAACCGTGAGCGAGAATTCGTCCCGAACTTCGCTCTCATGTCTGGATCGACGCCGACTAGCGCGGCACGTGGAATAGGGCCAGCTCGGCACCGCCGAGTTCGAGCGCTGCCCAATTGCCAGGCACCTTCAACACCGCGATCGCCGAAGTGGGGTATTTGATCGAGATCTCGTCGGCCGCCTCGGGATCAGAGCGGTCCGGATCCGCCAGACCCAGGGATAGCTGGCTCATCGTCGGCTCGTGGCCGACGACCATCACAGTCGCGACATCGTCGGGCACCTGGTTGATCTCGGCGAGCATCGTCCCCGGGGTGGCGCCGTAGAGCCGCTCGGAGTAGTTCACCGGCGCGTCGATCGCGGTGTAATCCAGAGTTTGGCGGGTGCGCGTCGCCGAGGAACACAGCACCAACTCAATCGATGGCACGTTCACCCGCAGCCACTCGCCTGCCAGTCCGGCTTCGCGAATCCCGCGGGAGGCCAGCGGCCGATCGTGGTCGGCCACGCCGTCGGGGTAGTCGGATTTGGCGTGGCGCATGAGTATCAGGGTGCGTTGTCCTGCAGTCACGCCGGTAAGGCTAAACGGTTTCGGTACATGCCGGACGAGGTCCGCGGACTTGTCGGCGGCGCGCCCTACACTCGCCGCAGCACCCGCCGAGCGACTGGAGAAGGAGGGACCCGCGAATGCGATTTCTGCACACCGCCGACTGGCAACTCGGCATGACGCGGCACTTCCTGGAAGGTGAAGCCCAGCCGCGTTACTCGGCGGCCCGGCGCGACGCGGTGGCCGGTCTCGGCGCCCTGGCGGAGCAGACCGGGGCGGAGTTCGTCGTCGTCGCCGGCGACGTGTTCGAGCACAACCAGCTCGCCCCGAAGGTCATCAGCCAATCGCTGGAAGCCATGCGCGCCATCGGTGTTCCGGTGTATCTACTGCCCGGCAACCACGACCCCCTCGACGCGTCGTCGGTCTACACCAGCGCGTTGTTCCGGGCCGAATGCCCGGACAACGTGATCGTGTTGGACCGCGACGGCCTGTGGGAGGTGCGGCCCGGCGTGCAACTGGTCGTCGCGCCGTGGCGCACCAAGGCGCCGACCACCGACCTGGTGGCCGCGGTGCTGGCGGACCTGCCCGCCGACGGCACGACGCGGGTTTTGGTCGCCCACGGTGGGGTCGACGTCCTCGACCCGGACCCGGGCAAGCCGTCGCTGATCCGGATGGCCGGGCTGTCCGAGGCCGTCGAGCGCGGCGCCGTCCATTATGTCGCCCTGGGCGACAAGCACTCTCGCACCTGCGTCGGCGACAGCCGCCGAGTGTGGTATTCCGGGTCACCGGAAGTGACGAATTTCGACGACGTCGAGGCCGACCCGGGTCACGTCTTGCTGGTCGACATCGACGAGGCCGACCCGGCGCACCCGGTCACCGTCGAGTCCCACCATGTCGGCCGGTGGCGATTCGTCACGCTGCACCGCCAGGTCGACGACACCCGCGACATCGCCGATCTCGACCTCAACCTCGATCTGCTGGCGGATAAGGAACGCACCGTCGTGCGGCTGGGATTGACCGGTTCGCTGACCGTCACCGACCGCGCCGCCCTGGATGCCTGCCTGGACAAGTACGCCCGGCTGTTCGCCTGGCTGGGTACCTGGGAGCGGCACACCAGCATCGCGGTGATGCCGGCCGACGGCGAGTTCGACGACCTGGGGATCGGCGGGTTCGCCGCGGCGGCCGTCGACGAACTGGTCAACACCGCGCGCTCCGGTGACGACGAAGCCGCGCAGGACGCCCAGGGCGCGCTCGGGCTGTTGCTGCGGCTGGCCGGCGGGAGTGCGGCGTGAAGCTCCACCGGTTGGTCCTCACCAACTATCGCGGAATCACTCACCGCGACATCCAGTTTCCCGATCACGGCGTGGTCGTGGTGTGTGGTGCCAACGAGATCGGCAAGACGTCGATGATCGAGGCGCTCGACCTGCTGCTGGAGTCCAAGGATCGCTCGACGAAAAAGGACGTCAAGCAGGTCAAGCCGACGCATGCCGATGTTGGTTCCGAGGTTCTTGCCGAGATCAGCACGGGCCCATACCGTTTCGTCTATCGCAAGCGCTTCCACAAGAAGTGCGAAACCGAGTTGACCATCACGGCACCGCGCCGCGAACAGCTCACCGGCGACGAGGCGCATGAGCGAGTGCTGGCCATGCTCGGTGAAACCGTCGACACCGGCTTGTGGCACGCGCAACGGGTCCTGCAGACCAGCTCGACCGCCGCGGTCGATCTGTCCGAATGCGATGCTCTCTCACGGGCTTTGGATCTCGCGGCCGGTGACGACGCGGCATTGTCGGGCACCGAGCCGCTGCTGATTGAACGAATCGACGCCGAATACGGCAAGTACTTCACCGCCACGGGTCGTCCGACGGGCGAGTGGGCGGCGGCGGTCGCACAGCTGCGCGCGGCGGACGAGGAGGTGGCTCGGTGCGCCGCCGCGGTCGCCGAAGTCGACGAACGAGTGCGTAGGCATACCGACCTCGTCCAGCAGCAGGCCGCGTTGGCCGATCGCTGCCCGAGCATCGCCGAGCGCCTGACCGCCGCCCAGGCGGCGGCGGCCGAACTCGCCGAACTCGCCGACCAGCTGCGACAGGCCGAACTGGTCGCGACTGCGGCACAGGGCACGTGCGCTGCGTCGAGCGCCGCGCACGCCGAACGCGTCCGACTGCGCGACGATGTGGCGGCCCGCGCCGCGGCCGTGGCTGAGGTGCAGTCGCAGCTGGCGGCCGCCATCGAAGCCGAACACACCGCACGTGAAGTCGTCGAAATGGCCTGTGCCGCATCAGCGGAATCAACCGCCGCCCTTGCCGCCGCCCAGGAGAGGGTCGACGAGGCTCGCAAGGTCGTCGACGCGCTGGCCGCCGATGAGCAGGCGCAGCGCCTCGCCGCGCGCCTGGAACGCATCGAGGCGATCGAGACGCAGCTGGCGGCGCTGACCGCCGAGTTGTCCCGCATCACGCTGACCGCTGAGGTGATGGCCGATATCGAGTCGGCCGCAGCCCTGGTCGAACGTATCCAGGCTCAGCTCACGGCGACCGCCACCACGGTGGAGTTCACCGCGGCCGCCGAGCTCGAGCTGACTGTGGGGGGACAGAGCGTCCGGTTGGCCGCGGGCCAAACCTGGGCGCCGCCCACGTCATCGCCGACCAGCGTCGAGCTCCCCGGAGTGCTCAGCGTGCGGATCGATCCGGGCGCCACCACATCCGGGGTGCAGGCGAAACTCCAAGCAGCGCAGCAGGTTCTGGCCGAGGCGCTGCGGCAGGGCGGTGTGACCGATGTCGAGGGCGCGCGAAACCTCGAGCGGCACCGCCGGGAACTCGCCGGCAACCGCGATCAACTGGCCGCCACAGTGGGCGGGCTGTGCGAGGACGAAGGGGCCACCGAGATTCGGGTGCGGTTGGCAGCCCTGCGTGAGGCGATCTCGCCGGCGCTGCTCGCTGCGGGCATCGACGGTGGCGCGGCCCGGGCGGCGTTCGTGAGCGCCATCGAAGCGCGCGAGACAGCGCGTGCCGAAGCCGATCTGCACCAGCGCGCGATGGCGGGCGCGAACGTTCGCTTGACCGAAAAGAGCACGGCGGCAACGGTTCTGAGTGCCAAATTTCGCGACGCCAGCGCTGAACTCGACGCCGCGACCGCGCGGCTCACGGCACAGCGGGCAACCCGCGACGACGAGCAGCTCGCCGCGCAGGCCGCTGCCGACGCCGAGGCGCAGCGCCAGGCCGCGACGGCGGCGGCGGAGCTGGCGAGGGCGTACGCGGCCGCCGACCCCGCTGCCGTGCAGGCGACGCTGGCCGAGGCCAGCGCTGCCGCCACCGCGCTGGAGCGTGAGCATGCGCAGGTCAGTCAGGCACTCAACGACATCACCGTCGAACTCGGCGTGATCGGCAACGAGGGGCGGCAGGGCAGTCTCGACACGGCTCAGATCGCCCGCGAGCATGCCTTCGCCGAGCATTCGCGGGTGTCTCGCCGGGCTCGGGCCGCACAGCTGCTGCGGTCGGTGATGGCGCGGCACCGGGACAACACCCGGCAGCGCTACGTCGCGCCGTTCCGCACCGAGATCGAGCGGCTCGGTCGTCCGGTGTTCGGGCCGACGTTCGAGGTCGAGATCGACAGCGATCTGCGAATCTGCAACCGCACCTTGGACGGTCGCACGGTTCCCTACGAGTCACTGTCCGGCGGAGCCAAGGAACAACTCGGCATCCTGGCCCGGCTGGCCGGCGCCGCGCTGGTGGCCAAGGAAGACTCCGTCCCGGTGGTCATCGACGACGCGCTGGGCTTCACCGACCCCGACCGACTGACGAAGATGGGTGCGGTCTTCGACACCGTCGGCGACTACGGACAGGTGATCGTGCTGACCTGCACGCCGACCCGGTACCTGGGCGTGCAGGACGCCCACGTCATCGAGTTGAGCGCGTGAAGCCTGGAGTCTGGCTCAGAAGGTCCGTGGCGTATTGATCCAGAGCACGGTGGTGGGCTCGTCGCCGGGATTGCCGAATTCGTGGGCGCGTTCGCTGCGGTAGCTCATCGAGTCGCCGGGATTGAGGTAGTACTCGTCGCTGCCGTCGAGACATAGGTACAGCTGCCCGCTCATCACGTAGAAGAACTCCTCGCCTTCGTGCGAGATCGCACCGTCGCTACCGCAGCCGGGCTGGAACGTGAACAGCAGTGGCTCGAGATTGCTTCCGGCCGTTGACAAGTCCTCGATCCGCACGCCCTTGTCGCTGTCGAGTACGCGGCGGTCGTTGACCCGAACCAGCGGAGAACACGGTGCCTCGTACGATTCGGACATCAGGCCGAGGACGTTGGTGTCGAACACCGCACCGATCTTCTGCAACGACGCAATCGAGGGCGCGGCAGCACCGCGTTCCACCGAACTGATGTAGGACGCGCTCAACCCGGTCGAGCTCGACAGGTCTCGTAGCGTCAACCCCCGTTCCTTGCGGAGCTCGCGGATGGCGGTGCCGATGCTGCGGGACTGCGACGATGGTGCGGTCAGCGCGGCGGGAACCCCGGCCGAGTAGCCGGGTCCGTTGAGGATTCGCCGCACGCCCTCGGCGTTGACGCCGCCGGCCGTGAGCGACTGGATGCGCTGCATACGCTCGATGTCGGCGATCGAGTACACCCGATATCCAGACGGCGTACGGGACGGTGTGACGAGGTGTTGTTGCTCCCACGCACGCAGTTGTACGGGGGTCGCGCCGACAAGCTGCGCGGCCTGCTGAATGTAAATGCCCTGGCCATCGGCCGACGCCGTCCTCACCTCCCGGCGGGTGGGCCGTTGGCTACGAGCACGGCGCGGTACATGGCCGTCGTGATGGCCGTTGGTTGCCGTGACATCCGTCGTCACGTCCGGCCTCCCTTCTCGCTGCTGTCAGCCGTGCGCTCAGCTCACCGAGCCTAACGCCGTCAAGCCGATCCCCGGAGATGCGACCCGTAACGGCGCAGGACCCGCGCACAAGCGCCGACCGGTCGCAACATGATTGAAACGTTTCTGAACGCCCTCGTAATACCTGCGCTCTAACCTTCAGTAATTCCAACAACCTTTCACCGCCCGAACTGGACGGCAAACCTTCATTGAAGTTCTGAAGGTTGACGGACACAGCGTCTGCGCACCAACCGAGATTGGAGTCTGTATGAAGTCCCGCGAGCAGTATCAGCGGCTGACCCATTCCCTGCATTGGGATCCGACCTATGTCGGCGAAGATGCCTACATCCCGGAGGAGTGGCGCACCGCTTGCTCGATGCCGGACTGGAAGAAGTTCAACGATCCCTTCCAGATCTTGTTCGAAGACTACATCCGCATTCAGGCCGAGAAGGAGGACAAGTTCCACGCCGTGCGCGACGCCGGTGCCCGCTTCGGACATATCGGACGTGTCGACCCTCGGTGGGTGGAGGCGATGAAGTCGTTCAACACCGCCTTGACGTACAGCGAGTACTACAACTATCGCGGCCACGTTCGGGTTGCACGGTTCGCCCCCGCGCCTGCGATCCGGATCGCGTCGATGGTCCAAGCCATGGACGAGCGCCGTCACGCCGAAGAGGCGATCTATCAAGCCAAGGACTACGCCAAACACCACGAAAGCGGATTCCTGCTACCCAAAGACCGCATCACCTTCTTCGAACGACACTGGTACTTCCAGGGCGACCGTTCGTTCTTCGAGGACCTGATCACCACGGACCCGATCGAAGCGATCATCGGCACCAACTTGGTCTTCGAGACGGCGTTCACGAACCTGCTGTTTATCGCGGCCCCGGCCGCTGGAGTTGCCAACGGAGACTTCGGATTCGGGCAGGCGCACCTGACCATTCAGAGCGACGAGACCCGGCATATGGCGCTCGGGCAGTCGGTCGCGCGAGCCATGCTGCAGTTCGGCGACACCAACCTGTCGCTCATTCAGGACTGGATGGACAAGTGGTTCTGGCGCTGCCACCGCCTGCTGCTGGCCGTGGTCAGCCCGGTACTCGACTACTTCCCCAAGAAGAAGCCGATCTCCTACAAGGAGGCCTTCCGCCGTTACGTCCTCGAGGATTTCATCGAGGGCTACGTGTCCGAACTGTCTCAGTTCGGACTGCAACCGCCACGCCATCTCGCCCAAGCACTGGCCGAGGTTGAGCACGGCTCCCACACCATCTGGCGAAGCCTCTACACCACCCGCGACCAGTTGTGGTTCGACGTACACCAACCAACCGAGGATGATTTGGCCTGGTTGCACGACAAGTACCCGGCCTTCGGGCCCAGCCATGCGGCATTCTGGCGGGCGGCGGCCGACGGCGCGGTCGTCGATGCAGACACCCTCCCGATGATCTGCGACCTGTGCAAGTTTCCGTGCACATTTCCCGAGCCGGCCACCGCGAAGGCGTACCCCGTCGACTATGCCGGACAGCGATATTGGTTCTGCTCCGAGGGATGCCAGTGGATCTTCGAGCGGGAGTCGGCGAAATACGTTCGCACCAGCGAGCCCTCGGCGCTGCTGCTGGCCGACAAGGACCCCACCTGGGTGGCGCAGTTCCTCAACATCACTCCCGACGGCACGCCGCTGGGCGGCACTCATGCGCCCGACGGCTACTTCCCGGCCATGCCGGTGCCGGCCACCATCTAGTACCAAGCCCAAACTCCCTATCTCACAGAGAGATTCATTCATGCTGATCTATTCGAGGATTATGGGGGAGGCCGCGCCGGAAGCGTTCGTTCTGGCCGGGGACGACCCCACCGTCGCTGACCTACTCAGCCGAGTCGGCGCAGCCCGATCCGCACAGGGACGCGTCGTCGAGCTCCTGGTACCCGGTGCGGCGCCCACCACCACCCTGGCCGATCTTGGTATCACCGATGGTGCTCTCGTCGACGTCCGCGCCATTGGCGAGCCTGTTCCCGACACCAGTGCACCCGCCAAGCCGGACATCGACATCGAGGCAATTCGGATGCCGATCAACGGTTCTCGTCGCCTCAACGAATATGAGGAAGCCACCCGGCTGTTGCAGTGGCATGCCCCCTACCACATCGACGGCGAGCGCCCGGCCCATCAGGTCTGGACTTCCGACAGCACCGCGTTGAGGTGCACCGACTGGGAGGCCTACCGCAGCCCGGACAAGCTCTACTACCGCACCTACACAACGAAGCAATCCCGAGCGGGGCGCAGCGTGGCCACCGCGTTCGAATTCGCCGCCGCCGATGCGCAATTCGGCTCGGTTACGACGGATCGAGTCGCGTTGCTGCGGAATGTGCTGGGGCCCCTGCAATATCCCGACTGGGGTCTGTGCGTGACGCACCAGCACACCACGCGGTTCGCCCTCTCGTCATGGATCGCCGGGGCGACATCGTTCATGATGTTCGACGAACTTCGGCACGCCCAGCTCTATGGCCGGCTCGCGATGGCATACGGCGAACACCACGACGGGTTCGACGATCCCGCGCCGGCATGGATGGAAGATTCTGTGTTCCAGCCTACCCGCAGACTCGTCGAGGAAATCATGGCGACCCTCGATTGGGGCAAGGCGATCATCCTGGCCGACATCGTCTTCGAACCACTGCACACCGCTGCCGCGAACGCCCTTCTCACCGCCGGCTCGTTGGCGGCCGGCGACAGTCTCACTCCGTTCGTGTGTCGAAGCATTGGTGAAGACAAGGCCCGTCACCGCGAGAGTGCCGCAGCATTCTTGCGATTGCTGACCGGCGACGAGGTCCACGCTGCGCACAACCGCGAACTGATCGGCGAGTGGGTCGCCGATCTGCTACCCCGAGCCCATTCAGCGGCGATTGAGCTAGGCGGTGCCTGCGGTGGCAGTGCGGACGTGTTCGCCGAACCGCTGAGCTGGATCTCCTCGCAGCTCGAGGACTGCGACATCACCACGCCGGCAATGCTTTCAACACCCGAGGAGGTATCGGCATGAGCTCGCACGTCGCTCGCTCGGTGGTGGGCATCGAAATGATGGCAGGCGAGGAATGCGATGCCATCGTCGCTGCCGTCGTCCAAGACATTCCCACCGCTTCGGTCGTCCAGATTCCTGGGATGGTGTTGCTCGACGTCCCTGACCGCATGGTGATCCACGCCGCGACCGTCTCGGACTACCTGGGTCGGGACTGGGACAGTCGCGACCTGAACCAGGTCGTCTCGGCCTACCGGGGCTACTTCACCCGCTGGGACGCCGACCAGGTCGTGTTGTCCTGGGACGCTGACGATCCCGGAGACGATGTCCGTGTATGACGACCTGAGTTCCGAGGAACGGATCATCCACGTGTGCGTCAACGTCGACTGTGCAATGCGCGGATCCGAGCAGCTGCGCGATCGGCTCCGGGCTGCGGCCGAAGAGGCGGCCTCCGACGTCGAGGTCAACGACTACATCTGTTTCGCCGCGTGTGAACAGGGTCCCAACTTGTTGATCGAGCATCAGCGGGCCTTCTACAGCGATGTCGATCCCTCCCACGCCGAGGCGATCATTGCCCATGCCGATGGCGGTACTGCCGTCGAAAGCATCGACCGCAGTGACACTTTCATCGCCCGCAAAATCTTCAACATGCTCGACGCGGGATTCAAACCGGGCGACCTGAGCCTTTCGGACTGACCCAATGACCGCTGAACTGTTGTTGCCGCCATATAGGCACGGCCTCGATGACTACCTGGCCCAAGGTGGCTACCACGTCCTCACCGCCGTGGTGGCCGGCCCCGACCAGGGTCAGACCGTGCTGGCCCGCACAACTCTGTCGGGTCTGGGCGGAGCGCATTTCCCGTTCGCCCGCAAGTTCACCGCAGTGCTCGACCAGCCGGCACCACGTGCTGTGCTGTGCAATGCCGCTGAGGATGAACCCGGCAGCGGAAAGGATCGCGCGCTGCTGTCCATCAATCCACACGTCGTCATCGAAGGCACTCTGATCGCTGCGGCCGCTCTGCACGCAACCGATGTGGTGTTCTACGTCAGCGCGACATCGACGAGTGAAATGGCGAGCCTCACAGCCGGATTGGCCGAAAGTGGTGTCGAGTCGCTGCTGTCGGACATCGAGGTCCGGATCGTCACTGCGCCGGACCGGTACGTCGCCGGAGAGGCCAGCGCGGCGATCAACGTCGTCGACGGAGGCGACGGTAAGCCGACCGGACAGCCGCCGTACCCGAGCGAACGAGGAATTGGCGGACGGCCCACCCTGGTCGCCAACGCGGAGACGCTCGCCAATCTGCCGCGCATCATCCGTGCAGCCCAGCGCGGCGAGGACCCGGTGTGGACCAGACTAGCGACTGTCACCGGGGATGTCGTCGCCCCAGGGGTGTACGAGATCCGGCCCGATGTGGACACGTTCATCACACTGATCGCCCGTGCCGGCGGACTGAGTGGCGATGGCCAACTCAAGGCGGTGCAGCCTGGCGGCCCCTCGAGCAGTTTCCTGCCTGCCGACGCTGCCGGGATCGCGGTGTGTGACGCCGACATTCGGTCGGCCGGTTCGCAACCCGGCTGCCTGGCGGTGCGTGTCGTGGCCAGCAACACCTGTGTCGTCGAGATCTGCGAAGAGATCACCGATTTCTTCGCTCGCCAACAGTGCGGGCAGTGCCCGCCCTGCCGAATGAAGACCCAGACCTATCAGCGGACCGTCCAGCAGGTCGCCTCAGGAAAGGGGTCGTGGGAGCTGCTGGACAAGCTCGCCCACGTCGAAGAGTTCGTCATCGACATGCCCCGTAAGTGTTCCCTCATCGACATGCCGACGCCGCCGGTCGATTCAGCCCGCTCCCTGTTTCCCGCCGATTTCGCAGCCCACATCGAACACGGTCGCTGTGCTGCGAACCTCACCGCTACTCCCGCCGCCCATTAAGGAGCTTGACATGTCTGTCTCAACACCACCCGCCGCTGGCGGCGTCGACCAAGTCGGCCGCATCGAAACCCGTGGCGTCGACTACATACCCGAGGCCGAACGCCATTCCAAACCCCGGGAACTGACCGCCGTCTTCTTCGGAACCCAATTGTGCTTTGGGATCATCGTTTTGGGCTACTTGCCGGTTTCCTTCGGACTGGGTTGGTGGGGCTCCATCACCTCTACGCTGGTCGGTCTGGCGGTCGGGTCGGCGATGTTCGCCCCGCTCGCACTGCTGAGCACCCGCACCGGCACCAACAGTGCGGTCAGCAGTGGTGCCCACTTCGGGGTGGTCGGCCGTATCGTCGGCTCACTGGTGGGTATCTTCACTGCCATCGGCTTCTACGCCTTGACGGTGTGGACCGGCGGTCAAGCGCTCGTGGCCGGGCTGAACAGACTCGTAGGGTTGCCGGACAGCGCCGCGGTGTCGGCTGTGGCCTACGCCCTCATCGCCGCCCTGACGCTGTTGGTGGCGATCTACGGACATGCCAACGTCGTACTCGCCAACCGAATTCTGGTTCCGACGATGGGAATTCTGCTGCTCGTCGGTGTCGTCGTGCTCGCTCCGAAGTTCGTCGCCGCCGGACCCGGCACAGAGTTGCTGCTGGGCAGCTATCCCGCCACCTGGCTGTTGTCGGCGACCACTGCAGCCTCTCTGCCGATTTCGTACTCGCCCTACGTCGGTGATTACACCCGCTACATCAGTGCTCGCCGTTACCGGCCCGCCGTGGTCATGGCCGCCGCCGGCGGGGGCATGTTCTTCGGCTGCGCGGTGGCGCTGTGCTTCGCCATCTACGTCGCCATGGCCTTCCCCCCTGACGTGAGGGACTGGGTCGCAGGGTTCGTGTCGGTGTCACCCACCGCTTTCACCGCCGCGATCGTTGTGATTGCCCTGATCGGTTCCTGCGCACAAGCCGCCTTGTGCGTATACGGCACCGGCCTGGACACCTCGTCGATCTTTCCGCGGCTCAAGCGGGTTCCCGCGACGCTGTTGATCGGCGCCGCGGGGACGGTGCTGGTCTATATCGGAGCCTTCGTCTACAACCTGGTCGCCGCGGCCACCGCGTTCCTGATCCTTCTGCTTGTGGTGACCGCACCGTGGCTGGTCATCAACCTGCTGGGGTATGCCTTCAGCCGCGGCCGCTACTACACCCAGGATCTCCAGGTCTTCAATCTGCAGCCGCGAATCGCCGGTGGTGCCTACTGGTTCACCCGGGGCTGGAATATCGCCGGCATGGCAGCGTGGCTGGTCTCGACTGTCATCGGCATGATGTTCGTCAACACGACCCTCTACGTCGGGCCGTGGGCCAACGCCGCCGGCGGGATCGACCTGAGCTTCATCTCCGCCGCGGTCATCGGGGGAGTGCTCTATTCCATCCTGGCGCATGCGATCCCAGGCAGCATTGTCGTCCCTGACGCGGTCAGCGAAGAGAACGACGTCGCACGGCTGCACGCCCTGATGTCCCAGGTGCCCACCATCACCCCGGAGCGAGAGCCGATCACCCGCGCAGTACCGGTCGCCGACGCCACCTGACCGTCTCGACAAGCCTAGATCACCTCAACCACAACATAATTGGAGAATAACTATGACGACCGTCGACGAGCCCCGCAGCTACCCGAAGTTCGGTGCCGACATCATGCAACGCCCACTGCGAGTGGTTGATCTCACCCGTGAGATCTTCGAAGGCATGCCGATGTGGTTCGGCCACCAGAAGACCTTCATCAACACCAATCAAACCCACGAGCAATTCAAGACCACATACAACACCCATCTCGGCTTCGAGGCGCACAATCTGCTGATCAGCGAGCACGCGGGCACCCACACCGACGCCGTGTTCGAATATGACCCGCACGGGCCCACCATCGACAAGTCGCCACTGGAGTACTACTACGGCGAGGCGATCTGCCTCGACCTGCGCTCGGTCCAGTACCCCGACTACATCACTCCTGCCGATCTGGAGTCGGCCCTGGCCGCAAGCGGGCAGGAGATTCGCAAGGGCGACACCGTGATCCTCTACACCGGCTACGGCGATGCCACGTATCCGAACCTGGCTTACACCGAAAAGCACACCGGTCTGAACCGCGACGCGGCGCTCTGGTTGGCAGAGAAAGGCGTCGTCAACATCGCGGTGGACAACGTCGCCATCGATCACGCCGATGACAGTGACTTCTCCGGCCACAAGGTGTGCGGTGAGTACGGCATCGTCAACACGGAGGGGCTTGCCAACCTGCACCAGGTGGTCAATCAGCGGTTCCTGTACTTCGGGCTGCCCCTGTTCATCCGCAACGGCACTGGTTCGCCGATCCGCGCCGTCGCCGTCTTCACGGACTAGGACGCCTCGAATCCTCCTGTCCAGCAGGGCTTTCAACGAAGGGAAACTTCATGACTCAGGTCGACGACATCCTCAACCCGCTCACCCGTCAGCGCCTCATGCCGCCGGGCTCGTGGGACTGGCACATTCCGACACCGTTCTCCCAAGGATGGCGAGTCGGTGACACCATTTTCGTCGGCGGGCAATTGTCGGCCGACGAACACGGCAACGTCGTCGGTGAAGGTGACATCGAAGTCCAAACGCGCAACGTCTTCGATGCGGTCACCCGTGTCCTCGACGAGGGCGGAGCCACGTGGAGCGACGTCGTCAAACTCAACACCTACTATTGCTGTGACGAAACAGGGGACGCCGTAAGGGAATTCTGGGAGAAGATGACGCGGGTCCGACTGGAGTATCTGCCCACACCCGGGCCCGCCGGCACCGCGGTGCGGGTGGCCGGATTGATGTACGACGGATTTCTCATCGAGGTGGAGGCGATCGCCGTAGTCGGCAGCGGCAAGTTCCTGGTGCCGTGACCTTCGGCGAGCTCAGTCCCGGCGTCGAGGATGTCGTCGCCCTGACGCAGCATCTGGTCCGCATCGACACCTCCAACCCGGGGGGTGCGGAGAAGCCCGCGGCCGAGCTGGTCGCGGACGTTCTGGCCGGGATCGGAATTGGCTGCCACTGGTTCGAACCCGAACCGGGCCGGGTCTCGATCGTCGGCCGGATTGCTGGGCGCGACCCGACGTTACCGGCTCTGCTGCTGCATGCCCACCTCGACGTGGTACCCGCGATTGATTCGGATTGGACCCGTGACCCGTTCGGTGGCGACCTGCACGATGGCTATATCTGGGGTCGCGGCACGGTGGACATGAAGGGCCCGGTGGCCATCACCCTGGCTGCACTGCAACGGCTTTCGCGACGGGGGCAGCCGCCGCGGCGAGACGTGGTCTTGGCGTTCTTCGCCGACGAAGAAGCTGGTGGAGCATTGGGCGCCGGTTACGTGACTCAAAGCAGCCCGGAGCTGTTCGCCGATTGCGCCGAGGCGATCGGCGAAGTGGGTGGGTTCAGTCACACCCTGACGACCGATCATCGTGGGTACTTCGTCTCGACCGCGGAAAAGGGCGTCTGGTGGGCGCGGCTACGTGCCAGCGGCGTGGCCGGCCACGGCAGCATGATCAATCCGGACAATTCGATAAACACGCTGGCTCAGGCTTTGGTCCGGCTCGCCGACCTAACCGCGCCGGCTCCCATCAGGACGACTGCCACCGACAGTCTGATCGAGCGGCTCCGCGAGGTCCTGGCTGAACCGGTCGTGGACGACGACCTGCTCGCGTGTTTGGGTCACTTCGATCGGATGATCCGGGCCGGACGTCACAACACGATCAACGCAACCCAGGTCAGCGGTGGTTACAAGACCAATGTCGTTCCTGCCGAAGCCAGTGCCACGATCGACGCCCGATTCCTGCCCGGCCACGACTGCTCGTTCCAGCGGCAACTCACCGAGATCATCGGGCCCGCGGTCGCCCTCGAAACGCTGTATCACGGGCCGGCCGTCGAAGCCGCAATGGACACCCCGTTGCTGGGAGCGATCGCCGAGGCACTACGCGGCTCTGACCCGATGGCCACTGTGCTGCCGTATATGAGCACGGCGTTCACCGACGCGAAATGGCTGCACCGATTGGGGATTCAGTGCTACGGGTTCACCCCGATGCGGCTGCCGGACGACCTCGATTTCACGGCGCTGTTCCACGGGGCCAACGAACGCGTGCCGGTCGACTCATTGCGCTTCGGGGTTGATGTGCTCAGCCGACTGTTGACGTCATACTGACGGGCCGAAAGCCCCAGAATCACTAATCAGCGAGCGCCAGGACTTCGTCGAAACTGTCTGCAAGACAGTCGCAGAACTCCTCGAACTCGGGGATGGCGCCGGCGTCGACGTCGATGCCCAGCGCGCAGGTGTCCACGTAGGTCAGCAGGGTGACGTTGACCGCTGAACCAATGGTCGGGCCGAAGGCGTACTGCTTGCGCACCGCCGCACCGCCCAGATACACCGGGACGGGCACCCCGGGGACGTCACTGCACAGGAAGTCGACGTGGCGCAGAATCGACCCGATGTACCAGCGAGGCATCGTGTTGAGCGCACTGGCGATCAATTGCGTGTAGGGAATCGACTTTTCGTGACGAACGCGGCCGGTGCATTCGTGAATGCTCTTGATCCGCCGGGCCGGATCGGTGATGCCGGCCGGAACGTCGAAACGCATCAGGGTGATCCGGTTGCCGCCCGCGCCGTCATCCTCCGTGCGCAGGCTGATCGGCATGGTCAGGTGTAGGTCGTAGACCCCGACGCCGTGCTTGTCGTGATAGCGGCGCAGCGCACCGGCGACGCCCGCAACGAACGCGTCGTTGAGCGCGCCACCGCTTCGGTGGGCGGCCTCCCGAAGCCGCGGCATCGGCACGTCGAGCACACCCAACCGGCGGACCATTGTGCGGTCTGTCATCAGCGGTGAACCCGGCTTGTTCACCGGGCGGACGGTCCGATACACCGATGCCGCCAGTTCACCTGCCGACTCCGCGGTCTGCAGCGGGCGTCGAATCATGTTGAACAACAACCGTGGAGCGATCTTGGCTGACTCGCTGACCAGTGTGCCGATCAGACCTGCGTTGTAGCGCAGGGCGTCACGGTAACCAGTCAGGGGCTCCGGCACGGGGACGGCCGGCGCTGCCGGTATCGGGTCCATGACCCGGGGTTCCTCGTCGAGGTCGAAGATCCGCATTGCGATCTGAACGCCACCGACACCGTCGGTCAGCGCGTGATGGAATTTGCACAGCACCGCGGCGCCGCCGCCATCGAGACGGTCGATCAGGGTGACCTCCCACATCGGCCGAGCCCGGTCGAAGTCGGACATCGCGGCCACCCGGGCCATCTCGAGCACGACATCGAGCGTTCCGGGTTCGGGCGCCGACACCCGGCGCATGTGATAGTCCAGGTCGAAGTCGGGGGCGTACTCCCACCGCGGCGGGGCCGGTAGCGGTGAGTTCACCACCCGCTGACGGAACATCGGCAGTTCGCGGCTGACCAGATCGAACCGCTCGCGCACAATATTCCAGTCGGGGGACCGGTCGAGAAGAATCACCGTCACCACTGTCGATCTCAGCCTCGGATCGGCTTCCATCGACCAGGTGAACGCGTCTGTGCTGCGCATGAATTCGGTCATGATCTACTCCCACGACAAAACTACGACGCGTCGGCATCGGGCAACACGTCACCCGATCAGTTGGGGACTTTGTCCCCTAACACTGAGGACCTCAGGCGGGGTGCAGGCTGACTGGAATGCCGGAGTAGCGGACCATGCCGGTCACGGTGTCGATGTCGTCCTTGCTGGTGAGCCGATTGACGTTGGCCTCGTGATGGCCTTGCGGAATCGAGACGACGCCGCGCCTGATCGACGCGTCGAGCCTTGCCACACCGGTCAATTCGCCGTTGGCGCTGCGCACGGTCACCGGCCGACCCCCGACGACACCGGCGGCCGCGCCGTCGTCCGGGTTGATCATGATCTCGGCCGGTTCACCGAGGAAGTCGAGCTGCCCGTTGAGCTTCTTGCGCTGACGGCGCGGCACCATCACCAGCGGTGCGGGTATCGGCTTCAACCCGGTCAGCTGATCGACAAGCAGTGGCGGGGCCAGCCGCCAGCCGCCCATCCGGTTGATGTGGTCGTCGACCCATTGCGCAGGCAGGTCCTGCGGGACCTCGGCCCAGCCCTTGGCGACCACCTCCTCGAACGAGCACCGGGCGCCTGCGAGCAAGACCGACAGCACGTCGTCGTCGGAGCTGCGGTCGGGATCGCCGAGTGATCCCATGTCGTATCCCAGCCGTCGACCCAACTCGGCGAACACCCACCACATCGAACGGCGCTCGCCGACCGGGGCCACGACAGCGGGGGTGTGCTGCACCGAGACTCGCGAGCTGAGGATGTCGTGCAGGGTGATGTCGGGTCGTTCCAGCGGGTCCTTGGTCGGCAGCACATGCGTTGCCAATTCAGTCGTTTCGTTGTTGACGATCTCGGTGGTGGCGAATACCTCGAGGTGCTGCAGCGCCGGGATCAGCTTCCCGGTCTCCGGGAACGACGTGACGAGGCTGCCGCCCACATTGATCAGCGCGCGGATGTTGCCTGCGGCGATCTCGTCGGGCAGCACGGCGCACGGCCATTCGTTGATGAAAGCCTGCGCTTCCGGCCGGCTCCGCGGGCCGGGGCCGAAGGCTCCCTCGATCGGTGTGACCGGCAGGAATTCGCCGAAAGCCTCGAGCTGATAGGCGAATCCGGGATGAAACCAGGTTCCACCGGGACGGTTCATCGCCCCGGTGAGAATCATCAGTACCCAGGCCAGCCACTGGGTGACGTTGCCGCGCTCGGCGGTCATGGTGACGCCTGTGCCGGTTTCGACGGCCACGCACCGGGCACCACGCACGGCGGCCGACAGCGTCGTCAGATCGGTCTCGGCGACGTCGCACAACGTCGCGGTGTGCTCGACGGTGAATGGCTCGACGGCCGCGGTCAGTTCGTCCCAACCTTGCACGGGCACATCGGTTTTCCTGCCGTCGCGCAGGATTTCGCGGACGAGGTACGCCAGCACCGCGTGGTCTGTGCTGGGCCGTGGCGCCAGATGACCGGTGGCCAGCCGCGCGGTCTCGGTACGCCGCGGGTCGATCACCCAAACCTGCCCGCGCCTGGCGATATCGCGCACTGTGCCGGTCGGGTTGGGCATCGAGATCGCGTGCCCGTGCGACACCACCGGATTGACGCCGACAAGCATGAGGAAGTCGCAGTTGTCGAGGTCCGTTCGTCCCGACAGGCCCATGAAACCACCAACCAGGTCGGAAACCAGTGGCTTGGCGGTGCCGTCGATGGTGAGCGGACTGAACTTGGCCGGCGTGCCGATCGCAGCGTGCAGGGCCTCGGCCATCCGGAAGCCGGCGCTTTCCATCGTGCTGAAGTAGAAGCCGACGGAGTGAGGTCCGTGCTCGTCGATGATCGCTTTGAGTCGAGTCGCCAGGTCGTCCAGGCACACGTCCCAGGTGGTGTCCTGCAGCTGCCCGTCGACCCGCATACGCGGCTTCTCCAGACGCGCGGGATGGTGGTGCAACAGCGGCAGCGCACGGCCTTTCGCGCACGTATAGCCCTGCGAGAACGGATGTTCCTGATCGCCGCGGACGCGCAATACCTGGTCGCCGTCGACGTCGACGAGGATGCCGCAGACCGAAGTGCAGACCCGACAGAAGCTGCGCACCGTTTGCATAGATCTGCAAACTACTCCGGCAACGTGACAAGTACTTGACATTCCACGATGTCACGCTCGATTCGTCAGCCGGCGGCAGGCAACTCCGCGCTCACGGCCCCCACGTTCGAGTCCGCGACGTCACCCAAACCGAGGTGATCGCGCAGCGTCGTCCCGGTGTACTCGGTGCGGAACAATCCGCGCCGCTGCAGTTCCGGCACCACCGAGTCGACGAAGTCGTTGAACGTGCCCGGTGTCGTCGCCGACGACACCATGAACCCGTCAGCCTCATCGGCGGTGAACGACTCCTCGATCTGATCGGCCACCTGCGTCGGGGTTCCGACGAACTGCGGCAGCAGCACGCCTTGTGCGTACCAGGCTCCGACGTCCCGCAAGGTGAGGTTGTCGCGGTTGGCGACGCGGCGCACCGCGTCGAAAAGCCCTTGGGTGCCGCTGACTTGGACGTCTTCGACGGGGGCGTCGAGGTCATAGCCGGAGAAGTCATGGTCGGTGTGCACGCTCAAAGTGATCAATCCGGAGATCGGATCGGCGAGCTCGTTGTGGTACGCCTGCTTCTCCCGGGCGATCGACTCGGTCTCGCCGATGAACGGGATGAACGCCGGGAAGATCAACACCGTGTCGGGGTTACGGCCGAAGTTCTCCGCCCGCGACTTGATGTCGTCGTAGTAGGCACGCCGGCCCTCGGGGGTCGGGTCGATCTCGAAGATCGCCTCCGCCCAGCGGGCCGCGAAGTCCTTGCCGGTGTTCGACGAGCCGGCCTGGATCAGCACCGGCCGGCCCTGCGGGGAGTGCGGCACGTTCAACGGCCCGCGGGACCGGAAGTAGCGACGGTCGTGGTCGACATGCTTGATCCGGCTGGGGTCGGCGAACACGCCGGACTCCTTGTCCAGAACCAGGGCGTCGGGCTCCCAGCTCGACCACAACTCCAGGGTGGTGCGGACGAACTCGTCGGCGCGCTCGTAGCGGAACTCGTGGCCGAGGTGGTCGTCGTGGCCGAAGTTCTGCGCCTCGCCCTGGGTTAGCGATGTCACGATGTTCCAGGCGACCCGCCCACGGGTGATGTGGTCGAGGCTGGCGAAGATCCGGGCCAATTCGTAGGGATGAAAATAGGTGGCGGACTTGGTGATTGCCAGGCCGAGCCGCGACGTGACCGCGGCGATGCTGGCCGCCACGATCGACGGGTCCAGGGTCGCGGTGGCCTGGGTCCCGCGCCGTAGTGGCTCGGCGATGCCGTCGCCGAACCGGACCGGCGCGGCCAGCAGGTCGGCGAAGAACAGGAAGTCGAACTTGCCGCGTTCGAGGATCCGGCCGATGCGGTGGTAGTACTCCGGGGTGAGGAAGCCGGTGTCGCTGGCCGGATGGCGCCAGGCGGCGTGTGAGTGGGTCACCTGGGAGGCGATCTGGAAGCCGCCGAGGTGCAGTTGTCGGGTCATGAGGTGTCCTTCAGGTATGTCGAGATCGACGAAATGTCTTCATCTACTCGCACTTTCGCGGCGAAATGGCGGTATGGGCGAGAAGGGCGACTCAGAAATAGGCGTTGGCGGGGATCGGCGTGCCGTGCAACAGGTTCTGGCCGATCACCCGCGCCTTGTAGGCCACCGGGTTGTGCAGGGTGATCGTGCGGATGTTGCGCCAGTGCCGGTCCAGGTTGCGCTGACGGCTGGCCGCGCTGGCGCCGCCGAGCTCGAGGAGCCGGGTCGCCGCGGTGGGCGCGACGTCGTCGAGGTGGACCTTCACCTTGGCGACCTTGAGTTGAGCCTCGGTCGCCAGGTCGGGGTCGGGCGCGCCATCCCGCACCGAGTCCGTGGCCGCCTCGATGGCCGACGCCGCGTCCAGTACGGCCGCCCGCGCGATGTAGGCGGTGCTGGCCAGCTCGCCGAGCAGACGCTGATACAGCGGATCGTCGACGGGACGCTCGGACAACGCGTGGCTGAAGCTGCGGGTGCGCGACCGCAACAGATCGGCCCCGTCCTCGACAATCGTCTGCAGCACACCGGCCACGACGGCGTGGATGTAGAGCTGCAGTGCCGCGTACTGCACCGTCGGCACCGGCTCGGCGTCGTAGGGGCTGTCGGCCAAGATTTCGTCCTCAGCGACGTCGACGCTGGTGAACACGGTGGTGCCGGTGCCGGTCCGGCGCTGACCGAAGCCGTCCCAGTCGTCGACCAGCCGCACCCCGTCCCGATCGGCGGGCACGATCACGGTGGCCACCGAGTCATGGTCGGTGGTGGCGGTGACGGTCAGGTAGTCGGCGAACAACGTTCCGGTGCTGTAGTACTTCTCGCCGGTCAGCCGGTAGCCACCGGGGACGGGCAGCAACCTCGTATTGAATACAAGACTGCCGACGGCGTTCGATCCCTTCTCGCTGAAGGCGTTGCCCACGATGTGGCCCTCGGCCACCTTGGCCAACCATTGCCGTGACCGGGGCTCGCTCGGCCCGTTTCCCGGGTCGCTTCGCTCCTGTCCTCCGTAGGTGCGAAGCCGCTCCTCGACGAACCAGAAGTGAGTCCGGAAGATATGCGCCACAATCGGATCGGCAGCTGCGACGTCGATGACCGTCGAAAACAATTGACGGACAGTGAAACCGGATCCGCCGAGCTCCGACGGCAAGCGCAGGGTACCGAAGCCGGCTCGCTTGAGCGCGTTGACTTCGTCAAAAGGGTTCTCGTCGTTGAGGTCTCGGTCCTTGGCCCCGAGCCGGATCTGGGCCAGCAGGTCGGCGAACTCAGGTGTGCCGGGCAGAATGCGGTTGACGGGCTCTACTGTGGTCATTGCCTCGTTCTACCGATGGCCACTGTCGCGGGCACTGCTTTGGCTCAGCCCGAACCTAAGGAGAACGCCGGCGCATTCCATTCCCGTGCCCGGCGAGGCAGAATCGACGGCATGGCGGGCCGGCGGCGATGACTCTGAATGAGAAGCGCCGCCGCGCTCACGACAAGCTCGCCGCGCTACCGGGTGTCCGCCCGATCCGCCGTCCGGTCACGCCCACCGGCACCGACCACTTCGACCTCTACTACGTGCGCACCGGCCGCAAGACCCGACACCCCCTGGTCATCATCCCCGGTGGGCCGGGCGCGGCGTCGGTCGCCCTCTACCGGGGGCTTCGCCGCCGGGCCGCCGCCGAGGGCCTCGACGTGATCATGATCGAGCACCGCGGGGTCGGGATGTCGCGTCACGACGACGACGGGGCCGACCTGCCTCCCGAGGCGCTGACCATCGAGCAGGTTGTTGACGACGTCGCTGCCGTGCTCGACGACGCCCAGGTGGACAGCGCCGTCATCTACGGCACGTCCTACGGCACCTACATCGCCGCGGGGGTCGGAGTGCGTCATCCGTCCCGGGTGTTCGCGATGATCCTGGATTCGCCGCTGCTGGCCGGCGACGACATCGAGGTGGTGCGCCAAACCGTGCGCAACGTCCTGTGGGAGGGCCAACAGCCCGACACCGAGGAGCTGGCCGACAAGGTCCGGCGGCTGGCCGAGGAGGGTGTGATGACTCCCGCTGCCGCCCAGCTCGCCGCGGCCGTGTACGGGCTCGGCGGTGCGCGGCTGTTGGATCGTCAGTTGGACCTGCTGCTGGGGGGTCGCAGCCTGGTCTGGACCGCGATGGGGCACTTCGGCGAATTGATGGTGGGCCGAAAAGCGCCGTACCGCAACGAGGCCGATCTGGTCGGCCGGATCGGATACCGCGAGCTCAACTACGCGGCCGACCCGGACGGCCTGCCGTTGGACCCGGCTGTCGCGATGCGCGACTCGGCGCCCGGTGAGCCCCCGCAGTTCGAGGCTGAGCCGTTCGACCTGGTGGCCGAGATGCCGAAGTTCACCTGGCCGACAGTGGTCATCTCCGGTGGCCGCGACCTGATCACACCGCCCGCGGTCGCCGAGCGGGTCGCGGGGCTCATTCCGAACTCGGTGCTGGTGCGGCTACCGTCGACCGGTCACAGCGTGCTCGACACCAAGGAACGGGCGGCGCTGCGTATCGCCGAAGCGGTGTCCATCGGGCGGATCGACACCCTCCGGCAACAGGAGGCGGCGCTGGACGCGATGCCCAGCCGGCCCGCCGTGCGGCTGATGGTGTCGGCGATGGCCGCGGCGGCACGGGTGGAGGCGGCCCTGCCTGCCGCGGTTCCGCGGGTGGTCACCCGCGCGCTGTCGAGTTAGTCCGAAGCCCGCTACTTCGTGAAACCTATTGCGGTGTAGTTCAAGTCACCCAATCCGGCTGGTCCGAAGTTGGCCAGATTGCTGCGCACCGCGACGTTGCCCGCGGACTGGAACAGCGGCAGGCTGAACACCTCGCCGAAGATCAGCTTGTCCAGCTCGTTGGCCAGTCCCCGAGCCTTGTCCGGGTCGAGTTCGTTGAAGACGTCCTCGACCTTGGCGTCGATCTGCGGGCTGCTGATCTTGCCGAAGTTGCTTTCGGCCCCCGTGGTGTAGATCTGGTTCAGGCAGCACAGCGCGAAAGCGTCACCCACCCAAGAGAATTGAGCGATGTCGAAGTCGCCGGGGATGATGTGGTTGGTGAAGAAGCCGTTACCGGGCTTGGCGTCGATCTGCAGGTTGACCCCGATCTGCGCCAGGTTGTTCTGCGCGATCAGCGCGACCTGTCGAGTGGTTTGCGCGTCGTAGAGGACGTCGCGAATAACCAGCTGTTTGCCGTCTTTCTCCCGGAACTGGCCGTTGAGCTTCCAGCCGAGAGCGTCGAGTTCCTGCTTGGCCTTGTCCGGGTTGTAGGCGACGGCCTCGCTGTTGTCCTGGTAGCCCTGTTGGCCCGCCACGTAGATGTGGTTGTTCAGCGGGACGGGTTTGTCGACGAGCCCGCGCTGCGTCACGTCGGCGATGGCTTGCCGGTCGATGCCCTTCGCGACGGCCAACCGCAGCGCCTTGTCGGACAAGATCGACCCGGGCGCGCCGTTGAAGGTGAAGTGGTACCAGCTCAATCCCGGCGCCCGCCGGATCGAGACTCCCGCGGTGCGGCGGGCGATGGTCAGCTCGTCGAGCGAGCCCAGCCCGACGGCGTCGATCGTATTATTCTGCAGCGCAGGGATTCTCGCCGCATCATCGAGAACCAGAAAGGTGAACGAGTCGAGCAGCGGCGGAGTGCCCCACCACTTGGGGTTGCGCGTCAGCACGATGCGCTGGGCGGTGCGGTCCACCGCCGAGACCAGGAACGGCCCCGCCGACGGTCCTGGCCCGTTGAGCTGGCCCTTGTTGAACACCTCGGGGTTGGCGGTCATGCTCTTGGGCAGCAGCATCGTGTTGCCCGAGAACATTCCGCGCCACTCGGAGTAGTGCTTGGCGAAGGTGATGACGGCCTGGCGGTCGTCCACCCCCCGGGTGACCGACGCGACCCGGTCGCTGCCGTTGGGGGAGGCGATGGCGAAGTTCTTGTCTTTACCGCTCGTCGCGTTGATCTGAGAGGCGATGTCCTCCCAGGTGATCGGCGTTCCGTCGGACCAGACCGCCTTGGGGTTGATCGTGTAGGTGACCACCTGCGGGTCGGTTCCGGTCAGTTCGACATTGGTGAAGTAGTCGTTGTTGACCTTCATCGAACCGTCGGCGGCGATGACGAATGCACGCGGCATCGTCGGCCGCAGCATGGAGCCGGTGTCGGCCTCGTTGCCGTCGATGTTGAGCGTATTCCAGTTCGACGGGAACGACGACAGCGCCAGGCGCAGATTGCCGCCCTTTTGCAGGGTGGCGGGGTCTTGCGGGTTGATGTCGCTGGTCGAGCCCAGTTCGGCGTTGCCGCCCGCGGACGGGACATCGCGCTTACTGCTCGAGCAGCCGGCCAGCACTACCACCACCGCGGTCGTAAGCGCGAGCAGACGCAAAATCGCGTTCTGGGGGCTGGTTGCGTGCGATTGTGTGTCTGTTCGCGCAAGGGTCACGCAATTGATGCTAACGGCGCGAGGGATCCGGTTGCGGGATAGCGGCCAGCAACTTCTGCGTGTATTCGTGCTGCGGGTTGGCGAAGATGTCGTCGGCGTCCCCGTATTCGACCATCGCCCCGCGGTACATCACGACCACCCGGTTGGCCAGGTGCTTGACCACCGACAGGTCGTGCGAGACGAACAGATACGACAGGTCGAACTCGCGCTGCAAGTCCAGCAGCAGGTTGATGATGCCAGCCTGAATCGACACGTCCAGCGCGGACACCGGTTCATCGAGGGCGAGGACCTTCGGCTGCAGAGCCAGCGCCCTGGCGATGCCGATGCGCTGCTTCTGTCCGCCGGAGAATTCGCCCGGGTAGCGGCTGGCGTCGGCTCGGCGCAACCCGACGATCTCCAGTAGGTCGGCAACCCGCGTGTCAATGCTCTTCTTGTCGAACCCGTTGGCGGACAACGGTTCAGCCAACAACTCGAACACCGGCAGCCGCGGGTCCAGCGAGGCCACCGGGTCTTGGAACACCACCTGCAGATCCCGGCGAAGTTCCCGGCGTTCGCTCTTCGTGAGGGCGGCCACATCTTTGCCCAGCACCTCGATGGAGCCCGACTGCGGTGCGGAGAGGTCCAGGATCTGGTGCAAGGTGGTCGATTTGCCGGAACCGGATTCGCCGACGATGCCCAGCGTCTGGCCGCTGAGCAGATCGAAGCTGAGGCCGTCGACCGCGCGGACCTCGCCGATGTTGCGGCGAAACACCACGCCCTTGGTCAGGCGGTAGGTCTTGACCAGGTCCCGCACCGCGACGACGACCTCGGGCGGCGACGTATCCTGCGTGGCTTGGGGCTGCGTGCTCACCCCGTAAATCTCGGCGGCGGTGCGGCCGGTGACGTGCTCGGTGCGGATGCACGCCGCCACGTGCTCCGGGGTTTCCGGATCGACGGGAAGCAGCGCCGGTTCTGCCGCGCGGCACTCGTCGATGGCGAGTGGGCAGCGTGGGGCGAACGGGCACCCCGGCGGCATGTCCACCAGCGAGGGTGGCGCTCCGGGAATCGGTACCAGCCGAGTGCCCTGCGGTGAGTCCAGTCGTGGGACGGAACCCAATAACCCTGCGGTGTAAGGCATTCGGCGGTCGCGATACAGCGCGTTCACCGATGCGATCTCGACCGGCCGCCCGGCGTACATCACCAGCGCCCGGTCGGCGAACTCGGCGACGACGCCCAGGTCGTGGGTGATGATCAGCACGCCCGCCCCCGTGACGTCGCGGGCGGTCTTGAGCACCTCAAGGATCTGGGCCTGCACGGTCACGTCGAGCGCCGTTGTCGGCTCGTCGCAGATCAACAGGTCCGGATCGTTCGCGATCGCGATCGCGATCACCACGCGCTGGCGTTCACCGCCGGACATCTCGTGCGGAAAGGCCCGCGCCCGCCGCTCGGGCTGGGCGATACCGACCAGCTCGAGCAGTTCGACGGCCCGCTTACGCGCCGCCTGCTTGCCGATGTCGCGGTGGTGCACGGTGATGGCCTCGGCGATCTGATCGCCGACGGTGTAGACCGGGGTCAGCGCCGACATCGGATCCTGGAACACGGTCCCGATGCGTCGGCCCCGGATCTTCGACATCTCGCCGTCGGACAAGCCGAGCAGCTCTTGACCGTCCAGCCGAACCGAGCCCGACACTTCTGCGTACTCGGGTAGCAAGCCGATCACGGCCATCGCGGCCGCGGACTTGCCCGACCCGGACTCACCGACCATCGCGACGACCTCGCGTGGACGGACCTGATAGGTCAAGCCGCGCACCGCGGTCAGGTCCTCGCCGTCGGTGGGGAAGCTGACGGCAAGATCGGTGACCTCGAGCAGTGTGTCGCTCATGACTTCTTATTCCTGCGGCCGCGACGCAACGTGGCACTACCGGGGTCCAGTGCATCACGCAGTCCGTCGCCGGTGAGGTTGGCGCACACCAGGATCAGCACCAGCACGCCGGCGGGAAACAGGAACACCCACGGGAACGTCGTCGCCGATTTGGTGCCGTCGGCAATCAGCGTGCCCAGCGAGATATCGGGTGGCTGAATGCCGAATCCCAGGAAGCTCAGGCCGGTTTCGGCCAGGATCGCCACGGCGACGTTGAGCGCGGCGTCGATGATCAGAATCGAGGCGACGTTCGGGATGATGTGGCGGGTGATGATGCGCCGGCTCGACACCCCCATATACCGTGCGGCCTGGACGAATTCGCGCTCCCGCAGGCTCATTGTCAGTCCGCGCACCATGCGGGAACTCACCATCCAGCTGAACCCGGCGAGCAGCACGATCAACAGGATGACGTTGGCCGAGTTTTTGGTGATCGGGGTGAGGATCGCGATCAGGATGAACGACGGCACCACGAGCAGCAGGTCCACCAACCACATCAGGGTTCGGTCGCGCCAACCGCCGAAGTAGCCGGCAATGGAGCCGACGGTGGCTGCGATCCCGGTTGAGATCACCGCCACGCACACTCCGATGAGCATGGATTTCTGCATACCGCGAAGAATCTGGGCGAACAGGTCCTGACCCAACGCGTTGGTGCCGAACCAGTGGTCGGTACTCGGCGGGTCCTGCAGCGAGTAGAAGTCGAGATCGGTGTAGGACCAAGGCAACAGCGGCGGTAGGGCATAACAGCCGATGAACATCACGGCCAGAATCACCAGTGACGCCATCGCCGCCCGGTTGCGGGCGAAGCGGCGCAACACCAGGGTGCGTCGGGAGGCGAACTCCTTGGACTTGACCCCTGAGCGGGCGGCGTCCGTCGTCTCCGTCATGTGACCCTCACCCGGGGATCCAGCATCGCGTAGATGACGTCGGAGAGCAGCCCGGCCAGCAACACCACCGCGCCGGAGAACACCGTGAGCGCCGCCACGATGTTGGTGTCCTGGGTCGCGATGCCCTGCACGGCCCACTCACCCATGCCGTGCCAGCCGAAGATCTTCTCCACGAACACCGCTCCGGCCACCAAACCCGCCACCCCATAAGCGAACAGCGTGGCCATCGGGATCAGCGCGGTACGCAACCCGTGCTTGAACAGCGCCCTGCGCCGGGTGAGTCCCTTCGCCCGGGCCGTGCGGATGAAGTCCTGGCCCAGGACGTCGAGCATCGCATTGCGTTGGTAGCGGCTGTAACCGGCGATCGCACCCAGCGCCAGCGTGACCGAGGGCAGGACCAGGTGTTGCATACGGTCGACGAACTGGTGCAGGAATGTTTGGCGGCCCACCGCCCCGCTATCGGGTGACGTCTCGCCGATGTACTCGAAAATGCGAACGCCCAGAACGGAATTGACCCGCAGTGCGGCCAGTATCGCCAGGTTGGCGATCACGAACGTCGGCGTGCTGATCACCAACAGCGACAGCAGCGTGATCAGCCGATCGGATAACCGGTACTGCCGGATCGCGCCCCAGGCGCCGACGACGACGCCGATCACCGTCCCCAGCACCGAGCCGATCACCAGCAGTCGCAGACTGACCCCGATACGGCGCCACAATTCGTCGGAAACCGGCTGACCGGTGACCGTCGTGCCGAAGTCACCGCGGACCGCGCCGGCGACCCAGTGGCCATATCGCAGCGGAATTGGCTTGTCGAGATCGAGCTCAGCGGCCTTGGCGTCGATGACGGCCTGCGGCGGACGCGGATTGCGTTGCAGCAGGCTGTTTAACGGCGCGAACGTCAGCGATGTCAACGAGAACGTGAGGAACGAGGCCAGAGCCAACAGCACCACGTAGTTGAGCAGCCGACGCGCCAGAAATCGCGTCATGGGCCGCTGCCCGGAGCAGGGTGCATGCAGCACAGGGTAGGAGATGGTGTGTCGAAACGACGGGAAGACCCGTCAAGCGCGCGGGGTTTAGCGTCACCGACGGCGGGAAAAGCTGCAGGCGTGCACGTGAAGCAGATCACACACCGGCTGATGCCGGCCGCGCTTGCCGCTCTTACGGTCATCTCGCTGGCGGCTTGCCAGGACAAGGGGCCGAGTACCGACCCGACGACAACAAGTCCCAGCCCGACTACGGTGCAGACATCCGAACCGATGCTGCCCAGTTCGTCGGTGGCCTCGGCCAGTCCGCAACCTCCGACACCCAGCGGGGGCTGACCCGCAGTTCAGCGGCCCGGAGGTTTGGGTTCACAGCTCGCGGTTACCCAATTGGCACTGGATTGGCAGCGGAGCCGGTCTGTGGAACTGGTCCGAGACCGATTGGAAGTGTCGAGATGTCGAACATCAAAACGCTGTCCGCCGTGGTCGGCGGCAGTGCAATCGTGGCCATGGGCGCATTGGCCGTCGCGGTGACCGAGCAGGGTAGCGGCATGATCGTGTCCGACCCCGGGACCTTCACCTCGCCGGCGACCTCGTCGATGACGACGGGGGAGACATCGAAGTCGTCTTCGGTGGAGCAGACTGTGTCGCCGGCTTCTGCGGCCCCGCCTGTCACCGCGACCACGCCAGAGGCGCCATAGTCGTTCCGCAGGGTGTTCGATCAGCCTGATCGCTTGTGATGGCAACGGCAGCGCCCTGCGCGAGTCGCTGCGACGCATCGACAACAGCCCGTTCATCAGCACGCACGAGTCGCTGCGCGGCTTCGTCTTCGATGCGGCAACCGGCGAGCTCAACGAAGTCGCCCTGTAGTCCTGCCTGCGGCTAAACCTTGACTTGAGCCGTTGTGCTCGCTAGATTCCCGGTTAGCTTTGTAATTCTGGTCAAATCTACCAACTTTACGAGGAAACCATGGTAAGTCCGGTGGTCGAAAGCCCCACGCCGGGGCAATACGAGCTGAGCCACCTGCGGTCGCTCGAGGCCGAGGCAATTCACATCATTCGCGAGGTCGCCGCCGAGTTCGAACGGCCGGTGTTGCTGTTCTCGGGTGGCAAGGACTCGATCGTGATGCTGCATCTGGCGATCAAGGCGTTCGCGCCCGGGCGGCTGCCGTTCCCGGTCATGCACGTCGACACCGGTCACAATTTCGAAGAGGTCATCGCCACCCGCGATGCGCTCGTCGAGCGCTATGGGCTGCGCTTAGTGGTGGCCAGCGTCGAAGATGACATCGCGGCCGGCCGCGTCGTCGACAACGGGCCGTCGCGAAACCCGCTGCAGACCGTCACGTTGTTGCGGGGCATTCGCGAGAACAAATTCGACGCCGCCTTCGGCGGTGCCCGGCGCGACGAGGAGAAGGCCCGCGCCAAGGAGCGCGTCTTCAGCTTCCGCGACGAGTTCGGCCAGTGGGACCCGAAGGCTCAGCGCCCCGAACTGTGGAACCTCTACAACGGACGCCACCGCAAGGGCGAGCACATCCGCGTCTTCCCGCTGTCCAACTGGACCGAGTACGACATCTGGGCCTACATCGGCGCCGAAGAAATCACGCTGCCGGCCATCTACTACGCACACCCCCGGCAGGTGTTCCAGCGCGACGGAATGCTGTTGGCCGTCCACAAGTATTTGCAGCCCACCCCCGAGGAGACGGTCTTCGAGACCTCGGTGCGGTTCCGCACCGTCGGCGACGTGACGTGCACCGGATGCGTGGAGTCCACCGCCTCCACCGTCGATGAGGTGATCGCCGAGACCGCGGTGTCGCGACTGACCGAACGCGGCGCCACCCGGGCCGACGATCGCATTTCCGAAGCAGGCATGGAAGACCGCAAGCGGGAGGGCTACTTCTGATGACAACGCTTTTGCGAATTGCCACCGCCGGGTCGGTCGACGACGGCAAGTCGACGCTGATCGGCCGGCTGCTCTACGACTCCAAAGCCGTGATGGAAGATCAGCTGGCTGCCGTCGAGCGGACGTCGCGCGAACGCGGCAACGACTACACCGACCTCGCCCTGGTGACCGACGGGCTGCGCTCCGAGCGCGAGCAGGGCATCACCATCGACGTCGCCTATCGCTATTTCGCGACGGCCAAGCGGAAATTCATCATCGCCGATACACCGGGTCACATCCAGTACACGCGCAACATGGTCACCGGAACCTCGACCGCGCAACTGGCGATCGTGCTCGTCGACGCGCGGCACGGCCTGCTCGAGCAGTCGCGCAGGCATGCGTTCCTGGCCTCGCTGCTGGGTGTCCAGCACGTGGTGCTGGCGGTCAACAAGATGGACCTCATCGACTGGGACCGTGAACGTTTCGAGTGGATCCGCGAGGAGTTTCACGCCTTCGCCGCCCGTCTCGACATCCACGACGTCACCACCATCCCGATGTCGGCGCTCAACGGCGACAACGTGGTGACCAAGTCCGATAAGGCGCCCTGGTACGACGGGCCGCCGCTGCTGAGCCACCTCGAAGACGTCTACATCGCCGGCGACCGCAACCTGGTCGACGTGCGCTTCCCGGTGCAGTACGTGATCCGGCCGCAGACGAAAGAGCATGCCGACCATCGCAGTTACGCGGGCACCATTGCCAGCGGTGTGATGCGCCCCGGCGACGAGGTCGTCGTGCTGCCGAGCGGAAAAACCAGTCGCATCACCACAATCGACGGCCCGACCGGACCAGTCGATGAGGCATTCCCGCCGATGGCCGTGTCGATCAGTCTCGCCGACGATATCGACATCTCCCGCGGTGACATGCTGGCACGCCCGCAGAATCAGCCCGTCGCCACCCAGGAATTCGATGCGACGGTGTGCTGGATGGCCGACGACTCCTCGCTGGAACCCGGCCGCGACTACATCATCAAGCAGACCACCCGAACCACCCGGGCCCGCGTCAGCGGGCTTGACTATCGCCTGGACGTCAACACCCTGCACCGGGACAAGAGCGCAACGGCGTTGAAGCTCAACGAACTCGGCCGGGTCACCCTGCGCACCCAGGTGCCGCTGCTGCTCGACGAGTACTCCCGCAACGCCGCCACCGGATCATTCATCCTGATCGATCCCGACACCAACGTGACGGTGGCAGCAGGCATGGTGCGCGACACCGCGCCGACGGCCAGTCGCTCGGCGTCGCCGAACACGGTGCGCCACCAGTCCCTGGTCAGCGCCGGTGACCGGCTGAGCAAGGGCCGCACTCTGTGGTTCACCGGCCTGTCCGGCTCCGGCAAGTCGTCGATCGCGGTGTTGGTCGAGCAGAAGCTGCTCGAACATGGTTGTCCCGCATACATTCTCGACGGTGACAACCTGCGTCATGGACTCAACGCCGATCTCGGGTTCTCGATGGCCGATCGTGCCGAGAACCTGCGCCGGCTGGCCCACATCGCCACGCTGATGGCCGACGCCGGCCTCACGGTTCTGGTGCCCGCCATCAGCCCGCTGGAGGAGCACCGCGAACTCGCCCGCAAGGTCCACACCGACCAGGGCGTCGAGTTTTTCGAGATCTTCGTCGACACCCCGCTCGAGGACTGCGAGCGCCGGGACCCCAAGGGTCTCTACGCCAAGGCGCGGGCCGGTGAGATCACCCACTTCACCGGAATCGACAGCCCGTATCAGCGCCCGAAGAACCCGGACCTGCGGTTGACCCCCGAGCGCGAGTGCGACGAATTGGCCCAGCAGGTCATCGACCTGCTGGAGGGCGAGCAGTGAGCGACCACGACCTGGCCGCCGAGCTGGCCACCCAGGCCGGCAAGCTACTGCTCGACGTCCGCGCGGAGTTGGCCGACGCGTCGGGTGCCGAGCGAAAAGCGGCGGGGGACAAGCGCTCCCACGAGTATCTGATGGAGGCGCTGGCCGAGGCGCGGCCCGACGATGCCGTTTTGTCGGAGGAGGGCGCCGACGATCCGATCCGGTTGCGCAGCACGCGGGTGTGGATCGTGGACCCGCTCGACGGCACCCGGGAGTTCTCCGAACTCGACCGCGACGACTGGGCCGTGCACGTGGCGCTGTGGCAGGACGGCGAGCTGATCGCCGGCGCGGTTGCCCTTCCCGCGCAGGGCGTCACGTTGGCCACGCCGGTTGTGCCGGTACCGCCGGCCGCACCGGACGTTCCGCGGATCGTGGTTTCGCGGACCCGTCCGCCCGCGGTGGCGCTGCAGGTTCGCGACGCGCTGGGTGGTGTGCTGGTCGAAATGGGTTCTGCCGGAGCGAAAGTCGCCTCTGTGGTGCAGGGCCGTGCAGATGTCTACGTGCACGCCGGCGGGCAGTACGAGTGGGATTCGGCCGCTCCAGTGGCCGTGGCCAGGGCCGCCGGGTTGCACACGTCGCGCATCGACGGCTCCCCGCTGCAGTACAACAGGCCCGATCCGCTGCTCCCCGATGTCGTGGTGTGCCGTGCCGAATTGGCCGAGGCGGTGCTGGCCGCGACGCAGTAGCGTTGCGCCATGACTGAACTCAACACCCTGCGGGGGCTCGCGGGCCTTCCGCTGGATCCGCCGAGCCTGGCCGAATCGACCCTGATCCTGGTCGACTGCCAGAACACGTACACACAGGGCGTGATGGAACTCGAGGGTGTGCAGGCCGCACTGGACGAGGCGGCAGCGCT
This sequence comes from Mycolicibacterium crocinum, assembly GCF_022370635.2. The sequence goes on along the minus strand of NZ_CP092362.2, from coordinate 4,641,485 downwards.
GTTGGACCGCGCCAGGACGGCCGGCATTCCGGTGATTCACATCCAGCACGACGACGGTCCGGGGTCGCTCTACGACATCAACGGGGAGAGCGGTGCGATCGTGTCGCGGGTGGCGCCACGCGATGGAGAGCCGGTGGTGATCAAGAACTACCCGAATTCGTTCGTGCACACCGATCTCGAGGAACGGCTCAAGGCGGTCGGCGCCGAAAATCTGATCATCGCCGGATTCATGACGCATATGTGCGTCAATTCGACGGCGCGAGGCGCCTTCAACCTCGGCTACGCACCAACGGTCATGGCCGGCGCGACAGCCACGCGATCGTTGCCAGGCGTGGATGGCGGCGACGTGCCCGCGGCAACGGTGCAGGCGGCAAGCCTTGCCGCTCTCAAGGATTTGTTCGCTGTCGTGGTGCCCGTAGGGCAAGCAATCCCGGACTGACGGTCGCCCTGAGCTGACACCTGAGAAGTTAGCGCATCAAACCTGAGAAAGGCGAACGCTGTTTAGCCTTGGCTAGGACGCGTGTTGCAGCAAATTGGCCACTACGGCGAAGCTAGTGAAATTTGCTGACTGGCAGATTAGATGCCTTCTAGCTGGCATCATCTGCTGATGCTAGCTTGTCGATAGATTGCTGCAGCCAATTTTGACCTGTGCGTTAGGAAAAATTTTCGGCGAAATCGTCAATTTTGGTTTCTCCTCAGGTTCCTCTCAGGTACCTTCAGCTTTGTCAGTGTTGACCCCAGCCCGGGAGGGATTGAAATGCAAATCTCCATACGCTCACAGCTCGTTGCGGGAACTGCCGCCGTCGTCGGCGCCAGCGCGATTGCAATGACGCCAGTAACGCAGGCCAATCTCGCATTGCCTGACATCCAGATCCCGTCAGCCAACCAGGTGGTCTTGGCCGGCTTCGACAACCCGCTCTCCGAGCTCCTCCTGAGTGCGGGCCTGGCAAACACCGTCCTCTTCAGCGCAGTCGGTCCTGTGCCGCAGCCGGCGCCGTGGAGCGCTCTGGCGGCGTTGGGTGTCGTTCCCCAGATCATCAAGGACGGTATGCCGATCCTGAGCCAGTTGGGTCTCAACGGGTCTGACTATCTCTTCCAGACTGGCAAGGGGTTCGGGACAAGTGCCTTGATCCTCAGTGAGGGCTTCTGGAATGCCGCCGGGCAAGCGCTGTCCTTCGACATTCCCGGCGCGATCACCACCGTCGTCGACTCCATCACGGCGGCGGGCGAGGAAGCGCTCGCCACCGGGCAATACGTCTTGACGGGCGTGGTCACCCGCGCCGCCGCCGTGGCCACCGCCCTGGCCACGTTGACGCCGGAGATTGCCACCGCCGTGGTCAATCAGGGCCTCGTCGTAGCAGGTGCCTTCGTCAAGGTCTTCCAGGACGCGGTCGACGCCCTGCAGTCGACGAATCCGATCGAGAACACCTGGAACGCAGTCGTTGACGGACTGTTCGGGCCCACCGGCATACCGGGCGCCATCACTGCCGTCACTCTCGGCCCGGGCATAGCTGTCCCGACTCCTCCGATCTCGGCCTATGTTCCGAGCGTGCGGACTGTGATCTCGACGGTGGTCAAGGACGTTGCGACCGCGTTGGCGACCCCGAACCCGGCTCCGGCGCCCACTGCGGCCAAGAAGGCATCGCCCTCCGCGTCGTCACTGCGTGTCGCGGCCGCGGAGACGTCGGCACCCGCCGACAACAGCGGTGCGGACAACGCGAAGGCCGGCGACAGCGGTTCGTCTGCGACTGATCACTCGAACAGCAGCAACGCAAAGAGTGGAAGCGCAGGCAAGTCGAGCGCCAAGCATGGAGTCGGCGGCTCCAAGCGGGCGAAGGCCTCGGCCAGCAAGTCCTCGGAGTAATCCACCGCGCTCAACGGGAGACCCCTCCTTTTCGAAGTCTTTGAAAAGGAGGGGATTCTCCGTTTTCCTATTCGTCAAATTAGCCGAATTACTCTAATTCACATTGGGTCTTTTCCTCTAAGTTTCCTCTCAGGTATTCTTAAGCCGGTAATTGGCTGGGGGTCCCCGGGAGGGAGCACACGGTGCGCCGCGGCATTGGTGCGATTTTCACGACTGGAGTAGCGCTCGTCGGCGCTACCGTCGTGGTCATCAACCCGGTCTCAGCCCCCCAGTCGGATGTCCGGGTTCCGCCGGTCAAACTCTCGGCGGACAGCACCACTTCCAACGCCGCGCTCGACCGCGCACTGCTCGAGACGCTCACACGAGATGCCGGTACCTCGAGCCCGACAGATCCATTCAAGAGAGTGGTCGCCGGCGTCGTCACCAATGTCACGATGCTCAGCGGGCGCGCGGTGGACGAAGCGTTGTGGACCGAGGTTCCCGGGAAGCCGGCTCCGGTCCCCGGCCCAGCCCCTGCGCCGTACGTGCCGCCCACCGCGGTCGCCGACTTGATGAGCGGCAAGCCCGCCGCTGTGCCGGCGGCGAACGCGTCCCCTGTGGTGACCCATGATCGTGCGCTGCAGCATGCCGTCACCTCGGTGGCCGACTACGTCGGCTATGTCAGCGTGCAAGTCGTCGAAGCCACCGTCGCGGCCGCCCGAATCGCCGTCGCCAAGCCAAGATTGATCGCGGACACGCTGGCCGCGCTCACCGACGGCGACGTCGACGCCGCGATCCGCTCCGCGCTTCGGGTGGTGGCGGTGCCCGTCGGTCCGCCGTCGAAGATCGTCAAGGCGATCCGCACCGAGGTTCGGCAGCGGCTCACCGAGTTGGCTGACATTCTGCGGCGACCCGCGCAGTCTGGGCCGAAAGCCACGTCGACGGCCACCGCGTCCGCGACCGTCAACAGCTTGGCGTCGCTGCGCCGCACACTGGGCCACCGCAGGGGACTGGCCATCCCGACCAAGCCGGGCGCGTCGACCAAGCCGGGCGCATCGACCAAGCCGGGTGCGTCGACCAAGCCCGAGACGACGACTGATCCGGCCGACGCCGGCAACGCAGCCAACACGGAACCGAAGCAGACGGCCGTCAACGGAGCCACGGATCTCAGCGACGGAAACAAGGCGGAACCGCACACCAAGGCGCCGCAGTCGCCGGCCCAGCAGGGTGCCGAGAACCCGGTCAACCACGTTCGCACCTCGCTGGACCGATTCGCCGACACCCTTCGCAAGGCGCTCGCTCCGCACCGACCGCCTCAGCGCACCGGCGCCACACCAGCGCCGTCATCAGACGCCTCGTGACCCTGCTGACGACGTGGCAGTGGCAGAATTCGCCGAATGCGGATGTCAGCGAAGGCGGAATACGCCGTCCGCGCCATGATCCAGCTGGCATCGGTCGACACGGGCGCGCTGGTCAAGACCGAGGACCTGGCCAAGGCCCAGGGCATTCCCGCACAGTTTCTGGTCGACATCCTTTCTGATCTGCGCACCGACCGGTTGGTGCGCAGCCATCGCGGCCGTGACGGCGGCTATGAGCTGGGCCGAGCGGCCGCCGAGATCAGCATCGCCGACGTGTTGCGCTGTATCGATGGACCGTTGGCCAGCGTGCGCGACATCGGCCTGGGCGACCTGCCCTACAGCGGGCCCACAGCAGCACTGACCGATGTCTGGCGGGCGTTGCGCGCCAGCATGCGATCGGTGCTGGAGGAGACCAGCCTGGCGGATGTCGCGAGCGGACAACTGCCGGGCCACGTCGCCGATTTGGCCCGCGACTACCTGAAGCAGGAGGACCGGCGCGGGCACGGTGGCTAGTCGGTCCCGGATCCGTACGGCCGAGTGATGATCTCCAAGTAGTGGCCCGCCGGGTCGCGGAAGTACACGCCGCGGCCGCCGTCGTTATGGTTGATTTCGCCAGGCCGCGCGCCGCGGGGGTCGGCCCAGTGCGGCAGCCCCCGTTCGGAAATCTTTCCGTAGATCGCGTCGAAGTCGTCCTCGGTCACCAGAAAGGCGTAGTGCTGCGGGTGAATTGATTCATCGGCGGGCACGTCGGCGAAGTCGAGGGACAGTCCGTGCTCGAGGACGACCACGAGGAAATGGCCGAACGGCGCCGCATCCGGTAGCCCGAACAGTTCGGTCAGGAACTGAGCGGACTTCTGCTTATCGTGCGCGGCGACGATGGTGTGGTTGAGTGCGATTGTCATTACCTTTGCCAGTCAAGCACTTTCGTCCCCGCCCTGCAATGAACGTCCGCCTGGGCGACCGCGACTCAGCCATGCCGTACCGTCTGTTGCTTATGGCAACACCGCAGACCCGGGTCGAGAAGCTGGGCAATATCGGGCCCAACTGGTTCGCGTCGGTGATGGGCACCGGAATCGTGGCGACCGCGGGCGCGACGCTACCGATACACGTCCCGGGGCTCCGAGGCTTTGTCGAAGGGGTCTGGGTGATCGCCACGGTCTTGCTCGTCGTACTGATCGCGATTGTCGGCCTGCACTGGCTGCGCCATCCCACGGTCGCGCGCTCCCACGCGCGCAATCCGCAGATGGCGCACTTCTACGGCGCGGCGCCGATGGCGTTGTTGACGGTCGGTGCCGGCGCGGTACTGGTCGGCCGCGACCTCATCGGCGATCGGCTCGCCATCGATCTCGACTGGGTGCTGTGGACGGCAGGCACCGTCGGTGGACTGTTCACCGCGGTGAGCATTCCGTTCCTGATGTTCACCCAGCACAACGTGGAACCCGACGCCGCGTTCGGCGGCTGGCTGATGCCGGTCGTTCCGCCCATGGTCTCGGCGGCGACGGGAGCCCTGCTGATCCCGCACATGGTGCCGGGCACCGGCCGCACCACCATGCTCTACGGCTGTTACGCGATGTTCGGCCTCTCGCTGGTGGCCGCGTTCATCATCATCACCATGATCTGGAGCCGGCTGGTGCTCTACGGAACCTCCGGCACGGCTAGGGTGCCAACACTGTGGATCGTCCTCGGTCCCATCGGCCAATCCATCACCGCCGCAGGACTTCTCGGGCAGATGGCTGCACTTGCTGTCGAGCACGAGCTGGCTGAGGACCTCAATGCGTTCGCGGTGATCTTCGGCGTTCCCGTGTGGGGTTTTGCGGTGCTGTGGATCGCACTGGCCACCTCGCTGACGATCCGCACGCTGCGACGCGGTATGCCGTTCGCGCTGACGTGGTGGAGCTTGACCTTCCCGGTGGGCACGTTCGTCACCGGCACCACGCAGCTGGCCGTGCACACCAACCTGCCTGCGTTCAAGGTCGCGGCCGGACTCGCCTACGTCGGGCTGTTGAGCACGTGGCTACTGGTCGCGGTGCGCACCGCGCGGGGCAGTTTGCGCGGCAACCTGCTCAACCCACCGCCGGCCGCCGGACCGATCAAGGCCTACAAGGACCCCGCACGGTAGGGAGTGCTGCCCTCACTTGCGAGCGGTCAGCTCCAGGGCGATGTTGTCGGGATCGCGGAACTCGAGGATGTAGGCGACACCGATGTCCTTGATCGGCTCGTGCGCGATGCCCAGCGAGTCGAGGTGGGCGGCGGCCCGCTCCAGGTCGTCGAGGCTGGGCAGCCCGAAAGCCAGATGATCGAGGCCGACCCGGTCTTCGTCGAAGGCACCCGTACCGGTGGGACGCAGCCCGATCAAGCTGTTACCGATGTTGTAGATGACTCCGCCGAACAGGAACGAAAGCTGCTCGCGGGTTGCGGCATCGGCGTTCTCCGGAAGTTCGGCGTACACCGGCCAGCCGAACACGCTGTCGTAGAACCGGCGTGAGGTGGCGATGTCGGTGACGGTCAGCCGCACGTGGGCAATGGCGGAAGTGGCGATCGGCATGGGATCCATCCTCTCAGTAGGACGGATCGGCGCAGTCCCCGCGTGCGCCGTGCCAGAATCGCGAACGTGCAGATTGGCATGACACTGCCGGTGATGGAACCGGACGTCGACGCAGACATCCTCAAGCGCTGGGCGCAGACGATCGACCGGGGACCGTTCTCCTCGCTGTGCTGGGGTGAGCGGATCGCGTTCGGCAATCCGGATTCGCTGACGCTGCTGGGTGCCCTGTCCGGCTGGACCGAACGCGTGCCACTGGTGGCCACCGTGGTTGTCCCTCAGCTGCACGATCCGGTGATGCTCGCGAAGGGACTCGCGACCGGTGACCTGCTGTGCGGCGGGCGGCTGACCGTGGGTTTCGGGGTGGGGGGCCGCCACGAGGACTATCGCGCCGTCGGCGCCGACCCGAAGACGCAGACGATGCGGGACATGGCCGAGCGGGTGGCGATCATGAAGCGGGTCTGGGCGGGGGAGAAGCTCACCGAATCGGTGTTGCCGGTCGGGCCGCGGCCCGCCCGCGACGGCGGCCCCCGGCTGCTGGTGGGCACCACGGGCCCCAAGACGATCCGCAGTGCGGCGTCGTGGGCGGACGGGCTGGCCGGTATTTCGATGGACCTCGACCTCGATAAGGAGACCGCCCTGTTCGACGTCGCACGCGATGCGTGGGCCGCCGCGGGTAAGCCCAAACCCCATCTGGCGACGTCGTTTTGGTTCGCGCTGGGCGAGGGGGATGCACCGCGTCAGCAAGTGATCCAGCATCTGCGCCACTACATGAATTGGATTCCGCGGGATATCGTCGACGTGATCGCGCCGACCAGCGGATGGGCCGGCACCGAGGAGGAGCTCGTCGCGGTTCTGCGGCGCTTCGCCGACATCGGCACCAGCGAGGTGCATCTCATCCCGACCAGCTCCGACATCGAACAGGTGCGCCGGGTGGCCGACCTCGTCGGCGAGATTGCCACCCCGACGGACGTTTCGGCGTAGTACTAGGAGTAGAACCCGCCACGATGTCGATGTCGAGCCAGAAGGACATGCCATGACCCAGCCGTACGGCAACTACCAGCTCGAGATCTACTTCCAAGGGCTCACCGGCACATTGCCCAGCCTGCCCATGTCGTTCGCAGAGCTGGAAACCCGTGCTGCGCAAGTGCTTTCACCCTCGCTCTGGTCGTACGTCGCGGGCGGCGCCGGGGACGAACGCACCCAGCGGGCCAACGTCACCGCGTTCGATCACTGGGGGCTGATCCCCCGAATGCTGGTCGGCGCCACCGAACGGGACCTCTCGGTAGAGCTGTGGGGACGGCGCTGGCCCGCTCCGGTGTTCATGGCGCCGATCGGAGTGATCGGATTGTGCACCCAAGACCAGCACGGCGATCTCGCCGCCGCCCGGGCTGCCGCCCGTACCGGGGTGCCGATGTGTGTCTCGACATTGACCATGGACCCCATGGAGGATGTCGCGTCCGAATTCGGTGATACGCCAGGACTTTTCCAGCTGTACACCCCAACCGATCGAGAGATGGCGGCGAGCTTCGTGCACCGGGCAGAAGCCGCCGGGTACACCGGCATCGTCGTGACGCTGGACACCTGGGTGCCCGGGTGGCGGCCGCGTGACCTGTCGACCTCTAACTTCCCGCAGCTGCGCGGCAAATGTCTGTCCAACTACATCAGCGACCCGGTGTTTCGCGCCAAGACCGACGCCGACATCGACGCCGACCCGCGCAACGCGGTGATGGCATGGGTGAGCACCTTCGGGAACTGCGTGAGCTGGGACGACCTACCGTGGCTGCGATCGTTGACGTCATTGCCGTTGATTCTCAAGGGAATCTGTCATCCCGACGATGCCCGCCGCGCGATCGACGCCGGAGTCGACGGCATCTACTGCTCCAATCACGGCGGCCGACAAGCCAACGGCGGCCTGCCGGCGCTCGACTGCCTGCCCGATGTGGTGGCGGCGGCAGGCGACGTGCCGGTGCTGTTCGACTCGGGCATCCGCTCCGGCGCGGACATCGTCAAGGCCCTGGCCATGGGCGCGAAGGCGGTCGGCATCGGTCGCCCCTACGCCTACGGTGCGGCGCTGGCCGGCACCGACGGAATTGTGCATGTGCTGCGCTCGCTGCTGGCCGAGGCCGACCTGATCATGGGCATCGACGGCTACCGGACACTGGCCGATCTGACCCCCGACGCGCTTCGGCCCGTGCGACAGTAGGTCCATGCCGCAACCGTCGACCAGGGTCAGCCGCCTGCCGGAGAAGCAGAACACCGAACGCTCGCGACTTGACGAGCTTCTCGATGCGACGCCGTTGGCCACCGTAGCGTTGATCCGGGACGGGCACCCGGTGATCTTTCCGGTCGGCTTCGCCCGCATCGGTGATGAACTGGTGATCCATGGTTCGACAGGATCGCCGTGGCTGCGTCAACTCGCCGACGGTGCAGCGGCGGCGGTCTCCGTCACCGCCCTGGACGGAGTCCTGGTGGCGCGCAGTGGTTTTGAGTCGTCGTTCCAGTTCCGCAGCGCCACGCTGTACGGAACTTTCGAACCGATCGAGGAGTCGGACAAGGTCCGCTACCTCGAGACCCTGACCGACACCTTCATTCCCGGCCGGGTCGCGGAGCTACGAGCCAGCTCGCGCAAGGAGCTGGCCGCGACGATGGCGTTGCGGATGCCCATCACCGATCAAAACTGGTCACTGAAGATCGGCGACGGCTGGCCCGAGGACGGCGAGGAGGATGTCGCCGCTGGGGCATGGGCCGGGGTGGTGCCGTTGACCACCGTGTACGGCGAGCCGCGCCGGGCACCGGACTGCGATCCCGGCACGCCGGTTCCGCCGTCTGTCCGGGCTATGTCCGGTGAGCTGTCGAACCGGCGGGGGAGACAGGCCCGCTGACAAGCGGTTTCGGCCGAAGGATCAGGCTGAACGCCAATGCGGCAACGCCAATCCCGGCGGCGATCCAAAACGCATGGTGGAAGGTCGAATCCGTGCCGGAACCGACGATCGGACCGGCCCAGGCGAAGCCAAGCGTGAAGCCCATGCCGTAACTGGCGTTGGCGATGCCGGGCAGCGCGCCGGGCGCCTCATCGGATGCCTGCAGCACACCGAGTGAACTCAGCGGGGTGAGTATGACTGCGTGGCAAGTGAATCCGAAGAGCGCGATGAGGGCCACCACCGCATACCTGTGGTCGGCGAACACGGCAGTCAACGCGATGACCACGATCGAGGCGGCGATTCCGGCGCGCATCACAGTGACGAAACCGACCCGGACGGCGAGGCGGCCGACGAACGGCGAGGTGAGAACCTGCACGACCGCACCGGGGGTGAGGAACAGCAGTGCCGTCGTGGTCGCGTTGAGCCCGAATCCGGAATCGGGGTCTTCGCTCATACTCGGCACGATGAACCCGAGTACCACCATGAACGAGCCCATCACCAAGATGGTGACGACGATCAACGGCCAGGCCTCCCGAGACCGCAGGTGCTTGAGCCCGATGAGCGGATGCTCGACGCGATTGTCGGTCACCCCCAACGCAATTGCGGCCACCACGGTGACAGCCAGATAGACCAGAGCGGGCGTCGACGTCCACCCAGCATGCCCTCCGTCGGACAAGAACATCGTGATGCCGCCGACGGTCAGCGCGATGAAAACGGCACCGACCCAATCCATCCGGCCATCGGACCGAGAGTCCGATTCGTCGACGGGAACCCATTTCCACACGAAGGCGACGGCGATGAGGCCGACGACCAGGATGAGGGCGAAGATCGAGCGGTACCCGAACGCGTCGGTCATGATCCCGGCCAAGAACGCGTCGCCGCCGGCCACCCCGCCGTTGATGGATGCCATCACCCCGCAGCACACGCCGAATGTCGCCCCGGACAACCGGGCTCGAAGGATCAGGAAAGCAAGACCGTAGGTGATGTTGGAGGCACCCTGCAGGAACCTACCGACCACCACGAGGGGCAGCGACGTGCTCAGACACAGCACGGTCCCGAGGCACATGACGATCACGATGCCGATCAGGACGCGCTTGCGACCGATGTAATCACTCCACCGGATCAGCACGACGTTGGCGATCGCGCCGGCCAGATAGAACGGGGTGGACATGGCCACGAACGCGCCGGGGCCCAGCGTTTGGTTGATGTCGCGGACCGCCGGCGCCAGCATGGTGGCGTTCAGTGAGAACGACATCAGCGAGAAGACCAGAGCCGCAACCAGAAGGATGATCTGCCGGCGGGACAGGGAATCGGTCTCGGCCGACTCGGGTAGCTGACTCACGATGGAAGCATCGTAGGTGACGGCGCGGCCGTGCGCGCAGCTTCAGCGACGGCCTCGGGGACCCAACAGCGTGCGCCAGAAGTTCCGGAACCACTCGGGGAACGCCGTGTCTTCAGGTTTGCGCATCGGCTGCTCGCGACGAGATGCGTCGGACCGTTCGTCACGGCGTGAGTCGTCATCGTCAGTCACAGCGGATCCAGTACTACTCGGCTAGCGCCGGCCCGGTCCGATCGGTCCCGGCCCGACGGGTCCCGGCCCGACTGGTCCAGGACCGACCGGTCCCGGACCGAGGGGACCGACCCCGGCCGGGCCGACGTAGCAGCACGGGTTGATGTACACCGTCACGTCGTCGTAGTACTCGCACTGATTGGTTTCCCAGTTGAAGTACATCCCGGCTCCGCAGCCGTCCTCAGCCGAACTCAGTGGAGCCCAGGCAATCCCGGCGATGGGCACAGAGGACACCACCATGGCGTGGGCGACCATCCGCCTGATTCGATTCCGCATGGGTCCTCGCTTCCGCTGACCGGTGTCTCACCGTATCGGAGGACGAGCGTGACGTCAGGCGAACGCGAGGGTGGCGCGCCGGCTACGCGGGCAGTTCCTCGGCGGGCTGGCGGGCGATGGCGGCCAACCACTCGGCACTGACCGTGAGGTCGTCGAGCTGACGGTCGATTCCCTCGATGCGGTGCGAGAGCTCGCGCAGCTGCCGTGCCAAACCGGCCCGCTCCCGGACCAGTTTCACCCGCAATCGCTCGACCATCGCCAGCAGCGACTGAGCTTCCGAACTCGTCGGCGTTTCGGCAGTGGCGGTCATCGGCGTCTCCTAGGGAGCGAGGAGATATCCCTATACCCCCGGCTCGGGCCCGCTGAACATCGAATTTCGCCGGCGCTCACGGCAGATGCCGGGACGCGGCGGCGGACTAAACGGCGGACCGCTCGCCACGGTCGCCGGTGGCACCACTGCGCGCGGCGATCAGATGCAGGATCAGACCGACCGCCAGCAGGATGGCCGCGAACAACCACACCTTGGCGCTCTGCTGGGTGAGCAGCAGCAGGCAGGACGCCACACCCAGCACCGGAATCGGTGTCCAGACCCGGAAGTGCGAATTGTTCACGTGGTCGCGGCGCAACGCCAACACCGCGATGTTGGTCGAGATGAAGACGAACAACAGCAGCAGCACAACGGTTTCGGCGAGCGTCGACAGCTCACCGATCGTGGTCAGCAGCATCGCGACGACGGTGGTCGCGACGATCGCGGCCCACGGTGTGCGCCGGTTCGGCAACACCGCACCCAAGGCGCGAGGTAGCAGGCGATGCTCGGCCATGCCGAAGGTCAGCCGGCTCGCCATGATCATCGTGAGCAGCGCACCGTTGGCCACGGCGATGAGTGCGATGAGGCTGAATACCTTGTCGGGGATGCCGACTCCCGCCGCGGCGACGACCGACAACAGCGGACCCGAGGACTTCGACAACTCGTCGGATGGCAGGGCGATGGCGCTGGCCAGTCCGACCAGTGTGTAGACGACGCCCGCGGTGAGGAGCGCACCGAACAGTGCCCGCGGATAGACCCGGCTGGGGTCGCGAATCTCCTCGGCCACGTTGGCTGACGTCTCGAACCCGACAAAGGAGTAGTAGGCGACGATCGCCGCGCCCAGGATCGCCAGCGCGGGGGATGCGCCGGGCGGGAAGGCGGTGACCCGCGAGACGTCGCCGCCGCCGCGGCTCATCAGAATGGCCACCGCGACCACGACGATGATCAGTCCGCTGAGCTCGACGACCGTCATCACGGTGTTGCTCTTCACCGATTCGCTGATGCCCCGGGCATTGAGGCAGGCCACCAGCAGCAGGAAGACGAGCGCGGCCGGCACTGCGGGCACGTCGATAAAGGTCCTGAGGTAATCGCCAGCGAACGCCAGTGCGAGGCCGGCCGCGCTGGTCACGCCCGCCGCGAGCATGCTGAACCCGACCAGGAACGAGATGGCCGGGCGTTTGAAGGCGCGCTCGGCGAAGACCGCCGCGCCGCCGGCTCGCGGATACTTCGTCACCAGCTCGGCGTAGGAACCGGCCGTGCACAACGCGAGCAGCATGGCGATCAGCAGCGGTGCCCACAGCACCCCGCCGACCTTCTGGGACAGCACACCCATCAGCGCGTAGACGCCCGCACCGAGCACGTCGCCGAGGATGAACAGGTACAGCAGCGGCCCGGTGATCTTCCGCTTGAGCTTGGTGTCGCTATGCGTGTCGTGCGTGAGCGCATCGGTCATGGCGTGGGGGATAGCCGTTCGACGGCGGAAAAATACCGACGAACTATGCGAGAACGCGGTCGGCTTCGCGCAGGCCGCTCATGTAGGCGCCGTGGACGGTGCCGAACCACTCGGGGTCGGTGGCCTCGCCGGCGAACATCAGGCGGTCGCCGACCGGCTCGCCGAGGGCGTGCATATCGTCCGGGCTGGACCCGACGGCGATGAAACTGTAAGAGCCCCGGGCATATTGGTCGGCGCCCCATTTCGTCACGATGGACCCGGTGGGCTTGGGTGCGTCGATCGCGGTGATCAGTTCGTCGACCGCGTCGGTGTCGGACATCGACTCGCGCGACCAGGCGGCCTGCCCGCCGCGCAGGCCGACCAGCAGTGGCTCGCCCGCGAAAATCAGTCCGTTGACCAGATCGGTGACCGGCTGGTTGTTGCCCGCGAGTCCGATCATCGGCGTGGACTCAGGCCAGAACGGTTTGTCGAAGGCGACGACGACCTTGTTCAACAGGCCGAATCCGAGCCGCTCGATGGCGCCCTGTTTTGTCTCCGGCAGCGGCGGGTCGAACACGATGGTCTTGGCCTTGAGCACCCCGAGCGGCACCGTCACGATCAGCCGATCGGCGGTGACGACGCCCTGCGAGGTCTCGATGCGTACCTGGTCGCCACCGTGCGCGATCCGCTTCACCTCGGTGCGGGTACGGATGTCGAGTCCTGTGGCGAGGTGCTGCGACAGCTGGGTGTAGCCGCCGGGCAGGATGACGTCGGGCCCCTTGAACTGTCCCTCGCTGCCGAACCACCGCAGCGAGAGCTGGCTGGGGTCGGCTGCGTACTCACCGGCGATGCTCGAGGTGACGTTCCACGCGACGAGGGGATCGTCGAGGTTCGCGAGGCCGACCAAGCCGTCGGCGACGGACTCCTTGGGCGCGGCGTCGCCGCTGCGGTCGGTGAGTTGCTCCACGATCCGGTGCCAGTCGGTGACCAATGCCGCGGCAATTTTCTGGTCCACGATCTGGTGATTGTCGACCAGGATGAAGTCCTCGAAATCGGTGGGCACCGTCTTGGCTCCGACGTCGTGGGCGAGCGTGGTCAGCGGATTGTTCTCGGTGCCGTGGATCCACGAGGCACCGATGTCGACGGGCGCCCCCAGCGAGGTGTCCGTCCAGGTCCGGCCGCCGATCCGATCCCGGGCTTCCAGCACCGTGACCTTCAGACCGGCGGCGGCCAACTTTCGTGCCGCCGCCAGTCCGGCGAATCCGGCGCCGACGACGACCACGTGATCGCGGGTCTTTTCGTCCGTGCCGGCGCACGCCGGCAACAGCGGCGAAGCCGCGAGCGCGCCGAAGCCCACCAGGAACCCGCGCCGCCCGACCGCACGCATGGCGGTGACGGTAGACCCTCACCCCGGCGGTGATGAGGGAATCGCGGATGTGACGGTGCGGTTCACCGGGTGCCGGCCCTGAACCTTTGCTATGTACTAACCGTGCAATCCACGCCGACCGAACAGCAGACGCCCACGCCCGTGCCGACGGTGGTGGCGCTGTGCCGAAGGCTGGTCGGAAATGTGGTCTTCGAGACCGTGATCGTGATCGTGATCGTCGTCAACGCGACCATGCTGGGGCTGGAAACGTTCGACACGGTCACGGCCGGTTATGACCACGCTTTCGACATCGGCTACAACGTCATCCTCGCTGTCTACGTCGTCGAACTGCTGATCCGGTTCACCGCCGCAGGCTGGAACGTCCGGGAGTTCGTCAAGAACCACTGGAACGTCTTCGACTTCGTCGTGATCGCGGCGTCCTTCATCCCCGGCCTGCGGGCGACGGCGATGCTGTTGCGGCTGGTGCGCCTTGCGCGGATCGTGCGCATCATCCGATTTCTACCCGATCTGCATGTGGTCATCGGCGCGATCGCCCGCAGCGTCCCCGGGGTGGCGTCCCTCGCCGCGGCCACCGCCCTGCTCATCTACATCTACGGGATGCTGGGCTGGATCATCTTCGGAAATCACGACCCCGAGCACTACGGGAACATCGGGCGGGCGATGCTGACGATGTACGTGATGCTGACCCTGGAGAACCTGCCCGAGAACGTCGACATGGGCCTGGCGGTGTCGCCGTGGACGGTGCTCTTCTTCATCAGTTACAGCGTCATCCTGAGCTTCCTGGTGTTCAACCTATTCATCGGGATCGTCCTGAACTCGATGGAGGAAGCGCGGGCAGCGGACCGCAAAAAGCACGAGCGCGACGACCTGCTCGAGCGGCTGCGCTCGGCGCGTCAGGCGCTCGAGGATGCCGAACGGGAACTGCAGCGGACACACCGCGACGACCGAAAGTAGGACCCGGGCGACCGTGCGCCGCCTGTGAGTTGCGGCGTTTCCAGTACCGCGCAAGGGCACCGTGATTAACTGGCGTCTTCTCGACATCCGGCAGTTTTGGCAAATAGAGGGGCGCTCGTCCATGAACTCAGCACAGCGTTTACGACGAGTCGTCGTCGCCGGAAGTCTGATGGCGGCGATTCCCCTCCTGCCGGTAGCGCGCGGCCGGATATGCAGGCGAATATCCAGCAGTTCCTAGCCATGCCGATCGACCAACGGCAGCAGGCGCTGGCACAGCAGCAAGCACTGACGGGTTCGGTGAACCAGTCAGCGGTCGAAAGCGGTCTGTCACCCGATGCCCGAACACTGTTGGGATTGGCCGAGTCGACTGATGTGGCGATGGCGCCGGCGGCGGACATGTTCGAGATGGGCGTGACCGTGCAGGTCCTCAAGCGCGGCACGATGTTTGCTCAGCGCGGCCATCGGCTCGCTGACTTCTACCGGCGCTACAACTCGCTCGAGGAGGCGCCGCCGGAGGAGCTGAAGAACCTGGAAACGACGGCGCTCGGGCGCAGCGTGGCGGATATCTGGGCCGACACCGAGGCGTTCTTCGCCAACACCGACCCCAGTCAGGTGGAACGCGCGGCGGCCGATCCGAAACACCGGATGGCGTTGGTGTTTCGGTGGTACCTGTTCACCGGTTCACAATGGGCCCGCGACGGCAACACGGCTCGTCGCGGCGACTACCAGATTTGGTGTGGGCCTGCGATGGGGGCCTTCAACCAATGGGTCCGGGGAAGTTTCCTCGAACCAGTGG
Organism: Mycolicibacterium crocinum; assembly: GCF_022370635.2. The sequence continues at coordinate 4,626,096 of NZ_CP092362.2, read as the reverse complement.
AAGCGCGCACGGTTCGCCAGATCGCGCTCAACCTGCTCGAAGGAGCCGCGACAGTCACCCGTGCCGGCCAGTTACGTGTGGCGGGTGTCCCGATGCCGGCTGCCGCTTTCGATTTTCGTCCACGTCCTCTCGGATAAGGGTTACCTTGACTGACAACACGCACCAGCCCAGCGCCACTCCTATCGCGGTGGTCGCCATGTCGGCGATCTATCCGGGCGAGTCTGGGCTCGACGGGTTCTGGCGCACCATCACCACCGGACGCGACGCCATCGGCGATGTCCCACCCTCGCACTGGCTGATCGAGGACTACTACGACGCCGACCCGAAGGCACCGGACCGCACCTACTGTAAGCGGGGCGGCTTCATCGATCCGGTGAGCTTCGATCCGGTGAAATTCGGGTTGCCGCCCAACGCCTTACCGTCGACGGACACCGGACAGATCCTCGCCTTGGTCGCGGCCAAGCAACTGCTCGATGAGGTTCAGCGTGGGGGAGCTGCAGTGGACCTGGATCGGGTCGACGTGGTACTCGGCGTCGCCTCGACGACCGAGCTCGTGGTCCAGATGGGTTCCCGGATGCAGCGCCCGATCTGGCGTAAAGCGCTGCTGGAGAACGGCTTGTCGGAGAGCGAAGCCGACGAAATCTGCCAGGACATCGCCGATCACTATGTGCCGTGGCAGGAGAGCACGTTCCCGGGTCTGCTCGGCAACGTCATCGCTGGTCGTGTCGCCAACCGCCTCAATCTTGGTGGCGCCAACTTCGTCACCGACGCGGCTTGCGCCAGTTCGCTTTCCGCGCTGCAGTCCGCGCTGCACCGGCTGTACCTGCACGAGTCGGATGTGGTGCTCACCGGCGGCGTAGACGCGCTCAATGACGTGATGATGTACATGTGCTTCTCGAAGACGCCCGCGTTCTCCGCGACCGGTGACTGTCGGCCGTTCTCCGAAGGTGCCGACGGCACGATCATCGGTGAGGGCGTGGGCATGGTGGCCCTCAAGCGCCTCGCCGACGCCGAGCGCGACGGGGACCAGATCCACGCGGTCATCCGCGGTTTGGGGTCGTCCTCGGACGGGCGCGCATCCAGTGTCTACGCTCCTCGTTCCGAGGGGCAGGCCAAGGCGCTGCGTCGCGCGTACGAGCGCGCCGGCTACGACCCCTCGACCGTCGAACTCGTCGAGGCGCACGGTACGGCGACCAAGGCCGGTGACGTCGCCGAGTTCGCCGGTCTGAAGTCAGTGTTCACCGACAATTCGGCGCGGATCGCCCTGGGATCGGTGAAGTCGCAGATCGGTCACACCAAGGCCGCCGCCGGCGCTGCCGGTCTGATCAAAGCCGTTCTGGCGCTACAACATTCGACACTGCCCGGAACTCTGAAGGTCGACCGCCCCAATCCCGCCATGGGAATCGAGGATTCGCCGTTCTACGTCAACGCCAAAACTCGGCCCTGGGTGCGTAAGGGCGATCAGCCACGGCGGGCGTCGGTCAGCTCTTTCGGATTCGGTGGCAGCAACTTCCACGTGACGCTGGAGGAGTACCAGGGTGAGCACCGCGCCAAGCGGCTACGGACCCTGCCCAGCGAGCTGGTGGTCCTCAGCGCACCGTCGGAGGCCGAGCTGGGCAAGCGCGCTGCCGAGATCGTCGCGGCCGCGCGCTCCGGTGAGAGCCTGGCCCGCATTGCGTTCGATGCCGCCGAAGAGTTCGACGCATCGCAGCATGCGCGCGCGGGCCTGGTGGCTACCGACACCGAATCGCTTGCGACGCTCGCCGACCGGTTGCATGTCGCGCTGGCCGACGGCAAGGCTGCCGAGCTGAAGGACGCCAACATCGCGGTCGGCGTTGGGCCGGCGCGTGAAGGCAAGACAGCATTCCTGTTCCCCGGGCAGGGTAGCCAGTACGTCGGGATGGGCGGCGATCTCGCGCTCGCTTTCCCCGAGGCGCTCGCGGTCTGGGACGGGCTCGAGGGCGATCTCGCCGATCTCCCGAAAGTTGTGTTTCCGGAGCCGGTGTTCGACGCCGCTGCGCTGGACGCGCAGAAGACAGAACTCACCGCGATGGCCAACGCTCAACCCGCCATCGCCGCAACAAGTCTCGCTCAGCTCGCGCTGCTCGACCTCCTCGGGGTGAGCGCGAGTGCGGCAGCTGGCCACAGCTTCGGAGAGGTCACCGCGCTGGCGGCCGCCGGTGTGCTGCCGACCGAGAGTCTGGTCGAGACGGCTCGTACCCGCGGCACGCTGATGAACGAGGCAGGTCAAGGTAAGGACGGCGCGATGCTGGCCGTCACGGCGACCGCCGACGACGTGCGGGCGCTGCTCGCCACCCAGCCCGATTCAGCATCGCTTGTCATTGCCAACGACAACGCACCAACCCAGGTGGTACTGGCCGGATACGAGACTGATATCGCGTGGGCACAGACCGCGGCGAAAGCGAAAGGCTGGACGGCCGTGCGCCTTCCGGTGGCCTCGGCGTTCCACTCCGAGATCGTGGCTGCGAGCAGTGCGCCGCTGACGGCCTACCTCAAGACGCTGAAGATCGGACAACCGAACTTCCCGGTGTATGCGAACGCCACCGCGCAGGTATACAGCGAGGACGTCGCCACGCAACTCGGCGATCAGGTACAGCAGGTGGTGCGGTTCCGCGAGATGATCGAGGCGATGGCCCGTGACGGGGTCACCCGCTTCATCGAGGTTGGTCCCAGCCGCGTCCTGACGGGATTGGTCGGGAAGATACTCGGCAACTCGGCGCACTTGGCAGTGGCGCTCGATGACCCGAAGGCCGATGGTCTGCGGGGTTGGCATCGAGGCCTAGCGGCGCTGGCCGCCGATGGTGTGACCCTTGATCTTGCTGCGTTGTTCGACCACTACGCGGAGCCGGTGAAGTTCGTCCCGCCGCCGAAGCATGCTGTCAAGGTTGGCGGAGCGAACCTCGGTAAGCCGTATCCGCCTGTGGACGGCAAGGTTTCGATCACGGCGAAGCGCACTCGGGTGAGCGCGCCAGCCGCTGCGGCGGCGGTGGCGCCTGCTGTTGCGGCGCCAGCTCCGGCGGTCCAGCGGATGGACGCGCCCGCGGTTCAGACGCCGGTTTCGCAGCAGCCAGCACCGGCACCGGTCGTGCAGCAGTCGCCGGTCGCTCCGCAGCAGGTGGAGATTCAGGCCGAGTTCATCGAGGCGCCGTTGTCCGGTGATGTCTGGAGCATCATCGACAGCATCCAGAAGGAGACGGCCGAGCAGCATCAGCGCTATATGGATGTGATGACGGAAAGCCACCAGGCATTTCTGGACATGTCCACCCAGATGATGGCACAGATCGTCGGCAATTCCGCGACCGTTGCGCAGGCACCGAACGTTGCGCCTCAGCCCGTGGTCGCTCCAGTTGCGGCCGCGCCGGTGAGTGCGCCACCGGTGGCAGTTACTCCTATGGCCCCACCGCCGGTCGTCGAACCGGTGGTGGCAGCCGCTCCCGCTCCGGTTGTCGCGGCCCCCGTGGCCGCGCCCGTCCCTACTCCGGTGGCCGCGCCAGCTGTTGCGGCGGGTGATGTTGTGCTGTCGATTGTTTCGGAGAAGACGGGTTATCCGGTGGACATGCTCGGGTTGGGCATGGAGATGGAGGCTGAGCTCGGGATCGATTCGATCAAGCAGGTCGAGATTTTGGCGGCGTTGCAGGCGAAGTTCCCGGGGGCTCCGGAGATCCCGGCGTCGGAGCTGGCGAATCTGCGTACCTTGCAGGATGTGGTGGACACGGTGGCCGGTTTTGCGGGGTCGGCACCGGTCGCCCCTGTCACGGCAGCGCCCGCCGCTCCGGCGGTAGACGCGGGTGATGTTGTGCTGTCGATTGTTTCGGAGAAGACGGGTTATCCGGTGGACATGCTCGGGTTGGGCATGGAGATGGAGGCTGAGCTCGGGATCGATTCGATCAAGCAGGTCGAGATTTTGGCGGCGTTGCAGGCGAAGTTCCCGGGGGCTCCGGAGATCCCGGCCTCGGAGCTGGCGAATCTGCGTACCTTGCAGGATGTCGTGGACACGGTGGCCGGCTTCGCGACGCCCGCACCGGTCGCCCCTGTCACGGCAGCGCCCGCCGCTCCGGCGGTAGACGCGGGTGATGTTGTGCTGTCGATTGTTTCGGAGAAGACGGGTTATCCGGTGGACATGCTCGGGTTGGGCATGGAGATGGAGGCTGAGCTCGGGATCGATTCGATCAAGCAGGTCGAGATTTTGGCGGCGTTGCAGGCGAAGTTCCCGGGGGCTCCGGAGATCCCGGCCTCGGAGCTGGCGAATCTGCGTACCTTGCAGGATGTTGTCGCCACCGTCGCCGGCTTCGCCTCGGGTGGTCGCGCCGAGCAACCTGCCGCAGTGCAGCATTCGGCACCGGTCACGTCGGCGCCCGTCGGCCTGTCCTGCACCGAGGCAGAGTTGCGCGCCGCGCCGCCCACCGGTCTCGCGATGGCGGGCCTACGCGACGGCGTCGTCCTCATCACCCGTGAGGATTCCGCCTTCGCCGATGCGCTCCAGGCCGCACTGACGGCTCGCGGGGTCAACGCGCACGCGGTCGATGACGTACCCGCCGACGCGGGCGCCGTCATCAGCCTGGCCCCATTGGCGGCTGCTCATACACCCGAAGACTGTGTTGCCATGCACCTGCGCGCATTCCATGCGGCCCGCAGCGTCGCCAGGAGCAACGCCGCGACGCGGTCTTCGTTACGGTGCAGTCGACGGGGGCCCGGTTCGTCGCTGCCGACGTGCCGGTTGGTGTCGCGAGCCTGGTGAAGACCGCCGGCTGGGAATGGCCGAACGCATCGGTTCGTGCCGTCGACATGGAGAGCCTTGACGCCGAACGGCTGGCGGCCGAACTGCTCGAGGGTGGCAGTGGGATCGAGGTCGCGCTGCGCGCCGACGGCACCCGTCTGGTGGCCGTCGACGATATCGAGTCGTCGGTCGGCGAGGGCGAGACCATCAGCATCAATCCGGGCGGCGTCGTCCTGGTCACCGGCGGTGCCCGGGGTGTGACCGCGGAATCCGCTCTGGCGCTGGCCAAACGGCACGGCCTGCGGCTGGCACTTCTCGGACGCACACCCCTCCGCGAGGTGAGTGCCGACGAGCCGTCCGGCACCACGGCCGCCGAGATCGCCACCGCTTTGGCGGCGTCCGCGCGGGCCCGCGGGGAGCAGCTGAGCTTGCCGCAGGCACGTGCCCAAGCCGAGAGCCTGCTGGCCGAGCGGGAAGTTCGGGCCACCCTGGCGACGGCGGAGCGGCAAGGCACACCGGCACACTACTTCGCGGCCAGCATCACCGACCGCGCCGCGCTGGACAGCGTGCTGAATCAGGTACGTACGACCTTCGGACCGATCGTCGGTGTCGTGCACGGCGCCGGTGTACTCGCGGACAAGCGTCTGGAAGACCTCGACGACGACGGATTTGTCAAGGTGTTCAGCACGAAACTTGTTGGCGCGGAGGCGCTCCTGGATGCGACCTCGTCCGACGAGCTGCGCTTCATCTCGCTGTTCTCCTCAATTGCGGCGCGGGCAGGCAACCCCGGGCAGGCGGCGTACGCGTCGGCCAATGCGGCACTGGAGGCCATTGCGGCCCGGGAGGCTGCGCGTCGCAACGGCGAGTGCGTCGTCCGCGCATTCGGCTGGGGACCGTGGGACGGCGGCATGGTCGACGCAACGCTGAAGAGCCGATTCCTCGCCGGTGGTGTGGGTGTCATCCCGATCGACGAGGGCGCCCAGTTCTTCGCCGACCACGCGCTGTGCCGTTCGTCGGCCACTGCCGTCGTGGTCGCGGCTCCGGCCGAGCCTCGGCTGCGAGCAACGCGGCTGGAATGGACTGTGTCGGCCGAAGACCTGCCGGTGCTCACCGACCACCAGGTCCGCGGCCGAGTGGTCGTGCCGGTGGTGATCGCGCTCGACGCGATCCTGCGCGCGGCTCGGGGAGTGGTCGCAGATCCCTGCCCGGTGGTCCGTGATTTCCAGGTGCTGTCGGGTGTCACCTTCGCCGAAGGCGAAAGGCAAACGCTCAGTATCGATTTCGAGCCCACCGGTTCGGAGTACACGGTGTCTGTCCGAGACGCTGAGGGGCGGGCGCGATACCGTGCCACCGTCGACACCGCGACCGTCGCGGCGCCTCAAGTGTCGGTTCCGCAGGTATCCGGTTCAGCGTGGCCGCTCAGTGTCGACGACGCGTACGCCGGTCCGCTCTTTCACGGGCCGCAGTTCGCCATGATCGAGCAGTTCGATTCCTTCGGCGCTGCCGGCGGGAGTGCGGAGCTGAAGAGTCTGGACGACCTTGGCTGGCCGCAGAACGGGTGGGCGATCGATGCCGCCGGTATCGACGGTGGTCTGCAGCTCGGCATCGTCTGGGCCAGTGCGCAGGGACGCCCACTGGTGCTGCCGATTCGCATCGCACGCGTTGTGCTGCATCGTGCGTTCGGTGAAGGCAGCAGCATCGGACGCTGCCGACTGGCCGCGCATCCGGTCAGCGACAAGCGGGTCGACTTCAACATCGTGTACGAAACCTCCGACGGTGCGCTCATCGCGACGCTGGAGGGTGTGGAGTTCTACGCCGCGGGCGGCGCCGCGGACACGTCGGCGTGAGCGGGTTCGATCCGGTCGCGATCGTCGGACGCAGTTGTGTGCTGCCCGGTGCGGCTTCACCTGAAGAACTGTTCGACGCGTCGCTGGCGGGCCGTTGCCTGCTGCGAGCCACGCCGCCTGATCAATGGCGCGGGGTGGAGCCCATAACACTGCTCGCCAGCAACAAACAGGGTTTGCGGGTTTCGTCGGCGACTGGCGGCTATGTCAAGACGTCATTCGATCTCACCCAATTCGCTGCGCGGATACCCGATTTCGACCATCTCGATCCGATCGTTGCGTGGCTGGCGCAGTGCGCGCAGCAGGCGCTCGGCGGCCCGCTGGCCGCGCCGGGTACCGGCCTGATCGTCGGCAACCTCTCGTATCCCAGCACCATGGGCACCGCGTTCGTCGAGTCGGTGTGGACCGGCGAGGGTAATGACGATCCGCGCAACCGGTTCTCCTCGGGACTGCCGGTGCACCTGGTGGCCGGTGCCATGGAGATGAACGGCCCGGTCTACGCGCTCGACGCGGCGTGCGCGTCGTCGCTCTACGCCATCAAACTGGCCTGCGACGCCCTGCATGACGGCGAGGCCGACGTGATGCTCGCCGGTGGTGTCAACGGTTCGGATGACCTGTTCCTGCACCTCGGTTTCACATCGCTGCAGGCGCTCAGCCCGTCGGGGCGGTCGCGTCCGTTCCATGCGGAAGCCGACGGGCTCGTACCCGCACACGGTGCCGCGTTGGTCGCACTCAAGCGTCTCGCCGATGCCGAACGCGCAGGTGACCAGATCCTGGGTGTGATTCTGGGCGTGGGACTCTCGAACGACGGTCGGCAAAGCGGCTTCCACCGCTCCCGCGGTGGGTGGCCAGACCCGCGCCATGACGTCGGCGCTGGAGCAGGCCGGGCTGACGCCGGCCGACATCGACTACGTCGACTGCCATGCCACCGGCACCCCCTTGGGTGATGCCACCGAGCTGCAGAGCATTGCGGCGGCCTACGGTGACGTTCCGCTGAAACTCGGTGCGTTGAAAGGCAACTTGGGTCACACCATCACGGTGTCCGGCGCGGCGAGTCTGGTGAATGTCTTGTCGGCCATGCAGGCCTCGACCATTCCGCCGACGTTGTGCGAGAAGCCGACCGACAAGCTCGACGGTACTCCGTTCACGTTGGTCACCACTGCCACCCCGTGGGATGGCCCGGTCAAACGTGCCGCGGTCAGCAACTTCGGATTCGGCGGCAACAACGCTCACCTGATCGTCGAGAACTACCGCGGGCCGATCGCGTCGGCACCGCGGCCGCAGGCGCCAACGGACGACATCGTCATCTGCGGTATCGGTGTGGTGACCGGAGACGCCCGCGATGCCGACGAGTTCCGGCGCCGCGTGTTGGGGCCGGAGGCGCAACCCACTCCGCTCGACAGTGTTGCGCTCGACCTTGCGGGGCTTGGCTTTCCGCCGAATGAGCTCGCCGGCAGCCTCAGCCAGCAGACCGTGATGCTCGCGGCGGCGGGCCAGGCGTTGCACAACGTGACCACCGACTCGGAGCGCACCGGGGTGTTCGTCGGCATGGGCTGTGACGCCACCATCGCCCGGCAACGGTTGCGGGTGCTGAACGCCGACAACGAGCAGTGGTTGGAGGCCAACAAGGTGGCCGCCCCCAAGCTGACCGCCGACGGTGTGGTGGGCACCATGCCGAACATCCCGGCGAACCGTATCCATGCCCAGCGCGACTTCCGTGGGTTCGGCTTCACCGTCTCCACCGAGGAACTGTCCGCGATCACTGCACTGCAGATCGGCGTCCGGGCGCTGCGGCATCACGAACTCGACGCCGTCGTCGCCGGTGCGGTCGACATGTGTTGTGAGCCTGCGCATTCCCGGGCTGCAGATGCACTCGACGCGGACACGAGCATGGGACACGGCGATGCGGCGGTGGCCTTCGTGCTCAAACGCCGTGCCGATGCCGAGGCTGCCGGTGACGAGATCATCGCAGTCATCGACACCGACGATGAACCACTTCCGACGGAACCCAACTTCGCGGAGGCCCGGATCGGGCGCACCCACGCGGCGAGCGCCGCCGTGGAGATCGCCGCGCGCGTCGAGGCCGTGCGGGCGCGGGTGCGGGTGGACTCCGCCGGTGCACAGCCGGCGCCCGGTGGAACCACCGCGGCGGTGTGGGTAGAGGCGCTCGGTGGGCATGCCGATGGCATCACCGTATCCGCGGCCGATGGTGCGCCCAAACCGTTAGCCGTTGGCGTCGTTCCGGTTTCGGAGCGCTATGCCGCTGGCAGCCGGGCCGATCTGCTGAGCCGGATGCAACGCGGTGAACCGGGTGGCACCGGGTCGGTGCGTTGCTCGCTGGTGGGGGACTGCTCCTCGACGCTGGACAAGCTTCGGCAGCAGGCCGTGCAGAGTCTGGAACGCGGCGAGGCGCCTGCTGTCCCCGGCATCGCGTTCGCCGACACCCCGATGACGGGTGAGCTGGCGTTCACGTTCACCGGTGCGGCCGCCGCCTACCCGGGCGCCGGGCGTGATCTGTTGTTCGCGTGGCCCGAGATCGGTGACGGACTTACCCAGCGGTTCTCCGGCGTCGGCGATCTGGCGCGTGCTCTGCACGGCGACGGGATCACCACGCTGGACCCGCGGACCCAGCTGACCGGCTGTGCTCTGGTCTGCCAGTCGCAAGCGGAGTTCTCTCGGACGGTGTTGAGGCTCAAACCGACTGCTGCTATTGGACTTTCGTCGGGTGAGACCAATTCGCTGATGGCCTTCGGGGTCTGGAGCGACCTGGAACCGATGCTCGATGAGATCGAGGAATCGGGAATGTACGGCGACGAGCTGACCGGCAAGTGCCGGGTGGCAGCGGCCGACTGGGGGCTGGGGGACCAACCGGCTCCGTGGGAGTGCTGGCGTATCACCGCACCCCGGGCGCTGGTCGACGCGGCATTGGCCGTCGAGCTGCGCGCCTACATGACGATCGTGCAGGCGCCGGACGATTGCGTCATCGGGGGGGATCCGGCGGCGTGCCGGCGGGTGATCGACGCCGTTGCCGGCGCCACCGCGATCCCGCTGGGGCTGGACATGGTGATTCATTGCGCGGCGATGGCACCTTTCGCCGATACCTGGCGCAACATTCACACGCGGGAGACGCACGAGGTCCCCGATATTCGCTTCTACACCAACGCCGTCAACCGGGCGTATGTACCGACTCGGGAGGCGGCGGCCGAAGCGATCACGCGGCAAGCCCTCGAGCCGATCGACTTCCCGGCGACGATTCTCCAGGCTTGGGAGGACGGCGTCCGGGTGTTCGTCGAGCACGGTCCTCGCGGCATCTTGACCGGCGCGGTCGGCAAGATCCTCGGTGACCGGCCACATCTGGCCGTCGCGCTGGACCCCCAGGAGCGACGCGGACTGCGTGCCCTGGCCGAAAGTGTCTGCAAGCTCTGGGTGCACGGACTGCCGGTCGACATCGATGCGTTCGAGGCGCGGATCCGGTCATTGCGTGAGCAACGTGAGCCGGCGCCTTCGGATAACACTCGCAAACTCACACTCGCCGCCCACTGGCCGGATATCGTCACCGCGCCGGTTCTGACGCCGGTTTCAGCTCCGGCGGCCGCTGTTTCGGCGCCGGTGGCGCCCCCGAATATCTCGACGCCGGCGGCGTCCAGGAACGGAAGTACACCTATGCCCGACCACGGAACTGTTCAAGTCATGCCGCCTGCGCCGACTCACCCCGTGCCGTTGGTCGTTGCCCAGGAGGCCGTTACGCACACCGTGACCGAGACAAGAACAGTGGTTGCCCGGCCAGCGACACCGCAGGCAGTGAACGATCAGACGGCGGCCGCGTTGAATCTGGTCGCCTCGGTCGGCGAGGCCCACACGGCATTCCTCGAGCGTCAGGCCGAGGCCCACGCGTCGTTCTTGAAGTCGCGCGGTGACCTGCTCAACCTGGTTTCGGGGCGGCGGGGATCGGCTCCGACGGTTGCGAGAAGCGCGCCCGCGGCTGCGCCGAAGGTTGCGCCGGCGGCGAGCGCACCGCTGGTGCAGACTCCAACGGCGCCGCCGCCCGCACCTCCGGCACCACCACCGCCTCCGGTGACAGTGACGCCTACCCCCGCGCCGGCGCCCGCACCCAGCGCGCCCACACCCACGTCGAGTAAGCGACCGGCACCGGTCAAAGAACCGCTGTGGTCGCGCGCCCAACTGGAAATCCTTGCCGGCGGCAAGGTCTCGGAAGTCATGGGTCCGAAGTTCGCCGAGTACGACCAGTACGAGCGTCTGGTGCGGATGCCGGAACCGCCACTGTTGCTGGCCGATCGGGTGATGAGCATCGAGGGCGAGCCCGGGACGATGGGCACTGGCTCAATCGTCACCGAGACCGACGTCGACCCCGACGCCTGGTACATCCACAACGGGCGGATGTCACCGGGTGTGGTGATCGAGAGCGGGCAGGCCGATCTCTTGCTCGCCTCGTGGCTGGGCGCCGATTTCACCAACCGCAGCGAACGCGTGTACCGCCTGCTCGGGTGCGATCTGACGTTCATGGGTGAACTCCCCAAGGGCGGAGACACGCTGCACTACGAGATCCACATCGACGGGCACGCGAAAACCGGTGATACCCGGTTGTTCTTCTTCCACTACGACTGCTACATCGGCGATCGGTTGATGATCTCGGTGCGTAACGGCCAGGCCGGCTTCTTCTCAGACGCCGAGCTCGCCGAGTCGGACGGGGTGCTGTGGGACGCCGCCGACGACGTACCGCGCGAGGGCGCGATCCGAGACGAGCCCGCCGTCGTCACTCAGAAGCGTTCCTTCACCAAGGAAGACGTGGAGGCGTTCACCGAGGGGCACGCCTATCGATGCTTCGGAGACGGCTTCGAGCGGGCCGCCGCCCACACCCGCACGCCGTCGCTGCCGAAGGGCAAGCTGCGGCTGATCGACGAGATCGCTGAATTCGATCCGAGCGGTGGGCCCTGGGGCCGCGGTTATTTGCGCGCCACCGCCGCGGTGCCCAAGGACATGTGGTTCTACGAGGGCCATTTCAAGAATGACCCGTGCATGCCAGGCACGCTGATGGCCGATGCCGCCACCCAGGCGCTGTCGTTCGCGATGGCGGCCTACGGGTTCACCATCGAGCGGGACGGCTGGCGATTCGAACCGGTGCCCGACGACATGGCGCGGTTCGTGTGCCGTGGGCAGGTGACGCCGGACGCCGACCACATGCTCGACTACGAGGTTTTCATCGAGGAGATCATCGACGGGCCGACGCCGACCGTCTTCGCCGCATTGCTCTGCCGCAGTGACGGTTTCAAAGTCTTCCACGCCCGGCGCTTCGGGATGCGATTGGTGCCGGACTGGCCGATGCCGCCGGGTGCCTTCGGACCGGTGAAGATCCTGGCCGGAACCAACGATGTTCGCGGGGATCAGGGTGCACTGCTGGCCTGCGGCCGCGGCATGCCATCGGATGCGTTCGGTGCGCTATACGCGCCGTTCGACGGTACCCGGCGAGCGCCGCGCCTGCCGGATGAGCCGTACCACTTCATGTCTCGGGTGCTTAGCGTGTCCAGTCCGCCGGGAGTGCCGACCAAGGGTGGCACCGTCGTCGCGGAATACGATGTCCCGCCCGGCGAGTGGTACTTCGGCGACGCCCACGTCGACGTGGTGCCGATGCCGGTGCTGATCGAGATCCTGCTGCAGCCGTGCGGCTGGCTCTCCTCGTACAACGGGTTCGCCGCCAACCGTCCCGACGATGTGGTGTTCCGCAATCTCGACGGCGGCGACGTCGTTCAGCGTAGGCCGGCCCGGGTCGGAACGCTGCGGGTCACCTCGACTCTGGAACGGTTCGCCGACGGCGCCGGGTCGACGATCGTCTTCTTCGACGTCGTCTGCACCCAAGACGACGAAGTTGTGATGACGATGAAGACGGCGTTCGGTTTCTTCAGTCCCGAGGCATTGAAGAACCAGGTGGGTTTGCGGACGGAAGCCGGTGCGCTGGAGGCACTTTCCGCGCCGGCTCCGGTCGTGGTGTCTTATCGGGCGGCGGAACTCGACGGTGCGCCCTGGCTGGATCAGGGTCGGCTTCAGGTGCTCGACCGGGTGAATTTCTGGCCGGACGGGGGGCAGGCGGGTCTGGGCCGGCTGGTCGCCGAGTACGACGTGACCCCGGAGGCGTGGTTCTTCAAGGCGCACTTCTTCCAAGACCCGGTACAGCCTGGTTCGTTGGGTCTGGAAGCCATGCAGCAGGCGGCGCGCGCTGCGGTACGGCTATCCGGTCTCGCCGGCACCGGCGAGGATTTCGAATTCGAGCCAGTGGCTCTGGACCAGATGTTCAGCTGGAAGTTCCGCGGCCAGGTGACGCCGACCAATAAGAGGACCCGTTCCGAGATCGAAATCCTATCCACCCAAAGCGACGACCGCGGTGTGCTGGTGGTGTTTGACGGCCAGTTCTGGGTTGATGATCTGTGCATCTACGACACGCACGGGATGGGCGTTCGCGTCATCCGCAAGCAGTCATGAAAGGCATCATCCTGGCGGGTGGTTCGGGAACTCGCCTGCACCCGATCACCCTCGGGGTGTCGAAGCAATTGATACCGGTCTACGACAAGCCGATGGCGTATTACCCGCTGTCGACGTTGATGCTGGCGGGGATCCGCGACATTTTGGTAATCACCACGCCGCATGACGCGGAGAGTTTCGAACGCCTGCTAGGTGACGGGTCTCGGTTCGGGGTGTCGATCTCCTTCGCGCAGCAGCCGTCGCCAGACGGTCTGGCGCAGGCGTTCACTATCGGCGCGGACTTCATCGGGAACGAGAAGGTCGCGCTGATCTTGGGCGACAATCTGCTGTATGGGCCGGGTTTGGGCACGCAGCTCAAAAGCTTCGCGGATGTCGACGGTGGTCAGGTCTTCGCCTACTGGGTTGCCGAGCCGTCGGCCTATGGTGTCGTGGAGTTCGACCGGAGCGGTGTCGTTGTGTCGCTAGAGGAAAAGCCCAAGCAACCGAAGAGTAATTTCGCGGTCCCGGGTCTCTACTTCTATGACAACGACGTCGTGCAGATCGCACGCGAGCTGTCACCCAGTGATCGCGGCGAGTACGAGATCACGGATGTCAACCGGGCGTACCTGGAGCAGGGCCGGTTGCGGGTCCAGGTGTTGCCGCGGGGGACGGCTTGGTTGGACACCGGGACGTTCGACCAGATGACTGATGCGGCGGACTTTGTGCGGACGATGGAGCGGCGGACCGGGTTGAAGATCGGTGTGCCGGAGGAAATCGCCTGGCGGCAAGGTTTTCTCAGCGAAGATGAATTGCGTGAGCGCGCCGAGAAGCTGGTGAAGTCGGGGTACGGTTCGTATCTGTTGGATTTGTTGGAGAGGGGTTCCTAGTGGCGCGGCTTCTGGTCACTGGAGGCGCCGGGTTCATCGGATCGAATTTCGTGCATTACGCGGTCGAGCACACCGACCATCACATCACGGTGTTAGACAAGTTGACCTATGCCGGCAACCTTGCTTCGCTGTCTGGTTTACCCGACGATCGCGTGCATTTCGTTCACGGTGATGTTGCCGATGCCGGTGTTGTGGAAAAGCTGGTGGCATCCGCCGATCGTGTCGTCCACTACGCCGCGGAGACGCACAACGACAACTCGCTGCACGACCCGCACCCATTCCTCCAGACGAACTTGGTGGGTACATTCACGTTGCTGGAGGCGGTCCGCAAGTACGGTGTCCGCTACCACCACATCTCCACCGACGAGGTGTACGGCGATCTGGAGCTGGATGATCCAGGCCGGTTTACCGAAGCCAGCCCCTACAATCCGTCGTCGCCGTATTCGTCGACGAAGGCCGGCAGCGACTTGCTGGTGCGAGCGTGGATGCGTTCCTACGGGTTGGAAGCCACAATCTCCAACTGCTCCAATAACTATGGCCCGTACCAGCATGTCGAGAAATTCATTCCCCGTCAGATCACCAACGTCCTGCGGGGCACGCGACCCAAGTTGTACGGCGACGGGCTCAACGTGCGGGACTGGATCCATGCCGATGACCACTCGTCGGCGGTGCTGCAGATCTTGGAACAAGGTCGCATTGGTGAGACGTATCTGATCGGTGCCAATGGCGAGAAGGACAACAAGAGCGTGGTCGAACTGATTCTCACTCTCATGGGCCAGCCGGCCGACGCCTACGACCACGTCCCAGACCGGACCGGTCACGATCTGCGTTACGCCATCGACGCCAGCAAGTTGCGTGATGAGCTCGGATGGCAACCGAGATACCCTGACTTCGAACACGGGTTGGCTGCCACGATCGAGTGGTATCGCGACAACGACGACTGGTGGGCGCCCGCAAAAGACGCCACCGAGGCGTTCTACGCGCGACTCGGGCAATGACAGGAGACCGCAACCTATGACGGCGCTCGGAAAGGCCCTCCGCGCGGCAGAGACGGCGATTCCGGGGTTGGTCATCTGGGACCTGCCCGTCCATGGCGACAATCGCGGCTGGTTCAAGGAGAACTGGCAGCGCGAGAAGATGGTGGCAGCCGGGATGCCCGATTTCGGGCCCGTCCAGAACAATGTGTCATTCAACGAGTCGGTGGGCACTACGCGGGGCATTCATGCCGAACCCTGGGACAAATACATTTCGGTGGCGACCGGGCGGATCTTCTGCGCGTGGGTCGACCTGCGTGATGGTCCCACGTTCGGCACGGTGGTCACCGCCGAGCTGGATCCGTCCCGCGCGGTGTTCGTGCCGCGAGGCGTCGGCAACGGATTCCAGACACTGGAACCGAATACTGCCTACATCTACCTGGTCAACGACCACTATTCACCGGATGGTGTGTACACCTCCCTGAATCCCGGTGATGCGACCATTGCCATCGACTGGCCGATACCGCTCGATCAGGCTGAGTTGTCCGCGAAGGACCGAGCTCAGGGACCGCTGTCCGAGGTCGTGCCCGTGCAGCCGCGCAAGACGTTGGTGATCGGCTGTAACGGGCAATTGGGCCGGGCGCTGCAGGTCGCGTACGAGGGTGCTTCACACGTTGAGTACGTCGATCTGCCCGGATTCGATCTCAGCTCCGAGGATTTCGCATCGGCGCGCCCGTGGCGCGAGTATGACACCATCGTCAACGCTGCGGCCTACACGGCGGTCGATGTCGCGGAGACTCCCGAAGGGCGGGCGGCGGCCTGGGCGGCCAACGTCACCGGCGTCGCGAATCTGGCGCGTGTAGCTTCGGCGCATCGGCTGACCGTCGTGCATGTGTCGACGGACTACGTGTTCGACGGAACCGCGACCCGGCCTTATCGCGAGGACGATCCGATGGCTCCGCTCGGCGTCTACGGGCAGACGAAGGCGGCGGGCGACCAAATCATCTCTACCGTGTGTCGTCACTACGTCGTGCGGACCTCGTGGGTAATCGGTGACGGCCGAAATTTCGTGCGCACCATGCTTTCTCTCGCCGAACGGGGAGTTGACCCGTCTGTGGTGGACGACCAAGTCGGCCGATTGACGTTCACCTCTGAGCTGGCGCGGGCGATCCGGCACCTGCTTGACAGCCACGCGCCGTACGGAACGTACAACGTGACAGGTTCGGGCCCGGTCACCTCGTGGGCCGATGTGGCGCGGCGTGTCTTCGAGCTGGCGGGTCACGATCCGAACCGAGTGACTGGTGTGTCGACGGCAGAGTACTTCAGTACAGCGACGAACCCTGTTGCGCCGCGGCCGCTTTACGGAGTTCTGGATCTGGCGAAGATCGAGGCGACCGGTTTCGGGCCGGCTGACGCCGGTGAGAGCCTGGCGAATTACGTGCGGCTGGAAACCCGCGCGGCGGTGAACTAGACCGAGGTCTTTGGGATTTCGGCGGTGATCGTATCGTCGTCGCGCGGCAGCATATAGGCCCGCACCGAGGCGCGCGTTCCCTCCGACCGGAGCATGAAGCTGGCCGGACGCGGGCGGATGACCAGCGGCCACCAGAACCAGCGACCGAGGAGAGCGGCGATCGACGGAGTCATGAAGGACCGCACGACCAACGTGTCGAACAACAGACCCAGGGCGATCGTGATACCGACCTGACCGATCATGAGCAAGTCGCTGGTCACCAGTGCGGCCATGGTGAACGCGAACACCAGGCCGGCGTTCGTCACGACCTTGCCGCTACCGCCCATCGCACGAATGATGCCGGTCTTCAGGCCGGCGCCCAACTCTTCCTTGATGCGGGATACCAGTAGCAAGTTGTAGTCCGATCCGACCGCCAACAGCACGATCACCGACATCGGCAGCACCATCCAGTGCAGATTGATTCCCAGAATGTATTGCCACAGCAGGACCGACAGCCCGAATGACGTGCCCAGCGAAAGTGCCACTGTGCCCACAATCACCAGGGAGGCGATCAAGCTCCGGGTGATGAGGAGCATGATTATGAAAATCAAGCAGAGCGAACCGATGGCCGCGATCAACAAGTCGTATTTCGAGCCGTCGCTGAAGTCTTTGTAAGTCGCGGCAGTGCCGGAAACGTAGATCTTGGAGCCCTGCAGCGGAGTCGACTTAAGGGCCTCTTCGGCCGCTGATCGAACTTTGGCGGAACTCGCAATGCCCGCCGGGGATGCAGGATCGTCTTTGTGGGAGATGATGAACCGCGCCGCTTTTCCGTCGGGAGACAGATACGAACTCATTGCCTTCCGGAATTCGGGATTCTCGAAAACTTCTGGCGGCAGAAAGAAGGTGTCGTCATCGTGAGCTGCATCGTATGCCTGGCCCATGGCCATCGTGTCTGAAGTCGACTCGTCCATCAGCTTGAATGTCCCCGCCATTGTGGCGTGCATTTTGAGCATCATGTCGCGTGAGGCTTCCGAGATAGCGATCAGTTTCGGCATCTGCGCGATCATCTCTGGGGCGAGTCCGTCCACCTCAGTCATGTAAGCCAACATCTCTTTGGCTTTATCGGTGACTTTGTCCAATGCGTCGAACGTGTCGAACAAATTTCGTATGGACCAGCACATCGGGATGTCGTAGCAGTGCGGTTCCCAGTTCACGTAATTGCGAAAGGGTCTGAAGAAATCGTCCAGATTCGCAATGGTGTCTTTCAGTGTAAGCGTGATCGCATAGGTGTCTTTCGACGTAAGAAATGACTCGTGTGCCAGCTTGTTGAGTTGCTTCTGCACTTCATACATGTGCTTCTGCACCTCAATTTGGCGCTCGATCAATCTGACTTGTTCGAGCATTTCATCGTTGCGCGCCTTCATAAAGGTCATCTGGGTAAGCATGCCAGCGTTCTGTACGTCGATAATGAAAGGTATGGACGTATGCTCGATCGGCGTTCCCTTGGGGCGCGTTATTCCCTGTACTCGAGAAATTCCGGGCACCTTGAATATGGCTTTCGCGAGTTTGTGCAGTACCAGGAAGTCGGCCGGATTTCGCATGTCATGATCGGACTCGACCATCAGAATGTCGGGCATCATTCGCGCTTCGGGGAAATGGCGATCAGCACCCGCGTAGCCCAGATTCGCGGGTAGACCCTTGGGTACATAGAGTCGGTCTTTGTAGCTTGTCTGATAGCCGGGCAGCGCGAGTAGTCCGACCAGTGCGATGGCCAGGGTCGACAGGAGGATCGGTGCGGGCCACCGGACAACTGCGGTACCAATCCGCCGCCACCGGCCGGTTTTGATCCGGCGCGCGGGCTCGAACAGCCTCATTCGGCTGCCAAGAGCGATGATCGCCGGCACCAAGGTGAGTGCGACGAGAACCGCGACGAGCATTGCGACGGCGGATGGCACGCCCATCGATTGGAAGATGGGCACCCTGGTGAAGCTCAGGCAGAGCATCGCCCCGGCGATGGTCAGACCTGAGCCCAACACAACGGGAGCGACGCTGCGGTAAGTGCCGTAGTAGGCGTTCTCGGGCTCCTCGCCGGATTGGCGGAGTTCCTGGTAGCGACCGAAGAAGAAGATCCCGTAGTCCGTCCCGGCCGCCATGGCAAGAGCAACCAGCAAGCTGGTCGCAAATATCGAGAGGCCGATGAGATTCTGGTCAGCCAGGAAGGCGACGACACCGCGGGCGGTGAGGAGTTCAATGCCGACGGTGAACAACAAGCCGAGGACAGTGACAATCGAACGGTATACGAAGAGCAGCACCACGAAGATGATGACGGCGCTGACGGCGGTCAGTTTGATCATGGAGTGGTCGCCCGCCTGAGCCATATCTGTCACCAGGGCTGACGGGCCGGTGAGATAGACCTTGATGCCCGGGGGCGGTGGCGTCTTGTCAATGATGTTGCGGACAGCGGCAACTGAGTCTTGACCCAACGTCGTGCCGGTGTTCCCGGTGAGATTCAGCTGAACGTATACCGCTTTACCGTCCTCGCTCTGCGCGCCGGCTGCCGTGAGTCGGTCTGACCAGAGGTCCTGTACGTGCCGTACATGCTGCGAGTCGGCCCTCAGCGTAGAAATCAAACGGTCGTAATACGTGTGCGCGTCCTCGCCGAGTTCGTGCTGACCCTCCATGACCAGCATGGCGAAACTGTCCGAATCGAACTCCTGGAAAGCACCACCCATCCGCTGCATCGCAAGTACCGAGGGCGCGTCCTGTGGCGCCATCGGGACGGCGTGTTCCCGCCCGACAACCTCCAGCCAGGGAACGCCGAGTGTCAGCACGAGTGTCAATGCCACCCAGGCGAGAATGATCAGGGGTGACAGCGTGCGGATCGCCCGCGCTGCGAATGACCGATGCGGTCGATCGAGCGATTCGGGCTGCAGCCGAGTATCCGCCACTTACTTCTCTTGGTTCAGGAGCAGGGCGCGGACCAGGGGGCGTGGCCCGGTTGGACGCAGCATCGTGCTGGCGGGGCGTGGGCGGACCGTCTGTGGCCACCAGAACCAACGGCCCAGCAACGCAGCGATCGACGGCGTCATGAACGCCCTGACGATCAGCGTGTCGAACAGCAGACCGATGGCGATGGTCATGCCGACCTGGCCGATGCTGATCACGTCACTCACGATCATGGACGCCATCGTGAATGCGAACACGAGCCCGGCGGTGGTCACGACCTTGCCGGTGCCCGCCATGGCGCGGATGATCCCGGTATTGATGCCAGCGCCGAGTTCTTCCCGGATTCGGGCGACCAGCAGCAGATTGTAGTCGGATCCCATGGCCAGCAAGATGATCACCGTCATCACAAGTACCGACCAGTGCAATTGGATGTGTAGCAAATACTGCCAGACGAGCACGGACAGTCCGAAGGATGCGCCCAACGAAAGTAATATCGTGCCGACGATGACCATCGCCGCGATCAGGCTTCTGGTCATGATGACCATGACTATGAAAATCAGACAGAGGGCGGCGACGACGGCGATCATCATGTCGTATTTGGTGCCGGTGACCAGATCTTTCACTTGGGCTGCAGTGCCGGCGAGGAAAACTTGTGACCCTTCCAGCGGCGTTCCCTTGAGCGCCTCCTCAGCGGCGCTCTTGATTGCGTCCACCCGCCCGATTCCATCGGACGACGTCGGGTCGCCCTTCTGGGTGATGAGCATCCGGACGGCCTTCCCGTCCGGCGATAAGAAGATATCCATGACTCGTTTGAAGTCCGCGCTCTTGAAGGTTTCTGGCCCCAGGTAGAACGAATCGTCGTTCTGAGCACTGTCGAACGCTTTGCCCATTGCGGTCGAATTGTTGCCCTGCTCGTCCATCAAGTTCAGGGTGCCCGCCATCGTGCTGTGCATCGTTAGCAACATTGTCCGCGAGGTGTTCAACATCGCGATCGTCTCGGGGAACTGGGTGAGGATCTCCGGCATGATCATGTCGACTTGGTCGATGTTTTCGACCAGCTTTTTCAGATTGTCGGACAGCAGGTCAACGCCATCGAGGCTGTCGAACACGCTTCGCACCGTCCAGCAGACGGGAATATCGTAACAATGCGGTTCCCAGTAGAGATAACTGCGAATCGGCCTCAAGAAATCTTCGAAATTAGCGATTTGATCGCGGATCTGGTTGGTGAGGTCTTGCATTTCGTGTGAGTTGATCGCCATGTTGTGCGTGACCGCTACGATCCGCTTCGTCAGGTCATACATGTGCTGCATGATGGCGATGGATCTCGCCAAATCATCCGCTTGGAGGAGTAATTCCTTCGCCCGGGCCTTCTGGAAATACATGAATTGCTGTTGGCCGGCTTGTTGGATGCTCAGCAAATACGGAATCGTCGAGTGCGCCACGGGGGTTCCTGCGGGGCGCGTCGGGGCTTGAACTTTTTCGATACCTGGAACGGCGAGGATTGCCTTGGCCAATTTGTTCAACACCAGGAAGTCGGCTGGATTCCGCAGGTCGTGATCGGTCTGCACCATCAGAATCTCTGGAGTCATCATCGCGGCCGGCGGGAAGTGTCGTTGCGCCGCCTCGATCCCGTCGGTGCCGGATAGGTTCCGCGGGAGGAAATGCTGGTCGTTGTAGTCGGGATTGAAACCAGGCAGAGTCAGCAGTCCTATGAACGTGAGCGCCAAAGTCGCGACGAGGATAGGCGCGGGCCAGCGAACAACTGCCGTTCCGATCCGGCGCCATCCGCGAACGTTGGCGCTCCGCCTGGGCTCGAAGAGACCGAAGCGGCTCCCGACCGCAATTACTGCCGGAACCAGTGTCAGGGCCACCACGACCGAGACGGCGATGCCTACCGCGCACGGAATGCCAAGTGCCTGGAATGCGGGCAACCGGGTCAAATGGAGGCAGAGGGTCGCGCCCGAGACCGTCAGACCGGTGGCCAAGACAACCTTGGCGACACTGCGGTAGGTCGTGTAATACGCGGTCTCCCGATCTTCCCCCGCGAGCCGCGCCTCGTGGTAACGACCGATGAAGAAGATGCCGTAGTCCGTCCCCGCCGCAATCACCAGGGCGACCAGCAGATTGACCGCGAACGTGCTTAGACCAATCAAACCGAAATGGCCGAGTAGCGCTACGAATCCACGAGCGGCCTGCAGCTGAACTCCGACTATCAGAAGCAACAAGATCACTGTGAGGGGTGATCGGTAGACCAGAAGCAGCGTCAGGAAGATGACTGCCAGGCTGACCAACGTGATTGTCGTGACCGTACTGTTGCCGCTCTTGATTAAGTCCGCTGCCATCGCCGCAGGGCCGGTGACGTAGGTCTTCACTCCCGGGGGGCCGGGGTATTGGCGACAATGTGCGCAACGGCTTGGACCGATTCGTTGGCTACCGTGTCACCCGGTTTGCCCTTCAGTGACAGCTGAACGAAGGCGGCCTTACCATCACCGCTCTGGGCGGCGTCTCTGGTGAGTGGATCGCCCCAGAAGTCCTGGATGTGCTGCACGTGCTGGGTATCGCTGCGGAATTGGCGGATCAGGTTGTCGTAGTACTTGTGAGCCGCATCATCAAGGGGCTGTTGACCTTCCAGGACAATCATCGCCGGAGCGATGTCGCCTGAGTTGACCGCGGCTTTGTTACCGGAGCCGGCTCCTGGATTGTTGGAGTTGGCTCCGCTGGTGCCGGGGCTGCTGTTGTCGGAGGATTCCGCCTGGAAGGCTTGGGAGATGCGCTCGGCCGCTCGGAATGACGGCGCATCGGTGGGATTCTGTGAGACCGCGTGCTCCGCTTGGACCTGTTCCAGAGAGGGTATGCCCAGGTTCAATCCGACGACGACTGCCAACCATCCCAGGATGACGAGTACGGAACACCGGCGGATGAGATGCGCAATCGTCGGTCGGCGAGTCTGCACTTGGTGATTGCTCATGCGGCCTTCAAGAGACAAGAGACGAAGGTACTCACTTCGTGGGTCGCGGTTTTTTCTGATTTCACGACACCGTCCACCAAGATGCGGCAGCCGATATCCGAGCTTTCGCCTTGCGCCGCAATACTTCCGATGTCTGCCGCCGCAGAGATTGGGAACTCAAGCGTCCACGGAAGGACGACGTCCGCATGTTCTGGGTTACCGCTTTCGCCGAAGTAGCTGACTTGTGCCAGCGTTCCCGGCGGCCCGAACACTTCGTACTTCAAGTGCTTCGCGTTATACGACTTTCCGTCGTCCTTTTTGGTGTCGCCGTAGGCGCGCACCCCCTACCTGGGGCCTGAGCTCGGATACATGTACGGCAACTCATGTACCAACAAACCGGTTCACCCGATCATCGAAGCGATACGGGCTGGAAAAGCCAATAAGCAAAGACTGATACCAAACGGAAGTGACATGGTCGAGTCCTTCTGGTTGCCTGAAGAAATCAGATAGGTTGTTCCTGGCCTCCACCGGCGACCGTCGGCAATATGACGGGACGAACACCACTATGACGGCGGTGTCCTCTGGCGCATCTAGCGGCGTCTGGCTCGCCTCCTCGCCTTAAGCCTGATTGCGCATGCCCTTGGTCGCGCCCCGAAGGAACTCCATCACTTGATCCTTCTCGGAAGCTGCGAGCTTTCGCGTGCGATCGAAGGCGAAGTCGACCCTGCTTCGGTGCCGGTAGCCGCTTTCGAGCCATGCCAGAAGCGCGGCCTTCTCCGCTGCACCAAGCTGTTTCACTGCGGCCATCACCTCACCCAGCACCTCTGGATTAGGCGGTGTATCCCTGGCTGGCTCATTGCACCGGGCACACTCGGTCTGCAAGTTGTCGAGGCTTGCTTCGCCGTAGCGGGCTTCGGCCGTCCGGTGTCCTGCAGTTAAGCGGGCTGCCGTGCCGGGCTCGCCGGGATACGGCTCCCCTGCGCCAACACCGCAGATTACGCATCGGTTGTGGTCCCTCTCGTATACCTGCCTCTTGAGAGCGGCCGAGATATTCGAGCGTTTCGTCGTCTCGCCAAGCCACAGTTTGTTTCCCTTTTCCTGCAGCACATATTCATCCATCGCCTGGCCGTATTGGTCCTTGTAGGACGTAAATCGCCAACCCTGTGGCTTGAGATTCCGCAGGCGGCGGTTCAGATGTTCTGCTTGCTCGGGTGTGTCCTCCTCGCCAAGAGCCTCGCGTAGCTGGCGCATCGTGAACGTGCCGCCGACAGGGACGTTGAAGTACAGATACGCCGCGAGCCTCTTCTCTCCTCCGAAGCGCCTGTTTGTTCCAGGTGCTACCCGCAGCTTCCACCAGGCGATGTCGCCATAGAAGCGAGATGGCTCTGCATCGTCATTCTGTAGGTCATCGGTCACGGCAGAAGCCTCGCAATCTACGGGCCTGGTGTCTCGCGTAACTGTCCCCGGTTACGCCGTTGATAGTCATTCGATGCGCCCCCGCGACCCAGAGCGGGCCATGCCCTTCTGCTAGCCGTCAGGCAGACTCGGTGCGTGGCGGATCACCTGTCGCCCCAGGGGCGGTCCCGGAATATGGCCGCGATCCGGTCGAAAAACACCAAACCCGAACTCGCTCTACGGAAGGCGCTCCGCGAGGTAGGCGCGACCGGCTACCGGCTACACCGCAAGGACGTTCCCGGTCGGCCTGACCTCGCCTTCATACGGTGGAAGGTCGCCGTGTTCGTGGACGGCGTTTTCTGGCATGGCCACCCCGACCACTGGAATCCCGAGACTGCCTCGTCGGACTACTGGCGGACCAAGATCGCTCGCAACATCGAACGCGACCGCGCCGCTGACGGAGCCTTGCATGACTTGGGCTGGCGCGTTGTGCGGATGTGGGACCAGGATGTCAATGCCGACATCACGGGCTGCGTCGACCGCGTGCGGCAGGCTCTCGCTGCGAGCGGCTGGACCGGCCCCGGCAATCTGTCACGCGACTGAGCGCAGCGGCTTCTTCCGCGGTGCCCTGATCGCCTTCTTGATCTGCTTTCCGACAGCCTCCGCCACGGGCGGCGGAAACGCGTTGCCGACTTGCCGGTAGGCATTGGTCTTGCGTCCCACGAACTCCCAGTCGTCGGGAAAGCCCTGCAGCCGAGCCGCCATCCGAACGGTCAACCTTGGCAGCCCCACGTAGCCAGGTTCGGGTGACTCCTCCGCGATGGTCTTGCCGTCGACGCCGAGGGCAAGCCAGGCTTGCCGTGCGCGTGTTGGGCCGAGGTCTGGCCCTCCATGCTTCTTGGACCCTCCAACGAGGGTCGGTGCGACCGTGTTGGCCCGCTGCGCCCACCGATCAGCGCCCTCCCAGCCGTTGGCTGCCATTAGGTCTTTCAGTGCCTCGCCCACGGTCAGCGCAGGCTCCTTCTGCGGCTCGGGCCATTCGAATTCCCGGAGTCCCTTCCGGATTGCTACGAGGATGACCCGAGGCCGCAGCTGCGGCACTCCGTAGTCGGAGGCATTCAGCAGCCGCCAGGAAGGCTCGTAACCGAGATCGCGAAGGCGCTGGTTGACGCCTTCTCTGTACTCCGCGAATACCGGGTCGAGCAGGCCGCGCACGTTCTCAAGCATCACGGCTTTGGGCTGCAGAACCTCGGCGAGGTCCAACGCACGCGGAAAGAGATCGCGTTCATCGTCCGCACCTAGCTGGCGTCCAGCCTTCGAGAACGGAGGACACGGCACGCCACCGGCCAGCAGATCAACACCGGCGTAAGCGGATGCGTCCCATTCGGCGAGCAGGTCTTGCTCGAGGACGTTCCATTCGGGATGGTTCGCCCGCAGCGTCGCGCACGCATGTGGATCAATCTCGACCACCGCCCGGTGAACGAAGCCCGCCTTGTGCAGTCCGAGCGCCTGACCTCCCGCGCCTGTGCATATCTCGACCGAAGTCAGCGCCACATTTGTCCCTTCCGCCACAACGGGCACAGTATCGGCGGGGTCCGACGAACCGACTCTATAGGGGGCTTGTCCTGCGGTGATGGAGCGACGCGCCCCCTAACCGACAGCCCGAGCCGTCGCTCGTTGCTCGGCCTTTCAGCCAGCGCCACATCGCTACGAAGTAACTCTGCACGGTCGTTTGCTTGGCTGTTGTCATGGAGATTTGTGGTGTTGCAGCTGACCCCGAATCGCGGGATCGCGGGACATGGGTGGGCCGTCTAGCCGTGCTCAAGAGTCGCGGCGCACCCGACGATGACCCGCGAGTGATCGAGTGCAGACAGGCACTTGCCTATTTCCGCCTGCGGCGCGCCGTGGCTGCGGAATCGGGGCAGCTGAGCCGTGCCGGTGTCGACCGTCTCGGCGCGCAACTGCGCGAGGCGGTGGCCCAGTGATCGCGATGCGCAGACCCGCCGAGAGCCGACAGCGAAGAGGAGGTTATCGCGTCATGGATCAGAACACGTTGCGCCGCCGTCGCCGCGCCCACATGCCTGTCGTCAACGACGGTAGCTGGTCGCTGCGCCGTGAGGTCGCCGACGTTGCGGGGCCGTTGGCCGATCGGGTCGCCGCCCGGCCTAACCCGCTGCAGTTTCGGCGGCAGGTGCTCGCCTACGCCGACGCGGCGCACGAGGCGGTCGGCACAGTCACCGGCTGGGTGGCCGAGCGCGATGCTCGCCGCCGCACGGAGCACCTGGCCGGTGACGAGGGCAAGCGCAAGTACGCGATCACAACTCTGGTCGACCTCGCTCCGCGCCCGGCGCTGCCGGATATCACCGACGAGATGCTGGCCGACGGCTCATGGGTAGCGGCGCTGACCGAGATGGCCGAGCCGGTCGACGGCGCGCTGAGCGACCTCCTGGCGCACGCCTTCCCGCCCGGCGCACCTGCCCTGCGCGGACAGCTCAGCCGTTCCGACCGGCTGGAATCGCTGCTGCGCGAGACCGTCGACCGGGCGGCACTGACCCTTGAGCGGGCGCTTAACGCCGAGGTGCCGAGCATTACCCCGACCGCACCCGAGGGCGATCCTCGCGCCGCGTTGGCCGCGCTGGGCATCGACGTCTGAGACCGCCAAACCACCAGAGAGACAGGAGTTCTGATGACGCACTATCACGGCCCGCGGTGCCGGTCCTGCAATGGCCCGTGCTGGCGGTGGAAGGGTGACGTCTGGGGCTACACCTGCACGGCGTGCATCAACGATCACCTCGCAGCGGCTGCGGCGCGAGCCGACGTCCGCGACCAGAAGGCCCGCACGCGCAACCTCGCCAAGCTGCTCAACCACAACGACTCTCCTCCTGTCGGTGGCAGGGCGTCGGGGCGGTGATCTGAGCTATGTGCCGGTCGCCCCGACGTCCCGTCAAAGAGATGAGAAGTAATGGGAAGCAATGTGAAGGAAACACATCCGATGACTACGTCCCGTCGCCCACTGAAGTGGGTCGACCTCACTCCACGCGACCAGATGAGCCTGCGCATCGCCGTGCATGAGAGTTCCCACGCCGTCGCCGGGGCGTTGCTCGGTGGCCGCGTCCGCTCAGCGGTCATGACCAACAGCCGCGTGTGGGGTGTCGATGGCCTGACGACGTTCGATGAAGTGCCCCTGGGTAGTTCGCCGCCCATCGCCTATGCGGGACCGTACGGCGAGGCGCGGTGGCTCGACGGTCGTCATCCCTCGGGCCGGACGCTGCAAGCCCTTATGCGGGGCAGCGGCCACGGTGACCATCGGGCGATCTGTGGGGCTGCAGCGGCGGCGGACGTGTACGGCTATGGCGACACGGCGGCGGAGGCGCGGCGGACATTGCCGCCGCTGCTCGAACGTGCTTGGCCCGCCGTGATCAACCTCGCCCGCAAGATTCACATCGAGGGCGAGGTGACCCACGACGACGTGTGCAAGGCGTTGGGCATCACCGACAACGGCGGACCCGGCAGCAGCCAGATCGCCAGCCTGCGTGCCGGATTGCGTCGCGTGCCGCCGATCGCCACCCCTTGACTCACCGGGTCACCGCGCCGAGCCTCGGCGGCGCGATGACCGGGCAGCCAACGACACCACCGAGGAGAACGACGTGACCACCATCGAGCGCCGCTCTGGCAGCAGCCGTCTCGACTACCTGCCCGACTACTGCCCTGAATGCAATCCGGCGGGCGACCGCGCCGACAGGCCGGTTCGGTTGGCCTCGCTCACAGAGCCGACGTCGATCACCTGGCCGGGTGGTCGGCGGCTGATCTGCCGCTATCGCTGCAGATGCTGCGGCCACCGGTGGGCCCGCACGGACCTGTGGACCGCCGAGCAGGCCGGTTTCGACCCCAAGCAGAGGAACGCCGCATGAGCACCGCAACCGCCGACCCGGCCCGGCTCACCGCCATTCGCGAGCTGCGGGCTGATCGAGGCCGTCAACGGCCCACTGGCCCTGCCGATCTGGCGCGGCGGCTGGACCCGAAGTTCATCATCACGCCGACCATCCGGCTGCTGTCGGACATCGCCGTCCGCGCTGTCGAAACGCCGGACTGCCGCGACATCGTGACCACCCCGCCGCGCACTGGCAAGTCCCGGCTGCTGGCCGTGTGGGAGGTGGTGTGGGCGCTGATGTGCAACCCCGATCTGCAGATTGTGTTGGTGAGCTACAGCGACGAACTCGCCCAAGCGCACAGCCGCGAGGCGCGCCAGCTGATCAACGAGCACGCCGACTACCTCGGCTTCCGGCTGTCGACCGACAAAACGGCGGTGGGCCGCTGGCGGGTCGAGGGCCACGCAGGCGGGCTGCTGGCGACCGGGATCAACAGTGGCGTCACAGGTTTCGGTGCCGACCTCATGGTGATTGATGACCCGGTGAAGGACTCCGCCGAGGCCGACTCCGCTGCTCACCGCCGCCGCGTGATCACCGAGTACCGCTCCACGCTGGCGACCCGCGTGCATCCCGGCGGGTCGGTCCTGCTGGTGATGACGCGCTGGCATGAACGCGACCTCGCCGGAGAACTGCTCGATGCCGAACCCGACGTCTGGACGCACACCAACGTCCCGGCCGTCGCCGAGACCGGCGTGCCCGACGTGCTGGGCCGCACCCACGGCGTCGCGATGACGTCGGCGCTGGGCTTCACCGCAGACCACTTCGCCGCCGCTCGACGCACCTCCGGTGAGCGCGCCTGGTATGCCCTGTACGAGGGGGTGCCCTCGGCACCGGAAGGTGGTCTCGTCAAACGGGAGTGGCTGGAGCAGTGGCGGCTGCCTGCAGCGCCGACCGGCCCGGTCAAGACGGTCATCGGCGTCGACCCGGCTGACTCCGGCTCCGGTGACGCCTGCGGCATCGTGGCAGCGAGCCTCACGGCTGAGGGTGTGGTGGCCGTGATCGCCGACATGTCTGCACCAATGACGAGTGATCAATGGGCCAGGGCCGCTGTCGATCTGGCGGTGGACGTCGGCGCATCGGAGATCGCCGTAGAAGGCTTCTCCGCCCGCGAGACCTACCGCCGGGTGGTCAACGACGCGCTGCGCCGGGCCAAGCTCCACCGCCCGATTAACGTCACCACCTGGCCTCCCAAGGGCAGCGGGCGCGGTGGCGGCGACGCACTCGCCCGCTCGGCTGCGCTGCTGCAAGGGTTGGAGACCGGCACCACTCGCATCGCCGGGCACCTGCCCGCCCTCGAACAGGCGGCGGTCACCTGGCAGGCCGGACAGCACCAGCCCGACAGCCTCGCCGCCGTGGTCGTGGCCCACGACGTGCTGGTCCACGCGATCGGCCAGCAATGGGGTTTCGCGTCGCCCCTCGACAGCGAGAGGCGGATGCGAGACCGCCCGATCACGTCGCTACCGGCGTACTTGACCCGCCGCATCAGCGGGTAGCTGACTCACCCGTCGATGTCGGAGGGCGGGCGTAGGCTCCGCACCACCATGAGCTTGAGCAACATCGACAAGAGTCGGGCGCTGCGCACCGAGGACGAACTCCGTGCGCTGGTCGACGCAATCCACAGTTCCCCGCCGAACACGCAGGAGACGAACTGGTTGGAGTGGAAGAGCACCTTGGACCTCGGCACGCCGGAGGGGCGGTTCGCGGTGTCGAAGGCCATCTTGGGCTTTGCCAACCGATCACCTGCGCAGGCGCAACTCGCGATGGAGGGCGTCGCCTACATGGTCGTCGGAGTCGAGCCTGGCTCGGCTGCCGGTGTGCCCGCCTTCGACCACGCGACCCTCGGGCAGCGCATCAAGACCTATGCCGACGGACCGCGCTGGACGCCCCACTACATCGGGTTCTCCGGCGTCGAGGTACTGGTCATCGTGATCGAGCCGCCCCGTTCGGGCGACCCGATGCACTCGCTCCAGAAGACGTACACCGGCAACACCAAAGGGACCGGCCATCAAGCCGGAGCCGTCTTTCATCGCGGCGCGGCTCACACCGAGCCAGCGGGACCAAAGGAAATCGAGATGCTCGGCGAGCGCCTGCTGCACGGCGTGCGCCAACCTGACCTCGACCTTGCGTTGGTCTCCGCCTCGGACCCCTTGACCCGCCTGCGGGTCAACCGTGACGAGGTCGAGGACTGGCTGACGCGGCATGAGGTGTTCGTCAGGGCGAACAGCGGTGCGCCGCCGCCACCCCCGCCCCCTACGCCGCCGCCGCCGAAGACGCCGGAGCGACCCTTTGACCAGCTGGCCGGTCTGTCGGGGGCTGCTGATCTATATCGCTTCTCTGGCCTCGGCAGCGCATTCACGGCTGGTCTTTACGCCAAGTCGGAGGATGCCGAGACGTTCGACAAGCGGGTGAGCGTCTACCTCGCGAAGCTGCGACGCGGCCTACTCGCAGGCAACCTGATCAGGGGCATCGTCAGGTCCGATGAGAACAAGGTGCAGTTCTCGGTGGGCAACATGACCGATGACCCGGTGTCCGGCGTGCAGCTGACGGTCGTCGTGCCGAAGGCCGGACTGCGCGTGCACACCTCCCCACCGAGTGTCGATCAACTGCCGCCGCTGCCGAAGTGGCCGGATCAGTTCCGCGATCGCATGGTTGGCTTGTCGGCTCCGGCGCTGTCGCAGCAGCACTATGACTTCGACCCCCACGCGGGCGCGGTGGTCGAGACGGCGGAGGCGTTTGAGGTCACCTGGGACGTCGGCGACCTCCGCCCCGGCGAATGGTCAGGCACGCTTGAGATCACCGTCGTGGCCGGACAGGGTGCGCCAGACGAGGTGCACGTGGAGATGATTGCTCGAGCGATGGACCGCCGCCGCAACGCGACCGAGAAGGTAGTCGTGACCGTGGGTGCAGATGTGTGGACGGTTGACGATTGGTTCGTCGCCCAGCCGGAGAAGCGCAAGCCTTAGCCCGCTATCGCCCGGTTATAGCCCGGCATAGGTGAAAACCCACATCTACATGGTGCCCCCGGCAGGATTCGAACCTGCGGCCTTCTGCTCCGGAGGCAGACGCTCTATCCCCTGAGCTACGGGGGCGCACGCACAGCTGCGCCAATGGGCTCAGACAGCCTAACGCATCGCAGCGACTGCTCCGCGCCACCGCCGAGCTCGTCACAGCCGCGATATGGATTCGGGCGCTGACCACGTCAGACCATAGGATGGACCCTCGTGACACCCGCCGACCTCGCCGAGCTGCTCAGGACCACCGCCGCCGCGGTGCTCACCGAGCATGACCTGGATCCCGCCGCCCTGCCCGCGACGGTGACCGTCGAGCGTCCGCGCAACCCTGAGCACGGCGACTACGCGACCAACCTGGCGCTTCAGCTGGGGAAGAAGGTCGGCGCCAATCCCCGCGAGCTGGCCGGCTGGCTGGCGACGGCCCTGGCCGAGGCCGACGGCATCTCCGCCGCCGAGGTAGCCGGTCCCGGCTTCGTGAACCTACGTATCGAGGCGTCCGCGCAGGGCGTCATCGTCACCAATGTCCTGGCCGCGGGGACGAGCTACGGCAACTCCACCGCCCTCGACGGCACCGCGATCAACCTCGAGTTCGTCTCGGCCAACCCGACCGGCCCCATCCACATCGGCGGCACCCGCTGGGCCGCGGTCGGTGACGCGCTGGGCCGGCTGTTGAGCACCCAGGGCGCGGCGGTCACCCGGGAGTACTACTTCAACGATCACGGTGCCCAGATCGATCGCTTCACCAACTCGTTGATCGCCGCCGCAACCGGCGAGCCGACGCCCGAGGACGGCTACGCCGGCGACTACATCAAAGACATCGCCGACCAGGTGCTGGCCAAGGCGCCCGACGCGCTCAGCCAGACCGGCGACGAGCAGAAGGAGACCTTTCGCTCCATCGGTGTGGACCTGATGTTCGACCACATCAAGGAATCGCTGCACGAGTTCGGCACCGACTTCGACGTCTACACCCACGAAGACTCGATGCACACCAGCGGGCGTGTCGACCAGGCGATCGCCAAGCTGCGGCAGACCGGCAACATCTACGAGAAGGACGGCGCAACTTGGTTGCGCACAACGGAATTCGGCGACGATAAGGACCGGGTGGTCATCAAGAGTGACGGTCAGCCCGCCTACATCGCCGGTGACCTCGCGTACTACCTGGACAAGCGTCAGCGCGGATTCGACCTGTGCATCTACATGCTCGGCGCCGACCACCACGGCTACATCGCCCGGCTCAAAGCCGCCGCGGCCGCCCTCGGTGACGACCCCGACACCGTCGAGGTGCTGATCGGCCAGATGGTTAATCTCGTGCGCGACGGCCAGCCGGTCCGGATGAGCAAGCGGGCGGGGACTGTCATCACCCTCGACGATCTGGTCGAGGCCATCGGCGTGGACGCGGCGCGCTACTCGCTGACCCGGTCCTCGGTGGACACCCCGATCGACATCGACCTGCAGCTGTGGTCCTCGGCGTCCAACGAAAACCCGGTCTATTACGTGCAATACGCGCACGCCCGGCTCTCGGCGCTGGCCCGCAACGCCGCCGACCTGGGCCTGACTCCCGATACCGCGCACCTGGATCTGCTCACCCATGACAAAGAGGGCGCGCTCATCCGCAACCTCGGCGAGTTCAGCCGGGTGCTCAAAGCTGGTGCCGCGCTGCGTGAGCCACACCGGGTCTGCCGCTACCTCGAAGATCTCGCCGGTGATTACCACCGGTTCTATGACTCGTGCCGAGTGCTGCCGATGGGCGATGAGGAGCCGACCGATCTGCATCGCGCACGGCTCGCGTTGTGCGCGGCAACCCGTCAGGTGATCGCCAATGGTCTTGCCATCCTCGGCGTTTCGGCACCGGAGCGGATGTGAACGCTCACCCTGCCGGACCGCGCCACGCCGAGGAGATTCACCACGGCGGGGCACCGCAGCAGCCGCAGACCGCCGCCGAGGTGCTGTCGCTTGCGCCGAATGTGTGGCCGCGCAACGTGGTTCGTAAAGATGATGGCGAGGTGTCGATCGCCGGTGTCATGGTGACCGATCTGGCCGCCGAGTACGGCACGCCCTTGTTCGTCATCGACGAGGACGACTTCCGCGGCCGGTGCCGCGAGATCGCCGTGGCGTTCGGCGGCGGGCACAACGTGCATTACGCCAGTAAAGCGTTCCTGTGCACCGAGATCGCCCGCTGGGTCGACCAGGAGGGTCTGTCGCTGGACGTCGCCAGCGGTGGTGAGCTCGCCGTGGCACTGCACGCCAACTTCCCGGCTGAGCGAATCGCCTTGCACGGCAACAACAAATCGGTCGACGAGTTGATCACCGCGGTCAAGGCGGGCGTCGGCCACATCGTGCTGGACTCGATGACCGAGATCGAGCGACTCGACACCATCGCCGGCGAGGCTGGTGTGGTGCAGGACGTGCTACTCCGCGTCACCGTCGGCGTCGAGGCGCACACCCACGAGTTCATCGCCACCGCGCACGAGGATCAGAAGTTCGGGCTGTCGCTGGCCAGCGGGGCGGCCATGGACGCGGTGCGGCGGGTGTTCGCCACCGATCATCTGCGCCTGGTCGGTCTGCACAGTCACATCGGCTCGCAGATCTTCGACGTGGCCGGCTTCGAGCTGGCCGCCCACCGCGTCATCGGACTGCTGCGTGACGTCGTCGCCGAATTCGGGGTGGACAAGACCGCGCAGATGGCGATAGTCGACCTCGGTGGGGGACTGGGCATTTCCTATCTGCCGCAAGAAGATCCGCCACCGATCGCGGATCTGGCAGGCAAGCTCGAGGCCATCGTGCGCAGCGAGTCGGCAGCCGTAGGGCTGCCGACGCCGCGCCTCGTCGTCGAGCCGGGCAGGGCGATCGCCGGGCCGGGCACTGTGACGCTGTACCAGGTCGGCACGGTCAAGGACGTCGCGATCGGTTCGGGACAGTCGCGCTGCTACATCAGCGTCGACGGCGGAATGAGCGACAACATCCGGCCTGCGCTCTACGGAGCCGAGTACGACGTCCGACTGGTGTCGCGGGTCACCGACGCTGCCCCGACGCTGGCCCGAATCGTCGGAAAGCATTGCGAGAGTGGCGACATCATCGTCCGCGACACCTGGGTGCCGGGAGATGTGACACCCGGCGACCTGCTGGCGGTGGCCGCCACGGGCGCCTACTGCTATTCGATGTCCAGTCGATACAACCTGATCGGCCGCCCCGCGGTGGTGGCTGTGCGCGACGGGCGGGCACGTCTGATCCTGCGCCGGGAAACCGTCGACGATCTGCTGAGTTTGGAAGTGAGGTAGGAACCGATGACCGAAAAAGCAATTGGCGTAGCGGTATTGGGCCTGGGCAACGTCGGGAGTGAGGTTGCCCGGATCATTCAGGAGAGTGCACCCGATCTGGCGGCACGCATCGGTGCGCCGCTGGAACTGCGTGGTGTCGCGGTGCGGAAGGTCACCGATGACCGTGGCCTGCCGACCGAGCTACTGACCGACAACGTCGAGGAGCTGGTCTCCCGCGAGGACGTCGACCTCGTGGTCGAGGTGATGGGTCCGGTCGAACCCGCCCGCAAGGCAATCCTGACCGCACTCGAGGGTGGCAAGTCGGTGGTGACCGCCAACAAGGCACTGCTGGCCCAGTCCACCGGAGAGTTGGCCCAAGCCGCCGAACGCGCCCATGTGGACCTGTATTTCGAAGCCGCCGTCGCCGGGGCGATCCCGGTGATCCGGCCGCTGACCCAGTCGCTGGCCGGCGACACCGTGCTGCGGGTGGCCGGCATCGTCAACGGGACCACCAACTACATCCTGTCCGAAATGGCCTCCACCGGAGCTGATTACAGCTCTGCTCTGGCCGACGCGAGCGCTCTGGGATACGCCGAGGCCGACCCGACCGCCGACGTCGAGGGTTATGACGCCGCAGCCAAAGCTGCGATCCTGGCGTCGATCGCGTTCCACACCCGGGTCACCGCCGACGACGTCTACCGCGAGGGCATCACCAAGATCACCCCGGAGGACTTCGAGTCGGCCAAGGCGCTCGATTGCACGATCAAACTGCTGTCGATCTGTGAGCGGGTCACCGGAAGCGATGGCCAGCAACGGGTTTCGGCTCGCGTGTACCCGGCGCTGGTCCCGCTGAGCCACCCGCTGGCCAACGTCAACGGCGCGTTCAACGCCGTCGTCGTCGAGGCGGAGGCTGCCGGGCGGCTGATGTTCTACGGCCAGGGCGCCGGCGGCGCGCCGACCGCCTCGGCGGTGATGGGCGATCTCGTGATGGCCGCCCGTAACCGCGTGCAGGGCGGTCGCGGTCCGCGGGAGTCCAAGTACGCGCAGTTGCCGATCGCGCCGATGGGCATGATCGAAACCCGGTACTACGTCAGCATGACCGTCACCGACCGTCCCGGCGTGTTGGCCTCGGTCGCAGCCGAATTCGCCAAGCGCGACGTCAGCATTGCCGAGGTGCGCCAGGAAAGCATGGCCGACGAGGGTGCGCGCATCGTGGTGGTGACCCACCGGGCCACCGATGCGGCGCTGTCCGAAACTGTTGCGGCGCTGGCCGATCACGAGGCCGTCCAGGAAGTCAACAGCGTGCTGCGTCTGGAGGGAACCAGCGAATGAGCTCAATCAAAGCGTCTCCCGTGCACACCCCGTGGCGCGGACTGATCGAGGCCTACCGGGACCGGCTGCCGGTCGCTGCGGACTGGACGCCGGTCACCCTTCTCGAGGGCGGTACGCCGCTGATCAGTGCCACGCGGTTGTCTGAAAAGACCGGCTGCACAGTTCATTTGAAGGTCGAGGGGCTCAATCCGACCGGGTCGTTCAAGGACCGTGGCATGACGATGGCGGTCACCGATGCCGTCGCCCGCGGTCAGCAGGCCGTGCTGTGCGCCTCCACCGGCAACACCTCGGCGTCGGCGGCGGCCTACGCCGCCCGGGCCGGAATCACCTGTGCGGTGCTGATCCCGCAGGGCAAGATCGCAATGGGCAAGCTGGCGCAGGCAGTCATGCACGGCGCCAAGATCATTCAGATCGATGGCAACTTCGACGACTGCCTGGAACTCGCCCGCAAGCTCACCAACGACTATCCGACCATCGCGCTGGTGAACAGCGTGAACCCGGTGCGCATCGAGGGCCAGAAGACCGCGGCCTTCGAAATCGTCGACGCGCTGGGCACCGCGCCCGACGTGCACTCGCTGCCGGTCGGCAACGCAGGCAACATCACCGCGTACTGGCGGGGCTACCGCGAATACCACCGCGACGGCCTGTCGGACCGGCTGCCGCGCATGCTGGGCACGCAGGCCGCCGGTGCGGCGCCGCTGGTGTCCGGTGAGCCGGTCACCAACCCGGAGACCATCGCCACCGCGATCCGCATCGGCTCGCCGGCGTCCTGGGGCGGCGCGGTGGCGGCGCAGCAGGAGTCCGACGGCCGCTTCCTGGCCGCCACCGATGACGAGATTCTCGCCGCGTATCACCTGGTCGCCGAACTGGAAGGCGTGTTCGTCGAGCCCGCGTCGGCCGCCAGCATCGCCGGTCTGCTGAAGTCCGTCGAGGACGGCTGGGTCAAGCGGGGCTCGACGGTGGTGTGCACCGTGACGGGCAACGGCCTGAAGGATCCCGACACCGCACTGCGCGACATGCCAGAAGTGAAGCCGTTGCCGGTCGACCCAGGTGCTGTTGTCGCTGAGCTGGGCCTGGTCTGAGAGACGCAGTGCGGTGACCCTGACTCTGCCTGCCGGCCTGACCTCGCACGCCACCGTCGCGGCGTCCAGCGCCAACCTCGGCCCGGGCTTCGACAGTCTCGGCCTGGCGCTGGGGCTCTACGACGCGATCGAGGTCGAGGCCACCGACGCGGGGCTGGTCATCGAGGTCGACGGCGAAGGCGCCGGGCAGGTGCCGCAGACCCCCGAGCACCTGGTGGTCCGAGCGTTGCACCGCGGCCTGGCGGTCGGCGGCGCCGAGGCCTGCGGGCTCGTCGTGCGGTGCCGCAACGCGATCCCGCACTCGCGCGGTCTCGGCTCGTCCGCGGCGGCCGTCGTCGGAGGGCTGGCGGCGGCGAATGGCCTTCTGGCACAAGCGGATCTGGATCCGCTCACCGATGCGCAACTGATCCAACTGTCGTCGGAATTCGAGGGTCACCCCGACAACGCGGCGGCCGCGGTGCTCGGCGGAGCGGTGGTGTCGTGGACCGACACCCGGACAACGCCCCCGACGTACGCGGCGGTCCCACTGCGGCTGCATCCCGACATTCGGG
The DNA here is from genome assembly GCF_022370635.2 of Mycolicibacterium crocinum. The sequence goes on along the minus strand of NZ_CP092362.2, from coordinate 4,589,279 downwards.
TGTTCCCCGGGATTCCGCAGGTGAAGTCGTCGACCGCCGAGACTCGGGTACTGCTTCCCGACCACGTCAGCCACGTCGACGCCCGGTTCAACCTCAGCCGTGCGGCGTTACTGGTGGTCGCGCTCACCGAACGCCCGGACTTGCTGATGGTGGCCACCGAGGACGTCTTGCACCAGCCGCAGCGGGGCCCGGCCATGCCCGCCTCGGCGGAATACCTGCAGATGCTGCGGCGTTGTGGAGTTCCAGCGGTGCTTTCCGGTGCTGGTCCGGCCGTTCTGGCCCTCACGACCAGCGCAGAACTGCCGGCCGAGGCCGTCGAGTTCGGCACCGCGAAGGGATTCACCGTCAGCGAGATGAGCGCCGGCGAAGCAGTTCGCTGGAGCTCAGGTGTCGCGGTCAGGCCCTGAGTTGCGCACACGCCGGTGGCGGTTTCTTGCTTTCCGGCGGTCAAGGGGGATATCCTCGGTCCCGTCCAGGCAATCGCAGCGACTGTTCCTGCGCCGACACTAGGACGACCACCAATTTCTCTCGTGTTCAACTCGTGGACTGACGACGGTTCGCCCAGTAGCCGCGAATCCCGGCGATCACCGTTTGACACACAGACGATGGTGAGACTTCGCATTCAGCGAATCGGCTGAATGCCAGAACCCCTCGCCCCGACAAAATCGGCGAGGGAAGAAAGGAAATCCGTGACCGATACGGACCTGATCACGGCTGCAGAACGCGCCCCGCAGACGGAGGCGCCCGCCGTGACCGCACAATCGGCGCCTGATTCTCGGCCGGACACCTCCTCGCAAGCCGCTCCCAGTGGGGACGCCGGCCCGACCGGCTCGCTCTCCACGATGGTCCTGCCCGAGCTTCGTGCCCTGGCCAACCGCGTTGGCGTCAAGGGAACCTCCGGTATGCGCAAGAGCGATCTGATCGCCGCCATCAAGGAGCACCAGAACGGCGGCAATGGCGGCAATGGGACCGCCCCCCGCGGCGACGACACGGCCGAGAAGGCGCCCGCCGAGCAGCCGGCCGTGAAGGCGCCCGCCGAGCAACCGGCCGAGGCCCGCGAGAGTGCCGCCGAGAACAACACCGAGAACGACGCCGAAACCAATGGTGGTGAGCCGCGCCGCCGCGAGCGCCGGACGGCCACCCGCGAGGCCGGCGCGACCGGTTCCGACAACGCTGAGCAGCCGAAATCTCAGGACAACCGCCCCGAGCAGGGCGAGAAGAAGTCCGAGAACCGCGAGTCCGCCGGCGGCCAGCAGAACCAGAACCGTGGCGACAACCAGAACCAGAATCGCGGCAACAACCAGAACCGCGATAACGACGGCGACGACGACGACCGTCAGGGTCGGCGCGGCCGCCGGTTCCGTGATCGTCGGCGCCGCGGTGAGCGGCAAGGCGGCGAGGGCGGCGGCGGCAACGACACCGAACTGCGCGAGGACGACGTCGTCCAGCCGGTCGCCGGCATCCTCGACGTGCTGGACAACTACGCGTTCGTCCGCACCTCGGGCTACCTGGCCGGCCCCAACGACGTCTACGTCTCGATGAACATGGTTCGCAAGAACGGCCTGCGCCGCGGCGACGCCGTCACCGGCGCGGTCCGCGTGCCGAAGGAAGGCGAGCAGAACAACCAGCGGCAGAAGTTCAACCCGCTGGTGCGCCTCGACAGCGTCAACGGCGGCCCGGTCGAGGCGGCCAAGAACCGCCCCGACTTCACCAAGATGACCCCGCTGTACCCGAACCAGCGGCTGCGTTTGGAGACCACCTCCGAGCGGCTGACCACCCGCGTGATCGACCTGATCATGCCGATCGGCAAGGGTCAGCGTGCCCTGATCGTGTCGCCGCCCAAGGCCGGTAAGACCACGATCATGCAGGACATCGCCAACGCGATCACCCGCAACAACCCCGAGTGCCACCTGATGGTGGTCCTCGTCGACGAGCGTCCTGAAGAAGTCACCGACATGCAGCGCTCGGTCAAGGGTGAGGTCATCGCCTCCACCTTCGATCGGCCGCCGTCAGACCACACCCAGGCCGCCGAGCTGGCCATCGAGCGGGCCAAGCGCCTGGTCGAACAGGGTAAGGACGTCGTCGTCCTGCTCGACTCGATCACCCGCCTGGGTCGCGCCTACAACAACGCCTCGCCGGCGTCCGGGCGCATCCTGTCCGGTGGTGTGGACTCGACCGCTCTGTACCCGCCGAAGCGGTTCCTGGGCGCGGCCCGCAACATCGAGCACGGCGGTTCGCTGACGATCATCGCGACGGCCATGGTGGAGACCGGTTCGACCGGTGACACCGTGATCTTCGAAGAGTTCAAGGGCACCGGCAACGCCGAGCTCAAGCTCGACCGCAAGATCGCCGAGCGCCGGGTGTTCCCCGCGGTCGACGTCAACCCGTCGGGCACCCGCAAGGACGAGCTGCTGCTCAGCCCGGACGAGTTCGCGATTGTGCACAAGCTGCGCCGCGTGCTGTCCGGCCTGGATAGTCACCAGGCCATCGACCTGCTGATGAGCCAGCTGCGCAAGACCAAGAACAACTACGAGTTCCTGGTTCAGGTGTCCAAGACTGCGCCGGGTGGCCCGGCCGGCAACGGCGACCTCGACTAGTCCCGAACTTCGGCGCGCCAACCGGCGCTCACCCTCTTTGCCAGGCTGGTTGTGAGTCAGTTCTCAACCAGTTTCTGGAGGGTGTGGTGTCGATTAGTCCGGGGTTCTCGACCGAGGAGGTCGTGGAGTTGGTTGCCGAGTATCACCGGCAGCCGTGGGGGCAGAAGGGTGTGTGGCTTGCCGAGAAGGGCTTTTCCAGTGACCGGATGAGGCGGTGGCAGTCGGCTCTTTTTGATGGTGATCTCGACCGGGGCCTGGTTCCGCGAGAGGGTGGTCGCAGGACTCCTCAAGGGAAACGGATCTCGATGGCCAAACAGCGTGATGCGCGGATAGCGCGTGATGAAGCTGAAATCGCACGATTGCAGGCGCGGGTGCGTGAGCTCGAGGCCAGCAATGAGTTGTTGGGAAAAGCTATCGGGCTCTTGCACGAGATGAACGTCAACGAGCCCGACGTCGCCCCGACGATCCAGGATCTCGACGATTCCTCGACCTCGAGAACGGACTCGTCGCCGGGCTGACTGCGGTGATCGGGTCACAACGCCGGGCGTTGGCGATGATCGAGCTGTCGCGCTCGAGTTGGCATTACCGGTCCTCGCCGCGCCCGCGGGTGGCCGACCCGGTACCGCAGAAGGCTCGACGCTATCCCTCGCGCATCGGTGCCGCCCAACGAGCGGCGATCCAGGACGAGATCCTCGCCGGCTGGTCGACCGGGGTGTCGGTGGATCAATCCTTCGCCACGATGTGGGATACCGGTGTGATGCTGGCCTCGCGGCGCTCCTGGTGGCGCATCGCCGCAGCGATCGATGACCAGAGTGCACGCCCGGTTGCCCCGACCCGGAGCGTGTCAGATGGTTTGTGTGAGGTAGTGGTGCTCCCGATTTGAAAGCCGAGACACACTGATGACCGTGGTGGATAAGAAGCTTGAGCGTGAAGAACGTCGGCGTGAGCAGCGAGCGGGTGTAGAAGCCCTGGAGGCCTCGGGCGCTCTTGATGAGCTGTACGCGATGATCGACGCTGGCGAGGTCACTCTCGAGGGTAAGGATGGATTGATCCAGCAGCTGATCAAGGCGGGCCTGGAACGGGGGTTGCAGGCCGAGCTCAGCGATCACCTCGGTTACGACAAGGGCGATCCCGAGGCTGCGTTGTTCCCGAACTCACGCAACGGCTCGTCGGCGAAGACGGTGGCCACCAGCGTCGGCGATGTCGAACTGGCGATCCCGCGTGATCGCGACGCCACGTTCACCCCCACGCTGGTGCCCAAGGGCTCGCGCCGAGTTGGGGGGCTCGACGACATGATCGTCTCGCTGTATGCCGGCGGGATGACGGTGCGCGATATCGAGCATCACCTCGCATCGACGATCGGGACCGAGATCAGTCGCGAGACGATCTCCAAGATCACCGACGAGGTCCTCGAGGAGGTGCTGGCCTGGCAGCGTCGCCCGCTCGAATCGTTCTACCCGGTGATCTATCTCGACGCGATCGTGGTCAAGGTCCGTGACGGTGCCCATGTGCGTAACAAGGCCGCCCACATCGCCGTTGGCGTCGATATGGAGGGCGTGAAACACGTTCTGGGGATCTGGATTCAGGCCACCGAGGGCGCGAAGTTCTGGGCCGGGGTGTGCGCCGAGTTGGCCAATCGTGGTGTCGCCGACGTCCTGATCGTGTGCTGCGACGGACTGACCGGATTCCCCGAGGCGATCGAGGCGACCTGGCCAGACTCGTTGGTGCAGACCTGTGTGGTGCACTTGATCCGCGCAGCGATGCGTTTCGTGTCCTACACCCAGCGAAAGGCCGTCGCGGCCGCACTCAAAACGGTGTATCAGGCGCCCGACGCCGAGGCCGCTAGGGCGGCGTTGGACGCGTTCGCGGCCTCCGATCTCGGTCAAGCCAACCCGAACACGGTGCGGGTCTTCGAGGACGCGTGGGAGCGGTTCACTCCCTTCTTGGCGTTCCCGCCGATGCTGCGCCGGGTCATCTACACCACCAACGCCATCGAGTCGCTGAACTACCAACTGCGCAAGATCATCAAAAACCGCGGCCACTTCCCCAACGACGCGGCGGTGGTCAAGCTGCTGTGGCTGGCGATCTGCAACATCGAAGACAAACGGGCCCGCGACCGCGCCAAGGAACGCGGGCGCGGGCTCGGCACGAAACGCACCGCCGAAGCCCGCCTCGTCGAGGGCCAGATCACCACTAACTGGAAACAAGCCCTCGCCCAACTCGCCCTGGCCTACCCCGAACGAATCAACCCCTACCTCTAACCCCAACGAGCACAATTACTTACACAAAAATCTTGACAAGCTCCCGACCCGTTCGACGAACAAAGCACCCCGGCCGGCGCCGGTCCTCAAAGCGACCGGCCCGCAACAGATCTGGAGTTGGGACATCACCGACCTACGTAGTCCGTGGCGGGGTGTGGCGTTCAAGGCGTACTCAATTATCGACATCTACTCCCGCAAGATCGTGGGCTGGCGCGTCGAGGAACGCGAGTGCGACGACTTGGCCAAGCAGATGTTCGAAACGGCGATCACCACTTACGGAGCACCGTCGGTGGTGCACGCCGATTCCGGGCCGGCGATGCGTTCGGCCGTGCTCAAAGACCTCCTGGCCGACTCCGCAATCGCCCAAACCCATAACCGGCCCCGGGTCAGCAACGACAACCCGTTCTCCGAATCGGAGTTCCGCACCATGAAGTACCGGCCCAACTACCCCGGGATCTTCGACGACCTCGACACCGCTCGCGCCTGGGTGGACACCTACGTGTCCTGGTACAACACCCACCACCGCCACAGCGGCATCGCCCTGTTCACTCCCGACGAAGTCCACAACGGATCCTGGACCCAGCGATGGCATCACCGCGACCAAGCTCTACAGGCCTACTACGACGCACACCCCGAACGGTTCCGAGCACGCCCACACGTCACAAGCCCCGACCCCGTCGTCGGCATCAACCTCCCTGCCGAAAACGACCCCAACCGACTCCACGCAGCTTGACACCGCCCGTCAGCACCGGTTTCCGCGCCGAAATCTAGCTCTGCCGCAGCGCGTCCATCCCGGGCGCCAGCAGACCGTCGAGCGCCGACCACGGCACCGTGATCGTCGGCGTGCCGTGGAAGAACTGGTAGTCGGCGAAGTGGATCTCCAGGCCTGCCGGGGTCGGGATCCAGTTGGCGAAGTTCGCTTCTACCGGAGCATTGCCGGGCTCGTCGGCCATGGGCGTCGGCCCGACTCCGCTGACTCCCGGCAGGAGCGCCTTGGTCTGCTCGGAGAGCTTGTCCAACCCGGCCTGCTTGTCGGTGAACAAATCGCCCAGCGTGATCGGCTTGGCCGTGCGGGCATCGATCACCACCGTGCTGACGAAGCTGGTGGGATGGGCGGCGGGCACCGGCACGTAGAGGCCGCTGATCAATTCCGACACCGACGCACCGCCGAAGTAGATCTGCGGCTGGGTCTCGAAAGTCCATGTGCCGTCTGGATTGGCGTCGCGTTTGACCGGTTCGAGCTGCCCGGCCGCCGAGGCGTGCACCGCACTGTTGAATACGCCGGCGACCCGGGGATCACCCCCGGTGATGGTGTCGACGACGAGAGTCCAGCGCCCCTTGCCGTCGGTGGTGGCATCCCCGGCGGTGGACCGGGTGACCGAGTAGGTCTGCTTGTTGGCGACGCCGCGGGTGGGTGCGTCGGTCGACGGCGACGCGGTGGCGGATGCCGACGAACTGACGGCTGCTGTGGTGGCCGTCGTCTTCGCCGATGTGCTGGTCGAACCCCCACACGCGGTGAGTCCGACGGTCAAAGCTGCGACCAGGACCGCCCCCCGGCGGCTGCATGTCCCCATGGGCGACATTGTGTCAGGCGGCCAGCCCGTGCGGCGCAGAGATCATGATTGCGCTTGGCGCACAATAAGTTTCAAGCATCATTCCGATGCGGGTGCCATTCGGAGGCCCGGCAGCACATAGCGCCGCATGAAGCGCAGCACCGCGGAGTGGTCGTCGGGGTCGATCGTCTCGCCGGGAACCGTGCCCAGGGTGATCTGGACCCGAGCCACCCATTCGGCTGCCTCGTCGAGGTCGGTGTCGGCGTGGATCTCTCCGCGGTCACGCGCTGCCTCGAGATATGGCCGCCAGAACCGCCCGAGATCCGGCACCAGGCCCTGCACGCCGGCGCCTGCGCAGGCGGCGAACTCCTCGGGTTCGTCGCGTCGCAGTTGCATCACCAGGGCGCCGGGGGAGTCGTAGGCGCTGCGGCCCAGTCGCACCCCGACGGCCAGCCGGTCCTCGAAGGCGTCGAGCCCGTCGAGCACCTGATGCGATTCGGCCCAGAACGCGTTGTTCAGCCGCACGATCGCAGCACCCAATAGCGACGCCTTGTCGGGATAGTGCCGATAGAGCCAGCCGCGTGACACTCCCGCGGCTTCGGCGACCTCCGAGACCGTGGTCGCCCGGATGCCCTTGGCGCGCAAACAGGATTCCGCGGCGTCGACCAGTCGTTCCTGGACGGACTTCGCTCCGTGCCTGCTGTCGGCGTTGGCGCTGGCAGTCACCTCGGTGTCCCTCCTCGCCTCGACCCGACAGTCCCGCTACCAACATCCTGTCAAACCGGAACCGGAGCAATCGTCCCGCACACCGGTAGACAGATTCGACATTCTGTTTACCCTGCGCTTCTATTGTGACCTAAGGCACCCTGAAATGCGGAAGATACGAAGACGGGAGATCCGTGGCCGAGACCGTCCAGCAGCTGCTTCGTGAGCGCCTCGACGACACCACCCCAGCGGTGAAATTCGGCGATCGGGTGTGGACCTGGCGCGAGCATCTCGACGAGGCGGCCCGTCAGGCGGCGGGCCTGATCGAGATCGCCGACCCGGACCGGCCGTTGCACGTCGGGACGTTGCTGGGCAACACCCCCGCGATGCTGACCGCCATGGCGGCCGCCGGCCTCGGGGGCTATGTGCTGTGCGGGGTCAACAACACGCGGCGCGGCGCGGCGCTGGCCCGCGACATCGTCAAGGCCGATTGCCAGATTCTGCTCACCGACTCGGCCCATCTCGAACTGCTCGAGGGTCTGGAGCTGCCTGGCGTCCGGGTGTTCGACGTCGACTCGCAGGAGTGGACAAGTCTGCTGGCCAACGCCGGGGAGCTGACACCGCACCGCGAGGTCGCCCCGACCGACACGTTCATGCTGATCTTCACCTCGGGCACCAGCGGCGAGCCCAAGGCGGTCCAGGTGGCCCACATCATGGTGCCGTTCGCCGGTGTCGCGCTGGTCGATCGGTTCGGGCTCACCGCCGACGACGTCTGTTACCTGTCGATGCCGCTGTTCCACTCCAACGCGCTGATGGCGGGCTGGGCGGTGGCGCTGAACGCGGGTGCGGCCATGGCGCCCGCGACGTTCTCGGCGTCCGGCCTCCTGGACGATCTGCGCCGCTACGGCGCCACCTACATGAACTATGTCGGCAAGCCGCTCGCCTACGTGCTCGCCACCCCCGAGCAGCACGACGACCACGACAATCCGCTGCGGGTGGCGTTCGGCAACGAGGCCACCGACCGCGATATCGCCGAGTTCGGCCGCCGCTTCGGCTGCACGGTGTGGGACGGGTTCGGTTCCACCGAGGGCGCGGTGATCATCACCCGCGAGGAGGGCTGCCCGCCCGGTTCGGTGGGGCGCGGCTACCCCGGGGTGGCGATCTACGACCCGGAGACCCGGCAGGAATGCGCGACGGCGGTGTTCGACGACAGCGGGGCGCTGGCCAACCCGGACGAGGCGGTCGGGGAGATCGTCAACACCACCGGCGGCGGCATGTTCGGGGGCTACTACAACGACGGCAGCGCCACCGACGACCGGCTGCGCGACGGCATGTACTGGTCGGGTGACCTGGGCTACCGCGACGCCGACGGCTGGATCTACCTGGCCGGTCGCACCGCGGACTGGATGCGCGTCGACGGCGAGAACATGGCGGCCGCGCCGATCGAGCGGATCATCCTGCGCCTGCCGCAGGTCAGCCAGGTCGCGGTCTACCCGGTGCCCGACGAGCATGTGGGCGACCAGGTGATGGCCGCGATCGTGCTGGCCGACGACGCCGAACTGACCCCCGTCGAGCTGGAGGAGTTCCTCTCCCAGCAGTCCGACCTGTCGCCCAAGTCGTGGCCACGGTACGTCTGGATCACCGACGAATTGCCGGCCACCGCGACCAACAAGGTGCTCAAGCGCGAGCTGATCAGGCAGGGGACCAAGCCCGAAAAGGGCGTGCTCTGGACGCGGTCGGCGCGGGGCCGCAGCTACGACATCGGCTGAGGAATAGGCGGCGGCACCGACGCGTTTGGGCAGGTGGCGGTCTACCTGGCATACTGGACCGTCGACCACCTCAGGTACCGGTTCACGTCCGATTACCAGGAAAAACACCAGGGCGACCCGGCGACCATCGAATGCAGAGGACACCATGAAAACTGGGATTCATCCCGCCTACAACGAGACCACCGTGGTCTGCGGTTGTGGCAATTCCTTCACCACTCGCAGCACCAAGGACGGCGGACACATCACCGTCGAGGTGTGCTCGCAGTGCCACCCGTTCTACACCGGCAAGCAGAAGATCCTCGACAGCGGCGGCCGCGTGGCCCGCTTCGAGAAGCGCTACGGAAAGCGCAAGACCGGCGAGGCTGCCGACAAATAGCTGCTGTACCGACGCCCGCTCTGCTGCCCTGCGCGCAGGCCGGGCGTCGGTTTGCGTTTCGGCACTGGTGACGAGAGGAGGAAAGCAACATGACGCATGCATCCGTTGAAGCCGTGCTGACCGAACACGCCGACCTCGAACGTCAGATGTCCGATCCGGCCCTGCACGCCGACGCGGGCAACGCTCGCCGGGTCGGCCGTCGCTTCGCGCAGCTGGCCCCGATCGTCACGACCTACCGCCGGCTCGAAGCGGCACAAGGCGACCTCGAGGCCGCCCGCGAATTGGCCGCCGAGGATGCGTCGTTCGCGGCCGAGGTGCCGGACCTGGAAGCCAGGGTCGCCGAGCTCGACGCGCACCTGACCGATCTGCTGGCACCGCGCGATCCGCACGACGCCGACGACATCGTCCTCGAGGTGAAATCCGGCGAGGGTGGCGAAGAGTCGGCGTTGTTCGCCGCCGATCTGGCCCGCATGTACATCCGTTATGCCGAGCGCCACGGCTGGACCGTCACCATGCTCGACGAGACGTGGTCGGATCTCGGCGGCTACAAAGATGCGACGCTGTCGATCCGCAGCAAGGGCGACTCGGCCGACGGCGTGTGGTCGCGGATGAAGTTCGAGGGCGGCGTGCACCGGGTTCAGCGGGTGCCGGTCACCGAGTCCCAGGGCCGGGTGCACACCTCGGCCGCCGGTGTTCTGGTCTACCCCGAACCCGAAGACGTCGAAGCCGTCCAGATCGACGAAAACGACCTGCGCATCGACGTCTACCGGAGCTCCGGCAAGGGCGGTCAGGGCGTCAACACCACCGACTCGGCGGTCCGCATCACGCACCTGCCGACGGGCATCGTCGTCACCTGCCAGAACGAACGGTCGCAGCTGCAGAACAAGGCCCGTGCAATGGTCGTGCTGGCCGCGCGCCTGCAGGCTCTGGCCGAGGAACAGGCGCAAGCCGACGCCTCCGCCGACCGGGCCAGCCAGATCCGCACCGTGGACCGCAGCGAGCGGATTCGCACCTACAACTTCCCCGAGAACCGCATCGCCGATCACCGGATCAACTTCAAGGCGCACAATCTCGACCAGGTGCTCGACGGCGACCTCGACTCGCTGCTGGACGCCCTGGCCGAGGCGGACAAGCAGTCCCGGCTTCAGCAGGCATGACGACGCGGCTGCGGCAGGCCATCGATAAGGCCACCGCTGCCCTCGCCCAGGCCGGTATCGACTCCGCACGCGTCGACGCCGAGCTGCTGGCCGCCCACCTGGCCGGCACCGACCGCGGCCGGCTCCGGACCATCGACGAACCTGACGCTGACTTCTTCCAGAGCTTCGACGCGATCGTCCAGGCACGTTGCCGACGAATTCCGCTGCAACACCTGACCGGCTCGGCAGCCTTCGGCCCGCTCGACCTGCGAGTCGGACCGGGCGTGTTCATTCCGCGCCCGGAAACCGAGGCGCTGCTGGAATGGGCACTGGCGCAACGGTTGCCGGAGTGTCCGGTGATCGTCGACCTGTGCACCGGATCCGGTGCGCTGGCGATCGCGCTCGCCACCGAACGCCCGCAGGCGCGGGTGATCGCCATCGACGACGACCCCACGGCACTCGACTACGCGCGCGGCAACGCCGCATCGACGAGCGTCGAGTTCGTCGAAGCCGACGTGACCGTCCCCGGGTTGCTCCCAGATCTGACCGGTAGCGTCGACCTCGTGGTTTCCAACCCGCCGTACATTCCGCTCGGGGCAGAGCTGGAACCCGAAGTGGCCGAGCACGACCCGGCGCACGCCCTGTTCGGTGGTGCGGACGGCATGTCCGTGATCGCGCCGATCGTGCGGCTCGCCGGCATCTGGCTCAATCCGGGTGGGCTGTTCGCCGTCGAGCACGACGACACCACCTCGCAGGAGACTGTCCAAATCATCAGTGACACAAACCTTTTCACCGCCATCACTCCCCACCGCGACCTGGCCGGCCGGCCGCGGTTCGTGACGGCATGCCGGACCACTACGAAGGAGTCAGCGTGACCCAGGTGTTCGACTGCACCGACCCGCACCAGCGCGCCGATGCCATCGCCGCCGCCGCGGCGGCGGTCAAGAGCAGCCGGCTGGTCGTGATGCCCACCGACACCGTCTACGGCATCGGGGCCGACGCCTTCGACAATGGCGCCGTCGCGGCGCTGCTGGCAGCCAAGGGCCGCGGGCGCGATATGCCGGTCGGTGTGCTGGTCGGCTCCTGGCACACGATCGAGGGCCTGGTGTATTCGGTGCCGCACAGCGCCCGCGAACTGATCCGCGCGTTCTGGCCCGGGGCGCTGAGCTTGGTTGTGCAGCAAGCCCCCTCGCTGCAGTGGGATCTCGGCGACGCGCGGGGGACCGTGATGCTGCGGATGCCGCTGCACCCAGTGGCGCTCGAGTTGCTTCGTGAGACCGGGCCGATGGCCGTCTCTAGCGCCAACCTGTCCGGCCGTCCGGCCGCGACCACTTCCGAGGAGGCGCAGCGCCAACTGGGCGACCTGGTCCAGGTGTATCTCGATGCCGGGACATCGCCGGAGCAGGCCGCCTCGACGATCGTCGACCTGACCGGGTCCACACCGCGACTGCTGCGGGAGGGGCCGATCAGCGCCGCGGCCATCGCCGAGGTGCTGGGCACCGACGTCGCCTCCCTGACCGCCTGAGCCGCCACAGATTCGTGCAGTACGGTTTTTGCGATGGTCAGCACATCCGAATTCGTCGCGAGCACCACGCTCGCGCTCGCTGACCGTGGCGCCGGTGTTCCGTTGCGGGAGTTGGCCCTTGTCGGGCTGACCGCCGCGATCATCACCTACTTCGCCACCGGCTGGGTGCGGGTGTTCGCCACCCGGGTCGGCGCGGTGGCCTACCCCCGCGAACGCGACGTCCACCTCAAGCCGACGCCGCGGATGGGCGGGCTGGCGATGTACGTCGGCGTCGTGGTCGCCGTCTTCCTGGCATCGCAGTTGCCCGCGCTCACCCGTGGCTTCATCTACTCCTCGGGCATGCCCGCGGTCGTGGTCGCCGGCGGCCTGATCATGGGCATAGGCCTGATCGACGACCGGTGGGGCCTGGACGCGCTGACCAAATTCGCCGGCCAGATCACCGCGGCCAGCGTGCTGGTCACCATGGGCGTGGCGTGGAGCGTGCTGTACATCCCGCTCGGCGGTGTCGGCACGATCGTGCTGGACCAGGTGTCCTCGATCCTGCTGACGCTGGCGCTGACGGTGTCGATCGTGAACGCGATGAACTTCGTCGACGGCCTCGACGGTCTGGCCGCCGGCCTGGGGCTGATCACCGCGTTGGCCATCTGCATCTTCTCGGTCGGCCTGCTTCGCGACCACGGCGGCGACGTGCTGTTCTACCCGCCCGCGGTGATCTCGGTGGTGCTGGCCGGTGCGTGCCTGGGGTTCCTGCCGCACAACTTCTACCGCGCGAAGATCTTCATGGGCGACTCCGGTTCGATGCTCATCGGCCTGATGCTGGCCGCCGCCTCCACCACCGCGGCCGGCCCGATCTCGCAGAGCGCCTACGGTGCGCGCGACGTCTTCGCGCTGCTCTCACCGTTCCTTCTGGTATTCGCGGTAATGCTGGTGCCGGCACTGGACACGTTGCTCGCCATCGTCCGCCGCACCCGCGCCGGCCGCAGTCCGCTGAGTCCGGACAAGATGCATCTGCATCACCGGCTGCTGCAGATCGGGCACTCCCATCGCCGTGCGGTCCTGCTGATCTACCTGTGGGTGGGCATCATCGCGTTCGGTGCGGCCGCCACCATTTTCTTCGACCCGCGATACACCGGGGCGGTCATGCTGGCCGCGATCGTGGTCGCCATCGTGGTCACCCTGATCCCGCTTTTGCGGCGTCGAGATGACGATTACGAGGCACTTTACGACAGTGAGTAGTAGACGTGTTTTTAGCCGTCTACCATGTGGTACGTTACTGGCAGAACCCGAAGAAACCTCGCGGGTTGCCGGCCCGGCCCATCGGAGTCACGCCCGATCGGCGCCGATTTACGACCGACAAAGGGAGCTGCCCCTTGGGTGATTCCAGCGCGCCTGTCGCCCTCCGATACGCTCGGCGGACCAGGACGACGAATCACTCGATGACCGGCTCCCCAGAACGCAAGATTGAGGTGAACCTGTGACGACACCAGCGCAAGATGCGCCGTTGGTGTTCCCGTCCGTTGCCTTCCGGCCCGTTCGGCTCCTTGCGATCTGTGCTGCCCTGACCGCGCTTGCGGTGGTTCTGGCCGCGCTGGCCGGCTACCTGCTGTTCGGGGTGTTCTTCGGGGTGGGCCTGGCGCTCGGCTTGATCAACGCGGTTCTGGTCCAGCGGTCGGTCGAGTCGATCACCGCAGGCGATCATCCGCTCAAGCGCAAGATGGCGCTGAACTCCGCGACCCGGCTGCTGGTGATCACGACGATCGGCCTGGCCATCGCCATCATCTTCCGCCCGCTCGGTCTGGGCGTCCTCTTCGGCCTGGCGTTGTTCCAGGTTCTCCTGGTTTTGAGCACGGCGTTGCCGGTGTGGAAGAAGATCCGCACCGGTGAGACCGACGCCGACGTGATCGCAAGCCCCGGAGCTGCCGGCTCCGCTGACGAAGCACCGAAGGATTGACCACGCGATGAGTGAACGAATCCTCGCCGAGGCCGCCATCGAGGTCGGCCACCACGACACCGCCAAGTGGCTGGGTCTGACGGTCAACGTCGACACCATCATGGCGACGGCGATCGCCGCGGTGATCGTGATCGCGCTGGCGTTCGTGCTGCGGGCCAAGGTCACCTCGACCGGGGTGCCCAGCGGCGTGCAGTTGCTGTGGGAGACGCTGACCACCCAGATGCGCGGCCAGATCGAATCCGCGATCGGCATGAAGATCGCCCCGTTCGTGCTGCCGCTGGCGGTGGCGCTGTTCATCTTCATCCTGATCGCCAACTGGATCTCGGTGCTGCCCGTCCAGTACGGAACCGCCGACGGTGGCACGCACGAGTTGCTCAAGCCGCCGGCCGCCGACATCAACTTTGTGCTGGCGCTCGCGCTGTTCGTGTTCTTCTGCTACCACGCTGCCGGCATCTGGCGCCGCGGTCTGCTCGGCCACCCGGTCAAGCTGCTGAAGGGCCACGTCGCGTTCCTCGCCCCGATCAACCTCGTCGAGGAACTGGCCAAGCCGATCTCGTTGTCGCTCCGACTTTTCGGCAACATCTTCGCCGGCGGCATCATGGTCGCGCTGATCGCGCTGTTCCCGCCGTACATCATGTGGGCGCCCAACGCGATCTGGAAGACGTTCGACTTGTTCGTCGGCCTGATCCAGGCGTTCATCTTCGCGCTACTGACCATCCTGTACTTCAGCCAGTCGATGGAACTGGAAGAGGATCACCACTAATAGACGTGTTCGACCCCCGAACCACCCACTCACCTGGTAGGGCTCCTACCAGCAACCAAGGAGGATAAGGAATGGCAGACCCACAGATCGTTATGGGCGCCCTGATCGGCGGCGGCCTCATTCTGGGCGGCGGCGCCATCGGCGCCGGTATCGGTGACGGCATCGCCGGTAACGCCCTGATTTCCGGCATCGCCCGGCAGCCTGAGGCCCAGGGCCGGCTGTTCACCCCGTTCTTCATCACCGTTGGTCTGGTGGAGGCGGCGTACTTCATCAACCTGGCGTTCATGGCCCTGTTCGTGTTCGCCACGCCTGGCGCTTCCTAGTCGGCATGGGGGAGCACAGCGTCACCCTGTTGGCGGCCGAGGAAGGCGGAACGTCGAACTTCCTCGTCCCCAACGGCACCTTCTTCTTCGTACTCGCGATCTTCCTGATCGTGCTGGGCGTGATCGGCAAGTTCGTCGTGCCGCCGGTCCAGAAGGTGCTCGGTGAGCGCGAGAAGATGGTCGCCAAGACCACCGAGGACAACCGCAAGGCCACCGAGCTCGACGCCGCCGCCGACTCCGACTACCAGAAGGAGATGGCTGCGGCCCGCGCCGAGGCGTCGGGTATCCGCGATGAGGCCCGGGCCGAGGGTCGCAAGATCGTCGAGGAGCACCGTGCCCGCGCCAGCGAGGAGGCGGCAGCCACCCTGCAGCAGGCGGCGGATCAGCTCAAGCAGCAGAGCGATGCCATCTCGGACGACCTGAGGTCGTCGGTGGACTCTCTGTCGGCCACGTTGGCCAGTCGCGTCCTTGGTGTCGAGGTCTCCAGCGAGTCGGCGTCTACGGCGTCGGGACGGTAGGACATGTCAACCTTCATCGGACAGCTCATCGGCTTCGCGGTCATCGTCGCGATCATCTGGCGGTACGTGGTGCCGCCGCTGAAGCGCATGATGGCCAACCAGAAGGAGGCGGTGCGCACTCAGCTCGACGAGAGCGCCAAGGCTTCCCAGCGGGTGGCCGACGCCGACAAGCATCACGCCAAGCGGGTCGATGAGGCCAAGGCTGAGGCCAAGCGCATCGTCGAAGAGGCGCGGACCGATGCCCAGGGCATCACCGAGCAGCTACGCGCGCAGGCCGATGTCGAGGTGGAGCGAATCAAAGTTCAAGGCGCGCAGCAGGTTCAGTTGCTGCGTGCCCAGCTGATCCGGCAACTGCGCCAGGACCTCGGCAGTGAGTCGGTGCGGCGCGCCGGCGAGTTGGTTCGCGCCCACGTCGCCGACGAGCAGGCGCAGTCGGCCACCGTCGACCGGTTCCTCGACGAACTGGATTCGATGGCCCCGGCCGCCTTCACGCCGGAGACCGGTTCGGAGCTGCGCTCGGCCAGCCGGGCCGCGCAGGCCGAGGTCGTGGGGAAGTTCGACGAGGTGTCGTCGGGCCTGTCCGCTGACGACCTGTCCACGTTGGCCGATGAGCTCACCGCCGTCACCGGACTGCTGATCCGCGAACCGATCCTGGCCCGCCACCTGGCCGAGGCCTCCGGTGAGGTCGACGCCAAGAAGCGGCTCGTCCACCAACTGCTGGACGGCAAGGTCGGGGACAACACCCTGACGCTGCTGGAAACCGCGGCCTCGGTGCGCTGGTCGCTGACCGAGGATCTGGTCGACGCTGTCGAGCACGTCGCGCGGCTGGCTCTGTTGGTCCGCGCCGAACGCGACAACCAGGCCGACGAGGTGGAGGAGCAGCTCTTCCGCTTCACCCGTGTCCTCGATCAGCAGCCCCGGCTGACGTCGCTTCTCGGCGACTACTCCGCGCCGGCGGCCGGCCGGGTCGAGTTGCTGCGCAAAATCCTCGGTGACGGCACCGGTGCGAACGCGACCGCAACCGCACTGCTCGTGCAGACCATCAGCCTGCTGCGCGGCAGCCGCGCCGACGAAGCCGTGCTGGCACTGGCTCAGCTGGCCGTCGCCCGCCGCGGCGAGGTCGTCGCTCAGGTGAGTTCGGCCGCCGAACTCAGCGGCGAGCAGCGCTCCCGGTTGACCGAGGTGCTGACCCGCATCTACAACCACCCAGTTTCGGTACAGCTGAATGTCGATCCTGAACTGCTGGGCGGCCTTTCGGTCGCCGTCGGCGACGAGGTGATCGACGGGACGTTGTCCTCGCGGCTCGCCGCAGCTGTGACCAAATTGCCCGACTGATCCGGCTGAAAAGCCCGAACCACCCAAGACCCAAAACAAAGGCAGGAAGACGAAAAGCCATGGCAGAGTTGACAATCTCGGCTGACGACATCCAGGGCGCCATCAAGGACTACGTCTCGAGCTTCGAGGCGGACTCCGAGCGCGAGGAGATCGGCACCGTCATCGACGCCGGCGACGGCATCGCCCACGTCGAGGGTCTGCCCTCGGTGATGACCCAGGAGCTGCTGGAGTTCCCCGGTGGCGTCCTCGGTGTGGCGCTGAACCTCGACGAGCACAGCGTCGGCGCGGTCATCCTGGGTGAGTTCGAGAAGATCGAAGAGGGCCAGCAGGTCAAGCGCACCGGCGAGGTGCTCTCGGTCCCGGTCGGCGACGCCTTCCTGGGCCGCGTCATCAACCCGCTGGGCCAGCCGCTCGACGGTCAGGGCGACATCGAGGCCGAGGAGCGCCGCGAGCTTGAACTGCAGGCGCCGTCGGTGGTGCAGCGTCAGGGCGTCGGTGAGCCGCTGCAGACCGGCATCAAGGCCATCGACGCGATGACCCCGATCGGCCGCGGTCAGCGCCAGCTGATCATCGGCGACCGCAAGACCGGCAAGACCGCCGTCTGCGTCGACACCATCCTCAACCAGCGGGAAGCTTGGGAGACCGGCGATCCCAAGCAGCAGGTGCGCTGCGTCTACGTCGCGATCGGCCAGAAGGGCACCACGATCGCCTCGGTGAAGCGGGCCCTCGAAGAGGGTGGCGCGATGGAGTACACCACCATCGTCGCGGCCCCGGCTTCGGATGCCGCCGGCTTCAAATGGCTTGCGCCCTACACGGGTTCGGCCATCGGCCAGCACTGGATGTACAACGGCAAGCACGTGCTGATCGTGTTCGACGATCTGTCCAAGCAGGCCGACGCCTACCGCGCGATCTCGCTGCTGCTGCGCCGCCCGCCGGGCCGCGAGGCATTCCCCGGCGACGTCTTCTACCTGCACTCCCGTCTGCTGGAGCGTTGCGCGAAGCTGTCGGACGAGCTCGGTGGCGGTTCGATGACCGGTCTGCCGATCATCGAGACCAAGGCCAACGACATCTCGGCGTTCATCCCGACCAACGTCATCTCGATCACCGACGGCCAGTGCTTCCTGGAGTCGGATCTGTTCAACCAGGGTGTGCGCCCGGCCGTGAACGTCGGTGTGTCGGTGTCCCGCGTCGGTGGTGCCGCTCAGATCAAGGCCATGAAAGAGGTCGCGGGCTCGCTGCGTCTGGACCTGTCGCAGTACCGCGAGCTGGAGGCCTTCGCGGCCTTCGCCTCCGACCTGGACGCCGCCTCGAAGGCACAGCTGGACCGCGGTGTGCGCCTGGTCGAGCTGCTCAAGCAGGCCCAGTACAGCCCGATGCCCGTCGAGGATCAGGTCGTCGCGATCTTCCTCGGCACCCAGGGGCACCTGGATTCCGTTCCGGCCGAAGACGTCTCGCGCTTCGAGTCGGAGTTCCTCGAGCACGTCAAGGCCAGCCACTCCGAGATCCTCAGCGGTATCAAGGAATCCAAGAAACTCTCCGAAGAGGCCGAGGAGAAGCTGGTCTCCGTCATCAACGAGTTCAAGAAGGGCTTCGCCGCCTCCGACGGCAGCTCCGTTGTCGCCGACGAGCACGAGGCCGAGGCACTGGACCCCGATGACCTGGAGAAGGAATCCGTCAAGGTCAAAAAGCCGGCGCCCAAAAAGAACTAGTAGAAGAGCTATAAGAAAATGGCAGCCACACTTCGCGAACTACGCGGTCGTATCCGCTCCGCCTCGTCGATCAAGAAGATCACGAAGGCCCAGGAGCTGATCGCCACGTCGCGGATCGCCAAGGCGCAGGCCCGCGTTGATGCGGCTCGGCCCTACTCCAGCCAGATCACCAGCATGCTCACCGAACTGGCGGGTGCCAGCGCACTGGACCACCCACTGCTCGTCGCGCGGGAGAACCCCCGGCGGGCCGGTGTGCTGGTGGTCTCGTCGGATCGTGGCTTGTGCGGCGGCTACAACGCGAACGTGTTGCGCCGTGCCGAGGAGCTCTTCTCGCTGCTGCGGGAAGAGGGCAAGGATCCGGTGCTCTACGTCGTCGGCCGGAAAGCGCTGGGCTACTACAACTTCCGTCAGCGCAAGGTCGTGGAGTCGTGGACCGGCTTCTCCGAGCGTCCCGAATACGAGAACGCCAAGGAGATCGCCGACACCCTGGTGACGGCGTTCATGTCCGGTGTCGACGACGAGGGTGACGACGCCGGAGCCGACGGCATCCTCGGTGTCGACGAGCTGCACATCGTCTCGACGGAGTTCCGGTCGATGCTGTCGCAGACCGCGACCGCGCTGCGGATCGCCCCGTTGGTGGTCGAGTACGTCGGTGAAGAGGATTCCGGCCCGCAGACGCTGTTCTCGTTCGAGCCCAACGCCGAGGAATTGTTCGACTCGCTACTGCCGCGCTATATCGCGACGCGCGTGTACGCGGCGCTGCTCGAGGCGGCGGCGTCGGAGTCGGCGTCCCGCCGACGCGCCATGAAGTCGGCGACCGACAACGCCGACGATCTGATCAAGGCACTCACGCTGGCGGCCAACCGCGAGCGTCAGGCGCAGATCACTCAGGAAATCAGCGAAATCGTCGGCGGCGCCAACGCGCTGGCCGACGCGAAATAGGCCCGATAGGAAGCGAAGAGAGAATGACTGCTGCCGTAGAGACCAAGACCGCCGGACGCGTTGTCCGCATCACCGGCCCCGTGGTGGACGTCGAGTTCCCGCGCGGCTCGGTGCCCGAACTCTTCAACGCGCTGCACGCCGACATCACCTTCGGTGCGCTCGCCAAGACCCTGACGCTGGAAGTTGCCCAGCACCTGGGTGACAACCTGGTTCGCTGCATCTCCATGCAGCCGACCGACGGCCTGGTTCGCGGCGTCGAGGTGAGCGACACCGGCGCCTCGATCTCCGTGCCCGTGGGCGACGGCGTCAAGGGCCACGTGTTCAACGCTCTGGGTGACTGCCTCGACGATCCCGGCTACGGCAAGGACTTCGAGCACTGGTCGATCCACCGCAAGCCGCCGGCCTTCGCCGACCTCGAGCCCCGCACCGAGATGCTGGAGACCGGCCTCAAGGTCGTCGACCTGCTGACCCCGTACGTGCGTGGTGGCAAGATCGCCCTGTTCGGTGGTGCCGGCGTGGGCAAGACCGTGCTCATCCAGGAGATGATCAACCGCATCGCCCGCAACTTCGGCGGTACCTCGGTGTTCGCCGGCGTGGGGGAGCGCACCCGTGAAGGCAACGACCTGTGGGTCGAGCTCGCGGACGCCAACGTGCTCAAGGACACCGCGTTGGTGTTCGGTCAGATGGACGAGCCGCCGGGCACGCGTATGCGCGTCGCGCTGTCGGCGCTGACCATGGCCGAGTTCTTCCGCGACGAGCAGGGCCAGGACGTTCTTCTGTTCATCGACAACATCTTCCGGTTCACCCAGGCCGGTTCCGAGGTCTCGACCCTGCTGGGTCGTATGCCTTCGGCCGTGGGTTACCAGCCGACGCTGGCCGACGAGATGGGTGAGCTGCAGGAGCGCATCACCTCGACGCGTGGTCGTTCGATCACCTCGATGCAGGCCGTGTATGTGCCCGCCGACGACTACACCGACCCGGCTCCGGCCACCACGTTCGCGCACCTGGACGCCACCACCGAGCTCTCCCGTGCGGTGTTCTCCAAGGGCATCTTCCCGGCGGTGGACCCGCTGGCGTCGTCCTCGACGATCCTGCACCCGAGCGTGGTTGGTGACGAGCACTACCGGGTCGCCCAGGAAGTCATCCGAATCCTGCAGCGCTACAAGGACCTTCAGGACATCATCGCGATCCTCGGTATCGACGAGCTCTCCGAAGAGGACAAGGTCCTGGTGTACCGCGCCCGTAAGATCGAGCGCTTCCTGAGCCAGAACATGATGGCGGCCGAGCAGTTCACCGGTCAGCCGGGTTCGACCGTGCCGCTGAAGGAGACCATCGAGGCCTTCGACAAGCTGGCCAAGGGCGAGTTCGACCACCTGCCCGAGCAGGCGTTCTTCCTGATCGGTGGCCTGGACGACCTGGCGAAGAAGGCCGAGAGCCTCGGCGCCAAGCTGTGACCTTCACGACGCGAAAGGTGATGTGAGATGGCCGAATTGGACGTCGACATCGTCGCCGTCGAGCGCAAGATCTGGTCGGGTAAGGCGACGTTCGTCTTCACCCGCACCACCGCCGGCGAGATCGGCATCCTGCCTCGGCACATCCCGCTCGTCGCACAGCTCGTCGAGGACGCGATGGTCCGTGTCGAGCGGGAGGGCGAGGACGATCTGCGCATCGCCGTCGACGGCGGCTTCCTGTCGGTCACCGAGGAGGGCGTGACGATCCTCGCCGAGTCCGCGGAGTTCGAGTCCGAGATCAACGCGGATGCGGCGAAATCCGATGCCGATTCCGATGATCCGGCGACCGCTGCTCGGGGACGGGCGCGGCTGCGCGCCCTAGGCCAGATCGACTAGCCGAGAGCCAGCGACTGATGAGCGCGCCGATGATCTTCATGGTCGCGCTGGTCACTGTGCTGATTCTCGTCGTCGTCGCGCTGACCTACCGGCTGTGGAAGCTTCGGCAGGGCGGCACCGCCGCGATCCTGCGGGACACCCCCGCGGTCGGCGGCCACGGCTGGCGGCACGGGGTCATCCGGTATCGCGGTGACGAAGCCAGGTTCTATCGGTTGTCGAGCCTGCGCTGGTGGCCGGATCGCCGGCTGAGCCGGCGTGGGCTGGAGGTCATTTCCCGACGCGGCCCGCGCGGCGACGAGTTCGACATCATGTCCGACGCGATCGTCGTGCTCCAACTGCACGACACCACCCTCGACCGCTGGCGCGGATACGAGATGGCGCTGGATCGCGGGGCGCTGACGGCGTTTCTATCCTGGGTCGAGTCCAGTCCGTCGCCGCGGGCGCGGCGCCGCACCGCCTGAGTTACTTCTTCGTGGGCCCTTCGGCTTTGGCGCCGCCGGGCTGCCACAGCACGTCGCCGTCGGGATTGGCCACCCGCGACAGGATGAACAGCAGGTCGGAAAGCCGGTTGAGGTAGCGCGCCGGCAGCGGGCTGACGGTGTCGGGGTAGGCCTTCACAGCGATCCATGCCGAGCGTTCGGCCCGTCGGGTCACGGTTCGCGCCACGTGCAGCAGGGCCGATAAGGCGGTGCCGCCGGGCAGGATGAACGAGTTCAGGGCCGGCAGGTTCTCGTTGTAGTGGTCGCACCACGCCTCGAGCCGCTCAACGTATGGCGCGGTGATGCGCAGCGGCGGGTACTCCGGGTTGTCGACCACCGGGGTGGAAAGGTCGGCGCCCGCGTCGAAGAGATCGTTCTGGATCTGCACCAGCACCGTGCGCAGCTCGTCGGCGGGTTGCCCGAGTGCAACGGCCACTCCGAGCGCAGCGTTCGTCTCGTCACAGTCGGCGTACGCGACCAGCCGCGGGTCGTTCTTCTCGACCCGTGAGAAATCACTCAGTCCCGACGTACCGTCGTCACCGGTACGGGTATAAATGCGGGTCAGATGTACTGCCATGGGTAAAACCGTACCGGCCGGGTGGCACGGTGCAGGGCGTTGCCTCCACTAAACTCTTCCCCGTGGGCGAGCGTTTCGTGGTGACCGGCGGTAACCGGTTGTCCGGTGAAGTCGCCGTCGGGGGCGCCAAGAACAGCGTCCTGAAGCTGATGGCCGCGAGCCTGCTGGCCGAGGGCACCACGACGATCACCAATTGCCCCGACATTCTCGATGTGCCGCTGATGGCGGAGGTCCTGCGCGGTCTCGGCGCCAACGTGGAGCTCGACGGATCGGTCGTGCGCATCACCTCGCCCGATGAGCCCAAGTTCGAAGCCGACTTCGCCGCCGTGCGCCAGTTCCGTGCGTCGGTGTGTGTGCTGGGCCCGCTGGTCGGGCGCCTCAAGCGCGCCCGGGTCGCGCTGCCGGGTGGTGACGCGATCGGATCGCGCCCGCTCGATATGCATCAGGCGGGGCTGCGTCAGCTCGGCGCCGACTGCACGATCGAGCACGGCTGCGTGGTGGCGACCGCCGAGCGCCTGCACGGTGCGGATATCCAGCTCGAGTTCCCGTCAGTGGGAGCGACCGAGAACATCTTGATGGCCGCGGTTGTCGCCGAGGGTGTCACCACGATCCACAACGCGGCGCGCGAGCCCGACGTTGTCGACCTCTGCGAAATGCTCTGTCAGATGGGCGCCGAGATCGAGGGCGCCGGAACGTCGACGCTGACGATCACCGGCGTTCCGCAATTGCATCCCACCGAACATCGGGTGATCGGGGATCGGATCGTCGCCGCGACGTGGGGGATCGCCGCCGCGATGACCCGCGGTGACATCGCGGTCACCGGGGTGGACCCGGCTCACCTGCAGTTGGTGTTGCACAAGCTGCACGACGCCGGCGCCACCGTCACTCAGCACGACAACGGTTTCCGGGTGGTGCAGTACGAGCGGCCGAAGGCCGGCAACGTGGCGACGCTGCCGTTCCCCGGGTTTCCGACCGACCTGCAGCCGATGGCGATCGCGCTGGCGTCGGTCGCCGACGGGACGTCGATGATCACCGAGAACGTGTTCGAGGCGAGGTTCCGGTTCGTCGAGGAGATGATCCGGCTCGGTGCCGACGCGCGGACCGACGGCCACCACGCGGTGGTGCGGGGGATCCCGCAGCTTTCCAGTGCGCCGGTGTGGTGCTCGGACATCCGGGCCGGCGCCGGTTTGGTGCTCGCCGGGCTGGTCGCCGACGGAGAAACCGAAGTTCACGACGTGTTCCACATCGACCGCGGCTACCCGCTGTTCGTGGAAAACCTTGTGCGACTTGGAGCTGAGATAGAACGCGTGTAATGTAGGCAGTCGGCCAGCCGCGCCGGACCCAGAAATGGGATGGCAGTGGCAAGTTGACTACGCCAACAACATCAAGTAAGATGGCAGGGTTGCCTGCTGGCGGGTGTCAGTCGGCCGGGTGTGTTGTTTGAGAACTCAATAGTGTGTTTGGTGGTTTTTGTTTGTTGTTGTTTTTTGCCATGCTCTGATACCCCCGTGTTGGGGTGTGGTTTTTTTGATGCCAAGTGTTTGGTGTCTTGCTTTGGTCAGATTGTTCTGATTCGAATTCACCTGTCTGTGGATGGGTTGTTTTTGTTTGGAGAGTTTGATCCTGGCTCAGGACGAACGCTGGCGGCGTGCTTAACACATGCAAGTCGAACGGTAAGGCCCTTCGGGGTACACGAGTGGCGAACGGGTGAGTAACACGTGGGTGATCTGCCCTGCACTTTGGGATAAGCCTGGGAAACTGGGTCTAATACCGGATAGGACCACGGCCTTCATGGGTTGTGGTGGAAAGCTTTTGCGGTGTGGGATGGGCCCGCGGCCTATCAGCTTGTTGGTGGGGTAATGGCCTACCAAGGCGACGACGGGTAGCCGGCCTGAGAGGGTGTCCGGCCACACTGGGACTGAGATACGGCCCAGACTCCTACGGGAGGCAGCAGTGGGGAATATTGCACAATGGGCGCAAGCCTGATGCAGCGACGCCGCGTGAGGGATGACGGCCTTCGGGTTGTAAACCTCTTTCAGTAGGGACGAAGCGCAAGTGACGGTACCTATAGAAGAAGCACCGGCCAACTACGTGCCAGCAGCCGCGGTAATACGTAGGGTGCGAGCGTTGTCCGGAATTACTGGGCGTAAAGAGCTCGTAGGTGGTTTGTCGCGTTGTTCGTGAAAACTCACAGCTTAACTGTGGGCGTGCGGGCGATACGGGCAGACTGGAGTACTGCAGGGGAGACTGGAATTCCTGGTGTAGCGGTGGAATGCGCAGATATCAGGAGGAACACCGGTGGCGAAGGCGGGTCTCTGGGCAGTAACTGACGCTGAGGAGCGAAAGCGTGGGGAGCGAACAGGATTAGATACCCTGGTAGTCCACGCCGTAAACGGTGGGTACTAGGTGTGGGTTTCCTTCCTTGGGATCCGTGCCGTAGCTAACGCATTAAGTACCCCGCCTGGGGAGTACGGCCGCAAGGCTAAAACTCAAAGGAATTGACGGGGGCCCGCACAAGCGGCGGAGCATGTGGATTAATTCGATGCAACGCGAAGAACCTTACCTGGGTTTGACATGCACAGGACGCCGGCAGAGATGTCGGTTCCCTTGTGGCCTGTGTGCAGGTGGTGCATGGCTGTCGTCAGCTCGTGTCGTGAGATGTTGGGTTAAGTCCCGCAACGAGCGCAACCCTTGTCTCATGTTGCCAGCACGTTATGGTGGGGACTCGTGAGAGACTGCCGGGGTCAACTCGGAGGAAGGTGGGGATGACGTCAAGTCATCATGCCCCTTATGTCCAGGGCTTCACACATGCTACAATGGCCGGTACAAAAGGCTGCGATGCCGTGAGGTGGAGCGAATCCTTTCAAAGCCGGTCTCAGTTCGGATCGGGGTCTGCAACTCGACCCCGTGAAGTCGGAGTCGCTAGTAATCGCAGATCAGCAACGCTGCGGTGAATACGTTCCCGGGCCTTGTACACACCGCCCGTCACGTCATGAAAGTCGGTAACACCCGAAGCCGGTGGCCTAACCCCTTGTGGGAGGGAGCCGTCGAAGGTGGGATCGGCGATTGGGACGAAGTCGTAACAAGGTAGCCGTACCGGAAGGTGCGGCTGGATCACCTCCTTTCTAAGGAGCACCACGAAAACGGTTGAGACACTGGGTCTTGACTGGAGCCGTGAGGAATCGTCGCCTGTAGTGGGCGTCGGTTTGGTGCACAACAAACGTTCGATCGGCGGGGATGCCGGTCGTGAAGAATTGCCAGACACACTGTTGGGCTTTGAGACAACAGACCCATCTCTGCTTGGACTGCGGTTCAGGAGGGCTGTTGTTGCTCCACTTTGGTGGTGGGGTGTGGTGTTTGATTTGTGGATAGTGGTTGCGAGCATCTAGCACGCATGAGGCGCTGACCTTCTTTGGGGGTTGGTGTTGTTGTGTGTGTTCAAAGATGTGCAATTTCTTTTTTCGAATTGGTTTTTTGTGTTGTAAGTGTTTAAGAGCGCATGGTGGATGCCTTGGCACTGGGAGCCGATGAAGGACGTGGGAGGCTGCGTTATGCCTCGGGGAGCTGTCAACCGAGCGTTGATCCGAGGATGTCCGAATGGGGAAACCCGGCACGAGTGATGTCGTGTCACCCGTACCTGAATACATAGGGTGCGGGGGGGAACGCGGGGAAGTGAAACATCTCAGTACCCGTAGGAAGAGAAAACAATTGTGATTCCGTTAGTAGTGGCGAGCGAACGCGGAGGATGGCTAAACCGTATGCATGTGATACTCGGCAGGGGTTGTGTGTGCGGTGTTGTGGGACGTTTCGTCTTCGGTCTGCCGGCCGGGGCGGGAGTGATAAACCGTGGTGTTAGGTGAAGTGGCCTGGGATGGTCTGCCGTAGTGGGTGAGAGCCCCGTAACTGAAAACATCACGGCTCCTGTGGAACTGTTCCCGAGTAGCAGCGGGCCCGTGGAATCTGCTGTGAATCTGCCGGGACCACCCGGTAAGCCTGAATACTTCTCAGTGACCGATAGCGGATTAGTACCGTGAGGGAATGGTGAAAAGTACCCCGGGAGGGGAGTGAAAGAGTACCTGAAACCGTGCGCTTACAATCCGTCAGAGCCCTCGACTTTGTTGTGGGGTGATGGCGTGCCTTTTGAAGAATGAGCCTGCGAGTCAGGGACATGTCGCGAGGTTAACCCGGGTGGGGTAGCCGTAGCGAAAGCGAGTCTGAATAGGGCGTATCCACACAACAGTGTGTGGTGTAGTGGTGTGTTCTGGACCCGAAGCGGAGTGATCTACCCATGGCCAGGGTGAAGCGCGGGTAAGACCGCGTGGAGGCCCGAACCCACTTAGGTTGAAGACTGAGGGGATGAGTTGTGGGTAGGGGTGAAAGGCCAATCAAACTCCGTGATAGCTGGTTCTCCCCGAAATGCATTTAGGTGCAGCGTTGCGTGTTTCTTGCCGGAGGTAGAGCTACTGGATGGCCGATGGGCCCTACTAGGTTACTGACGTCAGCCAAACTCCGAATGCCGGTAAGTGAAAGCGTGGCAGTGAGACGGCGGGGGATAAGCTCCGTGCGTCGAGAGGGAAACAGCCCAGATCGCCGGCTAAGGCCCCTAAGCGTGTGCTAAGTGGAAAAGGATGTGCAGTCGCAGAGACAACCAGGAGGTTGGCTTAGAAGCAGCCACCCTTGAAAGAGTGCGTAATAGCTCACTGGTCAAGTGATTGTGCGCCGATAATGTAGCGGGGCTCAAGCACACCGCCGAAGCCGCGGCAATACACGTTTGTGTATTGGGTAGGGGAGCGTCCTGCACACCGGTGAAGCAGCCTGGTAATGGAGCTGTGGAGGGTGTGGGAGTGAGAATGCAGGCATGAGTAGCGATAAGGCAAGTGAGAACCTTGCCCGCCGAAAGACCAAGGGTTCCTGGGCCAGGCCAGTCCGCCCAGGGTGAGTCGGGACCTAAGGCGAGGCCGACAGGCGTAGTCGATGGACAACGGGTTGATATTCCCGTACCCGTGTATAAGCGTCCCTGATGAATCAGAGGTACTAACCGCCCAAATCCAGAATCACTGATCCCTTCGGGGTGATGGTTTCTGGGGCTGCGCGGGACCTTCTCTGGTAGTAGTCAAGCGATGGGGTGACGCAGGTAGGTAGCCGTACCAGTCAGTGGTAATACTGGGGTAAACCTGTAGGGAGAAACGTAGGCAAATCCGCGTTTCATATATCCTGAGAGGTGATGCATAGCCGAGTGAGGCGAATTCGGTGATCCTTTGCTGCCAAGAAAAGCCTCTAGCGAGCGTATACACGGCCCGTACCCCAAACCAACACAGGTGGTCAGGTAGAGAATACCAAGGCGTACGAGTGAACTATGGTTAAGGAACTCGGCAAAATACCCCCGTAACTTCGGGAGAAGGGGGACCCCCTACTGTCATCACCCGTGCGGTGGGCAGCGGTGGGGGGTGGCACAAACCAGTGAGAAGCGACTGTTTACTAAAAACACAGGTCCGTGCGAAGTCGCAAGACGATGTATACGGACTGACGCCTGCCCGGTGCTGGAAGGTTAAGAGGACCCGTTAACTCCCCTTGGGGGGTGAAGCGGAGAATTTAAGCCCCAGTAAACGGCGGTGGTAACTATAACCATCCTAAGGTAGCGAAATTCCTTGTCGGGTAAGTTCCGACCTGCACGAATGGCGTAACGACTTCTCAACTGTCTCAACCATAGACTCGGCGAAATTGCACTACGAGTAAAGATGCTCGTTACGCGCGGCAGGACGAAAAGACCCCGGGACCTTCACTATAGCTTGGTATTGGCGTTCGATACGGTTTGTGTAGGATAGGTGGGAGACTGTGAAACTCACACGCCAGTGTGGGTGGAGTCATTGTTGAAATACCACTCTGATCGTATTGGACTTCTAACCTCGGACCGTATATCCGGTCCAGGGACAGTGCCTGGTGGGTAGTTTAACTGGGGCGGTTGCCTCCCAAAATGTAACGGAGGCGCCCAAAGGTTCCCTCAACCTGGACGGCAATCAGGTGTTGAGTGCAAGTGCACAAGGGAGCTTGACTGCGAGACGGACATGTCAAGCAGGGACGAAAGTCGGGACTAGTGATCCGGCACCCCCGAGTGGAAGGGGTGTCGCTCAACGGATAAAAGGTACCCCGGGGATAACAGGCTGATCTTCCCCAAGAGTCCATATCGACGGGATGGTTTGGCACCTCGATGTCGGCTCGTCGCATCCTGGGGCTGGAGCAGGTCCCAAGGGTTGGGCTGTTCGCCCATTAAAGCGGCACGCGAGCTGGGTTTAGAACGTCGTGAGACAGTTCGGTCTCTATCCGCCGCGCGCGTCAGAAACTTGAGGAAACCTGTCCCTAGTACGAGAGGACCGGGACGGACGAACCTCTGGTACACCAGTTGTCCCACCAGGGGCACCGCTGGATAGCCACGTTCGGACAGGATAACCGCTGAAAGCATCTAAGCGGGAAACCTCTTCCAAGACCAGGCTTCTCACCCATTCAGTGGGATAAGGCCCCCCGCAGACCACGGGATCGATAGACCAGACCTACACGCACCGCAAGGTGTTCAGGGAACTGGCACTAACCGGCCGAAAACTTACAACAACCAAAACAAACAACCATTGTTTCGGAAACTGTAAAGACGCACATCAACGCCCGCAACCACACAATCCACACAGTCAAACGACTGCACCCCACCACCAAAACTAAGTTTCCCCCACACAGGGGTCACTGAAAAGTGAATAGAGTTACGGCGGCCATAGCGGCAGGGAAACGCCCGGTCCCATCCCGAACCCGGAAGCTAAGCCTACCAGCGCCGATGATACTACCCACACGGGTGGAAAAGTAGGACACCGCCGAACACAATTTAAGTCCTGTGCCCCCTAATTTCGATTAGGGGGCACAGGCATTTGTGTATCTGGTTATCAATCGAATAGCGAGAGTTCGGCCGGCATACGGCTTTTCTCCAGCGCCAAGAGTGCACGCTTGCGGTCAATTCCGCCGCCATATCCGGTCAATCCGCCGGTCGAACCGATAACCCGATGACACGGCACGATAATGCTAATCGGATTTCGGCCATTGGCCAATCCCACCGCCCGCGATGCGCCGGGTGATCCGATTTGCATCGCAATTTCACCGTACGACCGCGTCTCGCCATAAGGAATGGTGCGCAGCGCCGCCCAGACTTTGCGCTGGAATTCCGTACCGCCGAGATCCAGGTCCAGCTCGAATTCGGTCAGTTCGCCGGCGAAGTACGCCGCGAGCTGCTCGACCGCATCGGGGAAGATCTCGTCGTCGGACTGGGCCCACTCGGAGCGGTCCGGCTCGTGCGTCTGGTCCGCCATCCGCAGATGACGCAGCGTCGATCCCGTGCCGGCCAGCGTGAGCGGCCCCACCGGGCTGTCGATGATTCGATACCGCATTGTCGTCGTCACTTCGTCTCCTTCGGCGGCCAGTGATTCACGGAATGATCCAGGGTCGTCCACAGGTGCTGCACGGCATACGACCGCCACGGTCGCCATCGCGCGCTGTGTGCGGTCAGCGCTCGTACCTCGCTCACCAGACCAAGCTGTTCGGCTGCGAGTCGGACGCCGAGGTCGCTGGCGGGGAAGGCGTCGGGATCGCCGAGGCCGCGCATCGCCACGATCTCGGCCGTCCACGGCCCAATGCCGGGCAGCGCAAGCAGCTGCTGACGGGCCTGCTCCCAGTCACATCCGGGATTCAGCGTCAGCTCGCCGCTGCCGAGCGCCGCGATCAGCGTGGTCAATGTGCGTCGGCGGGTGGCTGGCATGGCCAGATGCGCCGGGTCGATATCGGCCAGCTGGGCGGTACTGGGGAAGGTGTGCGTCAGGCCGCCGTGCGGATCGGTCACCGGCGTGCCGTAGGCGGCGACCAGCCGGCCAGCATGCGTACGCGCAGCCTTGGTCGACACCTGCTGCCCGAGCACGGCCCGCACCGTCAGCTCCTCTTCGTCGACAGTCCGCGGAATCCGCTGCCCGGGTGCCTTGGCCACGACTGCCCGCAGATCGGCGTCGGCGCCGAGTACGTCGATGACAGCCTCCGGATCGGCGTCGAGGTCCAACAACCGCCGGCAGCGGGCAATGGCCGTCGCCAGATCCTTGACCTGCTCGAGCACCAGCGTGCAGCGCACGTGGTCAGGCTGCGGCGTCAGGCTCACCACCCCGGACCCCGACGGCAGGCGCAGCGTCCGGCGGTAGGCGCCGTCGTGCACCTCTTCGCATCCCGGTACCGCGGTGCCGGCCAGGTGCCCGAACACGCCCTCGTAGGCGAACGGGGTGCGCACGGGCAACCGCAGCGACAGCGCTTGACCGCCCGGCGCCGTCTCGGACCAGTCACGGCGAGTCGCCTTGTCCCGCAACGCTGTCGGCGTCATGTCGCAGGCTGCTCGGATGGTGTCGTTGAACTGCCGGATGCTGGCGAAGCCCGCTGCGAACGCGATGTCGCTGAATGCCATGTCCGTGGTCTCGATCAGCACCCGTGCCGTTTGGACCCGCTGTGCTCGGGCCAGGGCCAGCGGGCCGGCACCCACCTCGGCCTGCAGCATGCGCTCGAGCTGCCGGGTGGTGTAGCCCACCCGCCGCGCCAGTCCGGTCACTCCCTCACGGTCCACCGCACCGTCGCCGATCAGCCGCATCGCCCGGGCCACGGCATCGCCGCGGACGTTCCATTCCGGCGATCCCGGCGAGGCGTCCGGCCGGCAGCGCTTGCACGCCCGGAAGCCGGCCCGCTGGGCGGCCGCCGAGCTGGGATAGAAGCTCACGTTGCGAGACAGCGGCAGCCGCACCGGACAGCTGGGCCGGCAGTAGATGCCGGTGGTCTTGACCGCGGTGACGAACCAGCCGTCGAACCGCGAGTCCTTGGACTGGACGGCTCGGTAGCAGCGGTCGAAATCGTCATGCACATCTCGACTTTTACACGTCGGCACCGACAGCACTAGCGGGAAACCGACATCGTGGTCGAGCAGTCAGCGCCTCGCGCTCTGCAGCGGTCGATCGCCCCAGCCGGATGCTCCGATCAAGTCGAAGAACGTGGGCGCCGGCGCCCCGCTGATCAGGTGGTGAATGTGCTCGGGGAAGGTCAGGGGCGGAGCTTTCTTGGGGTTGGCTCGCGTGTCATCAGCGATCGCCTCGGCGATGGCATAGCCCAAATCGTGCCGCGGCCACGCGGTGTGGACCCGATCGGCGAATCCCTCCGGTAATTTGGTCTTGTCGAATCCGTTGATGTCCAACGCAATTCCGAGATGCGACACCGCATGGACGGGTCCGAAGCGGTGGGCCAGGCCGACGCTGGTGTGCAGGGCGATCGTCTCCCATACCGTCCGCACCGCGTCGTCGCCGACTCCGCGCTCACCCAGGAAGCGTGCCGCGGCGTCGGCCCCGTCGACCTCGAAGCGTTGGTCGCCGCCGCCGTAGGCGGTGATGCCGAGGTCGTGCAGCACGCAGCTGAGGAAGACCAGTTCGTCGTCGTAATCGATCCCGGCACGCATCCCGTCGGCGGCGGCCAGCTCGCGGCCGAACAGATAGCTGCGGATGCAGTGGTTAGTCAGGAACGCCGGGGACACATCGGTCACCAAATGCAGTGCGGCAGAACAGATATCAGAGTCCGGGATATTCCAGCTGGCTACGTCATTGACGGTCATGCCTCTACAGTGCCCGCGACCGACCGATCAGGGGAGTGGCTTGCAGGTCGGGTACCCCACACATCAGGCCATCGGGGCTCGCTCAGGCGGGAACCGCCAGTTGGGTCGGCTCTTCGTGTCCGCGCAGCGTCACCGATTCGGTCAGGACCCAGCGGGAACGTTCCTCCTCGCCGGCATTGGCCACCGTCGACGCCGTGGCCAGCAGTCGGTGCTCGGTGGACTTGGCCAGCTCCGACAGTCGGGCGGCTTCGTTGACCGGCCCGCCGATCACCGTGTATTCGAATCGCTCGTTGGCGCCCACGTTGCCGGCCACCACCTGACCGGCGGCCACCCCGAGCCCCGCGGGGCATTCCGGGACCTCGCGCTCGAGTCGTTGCATGATCGTGCGGGCGGCGGCCAGCGCGTCATCCTCCGGATTGTCGAGCGTGACCGGTGCGCCGAACACCGCCAGCGTCGCATCGCCTTCGAACTTGTTGAGCAGTCCGCGGTGATTGTTGACCTCGTCGACGATCACCGCGAAGAACCGGTTGAGCAGGTCGACAACCTCGATGGGTGGCAGTGTCGCGACCAGTTGGGTGGATCCGACGATGTCGACGAAAAGCACTGCCACATGGCGCTCTTCGCCACCGAGCTGTGGTCGCTGCAGCTCCGCGGCCGCCGCGACCTCCCGCCCGACATGGCGGCCGAACAGGTCGCGCACCCGTTCGCGCTCCCGCAGCCCGGCGACCATCGAGTTGAAACCCCGTTGCAGCTCACCGAGTTCGGTGCCATCGAACACCACCGTGCTGGCCTTGAGGTCGCCGTCCTCGACGCGTTTGAGCGCCGTGCGCACCACGCGCACCGGAGTCGCGATGAGCCAGGACAGAATCCACATCAGGACGAAGCCGAACACCAGCGTGACCACCGAGACGATCACGATCGCGACTTCCAGCTGCGTCTTGGTCATGTTGTCCAAGATCAGCGAGATCAGGGCGGTGAGCCCGATACCGACCACGGGGACGCCGGAGCCCAGCATCCACACCGTCATCGTGCGCCCCATGATCCCGGGTGCCAATCGGTGCGGCGGCGGACCGGCCGCCAGCGCCAGCGCCGCGACGGGACGCAGCGCGAACTCGGTCGCCATGTAGGCGGCGGTGGACACCAGGACACCGGCGAAGCCCGTCACGAGCGCGATCCGCGGGATGAAGTCGGTGTCGTAGAGCCCGTAGAGCACGGTGAACACCACCGTGCCGACCACCCACAGCGACAGTTGAGCCATCGCGACCCGCCACGGCGTGAAGAACACGTTGCGCTGGTCGACGCGGGTCGGTTGCCGGCCCTCGGCCGCCCACCGGAGGTCGTTGACCGTGCGGGTGGTGATCCACCAGCTGCCGAACGCCAGTGCGGCGGCGGCGTAGGCCGGCGCGACGATGAAGGTCAGCCAGGGCGGCACGTCGGTGAACACACTGGGTACCGGATAGGCCACGCTGACCAGCAGCGCCGCCACCAGGATGCCGATGACATTCACCGTCAGCAGCGACACGGTGACCAACGTCTGAATGCGGACCCGGCGGCGGGCCGGGCTTTCGCTGACCCGTCCCAGGATCAACGAGCCGTAGGCCGGCGTGCTGGCCAGCCGGCCGCTCTGCCGGGTCACCCGTTCCAGAACCCGGCCCAACCGCTGCGCAAGGCTCGGATGGGAAGTCATGGTGGTGTCAGCCTAATTCGCCGCGGGCCACAGACCCTAAGCTTGTGCGGTGCGCCTCGTGATCGCCCAATGCACCGTCGACTACCTCGGCCGCCTCACCGCCCACCTGCCCTCAGCTCGCCGGCTGCTGCTGATCAAAGCCGACGGCTCGGTCAGCATCCACGCTGACGACCGGGCCTACAAGCCGTTGAACTGGATGAGCCCGCCCTGCTGGCTGACCGAGGAGGCCAAGGACGACTCTCTGCCGATCTGGGTGGTGGAGAACAAGGCCGGCGAGCAGCTGCGGATCACCATCGAGAGCATCGAGCACGATTCCAGCCACGAGCTCGGCATCGATCCGGGTCTGGTGAAGGACGGCGTCGAGGCCCATCTGCAGGAGCTGCTGGCCGAGCACATCGAGCTGCTCGGCGACGGTTACACCCTGGTTCGACGGGAGTTCATGACCGCGATCGGCCCCGTCGACATCCTGTGCCGCGACAACGAGGGCCGCACGGTCGCGGTCGAGATCAAGCGCCGCGGTGAGATCGACGGCGTGGAGCAGCTGACGCGATATCTCGAACTGCTGAACCGGGACAGCCTGCTGGCGCCGGTGAGCGGAGTGTTCGCCGCCCAGCAAATCAAGCCGCAGGCCCGCACGCTGGCGACCGACCGCGGAATTCGTTGTCTTACTTTGGATTACGACGTCATGCGCGGGATGGACAGCGACGAGTTTCGGCTGTTCTGATGCCTCGGCGCCGGCCACATAGCCGAAAGGACAGCGGTTTTCCGCCGTTGCCGCTGCCGCGCCGTGTCGAGGTGGGTGCCGACGGGTTCGACTATGAGGTGCGACCGATACCGGCGGCGCGGGCCGTCAAGACCTATCGGTGCCCGGGATGCGACCACGAAATACGATCCGGCATCGCACATGTGGCCGTGTGGCGGGCCGACGACGGTGAAGCTGCGCTGGACGATCGGCGCCACTGGCACACCGCGTGCTGGGCCAACCGCGCGAACCGCGGGCCGACCCGGAAGTGGTCGTGAGACTTAGTGAGACGCGGCCGGTTCGACGAGTTCCACCAGGACGCCGCCGGCATCCTTCGGGTGGATGAAGTTGATCCGCGAGTTCGCGGTTCCGCGGCGCGGCGCGTCGTAGATCAACCGCACACCCTGGTCGCGGAGCTGCTCGGAGATGGCGTCCAGATCACTGACCCGGTAGGCCATCTGCTGGATGCCCGGACCACGCTTGTCGATGAACTTCGCGATGGTCGAGGTTTCGTCGAGCGGCGCCATCAGCTGGATCTGGGCGCAGTCGGGGGCCGCGTTCTTCAGCGACAGCATGGCCTCGCGAATGCCCTGATCCTCGTTGATCTCCTCGTGCACCAGGATCATCCCGAGGTGCTCGTGGTACCACTGGATGGCCGCATCGAGATCCGGCACCGCGATGCCGACATGGTCGACGGCGGTGACGAGCGCACTGGCCAGAACTGGACGGGCGTCAACTTGCTCAGCGGTCATAACGCAAAGGTAACCTAACCACATCGGATTCAACACTGGGGGATCCGTGGATAGCCGCATCGGGACGGCTCGAAACGCTCTTGGAGGTAGGTATGACGACGTCGGTGATCGTTGCTGGAGCACGGACTCCCATCGGAAAGCTGATGGGTTCGCTCAAGGATTTCTCCGGGAGTGACCTGGGCGCGTTCGCGATCAAGGGGGCTCTGGAGAAGGCCGGCGTGCCGGCGTCGCTGGTGGAGTACGTGATCATGGGTCAGGTCCTGACCGCAGGCGCGGGCCAGATGCCGGCCCGCCAGGCCGCTGTGGCCGCCGGAATCGGCTGGGATGTGCCCGCTCTGAGCATCAACAAGATGTGCCTGTCGGGCATCGACTCGATCGCGCTGGCCGATCAGCTGATCCGGGCCGGTGAGTTCGACGTCGTCGTCGCCGGCGGCCAGGAGTCGATGACCAAGGCCCCGCACCTGCTGATCAACAGCCGCGAGGGCTACAAGTACGGCGACGTCACCGTGCTCGACTCGATGGCCTACGACGGCCTGCACGACGTCTTCACCGACCAGCCGATGGGTGCGCTGACCGAGCAGCGCAATGACACCGACAAGTTCACCCGCCAGGAGCAGGACGAATTCGCCGCGATCTCGCACCAGAAGGCCGCCGCGGCCTGGAAGGACGGCGTGTTCGCCGACGAGGTCGTGCCGGTACAGATCCCGCAGCGCAAGGGCGATCCGATCGAGTTCAAAGAGGACGAGGGCATCCGCGCGAACACCACGGCCGAATCGCTGGCCGGGCTCAAGCCCGCGTTCCGCAAGGACGGCACCATCACCGCCGGCTCGGCGTCCCAGATCTCTGACGGCGGTTGCGCTGTCGTGGTGATGAACAAGGCCAAGGCCCAGGAACTTGGCTTGAGCTGGCTGTGCGAGATCGGTGCTCACGGTGTCGTCGCGGGTCCGGACTCGACGCTGCAGTCGCAGCCGGCCAACGCGATCAAGAAGGCCGTCGCGCGTGAGGGCATCACCCTCGATCAGCTCGATGTCATCGAGATCAACGAGGCGTTCTCCGCCGTGGCGCTGGCCTCGACCAAGGAACTGGGTGTCGACGCCGAGCGGGTCAACCGCAACGGCGGCGCCATCGCGGTCGGCCACCCGATCGGCATGTCCGGTGCGCGCATCACGCTGCACGCGGCGCTGGAGCTCTCCCGGCGTGGCTCGGGCTACGCGGTGGCCGCTCTCTGCGGGGCCGGCGGCCAGGGCGACGCGCTGATCCTGCGCGCCGGCTGAACAGGGGTAGCCCGGGTCGGGTCAACGACGCGGCGTAGTAGCTGGCGCGCCGCTGCGGCACAATGGCGGCATGACGAGCACTTTTGACATCCGCAGCACGGCCGGCCGGTTCCGGTTGGTGGCGCTGGCCGAAGCGGTGAGCTGGGTCGGGCTGCTGGTGGGGATGTATTTCAAGTACCTGGGAAGCCCGCGCACCGAGATCGGCGTCAAGGTGTTCGGCATGGCCCATGGGCTGGTCTTCATTGCGTTCGTGATCACTGCTCTCCTGGCCGGACTCGCCTACAAGTGGGGCGCGTTCACGTGGTTGCTGGCGTTGCTGGGCAGCATCGTGCCGCTCGGAAGTGTGATTTTCCTCATATGGGCTGATCGGACGGCCAAATTGGGTGCTGGAGTGGCTTCTGTGACTTCAGGTCAGCCACTCGATTCGGCATCGTCGACGACATGACAGACTTGGGAACGTGACGCGTCCTCGCCCCCCAATCGGCCCGGCTTTGGCCGGTGCCGTCGACCTGTCCGGCCTCAAACAGCGCGCCCAGCAGCCCGCGGGCGGTGCGGCCGCCCCGAGCGCCGGCGTCGAGGTCACCGAGGCGAATTTCGAAGCCGAGGTGTTGGTGCGGTCCGGCCACGTGCCGGTCGTTGTCGTGCTCTGGTCACCCCGCAGTGACGCCTCGGTGCAGCTGACCGAGGTTCTCGGCGCCTTGGCGACCGATGACAACGGCAAATGGTCGCTGGCCACGGTGAACGTCGACGTCGTGCCCCGGGTGGCCCAGATGTTCGGCATCGAGGCGGTGCCCACGGTGGTGGCATTGGCAGGCGGGCAGCCGCTGGCCAGCTTCCAGGGGCCGCAACCGCCCGAGCAGCTGCGTCGTTGGGTCGACTCGCTGCTGCAGGCGACGGCCGGAAAGCTATCCGGCTCAGCCGATTCCGAAGACGAAGCGGCCGTCGACCCGGCGCTGGCGCAGGCGCGTGAACTACTCGATGCCGGCGACTTCGCGGCCGCAGCGGCGGCGTATCAGGCCATTCTCGATGCCGATCCGCAGCACGCCGAAGCCAAGGGCGCCCTGCGCCAGATGACGTTCCTCCAACGCGCTACCGCGCACAGTCCCGACGCGGTGGCTGTGGCCGATGCCGCTCCCGATGATATCGAGGCGGCCTTCGCCGCCGCCGACGTCCAGATCCTCAATCAGGACGTCATCCCGGCCTTCGACCGCCTGATCGCCTTGGTGCGTAAGACGTCTGACGACGACCGCACCAAGGTGCGCACCCGGTTGATCGAGCTGTTCGAGCTGTTCGATCCCGCCGACCCGGATGTGATCACCGGCCGGCGCAACCTGGCCAACGCGCTGTACTAGCCCTTCTCGGCAGGCGCGGGCTCCAGCCAGATCGCCCCGTTGGGCGGCAGCACCAGCGTCGCTGACGCCGGCCGGCCGTGCCACGGTTCCTCGGTGGCCTCGACGGCGCCGTAATTGCCCACCCCGGTGCCGTTGTAGTCCGTTGCGTCGCTGTTGAGCACCTCGCGCCAGGTTCCGGTGTGCGGCAGACCCAATCGGTAGCTGCTGTGTTCGGCCCCGGCGAAGTTGAACACGCACGCCAGCACCGATCCGTCGCTGCCGTAGCGCAGGAAGCTCAGCACATTGTTGGCCGAGTCGTTGGCATCGATCCAGGAATAGCCCTCGGGCTTGGTGTCTTGACTCCACAACGACGGACGGCTGCGGTACAGCTCGTTGAGGTCGGCGACGAAACGCTGAATCCCGGTGGAGTAGCTGTTCTCGTCGAGCTGGTACCAGTCGACGCCGCGTTCCTCCGACCATTCCGCCCGTTGGCCGAACTCCTGGCCCATGAACAGCAGCTGCTTACCCGGATGCGCCCACTGGTAGGCCAGCAGGCTGCGCAGACCGGCCGCCTTCACATGGTCGTTGCCCGGCATCCGGCCCCACAGTGTGCCCTTGCCGTGCACCACCTCGTCGTGACTGATCGGCAGGACAAAGTTCTCGCTGAACGCGTAGAGCAACGAGAACGTCAGCTCGCCGTGGTGATAGGTGCGATAGATCGGGTCGCGGCTGATGTAGTCCAGGGTGTCGTGCATCCACCCCATGTTCCATTTCATCGAAAAGCCAAGGCCGCCAAGGTTCGTCGCACGGGTCACCCCGGGCCACGAGGTAGACTCCTCGGCGATCGTGACGATGCCCGGGTGGCTCTTGTGGACGGTCGCGTTCATCTCCTGCAGGAACTGCACCGCCTCGAGGTTCTCGCGGCCTCCGTAGATGTTCGGCGTCCAACCGCCTTCCGGCCGCGAGTAGTCCAGATACAGCATCGAGGCCACGGCGTCCACCCGCAGGCCGTCGACGTGGAACTCCTGCAACCAGTACAGCGCGTTGGCCACCAGGAAGTTGCGTACCTCGGCACGGCCGAAGTCGAACACGTAAGTGCCCCAGTCGAGCTGCTCGCCGCGGCGAGGGTCGGAGTGCTCGTAGAGCGGTGTGCCGTCGAACCGGCCCAATGCCCAGGCGTCCTTGGGGAAGTGGGCGGGCACCCAGTCAACGAGCACGCCGATGCCGGCCTTGTGCAGCGTGTCCACCAGGTGCCGGAACTCGTCGGGGGTGCCGAACCGCGACGTCGGTGCGTAGTACGACGTCACCTGATAGCCCCATGAGCCGCCAAACGGATGCTCGGCCACCGGCAGGAACTCGACGTGAGTGAAGCCTTGCGCCAGAACGTATTCGGTGAGCTGGTCGGCGAGCTCGCGATAACTCAGGCCGGGTCGCCACGAACCGAGGTGCACCTCGAGGGTGCTCATCGGCTCGAACACCGGGTTCTGGGTGGCTCGCTGGGCCAGCCAGTCGGCGTCATCCCAGGTGTAGTCCGAGGCGAACACTCGGGAGGCGGTGTGCGGGGGGACCTCCGTCGCGAATGCGAACGGGTCGGCCCGGTCGGTGACCGACCCGTCGACACCGTGAACCCGGAACTTGTACAGCCCGTCGACGGGGAAGCCGGGCCAGAACAACTCCCACACGCCCGACGAGCCCAGCACCCGCATGGGGGCGTCGTTGCCGCCCCAGTTGTTGAACTCGCCGATGAGGTTGATGCCCTTGGCATTCGGAGCCCAGACCGCGAACGACACACCCTCCACCACACCGTCAGCGGTCGTGAACGACCGCGGATGTGCGCCGAGGATCTCCCACAGCTGCTCGTGGCGGCCCTCGCCGAACAGGTAGAGGTCCATTTCGCCCAGGGTGGGCAGGAAGCGGTAGCCGTCGGCGACGGTGATGGTGTGCCCGCCCGGATAGGTGACCTCGAGCCGGTAGTCGACGAGGTTGGTGAACGGCAACGCCACCGCGAACACACCGGAGTCGATATGCGCCATCGGGTGGCGCTCGCCGCCCACCAACGCCACCACTTCCTCGGCATGCGGCTTGAGCGCACGGATCACTGTGTGGTCGTCGTATTCGTGCGCGCCGAGGATGCTGTGCGGGCTGTGGTGCGTACCCGAGACCAGCCGGCCCAGCTCGCCGGGGTCGGGCGCCAGGTTCGGGCTGGCGAGTTTCTTGGTTCTCGTCATTGCCAAGGCTCCTTCGTCGTTCCCGTCACTCCCGGCGCAGCAGACTTGCTCTCTGCTCCTGCGGTACCAACGGCATGTTCAGGATGTGCGCGACGGCTCGGGCCGGCTCCAGCCGCACATAGTTCGACTGCCCCCACTGGTATTCCTCCCCGGTGATCTCGTCGCGCACCCAGAAGCGGTCATAGGGCTGCATACCCAAAGCGGCCATATCTAGCCACAGGGTGCCTTCCTCCGGGCCGAAGGCGTTCAGCGTCACCACCACCAGCACGGTGTCGCCCGACACCGGGTCGAACTTGCTGTAGGCCAGCAGCGCGTCGTTGTCGATGTGGTGGAAGGTGATCGTGCGCATCTGGCACAACGCGGGGTGAAGATGACGGATCTCGTTGAGCCGCCGCAGGAATGGCTCCAGCGACTGCCCATGGGCGAGCGCTGCCTCGAAGTCGCGCGGCCGCAGCTCGTACTTCTCGGAGTCCAGGTACTCTTCGCTGCCTTCCCGCACCGGCAGGTGTTCGTAGAGTTCGTAGCCGGAGTACACGCCCCACGAACTGCCCATCGTCGAGGCCAGCACCGCCCGGATCGCGAACATGCCGGGGCCGCCGTGTTGCAGGCTTTCGTGCAGGATGTCCGGGGTGTTGACGAACAAGTTCGGTCGCGTGTAGTCGGCGTGTTCGGCGATCTCCCGGCCGAATTCCTCGAGCTCCCACTTGGCGGTGCGCCAGGTGAAATACGAATACGACTGCGTGAAGCCGAGTTTCGCAAGGCCGTGCAACCGGGCGGGTCGGGTGAACGCCTCGGCCAGGAACAGCACGTCGGGATCGATCGCCTTGACCTGACTGATCAGCCACGCCCAGAAGTTCGGTGGCTTGGTGTGCGGGTTGTCGACCCGAAAGATCTTGATGCCGTGGTCCATCCAGTGCTGAACAACCCGCAGCACCTCGTCGTAGAGGCCGCCGGGATCGTTGTCGAAGTTCAGCGGGTAGATGTCCTGGTACTTCTTGGGCGGGTTTTCCGCGTAGGCGATCGTGCCGTCGGGCAGTTCAGTGAACCACTCCCGGTGATTTTTGGCCCACGGGTGATCCGGGGCGCATTGCAGCGCAAGATCCAGTGCGACTTCAAGCCCGTTGTCGCGGGCCGCGGCGACGAACCGGTCGAAGTCGTCGATCGTCCCGAGGTCGGGGTGGATGGCGTCGTGGCCGCCTTCGTCGCTGCCGATGGCCCACGGCGACCCCACGTCGCCGGGTTCGGCCGTCACGGTGTTGTTGCGGCCCTTGCGGTGCACCTTGCCGATCGGATGAATGGGCGGCAGATACACCACGTTGAAGCCCATGGACGCCACTCGCGGCAGCGCTGCTGCCGCCGTCTCGAACGTGCCGTGCACCGG
Organism: Mycolicibacterium crocinum; assembly: GCF_022370635.2. The sequence goes on along the minus strand of NZ_CP092362.2, from coordinate 4,547,857 downwards.
CCGGCCGTCTTCGTCGCGACCACCGGTCGAACGCGGGAACAGCTCGTACCAGGCGCTGCACCGCGCCATCGGTCGGTCCACCCAGATTCCGTAGGTGGTCCCCCGGGTGACCAGCTCCCGAAGCGGGAACTGGGCCAGCAGATCGGTGACTTCGTGGGAAAGTGCCAGTGCCGCACGGGTCAGCGGATCGCCGGCCTCGCGCAGCGCTGCCGCGGCCGCCAACAACGGCGCACGGCGATCACGCGGCACACCCGTGGCCGCACGGGCCAGCAGATTGCCGCCCACGATCAGGTCATTGTTCAGTTCCGACTCGCCCTGGCCGGCGTTGAGTTTGACGGTGACGTTGTGCCGCCAGGTGGTGAGCGGGTCGCCCCACCCGTCGATCCGGAATGTCCACAGCCCCACCCGATCGGGCACGAATTGGCCGTGGAAGAGGTCGGGTGTGCGGCCCAATTCCATCGGATACAGCTGAGGCTTCACCCGGCTGACGGCGGGCGACGCCTCCGTCAGTTCGGCTCCCTCGAGGGCCTTGACCCGCCGAGTCGGGTTCTGGCCCAGCTGGGGGTGGGCTGTTCCGAGGTAGCGCACCACCAACGTCGCCGCGACCGCGTCGTGCCCCTCTCGCCACACCGTCGCGGCGACCGGCACGACTTCGCCGACGACCGCCTTGGCCGGATAGGTACCGCAGGACACAACGGGCGCGACGTCATCGATCTCGATACGACCGGGCACCCAACCACTCCATTCCTGACTTTGTGCGGCGTGGTCTGCTCCGCGCCGGCTTGAGTCGGTTTTCTCGTTGTCGTGGCACAGCGACATCCGTTGTCGCCGCACCGGTCGTGAGAGTCCTTGACCCTCGGGGTAACCGCATCGCGCTCTCTTCACACCGTAGTGCTCGGAATGAATGTGGGGGCAAGAAGGCCACGGCCGCTCAACGGCGGGGAGAACCTCAGTAAGGTAAGAACGCGTGAAGGCCCTCCGCAGATTCACGGTCCGTGCCCATTTGCCCGAGCGGCTCGCAGCCCTCGGCCGGTTGTCCACCAACCTGCGTTGGTCATGGGACAAGCCGACCCAAGATCTGTTCGCCTCGATCGATCCGCGACTGTGGCTGCAGACCGGACAGGACCCGGTGGCACTACTGGGTGCGGTCGCCCCGGCGCGGCTGGATGAGCTCGCCGAGGACGAGCAGTTCCTCGCCATCCTCGACCAGCTCGCCGCGGATCTGGACGACTACCTGAGCCGGCCGATGTGGTATCAGGAGCAGGACCCCACATCGATGCCGACCGGCATCGCGTACTTCTCGATGGAGTTCGGTGTCGCCGAGGTGCTGCCGAACTATTCGGGCGGTCTGGGCATTCTGGCCGGTGATCACTTGAAGTCTGCGTCGGATCTGGGGCTGCCGCTGATTGCCGTCGGCCTGTACTACCGGTCCGGGTACTTCCGCCAGTCACTGACCGCCGACGGCTGGCAGCACGAGAACTATCCGTCGCTGGATCCGCAGGGCCTGCCGCTTCGGCTGCTGACCGATGCGGCCGGCGCTCCTGTGTTGGTCGAGCTGGCGATGCCGGACGCCAAGGTGCTGCGGGCCAGAGTGTGGGTGGCGCAGGTCGGGCGGATTCCGCTGCTGCTCTTGGACTCTGACATCCCCGAAAACGAACACGATCTGCGTAACGTCACCGACCGGCTCTACGGCGGCGACCAGGATCACCGCATCAAGCAGGAGTTGCTGGCCGGTATCGGCGGCGTGCGGGCCATCCGTGCGTTCACCGCCATCGAGGGTCTGCCCGCCCCGGATGTGTTCCACATGAACGAGGGCCACGCCGGCTTCCTGGGTGTCGAGCGGATCCGCGAGTACATCTCCGAGCAGAACCTCGACTTCGATACCGCCCTGACCCTGGTGCGGGCCAGCACGGTGTTCACCACCCACACACCGGTGCCCGCCGGCATCGACCGGTTCCCGGTGGAGATGGTGCAGTCCTACTTCGGCGACGACGGGAAAACCGGCTTGCTGCCGGAGGTTCCGGTGGGGCGGGTGCTTGCGTTCGGCGCCGAGGACGACCCGTCGAAGTTCAACATGGCGCACATGGGCTTGCGGTTGGCGCAGCGTGCCAACGGGGTGTCGCTGCTGCACGGGCGGGTCAGCCGGGCGATGTTCGACGAGTTGTGGCCGGGATTCGATCCGGCGGAGGTGCCGATCGGTTCGATCACCAACGGTGTGCACGGACCGACCTGGGCGGCCCCGCAGTGGCTGGAGCTCGGTCGCGAGCTGGCCGGTTCCACCGAGGCGCTGCGCGAACCCAACGTCTGGGCTCGCCTGCAGCAGGTCGACACCGGCCACATCTGGTGGATCCGCTCCCAGCTGCGTGCGCTGCTCGTCGAGGATGTCCGGCTGCGGCTGCGCCGGTCGTGGCTGGAGCGCGGCGCATCCGAGGCCGAATTAGGCTGGATCGCAACGGCTTTCGACCCAGACGTGCTGACCATTGGTTTCGCCCGCCGCGTCCCGACCTACAAGCGCCTGACGTTGATGCTGCGCGATCCGGCGCGTCTCGAGGCGCTGCTGCTCGACAAGGACAAGCCCCTGCAGCTGATCGTAGCGGGCAAGTCACACCCCGCCGACGACGCAGGCAAGGCGCTGATCCAGCAGATCGTCAGGTTCGCCGATCGGCCGGAGGTGCGTCACCGCATCGCCTTCCTGCCCGACTACGACATGTCGATGGCCCGCCAGTTGTACTGGGGCTGCGATGTGTGGCTGAACAATCCGCTGCGACCGCTGGAAGCGTGCGGCACGTCGGGCATGAAGAGCGCGCTGAACGGCGGACTGAACCTGTCCATCCGCGACGGCTGGTGGGATGAGTGGTACGACGGCGAAAACGGTTGGGAGATACCGACAGCCGACGGTCTGGCCGACGAGAACCGCCGCGACGACATCGAGTCCGCCGCGCTCTACAACCTGCTCGAGCACTCCGTCGCCCCAACGTTCTACGACCGCGACGACAAGGGTGTGCCCACTCGTTGGGTGGAGATGGTTCGGCACACCTTGCAGGCGCTCGGGCCGAAGGTGCTGGCATCGCGGATGGTGCGCGATTACACCGAGAAGTACTACGCGCCTGCCGCACAGTCGTTCCGTCGCACCAGCGCGCCGATCGACGGCCTGCCGTTCGGGGCGGCCCGCGACCTGTCGGCCTACCGGCAGCGCGTCCGCGAAGCCTGGCCGAATATTCAGATCACCGATGTGGACAGCACCGGCCTGCCGGACACCCCGCTGCTGGGGTCGGAGCTGACGCTGACGGCCACCGTCGCGCTGGCCGGGCTGAAACCCGACGAGGTGGATGTGCAGGCGGTTCTGGGCCGCGTCGACGCCGCGGACTCGCTGCAGGACCCCATCACCGTGGACATGGTGCACTCAGGTTCCGGTGACGGCGGAGCCGATGTCTTCTCGACGACCACGCCGCTGCCGGTGGCCGGCTCGGTCGGCTACACGGTGCGGGTGCTGCCGCATCACCCGCTGCTGGCCGGCGACAACGAGCTCGGCCTGGTCACCCTTGCGTAACGCCGAGAGTTCCGGAACCGGTTAGCAGGGCATGGGAGCCACCTGTAGGTTCCCAACAGGAACGTCGAGGGGTCCCGCATCGGGGCGGACCGTCGGCATCCGGGAAGGTGTTCGGGGCAGTGTTTGTTCGTCGCGCGGCGCTGATGGCGCTGGTGGGCACCCTGTTGGTCGCTCCGGCACCAGCCTCGGCCGATCCGGATCCCGGCGGCCCCGACCTGGCTCAGCCCGTTGCCGCCGCCGACCCGGCCGCGCCGCCGGTCGATGACGGGAAGGTGGCCTCCACTCCGCCGGCCACCACGAAGTCGCCTGATGGATGGACGCTGACGATCTCGGCCAAGGACGAGGTGCAGATGCCGATCGCACCGCTGACCACCGCCATCTCCTCGCGGGAATACACCGTCAGCGGCATCTTCAACGGCGCGCTCGACGGGCCCGGTGAGAACCCGAGGGGTGTGTTCGAGGTGGGCTACCAGATCGGTTGCGGCATCGACATGAGCACGTCCAACGGTGTCGCCCTCGGTGGCACCATCGGGGCGAACACCTCGCTCGGCATCATCGGACTGGACTTCCCGAACAACGCCGCCGAGGGCTTGCTGCCCGGTGTCGGCGGCAGCATCGGCGGGGCGATCACGGTTGGTCTCAAGCCCGGCATCATCAACATCGTGCCGGTGACCAAGAAGCAGTACAAGGGCGACCGGCCGTGGGTGTCGATCAGCAATTTCCACGTGAAAATCGATGGCTGCGTGGGGGAGTCGTTCATCCGCTCGTATGCCACGCTGAGCAAGTCCACCGACGAGGGTGACGCGATTCTGTCCTGGTACGGGGTCACCAAGAAGATCTAGGGCGTTGAGACCGCACTGAGAGCGAAGAATGTGCCTGCGAAAAGGTCGCTCTCAGTGCGGTTTCACCGCAAGGCCTACGGGAAGCGCTTGACGCAGCGGTCTTGATCGCCCAGCACGCCGATGCGGAAGGCGTCGATGCGGTTGAACCCGGCAGGCACCGACTCCCCGTTGACGTCGCTGGCGGCCAGGCCGTTGGTGAGCAGACCGGACACCGCCTCGTCGATGTCGCCGGCCGTCAGCGCGACGGTGTTGCCGTCAGGCGTGGTGACCTCTTTAGACAACTTGGTGGTGGCCACGCCGGTGAGGCAGGCGGTGCGCAGGCCGGCTTCGGCATTGTCCAGCACCAGGCCGCCGCGCTCGTGCTGCAGCGCGAGCATGTAGCGCGACACCAGCGCCGAATACGCGGTGTTGTCGCCGGTGACCAGAACGTTGTCCTGACCCTCGTTGGAGGCGCCCATCTTCTCCAACCCCGGCAGGTCGACCGCGATCGTGTTGGTGGCCGGGCAGAACGACACCGGCGTGCTGGGCCGCGCGTCAGGGCATTTCGATGTCGCGGCGGCATCGAAGCTGAGCTTGGGCGGGTTCTTCGGTGCGAACAAGATGTTCATCGCTTCGATGATCGAGCGAACCGACTCCTCGGTGACCGGCCATTCGCCGGTCTGATCCCGCTGCAGTTCGATCGGCAGATCGCCGCGACGTTGACCGATCTCCTGCGCATCGATGGCGGCACACGACGACGGGCCGTCGGTGAATCCGAACTGGAAGGCCGAGATTCGTTCGAACGCTGAGCCGTGCTCGTCGCCACTGTCGGTGTAGTCGTCCTGGCTCAGCAGCGGGTCGCGGAACGAAATCATCGCGGCGAGAAGGTTATTCAGACCATCACCGGTACTGAGGGTGAACCGTTTCGAACTGCCTTCGGCCACCCACCGCATGTAGACGCCGGCAAAGCAGTCGGCCTGCTGTTCGGCGACCAGCGTCGGGGTGCCCTTCTTGTTGAGCTTGGCCATCTTCTGGATGGCGTGCCCGTATTCGTGGGCCAACACCATCGTGATTGCCATGTCGCCATTGGCTTGTCGCAGAGCCGGCAGCAATACGCCGCGATCCCAACCGATGGTGTTGTCGTCCTCGCAGAAGCCGGCGTTGATCAGATCGGAGGTAGTGTCGCCGCAGAATTCGCCGTCGTAGTCGTTGGAGTCCCAGGAGATCAGTTCCTTGACGGGCCGGAATTCGCCGTCGAACGTGCCCTTGTAGGCGTCTTTCCAGAACGCTTCCAAATCGCTGATCGACTGCACGGCGATCTCGTCGTCCTTGCCGCCGTCGCCGTGCGAGACCTTGCGCGTCGGTTCTTCGGCGTTCGACCGCAATCCGCTGGCCCCGTCGACCGCCTGCAGGCCACCGACTTTGAACGGATCGTCGAACACCGACACGGCCTTGCCGGAGATCGTCGTACCGCAGCCGGCCAGCACCGCAGCGACGCTCGCGATCGCGAGCAGGCGTGCGAGGTGTCGGCGCATGGGATCCACCCTCTCCGAGGCATCGAAATTTGCTCTCACCATAGTGCCGTCCGGCTGCCGCTACCGATGCCAACTCACGGCGAGACCCCGTCTCGAAGGCGCTGAAGTGCTTGTTTGACGCGCTCGGGGTCGGTGGTCGACCAGAACGGCGGCAGCGACGCGCGCAGGTAGCCCCCGTACCGCGCGGTCGCCATCCGGGAGTCCAGCACCGCGACGACGCCCCGATCGTCGGCGCGACGCAGGAGCCGGCCCGCCCCCTGGGCAAGCAGCAGAGCGGCGTGCGAGGCGGCGACTGCCATAAACCCGTTGCCGCCGCGCGCTGCGACGGCCCGCTGCCGCGCCGTGAGCAGGGGATCATCGGGCCGCGGGAACGGGATGCGATCGATGAGCACCAATGACAGCGACGGTCCCGGTACGTCGACGCCCTGCCACAGCGACAGGGTGCCGAACAGCGACGTCTCGGGGTCGGCGGCGAACTTTTCGACCAGAGCGGCGGTGCTGTCGTCGCCCTGACACAGGATCGGGGTGTCGATCCGCGCGCGCAGCGCCTCGGTCGCGGCCTTGGCGGCACGCATCGACGAGAACAACCCGAGGGTGCGCCCGCCGGCGGCCTCGATGAGGCCAGCGATCTCCTCGACCTGCTCGGGGGAGCCGGCGGATTCCCGGCCCGGTGGCGGCAAGTGCGCGGCGACGTAGAGGATGCCGGACTTGGCGTGCTCGAACGGGGAGCCGACGTCCAGACCCTTCCACTTCAAGCCGTCGCCCAGGCCCCATGCGCCTGCCATCGCGTCGAACGAGCCACCGACGGTCAGCGTTGCCGAGGTCAAAACCGTTGTCGCACTGTCGAATAGCCGAGTTCGCAGGAGGCCTGCCACGGACAGTGGCGCCACCCGCAGCACCGGCCGGAGTGTGCCCCGGTTATCTTCATGGTCCAGCCACACCACCTCGGTCCGGTCAGGGATGGCCGGCACGAACGAGTCCAGCACCCGGCCGGTGGTGTCGCCGATCTCGGTCAGTGCCGCGATCGCCTCGTTGCGCGCCGCAGCGGCCTTCGGGTCCTTGGGCGCCGGATCGATGTCCCCGCGGGCGGCGGTGGCCGCGTCTCGCAGCGCGGTCAAATAGGTGGCGAGCTCCTCGTCGAGGTAGTCCAGCCGGCCTGGCTGCGCATCGTGGATCGCCGAGGAGAACGTCGCCACCGCCGCCTCCATCCGTTGGACGAGCATCGGGCTGACCAGGCGGGAGATCCGCCGGGTGGCAACGCCGAGCGGTGCTGGGGTCAGTTCACCGGTGGCCACCGAGGTCACGCGGTCCACCAGTTCATGGGCCTCGTCGACGACGAGGTACTCGTGCTCGGGCAGCACCGCTGCGTCGGCGATGGCGTCGATGGCGAGCAGGGCATGGTTGGTGACGATGATCTCGGCTCGGCCGGCTTCGCCGCGGGCGCGTTCTGAGAAGCAGTCGGTGCCGTACGGGCAGCGAGCCATCCCGAGGCATTCCCGGGCCGAGACGCTGACCTGCGACCAGGACCGGTCGGGAACGCCGGGGGTGAGCTCGTCGCGGTCGCCGGTCTCGGTCGACGATGCCCACGCCGTCAAGCGCGCGACATCCCGGCCCAGCGCGCTCGCCGCGACCGGTTCGAACAGTTCTTCCTGCGGGGCATCGGTTGGTTCGTCTGCTCCGTTATGGATCTTGTTCAGGCACAGATAGTTTCGCCGCCCTTTGAGCAGTGCGAACTTCGGCCGCCGGGGCAGTTTCCCGGCCAGCGCGTCGACCAGCCGAGGCAGGTCGCGGTCGACGAGCTGGCGTTGCAGCGCGATGGTCGCGGTGGACACCACGACGGGCGATTCCTTCTCCACCGCACGGGCAATCGCCGGGATCAGATACGCCAGCGACTTTCCGGTTCCTGTGCCGGCCTGCACTGCCAGATGCTCACCGTCGGCGAACGCCTTGGCCACCGCCTCGGCCATCTGCACCTGGCCGGGGCGCTCGGCACCGCCGAGTGCGGCCACCGCCGTCGCCAGCAAGTCGGTCACCGGCGGCACATCATCGTCGCTCACCGTGACCGCACCGGCACCTGTCGGGTCGGGATCGCCGGCTCGCCCTGAGACAGGGCCAGGCCTTCCCAGGGCAGGCTGCGCAGCCCACGCACCACCAGCTCGCGTGCGGCAGTCAGGTCGGCGGCCGCCAGCGGCTCACCGTCGCGCACCAGTGGCACGGTCAGCACCCGCGCGGGTTCGGTCACCTCGGGTGGGGCCGCCACCGGGTGGATGACCTCCTCGGTGATCGTGCCCGTCGGCCGGGACAGGCGCAGTGCTGCCTTGCGCCCGCCGTGAGACTCCTTGCGGCTGCTGCGTTTCTGCACGGGAAGCCCGTCGACTTCGACGAGTTTGTACACCATGCTCGCGGTCGGGGCGCCCGAGCCGGTGACCACCGACGTTCCGACGCCGTAGGTGTTGACCGGGTCGGCCCGCAGCGCGGCGATCGAGAATTCGTCAAGGTCGCCGGACACCACGATCTCGGTGCCGGTGGCCCCGAGATCGTCCAGCTGGGCGCGCACCCGGCGGGCCAGCACCCCGAGGTCGCCGGAGTCGATGCGCACCGCGCCGAGGCTGGTGCCGGCGACCTCGATCGCGTTGGCCACGCCCGCCGTCACGTCGTAGGTGTCGACGAGCAGTGTCGTCCCGACGCCCAGCGCGTCGACCTGCGCCCGGAATGCGGCCTTCTCGTCTGGGCCGTCAGAAGTGGTGTGCAGCATCGTGAACGCGTGCGCGCTGGTTCCCATCGCCGGGATGCCGTAGCGGTGGTTGGCTTCGAGGTTCGACGTCCCGGCGAAGCCGGCGATGTAGGCCGCGCGGGCCGCCGCCACCGCGGCCTGCTCGTGGGTCCGCCGCGACCCCATTTCGATCAGCGTGCGGCCGGCCGCCACGCTGACCATCCTGGCGGCCGCCGAAGCGATCGCGGTGTCGTGATTGAAGATCGACAGTGCCAGCGTCTCCAGCAAGACGCATTCGGCGAAGGTGCCCGTGACCGACAGTATCGGGGAGCCGGGGAAATACAGCTCGCCTTCGGCGTAGCCGTCGACGTCGCCGGTGAACCGGAAATCCCGCAAGTAGTCCAGCGTCGACTCGTCGAGGAAGGACCGCAGCGGCGCCAGCGCCTCGTCGTCGAAGATGAAGTCGCCCAAGGCTTCCAAGAATCGACCGGTGCCGGCGACGACTCCGTAGCGGCGGCCTTCGGGCAGTCGGCGCGCGAACACCTCGAAGGTGGTGCGGCGTTCGGCCGAGCCGTCACGCAGCGCAGCGGCGAGCATCGTCAGCTCGTACTTGTCCGTCAGCAGGGCGGCGGTCACAGCGCAACCGTAACGGCCACCCGCCGGGCTGGATAGCGGTGGATGCGGCTCGCTATCCTTGGTCGCATGGGTTCGCAAGCAGCTCCGACCCGGCCGGACGCCAGCGGGCAGCAACGCACTGAATCCGTCGCTGCTGTCGATACCCCCTGGGTCACGATCGTCTGGGACGACCCGGTCAATCTGATGAACTACGTGACCTACATCTTCCAGAAGCTGTTCGGCTACAGCGAGCCGCACGCCACCAAGCTCATGCTGCAGGTTCACAACGAAGGCAAGGCGGTCGTCTCCGCCGGGAGCCGGGAATCCATGGAGGTCGACGTGTCCAAACTGCATGCCGCCGGTTTGTGGGCGACCATGCAGCAGGACCGCTGACCGCGTGCGCAAATGGAAGCGGATCGACACCGCTGAGGGTCCCCGGTTCCGCTCGGCGCTGGCGCCTCACGAGGCGGCGCTGCTGAAGAACATGGTCGCCTCGGTGCAGGGAATGCTCGACGAGCGGGAGGCGGCGACGCCGTCGGATCCGTTGGAGCAGATCACCGGAATCCGAGCTGGCAACCCCCAGGCGCCCGAAGACTCTACGATGCGGCGCCTGCTGCCGGACTTCTTCAAACCACAGCGCGATCACCCGGCCGGCTCGGCGGCCGCCGAGAGTCTCAACGGTGCGCTGCGCAGTCTGCACGAGCCGGAGATCATCGACGCCAAAAAGGCTGCGGCGCAACGGCTTCTCGACACCCTTCCGGACGGTGGGGGTCGGTTCGAGATCACCGAGGACGACGCCAACGCCTGGATTTCCGCGGTCAACGACGTCCGGCTGGCACTGGGCGCCATGCTCGAGATCGGACCGGAAGGTCCCGACCGGCTGCCTGCCGACCACCCGCTGGCCGGCCACCTCGACGTGTACCAGTGGCTGACGGTGCTGCAGGAGTATCTGGTGCTCGGCCTGATGGGAAAGCCGATCCGATGACCATGGGGTCGATCACCGACGTCGGCGGCATCCTGGTCGGCCACCACCACCGCCTCGACGACGATGCGACCCTGGGCGCCGGCTGGGCATGCGGCACTACCGTGATCGTCGCGCCACCGGGAACGGTCGGCGCCGTCGACGTCCGCGGCGGCGCGCCCGGCAGCCGCGAGACCGACCTGCTCGACCCGGCCAATAGCGTCCGGCACGTCGACGCGGTGGTGCTGACCGGGGGGAGTGCGTACGGCCTGGCCGCCGCGGACGGCGTGATGACCTGGCTGGAGGAGCAGGGCCGCGGAGTCGCGATGGACGGCGGTGTCGTCCCGATAGTTCCGGCCGCGGTGATTTTCGATCTTCCGGTCGGCGGCTGGGCGTGCCGGCCGACCGCCGAGTTCGGGTACGCGGCGGCCAGCACCGCCGGCGCCGAGGTGGCAACCGGCACCGTCGGGGCTGGCGTCGGTGCCCGTGCCGCGGTGCTCAAGGGCGGGGTCGGCACCGCGTCGATGACACTCGAGTCCGGAGTGACCGTCGGCGCGATCGTCGTCGTCAACAGTGCCGGCAACGTCGTCGACCCGGCCACCGGACTGCCGTGGATGAGCCACCTGATCGGCGAGTTCGGGCTGGTCCCACCACCCGCCGACCAGGTCGCCGCGCTCACCGAACTCGACCACGAATCCAGCCCGTTGAACACCACCATCGCCGTCGTCGCCACCGATGCCGCCTTGTCGCCGGCCGCGTGCCGCCGCTTCGCGGTCGCCGCCCAGGACGGCCTGGCACACACCATCCGCCCGGCGCACACCCCGCTGGACGGCGACACCGTCTTCGCGTTGGCCACCGGCGCCGTCGAGCTGACACCCGACCCCGATACGCCATCGTCGATGGTGCCGGAGACCAAGGCGCTCGCCCGGCTGGGTGCGGCCGGGGCAGACTGCTTGGCGCGTGCGGTGCTGGTCGCTGTGCTGGCTGCCGAGTCGGCGGCCGGAATACCGACCTACCGCGACGTGGTGCCCGGTGCGTTCGGCGCCGCTGCCTGACCCGAGCTCGACCCCCGGAGGAGTGCTCCACCGGTAGCCTTGACGAAGCCGAGGTGGCATTGGAAGGCCAGCTCTGGGCGTAGACGAGGTAATGAGACACAGATGAATCAGCCGCATGCCTACCCGGCGACGTCGCCGCAGCCCAAGAAGCCCCCGGCCTGGAAGGTCGGCGGCGCCACGATCCTGTCGTTCGTCGCGCTGCTCTACATCATCGAACTCGTCGACCAGTTGTCCCGGCATTCCCTGGATCGCAACGGCATCCGGCCGCTGGAGACCGACGGCCTGTGGGGCATCCTCTTCGCTCCGCTGCTGCACGCCAGCTGGCAGCACCTGGCGGCCAACACCGTGCCGGCTCTGGTGCTCGGCTTCCTCGTGACGCTGACCGGGATGGCCCGCTTCGTCTGGGCCACCGCGATCATCTGGGTCGTCGGCGGTGTGGGCACCTGGCTGATCGGCAATGTCGGCTGCGGGCTGGAGACCAACCACATCGGCGCGTCCGGGCTGATCTTCGGCTGGCTGACGTTCCTGCTGGTCTTCGGCTTCTTCACTCGGCACGTCTGGTGGATCGTCACCGGCATCGTGGTGCTGTTCGTCTACGGCAGTGTGCTGTGGGGCGCGCTGCCCGAATTGACCACCTGCGGCGGGGTGTCGTGGCAAGGCCACCTGTGCGGAGCGATCGCCGGCGTGCTGGCCGCCTACTGGCTGTCGGGTCCGGAACGCAAAGCGCGGGAACGCAAGAAGGCCGGGCAGTTTCCCGGCCTGACGTCATGAGCGACCGCTTCGCGCCGGTCGGCATCTTCGACTCCGGCGTGGGCGGGTTGACCGTCGCCCGCTCGATCATCGACCAGCTGCCCGACGAGGACATCATCTATGTCGGCGACACCGGCAACGGGCCGTACGGCCCGCTGACGATTCCCGAGGTCCGCGCCCACGCCCTGGCGATCGGCGACGACCTCGTCGAGCGCGGAGTCAAGGCGCTCGTCATCGCGTGCAACACCGCGTCGTCGGCCTGCCTGCGGGATGCGCGTGAACGCTACGACGTCCCGGTCGTCGAGGTGATCCTGCCCGCGGTGCGGCGCGCGGTTGCCACCACCCGCACGGGGCGGATCGGCGTCATCGGCACGCAGGCGACCATCGCGTCCGGGGCCTACCAGGATGCGTTTGCGGCGGCCCGCGACGCCGACGTCACCGCGGTGGCCTGCCCGCGGTTCGTCGACTTCGTCGAGCGCGGTGTCACCAGCGGGCGGCAGGTGCTGAACCTGGCCGAGGGTTATCTGGAGCCACTGCAGCGCGCGCAGGTCGACACCCTGGTGCTGGGCTGTACCCATTACCCGTTGCTGTCCGGGCTGATCCAGCTGGCAATGGGCGATTCGGTCACGTTGGTGTCGAGTGCCGAGGAGACGGCCAAGGACTTGCTGAAAGTTCTGACCGAGCGCGATCTGCTGCGGCCGCACGAGGCTCCGGCAGCGACCCGGCTCTTCGAGGCGACGGGCGATCCCGAGGCGTTCACCGCTCTGGCGGCGCGCTTCCTCGGGCCGGCGATCACCGGCGTCCACCCTGTTCAGCGTCACGTCGGCGCGACGAAATGATTCTCTCTGACAAACCCGTCATGTTTTCCTCTTGCGACTATCGGGCATGGCAAGCTAGTGGCTGTGCGAATCACCGTCCTCGGTTGCTCCGGCAGTGTTGTCGGGCCTGATTCGCCGGCGTCCGGATACCTGCTGACGGCACCGGACACGCCTCCGCTCGTTCTCGATTTCGGGGGTGGGGTGCTCGGCGCGCTGCAGCGCTACGCCGACCCCAACGAGGTCCATGTCCTGCTGTCGCATCTGCATGCCGACCACTGCCTGGATCTGCCCGGCCTGTTCGTCTGGCGCCGCTACCACCCGAGCCCGGCGCAGGGCCGCGGCATCATGTACGGCCCGAGCGACACCTGGACCCGGTTGGCGGCGGCCTCGTCGCCGCTCGGCGGCGAGCTCGACGACTTCTCCGACATCTTCGATATCCGTCACTGGCAGGACAACCAGCCGGTGCAGTTCGGCGCGCTGAGCGTGCTGCCGCGGCTGGTGACCCATCCGACGGAGTCGTTCGGAATGCGGATCACCGACCCGTCGGGCGCCACACTGGTCTACAGCGGTGACACCGGCGTTTGTGAGTCACTCGTCGAACTGGCAAGCGGTGCAGACGTTTTCCTCTGCGAGGCGTCGTGGACGCACGCAACGGACCGGCCCCCACACCTGCACCTGTCGGGTACCGAGGCGGGCCAGATGGCCAAGCGCGCCGGTGTCGGCGAGCTGCTGCTGACCCACATCCCGCCGTGGACGTCCCGCGAGGATGTGATCACCGAGGCCAAAGCAGAGTTCGACGGACCGGTGCACGCCGTGGTGTGCGGGGAGACCATCGACATCCGTCGGCACTGACGCCCATTAGGGTTGCCTCATGTCCCGACGACAAGACGGCAGGCTTGACGACGAGCTGCGCCCGGTCACCATCACCCGCGGCTTCACCTCCCATCCGGCCGGCTCGGTGCTCGTCGCCTTTGGCGAGACCCGGGTCATGTGCACGGCCAGCGTCACCGAAGGTGTGCCGCGCTGGCGCAAGGGGTCCGGGCAGGGCTGGCTGACCGCGGAGTACGCGATGCTGCCGGGGGCCACCCACACCCGATCGGATCGCGAGTCGGTGAAGGGCCGCGTCGGCGGGCGGACCCAGGAGATCAGCCGGTTGGTGGGGCGCTCGCTGCGGGCGTGCATCGATCTGGCCGCGCTCGGTGAGAACACCATCGCCATCGACTGCGACGTGCTGCAGGCCGACGGCGGGACGCGCACCGCTGCGATCACCGGCGCGTACGTCGCGCTCTCCGATGCCGTCACCTACCTGGCCGCCGGCGGCAAACTGTCCGACCCGCGCCCGCTGTCGTGTGCCATCGCCGCAGTCAGCGTCGGCGTGGTCGACGGCCGGGTGCGCGTCGACCTCCCCTACGAGGAGGACTCGCGCGCCGAGGTCGATATGAACGTCGTCGCCACCGACACCGGAACTTTGGTCGAGATCCAGGGCACTGGGGAAGGTGCGACGTTCCCGCGCTCGACGCTGGACAAAATGCTCGACGCCGCGCTCGGTGCGTGCGAGACGTTGTTCGCCGTGCAGCGCGAGGCGCTCGAACTTCCGTATCCCGGTGTGCTGCCCGAGGGTCCGCCGTCGAAGAAGGCGTTCGGGAGCTGACACAACTATTGGTCGCCAGCCGCAACGCCAAGAAGCTGGCCGAATTGCGGCGGGTGCTCGACGCTGCCGGGCTGTCCGGACTGACCCTGGTGTCGCTCGACGACGTGCCGCCCTTCGACGAGGCACCCGAAACCGGCGCCACCTTCGAAGAGAACGCGGTGGCCAAGGCGCGAGATGGCTACGCCGCCACCGGCTTACCGACGGTCGCCGACGACTCCGGCATCGAGGTCGCCGCGCTCAACGGGATGCCGGGTGTGCTCTCGGCGCGGTGGGCCGGCACGCACGGCGAGGACGGCGCCAACAATGCGCTGCTGCTGGCCCAGCTGCGCGATGTACCCGACGAGCGGCGCGCCGCGGCGTTCGTGTCAGCCTGCGCACTGGTCTGGGGTCCCGGCGACGCGGACAGTGCGGTGGTACGCGGCGAGTGGCCCGGGGCGATCGCGCGAGAACCGCGCGGCGCGGGTGGCTTCGGGTACGACCCGCTGTTCATTCCCGAGGGGGAGACCCGCAGCGCCGCGGAGCTCACCCCCGCCGAAAAGGACGCGGCATCGCATCGTGGTCGCGCCCTGGCGCTGCTCGTTCCGGCGCTGCGCGCGTTGGTCGGCTGAGCGAGAGCGGCGTTTTTCTAGCGCATCTAACTGTGTCATGATGCCCGGATGGGTCGTCACTCGGTCCGGGTGGGGCACCCCGGGGTTCTGATCGCCGTCTTGGCGGCTGCCGGAATCAGTGTGTCGCTCATGCAGACGCTGATGATCCCGCTGATTCCCGAGCTTCCGATGCTGCTGCATACCAGCCCGGACAACGCGTCGTGGGCGATCACGGTGACCCTGCTGACCGCCGCGGTCACTACTCCGGTGTTCGGCCGCCTCGGCGACATGTACGGGCCCAAACCGATGCTGATGGTCTGTGCGGCGACGCTGACGGTCGGATCGTTGATCGCCGCGATGACCAGCTCGCTGCTGCCGTTCATCGTGGGGCGCGGGCTGCAGGGCTTCGGCATTCCGATCATCCCGCTGTCGATCAGCGTGCTACGAGCCGCGATTCCGGCCGACCGGGTCGGCTCCGCGATGGGATTGATCAGTTCGTCACTGGGCGTCGGTGGCGCGCTGGGTCTGCCGCTGTCGGCGGTGATCGCCCAAAAGGCTGATTGGCACACATTGTTTTGGGGCGCAAGCGTTCTCGGCATCGTCGCGATGCTGATGTTCTATTTCCTGGTGCCCAACATTCCGGCCACCTCGGCCGACCGGTTCGACCCGCTGGGCTTCGTTCTGCTGACCACCGGGTTGGTCACGCTGCTGCTGCCGATCTCAAAAGGGTCGACGTGGGGGTGGACGAGTTCGACGACGCTGTCGCTGTTCGTCGTCTCGGTCGTGGTGTTCGCCGTGTTCGCCCGGTGGCAGTTCCGGACCACGGCGCCGATGGTCGATCTGCGAACGACGCTGCGCCGTCCGGTGTTGACCACCAACATCGCGGCGATCTTGGTGTGCTTCTCGATGTTCGCGCTGTCCCTGGTCGCGCCGCAGGTGCTCGAACTGCCCCGCGGCACCGGATACGGCTTGGGACAGTCGATGTTGCAGGCGGGTCTGTGGATGGCGCCCGGCGGGCTGGCGATGATGGTCGCCTCCCCGCTTGCGGCCCGGTTGGCCGGCCGCCGCGGCGCCAAGTTCACCTTGGTCTGCGGTGCGGCGATCATCGCCGCGGCCTACCTGGGCGCGGTCTGGTTGCTCGGCAGTCCGGCAGCGGTGATGGTGGTCAACATCGCGATCAGCCTCGGCGTGGGTTTCGCGTATTCGTCGTTGCCCGCGCTCATCAACGCGGCGGTGCCCATCTCGGAGACGGCGGCCGCCAACGGAATCAACGCGCTCGCCAGGTCGTTGGGCACCTCGATATCCAGCGCGGTCATCGGTGTCGTACTCGCGACGATGACCGTCACCTACGCCGGCCATACCGTGCCATCGCTGCAGGGGCTTCGGATCGCCTTGCTCATCTCCGCGGGGGTGGCGGCGCTGGCGGCCGTGATCGCCCTGACGTTGCCCGCCGCGGTCGATACCGCGGCGGAGGATTGGTCGCCGGAAGAGCTCGCGCTCTCCGACGACCCGCTGATCAAAGGTTGAAGCGGGTCTTCAGGTCCCGGGTCTGCACCTGCTCGACGATGATGCCCAGCAGCGGGATGGTGCCGGCCAGCAGAACCCCGATGGTCTTGGCGATGGGCCAGCGCACCTTCACCGCGAGGTTGGCGGTGAAGAGCAGGTAGATGAAGTAGACCCAGCCATGCACCACGCCGATCCACGTCGGCGGGTCGTCCACCTTGACGATGTACTTGACCACCATCTCGTAGCACAGCGCGATCAGCCAGATGCCCGTCGTCCAGGCCATCAGCCGGTAGCCGTTGAGGGCTTTGCGGATCGTCTCGTTCGGGACGCCGGTGGAGGCTTCCGGCGACTCGGGTGCGGTCATGCGGTGGTCCTATTCTGATCTTCGGTGGCCTTATCGGCCGCGGCCAGCTCGGCGAGGTAGGCGTTGTAGTCACGCATTGCGGGGTCGGTCTCATCGGACGTGGCTTGGGCCGTAGGCCTTTGGGGCAGCAGTCCGGCGGGGATTTCGGTGATCGAGTCGGCGTCCGCCGGTAATTCGGGTGCGCCGTCTTCTTCGTAACGGATGAACTTGCGGTAGGCGTACACGCAGAAGCCGGCGAACATCGGCCATTGCAAGGCGTAGCCCAGGTTCTGGAAGGTGCCCGACGTCGACTCGAACCTGCTCCACTGCCACCAGCCCAGCGCCAGGCAGCCGCACGCAGCGATGATCACCAAAAGGATCAGCGCGAAGCGACGACGGCGGGTCGTGGACACACCACGACGGTACCCTGCCAGCGGTTATGGGTTCACCGGTGAGTGATGCTCAGCACTTGGGTCCGATGAATTCGTCGAGGCGCGCGGTGGCCGCCTTGCGGTAGATGGAGACGACGTATTTGGTCGATCGCGTCCAGGGGATGTTGAGCCTATCGAGGGCGTCGGTGAACAAGCCGAGGATGTCCTCGGAGTGGTTCGTGAAGTGGTACCGGATGCTTGTGACGCCACGGTCGTTGGCAATGACCCGGCATCCGTCGCTGTGGATCAGGCCTCGGACGAAGTCTTCAGTGGCTTGCTCGACGAGCTGTAGTTGCCACGGCTCGAGCTTGATGGGCCTGCGGTGCTTGAGCCCGGGACCGTGTTGTGGGAAGAGGCACGGCCAGTGTTTGGAGTAGAGGCCGACGACTGCACATCCTTGCGGTTGCCAATCAACTGACGCGTGTTGTCTGGGCATCACAGCGTCGATGGCTGCACGGCAGCTGTCGATGATGCCGGGATACTTCTTGTCCAACGAGATTCTGAGCTTCCATACCCGATTCATTTTCGAAATACAGCCGTCGCCTAGGTATAGGCCGAGGAGATAGCAGTAGTCCTTCACGGGTAGAGCATCGAAGTCGTGCACGGTCCCGCAGGGGGCGTCGGCTGTCGGGCGGCACATCTTCGCCGGCGGTCGGCAGCGCCAGTCTCTGACCGTCGGTCGGGGAACGCCCGTCCGACGAGATATTTCGCAGTCGTTGATACCTGCTGCAATCAACCGCCGTACGTTCGCGAACTCTTCAGAGGTGCGAATCTGTCCGGCCTTTCTGCTTCACGTTCGAAGCTAGACATGCACACCGACAGATTTCGAGACGGGGCTCGCGGTAAACTCGGCGTCTCCTGCGGGCGTGGCGGAATTGGTTTACGCGATGGCTTTAGGTGCCATTGCTCGAAAGAGCATGGGGGTTCGAGTCCCCCCGCCCGCACAATGTGATGAGTCGAGTCATCGGTTACAGATCGCCCCGGCACTTGGCCGGGGCTTTTCTGTTGGTTGCGCCAGTATTTCGGGTGGGGTCGATGGTGTGGCTGGCGATGAGTTGGTGGCTGGTTTGCTGACGACGGTGACGATGGTCGTGGTGACCAGGATGAGAACCGGGGTGGCGGCGTGAGCCGATAGACGTGTTGCCGCGAGAGCCCCTACTGTCGGCCTGCAGCGGTCACTGACAGGTTTCCGGAGACGACTTCGAGGACCACGACGCGGGCTTTGGACATAGCCCGTGACTGTCACCTATGACGCGACTCATCAGCGGTCGTTCGTAGTGTCACCCATGTCGCGACTCATCTGTCACCTATGTCGTGAACTCACACACCCCCGCCCGCACAGATGTCGTGAGGTCCGACTCGCCGGATACTCGCGGACGACTCATCAACCGTGCTCGTCGGCAGTGGCCGGGGAGGAGTGGACCGGAGTCAAGGCGTGCTCCTCATTCATTCCGGGTGTTGCTCGTACAACGAGCCAGAAAATGATTCCCGGGGCGATGGCACACAGGAATACTCCACCCCAGTAACCGATATAGTCCCACTCGACTGCGCCGTCGTCCCGGGGACGCAATGCGGTAAACAGCGTGAACGCCATCGCCACCGTGAGGTAAACGGTGACAGCTATCGCTGCCTGACCTACTTTAGCGCGAACGCAATCGTCTGGATCGTAGTCGACTGCCGTAGGCGGCGGGTTTGGTGTAGTCGTGTCAGATGACTTTGCGCGACTCTTCCTCGGCAGAAAAATGTTGACCGCAACCATCTTGTATATGTAGTAGCCGAGGTTTATCAAAAAATAGATCACGATCAGCGCCTGGGTCGGATACCGCCAGCCTTCGGGAGCTTTGTTGTAGTCGTGCATTGTGGCGGTGAATGCGCCTGCACCATACGTGAGTAAAGCTAGCGACCCCACCGCCACGAGCGCCATCGCATAATTTGAAAATGTTGCCAGCCAGTGAATTTCCTTTGGCTCACCATGGCAAACGACGATCCAAGACAAGCCGGCTACAAGCACCACTGCTCCCATGGTAAGCAAGCCGGTAGCCGGCATGAACCCGATCCACGCGCGTTGGCACACCGAATGAGCCTCAGGCCACGCGCCGTCGATCTGTGCCGGTCGCGTTGCGGCAGTGGATCCAAAAAGATATGCGTCGAGGCCCAGAATAATAATTCCCACCGCTAGCAAGACGGTGGCGTGCTTAACGCCGAATAGAAAAAGCGCGGTACTGTCACGTTTCATGGACAAGAGTGTCGTGAGCGCGCTGATCATGAATCCCGCGAGAAGGCCGGCAAGCCCTGTCATAGACGCGGAAACGTCTATAACACTCCACGGAATCGGTAGAGTCAGACAGCTGCCGTCCACAGCGACGGCAGATTTGAAAAGGCTCATTCGAATCCTTCGACGACGTCCGACGGTTTAGCGGCCGAAGCCCTTGAGCGGGCATTCTAAAGCCACCGTGGGGTCTCCACAGCTCATTGAGCGCACGGTTGCGTTAAATCGAGTCACGCCGGGTAATGCAGTCGCCTTCCCGATGATTAGCAACCGACAGGCGCTGTTGCCCTTTATCCGGCGACTGATATGAACGTGCCGCGGTGCCGAGCGTTTCGGATGGGGCCGAAATTCCCCGCCGGTCGACAAACTCGGCCCGGCCAAGCACAGGCCCGTCAGGCTCTGGGTTGAGGCGGTGGATTGAGAACCCGGCTTCAGACCTGCGCGTAGGAGCCGTCGTGCGTTCTACTTGCTACGTGACCGAGAGCCGCTCCCTTGGCAACAGTTTCGTCGCGGTGCCGTCTCCTGCTGGTCACCGTGACTCGGGTTACAAGCTCTGACCTGCTCGCACGATCTCACTGTTACGGCTCTGCAAATCTGCTAGCCCACCTAACTTTTGAACTCTAAGCTCGGTCTCAGGTACTTGATGAAGATCGGAGCTACGGTGATCGCGTTGGGCAAAGTCGTCCATGTCGTTCTCTTCGCGGCGGCGGCACTGCGGCTCTGCCTGACGGCCGAGAAAGAATTGGCACCCAGAGTGGAGAACCGGTGAGCGATCCCATGATGACGTCTGTCGATCTGATCCGCTATGCGATCGCCGACCAGGTGCGTGAGCTCGGCGGTGACTCCGACAAGATCGATCAAATCGCGATGTCGGCCGCCTATGCCATCTTCATCGGTGCAGCTGCCGACGCGGCGCGGCAAACGCGCTGATCTGACGTTCGCCACGGGTGTGGCCCCATAGGTTGCTGCGCCCCCTCGCCGGTCAGGCAATGAACACCAACTTCCGCGTCCCGATAGTGACGCAATTTCTGTTCGAAAAGCCCTGTCTTCCAGCTCAATAGCGCGCGCTAACTCGCAGCCCACGACGACGAGCGCGCTCCTTTCGCGCGCCGGCCGTCTTCAGAGGCGAACGCGACGGTTGCCCGCGGTCGCGGGTTTGATTTGCTGAACAGGAAACAGCGTGCGCATATCGCGCTAGAGAGCAATGCTTCACGAAACTCCGGCGGCACATCCGGTGGGCGGGATATGAATTCATCGCCATCGGAAAGCGATGCCCGACTGTGATATTCGTCGGCGTGCACGATCACCCCAGATGTCCCAGCGGCACCAACTTGCTGTCCGGCGTGGCGTACCGTGATCTTGATTGGCTAAGGTGCAAGTATTAACTGACTTTTCAACTATCGAATGCATGCTGGGGCTTGTCGGGGGAGCGGGACCCAACGGACGTCAGAACGGAACCCGCGATGGAAGCTCTGCTCGGACTTGCAAAGGCGATCCCGCCGGACACCTGGCTTATTGGGTGCCTGTTGATCAGCGCCGTCGTGATGGGATTGGATTCGGTAGTCGCCGATCTCGTCGGGCGCGAGGCGTCGTGGGATGACGCCGACACCGCGTCCACGAGTGATCGGGAGCTACTGGACCGCTGATCACGCCTCTACCGCAGGGGGACGTGATCCGACTCCGGGCCGCCGGCCGGGATCACGGGAATCACGACGGCCGACGGATGGGCTGCGTCGTGCAGGATCGTCTGCGTCGCGGGCAGCGTCGCCGCGCTCTGCCCGAACCTGTCACCGGTGTTCGGGTTCGGCGCGAACTGGGGGTAGTCGCTACTGGAGACTTCCAATCGGATCCGATCGCCCCTGCGGAACAGGTAACTCGTCGGCCAGATGGCGATGCGGTACTCGTAGGGTTGCTCGGGGACGCCCGGGCTCGGGTCGGACAGCGAGTCGCGGAACGACGTACGCAGTATGCCGTTGTTAAGGTTGATCGCGTCGCCGTCGGGCTTGACCACGATCAGCTTCGCCGTGAAGTCGGTGTCGATGGCCGAGGACGATGCCCACAGGTCGACGGTCGTCGGTCCGGTCACTTCGGTGTCGCTCGACAACGGATCGCTGGTGTAGACCAGCACATCGGACCGTTGCTCGACCGGTATTTGGTCGTAAGGCCCTTGTGGGCCGGACTTCGCGCCGCAACACGAGTGTCCGCCCACGCTGGGGGCGGGGTCCGTCGGGTCGTAGACATAGTGGTCCGGCGCTTGGTCTGTACCGGGCGCTGCGGTGCTCAATGTGCCGGTGCGCGAATCGATCTGGCCGTCCCCGGACAGAAAGTAGCGACTCCACTGGGTGTTGGGCAGTGGCCAGCTGTCCGCCGACTTCCACCGGTTCGCGCCCATCAAGAAGTAATCCACCCGCGGCTTGCCTGAGACGTGGTTGTCGACGCCCTTCAGGAAGTGGTCATACCAGGCGAGCATCAGCTCATTGATCGGAGTCTCGCCGACAGGTCCGATGTCTTTGAGCGACGGCGCCGGCTCCGAACCCGGGCGGCCCCAGTCCACGTGGTCCCATGGCCCGATGACCAACCGCTGGTTCGTCCGGCCTTCGGGCGTGCCGGCCGAATTGACCATGCCGGTGAAGTTCTCGATGCCGCCGGCGAGGAAAGCGTCATACCAACCTTCGATGTCGAGAACCGGCACCCGGACTGACGGATAGCGGTCACGGATGCTCCACTGCCGCCAGAAGTCGTCTCGCGTCGAATGGGCTACCCAGTCGAAATACCACGGCGCCACAGCAGGATTGGCGGGCTGCATGGGCGGTAGGGCACGGTAGGGCAGGAAGTCCAGCCACCGGGTCGAGTCGGCCGCGGCGGCCTTCAGCGCCGCGGTGGTGGTGTCGTCACGCCGGTTCTCGGCCGCGGTGGTGGCCAGCCCGATCGCCCACGGCTGCACGAACGCCAGCCGGAACTCCCCGCCCTCGTACATCCAGCCGTCGTAGTAGTCCGAGGCGGTGTTCGCGGGCACGATGGTCACCAGGTGCGGGGGAGTCGCGGTAGCGGCCAGCCACTGGGTGGCCCCCACGTAGGACGAGCCGTACATGCCGACTTTGCCGTTCGAGCCCGGCAGTGCGGCCGACCACTCCACCGAGTCGTACCCGTCATCGCGGTCGTGGGTGAACTCGCTGAAGGTTCCCCCGGATGCTCCCTGGCCCCGAACATCTTGAATGACAACGAGATAGCAGTGCGAGGCGAACCAATCAGGACTCTGGTAACGCGATGGCTGGACCTGGGCGCCGGACTTGCCGTACTGGGTGCGCATGAGGATCACCGGAACCGGGTCGGAGGTGTCCGGCCGGTAGACGTCGGCGCGCAGCACGGTTCCGTCGCGCATCCGGGCGGGTACGTCGGTCTGCTTGCTCACCCCGCATGGGCCGCGGCCGCTCGGCGGCGGCCAGGCCGAGTCCGTGACGCGCCGGCCGGTCCCGGCGCACGCCGACAACACCAGGGCCAGCGCCAGCGTCACCGCCAGGGCACGCGTGGTTCGCACGTCTCCACGCTACGCAATCGGTGCGTTAGATCATCTCTTTCGCGGTGAGCCAGCGCATGATGGGCCAGCCGGCGAACACCGGAAGCCAACACGTCAGAACGCGATAGAGCAGCACCGCGGGCACCCCGACCGCCGCGGGCACACCGAAGGCCGCGAGACCACCGATCAGTGCGGCTTCCACCGCGCCGACGCCGCCGGGTGTGGGTGCCGCCGAGGCCAGCGTGCCGCCGACCATGGTGACGATCGTGACGGTGACGAAGGTGGTGTCACCGCCGAACGCCTCGATGCTGGACCACAGCACCAGCGCCATTCCCAGAGTTGTTGTGGCACAGCCCAATACGATGACGGCCAGCCGCTTCGGTTCGCGCATCAGGTCGAGCAGCTCGTGGCCGACTTCCTGCAGCCGGGGCCGCACTGCTGTCCCGAGCCACCGGCGCGCCTTGGGCACCAGCAGGAAGGTGCCCAGGATGCCGAGTGCGACACCGCCGATGAGGTACAGCAGCGTGGTGCTCGGCACGAAGTGTGACAGGTCGGCGGTCGCACCGGCGGCCACGCTGAACAGAATCAGCAGGGACACATGGGTGATCACCTGGACCGCTTGTTGCAGGGCTACCGCGGCGGTGGCCCGCAGCGCCCCCAGTCCGCCCTTCTGCAGGAAGCGGGTGCTCAGGGCCAGACCGCCGACACCGGCCGGCGTGGTGGTGGCGGCGAAGGTGTTGGCGAACTGCATGATGACCAGATTGCCGAAGCTGACGAGTCCTGATGCGCACGCCCACAACGCCGCTGCCGCACCGACATACGTCATCGCGGACACCGCCAGCCCGAGCAGCGCCCACCACCAGTTCGCGTTGCGCAGCTCGCTGAAGAACGTGGGCACCGTGCTGATGAACGGATAGGCGACGTAGACCAGCGCGACGAGCAGGACCAGCTGGATGACCTGCTTGCGGGTGAATCGGGTGATCGTCTCGGTCTTGATCTCGTCGGCGCCGGTCTGCCGTTTGACCTCGTCGCGAGCCGCGGCCATGACGGCCTTGGGATCGTTGACAGACTTGCGGATTCGGGCGGGGACGGCCGCTCTGGTCAGGCGCCGCGATGCGGTGAGCACCGTCTCCTTGCCCAGGGTGTGTACCGCGGCCTGCACGGCGGACTCGGGGCCGAACCGATCGGACGTGGTCACCAGCAGCGCCGCGATGTCGGACTGCAGCTGCTCGTCGGTCGCGCCGTATTCGGAGTTGCCGAATCCGCCGAACATCACCCGTCCGGCGTCGACGGTCATCTCCTTGAAACGCAAGTCCCCGTGGGCGATCTGGTGGCGATGCAGCACCCCGAACGCACCCCAGACAGCGGTCACCAGAGTCTCGTCGCAGGCGTCGCCGATCGGATCGCCGAGTGGCGGGGTGTGCGCATACAAGGTCCACCCGCGTTCCAGCGCGGCGACCGCCATCGTGGTGGTGTTGGACACCCCTAGATCGCCCACTGCGATCGTCATCAACGCGCGATGCTCGACTGCCCGGCGCATTGAGGCCTGCAGGGGTGCGGTTTCGGCGTCACGGAGGATGAGCCACCGCCAGAACTGGCGCAGCGCGCCACCGCTGCGCTGATTGGGCCCGTACATCTCGAGGACCATGCGCGAGCCGGCGTCGTCGGCCGCCGCCAACTCCAGCGGACCCGATCCGGCAGGCCGCACCACCGTCAGCGACGTCACCAGGAATCCTCGCCGGGCCAGCGCCCGCACGGTTCCGTCGAGCGGGACTTCGAGCGCGGGGGTGCCCACCACCCACACCGTCAGGGCGCCGACGAACCAGCCGACGGACAGTCCGAGCAGGGATCGGGCCGGCACCACCGCACTGACCACCAGGTGGATCGGCACGAAGGCCAATAGAAGCGTCCACCACCACCGCCGCCAGCGGCCTGGCAGCCACGGCCCCGACACGGTCAGGACGGCGGCCAGCATCGCGATCCAGCGGGGGTCGTCGAGAAACTGCGACAACGTGGTCGACAGTCGCTCGGAGAGGTCAAAATGCCAGCGGGGCGCGGCGATTCCGTTGCCGGTGATCGACAGGGAGAACACGGCGAGGAACCCGGCCGCGACGTAGGCGGCGAACAGCTTCCACTGCCGCGCGCCGATCAGCCCGATCAGGATCACGAACGGCAGCGCCAGGATCGCTACGCCGTAGGCCAGGTAGACCAGATTGGATTGAGTGGGGGTGAGCACACCCACGATCCGCGAGATCGATTTCTCCAGGCCCACCCAGTCGTTGCGGGTGATCAGGGAGCTGGTGACCACGATGACCAGAACCACCGTCGCCACCGACAGCCGCACAATGTCGTTGGTCCGGCGGGTCAGCGGCAGCAACACGTCGCCGGAAACGGCAACATCGCGTCCGTCAACTCGCACCGCTGCAACCTATCCCGAGTTGCGCCGGGGAGGTCTCATTGACCGTCAGACGAAGCCGAGGTAACCCAGCAGCGCCGCGGCCCCGACGACGACAAGCGGGTTCGTCTTGGTCCGCACGAAAATCAGGGTGGCGACGCCGGTGATCAGGTATGCCCGCCAGTCGTGGTCGGCGGCCTTGCTCATCACCAACGAGCTGGCCAGGATCAACCCGACGGTCAGCGGGGCGAAGCCCTTCTCCACGGCGTAGCGCAGCTTGGACTTCTGCGCCTTCTGCCAGGACACGGTGATCAGGTACATCAGGCCCGCCGCGGGCACTACCATCGCGATCGTGGCGAGGACGCCCCCGATGATGCCGCCGACGACACCGAAGACACCGAGGCCGGCCGCGTAGCCGACCAGCGCCACGATCAGGATGCTCGGTCCGGGGGCGGCTTGGGAGATCGAGAAGATGTCGGCGAACTGAGAGTTCGTCAGCCAGTGATGGCCGGTCACCGCCTGCAGGTGCATATCGGGCAGGACGGTGTTGCCGCCGCCGATCGACAACAGCGACAGCGAGCCGAACATACCGATCAGCGCCAGGAACGTCTTCATGCGTCGACCGGCTCCGGCGCCTTGCGGGGCCAGGCCCAGATCAGGCTCAACGGCGCGAGGATCGCCAACGTCAGCAGCAGCGGCCAGCGCAGCAGACCGTTGAGCACGAAGCTCGCCAGGAAGAAGGCGATGGGCATCAGGCCTTTGAGGCACTTCTGCCCGGTCTGGATCACCATCGCGAGCGTCAACGCGACGGCCGCGGCCGAGGCGCCGTGCAACGCACCCTTGACCGCGGGCACTTCCTTGAACGTGAAGTAGACGAAGCCGAGCGTGAGGACGATCGCGACAGGCATCAGGCACAGGCCGATGACGGCCGCGATCGCGCCGGCGAGACCCTTCATCTTGGTCCCGACGAAGACCGCCAGATTCACCTGATTGGCGCCGGGCACGATCCGGCACATCGTCATCGCGCTGAGGAACTCCTCCTCACCCAGCCACTGCTTTTCGACGACGATGACCTCACGCGACCACGCCCCCAGGCCGCCGCCGAAGGACGCCAGCGCGATGTGGTTGAACGTCCGCGCGATCTCGAAGAGTGAGACCTTCTCCCGGGTCGAACCGGGCTCACTCATGGACCAGGTCGTGGTCGTGCGGAAACTCGTCCTCGACGGGACGGTTCTTCTCGAGCGGATCGGGTGGCTCGTAGTGGCTGGAAATCTGCCAGTCGCTCTTGAAGACCTCTTTGAGTCGAGCCACCACGTCCGGGTCATCGGTGGTGACACCGAGCTCGCGGCGAAGATCGAAGGCGCTGCGATCGATGTTCATCGACCCGACCAGAACCTCTCTGCCGTCGATGATCAACAGCTTGGCGTGCACCCTCAGGTTCTTCTGCTTGCGCACCTCGACGCCGAACCGGCGCAGGGTGCGCAGCGAGGCGAACGTATCGAGGATGTCCCATTCACTGATGCCGTGCTTGCCCCCGCACAAGACCCGCACCCTGACGCCGCGGTGGGCGGCCGCCGCGATGTGATCCAGGATCACGGCGTCGACATACTTGGGGTGCTGGATGTACAGCTTGCGCTCAGCGGAATCGATGAAGCGCGCCATGTGGTACCGGGAATTGGAGTTACTCCACAGCAGTCCTTCGTATCTGGGCGGTGTGAAGTCTCGATGCTCCCAGTCGGCGTTGAACACCTCGACGATCTGGGCGACGTGCTGCGGGTCGTGGGTGATGATGCCGTAGTCACGGGTGAGCGTGAAGTACTTGATCATCAGGTTGTAGGTCGCGACCATCGCCGCGCTCTCATCGACGACGATTGACTTCTCGTGCGTCACATAGAATTTCGGGCTCGACCACTGGACGTCGATGCCGGCGGTCTTGAACGTCTCGTAGCTTTCGTCGTTCGCCCGATCGCCGCCGGATCGCTGCGGGTTGAGCATGATGCGGACGTCGACCCCGGCATTCTTCCGGTCGATGACGGCGTCGATCAGGCTCGGCTCGGTGAACGTGAATTGCTTTATCAGAAGCGAGGTTTGCGCGCTCATGATGAATTCGAGGACCGGGTCCAAACCGTCGTCTGGTTCGACGATCACGCGCGGGGCGTTAGCAGGCATAGGTTTCGGATGCTAGCACCAGAACGCCCTCGGCACTTTGCCGTTGGGTGAATGTCGGGGACGCGTCGCGCTGACGTGCCACCGCTGCGCTCAGGGCGCAGGCGCCGGGTCTGCCAGGCCAAAGCCGAGTCCGGGCGGGACGATGACGCCCGGGGCCGGCGCCGTGCCGGGCAGCGGCTCGCCAAGTTGCTCGTAGGGCACCTGGCCGAGCAGCGCACCGTCGAGGGCGCCCTCGGAGTACATCGCGTGCAGCCGGTGCAGGAAGGCCAGTCGGCCGGTGCCCGGCTGCTCGGCGGTGGGCCCGATGCCGATGTCGGGCTCGCCCTGTCCGGGCGCGGCGGGGGCGATGTTCTGTGGCACCAGATATTGGTTGTTGAACGCATGCAGATCGGGGGTCGCCACGGTGTTCGCCGCGCCCGGCGGCGACGGAACCGGGTTCTGTCCCAGCAGAAGTCCCGGTGCGTACGCCGCCAGGTCGGGCAGGCCGAGCGGTCCGGCCGCCGGTGCATCGCTTTGAGCGAGCACACTGCCGACCGTCGCGTTGGGAGGAACGAGTGCCGGCGGCGGCGGGGGCGGGTCGCCCGGCGCGGGATCGGCCGTGGCACTTGGCGACCCGAGAAGGGCGGCGGCCACCGCCGCGGCAAGCAACAGCGTCCGGTCGCCCATGCTCATCCCGCCACGTCCTCCTGGCCTCGATCCTCGTCACACCGTAGTCGGCAAGCGCCGTGCCGGTGCCGGGAACGGCGCCGAGGATGCGATCAGGGGATCGGAGGCGGCGGTGGTGGGAGTGCCGGATCGCCGGGAGCGCCAGGCGGCGGCGGAGCCGCCGGATCGGGTAGGAACTGCTCGGGTCCGGCCGGGATCGTGATGCCTGGAGCCGGTGCCGTCCCGGGCAGCGGCTGTCCGAGCTGGTCTGCGGGCATCCGGCCCAGCGCGCCATGCAGGAACGCGTGAACGCCCTTCCACTGATTCACCCGGGCGAACGGTCCGTCCGCCCCGGGGCCCAGTTGGTACGGGGACGTCTGATCCGGCGTGGGCATGCTGTTGTTCTGCGCCATCAACAGCTGAGCACCGTTGAGAATGTCGGCACTTGGTGGCGTCGCGGGTGCGGTGCCGGCCAGCGCTGGGGTGGGTGTTTGTCCGAGCACGAGCTGGTTGCCCGCGGGACCGGCGATGTAGTTGGCGAAGCCGCTGACGGAATCCGTGATGGTTCCCGGCGACGGGATCAGGCCCTGTGGAGGAGGCGGCGGCGCGGGCGCCGCGGGGTCGACGGGTAGCGGCTCATCGGCGGCGGCGGTCGCCATGGGTGCGACCGCCGCTCCGAGAGTCAGCGCGGCCACGACCGCGCCTTTGACCAGCATTGCGTACATCTGGCGCACCGGAGTCAGAAGACTTTGGTGACGCCGTAGTAGGCGACGATGTCGTCGGCATCGGTGCCCGAGCTGGTGAGTACCGCGTACGAGCGCAGCGACGACGCACCGACGCAGTTGTCGATCTTGATATGGACGTCCTTGAGCGTCACTCGGGCGGAGGTGCCCTTGAACTTCTTCTTGTCGACGACGACGTTGGTGATCGTTCCCGGCCGCGGGTCGACTTCGATCTGACCCTGCACCGGGAAGCTGATGGTTCCGGGCAGAGAGAGCCCGCCGGTGCCGAGGCTGGCGTTGCCCAGGCTGGCGCCGACCGACCCGATCAGCTTGACCTTGTCCATTTCGACGCCGCAACCGATCTGATAGCCGGTCTCGAGCGTTCCACCCGACACCGAGCCGGTCGTGGTGCCGGTGAACGTGGCGCCGACCACCCAGTCGCGCGACGACAGCGACGTCGTCAGCGGAGCCACCGGCAGCTGCGTCTCGTCCTTGGCGACCACCGTCAGCGTGCGGCCGTCGGGTGTCTTGGCGATGCCGGGAACCGAGGAGGCGACGGCTCCGTTGTCCGGTGGAGGAGGGGGAGCGCCTGCGTCGGCGACGGGTGGCGCCGCCGGATCAGCCGGGTCTGCCAACGCGAGCGGGGTCGCTCCCATCGGGATCAGCATGCAAATTGCAGCTGCGGTGGCAAAGCGATGCAACATATCCTGTCGGCGCCTTCCGTCTCAAATTCACTGGATTCGGGGGAAATGATTGATTGGTGGGGTGTCCATTCGGTGAACGGGGCGCCAACGCTTTACGCCCGGTGCTCATCTAATGGGCATTCCCGCGGAGTCTTTGGGTCGTGCAAATCGGCTGCCCACCACCGCGTCGATGACGGGCAGCCGAATGCGGGAACGACGATGTGAAGTTGTCAGACCGCTTTGGTGACGCCGAGGTAGGTCACGACGTCGTCGGTGTTGTCGGTGGAGCTGGTCAGCGTGGCGTAGGACCGGATGAAGGATTGGCCGGCGCAACCGTCGATCTTGATACGGAATCCGGTGATGGAGACTCGCGGAGCAGTGCCCTTGAACTCCTTCTTGCCGACCGGAACGATGTTCACCGTGCCGGGCTTGAGGTCGATCTTCATCTGGTAGGCCGCCGAGAGGCCAAGGGTGATCGGCAACAGCGAGCCATTGACGAGCGGAATGCCCACACCCGGCGTGATACCACCGGTGGCAATCGACTCGATGTCGTCTTGGGTGATGCCGCAACCGATTTGGTAGCCGGCCTCCAACGTGCCGCCGGCCAGCTTGGTGCTGCCACCGCCGTTCACCGTGGCGGTAAACGTACCGTCGACCAAGTACTCACGGGACCACGGCGAATTCGTCAGGGACGCCACGGGTTCCATGGACTCGTCCTTGCCGGTCACGCTGAGCGTCCAGCCGTCGGGCGTCTTGAGAACGCCGGGTGCGGCAGAGGGCACAGGCCCCTGCGGCCCGACGTTGGCGGCGGGTGCCGCGTTGGGATCGGCCGGCGGGTCGGCCAAGGCGAGCGGAGCCGCTCCCATCGGGGCCAGCAGGCATACTCCAGCCAATGCGGCAAAGCGTTTCAACATGTCGTGTTGGCGCCTCTCGTCGTTGATATCCACTGTGTCGTTCGGAGGAATCATTGAGTTGAAGGGTGTCTGAACGGTTAACGCCGCCCCAACAACTTCCACCCGATTACCGTCTACCGAGCGTCATTTTTCTGCGATCGAGTTCTGACGCGCCGCTTTGGGTCTCAACCTGATACCAGCTGAGTGCGACGTCGATGACGGGTGACATCGGATCGATCCTCTGAAGGCGCCGGCTGTTCAGTGTCCGTTAACCGGTGAGACAGCTATCCCGTCGATCATCTCTTTCGTCCTGACCCTGCAGGGCCCTGTTGTCCCGGGTTCGGGTTGGGCTGGTTTGGAACTTCCAGCCGGACGGTTCGGGGGAACCCACGATCCAGGAGGAAGCGATGAAATCGTCACTGCGATATGGCCAGACGCTGACAGCCGCGCTGTTGGTGTCGGGATCGGCATTGTTCGCCGCACCCGTTGCGTTCGCCGACCCGGACACTCAACAGCCGGTTCCGGCGCCAGGACCGGCGCCCGCGAACGTGGCCGCGCCGGCCGCGCCGTTGGATGTGCCGCCGCCGGACGCGGCACCCTCCAGCGCGATACCGGACGCCTGTAAGCAGTTCGGAGGGGCGCTCGATTACGCGGCGTCGTACTACGAGGACTTCGCTTACGACTCCGCTGGCAGCGGAAACAGTGTGAATTACCAAGATCCGAACGTGGCCAACTCGAACGTCATCGGCCGCACCGCATTGCGGGAGGCCGCATCCGCGGCTATGTCGGCGGCGTCGACACCCGGTCTGCCCGAGGACATTTCGGCGCCCATGCGGTCGTGGTCGCTGCGCGCCGCAAAACTCCTGCTGATCATGGGCATTCGCGGTGGCGGCGATTCACTGAACACGACGGCCAGTGACATGAACACCGATGCGAAGAACGCTCAGATGGCGTGTGCAATGAACGGCGCACGCGCCTGACCGAAATAGCAACGCGCTGAGACGAAATCGGCCCCCTCCTTTCGGAGGGGGCCGATTCGCGTATCTGACGGGTTAGCCGCCGGCGCCGCCGGTGCCACCCTTACCGGCGGTCGGTCCGACTCCGCCGGTGCCCTGCTGTCCGGCCGAGCCATTGGTTGCCCCGCCCTTACCGCCGGTGCCGCCGTTACCGCCCTTGCCACCCGAGATGAGGCTGCCGCCGCCGTTGGCGCCGTTGCCACCCTTGCCGCCCGAGCCGGTCGTGGCGCCGTTGCCGCCGTTGGCGCCACTGCCGCCGGCGCCGCCGCTGAAGCCGCCGAAGCCGCCCAGGCCACCCTTGCCGCCGGTGGCGCCTGCGCCACCCTTACCACCGGCACCGCCGGCGCCGCCGTTGTTGCCTGCCAGGCCGCCGGTGCCACCGCTGCCGCCGCTGCCGCCCGTCGTGGTGCCTGCGCCGGCGTCGCCACCTGCGCCACCTGCGCCACCGTTACCGACCGCACCACCGGTGCCGCCGCTGCCGCCGGTTCCGCCGTTGCCGCCGGCGCCCGCGGAGGCCGTGCCGCCGGTGCCACCCGCGCCGCCGGCGCCACCGTTACCGGCGGCGAGGCCGCCGGTGCCACCGGTTCCGCCGTTGCCACCGGTTCCGCCGGCCGTGGTGCCGCCGCCGCCCGCGCCGCCAGCGCCTGCGGCGCCGCCCGCCGCGTTGCCGTAGAAGCCGGCCTTGCCGCCGTTACCGCCGTTGCCGCCGTTGGTTCCTGCGCCGGCAGCGTTGGTGTAGCCCGCGCCGCCTGCGCCGCCGGCACCTGCGGTACCGCCACCGAGGATCGGCGTCGACGCGGCGTTGCCGCCGTTGCCGCCGTTGCCGCCGTTGACACCCGCGGACGTGCTGGCGCCGCCGGCGCCGCCGGCGCCACCGCTACCGGAGAACGGCCCGGCATCGCCGCCGTTGCCGCCGGCACCGCCGGCGATACCCTTGCCGCCGTTGCCGCCGCCGCCGCCGAACAGTGCGCCGGAGGCGGAGTTGCCCGCGACCAGTCCGCCGTTGCCGCCGTTACCGCCCTTGCCGCCGTTGATGGCTGAGCTCAGGGCGTCGCCGCCGTTGCCGCCGTTGCCGTACAGCCCGGCGCTGCCACCGTTGCCGCCGTTGTAGCCGTTACCGCCGTTGCCCATGAGCAGGCCGCCGCGGCCGCCGTTGCAGGATGCACTGGCGCACTGCGCATCAGCGGCGCTGTAGCTGTAGCCGTTGCCGATGAGCAGGCCGCCGTTGGGGTGCTCGGCAGTGCCGTTGCCGATGAACTCGGCGACGAAGTTGGTGGCGTTGGCAGTGGCGGAAGCCGTCGGGGCGGCCGCCTTGGAGTTGCTGCCGGCAAGGCTGTTGCCGAACAGCAGCAGATCCGACTCGGTCGAGGTCAGCTTGTACGCAGGCGAAGCCGTGGTCTTGGGGGCGTCGGTGGTGGCGAACAAGACGGCCGCTCCCACCATCGCCGCACCGGCGACGCCCGTGGTGACAAAGGCTGGCGCAGCCACCCGGAGCGATTTCTTGCGGTGTTTGGACAAGGTCGAATTCCCTTCGAAGAAGACGTTCAGTCCGGCAAATGCGCCGAGTGGTCACTGACATGGAAATCCAAGGAGACGACCCTTACCCCGGACTGGACCCCACTTGGCGCACTGTCGAACTTCGTGCAAACGCCAGTTGAACTGACCCTGTAAAACCCGTCGTAGTGGGCTATTTGCAGAGTTCGGCGATCTTGCTGTTCGTCTTCTCCGCGTTGCTCAGCCGCTCGGCCTGGTTCGGGTCGTCGTTCGGCACCCCGGCTAACGCGTTCATCGAAATATCCTGCAGCCCTGCCGCGAAGGCGCGAATCGCGTCGGCAAGGTCGCCCGGTGTGGCCGGGCTGAGGTGGGCCAGCAGGTAGGTCGCGCCACCGGACATCGCCAGTCGCGCGTTGGCGGCCACGCCCTGAACCTCGGCGCCCGTGTCGGCGTGGGTCTGCAGGGACACCGCCGAACTCACGGTGCGGTAGGCGGCGCAGGCGTTCGCTTTGGGGTCACCGTTCTGCGGCGCGGCAGCGGTGGTGGGAGCGGGCGTGGACGGTGCGGGCCGCAGCAGCGCCCACCCGGCCAGGCCGGTCGCGATCAGTGCGACGACCAATGCAAGCGGAGCGACCCAACCCAACGAGGATCGGGATTGGCGGTTGGGACGGTGAGTTGTCGACGACGTGTCGTCCACAGCATCGGTCGGCTCCGGCATGCCACCGATCCTAATCACGCGCCGTGGCCCGGCCGTACACGCGTAGTCTGGGCTGCGGAAGGGCAAAGGGGTCTGCCGATGACGACGCACTGGGGACGACGGATCGTCTATGCGGTGGCGGCCACCGGTCTGATCGCGGGGATCGCCGTCGGAGCGCCCGCGGCGGCCGCGCAAGGCTGCCCGGCGGGGCACATCAACAACCAGTACACCGGTCAGTGTTATTTGGAAGGCAGTGCCCCGACCATCAACGGTGTGCCGTGCGTGGCGAGCAATCTTGGTCTGTGCCAATCGTTTCGGCAGAATCAGCAGCCGCCGAGGAAGCCGTACACCGCGATCGGCTAATTGCGCGTCAGTGTTTTCGTCATCAACCGTTGCTTCCAGTTGGGCGACACTTGCGACAGCGCGGCCAACACTGCGGTCTGACGCCCGACCGGATAGTGCACCCTGGCCAGTCGACCGCGTCGATGCGTGGCCGAATACACCGCGGCCGCTACGTCTTCCGGCTGGAGGTTGACGCCCAGCGATTTAGTACTGGCGGTCTCGACGCCGTCGGTCATCGCGGTCTTGACGAATAGCGGCCACAGCGCCAGCACTCGGATCCCGTATTGGCGCCACTCGAGTTCCAGCGCTTCGGTGAGCGCGCGCAGCGCGAACTTGGTGGCCGAGTAGGTGGCGAGTTCGGGCTGGCCGTACAGCGCGGAGGCCGAACACATGTTGACCACCTGGGCGCGCGGGGTGTCGCGCAGGTAGGGGAATGCGGCATGCAGGCCGGCCAGTGCGCCGTAGACGTTGATGTCCACCATCTGCCGGTGAACGTCGAGCGGTACGTCGGCGAACGCGCCCGTGGTCAGCACCCCGGCGTTGTTCACCAGGATGTCGAGTGTGCCTGTGCTGCCGGTGAATTCACGCAGCCGTGCGGCCCATTGGTCGGCATCGGTGACATTGAGCTCGCCGATCACCACGTCGCCGCCCAGTGCGACGATCTCCTCGCGCAGCCCGGCCAGCCCGTCGAGGTCGATGTCGTAGGCGCCCACCCGGTAGCCGTTTCGGGCGAAGGTCAAGGCGGTCGCCCGCCCGATACCCGCAGCGGCTCCGGTGATGAAGACGCTGGGCGTGCTCACCTCATACGACTTTCAGGTGCGGCACGTGCACCTCGGGCTCGGAGGCGATGCGGTCATTGGCGGCGGCCATCGCGGTGTCGACACGCACGGCCGCGGTCTGACAGGCCGCGGTGGCCTTGCGGCCGAGGCCGTCGAGATCGTCGGCGGCGTTGCGCAGGTACGCGGTCAACGTGATGCGCAACCGGTCACCGACGCCGGCCAGCCGATCGCGGAACCGATCGTCGACCGTCACGGTGACATAGGGCAGTTCGAGCTTGATCATGTGCGCCTCCAGATCCGTTCTTGTCGAATGTAGACGACAGGTGGCCGGCGCGTTGAGACCGCACCCGGGGCGATATTTGCGTGCACGTTGCGCTCTCGGCGCGGTCTCAACGTCAAAGCCCTACGGCCGCACGCCGATCGTCTTCATGTTCAGGTACTCCCGGTAGCCCTCGTCGCCGTTGCGGTGGCCCAGGCCGCTCTGCTTGGTGCCACCGAATGGGCTGGTGATTCCGAAGAACGAATGCCCGTTGGTGGTGACGCTGCCGGTCCGCAACCGCAGCGCGATGTTCAGCGCGCGGTCGTCGTCACCGCTGGTGACATCCCCGGAGAGTCCGTAGATGGTGTTGTTCGAGATCTCGACGGCCTCGTCATCAGTGTCGTACGGGGTCACGGTGATCACCGGCCCGAAGATCTCGGTCTGGGCGATCTCCGAGGTGGGGTCGACGTCGGCGAGCAGGGTCGGCTGCACGTAGTAGCCGCATCCCAGGTTCTCGGGAATGCCACCGCCCGTGACCAGCCTGGCGCCGTCGGCGATACCGGACTGGATCAGGCTGAGCGTTTTCTGCCGCTGCATGGCGCTGATCTGCGGGCCCTGCATGATGCCCGGGGTCCATGGGTCGCCGACCGGGAACTGCTCCATCATGGTCTTGAGGATCTCCAGACCTTCGTCATACCGGCTGCGCGGCAACAGGACTCGGCTGCTCAAGATGCAGCTCTGGCCGGACATCACGCAGGCGAACATCGCCGCCATCGGTAGGCATGCGTTGAAATCCGCGTCATCGCAGACGATGTGCGTCGACTTGCCGCCGAGCTCCAGCAGAGTCTTCTTGACCGTCGACGCGCCGGCGGCCAGGATCGCCCGGCCGGTGGCAGTGGAGCCGGTGAAGGTGATCATGTCCACCCGCGGATCGGCCGACAGCGCCGCGCCCACCTCGTTGGCGTTGGAGGTGACGACGTTGAACACCCCGGCGGGGATGTCGGTCTTCTCGGAGATGATGCGCCCGAGTTCGGTACCCGACCACGGGGTGAGCTGGGCCGGCTTGAGCACGACGGTGTTGCCGGCCATCAGCGCCGGCACCGTCTCGGCGATGTTGAGGTAGAACGGGACGTTCCACGGCGTGATCGCGCCGACGACGCCGACCGGGTCGAACTGGATCTTGCGCCGGGCCGGCCCGAGCTGCGTCTCGTGGATTCCGGTGTCGACGAGGTAGTCGAAGTTGCGACCGTGCTCGGCCCAGTGCTTCACCTCGGCGATCGGGCTCTCGATCTGCGATCCGCTGACCGAGACCGGACAGCCCACCTCGGTGATCACGATGCGCCGCAACCGTTCCTGCTCTTCGGTCAGCGCCTCGTGCAGCTGAGTGAGGCAGTGGTAGCGGAACTCGAGATCCCGGGACCAGTCGGTTGTGTCGAACGCCCGGCGCGCGGCGGCGGTCGCCCGCTCGACGTCGGCGACCGTACCGTCCGTGGCTTGGCCGACCACCTGCTCGGAGGCCGGATGCTCGACGTCGAACAAGGCTCCGGAGTCGGTGAACCGGAGCTCGCCGTCGATGAGCATCCGCTGCTCGCCGGCCAGCACACCCGTGTCAGCGTCGACATTGGTCATTGCATTTACCCCTCATGGCGTGGAAACCTGTCACCCGAAATGCGAGAACCTGATTCTCACACGAGAGGAACATCATGGCCAAGGGTTACGTGATTCTGACCGAGGACATCAAAGACCCGGAGGGCATGAAGGCCTATGGCAAGGCCGCCGGTGCTGCCATGGGTGGTGTCAAGGTGCTTGCCGTTGACGCCAAACCGCAAGTCCTCGAAGGCAATTGGCACGGCCACCAGACCGTCGTGCTGGAGTTCGAGTCGGTCGAGGCCGCGCAGGCCTGGTACGACTCGGACGCCTACCGCGCCGCGCGGGAGCTGCGGCATGCCGCCGCCGACACCAACGCGGTGATCCTCTCCGGGTTCTGACCTACGGCAGTTCCACGGTGAGCTCGGGCTCGGTGGCGGCGACGATGTCGTCGGTGCTCACCCCGGGCGCCAACTCGCGCAGCACCAGGGTGCCGTCGCCGACGACGTCGATCACGCC
This sequence comes from Mycolicibacterium crocinum, assembly GCF_022370635.2. The sequence goes on along the minus strand of NZ_CP092362.2, from coordinate 4,510,535 downwards.
GAGGTTGGTGATGATCCGGTCGACAACGCCGACCCCGGTCAACGGCAACGAGCACTGCTTGACGATCTTTGGATTGCCGCCCCGGTCGGTGTGCTCCATCAGCACGATGACGCGGGCAGCTCCGTGGACCAGGTCCATCGCTCCGCCCATGCCCTTGACCATCTTGCCGGGCACCATCCAGTTGGCCAGGTCGCCGGTCTGCGACACCTCCATGCCGCCGAGCACCGCGGTGTCGATGTGACCGCCGCGGATCATGCCGAACGACAACGCCGAATCGAAGAAGGCGGCGCCGGGCAGGACAGTCACCGTCTCCTTGCCCGCATTGATCAGGTCGGCGTCGACCGCCTCATCGGTGGGGTAGGGGCCGGTGCCGAGGATGCCGTTCTCCGAATGCAGGGTCACCCGCACGTCGGAGCTCAGGTAGTTCGGGATCAGGGTCGGTAGCCCGATGCCGAGGTTGACGTATTCACCGTCGATCATCTCGGCGGCGGCCCGGGCCGCCATCTGGTCGCGGGTCCATCCCGTCGCTGCTTGGGTCATCAGTTCGCTTCCTCCGAGCGGACGGTCCGCTTCTCGATGCGCTTGTCCTGTGGTCCGGTGTGCACGATGCGGTTGATGAACACTCCCGGCAGGTGCACGGTCGCCGGATCGAGTTCACCCGGCTCGACCAGCTCCTCGACCTGGGCGATGGCGATGCGGCCTGCCATCGCGCACAGCGGGTTGAAGTTCATCGCCGACCGGTTGAACACCAGGTTTCCGTAGGTGTCGCCGCGCTTGGCGTGCACCAGGGCGAAGTCGGCGTTGATCGACTCTTCCAGCACATAGCGCTTGTCGCCGAACACGCGAGTTTCCTTGGGCGGGGAGGCAATTGCCACCGAGCCGTCCTCGGCGTAGCGCCACGGCAGCCCGCCGTCGGAGACCACGCTGCCCACCCCGGCCGGGGTGTAGAAGGCGGGAATCCCGGCGCCGCCGGCGCGCAGCCGCTCGGCCAGGGTGCCCTGCGGCGTCAGCTCCACCTCGAGTTCACCGGCCAGGTATTGCCGCGCGAACTCCTTGTTCTCCCCGACGTAGGACGCGGTGATCCGGCGAATACGACCGTCGGACAACAGGATTCCCAGCCCGTAGTCGTCGACTCCGCAGTTGTTCGAGAACACCTCAAGGTCCGTCACGCCCGCGTCGAGAAGCGCTTGGATCAATCGATCGGGGATGCCGCACAGTCCGAATCCGCCCACGGCCAACGTCGCACCGCTGGGGATGTCGGCAACCGCGCTGGCGGCCGACTCGTACACCTTCGAAGTCATCGTCCCTTCCCAAGGTCAGCTGGCGTCCACTGGGTAAACGCGCGCGGGCGCCGGGTTCCCACTCAACAACCAGCGCTTTGAGCCGTCAACCACCCGCGGCGAACCACGGCGAAGATGTTCGCCGTGCGGTAATTGATCGGCCAGGTGTTCACTCAATGAACGTTACGATCAACGACCGTGACCGACCGAAACGTCGTCGCGCGCGTTGCCGCGTTGCTGGGTGCCGTCGGTGCGGCCGAACCGAAGGGCGCGTCGACGACGGATCTGGGCCGCGCGACCGAGCTTGCGCGCCCGACCGCGCACCGGCTGCTCACCTCGCTGGCCGAGGTCGGGCTGATCGACCGCGACGCCAAGACCGGACGCTGGCTTCTCGGGCCCGAGATGTATCTGTTGGGCGCCGTCGCCGCCACGCGGTACGACGTCACCGACAAGGCCCGTGAGGTCGTCACCCGGCTGGCTGCCGAGACCGGGGAGAGTGCGTTCTTCTCCGCGCGGCGCGGCGACGAGACCGTCTGTCTGCTCAGCGTGGAAGGCAGCTTTCCGCTGCGGTCACACGTCCTGCGGGAAGGCATCCGGTTCCCGCTCGGGGTGGCGTCGGCCGGGCTGGCGATCCTCAGTCACCTTCCCGCCGACGAGGTCGACGACTACTTCGCCCGCGCGCTGCCTGCGACGGCCTGGGGTGACGACCACACCGAGGAATCGATTCGGGCCCGGATCGAGGCGACCCGGCTCACCGGATACGCGGTCAACCCGGCCCTGATCGTGGAGGGCAGCTGGGGCATCGCCGCGGCGGTGTTCGACCGCAACGACCGGCCGGCCTGGGCGCTGAGCCTCACCGGGGTGGAAACCCGGTTTCGCCCCGAGCGCCGCCACGAACTCGGCACACTGCTTCTCCAGGCGGCCCATGTGCTGTCCGGGCGGCTCGGCGCGTAACCGCCGGAAGCCTCACCAGCGCCTTCAGCAGAATCTGCACACGACTTGCCCAAAGCGGTATTGGCATTCTCCTAAACTGCAAGTACGGTATCCAGCGATGGACCACCTATCCCACACGTCGTCGGGGATCCCACTGGAGCCGGTATATGGACCGGCCGACCGCAGTGGCGATCCTCCCGCGCCGGGCACGTTTCCGTTCACCCGGGGCAACTTCTCCAGTGGATACCGCGGACGGTTGTGGACCTTCCGCCAGTATTCCGGCTTTGGTACCGCCGAGGAGTCGAACGAGCGCTATCGCTACCTGCTCGAGCAGGGTGGCACCGGCCTGTCGGTCGCGCTCGACCTGCCGACCCAGTGCGGCTATGACTCCGACGATCCGGAGTACGGCGAAGAGGTCGGCCGGGTCGGCGTCGCAGTCGACACCCTCGCCGATGCGGAGATCCTGTTCGACAGCATCCCGCTGGACAAGATCAGCACCAGCTTCACGATCAACGGCACCGCCGCGATCCTGCTGGCGTTCTATGTCGCCGCCGCGGAGAAGAAGGGCGTGCCCCGCGAGAAGCTCACCGGCACCATCCAGAACGACATCCTCAAGGAGTACGCCTCCAGGGGGACGTGGATCTGGCCGCCGGAGCCGTCGCTGCGCCTGATCGCCGACACCATCGAGTTCTGTGCGGCCGAGGTGCCGCGGTTCAACGCGATCTCGGTTGCCGGGGCGCACTTCCGGGACGCCGGTGCCAACGCCGTGCAGGAGATGGCGTTCACCCTCGCCGACGGTGTGACCTACTGCGACACCGTGGTGGAGCGCGGTCGGATGACCATCGACCAGTTCGCGCCGCAGATCTCGTTCTTCTTCTACACCCACGGTGACTTCTTCGAGGAGATCGCCAAATACCGTGCGGGACGGCGTCGTTGGGCGACGATCGTCCGCGAGCGCTGGGGTGCCAAGACCGACAAGGCCGCGATGTTCCGGTTCGGCTGTGTATCGGGCGGTGCGTCGCTGTACGCGCCGCAGGCGCAGAACAACCTGGTCCGGGTGGCGTATGAGGCGCTGGCCTCGGTGCTCGGTGGCGTTCAGTCGATGTTCACCGCCGCCTGGGACGAGCCGTTCGCGCTGCCCAGTGAGGAGTCCGCGACGCTGGCGCTGCGCACCCAGCAGATCCTGGCCTACGAGACCGGCGTGGCCCGGGTGGCCGACCCGCTCGGCGGGTCCTACTTCGTCGAGGCGCTCACCGACGCCACCGAGGAACGCATCATCGAGATCATGTCCGATCTCGAAAAGCACGGCGGCATGGTGCAATCCATCGAGGACGGCTACCTGCAGGGGCTGATCGCCGACGAGGCCTACAAGATCCACCAGGAGGTGGAGTCCGGTGAGCGCCCGGTGGTCGGGGTGAACAAGTTCGTCGTCGACGAGCCTGCCCCGGACCTGGCCACCTACGAACTCGATGCCGAAGGCCGCGACAAGCAACTGCGGCGGCTGGCGAAGGTGAAGGCCGAACGCGACGACGTCGCGGTGAAGGAAGCCCTGGCAGCCCTGGCCCGTTCGGCGGAAGGCGACGACAACCTGATGCACAAGCTGATCGACTGTGCCAACGCGTATTGCACCGTGGGAGAGATGGTGTCGACACTGAAGTCGGTGTGGGGCGAATTCCAGCAGCCGGTGGTCTTCTGATGAGCGCTTGCGCGAAGAAGAGAGGGTCTGAGTGATGTCAGCCCGGATTCTCGTCGCCAAGCCCGGCCTGGACGGCCACGACCGTGGCGCCAAGATCGTGGCCCGGGCGCTGCGTGACGCCGGCTTCGAGGTGATCTACACCGGTATCCGCCAGCGCATCGAAGACATTGTGTCGATCGCACTGCAGGAAGACGTTGCGGTCGTGGGTCTTTCGATCCTGTCCGGCGCGCACCTGGCATTGACCAAGCGCACCGTCGACGCGCTGCGGGCAGCCGACGCAGGCGACATCGCGGTGATCGTGGGTGGCACGATTCCGTTGGGCGACGTACCCAAGCTGAAGGAAGTCGGTGCGGCGGCGGTGTTTCCGACCGGAACGTCCCTCGAGACCCTGGTGGCCGACGTCCGTGCACTGACCTCAGAACAGGTGGGGTGAGCGATGCGTCTCGGCGTGATGATCGGTGCCGAGCGGGGCGATATGGCCCGCAAGGTGAAGAAGCTCCTCGAGGATATCGAGTGGGCTGAGGGCGCGGGCTTCGACACCGCGTGGATGCCGCAGGTGCCCAACGACTATGACGCGCTGACGATGGTCGCGCAGATGGGTGCTCGTACCTCGCGCATCGAGCTCGGCACTGCCGTGGTTCCACTGCAGGCGCAGCACCCGATCGCCCTGGCCCGCCAGGCCCTGTCGGTGCATGCCGGCAGCGGTAACCGGCTGGCACTGGGGGTGGGCCCCTCGCACCACTGGATCATTCGCGACATGCTGGGCCTGCCGTATGAGAAGCCGGCGTCCTACACCCGCGACTACCTCGAGGTGCTCAACGCGGCCCTGGCCGGCCCGGGTGACGTGGACGTCGAGAACGACACCTTCACCGTGCACAATCCGACTGTGCTGCAGGCGGATTCACCGCTTCCGGTGCTGCTGGCCGCACTCGGCCCGGTGATGCTGCAGATCGCGGGTGAGCTCACCGACGGCACTGTGCTGTGGATGGCCGACGAGCGGGCGATCGGCGACCACATCGCGCCCCGGATCAATAAGGCCGCCGAGAACGCCGGCCGGCCGGCCCCGCGCATCGTCGCCGGTATCCCCGTGTGCCTGTGCGCGAACTCCGAGATCGAGGCGGCCAAGGATCGGGCCAACCGCATTCTCGCCGAAGCGGAGACGTCACCGAACTATCAGAAGCTGCTCGACCGCGGCGACGCGCGCGACGTGGGCGACCTGTGCGCCGCCGGCGACGAAGAGGCAATCCTGGCGCGGTTCCGTGCGTTCGCCGACGCCGGGGTTACCGACCTGTCGGTGCGGCTGTTGCCGATCGGGGAGACCCGCGACGAGCTGGTGGCGTCGAAATACCGGACCCGCGAGGTGATCGCGCAGCTCGGCGCCGAGGTTCGATGAAGGGGCCGCTCTCCGGTGTCCGCATCCTCGAGGTCGGCACCATGCTGGCCGGGCCGTACGCCACGATGCTGCTGGCCGACCTCGGCGCGCAGGTCATCAAGATCGAACCGCCCGGCGGGGAGATCTCCCGGCAGGTCGGGGACAGCTATTTCGCCAGCCTGAACCGCAACAAGCGCAGTGTCTGCCTGGACCTCGCGTCCGAGGCCGGCCAGCGGCGGCTGGGTGAGCTGGCGGCGGAATCCGATGCGCTGCTTGTCAATATGAAACCGTCGGTGATCAAGCGCTTCGGGCTCACCTACGAGGCGCTGCGCAAGCACAACGAGAAGATCGTGTGCGTCGCCCTGACCGGCTACGGCCTCGACGGCGGTGACGACCCGGCCTTCGACTACGTGATCCAGGCGGCCACCGGCGTGGCCGCGATGACCGGCGACCCGGATGCACCGCCGACCCTGCCGGGCTATTCGTCGGCCGACAACTCCACCGGACTGACTGCGGCGCTGGGACTTTTGGCGATGATCGTCTCCGGTGGGGGCGGCCAGGTCGACGTCTCGCTGCGCGACGTGATGTTCTCGCAGCTGAACTATCGGGCGTCGGCCTACCTCAACGACGGTACGCACCCGCGCCGGCACCCGTACGGCGCTCACTCGTTTTATGTTCCGGCTCAGCTCTTTCCGACCGCAGACGGGTATCTGGCGCTGTTCGTCACCCACGACGGCTTCTGGAAGGTCTTCGCCGCGGAGGCCGGCATCGAGGGGTTCCCGACGATGGCCGAGCGGTCAGCCCGCCGGGACGAGGTGCTCGCGATCGTGACGGCCGCACTGGCCGCCGACACCGCGGCCGGCTGGGAAGCCCGGCTGCGTCCGCTCGGCATTCCGGCGGCCGCGGTGCGTTCGCTTCCGGACGCCCTCGAGGCCACTCCGGAGGTTGTCGTCACCGCAGGCGATTACCGTCTTGTCGGTAGTCCGGTGCGGGTGGTGGGGTATGAACCCGACTATCTGCCGCCGCCGGAGCTCGACGAGTTTCAGTCGTCGTAGCTGACCGTCACGTCCGTCTCGGGCACGCCCTGGCAGGTGAGAACCAGACCCTCGTCGATCTCGCTGTCGTCGAGCACCTCGTTGACCCGCATCTTGACCACGCCTTCGGTGACGGTCGCGATGCAGGTGCCGCAGTTGCCGGCTTCGCAGCTGTACGGCGGGGTCATACCGGCGCGCCGGGCGGACTCCAGCAGTGTGTCCCCGGGGTTGACCGGCACCGTCACCGTCGTACCGTCCAGCGTGATCGTCGCCGTGCTCACTTCTCTCCTCAGCGTTTGCGCAGTATCATTCTACCCAGATGAGAATATAGTTCTCTACTGGCGATAGTATGTTCTCGTTTGTTGACCTGTCGATGGGATTGTCACTGACCATGTGCGAGCGGACCGCGCGGTGAGCGACGTGAGAGTGCTTGCCTTCGAGGACCGCATCTACACACGATCTCAGGTCGATGCGTTGTCCGCCGGACTGGCCCGCACCCTCGAAAGCCGTGGCGTGCGCGCAGGCCAGCGCGTCGCCGTCATGTCGTCCAACCGGCCCGAGTTCATCTTCGCCGTGCAGGCCATCTGGCGCCTGGGCGCGTCGGCGGTGTTGATCAGCCCCGCCTGGAAGTCCACCGATGTCGGCCACGCGCTGGACGTGTCGGGTGCCGACCATGCCGTGGGGGACAACCCGTTGCTGGCCGACCTGATGCCCATGTACGACCTCGACGAACCGATCACCCCGGCGGACCCCACCCCGATAGAGCATGCGAGCGACGCCGATGCCGTGCTGGTGTTCAGCTCGGGCACCACGGGCATGCCGAAAGCGGTGCGGCACACGCACGGTTCGCTGGCCGCGAGTATCCGGCACTGGCGCCACGCGCTGGGTCTCACGGCGGTCGACCGCATGCAGATCGTGACACCGCCGTCGCACATCCTCGGCCTGCTCAACATCGCCACCGTGCTCGACGCCGGCGCCTGGATGCGCCTGCACCGCCGGTTCGACATCGACACCATGCTGCAGACAATCCAGGATGACCGCATCACCGTTGAAATGGCCGTCGCGCCAATCGCATTGGCGATCGCGTCACATCCGAAGCTCGAGACGTTCGACCTGTCCTCGCTGCGCTACATCATGTGGTGCGCCACGCCGGTCACGGCCAGTGTGGCCGAAGTGGTGACCGAGCGGACCGGCGTCGGCTGGATTTCGGCGTACGGCACCAGCGAAGTGCCGGTCATCGCGTGTTGCCCGCGCGACGCGGCCCGCCTCGACACGGTCGGTCGGCCCATCCCGCCGGTGCGCATCGTGTCCACCGAGACCGGAGCGCCGGTCGAACCGGGCGCCGTCGGTGAGATCCAGGTGCGCTCCGATTCGGCGATGGCCGGTTACCTGCCCGAGGAGGCCACCGCCGACGCGTTCGACGACGGCTGGTATCGCACCGGCGATATCGGCTACCTCGACGACGGCTGGCTGCGAATCACCGACCGGCTCAAGGAAATGATCAAGGTGCGCGGCTTCCAGGTCGCCCCGGCCGAGGTCGAGTCGGTGCTGCACGGTCACCCTGCCGTGCGCGACTGCGCGGTGTTCGGCGTGCCCGACGACGGGGACGGCGAGGCGGTCATCGCCGCGGTGACGACCGCCGAGCCGGTCAGCGCCGACGAATTGGACGCCCTGATCGCCGAGAAGCTGGCGTCCTACAAGCGTCCCCGTGACATTGTTTTCGTGCCCGAAATCCCGCGCCTGCCATCGGGCAAGGCGTTGCGGCGAGTTCTCAAGGAGCAGTATGGACGCACGTCTGACCAGTGAGCAGCAGCAGCTGCGCGATGCCGCCGCCAAGCTGGCCGATGACTTCGGGCCGGGGTCCGTCGCGGACCTCGACGACGAGTCGCGACGAGCGCGGTTGGCCAAGACCGTCGACGCGACGGGCTGGCGATCGCTTCGTTCCGACGGTGCCAGCGGAGTCGAAGTGGCCTTGGTCGCAGAGGAATTCGCACGCGGTCTCGTCGACGTGCCGTTCCTCGGTCCGGTGCTCGCCGACGATCTCTACCGTCTACTCGAGGCCGAGCCGCAGCCGGCCACCATCGCGGTCGGTGACACGGTCATCGACGCCGACGGTGCGGACGCTGCGATGCGGCTCACCGGGACTGCCGTCGAGTCCGTCGGCGTCGGCGCGGCCCGCGAGGCCGCCGATCTGACCCGCGTCACCGCCGTCGTCTCCGGTTCATCGGACACGCTCGGGGAGCTCACCGCCGAGCAGGCGCAGCGCTGGTATGCCCTCGCGCTGGCCGTCACGACGGCCGATCTGGTCGGCGCGGCACGCGGCACCCACACGCTGGCAACCGAATACGCGAAGGTGCGCGAGCAGTACGGCTCGGCCATCGGGTCGTACCAGGCGGTGGCGCACATGCTGGCTGAGGGCTTGGCCCTCATCGAGGGGTCGGTCAGTGTGCTGCGTCATGCTGCGTGGGCCGTCGACGAGCTGCCCGTGCACGAGGCGGTCGAGGCGGCGCGGGTCGCCAAGATCTATTGCGCGCGAGCGGCACTGGCGGTGTGTGAGATGTCGATCCAGGTGCACGGCGGGATCGGCAACACCTGGGAGTGCCTCGCTCATGTCTATCTGCGTCGGGTGCTGGCCGCCACGGAGGCCTGGCCAGTCAAGTTGGAGGAGTTGACCATTGGACTTTCGTGATTCATCGGACGAGGCCGCCTTCCGGGAGCGGCTGCGCGGCTGGTTGAAAGAACAGAAGGGCAAGTTCCCGACGTCCGGTGACGCCTACTGGGCCAAGGCGGGCGAGTGGCATCAGGCGCTGTACGCCGCCGGGTTCTTCGGCACGTCGTGGCCGCAAGAATACGGCGGTCAGGGCTTGCCGACGGTGTTCGACGTCATCGTCGACGAGGAGATCGCCAAAGCCGGGGCGCCCGCGCGTCCGAGCCTGGGCTATCTGGTGGTGGGCCTGAGCCATCACGGCAGCGAGGAACTACGGCAACGCTTCCTGCCCGGCATGATCAACGGCACCGAGCGCTGGTGCCAAGGCTTTTCAGAACCGGGCGCCGGCTCGGACCTCGCCTCGTTGACCACCACCGCGACCCGCGATGGTGACGAGTACATCATCAACGGGCACAAGATCTGGACCAGTTACTCCGACTGCGCCGACTGGTGTCTGGTGCTGGCACGGACCGACAAGGACGTACCCAAACACAAGGGGATCTCGGCGTTCATCGTCACGATGCACCAGCCGGGCATCGTGCAGCGGCCACTGAAGATGATCAGCGGTGTCACCAAAGAATTCGGTCAGGTGGAGTTCGACGGCGCCCGTGTTCCGGCCGCGAACATGGTGGGCGCGCCGGGCGACGGCTGGAAGCTGGCGATGACGGTGGTCAGCCACGAGCGCGAGCCGTCGACGCTGGGCTTCTCGGCACGCTACGGAAAGCTGGTGCGCCAGATGGCCGCCCGCGTGGACGGACCCGCACCCGACGAACTGTCGTGGGCGTGGGTGCAGACCGAGATGCTGCGCCTGCACGTGCGCCGGCGACTGTCCGAGCAGCTCGACGGCATCAAGCACGGACCGGACGGGTCGCTCGACAAGCTGCTGATGACGTGGACCGAGCAGTCCGTCGGCCATGCCGCGCTGGCGACCGTCGGCACCGACGACGAGGAGCTGTTCGGCGCCTACCTCTACAGCCGCGCCCAGAGCGTCATGGGTGGCACGTCGCAGATTCAGAAGAACATCATCGCCGGACGAATTCTTGGACTGGGAGTTTAACGATATGTACGGAATGCCAGACGAAATCGACGTCACGGCCGACGGCCCGCTGCGCATCATCACGCTGAATCGCCCGGACGATCTCAATGCCGTCAACGACAACCTGCACGTCGGGCTCGCCAAGATCTGGGAGGCACTCAACGAGGACGCCTCCGCGCGGGCGGCCGTCATCACCGGTGCAGGCCGGGCATTCTCGGCAGGCGGTGACTTCAACTACCTCGACGAGCTGCGCAACGATGAAGCGTTGCGGCAGAAGACGATCAAGCACGGCCGCGATCTCGTCATCGGTATGGTCCGCTGCCGCATCCCGGTGATCGCGGCCGTCAACGGTCCGGCCGTCGGCCTGGGCTGCAGCCTGGCCGCGCTGTCCGACGTCGTGTACATCGCCGAGAACGCGTTCTTCGCCGATCCGCATGTGTCGATCGGCCTGGTCGCCGCCGACGGCGGCCCGCTGGTGTGGGGATCGCAGATCAGCCTGCTGCAAGCCAAGGAGTTCGCGCTGACTGGTGTGCGCATCAAGGCCCAGCGCGCGGTGGAGCTCGGTCTGGCGAATCACGTTGTCGCCGATCCGCTTTCCGAGGCGATCGCGTGCGCGAAGAAGATCATCGAGCTGCCGCAGCAGGCGGTGGAAGCCACCAAGCGGCTGATGAACATGCAGCTGGAGAAGTCGGTGATGGCCTCGCTGGACTACGCCAACCTCGCCGAGTACGTCTCGTTCGGTACGGCCGACTTCAATAAGATCGTCGACGGGCTGATCGCCAAGAAGTAGATCGCGACAGTAACGCCACGGCGAGAATTCCGTCGCCGTGGCGTTACTGTCGGCGCGGGCGCTACTTCGGCGGGAAGCGCAGTGCCCCGTCCAAACGGATGGTTTCGCCGTTGAGGTAGTCGTTCTCGGCGATCGACAGGGCCAGCTGCCCGTACTCGACCGAACGGCCCATCCGCTTGGGGAACGGCACTTGCGGACCCCAGTACGCCTCCAGCTGGTCGGCGGCCTTGCCGTAGGCGGGGGTGTTGATGGTGCCCGGCGCGATCGCCATCACCCGGATACCCAGCGGTGAAAGATCGCGTGCGGCAACCAGAGTCATGGCGACGACGCCGCCCTTGGCGGCGGAGTAGGGGAGCTGGCCGATCTGACCCTCGTACGCGGCGATCGATGCGGTGTTGATGATCACGCCGCGGGCGCCGTTCTCGTCGGGCTCCTGGCGCGCCATCGCGGCCGCAACATGACGCATCACGTTGAACACCGCGGTCAGGTAGAAGGTGATGGTCTTCGTGAACGCCTCCATTTCCATGGGAGAGCCGTCCTTGCCGACCAACCGGCCGCCGCCGGCGGGGCCGCCGTGGGTGTCGACCGAGATGCGCAGCGGGCCGAGTTCCTCGGCCGCGGCGATCGCGGCCTGCACGTCGTCGTCGCTGGTGACGTCGGTGCGGACGTAGGGGATGCCGAGCTCGGCGGCCAGTTCCTTGCCCTTGTCATCGGCGAGGTCGGCGATCACGACCTTGACGCCCGCCCCGTGCAGCTTGCGCACGGTGGCCTCGCCGAGGCCGCCCGCTCCACCGAAGACGACGGCGGAACTCCCACTGATCTGCATAGCGTTACCCTTCTTGCAACTGACGCTCTCTACTTGAGAGAATAGTATTCTCATACCGACTGAATTTGGTCAATCGCACGAGGAGAGATCTGTGCCCGAAGCCGTGATCGTGTCCGCATTGCGCACCCCCATCGGCACCGCCATGAAGGGCACGCTGCGCGATACCGACGCCTACCAGCTGGCCGACCACGTCGTGGGTGCGACGGTGGCCGAGCTCGACGAACATGTCGACCGCGCCGACATCGACGACGTCATCCTCGGTGAAGGCCTCTACGGCGGCGGGGTGGTCGCCCGGCACGCCGCGATCACGGCCGGCCTGACCTCGGTGCCCGGCGCGGCCGTCAACCGGCATTGCGCCGCGGGGCAGGCGGCCGTGCAGAGCGCCGCAGCCAGCATTCGCGCCGGCATGGACCGCCTCGTGATCGCCGGCGGAGTCAACTCGGCGTCGACGTCGCCGCGGTTCAAGCGCCGCGCCGGGGAGGACATGGTCGACTGGTTCCCGCCGACCCACCCCGACCGCCCAGATGCGCCGAACATGGACATGTCCATCACGGTCGGGTGGAACGCCGCGGTGAAGGCGGGCGTGACGCGAGAAGAGATGGATGCCTGGGCATTGCGGTCACACCGCAACGCGATCGCGGCGATCGACGAAGGCCGATTCAAGCAAGAGATCGTCGCGATCGACACGCCGCACGGACTGTTCGACACCGACGAACACCCGCGCCGCGACACCAGCATGGAACGGCTGGCCGGCCTCAAGCCGCTGCATCCCGAGATCGAGGGCTTTTCGATCACCGCGGGAAATGCCTGCGGCGCCAACGACGCCGCGGCCGCCCTCGCGATCGCCAGCGAGGACCTGGGCCTGCCCGCGCTCGGCGTCATCCGGTCCTGGGCCTCGGTGGGCATCGACCCGGCCGAGACCGGTCTGGCCCCGGTGGCGGCGATCGAGAAAGCGCTTGGGCGGGCCGGTCTTTCGCTGGCCGATGTCGACCTGTTCGAGATCAACGAGGCCTTCGCCGCGATGTGTGTGGCCACCATCAAGCTCCTCGACATCGACCCCGAGCGGGTCAATGTCAGCGGCAGTGGGTGTTCGCTCGGGCATCCGGTGGCGGCCACCGGCGCGCGGATGCTGGTGACGCTGACCCACGAGCTGCGCCGTCGCGGCGGCGGGATCGCGGTCGCCGCGATGTGCGCCGGCGGCGGGATGGGCTCGGCGACGGTGATAGAGGTCGGCGGTTACTGAGCTAGCGTTGCGAGCCATGGACGTCGCCGAGCTGATCACCGCGGCCCGCGGCGGGAACACCCGTGCGGTCGGGCGTCTGCTGAGCCTGGTCGAAAGTGACCGCCGCGACGAGGTACTGGCCGAGGTCGGTCGCACCGCTGTCCCGGTGGTCGGTATCACCGGGCCGCCCGGAGCCGGCAAGTCGACGACGATCGCGGTGCTGGCTGCGGCGTATCGCGAACGCGCGCAACGTGTCGCCGTGGTGGCCGTCGATCCGTCGTCGCCCTACAGCGGCGGCGCGCTGCTCGGTGACCGGATCAGGATGGCCCAGCACATCAACGACCCCGACGTGTTGATCCGGTCGGTGGCCACCCGCGGGCATCTTGGCGGCCTGGCCGCCGCCGTACCCGCCGCGATCCGCCTGCTCGGTGCGCTGGGCTATGACGTCGTCCTGCTGGAGAGCGTCGGCGTCGGGCAGTCGGAGATCGAGATCGCCGCGGTTGCCGACCCGACGATCGTGATCCTCAACCCCGGCGCCGGTGACGCCGTCCAGGCCGCGAAGGCCGGCCTGCTCGAGGTCGCCGACCTGGTGGTGGTGAACAAGGCCGACCGAGAGGGCGCCGCGCAGACCGTGCGCGACCTGAAGTTCGAGACGCACGTTCCGGTGCTGACGCTGGTCGCCGCCAAGGCCGAGGGGGTGGGGGAGCTGGTCGAGGCGATCGAGGCCCATCGGCGGGCCGACACCCCGGAGCGGCGCGCCGCACGGGCCCGTGCGCAAGTGTTGTCACTGGCGCAGAGCCGGCTGCACCGGCATCCCGATCTCGACGCGTTGGCACAGGCGGTCGCCGACGGCAGCCGCGATCCGTACAGTGCTGCGGAAGCGCTTATCGCACAACGAGTTTCGTCGGCCGAGCCGTAACGCTTACTTGCGGGCGAAGCCCTGAGAGCAGAAGGTCCACACCTCGTCGCCGCTGATCGGTGTGTGGACGTTCTCCTCGTCCTCCACCGAGCTGGACTGGGCGATGAACATGATGGTTTGCATGGTCATCGCCGCGATCCGGCGCGGGTTGGCATCTTCCCGCAGTTCGCCCGCCTCCGCAGCCTCGATCATCAGTTCGGCGAATAGCGCCACCAGCGGTGCGTGAGCCACCTTGACCTCGTTGGGGTGCGAGATCAGCAGTTGCGGGGCAAAGTCGGTGAACAGTGGCCGCCGGGCGGTCGGGTCCGGCCGGGACAGTTCGAAGAGCAGGGTGACGGCCACCTTGAGGCGGTCCAGCGGGTCGTCCTGCGCCGACGTCGCCGCGCGGATCTGATCGGCGGCCCGGCTCAGGGCATCCTCGAACAGCGCGAGCAGCAGCTCGTGCTTACCGTCGAACTGCAGGTAGAAGCTGCGCAACGACTGGCGGGAGCGGTCGACGACCTCCTGCACGGTGAAGTCGGTGCTGCCCTTCTCGGTGATGATGGCCTGTGCGGCATCCAGGAATCGCTGCACGCGCTGCCCGGCGCGCACCTTGGCGGTCCGAATGGACCGCTCGACGGCGCGCTGCTTCCAGGCAGGTTCCTCGCTCGGGCTGTTCACTGCCGGGCTCGAGACGAGCGGATGCGGTTTCCGATGTTGCTCACGGTAAGAGAGTACTACTCTCAGCGACGAGAATTATGTTCTCAATTCAATACGAACCAAAATTTTTGTTCCGCACAGTGTAAAGGGTGACCAGCGCATTCGCCGCCATGGCGTTCGTCACAGGTTTCCCAGCCGGGGCGCATGCCCCAGCGACCGGATGGTGGCACCCGCTTCGCGGGTCAGATCGCGCGCCGATCCGAGCAGCCCGTCCAGCACGAAAACGCGCTTCACGTGCCGGTGCAGGTCATGCTCATCGGTGAAGCCGATACCGCCGAGCACCTGCTGACAGTGCTTGGCGGCGGTGAGCGCAGCCTGGCCGGCGGCCGCTTTGCCCAGCAGACACCCGAAGTCGTCGGTAGCCATCAGCAGAGTGGCTTCCGCGCCCTCGATGGCGACGAGCGTCTCGGCGAGCCGGTGGCGCACGGCCTGGAACGACCCGATCGGCCGGCCGAACTGAACACGGTCCACGGCGTGCTGGCGCGCCAGCGCCAGCATCGCGCGCGCCGACCCCACCAGCCACCAGGCGAGCGCGAGTCGGCCCTTGGCCAGCGGAACGTCGGTCCCGGCGTCGGTGGCGTGGACGGGAAGTTCGGGATCCATCGCCGAATGCACGCCGTCGGTGCGCTCCCAGGTCACCCAGCGGCCGCCGGTGTACGGCAGCGCGATCGTGCCGCCGGGTTGACTGCCTGCCGCGGCGAGCACCACGTCATTGATCACCCCGGCGTGCGTACCAGTCTCACCCAGCAGGCGGAACACCAAACCCGTTGCCTCGTCCGGAATCTCATCCAGCATCTCCAGCCACCCGAGATCACTCAGGACGTCCTCGACATTAGGAGAGCCGGCCGCCGCGGCCGCGCTCATCGACTTCTCGAGCGTGTCGGCCAGCATTCCCAGTTCGCCGTCTTCCACGTCTCACTCCTTCCCGAGGTCAAGGAGCCGACGGGCGATGATGTTGCGCTGGATCTCCGCGGTGCCGCCGTAGATGGTGGCCGAGCGCGAATACAGAAACTCCGAACGCCAGGGCGTCTCATCGAGTTCGAGCACGCCCGGCACCACATCGCGGGCCGTGTCGTAGAGGCGCTGCTCGGCGCTGGCCAGCAGCACCTTGTCGATCGATGTCTCCGGGCCCAGCTTGGCGCCTTCGGCGAAGCGGTGCTGGGTGCCCGCTGACCGGCAGCGCACGGTGTGCAGGGCGAGGAAAGCCGCGCCGAGCTCGGCGTCGCCCGCATCGGTCTCGTCGGCGATCAGCCGGTCGAGCCGGGTGAACAGGTAGGAGATCCGCTGCCAGAAGCACGTCGAACGCTCGAACGGCAGCAGGTCGTTGGCCAGCCGCCAGCCGTCGCCGGGATTGCCGAGCATGCGCTCGGCGGGCACCACCACGTCGTCGAAGTACACCTCGCAGAATTCGTCGACGCCGTGCATGGTGTGCAGCGGCCGCACGGTTATCCCGGGCGAATCCATGTCGATGAAGAACGCGGTGATGCCCTCGTGCTTGGGTGTGTCCGGCGTTCCGGTGCGGGTGAGTAGCACGCAGCGCTTGGAGAACTGGGCGAAGCTGGTCCACACCTTCTGGCCGTTGATCACCCAATCGTCGCCGCGCTGGGTGGCCTTGGTGCTCAACGACGCCAGGTCACTGCCCGAGCCGGGCTCGGAGAAGCCCTGGCACCAGTGCTCTTCGCCACGCAGATAGCGCGGCACCATCTCGGCGGCGAGCTCCGGGCGGGCGTACGAGATCATGGTCGGCACAAGGACTTCCATCATCGAGTACGGGCCCGGCTCGGCGATGTTACGGCCGAGCACCTCCTCGGCGACGATCATCCGCATGATCACCGAGCCGCCCAGGCCGCCGACCTCTTCGGGCCAGCCGTACCGCATCCATCCGGCATCGTAAAGGGCGCGACGCACGCGGCTCATCTGCTGGATGTGCGCGTCCAGCGAATGGTCCGGGCCCGGGCTCAGATCGTTCTCGTCGAGCCAGGCACGCAGATCTCTGCGGAATTCGTCTGCCGTCGTGCCGGATTCGGCCACCGTGGTCATCCGCCGGCCGGCCGGCCGATCGCGTGCGGACGGCCCGAATCGTGCACACCGGTGCGCCGGATGAAGGTCATGGCCCGGGTGTTGAGCCGCCAGCCCTTATCGGTCCGCAGGTAGGTGTCCCGGTAGTAGCCGATGCGCATGTCGTGCGCGGAGTGCTCGATGAAGCACAGCGGCTGGGTGCCGGTGGCCTTGTCGGGGTCGTTTTCGTCGAACTCGACCAGCGACTCGCCGGTCATGAACAACCCCTTCGGCGCGGCGTCGACGAGCTCGGGAAACCGCCCCAGCGAATAGGTTTCGCCGAAGGCGCTGTAGGTGCCGTCCTCGGTGAAGACCTTGACCAGGTTCTCGACATCCAGCTGAGTGATGGTCACCGCGTAGCGGGCGAGCAGCTGCTGGATCTCGACGATGTCGTCAGTCCGCTTTGTTGACATAGACTTTCCCGCCCTTCATGACGAAGCTGACGTTCTGGGTAACGGTGATGTCGGACAACGGATCACCAGGCACGGCAATGATATCGGCAAGTAACCCCTCGGCGATCCGGCCCCGGTCGGTCGCGTTGATCAGGTCGGCGCCGACCACGGTGGCCGCCCGCAGCACCGCGGCCGGCGGCATTCCCCATTCCACCAGGGTCACCAGCTCGTCGGCGTTCTTGCCGTGCGGGATGGCGGGGGCGTCGGTGCCGACGGCGATCTTCACCCCGGCCTCGTAGGCCGCCTTGATCGAGGTCTCCGCCTTCGGGAACATCTCGGCGGCCTTGTCCTGCAGCACCTTCGGTGCATGCGAGACGTCCATCGCCTGCGCCAGCCGACGAGTGGTCACCAGGAACCGGTCGTTGTCGACCAACATCTGGATTGCCTCGTCGTCCATCAGGAAGCCGTGCTCGATGCAGTCGATACCGCATGCCACCGCATGCTTGACGGCCTCGGCGCCGTGGGTGTGTGCGGCGACACGCAATCCGCGCCGGTGCGCCTCGTCGACGATCACACGCAGCTCTTCGTCCGAATAGTGTTGTGCGCCAGCCTCACCCGTCAGCGACATTACGCCGCCCGAGCAGCACACCTTGATCAGCTGGGCGCCGTGCTTGATCTGATAGCGCACTGCCTTGCGGATCTCGTCGACCCCGTTGGCGATGCCCTCCTCGATGGTCAGCTCGAGCACACCGGGCATGAACGCCGCGAACATCGTGGGATCCAAATGCCCGCCGGTCGGGGTGATGGCATGTCCGGCAGGCACGATACGCGGACCCTCGATCCAGCCCGCGTCGATGGCCTTGCCCAGTGCGACGTCGAGCAGGTAGCCGCCGGTCTTGACGAACAGACCGAGGTTGCGCACCGTGGTGAACCCCGCCCGCAGCGTGCGGCGGGCGTTGCCGACCGCACGCAACACCCGGGTGGGCGGGTCGTCCTGAACCTGGGAAAGGCCGGGGTTCTCACCCCGGCCACCCATGAGGAGGTTGACCTCCATGTCCATCAGACCCGGCAGCAGGATGGCATCCCCGAGATCGACGATCTCTCCCTCGGGGGTGCCTCCGACAGAAACGATCCGGTCGCCGTCGACCTTCACGATGCCGGGGCGGACGATCTCGCCCGCGTCGACGTCGACGTACCCGGCAGCCTTCAGGGTCAGCACGCTCAGACCACCGGCTCCTTGATCAGATTGATATAGGCGGCACCGCTGTCGAGCACGCGGGGCTGCTTCCACACCTCGACCGGGAAGCTGACCTGAACGATCGACTGTCCTAGATGTACCAGAGCTTTGGCGTCTTCCGGCATGCTCTTGAGCGGAAAGCGCGCGTCGACGTAGACCATGATGTCTTCCAGCCGCGCCATGCCGGCGTCGTAGAGCTCCTGCATCTCTTCCATCGAGGAGTTGAGGCGCTTCTGGTAACGCTCTTCCTCCGTCGGAAGGCACCAGTCGCTGAAGCGCTCCAGGTCGGCGAATTCTTCTGGCAGCTTAGACATTTGCTGGGTCCTTTTCTTCAGCCTTCGTGCCCAGAGCGGCAGCTGAGCCGTTCCCGTTTCCGTTGGCCAATGATTCTTTGTACCGGTCGACGTACTTGTGGGCGGTGTGGTGCAGGTGGCGCAACAGGATTTCCTGGTCACACAGCGGGAAGTCGAGCACGGCACGGGTGCCGATCTGCGTCTGCGTGGCTTCGAGGGTGTTGGCGTCCTGGAACGCGTACTCCTTGAACGTCACCGCAGCCAACTCCTGGGAGAGCCGCTCACGCAGGTTCTTCGGCGGCACGAAGTACAGGTCGGCCTCGAAGATGTGCGAGTCGACTCCGGTCGGCCAGTAGTTGTAGGTCAGGTACCAGCCCGGCGCCCAGAACAGGAGCGTGAAGTTCGGGAAGAACTCGAACGAGTCCTGGCCCCACGTCGCGTGCCGGCCCGGGTTGATCGCGGGCGGCAGCTCGTCGGGCAGGATGCCCTTGATGTCCGGGCGGTCCCACGGCCCGAACAGACCGCTGTGCAGGATCCGCTCGATCGGCTTAACCATCTTCAGGTCCTTCGGCGGACTCATGCCGCCCCAGGACGAGATCATCGAATGATCGCCCTTGATGTCGTAGTGCAGCGCCTCGAAGCCGAACTTGGCGAGCTTCTCGGCTTCTTCCTTCTCCGCCTGCTTCATGTGAAGGATCGGCGCGTGGTAGAACTCGACGAACGCGTCGATGAACAGCTTCCAGTTCGAGTTGACCGTGGCGCGGTAGCTGTAGTGCTCGGTCATCTCATGGAAGGGGTAACCCTTCAGGCCCTGGCCGAACTCGCCGAGGTACTCCTCGAGCGAGACCGCGTTGTCATCGAAGTTGACGAAGATGAAGCCTTCCCACACCTCGCAGCGGACCGGCTTGAGCGGGTAGTCGGCCTTATCGACGTCGAAGAACTCCTGCTCCTGCTGAATGAAGGTCAGGTTGCCCTGGAGGTCGTAGCGCCAGGCGTGGTACTTGCACACGAACTGACGGCAGCTGCCCGAAACCTCTTCGCCCGGGTAGTCATTCCACACCAGCTTGTTGCCGCGATGGCGGCACAGGTTGTAGAAGGCGCGGACCTGCTCCCCGTCGTTGACGATGATGATCGACGTGCCCGGGCCGACCGACGGAAGCTCGCGGGTGATGTAGCTGCCCTTCTTGGGGATCAGCTCCACGCGGCCCATCTGCAGCCAGGTCTTGCGGAAGATGGCCTGCTGCTCCAACTTCCAGTGCTCGGGATCAATCGAGTCCTCGTAGTTGACCGGAGCGGTGCCGAGTTCCGGCCAGTTCTCAGTCCAGCTGCCGACATCCGGCTTCTTGAAAAATGCCACGTACTTACCTTTCGTTCTCGAGCTGTACGCCGAAAGTGTTGAACGCCATGGCCAACATGCCGTAGGCGCCGACGGTGAAGACAAAGTCCATGCGTTGACGTTCGGAGAGGTGCTCGCCGAGCGCGGCCCAGGTTTCGTCGGTGAGATTCGATTTGTCCTCGAGTTCATCGGTGGCCCGCACGACCAGCCGGTCGAGCTCGTCGTTGGCCTCGCCGTTGCGAATGGCCTCGACATCGGCGTCGGTCAGCCCTTCGGCCTTGGCCATCTCGACGTGGTGCTCCCACTCGTAGGTGCAGTCCCGGCGATGCGCCACCCGCAGGACCGCCACCTCGCGCAGCCGGGGCGGCAGCGTGGAGCGGAACAGCAGATAGACGTTGAAGCCGAGGTATGCCTTGGTGAGGTCGGGATGGCGAACGAGCGTGGACAGCGCCGTGCCGGCGTCCTCGGGGTTCTGCCGATCGCGGGGGAGCATGCCCTTGAGCGCGAGCTGCACCTCGTCATCCCATTCGTCCGCGGGTAGCGGTGTCAGGCGCATCGGTAACCCCCTCTCAAGGTGGAGAATCTCATTCTCATATCCGGATAACAGGTTTCCACGAACTTGCCGGAAGGTCAATCCCCGCACGTGAGCTGGGCGGAAAATTCGAGGTCGCACCGGCCTGTCGCATGGTCAGCCTACGGCCCACACTCACCGGTAAGGCGATTACCGGATGTTGATTCTCGCGGAATGAGAAGCTAGTTTTCATTAGAGAGGGTCTGCGACGGAAGGAGCCGGTATGCGTAAAGAGGACATGATCCTGATCAGCGTCGACGACCACATCGTCGAGCCGCCCGACATGTTCGCCAACCACCTGCCGAAGAAATATGCCGACGATGCGCCTCGGCTGGTGCACAACCCCGACGGCTCGGACATGTGGCGCTTCCGCGACATCACGATCCCGAATGTGGCGTTGAATGCGGTGGCCGGCCGGCCCAAGGAGGAGTACGGGTTGGAGCCGCAGGGTCTCGATGAGATCCGGCCGGGTTGTTACAACGTCGACGAACGTGTGAAGGATATGAACGCCGGGGGCATCCTGGGGTCGATGTGTTTCCCGTCGTTCCCCGGGTTCGCCGGCCGACTGTTCGCCACCGAAGACGCGGAGTTCTCGCTGGCGTTGGTGCAGGCCTACAACGACTGGCATGTCGAGGAATGGTGCGGGGCCTATCCGGCGCGGTTCATTCCGATGACGCTGCCGGTGATCTGGGACCCGGTGGCCTGCGCCGCGGAGATCCGCCGCAACGCCGCACGGGGCGTGCACTCCCTGACGTTCACCGAAAACCCGGCCGCCATGGGCTATCCCAGCTTCCACGACTTCGAGCACTGGAAACCGATGTGGGACGCCCTGGTCGACACCGACACCGTGCTCAACGTCCACATCGGCTCCTCGGGCCGGCTGGCGATCACCGCCCCCGATGCGCCGATGGACGTGATGATCACCCTGCAACCAATGAACATCGTCCAAGCTGCCGCCGACCTGCTGTGGTCACGGCCGATCAAGGAATACCCCGACCTCAAAATCGCTTTGAGTGAGGGCGGCACCGGCTGGATCCCGTACTTCCTCGAGCGCGCCGATCGCACCTTCGAGATGCACTCGACCTGGACCGGGCAGGACTTCAAGGGCAAGAAGCCCTCGGAGGTGTTCCGCGATCACTTCCTGACCTGTTTCATCTCCGATCACGTCGGGGTGCAACTGCGCAACGACGTCGGCATCGACAACATCTGCTGGGAAGCCGACTACCCTCACTCCGATTCGATGTGGCCCGGTGCCCCCGAACAACTCGACGAGGTACTGCGCGAACACAACGTGCCCGACGACGAGATCAACAAAATGACCTACCAGAACGCGATGCGCTGGTACCACTGGGACCCCTTCACGCATATCTCCAAGGAGCAGGCCACGATCGGCGCACTGCGCAAGGCAGCTGAGGGACACGACGTCTCCATCCAGGCGCTGTCGAAGAAGGAGAAGACCGGCGCAAACTTCGCCGACTTCGCAGCGAATGCCAAGGAGCTGTCCGGCAACAAGGACTGAACAGGTCCGCGACAGCCACAAGGCGCCGGTGCGCACGGTCCACATCGCACCGGTGCCTTCGGCTGTGTATTGATTTTGAGTAGAGGAGTGTGGGTGTGTCTTCAGGTATGAGCTTCGAACTGACCGAAGATCAGGAACTGATCCGGAAGTCGGTGCGCGAGCTGGCATCACGCTTCGACGACCACTACTGGATGGAAAAGGACCAGGGGCACGAGTTCCCCCAAGAGTTCTACGACGCCATCGCCGGTGGTGGCTGGCTCGGCATGACCATCCCCGAGGAGTACGGCGGCCACGGCCTGGGCATCACCGAGGCGACCATCCTGGCCGAGGAGGTCGCCCGCTCCGGTGGCGGCATGAACGCCGCGAGTTCCATCCACATGTCGATCTTTGGCATGCAGCCGGTGGTGGTGTTCGGCTCCGATGAGATGAAGGCGGCCACGCTGCCGCGGATCGTCAACGGCGACTTGCATGTCTGCTTCGGTGTCACCGAACCCGGTGCCGGACTTGATACTTCGCGCATCACGACATTCGCCAAGCGGGACGGTGACCATTACGTCGTCAACGGCCGCAAGGTGTGGATCTCCAAGGCGCTGGAGTCCGAGAAGATCCTGCTGCTGACCCGGACCACTCCCCGCGAAGAGGCGGCCAAGCCGACCGATGGTCTTTCCCTATTTCTCACCGACATCGACCGCGACCACGTCGACATCCGGCCCATCAAGAAGATGGGGCGCAACGCCGTCAGCTCCAACGAGGTGTTCATCGACGATCTGCGGATCCCGGTGTCCGACCGCATCGGCGAAGAGGGCAAGGGTTTCTCGTACATCCTGCACGGGCTCAACCCGGAGCGGATGCTGATCGCCGCCGAGGCCCTGGGCATCGGCCGGGTGGCGCTGGACCGGGCGGTGAAGTACGCCAACGAGCGTGTGGTGTTCGACCGGCCGATCGGGATGAATCAGGGCATCCAGTTCCCGCTGGCGGACTCGCTGGCGCGCCTCGACGCCGCCGAACTGATCCTGCGCAAGGCGACCTGGCTCTACGACAACGGCAAGTCGTGCGGACGGGAAGCCAATATGGCCAAGTACCTGTGCGCGGATGCCGGGTTCGCGGCGGCCGACCGTGCGCTGCAGACCCACGGCGGCATGGGCTATTCCGAGGAGTACCACATCTCCCGGTTCTTCCGGGAGTCGCGCCTGATGAAGATCGCGCCGGTCAGCCAGGAGATGATTCTGAACTTCCTCGGCGCGAACGTGCTCGGCCTGCCCAAGAGCTACTAGTGGCTCGCGCTGTGGCCGACCGTATGGTGATCTGATGACTTCTGCGCAAGGACCGGCAGCACCGCTGGCCGGTATCACTGTCGTGGCGTTGGAGCAGGCCGTCGCGGCACCGATGTGCACGCGCGTCCTGGCAGACTTCGGCGCCCGAGTGATCAAGGTCGAGAACCCCGCCGGCGGGGACTTCGCCCGCCATTACGACGACGTGGTCAACGGCCCTGGCGGCCTCGCGGCGCATTTCGTGTGGGCCAATCGCAACAAGGAATCGATCGCGCTGGACCTCAAATCGGCGCAGGGACTGGAGATCCTGCACCGGTTGCTCGACCGCGCCGACGCCCTGGTGTCCAATCTCGCACCGGGATCAACTGCGCGACTGGGTATTTCACCCGACCAGCTGCGCGAACGCCACCCGGACGTGATCGCCGTCGAGATCGACGGCTACGGGGCGGGCGGCCCGCTGTCGAACAAGCGCGCCTACGACTTGCTGGCGCAGTCGGAGTCCGGATCCTGCGCGGTCACCGGCTATCCGGGCATGCCGGCCAAGCCGGGCCCACCGATCGCCGACATCTCCACCGGGCTGTACTCGGCGTTGTCGATCATGGCGCTGTTGCTATCTCGCGACAGCCGGGAGCGGCGCGGCGCGGCGGTGAACGTCAGCCTGTTCGACACCATGATGGACCTGATGGGCTATCCGCTGACCTACGCTCAGCATTCCGGAATCGACCAGCAGCCGCTGGGAATGAACTCCCCGGCGGTCGCGCCGTACGGCTCCTTCTCGACCGCCGACAAGCAGACGGTGGTGCTCGGCACCACCAACGATCGCGAGTGGCAACGGCTCGCGCGCGAGATCATCGAGCGGCCCGACCTGGCCGACGACCCGCGGTACGCCACCAACTCCGATCGCTGCAGCCACCGCGAGGAGCTCAACGAGGCCATCCAAAGCTGGTGTGCCCGGCATGATCTCGCGCATATCCAGAAGACCGCCGACGCCGCGGGCATCGGCAATGCTCGCTACAATCTGCCCAGCGAGGTGCTGGCTCACCCGCAGTTGTCCGATCGGGACCGCTGGCGGACCGTGCAGACCACAGCCGGCCCGATCCAGGCCATCCTGCCGCCGCCGATCATCGAGGACTATGAGCAGCCGATGGGTCCGGTGCCCGGTCTCGGTGAGCACACCGATGCGCTGCTGGCCGAATTGGGCTTGTCGGACAACGAGATCGGCGCCCTGCGTGAGCAGGGTGCCGTCGCATGAACAGATTTCAGAACTAAGGAGCAGGAGCAGCCATGCGGGAAACGGTGATCGTCGAGGCGGTGCGCACTCCGGTCGGCAAGCGAAACGGCGGACTGTCCGGCATGCACGCCGCCGACCTGTCGGGATTGGTGTTGAATGCGCTCGCCGAGCGCACCGGCCTGGACCCGGCGACGGTCGACGACGTGGTGTGGGGCTGCGTGTCCCAAGTCGGTGATCAATCGAGCAATATCGGCCGGTTCTCCGTGCTCGCCGCCGGCTGGCCGGAATCCATTCCGGGAACCACCGTGAACCGGGCCTGCGGATCCAGCCAGCAGGCACTGGATTTCGCCGCTCAGGCGGTGATGTCCGGCCAGCAGGACGTGGTGGTCGCCGGCGGTGTCGAGGTGATGAGCCGGGTTCCGCTCGGGTCGGCGCGCGCGACCGGAATGCCCTACGGCCCCAAAGTGCTCGCGCGTTACGACGACTTCTCGTTCAATCAGGGCATCTCGGCTGAGATGATCGCCGAGAAGTGGGGATTCTCGCGCACCGACCTCGACGAGTTCTCGGCGCGCAGTCACGAACTCGCCGCGGCCGCACAGGATCGCGGGGCGTTCGACGATCAGATCGTCCCCGTCGCCACCGAGGGCGGTGTGGTCAGCGCCGACGAGGGCATCCGCCGCGGCACTACCGTCGAGAAGCTGGCCGCCCTCAAGCCGGCGTTCACCGAGGACGGTGTCATCCACGCGGGCAACTCCTCGCAGATCTCCGACGGCGCCGCCGCGCTGCTGGTTACCACCGCGGAATACGCTGCGGCACAAGGATGGCGGCCGTTGGCGCGGTATGTCGCCGGTGCCGTCGCCGGCGCCAATCCGGTGATGATGCTGACGGGCCCGATTCCGGCAACCGAGAAGGTGCTGGCCAAGACCGGCCTCGGCATCGACGACATCGGCGTCTTCGAGGTCAACGAGGCGTTCGCACCGGTGCCGATGGCCTGGCAGGCCGATCTGGGTGCCAAGGCGGATCGGCTGAACCCGCTCGGTGGCGCGATCGCGCTGGGCCACCCGCTGGGTGGCTCGGGTGCGGTGCTCATGACCCGCATGCTGTACCACATGCGCGACAACGGAATCCGTTACGGGCTGCAGACGATGTGCGAGGGCGGCGGCACCGCCAACGCCACCGTCGTCGAGCTGATCGGCGTGTGATGCGCCGCGATCTGTTCACCGAAGATCACGAGGCATTCCGCGAACTCGCTCGAGACTTCATCGAGAAGGAGGTCGTGCCCGCCTACCCGCAGTGGGAGAAGGCGGGCCGGATGCCGCGCGAGACGTTCGCCAAACTGGGCGAGACCGGGATCATGGGGATCACCCTGCCCGAGGAGTACGGCGGTGGTGGGCAGGACGACTACCGCTACAACGTTGTGCTGCAGGAAGAGGCGGCCCGCGCCTTGGTGACGCTGTCGACGGTGCGCACCCAGCTCGAGGTGATCCTGCCGTACTTCCTGCACTACGCGAACGACGAACAGCGCGCTCGCTGGTTCCCGGGGCTCGCGGCCGGGACACTGCTGACCGCGGTCGCGATGACCGAGCCGGGCACCGGATCGGATCTGGCCGGGGTGCGCACGACGGCGGTGCGCAGTGTTGATTCAGAAGGCCCCCACTACATCGTCAACGGCGCAAAGACTTTCATCACCGGTGGCATGCAGGCCGATCTGGTGGTCGTGGTGGCGCGCACCTCCACCGATCCCGACAACCGTCGCGCAGGGCTGACCCTGCTGGTCGTCGAGGACGGGATGCCGGGCTTCACCCGCGGCCGCGAACTCGAGAAGATGGGCTGCAAGGTGCAGGACACCGCGGAGCTGTCGTTCGTCGACGTGCGAGTGCCTGCCGCCAACGTGCTGGGGGAGGAGGGCCAGGCCTTTTCCTACCTGGGGCACAACCTCGCGCAGGAACGGCTCACCGTCGCGGTCGGTTCCGTCGCCCAGGCCCGCTCGGCGATCGCGGCAGCCATCGACTACACGCAGAGCCGCAAGGCGTTCGGCACGCCCGTCGCCTCGTTTCAGAACACCAAGTTCGAACTCGCTGCCTGCTCGACGGAGGTGGAGGCCGCCCAGGCCATGCTCGACCGGGCGGTGAGCCTGCACGTCGAGGGTGAGCTCAGCGGCGCTGATGCGGCACGGGTCAAGCTGTTCTGCACCGAGATGCAGCAGCGGGTGATCGATCGCTGCCTGCAGCTCTTCGGCGGCTACGGCTACATGATGGAGTATCC
Source organism: Mycolicibacterium crocinum (assembly GCF_022370635.2). The sequence continues at coordinate 4,483,848 of NZ_CP092362.2, read as the reverse complement.
GATCGCCCGGCTGTACACCGATGCCCGAGTCGCTCGGATCTACGCCGGAACCAGCGAGGTGATGAAGGTGATCATCGCCAAGTCGCTGGGGCTGTAGCCCGGCTGTTGGAGCCAGCTGGCGCGCCGCGAGATCGACGTAATGGCTGCTGTGGGCGCCACGTCACAGCCATGAAGTGGATCTCGCCGTAAGCGATCCGATCACTTCAAACTTTTTCCGCTGAGACCCTTGTCACATCGGTCCAAACCAACCTACTGTGTGTTCACTAGGTTGGTCTGGCGGAAGGGAGTGCGTTGACAACGACTCGCCCCTACGCCACTCTGCTCGCCAAGGGCGAGGATCGTAAGCAGCGCATTCTCGACGTCGCGCAGCGGCTGTTGGCCCGCAACGGCTGGCGTAACACCACCCTCGCGCAGATCGCCAAGGAGGCCGGCGTCACCGCGGCAGGGCTGCTGCATCATTTCGAATCCAAGGAGCAACTGCTGCATGCAGTGCTCGACGCCCGCGATGCCGACGACAGCGAGCACGCCGACTATCTGACCGGCGATTTGGTCGAGGGCATCGCCAACGCCGCCGACCGGTTCGACCGCTCACCCCAGCTCGTCGGCACCTTCGCGGTGCTGATGGTGGAGAACATCGCACCGGATGCCCCGCTGCACGACCGGCTGGTGGACCGCTACCGGCAGGCGGTCGAGATCATCGCCGACCGGATCCGCAGCGGCCAGGCCGAGGGCCGCTATCGATCAGACGTGAACCCGGCCCGAAAAGCCGTGGAAATCCTGGCATTTGTGAACGGAATGGAGACCTCATGGCTACTCGACCCGTCGATACCGCTGATCGATGTGTTCCGGGAGTACTCCAGGTCGCTGGCGAGCCAGCTGATGCCGGCCGCCGGATCATGAGATACCGGCTCGACATCGTCGCGCCCAGCGTGGCCGAAGCGGTGCAGCACGCCGGCGGTTGGATCTTCGACCGGGTGATGGCGGGCTGGGACGTCAACGTGCTGCTCGCGCAGCCTGGCGACACCCGCCCACTGACGATCCTGGGCGCGCAGACCTCCGACTTCGAGTCGATGATCGCGGCCGGTGACGATCAGCCGCACCCGCAGGCATTGGCGGTGGCCGCCGATCTCGTCGACGCCGACGCCCGGGTCCGCGAAGGTGTGCTGCGCGCGCTGGACTACGGCATGACCGAAGTCGCGCTGTGGGGTGACGCCCGACCGAGCGATCTCGACCGCAACGTCGACTCGGTCGAGCACCGGCTCAGCTCGGCGGCACGGGTGTTCAAGGCACAGGCGCTGGCCGCCGCCGCCGTCGACGATTTGGCGGTCGCGGCGACTGAGACCTTCCGCAGCGGAGCGATGAGCTGCCCGCCCATCGGCGCCGACCTGGTTCCGGCCAGCTGAGACGCAGCCTTGCGGCCCCCTACTCCTTGATGGAGATGGCCTGCCGCGGGCACTGGCGCACCGCGTCGCGGACCTGTGCCTCGTTCTCGGGGGTCACCTCGTCGGTGAGGACATGCAGGTAATCCTGGTCGTCGACCTGGAACACCTCGGGGATGATCCCCATACAGATCGCGTTGGCCTCACACAGGCCGAAATCCACTTCAATCTTCTTCGTCATCGCAGCACCTTCACCGGTACGTGGGAAAAGCCCGCCACATTCTGCATCTGGACCCGCCGCAAGCCGTCCCACTGGACTTCATAGCGTGGCATGAAGTCAAGCAGCTTCTCCAGCGCGATCGCGCTCTCCATGCGGGCCAGGGCGGCACCCAGGCAGCTGTGAATGCCGTAGCCCAGGCCGAGGTTCTGCGCCTCGGTGCGGTCGCGGTCGATGTCGAACGTGTCGGCGTCGGTGAACGCGGCCGAGTCCCGGTTGGCCGACGCCAGCAGGAGGAACACCGGTTTACCCGCCGGGATCTTCCCGCTGGGCACCTCGGTGTCCCGCAGGGTGTAGCGCACGTTGTACTGCACCGGACCTTCGTAGCGCAGCAGTTCCTCGACCGCGGCCGGGATCTTGCTCCGGTCGTCGAGCAGCTTCTGCCACTGCTCGGGGAAGCGGGCGAAGTTGACCGCGGCGGTGCCCATCAGCTTCGTTACGGTCTCGGCGCCAGCACCACCGAGAAGCGTTGCAAAACCACAGATCTCGATGTCATCGAGACGGCGCAGATTGCCGTCGTCGTCGGGGATCTCGGCGGCGATCAGGCGGCTGATCATGTCGTCCTGCGGGTTCTCCCGCCGTTCCTGCACCAGCCCGTAGTAGTAGATGGCGGTGTCGATATTGGCCTGCATGCCGGCTTCGCTGGTGCCGATCTGCCCGGGCTCGCGCGACAGGCTGGTGTCGATCCAGTGCCGGACCTGCTGGCGGTATTCCTCCGGAACGCCGGCCATCCGGGTGATGACCTCGACCGGGAACGGCCCCGAGAAGTCCTGGACCACGTCGAACTTGTCCGGGTTCGCCGCGGCCAGGTACTTGTCGACCAGTTCGATGACCACCTCGCGCTGGGACTGCACCGCGCGCGGGGTGAAGGCCTTGTTCAGCAGGCTGCGCATGTGCCGGTGCTCGGGGGGATCCATGAAGATGATCGATTTCTGCGGCGGCTCGTCGCTCTTCACCATGGCCAGATCGCAGCCGCGGGTCGACGAGAAGCTCTCGTGGTCCTTCAACGCCGCCGCGACGTCCTCGTGGCGGGAGATCGCGTAGAAATCCTCTTTCGCGTCGTAGTACAGCGGAGCCTCTGCCCGCATGCGCTCGTAGATGTCGAACGGATTCTCGAAGTACTCCTGCGAGAACGGATCGAAGACGAGTTCGGCCTGAGTCATTGCGTTCTCCTCCGAGGCGAGTGCTGGGCTATAAGCGTTACGGAAGGTTGGTTGATTGTAACGCTAACAGTGGGGCTGACGGGAGAGCGGAAAATGGCTAAATCACCTAATCTTTCGCGCTCGAGAGGGCGGCGTTGACGACGTCGCCGAGCAGCCCCAGGTCGGTGTCCAGATCGGCCGCCGTGGCGCGGACGACGGCCACATCTTTGCCGATGAATTCGCCGACGGCGCCGATGAATCCGGCTGCCGACCCGACGCGGGCGATCGAGTCCAATGCCCGACTGGTTCCGCTGCCGTGGGGGAGCGCGCTCAGCAGGGTGGCTTCGTCGAGACCGAGGCGACGGCCCAGGTCGACGGCTTCGGCGACGATGCCGATCTGCGCGGCGAACAATGTGTTGTTGACCAGCTTGACTCGTTGACCGGAGCCGGTCGGCCCGACATGCAGCACCGGGTCGGCATAACTGGACAGCAGCGGGAGGGCCCGCGTCAGCGCGTCGTCGTCGCCGCCGACGAACACCGTCACGGTGCCGGCGGCGATGTCATGCGGTCCGCCGCTCACCGGTGCGTCGAGCACGCTGATGCCCGCGTCGGCCGCCTTCCCGGCGATCGTCTCGGCGGTGCGCGGGTTGCCCGTCGTGTGCAGGATCAGCGTCGAGCCGGGCCGCATGGCACCCAGCAGATCGTCGGTCAGCACGATCTGGCGCACCTGCTCGTCGGTGAACACGCAGACGACCACCGCGTCGGCGTCGCGGGCCAGTTCGGCAGGCGTCTCGACCGCGTTCGCGCCTAATTCCTTTGCCGCAGCCAGCTTTTCGGGGGTTCGTCCCAGTGCGGTGACTTCATGGCCGGCGTCGGCCAGTCGGCGCACCATCGGTGCGCCCATCCGGCCCGCGCCGATGAAGCCGACTTTCACCGTGGGTTGTCCATCAACCTCAGGGCGGCGTCAGCGGCGTCGAGCACCGCGCCGGGTTGAGCGCCGGCCTTATCGGCGATGCCCGCGATCAGGCTGACGTCCTTGTGCAGCAGTCCCGCAGCGACCTGCTTGAGAATGTCGAGGCTCCCGCCGAAGCGGGCGACGCTGCCCAGCGCGAAACTGTTGGCCGACCCGCGGGTGATCACTTCGGACAGGTTTTCCGGCGCAATCCCCAGTGCCGCACCGAGATCCAGGGCGGTCTTGGCGGTCGCGATGTTCGCGGTGAACAACAGGTTGTTCAGCAGCTTGGTGACCTGCCCGGAACCGACGTCACCCAGGTGCACGATCGGGTCGGCGTACGTGGCGAACACCGGACGGACCTTCTCCACGACGGCCTCGTCACCGCCGACCATCACCAGCAGCTTTCCTTCTTCGGCGGCCGGTCCGCCGCCGCTGACCGGCGCATCGATCACCGAGACACCCTGGGCGGCGGCCTGTTCGGCCAGCTGGCGGCAGGTGTCCGGATGCACGGTGGCGTGCACCGAGATGATGCCACCGGGCTGCAGCCCGGACAGCACACCGTCCTCGCCGGTGGCCACTTCCAGCACGTCGGCATCACCGACCACACACAGGCACACGAGGTCGCTGCCCTCCGCCAGTTCCCGAGGCGAGGCGGCCACCGTGGCCGCGGTGTCCGCGAACGGTTCCACCGATGCCTCGCGCCGCGCCCACAGTGTGAGCGGGTAGCCGCCTTCGACGATCCGTCGTGCCATGGGGCCGCCCTGGCTGCCCAGTCCGATGAATCCGACTCGCATTAGCCAGCCTCTCTGTTCACATCAGCGGTGATGCATTGCTCGACGAAGGACAAAACACTTGAGTGATATTGTGCGGCAGCCAAACTCAGGCTCAGGTTGTGGCCGGCGTTGTTCTGGTGGTGGATTTCCACGCGCGGCGACTTGGCGAACGCCGCGGCGATATCGGCCAATGCCTCGGGCGTCGAATCCCACACCCGCTCGTGCTCGGCCGCGGTGAATCGAACGGGCGCGGTGACGCCGCCGGCGAGTGCCGGAAAATCACGTCCGGCCCAGTTGGCTGATATCTCAGCCTCTTGCGGTGGGGCGCCGCCGGATCCGACGGCGTTGATGACGTCGTCGGGGTAGAGCTCTTCAGGTGCCCAGATCAGCTCACGCAGGCCCGCCGGCCGGTGAGTCGGAGTGGCCTGCTTGAGAATGGCTCTGGCAGCCGGGTATTGGCGCAATCCGGTGCCGGCCAGCTCGAGGCCCAACAGATCTCGTCCGCGTTCGGCGACGGCCATCCGCAGCGCGAGTTCGCAGCCGTTGGAATGCGCCAGGATGAACAGTCCGGCACCGCGCTCCCGCTTGCCGAGCATGGCGTCGGCGGCGCCGTAGGCCAGATCGACCCGGCGCTGCGGCTCCCACATCGCATCCGAGTACGGCGCCGACGCCCCGTAACCCGGCCGGTCGAGTGCCACCGCGCTGAAACCCGCTGCGGCGCAGGCGCGTAGGAAGGACAGCTCCGGGTGGTTGGGGCAGTCGAAGTAGGCCGCCGACGACGCGCCGCCGTGCAGCGCGATGATCACTCCCCGCGGATCGGCCGCCTCGGCGAACAGACCCGACATCGGGATCCCGTCGACGGGGACCATCCGGCGCACGGGAGCCGTCATCTGTCGACCCGCATGAGCAGGACCCCACTCGGCGTCAGTCCGCCGCTACTGGCCACGGCGACCTTGGCGCCGTCGACCTGCCGGTCTCCGGCTTCACCACGCAGCTGGCTGACGGCTTCGTGGATCAGTCCCATGCCATGGGTGCGGCCATGGGAGAGCTGACCGCCGTGGGTGTTCAGCGGCAGCAGCCCGTCGCGGGCGATGTTGGTGCCGCCGTCCAGGAAGTCCTTTGCCTCGCCGATCCCGCAGAATCCGAGCGCCTCGAGCCACGACAGGCAGTTGAAGGTGAACCCGTCGTACAGCTCGGCGACGTCGACGTCCTTAGGCCGCAGCGAGGTTCGCGTCCACAGATGCGCCGACTGACCCAGCACCTGCGGCTCGTGAGTCAGTGTGGTCTGGTCCCAGTCGGTGCGTTCCACGATCTGGGTGCCGACCGCCTCGAACAACACCGGGGGCTTGGGCATGTCCCTCGCGGCCTCCACCGCGGAGACGATCACCGCGACGGCGCCGTCACAGGGCACGTCGCAGTCGTACAGCCCGAACGGCGTGGTGATCGGCCGTGCCGACAGATAGTCGTCCATCGTCATCGGGTCGCGGTAGATGGCGGTCGGGTTCAGCGCGGCGTTGGCCCGCTGGTTGATCGCGATCCAGCCCAGCGTCTCGCGGGTGGTGCCGTAGCGGGCGAAGTGCCGCTGGGCGTTGAGTGCCAACGTGTGTGCGGCCGAGGTGGCGCCGAACGGCATCTGCCAGCTGCTGGTGCGCGCACCGCCGGGCGGGGCCATCTTGCCCTGCTTGAGCAGCTCCTGGAACGTCGACTCCCACAGGGTGCGGAAGCACAACACGTGCCGGGCCATCCCGGTGGCGACGGCCATCATCGCCGCGATGATCGAGCCGCCCGGCCCGAAAGTGTCCATCCCGCCGTTGATCCAGGTGGGTCGCAACCCCAGTGCGCCCTCCAAGGCTGTGACACCACCTTCGCCCATGCCTGCGATGTCCAAGCCGGGGTAGGTGGACATCCCGTCGATGTCGGCGAACGTCAGGCCGGCATCGGCCACGGCCGCTTCGCAGGCCTCGATGGTCAACGACAGCGGGTTCACCATCAACCGGCGGCCGAGCCGCGATGCGCCGATCCCGGTGATCGCCGACCGCTCTTCGAACTTGGTCGCGGTCAGCGGCGGGCGGATGTGTCGCGCGAAGTCCTGCGGGGCGATCTCGTCGGCGGGTTGTTCGGCGATCTCTCTGGGAGTCACCGGACGGAACAGCGGCAGATAGACGTCGTCGTTCTCTTCGAAGACGACCTCTACGAGCTGACCCTGTTCCAGATCGGCAGGGTCGGCGTCGATGATGTTGGTGGTCAACCGAACTCGGGGATCCTCGACGATCGCCACCTGGGCCACCACGTACGGCGCGGGTAGACCCGGAATGCTGAAGCGCTCGTTGACCGTGAACGCCGACAGCACCGCCCTACCGCTGACCGGCCGGGCCTTCAGGTCGTGGCTTCCGCAGTACCGGCACACCGGCTGCGGCGGGTGGATCAGCGAGTTGCAGCTCTGGCATCCCTGGATGCGCAGCGTGCCGTCGGCGCCGGAGGTCCAGAAGAACTCGTTCTCGTCGGTGATCTGGGGCAGTGGAGCGCGGGTCACTGGGCGAAGCCCCAGCGGGCCTCGAAGACCGGCGAATCGTCGGTCGCCGGTGTGGTCACCGGTCGCGCCTCGCCGTCGAATTCGTTGTCGCTCATCTCGATGATCGCGTGCACCGGGCAGTCGAACAGGGCGCGCAAGACGTCGTCACGGTCGGCCTCGCTCACTCTGCCATCACCGATCAGCGACGCATAGCCCCAGTCGTCGAGGGAGAAGTGCTTCGGCGCGTGCTTGGCGCAGACGCCGAATCCGTCACAGAGCGTCCGGTCCAACCGAATTCGCATCTCGCCGCTCATGTCTGCGTCACCGCCTCCACCTCGTAGGGTCGCTGGGCACTGAATCGACCCGCCCCGCACGGATCGCAGGCGCCGGCGAGATGCTGTTCGACGATCGCGGGGAAGTGCTTGAGCAGGCTGCCCGCCACATTGGCCGCCCCGTCGAGGGTGGCGCAGGCACCCCGGCCGCGAAGCACGACCGACCACCGCTCCAGGCGGGCGACGTCCTCGGCGGTCGCGGCACCGTCGCGCAAGGCCCCCGCGGCCGCGGCCATTGCCGCGGTGCCGTTGAAGCACGACCCGCACTGCCCGGCGTTCTCGCGATCGAAGTAGGCCAGCACGGACGCCGCCACCGCCACCGGGCAATCGTCGGTGAGGATCGCGACCGCGCCGCATCCAAGGCCGCAACCCAGTTCCCGGAACGTCTCGTGGTCCAGCGTGGTGCCCAGCACGTCGCGGTTCAGCAGGCCCGCGAAGTACCCGCCCATCAGTGCGCCCTGTACCGAATCCGGCGAAATGCCGTGCAGGTCAAGCAGATCCGTGAACGCCATGCCGTGCGGCACCTCGTAGAGGGCCGGTGGCCGCCCACCGCCGGTGACCGTCATCAGGAAGGTGCCCGGCGACCCCGCGGTGCCGGCCGAGCGGAACGCCGCGGCTCCGTTGCGCTGCAGGTAGGGCAGATTCGCCAAGGTCTCGACATTGCTCACCAGGGTGGGGTGCCCGGCGACGCCGTGCTGGAACGGCCGCGGCGGCTTGTCGGTGGGCTTGGCCGGTCCGCCGTTGACCGCTCGCACCGCGGCGGTCTCTTCCCCGGCTACGTACCCGGGTTCCACCGTGACGATCGAAATCTGCAGGCCGCCAAGGGTATCGAAACCGACCTCGCTCAGCGCGGTGTCGACGGCACGCGCCGCATCCAGGTCGGAGACGTACACGAAGGCCCGCTGGGCACCGACCAACCGGGCGGCCAGGCGTACACCGTCGACCACAAGATGCGGACGGTGGCGCAGCAACCAGCGGTCCTTGACCGATGCGGGTTCGCCTTCCTCGCCGTTGGCCAGGACCACGGTGTCGTGGCCGCGAATGTGCGCCGCACGGACCGTGCGCAACTTGACCGCGAGTGGGAAGGCGGCACCGCCGCGGCCGAGCAAGCCGGAGCTCTCTACGTCGGCGAGCAGGGTCTCTACGTTGTCCAGCGGCGCGTACCCACCTGCGGTCGCATACGCGCTGTAGGTCTCCACCGTCGCCGGCAAGCGCAACAACCGGGGGGTGCAGCCGGGGGCGGTGGCGACGGTCAGGGCCGTGCCCGCGGGGGCGGTCGCATTCATCGGTCACCTCTTCTGATTCGGGTACCCGGCACATGGTCGCTAGGCTGACGCACATGAGAACGGCGGTGGTGCGTGTCGATGTCGACCCGTCCGGTGAGCTGACCCCGGCGCAGCTCACCGAGGGCGTGGCGGCGCTGCGCGCGCTGGCCGACGACGGCGGCGTGACCGTGGTGGACAACAACCTGGCCGCGATGCCACGCGGCCGCCGCGAAGCCGAATTGCTGATCAGCAACACCGCGATCGACGAGCTGACGCGCATCGGAGTCGGCTTGTGCGCCAAGGCGTTCGGCACCGAGCCCGTGATCGGTGTGGTGACCTACGTCAGCCGCGGCACCGACGAGGACGCGCACGGCGTGCTGGCCGGTTTCGGCCTGCGCGGCGAGATCGTCCGCACGGAAGGTGACGACGGGTACGACATCCTTCACGTCACGTTGAGCAAGGCCGACATGGCGCGCATCCCGGAGAGCCGTGTGCACACCGCTCTGGAGGCCTCCACCAACTCCGAGGTCCACATCCATCTGGTCTGAGTTCAGCCGGATGCTCATCGGCCGAGGAAGTCCAGGATGGCCGGGGCCGCCTGCACCCAGGTGTCGAACATGTTGAAGTGCTTGACCTTTCCGGATGCCCGGTCCTCGCCGGCTCGCTCCCAGGCGTCCTCGGGCCACGGCGGGTCGATCAGCGTCGAGCCCTTGATGAGGCAGTTCACCTCGAGTGAGGTCCGCTTGGGGTGGTCCCAGTCATTCTCCCCGCCGCGGATGATGAGCGTGGGCACCTTGATGTCGCCGAAGAACTCGTCGTCGACACCGGGGATCGCCTGACCGGGTTTGGGCACGAACGCATTGAGCCAGCGCAGCATGACGCGGAGGAACTCGTCGGGATCCATCGCCAGGATCCGGTCCTTGTTGGCCGGGTTCTCGGCGATGCGCTCCTTCCATTCGTCAACGTGCAGAAGGCCTTTGATTCCGAGACCGCGCACCGCGAGAATGCTCGGCACCAGGTAGTAGGAGCCCAGCACGAAGCTGCCGTAAACGCCGCCGACGATATTCCACGTCACCAGCTTGGTGGCGATCTCGGGGTAGAGGATCGTCGTCAGGATCGAATCCCGGGCGCCGCCCGAGCCGCCGGCGATGATGCACGGACCGATGCCCAGCCCGGTGATCAGCCCGTGCAAGGTCTCGGCGCGCATGTGAGATTCACTCTGCCCGTAGAACTGCAGGTCGGATTTCCCGCAGTTGGGTCGATCCCACAGCAGCACCCGGTAGCCGCCCTTGACGAGTTCCTCGGCCAGCGGGCGCAGGCCCTCGATGTCCTTGCTGTACCGTCCACCCGGCGTCAGGGCGATGAAATCGCCTTTATCGCCGAGGATCTCGTAGACGACGTTGCCGCCGTTGATCTCCAGGACCTGCTCGCCGTCGCGCAACTGCGGACCGGTCGTCGTCGGGGTGCTCATGCCATCACCAGAACGTCGTCGCCCACCACGCGTACCGGGTAGGTGCGGATACTCCACTCCGGCTTGACCGCCGTGGTTCCGGTCGCCAGCTCGAAACCCCACTGGTGCCAGGGGCAATAGATGTACTCCAGGTCGCGGACCATCACGGCGTCGCCGGGCACGCTCTCATCGACGATGTTGCGGCCACGCGGGCGTCCCGAACAGAGTGGGCCGCCCTCGTGTGGGCAGTAGTTGGCGATGGCGTAGAACGTGCCGTTGACGTTGTACACGCCGACACCGTGGCGGCCGATCGGCACCAATTTGTGTGTGCCGGGCGGGATTTCGTCCACCGTTGCGACCACGTGCTCTCGGCCCTGCGCCAGGCGGGGCTGCTTCTGTTCTGCCATGTGCTCAGAACACCCGCGTCTGACCCTCGAGGGCCGGGACGGTGTCCGGCAGGCCGTACGTCTCGATGCCGTTGCGGAACATCACCGCTTCCCGCGCGTGCTCGGGAAGGTGCTTGACCAGCCAGCGCGGGTCGTCATAGGTCCAGTGCGGGTAATCGGACGAAAACAGCAGGATCTTCTCGCATTCCATCCACTCGAAGGCCCGCAGCAGTTCGGTCTTGTCCTCCGGGTAGTCCAGCGGTTGGGTGGTGAATTTGATGTGGTCCTTGACGTACTCGCTCGGCTTGCGCTTGATGTCCAGCCAGGACTTGCGCGCCTCATAGATGGCGTCCATCCGCCACATCAGCGGCAGGATCCAGCTGAAAGCGTGCTCCACGAACACGATTCGCAGGGTGGGGAATCGGTCGAACAGTCCATCGAAGATCATGCTCATCACCTGGTTGGCGGCGAGCAGCGAGTAGCTGACCATGAAATCGTGGTTGTAGCTGGGGAAGCCGACCGGGGGAATCGGCAGGGTCTCGTAGAAGCCCCGCGAGAGATGGCAGCTGACCGGCTTGTTGGCCTTGGTGGCCGCCGCCCAGATCGGGTCGTACTTCGGGTCACCCCAGGACGGCCGCGGTTCCGCCTTGATCATGACCTGGGCCATATACGGGTGTCCGGCCCACTTCTCGATCTCGCGGGCGCCACCTTCGGGGTCTTCGATAGCCACACAGATCGAGCCACGCCAGCGCTCGTGCCAGTTGGTCCTGCTGTCGAGCCAGTGCTCGACCTGCCAGCTGTTGTGCGCGTACGACAGGGCAGCGGTCGCTTCCGGGATCCGGCACGGTGCATGCGCGGGCTCCAGGATGCAGATGTCGGCGCCAGCCTCCATCACGGCCTGTTTGAGCGCGAGATCGGGGTCGCTGCAGGCGAACTCGCCGTCATCGGGGAAGGTGTCCACCCGCATCGCGTAGGCGTGCGCATAGTCGGGTGCGTCGTAGTAGATCGTCTCGCCAACCCGGTGGTTCTTGAAGTACTTGGTGCGGATCGGCTCAGGGATGTACTCCTGGAGCACCCCGCGCTTGGGTACCGGGTGGACATCGGAGTCGACGCACCGGACCGCGACGCGTTCGGCGGGAGCGACTCGCTCCTGGCTGTGGGTCAGAGTCATCGTGGTCTCCTTAGCTCACCTGTGACTTAGTGTGTTCCGACGCCGGCCGGGATGTCTATGCCGTAGAGCGCCGCAGCGTTGCGCCAGCACACCTTCTCCCGCTGTTCGGCGGTCCACGCGGCGGGCAGAGCCAGGACGTCGCCGCAATGCCAGTGCGGATAACTCGAGCCGAACATGACCATGTCCTCCTTGCCGGTGAAGGACAACCATTCGTCGGCGAAGTCGGCGTCACCAGGCCCGTCGAGGCTGTTGTGGATGAAGTGAACGTGCCCGGGTAGGTAGTCGCTGGGCATCTTCGGCGCCCACGGGGTCTGCTCCAGGTGCGGCCGCCCGAAGCAGTCCATCCGCCACATGAACGGCGTCATCATGTCGCCGGCGCCGTCGGCGAAGACGAACTTCAGGTCGGGCCACCGCTCGAAGACACCCTCCGCGATGAGGTTCATCAGGTGGTAGATGTAGTTCAGCGACATGAAGCCCAGGTACTGCTCGTAGGTCCGGGTGTGTCCGGACGGAGTCGGCGGATAGGCAATGCCCTCACCGGTCTCGATGTGGGTGGCCACCGGCAGTCCGGCGTCCACGGCCGCTTGCCAGAGGTCCCAGAACTGCGGCTTGCCATACAGCTCGCGGGATTGCAGCGGGATCCCGATCTGGACGACCCTCGGGTGGTCCTTGTACTTGTCGATTTCGCGCAGCGCACCGCGGACGTCGTCGGGGTTGACCCGGATCGTCCCGCGGAAGCGCTCACCGAATTCGGGATGGTCAAGCCAGCGCGACACCAGCATCTCGTTGTGGGCGGCCAGAATCGCGGTGCCCAGGTGTCGGTCGGGCATGATGCCGCGGCCCATCGGATGCAGCACGGCGACGTCGACCCCGCGATCGCCGAACAGCTGCTGGGCGACGAAGGCCGGATCGGATCCGGGGTATTGGCGGTCCGGCCCGCGGGTTCCCTCGAGGTATTCGCCGCCGGGTGCGCCGTACCAGTCCATCTCGTAGTCGGGGAAACCGCGGCTCTTGAACGGTTCCCGCATCACACCGCGCAACTCAGGGGTGGACCCGAAGAAGATGTGCACGCTCGCGTCGATGACGGGAGTCGTCGTCCCGTCGCGGTGCTCTATCACCACAACCGCCTTCCGGTGGTCCGTCTTCGTGTAAATCCGAGTTCTTCAACGGCAAGAATACTGTTCTCACGATTGAGAGTAGAACCTCGTTACCACTCTGCCTCAACCGACCGTAGGCAGCAAGCAAATCAGCCGGTAGAGTGCGATACCGTCTTAGGAGAACCTATGGCGCACGAATGGAGAATTAGATTTCCATTCAACGGGTTCCCATTCGGGCAGGAGGCAGCGAGTGCTACTGGAATTCGATGCTGATCAGCGGTTGTGGCAGGACACCGTGCGCGACGCGGTGGCCAAGCAGTGCCCGGCCTCGCTGATCCGCGGGATCGCCGAGGACGGGGTGGACCCGACTCCGCTGTGGGAGTCGTACATGGAAGCGGGTTGGACCGAGCTGGCCGAGCCGGAGAACGCGGTCGAATTGGCGATCGTGCTGGAGGAGTTCGGTCGTGCCACCGACCCGACGCCGTTCCTGGCCACCCTCACCCAGTTCGCGCCGCTTGCCGGTGACCGGTACGACCCGCAGCTGGCGGGCACCGCGGTCTACTCGGGCGTCACCGCTCATCGCGACGCCGACGGCTGGGTGCTCACCGGAACCTCGCGATACGTCCTCGACGGAGATCGGGCGCAGAAGCTCGCCGTGGTGACCGACGCCGGCGTATTCCTCGTCGACGCTTCCGTCGCCACGGCCACCCGGGTGCCGGTGTTCGACCCGGTGATGCACGTCGCCGACCTGACCTTCCCCGGTGTTCTGGTGTCCGACGACGACCGGGTACACGCTGACCCTCAGCGGGCCCGCCACGTTGCGCTGACCGGCATAGCGATCACGACGGTCGGTGCGTGCCAGCGGATCCTCGATCTCGCTCTCCAGCATGTGCGGGATCGCCACCAGTTCGGCGTGCCGATCGGCTCCTTCCAGGCCGTTCAGCACAAGGCCGTCGACATGCACGTCGCGATCGAACGCGCCCGCGCCCTGTCGTACTTCGCCGCGCTGACCATCAGTGCCGACGACCCGCGCCGCAGGCTGGCCGCGGCAATGGCCAAGGCCGCGGCCGGCGACTGCCAGTCGGTGGTCTTCCGTCACGGCTTGCAGCTGTTCGGCGCCATGGGCTTCACATGGGAGAACGACGTCCAGTTCGCACTCAAGCGCGCCAAGGCCGGCGAGCTCATGCTGGGCGGCGCCGCCGAACACCGGGCCGTGATCGCCGACGAGTACAGGGAACTGTAGATGCAACTTTCATTCGATCCCGACGTCGAATCCTTCCGCGACGAGTTCAGTGCCTTCCTCGACGCGAACCTGCCCACCGAGGCCGAGACCACCGAGCGGCCCCGGTCGGTGTCGCACATGCCGGCGTGGGCGCGCCGCTGGCAGCGCTTGTTGTTCGACAACGGCTGGCTGCTGCCTGGTCAACCCCCCGAGTTCGGCGGCCGCAACGCGTCGATCCTGCAGCAGTTCGTCCATCTCGAAGAGCTGTGCCGGCGCAGGATCTACCACAGCTTCAACCCGCAGGGCGTGAACATCATTGCGGCGTCGCTGATTTCGTTCGGATCCGAGGAGCAGAAGCACCAGTGGGCGGTGCCGGTGCTCAAGGGCGAGAAGACGGCGTCGCTGGGAATGAGCGAGCCGAGCGCGGGATCGGATTTGGCCTCCCTGCGCACCCGCGCCGTCCGGGACGGTGACCACTTCGTGGTGAACGGCCAGAAGGTGTGGACCTCAGGTGCCCACGATGCCGACTTCCTGCTGACGTTCGTCCGGACCGACCCGGATGCGCCCAAGCACAAAGGGATCAGCGTGCTGCTCATCCCGACCGACCTGCCCGGGGTGGTCTGCCGGCCGTTCGCATCGATCTGCGGGATCGACGACAAGGACTTCAACGAGGTCTTCTTCACCGATGTCCGGGTGCCGGCCGAAAACCTGGTCGGCCCGCTCAACGGCGGTTGGGGAGTGGCCAACGGATCGCTGGGTCACGAGCGCACAATGATGTGGCTGGGATTCGCCGACCGCATCGCCAACATGATCGGCGACTTCGAGCCGAAGACGCCGCTGGAGAAAGACCAGTACGCGTCGATGATCATGGATTACCAGGCGCTGCGTTTGATGGGTTCCTCCGGTTTGGCCAAGGCTGCGCGCGGCGAGACCGACGTGGCCTCGGTGTCGGTGGTCAAGCTGTTCGGCTCCGAGGCCGAACTGCGGGCGTCCGAATATGCCCTCACGGCAAGCGGATCCGACGGTCTGGTACATCCGTCCAGCACCGGGCCGTACGCCCACCTCAACCTGGACCACTATTTCGCCAGCTGGTTCGAACGTCACGCGCGAAGCTTCTCCGGGACGATCGCGGGGGGTACGTCGGAAATTCAGCGCAACATCATCGCTCAGCAGGTGTTGAGCCTGCCGCGGTCGAAGTAGACGCTCGCGGGAAGGCCCGGTCTGCGCCGAAGGCGCGGCCGGGCCTTTGTCGCGCCCGGGGCACAGGCTCGCTGACGGTCTCGTCAGTGCGCAGGTGAAATACGCTTTCTGCACGGTGGTTAATTCGAACCCGGGGTGGGTATTACCCGTGTCACTCCCTAGGAGCGCACGCGCTGGAAGCCACCCGGCGCCCGTGTTGGGCCGTTTGCTGACCGGATTCTGACTTCGTCAACACCCTCTCAGAAATTCTCAGGTTATCCGGAGTTTGGCGCGCAGATAAATGGCCGTCAGTTAACTCACTTTGCAAGGATTACTGCCGGATATCGGCGACTACAGCGAATATCGAACACCGATCGAACCGGTTGTCTGACATCGCTCGCCAGGCGGGTGACCTGTGCACTCAACGACTGGTCGAGCCACTACCTGACGTCGAAATGCGTAGACCGCGATGTTCCCCGTCGCGGCTGAGTTCAAACCAGTGTCTGCAAACTCCACCGGCTCGCGTGATCATGTCGGCCTGAACGGCCGGTAGGCGTGGTCGCGGCCCACCGGGCGGCGTGTCGCGACTGCGAATCGCGGTGAATTTTTCCGGACCCCCATGACCGGTCCCTGCCAGCGGTAGCGAACCATGCAACACGTCACTCCTGTTACTGAAGTTCTTGCTGATACTTCGCCTAGCTCACGGTTTCCGGGCTTGTTGGCTGCCGAGCTGCGGTGCCCAGGAGGGCATGTCGGCCACGGGCCCAGCGACCCCATTAGCCATGCTCACCAGCGACGTGTGCGGTTTCGGGGGCCGGGGGAGCCGGCGGCTCGCCGTGAACCGGGAGCAGACGCACAACTCTTTGCTGAATCGCTAATTGCGGGAACGTCAAATATTTCCGGTTAATTTCCATCCAGCTAACTGCAATCGAATTCATCGGTAAAACCGCCCAGCAACGCCAAAAAACTGAGAGCAAACGCTTGGCTGCTTAGGTTCCTCTCAGGTATGTTCGCGCATGTCGGGGCACAAACATTTTGAAGGGATAGTCATGGACGTTGCTGTTCGGTCGTATCTGACCGCGGGGGTGGCAGTCTTCGGGGCCAGCGCGATTGTGCTTGCGCCGATCCAGGTGACACCGCCGGATCTCCATCTGGTGCGTGATCGCGCTATGTCGGCACTCGCCGACGTTTCACTGTCCTCTCTGGAAGACGTGATCCAAGCCATCAATGACGGGTGGAACGGTGTGAAGGGCGGACTCAACGCCCTCAATAGCGCGGCGGACACCGCGATCACGGAGTTCGGTGATGCCCTTCAGGCGACGCTGATCGCCGGAATCGGTTCCGGCAACACCGCTCTGCAGTCCGTCGTCGACGGCCTGCTGAATGCCGGCGGCGACCTCGCCCGCGCGGTCGACAACGCCGTTGCCGCGTTCCCGACCCCGCAGGCGTTCATCAACGCGGTGGTTCAGGCCTTCGCGAACGTTGACGTCAATCTCGGGCTGGCGATCCAGGCGGCGCTGAACGCTGCAGTGAACCTGGGTCTGAACCTGGACGCGACCGCTCTGGCCAATGCCCTGATTGCGGGCGGTGCCGCGTTGGCTGCGGCATTCAACGCCGCGGTCGCGGGCTTCCCCACGCCGGCTGACTTCGCGGCCGCGTTCGAGGCTGCGCTCGCGGCGGTGAACCCGACGCTGGGCATCGTGGCCAACGTGATCACCAACGTCACCGGCGCGCTGGGCGACGTCCTCCAAGCCGCGATCACGGCGAAGGTCGACATGTTCCAGGCGGTGCTCACTGCGCTGGCTGACAGCGGCAGTGCACTCGCGACGGCCATCCAGGCGGCTCTGACGTCCTTCCCGAATCCGGCGGCCTTCATCAGCGCATTGGTTCAGGCCTTCACCAACATCAATGCCAACCTGGGCCTGCAATTGTCGCTCGCGCTGAGCGCCGAGATCAACAGCGTCGGGGACCTTCTCCAGGCTCTTGTCGACGGCGGCGCAACCCTGGCGGCGGCGTTCAACGCGGCGCTGGGTGGCTTCCCGACTCCGCAGGCGTTCGTTGACGCACTGACCGGTGCGCTGGCGGCCATCAACCCGACCCTGGGTGTGCTGGCGAATGCGTTCACCACGTTTACCGGGCAGCTGGCGGACACCATCCAGGCTGGAATTGCGGCCGGGCTCACCGGTTTCCAGGCTGTGCTCAACGCTCTGGGCAACCCGCTCAGCGCGCTGTCGGCGGCATTCCAGGCGGCACTGGAAGCGTTCCCGAACCCGCAGGCGTTCTTCAACGCACTGGTTCAGGCGTTCAGCAATGTCGACGTCAACCTGGGCCTGGCTCTGCAGGCCGCGCTCAACCTGGGTGTCGATGGGCTGCAGGGCTTCGTCAACGCTCTGATCGCCGGTGGCGCGACCTTGGCCGCGGCGTTCAATGCGGCGCTGGGCAACTTCCCGAGCCCGCAGGCGTTCGTCGACGCTCTGGTCGGTGCGTTCGCGGCGCTCAACCCGACGCTGGGCATCCTGGCCAACGCGTTCACCACGTTCACCGGGCAGCTGGCGGACACGATCCAGGCCGGAATTGCGGCCGGGCTCACCGGTTTCCAGGCGTTCCTTGACGCCCTCGGCAACCCGGCCAGTGCGCTGTACGCGGCCTTCCAGGCGGCACTGGAAGCGTTCCCGAACCCGCAGGCGTTCATCAACGCGCTGGTTCAGGCCTTGGGCAATATCAACGTCAACCTCGGTCTGGCCCTGCAGGCGGTCATCAATGCGTCGATCGACGGGCCGGAGGCGTTCCTCAACGCGCTGATCAACGGTGGCGCTCAGCTGGCGGCCGCGTTCAATGCGGCGCTGGCGGGCTTCCCGAGCCCGCAGGCGTTCGTCGACGCGCTGACCGGTGCGCTGGCGGCCATCAATCCGACCCTGGGTGTGCTGGCGAATGCGTTCACCACGTTCACCGGGCAGTTGGCTGACACGATCCAGGCCGGAATTGCGGCCGGGCTCACCGGTTTCCAGGCTGTGCTCAACGCTCTGGGCAACCCGCTCAGCGCGCTGTCGGCGGCATTCCAGGCGGCGCTGGAGGCGTTCCCGAACCCGGCCGCGTTCTTCAACGCACTGGTTCAGGCGTTCAGCAATGTCGACGTCAACCTGGGCCTGGCTCTGCAGGCCGCGCTCAACCTCGGTGCCGATGGGCTGCAGGGCTTCGTCGACGCGCTGGTTCGCGGTGGCGCTCAGCTGGCCGCGGCGTTCAATGCGGCGCTGGGCAACTTCCCGAGTCCGCAGGCGTTCGTCGATGCCCTCGTCGGTGCGCTGGCGGCGGTCAACCCGGCCCTCGGCACGCTGGCGAATGCGTTCACCACGTTCACGGGTCAGCTGAACGACACGATCCAGGCCGGAATTGCGGCCGGGCTCACCGGTTTCCAGGCTCTGCTCAACGCTCTGAGCGATGGCGGTAGTGCTCTGGCGGCGGCGTTCCAGGCGGCACTGGAGGCGTTCCCGAACCCGCAGGCGTTCATCGACGCTCTGGTTCAGGCGTTCGGCAACATCGACGTGAACCTGGGTCTGGCCTTGCAGGCCGCGCTCAACCTGGGTGTCGATGGGCTGCAGGGCTTCGTCGACGCGTTGGTGAACGGTGGCGCTCAGCTGGCGGCGGCGTTCAACGCGGCGCTGGCCAACTTCCCGAACCCGCAGGCGTTCGTGCAGGCCTTCGCCAATGCACTCGCGGCGATCAACCCGTCGCTGGGCATCCTGGCCAACGCGTTCACCACGTTCACCGGGCAGTTGGCTGAGACCATCCAAGCCGGAATTGCGGCCGGTGGGACCGCCTTCCAGTCGGTGCTCGATGCGCTGGGCAACGGTGCCACCGCGCTGTCCGCGGCGTTCCAGGCGGCTTTGGCGGCCTTCCCGAACCCGCAGGCGTTCATCAACGCGCTGGTCGACGCCCTGGGCAACATCAACGTCGACCTGGCTCTGGCTCTGCAGGCCGCGTTGAACGTGAATCTCGATGGGGTGCAGGCGATCATCAACGCGCTGGCGAACGGCGGCGTGGGGCTGGCCGCAGCCTTCAACGCAGCGTTGTCCAACTTCCCGAGCCCGGCTGAGTTCGTCACCGCGCTCACGGGTGCGCTCGGTGGTGGCTTGGACGTCGCTCAGCAGGTGTTCAACCAGGGTGCCGCGGCGCTCGAGGCGGGACTGAATGCCGGTGTGGCAGTGGGCAACCAGATCATCAATGCGCTGGGCAACGGACTCGTCCAGGGCGGTGCGGCACTGAACGCCGCGATCAACGCCGCGCTGCGGGCCTTCCCGACACCGGATGCCGTGATCAACGCGCTTGCGACAGCGGGCGCACAGTTCGCGGCGGGGCTGAACAACCTGGTCAACTCGATCAACGCGAGCCTGGGGATCAACATCAGCTTCAACCTCGGTGGTATCCACATCGGTGGTGGCATCAACGCCGGAGCAGGGGCTGCAGCCCTGGCCGCGGCCACCGCCGCAGGGGCCGCAAAGGTGACGAGCATCAACGACAAGGTGACGGGTATCGCCGGCAATGCGCCGACGGTCTCGCTGAAGGTCGCGGACAGCACGCCCGCGCCGACGGCGACCAAGACCGCCGACACGACGCCGTCGACGGCACCGAGCACGAAGGTCTCGGCTCCCAAGCTGACCCTTCCTGCGCCGCCGAAGGTCTCGCTGCCGGCTCCGCCGACGAAGATCACGCTGCCGGCTCCGCCGAAGATCTCGTTGCCGGCTCCGCCGAAGATCTCGCTGCCGGCTCCGCCGAAGGTGTCGCTGCCGAAGCTGCCGAGCAAGGGATCCTCGGACACCAAGGCCGGAGTCAAGGCCGGGGCCAAGGCCAACGGCTCGGCCAAGGGTTCGGGCTCGACCGGTGGCAGCGCCAAGGGCGCTGCCTGACAACCAGCACCGAGCACTGTGGCCCCCTCCGAAAGGAGGGGGCCACAGTCGTGTGTCAGCGGTTCACCAGTCGATGACTGCTGCTTCCTTGCGCTCGGTGATGGGCCGCGCGAGACCCTGCTCCTCGCAGATCCGCTGTAGCTTGTCGAGCGTCTCATCGAGCCCGGGGCCCAGTCGCGGTCCGGGGGTGAAGTCGGCGGGCAGGTGCTTCATACCCTGGATGACACCGATAGTCTCGTAATGCACGGTGCCTTCCGGGTCGCAGACGTAGTCCGGCATCCGGTCGAGCACGGCGGTGACCATGGACTTGAACACCGTACGCGCCACATTCGACCCGACACACCGATGTACGCCGATGCCGAAGCTGAAGTGCCGGTTGCCCTTTCGGTCGAGCATGACCTCGTTCGGCTTCTCGAACACCGACGGGTCGCGGTTTGCCATCGCCCACGACAGCCACAGCCGCTCACCCTCTTTGAACCGATGGCCCTCGACCTCGACGTCCTCGGAGAACGTGCGTCCGTCGCCAGGCGCGGGGGTGAAGTAGCGCAGGAACTCCTCGGTGGCGGGGTCCAGTAGCGTGGCCCGCTCGCGGCTGAGTCGGTCTCGCTCGCGCGGATGCTCGCTCAGCCATTCCAGAGAATGCGCGGTCAGCGCGGTGGTGGTGTCGAAGCCGCCACCGATGATCAGCCCGAGATTGCCCAAGATCTCTAGGTCGGGTGCCGGCTCCCCGTCGATGCGCAACTGCAGCAGCGCATTGACCAGACCGGGCCGGGGATTCTCCCGGACCTCCATCATGGTGGTGACCATGTCGAGGCCCATTTGCCGGTTCATCTCTGCGACGCGCGGCGCGTCCGGTGAGTGTTCGGGGGTGGACACCGAGAGGTGGGCGGGCTCGCTGTAGACCGGCCACTTCTTGAGGTTGATACCCATCATCGCCAGGGTGAGCACCGCGGGCACGATGTTGGCGAGGTCGTCGACGAAGTCGATGTGCCCCGATTCGATCTTCTCATCGAGCGACGCGCGAACGATCTCGTCGACGAACGGTGCCCACCGCTTGACCGCAGCGGGGGACAGGTACGGATTCAGCGCCCCGCGGTACGAACTGTGTTCGGGTTCGTCCATCTCCAAGATGCCACCGCGAACCACCGTGGCGCGCTGCGCCTTTGGGATCGTGATGCCCTGGTAAGGAGTCTCGCCGGTGAGGTCGTGGTGGTTGGAGACCACCGGGCAGCGGGCCAGTTCGAAGACCTCTTTGCTGCCCGCCGCCACCCAGTGGCCGCCGTAGACATCGGTCCACGCCATCGGGCACCGAGACTGCATCTCTTCGGTGATCTTCTCGAATTGCTGCCGATACTCCGGCGTGTGCCGATCAAAGTGATAGGTCGGCTGCTTTCGTTCGGTGTCGTCAGTGCCGTCATCGATACTCAAGGCATTGTCTCCCTTGATATTTGGGTGGCAATTGGAGGTCAATCCTCTTCGATGAGGATCGCCTGTTCAGGACAGGAATGTGCGGCTTCCCGCACGAGCTCGATCTGGTCGGCAGGCACCTCTTCGGTTACCGCCGACGAGCTGCCGTCGATATCGTTGAGCTCGAACATGTCTGGAGCGATCATGGCGCACAGCGTGTGCCCCTGGCACCGCTCCTGGTCAACCCGAACCTTCACGAATTCCCTCTCAAATCTGGTCGTTGTTCCGGTGTCAGACGTGGTAGTCGTACCACTTGAGGTAGCCGCCGGCATCGACACGCAGCTGCATACCGGTGACGTAGCGGGCTTCTTCGGATGCCAGCCACAGCACCGCATTGCTGATGTCCAACGGCTCGACGAAGTTGACCTTCATCGCCTGCTGGATCCCGAACACCGGCTCGGCGTCGGCACGGGTCGGGTGCTCGAGGTCCGGCCGGAACGACCGGTACATCGGCTCGCTCTGCAACATGTCGGTATTGCAGTTGGTCGGGTGAACCACGTTGGCCCGAATGCCCCGCGGCGCAAGCTCGGTGGCGAGGTCGTGCACATAGTTGGACAGCAGGCGTTTGGCGACCATGTAGCTCATGCCGCCGGGATCGGCGCCGGGGTTGTCCTTCTGATGGGCATCCATGAGTGCTGCGGTCGATCCGGTCGCGATGATCGAGGCGCCCGCCTCCAGATGCGGAAGTGCCACCTGGATCGCGTTGATGGTTCCGATCAGGTTGGTGTTGATGACATCGCACCACGCCTGCAGCGGCGGCTGGCCTTTCATCCCGGCGATGCCGGCCTGCGCGACGACGATGTCGACCTTGCCGAATTCGGCGAGGCCCTGATCGAGCGCAGCCTTGAGTTCGGCGGCTTCGCGGACATCGGCCTGGACGGTGACGATGCCGCGCCCGGTCTTCTTGACCAGTTCGGCGGTCTCTTCGAGATCCTCGGGCGTCGCCATCTTGTAGCCGATGGTGTCGATGTCCTTGCACAAGTCGACAGCGATGATGTCGGCGCCCTCTTCGGCCAGCCGCAGGGCGTGGCTGCGCCCCTGCCCGCGTGCCGCACCGGTGATGAAGGCGACCTTGCCTTGGACACGTCCCATAGGTGTTCCTCTCTCTCGCTTACGTCTTGTCGTGGTGAAACGTGGTGTCGTGCATCGTGCTCAGGTGTTGCGTCCGTCGTTGACCCCGAGGATCTGGCCGGTGATGTAGCCGGCTTCCCCGGAGATGAAGAAGGCACATGCCGCGGCGCGGGAAGACCCCGTGCTGGTTGATGTCGACGATCTTCTTCCATTTCTCGAAGCTGATGTCGAGGAATGGAATGAATGAGTCGCGCCCGGCGGCATTGACCGCCGATGGCGACGGCCCCAGCGCGGCGTGAATCTCGACGATGGCCACGTTGTAGCCGTCAGTACGCAGCCGGTCGGCCACCGCAGCACCGATCCCCGAACCGCCGCCGGTTACCACCGCCGTCTTCACCAACGGTCTCCGTCGCGGTCGACCAAGGGCGGACACGCTCCACCTCGGCGTCCGCTTCCGGTAGCGTCGCCGATCCAGCGGATCTCGAATCTCAAGAATCTCCCTTTCTGATATGAGAACGCTACTCTCGGTGTGATCCATTTCGCAAGACACTTCGGCGCAATGTGTCTAACTGCGGAGATGGGGCATGAGGCGGCGTCTAGGGGCGCGTGCCGGAGGTGTGACGTGTTCGATGAACGCGGCTTGAGTTCTCATGGGCCGAATGTATGATTCGCCGGAGATGAGAACCGAGTTATCCGACGACTGGAGGAGTTGCTGATGCCGGCCCAGGACGCGACGGCCACCATCGCGAGCGGCGAGCAAGCGGAGGAAAGCCAGGTGTCCGAGCGGCACATGCTGATCGATGGTCAGCTTGTCGGCGCCCAGCAGACCTATCCGTCGATCAATCCCGCCACCGGAGACGTGGTCGGCTATGCGCCCAACGCCGACGTCGCCGATGCCGAGCGCGCGATCGCCGCCGCCCGCAAGGCCTTCGATACCACCGACTGGTCCACCAACGTCGAGCTGCGGATCCGGTGCATGGAGCAGTTGCACACGGCGCTCGTCGAGCACAGCGACGAACTGCGCGCGCTGACGATCGCCGAGGTGGGTGCCACCAAAGCGCTGACCGAGAGCGCCCAGCTCGACGACCCGATCCGGATCGTCGGCTACTACGCGAACCTGCTGAAGAGCTACGAGATGTCCGAGGACCTTGGTGAGATCGAGAGCCGCGGGCAGCGCCACCACCGCTGGGTGGAGAAGGAAGCCGCCGGTGTGGTGGCCGCGATCATCGCCTACAACTATCCGAACCAGCTGGCGCTGGCCAAGCTCGGCCCGTCGTTGGCCGCCGGGTGCAGTGTCGTCCTCAAGGCCGCACCGGACACTCCGCTCACCACGCTGGCACTCGGTGAGGTGATCGCCAAGTACACCGACATCCCGGCGGGCGTCATCAACGTCATCAGCTCCACCGACCCCGCCGTCGGCGCCGCGCTGACCACCAGCCCCGACGTCGACGTCGTGACCTTCACCGGATCGACGGCGACCGGGCGCAAGATCATGGCGGCGGCCAGCGACACCATCAAGAAGGTGTTCCTGGAGCTCGGCGGCAAGTCGGCCATGATCGTGCTCGACGACGCCGACTTCAACAACTGCGCGATGATGGCGGCGTTCATGATCTGCTCGCATGCCGGCCAGGGGTGCGCGATCACGACACGGCTCCTCGTGCCCCGCAAGCACCACGACGAGATCGTCGAGCTGGTGAAGAACTTCATGGGCATGGTCCGCTACGGGGATCCAGCCGACCCGGCCACCTACATGGGCCCGTTGATCAACGACACCCAGCGCGAGAAGGTCGACGGGATGGTCCAGCGCGCGGTAGCCGCCGGCGCAACCGTCGTCACCGGCGGCAAGAAGGTCGACGGGCCGGGCTTCTTCTACGAGCCGACGTTGATCACGAACGTCGACCCGGACAGCGAACTCGCCCAGGAGGAGATCTTCGGTCCCGTGCTGGCCGTCCTGGCATACGAGGACGACGACGACGCCGTGCGGATCGCCAACAACTCCATCTACGGACTGTCCGGTGGGGTGTTCGGCGGCCCCGACCGCGCGCTGGCGATCGCCCGCCGGATCCGCACCGGCACGATGGGCATCAACGGCGGCAACTACTTCGGACCGGACAGTCCCTTCGGCGGCTACAAGCAGTCGGGCGTCGGCCGCGAGATGGGTGTGGCGGGCCTGGAGGAATTCCTCGAGCGCAAGACGCTCGCGGCGGTCATCTCATGAGGCCGCTGGACGGAGTGCGCATCCTCGAGGTCGCCATGTACGGCTTCGTGCCGTCGTGCGGCGCGGTGCTGCGTGAGTGGGGTGCCGAGGTCATCAAGGTCGAGCACGCGGTCACCGGTGACCCGCAGCGCGGACTGCGCCAGACCGGACCGCTGCGGGTCGAAGGCGACCCGAATCCCAATGTGGAACATGCCAATCGGGGTAAGCGGAGCATCGGCCTGGACATGTCGGTGCCCGAGGGCAAAGAGGTGCTCTTGGAGCTCGCCCGTCGATCGGACGTGTTCCTGACCAGCTTCCTGCCCGGACACCGAACGAAGTTCGGCATCGACGTCGACGACATCCGTGCGGTGAACCCGAAAATCATCTATGCGCGCGGCAGCGCCTTCGGCCCACGCGGCCAGGAGGCGGAGAAGGGCGGCTACGATATGACCGCCTTCTGGTGCCGGGCCGGCACCGCGGCCACGATCACGCCGCCGGGAACCGAAGGCATGATCGCCCCGCCCGGGCCGGCCTACGGCGACACCATCTCCGGCACCAACCTCGCCGGCGGAATCGCGGCAGCGTTGTTCAAGCGTGAGCGCACCGGCGAACCGTCGGTGGTCGACGTGTCCCTTCTCGGCAGCGGCCTGTGGGCGTTGGGCCACACCATCGCACTGACCCAGCACCTGGGCGAGCGACTGGTGTCGCCGGTGCCCGGTGTGCACGGCTCGCCGATCAACCCGCTCACCGGGCTCTACGAAACGGCCGACGGCCGCTACATCTCCTTCGTGATGATGCAGCCGACGAAGTTCTGGGCCGATGTCTGCCGGCACATGGACATCACCGAGTACATCGATGACGAACGGTTCTCCTCGGCCGAGCAGATCGCGGCCAACACCGCCGAAGCCGTCGAGATCCTCGGCAAGGCGATGGCCACCCGAACTCTCGCGGAGTGGTCGACGCGGTTCGCCACGCTGGCCGGCCCGTGGGCGCCGGTGCAGGACACGCTGCAGGCAGCGGCCGACCCGCAGGTGCGGGCCAACGAATACCTGGTGAAGGCGGGGGAGTTGGAGCTGGTCGCCAACCCCGTGCAGTTCGACGTCGCCGCACCGCAGAGCGGACCGGCGCCGGGATTCGCCGAGCAGACCGACGAGATCCTCGAAGAGCTCGGGCTGGACTGGGACCGCATCATCGAACTCAAGACCGCTGGCGCGGTCACCTAGGTCGCGCCGGAGAATTCATGCCCTACATCGTCGCCATTGGCACATACCTACCTTCATGGGGGTGTGATGCACATCGCATTGCCGGCGATGACGAGGATGCGATCACACTCGCAGTTGAAGCCGGCCGAGCGGCGCTGTCCGAAGGCGGCGCCGTCGAACGAGTCGTGCTGGTCAGCCGCGATCTCCCGCTGTTGGAGAGCAGCAACGCCGCGGTGCTGTTGGCCGGCCTCGGTCTGGATCCCGAGCTCGAGGTCGACGAGCGGCTCGGCGGTGCGCCGGCGACGCTGGACGCGGTCAGCTCGGCCCGGCCCCGCACGCTGGTCATCGGCTCCGACCTGGATCCGGCCGGGGCCGCGGCGATCCTGACTGGAGAGAACGGACTGCAGGTGCGGACCGCGGCGCGGGTGGCGCGCAGCCTTCCGGTTCGCACTCGCAACGTCGATGGGGTGGTCCACGACTACGGAGACCCGCGGCTGTTGCACGAACGCGGATTGGTCGCGTCGCTGGCGGCGGCCTGGCTCGACACCCCCGTCGCGCTGGCCGGCGTCGACCACGATCGCGCCGTCGAACTGTGTGGTGGCGATCCGCCCGTCGTGCCGACGGCCGGTGCGAGCGCCGGCTTGTTCGCGTTGGCCGCGCTTGCGGAGTCGGGCGCCAACGGCCCGTTGGTGGCGGTCGAGCAGGCCAGCCTGTCCGGTGTGACGGTGGTCGGTGGCGGTGCCGCCGTCTACCGCCGAGAGCCGGAGGCCCGGCCGCGGCCGCAGACCAAGGTCGTCGCCGGCCCCGACATCCCGATCTCGCTGGCCGCCTATGAGCGGGCCTTCGAAGCCAAGGTGCGCTGGGAGGCCGGCCGCTACCGCACCAGCGACGAGTTGGACTTCCCGCCGCGCTACCGCCTCGACGACAACGGCCGATTGACCACCGACTACGAACTGGTGCCGCTGCCGCGGGTGGGAACCGTGTATACCGAAGTCACGGTGCACATCCCGGTCCCAGGACTGCGCACCCCCTACTCGTTGGTGATCGTCGAACTCGACGGTGTCGCGGTCCGCGCGCTCGTCAAGGTCACCGGCGTCGAGGCGGGCGCGGTGCGGATCGGCGATCGAGGGCGGCTGACTCTGCGCCGAGTCGCCGTGCGCTCCGGCGTGCCCGACTACGGGTACGCGTTCGAGCCGTATCAGCCTGCGGCTCCGCGGGAACCGTCCGCCCGGTCGTGGGGTGCGGCATGAGGCGCGTCGCGATCGTGGGTGCCGGCATGACGGCGTTTGGAGAGCACTTCGCCCTCGGGCTCAAGGACCTGCTCCCGATGGCGTTCGCCGAGTGTGCGGCTCGGGTTGACAAGGGCGTCAACAAGTCTGAGATCGATGCGGCCTGGTTCGGCGCGATGGGAACCCCTGACGGATTCCCCGCGGGAATCCTCGCCGACTCGCTCGGGCTGCCCAACCTGCCGGTGACCCGCATCGAGAACTCCTGTGCGACCGGCAATGACGCTGTTCGCAACGCGCTCTACGGCGTCGCCTCCGGAGCGGCCGACGTGGCGTTGGTGATGGGTGCGGACAAACTGCGCGAGACCGCTTCCAAGCAGTTGCTGTGGGAGTGGGAAGCGATGGCCCGCGACATGGCGTGGGATTACCCGTTGGGATTGGTCGCGCCTGCCGGCTTTGCTCTCCATGTTGCGCGTTATTTGCACGAAACTCCGGCAACGCGTGAACACATGGCAATGGTCGCCGTCAAAAATCATCGTCACGGTCTGTCGAATCCGAAAGCGCGGCTCCGATTCGAGGTCACCATCGACGAGGTGCTGTCCGCGCCGATGGTCGTCACGCCGTTCGGAGTCTACGATTGCGCGCCCCAAAGCGACGGTGCCGCAGCACTTTTGTTAGCTGCCGAGGATGTGGTGGACCGTTTCACCGACCGGCCGGTGTGGATCCGCGGGGTGGGTCTCGGGCTGGACTCGGTGATGCACCAACATAAAGCGGACATGACGACTTTTCCGGCGACAATTCGCGCGGCGAAAAGAGCGTTCAGTATGGCAAATTTGACGCCCGCTGATATCAATGTGGCTGAAGTTCACGATTTCTTCACCGGCATCGAGCTGATCAGCTATGAAGATCTCGGCTTCGCCGAACCTGCGGAGGCCTACAAGTTGATGGAGGCCGAGGTGACTTGTGTCGGTGGAGCTTTGCCGGTGAATCCCAGCGGCGGCTTGAAGGCCAAGGGTCACCCACCCGGCGCCACCGGGGTGGCCCAGTGTGTGGAGCTCTTCGACCAACTGCGCGGTGAGGCCGGCAACCAGGTGGATGGCGCACGAATCGGGCTGGCTCACAACATCGGTGGGCCGACGGCAGTCGCTGCGGTGACGATTCTGGAAGGACCGGGTTCCGATGGCAGTTAAGGGAGCCGACCGCTGGTCGCCAGGTATCTCGCTGAAGAGCGCGTCCGGGCCGATGCAGGCTATTGGTGGTTTGTTTGCGATGTCGGCTGATGCGGTGCGGTTTGTGTTTCGTAAGCCGTTTCAGTGGCGGGAGTTTTTGGAGCAGTCGTGGTTTGTGGCGCGGGTGTCGTTGGCGCCGACGTTGTTGGTGGCGATTCCGTTCACGGTGTTGGTGAGCTTCACGCTCAATATTTTGTTGCGGGAGTTGGGTGCTGCTGATTTGTCGGGGGCCGGTGCCGCCTTTGGTGCGGTGACCCAGGTGGGTCCGTTGGTGACGGTGTTGATCGTGGCCGGTGCGGGGGCGACGGCGATGTGCGCGGATTTGGGGTCACGCACGATCCGCGAGGAGATCGACGCCATGGAGGTGTTGGGGATCAATCCGGTGCAACGGCTGGTGACTCCACGGATGCTGGCCTCGGGTTTGGTTGCGCTTCTGTTGAATTCGTTGGTGGTGATCATCGGGATCCTGGGCGGCTATGTGTTCTCCGTGTTCGTCCAGGATGTCAATCCGGGGGCGTTCGCCGCCGGCATCACCTTGTTGACCGGAGTACCCGAAGTCATCATCTCCTGTGTCAAAGCCGCCCTGTTCGGGTTGATCGCCGGACTGGTGGCCTGCTATCGCGGGTTGACCATCACCGGTGGCGGTGCCAAAGCCGTGGGCAATGCGGTCAATGAGACGGTGGTGTACGCGTTTATGGCGTTGTTCGTGGTCAACGTGGTGGTGACCGCGATCGGTATCCGGATGAGCGCCCGCTGATGGCATCACTACAGGCGTTGTATCCCCGCTTGGCCCGCCAGGTCCGCCGCCCGCTGGGCACGTTCGGGCGGATCGGGGACCACACCATCTTCTACGGCCGCGCGATCGCCGGCACCCCGCATGCAACGATCCATTTCCGCAAAGAGATCATCCGGCTGATCGCCGAAATCTCGATGGGGGCGGGCACCCTGGCCATGATCGGCGGCACCGTCGTCATCGTCGGCTTCCTCACCCTCGCCGCCGGCGGCACCCTGGCCGTACAGGGCTACAGCAGCCTCGGCAATATCGGGATCGAAGCATTGACCGGCTTCCTGGCCGCCTTCATCAACGTGCGCATCAGTGCACCAGTGGTGGCCGGTATCGGTTTGGCCGCCACCTTCGGCGCCGGCGTCACCGCCCAACTCGGCGCGATGCGGATCAACGAAGAAATCGATGCCCTGGAATCCATGGGCATCCCCCCGGTCGAATACCTCGTCAGTACGCGGATTGTGGCCGGCATGGTCGCGATCACCCCGCTGTACTCAATCGCCGTCATCCTGTCCTTCGTGGCCTCCCAGTTCACCACCGTGGTGTTGTTCGGCCAATCCGGCGGGCTCTATGACCACTACTTCAACACCTTCCTCAACCCCATCGACCTGCTCTGGTCGTTTTTGCAAGCGGTGTTGATGGCCATCACGATCCTGTTGATCCACACCTACTTCGGCTACTTCGCCACCGGCGGACCCTCCGGCGTCGGCGTCGCCGTCGGCAACGCCGTACGCACCTCCCTGATCGTGGTCGTCTCGGTCACCCTGCTCGTATCCCTAGCCATCTACGGCTCCAACGGCAACTTCAACCTGTCCGGATAGGGAGATGACGTGACACGCAATCTCGGTCCGGGGCCCTCCGACCGATCAGAAACTGAAACCCACGCCGCACCGGTGGCGGCCAGAACGGGAACCAGCTTCGGCGCGACGAGCTGGGCGCGGCCGGTGGCCGGCCTGGCCACCGTGGTCATCGTGGTCGCGATCGTTGCCGTCGCGGTCGGCCTGTTCCGTGGTGACTTCACCAAAACCGTTCCGGTGACCGTCATCTCCGACCGCGCGGGCCTGGTGATGAACCCCGACGCGCGGGTCAAGATGCGCGGCGTCCAGGTCGGCAAGGTCGAATCGATCGAGAGCCGCGCTGACGGAACGGCGGCCCTGCACCTGGCGATGGATCCCGCGCAGCTGCGCAAGATCCCGTCAAACGTCGTCGCCGACATCGCGTCGACGACCGTCTTCGGTGCCAAGTACGTCAACTTCCAGCCGCCCGCCGACCCGTCACCGAAGCCGATGTATGCCGGCCAGGTTCTGCAGGGCCAACACGTCACCGTCGAGATCAACACCGTGTTCCAGCAGTTGACCCAGGTGCTGAACAAGATCGACCCGACCCAGTTGAACGCGACTCTGGGTGCACTCTCTGAGGCATTCGCCGGGCGCGGCAAGCAGTTCGGCCAGACCATCAAGGATTTCGATGAACTGCTGGCCAAGATGGAGCCCAGCTTGCCGAACTTGGCCAAGGACATCGAACTCTCCGCGCCGGTGTCCGCTGCCTATGCGGATGCCGCACCGAATCTGGTCAAGACCGTACAGAGCACCAACAAGATCAGCGACAGCATTGTCGACGAGCAGCAGAACTTGGATACGTTTCTGGTCAACATGATCGGGCTGGCCGACGAAGGCAATGAGGTGCTCGGCGCCAACCAGCCTGCGCTGAGCAAGGTGTTGCATCTGCTGACACCCACGACAGATCTGTTGAACGAATACGCACCGGCGATCAACTGCACGCTCGAAGGCATGAACTTCGTTCGGCTGCAGCCGCCGCTGATGGATCCGGGCGTTCTGGTCAACGTGGCGTTCACGCTCGGTATCGAGCGCTACCGCTACCCGTCGAATCTGCCCAAGGTCGCGGCCTCGGGTGGCCCGCAGTGCATGGGCCTGCCGTACATCGGTTATGGCAACAAGTCCAAGTATCTGGTGACCGATGTCGGCAGCAATCCGTGGCAGTACGGCAACCAGGGCATCCTGCTCAACTCCGATGGCCTCAAGCAACTGTTGTTCGGACCGCTGGACGGACCGCCACGCAACACCGCACAGATCGGACAGCCGGGATGATGCGTACCACAAGCACACTCGTGAAGTTCGGCGTGTTCGCCGTCGTGATGGTGGTTTTGACTGCCTTCTTGTTCCTGACGTTCAGCAATTACCGCAGTGGCTCGACATCCGGGTACTCGGCAGTGTTCGCCGACGCATCCCGGCTGAAGGACGGCGACACCGTGCGGGTCGCCGGAGTCCGCGTCGGGACGGTCAACAGCGTCGATCTGCAACCAGACAAAAGCGTTCTGGTCAAGTTCGACGCCGATCGCGACATCGTCCTGACCACCGGAACCCAAGCGGCCGTGCGCTATCTCAACCTCACCGGCGACCGGTATCTGGATCTGGTCGACGGACCGGGCTCGACTCGGGTGCTGCCTGCGGGTTCCCAGATCCCGAAGGACCGCACGCAGGGCGCGCTGGACCTCGACCTCCTCCTGGGTGGGCTGCGGCCGGTGATCCAGGGGCTCAACCCGCAGGACGTCAACGCGCTCACCGCATCGTTGATCAACATCCTGCAGGGGCAGGGGGACACCCTCGATTCGCTGCTCGGCAAGACCACGTCGTTCTCGAATGCGTTGGCCGACAACAGCCAAACCGTCGAGCAGCTGATCGACAACCTCAAGGTCGTCGTCGACACGCTGGCCAAGGACGGTGACAAGTTCTCCGGAGCCATCGACAAGCTGGAGAAGCTGATCACCGGACTGTCCCAGGATCGCGAGCCCATCGGTACCGCGATCACCCAGCTGGACAACGGAACAGCGTCGCTCACCAGTCTTCTCAACCAAGCCCGCGCCCCACTCAAGGGCGACATCGAACAGCTGAACAGGCTTGCGCCGCTCCTGGACGACCACAAGATCATCTTCGATCGGGGTCTGCAGCGCGGTCCGGACAATTACCGCAAGATGGCCCGGCTCGGCGCGTATGGCAGCTGGATCATGTACTACATCTGCGGCCTGTCGATCCGTGTCACCGACCTCCAGGGACGGACCGGGGTCTTCCCGATGATCAAACAAGAATCCGGTAGGTGTTCGGAGCCCTAATGCTGAAATACCGAGCTTCAAACCTGTGGCGCGCCGGCTTCCTCGGCGCGGTCTTGATCCTGCTGGTGATCGCCGTTGGGCTGCAGCCTGAGCGGCTGCTGCAGCTGGCCACCTCGGTGCGTCATCAGGCGCTGTTCACCGAGGCCGGCGGGATCAGCGTCGGCAATGACGTGACGCTCTCCGGCATCAAAGTCGGTTCTATTACCGATGTTTCGCTGGACAACGGAGATGCGCTGGTCACCTTCACCACCGAGGGCAAGTACTCACTGGGTTCACAGACCGCCGCTCACATCCGCACCGGCTCCCTGCTGGGCGAGCGGGTGCTCACCCTGGAATCGGCGGGCAGTGGGAGCCTGCGCTCCAGCGACGTGATCCCCACGACGCGGACGTCGTCGCCGTACTCACTGACCGATGCAGTCAGCGACCTGACCAGCAATACGGCCGGCACCGACACCGCATCGCTCAACCAGTCCCTGGACACGCTGTCGGCGACGATCGATCAGCTCGCACCAAAGCTAGGACCCACCTTCGATGGCCTGAGCCGGCTTTCTCGATCGCTTAACAGCCGCAACGAGAACCTGGCCGGCCTGCTCAAGAGCGCTGCCGACGTCACCACGGTGCTGGGCCAGCGCAGTCAACAGCTCAACACGTTGATCCTCAATGCCAACGACCTGCTCGGTGTGCTCAACGACCGGCGCGAGGCGATCGTGGACCTGCTGGCCAACACCTCCGCGGTGTCGGCGCAGTTGACGGGCCTGGTTCACGACAACGAGGACAAGCTGGCTCCGACGTTGCAGCGGCTCAATTCCGTTGTGGCCGTGCTGGAGAAGAACAAGGACAACATCGCCCAGATGCTGCCGAACGTGAAGAAGTTCATCCTCTCCGAGGGTGAGACTCTGGCCAACGGCCCCTACTACAACGCGTACGTACCGAACCTGCAGCCCGCGCAGTTGCTTCAGCCGTTCTTCGACTACGCCCTCGGCTTCCGGCGTGGTGTCAACGCAGGCCAGCCGCCGGACAACGCCGGGCCGCGCGCCGAACTGCCGCTGCCGTACAACGGTATTCCGGGAGGGTCCCGCTGATGAGCAAGCGTTGGGTGAAGGTGCTGTCGGTCGTCTTGGCCGGCCTGCTCGTGGTGGGTGCGGCGGTCTTAGTGCGCAACATCTTCTTCGGACCGAAGACCGTCTCCGCGGTCTTCACCACCGCCACGGGTATCTACCCGGGTGACGACGTACGGGTGTCCGGCGTGAAGGTCGGCACCATCGACGCCATCGAACCGCAGGGCACCCAGACCAAACTCGTGATGCACGTCGACCGTGACGTGCCGATCCCGGCCGACGCCAAAGCGGTCATCGTGGCGCAGAACCTGGTCGCTGCCCGCTATGTGCAGTTGACCCCGGCCTACCGGAAGAACACCGGGCAGAAAGAGATGCCCGACGACACCGTGATTCCGTTGGACCGCACCGCGATCCCGGTGGAGTGGGACGAGGTCAAAGAGCAGCTGACCAGGCTCGCCACCGACCTCGGGCCGCAGAGCGGGGTCTCGGGTACGTCGGTGTCGCGCTTCATCGACAGTGCCGCCAACGCGCTCGACGGGAACGGCGATAAGTTACGCCAGACCATCACCGAGCTCGCCGGGGTGTCCCGCGTGCTGGCCAACGGCAGCGGCAACATCGTCGACATCATCAAGAACCTGCAGACCTTCGTCACAACCCTGCGTGACAGCAATGAGCAGGTGGTGATGTTCCAGAATCGGTTGGCGACGCTCACCAGTGTGATCGACGGTAACCGGTCGGATCTCGACTCCGCATTGAAGAACCTCTCGGTGGCGATCGTCGACATCCAGCGGTTCGTCGCGGGTAGTCGCGACCAGACCTCCGAGCAGCTCCACCGGCTGACGAATGTCACCACCAACCTGCTCAACAACAAGATGGAGATCGAGAACCTCCTCCACATCGCGCCGAACGCGTTGACCAACGCCTATAACATCTACAACCCGTCCTCCGGTAGTGCGGTGGGACAGTTCGTGCTGAACAACTTCTCCAACCCGACCGAATTCGTCTGCGGTGCAATCGGTGCCATCGAGAACACCACCGCTCCGGAAACGGCGAAGCTGTGCAGCCAGTACCTCGGCCCGGCGCTTCGGCTGCTGAACTTCAACTACCTGCCGATCGGCATCGATCCCTACCTGATGCCGTCCGCCTCCCCGGACGAACTCGTCTACTCCCAAGACAATCTCCGGCCCGGTGCCGCAGGTCCGCCCCCCGACGTTCCGCCTCTGCCGCCGTACCATTCGGCGTACGAGGGCGTGACACCGGGACCGCCAGGGTTCACCGGGCGCGCGCCGGGTGAGGCGCCCCCGGGTGCGGCTCAGCTGCTGCCCGGTGCACCGCCTGTCATCCCGCCCAGTGTGATCTCGTCGCTGCCGAGCATGTTGAACCCGGTGGGCGCGGCGCCAGGCCCGGCGCCCGGTCCTCCGATGGCCGCGGAAGCAGGAGGAACGCCATGATCGGCGGAAAATCGTTGCGGCGAGCGGTGATCGTCGGCTGCGGTGTCGCGATGGCCACTAGTGGGTGTGCGTTCCAAGGCGTCAACTCACTGCCGTTGCCCGGTACGGTGGGACGCGGATCCGACGCGACCATCTATCACGTCGAGATCGGCAACGTTTCTACGTTGGAACCCAATTCGCCCGTGATGATGAACGACGTCGTCGTCGGCAGCGTGCGCAAGATGACGGTGAAGAACTGGCATGCCGACGTGGAGTTCTCGGTGAAGCCCGATGTGGCCGTACCGGCGAACGTCGTTGCCAGCGTGGGTCAGACGAGCTTGCTGGGCTCCATGCACCTCTCGCTGAATTCGCCGGTCGGACAGGCGCCAAGCGGCAGACTCTCGCCCGGCGCGACGATTCCGCTCAACAAGGCGTCGACCTACCCGAGTACCGAGCAGACGTTGGCCTCGCTCGCCGCGGTGGTCAACGGTGGCGGCCTCGGTCAAATCGGCGATGTCATCCACAACTTCAGCACGGCGGTCAACGGCAACGAGGCCGCATTCCGTGACCTGATCACCCGTCTGGACACCTTCGTCGGAACGCTGGACGGCCAGCGGGACAACATCGTGTCGGTCATTCAGTCGCTGAATCGGATGGCGACGACATTCGCCGGTCAGCGCGACGACCTCACCCGCGCGCTGGAGAAGATCCCACCGGCCATCGACGTGCTGGTCAAGGAAAGGCCAACGCTGACAACGGCCTTGCAGAAACTCGGCACGTTCAGTGACACCGCCACCACGCTGGTCAACGAATCGCAGGCCGATCTGGTCGCAAACTTGAAGAATCTGGAACCGGCGTTCAAGGCCTTCGCCGACGTCGGCCCGGATCTGGATGCGCTGCTCGAATACGCGATCCACTTCCCCTTCACCCAGAGCTTCATGGATCGCGCGATCCGCGGTGACTACTACAATCTGTTCGCGATCATCGACCTGACGATTCCACGGTTGAAGCGCACGCTGATGCTGGGGACCCGGTGGGCTGATGCGGGCGCCCAACTGATCCCGGCGCCCGGTGATCCCGTGTATCTGAACTACACCTACGATCCGCTCAAGACGGGCGTCACCCCACCGCCGCCGGATGTCTTCGACGACAATCCGCCGCCGCAGGCGCCGCCAGTGTCGGCGATCGCCGCCGCGGGTCCGATCCTGCCGTTGGTGCCGCCGTCGCCGATTGCGGCACCGGGCACCCAGATCTACACGCGGGAACAACTCGCCGCGACGGGAGTCCAGCCGATCTTCGCCGGACCCTATGGGGCTCAACCTAATCCGCCGGCAAACACGCCGCCGGCGCCGCCGACGGGAGGGGGCGGCTAATGCTCACGCGTTTTGTCCGGACTCAGCTGATCATCTTCACCGTCGCCTCCATCGTCGGTGTGGCGATCATGCTGTTCGCCTACATCCAGGTGCCGACGCTGCTCGGCCTGGGCCGGCTGACGGTCAAGCTCGATCTCCCCGCGACCGGCGGTCTGTACAAATTCAGCAACGTCACCTACCGGGGCCTGCAGGTCGGCAAGGTCACCTCCGTCGAGCTCACCGACACCGGTGCCCGGGCGACGCTCTCGCTGGATACGTCGCCGAAGATCCCGGCCGACCTCAAGGCCGAGGTGCGCAGCATGTCCGCGGTCGGCGAGCAGTACGTGGAACTGTTGCCGCGCAATGACAAAGCGCCCTACCTGCAGGACGGATCGGTCATCCCGGTCGGCAACACCTCGATCCCGCAAGCGGTCGGACCGATGCTCGACCAGGTGAGCAAGCTGATGGACACCATCCCGAAAGACAAGCTGAGCCAGCTGCTGGGGGAGACCTACCAGGCCTTCAACGGCACGGGTTACGACTTCGGTTCGCTAGTCGACTCCGGCGCGACAATCACCCGGGACGCCAACAGCGTCTCCGATAACACGCGTGCCCTGATCGATGACGCGCGCCCGTTCGTCGGGGCGCAGGAGATGACCACCGACTCGATCCGCACCTGGGCGCAGAGCCTGGCCGGCATCACCGACCAGGTGGCCAACAACGACCCGCAGTTCCGCGCGATCCTTCGCGATGGTCCGGGGTTCGCCCAGGAGACCTCGAGACTCCTCGAGCAGATAAAGCCGACGCTGCCAGTGCTTTTGGCGAACATGACCACCTTCGGCCAGATCTTCCTCACCTACAACAAGTCGGTCGAACAGCTGCTGGTCCTCGTTCCGCCGTTCGTCGCGCAGATCCAGACCTACGCGCCGACGAACAACCCGACCGGCCTGCCCAACGGTGACTTCTCGCTCGGCCTTGGTGATCCGGCGGCGTGTACGGTCGGCTTCCTTCCGCCGTCGTCCTGGCGAAACCCCGCCGACACATCGGTCATCGACACCCCCGACGGCCTGTACTGCAAGCTGCCACAGGATTCGCCGGTGGCGGTGCGTGGTGCGCGCAACTACCCTTGCATGGAGCACCCCGGCAAGCGTGCACCGACCGTCGAACTGTGCAACGATCCCAACGGTTTTCAGCCGCTGGCGCAGCGTCAGCACGTCACCGGTCCGTACCCGATCGACCCCAACCTTGTCGCTCAGGGCGTCCCGGTCGACACCCGGGCGCTGCCAAGCTCCAATCTCTTCGGGCCCCTGAACGGCACTCCGCTGCCGCCGGGAGTGACCGCACCCCCGCCGGGCGCGCCGCCGATCGATTCGCCCCCACCGAATTTCGCGGGCACCAATCCCGGGTCGATGTTGCCGGGCCAGCCGACGTACCTAACCCCGCCGGTGACGCCGCCGGGGCCGGAAGGCAACATCGGTCCGGATCCGATCAATCTGCCGGGGCCGGCCAACATGCTGCCGACTGATCTGCAGCCGCCCCCACCGGCCGAGCCCGGCACGCCGCAGGTTGCTCCGAGCGCCTTCACTCCCAACGGGCAGAAGGCGCCCGCACTGCAGGTCGCCAAGTATGACCCGCGTACGGGGCAGTACATGGGCAGCGACGGCACGCTGTACCGCCAGACGAACCTGGCCAAGCCCGCAACGACGTGGCAGGACATGCTGCAGAGCTGAAAGAGGTATGTCGATGCGTGTAGTACGAACGCTGTCCGCCGTCGGCGCGGTAGCCACGGTGGCTGGGATCTGTTGCGCTGCACCCGCGGTGGCAGATCAGAGTTGGGGCATCAACGGTACGTTCCTGACGTCGTCCAACGGCGAATGGGCGAAAGTCAACTCGCGCTATGAGGACCAGCCGTCCGAGCGCGAAACCTGGACGATCTCGACTCAGTGCATCTCACCCACGGAGTGCACCGGAACCGTGCAGAGCGACGCAGGCTGGTCCGCCCCGATCTACACGACCAACAGCTTGTGGTACGTCAAGCGCACGGTTCCGAATTGGCGCTTCTGCGCCGACGGCGCGGCGATCGAAGGCTTCCAGGAATACAAGATCTATCCGGTCGGCTCCGACGGTCACTATGACGGATCGGCGAAGGAGTACACAGGCGTCAACCGTGTCATCGGCCCGAGCGGGTCGTGCGGGCGCAATCAATGGCCGGTGATCGAAATGCCGTTCTACATGAAACCGGCTTAGGCGCTTACCAGTTCCGAATGGAGCACAGCGCGCCCCTGGGCCCGCTGTTTCGCTTCACCACCTGGCCGTTGATCTCCATCGTGCAGTTAAAGCCGGCGGCCGCCTTGGGTAGGGCACCGGTGGCCTGGACGAGCACCATGCCCCACTGGATCGGATCAGTGAGAGTGGCTTCGAGTACCCACGGCCTATTTGGCCCGACAGTCGCCTCGGTGTTCGGGCTGAAGACATACGGGTCGTGGCTGTACTCCGAGAAATTCGGGGGATCGGTATCTCGGTAATAGATTTCGGCAATCACCGGTTTGTCGGCAGTGACGGTGTAGCGCACGTTGAAGACCTGCGGTGGGGGAGGTGTTGGATCGGCTCCGGGGGGCGGGTCGTCGGCCAGCGAGGGTGAGGCGAAACCGGTTGCGGCGCAGGCAAGGGCGAGGGCGAGGGCGATGCCCGATATCTTCGAAGTGAATCGCATGGTCACATCCGGTTCAGGCTGAACGGGTAGGTGAAGCTGCCGCCGGGGGCGCCGTCGCATCCGGCATCGAAGGTCGAGACCATCGATCCGGCAAGTGTGGTCGCGTCCCAGGTGTACACGTCATGGGTGGGAATGGTTGGCCCGTAGTAGATGTCGCCGCAGCGCAGGCCGAACGGATCATCGACGGTGAAGGTGTACTGGTTGTTCACCAGCGGTGCGTCACCGACGCTCTGAACCGCCTTCGCGATCGGGCGCGGCAGCGTGAGGATGTGGATGCAGTTGGGCAGGTTGTTGTTCTCGTTGTCCTTGCATGGAGTCACCGCCGACCAGACCCACGTGTGAAAGTCCCTGCGGTCCGGCATGATCAGCTCGTAATTGCCCAGGTACATCTCAGCGGACGCCGGCGGCGCGAGGGCCACCGTTGCCGCCATCACCGCTGTGGTGATCACGAGGGACTTCACGCTGGCTTCCTCCACGTTCGGCGCAACTCGGTGCGAGACCCCGATTGTCGCACGCTGCGAGATTGGCATTCTCGTGTTCGGAGAATACCGTCTGCTGGCTGCCCGGAGAAAGGGTTTGGCCGTTCTGTCCGCCGGTCAGGCGAATTCGACGTCCGACACCTTCAACTGGTCGCCCTCGCGCTGCAGGCTGATCACGACCCGCCACACCCGGGGCTGCTGATCTTCCTTCGGCGCATCCGGCCCCGTGCGCTGCGAGGTGGCCGCGACCAGCACGGTGGCCGAATCCTTGTCCATCGATTCGACAGCGGTGTCATTGACAGTGACCTTGGTGACGACCTTCGCGTCCGTCATCGCCTTGATCAAATCCTCGGCGCCGTCCTGGAAATTGGACTTGAACTTGCCCGTCGAGTCATCGATGACTCGCTGCACGCTTTCCTTGGCCTGGTTGAAGTCCATCGACATCAGGTTGACCACGCCCTGGCGGGCCGCGGCCGAGAACTCCGCCACGCGATGGCGCTGCGTTTCGGCGTTGCGGTGTTGCCACACCATGTCTGCGGTGACGGCGAGTAATCCGATGATCGCCAGAATGGCGACTGCGGCAGCGGCGATCTTCGCCCAGGAACGCTTCTTGCGCGGGCCGGCGTCTCTGGTGGCATCGGGCTCGGGCGTTTCAGCCTCAGCCTCAGCGACCTCGACGGCCTCCGGCGCGTCTTCGTCGGCCGTTTCGGTCTCAGTGCCCGAGACTTCGGGCACCTCGCCACGGGAGGCTTCGAGCTTGCGGCGCAACTCGTTTGCGCGCGCGCGGGCTGCCTCGGCACGCTCCTCGGCGGCCGCGGCCGCAGCTTCCGCCGCCTCGGCGGAGTTCAGGTCGTCGGCGTCGGGAGCCTCGGATTCACGGTTGCCCGGCGGCATGGGACCCTCCTCGTCCATCACGGTCGCATGGCGAAGAGCGACGCTAGCACTGCCGCCCAGCATTCCACAGAGGCAAAACCGCTCTGTGGGAGACAGGTTTTCTTCCGAGTTTCTTCTTCAACGCAGGAGAATTCGGTTACCGAATATGCGAGAGTATTCGGGTGCGATCGACCGTGGCAGTTCTTGCTGCACTCATGACGGCTGGCTTGTTGATGCCGGCGTCGGCTTCCGCAGATCCTGACGGACCGCCGATCAACGCCAACGAATGCAATGACGCGTTCTGCACTCCCGGTATCACTCCGGGCGTCGAACTGGGTGCCCCGTGCAGCAATACGACCTACTACGTGTTCGGTGTCGACACCCGCAACAACTGGGGGCGGTTGATCTTCTGCGGCTCGCCGCGGCGCTACGAACCGCGATACTTCCGGTCGCCACCGATGGTGGGAGTCAAGAACCTGAACGCCGACTGCGTGGGTTATGAGAACTCCGTCGCGCAGGCTCCCGACGGCATGTTCCTGACGTGCGTCGCGGCCGGTGGCCGGACCCGCTGGGTGCAGGGCGACGCCTAAGCGCCGGATGCGGGGCGACGCCTGAGGCGCCGCCCCGACAGCGTCAGCCTCTGCCGGTGAACTTCACGTGGATGTCGGCCAGCCCACGCAGGATGTAGGTCGGCTCGTAGCTGAACCGACGGTCGTCGGCAGGTCCGTGGAATTCCTCGTCGACGGTGATCTCGCCCATCCGGTCCAGCATGCGCTCCAGGGACACTCGGCCCTCGACCCGCGCCAGCGGCGCGCCCGGGCAGGAATGCACGCCGCGGCCGAATGCGATGTGCTCACGGACGTTGGGCCTGCGGACCTGGAATTCGTGGGGATCGGTGAATCGCCGCGGATCGCGGTTGGCCGCGCCGGGCAGCACCATCACGACCGTGCCTGCCTTGATGTCCATCCCGCCGACCTTCGACGAACGGCGAGCCAGCCGGGAGTCGCTCTTGACCGGGCTCTCCAGGCGCAGTGACTCCTCGACGAACGTCGGGATCAGGCTGCGGTCCTCGCGCAGGGCCTGCTGCAGGTCGGGCCGCTCGACCAGTGCCTTGATCGCCGCCGACAGCAGTTTGGCGGTGGTCTCCTGCCCGGCGGCGAATAGGAACGTCGCGGTGC
Organism: Mycolicibacterium crocinum; assembly: GCF_022370635.2. The sequence continues at coordinate 4,442,415 of NZ_CP092362.2, read as the reverse complement.
GGGCCACGTCGATGACCTCCGGGGTCGAGCCGTCCGGGTACTTGGCGGTCGCCAGATCGGTCAGCACATCCCCGCGCGGGTTGCGGCGACGCTCTTCGAGGTAGTTACAGAACTTCTCGTCCAGGAACTCCAGGGGGTTGAGGCCCATCTTCTCGTGGTCGAGGTTGCCCACCCGCGCACCCGGCCGGTCGGCCCCGAGTACGGTGCGGAATTCTTTATGATCCTCTTCGGGAACGCCGAGGAGGTCGGCAATCACCAACAGCGAGAACGGTTTTGCGTATTCAGCCAGGAACTCGCTGTGGCCCAGCGAGATGAACTCGTCGAGTTGGCGGTCGGCGAGTTTCCACATGAAGTCTTCGTTTTCCTTGAGCCGCTTGGGGGTCAGCAGCCGGCTCAGCAGCGAGCGCGCCTTGGTGTGGTCCGGCGGATCCATCGTCACCATGTGCTCGTACATCGGGAATTGGTTGCGGTGCGCGTCGATCTGCGCATTGAGGTCGTCGCCCTCCGGGGTGAACGGCAGGGGCGGGAAGGGGCCGCCGAGGGCCACGATGTTGGAGAAGTCCTCGGGGTTTTTGTAGACCTCCAACGCCTCCTCGTATCCGGTGACGGCGACGAAACCGTGCGGCTCGAGCCGCAGAACCGGGCTCTGCTCGCGCAGGTAGTCGTAGTACGGGTAGGGGTCGGGAACCAGCGACTGATCGGTGAGGAAGTCAACGGTGGCGAAATCGGTCATATGCGTTTTTTCCTCCAAGCGGGCTGAATGCTGTGCACCTGCTTAGCATGGCGTAAAGTGCGTGGTCAAGGCTGCATCCCATCGACCCACGTACGATCGGCGTGTTCGATCGGCGGTCAGGGAAAGAACGAGGTGGCACATGGCATCGGCGCGGCGGATCGGTGCGCCCGACGCGAAGAATCGCGTGGTGCTGTTGGATGCCGCCGAACAGCTGCTGATCGAGGAGGGCTACGCGGCGGTCACGTCGCGTCGGGTCGCCGAGAAGGCCGGCCTCAAACCGCAGCTCGTGCACTATTACTTCCGCACGATGGACGACCTGTTCCTGGAGATCTTCCGCCGCTACGCCGACCAAGGGATGGAAGCCCATCAGTACGCACTCGCCTCGCCGCAACCGCTGTGGGCGCTGTGGCGATTCGGTATCAATCCCGAAGCCAGCCGGCTGACGATGGAGATGGCAGCGCTGGCCAATCACCGCAAGGCACTGCGTGCGGAGATGTCCCGCTATGCCGAGGTGTTCCGCGAGCAGCAGCGCCAGGCGTTCGTCACCGCGCTGGAACGGCACGGGGCACTGCCCAGCGAGGTGCCGCCGGTGGTGTGGTCGATCCTGTTGACCGGATTGTCGACGGTCGTGATGCTCGGCGAGGCGCTGGGTGTGACGGCCGGCCACGCCGAAACCATGGAACTCGTCGAGCGCTTCCTCACGCAGATCGAGGGGCCGCCGCAGATCGACGACGGCCTAGTTCACCAGTGGCGCAGCGAGCAGAGCGCGCCCTTGGCGCCCGAGTTCTCCGCGACGACGACGCCGTCGACGGCAAGCACGCAGTGAATGTTCGGCGGGGTGGGTGACTGCCCGCTGGTCGCCGCCACCATCGCCCACTCGTCGGGGTTCGCCAACTGCACGTTGAGAACCCACTTCTTGCCGGGCCCGATATCGGCCTCGACCTTCGGGCTGAACACGTACGGATCGTGGCTGTAGTCCGCCCAGTTCGCGGGTTCGGAGTCCCGGTAATAGATGTCCGCGGCACGGAACGGCAGCTCCGAGAAGACGCTGTAGGTGACTTGGTGCATTGGCTCTTCGGCGCCGGCCGGAGCCGACGAACTCGCCACGCACACCGCAGCCAGTGCGATCGCAGAACCCGCCCGGACAAAGCTCATGGCTCAGTTTGACATGGGAAAGTCGGCACCGGCGCCGGTTTCCTTGTGTGCGGGACCCTTCTATGCGACAGTGCGCTAGAGAACACAATTCTCGCATTCAGCGAAGCAGCATTCCGATGAAGGGGGCCGGCCATCAGAGACGCGCTCATCCTCGACGCGGTGCGCACTCCCCGCGGCCGGGGTCGCGCCGATGGCGCATTCCACGGCGTCCATCCACAGGATCTGTTGGGGCAGTGCCTTGCTGCGGCTGCCGAGCGAGTGGGCTTCGACCCTGCCGACGTCGACGACGTGATCGCAGGCAACGGCATTCTGTCGGGTGAGCACGGCGACGACATCGCCAGACTGTCGCTGTTGCTGGCGGGCTGGCCGCAGAGTGTTCCGGGAATGACGTTGAACCGGTTCTGCGGCTCGGGGCAGCAGGCCGTCACGGTGGCTGCCGCGGGGATCGCGAGCGGCCAGCAGGAGTTGGTGGTCGCCGGTGGCGTGGAGTCGATGTCGCGGTGGAACGTCACCGTCGGCTCGCCGACGATCGACGGCGCCAATCCTGCCTTTCGGCAGCTGTATCCGACAGTTCCGCAAGGCATTTCGGCGGATCTGATCGCCTCGCTCGAAGGTTTCGGCAGGGCGGACGTCGACGCGTTCGCGGTGACCAGCCAGGACCGCGCGTCGGCGGCGATCGCGGGCGGATATTTCGACCGGTCGCTGATCGCGGTTCGAAACGCCGCGGGCGATGTCGTTGCCGACAAAGACGAACATCCCAGGGAGGGAACCACATTGGAGAAGCTCGCGAAGCTGCCACCCGCCTTTGAGCGCATGGGCGCGGCTCGGGCCGACGGCGAGATCCTCAGCTTCGACGAGATCTGCTTGAGCCGTTACCCCGAGGTTGAGCGCATCGACCACGTCCACCACGCGGGCAACTCGTCGGGCGTTGTCGACGGCGCCGCGGTGGTCACAGTCTCCTCCGGTGAGTGGGCGAAGGCCCACGGTGCGACGCCGCGCGCTCGCGTGCGCGCTGCCGCGGCGATCGGTAGCGAGCCGATCATCATGCTCACCGCCCCCGGCCCAGCCGCCGAGCGTGCTCTGGCCAAGGCCGGAATGGCCGTCGGCGATATCGACCTGTGGGAGATCAACGAGGCGTTCGCCGCGGTGCCGCTCAAAGCAATTCGCGATCTCGGCCTTGATCCGGAGCGGGTCAACGTCAACGGCGGTGCCATCGCGTTGGGACACCCGATCGGGGCGACCGGCGCGATGCTCATCGGCACCGTGCTCGACGAGCTGGAGCGCCGCGACCTCAACACCGGCCTGGTCACCATGTGTACCGGTGGCGGCATGGGCACCGCGACAATCATCGAGCGGGTCTGATGACCGAGACGCTCGAGCTCGAGACGCCCGCCGACGGCGTCCTGCTCATCCGGCTCAACCGCCCGAAGCAACTCAACGCGATCAACGAGCTCATGCGCGACGAGCTCGCGCGCACGCTGGCGTCGCTGGCCGACGACACGTCGGTGCATGCGGTGGTGATCACCGGCGCCGGGCGCGGGTTCTGTTCCGGCATCGACATCCGAAACTTCGGTCCAGGCATGCTCGACGCCAGCGCCCCGGCCATCGACCGGCTGCGATTCCAGGAGGCGATGGCGAGCCTGGTGCGCGCGGTCGCCGACCTGCCGCAGGCGGTGATCGCGGCCGTCAACGGTGCGTGTGTGGGTGCCGGACTGGCGTTGACCCTGGCTGCGGACATCCGGATCGGCTCCACCGCAGCGAAATTCGGCAACGCGGCGATCCTGCTGGGGTTGTCGGGCGCGGAGATGGGCATGAGCTATCACCTACCGCGCATCGTCGGTGCCGGGATTGCCGCCGATTGGATGCTCACCGGTCGCACCGTGTCGGCCGAGGAGGCCGATCGCCGCGGTCTGGTCAGTCAACTGGTCGCTCCCGAGGAACTGGTCGAGCGATCCATTGACATCGCCCGCGGCGTGGCGGAATTGGCCCCGCTGGGTGTTCAGCTGACGAAACGTGCGCTGCAGGTCAACATCGCGGCCGCGGGCCTGGGCCCGGCGTTGGAACTGGAGAACCGCAATCAGGTGCTCAGCCACGCGACCGATGACGCGGCCGCCCGCAGATCCAGATGGTCCTAACCGGAAGGGACGTCAACGTATGTCTTGGGATTTCTCCACCGACCCGGAGTGGGCGGATCAACTCAAGTGGGTCGAAGAGTTCGTCCGCGAGGAGTGTGAGCCGATCGACTACATCGTCAAGGAGTCGCACGACCTCACCGATCCGGTTCGCCAGGCCCTGATTCCGCCGCTGCAGCAGATCGTCAAGGAGCGCGGGTTGTGGGCCACCCACCTGGGCCCGCACCTGGGCGGACCGGGCTACGGCCAGGTGAAGCTGGCGCTGCTCAACGAAATCCTCGGCCGATCAGAATGCGCGCCAATCGTTTTCGGTTCGCAGGCCCCGGACTCGGGTAACAGCGAGATCCTCGCGCACTACGGCACACCGGAGCTCAAGGAGCGGTACCTCGAGCCGCTGCTGGACAACCGCATCATCTCCTGCTTCTCGATGACCGAACCGCAGGGCGGTGCGGATCCGAAGATCTTCGAAACGACCGCCGTGCAGGATGGCGACCACTGGGTCATCAACGGCGAGAAGTGGTACTCGTCGTTCGCCTCGAAGGCGTCCTTCATCATCGTGATGGCGATGACCGATCCGGATGCTGCACCTTACGAGCGGTATTCGATGTTTGTGTTGCCCGGTGGCACGCCCGGCATCAACGTGCTGCGTGACGTGGGCCTGGGTTACCAGCCGCTCGGCGGTGGTGGCCGTGAGGGATACGTGCGCTATGAGAACGTTCGGGTGCCTGCCGATCACATGCTCGGCCCGCGCGGCGGCGCCTTCGTGGTGGCGCAGACTCGCTTGGGCGGCGGCCGGATTCATCATGCGATGCGGACCGTCGGCCTGGTACGGCGGATCTTCGACATGATCTGTGAGCGGGCTGTGTCGCGGTACACCCAGGGCAGCGTGTTGGCGGACAAGCAGATGGTGCAGGAGATGGTCGCCGATTCCTGGATGGAGATCGAGGCGTTCCGGCTGCTTACCTTGCAGACCGCGTGGAAGATCGATCAGTACAACGATTACAAGGCGGTGCGTGCCGACATCTCGGCGGTCAAGGCGATGATGCAGAAGGTGTTGCACGACGTGTCCGCGCGCGCCTTGCAGATTCACGGCTCGCTGGGGACCAGCCACGAGATGCCGTTCGTGCAGTACCTGACCGAGTCGTTCGTGCTGGGGCTGGCTGACGGTCCGACCGAGGTGCACAAAGTGACCCTGGCCCGGTTGTTGCTCAAGAACCGCGAACCGGCACCGGATCTGTTTCCGTCCGAGCACCTGCTGCGGCTGCGTGCCGCCGCCGAAGAGAAGTTCGCCGACAAGCTGGCCGGCATTCCTCGCAACTAAGTCAGGTACTGCCGGGCTTTCGCGAGCAGGCTCGGCAAGCTTGCGGCCATCGCCTCCAGTTCCGGGTCCGGCGTCGCCCGTCGCCGGTTGTGCTTGACGATCAACGACCAGGTGGCAGTGGACTTGAAGCAGGCCAGCGCGTGAAACCACTCCAGATGAGGTGTGCTGCTGCCCAACGCCTCCCGGTACGCGGCGGCCAGTTCATCCACCGGCGGAGTCGTACCGCGGTAGGGGGTGATCCGGCGGTAGGTGTCCGGGTCGGAGTTGATCAGAAACCAGCCGACATCCACCCGCGGGTCGCCGACCGACCAGATCTCCCAGTCGATCACGGCCGTGACACCCAGTTCGTCGGCCAGTAGGTTGCCCAACCGGAAGTCGCCGTGCACGACCGCCGGTCCGGATGCGGGCGGGGTGGTGGCGCGCAGCGCATCCGCGACGTCCGACCATCCGGGTGCCAGCGCAGGATCCACCGTTTGCAGTGTGCGACACCATTTGTCGACTTCAGTTACGGGCGCGACGACAGGCTCGTCAGCGAGGCCGAGCTCGGCAGGGGAAAGCCGGTGCACTGCCGCCAGGATCCGGGCGGCCTGCCGAAAGCGCTCGGCCACCACGGCCTCAGAACCGGCCTGACCGGCGTCGAACAGCGGCTCGACCGATATCCCGTCCGAGAACGACATCACGAACAACGGCGGTATCTCCGGTGGTTCGCCGGCGTCGTCGAACAGGATCTCTGGCACCGGAACCCCGGCTGGCCCCAGGGCGCGAATGATTTTGGCCTGGCGGAGCACGTCGCGATGGGCGATGGGGGCGTGTCCCGGCGGTGCGACCTTCACCACGATGCGACGTCCGGCGAGCTCACCGGCGAACGTCAGGCTCGACGCTCCGCCGGCCAATGGCCGCAGCCCCGAAATGCGCTTGGGTGCAAGGCGAGTCCGCAGCTCGTCGAGGAGCTCGGCGGTCAGCTCAGCACACCGATCTCGCGCAGGAAGGTCTGGGTGTGCGCGATGCGGCCGGTCAAGGTCGACGGGTCACCTGTGCACAGTTCCAAGGCGGTCCGGGTGATGAGTTCGATGTCCTCGGTGTCGGTCTTGGCCAGGTCCAGGGTGCCTGCGCCCGGTGTGGCCACCGGATTGGTCGGTGCTGCCGCATTGACCGCGATACCGTCGTCATACAGTTCGGCGGCAAGGCTTTTCGTCATCCGATTCATCGCGGCCTTGACCGTGCCGTAGATCCCGAACCCGGCGGTGCGGTCGAACTCAGAGAACGGCGGCCCGGACGGCAGGTCACCGCCGACCGAGGTGAGGTTGAGCACCCATCCGCGGCCGCCTTCACGCATGGCGGGGATGGCGAGCTGCGTCAGATGCAGCGGTGCGACCACATGCATCTCGAGCATCAGACGCATCCGCCGCTCCGGGAAGCCGTCCAGCGGACGCAGGAAAGTCACCGCCGCGTTGTTGACGACGATGTCGGGGGAGCCGACCTGCGACACCGCCTCGGCGAACAGCCGCTCGCGTTCCGCGGAGTCGGACAGGTCCGCCGCGATCGTGACGGCTGTGCCACCGGCGCTTTCGATCTCCGCTTTCGTCTGAATCAGCGAGCCGTCGTATTTCGGATCGGGTTCCGCGGTCCGCGCGGTCAACACCACCGTGGCACCCTCTGCGGCCAGTCGCTGCGCGATCGCCTTGCCGAGGCCGCGGCTGCTGCCGGTCACCAGTGCCACCTTGCCCGCGCACCGTCCGGTCACGTCGGCTCCTTTCCCGCGCCGGCCAAGATCTCCGGTCCGTACTTGCTCGCGATGAAGTTCCAGGGGTCGGCGTACCGTCCGCGACCTTCCTGGCGGCGCTGTGCGGCCAGCGCCAGCCGCATCACCGGCCTGATCAGTGGCCCGGCGACCCCGAGCGCGGTTTTCAGCACACCGCTCTGAGAGCCGGCCACCCAGGCCACGGTCTCCGACCAGGGGTGCTCCTGAAAGTCGAGCAGCGCTTGGGATTCCGTCGTGTCATACCAGCCGGTGAAGCTCCACCCCCGGTCGTCGTCGGGATCGCCGGGCAGGCTCGCGCCTTCACCCAACCGGCCCAGCCCCATCGCGGCCATCATGTCGTCTTCGACGTCACGGTGGGTGTGCAAGTGGGTTTCGTCACCGCCGATCAGCAGCACCTTGCCGGTGACGGCCTTGGCCCGGTCGACGGCGTTGGCGAAAGCCAACGCGACATCACGGGCATCCACGGTGTGCAACCGGTTGTCGCCCGGGGTCGCCCGCATGAGGACGAGGTAGTCGCCGTTCATGGAGCCGGCGGCGTCGGGGGAGATGACGCCGGCCAGGCGCAGCATTGCGTACGGCAGCCCGCTGTCGGTGATGACCTTTTCGGCGAGCACCTTGTCCTCGCCGTACTGGTCGATCGGATTCACCGGTGTTTCGGGAGTGATCAATTCGGGATAGCGGTAGGGGTTGCGTGAGCCGTAGACCGACGCACTGGAGGCATACACGATCATCGGCGGTGACGGCAGCGCGGCAGCCGCCTGCACCAGGTTGGTGGTGCCGCCGACGTTGACGCGGCGGGCCACCTTCGGATTCCGGTACGACGCCGGCGACAGCATGGCGGCCAGATGCACGATCGCGGTCGGCTGGTGATCGCCGATCATGCGGCTCACCGCGTCGGCATCGGTCAGGTCGGCGTAGACCGGCAGGAATGTTCCGGGGTTGGCCGCGCCGGCCAGTCGTGCCGCGACCGTCCGAGATGTGTCGGTCGGCAGATCGGTGCCGACGACGGTGTGCCCGCGGCGTAGCAGGATTTCGGCGGTGCGCCAGCCGACTTGGCCGAACGCTCCGGTGACCAGAACTGTGCCGTTCGACATCAGACCATGCCTCGCTTTCGTGCCAGCCCCGCCGCGGCATCCCGCAGACGTGGCGAAATCCGGATCGAGAAAAGGGGATTGAAGACATCCTCGCGCAGCCTCGTCAGCGTCGACGTCTTGATCCGCCACTGCCCGTCGGTCTTCTCGTAGGTTTCGTGATAGTGACCGTATCCGGCGAGGTTGACGCCGGGGGCAAGGCGCACAACGTCGTTGAGCGCCCAGATGCCGGTCGCCGTGGTCGGCGAGGTCAGCTCGATCTCCGGGGCGTGGACCTGATGCACCGTGGGTTGCGATGGTTTGCCGAGAGTTTTCTTGATGAAGTCGACCATGTTGTCGGCACCGGTGATGAGCACACCGCCGGACGGGGTGGTGTCGCTGACGAAGTCATCGGTGAAGATCTGCCGCCAGCCCGTCCAGTCCTTGGTGTCGAGCAGGCGGCAATACCGGGCCTTGAGCTTTTTGATCGCTTCGATTTCCGCTGCCTCGTCGGTCACCGCCATAGGCTAACGAACCGGCGGTGCGCCCGAGGCAGACTCACGCGGTCAGACCCGATGTGATAGACCGCGACGTAAACTCTCGCGAATGGCAAAGGCATCGTCGCAGGCGCAGCGGCGGGGCGGTCGGCCTACGCAGGCCGAGGCGGCGGCGCTGCACCACCGGCTCCGGGAAGCGGCGGTGCGGACGTTCCTGGAGAACGGCTATGACGCGACCACGATGGTCGCGATCGCCGAGGCCGCCGGAATCACCAAGCCCACTTTGTATGCCCGCTATCCGGACAAGCGCGCGGTGTTTCTCGACGTGATTCCGTGGGCCTTCAGCCGGGCCGTTCAGGTTGACGTCGACGAGACAGTGAAGGACGACGATCTGCGTGCCGCTTTGGTGGCTATCGGCCAGGGTGCCCTGCGCCATGCGTTGAATTCGGACATCGTGCAGCTGCACCGGATCGCGCGAAATGAAGCACATCGCTTTCCCGAATTCGCCCTCAGCGCCGAGTCGCTCGGCTGGGCGGGCCGTCAACAACAGGTGATGAACCTCCTTCGGCGCCATGCCGAGACCAGTGCCATCGAGGTCGACGACATCGAGCTCGCCGCGGAGCACTTCCTGGCCATGGTCGAGGTGCTGCCGGCCCGGCTGGCCGATTTCGGCCTGTACCGCAGCCGCGCGGAAGAACGGCGCCGTCTGCTGCACGCGGTCGATCTGTTCCTGCGAGGAGTGCTACCGCGGTAACTTTACTTATGTGTATAGTTACCGCCCATGACGTTGTCGGTCGTCGACATCACGCCGACTATCGCCGCCGAGGTCCGGGCGACCAAGGCGGAGTTGCTCAGCGGCGCCCATGCGGACCTTCTTCGTGATCTTCTCGAACGCCGCGGCGTGCTGGTGTTTCCGCAAATCGGCTTTACCGACTCCGAGCAGATCGAATTCACGCAGACGTTGGGCACATTCGCGCCCGAGCGCACCGGTGAGCAGGTCTACTCCGTCACCTTGGACACCAGCATCAACGAGCTGGCCGACTATCTGAAGGGCTCGCTGTACTGGCACATCGACGGCACCATGAACGCGGTGCCGATCCGCGCCTCGTTGCTGTCGAGCAAGGTCGTCTGCCCGGACGGTTCCGGCGACACCGAATTCGCCAATACCTACGCGGCCTACGACGCGCTGGACGATGCTGACAAGCATGCACTCGAATCGCTGCGGGTGATGCACTCGGCGTGGAACACGCTGTTCTACTACGACCCCGAACCCAGCTTCACGACTCTGCGGACGATGATGGCGATCGGGGATCGCGAGCTGCCGCTGGTGTGGAAGCATCGCTCCGGGCGCAAGTCACTGGTGTTGGGTTGCACGGCTCGCCATGTGGTGGACATGGACTTCCGCAAGAGCGTCGAACTGCTTGTCCGGCTGCGGGATTGGGCTACTCGGCCCGAGTTCGTCTACCGGCACAGCTGGTCGCAGGGCGATCTCGTCATCTGGGACAACACCGGAACCATGCACCGCGCAACGCCTTACGACCCGCAATCCGGCAGATTGCTGCACCGCACCAAGCTGGAAGGTGAGGAGCCGTTCGCCTGATGGACGTCCAGCCCGCCGCCTTCCTGCGCACGACACTTCCCCTGGACTTGTCGGTTCTCACCGAGTTGGACGGTGGACGGTACCATTCGATCTGGCTGCCCGATCACATGGTGAGCTTCTGGCCGGATTCGCTGTGGACACCGGAATTCACCGATCTGGCCACCGTGTCGCCGTCGCCGCACCGTCACCTCGACGGGATGGCGGTCGCCGCGGCCGCGGCCGTACTCACCACCAACGTGTCCTTGGCCACCAGCGTGGTGGATACGGTTCGGCGTCATCCCGCGATGCTGGCCCAGAGCGCCCTGACCATCGACCACCTGTCCCGCGGGCGGTTCATCCTGGGCCTCGGCAGTGGTGAGACCGAAAACATCGTGCCGTACGGCTTCGACTTCGCCAAGCCGGTCGCCCGCTTCGAGGAAGCGCTGAAAGTGATTCGGCTGCTGTGGGATAGCCCGGGTCCGGTCGACTTCGATGGCCGGTTCTACCGGCTCGAGCATGCTCGGCTGGACACCGAACCGTTCGAGGGCCGAGTCCCGCCGATCTGGATCGGTGCCAGCGGCCCACGCATGCTCGAAATCGTCGGCCGCTACGCCGACGGCTGGTGGCCGGCCGGCGCGTGGACACCAGATCACTACGCGCAGATGCTCGGTGCGGTGCGCCAGTCGGCCGAACGTGCCGGGCGCGACCCGCTGGCGATAACGCCGTGCTTCGTGCAGGTCTGCCTGATCGGCGAAGACGACGCCGCCCTCGAGCGCATTGTCCGTGCGCCGCTGGTGGCGAGCTTCCTGCTGCAGGTGTCGGCAGACGTGCTGCGCGGCTTCGGATTCGATCATCCGATGGGGGAGGACTGGGGCGGATTCCACGACATCAATCCCGCAACCCTCACCCGGGAACGCATCCTCGAGTTTCTCGCCCGGGTCGATCCCGAGGCGATCCTGGCCGTCGTTCCGCACGGCACGCCCAAACAGGTCGCACAGACCATCAAGTCGTATGTCGATGCCGGACTGCGGGTTCCCAAGATCTTGGACTACGCCACGATGGCCGGCCTGGAGTTCAGCGCGGCCTCGGCGGCCAACGTGCGCCGGACCGAAGACGAACTGCTGACGTCGTGTGGAGGACGGTCATGACTACCGGACTGAATGCCGCCGGCCTGCTCGCTCGTGCTCGAGCCGAGACAGGCTGCGACGACTTCGGTGATCCGACCCTTCCGGAGCGGTTCGCCCAGGCTGTCGATCACCTCAACGGTATCGGCATGGACGCCAACGGGATTGCCGAAGCAGAGCGCGTCTGTCACTGGCTGTTGACGTCGCGGCTGGAACTGATCGCCGATCGCACCCGCTATCCGATCGCCGAAGAGGTGATCGACCGGCCGATGTTCGTCACAGGTGAGCCACGTTCGGGTACCACCCTCATGCATGCGCTGATGTCGGTCGATCCGCACGGGCGCGCGTTGCGCTTCTGGGAGGTGATGTATCCCTCGCCGCCGCCGGGCCTTGCCGGCCATGACGATCCGCGCCGGGACAGGGCCGATGCCGACTGGCGCGAGATCAACACCAAGATGCCCAAATGGCTGCACAGCCATCCCTACAACGACATGCTCGGTGACGGGCTTCCCGAAGACGAACGCACCTGGGCCTTCGACTTCCGGGTGATGACGCCGACCGCATGGTGGCGGGTGCCGATGCAGACGCTCGTCGGCGGGTTGCCGACTGATCCGGCCGCGCAATACCAGCTGCACAAGGCGATGCTGCAGCAGTGCCAGTACAACCGGCCGCGTAAGTACTGGGTTCTGAAGGGTTTTCACGGCTTCCGTTTGGCGGCGCTGTTCGACACCTATCCCGATGCGTATCTGCTGTGGTTGCATCGTGATCCGGTGCAGGTGGCGGCGTCGCGCACGATGATGATGGCCGACATCCTGGAAGGCATCGTCGGCCCGGTGGACCTGCAGGCCGCCGCGAAGATGCATCTGGAGCTGACCCGGGCCAGCATCGCCAACACAATGAGCTCGCCACTGGTGGACGATCCGCGGATCATGCACATCCCGTACGTCGACTTCATTGCCGACCCGGTCGCGACGGTGCGGAACTACTACTCGTTCTGCGGGCGGGATCTCACAGGCGAGGCCGAAGCCGCGATGCGCACCTACCTGGCCGAGAACCGCGGCGACCGATACGGCAAGTTCCGCTACTCCACCGCACTGCTGACTGACATCGGTGAGAACCTCGACGACCTGCACGCCGAATTCGCGCCGTTCCGGAAGCGCTTCGGCGTTCCCATCGAGAAGCGGGATTGACCCGGCGATGCACGAGCAGCTGTCCGTACACGATGTCACCTTTCTGGGATCGAGTCCGGCTGAAGTGCAACGCAACTGGGCTGAGCTGGGGCTGCGATGCCTCAGCGTCCTCGACACTGAACTGCTCGACCCGGACTTCCGGCGGGTCATCGAAGGCAGTGACCAGATCGTGCAGGCCGTCTGCCACGTCTTCGGCTCGGGCCGGGTGCCGACCGACGAACGATCGGTCGGCGCCGCCCGCGACGCTCTGCTCCGGGTGATCGACGTCGCCGCATCGGTGGATGCCCGCTGCATCTACATGCTGACCGGCGGTCGCGGCGAGCTCAGCTGGGAGCAGGCCGCCGACGCCTTCGGTGCGGCGATCCAGCCGTGCCTGCACGAGGCCGAGCAGGTCGGCGTCAGCCTGGCCATCGAGAACGCGTCGGCCCTGTACGCCGACATCCACATGGCGCATAGCCTGCGCGACACGATCACTCTGGCGGAGTCGGCCGGTCTGGACATCTGCATCGACCTGTTCCACTGCTGGGCCGAGGCCGACCTCACCGGCCTGCTGCGTAAGGCGCTTCCTCGGACGCGGCTGATCCAGCTCAGTGACTACGTGCTCGGCGACCGCGGACTGCCCGCCCGGGCGGTGCCCGGCGATGGCGCGATACCGATCGAAAGCTTTGTGGCGCAGGCGTTGAGTGACGGTTACCGGTTCGGGTTCGACCTGGAGCTGCTGGGACCGCGGATCGACGCCGAAGGCAGACTGGCCGCCGCGCAGCGGGCGTGCGACGTGGTCCGCGGCATGCTCGACCGGCTCGGTGGCTGCGACGAGGAGGAGTCCAGTGGCGTTCAGTGACGGCCCGGATGACGCGGCGCTCGATGTCGCGTGGAGCGAGTTCTGTGATCGGTTGAAGGACGCGGGCCGAGAGGCGTTCAAGGATCTCAATGCCACCTCCGGCATCCAGCGTGCTGACGCCTTCCGGTTTCTCACCCAGAACCTGGGCCAGGCGTTCGATCTCGGGCTGGAGACCCGCGATCCGAGCTATCCGAGCATCCATACGTTCTGCAACCCCACCCGTAAGCTCGGCGGGGACTGCGCCGATTTCACCTACCAGCAGGCCTGGATCGACGGCGAGTCGATCTACCGAATCATCGGAACCCGGGGCACCGCACGCTTTTTCAACGTCACCGTGCAGGGTGCCCGCCCGGTCGGTCCGCACGTGCTGCATGAGCCGTTCGGCGACGTGCCGGAGGCCAATGTGTTCGGCCACCAGCTGCACATCGAACCCGACGGTACCTTCGAGCTGTACATCGGCGGGCCTGAGCGGGGTCCGAACTGGCTGCCGACCACTCCCGCCTCGCGAAAGCTGTTTATTCGCCAGGGTTTCGACCGTTGGGGTGAGCGGCCCGGCCACCTGCGCATCGAGCGCATCGATATGGCCGCACCCAAGCCGGTACCGACGGCGGCCACGATGATCGAGGCGATGGAATGGGCGGGTGACTTCGTCACCGGCCTGATGGCCAGCTGGCCCGAGTTCCCGTTCACCTACGGCGGTGTCGACAGTGAACACCCGAATCGCTTTCCGGCGATGGACGCCACCGCGGCTGACGCCAAGCGCGGCCGTACGGCGGCGAACATGTACTGGGAACTAGGTCCAGATGACGCGCTCATCGTCGAGTTCGACGCCCACGACGGGTTGTGGATGATCACCAATATGGGCGCGTTCTTCACCAGCATGGACTACCTCTACCGCCCGGTCAGCTACACACCGAGCCGGACGGCCGTCGACGCCGACGGCAAGGTGCGCCTGGTTCTCGCCCACGACGACCCTGGCGTGCACAACTGGGTCGACACCCAGGGCTTCGAACGCGGCAACCTCACCTACCGCCACATGCTCGAAGGCGAGCCTGCGGTGCTCTCCACCCGGCTGGTCGCCAGGAGCGAACTCGACCAGGTGCTGCCGCCGGACACCAAGCGCGTCAACGCTTCCGAGCGCACCGCGCAGCTCTGGGAACGGTTCCACGCAGTGCGCGGCAGGTTCCCGCTATAGATGCAGACGCTACTTCGCGCGGTTCATCACCCGGTCGGCGGCTTCCCAGTGTTCGTCGGACACCCACAGTTCGGCGAACGCGTCGATCGCCTCGTTCGGTGTGACGCCGCCGATCACCTTCTTGATCTTTCCGGCCGGTCGGTTGGCCAACGACCGTGCCAGAGTGCGCCATTCGTCGTCGAACGACGCCCGGGGAACCACCCGGTCGATCAGGCCCCACCGCTCGGCGTCACCGGCGGTGAGGATCGTGCCGGATCCGGCGAGCAGCAGCGCCTTGCTCTTGCCGACCAACTCCGCCAGACGCTCGGCACCGCCCCAGGCCGGCATGATCTCCAGCGACACCTGGTTGAAGCCGATTTTGACGTCGTCGGCGGCGATCCGGATGTCGGCGGCGACAGCAACTTCGGCGCCGCCGCCGAGGGCGTGCCCGTTCAGCGCGGCGATCACCGGGGCCGGGAACGCGGCGATGCGGTCGCAGATCGCCCGCATGCGCGCCGCCATGCCCGCGGCCTCCTCGGTGGTGCGCAGCGCGCTGAGCTCCTTGAGGTCGCCACCGGAGACGAACGCCCGGTCGCCGCCGCCGCGTATGACCAACGCCTGCGCCCCAGCCGCCGCGTCGAGCGCCTCTTCGAGCTCACCCATGGTCGACAGCGCGATCGCGTTGCGGGCATGCGGACGGTCGATCGTGAGGACCGTCAGTCCGTCACTCGACTCCAGATCGACCATGGTTGCGTTCTCCAATTCCGGTATTGGCATTCTCGATGACGGAGAATAGCATCGCCAAGCGGAGGTGCTGCAGTTGAGGAATATCCCGGTTGAGCTGAGCAAACGCTACATCGAGGAGGGCTGGTGGACGCCCGATACGCTCGGTGAGCTCCTCGCCAGGGGCCTGGCGGCGAACCCCGACACCGGGTTCTGGGTGCACTCGGCGGTGCGGCCGTACAGCGGGACATTCCGCGACGTGGAGATCCTGGCGCGCCGGCTGGCAGCCGGCCTGCGGGCGCGCGGCATCGGGGCGGGCGATGTGATCGCCTTTCAGCTGCCGAACTGGGTCGAGGCCGCGGTGACGTACTGGGCGACGTCGTTCCTGGGTGCGGTCGTCGTGCCGATCGTGCACTTCTACGGTCGCAAGGAACTGAGCCACATCATCGGCACGTCGCGGCCGAAGGTGTTCATCACCACCGAGCACTTCGGCCATATGACGTTCCAGCCGGACCTGTGTGCTGACGTCCCGATCGTCGGTCTCGTCGGAGAGAACTTCGACGACCTGCTGGCCGACGAGCCGATGCACGGCGAATTACACACCGACCCGGCCGGCCCCGCCCTGATCGCGTTCACCTCGGGCACCACCCGCGACCCGAAGGGCGTGATCCACAGCCACCAGACCCTCGGGTTCGAAACCCGGCAGCTGCTGGCGAACTACGCGCCGGACCGCGGCCGGCAGATCACCGCCACTCCGGTCGGCCACTTCATCGGCATGGTCGGTGCGTTCCTGATCCCGGTGCTCGAGGGCGCACCCATCGACCTCACCGACGTGTGGGATCCGGGCCGGGTACTGGAACTGATGGAGTCCGAAGGCATGTCGATCGGCGGCGGCCCACCGTATTTCGTAACCAGTCTGCTCGACCACCCCAAGTTCACCGAGTCTCATATGAGCCGAATCAAGCACGTCGGGCTGGGCGGCTCAACGGTTCCGAATGCGGTGACCCGTCGCCTCGCCGATCTCGGTGTGCACGTCTTCCGGTCCTACGGGAGCACCGAGCACCCGTCGATCACCGGCTCAACCTCAGACGCGCCGGAGGACAAGCGACTGCTCACCGACGGCGATCCCCGGCCAGGTGTGGAGGTGAGGTTGACCGAAGAGGGTGAAATCCTTTCCCGCGGACCGGATCTGTGCCTGGGCTATACCGATGACGAGCTGACGAAGAAGGCCTTCGACGACGACGGCTGGTATCACACCGGCGACATCGGCGTTCTCGACGAGGACGGCTATCTGACGATCACCGACCGCAAGGCCGACGTGATCATCCGCGGCGGGGAGAACATCAGCGCGCTCGAAGTGGAGGAGCTGCTGCTGAGCATGCCCGCCGTCGCCGAGGCGGTTGTGGTATCCGCGCCGGACAACCGTCTCGGTGAGCACACCGCCGCCGTGTTGCGGATCAAGGAAGGCCACCAGATGCCGACGCTGGAGGAGGTTCGCGCGCACTTCGAGAGCTGTGGAGCGGCCCGGCAGAAGTGGCCCGAGGAATTGCACGAGGTGGCAGGGGACTACCCACGCACCGCCAGCGGCAAGGTGCAGAAGTATCTGGTGCGCAAGAGTATTGCCGAGTCGTCGGTGCGTTGAGTGAGCACTCAGGCTGAGATTTCAGCCCGAAACTCGTCCTCAGCGCTCACTCAACGCGATGGCGCGCCAGCGGCTGCGAGCCCGGCGCGGTAGCCGAACACCATTGCCGGACCCAGGGTTCCGCCGGCCCCGCCGTAGGCGCGGCCGGTCACGCCGGCCATCGCATTGCCTGCCGCGAACAGTCCGGGGATGGGCTCTCCGCTGACGTGCAGCACCCGGCCGTCGCGGTCGGTGCGCGGGCCGCCCTTGGTGCCCATGGCGCCGATTCCCACCGGCACGGCGTAGTACGGCGGAGTGTCGAGCGGCCCGAGCGTCTGCAGCGCCGGGGTGGCCGCCGAGTTGTCACCCCAATAGCCGTCGTATGCGCTTGCCCCACGGCCGAATTCGGGGTCGACCTCCGCGGCGACGTTGTCGTTCCACACCGCCAGAGTGGCGGCCAGCCCGTCGGCGTCGATCCCGGTCTTGTCTTCCAGCTCGGCCAGCGTCGCCGACTTGTTGAACCAGTCAGGTGCCTCACCGCCCGGCTCGATACCGAGGAAGCCGTACCGCTTGAGGTGTTGGTCGTCGAACACGATCCAGGCCGGGTCGTTGACGTACCCGTGACGCGGGTCGAGTTGGTGGAACGGTCCGGACATCGAGTTGTATTCGCCGGCCTCGTTGAGGAAGCGCTTACCGGCCCGGTTGACGATGATGCTGCGCGGACGGGTGCGCTCCAGCCGCACACTGCGGCTGCGCGGCTTGCCGCCCAAGGTGTCGCCGGGGATTTGGATGACCGGCACCCACCAGGCTTCGCCCATGTTGGCCAGATCGGCGCCGTGCGCCATGGCCATCCGCAGGCCGTCGCCGGTGTTGTTCGGTGGCGAGACCGGGCCGCGTAGCGGTCCGCGCAGATAAGCCTCGACCAGGCGCTGATCCCATTCGAATCCGCCGGTGCCGAGGATCACCGCCTTCGCGGCTCGCACTCGGATGTCGTTGCCGCCGTGGGTGATCCGCACTCCGGTGATCCCCGATGCCGACCCGATCAGCTCGACCGCGCGCGCCTCGGTGACCGGGGCGACGCCGAGGTCCAGGAGACTCTTCAGCAGGCCGGCGATCAGTGCGGTACCGGCCACGCAATAGTCGCCATCCATATCGTCGACGGCGGCGTGGATACGGGCTCGAGTCTCGGCGTCGATACCGACATTGCTGAAGTCGATCGGGAATGATGTGATGCGCGAGGCCCATTCGCCCAACGCGGCCAGATCGAACGGTCTGGCGTTCAATGACCGTCCACCGCCGGGCTGCCCGCCCGGCAGTTCGGGCTTGTAGTCGGGGAAGCCTTCGGCGACCTCGAAGTGCAGCGCACTGTGGGCCTCGATGTAATCCAGCATCTCGGGGCCGGTTCGCACGAACGTCTCGACGAGTTCGCGGTCCATTACCCCGAGTGATTGCGCCTCAAGGTATTTCAGCGCGTCCTCGACGGTCAGCTCGCCACGGGCGGCCCGGTTGTGCGCTGGAATCCAGACGATGCCGCCGGACACCGCGGTGGTACCGCCGACGGTCGTCCCCTTCTCGAACACCGCCACCGAGGCGCCGCTCGTAGCGGCGGTCAGCGCAGCGGTCAGGCCGGCTGCGCCGGTGCCGAGCACCACGACGTCGACCTCACGGTCCCAGGTGGTGTCCGCCATCGCCTTCACTCCTATTGCCGCACACAGGTATTGGTGTGCATTTACCGAACGAGCGTGTTCGTTGTTGTCACGCTAACGACGCCGATCGCGCAGTGTCAAGCGGTCCAGAGGGCATTTCCGCAGTTCAGCGGGGTGCTTAACTCAGAACGGCCGACAGGCGCTGGGCCGCTGCGATCGCCGACTCGCGGCCGTGCAACACCACATCTTCGCGGTGCGAGATCAGGTTGATGCAGGTATGCGGGGAGCCGGGAGGACGGTGCACCGGCACCGCCAGGCCGTAGGTATTCGGCTCGACCTCGCCGTAGGTGATGATCCAGCCCTGCTCGCGCGCGCGGGTTACCAGCGGGCGTTCGCCCGGGCGGGGCGGCATGCTGGCCAGCAGTGCGATCCCGGCCGCGCCCCGGTCGAGGGGATAGCGACTGCCCTCGTGGAAGGACAGCTGATACGAGACGCGGGTGGGCACGATGACGGCGATCGCGACCTGCTGATCGCCTTCGGCAACCAGGAGCGAGACCGTGGTGCCGAGCTCGTCGGCGAGATCGCGCAGCGTCGGCATGGACAGCTCGCGGATGTTGTTGTCGAACGACGCGCCGAGGGCGGCCAGGCCGGCGGCGGCGCGGAACCGCCCGTCCTCGGCCTTGGCCACCAGCCGGTAGGACGCCAACGTGCTCAGCAGCCGGTAGGCGATGGTCCGGTGCACCCCGATGTGGTCGGCCACCTGCTGGATGGTCAACCCGCCTTTCGCGGCCGCGACCAGCTGTAACGCGTGCAGGCCGCGGGCCAGAGTCTGTGACCCCGGCGCAGCGCTGACCGGGCTTTCAGTGGGTGTCTGCGTCATGTCGTTCCCGTGGCTGAGGTGCGAGATCGGGCTCGAGTCACTCCGAAGTGCCTTGACAGACGGCACTCCGAGAGTGATGCTCTTAAACTATCGCACACCATAGTTCAATAATTACACATACCGCTTACAAAAAGCGAGAATCCCATTATCACCGAGGATAGGGGCAGCCGGGTGCCGGAGTTCGAGAGCGTCTGGAGCGATCTGCAGGGCGTTGCGTTCTCGCAGGGTTATCTGGATGTCGGCGGGGTGCGGACCCGCTATCTCCACGCCGGCGATCCGAATAAACCCACGCTGGTCCTGCTGCACGGTTCGGGCGGCCACGCCGAGGCGTACGTCCGCAACCTCGAGGCACACGCCGAGCATTTCTCCACCTGGTCGATCGACATGCTGGGGCACGGGTACACCGACAAGCCCGGGCATCTCCTGGAGATCCCGCATTACGTCGACCACCTCGCCGCCGTGCTGGACACCATCGGCGCGCAGAAGGCCTACATCTCCGGTGAATCGCTGGGTGGCTGGGTCGCGTCCCGTTTCGCCGTCGATCACCCGGACCGGGTCGAGCGGCTGGTGCTCAACACCGCAGGCGGTTCGCAGGCCGACCCCGAGGTGATGAAGCGGATCATCACGCTGTCGAGGGCGGCTGCGGAGAACCCGAGTTGGGAAACCGTGCAGGCCCGGATCAAGTGGCTGATGGCCGACAAGTCCAAGGACTACGACGACATCGTCGCCAGCCGTCAGCGGGTCTACCGGCAGCCGGGTTTCGTCAACGCGATGCGCGACATCATGGCGCTGCAAGATCCCGAAATTCGGCAGCGAAACCTGATGACGCCCAGCGACTATGGGGCCATCACGGCCCCCACGTTGGTGTTGTGGACCAGCGACGACCCGACCGCCGACACGACCGAGGGCAGGCGAATCTCGGAAATGATCCCCGGCGCCCGATTCGAGGTCATGGAAGGCTGCGGGCACTGGCCGCAGTACGAGGACCCCAAGACCTTCAACCAGCTGCACATCGACTTCCTGCTGGGCCGGTGACATGACGACCACGGCAAACGGCAACGGCTCGGCTCCCGAGGTCGACGTCGTTGTGGTGGGCGCGGGGCCGGTCGGGTTGACCTTGGCCAATGTTCTTGGACTGCAGGGCGTCCGAACGCTGGTCGTCGACGAGCGCGACGCACTGATCGACTACCCGCGCGGCGTCGGTCTCGACGACGAAGGCCTGCGGACGTTCCAGGCGATCGGACTGGTAGACGCCGTCCTGCCACACACCGTGCCTAATCAGATCTTGCGGTTCTACGACGGCAAGCGCCGGCTGCTGGCCGAGATGGCACCCCCCGACGCGCGATTCGGCTGGCCCAAGCGCAACGGGTTCGTGCAGCCGCTGGTCGATGCCGAGCTGTACAAGGGACTCGACCGGTTCGACAACGTCGAGGTGGCCTGGGGTCACCCGATGACCTCGCTTACCGAGACCGGCGACGGCGTCGTCGTGGAGTTGACCCCGGCCGGCGGGGGTTCGCGAAAGGTGAACGCCCGCTATGTGGTTGGCTGCGACGGCGGGCGCAGCGCCACTCGCCGCCTGATGGGAGTCTCCTTCGACGGTACGACGTCGTCGACGCGCTGGCTGGTCGTCGACATCGCCAACGATCCGCTGGGGCATCCCAACAGTGAGGTCGGCGCCGACCCGGTCCGGCCCTACGTCTCGATCGCCATCGCCCACGGCATCCGGCGCTTCGAGTTCCTGATCCACGGCCACGAGACCGACGAGCAGGCCGAAGACCCCGCCTTTGTGGCACAAATGCTGTCGCGGCTGGTCCCGTACCCGGACAAGGTCGACATCATCCGTCGCCGGCTGTACACGCACCACTCCCGGATCGCGAGCTCATTCCGTAAGGGCCGCATCCTGATTGCCGGTGACGCCGCCCATCTCATGCCGGTGTGGCAGGGCCAGGGCTACAACAGTGGCATCCGCGATTCGGCCAATCTCGGGTGGAAGCTGGCAGCGGTGGTCAAGGGCCAGGCCCGCGACGCGCTCCTGGACACCTACGACGTCGAGCGCCGCAAGCACGCCCGCGCGATGATCGATCTGTCGACCACGGTCGGCAGGGTGATCTCGCCGACCAACGCGCGTGTCGCCGCCGCCCGCGACGTGGTGATCCGGGCTGCTTCTCTGGTGCCGACGCTGAAGCGCTACGTGCTCGAGATGCGGTTCAAGCCGATGCCCCGCTACGAACAGGGTGCGGTGGTGCACAACGAGCCGCGGTTACCGTCCTCGGCGGTCGGCACGTTGTTCATCCAGCCCCGCGTCGACACCCGTGACAAGCAGAGCGTGCTGCTCGACGACGTCATCGGCCCATGGTTCGCATTCGTCTGCTGGAGCAACAACCCCCGACAACTGCTGGGGGAAAAGGCATTCGCCGACTGGAAGTCACTCGGCGCGGTCTTTGTCGCGCTGCGCCCGATCACCCAGTTGCACTGGACCGGACACGACGACCCTGACGTCATCGTGGTCGGCGACCGCACCGGCGCACTCAAGGCGTGGTTCGACGCCCACGAGGAATCCGTGATGTTCCTGCGGCCTGACCGCTGCATCGCCGGTGCCTGCATCGCCCAGCGCACATCGGAATTGAGCGCGGCCCTGCTCGACAAGCTCACCTTGACCCCGGGAGGAGGCACCGATGCCACTGGCGCTCTGTTGCATGTCGCACAGCCCGCTGCTGAACCTACCCGGCCCGTCGGCGGAACTGCTTGACGACATCAACGCCCGGCTGGCCGACGCCCGCGACTTCGTCGCGGAATTCGACCCCGAGCTCGTGGTCATCTTCTCCCCGGACCACTACAACGGGTTTTTCTACCGGTTGATGCCGCCGTTCTGTATCGGCAGTGCGGCATCCGGTGTCGGCGATTACGGTACCCACGCCGGACCGCTAAACGTGCCCGGCGAACTGGCCAACGAGATGGCCGCGTCGGTCTGGGAGGCCGGCGTCGACGTGGCGCTGTCGGCGGCGATGGACGTCGACCACGGGACGGTGCAGCCGCTCGAAGTGCTGTTCGGTGACGCCGCGTCCCGGCCGGTCATTCCCGTGTTCATCAACTCGGTTGCCACCCCGCTGGGGCCGCTCAAGCGCACCAGGGCACTGGGCTCTGCGATCGGCGAGTACCTGGGCGCTCTGGACAAGCGGGTGTTGGTCGTCGGATCCGGTGGGCTGTCGCATGATCCGCCGGTGCCGACGCTGGCGACCGCACCACCGGCCGCGCTGGAACGCATCGTCGGCGGGGCGCCGATGTCTCCCGAAGGCCGGGCGGCGCGGCAGCAAGCGGTCATCGCCGCCGCGCACGATTTCGCGCATGGCCAGAGCCCGCTGCAGCCGCTGAACCCGGACTGGGACCACGCACTACTGGACCTCGTCGACACCAATCGACTGGCCGAGGTGGATGGCTGGACCAACGACTGGATTGCCCGTGAGGCCGGCAATTCGGCGCACGAAATCCGAACCTGGGTGGCGGCTTTCGCCGCGTTGGCTTCCCAGGGCGAGTATCAGACACAGCAGCGCTACTACCGCGCTGCTCCAGAGTTGATCGCGGGTTTCGCGATCCGGACGGCGGTGCTTGTATGACCGAATTCGACCACTCCGTCGATGTTCTCGTCATCGGCTCCGGCGCGGGCGGGATGACCGCCGCACTGCGCGCCGATGCGGTGGGCCTGGACACCCTGATCGTGGAGAAGTCGCCGAAATTCGGTGGTTCGTCGGCACTTTCGGGTGGCGGCATCTGGGTCCCGGGTGCGCCGTCGCAACGCAAGGCCGGCTACTCGCCGGACCCCGACGGCGTCTTCGAGTACCTCAAGACCATCACCGACGGCCTCGTCAGCGACGAACGCCTGCGCGCTTACGTCGACACCGCACCGGAGATGATGGAGTTCCTGGAGAAATCCAGTAACTGGTTCGAGTTCGTCTGGAAGCCCGGCTACGCCGACTACTACCCCGAACTGCCCGGCGGATCCGAACGGGGCAGCACCATCAACGTGCCGGAGATCGATCTGCGCAAGCTCGGTGACGAGGAGCAGAACCTGCTGGCGCCGCTGGCGCTGGCGCCGAAGGGAATCTGGTTCGCCCCGAAAGACCTTCGCCTCTTCTATCAGGTCCGGCAGAACTGGCGGGGCAAGGCGGTGCTGCTCAAGCTGATCTGGCGGATGTTTCGGGCGCGGGTGTTCGGTGACCGGATGGCCGCGATCGGGCAGTCGCTGATGGCGCGGATGCGGCTGGCGCTCAAGGAAAAGGACATCCCGCTGTGGCTGTCGGCCCCGATGACCGAACTCATCACCGATGTGGATGGCAATGTGGTCGGCGCGGTGGTGGAACGGGACGGCACGCCGGTGCGGATCGAGGCTCGCCGCGGCGTGATCGTGGCCTCGGGCGGGTTCGACCATGACATGGCCTGGCGTCGTGAGCACCTGCCGGTGCTCGAGAAGGATTGGAGCTTCGGCAACCCCGCGGCAACCGGTGACGGGATCCGGGCGGCTGAAAAAGTCGGCGCCGCCACCGATCTCCTCGACGAGGCGTGGTGGTTCCCCGCCATGTGCTGGCCGGACGGACGCCTGCAGTTCATGCTCAACGAGCGAATGATGCCAGCGCAGTTCGTCGTCAACGGCGCGGGTAAGCGTTTCATCAACGAAGCCGCGCCCTACATGGATTTCGCACACGCAATGATCGAAGGCCAACAGCAGGGCGTCGACCACATCCCGTGCTGGTTGGTCACCGACATCACGTCCTTCCACCGGTACGTGGTCGGCGGACACCTGCCGATCCCGAAGGTGCCGTTCGCCCCAGTTCCGACCGGCCGCAAGATCCCACAGGCGTGGCTGGACTCCGGGATCGTCAAGGCCGCGGACACCCTCGCCGAGTTGGCGTCCCAAATCGGTGTGCCCGCAGACGAACTGCAGCGCACCGCCGCCCGGTTCAACGAGCTCGCGCACAAGGGCCACGATGATGACTTCAACCGTGGCGACTCTGCCTACGACAACTACTACGGCGACCCCACGCTGCCGAACCCCAACCTGGCTCCGCTGGGCAAGGGGCCGTACCTCGCCTTCCAGATCATCCTCGGCGACCTCGGCACGTCGGGTGGATTGCTCACCGACGAGCACGCCCGGGTGCTGCGCGAGGACGGCTCCGTCATCGGTGGTCTCTACGCCACCGGAAACGCCTCGGCCGCGGTGATGGGCCGCAGCTACGCCGGCGCCGGCGCCACCATCGGACCCGCTATGACGTTCGGATACGTCGCAGCAGAACACATCTCCCACAATTCCAATCGAGAGGTAACCGCATGAAGATCTCGCTGTTCTACGAATTCCCGCTGCCGCGGCCGTGGTCGGAGGACGACGAGCACCAGCTGTTCCAGCATGGCCTCGACGAGGTGGAGCTCGCCGACAAGGCCGGCTTCTCCACCGTGTGGCTCACCGAGCACCACTTCCTCGAGGAGTACTGCCACTCCACAGCACCGGAGATGTTCCTGGCCGCAGCCAGCCAGCGCACCAAGAACATTCGCCTCGGCTTCGGTGTGATGCACCTGCCGCCGCCGATCAATCACCCGGCGCGCATCGCCGAGCGGGTCGCCACCCTGGACCACTTATCCAACGGGCGTGT
Source organism: Mycolicibacterium crocinum (assembly GCF_022370635.2). Next base: position 4,417,325 of record NZ_CP092362.2, on the reverse strand, counting down.
TGAATTCGGCACGGGTGAAGGGTCGTCGGTTGCCGAACTCGGCGGCTTCGACATCGACCCCGCCGACAAGCGCACGATGTGGGAAGAGGCGCTGGAGGTGTCGATCCGCTGTATGACCGAGGCGCCGTTCACCGGTTTCAAGGGTGAGCACGTCGAGATGCCTGCCCGCAACGTCATCCCCAAGCCGCTGCAGAGCCCGCACCCGCCGGTCTGGGTGGCCTGCACCCGCCCGTCGTCGGTGCAGATGGCCGCTCAGAAGGCCATCGGCGCACTGAGTTTCGCCTACACCGGACCCGAGGCGCTCAAGACCCGCGTCGACGGCTACTACAAGGAGTTCGAGGAGCAGGGCACACCATGCACGCCGGCGATCAACCCGAACCTGCTCGCCATCGGCGGTGACCTGTCGATGATGGTGGCCAAGACCGACGATGAGGCGATCAAGAAGATCGGCATCGGCGGCGGCTTCTTCTCGTTCGGCATCATGCACTACTACATCAACGGCATGCACACGCCCGGACGCACCGGTGTGTGGGAGCTGTACGAGAACGCCGTCAAGGAGGACCCGACGCTGGCCTACGGTCCCGGCCGCGGTGCCATCGGGTCGCCGGAGACGGTGCGGGAGTTCCTTCGTAGCTATGAGGCCAGCGGGGTCGACGAGATCATTCTTCTGCTGAACCCGCGCAGCCACGAGGGCACGATGGAGTCCATCGAGATCATGGGCAAGGAGATCCTGCCCGAGTTCATCGAACGTGACGAGAAGGCCGTCAAAGACAAGGCCAAGCGGCTCGAGCCGGTGGTCGAGAAGGTCGAGGCACGCCGTCAGCCGTCGGAAGCCCCGTTGTTCGACGAGACCTATTCCTTCGGCGGGCTGCCCACAGGCCGCGGCGGAAAGTTCACTGCCGGAGAGATTCCCGAGGCCATGGCCGAGATCAACGAGGGTCGCGTCAAGGCCGCGCAGATGGAGAAGGAGAAGCGGGAAGCGAAGTAGACCGTGGCTCGCATCGACGATCTGCTGCGGTACGACGGCCGCCGCGTGGTGGTCACCGGCTGCGCGTCGGGAATCGGCGCGCAGCTGTGTGAACAGTTGATCGATCTGGGCGCCGTGGTGGTCGGCCTCGACATGCGCCGCCCGGCGGCCGAGCTCAGCGAATTCATCGAGATCGATCTCGCCGACCCTGCGTCGATCGATCAGGCGGCGAGCGTGGTCAACGGACCCATCGATGCCCTGTTCAATGTCGCCGGGGTGTCGTCGGGGATCGGCAACCCGTTGCTGGTTGTCACGATCAACTTCCTGGGTATGCGGCAGCTCACCGAGGCACTGTTGCCGAAGTTGGGGCCTGGCTCGTCGGTCAATCTCGTGTCCTCACTGGCCGCCGCGAACTACCGTGAGAACCTGCCGCAGGCGGCCGGTCTGTTGGCGACGGGCTCGATGGCCGAGGGCATCGACTGGTGCCACGCCAATCCCGACGCACTGGCCGACGGCGGCTACCGGCTGTCCAAGGAGGCGATCATCGGCTACACGGTGACCAATGCAGTGCCGCTGGGCGCCAGGGGTATTCGCATCAATTGCAGCGGGCCGGGTGTCACCGAGACGCCGATCCTCGACCAGCTGCGGTCGGCGTATGGGCCGGAAATGCTCGACGACATCCCCAAACCGCTGGGCCGGGTGTCGAATCCGGCTGAGCAGGCCGCGGTGCTGGTGTTTCTGGGCAGCCAGGCTGCCGGCTACATCACCGGTCAGGTCATCTGGGCCGACGGCGGCAACATCGCGGCGCGGCAAGCAGCCGACTACGAGAAGGGATGACCAGCGTGGCCAGCATGAGCGATTTCCGGCGGGTCGCCGACGACGTCCGGAACTGGGGCCGATGGGGCGATGACGACGAGCTCGGCACGCTGAACTTCATCACACCCGAGAAGATCGCGCAGGCCGCGGCAACCGTCCAGCACGGCAAGGTGTTTCCGCTTGGCGTCGACTTCGGCTCGTCGGGACCGCAGGGTGCATTTCAGTACCGGCAGAACCCGACCCACGTGATGACGATCGACGGTGGTGATGCCAAAACCCTGATGGAGTACGGCCCGTCGTGGCTGCGCAATCCCGCGGCCGTGCAGTTGAGCGGTTACTCGACGGCCGGGCCGATGCGGTTCAACGACGACATGATCATCATGCCGCTGCAGGCCGCCACTCAGTGGGATGCGCTGTCACATGTGTACTACGAGGACAAGCTGTACAACGGTTTTCCGGCCGATTCGGTGTCCAGCTTGGGCGCCTACTATCTGGGCATCGACAAGGTCGACAGCAAAGGCATCACGTCCCGCGGTGTGCTGCTGGACATCGTCAAGCTGCGCGGGGTGCCGACATTCTGCGAACTCGGCCAGCCGATCACCCCGGCCGAGCTCGACGAGGCGGCCCGCACGCAGGGTGTCACCGTGGAACCCGGCGACATCGTGCTGATCCGAACGGGTTGGTGGGCGCGCTTTTTGGAGACCGGTGACGGGCAGGAGCCCGGGGCCGGACTGGATTGGACGTGCGCGTCCTGGCTGGCCGACCATCAGGTCGCCGCGGTCGCGGCGGACAACCTGATGGTCGAGAACCCGGCGTCCGGCGTCGATGGCGCGATCCTGCCGATGCACATGCTGTGCCTGCGGGATATGGGCTTGATGTTGGGTGAGTATTGGAATCTCACCGAATTGGCACTCGATTGCGCGGCCGACGGCCGGTACGAGTTCCAGCTCGTCGCGCCCCCGCTGAGTGTCACCGGTGCGGTGGGGTCGCCGGTCAACCCGATCGCGATCAAGTGAGCTATCAACACCGCATTATCGTCGTCGACGGTCTGACGACACACTTCCTCGAGGTGGGGGAGGGCGACCCAGTCGTGCTGCTGCACGGTGGCGAATTCGGGGCGAGTGCCGAAATCGGCTGGGAGAAAGTGATTCCCGCGCTCTCGCAGCATTACCGCGTGCTGGCCCCGGACATGCTCGGGTTCGGAGACTCGGCGAAGGTGGTCGACTTCACCGATGGTCGCGGCATGCGCATCCGGCACCTCGCCCGGTTCTGCGCCCTGCTGGGCATCGACTCGGCGCACTTCGTCGGCAACTCGATGGGTGCCATCAATTTGTTGGTGGACATGACGTCGGAGTCTCCGGTACTGCCGGTGCGCAGCGCGGTGACGATCTGCGGTGGCGGCGAGATCCAGAAGAACCGGCACACCACCGCGCTCTACGAATACGACGCCACGTACGAGGCCATGCGGGCCATCGTGGAGGCGCTGTTCTTCGACCCGGGCTATCCCGCCGATGAGGCGTACGTGCAACGGCGCTACGAGTCCAGCATCGCGCCCGGTGCGTGGGAATCATTGGCGGCAGCGCGTTTTCGCCGACCTGGATTGGACGCCCCGTCGACCCCGTCGAGCAAGCGGGCGTACGAGCGCATCGATGTACCGGTCCTGGTCGTCGAGGGTGCCGGCGACAAGCTCCTGCCGTCGGGTTGGGCCGCCGAGATCGCCAAGCAGATCTCCGACGGTCATTCGGCTGTCATCAAGAACGCCGGACACTGCCCACAGATCGAGCAGCCCGGCGCGACGGCGGAGCTCCTCCTGAACTTCTTCGCCCAAACCGACGCTTCGCAGCAGAACTGCGAGTAGTGGTCTGCACAACGTCGATCTCGGTGGCGGATCAGGTGCCGCCCAACCTTCGTCCGTTGAGATTGAACTCATGCAGGAGAAGTTCGAGCAATCGTCTGCGTGAGTTCAATCTCGTGGAAGCGCGAGATTCTCAGCGCCAGTCCTTCGCCGAGATCGACGTTGTGCCAGCATCTTCTCGCACTTTCGCGGTGAAACGTCGGTTTGGGCGAGGGAGGGTGACGACCTAGGGGCCGAGCCGCTCGACGCCCACCCACGCCGAACTCAAGGCCGGGGTCTGCGACAGCGGATCGACCGGCGATCCGTCCACCAACAGATTCCTGTTGACGCCGAACGAGATCGGCTCCGCACCGCCGCGGGGGTCGAACACCCGCGAACCCCAGCCGTGGTCGACGATCACGACGCCGGGCCGCGGCCGGTCGCTGACCACGGCGGCGAGTTCAACCGCACCGACATCGGAGAACACCCTGACCCGATCGCCGTCGGCGATGCCCAGCGCGGCAGCGTCTTTGGCGTTGATCACGGCATGGTTGTCCTTGCCCGACGGGTGGAGCCCCGGAATGTCGTTGAGCCAGGAGTTCATCGAATGCCTGCGCCGGCTGTTCGCCAGCTGAAAAGGTCGTCCAGCCGGCGACTTCGGGTGGGGCTCCGACAGCAACTCGCGTGCCCGATCAACGAATTCGGCCGGTGCGACGTGAATCCTCTTGTCCTCGGTGCGCAGCGCCGTGCGCAGATGACCGAATTCGCGCTTGCCGAACACCCAGCCGTGTGGATGTTCCATCACCGCACGCCAACTGATCCCGCGACTCAGGCCGATGATCATCCGGTCGATCCAGTGCGGCCCGAACGCCAGCGACGGCTTACGGGTGGCGTTGGCCACGGCGCGGGTCGCCTTGACGAACTGGTTGACGCCCCGCATCCCGAGGAAGGGCCGCTTCATCGCGAGCGTCAGGTCGAGGAAGAACCGCCATTCCTCGCGCGCCTCACCCGGTGGATCGACGGCCCGCCGCCCGTATTGAACATAAGGCTCGTCGTGCAGACCGCTGGTGAGCGCCAGCAGATCGTCCCGTTCCAGCCAGTGCGCCGCAGGCAGCAGCCAGTGTGCGTGACGGTGGCTCTCGCGCTGCAGCAAGTCGATCACCACCAGCAGGTCGAGCTGAGCCAGTGCGGCGTCGAGTCGGGCGCCGTCGGGTCCGGAGACGACGGGATTACCCGCGTTGATGACCATGGCGCGGATCTGCCCTTGCCCGGGCGTGGTGATCTCGTCGGGCAGTTCGTCGAGTCCGTGATGGCCGGCCACCATCGGCCGGTCCTGCAACCGGCTGCGGTGGTCCACCGGCTTGGCGAACGCCGCCAACTTCAGCGCGTCGACGTATCCGCGTTCGAACCGGCGTCCACCCGACCGGTCCATCCGTCCGGTGATGACGTTGAGCACGTGGCCGAGCCACTCGCCGATGGTCCCGGCCAGATGCAGTGAGACCCCGGTGCGGGTGATCACCATCGCGCCGAGCGCGGCCGCGAAATCTCGGGCCAGAGTCTCGATGTCGGCGCGGGGAATGTCACAGCGGGCGGCGAGGTCGTCGAGGTCGGCGGCCGAGGCCAGCGCGCGCAACTCGGGCATGCCGATGGCAAGGTCGCCGCAGTCCTCGCGGTGCTCGAGACCCTCGTCGAAGATCACCTTGACCATGCCGAGCAGCAGCGCCCAATCCTGGCCGGGGCGGATCGCCAGGTGCAGGTCGGCCTTCTCGGCGCTTTCGGTGCGCACCGGGTCGACCACCACGATCGTGGCGCCCTGTCGCTGCCGGGCCAGCGCCCGCTTCCAACCGCCCGGCACACTTTCTACCCAATTCCAGGCGCTCACAGCGGGATTGGCGCCCACCAGCAGGAAGAAGTCGCAATTGTCGACGTCGGACACCGGGACGAACAGCTGCGACCCATACATGGCCTGTGCGACCACGTGCAGATTGTTCTGGTCGACCGAACCCACGTAATACCGGTTCTGGCTGCCGATGGCGTCCAGCCAGCCCGTCATGAAAAGCAGATTTGACGACGAGAAGCCCGACGGATTGCCGGTGTACGTGGCGACGGCATCGGGGCCGCCGGCCTCGATGATCGCCGACATGCGCGCGGCGATGTCGGCGATCGCCTCGTCCCACGTGGCCTCGACATAGCTCTCGCCCACCCGCCGCATCGGGCGGGTGATGCGGCGCGGATGCTCGACGAGCTGAGCCGCCGTGCGGCCCTTGGCGCAGAAGTCGGTCCAACTGTGCGGATTCTGTTTGTCCGCCGAGATTTTCACCACCCGCCCCGCCTCGACGGTGACGTCGACACCGCACGAGGCAAGGCAGTACCGGCAGAACGTGTGGACGGTCTGCGGCGAAGTGGGGGTTACTTCAAGCAACTGCCGCCGTCGACAGGCAGAGTGACACCGGTGATGTAGCGCGACTCGTCAGACGCCAGGAACAGCACCGCGTTGGCGATGTCCTCGGGCTCGACCCAGCCGATCGGCAGCGTGTGCATCAGTTGCGCGACGACCTTCATGTCGTCGGCCGTCGGGTTCTCCAGGTCGGGGCGGAACAATTTCATCGTGCCCTCGTTCATGTACAACGGGGTGTTCACGTTGGTCGGGTGCACGGAGTTGACCCGGATGTTCTGGGCGCCGAGTTCGACGGCGAACGTGCGCATCAGGCCGACGACGCCGTGCTTGGCGGCGATGTAGTGGCCGGTGTGCGGGTAAGCCTTGAGCCCGCCCACTGAACTGGTCAGGATGATCGAGCCGCCGCGGCCTCCTTCAAGGATGTGTGGCACACCGGCTTTCACCGTCTTCCACACACCGCTGAGGTTGATGTCGATCATTGCATTCCAGTCGGCTTCGCTGGTCTTGTCCAGCGTCTCGCCGCCGTTGCCGATGCCGGCGTTCGCGACGATGATGTCGAGCCGGCCGAATTCCTCGACGCCGGCGTCCACCGCCGCCTTCAGCGCGTCGTAGTCACGAACATCGACCTCGGCGGTGAAGATGCGTCCGCCGGCGTTCTTCACCAGATCCGCGGTCTCGGCCAGGTCCTCAGGGGTGGACGCCGCAATCTTGTCCACGGTGTCAATCGGCTTACAGATGTCGACCGCGATGATGTCGGCACCCTCGGACGCCAGCCGCACCGAGTGGGCGCGACCTTGGCCGCGGGCCGCACCGGTGATGAATGCGACCTTGCCTTCTACCCGTCCTGCCATGGTTGTTCAGTCCTCTTGTCGTAGTTGGTGGTTGTCAGGGAACGATCGTCGGCATGGCGTCCCAGCCGCGGACCGCAGTGGTTTGAGACTTGCGTGCATTGGCCCAGTCGACCTCCCAGGTCGGGAAGCGCTTGAGGATTTCTTCGAGCGCGATCCGACCTTCCATGCGGGCCAGTGCGTTGCCCATGCAGAAGTGCGTGCCCGCACCAAAGGTCATGTGCGACTTGAGCTCCCGATGGATGTCGAAGACATCGCCGTCGGGCGCGAAGCGCCGATGGTCGCGGTTGGCCGCGCCGACGAGCATCAGCATCGCTGAGCCCGCAGGCACGGTCTGGCCGTAGTACTCGACGTCGCGGGTGACGTAGCGGGCGATTTGCAACGCCGGCGGCTCCCAGCGAAGGATCTCCTCGATCGCCTGCGGAATCAACGCCGGGTTCTCGGCGAGTTCACGTCGTTGGTCGGGGTATTCGGCCAAGGTCTTGCCGGCCCAACCGATCAATCGGGTGGTCGTCTCCGAGCCGGCCGTCGCGATCACCGTCAAGTAGAGCAACAGTTCTTCGCGGTGCAGCCGGCGCACGGTACCGGTCTCGTCGGCGAACTCCGCGTTGAGGAGGTCGGTCATGATGTCGTCCGCCGGATGGTCGCGGCGGTAATCGATGAACTCGGCGAAGATCTCACCGGTGGCCAGCAGATCCACCTTGTCCGACTGCAGCGTCGCCTCGCCGTGGTCGGTGACCGCCCGCTGGCGATCTTCCGGAATGCCGAGCAGCATGCCGATCACCCGCATTGGCATCTGTTCGCCGAGGTCGTTGACGAAGTCGAACCTGCCGGTACCCACCAACGGATCCAGGCAGCGGGTGGTGAATTCGCGGATCTGCGGTTCCAGGGCGGCGACCTTGCGCGGTGTGAACACCCGCGACAACAGGTTGCGGTGAATGTTGTGGATCGGCGGATCCTCGAAAATCAATGTGCCGGTCGGGATTTCCATTCCGGACTTGATGATCTCCAGTAGCGCGCCGCGGCCCGAGATGAACGTTTCGTGGTCGATGACGGCCTTATTGACATCGTCAAAGCGGCTCAGCGCGTAGAAGTCGAGGTCGGGGTTGTAGTACAGCGGCGCTTCCTCGCGCAGCCGCGCGAACATCGGAAACGGGTTGATGTTTTGGTCGACGTCGTAAGGATCGTAGTGAAGATCCCTGTCGGCACTGACTGTCACCGGAATGTCCTCCCATGGGCCTCGGTGAAAGCAACTGTTGCAGTTTCGTTCAAAAGGTGTCAATGCCATGTCCGGAATGCGCAAGGTTTGCTGACCAAGTGAGAGAACATGGTTCTCAACCCGCTCGTTTAGCCGCGCTAATCGCTTGCGGGGACCCCGTCAGGCTGGCGTTATCGACACGCCCACTCGCACGTTTCGCGCGGTAACTACAGCTTCGGTGTCACACCACTTTTAAATCACGCGCTTGACTTAGGTCGGGCGCAGCGATTGACTGCGTACGCGCACCGGATCGGCGTGCGGACGAGAGGGATTGGGCCGTCATGGGCAACGAATTGGCAGGCAAGATCGCGGTCGTCACCGGCGGCGCATCGGGGCTCGGCGCCGGCATCGTCGAGCGCTTCCTGGCGGAAGGCGCGACCGTCGTGTTCGGTGACATCGACGCCGAGCAGGGTGCGGCGCTGGCCGACCGGCACGGCGAGAAGGCGTTGTTTCTGCCGACCGACGTCGCCGACACCGGGCAGCTCACCCGCCTGATCGACACCGCGGCGGAGAAGTTCGGCGGGCTCGACGTGATGGTGAACAACGCCGGGGTCTCGGGGAAGATGCACCGAAGTTTCCTGCACGACGACCTCGACGACTTCGAGCGCATCATGGCCGTCAACCTCAAGGCCGTGATGGCGGGGACGCGCGATGCGGCCAAGCACATGAAGGACAGCGGCGGCGGGTCGATCATCAACCTGACCTCCATCGGCGGGATCCAGGCCGGCGGCGGTGTGATGACCTATCGCGCATCGAAAGCCGCGGTCATCCACTTCACCAAGTGTGCGGCGATCGAACTGGCCAACTACGAGATCCGGGTGAACTGCCTTGCGCCCGGCCATATTCGGACGGCCATCGTGTCGAAGTCCGCGCACGGCATGGACGCCGAGCAGGTCGCCAAGTTCGAGGCGGGGATCCGGGCGACCATGCGGGCCGACCGCCCTCTGGAGCGGGAGGGGACCGCCGACGACGTGGCCGAAGCGATCCTCTACTTCGCCGGAGACCGTTCTCCGTACGTCACCGGGACGGTTCTGCCGGTCGACGGCGGGACGGCAGCGGGCAAGCCGGTGCCGAAGAAGAAACAGCCCGAGAATTCTTAAATCAATCGCTTGACTTAATCACGATCACGGCGTTGACTGGCCTGCGATGACCACCGCGACCACCCCTTCTCGGAACACCCGCACCGATCGGGCGAGCCTGACCCGCGAGGCGATCCTCACCGCCGCCGAGCGGCTGTTCGCCGAACACGGGGTCTTCGCGGTGTCGAACCGCCAGGTCAGTGAGGCCGCCGGGCAGGGCAACAATGCAGCAGTCGGCTACCACTTCGGCACCAAGACCGATTTGGTCCGCGCGATCGAACACAAGCACGCCGTACCGGTGGAGAAGCTGCGCGAGGAGCGGGTCGCGGCGATGGCAGGCAAGGACGCCGGACTGCGCGACTGGGTGGAATGCCTGGTGCTGCCGCTGACCGATCATCTGACGGCGCTGGGCAACCCCACCTGGTATGCGCGATTCGCCGCGCAGGTGATGGCCGACCCGGCCTACCAGCAGACGGTCACCCGGGACGCGCTGACGCTGCCGGCCCTGATTGTCGTGCTGGAGGGCATCAATCGCTGCTTGCCCGACCTGCCCGGCCACGTGCGGGTGGAACGCAACATCATGGGGCGCAACCTGTTGATCCACACCTGCGCCGAATACGAGCGGGCCCTCGCCGAGGGCACGCCCTTACCGCTAACCAATTGGCGCACAGCCGCTTCCGGACTCGTCGACGCGCTCGTCGGGCTGTGGCTGGCCCCAGTGACACCACAAGGCTAGGACCACGATGAAGGTCACCGTCGACCAGGACAAGTGCGTTTCCTCTGGCCAATGCGTGCTCAACGCGGCCGAGGTCTTCGATCAGCGTGACGAGGACGGCGTGGTCGTGTTGCTCGAAACCAACCCGCCGGCGGATCAGGAAGACAACGCGCGCCGGGCCGCCGCGGCCTGTCCCGCGCAAGCCATCTACGTCGAGGAGTGAGGCATGTCGGACACTTTGACAACCGAGCCGAGCGAGGCGGCAACCGCACCGGAGTATCCGATGGAGCGGACCGGCCGGTGCCCGTTCGCGCCGCCGGAACGGGTGATGGAGCTGGCTGCCACCGCACCGCTGAGCCGGGTGCGGATCTGGGACGGCAGCACCCCGTGGCTGATCACCGGCTACGAGGAGGCCCGCACGTTGTTCGCCGACCCCAGGGTGAGCGTCGACGACCGTCGCCCCGGTTTCCCGCACTGGAATGAGCACATGCTCTCCCTGGTGACCAAGCGCCCGCGTTCGGTGTTCACCGCCGACGCCGAAGAGCACACCTTCTACCGCCGGATGCTGTCCAAGCCGTTCACGTTCAAGCGGGTGGAGGGCCTGCGCCCGGCGATCCAGAAGATCACCGACGACGCCATCGACAAGATTCTGGCCGGCCCGCAGCCGGCCGAGCTGGTGACGGCGCTGGCGCTGCCCGTGCCGACCGAGGTGATCTGCGAAATGCTCGGCGTGCCATACGAAGACCACGGTTTCTTCCAGGAGCATGCCAATGCCGGGCTGGCCCGCTACGCCAAGCCCGAAGACACCATGAAGGGTGCGACGAGCCTGGGGAAGTACCTGGGCAATCTCGTCGAAGCGAAGATGGAGAACCCGGCCGAGGACGCGGTGTCGGATATCGCCGAACGGGTCAAGGCCGGCGAGATCAGCGTCAAGGAAGCCGCGCAGCTGGCCAGCGGCCTGCTCATCGCCGGGCACGAGACCACCGCCAATATGATCGGAATCGGTGTGCTGGCGCTGCTGGAGAACCCCGAACAGGCTGCGATCGTGCGCGATACGGACGATCCGAAGGTTGTCGCGAACGCGGTCGAGGAACTGCTGCGGTACCTGTCCATCATCCAGAACGGTCAGCGCCGCGTCGCGATCGAGGACATCGAGATCGGGGGCGTGACGATCCGCGGGGGAGAGGGCATCATCATCGACCTGTCCCCGGCGGACTGGGACGCCAAGGCATTTCCGAATCCCGAGCAGCTGCGTGTGGACCGCGACAACGCTCGCGAACACCTCGCCTTCGGCTACGGTCGCCACCAGTGCGTCGGCCAGCAGCTGGCCCGCGCTGAACTGCAGATCGTGTTCAGCACGCTGTTGCGGCGCATCCCGACGCTCACGCTGGCCAAGCCGCTCGACGAGATTCCGTTCAAGAACGACAAATTGGCCTACGGCGTTTACGAACTGCCCGTCACCTGGTGAAAGCTGTACCCGACAGCCTGATTGGAGCTCACATGACAACCGCAACGCTGTACCCCGCCGGCGGCCTGGGTGCACCCAAGGACCGGCAGGGTCACGCCAAAGGTGACACCGGCCTGCCGGCCGGCACCGAGGTGTTCTCCGCCGACAACCACATCTCGCTGTCCGAGGACATCTTCTTCGACAAGTTCCCGGAGGAACTGAAGGAGAAGGCGCCGCGGATCTGGTACGAGGACGGCGCCTACATGGTCGGCCGGGCCAAGGGAAAGACCTTCCTGCCGTTGGACTTCAGCCGGGTGCTCATGCAGTACGACGACCTCGCCGGGGCGGCCACCACCAACATCGACGCCCGCATCCAGGAACTGCATGAGGACGGCGTCGACAAAGAACTCGCCTTCCCCAACGCCGTGCTGGCGCTGTTCCACTATCCCGACCTGGAACTGCGCGAGCGGATCTTCCGGATCTACAACGAGCACATCGCCGAGGTGCAGGCCCGCAGCAACGGCCACTTCTACGGCGTCGGACTGATCAACTGGTGGAATCCCGATGGTGCGCGCCGCACGCTGGCCGAGGTTAAGTCGCTGGGACTCAAGACATTCCTGATGCCACTGAACCCGGGCAAGGGTGAGGACGGCGAGATCATCGATTACGGCAGCACCGCGATGAGCCCGATCTGGGACGAGATCGAAGCCGCCGGCCTGCCGGTCACCCATCACATCGGCGAGACCCCGCCCAAGACTCCGTGTGAAGTCAACAGCGTGGTCGTCGGCATGATGATCAACGTCGACGGCTTCCGGGAAACGTTCTCCAAGTACCTGTTCTCCGGCATCCTGGACCGCCACCCGGGGCTGAAAGTCGGCTGGTTCGAAGGCGGCATCGCCTGGGTCGCCACCGCACTGCAGGATGCCGAGCACCTGCTGGCCTCCTACCAGCACATGTTCAACCGCAAGGTGGAGCACGACATCCGCTACTACTGGGACAACCACATGAGCGCATCGTTCATGGTCGACCCGCTGGGGCTCAAGCTGCTCGACGAGATCGGGGTGGACAACGTCATGTGGTCCTCGGACTACCCGCACAACGAGAGCACGTTCGGCTACTCCGAGAAGTCGCTTCGGCAAGTCGTCGACACCGTCGGCCAAGAGAACGCGGTCAAGATCTGCAGCACCAACATCAAGAAATTCCTGGGTGTGCAGTGACCACATCCACCCAATCCGGCGTCACTCAGATCGCCCGGACCGGGTACACGTGGCTGGACATCCCATCCGAGCCCGACTTCACTCGGATGCGCAGCGAAGTCGGCGCGCGTCTGCACGCCGCGATGGCCGATCAGGGTGTGGACGCACTGGTGCTCTTGGGCAACAGCAATGTCATGTACGCCACCGGTATCAGCTGGCCGCTGGCCGACGCCGGGTTGTCGCATGTCGAGCGGCCGGTGGCAGTCATCCTGGCCGACGACGAGCACCCGCACCTGTTCCTGCCGTTCCGCGAGGGCGCGGCCATGGAATCCAGCCTGCCCGATGACCATCTGCACGGGCCCGTCTACCTCGAATTCGACGAGGGTGTCACGGAATTCGCGAAGATCCTGGCCGGACTGGTCCCATCGGGTGCGACGCTGGCGACCGATGAGCTGACCGGTGCGATGCGACGAGCAGGTAGTTCGCTGTTCCCCAGCGCGCCGCTGGACGCTGCGCCGACGATCGGCGCGGCGAAACTGGTGAAGACCATCGACCAGATCGCCTGCATCCGGCGAGCCTGCCAGATCACCGAACTGGCCATCGCCGAGATACAGAAGTCGCTGGCGCCCGGTGCTCGTCAGATCGACCTGTCTGCAGAATTCGTGCGCCGCACCTTCGAACTCGGTGCGACCACGAACATGTTCGACTCGATCTGGCAGGTCATGCCGACCTCGAAGGCCGAGGGAACCTGGACCACTACCGGCGATCTCGCGCTGCCCCTGTTGACGACCGAGCGCGAGTTGGCGCAAGGCGACGTGTTGTGGACCGACGTGTCCATCTCCTACCACGGCTACTGCTCGGACCACGGACGCACCTGGATCGTCGGTCAGGAACCGACACAGCTGCAACAGCACCAGTTCGAAAGATGGAGCCGGATCGTCGACGGGGTGCTCTCGGTGACGAAGGCCGGCGCCACCTGCGGTGACCTCGGACGTGCGGCGATCGCCGCCGCCGGCGGGGAGAAGCCGTGGCTGCCGCACTTCTACCTGGGTCATGGGATCGGAACGAGTGCGGCCGAAATGCCCATGATCGGAACGGATCTCGGCCAGGAATGGGATGACAACTTCGTCTTTCCGCCCGGAATGCTCCTGGTGTTCGAGCCGGTGGTGTGGGAAGACGGCACCGGCGGCTATCGCGGCGAGGAGATCGTCGTGGTCACCGATGGTGGCTGGATGCCACTGACTGCCTATCCATACGATCCGTACGAGGTGCCCAATGGGAACTGAGATCGAGGCCGATGCCCGGGCTCTGCGGCTCAGCCGTCGCGAGCGCGCCTTGGCGCAGATGGAGGCCCACGACCTCGACGTACTGGTGCTCGGTCGGCAGGCCAATGTTCGCTACATCTCCGGTGCCCCACAACTGTGGGTCGTGGGCACCCGCCCGTTCGGGCCGATCTGCGAATTCGTGCGCGCCACCGGTGAGATCCATCTCAACAGCACGTGGGATGAGGGCATACCTGAGGAGATCCCGCACGAGAATCTGTACGGGTTCGCCTGGAACCCGATGACATTGGTCGACATACTGAAGAACATCAAGGGCGCCGGTACCGCGCGCCGCGTCGGAACCGACGCCCTGACACCGACATTCGCGAAACTGTTGCCGATGGCGTTTCCGAACGCGGAACTGGTGGACGCTGAGCAGGCCATGCAGGCTGCCCGCCGGATCAAGACTCCGCAGGAAGTGCAGGCGTTACGTCACGCGCTGGCAATCGCCGAGAAGGGCCTGGCCGCTGGTGTGGCTGCGCTCCGCCCGGGAACCACCGCGAAGTTCCTCACCGCTGCGGTGTTGGAGGCCGAAGCCGCCGGTGGGGTGAGCACGCCGGCCACCCAGGATGCCGCCTGGGTGACCTCCAAGGAGCATCCGTGGCGCCGTGCCGAGGGCGGCGATGTGGTCAACGAGGGTGACCTCGTGGTGCTGTCGGCCGGGGTGCTGGCCGACGGATACGTCGCCGAAGTGACCCGCACGCTCCCGGTCGGCGAACCAACCGATGCCGTGCACGAGCTCTACCGACGCCGAGATGCCCTGTGGCACAAGCTGATCGATGCGTGCCGACCGGGGCAGATTACGAGCGCGTTGCTCGATGCCTACGTAGACGCCGGTGAGGAACTGCCGGTCATGCCGGTCGCGCACGGCCTCGGCCTCGGCTTCGACCCTCCGGTCGTCACGAAGCAACTGCGGGCAACTGCCGACGCTGAAATGCTGGAGGCGGGGATGGTGCTCGCCGTCACCGCCCACGTCTGGGAGAAGTCGGTCGGATCGGTGATCACCCGCGACGCCGTCTTGATCACCGCCGACGGCTGCGAGGTACTGACGACTAGCCCGGCGTGGAGCGCCGCGGCGAGCGTCCGCACGGGCAATGGCTGAGGCGCGGCGCCCGTCGGCCGAGGAGATCATCCGCTACGAGAAGGACCCGAAGACTAAGATCGCGACGATCACCTTCACCCGGCCCGACTATCTCAACGCCCCGACGGCCGCTGCGCGCCTGCGGTACTCGGACCTGCTCTACCAGGCGGGTGTGGACGATCAGGTGAAAGTCGTCGTCATCCGCGGCGCGGGTGAGGATCTCGGCAGCGGTGCCGACCTGCCCGAGTTCATGGAGCTGCAGAACGCCGAGGACGAGGGGCCGCGGCTCGCGGAGTTCCGGATCCCGCCCGGCGCAGTGAAATACCCGCCCCGCGGGACGTTTCGGCGCGGCGCATCGGTCGGCGCCTGGTATGCCAGCCCGCAGTCGGGAATCCGCACCCTGCAGGACTTCAAGAAGATCTCGATCCTTGAGGTCAAGGGCTATTGCTACGGCTGGCACTTCTATCAGGCCGCCGACGCCGATCTGGTGATCTCCTCCGATGACGCGCTGTTCGGCCATCCGTCGTTCCGCTACTACGGCTGGGGACCCCGGATGTGGTGGTGGACCCAGACGATGGGCATCCGCAAGTTCCAGGAGATGGTCTACACCGGCCGGCCGTTCACCGCCGCCGAGATGTATGACTGCAACTTCCTCAACAGCGTGGTACCACGCGAGGACCTCGAAGCCGAAGTCGACCGGTATGCAATAGCGTGCGCGCGAAACCGGCCCACGGACACGATCTTTCAGCAGAAGATGTTCTTCGAGGTGTTCAAGCAGTTCCAGGGCGAGTACCTCGGCAGCCTGCTCGGTAGCACCTTCGAGTCCCTCGGCGGTGCGGCCGCCCGCGACGAGGACGAGTTCGACATGCACGAGGGTCTCGACACCGGTCTCGCCGGAGCGGTGAAGGACAACGACAGGAAGTTCCCGCCGGAGTGGCGGTTGTCGAAGTCCGGCCGCGCGAAGGCCTCGAAGACGGCGAAGGGCAAGGCCGAGAAGGCCGACCCCAAGAAGACAAAAAAGAAGAAGAAGTAGCGATGGCCGACGCACCACTGAACTGTTTCGTCGTGGTTGACCTGTCGACCGGCATTCCCGGCGCCTACTGCACCAAGCTGCTGTCCGACGGGGGAGCCGACGTCATCAAGGTCGAGGCGCCCGAGGGTGATCCGCTGCGACGCTGGTCGGCCTCCGGTGCGCAGATCGGACCCGACGAAGACGGCGCACTGTTCAGCTTCCTTGCCGGTGGCAAGCAGAGCGTGGTCGCCGACCCGCAGGCCGACCGCGCGTTCGTGGATGATCTGCTCGCCTCGGCCGACGCTGTGGTCTGGTCGCCCGGTTCACCCCTGGGAGACCAATTGGCACCGGCCGCTCTGTGCGATGCGCACCCGCACCTGATCATCGCCGCCATCACCCCGTTCGGCTTGAACGGGCCCTGGAGTGACCGGGCTGCAACGGAATTCACGCTGCAGGCCTGGTCTGGGGGCATCGTCGGACTGGGCCGCGGTGCACCGGACCGGGCGCCGGTCTACGTTGGCGGCCGGGTCGGCGACTACTTGTCGGGCTCGTATGCCAGTGCGGCGATCCTGGCTTCGCGCATGCGGGTGCTGGCCGGTGGCGGTGGTGAGCTCATCGACCTGTCCATGCTGGAAAGCCACGTCATGGGCTTGACGTACTACCCCGTCACCTACTTCGACATGCTCGGAAAGCCGTGGCGCGACTCGCGCAAGCTGACCGTGCCCGGCATTGCCCGGGTCAAGGACGGGTTGGTGGACGTCGGGTGCGGCACCGCCCAGCAGTGGTTCGACCTGTGCGCGATGACCGGCCACGAGGACTGGATCGACGAGGATGCTCCGCTGACGATCACCGAGCAGGCCAACGAGAAGTCCGCCGAACTCTACGCATGGATGGCCGAGCGCACCGGCGACGAGGTCCGCGATCTCGCCACGGCCTTCCGCATCCCCAACGCCCCGGTCGCCACCCCTGACACCATCGAGTCGCTGGAACACTTCGCCGCCCGCGGGTCGTTCGTCGATCACCCGGCCGGCTTCCGCCAGCCGGCGCACCCCTACCGGATCACCGGCGTCGGGCTGCGTCCGCCGTCGCGGGCGCCGCGACTCGGCGAGCACACGGATCAGCACCGGCAGGCGTCACGCGCGCCGCGCAAGGCCGGTACGGCACCAGATCGCCTGCCGCTGAGCGGTATTCGGGTCGTCGACCTGACGACCTTCTGGGCCGGTCCGTCTGCCACCCACCTGATGGCCCTGCTGGGTGCCGAGGTGATCCATGTCGAGTCCGCCCGTCGCCCCGACGGCACCAGGATGATCGCCGGCGTGCCGGTGACCGAAGACCAGTGGTGGGAAAAGCAGCCGATTTTCGCCGCGTTGAACACCAGCAAGAAGGACATCACCCTCGACCTGCGCACGGAGCGCGGCCGGGAGCTCCTGAACCAATTGATCGCCACTGCCGACGTGGTCGCCGAGAACTACACCCCGCGGGTGCTCGACCAGCTCGGCCTGGATTATGCTGCGGTGCAACGGATCAAGCCCGATGTGGTGATGTGCCGGATGCCGGGATTCGGACTGGACGGGCCGTGGCGGGACAACCCGGCGTTCGCCTACGTGATCGAGGCGGCGGCCGGCATCAGTTGGCTCACCGGCTACCCCGACCGAAATCCGTACGAGCCGTACTCCCTTGGTGACCCCAACGCTGGGCTGCATGCGCTCACCGCGGTGCTGCTCGCCCTCGAACACCGCAGGCGCACCGGCGAGGGCGCGCTGATCGAGGCCCCGATGGTGGATGCGGCCCTCAACATCGCCGCCGAGCAGATCGTCGAATACAGCGCCTACGGCGCGGTCTTGCAGCGGGCCGGTAACCGGGGACCTACCGCCTCACCGCAGAACCTTTACCGCTGCAACGAGATCGATGAGTTCGGCCGTGACGACTCGTGGGTGGCGATCGCGGTCGAGACTGACGAACATTGGCAGGCACTGCGCGGCGCATTCGGTGATCCGGATTGGGCGGCCGACCCCGAACTCGCGACCGCCGCCGGTCGGCGGGTACGTGCGGATTTCATCGACGAGTTCATCGGCGCCTGGTGTCGCGAGCGCAGCGGCGACGAGATCGTCGACGCGCTCTGGCCGGCCGGCGTCCCGGTCGCCAAGGTCATGCAACCGCACCGTCAGACCGAGCTCGAACAGCTCACCGCCCGTGGGTTCTTCGAAGTGCTGGACCACCCGGTGAACGCACCGGCCCGGTTCACCACGATGCCGTTCCGGCTCTCGCGCGGACCGCGGCCGGTGCACGCCGCGCCGGCGCCGCTGCTCGGCCAGCACAACCACGAACTACTGGATGAACTCGGACTGTCCACAGAGGAGGTCGAGGCCCTCGAAGCAGAGGGGGTCATCGGGTCTGGGTATTGCAGTTAGTCCATAATGAGAATATCGTTCTCACGAGCTAACAGGAGGATTCAATGGGGCAATTGTCGCACCGGGTAGACGTCCCGTTTCCGATCTTTGACGCGGACAACCATCTCTACGAGCCGCCGGAAGCGCTGACCAAGTTCCTGCCCAAGGAATACAAGGACTACGTCCAGTACGTGCAGGTCAACGGCCGTACGAAAATCGCGCTGCGCGGTCAGATCAGCAACTACATCCCCAACCCGACGTTCGAGGTTGTGGCCCGCCCGGGTGCGTGGGAGGAGTACTTCAAATACGGCAACCCGGAGGGCAAGACCAAGCGCGAGCTGTTCGGTGAGCCGATGCGCGCGATCCCGGCGTTCTTCGAGCCCGCCCCGCGCCTCGAGGTGATGAACGAGCTCGGTCTGGACAAGACGCTGATGTTCCCGACGCTGGCGAGCCTGCTCGAAGAGCGGCTCTCCGACGATCCGGTGGCCATCCACGTGCTGGTGCATGCGCTCAACGAATGGCTCGATGACGTCTGGGGCTTCAACTACCAGAACCGCATCTTCACCACCCCGGTGATCACACTGCCGATCGTGGAAAAGGCGATCGAGGAGTTGGAGTGGGTGGTCAAGCGCGGCGCCCGCTGCATCCTGGTGCGTCCGGCGCCGGTGCCCGGTTTCCGCGGTCCGCGTTCGTTCGCGCTGCCGGAGTTCGACCCGTTCTGGGAGCGGGTCGTGGAGTACGACCTGTTGGTCGGTATGCACTCCAGCGACAGCGGCTATTCGCGGTACACCTCGGAGTGGGATGGCGCGGCCGCGGAGATGCTGCCGTTCCAGACCAACGCGATGGGCATCCTCAACGAGTGGCGCCCGATTCAGGACTCGGTGGCCTCCTGGGTGATTCACGGTGCGCTGTACCGGCATCCGAAGCTCAAGGTCGCGATCGTCGAGGCGGGTTCGAAGTGGATGACCCCGCTGCTGGACGGTTTGGCCGAGGTCTTCCGTAAGGCCCCTGAGGCCTTCCCCAGCGATCCGGTGGAGATGGTCAAGAGCCGCATCCACGTCAGCCCGTTCTTCGAGGACGGCATCGACGATTTGGTCAACCTCGTCGGGGTGGATCAGGTGCTCTACGGCTCGGACTGGCCGCACCCCGAAGGACTGGCGGAGCCGACCTACTACATCGAGGCGCTCGGCCACCTGAAGGCTGAGGACCAGGCAAAGATCATGGGCGGCAACCTGTCTCGCCTCGTCACGGTGTGACACGCGCCGCAACCGATCAAGGGCGCCCGCGCCCGATGAGGAGCGGCGCAATGGCTGAAGCCAGCACCTGGCAGACCATCCCGGAGATGGTCTTGAGCGCGGCGGACCGATTCGGCGACTCGGAAGCAGTCGTCGACGGTCCGCTGCGCCTCACTTTCACCGATGTTGCACACCGGGTGCGTTGTGCCGCAGGCGCGTTCGCGAAGCTGGGCGTCGAGAAGGGTGACCGGGTCGCCATCTGGGCACCCAACTCCGCGCATTGGATGATCGCGGCCTTCGGAGTGCTCACCGCCGGCGGCATCGTCGTCCCGGTCAGCACCCGCTACAAGCAGGCCGAGGCCGCGGACATCATCACCCGTAGCGGTGCCAAGGCTGTCCTGATCGAGAAAGGCTTCCTGGGACAGGATTTCACCGTCCCGGCCGGGGTGCCGGCGATCGACCTGAAGTCCGGCTTCCTCGACGACGGTGAGCCGTTCCAGCGCGACGTCAGCGGAACCGACATCGCCGACATCATCTACACCTCCGGCACCACCGGGCGGCCCAAGGGTGTGATGATGAACCATCTGCAGAACCTGCGGATGTACGCAGAGTGGTGCGACCTGGCCGACCTGCGCCGGGGTGACCGCTACCTGATCGTCAATCCGTTCTTTCACACCTTCGGATACAAGGCCGGCTGCATCGCCACCTTCATCCGCGGCGCGACGATGCTGCCCGTGCCGGTGTTCGACGTCGATCGCGTTGTCGAGCTGATCGAGGCCGAGAAAATCACCATGCTGCCCGGGCCCCCGACGCTCTATCACTCACTGCTGGCAGTGCCGGACAAGAGCAAGCTCGCCACGCTGCGCGCCGGGGTGACCGGCGCCGCCGACATCCCCGTCGAACTCGTTCGCCGGGTCCACGAGGAGCTGCCCTTCCAGACCCTGGCCACCGGCTACGGCCTCACCGAGGCCGGCACCGCGACGCTGTCGCGCCCGGGTGATTCCTTTGAAGACGTCGCCACCACCGCAGGCGTGCCGTGCGACGGGGTCGAGGTGCGCATCGCCGAGGACGGCGAGGTGCTGGTGCGGGGCTACAGCGTGATGCAGGGCTACTTCGACGATCCGGCCGGCACGGCCGAGGCGATCGATGCCGACGGCTGGTTGCACACCGGTGACCTGGGCAGCTTCACCGAGACGGGCCGCTTGAAGATCGTCGGGCGCAAGAAGGACATGTTCATCGTCGGCGGATTCAACGCCTACCCGGCCGAGATCGAGGGGTTCCTGATGGAACACCCCGCGGTCGCGCAGGCCGCGGTGATCGGAGTACCCGACGAGCGGCTCGGTCAGGTGGGCAAGGCGTTCGTGGTGCTCAAAGGCGGCAGCGAACTGTCAGCCGATGACCTGATCAGCTGGAGCAAGGACCGAATGGCCGGATTCAAGGTGCCCCGGCTGGTCGTATTCGTCGACGCCCTGCCGCTCAATGCGACGGGCAAGGTGATGAAGGACCAGTTGCGCTGAAGTCGGTGGAAATATCATTTCCGCACCAAGATGGCGGATTCCGGAGCCTTCTTACGATGGTGAGGCCAGCCTACTTATCGCCTGGTGATAATCTCATTCTCACCGGATGTCGCGTAATGGCCGTGGATGTGACGGACGACTCAGCGCCCGCCCGTACGCTGGCGGGGTGTTTGGACCCAGAGAGGAGTTCGACGTGCGACGCATATTCGTTCACACGCGCCGCGCGCCGAGCTCGAACAACATGTGTGAGTGCCATGGCGGCTGATGTAGATGCAGAGATGCTCGCCGAGCTGGCCGAGGCCGAGGCGACCGAGGCCGAGGCCCGCGCGCAGGCCGCGCGCGCCAAGGCGACAGCGGCCCGCCTGCGGGGCGGTGAGCCCGAATCCGAAGTCGAATCCGATGCCGAGGGCGACGAGCTCATCGACGACGAGGACATCGAACTCGAACCGCGTGGGTGGTGGGCGCGTATCGGTGCGGTCACGGTGGCGGTGGCCGCGACCGTGATCGTGGCCATCGCAGCGCTGGTGGTCACCGGCCTGATGGTCGTTGCGCACCAGAAGGTCACCGCGCAACAGCAGCACCGGGCCGAGCTCGTCGCCGCGGCGCGCCAGGGCGTGATAGCGCTGCTGTCGATCGATTACAACCGGGCGAAGGCCGATGTCCAGCACGTCATCGACTTGTCCACCGGAACGTTCAAGGACGATTTCACCAGGGGTGCAGACGATTTCGTCAAGACCGCTGAGCAGTCCAAGGCGGTCACCGTCGGCACGGTCAAGTCCGCAGCGTTGGAGAAGGAGAACGGCGACACCGGAGTGGTGTTGCTGGCAGCCTCTTCAACGGTAACCAATGCCAATGGGGCACACCAGGATCCGCGCGCATGGCGAATGAGCGTCACAGTGGCGCGCGATGGAGCCCAGTACAAGATGTCGAATGTGGAGTTCGTGCCATGAGCAGTGACAAGACCACCTCGCCCGAGCCGGGCGCTGAAAAAGAAGCCAAAGGCACCGATGTCACCGTCGTCGACGAGGATTCCAGCGCAACGGAACTCGACACGGCCGGCGGGGAAGAGGCCACCGAGAACGGCGACACCGTGACCGAACCCGACACTCAGGCACCCGCTGCACGGGGTGGCGCCCTGGGTTGGGCCGGGAGGCACTGGGCGGCGATCGTGCTCGTCGTGTTGCTGGTCGCATCGGCCGGCGCCGCCGGCGGCGTCTACTTCTGGCTATACCGTGCCGATCAGCAAGCGTTCGGTCTCTCGCTGTTTTCGACGAACGTCAACAACCAGATCCAGGAGCGGCAGAAGCAGGTCACCGACGCCGCGCGGGACGGCACGGTGGCGTTGCTGTCCTACGCTCCGGAGAGTCTGGACAAGGACCTGGCCAACGCCAAGTCGCACTTGACCGGCGAATTCCTCAAGTACTACAGCCAATTCACCGACCAGATCGTGGCGCCGGCTGCCAAGCAGAAGGGCGTCAAGACCGAGGCGACGGTCGCGCGGGCGGCGGTCTCGGAGCTGCACCCGAACGATGCGACGGTGCTGGTCTTCGTGAACCAGGTGACCACCAGCAAGGACCGGCCCGACCCGGCCCTGGCGACCAGCAGCGTCATGGTGAAGCTGACCAAGACCGACGGTCGTTGGCTGATCTCGGAATTCAACCCGATCTAGGCCAGGGGAGCAGAAGGGGCAATCGATGAGCGTGGCACTGTTGTTGGAGATGGCGGCCTCCGACGCCGAGCGCGTCGGGGTGGTCAGCGATGACCAGCGGTTGACCGTCGGTGAGCTGAGCGCGCTTGCCGACGGCGGGGCGGGCGTCATCGACTCCTCCGGTGCGGGCAGCGTGGTGTACGTCGGTCTCGGCGGCGTCATGCTGCCGCTGCTCATCTTCGCCAGCGCGCGCGCCGCGCGGGCGTTCACGCCGTTGAACTACCGGCTGTCGGGGGAGGCCCTGGCCGAACTGATCGAACGGCTGCCCGAGCCGCTGATCATCTTCGATGCCGAATACGCCGACGTGGTTGCCGGTTTGGGCATCGCGCGCATCGAGTCGCAGGAATTCCTGGCCGCCGCAGCGACCGCCGAACCGGTCGCCGAATTCCCGGACCCCGACGACGTGGCGGTGGTGTTGTTCACCTCCGGTACCACGTCGCGGCCCAAAGCGGTTGAGCTGTCCCACAACAACCTCACCAGCTACGTCACGGGCACGGTCGAGTTCGGCTCCGCCGAGCCGGGTGACGCCGCGTTGATCTGCGTGCCGCCGTATCACATCGCCGGTGTCAGCGCGGCCCTGTCGAACCTGTATGCCGGCCGGAAGATGGTGTACCTGCGCAAGTTCGACCCTCGGGAGTGGATCCGGCTGGCGTCCACCGAGGCGGTCACCAGCGCGACCGTGGTGCCGACCATGCTCGATCGCATCATCACCGAGCTGGAGACCAACCCCACGTCGTTGCCGTCGCTGCGGTCGCTGGCCTACGGCGGCTCCAAGGTCGCCCTGCCCCTGGTGCGCAAGGCGCTCGAGCTGCTGCCCGAGGTGGGCTTCGTCAACGCCTACGGGTTGACCGAAACCAGTTCCACCATCGCGGTTCTCGGGCCGGACGACCACCGCGAGGCCCACCAGGCTGCCGACGAGTCCGCCCGCAAGCGGCTCGGCTCGGTCGGGCAACCGGTGCCGGGGATCGAGGTACAGATCCGTGCCGAGGACGGCACCGTTCTCGGACCCGAGGAGGTCGGCGAACTCTACGTCCGTGGCGACCAGGTGTCGGGTCGCTACGCCGAGATCGGCTCGGTGCTCGACGCCGAAGGGTGGTTCCCCACCAAGGATGTCGCCTATCTGGACGCCGACGGGTACCTGTTCATCGGGGGACGATCCGACGACACCATCATTCGCGGCGGGGAGAACATCGCCCCGGCCGAGGTGGAGGACGTCCTCGTCGAACACCCGCACGTGCGTGACGTCGCGGTCGTCGGGGTCGAGGACGACGAGTGGGGCCAGATCATGGTCGCCGTCGTCGTACCCGTCGCCGACATCACCCCGGATCCGGAAGACCTGCGCGCCCACGTGCGCACCCAGTTGCGTGGTTCACGCACCCCGGACCGGGTGGTGTTCCGCCACGAACTGCCCACCACGCCGACCGGCAAGGTGCTGCGCCGGCAACTGGCCGACGAGCTCAAGTCGCCGACTGCAACATAATTCCAGGAGGACAACCATGATCAAGACCGGTACCCGACTGCAGAGCCAAGTCTGCGACACCCAGGTGATCGTCGTGCGCTCGTCGGGCAGCCTCGACGACCTGCGCGCCGGAGGCGTTCCGATGATCCCCCTGGACGGCGAGAAAACCGAAGGCGCTCAACTGGATCCGAACTTCTCCGGTGGCACCGTGATGGGCAAACGCTACGTCGACGAAGGCGGTGCCGAACTCCTGGTCACCAAGGCCGGCGCGGGCAGCCTGAGCGTGGGCACCACTCTGCTGGAGCAGAAGACCGCCAAACCCCTGCCGGCCAGCGACTAGGCAGCCGGTCGGCGTGGACGGCGCGGCGGAGGTGCATACCCACACGCTGGTGCTGGCCATGGACTACCGGGTTCCCGACCCGGGCCGGGTCTGGCCGGTTCTGCAGCGCAGTCGACCGGCGCTCGTCGATCTGGGCGCCCACTACGTCCTCGTGTACACCTCGACGCGCGAGCATGGTCGCGTCATGGTGACAATCTCGTTGCGCAGCAAGGAACCCATTCTGGAAGTCCTGCGCTCGCGGGTGTTCCTCAATTGGTTCGACGCCGTCGGCCTCGACGACATCCCGGCCATCTTCGCCGGTGAGACGGTGGACAAGGTCACCCTGGTCGAGCCGTCCGAGGTGAGCCCGCCCGGGGTGATCGTCGGGGCGATCGCGGCGATCGAGGATGTGCCCGCGATGATCGGCCGAGTTCACCAGGGGCTGTCGCGATTTGAAGTCGCCGGTGTGCGTGCGGTCCGCATCTTCCAGGCCTTCGACGACGAGCACGAAGTGATGATCCTGCAAGAACTCGACGACGAAGCCGACGCGTTCGCGTGGGTGGACCACCCGGACGTGGCGGCGGAATGGATGGGGCACACCGGAGTCGGTGCCTACCCACCGGTTTTCGTCGGCCGCCTCCAGCACATCATGCGGCTGGACGAGAGCGTCTGAGGCCCGCCGATGTTCGTCTGCCTCTGCAACGGTGTCACCAGCCAGGTGGTGGCCGACTGCGTCGAGGCGGGGGCCCGGACCTGCAATCAAGTTGCTCAGGTGTGCGGGGCGGGTGCGGAATGTGGCCGCTGTCGCCGAACGGTCCGTGCCATCATCGATGCGGCCGACGGCGCTGAAGCCAAGCGCCACAAGGGTTTCCTACACAAGGGGTGAGGATGGACAGCCAGCGCGTCAGCGACGAACTCGAGATCGCTTCGGTGCTTCACCGCTATGCCAGAGCGGTGGACACCCACGACTGGAACCTGCTGAGGTCGTTGTTCACCGATGACGCCCACCTGGATTACAGCTCCGTCGGCGGTCCGGCCGCCGGCCGCGACGAGGTCTGCACCTGGCTGGAGCGGTCGCTGACGCTGATGCCCATGACCCAGCACTTCGTCACGAACATCGAAGCCGATGTCGACGGCGACACCGCGACGGTGCGGGCCATGTTTTACAACCCGATGCTCCTGCCCGGTGCGAGTGAGACAAGTGCGTGCGGCGGCTACTACCACCACGTTATGGTGCGCACCGCGAGCGGATGGCGCAGCAGGCAGCTACGCGAGGAGAACCTCTGGTTCGACAATCCGCCGAGTCCGCGCAGGCGGGCGGAGTTGACCGAGGAGGCGCAGACATGAGCGGTGTCATCGTCACCGGAGCCGCGTCGGGGATCGGCCGCGCGTCTGCCGAGGCACTGATCGCCGACGGACGCCGGGTCGCGTTGTGGGACATCGCACCGGCGGTGGCGGAGGTGGCCGAGGGGCTCGGTTTGCCGCACGCCGTGATCGACGTCTGCGACGGGGACGCGCTGAGCGCCGCGGTCGCCGCCGCCGCGGCCGCGCTGGACGGGATCGACGGACTGGTGCACGCGGCCGGCCGGGTCATTCCCGAACCGGTCGGGGCCTTCACCGAGGAGTCGTGGGACGCGGTGCTCGACGTCAACCTGCGCGCGCAGGCGATCCTGTCGCAGCTTCTGCTGCCGCACCTGCAGGAGGCCGCTCGAGCGGGCGCCGCTCCCGCCATCGTCGGGATCTCCAGCATCGAGGGCCTGACCGCCAACCCGTTCATCCCCGCGTACTGCGCCTCGAAGGCCGGCCTGCTCGGGCTGACCCGGTCCATGGCAGCGCAGCTGGGCCCGGAAGGAATCCGGGTCAACGCGGTATGCCCCGGGTTCATCCGCACCCCGATGCTGCAGATCGCGCTCGACGTGGACGAGGTGCGCCAAGGGTTCGAGGCGGCAGCGCCGATCGGCCGGCTGGGCAACCCTGACGAGGTCGCCGCGGCAGTGGCCTTCCTGATGTCACCGAAGGCGTCGTTCATCACGGGATCGCACCTGGTCGTTGATGGTGGAGTGACCAGCAGGCATCCCTGACCCGGGGATCCGCTGCACAAGTCCCCTGAGCCGAGGACTTACGCCCCTGTCAGCTACCGGCGGGCACGGCGACAGTAGGTGTATGAGCGCGCAGTTTCCCGACCCCGAGACCATCCGGGCCGCATTGGGCATGGCGATGCGGGCACCGTCGGTGCACAATTCGCAGCCATGGCACTGGCGGGTCGGCCCCAGCAGCCTGCATCTCTACGCCGATTACAGCCGGCATCTGCCGAACACCGACCCCGACCGGCGCGACATGCTGGTCAGCTGCGGTGCGGCCCTGCACCATTGCACAGTCGCCCTGGCCGCCCTGGGGTGGCAGGCCAAGATCCGGCGGTTCCCCGACCGGACCGACAACACTTATCTCGCGTCGATCGAAGTGCAGCCGATGACGGCGAGCGAGGTCGATATCACGCTGGCCGCCGCCATCACCCGGCGTCGCACCGACCGGCGCACCTTCAGCTCGTGGCCGGTTCCCGGCGGTGACATCGCGCTGATGGGTGCCCGCGCCGCCCGAGCCGGGGTGATGCTGCGCCAGCTCGACTTGCTGCCGCACCTGACGGAGATCGTCGCGGAGTCGGTGCGCCGGCACACCGGTGACGTGGACTACCTCTGCGAGCTCGGTGCATGGAGCGGCCGGTACGGGTCGCTCGCGGGCGTTCCCGCACACAACACACCGGCACCCGACCAACACGCGGCGCTGCCGGCCCGGGTGTTCGCCGGCCCGGTCCTCGCCCAGCCGTCCGAGACGTTCGCCGCCGAGGACAATGGCGTCCTGCTGGCGCTGGGCACGCAGACCGACGACGACCTGGCCCGGCTGCGGGCCGGGGAGGCGACCAGCCTGGTGCTGCTCTCCGCGACCGCGATGGGCTTGGCGACGTGTCCGGTGACCGAACCGCTCGAGATCAGCGAGACTCGAGAAGCGGTGCGCGAGGACGTGTTCGGCACCAGCGGCTATCCGCAGATGATGGTGCGGATCGGGTGGGCGGCGGTGAACGCCGATCCGCTGCCTGCGACGCCGCGTCGTCCGTTCTCCGAGGTGGTCGACGGGTTGGACAGCCGGGTCGCGTGATACGTCGGAAGGAACATCACATGTCAACTTCTGCAACGAAATACGGCATCGTCGCCTGCGTCGACGGATCCCCGGAGTCGAAGGTTGCCGTCGACTGGGCCGCGCGCGACGCGGCGCTGCTCGGACTGCCGGTGCACTTGGTGCATGTGCTCAGCTCTCCTGTGGTGATGACCTTCCCTGAAGTGCCCATACCGGCGGGTTATCTTCAGTGGCAAGAGGATTCGGCCCACGAGGTGCTCGATCAGGCCAGCAAGGTTGTCGCCGAGGCCACCGTCGATCGCCCCGTGGAGGTAACCACTGAGATCGCCAGCGGCTCCACCGTGCCGACGCTGGTGGATCTGTCCAAAGATGCTCGGCTGATCGTCGTCGGTAGCCGCGGGCGTGGCGCGCTGGCCCGCGGACTGCTCGGTTCGGTCAGCACGGGGCTGGTCCATCACGCGCATTGCCCGGTGGCGATCATCCACGATCAGGACCCGTTGATGGAGCAGCCTTCCCGAGCTCCCGTGGTCGTCGGCGTCGACGGCTCGCCGAGTTCGGACAAGGCGTTGGAGATCGCGTTCGAGCAGGCGTCCTTGCGCGCGGTGGACTTGGTCGCGGTCCATGCCTGGAGCGACACCGGGGTGTTCGAGTTTCCGGGCCTGGACTGGCCGGCTTTGCAATCGATCGCCGAGGTGACGCTCGCCGAGCGGCTGGCCGGTTGGCAAGAGCGCTACCCCGACGTTGTGGTGCGCCGACTCGTGGTCGCCGACCGGCCAGCCCGCCAGCTCATCGAGCAGTCGGAGTCGGCTCAGCTGATGGTGGTCGGCAGTCACGGTCGCGGCGGATTCGCCGGAATGCTGCTGGGATCGGTCAGCACCGCGGTCGTGCACGGCACCCGACTGCCGCTGATCGTCGCGCGCAGCCGCTGAAAACCGTTACGGCAGTGGGGCACTCCAGCGCAGGACGGTGCCGCCACCCTCGGCGTCCGCCACGGTGAAATCCCCGCCGACTTCGTAGGCTCGGCGGCGCAGGTTAATCAACCCACTGGGCTTGACGTCGGCCGGCATACCGCGACCGTCGTCGATCACCTCGATCGCGAGTTCGTCTTCCACACGCACCGTGATGCTCAGTGAAGAGGCCTCCGCGTGGCGGACTGCGTTGCTCACCGCTTCGCGCACCACGGCTTCAGCGTGATCGGCCAGACCCGGTTCGACCACTGACAGCGGTCCGACGTACTGGATGGTGATCCGCGGGCCCGAACCGGCGAACCCGTTGACGGCGTTGTCCAGGCGCTGCCGCAGCTGGGTGGTGGTGCCCGTCGAGCCGCCGTGCAGATCGAAGATCGCGGTTCGGATCTCCTGGATGACCTCTTGCAGGTCGTCGACGCTGCTGGTCAGCCGCTGCCGTACTTCCGGCAGCCGGCTGCGTGGGATCGTGCCCTGCAGCGCGAGTCCGATGGCGAACAATCGCTGAATGACGTGGTCGTGCAGGTCGCGGGCGATGCGGTCGCGGTCGGAGAGTACGTCGAGTTCCCGCAGATGCCGCTGCGTGGAGGCCAGCTGCCAGGCCAACGTCGCCTGGTCGGCGAAGCCCGCCATCATGTCGAGCTGCTCGGCGCTGAAGGTTTGTCTGCCCTGGCGGCGCAGGATCACGACGATGCCCGCCACCGTGTCGGTGGTTCGCAGCGGCAACACCATCGCGGCGCCGCAGCCGGGAATGGCGGTCAGTTCGTCGCCGATGTCGGCGAACCGCTGAGGTGCCTGGGTGGCGAACGCCTTGCCAATGACACTGCCCTCCACGGTGATCGGCGGCAGGGAGCCGACCGCGCCGACCTTGCCCGCCGTCTCCACGATCAGGAGCTCGTCGACTTCCTCGACGCGGAGCTGGATGTCGCTGGGCACCGCGACGAGCACCACGTCGGCGGCAGTGAGCTTGAGCGCTTCGTCGGCGATGAGCCGGAAGACCTGGGCCGGGTCCGCACCACCGAGCAGTTCGGTGCCGATATCGCGGGTGGCTTCGATCCACGACTGCCGGGCGCGTGACTGTTCGTAGAGCCGGGCGTTGTCGATCGCGATGCCCGCCGCGGCGGCCAATGCCTCGACCAGAACCTCGTCGTCCTCACTGAACGGCTGGCCGTCCGCCTTGTCGGTGAGGTAGAGGTTGCCGTACACCTCGTCGCGGATGCGCACCGGAACGCCGAGAAAGGTTCGCATCGGCGGGTGATTCGGCGGGAAGCCCACCGAGGCGGGGTGTTGGGTGATGTTGTCCAGCCGGATCGGCTTCGGTTCATCGATCAGGTGGCCGAGGACGCCGCGGCCCGACGGCAACGGTCCGATCAGTTCGTGGGTTTCGGCGTCGATGCCCTCGTAGATGAACTCGACGAGTTCGTGGTCGTGCCCGCGCACGCCCAGCGCGCCGTAGCTGGCGTCCACCAGGTCGATAGCCGTGTGCACGATCGTCTTCAGCGTGACGTCGAGTTCCAGCCCCGAGGTAACGACGAGCATGGCTTCGACCAGACCGTCGAGCCGATCGCGCCCTTCGACGATCTGCTCGACGCGGTCCTGGACCTCAACGAGCAACTCGCGCAGGCGAAGTTGCGACAGTGTGTCACGCAGCGGCGACCCGGGCGTGCGGTTGACATTTGGTCCGACATTGTCGGTCACAGGACCTATGTTGCCACCGGAAGGTAACGGCCGCTTCACTCTTCGGCGTGGTGATTGTGGTCGAGTTTGGAGATGAACACCGCGGCTTGTGTGCGGCGCTCCATACCGAGCTTTGCCAGAAGTCGTGACACGTAGTTTTTCACCGTCTTCTCGGCGAGAAACATTCGCGCGGCGATTTGCTTGTTCGTCAGGCCCTCGCCGAGGAGACCGAGCAGCACCCGCTCCTGTTCGGTGAGACCGGAGAGCGGATCGGAGCGCTCGGCAGCGCCACGCAGCTTGGCCATCAGTGCTGCGGCCGCGCGATTGTCGAGCAGCGACCGGCCCGCTCCGACATCCTTGATCGCCTCGGCCAGCTCCATGCCCTTGATGTCCTTGACCACGTAGCCGCTCGCGCCGGCCAGGATGGCGTCGAGCATCGCCTCGTCGGAGGTGAACGACGTCAGCATCAGGCACCGAAGGTCGGGCATCTTGGACAGCAGGTCACGACACAGCTCGATGCCGTTGCCGTCGGGGAGGCGGACGTCGAGCACTGCGACGTCGGGATTCAACGCCGGAATCTGCGCCAGCGCGTGGGCGACCGAACCCGCTTCGCCGATGACTTCGAGATCGGGATCGGCGGACAGCAGGTCGATCAGTCCACGGCGAACGACTTCGTGGTCATCGACGAGGAAGACCTTGACCATGGTGCAACGATATCCGGCGATCGCCGCCGTGTGTCACAACAATCGCTGTCGGTCGACCACCAGAACCGAGCAATCGGTGTTGTGCAGGGTGGCCGACCCGGTCGGACCGAGCAATTCCTCGATGCCGCGGGCGTTGCGCGCGCCCACTACGACCAGCTGGATGGAGTCGGCGTGTTTGGCGAGATAGTGCAGGACGTTGCCGTGGATCGCCACCGGACGCGCATCGAGATCGGGGTACTGCTTCTTCCAGTGCGACAGCCTGCGGTCGAGTTGCGCGCGCACCATGCGGTTGCCGTCGGAGACCGCGTGTGAATCGTGGACGTCGGTGTAGCGCGACTGCCATGCGCCGAGCACCCGCAGCGGTGCGCCGCGCAACCGCGCCTCCTGGACCCCGAACTGCAGCACCGCGGCGCTGTCGGGGGATTCATCGAGCTCGACGACGATCCAGCCCGGGTCGCGTCCGATCCGATCCTCGCCCCGCACGATCGCGACGGGGCAGTGCGCCGCGGTGACCAGTGCGGTGGCGGTCGAACCGATGCGGTCGGAGTCGAAGTGCTTGAGCCCGACCTCGCCGACGCAGATCATCGCCGCCCACCGCGAGGCGTCGACCAGAGTGGCGATCGGCCGGCCGTGGAGGATGTCGATGTCGAGCTTGACCGGGCGCCCGGTGGCCTCGACGGCCTCGGCGGCGCGGCGGACTGCCAGTTCGGCGGCGGCCAGCAGGCGCGGCTCCTGCTGCGGGTCGACGGGCTCGGCGCCGGATGAGTCGATGGCATAGATCAGACGCAGTGGGAGGTCGCGGCTGACGGCTTCGTCGATCGCCCACAACGCGGCCCGAACGGCGCCGCGGGAACCGTCGACGCCGACGACGATCGACGGCAGGGTGGACGGTGCGGGCATCAGTGGCTCCCCGGGGACGGCGGCCTTCATTGTCGCCGAACGCGACGCCGATGCGCGGAGAAAATGACTACGCCACTAGCCCGCGGCGGATTCGATCTCCGACATCGACGTCGCGAAGATCTGGCTGGCGAGGTTGGACAGCGCCCGGGCGACGGCGACCTCGTCACGCAGTTCCACCGCGTGGTCGGTGTCGGCATCCATCCGGGCTACCCCCATCCCCACCAGCGCGGTGCTGCGCCAGGACAGCAGGGCGGTGGCCCGGGTCTGGCCGGCATCCTCGTCGACGGCGATCAATATGGCCGAATGCTTGGTCGTGTCGTGATCTTCCATGACGTCCCCCTCAGTCCTATCGATCGGACCACTCGGGCACGGTTGACCGGTAGGGGCTGAAGTCCCATCGCGGCGGGCCGTTCGGCGGACGTCAGCGTTTCGGCTTCGGCGGCGCGAGAACTTTCATGACCATGCGCATCGCGGGATCGGGCACGCGGTCTTTCATCGCGAGCGCGGTCTCGGCGATGCGGCCACGTGCCGGGGTGCCGCGGCCGAACAGCCGGTTGAACGGGCCGCCGGACGGTTCCAGCTCGACGTGCATCGGTGGCCCGCCGTCGGCCGCACCGAGTTTGGACGAGATGACGATCCGCTGAATCTCGCTGGTGCCTTCGAAGATGGTGTACAGCTTGGCGTCGCGGTACCACTTCTCGACGGGGTGATCACTGATGTAACCCCAGCCGCCCATCGTCTGGATGGCCCGCTCGGTGGTCTTGACTGCGATCTCGCTGGCCGCGAGTTTGGCCATCGAGCCTTCGCCGCGTTCGAACGGCACGTTGTTGGCCGCCATCCACGATGCGCGCCAGGTCAGTAGCCGGGCGGCGTCGATACCGGTGGCCAGGTCCGCCAGTGGGAAGGCGATGCCCTGATTGTCGATGATCGGCGCGCCGAACGCCTCGCGGCGATTGGCGTACGCGGTGACGTACTCCAATGCGGCACGGGCGATTCCGAGGGCCTGGGCCGCCACCATGGGGCGGGTCTGCTCGAAGGTCCCGAGCGTGGCAGATCCGGAGCGCCGCCCGCCGGTGGCCATGGCCTCTCGGGTCTTGGCGAGCTTGTGCTCGAGCTTGTCCTGCCCCCCCAGCAGATTCTCGCCGGGCACCCGCACACCAGAGAACTTGAGCTCGGCGGTATGTGAGGCGCGGCAGCCGAGCTTGTCGAGCTTGCGGACAAGCTCCAAACCCGGTGTGCCGCCTGGCACCACGAACAACGCCTGTCCCTTATGGCCCAGCTCCTCATCGACGACGGCGTTGACGACGTGCACATTGGCGATGCCGCCGTTGCCGATCCACATCTTGTGCCCGTCGATGATCCAGTCGTCACCGTCGCGGTGGGCCCGGGTCCGCAGATTGCGGACGTCGCTGCCGCCTTCCGGTTCGGAGATCGCCAACGCGGCCAGCTTCAGATCACCTGGTGTACCGAAACATTCGGGTGCCCACGTCAGCATCTGTTCCGGGGTGGCGGCCTGGCCGATCGCCGAGAGGGCGAGCGCTGGCATCACCACCGCCAAACCGATTCCGGCGCAACCCCAGAACAGCTCCTCCATGAACATCGGCAGCGACAAACCGGTCGGATCGCCGATGAGGTCGCGGTAGAACAGCGGGCTGTAAAAGCCGCGACGGGCTGCCTCCTCCAGCACCGGCCAGGGAAACTCCTGGCGTCGGTCGTAGTCGGCGGCCACCGGGCGGATGCAGTGCTCGGCGAATTCGTGGGTGCGGCGAGCCAAGTCGTGCTGCGCCGTCGTCGGCGTGAGGTCCAAGCCCATCGTGCGTCCCTTCGACGCATGGGTGATACCTCGGGTATCGAATGATCAAACGTCGAGCCGACGGGCAAAAGATTGGAGCCCGGGCTGCCGCGGAGTCGGATTGCACGGCAGCTCGGGGCTGACTGGGATATCGACCACCAACTCGTGCGCGTTACCGACGTTTTTGGCCGCCGGACGCCGGGTAGTCGACCGATTACGGAGGTGAATGTGTATGCCCAAGACAACCAAGAGCGGCGACGCCAAGAAGAGCGAGCTGCCCAGCACCCTGAAGAAGTCTTCTGCGAAGGCGCAGCGGACGTTCGCCAAGGCCCACGATTCGGCGGCCAAGGAGTACGGCGAAGGCGAGCGGGCTCATCGGGTGGCCTACAGCGCGCTGAAGCACAGCTTCGAAAAGGTCGGCGACCATTGGGAGCCCAAGAGCTCCAAGGGTCCGTCAGATGCCCGCGCACGCAGCGGAGGACCGAACGCCAAGGGCAAGACCGCCGAAGGCGTGGACGCCAACGCCAGCAAGAAGCATCTGCTCGACGTTGCCAAGCGGCTGGATATCAGCGGACGGTCGTCGATGAACAAGCACGAATTGGTCGACGCGATCCAGAAGGCCAATCGGCGCGAAAGCAGCCGCAACCGCTGATCAGCGGTCCTGACGAGGGGTGGCCGGTGCCAGCTCGGAGTCGGTGAAGAACTCCAGCAGGTACCGGCTTTCCTCGATGTCTCCGATAGTGCGCCGGGCCTTTCTGCGAGTGATGAGAATGCCGGCGATGGCCAAGGCCCACACCACGTACTGCACGCACCAGGCCAGCCGGAACGAGGAGAACGAGTAGCCGCCGGTCGCGCCGATGATGAGGCCCATCGCCTGCATCACCAGCAGCGACGCCAGGAAGCCGCCCATGTTCACCGCACCCTGCGCGGTGCCCAACGTCGAGCGCGGGTTGAAGGTGCGGGCGAAGTCGAACCCGACCATCGAGCCGGGCCCGCCGCACGAGATCACCACGATCAGGACGACCAGCAGCCAGCGCGGCGCGGCCGACGGGAGCGCCAGCACGACGGTCCAGATCAGCGCGTTGCTGATGACGATGCCCAGCACGATCCAGGAGCGCCGGTGCGGGTGCCGGCCGGTGACGATGCCGATCAACACCCCGAAGACGATGGCTGCGACCACCGAGATCGTCAGCAGGGTGCCTGCCTCACTACGGGAAAGATTCTGCGCCACCGTCAAATACGGGACACCCCACATCAGCGCGAAGACCGTGACCGAGAACTGGGTGCCCATATGGGTGAAGAACCCCAGCCGGGTGCCCGGCCGCATCCATATCGTCTTCACGCTGGCCAGCGTGTCGCGCAGGCTGATCACCGGATCATGCACCGTCACCCCGCTCGGGGTGTTCTTGACCAGAAGCAACGTCAGCACCAGAGACAGCACGCCGAACGCGGCGACGGCCGCATAGGCCCGCGTCCAGCCGGATCCGATCAGCAGGGACAGGAACGGCACCGCCGAAAGTACTTGTCCGAGTTGGCCCGAGATGCCGGTCAGCTGGGTCACCAGCGGGATCTGCCGCGGTTTGAACCAGTGCGGCACCAGTCGAAGCACCGAAATGAACGTGAACGCGTCGCCGAGTCCCACGACCGCGCGGGCGGCGATCGCGGTGGGCAGCGAGACCGTGAACGCCAGAGCCAACTGACCGGCGACCATCAGCGTTGCGCCGGACAGGATCATCTTCTTGGACCCGAAGCGGTCCAGCAGCAGGCCGGCCGGAATCTGTGCGGCCGCGTAGACGATGACCTGCAGCACGACGAAGGTCGACAGCACACCGGGGCTCGCCGAAAACCGCTTGGCCGCGTCCAGCCCGGAGACGCCGAGCGTAGTGCGGTCCAGGACGGCCACGATGTAGGCCAACGTTCCCGTCGACCACACAATCCAGGCCCGCACTGTCCCTCACCTCTCGTTCGCCGCTTCAATCATCTCCCGGCGATGCAAATTCATTCCCGGGCAGCAGCTATACCCGGGTCGATGCAGGATCACCGCCGAAGCGCTGCGCGAGCCACACCGGGATGATCGCGAGCACGGTCAAGGTGGCGGCCACCACGTTGATCACCGGCGCCTGGTTGGGGCGGAACAGGTTGCCGAAGATCCAGATCGGCAGGGTCTGCACCGTCGGGCCCGCGGTGAACGTGGTGACCACGATCTCGTCGAAGCTCAGCGCGAAGGCCAGGATCGCACCGGCCATTAGCGCGCCGCGCATCATCGGGAACGTCACGTAGCGGAAGGTCTGCCAGCCGGACGCGCCCAGGTCTGCCGACGCATCCTCCAAACCGGTGCCCAGCCGGCGCAGCCGGGCCTGGGTGTTGTTGAACACGATCACGATGCAGAACGTGGCGTGACCGACGATGACCGTCGCCAGTCCCAGCGTCATGCCCAGGGCCGAAGTGAACGTCGCGTTCAGGGCGATGCCGGTGACGATGCCGGGCAGCGTGATCGGCAGCACCACCAGGAAGCTGATGGTCTGCCGCCCGAAGAACTCGTAGCGCTGCACGGCGAACGCCGCCATGCTGCCCAGCAGCAGTGCGATCACCGTCGCGCAGAGGCCCACCACCACCGAGTTCGCCAGCGAATGCCACATACCGTCGCTGGCCCAGGCGTCGGCCCACCACCGAAGCGTGAAACCGCTTGGCGGGAACGCGAATGTCTTCGACGAGTTGAACGCGTTGAGCACCACCAGGAGCAGTGGTGCGTACAGGAAGACCAGAACCAGCACGGTCCAGAAGCGGACCAGCCGACGTACCCCGGGCGACAACATCAGACGTTCTCCAATGCGCCGGTGCGCCGCATCGCCAACAGATACAGCACGATCGCGGCCAACGGGATCAGCGACAGCGCGGCCGCCAGCGGCTGGTTGTTGGCGGTCACCAGCTGCCCGTAGATGATGTTGCCCAGCATCTGGGTCTTGCCACCGACGATCGTCACCGCGATGTAGTCACCCATCGACAGGGAGAACGTGAAGATCGAGCCCGCGGCGATACCCGGAAACACCAAGGGCGCCACGATGGTTCGCAATGTGGTGAGATCCGATGCGCCCAGGTCGGCGCTGGCGTCGATCAGCGGGTTCGGTACCCGCTCGAAGGCGGCGAACACGGGGATCACCATGTACGGCAGCCACAGGTAGGCCAACGTCAGCACGGTGGCGATCAGGCCGTAGCCCGGCGTGTAGCCCGCCACCCAGTGCAGCGGGCCCTCCGGCGAGAGCAACATCCGCCAGGCGTATGCCTTGACCAGATAGCTGGCCCACAGCGGTGTTGTCACCGCGACCACCAGGGCCAGTCGGACGCGGGGCGAGGCGATCTTCGCCATGTACAGGCCCAACGGAACGGCCAGCACGATGCAGATCACGGTGACGCTCAACGCAATCCCGATCGTGCGCAGGGTGGCCGTACGGAACACCGCGTCGGTGACCACCCGCACGATGTTGTCACTGGTGTAGGACCGCACCACCGCGCCGGTGAAGGTGTCGGTACCCCAGAACGCTGAAAGCAGCAGTACACCAAGCGAACCCAGGTAGGCCACCACCAGCCAGGCCAACGGCGGAATCAGCAGGAAGGCGAGGCGGAGGCGCCGGCTCACCGTGTGGGTCAGCCCTTGATCTGCTGCCATTTGTCGACCCACTCGTTGTAGGCCGTGCAGTTGTCACCGCTGCCGTCCACGCATTGCTTCTGCGGCGTCGTCCAGTAGCTGATCTTCTCCGCGTAGGCGGAGTCGGTTGCGTGGTAGGTGTCGCAGAACGTCTTGTCGCTGGTGAACTCGCAGGCCTTGGTTTGAGCCGGGGCCTCGCCGAAGTACTCGGCAACCTGAGCGTTGACCTGTGGCGAGGTGATGTAGTCCATCCACTTGTACATGCAGTTGGGGTTCTTGGCCTTCGACGACACCATCCAGGTGTCCGACCATCCGGTCGAGCCTTCCTTCGGCAGCACGGTGGCGATCTTGACTTTGTTGTCGCTGGAGATCATGTTCGCGATCACCTGCCAGGTGGTGCCGATCACCGAGGTGCCGGACTCGAAGGCCTGCACCGCTTTGGTGTAGTCCGACCAGTACTCGCCGATGTTGGCGTGCTGCGCCTTGAGCAGGTCGACCGCGGCGTTGAGTTGGTCCTCGGTCAGCGAGTACGGATTCTTGATTCCCAGTTCGGGTTTCGTCTTCGACAGGTAGAGCGCAGCGTCGGCGATGTAGATGGGGGAGTCATAGGCGGTGACCTTGCCCTTGTACTCCGGTGCGCCGGGGAACACCGCGCCCCACGAGTCTGGCGCGTTCTTGACGACGTCGGTGTTGTACATCAGCAGGTTGGCGCCCCACCCGTGCGGAATGCCATACATCTGACCGTTCACCGAGTTCCACGGCTTGTTCTTGAGGAAATCCGAGATGGTGTCGTAGTTGGGCACCAGCTTGGTGTTGACCGGCGCGACGTCGCCGGCGTAGATCAGCCGCAGTGTGGCATCACCGGATGCCGAAACCCCGTCGTACTGACCGGTTCTCATCAGCTGAACCATCTCGTCGGAGGTGTTGCCGATCTTGACGTTGACCTTGCAGCCGGTCTGTTGTTCGAACGGGCCCACCCAGTTGACCTTGGGGTCGTTGGTTCCGTTCTCGGCGTAGCCGGCCCAGGCGATCAGGTTGAGCTGTCCTTCGCCGTTGCCCAGAGCCGACAGCGGCTCCATCTTGGGCGGTGCGGTGGTGCCGCTGCCGCCCCCGGAGTTGTTGGAGCTCGAACAGGCGGCGACCAGTGCGGCGCACACGGCCAGTGTGACGCCGAGGCGGCGGGTGGCGGTTCTCATGGCAAGCTCCTCGTGTTAGGCGGACAGGGATCGGACGGCGCCGTCTGGCCAGGCCAGTACGACAGTTGAGCCGTGGGCGATGTCGGTGGAGGCTTCCGCCGACAGCAGCGTCGCGGTCAGCCGCACCCCGGAGGCGTCGACGGCCACCCGGGTGATCGGACCCGCGTACACCACTTCGGCGACTTGGGCTGTGACAGTGCGCATTCCGGCCGGGACGGGTTCGTCGGGGGCCAGCAGGACGATGCGCTCGGGGCGGATCGCGACGGTGCCCGCCCGCCCGACGAGCGTTTCGGCCGTGTCGCCGTCGACCACGTTGGAGGTGCCGACGAAGTCGGCGACGAACCGGTTGGCCGGGTTCTCGTAGACCTCACGCGCGGCGCCGACCTGTTCGATGCGGCCGTCGTTGAACACCGCGAGTCGATCGCTCAGGGTGAGCGCCTCGTCCTGGTCATGGGTGACGATCACGAACGTGATGCCGACCTCGCGCTGAATTGCCTTGAGCTCCACCTGCATCTGCTCGCGCAGCTTGAGGTCGAGGGCGCCGAGCGGCTCGTCGAGGAGCAGGACCTTGGGCCGGCCGACCAGCGCGCGCGCCAGGGCGACCCGCTGCTGCTGGCCGCCGGACAACTGTGCGGGCTTGCGCGCGGCGTGTCCGGACAGGCGCACCATCTCCAGCGCCGCGCCGGTCCGCTCGCGGCGCTCGGCTTTGGACACGCCCTTGACCTTGAGCCCGTATTCGACGTTTTGGGCCACCGTCATGTGGGGGAAGAGCGCGTAGTCCTGGAAGACGGTGTTGGTGTCGCGCTTGGCCGGCGGCAGCGCGGTGACGTCGGCGCCGCCGAGGTGGATGCTGCCGGCCGTCGGTTGTTCGAAGCCGGCGATCATCCGCAGCACCG
Source organism: Mycolicibacterium crocinum (assembly GCF_022370635.2). Next base: position 4,377,816 of record NZ_CP092362.2, on the reverse strand, counting down.
TGGTCTTGCCCGACCCGGACGGGCCGAGGATTGCGAACAGCTCGCCGTCGGCGACGGTCAGATCCGCGCCCTCGACGGCGGTCACCTCGCCGAACACCTTCCGCACCCCGCGCAACTCGATCTGCGGGGACCGAGAGGGCGCTGGCGGCATGGGTGGATCCTACGGATTGAGTTGTCCGACCGCAGCGTCATGGGCGACTTCGCCGGTCGCAGCTGGCTGGCGCCACCGGATTCGCGACCACACCCGCTGTCAAAGGGTGATGCAGATGTGACCTATGTCGTTGATGTGGTCAGTGAGGTAGATGTCATATTCTGAGGCGCGTGACCGTGTCACGCCGTGACGTGCTGAAACTGGCCGCTGCGACTCCGGTCGCGCTGGGCCTGGGAGGTCTGGCGTCGACGCTGGCCCCTTCCACCGCTGCCGCCGCCCCGGCCGCCGCGACGACCGGCCCGCTCGGCGTGCTGCTGGACTATGCGGCCGGTGTCATCAGTGCCGCCGATCTGAAGGCGTCCGGAGCCGTCGGCGCGATCCGGTACGTGTCGGACCGCCGGCCCGGCGGGGACTGGATGCTGGGTAAGCCGATTCAGCTGACCGAGGCCCGCGACCTCTACCAGGCCGGACTCAAGATCGTGTCCAACTATCAGTTCGGCAAGCAGGACACCGCGGACTGGCTCGGTGGTCAGCAGGCCGGCATTGTTCACGCCAAGCGCGGCTGGGCCCTGCATACGGCCGCGGGCGGCCCGGTGGCCGCCCCCATATATGTGTCGATCGATGACGACCCCACGCTGGGTCAGTACAAGACGCAGGTCGCGCCCTACCTGCGGGCGTGGGAATCGGTGCTCGGTCACCAGCGGGTGGGCGTGTACGGAAACTCCAAGGTCATCGATTGGGCGCTGCAGGACGGCATCGGTTCCTGGTTCTGGCAGCACAACTGGGGATCGCCGAAGGGCTACACCCACCCGGCCGCGCACCTGCATCAGGTTGAGATCGATGCGCGCAAGGTCGCCGGCGTCGGGGTGGACCTGAACAACATCATGAAGCCGCAATTCGGGCAGTGGGACTGAGTCAAAGCGCAAAACTTACCGGCTAGTAAGGATTTGCCAGCAAACTCGACGACGCCATTTTGGTGAACAATTGTGGACTGAAAAACCTAGCAACTGCTTGGCTGAACTTTGCTGTCTGCGACAACCGGCTCAAAAATCGCAGGTAACGATTCGATAACAATCGTGCTTTGAACAGCGCTGTTGCGCCTACTCAACCGTAACCACCTGCATGCAGGACGTTTGTCCTCCGATGTCTGGGTGCCTGTTTGGCGTCGTGTTACCCATCGTGCTGTTACCCGTCCGTAGAACTCGTCAGTAACCAATCTTGGGCGGAAAATGGTGCTGGTTCTTATGCCACTCTTAGTACAGCCGGGATGCGAGCCGGCGCCCTCGCGGGGGGAACGCGCGGAGGCCGTGATTCGACGGGGAATCGCCGACACCGACATACGAAACGAAGACGCGATGACCGCGACGACGAGCACGACAGGGAGATACACAAGGTGACGATCCACGAGCACGACCGGCTGTCCACGGGCGACGGAGCATGGCGCAAGAGCGCCAAGGAGACCAGCACGCACGCGCTGGTCGACCGTCTGAACGCGGGTGAGCCGTATGCCGTGGCCTTCGGCGGGCAGGGCAGCGCCTGGCTGGAGACCTTGGAGGAGCTGGTCACCTCGGCCGGCATCGAATCCGAGCTCGCGACGCTGGCCGGCGAGGCTGAGCTGCTGCTCGAGCCCGTCGCCGACGAACTGGTGGTGGTCCGCCCGATCGGTTTCGAGCCGCTGCGCTGGGTGCGCGCGCTGGCCGCGGAGGAAGCGGTGCCGTCGGCCAAGCAGCTGACCTCGGCCGCGGTGTCCGTTCCCGGCGTGCTGCTGACCCAGATTGCCGCCATTCGCGCTCTGGCGCGTCAGGGCATGGACCTGGCCGCCGCCCCGCCGGTGGCCGTCGCCGGTCACTCGCAGGGCGTGTTGGCCGTCGAGGCGCTGCGCGCCGGCGGTGCCAGCGACGTCCAGCTGTTGGCCCTGGCCCAGCTGATCGGCGCCGCGGGCACCCTCGTCGCCCGTCGTCGCGGCATTTCGGTCCTCGGTGACCGTCCGCCGATGGTCTCGGTGACCAACGCCGAACCCGAGCGCATCTACGAACTGCTCGAGGAGTTTGCTCAGGACGTCCGCACCGTCCTGCCGCCGGTGCTCTCCATTCGCAACGGCCGTCGCTCGGTCGTCATCACCGGCACCCCCGAGCAGCTGTCCCGATTCGAGCTGTACTGCGAGCAGATCGCCGACGCCGAGGCGGCCGACCGCAAGAACAAGAATCGCGGCGGCGCCGTCTTCTCACCCGTGTTCGATCCGGTTCAGGTCGAGGTCGGCTTCCACACGCCGCGCCTGGCCGACGGCATCGACATCGTCGGCCGCTGGGCCGCCGCGGTCGGACTCGACGTCGAGCTGGCCCGCGCCCTGACCGACGCGATCCTGGTTCAGCAGGTCGACTGGGTCGAAGAGGTCACCGCGCTCGGTGACGCGGGTGCCCGCTGGATCCTTGACCTCGGTCCCGGAGACATCCTCACCCGCCTCACCGCGCCGGTCATCCGCGGTCTCGGCATCGGCATCGTCCCGGCCGCCACCCGCGGGGGCCAGCGCAACCTGTTCACCGTCGGCGCCGTTCCCGAGGTGGCCAAGCCGTGGTCGAGCTACGCGCCGTCGGTGGTCACCCTGCCCGACGGCTCGGTGAAGCTGTCGACCAAGTTCACCCGGCTCACCGGCCGCTCGCCGATCCTGCTGGCGGGCATGACGCCGACGACCGTCGACGCCAAGATCGTCGCGGCCGCGGCCAACGCCGGTCACTGGGCCGAGCTGGCCGGTGGCGGGCAGGTCACCGAAGCGATCTTCGACAAGCGCATCGCCGAGCTCGAGACGCTGCTCGAGCCCGGTCGCGCCATCCAGTTCAACTCGCTGTTCCTCGACCCCTATCTGTGGAAGCTGCAGCTGGGCGGCAAGCGTCTGGTGCAGAAGGCGCGTCAGTCCGGGGCGCCGATCGACGGCGTCGTGGTCAGCGCCGGCATCCCCGACCTGGAAGAGGCCGTCGACCTGATCGACGAGCTGAACACCGTCGGCATCGCCCACGTGGTGTTCAAGCCGGGCACCGTCGAGCAGATCCGCTCGGTCATCCGGATCGCCGCCGAGGTGCCCACCAAGCCCGTCATCGTCCACATCGAGGGCGGCCGCGCCGGTGGCCACCACTCGTGGGAGGACCTCGACGACCTTCTGCTCACCACCTACTCGGAGCTGCGTGGCCGCGCCAACATCACGGTCTGCGTCGGTGGTGGCATCGGTACGCCGGAGCGCGCCGCCGAGTACCTGTCCGGCCGGTGGTCGGCGGTGTACGGCTACCCGCTGATGCCGGTCGACGGCATCCTTGTCGGCACCGCCGCGATGGCCTGCCTGGAGGCGACCACCTCGCCGGCGGTCAAGCAGCTGCTGGTCGACACCGTCGGCACCGACCACTGGGTCGGCGCCGGAAAAGCGGTCAACGGCATGGCGTCCGGGCGCAGCCAGCTCGGCGCCGACATCCACGAGATCGACAACGCCGCCTCCCGCTGCGGCCGTCTGCTCGACGAGGTCGCCGGTGACGCCGACGCCGTCGCGGCGCGCCGCGAGGAGATCATCGCCGCGATGGCGGTCACCGCCAAGCCGTACTTCGGCGATGTCGCGGACATGACGTACCTGCAGTGGTTACAGCGCTTCGTCGAACTGTCCATCGGCGACGGCGACTCGACCGCTGACACCAAGACCGACGACTCGCCGTGGCTCGACATCACCTGGCGCGACCGCTTCGCCGAGATGCTGCAGCGCGCCGAGGCCCGCCTCAACGCCAAGGACACCGGCCCGATCGAGACGCTGTTCGACGCGTCCTCGCCCGACGGCGAGTGGCTGCTGGAGAACCCGGATCAGGCGATTGCGGCCCTGCTGTCCCGGTACCCCGACGCCGAGTCGGTGCTGCTGCACCCGGCCGACGTGCCGTTCTTCATCCAGCTGTGCAAGACGCTGGGCAAGCCCGTCAACTTCGTTCCGGTCATCGACAAGGACGTGCGCCGTTGGTGGCGCAGCGATTCGCTGTGGCAGGCCCACGATGCCCGCTACACCGCCGACGAGGTGTGCATCATTCCCGGCACACAGGCCGTCGCCGGGATCACCCAAGTCGACGAGCCGGTCGGTGACCTGCTGGACCGCTTCGAGCAGGCCGCCGTCGACGAGGTGCTGGCCTCAGGTGCTCAGCCCGAACAGGTCGCCGCGCGGCTGCGGGTGCGCACCGACGCGACCGGGCCGCTGGCCATCGTGCTCGATTCGCCCGACGTGCTGTGGGCCGGTCGTACCGCCACCAACCCGGTGCACCGCATCGCGGCCCCGTCGGAGTGGCTGGTGCACGACAACCGTTCCGCGACAAACCATTCCACCGGTGCCCGCCTCGAGGTGGTTGCACCCGATCGGGTGGTGCTGAGTGTCCCGCTGTCGGGCACCTGGATCGACATCACGTTCAGCCTGCCTGCCACCGTGATCGACGGCGGCATGCCGGTGGTTCGTACCGAGGATGCCGCGACGGCGATGCGTGCCGTGCTGGCGATCGCCGCCGGCGTCGACGGCCCCGACGCGCTGCCCCCGGTCGTCAACGGTTCGACCACGGTGACCGTGGGTTGGGATCCCGAGCGGGTCGCCGACCACACCGGTGTCACTGCGACATTCGGGTCGCCGCTGGCACCCACGCTGTCAACGGTTCCCGACGCACTGGTCGGCCGCTGCTGGCCCGCGGTGTTCGCAGCCATCGGCGGTGCGGCCACCGATACCGGTTTCCCGGTCGTCGAGGGTCTGCTGAGCCTGGTGCACCTGGACCACGCGGCCCGGCTGCTCAAGCCGCTGCCCAAGGAACCGACCCAATTGACCGTCACCGCAACGGCTTCCGTTGCCACCGACACCGAGGTCGGCCGGGTCGTGCCGGTGACGGTCAACGTCACCGATGCCAACGGCATGATCCTGGCGGTCCTCGAGGAGCGCTTCGCCATCCGCGGGCGCACTGGCGCCAAGGAGCTCACCGACCCGGTTCGCGCCGGGGGAGCGGTGTCGGAGAACGCCACCGACACCCCGCGTCGTCGTCGTCGCGACGTCACCATCGGTGCGCCGGTCGACATGCGTCCGTTCGCCGTGGTCTCCGGTGACCACAACCCGATCCACACCGACCAGGCCGCCGCGCTGCTGGCCGGGCTGGAATCGCCGATCGTGCACGGCATGTGGCTCTCGGCCGCCGCTCAGCACGTGGTGACCGCCACCGACGGTAAGCCCGCCCCGCCGGCCAAGCTGATCGGCTGGACCGCCCGCTTCCTGGGCATGGTCAAGCCCGGCGATGACATCGACTTCCGGGTCGACCGCGTCGGAATCGATTTGGGTGCCGAGGTTTTGGAGGTCACCGCCAAGGTCGGCACCGACCTGGTGATGAGCGCGACCGCCCGGCTGGCCGCACCGAAGACGGTGTACGCCTTCCCCGGTCAGGGCATTCAGCACAAGGGCATGGGCATGGAGGTGCGGGCCCGGTCCAAGGCCGCCCGCAAGGTGTGGGACACCGCCGACAAGTTCACCCGCGACACGTTGGGCTTCTCGGTGCTGCACGTGGTTCGGGACAACCCGACCAGCCTGATCGCCTCCGGTGTGCACTACCAGCACCCCGAAGGTGTGCTGTACCTGACGCAATTCACTCAGGTCGCCATGGCCACCGTCGCCGCCGCGCAGGTCGCCGAGATGCGTGAGCAGGGTGCGTTCGTCGAGGGCGCGATCGCCTGCGGCCACTCGGTGGGTGAGTACACCGCGCTGGCGTGCGTGTCCGGCGTGTACCCGCTGGAGGCGCTGCTGGAGGTGGTGTTCCACCGCGGCAGCAAGATGCACGACATCGTCCCGCGTGACGAGGCGGGCCGGTCCAACTACCGGCTGGCCGCGATCCGGCCTTCGCAGATCGACCTGCCCGACGCCGACGTCAAGGACTTCGTTGCCGAGATCGCCGAGCGCACAAACGAATTCCTGCAGATCGTCAACTTCAACCTGCGCGGTTCGCAGTACGCGATCGCCGGTACGGTCCGTGGCCTGGAGGCGCTGGAGGAAGAGGTCGAGCGGCGCCGCGAGATCAGCGGCGGCAAGCGGTCGTTCATTCTGGTGCCGGGCATCGACGTGCCGTTCCACTCGGACGTGCTGCGGGTCGGCGTCGACGACTTCCGTCGGGCGCTCGAGCGTGTGATGCCCGAGGACGCCGACCCGGCGCTGCTCATCGGGCGTTACATCCCGAACCTGGTGCCGCGGCCGTTCACGCTGGATCGCGATTTCGTCCAGGAGATCCGCGATCTGGTGCCCGCCGAGCCGCTCGACGAGGTGCTGGCCGACTACGACACCTGGCGCAACGAGAAGTCGCACGAGCTGTGCCGCAAGATCGTGATCGAGCTGCTGGCCTGGCAGTTCGCCAGCCCGGTGCGCTGGATCGAGACCCAGGATCTGCTGTTCATTGAGGAGGCGGCCGGCGGTTTGGGTGTCGAGCGCTTCGTCGAGATCGGTGTGAAATCCGCGCCGACGGTGGCGGGCTTGGCCAGCAACACGCTGAAGCTGCCCGAATACGCCCACAGCACAGTCGAAGTGCTCAACTCCGAGCGCGACGCCGCCGTGCTGTTCGCCAGTGACGAGGACCCGGCCACCGACGAACTCGACGAACCGGCTGCCGAGGCCGAGGCGCCGGCCGAAGCCGTCGCGGTCGAGGCCGCCCCGGCAGCCGCCCAAACGTCCGGCGGGCTTCCTCCCAATGTCGCGCCCGCTGGCGCTCCCCGCCCCGACGACATCGGATTCGACGCCGGTGACGCCACTTTGGCGCTGATCGCGTTGAGCGCCAAGATGCGCATCGACCAGATCGAGCCGCTGGACTCGATCGAGTCGATCACCGATGGTGCGTCCTCGCGGCGTAACCAGCTGCTGGTCGACCTCGGGTCGGAGCTGAATCTCGGCGCCATCGACGGTGCCGCCGAGGCGGACCTGGCCTCGCTGAAGGGCCAGGTCTCCAAGCTGGCACGCACCTACAAGCCGTTCGGCCCGGTGCTCTCCGACGCGATCAACGATCAGCTGCGCACGGTGCTCGGCCCGTCCGGCAAGCGACCGGCTGCGATCGCCGAACGAGTCAAGAAGACATGGGAATTGGGCGACGGCTGGGCCAAGCACGTCACCGCTGAACTGGCGCTGGGTACCCGCGAGGGCACCAGCGTGCGTGGCGGTGCACTGGGCGGCCTGCACGACGGTGCGCTGGCCGATGCCGCGTCCGTGGACAAGGCGATCGACGCCGCGGTCACCTCGGTGGCCGCCCGGAAGGGCATCGCGGTGTCGCTGCCGTCGGCCGGCGGTGCCGGTGGCGGCGTGGTCGATTCGGCCGCGTTGACCGAGTTCGCCGCGAAGGTGACCGGTCGTGACGGTGTGCTGGCCTCGGCCGCCCGCCTGCTGCTGGGGCAGCTCGGTCTGGACAACCCGGTGACGGCCGCTCCTGCGGCCACCGACGCCGAGCTCATCGACCTGGTCACCGCCGAGCTGGGCTCGGATTGGCCGCGGCTGGTGGCGCCGGCGTTCGACAGCAAGAAGGCGGTGCTACTCGACGACCGCTGGGCCAGTGCCCGTGAGGATCTGGTCAAGCTGTGGCTGGCTGACGAGGGCGATATCGACGCCGACTGGGTGAGGCTCTCGGAGCGATTCGAGGGTGCAGGCAATGTCGTTGCCACCCAAGCCAACTGGTGGCAGGGCAGGGCCTTGGCGAGCGGGCGCAACATCCACGCGTCGCTGTTCGGCCGGATCGCCGCGGGTGCAGAAAACCCCTACAAGGGTCACTACAGCGACGAGGTCGCGGTGGTCACCGGCGCGTCCAAGGGCTCGATCGCCGCATCGGTGGTCGCCGGCCTGCTCGACGGCGGTGCAACCGTGATCGCGACCACGTCCAAGCTCGATGACGACCGGCTGGCGTTCTACAAGACGCTCTACCGCGACCATGCCCGCTACGGTGCGTCGCTGTGGGTGGTCCCGGCCAACATGGCCTCGTACTCCGACATCGATGCGCTGGCGTCGTGGGTCGGCAGCGAGCAGACCGAAAGCCTTGGGCCGCAATCGATCCACCTCAAGGATGCGTTGACCCCGACGCTGCTGTTCCCGTTCGCCGCGCCGCGGGTGGCCGGTGACCTGTCGGAGGCCGGTTCGCGGTCCGAGATGGAGATGAAGGTCCTGCTGTGGGCCGTGCAGCGGCTGATCGGCGGGCTGTCATCGATCGGCGCCGAGCGTGATATCGCCTCGCGTCTGCACGTGGTGCTGCCCGGTTCCCCCAACCGCGGCATGTTCGGCGGTGACGGCGCCTACGGCGAGTCCAAGTCCGCACTGGATGCGGTGGTCAATCGCTGGAACGCCGAAACCTCATGGGCGCAACGGGTCAGCTTCGCGCACGCGCTGATCGGCTGGACCAAGGGCACCGGCCTGATGGGTCACAACGACGCCATCGTCGGCGCCGTCGAAGAGGCCGGCGTCATTACCTACAGCACCGAAGAGATGGCCTCGATGCTGCTCGACCTGTGCTCGGTCGAGGCCAAGGTCGCCGCGGCCAACGCGCCGCTGAAGGTCGACCTGACCGGTGGCCTCGGCGACGTCCAGCTCGACATGGCCGAGCTGGCCACCAAGGCCCGCGAGGAAATGACTGCCGAGGCAGCCGGATCCGACGACCAGCCGACACAGGGCACCATCGCCGCTCTACCGTCGCCGCCACGCGGCCACGTCGCGAACACGCCGCCGGCGTGGGCCGACCTCGACGTCGACCCGGCCGACCTGGTCGTGATCGTCGGTGGCGCGGAACTGGGCCCGTACGGCTCGTCGCGCACCCGCTTCGAGATGGAGGTCGACCAGGAGCTGTCGGCAGCCGGTGTGCTCGAATTGGCCTGGACCACTGGGCTTATCAAGTGGGAGGACGATCCCAAGCCGGGCTGGTACGACACGGCGACCGGTGAGCTGGTCGACGAGGCCGAGCTGGTGGAGCGCTACCACGACGCGGTCGTGGAGAAGTGCGGCATCCGCGAGTTCGTCGACGACGGCGCGATCGATCCCGATCACGCCTCGCCGCTGATGGTCAGTGTCTTCTTGGACAAGGACTTCAGCTTCGTGGTGTCCTCGGAAGCCGACGCCCGCGCGTTCGTGGAGTTCGATCCCGAGCACACCGTCGCCCGGCCCGTGCCGGACTCCGGTGACTGGGAGGTGATCCGCAAGGCGGGCACCGAGATTCGCGTACCGCGCAAGACCAAGCTGTCGCGGACCGTGGGGGCGCAGATCCCGACCGGCTTCGATCCGACGGTCTGGGGCATCAGCCCTGACATGGCCAGCTCGATCGACCGGGTGGCGCTGTGGAACATCGTCGCCACCGTCGACGCGTTCCTGTCCTCGGGCTTCACCCCGAACGAGTTGATGCGCTGGGTGCACCCGAGCCTGGTGGCCTCGACGCAGGGCACCGGCATGGGCGGTATGACGTCGATGCAGACGATGTACCACGGCAACCTGATGGGTAAGGCCAAGCCGAACGACATCCTGCAGGAGGTCCTGCCGAACGTCGTTGCCGCGCACGTCATCCAGTCCTACGTGGGCAGCTACGGCTCGATGATCCACCCGGTCGGCGCGTGCGCCACCGCGGCGGTGTCGGTCGAGGAGGGCATGGACAAGATCCGCCTCGGCAAGGCCGAACTGGTGGTCACCGGTGGCTTCGACGACATGACGCTGGAGGCCGTCATCGGCTTCGGTGACATGGCGGCCACGGCCGACACCCAGATGATGCGGGCCAAGGGCATCAGCGACGCGAAGTTCTCCCGCGCCAACGATCGTCGCCGGCTGGGCTTCCTGGAAGCTCAGGGCGGTGGCACCATCCTGCTGGCGCGCGGTGATCTGGCGCTGAAGATGGGTCTGCCGGTGCTGGCGGTGGTGGGTTACGCCCAGAGCTTCGGCGACGGTGTGCACACCTCGATCCCGGCTCCCGGGCTCGGCGCGCTGGGTGCCGGTCGCGGCGGCAAGGATTCACAGCTGGCCCGTTCGCTGGCCAAGCTGGGCGTCGGCGCCGACGACATCGCGGTGATCTCCAAGCACGACACCTCGACGCTGGCCAACGATCCCAACGAGACCGAGCTGCACGAGCGCCTCGCCGACTCGATGGGCCGCGCCCCCGGGAATCCGCTGTTCATCGTCAGCCAGAAGAGCCTGACCGGGCACGCCAAGGGCGGCGCGGCGGTCTTCCAGATGATGGGGCTCTGCCAGATCCTGCGCGACGGCGTCATCCCGCCGAACCGCAGCCTGGACTGCGTCGACGACGAGCTGGCCACCTCCGGGCACTTCGTGTGGCCCCGGGAGACCCTGCGCCTTGGCGACAAGTTCCCGCTGAAGGCGGGTCTGGTCACCAGCCTCGGCTTCGGTCACGTGTCGGGTCTGATCGCGCTGGTGCACCCGCAGGCGTTCCTGGCGTCGCTGAGCGAGCAGGAGCGGGCGGACTACACCAAGCGGGCGCACGAGCGGGTGCTGGCCGGTCAGCGTCGACTGGCTTCGGCCATCGCCGGTGGACGGCCGATGTACGAGAAGCCCGCCGATCGCCGGTTCAACCACGACGAGCCGGAGAAGCGCCAGGAGGCGGCGATGCTGCTCGATCCGGCATCACGCCTCGGCGATGACGATGCCTACGTGCGATAAAGTCGCGGCGTGGCAATAGTCGGAGTGGGGATCGATGTGGTCTCCATTCCCGATTTCGCCGAGCAGGTCGACCAGCCGGGAACGGTGTTCGCCGAGACGTTCACGCCAGGTGAGCGCCGCGACGCCGCCGACAAGAGTTCGGTGGCGGCGCGGCACCTGGCGGCTCGGTGGGCCGCCAAGGAGGCCGTCATCAAGGCGTGGTCGGGGTCGCGGTTCGCACAGCGTCCGGTGCTGCCGGAGGGTATTCACCGCGATATCGAGGTGATCACCGATATGTGGGGCCGGCCGAAGGTTCGGCTCACCGGCGACATTGCCAAGCATCTGGCCGAGGTCACCATCCACGTGTCGCTGACCCACGAGGGGGACACCGCTGCGGCGGTGGCCATCCTGGAGACGGCCTAGCGCTCAGCCCGCCTGGTGGGCGATCTGGATCAGGTTACCACAGGTGTCGTCGAGGACCGCAGTGGTGACCGGCCCCATGTCTACGGGCTCCTGGGTGAATCGCACCCCGAGCGCCTGCAGCCGGGCGAATTCCGCCGCGACGTCGTCGACAGCGAACGAGGTGAAAGGGATTCCGTCGGAGGCCAATGCCTCTTTGAACGGTCTCACCGCGGGATGGCTGTCGGGTTCCAGGACGAGTTCAGTGCCATCCGGGTCGTCCGGCGATACCACGGTGATCCAGCGGTGCTCGCCCATCGGGATGTCGTGCTTGGTCGTGAACCCGAGGACCTCGGTGTAGAACTTCAGCGCCTTGTCCTGGTCGTCGACGAGCACACTGGTCAGATTGATTCGCACCGTCATTCCCCTTTCGGCGAGCAGACGCAGACTCGCATGACTGCGCCCTGAATCATGCGATTCTGCGTCTGCTCGCGCAACAGGCCTCCTGGGTAGGGTCGTCTCTTATGAGCAATCTCGTCGAACGCGTGCAGGCGGTGCTTCCCTCCGTGCGGGCTGATCTCGAGGATCTGGTCCGCATCCAGTCGGTGTGGGCCGACCCGGCCCGGCGCGACGAGGTGCACCGCAGCGCACAAGCGGTTGCCGATCTGCTGAGCGGCGCCGGCTTCGAACAGGTCGAGATCGTCGCCGAGGGTGGTGCGCCCGCGGTGATCGCGCACCATCCCGCGCCGCCCGGTGCGCCGACGGTGCTGTTGTACGCCCATCACGATGTACAACCCGAAGGTGAACCGTCGCAATGGGATTCGGACCCCTTCGAACCGACCGAGCGGGACGGCCGCCTGTACGGCCGCGGAACTGCCGACGACAAGGCCGGCATCGCCACCCACCTGGCGGCGTTCCGCGCGCACAACGGCAATCCGCCGGTCGGTGTGACGGTGTTCGTCGAGGGGGAGGAGGAGTCCGGTTCGCCGTCGCTCGGCGCGTTGCTGGCGGCCCACAAACACAAGCTGGCCGCCGACGTCATCGTGATCGCCGACTCGGACAACTGGACCGCCGAAATCCCGGCTCTGACAGTGTCATTGCGGGGTCTGGCCGACTGCGTGGTGGAGGTCGCCACCCTGGACCACGGACTGCACTCGGGGCTCTGGGGCGGCGTCGTGCCCGACGCGCTCAGTGTGCTGGTGCGTCTGCTGGCCAGCCTGCACGACGACGACGGCAATGTTGCCGTGCACGGCCTGCACGAATCGACTGCTGCCGACGTCGACCGCGGCCAGCAGTGGGTGCGCACCGAATCCGGACTGCTCGACGGGGTGCAGGAGATCGGCTCGGGCAGTGTGGCGCAGCGCATGTGGGCCAAGCCGGCGATCACCGTGATCGGCATCGACACCACACCGGTCGCCAAGGCGTCGAACACCCTGATCCCGCGCGCCCGCGCGAAGGTCAGTATGCGGGTGCCACCCGGCGGGGACGCGGCGGCTCATCTGCATGCGCTGCGCCGCCACCTCGAGCAGCATGCCCCGTGGGGTGCGCACGTCAGCGTCATCCCGGGCGACGTCGGCCAGCCGTACGCGATCGATGCCAGCGGGCCGGTGTACGACGCGGCGCGGGCCGCCTTCCGGGAGGCCTGGGGCGTCGACGTCGTCGACATGGGCATGGGCGGCTCGATCCCGTTCATCGCCGAGTTCGCCACCGCGTTCCCCGACGCCACGATCCTGGTCACCGGCGTGGAGGACCCCGGTACCCAGGCGCACAGCATCAACGAGAGTCTGCACCTCGGGGTGTTGGAGCGGGCCGCCACCACCGAGGCGCTGCTGCTGGGGAAACTGGGCGCGCGCTGACAGCTGCTCGCGCGTAGTCCGCTACCTGTGTTTGTTGTGGACGAGTAAACGCCGTTCAAATGGTGGTCAGGACTGATAACTGTCATTAGCCTGTGAACGTCATCTGTCGACGCTCGCGTCAATAGCGGCACTGCGCGGGGTTGGCGAAAGATCAAGCGATGGAGACTCTTTAGATGCGTGCGCACCGAGACTCAGGCCGTACTTCGTTGTCTGACAATCGGAACGAGTCGGCGCGTCATCGAGCGAGGGCAAGGTTGACGGAGCCGCGCACGTGGCTGGGAGCCGGTGCCATCACGCTCGGTGTGGCTGGGGCGATGGCGGGCGGTGCCGGTGTCGCCAACGCCGATCCCGGTACCGAGAGCGGATCGGCCGCGGGATCCTCGCGAAGCGCGACAAAGGATCACGCGCCGAGCAGTGGGCGGTCGGAGCGGGCGAAGAGCTCGGTCGGGGTCAAGCGCACGCGCACGCCAGAGCTGAGTCGCGTCAAGAGCGATGATGTGGCGGGCAGCAGCCCCACGACGACTGCGTTTTCCGCGCGTCGCATCAATGCGCGGGCCGTCAGCCAGGTCGCTCCGGCTGCCACCGCGACGATCAGACCCGCCGCCAGTGCACAGGCTGTCGACACGTTGACGGCAGCCACATTGCTCGACGGGATTCCGGAGACTCCTGACACAATCAAGATCGACCTACTTGAATATCCACACGCAATTCCGCGTGTAGTCGTGTACATGTCCGGAATATCAGGGGACGGACCGCTGACGCAGTCGTCATTGAATGCCATAGTGGCAAATATCAGCGGTACGCAGTATTCGCAGGTTGGACAGTACATAGACAAATTCATCGAGGACCGGAACCTCGGTGGCGACGCCGTGATCATGTTGGTGGGTCTGAGCAACGGCGGACAGCAAATGCAGTTTTATGCAACCGGCGGAAAGTACAGGTCGCAAGTCACCACTGTTGTCACCTTCGCTTCTCCGCTGGTGAAAAAGGTTGGCGAGTATCCGGAGCAGGTCACTCCATGGGTGGACAGTTCGTGGAGCGGCATCCCATATGTGATCAACATTCAGGCCAAGAATGACCCGGTGCCGTCAGCGGGCAACAAGCCGGGCACCGTTCCCTCGTATCAAGATGGGAATAGAACCGCTATTGAGCTTGCCCGGGCGCGAGTCGCTGTGGCGAATTTCAGCATTTTCGGCTGGCGTCCTTTCGGCGGCTTCTTGGCGCAAGCCAAGGCCGACCTCGCACGCGCTGAGAAAAAGGCTGCGGACAACCGCGCGACGAAGATCTTGTACATCGTGCCTGGAGAGGGAACGCTCAGCGGCCTGGCCGCGCACGGCAAGGATGTTTATCTGCCGTATGCAGCGGCCTTCGATGCGTCCGCGCTTGGCCAACAGCCCAGTGCGGCAATCAAACAGTACAAGGGCAGCCCGACGGAGTCTGTGACCTACACGCTGGTCCACTGAGCGCGTGGCCCCGCGCGACGGGCGAGCATTAGACCGCGATGTCGCGGCGCAGCTTGGCGACGTGACCGGTGGCCTTGACGTTGTACTGGGCCACCTCGATCTTGCCGTTGGCGTCGACCACGAACGTCGACCGGATCACGCCCTGCACGGTCTTGCCGTACATCTTCTTCTCGCCGTAGGCGCCCCACTCGGTGAGGACCTTCTTGTCGGGGTCCGACAGCAGCGGGAACGTCAGCTCGTCGCGCTCGGTGAACTTGGCCAGCTTCTCGGGCTTGTCGGGGGAGATCCCGACGACGTCGATGCCTGCGCCGTTGAGCTCAGCCAGGCTGTCCCGGAAGTCGCAGGCCTGCTTGGTGCAGCCGGGGGTCATCGCGGCCGGGTAGAAGTACACGATCACCTTGCGGCCTTTGAAGTCGGACAGCTTCACGGTCTTTCCCTCGGCGTCGAGCAGGCTGAACGCCGGTGCTTTGTCGCCAACTTCGAGGCGTGCTGTCTCGGTCACCTAGTGATCCCTTCATCTACCGGTGCATCGGGGTTAGCCCGGGTTGATCTAGGGTAGTTCGGCAGGGCGGCAGTTTGGAGGACTGAAGTGGCGGACCGGGACCCCGAGGTCATCAAGGCCGAGATCGACCAGGCGCGTGACCGGCTGGCGGTCACGGTGGACTCGCTGGCCGAGCGCGCGAACCCCCAGCGCATCGCCGACGACGTCAAGGCCGCGGTGCTGCGCTTCGTCAAGAAGCCTCCGGTGGCCGCGGCGCTGGCCGGCGTCAGCGTGGTGACCATCATCGTGGTGGTGCGCCGCATCCGTAACGGTTAGTTCCGTCGGAACAGCCGCCACAGCCGCAGTGGTAGCAACCCGATCAGCGGAGCGCGCCTGCCGATCGCGTCACTGTCGCGGCGATTGAACGCCGTCGCGTAGCGATCGGCATCGGCGGCACTCGTGTAAGTCTTATGACCCGCTGTGCCGCAGTCTCTTTCGCATGCCCAACGCAACACCGGACCGTCGGCGACAAAGGCGATCCGGTGGCCCAGGACCTGGCAGACGGCGCTCACGGCTTCGCCTCGTCGGCGGACGTCAGCGGTGCGGCGATGTCCTCGAGCTGGCGACCCTCCGCGTTCACACCCCAGACGAGTTCGACCAGTCCGCCGATGGCCATCACCACCGCGCCGATCAGGAACGCCACGGCCACCAGGCCCCGCTCACCCGACCCGATCAGCTGACCGAACAGCAGCGGACCGGTGATCCCACCGATCGCGGTCCCCACGGCATAGAAGAACGCGATGGCCAACGCGCGGGTCTCCATCGGGAAAATCTCGCTGACCGTCAGATATGCCGCGCTCGCCCCCGACGAGGCCAGGAAGAAGGTGACCACGAGTACGCCCATGAAGCCCCATAAGCCGCCGGTCTGGGCGAGGAACACCGCGGTGAGAACGACGGTGATCGCCGCCGATCCGAGATAGGACAGCGCAATCATTGGTTTGCGCCCGACGGTGTCGAACAACCGTCCCAGGATCAGTGGCCCGGTGAAATTGCCTGCGGCCCATACGATGAAGAACGCGGGCACGATTCCGGATGAGACACCGTAGAAGCCATTGAGCAGGGTGCCGAGGTTGAACGTGACGGCGTTGTACAGGAACGCCTGACCGACGAACAAGGCGAGGCCGAGGACCGCGCGCTTCGGGTAGCGGGTGAACGCCACATGCGCGATCTCGCGGAAGCCGATGGTGTGGCGTTGATGGATGGTCAGTTCGCGGTCCGGCTCGTCGAGATCCGCGCCGGTGCGCTCGACGACATCGCGTTCGATCTCGTCGACGATGCGCTCGGCCTCCTCCTCGCGGCCGTGGATGAACAGCCAGCGCGGGCTTTCCGGAACGTTGCGCCGGACCAGCAGCACCACCAGACCGAACGTGGCGCCGATGCCGAAGGCCAGTCGCCAGCCGAGGTTCAGTGGCAGCCAGTCCCCGTTGAGCAGGACCAGTGAACCCGCGGCGCCCAACGCTGCGCCCAGCCAGTAGGACCCGTTGATCGCCAGGTCGACCCGGCCGCGGTTGCGCGCCGGAATCAGTTCGTCCACAGCCGAATTGACCGCGGCATACTCACCGCCGATGCCGGCCCCGGTGAGGAAGCGGGTGAGGAAGAAATACCAGGGCGCAAACGAGAACGCGGTGGCGACCGTGGCCGCCAGATAGAGGCCGAGCGTCAACAGGAAGAGCTTCTTGCGGCCGAATCGGTCGGTGAGCTGACCGAACACCAGCGCGCCCACACAGGCGCCGACGACGTAGATCGCGGCCGCGATGCCGATCTGCCCAGCGGTGATGGCAAGCCCGCTACCGGGTTCGGTCAGGCGCGCCGAGACATTGCCGACCATGGTGACTTCGAGGCCGTCGAGCACCCAGGCTGACCCCAGGCCGATGACGACTCGCCAGTGAAACCTCGACCAGGGCAGTCGATCCAGCCGCGCGGGGACGTTGGTGGTGATCGTCTTGGCCTGTGCGCCTGCGGTCATCGTCGGCTCCCCGGGATACGTGTGTCGAGCAGGAAGGTGAGCAGCACCTCGGACATTGCCGGGATCGCGTCGACGGCGACGACCTCATAGCCGTGCGTGCTCAACGTTGGTAGGCACAGCAGCCCGGAACGGGCGGTCTGGCCGGCCGAAACTGAGTGCGAGGCATCGGATTCGAAGGCTCCCAACACGGCGGCCTGCGGGGAGAAGCCGAGCTCAGTGGCGATGTCCATCAGCCGGTCGGCGACCGACTTGTCGTAGATGCTCTGCTGGTCGCTATAGCCGACGATCGGGCCACCGGTGACCGATGTCGAGTACTCCTGCTCGGTGGGGCCGACTTCGAGGGCCAGGGTGATCTCGCCGGGCAGTGTGCGGCTGGCGTACGTACCGCCGATGCCGCCGATCTCTTCGCTGACCGTGCCCACGAAGTAGATGTCGCGCGCGGGCCGTCGCTCGCCCTCGCAGAGGAGTCGGGCAGTCTCCAGCATCGCAGTTAGGCAGGCGCGGTCATCCATGAAGTAGCAACCCAGGAACTTGCCGACCTCAAAGAGGAGGCGCTTGCTGCCGTCGACGCACACCCGGGTGCCCGGACGCACACCGGCGGCGGTGAGTTCCTCGGTGGTGCGGCCGGTGAACACGTAGACGTGGCTCCAGTCCAGGGATTTGTCCCCCTGGTCGGGTTTGGTCTCCCAGATCCGCTGGCTCTCCTGGGTGGTGTGCTCGGAGCCCAGCGTCAGCACGCCGGGGATCACCTGGTGGTTGCCCAGCACCGCGACGGGCCCGAGCCCGAAGTTCCCCGGATACATCGTGCCCAGCTGGGTCACATGCAGCGATCCGTCGGACTCCACCCTCTTCACGAGCATGGACAGCTCGTCGAGGTGGGCCATCACTCGGATCGGGCCGAGGTCGTCGTCCTCGCCGGTGCCACGCACCAGGCCGACGAGGTTGCCGGCCTCGTCGATCCACACCTCATCCACCAGCGGCTCGAGTTCGCGGCGGCAAATGTCGCGGACGGCGTCTTCCTGGCCAACCGGGCCGTATGCCGACAGCAGTTCTTGCAACAACGGTCGGTTCAGCCGGGCTGCCGAGGTGATTCCGTTGTTGGTCACGGCCCTGATTTACCCCGGAGTTAACCGGTTCATGCCCGTGGGCGAATCCACAGGAAGTCATTTACATAGTTAACGAATGTTTTGGCTATCCCTGGATCGGAGCCGAAGGGAAGTCGACAGTGACAAGCACAGACGTGATGACCGATGCGCCGGTCGCCGATACGAAGCACGAGGGGGTTACCGAGACCGCACGCCGCCGCCAGCGGATGGACCAAGAGCATCCCCGGTACAAGTGGGTGGCGCTGTCCAACACCACGCTCGGCGCGCTGCTGGCCTCGATCAATTCCTCGATCGTGTTGATCTCGCTGCCGGCGATCTTCCGCGGCGTCGGGCTCAACCCGCTGGCGCCGGGGAATGTCGGCTACCTGCTGTGGATGCTGATGGGATATCTCGTCGCGACCGCTGTGCTGGTGGTGCCGCTGGGCCGCCTGGGTGACATCTTCGGCCGCGTCCGCATCTACACCCTCGGCTTCGTGGTATTCACGATCGCGGCAATTGCCTTGTCGTTCGACCCTTTTCGCCTCACCGGCGGCGCCGTCTGGCTGATCGGCTGGCGGGTGGTCCAGGGTGTCGGCGGCGCGATGCTGATGGCGTGCTCGGCGGCGATCCTCACCGACGCTTTTCCCAGCCGCCAGCGGGGCATGGCCCTCGGCGTCAACCAGGTCGCCGCAATCGCCGGGCAGTTCCTGGGCCTGCTGATCGGCGGACTGTTGTCGCAGTGGGATTGGCGGGCGGTCTTCTGGGTCGGTGTACCGCTCGGACTGGCCGGAACTCTGTGGAGTTTCCGGTCTTTGGTGGAGGTCGGGGTGCGTACCCCGGCGCGACTGGATTGGTCCGGCACGGCGCTGTTCGCGGTGGGATTCACCGTGCTGCTCGCCGGCATCACCTACGGCATCCAGCCCTACGGCGGGCACCCTACCGGCTGGACCAATCCCTGGGTGCTCGGCGCGATCGGCACGGGCGTGCTGCTGTTGGCCGTGCTCTGCCTCGTCGAACTCCGGGTGCGCGTACCGATGCTCGACATCCGCTTGTTCGCATCCAAGCCGTTTGCCCTCGGCAATCTCGCCGGCCTGATGGCCGCGGTCGGGCGCGGGGGACTGCAGTTCATGCTCATCATCTGGCTGCAGGGCATCTGGTTGCCGTTGCATGGCTACAGCTTTGAGGCGACGCCCTTGTGGTCGGGCATTTATCTGCTGCCGATGACGCTCGGCTTCCTGGTGGCCGGGCCGCTATCGGGGACGCTGTCCGACAAATTCGGTTCCCGGCCGTTCGCCATCGGCGGGATGCTGTTGATGGCCGCGACTTTCCTTGCGCTGATGGTCATTCCGGTGAACTTCAGCTTCTGGGTCTTCGGTCTGCTGGTCTTCCTCAACGGCTTGGGTGGCGGCATCTTCACCTCGCCGAACACCGCGGCGATCATGTCCAGCGTGCCGGCTTCGGAGCGGGGTGCCGCCTCCGGGATTCGGGCGACATTCACCAACGCCGGGATGTCGCTGTCGATCGGCATCTTCTTCTCGCTGATGATCGCCGGTCTGGCCAAGACGCTGCCGGGCACCTTGAGCACCGGGCTTCAGCAGCAGGGCGTCTCGATGGCCGAGGCGCACCGCATCGCAGAGCTGCCGCCCGTGGGCAGCCTGTTTGCGGCGTTCCTCGGGTACAACCCGATCGGCGAGCTCATGGGTGACACGGTGAATCAGCCGGGGGTCAACGCCTCGGTGCTGACTGGCAAGGAGTTCTTCCCGCATCTGATTTCGGGACCGTTCCACGCGGGTTTGACGGTGGTGTTCATCGCCGCGGCGGTGATGATGGTGATCGGGGCGGCCGCGTCGTGGGTGAATCCGGGCCGGGTTGTCGACCGCGACTAGCGGCGGCGCAGCCAATCGCCGAACGAGCGGCGGAAACCGGGGGGATTGGCCGTGAGACCGAGCCGGCCGCAGCTGTGCACGTGCAACGGCGTCACCGGTGCGGGTGCCTGCGGAGCTACCTCGCCCTGGGGGTGGGGAACGAGGTTTTCCGGCTTCATGCGGCTAAGTCCTCACTTCGTCACTGGACGGTGTGTCCGTTGGCGGCTGCTGGTCAGTGCAGCTAACGCCGACTATAACACCGTGTTCCGAATAAGTGCAGCACAAAGCGCTACTTTTCGTCTGCGACGGCGCTGCCGGTTATCTATTTACGGGTATTCGCGCTGGTCAATCAGCTGCCTTGAGATTTTGCCCAGCAGATTCACAGCGATCCATCTCACAGCCGATGCCACCCGCTGTCCGCGAAGCGCCCGGCAACTTCGCAAATCGGATCAGGGCAGCACGATCGGCAGCCGTTCCCAGCCCCGCACGGTCGAGGTGGGCGCCAGCTTGGCGCCTGCGTAATCGATGTCCCATTCGGGGAAGCGGTTGAGCAACTCGTCGAGTGCCACCCGCCCTTCGAGGCGCGCCAGGTTCGCGCCGAGGCAGTAGTGCACGCCCTTGCCGAACGTGAGGTGGCTGATCGTCTCGCGGTGGATGTCGAACACATCGGGGTTGTCGTAGCGCCGCGGATCGCGGTTGGCGGCCCCGAACAGCAGCAGCATCGCGCTGCCGGCGGGCACCGTCGTGCCATAGCACTCGAAGTCGGCGATGACGTAGCGCCCGACGTGGGGCCCGGTCGGTTCGAAGCGCAGGGTCTCGTCGATCGTGCGGTTCAGCAGCGAGCGGTCGTTGAGTACGTCGCAGCGTTGGTCGGGGTGCTCGGCGAGCACCTTGGCCAGCCAGCCGATCAGCCGGCCCGTGGTCTCGTTGCCGGCGCCCGCCACCACTTGGGTGTAGTGCAGCACCTCTTTGCGGGTCAGCTTGCGGGTGACGCCGTCGTCGTCGGTGAATTCGACGTTGAGCAGCGCGGTCATCAGATCATCGGACGGGTTGTGTGAGCGCCACTCGACGTAGTCGGCGTAGATCCGGCCGTCGGCGATGCGGTCGGGATCGGCGACTTTCATCGGGGTGCCGGGTTTGGTGCGCAGGTTGGCGTCGTTGGCATCGCGTACCGAAACCTGTTCGGACTCTGGGATTCCCAGCAGCATGCCGATCACCCGCATCGGCATCATCGAGGCCAGTTCGGCGATGATGTCGAAGCCGCCGGAGCCGACCAGCGGATCGAGGCAGCCGACGCAGTACCGCCGGATCTGGTCTTCGATCTCAGCCATCCGCCGAGGAGTGAACACCCGCGACATGAGCCCCCGCAGTTGGGTGTGGGCGGGCGGATCCTGGAACATCATCACGCCACCGGGCATGTCGAAGTCCGACTTGATCAGCTCCAGGATGTCGCTGCGGCTGTTGGAGAACGTCTCCCAGTTCGACAGCGCGGCCTCGACGTCGGAGTGCCGCGACAGCGTCCAAAAGTCATAGCGCTCGTTGTGGTAGATCGGCGCCTCGTCGCGCAGGCGGGCGTACACCGGATACGGGTTGGCGACGATGCCGACGTCGTAGGGGTCGTAGTAGACGGTGTCATTCGCAATCGCCATGTCCATCCCCAGTCGTGGCCCGTCGGGTGCTGAGCGATCGCTCAAACTCTCGGGTGGTGCCATGTTTAGCAGCCCCGGCGAGCACCGGTCAAGGGATGCGCTAGACGAAAACCACGCCCGGGTTGAGGATGCCGGCGGGGTCGAAGCTGTGCTTGATCCGCTGCATCAACGCCAGCTTGGCCGGATCCTCCAGCTCGCAGAAATAGTCGGCTTTGGCCCGCCCGACGCCGTGCTCACCGGAGATCGCACCGCCCAGCGACATTCCCATCGCGAAGATGTCGGTGAGCAGCTTCTTGCGGAGCTTCGGGTCCTTGCAGAACAGCACGCCGTGCACATTGCCGTCACCGGCATGCCCGCATCCGCTCATGCCGATGCCCTCGGCCAGGGCGATATCGCGGGCCCGGCGCAGGAACTCCGGCATCGAGGCTCGGGGAACCACGACGTCGATGATGTCGTCGGCGCCGATCGCCTTGGCCGTCCAGAACACGTTCTCCCGGGCCACGATCAATCGGCGAGCCGAATTACCCTGCAGCACATAGGCATCCAGCGCGCCCCAGTCGCTGAGCAGCCCGCCCAGCGTCGCGGCGTCCTCGTCGAGACGGTCGGTGTGGTTGTTCTCCAGAGCGACGACCAGGTAGGCCGCACACATGTCGCGGATCTGCTCGGGGATGCCCAGTTCCAGTTTCTCGGCGTTCACGATAGCGGCCATCACGATGTTGTCGATGTACTCGACGATCGTCGGGTTCAGTCCGCTTGAGATGAGCTTCGGCACAGCGGCCATGACCTGGTCGAAGTCGCCGAACGGAGCCAGCACGGTCGCGCTGTGCGCCAGCCGGGGCACGAGTTTGACGGTGACCTCGGTCGCCAAGGCGAGCGTGCCCTCGGAGCCGATGATCAGCTGGGTGAGGTCGTATCCGGTGGAGATCTTCGACATCTTGCCGCCGGTGCGGATGATCTCGCCGGTGGGCAGGACGGCCTGGAGGCCGAGTACGTTGTGGCGCGTGACGCCGTACTTCACGGCTCGCATGCCGCCTGCGTTGGTCCCGACGTTGCCACCGACGCTGGAGGACAGCTCGCCGGGGTAGACCGTGTAGCTCAATCCCACCTGGGCGGTCTCGGCATCGAGTTCGGTCAGCGTGACGCCGGGCTGGACCACCGCGACGTGATTGTCGGTGTCGATCTCCAGGATCGCGTTCATCCGCTCGAACGAGATCAGCAGGCCGTCGGCCACCGGTTGTGCCGCACCGGACAGGCCACAGCCCGATCCGCGCGCGGTGACCGGGACGTGGTGTTCGGTCGCGGTCTTCAGCAGCGCGGCGACCTCCTCGGCGGTGGCGGGCTTCGCGAGATAGGCGGCGCGCTGAGGCGGGATCGTCAACGCCTCGTCGTGGCCGTAGTCGTCGCTGATGGCGTCACCGGTCAGCAGATGGGTCGTTCCGACGATGTCGGCGAAGAGCGTCGCCAGGTCAGGCATGAATCTAGACGCTAGCCAGCAGGACTCAGAATGGATAGCTCGCCCGGGAAGATCGTCAGCTGGTAAATGGTGCCGTCGATTCCTTGAGCCAGCTTGACGGTGCTGCCCGCCGTGTTGTCGAAGCTCGTCACGCCCAGCAGCGTCGAGTAGGTCGAATTGAACGACAGCACCTTGATCCAGCCGCGGATGTAGTCGGCGATGAACACCGTGTTCTGGAAGCTCGGACCGAAGGCGTCACCGGTGTAGAGCAGCACCGAGGTGATGGCCGCGTTCCCGGTGGAGTGGTCGTAGGTGTAGATCGGGTTGATGGAAGTGCAACTGGCGCAGGTGCCTTCGGCGTTCGGCCAGCCGTAGTTGCCGCCTTTGGTGATGAGGTCCAGCTCTTCCACGGCGTTGTTGCCGACGTCTCCGGCCAGTAGCCTGCCGTCGGGGGTGAACGCGATACGGAACGGGTTTCGCAGGCCGTAGGCCCAGATCTGCGGCACGGCCCCTGCGGTGTTGACGAACGGATTGTCCTGCGGTGCAGACCCATCCGTCGGGTTCAACCGCAGGATTTTGCCGTGGATATTGGACAGGTCTTGGGCGTTGGCGCCGACGGTGTTGTCACCGATGCCCCAGTAGAGCTTGCCGTCGGGCCCGAACGTCAACTCACCGCCCTGATGGTTGTTGGCCTCCTCGTCGACCGAACGGAACAGCGGCAGTACCGAGTTGGGGTTGATGCCCTCGGCGGTCACGGTGTACCGGGACAGCTGGTAGTGCGCGTCGGTGGTGGTGTACGCGACGTAGACATAGCCGTTATCGGCGAAGTGCGGGTCGGCCGCGATACCGAGCAGTCCGCGTTCGCCCTCGGTTCGCGTCGGCAGGACCAGGAGTGGGTCGGGGCTCAGCGCACCGTTCTGGTACACCCGGATCGCACCCGCTTTTTCGGTGATCAGGATGCGACCGTCGGGTAGGACGACGAAGTCGGTCGGACTCGACAAACCCGATGCGATTGGTGTGCGCTCGAACACGGTTGCACCGTTGGGCGTCGTCCCGCACGCCATGATCGCGTCGTAGGTCCGTTCGGCGAGGCGTTCCACCGCCCGCACAACCTGCTTGACCACGGGCTGTGCGGCGATCTGCTCGACGGCGTCCTCGGCTTGTTTGCGCACCCAGCCCAGCACTGCCCATGCGCCGAACGGATCCGGTGGCGGCGGCGGAATGTTCGGTGGCCGAAGATCGGACACGAAGAGCGCGCCGTAGGTCGCCACCGTCTTGAGGAGATTGCAGGCGCACGCGGTGACGTCCGAGACGATCGAGTTGGCCGATCTGGCTGTCGCCACCGGCCTGGCGTTGGCGAGCTGTATGCGCGGGATCGTGGACGCGGCCGTCTGCGCCGAGGCGGCGGGGATCTTCCGGGCAGTCGCGGATTGCGGTCGAGGTCGCGGCGCAGCCCGACCGGTCCGCGGTGCGTGCGTCGCCGTCGAGCCGGAGTCGGAGGTGGTGTCGGCGATCGCAACACCCGGCGAGGACAGCAGCGCCCAGCCGAAGATCAGCGCGGCCGCGATGATACCAACGCGCACAACGTATTTGGCGTGCACCATGGGTGCCCCCCGGAAGGTGGTCAGTCAACTGACGGTGAGGCCAATTCTGTCACCCGCGCGCGGTGCGCGGAGGCCATTCTGTGAAGTCGCTGCAAACGGCCGGCGGGTGGTTCTGACGACCAGTTGCACGAGTTGGATGCCGAAAGTCCCTTAACGCGGACGTAGGCCCTCATGAAGATAGAGGCATGACCGATAAGGCAGTTGAAGTCGTCTCGTGGGACCCCGAGGAGCACAGCGAGCTTCCGGGCTTCGCGCATGGAATCACCCGATACGGTGGCCACTGGTTCGACATCGGTGTGTCGATAGTGCCGGGGGAGACCGACGCGCTGGAGGCGCTGGACAAGGTCTTCGCGCGGCTCAGGGAGATCATCGTCGCCGAGGCGCCAAGCATTCAGTACTTCAGCGTCGACGTTCGCGTTGCGTCGAAGACACCCATTCTTCATCCGAAGTGAGCGGGGCGAAAAATGACGAAAACCCCGCCGAGGCAGGGTTTTCGTTCTGAAGTGCGCCGTCAGGGTTTCGAACCCCGGACCCGCTGATTAAGAGTCAGCTGCTCTACCAACTGAGCTAACGGCGCGTGAACCGCGTGAGCGACAATAACAAACACCAGTACCGAACATGAAATCCGGCTGGTGCCGGCGTCGAGCCGCTGATCTGCGTGGTCGTCACCAAGCCGCAGATTCCCTTAGACTATTGCCAATCATTCCCAGCGTTCGCACAGCTAGCAAGATTGAGGGCGGTATGTGGCAGGTCGGCACGGTGAACCGGCCGCGGTCTCGGACCCGGCTTGCAGCGTTGGCAATCATTCCCGCCCTGCTGATCGGTCTCAGCGGGTGCAGTAGCAATGCCCCGGCCCCCGCCCCGGTGAAGGTCATCGCGGACAAGGGCACGCCCTACGGCGACCTGCTCGTTCCTCAGCTGACGGTGTCGGTCAAGGACGGCGCGGTCGACGTGCCGCTCGACCGCCCGGTCACGGTGAGCGCTACCGGCGGGGTGCTCGGGTCGGTGACGATGGTCAACGAGTCCGGCAAGCAGGTGGCCGGCACGCTGAGCCCGGACGGCGTCACGTGGTCGACCAGCGAACCGCTGGGCTACAACAAGAGCTACACGCTGAGCGCCCAGTCACTGGGCCTCGGCGGCGTGACGACCGAGAAACTGACCTTCGAGACACAATCCCCGGAAAACCTGACCATGCCGTACCTGCTGCCGGGCGACGGCGAGGTCGTCGGCGTCGGTCAGCCGATCGCGGTGCGCTTCGATGAGAACATCCCGAACCGCCTGGCGGCCGAGCGCGCGATCAAGGTGACCACCAACCCGCCCGTCGAGGGCGCCTTCTACTGGCTGAACAACCGTGAGGTGCGCTGGCGTCCGCAGAACTACTGGAAGCCGGGCACCACCGTCGACGTTCAGGCCAACACCTACGGGGTCGATCTTGGCGACGGGCTGTTCGGCCAGCAGAACCTGTCGTCGCGCTTCACCATCGGTGACGAGGTGATCGCGACCGCCGACGACAACACCAAACAGCTGACCGTCCGGCGCAACGGCGAGGTCGTCAAGACCATCCCGATCTCGATGGGCAAGAACAGCACGCCCACCAACAACGGCGTCTACATCGTCGGCGACCGGCTGTCCCACATGATCATGGATTCGTCGACGTATGGTGTTCCGTCCAACTCGCCCAACGGCTATCGCACCGAAGTGGATTGGGCCACCCAGATGTCCTACAGCGGCATCTACGTCCACTCCGCGCCGTGGTCGGTGGGAGCGCAGGGGTACTCCAACACCAGCCACGGCTGCCTGAACGCCAGCCCGAGCAATGCGCGGTGGTTCTACGACAACACCAAGCGCGGGGACATCGTCGAAGTCCGCAACACCGTCGGTTCGACATTGCCGGGCACCGAGGGCCTCGGCGACTGGAACATTCCGTGGCAACAGTGGAAAGCCGGCAACGCCAACGCTTAGCGACGCTCGTCGAAGGTTCGGACGAACGACAGCACGCGCGGTGACAGGTGCGGGGGAGTCCATGGTTCGTGGATGGACCCGGGCGCGGTTTTCACCGCGTCCAAGCCTCGTTGACCGCCGAAGCGGCCGATCAATTGTTTCACGGCCGCAACGTCTTCCGCGACGGTCGGGTACATGATCGTGTCGATCTGCGCCTGTACGGCATTCATCTTCGGCTGGATCGCTTTGACCATGTCCAGCACGCTCGGATCGCGGGTCATCACCGCCAGCTCGTCGGGCGCAAGCCACCTCCGGCCCGGCTGGTTCGCGCACTCCGCCATCTTCTGGCGATCGAGGTGGACGTCCACGTGCGGCTCGCCGAGCCGACGGGCGGTGAATTGAAACCGCAGTGCATCAGCGTCGTCGTGCTGCAACCAGTCGTGCAGCTCGCTCAGCCAGCGGTAGTCGAACGATGATTCCTTCAGATCGTCGAACAAAGCGCTGACCGCCGTGGCCTGGACGCTGTTGTGGCCGAAGGCTTTCACCGCGTTTGTTACCGATTGCTCACGGTGCCTGTGCAGCGCGCCGGTGACTGAGGACAGCGCCGCTCCGATTGCGCGTCGGCGCTCCGCGGTGATGCTCTCGTCGAACGTCGACCCGTGCGTGGTCTGCAGATCGAGCACGATCCCGGTTACCACATCGGACAAGGTATCGCTCTCAATGATGATGTGCTGCAACAAATCTCGGTTCACCATCGTGCGCAGTCGGTCGTATGCCTCGCGGTACCGTCTGTTCTCGGTGTCGGTGAGTGCACACACCTTGTCGAACATGATGCCGGTGTCATTCGTCGCCCGCGCGCCGGACGCCTGCAGGCTGGCCATCAGCTCGCTGCTGCGAGCCGTGATCTCACCGGCTGGTGGGGCGCCCTCGTCGAGCCAGCGCCCGCACTCCCGCCGCAGCGCGGACAGGCAGTGCTTGAGCGAGGCGTGCACCGCCGAGAGGGTCATCCGGTCGCGGACGTCCGCCGTGCGGTAGTAATCGAGCGTCACCGACGTCATCGCATGTGCCAATGCCTGAAGGGCGCCGAGGACGACCAAGACGGCTGGGTCCCCCGCCGGCGGGGGATCGGCAGCCGCGGCGCCCTGCCAGATCTCCCAGGCATCGGCGCAGTAGTCGAAGGGATCGTCCGCGTCGACCGCGCCGAGGGCGGCGCGGAAGGCGTCGAGTCGGTCTGTCCAGACGCCCAGACGCCCGGCGTCGGCCGGGGAACCCCCAGCGTCTGCGATGGTGTGATGACCGTCCATACTGCAACCCCCCAGCTAAGCGATGCAGTTATTACCCGACGGTAACTCAAGATCGGATAATTATTCCGCTTAACTGCGACGAACAGACGGAATCTTTACCGTTTCGCCATCTTCGAGAGCCAGATCGGTGCTCGTGAGGACGCGTGACGGGGGAAATCGATCCGCTGGTCAGAGCGGACACTTGTCCGGACTGACCAGAGGCAGGAACAAATCGTTGGTGCTACGCCGAAAGCTGGTTGCCGAACTTGGTGGCAACCTGCAATCCGGCCATCGCGGTGGCGCTCCTCGCCTTGACAGTGGCTGGGGCTGGCAAACCTTCATGCTGCCACCGCTCGCATTCTCTGCGCACCGCATCCAACTGGTCGATGAGCGACGCATGGGCCCCAGAGAGCGTCGGTTGGACGTCGCCTGTGGTCGAGCTGTGACGATCTCGGGCCGTCGACGTCATCGCCTCGGCCAAAACCTCAATTACGCCCAGCACAAGAAGCATTGCCGGATCGGTGGCCGGCGGGGGATTGGAGATTGCTGCACTCTCCCAGATGTCCCACGCGTCCTCGCAGAAGCTATAGGGATCGTCGGCGTCGATCGCATCGAGTGCGGTGACGAACGCGTCAAGTCGATCGAGCCAGGCAGCTAGTTGCTGCGAACCATCGAATTTAGCGAATCCGTCAACACTCATCCCTCGGGTCCCTTCGCGATACGCGTCCCCCCGACGCCAAGCCGTTGGTCAGGTCTATACCCCGTGGGAAAACTTTTGAATCATCAATCTTTGCCAGGGCGCGACGGCACGTGAACAGTTGGGGAACGCAGCCGATCGCGAGAGCGCTGAAAGCCCGACTCGCGCAGGCCACAGACAAAGCTTGCTCCGTGATAAGTGAACTATTAGCTCGCTCTTAGTCGGCCGACCTACGCTTCCGTAACTAGTCGGGTGCGGAGGTGATTGTTGAAGCTCAGCATCGAACCCGCCGGCGTCCCGATCATCGCCGTGGTTGGCCTGCTGCCCATGGGCATCGCGGTATCGGCGTACCTCACCTGGTCGATGTTCGGGGGAATGTGTCCGGCGGGGGGCATTCCTCGGCCTATTCGTCGTGGGTATCGCCGCCGAGAACATCCGGCAGAAGCGGAGCGCCGTGCGGAGAGCGCTTGCCGACGCCGAGGCGGTGCACTACATCGCACGTCTGCGCGAGGCCGCACGCGAGTCCGGTCTGGATCTGAGCGCGCCGCTGTGGATGGATGATGCGCAAGGACGTGAACGGTTCGGCGATTGAGACGTTACTCATCCTCAGGAATCGGCAATACGCAGCCATGAGACCCGCCACGGTAGGGGGATAAGGGGACCGTGGCGGGCCTCTCCACGTGAACGCACGGAGACACGCGACCGTTCCCGGTCGCGGTCGTGGCACAAAAAAGTCAGGGAGCCGATCGGCTCCCTGACTGGTAGGGGTGGCTGACGGGACTCGAACCCGCGACAGCCAGGATCACAACCTGGTGCTCTACCAACTGAACTACAGCCACCATCGCCGCGAGCCGTCCGGAGGCGGCAGCAGCGTCGTCGATACTAGCCGTTGTCGGTCGCTTCAGCCGAATCCGCGCCGCGCACCTCGTCGATCTCGGCGGCCGCAGCGGTAATTTCGCTGGTCGACGGCCCCGGCTGGGGCACGAACGCGGTGCGCCGGTAGTACTTCAGCTCGCGGATGGACTCTCGGATGTCGGCCAGTGCGCGGTGGGCCAACCCCTTCTCCGGCTGGCCGTAGTAGATCCGCGGATACCAGCGCCGGCAGAGCTCCTTGATCGAGCTGACGTCGATCATGCGGTAGTGCAGGTAGTTGTCCAACGTCGGCATGTCCCGGGCGATGAAGCCGCGGTCGGTGGCGATCGAATTCCCGGCCAGCGGTGCGGTCTTGGCCTGCTTGACGTGGGAGCGGATGTAGTCCATGACGAGTTCCTCGGCGGCCGGCACGTCGATGACCGACGCGCGGACTTCCTCGGTGAGGCCGGACCGGCTGTGCATCTGGGCCACCACCTCGATCATGCCGTCCAGTGCCTCGTCGTCGGCGTGGATCACGACGTCGATGCCCTCGCCGAGAACATTCAGCTCCGCATCGGTCACCAGGGCCGCGATCTCGATGAGCTTGTCGGTCCGCAGGTCGAGCCCGGTCATCTCGCAGTCGATCCACACCAGTTCTTCACGCACAGCGCTCAACCCTAAGCCCATGCTGGCTTGTAGTGTCGTAGCGGCCATCACCCGAGCGACGACGGAGGCGGCCGATGACCAGCGAATCGACTGTGACCCCTGCCCAGCAGATCGCCGCCGGCTACGCGACCGCCGGGCAGGCGCTCGACCTCGGCTCGATCATCGTCGGAGGCGCGGTCGATCCGGCGGCGCAGGTCCGCATCCCGCTGGCGATGATGAATCGGCACGGCCTGGTTGCCGGTGCCACCGGGACCGGCAAGACCAAGACGCTGCAGGTGATCGCCGAGCAGCTGTCTGCCGCCGGGGTGCCCGTCATGATGGCCGACGTCAAGGGTGACCTGTCCGGATTGGCGCGGCCGGGGGAGTCCAATGACCGAACCCTGCAGCGCGCCAAGGACACCGGCGATGACGGCTGGACCGGTGCGCCGTTTCCCGTCGAGTTCCTCTCGCTGGGCACCGGGGGCGTCGGAGTCCCGGTGCGCGCCACGATTTCCGCGTTCGGTCCGATTCTGTTGTCGAAGGTGTTGGGGCTCAACGCTACTCAAGAGTCGACGCTCGGTCTGATCTTCCACTGGGCCGACCAGCAGGGACTCCCGCTGCTGGATCTCAAAGACCTGCGCTCGGTGATCACCTATCTGACCAGTGACGAGGGCAAAGAGACGCTGAAGACCATCGGCGGGGTGTCCTCACAGACCGCGGGTGTCATCCTGCGCGCCCTGGTCAACCTTGAAGCCGACGGCGGCGACACGTTTTTCGGCGAGCCAGAGATCGATCCGGCGGATCTGTTACGGGTCGACGCGCAGGGTCGCGGCGTGATCACGCTGCTCGAGCTCGGCGACCAGGCGGCTCGGCCGGTGATGTTCTCGACGTTTCTGATGTGGGTGCTGGCCGACCTGTTCACCTACCTGCCCGAGGTGGGTGACGTCGACAAGCCGAAACTGGTGTTCTTCTTCGACGAGGCGCACCTGTTGTTCAAGGACGCTTCTAAGGCGTTCCTGCAGCAGGTCGAGCAGACGGTCAAGCTGATCCGCTCCAAGGGCGTCGGCGTCTTCTTCTGCACCCAGTTGCCCACCGACGTGCCCAATGATGTTCTCTCGCAACTGGGTGCGCGCATCCAGCATGCGTTGCGAGCGTTCACCCCCGACGACCAGAAGGCGCTGTCGAAGACGGTGCGCACCTATCCGAAGACTCAGTTCTACGATCTGGAAACGGATCTGACGTCGTTGGGTATCGGCGAGGCCATCGTCACGGTGCTCTCCGAGCGCGGCGCTCCCACCCCGGTGGCATGGACTCGGCTGCGTCCGCCGCAGTCGTTGATGGATACCATCGGTCCCGACGCCATCAAGGCTGCGGCACAATCGAGTTCGCTGTTCGCCAAGTACGGGCAGACCATCGACCGCCAGTCCGCGTACGAGATGCTCGCGGCGAAACTTGCCCCGCCGCCGGAGCCGGAGCCCGAGCCCGTCGACTTGCCGCCGCTGATGCCGACCGGGATCGACCTGCCACCGATGCCTCCGCCGGAGAAGGCCGAACCGGGTGTGCTGGATCAGGTGATGAACAGCCCGGCGTTCAAGAGCGCGATGCGTTCGGCGGGCACGGTGATCGGCCGCGAGATCACCCGCAGTATCTTCGGAACGGGCCGCCGCCGTCGGCGCTAATCCCGCGCGACGAGATTGACGCTGGCGAGATGGCCTCTCGAACTTTCGCACGCTCATGTCGGTCTCGACGAAATGGGACGGGACGGCAGTAGCCGTTCAGAGGCGGACACTGCCGAAACTGCACTTGTTCGCGCCTGCCTCGCGCGCGAGACGTGTGCAACAACTGCAGTCTGAGCGCGAAAAACTAATCGCCGCCCAGCTTCTTGTACACCGCGCCGACGATCGGCGTCACGATCGAGCGCGGCGCGTACCCCGACGCCACCGACATCGCCTTGGACGTCAGCCCGGGCACCACGCGCATCTTGTTGTGCTCCAAGCCATCCAGCGAGATCCGCGCCGTGTACTCGGTGTTGATCCACAAGAAGTCGGGGATCAGTCGCTCGACCAGTGACTGCTCGTCGGGGTCGGGCAGTTCGGTGCGGACCGGGCCCGGGGCGAGCAACGTCACGTGCACGCCGGAGCTCTTCAGCTCACCGCGCAGTGACTCGCTGAAGGTGTTGGCGAACGCCTTGGTCGCGGCATAGGTGCTGTTGTTCGGGATCGGCGAATTCCCGGCGGCCGAGCCCGAGATCAGGATGCCGCCGGCCCTGCGGGCGACCATCCGCGGCAGCACCGCCAACACCAGATCGTGCACGCCCAGGACGTTGAGCTGAACCTGTGCGCGTTCGGCCGCCGGATCGAGCTTCGACACCGGCCCGAACGTGGCCGTGCCGGCGTTCGCGCACAGGATCGAGATCTCCCGGCCGGCCAGCTCCTCGGCGAACGCGCTCCGCGCCTCCGGGTCGGCGAGATCCACGGCGCGAACCTCGACGTTGACGCGGTACTGCTCGGTCAGCCGCGCGGCCAGTTCGGCGAGCACGTCGCCGCGACGCGCGGTGATGATCAGGTGATGGCCGCGCGCGGCGAGTTCGGTAGCGAGCGCCTCGCCGATGCCTTGCGAAGCGCCGGTGACGACGGCTCGGCTGTCCGGGGAGGGTGCGGGTACTGGCATGCGGCAATCGTAGGGGGAGTCGTTATGGTTGCCGCATGAGCAGGCCCCCGTCGGTTGCCCAGACCGCCGGGCGGTCGAAAGTCGTGGCATGGGCGTTGTGGGACTGCGGTTCCACCGGCATGAACGCGATCGTCGCCACCTTCGTCTTCGCGGTGTACCTGACCAGCACGGTCGGCCAAGGCCTGCCTGGTGGCACCTCACCGGCCAGCTGGCTGGGCCGCGCGCTGGCCATCGCCGGACTGACCGTCGCGGTCCTCGCGCCGCTCACCGGGGTGCTTGTCCAGGCGCCGCAGCGACGCCGCGCCGCCCTGACGATCCTGTCCGGACTGGCGGTGCTGTCGACGGCCGCGATGAGCCTCATCCACGCCCAGCCGGCCTACTTCGCGGCGGGTCTGGTGCTGCTGGCGTTCACTGCGGCGTGCGGCGATCTGGCCAGCGTGCCGTACAACGCGATGCTGCGGCAGCTCACCACTCCGCAGACGTCCGGGCGCATCTCGGGGATCGGCGCGGCCGCGGGCTACTTCGGCAGCGTCGCGCTGCTGATCGTCATCTACACCGGCTTCATCGCGGGCAACGGCCCCGAGCGCGGTCTGTTCGGTGTGCCGGTCGACGACGGCCAGAACGTGCGCGCGGCGATGCTGATGGCCGCGGCCTGGTTCGTCGTCCTGGCGCTTCCGCTGCTCATCACCGCGCACACCCTCGCCCCGACCGCCGACCTGGAGCCGGCGCCCGCCCCGCAGGCCGGCGGTTATCGCCAGCTATGGAACGACCTGCGATCCGAATGGCGGCGCGATCGTAACCTCGTCTATTACCTGATCGTCAGCGCGATCTTCCGCGACGGCATAGCGGGGGTCTTCGCGTTCGGCGCCGTGCTCGGCGTCAGTGTCTACGGCATCTCGCAGGCCAACGTGCTGATCTTCGGTGTCATCGCCAGCACGATGGCCGCCCTCGGTGCCGTCCTCGCCGGCCCCGTCGACGACCGGATCGGCGGCAAGCCCGTCATTGTCGCCTCGCTGGCACTGATGATCACCGTCGGCCTGACCCTGCTGTCGCTGTCCGGCCCCGTCGTGTTCTGGATCTGCGGGCTGCTGCTGGCGCTGTGCGTCGGGCCCGTGACCACGTCGGCCCGCACGGTGCTCCTACGGATGGTCAGCGACGGTAAGGAAGCCGTCGCCTTCGGGCTCTACACGACCACCGGTCGGGCGGCGTCGTTCCTCGCGCCCTGGTTGTTCTTCGTGTTCGTCGACGCGTTCCACGCCGATCGTGCCGGTCTGGGCGGCTTGTGCGTCGTGCTGGCGGCCGGGCTGTTGGGCATGCTGCTGGTGAAGGTGCCCCACCACCGCGCGGTTTAGCCGGCGCCGGTGCAGATCGTCAGGCCGCGGCCGGTGCGCTCGCGGACCGACGTGCCGTTCACCGACACACTGCACGTCACGTCGCGTCCGACGTTGACCACCGCGACGCTGGCCGATGTCCGGGCCGGCGACGCGAGGCTGACTTCCTTGCTCCACGGCAGCAGCACGTTGAACTCGGTCTGCATGATGCCGCCGGTGTCGACGTAAGTGATGTTGATCGCCCGGCCGTCACCGGAGACGGTGTAGACGACGGTGTCGGTGCCCGTCGGGCTGGTGGTCTCGCTGGGTAGCGGCGCCGCGGTACCCGGCACGCTGCTGGTCGTCGGGAGCGTGGGTCGCGTGGTCGACGGCACCAGCGTGGTGGCCCTCGGGGTGGTCGTCTCCGACGACAGCGGAGGCAGCGGCGCCACCACGGTGGACTCCCTGGCCGAGCTGGTCACGATCACCAGCGCGATCACCAGTCCCACCACCAGCAAGACCGCGACGGCCGCAGCGATCCACAGCCACTTGGGCGACTTTGGCGGGGGCGGCGGCGCGGGCGGCTCATTGCCCGGCTGGCCCCCGCCCTGGTACCAGTAGGAGGGCAGCTGCTCGGTGGGTTGCATTGTCGGCGGGACGCCGGCCTGACCGTAGTTCGGCGTGCCGTAGCCGGGTCCGTAATACTGCCCGGCGTAGGCGGGATCGGTGCTCGGCGGATATCCGTTGCCGGCCGACTGCGCCGGGTCAGACCACTCTGGTCGACGCGGATCGTTCATTCCCACCTCATGCTTGCAGGCTACCTGCGAGTGGCAGCCGGGGGTCCTTGCCTGTTGCTCAAGCAACGTGTTTACCACCGGCAGGTGATGTGGAACGTGTTACTGCAGTAAGAGGAACCAAAGAAAGTGAGGTTGCGTGGAACCCGACGTGCGTGCGACGTACGGTGCATCGCTGTCGCCGGATGCGACGGCCTTCGCCCATATCGTCGACGACGGGGGATACCCACGTGCCGTCCAGCGGTTCCTGCGAGGGTGGCGGGCGAGTTCGTCCCGTGACGTCGAGCTGCCGGTCGAGGGGGCGGTGACCAGAGTCATCCACTCGGCCGACGGGCACTGGCTGGCGTGCCAGGTCGCCCCCGAGGGCAGCACCCGAAGCCAGATCTGGGTGGTCACCACCGACCCGGACGACCGGATGGCCTGGCGCATCGACGGCATGGGCTCCGACGGTATGGCCGGCACCGCGGAGCTGATCGCCTGGGACGGTACGCGGGTCTGCGCGATCCTCACCGGTGAGGATGGGGTCGGCCAGTCCAGCCTGATCGACCCGGCCGACGGCAGCGTGACAGTGCTCGACCGCCGCTCGGGTGGTCGACTGGTGGACGCCTGGGCCGGCTCGGCGCTGATCCGCGTCGGCCCGCGCGGTTACCGCGAGCTGATCATGCTCACCGGCCCGACCGAAATCGCTTTGCTGCCTTCGGATCCCGGCTCGTCGACGGATATGGGCGTGATACTGGACGATCACCACCCGCGACGGCTGCGTTCGGGTCCTGACGGGGAGTACACCACGCTGTACCACCCGGCCTACACCTACGGGCCGGACTTCGCCGACGGCTACGTGCGCGCACTGATCCGCAGTGACAACGGCTCCGACACCAGCCGTCTACTCGAGGTGACGGTCACTCCCGACGGTGTGGCGTATCACGTGGTCGCCGAGCGCCGCGGTTACGATCTCGACGAATTCGTGGTCAGCGACGACCTGTCGACTGTCGCACTGCTGTGGAACATCAACGGCTGCAGTGAATTACAGATCCTCGAGTACGTCGACAACACGCTGACCGAACCGATTCCACTGCCGAATCTGGTGGCCAGTGAACTGTCCATCAGTGCGGGCGGGTCGATGGTGGCGATGACGCTGCAGGGAGCCGACCTGCCGCGCACGGTCGAATTGGTCGATCCTCGGACGCGCGAATGGGAGCGGATCGATCGCAAGCCCAGCGTCGGCCCGGTCTCGGAGCGGCCGAGGTTGCACTTCGTGACCGCCCGCGACGGCCGTTCGCTGACAGGCTGGTTGTATTGCCCGCCACCCGGTGTTGAGCAGACCGGGATGATGATCTACCTGCATGGCGGCCCGGAAGGTCAAGCCCGCCCGTCGCACAGTGAGATCTTCCCGGGGTTGCTCGAGGAGGGGATCGCGGTGTTCACGCCGAATGTGCGCGGTTCGGGTGGGCAGGGGCGGGAATTCGTGCATGCCGACGATAAAGACAAGCGCTTCGCCGCGATCGACGACGTCGCCGACTGCGCGCGCTATCTCGCCGAGCATGGTTTGGCCGATCCTGATCGAATCGCTTGTGCGGGTTGGTCTTACGGTGGCTATCTGACGATGGCCGCGTTGGCTTTCCATCCCGACCTGTTCGTCGCCGGCGTCAGCATCTGCGGTATGAGCGATCTGGGCACCTTCTACCGCAACACCGAGCCCTGGATCGCGGCGGCCTCCTACGCCGAATACGGCCATCCCATCGCAGATCGGGATCTTCTCGACGCCCTCTCACCGCTGCAGCGGGTGGACAAGCTGACGGCACCGTTGTTGCTGGTACACGGCGGGACCGACACCAACGTTCCGGTCAGTGAATCCGAGCAAATGGTCGAGGCCTTGCGGGCACGCGGGCGCACCGTGCGCTATCTGCTGTTTGCCGACGACGGCCACGAGATCGTCAAACGGGAAAACCACGCCGCACTGGCCCGAGCGGTCGCCGACTGGCTGGCCATGGCATTCGAGCGTGCCGAGAATCGGGATGTTTAGGAAACTTTCGGACGGGTAAACCCTTGTCCGCCAAGTCCTGCGGACGATCAAGGAGGCCAACCATGCGAGGCCGCGGAATCATAGGCGTGATCGTAATCGTGTGGCTGCTGATCGGAGTTTTCGCTACCTGGCAGCGCGGTTACTTCTCCAACAGCCAAACCAACTGCGCTACTGCGGGGTCGATCGCCCTGACGGTGGTGGCGGGGCCGCTCAATTACGGCGGGGTCAATCCCAAGGTTGCGAGCTGCAACCTGCCGCAGCCCAGTCAGTAATGGCGAAAACAGTTCAGCAAGTGAGTATCTGGAGGAAGCAATGATCGTTCTCGGAGCAATCCTGCTCATTCTGGGATTCGTTCTGAAGGTTCAGATCCTGTGGACCATCGGAATCATCCTGCTGGTGATCGGCGCGGTGCTGTGGCTGCTCGGCGCAGTCGGCCGCCCGGTCGGCGGCAGACGCTACTGGTATTGACCGACGCGCCCGCGGGCGTGATGGTCGGCGGAGGACAACGCCGCCACCGTCATCGCCCGCAGCACGTCGCGTGAACGCCCCTGGTCGGCTCCCCTTGCCGCCAGGGGCTTCATGCTGTGTGGGGTCGAGTTCAGCAGCCCGAACACCGCGTGCGCCATCAACCGGGCGTCCGCCTCGGCGGTCTCCGGGTGGACCTCGCGCAGCACGTCCACCCACACCTCGACGTAGCTGCGCTGCGCGCGCCGGACCTGGCGCTGTGCGGAGGCCGGCAGATGCGCGAGATCACGGTCCTGGATGCGGATCAGGTCGGACTCGCCGAGGGCGAAGTCGAGGTGGAATTCGATCAGGCCGGTCAGTGCGGCGGCCGGGTCATCGGCCTGTGCGACGACCTCGCGCGCCCCGGCCAGCAGTCGGGTGCTGATGCCGACCAAAAGTTCGACCAGCAGGGCCTCTTTGTTGGGGAAGTGCCGGTACACCGCCGGGCCGCTGACTCCCGCCGCGGCGCCGATGTCCTCGATGCGGACGGCCTGGAAGCCCTTCTCCGCCATCAACCGTTCCGCAGCCGTCAGCAGGGCAGACCGGCGATCCGACTTCTGCCTGCTTCGACGGGTGGACGTTTCGATGGGGACCCTCCTGCACCAGGTCTGGACGTTTCGGTTAATCTTCACTAACGTTACATCAGTTAGTCGTCATTAACTCAATTTGGGACGGGACATCGACGATGGCATCGCCTCACCGTGAAGCGCATCTGCAGCTTGTCGAGCAGTTGCGCGACAAGCTGGCCACCGCGGCGCTCGGCGGCCCCGAACGCGCCCGGGAGCGACACGTCGCGCGCGGCAAGCTGTTGCCGCGCGACCGGGTGGACGGGTTGCTGGATCCCGGCAGCGCACTGCTCGAGGTCGCCCCGCTGGCGGCCGACGGCATGTACGACGACGAATGTCCGGCAGCCGGGATCATCACCGGCATCGGCCGGGTCTCCGGACGGGAGTGCATGGTCGTCGCCAACGACGCAACGGTCAAGGGCGGCACCTACTACCCGGTGACGGTCAAAAAGCACCTGCGCGCGCAGGAGATCGCGCTGCAGAACCGCCTGCCCTGCATCTACCTTGTCGACTCCGGCGGCGCCTTCCTGCCGCGCCAGGACGAGGTGTTCCCCGACCGCGATCACTTCGGCCGGATCTTCTACAACCAGGCCACGATGAGCGCGGCCGGCATCCCGCAGATCGCCGCCGTGCTCGGCTCGTGCACCGCCGGTGGCGCCTACGTTCCCGCCATGAGCGACGAGGCGGTGATCGTCCGCAATCAGGGCACCATCTTCCTGGGCGGCCCACCGCTGGTGAAAGCCGCCACCGGAGAGGTGGTGACGGCCGAAGAGCTCGGCGGCGGTGACCTGCACTCCAAGACCTCCGGCGTGACCGACCACCTGGCTCACGACGACCGCGATGCCCTGCGCATCGTGCGCCGCATCGTCGCCACCCTGGGCCCGCGCGAGCCGCGGCCGTGGGACGTGCTGCCCACTGTCGAACCGATCGCCGACCAGCGCGAGCTCTACGACGTGGTTCCCGTCGATGCGCGGGTGCCCTACGACGTGCACGAGGTCATCACCCGCATCGTCGATGGCGGCGAATTCAGTGAATTCAAAGCCGAATACGGCACCACACTGGTGACCGGATTCGCGCACATTCACGGTCATCCGGTCGGCATCGTCGCCAACAACGGTGTGCTGTTCGGCGAATCCGCGCTCAAGGGAGCACATTTCATCGAGCTGTGCGACAAGCGGATGGTGCCGTTGCTGTTCCTGCAGAACATCACCGGCTTCATGGTCGGGCGCGACTATGAGGCCAGCGGCATCGCCAAGCACGGCGCGAAGATGGTGACGGCCGTGGCCTGCGCCCGAGTGCCCAAGCTGACCGTCGTGATCGGCGGGTCGTACGGGGCGGGCAACTATTCGATGTGTGGGCGCGCCTATTCACCGCGGTTCCTATGGATGTGGCCCAATGCCCGGATCTCGGTGATGGGCGGCGAACAGGCCGCCTCGGTGCTGGCGACCGTCCGCGGCGAGATGACGCCCGAGGAAGAAGATGCCTTCAAGGCGCCCATCCGCGCCCAGTATGAACATCAGGGCAATCCCTACTACTCGACCGCACGGTTGTGGGACGACGGGGTCATCGATCCGGCCGACACCAGAACTGTTCTGGGACTGGCACTGTCGGTGACCGCCAACGCGCCGGTCGAATCCGTCTCCTACGGCGTCTTCAGGATGTGACGATGTTCAACACTGTGCTTGTCGCCAACCGTGGCGAGATCGCCGTGCGGGTCATCCGCACGCTCAAAGCGATGGGCATCCGTTCGGTGGCCGTCTACAGCGACGCCGATGCCAGCGCGCGGCACGTCACCGAGGCCGACGTCGCCGTACGCATCGGCCCGCCGCCGGCCCGGCAGAGCTACCTCGACATCCAGGCGGTCGTCGGCGCCGCGGTCCGCACCGGCGCCCAGGCCGTCCATCCCGGATACGGATTCCTCTCGGAGAACTCCGAATTCGCCGCAGCACTGGAGCAAGCCGGGCTGGCATTCATCGGACCGCCGTCGGCCGCAATTCGCACCATGGGCGACAAGATCGCCGCCAAGGCGACCGTGTCGAAGTTCGGCGTCCCGGTGGTTCCGGGCATCGCCCGTCCGGGGCTGACTGATGCCGAACTCATCGAAGCCGCCGGTGGCATCGGCTTCCCGATCCTGGTCAAGCCGTCCGCAGGCGGTGGCGGAAAAGGTATGCGTCGCGTCGACGACGCGGCCGACCTGCCTGCCGCGCTGGCCGCCGCGCGACGGGAATCCGGTGCCGCCTTCGGCGATGACACCCTGTTCCTCGAGCGGTTTGTCCTGCGGCCCAGGCATATCGAAGTCCAGGTGCTCGCCGACAGCTTCGGCAACGTCGTGCACTTCGGCGAGCGGGAGTGCAGCTTGCAGCGTCGCCACCAGAAGGTCATCGAAGAGGCGCCGTCACCGCTGCTGGATCCGCAGACCCGGGCCCGCATCGGGGCGGCTGCCTGCGACACCGCCCGCAGCGTCGATTACGTCGGTGCCGGCACCGTCGAGTTCATCGTGTCCGCCGACACGCCCGACGAGTTCTTCTTCATGGAGATGAACACCCGGCTGCAGGTGGAACATCCGGTCACCGAACTGGTCACCGGTTACGACCTCGTCGAGTGGCAGGTGCGCGTCGCGGCGGGGGAGAAGCTGCCCTTCACCGCGGACGATGTCACGCTGACCGGGCACGCTATCGAAGCTCGGGTATACGCCGAGGATCCGGGCGCAGGATTCCTGCCGACCGGCGGTCCGGTGCTGGGATTGCTGGAGCCGTCCGGTGACGGTATCCGCGTGGATTCCGGTCTGGCGCAGGGGATGACGATCGGCAGCGACTACGACCCGATGCTGTCGAAGGTGATCGCCTACGGTGCGGACCGCGCGGCCGCACTGCGCACCCTGGACCGGGCGCTGTCGCGGACCGCGGTACTCGGTGTGGGCACCAACGTGGAGTTCCTGCGTTTCCTCCTCGCCGACGACGACGTGGCCGCGGGCCGGCTCGACACCGGCCTGATCGACCGGACACCGTTCACTCCGGAGCCGGCGGGCGATGACGCGTTCATCGCCGCAGCGGCCTACCGCTGGCTGCAGCGCTGGCCGGCCACCGCGGGCGATCTCTGGGATGTGCCGTCGGGCTGGCGGGTCGGCGCGTCCGCACCGACCAGCATCCGGCTGCGCGCCGGTGACCGGACCGACCACGTCCACATCATCGGATCTCCGGCAGACGCCTCGGTGCGCATCGAAGACGGCGAAAGCCAATCACTGTCAGCACAATTGGATGCTGACCAGGTGTCCGTCACCATCGGCGGCGTCCGCAGCGGATACACCGTGGTCGCCGACGGCCACCAGATTTGGCTGGCCGGTGGCGGCCGGTCCGTGGTGCTGGAGGAAGTCCGCGAAGCGCCGGTACGCCCGGATGACGAGCACAGCGGCGACGCCGAACTCGTCAGCCCGATGCCTGGTTCGGTTGTCGCGGTGGGTGTTTCCGACGGTGATGAGGTCACCGCAGGAACCGTCGTGGTTGCCGTCGAGGCGATGAAAATGGAGCACTCTCTCGCAGCGCCGGTCGACGGGGTGGTCGAACTGCACGTCGCCGTGGGCGATCAAGTCAAAGTGGGGCAGCTGCTGGCCAAGGTCACAGCGAAAGAAGAGAAGGCACAGTAATGACTGACTATCTGTCCACGGGAACACTTCCCGACGAATACGCACAGCTCGCCAAGACCGTGCGCGATTTCGCGACCGCCGTGGTCGCCCCGGTCGCCGCGGAACACGATGCGGCGCACACGTTCCCGTACGAGGTCGTGGCAGGTATGGCCGAGATGGGCCTGTTCGGCCTGCCGTTCCCCGAGGAGTACGGCGGCATGGGCGGCGACTACTTCGCCCTCTGCCTGGCGCTGGAGGAGCTCGGCAAGGTCGACCAGAGCGTCGCCATTACGTTGGAGGCCGGCGTCTCGCTCGGCGCGATGCCGGTCTACCGATTCGGTAATGAGGCGCAGAAGCAGGAGTGGCTGCCGCAGCTGACGAGTGGGCAGGCACTGGGCGCGTTCGGCCTCACCGAGGCCGGTGGCGGCACCGACGCGGGCGCCACCAAGACCACCGCGAAATTGGACGACGGGCACTGGGTGATCAACGGCTCCAAGCAGTTCATCACCAACTCGGGCACCGACATCACCCGGCTGGTCACCGTCACGGCGGTGACTGGAGGCGACAGCGAAAACCGGGAGATCTCCTCCATCCTGGTGCCGGTACCGACGCCCGGCTTCACCGCCGAGCCCGCCTACGACAAGGTCGGCTGGAACGCCTCGGACACTCACCCGCTGAGCTTCGATGACGTTCGCGTGCCGGAGGAGAACCTGCTCGGTCAGCGTGGCCGCGGCTACGCCAACTTCCTGCGCATCCTCGACGAAGGCCGGATCGCGATCGCCGCCCTGTCGGTCGGTGCGGCGCAGGGTTGCGTCGACGAAAGCGTGAAGTACGCCGCCGAGCGTGCGGCCTTCGGCCAGCCGATCGGCAAGTTCCAAGCCATCGAGTTCAAGGTCGCCCGCATGGAGGCCCGCGCGCATGCGGCCCGCACCGCCTACTACGACGCGGCGGCGCTGATGCTGGCGGGCAAGCCGTTCAAGAAGGAGGCGGCGATCGCCAAGATGGTCGCCAGCGAGGCCGCGATGGACAATGCCCGCGACGCCACCCAGATCCACGGGGGCTACGGTTTCATGAACGAATACGCCGTCGCCCGGCACTACCGGGACAGCAAGATCCTCGAGATCGGTGAAGGGACAACCGAAGTGCAGCTGATGATCATCGCCCGGCAGATGGGACTGTAGGTGAGCGAGTCGTCGGAGGAGAAGGTCGTCGTCCAGCGCGGCCTGTGGTACGAGGAATTCGAACTCGGGGTGCGCTACGTGCACGCCCCCGGCCGCACGATCACCGAGGCCGACAACGTCTTGTTCACCACGCTCACGATGAACACCCAGGCGCTGCACCTCGATGCGGCGTTCTCCGATGCGCTGCCGCCGTTCAACCAGCGGCTGGTGAACTCAATGTTCACCCTCTCCACGTTGGTCGGACTGTCGGTGACACAGCTGACGCAGGGCACCATCGTCGGTAACCTGGGATTCTCCGACATCGCTTTCCCCAAGCCGCTTTTCCACGGCGACACGATGTATGCCGAGACCGTCGTCACCGACAAGCGGGAGTCCAAGAGCCGTCCCGGCGAGGGCATCGTGACGTTCGCACACACCGCGCGTAACCAGCACGGCGACATTGTCGCCACGGCGTCCCGCAAGACCATGGTCCGGAAGAAGCCCGCCTGATGGCGCTCGACAATCCGGGGCCGGCCTGGCTGTTCTGCCCCGCAGACCGTCCTGAGCGATTCGAAAAGGCCGCTGCCACAGCCGATGTCGTGATCCTCGATCTGGAGGACGGCGTCGCGGCCAAGGACCGCGAGGCCGCGCGCGAGGCGCTGGTGTCCACCCAGCTCGACCCCGGCCGCACCGTGGTGCGGGTCAATCCGTCGACCACGCCGGATCATCCTCTCGACCTCGAGGCGCTGGCCCGCACGCCGTACACCACCGTGATGTTGGCCAAGACCGAATCCGCCGAGCAGGTGGCTGCATTGGCTCCGCTGGATGTCGTGGTGCTGATCGAGACACCGCTGGGCGCCCTCAATGTCGTCGAGTCCTCGCAGCCGGACAACGGGTTCGCCGTCATGTGGGGGGCCGAGGACTTGTTCGCCGTCCTCGGTGGCACCGCCAACCGCTATCCGGACGGTTCGTACCGGGAAGTCGCCAAGCATGTGCGGTCGCAGAGCTTGCTGGCGGCCAAGGCGTACGGACGGCTCGCGCTGGATTCGGTGTTCCTGGACATCAAGAATCTCGACGGTCTTCGGGCCGAGGTGGACGACGCTGTGGCCGTCGGTTTCGACGCCAAAGTGGCGATCCATCCTAGCCAGATCGCGGTGATTAGGGAGGGCTACCTTCCTAGCGCTGAGCAGGTAGGTTGGGCGCGACACGTGCTCGAGGCGGCCCGCAATGAACGCGGTGTCTTCCAATTCGAGGGCATAATGGTGGATGCCCCGGTGCTACGGCGAGCAGAGCGCATAGTCCAGCTAGCGCCCGACCCCGGTCACTAGCTGGAGCCTGCTACAACAGGTTTGCTCCGACCGCCTCCGCACCGGAAGAGGAGGCGGTTATGGATCAGCCGGTTCAACTCATCGGGCCCGACGGAACGACGACGGCCGAAAGCCGATATCGCCGTGATCTGCCGCCGGAGACCCTCGTCTGGCTATACGAGAATCTGGTCGTCACCCGGGATCTCGACGTCGAGTTTGTCAATCTCCAGCGCCAGGGCGAGCTGGCCCTCTACGCCTCATGCCGTGGCCAGGAGGCCGCACAGATCGGCGCGGCGGCCTGCCTGCGCAAGACCGATTGGCTGTTCCCGCAATTCCGTGAGCTTGGCGTCTTCCTGGTCCGTGGCATCGCACCCGCCCGGGTCGCCGCCCTCTGGCGCGGCGCCTGGCACGGCGGTCTGGACTTCACCGGCAAGTGCTGCGCACCGGTCGCCGTACCGATTGCCACCAACACCGTGCACGCCGTGGGCGCGGCGATGGCCGCGCAACGGCTGGGCGAGGATTCACTGACCGTGGCCTTCTTCGGCGACGGGGCGACCAGCGAAGGCGACACCCACGAGGCGATGAATCTGGCGGCGGTCGAGAAGGCGCCGTGCATCTTCTACATCCAGAACAATCAGTGGGCCATCTCGGTGCC
Organism: Mycolicibacterium crocinum; assembly: GCF_022370635.2. The sequence continues at coordinate 4,333,122 of NZ_CP092362.2, read as the reverse complement.
TGCCAGCCGCCAGTACGCCGTGCCCACTCTCGCGCACCGCGCCGACGGATACGGAATGCCCGGAATCCAGGTGGACGGCAACGACATTCTGGCCTGTTACGCGGTGATGAGTGAAGCCGCCGCACGAGCGCGGGCAGGCGACGGCCCGACGCTCATCGAGGCGGTCACCTACCGGATGGAACCGCACACCACCTCCGACGACGCCACCCGCTATCGGACCGCCGAGGAGATCGCCGAATGGTCGGCCCGGGATCCGATCGCCCGGTATCGCACGCATCTACAGCAGAGCGGCGTCCTCACCGAGCGGATCGAGAAGCGGGTGCAGGCTCGGTCGGTTCGTCTTCGTGCTGAACTCCGTGACGCGGTGGTTGGCGCCCCGGACCTCGATGTCGGTGAGCTCTTCGATCACGTCTACGCCGAAATCACTCCCGAATTGTCCGCGCAGCGAGAACAATTGCGCGCCGAGCTGGCGGGAGGCACGCGATGACCCAGATCATCGAACGTCCGCCGATGCGCGACGACGGCACACCGGAATCACACGGCCCCATCCTGACCGAACTACCCGCCGTCACCACACTCACCATGGCGCAGGCGATCAACCGCGCCCTGCACGACGCGATGGCCGGTGACGAGCGCGTATTGGTGTTCGGTGAAGACGTGGCCGCCCTGGGCGGGGTTTTCCGCATCACCGAAGGCTTGGCCGAAACCTTCGGAACTCAACGGTGTTTCGACACACCCCTGGCCGAGTCGGCGATCATCGGCATGGCCGTCGGCCTGGCGATTCGCGGGTTCGTGCCCGTCCCGGAGATCCAGTTCGACGGGTTCTCCTACCCGGCGTTCGATCAGGTCGTCAGCCACCTCGCCAAGTACCGCAACCGCACCCGTGGCCAGGTCGACATGCCGGTGACGGTTCGCATCCCGTCGTTCGGTGGCATCGGCGCCGTCGAGCATCACTCGGAGTCCACCGAATCCTACTGGGTCCACACGGCCGGACTGAAAGTCGTTGTGCCGTCGACACCGTCGGACGCCTACTGGCTGCTGCGGCACGCCATCGCCGCCCGCGACCCGGTCATCTACCTGGAACCCAAGCGGCGGTACTGGGGCCGCGAGGCCGTCGATCTCACCGTACCCGGACCACCGATCGGCAAGGCCACGGTCCGACGACCCGGTGACGAGGTCACGGTGCTCACCTATGGCGGGTTGGTCGGAACCGCGTTGAACGCCGCCGAAATCGCCGATTGCAGTATTGAAGTCATCGACCTGCGCTCACTGAGCCCGCTCGACTTCGACACTGTGGCCGCGTCGGTCCGCAAGACCGGTCGCGCGATCGTCATGCACGAAGGACCGCGCACACTGGGCTTCGGAGCCGAACTGGCCGCCCGAATCTCCGAGGAGCTGTTCTACGACCTGGAGTCACCGGTCCTGCGCGCCACCGGATTCGATACGCCGTATCCGCCGGCGCGGCTGGAGAAGCTCTGGCTGCCAGGCGTGGACCGGCTGCTCGACTGCGTCGAGAAAGCGATGCGACGGCCATGAGCGACTTTCTGGTGCCCGACCTCGGTGAGGGCCTCGAGGATGCGACTATCACCAGCTGGGCCGTCGCCGTCGGCGATGTGGTCGAGTTGAACCAGACGCTGTGCACGGTGGAGACCAACAAGGCCGAAGTCGAGATCCCCAGCCCGTACACCGGGCGGATCGCGGAGCTCGGCGGCGCCGAGGGCGAAACCCTCGCGGTAGGAACGCTGTTGGTGCGCATCGAGACCGAGGACCGCGCGCCGGTCTTGGTCGGCTACGGAATCGACGATGGCATGGACCGCAGCCGCCGGGCCCGTGCTGCCCCTAAGACGCGCAAGCTGGCCGCCGACCTTGCCGTGGATCTCAACGGGTTGGCGCCCGGTTCGGGAACCGATGGCGTCATCACCCGCGACGACGTGCTCGGCGCGGCCGGCACGGCATCGTCACAGAACATCCCGGTGCGTGGCGTGCACGCCCGGATGGCCACCCACATGTCGTTGTCGCGCAGCCGAATTCCGGATGCACACGCCAGCGTGCAGGTCGATGGCACGGCGCTGGTGCGACTTCGTGATCAGCTTGACGTGACGCCCTTTGTGCTGACGTTGCGGTTACTGGTGATCGCGCTGGGCCGGCATCCGATGCTCAACTCCACCTGGGTGGAAGCCGAAGGGGGACCGGAGATCCGGCTGCATCCCGACGTCCGGCTGGGCGTCGCGGTGGCCACCGAACGCGGCCTGGTGGTTCCGGTCGTCGACACGCGCGGATGTTCCACCCGACGCTTGGCTGTGGACGTCGACGACGTCGTCCAGCGCGCCAGGGCGGGCACGTTGGCGCCCACCCAGTTGAGTGGGTCGACGTTCACGGTGTCGAACTTCGGTGCGCTCGGCCTCGACGAGGGTGTGCCGGTGATCAACTACCCGGAGGCCGCGATTCTCGGGATGGGATCGCTGAAGCCGCGCGCCGTCGTGGTCGACGGCGCGGTGGTGGCTCGGCCGACGATGACGTTGACGTGTGCGTTCGACCACCGCATCGCCGACGGGGCGCAGGCCGCGGCGTTCCTGACCGACCTGCGCGGGCTGATCGAGGCGCCGCAGACGGCGCTGCTCGATCTCTAAGCCTGCGGGTAGGGCGTGTAGCGCTTGTTATATCCCAGTTGACGTTCGGCGATCTGATCGGCTCGCTGGTCAGGGGTGACGTAGACCGTGCCTGCCGGCAGCACCGTCGCGAGGTCGGCGATCTTCACCACCTGGGAGCTCACTGTGGGGTCGACGGTGGACAACGGATCGAAGTCCTGGAACCGGATGGAGATCGTGCCCTGATTCAGACCGCCGGTGGACACCCAGTTGGACACCGTCGGATCGCTGGGGGAGACCACGATCGTATAAGTGCCATCCGGGTTCTCGATGGACTGGCCGACGTTCAGACTGGTCTGCTCGTCCCAGTAGTTGTTCGTGATCGTCCAGTCGTTGGTCACCGGCACGCTGAAGTACCGCGCCCTGCCCGGGTCGATCGTCAGCACCAGCGCCTCGTCGTCGGCGAGCTGGAAGTAGCCGACGCTCTGCAGCTGGGTGGCCAGGAACGACGCGTTGTGGTCTGGGTCGGAGAACACGTTCGGCGCCTTGGTCTGACCCGTGGTGGCGTCTTTGGTGGCGACCCCCATGTACTTGTCCTCGCCACTGATCCCGAGCAGCAGCATGATCACCGCCGCCTCGACCGACTGCAGCAGGCGGGGCGCCGGCAGGGGCGGGATGATCGAAACCAGTGACGTCAGCAGTGGATTACCCGAAACGAGCGGGCCGATGACCGGGATCGCGAAGCCGCCGACTTGGCTGAACAAGCTGTTCGGTGGGCCGCTCACTCGAAGGATCGACAGACTCATCGGCTCTTCGGTATTCCAGTTCGCCAACGTGTTTCGCGTGGTGATCAGGCTGGTCCCCGGCGGCAGGTACAGGTGGTTGGTCTGGCCGGGCGCGGTCGGGATGGAATTCACCGTGATGGTGAAGCTGCCGTCGTCGTTGAGAACGAGGTCCTTGCCGTTGATGTTGTCGGCGGTGTCGCCGTTGAGACCGGTCAGGACGCTGAAGTTGGTGTCGGCGGGCAGCGCGCCGTCGAACTTCCCGGTGATCACATACGAGGACGCGTTGTTCACGCCGACGAAGCGGTAGATGGTGTCGGGGTTGTCGTACCAGATCCGGGTGCCGGTGAAATTCTGCAGATACCAGTTGTGGCTTGGCGCGACCTGCTGGAAGAACTTGGGCGCGTTGGAATTCAGCAGCAGAACTTCCATCGCCGCCTGGTTCGCGTACTCGGTGATGGCCTGGTCCAGCTGGGCCATGTTCTCTTTGTCCGGGCCGCCGATCATCCTGAAGTTCTTCTGCGCGGCCAGCCACCACCCGACCTTCAACACCTCCTTGGCCAGCCGGACGAACGGTGAGTTCGCGATCTGGGTGACCGTCTGTTCGGCGTTGAGCTGATCGGTGGTGGACAACACCGACGTCGGCTCCGGGCTGCCCGGGTTTTCCAGAACGGTCACCTTCGCCGTGGCGGTCGATCCACCGTTGGGCGCGAAAAACGTTGCGAGACCGTGCCAATGGGTCTGGTTGCCCGGCTGGTCGTCGGCCACCACCGCAAAGGTGTCGGTGCCACCGCGGACGACAAACCCCGCGTCGGGGGTGTAGGTGAAAGTGCCGTCGTCATGGATGTCGACGGTGCCGTGTTGCGGTTCGGCGGAGAGGGTGTAGGTGAGCGCATACCCGTTGGCCTGTTTGGCGTTGAGCGTGCCGGTGATGGTGCCGTCACCGGCTTGGACGTTCTGGGCGGCGTTGTAGGCCATCGTCGGTCGACGGGCGAAGAAGATGTTGCCGACGGTCGCGGCGGGCTGCTGTGTGGTCTGTTCGGCTTCGCGGCGGGCGTAGCCGAGGGCGTCGGTGAGGGTGACCGCATCACGAGGGGCCGACGGGTTGGTTCGCGCCGTAGACGCGACGCGCTTTGGCGCGCTGCGGGCCTTCTGGGGCCCGGCCTTGACGGATTGTCGCGCCGAGTGTGCGGTGGCACTCGACGCGCTGCCAGTGTCGGCGACTGCGACGGCCGGACTGTTGGCCACCGCCAAGCCGACCCCGAGCGCGAACGCCAGGGCCCCGACCCGGCCGACGTAGCGGGCATAACAGCCATGCATACCTACGGATTTAACGCCGAGCGTGCAGGTTTTCGTCGACGATTCGTCTTTTCAGCACCAACAACCTGCACGCTCGGCGTCAGAGTGGGCAGCCGGCGGCACGCAGCTTGGCGGTGACCCGCGCAATGATCACGTCGGGTCGCCGGAGCATGTCGGCGCTGACCCGGATCACCACCCATCCCATCGATTCCAGAATTGCGATGCGGTCGATGTCCCAAGCCCGCTGTCTGCCGTCGGTCCAGTGCTGGATGCCGTCGTATTCGACGGCGACTTTCCACTCCCGCCAACCCATGTCGACGCGGATCATGACGTCGCCGTAGTCGTCGTAGAACTCGATCTGGGTCTCCGGTGTCGGCAGCCCCGCGTTGACGAGAAGCATGCGAACCGTTGACTCGCGCGGTGATTCAGCACCGCCGTCGACCAGCGTCAGCGTCGCGCGTAGCCGACGAACGCCCCGCACGCCGGGGTTTGCGTCGGCGATGGCGAGTACGTCGGCGTCCTTGAGCCCGGTGGCATTCATCAACGCATCGAGCAGGGGGACAGCCTCGTGTGGCCCACGGCTGCGCCCGATGTCGAACGCGGTACGGGCGGCGGTGGTGAGCCGCATGCCCCGGCGTACGCACACGTCGTCGTCGGCGATCGCGTACGAATGCGCCAGGAGGCCTGGCGACCTGTGCCGGTTGACGCGAACGATCTCCGCGGGCGCGGTTCCGTCCAACCATCTCGTACCGTGAACCGCGGCCGCCGACAGTCCGGCCAGTACCGCATCGGGGCCGGCGAACAACCACGCCGCCTGCGCGCGTTGTAACGCGGTCAGCGGCCGGTCCTTCGCGAAGTAGACGTTGCGATACACAGCGCGATAGTGGGTGCGCAGTTGGTAGCCGGTGACGACACCGTTCCGCAGTACCTGCGTCCCGAGGAACGGCTGGTCGTCCATACCGTCACTCTCGACGAACTGGAGGTTATGCGGGTACGCCTATCCCCAGCTGTGTCGAGCGTGCAGGATTTCGTCGACCAACCGGCCTGGGAGCGTCAACAACCTGCACGCTCGGCGTGCTCCTGCGCATAGAACTCCCATGGCGCCGTGGGCAATACGTCGCCGGTCTCGAGCAGCGTCTTGAGGTTGGCGAAGACGGTCGGCCAGCCCTGACCGATCGACTCGCGGTCCGCCGCCGACTGCAGATTCGTATGTGTGACAGTCAGTTTGACGATGTCGCGGAACGGCTCGATGTCGAACGCGACGACGCTCTCCTCGGCCGTTGGATCGTCGCTGGGCTCGCCGAAGCCGAAGACCAATCTGCGCGGCCGGTCGACCTCCATGACGGTGCCTGCGACGTCGACGACGCCCGACCCGTCGGCCCGGACGTGCTCGACGCGGCCGCCGACCCGCCAATCCGAGACTTGGGCGTGCCCCCAGAATTTCGCGGTCAGCTCCGCGTCGGTGAGGGCGTGCCACACCTGCTCGGGGGTGGCGTGAATGTAGGTGGTGTAGACGTAGTCGGGGATGTCAGTCATAGCGAGTCCCTCCGCGTGCTGCTTGATCGTGTCCAGGGCCGCCAGGCGCGGCTCCTCGAACTTCCAGATCCAGCGGGTCTGGAGTTGGTGGATCGGTACCGGATTCAGGTAGTGGAGCTTGCGGCGGCCGTCGCGCACCGAGGTCACGAGGTTGGCGGCCTCGAGAACATCGATGTGCTGGCTGACCGACTGCCTGCGCATGTCGAGCCCGTCGCAGAGCTCACCCAGAGTCAGCCCGGCCCGCTCGTGAAGCATGTCGAGCAAGCGCCGCCGGCCGGGGTCGGCCAGCGCTTTGAAGACCGCATCTGCGTCCACGGTCCAATTATGCAGGTATTTACCTGCCTATTGCAACGGTCCAGGTCAGCGGCGCTGTGCGGCGGCCAGCCGGGCCTTGAACTCCGGCGACTCGATCGAGGTGGCCTGCGGGTCGAGTTCGATGTCTTTGGCCGCTTCGTGATGGTCGGTGTCCAGGAAGCCGGGGATGGCGGTGGCCCGCATGGACGCCTTGGTCGACAGGACGACCTCGCGTGGCGCGGCAGCGGGACCGGCCGCCAGCCTGAGCGCGGCGGCGACCGGATCGTCGGCGACGGTCAGTGCGAGACCGTGCCGAACGGCGGCCTCGGCGTCAAAGCGCATGCCGAACAACAGCGCGGCGCGGGCGACCTGCGGGCCGACCGCCCGCTGCAACATCCAGGTGGCGCCCCCGCCGGGATGGATGCCGAGCTTCTGGAACCGGGGATCGAACAGCGCGTGCGGTCCGGCGATCCGGACATCGGCGGCGAGCGCCAGATTCAACCCGGCGCCCACGGCGGCGCCGTTGACCGCCGCGATGGTTGGCAACGTGCAGCGGCCGACGGCCATGAAGCCGGCGTAGATCCGCTCGAGCCCTTCCTTGGCGGCGGCACCGAGGGCGGACAGATCCGCGCCGGCGCAGAACGCCTTGCCCGCACCGGTGATCACCACGGCATGGGCCTCGGCCTCGGCGGCCTCGACCGCCTCCCGCAACTGCTGGGACATCGCGTCGGTGACGGCATTGCGCCGGTCGGGATCATTGACGGTGATCAGCGCGACCCGCTCGCAGACTTCGTAAAGAACCAGGTCAGACATTCCGAGTCTCCATCTTCGGGAGGCTAGCAGTTAGGGTTTGACCATCATGGCGGCACCGCATCAGCAACCTGTCCGGGTAGCCGTCCTGGGACCCGTGCGAGCCTGGCACGGTTCGGCACCTGCGGACGTCGGGGGACCGCGGCAGCGGTCCCTGCTGGCGCGGCTGGCGCTGGCCAAGGGGCAGGTCGTGTCGGTCGACCGCCTCATCGACGATCTGTGGCACGGCGAGCCACCGCCGAAAGCGCTGTCCGCCCTTCAGGCCTACGTATCGCATCTGCGTCGGGTGCTCGAACCCGGGCGGGAGCGGCGCGCGCCCGCCGCGGTCATCGTCAGCGCCGCACCCGGCTACCGACTGGCACTGCCCACCGATGCCGTCGACGCGTGGTGGTTCGACGATCAGGTGCGCGCAGCCCAGTCCGACGCCGACCCGTCGCGGCGGGCGGAACTGCTCACCGCGGCCCTCGAACGCTGGGCGGGTGAGCCGTACGCCGAGGTTTCCGATGCCGCATGGGCCATCGCCGAGATCGCCCGGCTCACCGAATTACGCCTCGCCGCAGTCGAATTGAGAGCCTCAGCCGAGCTGGAGCTGGGCCGTCACAGCGCCGTGATCGGCGAGTTGGAACACGTTGTGCGCGAACATCCCACCAGGGAGGGCGCAGCCGCCATCCTGGCCACCGCGTTGTACCGGGCCGGTCGTCAGGCGGCCGCGCTCGACGTCCTTCGGGAGACGCGTAGTCACCTCGCCGACGAACTGGGCCTGGAACCGGGCCGGGCGTTGCGCGACCTGGAACGCGACATCCTCAGCCACGCGCCACATCTCGATGACGAACAACCCGCAGCGCTGCCGCTCCCGCAGCCGGCTCACGTGGCGAGCATCGCCGAACACCCTGTGCCGCATGGCCGTTCCCGTGAACTCGCCGCGATCGACGACGCGGCCCGGGAGGCCCGCCTCGGCGGCAGCCGGCTGGTGTGGATCAGTGGCGAGGCGGGCGCCGGGAAGACGACCATCACCGCCGCGGCAGCTGCACGGTTGCGCGCCTCCGGTTGGACCGTGGCGGCGGGCCGGTGTCCCGAGGTCGACGGTGCACCGGCGGGATGGGCGTGGACCGAGGTGTTGCGGCACTTCAGCGATTCTCTTGCCGCCGCCGACCCCCGCTACGTTCGTGCCCTCGCGCCTCTGCTGCACGAAGCCGAAGCCGGCGATGACGCCCAAAGTACGTTCTGGACAGCGCATGGCGTCGCCGATGTGATCGGTCGGGCGGCCGCCGCCCAGCCGGTCGCGATACTCCTGGACGACCTGCACCGCACCGACGGCCTCACATTGGAACTGCTCCGGCTGGTCGCCCACGAACTGCAGGACCGGCCGGTCCTCGTCGTCGCGACCTACCGGCCGTCGGAGTCGGGCACCGAACTGGCCGCGGCCCGCGCGGCACTCGCGGTCCGGACCGTCGCGCACCTGAACATCGGCGGCTTGGACACAGACGCGACGACGGCGCTGGCCGCCGACTGCGGACTGACCGCCCTCACCGAGGAAGAATCGCGGCTCTTGCACGACCGCACCGGCGGCAACCCGCTCTTCGTGCGGGAACTTGCGCGCCTGATGATGTCCGAGGGACTCGACACGGCACGCGTGGCGGTACCGGTCGGTGTGGGGGACGTGCTGCGGCGCAGACTTGTTCGTCTGCCGGGAGCGACGGTGACGGCGCTCCGCCAGGCGGCCGTGCTCGGCCGGGAAGTCGACATCGACCTGCTTGCCGATCTCGCGCAACGCGACCCCGACGACGTCCTCGATGCGCTGGAGCCCGCGGTGCTGATCGGTCTGCTCGAGGAGCCCGGCCCTGGGCGGGTCCGGTTCGCGCACGCCCTGGTGCGCGACACCCTCTACGAAGACACCTCCTTGCTGCGCCGGTCTCGACTACACGGCGCCGCCCTGGAGTTGCTGTTGGCCGCAGGCCGGACAACGGATCCCGCGGCCCTGGCGTATCACGCCGTCGCCGCGGCGACACCGGCCACCGCGGCGGCCGCCGCCGAACTGGCCATGGCCGCCGGCCGTGACGCCGACCGGGTCGGCGCACCCGTCGAGGCGGCCCGGCAGTGGCAGGCTGCGGTCGGCATGCTGGCGTTGGCCACTCGCGCCGAGGCCGGGCCGCCGGATGTCGAGCAGACCGTCGAGGCCTACTGCGGGTGGGTGGCGGCCTCGGCCCGTGTCGGCGATGTCGTCGCTGCTCGCGACGCACTGAAAGAGGCTCTGCCCCTTGCCGATGACTCCGACGATTTCACGGCCCGGCTGCTGACGGCATGGCATGCACCATTGATCTGGCGGGTCCGGATCAGTGACGATGCCGACGGCGATATCGTCGGGCCGCTGCAGCGAGTGCTGCGCGGCGAGCTGGCGCCGGACGTCCGGGTGCGGTTGCTCACCACGCTGTTCGCCGAACTCGAAGGTGCCGACCACGATGCCGCGCTGGCCGCGAGCGCCGAGGCGCTCACGCTGGCTCGCGCCCTGTACGAACAGGATCCGCGGGTGCACGGCCGGGTGTTGTGCGCGGCACTGAATGCACGCGCATACGCCGCACTCGGCCCGGACCTCGCGCACGAACGCGAGCACCTGACCGATGAATTCCTCTCCGTCGCAGATGCATCCGCCGCCGTGGACTATCAGGCCGTCGCGCATTGGCTGGCCTTCCTGTCTGCCGCCGGGCGCTCGGATCTCGTTGCGGCGCTTGACCATGTCGACCTTGCGGTGGCCAGAGCAGGCACCGGCCAGCTTGCGTCCCTGTTGACCGTGTTGGAAGTGTTCACCGCTGAGCTCACGGTTCTGGCCGGCCGGGTCGACGAGGGCGAAAGACGCTACATCGCGGCCGCACGCCAGCTCGTCGAGCGCGGTACCGCCAACGGTGCTCAGATGAGCCTGGTCGGCCGGTTCACCGCGGGGTTGGCCCGTGGTGATCTGGCGCCGCTGGCCGACGACGTGCTGGCCGTACACACCTACGTCTCGACCACGATCGCCGACGGCGCGATCCTGGCGCTGCTGAGCGCCGGCCGTGAAGCAGAAGCGCGCCAGATCTGGGCCGGCCGCGAGCCGGTGGAGCGGTCCTATTACTGGCTGGCGATGACGACGCTGCGTGCCCACGCGGCCGTCGCGCTCCGTGACACCGACGCCGCACGCCAGACCGCCGAAGAGCTGCAACCGTTTTCGGGCCGGATGGCCGGGCTGGACAACGGCAGCCTGCTGACCGGCGCCGTGGATGATGCCCTGGCTGCGATCGCCGAGTTGGTCGGCGACGAAGCCGACGCACGACGGTACCGGGCCGCCGCCACCAGGCTGAAGGATCAGTTGGCGGTGGAGGCGGCCCGGCTCGTCGACCGGATCAGCCGCTGAACACCTCGTCTTCGAATTTGCGGTGACGCCGAGCCAATACGGTCAGCAGCAGCCGCAGAACCGGGCTGACTTCCTTGGCCAGGGCGGCGCGTTCGTCGTCGGTGGCCGCCCCGACCGTCCGCGGCCCGTCGAACGTCAGCCGGCCCGTGCGCTGGGCAGTCTTCTCGACCTCCTGCCAGTCGGCGACCGACACATACTGGCGGATCACCGGGAAGATGTCGCGCTCCTCTTCGGCGATGTGCTCGGTGAGCAGACTGCGCAGGTCGGCCAACTCGGCGCCCAGCAGCGCGGCAGTGCGCCGATCGCCGGCCACCCGGAAGGCGTTCGCCCGGTGGCCGATGATCTCCAGCCGCGGATCCAGCGCGGCATGGTCCTCGGTCAGCTCGGTGAGGTCGACGATGTCCTTCGCGCAGGCGTCGATCACCGGCCACAGCACCGTGTCCTCAACGGTGTGATGGTGGTGAATGGACTCGCACAGCAGGTCGGCGTAGCGGGCGATCGCCTGGGCTCGCCGGGTCGAGCAGCGCTGCCGGCCCTCACCGATCGCGGTCGCCGCGGCGGCGAGGCGCCCGACGTCGGTGAGCATCGCCCGGTGGGCCAGCGTGATGCCGATCAGGTCGGGCTCGGGGTCGTGGGGTTGGCGGGGAGTGACGGTGACAGGCTGCGGTGTTTTCATGCGACGACCATGTCCGGTCGCACTTGCAGGGCACTTGCGATCGACTTGCAGTCCGTCGGTGGAGATTGTTTACACCGCGGAAATCTCCACCCGCGCGCTCGGCCGCCGGTTTACGTTTCAATGAATCCGCCAGTACGGGCGGCTGAAGGGAAGCACAGGTGGCCACGATCAACGCGGAGCCCTTCGCGCTGGACTTCGACGTGTCGAGCACCGCGCTGGTGATCATCGACATGCAGCGCGACTTCGTGCTGCCCGGTGGGTTCGGGGAGGCGTTGGGCAACGACACTTCGTTGCTGCTGGCCGCGGTGGAACCGATCGAACGGGTACTGACGCGGGCCCGCGAGATCGGCATGCTCGTCATCCACACCCGCGAAGGACACCGGCCGGATCTGTCCGACTGTCCGCCGGCCAAGCTGCACCGCGGCGGCAAGACGTTCATTGGCGAAGCGGGGCCGATGGGCCGCATTCTGGTCCGCGGCGAGCAGGGCCACGACATCATTCCCCAGCTGTATCCGATCGACGGCGAGCCGGTGATCGACAAGCCCGGCAAAGGCAGCTTCCACGCCACCGACCTGAGCCAGATCCTGGCCGACCGCGGTATCAAGAGTCTGGTCGTCTGCGGGGTGACCACCGAGGTCTGCGTGCACACCACGGTCCGCGAAGCCAACGATCGCGGCTACGAGTGTCTGGTGCTGAGCGACTGTGTCGCCTCGTACTTCCCGGAATTCCAGCGGGTGGCGCTCGAGATGATCAAGGCTCAGGGCGCCATCTTCGGGTGGGTCTCCGACGCCGACGAGTTCATCGCGGCGACGTCCTGACGCATGGGCATCGGTTCTCGGTTCTACCCCAACCTCTACAAGGACTCGGTGTCCTTGATGACGGTGTCGGCACGGGTGACGTCGATCCCCGGCATCGAGGCGGCGTCGGTGGTGATGGCCTCGGCCACCAACGTCGACAACCTCGCCCAGGCCGGGCTTGGTCACTTCGAGGTGCGGCCCAACGACCTGATCATCGCGGTGTCGGGCAGCCAGGAGGCGTGCGACGAAGCGCTCGCGGTCGCCGACAAGCTGCTGTCGGCGTCGCCCGGTGACGGCGGCGAAGAGACAACGGCCGCGCCGATCACCAGCATTCAGATGGCCGTCGCGAAGGATCCCGCGCTCAACCTCGCGTTGATCTCGGTGCCCGGCGACTACGCCGCTGCCGAGGCGATGAAGGCGCTGCGACTGGGTCTGGACGTCATGGTGTTCAGCGACAACGTCAACCCGGACGCCGAATTGGCGCTCAAGGAGTACGCCCGCGACAACGAGCTGATGGTGATGGGGCCGGACTGCGGCACCGCGATCGTCAACGGCATCCCGCTGGGCTTCGCCAACGTCGTGCGGCGCGGCCCGATCGGGGTGGTCGGTGCATCCGGTACCGGCACCCAGGAGGTCACCGTCCGGATCCACCAGAACGGATCCGGGGTATCGCACGCGCTGGGCACCGGTGGGCACGACTTGGCCGACGCGATCGGCGGCATCTCGATGCTTCATGGTCTGGCCGCTCTCGACAGCGATCCGGCCACCGCGGTGATCGTGCTGGTGTCCAAGCCGCCGTCGCCGGCGGTGGCCGCGAAAGTGCTTGCCGCGGCGCAGGACAGCGACAAACCCGTCGTCGTCATCTTCCTCGGCGCCGATCCCGCCGCCATCACCCGCGACGGCGTGTATGGCGCGGCCACGCTGGCGCAGGCGGCGGATATGGCCGTGGAACTTGCTCGGGGCCAACAGCCGGGTACCTCTGACTTCACCGTCTCACCCGAAATAGGCAGTGCCCTGACCGATCTCGCGGACGCGATGTCGCCACGCCAACGCTACGTTCGCGGCATCTTCTCCGGTGGCACGTTCTGCTACGAGGCACAACTGATCCACCAGACCCACGGCATCACGGCCCACTCCAACACCCCAGTGGCCGGCAACGCCGCGTTGCACGACATCCGGGTGAGCCGGGAACACACGATTGTCGACATGGGTGACGACGAATTCACCCGCGGCAGGCCACATCCGATGATCGACCCGTCGCAGCGGGATTGCCGCGTCCGTGACGAGATCGCCGATCCGGCGACGGCTGTCGTGTTGTTCGATGTGGTGCTGGGATACGGTTCGGCCGATGATCCGACGGCGGAATTGACGTCGATCATCTCCTCGGCGCGCGGTGACGGAAGCACGGTCGCGTTCATCGGGCACGTGTGCGGCACCGACCTGGACCCGCAGGACCGCGCTCACGCCGTTGCCGGCCTGCAATCCGCCGGGGTGCTGGTCGCGTCGAGCAACGCCGAGGCAGCCCTGTGGTCGGCCACCCTTCTCGCCGCGCTGGGAGGGAACCGATGAAAGAGCTTCTCCAGCAGGACCTCAACGTCGTCAACGTGGGATTGCAGGGTTTCGCGTCGAATATCACCGCTGCCGGGGGGCAGGTCACAAATATTACGTGGGCGCCGCCGGCGGGCGCGGATTCCGCACTGGGCTGGACGCTCGCGACCCTCGTCGGTGACCCACGCATCGAGGCGGCCAACACGACCGCTTTCGATCGGTATCTGGCTGCGCAGCCCCGCCTGGTCGATCTGGTCCGCGCCAACGAGGCGATCGACGGCCTCGCTGCGGGGGAGCGGCGCATCCTGCACTCCGGGCCGCCGATCGACTGGGCCGAGATGTGTGGACCGCAGCGCGGTGCGATCGCCGGCGCGATCCTCTACGAAGGCTGGGCAGACGATCTCGATGCTGCCGAAAAGCTCGCCGGCAGTGGGGAAGTAGCCCTCGAACCGTGCCACGAGCACGGCGCAGTCGGACCGATGGCCGGCATCATCAGCCCGTCGATGCCGGTGTGGGTGGTGGAGAACACCGCGGCCGGCAACCGGGCATACAGCAATCTCAACGAGGGGCTGGGCAAGGTGCTGCGGTTCGGTGCCAACTCACCCGATGTGCTCGACCGGCTGCGCTGGCTGGGCGGCGACTTCTTCGCCACCATGCAGGTGGCCGTGCGCGGACTTGCCGATGCCGACCTCAAACCGCTGATGGCCCAGGCGCTGCGCATGGGCGATGAACTGCACAACCGCAACGCTGCCGCATCCGGGTTGCTGTTCAAACGCCTGACCCTGTCGCTGCTGAACGCCGACCTGCCCTCCGATGCGGTGCGTCGCGCACTGAAGTTCGTCGCCGGTAACGACCACTTCTTCCTCAATATCTCGATGGCGGCGGCGAAGTCGATGTCGGATGCCGCGGCCGGTGTGCCGGGCAGCAGTATGGTCACCGTGATGGCCCGCAACGGCGTCAACTTCGGTATCAAGCTCAGCGGCACCGGCGGTCGATGGTTTCAAGCACCCGCCAATCCCGTTGACGGGCTGTACTTCCCGGGCTACTCGGTCGACGATGCGGCCGCCGACCTCGGTGACTCGGCGATCACCGAAACCAACGGGCTCGGCGGCTTCGCGATGGCGGCCTCACCGGCGATCGTCCAGTTCGTCGGTGGCACTCCCGCCGATGCGACCGCCAACAGCCGCCGGATGCTGTCGATCACGCTGGGTGCCAATCCCGCATTCACTCTGCCGGCGTTGAATTTTGGTGGCACCCCGGCCGGAATCGACGCCCGGCTGGTGGTCGATTCGGGTGTGCTGCCGATCATCAACACCGGCATCGCGCACCGGCAGGCCGGCGTCGGACAGATCGGGGCAGGTATCACCACCGCGCCGATGGAGTGCTTCAGCGAGGCGCTGGCGGCGCTGGCGTCAACGCTTGATGGGACCACATGAGCACCGCGATCGTGGCATTCGGCGGCAACGCCTTGGTGACCGACGCCGACCACGACTCGATTCCTCAGCAGTACGACACGGTTGCCCGCACCGTCGGCCCGCTGATCGACATGGTGGAGCAGGGCTGGAAACTCGTTGTCTCCCATGGCAACGGGCCGCAGGTGGGGTTCATTCTGCGCCGTTCGGAACTCGCCCGGGACGAAGTTGATCCGGTTCCAGTGGACTACGCCGTCGCCGACACCCAGGGTGCGATCGGCTACATGTTCGTCAAGGCTTTGCGTAACGAGCTTGCCCGCCGCGGATTGACGACGCCGGTGGTTGCGGTGGTGACCCACTCGGTGGTCAGTCTCGACGACCCGGCCTTCGGCAATCCCACCAAGCCGGTCGGGTCGTTCCTGACGGAGGACCGCGCCAGGGCACTGGCGGACAGTCTGGGGTGGACCATCGCCGAGGATGCCGGTCGCGGTTGGCGGCGCACGGTGGCCTCGCCGCGGCCGACCACGATCCTCGAGACCGCGGTGATCCGGCGGCTGCTCGACGACGGGGTGATCGTCATCGCGGCCGGCGGTGGAGGCATCCCGGTCGCGCTCGAATCCGACGGTACGGTGGTCGGCGTCGAGGCTGTCGTCGATAAGGACATCGCCTCGGGTCTGCTGGCCCACGATTTGGGGGCCGAAATGCTCCTGATTCCGACAGGTGTACCCCGGGTGGCCATCGGATTCGGGACGCCGCAGCAGCAGTGGCTCGACACGATCTCTGTGGCGCAGGCCCGCGAGTACATTGCCTGCGGCCATTTCGACGTGGGGTCGATGGAACCCAAGGTGCGGGCCGTCACCGACTTTGTGGCCGCGACGCCGGGCGCCGTCGGCGTCATCGGTGCCGCCGAGGAGATCCCGGCAATTCTGGCCGGGACGTCGGGAACTCGCATCGTCGGCGGTTCGCGAAGCTGATGAGTGAAAAGGAGAGTGCCGCAGTGCTATTGGCCGTCAATGGAACGCTGATGCGGGGACTGAAATTGTCGCCGAACATGGCCGCCGCCGGTGCCACGTTCCTCAAAGAGGCGGTCACCGAACCGGTTTACCGGCTGTGGACGATCAACGACGAGCATCCCGCGATGATTCGCGTCACCGATGGCTCCGGGGTCGGGGTGGCCGTCGAGGTGTGGGAAGTGCCCGCGGCCGGTCTGGCCGGAATCCTACTCAACGAGCCACCCGGTTTGTCGATCGGCAAGGTCAATCTCGACGACGGTTCGACGGTGCTCGGCGTGATCGGGGAGCCCGCACTGGTGGAGGGCCAGCGCGAGATCACCGAATTCGGCGGGTGGCGGGCGTACATGGCCGCCGCCGGAGACTCGTGACGACAGGGCTGTAGCGACCTCGAGGCCCGGCCGCTACTATCCGCAAAGCGAAATGAGTTGATCGAGCCAAGGGCATTGACATGGGTGAGCGCGAGTTCGCCATCGCCACCGCGGTGCTGCGCGCTACCGGCTACCTCAATGCGATACGCATCTTCATCGGTGGGGCGTGCATCTGCTTGGGACTGCTCAGCTCGCTGGAGCAGATCCAATCCATCCAGCCTGTCGGTCCGCACGGCGCCGCCGCTCGCAGCATCCACCTGGCGCTGCTGATATCGGCTCTGCTGATCGGCGCGTGGTGGCTGGCGACTCCGTGGCCGGGATACCGGCGAGCCATCATGTTCGCCGTGTGGGGCGATGTCGCGCTGGCGGTGTCGGGCGCCACGCTCGCCGTGCCCGAAGCGCGGTTGGCGGCCACCGTCTACATGTGCCTGATCGGCGTTTTCGCCGCCGTGCTGCTCGGCTACAAGATGCTGTTCCTGCATTGCGGTTTCGCGACCGCGACGATCCTGGCCTTGACGTGGGTCGGCGTGCGGGTCGACGGGGCGCGGTTGGCGGAGCTGTCGCTGTACTTCTTGCCCGCGCTGGCGACGGTCGTGGTGATGCCGACCATCGCCGCGATGGTCGTCGAGGGCACCCGCCGCAGCCTGAGCGTCACCGCCTACGCGGCGAATCGCGATTCGCTGACTGGTCTTCTGAACAGGCGCGGGCTGTACGCCGAGACCGCAACGACGTGGGCCCGCAGCCCGCGCGGTTCGGTGCTGGCCGTCGTGGTCATCGACCTCGACGGGTTCAAGCAGCTCAACGACCACCACGGGCACGGGACCGGCGATGCGACGCTGCGGGCGGTCGCCGACCAGCTGACGGCGCTGATCCGGACGAGGGATCTCGCCGCGCGCATCGGCGGCGACGAATTCGTGCTTGTGGCAAGTCTTTTGGACGAGCACGACCTGGACAGCTTCGTCCGGCGCGTGCAGGCGCTGACGCTACGCACCTCGACGGGGCTCGCGCTGCGGTCGAGCGTGGGCGTCACCTGGCAACACGTCGACGGTGTCGAGCTCGACCTCGACGCAATCCTGCACCGCGCCGACGAGGCGATGTACCGCGCCAAGCGGGTCGGCGGCGGCACGGCTGTGGTGGTGGAGCCGCCGCGGGCCGATGAACAGCAGACCGCTGTCTGACGTCGGGATCAACCTCGCTCGCCGGCGCCCTCGCGCCGTCGGACACCGGCGAGCACGCCGGGCTCGGCACGGAACTGGAGGCGGCGCACCTGCCCGTCCTCGATGGTGAAGTCGAACGCGACCTTGACCTCGCCGCGGTGGATCCAGGCGGATCCCGGACGGTCTTCGACGAACACCGGGAACGCCGCTGCGGCTGCGCCGTTGAAGAAGGTGGCTACCTCGTCGCGGCCCTCCAGATGGGCCGGCGTGCCGAGTGCGGCCGCGGCGGCGTCGGCGGACACCATCACATCGGGGGCGAGCAGCTGCAGCAGCCGGGTGAAATCACCCTCGCGAGCCGCGGTCATGAAGGCGTCGACGACCTCCCAGTCGGCGAGGCCGTCCTCGGGCGGGGCCGGGCGTACCTTGCCTCGAGCTCGCGAGGCCAGCTTGCGAGCCGCAACCGGTGTCGTGTCGAGCATCGAGGCGATCAGGTCGAAGTCCACCCCGAAGCTGTCGTGCAAGACGAAGGCCACCCGCTCGGCGGGCGTCAGTCGATCGAGCACCACCTGCAGGGCGATGCCGACCGTGTCGGCCAGCACCACGTCGTCGGCGGGATCGGGGGCTGTGGCCTCGATATCGATCGACTCGGTCGGCACCGGGGTGCGTGCCCGCAGCCGGTCCAGGCACAGCCGCGAGGTCACCGTGGTGAGCCAGCCCGCCAGGTTGTCGATCGGTTCGTCGGTGGCGTGCAGTCGCAACCATGCTTGTTGCACGACGTCTTGAGCTGCGTCGGTGTCGCCCAGGATCCGGCCTGCGATGCGCTGGAGCCGGGGTCGCTCGGCCTCGAAGTCGTCGAGGAGCTGATCGTTGTTCACCAAGGCGGTCACACTTTCGTCGTTGGGTGCGTCAACATCTTGACGCGCCCGGACGGCCGGGTGTGACAGCGACAGGAGGAGTAACACCCGTGAAGACCATGACCTGCCAGGACCTGGGTGGCCCATGCGGACTCGTGCACCGAGGTGACAGTGCCGACGACATCATCAAGGCGCAGGACCAACACCTCAAGGACGTGGTGAAGGGCGGCGACGACGCTCACGTGCCGGCCCGCGAGGACATGAAGGGCCGGTGGCGCCACCCGATCAAGTCGATGGGTTGGTACAACGACGTCAAGAAGCGGTTCGCTGACCTGCCGGAGGTCTGATGCTACTGGCCTCGATCCACCCCGTCGAACACCTCCAACGCGTGCTGGAAGGGCGCCGGTGTGACGCCGAGTTGGTGGCCGAAGGGGTGGTCGAGCCAGAACACCACGAAAAGCAACAAGCCGAGAAGGATGGCGACCGCACTGGACAGCAGGATGTGGCCGCGCCTGCTGTCCATGCGGATGAAACCCAGCAGGGCCAGGACGACGAGACCGCCGAAAAGCAGGCCGGTCCACAGTAAGCCGGGTATCCGTGGGCGGGCGTCCAGGATTCTGGTGTTGCGTTGCGACGTCAGGGCGGTGAGCTGGCCGAGGAAATCGCCGCTGAGTGGGTTCGACGCGGCCGGCTGGCTCTGGGTGCCGAGTACCCGGTACATGTCGGTGATCGCGCCTCGGGAGGTTTCCGCGGCGCGGTCGCGGGTCTGGGGATTCCACTCGTCCTGGACGGCGGTCGTATAGGTGCGCAGCAGTTCACGCATCTTGCCTTGTTCGGTTGCCGGCATGCCGACCGTTTGGCGGTACATCGTTGCCAGCGTTGATGATTCGCTCGTGACGTTCATCTCGGCTGAGGAGAACTGCTCCCAGGCGACCACGACGGTGAATCCCAGCAGCGCGCCGTACACCAGGCTCACAGTGGTGAGGAACGGGGACAGGGACGCGTTGTAGCCGGTGCCGTGCTCGGGCACTCCGGTCCGGTTGGCCAGCCAGATACTTCCGACGGCCAGTGCAATGGACACTGCGACAACAACAATGAGGAATAGCCACAACCCCGGTAGGCCCATCCCGGCCACTGACTACCTCCTGTTGGAGTGCGCTCTTCCCTGTGCTTTGGTGCGTCCACTCTGCCCGGTTGAGCTGGCTTTGGCCGGGCTGTCAGCGGTGGGAACCTCCTTGGCGGCAGGAGATTTGGTCGCGACGCGGTTCGTCGAGGCCGCGGCGAGCTCGGGGGCTATGGCGGTGACGGTCACCGGCTTCACCACCTGACGCGCACTGTGTCCGGTTGCCTTCGTCGTGGTCGGCGCGGGACTGGGCTGGGTGACGGTGCCGACGGCACCTTTCGCGGGCTGGCGGGCGGCAGCCAACGGCAACGGCGGCAGCGGCGGGAGTGGCGGCAGGAAGAAGTTCCACTCGTCAATGCCCAACTGCACCAGCGCATTCCAACTGTCCCGGGCCACGTTGGTCAGGCCTTGGATGAACGGGAGGGGGCCGAACAGCCAATCGGCCACGTTGAAGGTGATGCTCCGGGTGATCCGTTCACCGAAGTTGTAGAAGATCATGATCTGCCCGGACAGCCAGCCCACGTAGGGCACCCAACCCACCGCGTAGGTGGCCAGCTCGAAGCCATAGCGAACCCACGGCTCGACCACGTTGTAGATGTTCTTGATGGCCGTGTTGGCGCTCGTCGTTCCCGGGATTGGCGTGGCCGGCGGTGGCGTGGGTGGCGCCTGACCGAGGCTGGGAATGATCACGCCGTGCCCGATGAGGTCGAACAATGACGGGCCGTCATACGGGTCGTATGGGGTGGTCGGCAGTGCTGCCGCGGTCAACGCGACGGCGTGCGTTGCCACCGGTGGGGGAGCGGGAGGCGCTGTGGACGGAGCCCAGGCGACGGCTGTCAGTGCCGTGATCGCGATTGCTCGGGTCGCACAACCACTGCATGAAACTGTCATGACACCCACCCCCTTGACAGGCTTGATGACCAAATTACGCCTGAGCGGGATGTGAGGACCAGAGTTTGCGAGAAACTGTCACATTCTGCAGCGAGGCAGTGGAAATTGACTGCGGCGCAATAGGTTCAGTGCTGCGCGCTTACATCCACAGCGGGGAGTGGATCAGCCAGTTGAGGGTGTAGAGGCCGATGGGGATCTCGATGGGCAGGGCCACGATGAACAGGGCTGTAGCTACGACGCTCCCGACGCCACCCACCACCGTTTCGACGGCGTTGACCACCGTCTGAACCGCGTTGTGGACGGCACCCGACACGGCCTGTTCGGTGTCGCGGACGGCAGCACCGATGTCGAAGGTCTGGATCGCGCTGCCCAGCATGACGAAGCGCCCGAGAACGTCAACGAGGGTCGGTGGCAGCAAGTTCTTTTCGGCAGTCGGTGAGGCACTGCTGGTCGCTATCTGCCTGCTGACTGCTGCGACCGGCCTCGGCTTACGGTCGGCGACGCCGGTGACGGTGCTCGCCGCTATCAGAGCCGCCGCAGATTTGGGAGGGGTCGCGTTGTGAGCACGCGGGCGCGCGGAATGAGTCGTGGAGACGTTGTGACGAGCTGAGGTTCCCGTGCCCGCATCGGCGTTCGCCGTCCCTGAACACACCAACGCGGCCGCGCCAAGGCCGATGGTCAAGGCACCCGCGCCCAGCCACGCTGAACATCCATTCACAGCAACCCCCCAGAGTGCCCGATTTCTTGACTTCGCCATCTTATAGCGCTGCACATGCAAACACTGGCAAATTGTCGTTCGGTACTTGTTCCGTCGCGGCGCCCGCAGGTCGGGGCTCTGGCAAGATCGGACTCCGACACGAACGCGGAAGGTAGATGTTCGATTGGCAACACTGAGCGCTGACACCGGAGACGGTGATCTGGTCGGGGGCGTTCCGCGCCGGCGGATCCTGATCGCCTCGATGGTGGGCACCACGATTGAGTTCTACGACTTCTACATCTACGCGACGGCGGCGGTGTCGGTGTTCCCGAGTTTGTTCTTCCCCAAGGGGAATTCGACCACGGCGCTGCTGGCGTCGTTGGCCACCTTCGGCCTGGCGTTCGTGGCCCGGCCGGTGGGCTCAGTGCTGTTCGGTTACTTCGGTGACCGCATCGGCCGCAAGGCCACGCTGGTGGGCTCACTGCTGATGATGGGCATCGCGACGTTCGCGATCGGTCTGCTTCCCACCTATCACCAGGTCGGACTGCTGGCGCCGGCGCTGTTGGCTGTCCTGCGGTTTACCCAGGGGCTCGCCCTCGGTGGGGAGTGGAGTGGTGCAGCGCTGTTGGCCACCGAAACGGCGCAACCGGGCAAGCGGGCCTGGGCCGCGATGTGGCCCCAGATGGGTGCACCGCTGGGATTCCTGTTGGCCAACGGAGTGTTCTTGCTGCTGATTCTTTCGCTTGGGCACAGCGCCGCCAGCCCGGACTTGAGCGGTGCGTTCCTGACGTGGGGGTGGCGAATCCCGTTCCTGCTCAGTGCGGTGATGGTCGTGATCGGGCTTTATGTGCGGTTGCGAATCACGGAGACGCCAGTATTCGCCCGCGCCGTCGAACGTGGCGAAAAGGTCAAATGGCCACTGGCAGAGGTGTTTCGGAGCAGCTGGCGCCAGCTGATCATCGGCACCTTCGTCATGCTCGCGACCTACACGCTCTTCTATGTCGTCACGACCTGGGTGCTCAGCTATGGCACCGGAAAGCGGCCGCCGAGTGGATATGGCCTCGGCTTCAATTACATCGACTTCCTGCAGTGGCAATTGATCGCGGTGCTGTTCTTCGCCGCGATGCTGCCGGTGTCGGGCGCGCTGGCCGACCGCTTC
This sequence comes from Mycolicibacterium crocinum, assembly GCF_022370635.2. The sequence goes on along the minus strand of NZ_CP092362.2, from coordinate 4,310,733 downwards.
GGCCGCCGAGCGACGCTTCTGGTGGTGACCGCCGGCATCGTTGTCTACGGGGTGCTCTTCTCGCCGCTGCTCGCCGCGGCGGCCCATTCGCCGTACATGATGCTGGTCTTCCTGATCATCGGAATGACGTTGATGGGTTTGACGTTCGCGCCGATGAGCGCGGTCCTGCCCGAACTGTTCCCGACGAACGTGCGTTACACCGGTTCGGGGATCGCCTACAACGCGGCGAGCATTCTTGGTGCGGCGGTGGCTCCTTTTCTGGCGACCTGGCTCGCTACCCGATACGGCGTGGGCTGGGTCGGGATCTATCTCGCCGCCGCGGCACTGCTGACGTTCGTGGCGCTGCTGGTGATGCGGGAGACCAAGAATGCCTCGCTGGATTCGGTGCCGGCCCCGGTGCTCGGCTGAGCACCCCCGACCTCACTTCTCGAGAGTGAACTGGTTGATGTCGATCGAGCCGTTGCGGAACAGGTCGGCGCAGCCGGTCAGATACTTCATGAACCTGTCGTAGACCTCTTGCGACTGCACCTGAATTGCCCGGTCGCGGTTGGCCGCCAAGTTGGCAGCCCAATCTTCCAGCGTCCGAACATAATGCGGCTGCAATGACTGGGTGCGGGTCAAGCTGAACCCAGTCTTGGCGACGTGTTCTTCGATCAATTCAGCCGACGGCAACTGGCCGCCCGGAAAGATCTCGGTCACGATGAATTTGATGAACCGGCACATCTCGAAGGTCAGCCGCAAGCCTCGGCGGTGCATCTCGTACGGGTGAAAGCCGCAGATGGTGTGGAGCAACATGACACCGCCGGTGGGCAGCGCGTCGTATGTCTTGTCAAAAAACGCGTCGTACTTGCTGTGGCCGTAGTGCTCCATGGATCCGATGGAGATGATGCGGTCGACCTTCTCGTCGAAGTCTTCCCAACCTTGCAGTCGTACGTCGACACTGCGGTTGGTCGGGATGCGGGCCAGCCGGGCCTCTGCTGCGTCGCGCTGCGCCCGGCTCAGCGTGAGGCCGATAACGTTGACGTCGTAGCGTTCGATGGCCCGCTGCATGCCGGCCCCCCAACCACAGCCCACGTCGAGCAGTGTCATGCCGGGCTCGAGCCGCAACTTGGACAGCGCCAGGTCGAACTTGGCGATCTGGGCCTCGTCGACGGTCGTGTTGTCGTGCTGGTAATACCCGCAGGTGTAGCCCATGGTGGGGCCCAGGAAAAGGGCATAGAACTCGTCGGAAATGTCATAGATCGACTGCATCAGGTCGAAGTCGGCTTCGAGCGCAGTCATCGTGACACCCCCCTGGTTGACGTTTGCTGAATAGTTTGCCAATAAGCGTAGACGAAAGGTCTCGCGGGGGTGGCTTCTGAGCGGGCGGTCCGATGGCGTGTCAGCGTGCGGAGCCACCGCAACGCCCCGGGACCTTTGGCTGTGATCGTTAGTCGGCCGACTTAGCTTGAGCCGGACAATCGGTTGCTCGGCCGACGGAGGCGGATGCTTCGGCAACGCGCGTCATGCACTAAAAGTTCGGGCCGCCGATGTGCAGTGCGGCGCCCGTGGGGATCACGGCCAACCCGGCGACGACGCAGAGGAAGATCCGCACGTGGCGCCGAGTCGTCGGTTGGTCGATCTCCGGCCTGGTGATCGTGTAAAGGATGCAGACCACGGCGACATTGAACGTGATCAAGACCCACCAGCGCGTCCAGTCGACGGCAGTCATGAACAACGGCACCATGGCGGCGAGCCCCAGAACGGGCGCGGTCAACTTGCCGTGCAACTCGGCGAGAAGTGTCGAGAAGCGAACCCCCGAGAACGACTGCGTGACCCAGATGCTTGCCGCGAAGTACAGCGCGCCCACGACAAATGAGGCGACAAGGGGACCGACGCCGAAGCTGCCAACTTTGTGGAGCCCGTCGGTTAGGCGGGCATCGAGGATGGGTGGCTCGAGCTTGCACACCCAATCGTGGAAGTCCGTTTTGATCTGGACTCGACCGGCCAGGTAAGCGGTGTTGTCCGCCATGCTGGACGCAGCCGGGTAGGGGTTGTCGATCTGCCTGTGGGGAGTCTGCCGACATAGCCGTGCACCCACGTCGTTACGTGCGAACGCGGCAATGGCGAGTACCGCCAGGAGACCGGGCCCCACCGCGGCGGCTGCGCACAGTCGTCGTTGCCTGGGCCCAAGGGCCGGCAGCACGGACAGCGCCAGGAGGGCGCCCAGCGCGACTTCGAGCGGAATCCCCTCGTGGACAAGCGCCAGCACGGCAATCGTCACGCCGTACACCGCACTGACGATCAGCATTGAGCGATCTGAGCGGAGCCGCGTCAATGCAATGCACAGCACCACCAGGGCGGACATCGCATACAGCTCAGGTCTCGGCGTGTACACGGCGTAGGAAAACGCGAAAGGCAATACGGGGACGAGGATGGCCAGCATCACCCGTCGCGCCGATTTCTCACCGCTGGACAGGATCAGCGATATCAACACCGCGAGCGTTATCACCCAGACGACAGCGGGCGCCCACATCATCGTGTACGCGGCAGTGAAGTAGTCGGCGTCGGGCAGCATATGGATGAGCGCACCGCCGAGTCCGCGGCGCACGAACCCGAACTCGTAGTTGGGGACGTAGTACGTCATCCAGTAGATCGCGGTCGGATAGAGGACCAGCGTGACGAACAGATGGCAGGCGGCCGCGGCGACGACGAATCCGGTTGCCATCCATACGAATAACTTCGTGTGCTTGTCGACGACCACCCGGTTGCTCGCGTTGCGATCACCGTCGGAATCCACGACGGCGATTTCGCAGGGGTGGGGGAGAACCTCGGCCACGGAACTACCTCCCCGGATGAAACGCCTCTACGGACAAGCGGAAACTCAGCCCGGCACCCCAAGCGCCGACAGGGGTCAATGTCCTTCAGCGCCACCCACAAAAGCCACGAAACCTACCGATAAACAGCGCATCTGCCGGAAACCCACAGCAGATCCGAAGCCACTCGCCAATTCGACTGCGGGTGAGGCAAATTCGAGGTGCCCTCTAGGTCCTGGGCTTCTCGGCGCAAAACGCATCCGTGCCTTTCGTCGGCAAAGTTGTCTCGTAGCTCGACATCCCCGCCACCCGCAAACGCTTGACACCCGGTTTTGGGGACCGCACAGTGTCGAATCGACGGCACCCTGATCGTCATCACGATGACAACACACCCGAACGTGAGGACGACACCATGCGCTATTGCCTGCTGATGCACTACGAAGAGGGACCTTCGGTCGGCTTGACCGAGGCAGACATGGCCCCGGCCATGGCGGCCTTTGCCGCCTACGCCGACGACTTGTCCGCCGCCGGGGTGCTGATCACCACTAACGTCTTGGATGCTGTGGCCAACACGACGACCGTGACAGCGCGCGGAGGAGTTCCAGAGATTCAGGACGGTCCCTTCGCCGACACCAAGGAGAAGCTCGGCGGCATCTTCGTGATCGAGGTGGCGGACCTCGACGAGGCGCTGGCCTGGGCTCAACGAAACCCCGCAAACGGCTGGGGATCGATCGAGATCCGGCCCGTGGCACGGACGTACGCCCCCGGCCGCGGGTGGTACCACCCCTGAGCGCCCGGCCGTCGCGGGCGGCGCAGGCCGTCGCGTCCGTCGCCCGCGATTCCTATGGCCGGCTGCTCGCGATACTCGCCGCTCCCGGTCGTGACCTGATGGCGGCCGAGGACGCGCTGGCGGACGCCCTCGAGCGGGCACTCACCTGCTGGGACACCGATGGCGTACCCGCCAAACCGGAGGCCTGGGTGCTGACGGTGGCACGAAACCGCCTGCGGGATCTGTGGAAGTCAGCGGGATATCGGCTGAGCACACCGCTTGACGACATCGATCCGGTTGCCGAGGAGATCGACGCTGCTGAGATTCCCGACCGTCGTCTTGAGCTGATGCTGGTATGCGCCCATCCCGGCATCGCCGCGTCGGTACGGACGCCCTTGATGCTGCAGGCTGTGCTGGGGATCGACTCGGCAGCCATCGCCGCAGCCTTCGCGGTCGAACCTGCGGCGATGGCTCAACGCCTGGTGCGGGCCAAGCGGCGGATCCGGGACACCGGCATACCGTTCGCGATGCCCGCGCGCGAAGACCTGGCGACGCGGTTGCCGGCGGTGCTGGAAGCGGTGTACGGCGCGTATGCCATCGATCGCCGACTCGAACCCGGCGGGGCACCGCTGGAGTCGCTGTCGGCGGAGGTGTTGCACCTCGCACTGACCCTGGCCGAGTTGTTGCCCGACGAACCCGAAGTGCTGGGCCTCGCGGCGTTGGTGTGCCTTGCGGAGGCTCGACGCCCGGCTCGTGTGGACGCCGATGGAGTCTTCGTTCCGCTTGATGAGCAAGATCCGGCGGTGTGGGATCGTTCGCTACTTGATCGCGGAGAGGAGCTGCTCGCGCGGGCGTATCGCTACGGTCGACCGGGTCGATTTCAGTACGAGGCGGCCATCCAATCCGCGCATTCGAGTCGCGCGTTCGGTGTGCCCGTCGATTTGCTCGCGGTGCGAAAGCTATATCGGGCGCTGGTTCTGGTCGCGCCCTCGCTCGGTGCCCGAGTGGCGCTAGCGGCTCTCGACGGCGAGATTGATGGTCCGCTGGCAGGTCTGCAGAGTCTGGATCGGCTGGACGCCAAGAACTTTCAGCCCGCCTGGGTGGTCCGCGGCCATCTCTTGACGGCAGCCGGTCGTCTCGCCGAGGGCAGGGCGGCGTACCGTCGGGCCGCTGATCTGACGACTAACCCCGCCGTAGCGGAGTATCTGGTTAAGCTCATGCGAGCTAACGACATTCGACCCTGACGTGTGTCACCTACGTCGGTCGGCATCTGCACGATCAGCTTGAATATGCCTCCGGCGTGAAGCGGCCGGCGAATCCGCGCAGCGGCACGTCGGCGCTCGTCAACAGCCCCGGTTTGGCCGCGACGACGGATGCGATGACGTTGAGTGCGGGCATACCCGTCACAGTCATGCCGATCGACGCGAAGTTGTCCGGATTGGACAGGTCGACTCCCGGCTTCGGGAAAATCATGTGCTTGTTGTAGATATTGGGGTCACCCTTGATCTGAGTGATGTAGCAGCCCTTGATGTTCCAGCTCGGGTCGGTGTGCGGTGTCATCTGCCACTCCAGGTGGGTCTCAACCCGCGGCACACCGTCGACCATGCCCTGGTATTTGATGTAGTTGCCGCCGAGCGAGCCCTTGGGCAGTACGTACCAGCCCAGGTCCACGTCCTCGGTGCAGGCCCCCAGTTCATAGTCGAATTTGACCTCGTCGAGTGTCAGGCCGAAGCAGTCAGCCATCATCAGCACACTGTCGGCGAAAACCTCGGTGTACTTTCGGAGCTTGCCCGGGATCGACGGATCGTCCACCGGCAGGCCGTAACCCACCTCGATCCAGGTGTCCTTGGAGTGGTGGCACGACACGTCGACGGACTCAATCGTCGTGACGTTCTCGATGTCGGCTACATCGGCCGAACAGACGACACCGAGGATCTGGTTCAGACCGGGGTTCATGCCGGTGCCATAGAACGTCGCCCCACCCTTCTCGCACGCTTCGGCCAGCACTTGGGACACCGGCTTACCCGAGGGGTGGGGATGATTGGTATCCCGATGCCAGCCGGTGATCCAGTCGGCTGTCGTCACGATGTTGATCCCCGCTTCGAGGATCTTCACGTAGAGATCTTCGTCGGGGAACACGCCATGGAAGGTCAGGACGTCCGGTTTGGCGGCGATGATCTCCTCGATGCTGCCGGTCGCGGTGACTCCGATCGGTCCGATACCCGCCAGCTCGCCGGCGTCACGGCCGACCTTGTCGGGCGAATAGCAATGCACCCCAACTAGTTCCAGGTCAGGGCGGGTTTGCAGGCGCTTGATCATTTCAGAACCGACATTCCCGGTGGCAACTTGGAATACCCGAATGGGTGTGGTCATGTGAACGCGCCTTTCGATTGGGGTTACGGAGTTGAGGTTGTCTTGAAGCGGCTCGCGAAGCCGCGGAGTGCGATCACCGGAGCTTCAATCATCGGGCTTCGGCGGCCTTCAATGCCGCGGCGCTGCCGCCTTTGCCGTCGGGGTAGAACTGCAGGGCCCATTGCCGAATCGCGGTGAAGCCCTGGTATTCGGATTGGGCCAGTGCCGGCGGGTCGGAGTAGCGCTGGTGGGCCCAGATGTGGATGTCTTGGCGGAACTGACGGATGACTTCCAGGCCGAACTCCTCGGCACGGGCTGCGGCGCGTTCGGTGTCCTTGCCGGGGGTGCGGCCGATGTAGACCATGAATCGCACATCGGAAGTGCAGTCGTCGACCGGCGTGATCGCGGAGATCGTGCGGTTGTCGATCATGCCCCAGCTTTTGGTGACCGCGATGCCCAGACCTCCGTTGATCGCTTCGACGCCGCTGCTGACGTCTTCGATGCGCTGGCCGTCGTCGCCCTCGAAGGTGATCGTGAAGTCGACGTACGAGACGGGTTGGTCAAAGTCGTGGCGGGTGAATATCGGGTTGATCGGTGTTCCATGGACGTACTTGAAGTGCGCGAAATCGACGCCGTTCTCCAGGACGTATTGCGGATGCATCTCATGGCCCTGCTCGAAAAGGCGCTGCTGAGGGTAGTAGTCGTCGGCGCTGCTGCCGTCCTCGAAGGATGCGAAAACGTCAGGGGCATCAAAGAATGGCTCGCGGCCGTCGATGTCGTGCCAGATGTAGACGGAGCTGTTGCGCTCCACCACCGGGTAGGTGGTGATGCGGCGGCCGCGGTTGGGGCGGTCCTCGTAGGGGATGCAGACATTGCGGCCCTGCTGATTCCACTGCCAGCCATGAAATGGGCATTGCAGGACTTCGCCGACGACCGAACCTCCGAAGCCCAGATGCGCGCCAAGGTGTTCGCAATAGGCGTTCATCACGGTCAGCTGCCCGGATTCTGCGCGCCAGGCGATCATCTCCTGGCCGAAGTACTTCATGCGGTGGACGGCGCCCACGGCAATCTCATCGGACCAGGCAACCTGAAACCAGCCGGTCGGTGTCATCGACAGCGGTGGCTTGGCCACAGCGGTCCTCCCTTCGGAGCGGGCGGCGATACGACTCGTTTCGAATCATAGGAGGCACTACGAAAAAATCATAGTGGGTACTACGAAAATGCCGTATGCGGTCTAGGATGTGGGGGATGACCGACCTGGTGGAGCCTGTGCGTCGCCCGAATCGGCGCGGTTTGGCCACCCGGGCGGCCATGCTCGACGCCGCGCTCGTTGCGCTCTCCTCCGGAGATCCCCGGGCGGTGTCGGCCACTCGCATCGCCAAAGACATCGGTGCGACGTGGGGAGCGGTGCAGTACCAGTTCGGCGACGTCGACGGCTTTTGGTCTGCGGTGCTACACCGAACCGCTGAGCGCCGTGCCAAGGCCATGACCTTTGCGGGAGAACATGATTCAACGCTGGAGGACCGTGTCGGGGCCATCATCGACACTCTCTATCACGGCTTGACGTCGCCGGATTCGCGCGCGATCGAGAATCTGCGTGCGGCTCTCCCGCAAGATCCGCGCGAGTTGGAAAGGCTCTACCCGCGCACCGCCGCTGAGCTGTCCTCATGGGCTGCCAGCTGGCTGCGCATCTGCCAAGACGCTTTCGCCGGTTTGGATGTCGATCCCGAGCGCGTGCGCCATGTCGCGACACTCATCCCGGGCGCGATGCGCGGCCTGGTCTCGGAACGGCAATTGGGTTCGTACGCCGACCTGGACCTCGCCCGAGACACGTTGACCAAGGCATTGGCCGGCTATCTGAAAGGATGAGCACTTGAGTCGAGTCCCCAGTCGCGCCGCCCGTCTGGCGCACGCGGCCCAACACGCGGAGCTGTGGAACGCCGGGAAGAAGGACGAGTGGGTCGCATCGTGGCGCACGATCGTGCCGGCGGGAGTGCGGATGTACGACCCCGTCGGTACCGAGGAGAAGCAAGGCTTCGAGGCGGCGACGAGCGATGCCTACGACATGTTTCAGTCGATCTTGAAGATCAGGATGGTCACCGTCCAGGTCAACGGCAACGAGATGGCGTGGGTGTGCGAGAACACCTTTGGGACGGAACCGGACGTTGCGACGGCTTACAGCATCGAGACATTTGCCTGGGACGAAAACGGTGACCTGCTCATCAAGACCTATTACCCCATGTCCGAGAGCGTCGGTGCCGACGCTGATCCCTACGCCCACCTCTTGAAAGGCCAAAAGTAGCCTGCCGACGGGAGATTCGCGGATTCCGGCAATGCGCCTGCATGGCGTTAGCCGACCGAGTCGGCGTCTGCGGTGTATGGAGGGCCGAGGAATCGCCGCACCATGTGGTCCTCGGTAGCGGCGTCTTCCATCGGCCAGTACCACAGCGCAAGAAATGTACGGATCAACCATTGTGCGGCAAGAGGATCGGGATTCGCGACACCGATCATCTCGGCGGCCAGGCGGGTAACGACCGGCGACGTCGTGAGCCATTCCTCGCCAGGAACCGGGGCCATCGATCGCATGATGATCGCCAACGGGTCGGTTCGCATGCGCTGCAACGCGACGGTGGTGGCCTTGACGATGCGGTCAGCACCTGTTAGCCCGGCGATGGCTTCGCGGACCGACTCGAGTATGCGTTCGGCTTGCCGGCTCAGCACCGCGTCGCGGATGGCGGTCTTGCCCCCGGCATGGCGGTAGATGGTCGCGGGGGAACAGTGGACCTTGGCGGCCAGCTCGTCGATGTTGAAGCCGTCGTACCCGTTTCGGGACATCAGTTCCGCGGCTGCGGCGTAGATGCGCTCGGCCGCCTCGGTGTGGCGATCCCGTCCGATCAGCCAGTCACCCGTCGCCGGTGCTCGCCGCGAATCCATCGCCCCGTTTTATCACCGTGAGAAGAGCTGCGGTCTATTTCTCATGGAATGCGCTGGTTATCCGTGTGCCGTGAGAGCCCCGCGCCCGCGTCTGTGTCGGGTTGGATTTCATGTTCGACGCAGGTCGTTGACGCGCGTACGGGCGGCGTCCACCCTGACCTCATGACCCTCTTGGCGGACGCCACCGACTTCTTCACTGCCGCCCTGCAGGATCCGTACCCGCTGTACGACCGGATGCGCGAGCAAGCACCGGTGCAGCGCATCGGTGACTCCACCTTCTACGCAGTGTGCGGCTGGGACGCGGTGATTGAAGCCGTCAACCGCGTGGAAGACTTTTCCTCCAATCTGACCGCGACGATGGTGTATCGCGATGGCGTCGTCACACCGTTCGATATGGGTCCTCTTGGCGGTGATCAGCATGCGCTGGCCACCGCCGACGACCCGTTGCACGACGCGCACCGCAAGCTGCTGGTGCCACACCTGGCCGCCAAGCGGATACGCGTTATCGAGGAGTTCGCCGAAGCGACCGCGATACAACTGTGGACGCAAGGGGTGATTGACGGGCGCATCGAGTGGATGAGTGCGATGGCTAATCGGCTCCCGATGATGGTGGTGGCCGACCTGCTGGGATTGCCCCAGGAAGACGTCGACAAGTTGATTCGACTGGGCTACGCCACCACCACTCTGCTCGACGGCGTCGTCAGCCAGAGCGAACTCGACGCCGCAGGTGCGGCGGCGATGGAGCTAGCCGGTTACGTCATGGAGCATTTCGCCAAGGCGGGGGAGAACCCTGCGCCGGGGCTGATCGGCGACCTGGCGGCCCGTTACGCCTCGGGTGAAGTCGAGCATATGCCGGCAATGGCGATCATGCTGACATTGTTCAGTGCCGCAGGTGAATCCACTGCTTCCTTGCTGGGCAGCGCGGCCTGGATCTTGGCCACGCACAACGACATTCAGGAACAGTTGCGCGCGCAGCCCGAACGGCTGGGGGCGTTCATCGAGGAGACGCTGCGGTACGAGTCACCGTTTCGCGGGCACTATCGCCACGTCGTCCGGGACACCACTCTGGCCGGTGTCGAGCTGCCAGCCGACTCACGACTGTTGTTGATGTGGGGGGCCGCCAACCGCGACCCCCGACAGTTCGAGAATCCCAACGAGTTCCGCCTGGACCGCACCGGCGGGAAAGGGCACATCGCGTTCGGCAAGGGCGCGCACTTCTGCGTCGGGGCCGCACTGGCCCGCTTGGAAGCCCAGATCGTGTTGCGGACGCTGCTGGATCAGACCACCTGGATCGAAGCCGCGGAGGTTGGTCAGTGGCTACCCAGCATCCTGGTCCGCCGACTTGATCGTCTGACACTGGCCGTGCGATGACTCAGCAAGCTGACGTGATCGCGTTCTACGAACTGACGCAAGCCAAGGCCAAATACTGCCGAATGCTAGACACCAAGGACTGGAATGGCCTGGCGGCGTTGATGGCCGACGACGTCGAGTTCGGGATGAGCGACGGAGAGTCCGAACCGAACATGACGATCGGTCGGAACGAGACGCTGGCGCTGCTTAAGTCGCTCGTCGGCGGCGCGAGGACCGCTCACCAGGTCCATGCACCGGAGATTGACCTCAATGAGGATGAGGCGCAGGTGATTTGGGCCGTGCAGGACCGCGCCGTATTCGACGACGGGACTTCAGTCACCGGCTACGGGCACTACACCGAGCGTTGGGTACACCGGGGTGACGCGTGGAAGCTCGCGTCGCTCGTGCTGACCCATCTGATTACCGATGTTCATTAGAGACGCAACCTGAAGGCCCCACGGTGCGGGCAGTGTGAGCGCATCGAGCCGATGCCCCCGTTTCCGCAGGAACTGCGGGCTTAGTCAGCCGCCTACATAGTTCTCGTGAGTACCAATGCCGCTTCGTCGTACTGGAACAGGCGGTAGAACAGTCGGTGTGCGGGCGTAACGAGGGGGGCGCCTCGGACTTGCTCACAATCCGCGGGCTGGCCAACGGTATTGCTGTGCCCCGTTTGTGCAGGATTATCGGGCCGCCGGCCAAGACGTTCTTCAGCCAGTCCGATTCAGGTCCGTAGCCGATCAGAATGACGTAGCCGTCGCGGCTCTTGAACACCAAGAGCGGCGTTCGATAGCGCTTGCCGGACTTGCGTCCGGTGTGCTCGAGCGTCCCTAAGCAGGGCAGCCACGGCGTGAGGGAGCGAGCGATTGGGTTGGTGACGGCGCGGTTGAAGTTTGCGACAGCACGAGGCACCCGCATGAATGTCCCTTCTTGTGCGCTGGCAGTCCTGGTCAGCCTGCGATGACTCTATTCGCTCGGCGTGCTCGCTGTGCCGTCAAGATCGAGAACGCGTCCAATCCCGTTCGTGCTCAACCACTTTGGTGTCTACAGCCCTCCACGTTCGGCGTATTGGACCGATGAATCTGCACGACAGAGTGACCGTCAACGCGCCGATCACCAGTACGGCTCGGTGCTGGGACAGTGGGGTGAGGGTGGTTCGAGGTCCGCATCGGCGCCAATGACGTCCTCGGTGCGGACTTGCTGAATCCGGTGATTCTCGGTCAGAAACGCCGAATAAACGGCTATAGGAATCGGGCTGCCGCCGGCGGCAATGCCGGCCAATGCTCACTGCTTCCGGTAGGCGTCTGCGCGGCTGAATACGCCGACGACTGTGACGCGCCGCTGCCCGTCGTCGATGCGGTAGATCACGCGGTATGTACCCCTGCGTGCACTGTACCGATCCTCCAGTGGCGGCCGTAGTCGCTTGCCGACCCTGTACGGGTTGTCGTCCGGTGATGAACTCATACGCCGCGAATGCCACCGCCTCCGGCAGCGACTCAGTCAACTGCCTACGTACGGTCGGGGCGACGACCAACTCGTATCGCTGGTCGGTCACTTCCCGGCTCGGCGAGCTCGCATCGCTGTGGCGAGATCTTCCTCAGTCTCGCCTTCGCCTCGGGCCAACTCAGCGTCGGCTCGGCTCAGTGCGCGTACTGCCGCAGAGTCGGACAGAACTGCAATGGTCTCCTCGAGTGACTCCAAGTCGTCGATCGCGAGAAGGACCGCGACAGGACGTCCATGAACTGTGACCGTGATCCGCTCGTGCTGCTCACCCACCCGAGCTACCAACTCGGACAGGTGAGCCTTCGTCTCAGCGAGAGAACTGCTCTCAGTCATAGTCATAAGTATGACTAGAAACGAGTGATGTGTCCAAGTCTGTCTGCTCCTTGGGAACCGACGTCTCCAACAGACCTAGTCATTCGCCATCATCTGAAGTCAGGCAGCCTTACTAACTTCACTTAGGCCACAACTGACGTTAGTCGTTGGGTTTCTGGGATTACGACACGGCGGACTGACCGCCGGTCGGGCATTGTTAGGACCAGATACCGGCAGGAAGTGTGTCCATAAAGCGGGCGTGTGCAGTATTCGGGCCTCCAGCTAAGCAATTCGTCCAGCTAGACATGGTGCCTTACCAGCAAAAACCGCAAGCGCCCCCGGCAGGAATCGAACCTGCGACCTAGGGATTTGGAATCGGGGGCTCCGGCTGGTTCCGAAAGTGTGCTCGTTTGTGCTGGCAGATGGTGGATTTTGGTTCTGAGTCATTCCGCCTCTGACTGGCCGAATCCGGTCAATTCTTGGTCATAATCGCCGAATAAACGGCAACGCGAGTCCAGCCATTTGGGCGATGGCTTGAGCAGCGCCGGCCGCGAGATCCAGCCAATCTACGGTGATTTCACAGCTGCGAGCAGGGGAAATGCGACAGCCCTCCCAGACGTCCTTCAGCGGGCTTTAAGCCCCTGAGTGCGAGCATGCAGCATGCAGAACCCGGCTCGAACGCGGCGGCGCGGGAGCGCCGGTGCCTAGCTGCAGGCAACGTCTTCCGGATGTCCAAGTAGCTGCACGCCAATTCCGCTCGAACGCAAGCCAATCCAGTTCGGACGACAAGTCAGTGCATTTCCCGATTGTCGAGTCGCACGACCCGCTGACATCGCGGGTCTCAGCTCGGTCAGCCGCAGAAGGTACGCACCACGTTGCTCGGAAAACGCCATTTTCCAGGCAAGCGCCCTTGCCCGAGCAGGCGAGGGATACGTCCACGTCGCCGCACATGCTGGGCGCTAGAGCAATGGTCGGGCTAACAGCGATCGAGGCCGGTCGGGACAACAACCCGCCGGCGTTAACAGGAAAGGAACCCCACGATGATGTGGAACCGACAGAGTGCAGCCCCAGATTCATCGGCCAAACAGGCTGACTGCCGACAGACGACACCGCGCCGCGCGTCCGGGTCCCGGCTCAAGGTCTTCGGGACGATCGTTGGCTCCGGCGCCATGCTGGCCGCTGCGGCAATCACCATGACCCAGCACGACACCAGCCTCGACGAAGGCAGCGTCCGCGGGGGGCCCGGTGCGCTCATAGCGAGCGGTAACCACAATTCAACCTTCGATCCACCGAACGTACCCGGCATGAACATGGGCGGCACCGTTGTCTCGACGACACCGACCAACGTGCTGCCGGTCGAAAAGGCGGTCCCCCAAGTCAAAGCCGGCCACTAGCGCGATCGCCACGAATACGCACAGCGGTGGTGTTGCCGAGGCATTGGCCTTCGTCGACGATGCACGGGTGTGTCGGTATCTCGGTGCCGGGGCTGGCTGTTGTGAGGCGGTCGCCGGGCCGTTATCTCGGCGGCCGAAAGTGATGGGCCCGACGTCTGGGCAGCAAGCGTGCGGCCGGGTGCAGACCCGGTTTTCAGCGTCCTCTCAGCGCCGTGGTGCGATGCTCGCCGCCCGGACGTTCAGCGCTGAACGCCCGGTATTGAGTTACGCGCCGGCTCGTTCGTTTATGGCCGCGGGCATGGCTCAGGTGATGTCCACACGGTGACCGGCATACGGGTGCGGTCGCGACAACGGTGACGGAGGAACATGAAGATCATCGGTCGAGTGCTGGTGGCGATGATCGCTGCCGTCGCGGCGTTGTTCGTCGGGACAGGTACCTCGCACGCAGGTTTGGACAACGAACTGAGTCTGGTTGACGGCGGTGGCCGCACGATGACGATTCAGCAGTGGGACACCTTCCTCAACGGTGTGTTCCCTCTGGACCGCAACCGGCTCACCCGTGAGTGGTTCCACTCCGGCAAGGCCGTCTACAGCGTGGTCGGCCCGGCGGCGGATAAGTTCGCGGGCACCTTGGAGCTGGGCTACCAGGTCGGCTTCCCGTGGTCACTCGGTGTGGGTATCAACTTCAGCTACACCACCCCCAACATCCTGCTCGACGATGTGAGCATCTCGCCGACCAACTTCAACCCGCTCGCCCAGGTGATCACCCCGAACCTGTTCCCGGGTGTGTCGATCTCCGCTGACCTGGGCAACGGCCCCGGTATCCAGGAAGTCGCCACCTTCTCCGTCGACGTCTCGGGCCCCAACGGCTCGGTGGCCGTGGCCAACGCCCACGGCACCGTCACCGGCGCCGCCGGCGGCGTGCTGCTGCGGCCCTTCGCCCGCCTGATCTCCAAGGCCGGCGACAGCGTCACCACCTACGGCGAACCCTGGAACATGAACTGACCCCTGACGGGCGACGTGGCCGTTCAGCGAACTCTCAGCACCGTGCTGTCATCCTCGGCAGCGTCGGAAGCGGCGAGTCGGGGGCCGGCTCAACGCCTCGGACCTGTAGTGGGTCAGCCGATGGAGGCCGGCGCGCCACAGTGGAGATCTGCTCTCGTTGACCCCGTGCGGATACTCTGCCCTAGCGGTGGTGCGCCGGCCGTCCGGCGTTCCGGTGCCGTAGGTATGTGCGATTCGGTCGGAGGGACCACACGGGATGAAGATTCTGCTGGTCGAGGATGAACCTCATGTGGCCTCCAGCCTGAAGCTGGGGCTCGGCGCGGAAGGATTCATTGTCGTACATGCCGCGACCGGGACCGAGGGTTTGTGGGAGGCGACCGAAAACCATTTCGATGTCATCGTTTTGGACATCATGGTGCCGGAGTTGAGTGGCTATGAGGTGCTTCGCCGCCTGCGTGCCCGTAGCGTGTGGACCCCCGTATTGATGCTGACGGCCAAGGATGGTGAGTATGACCAGGCTGACGCTTTCGCGTTGGGGGCCGACGACTATCTCGTCAAACCGTTCTCCTTCGTCGTTTTGGTTGCTCGGCTGCATGCGCTGGCGCGCCGAGGCGCGCCGGAGCGGCCGGTTGTGATGACTGCCGGAGATCTCACACTCGATCCCGTACGCCATGTGGTTGAACGTGCGGGTGCTCCAATTGATCTGAGCCCCAGGGAATTTAGCCTGCTCGCCTACCTGATGCGCAATAAGGATGCGGTGTGCACGAAGGCTGACATTCTCCACAGGGTCTGGGATCCGCATTACGAAGGGCCCGACAATATCGTCGAGGTCTATGTTCGTTACCTTCGCCGCAAGATCGACATTCCGTTCGGTACCAGCACCATCGAGACCATTCGCGGGGTGGGCTATCGGTTGGAATCCGGCGTCGTCGCGGCCGGCAACTGAACCGTCACTACCGTGCCGCCACCCGGTCGGCCGGTGATACTGATCTGTCCGTCGTGCGCGGCGACGATTTCGGCCACGATGGACAACCCCAATCCGCTTCCGCCGCCACCACGCGACCGAGAGCTGTCCAGGCGCACGAATCTGTCGAACACGCGCTGACGGTCCGCGGCGGGGATCCCGGGTCCGTCGTCGGCGACAGTCAGGATGGCCGCGCCGCTTTCGCGACGGACTTCGACATCGATCTGCGACGTCGCGTGACGCGCGGCGTTGTCGAGCAAATTGCGCACCACTCGTGACAACGCGGACG
This sequence comes from Mycolicibacterium crocinum, assembly GCF_022370635.2. The sequence goes on along the minus strand of NZ_CP092362.2, from coordinate 4,295,069 downwards.
CATCGCCGTTCACCTCGACGGGGTCCGCGGCGATGTGGACTGGATGTCGGCAGGTGCGGCGCAGCCGGATCACTTCACCGGTGGCGACTTCGTCGAGCCGGGTCGGTTCGCGATGGAAGGTCAGTCCGCGCTCGTCGGCGCGTGCCAACAGCAATAGGTCCTCGACGAGAGCGCGCATGCGTTGCGCCTCAGGAACCAGTGTGTCTCTGGCCAATTCGACATCGAGCAGTTCAGGATGCGCGACGGCAACATCGAGAGCCGAGATGATCGCCGTCAAGGGGCTTCGCAACTCATGAGAGGCATCACCGACGAACTGGCGCTGCGCGACATGGCCGGCCTCGATTCGATCCAGCATGTGATTCATGGTGACCGCCAGCGCGGAAATCTCGTCGCGCCCTGGAGGGACGGGAACTCGCTCGGCAAGGTCTGCGCTGCTGATCGCCGCGACGCGCGCGCGCATGGCATCCACCGATCGGAGTGATCGCCGGACGAGGCGATACGTGGCGCCAGCCGCTACGGCGACGACCACCGGGGCAGCGAGCAACAACAGGATGACCGCGGTACGAACGGTCGACTCGGCAGCGTCGTCGCCGCCGGCCACCACAACGATGAATGCCCCCTTGGGCGTGGTGATCGACTGCGCGCTGATCCGCATGTCGCCGTCGGGGGAGCTCGTTGGCGCCATCCCCGTCCGCAAGCCGGAGCCGACCTCATTCAGCGGGATCAACGGGGTGTCGGAGACGCTGTCGGAGCGGCGCAGAACTTTGCCGTCGGGAGCGATGACCTGCACCGCGTCGATGCGCTGATCGGTGGCCAGCAACGGGTCGTCGAGATCGGCCGGAGTGTCCTCGATCAGGCCGGCCGACACATCGCGTACCCGCGCTGCTGCGGCGGCATCCACGCCAGCGATCAGGGAACGATAAAAGACCCCGGTCAAAGCGGCGCCGGTCAGGGTGAACGCAACGAACACGACAGTACCGGCGATGATGGCAGACCGGGCAGCGATGCTCCACTGCGGCAACCGCAGTCGCAGTCGTGGGTGCGCCAATGGTTGCGACAGATCAGACGATGGGATGACGGCGCCGTTCACTCCATCACTGTGCAACAGTCTCGGGCTGAAGTCATTGGTAACCGCACCGCGAAGCCACCCGCCGACAGCGGCGGCTCGGGAACTGATCAAACCTCGGTGTCATGGACTGCGACGCCGCGGTAGCGTCCGTCGAACCCGGCGACTCCCAAGGACGGGCTGCCACCGCAGCCAACAGCAGGCGGCGTAGCACGCCGCTCCTCAGTAACGCGTTGCGGGCCAAGGGTTTCTGCGATCGCATGGTTCGTCGCAACGCTGTCAGGCTCCGGCGGCAGTGATGATCGCGTCAGTGGCGAAACCCGCCACTACTCCGATGAAGACGCCCCAGGCCGTCAGCAATTTGAGATTGGCGTTCCGGGCTACGGCGAGAAGTTCGATGACGACGTACAGGATGGAGCCAGCCGCCAGGCCGAGAAACGCGACCGACACTGTTTCGCTGACAAAGCGCTGCCCGACGAGGGTCCCGATGAAAGTCGGCCCACCTCCGATGAGGCCCAACACCATCAACAAGCCCCACGACGGCCGCTGTCCCGCCAGGGGCGCGACGATACCGAACCCTTCGGTCGCGTTGTGCAGGGCGAACCCGACGACGAGCAGCACCGCCAGGGATAACTCGCCGCTTGCCGCCGAGTTGCCGATCGCCAAGCCTTCGGCGAAATTGTGCAACCCGATCCCGCTGGCAATCATCAGTGCCAGACGGCGTGTGTGCGTCACTGTCACGGTGCTGACAGTGTCGGTGGGGGAGGCCTGAAAGCTGCTGGAAGCAGTTGTGCTTCGACTTCGCAAACCGTCCACCCAGGCCAGCCCCAGAAGACCGATGCCGAAGGTCGCTGCCAGCAACGCGCCCATCACCAGCACATCGGCGACCCGGCCAGCTGCCAGCGCCCGGTCGACCGGCTCCCACGCATGAGCCAACACGTCCCACAGCAGAAAGATCAAGATGCCGATCGCGACCGCGTTGAGCCCGGCCTTCAGCGTTGGCATCGGCGTGCGCAACCGCCCGATGGGCAGGCCAATGAAAATTGTGAACCCGGCGAAGGCGCCGAGCAGGGCAATCTGGCTGGCCGACATGCTCCCCACTTCGAACAATCGCTTACGACTGGTGAACCCACCGATGATGGTGAGCCTCACCTAAGCACATCGGCTTTCGGTCCGGCTACTGTCTCTCAGCGAGTACTCAGCGACCGCCGCCTACGGTCCGTGACGTGACGGAGACGACCAGGACTGGCACGCCGACGACCGGGCGCACCCTGCTCAGCAAGGTCCCCGAAGTCACCCTGTGGTTCTGGCTGATCAAGATCCTCTGCACCACCGTCGGCGAAAGCTTCGCCGATTGGATCAACATGACACTCGGCGTCGGATTGATCGCTACCGCATTGGTCTTCACCGCCGTGCTCGCCGTCGTCCTCGCCTGGCAGGTCAGCCTGAGCCGCTACGTGCCGTTCGTGTACTGGCTGACCGTCGTGGTGTTGTCGGTGACCGGCACGCTCTATACCGACATCCTCACCGACCAGCTCGGTGTCCCACTTGCGGTGAGCACCGGCGCCTTCGCCGTCGCACTGGGTGTTGTGTTCGCCTCGTGGTATTCGCGAGAGCGGACGCTGTCTATCCACAGCATCGTGACACGACCCCGAGAACTCTTCTACTGGCTTGCGGTCCTAATCACCTTCGCCCTCGGGACGGCCGTCGGTGACTGGACGCTGCAGATCACCGGCTGGAGCCCAGGCATCGCAGTCCTGCTGCCCGCAAGTTTGATCGTCGCGATCGCCATCGGTTGGCGTCTAGGTGCCAACGCGGTGCTGTCCTTCTGGCTGGCCTACATCCTCACCCGGCCGCTGGGCGCCAACCTCGGTGACTGGCTGGGCTTGCCGTGGTCGCAGGGCGGCCTCGGCATCGGCACCGCCGTCACTAGCGCCGCCTTCCTGGCCGCAATCCTGGCGACGGTCGGCTACCTCACCTATAGCCGCGTCGACGTACTGGAAAGTTACGACGGCAGCCATACACCGATCGTGACCACCACTCCCGGTCGAGAGCGTGTTCTACTCGGCTACTACTTGATCGTCGCCGCGTCCACTGCGGCCCTCCTTGTCTGGGCCGGCTCGCGGCCTCACGAAAGCCTCGCCGACGACGAAGAGTCAGACGTCCCGGCTGCGGTCGCCCCGACCGCCAGCGTGCCGACCCTGCCGGGGAACCCGGGGCCGTCAACCGCCCACTTCCCGGCACCCGAGATGGCGCGACTGCGCTCGATCGTGGACGCCACCCTCGTCAAAGTGAGAGCCGGGGACCAGAGCGGCGCAAAAACTACGATCACGGAGCTCGAAACCGCTTGGGACGACGACGAATCCACCCTGCGACCGATGGATGAGTCCGCATGGAGCCGCCTTGACAGTCAGATCGACCAAGCCCTGCACGCTGTGAGGGCAGCTAGTCCCGACCGTGCGAGTGAAATCGCCAGCCTCACCGCACTGTCCAATGCGCTTGGCTGACTTGTCTTTTGGTAGTCCGTCACTGTCGCGCTCCTGGGGCATGGCCCACGCGATGGATAGCACCCCGTGCGATCAACTCGAGTGTGACGGCAACGGCACATGTCTGAGACAGCAGAATGGACAGCAGAATCAAGATCTGCACCGCACCTGCCTGTATTGCCGAACCCGTGCTCAGCAGCACGCCGACGAAGGCGCCCGGAAGCGTCACCAGACCTACTGTCCTGGTCTGATCAAGGTTCGGTAGAAGGGCGTCGGCGGCTGTAGGGCCGATCATCTCCATTCGAGCAAGCCGATCGGTGAATCCCAAGCTCAGGAGCGCTTCCACCTCACCGGCGCGTGTGCCGAGGGTATCCAGTGCACGGCGTGCGGCCACCGAGACCGCGGTCATGGTACTTCCCAGAAGGATTCCGACGATGGGCACCAGGGCGACGCCCGTGAGCGGCACCAACCCCGACGCGAGCAGCAGGGGCAGCACCGCGGTCATGCCCGTCCCGAGCGCGGCCGCCAGAAGCCAGGAACGATTGGACCGGCTACGCCGCGCAGCAGTGACCGCAGCGGCGACGAACATCACCGCGAGCACACCCACCGACGTCCCGAGATTGCGCAATGCAGCCGTGAGAATCGCAGCCACAGCGGCCAACTGCAGCACTGCACGAGTTGCGGCGCGCGGCACCGTCCACGGCGAGCCCAGGGCCGTCGACCAATAGATCGCCGCGGCGGCAATCACCATCACCACACAGACGACGACCAGCGGCAGGCCCACGATGTGTTGCGACAACTGCACGGCATCCATTCTGTCGGCTCAGATGATCACCGCCGGCGTTCGTGGCATGTCTGCTCTGGCGAACGGGCCGACTCGCTCTCACTCAACGGGGTCTCTGGCCTCTTGACGTGCCACCGGCGTAGACGCAATCTGACTATGTGGTGACTGTGACCGAGCAGCAGATCATGGACCAGCTGACGCAGCGGCTGGCCGGTGCATATCCCCACATCGAGCGTGACCAGGTCGCCCGTACGGTCAGCGAGGAGTTCGGGCGATTCGACGGACGTCCGATCCGTGACTTCATCCCGCTCTTCGTCGAGAAGCACGCCACCAATCGTTTGGCTCAGCTCGTCAGGTCGTAGCGCATTTTGTCGTAAACCCTGCGTTACCTTGTAAGGGCTATGACCGCCGAGCGTTTCGGGGTCCAGTCCGCCGCCAATCGGGCTGCTGACCAATCCCAGGCCGACCACTTCCGCGCTGAGCTACAGCGTGAATTACAGGCCGTTGACCAACAGATAGAAAAGCTGCAAAGCCAGCTGAGCGACCACGTCGCCAACCAAAGAGCCATGCAGACCTACGAGACCGAGGGCAATCTAACAACACTCGCGGTGGCCCGGCGCAGCCTCGTCGACATGCTCACGGCACTCGCGGGCCGTTTCCCTAGCGACACGCCGCAAACTGATCCTCCACCCGCACCCGCTGCTCCATGCCTAAACAACCACCAAGTGTCGCCGACGCCGGGAACCCGCACCGCGCCATAGCTGAAGTTAACTCCGCCTTGTAACTTCATTAAGAATGCTAAGTGAAGTTAAACTGCAATGGTGACTTCACTTAGCCCCGTCGTACGCGAGAACGTGCGGTGGGAGCCGCAAGGCAGGAGGCACGCCGGGCGAGCGCTGCCGAAGTACGGCACCTATCACCCCGTGCTGCCTGCCAGCATCGCTGACCTAGCCCTAGACCTTGCGCCGACGGTGCTGGCCGGCGCGGAGTTGGCCAGCCGCGAGGTAGTGCGATTCGATGCCGAGCTCGGCGGAGAGATCGCACCCTTCGCGTCGGTGCTACTGAGGTCGGAGTCCGCCGCGAGTTCGCAGATTGAAAATCTCACCGCCTCAGCACGCGCAATCGGCGAGGCCGAGTTGCCCGGCGGAAAAGCCAAGCAGAACGCGGCCCTGGTTGTCGCTAACACCGCGGCGATGCAAGCCGCGGTCACCCTGTCCGACACTGTGGACGCCGACGCGATTCGAGCGATGCACCGCGCACTGATGACCAACGATCCCCGCCACACGCCAGGCGAGTTCCGCACTGAACCGGTCTGGATCGGAGGTGGGACCACCCCGATCGGCGCGACGTTCGTCGGCCCGCGCCATGAGTTAATCCGGGGGGCGATCAGCGATCTGATCGCGTTCGCGAACCGGGTCGATATACCTGCGCTGCCGCAGATCGCGGTGAGCCATGCACAATTCGAAACCATTCACCCCTTCACGGACGGCAACGGCCGCACGGGCCGAGCGTTGGTACAGGCGATGCTGCGCAACAAGGGGTTGACGCATCAGGTGACGGTGCCAGTCTCAGCCGGGCTGCTGGCCGATACCGGCGCGTACTTCGCCGCATTGACGAGCTATCGCGATGGTGACGCCGCGCCGATCGTCGAAAGCTTCTCGCGAGCCACCATTTTGGCGATCGACAACGGGCGGCAACTGGTCGCCGATCTTCGCGAGATCCGGGAGAGCTGGAACGGTGTGATCACCGCGCGCTCGGACTCCGCGGTGTGGAAGGTCGCCGACTTGTTGACCCGGCGCCCGGTCGTCAACGCCGTCCTACTGGCGCAAGAACTCGGCATCGAGTCCACCAATGCTCACCGCTACCTCAACCCGCTCACGAAAGCGGGAATCCTCATCGAGACAACCAACGGACCCCGCAACAGAGTCTGGCGTTCTCCGGAAATACTCGCCGCGCTCGACGCATTCGCCGAACGCGCCGGCCGACGTGGCTGACCTTGCCCCGACAGCACGAGGTCGGACGAAGTAGGAGTCGATACCGCTCTGGAGCATGTGCGGGAAGCTATGCCCGATTGCCTGTCAGTGGCCGGGCCGGATTACGCCTCGGCCCCGAACCTGATGTGCTAAGCCGTTAATGGTTCGTTTGGGGTATATCTGATCGGGGGATTCGGATGAAAGAGCTAATTGGCGTAGGCGCGGTGCTGTTCGCCATTGCATTGCTCATCAAGTACTGGTGGGTTGTCCTAATAGTCGGGGTCATTGCCGGCGCCGCCTACCTGATCGTGAAGTACTCAACCCGGACGGCGACCACTCGCAGGCCGCCGCCCAGCGCACCCGCTGTGAGGCCCGTCGTTTCTAGGCCGAGCCGTCCGGCTCAACCTAGCCAGCAGTACGGCGCGCCCCGTTTCGGCGAGGCCCCGGCGGCCGTATCCCCATCGCTCGGAATTGCACGTCGACAGAGGATTCCGCGCACAACGCTTACCCGGCACGCGACCGGTCTTGGCGCGGGACAAGCTGTCTTTACCGCGATTGACCTGGAGACGACCGGACTCGACGGCGACACCGATCGGATAGTCGAAATCGGGTTGGTCAAGTTCACCGCCGACGGACACATCATCGATGAGTTCGCGACGATGGTGAACAATCCAGGGTCCACACGGGAGGCGCGCGACGTCCACCAAATTTCTGACTCCGACCTCGATGGCGCCCCGAATATCGCCGATGCATTGCGTGAGGCATTTGCTTTCATTGCCGGCACTGTCCTGGTGGCCCATAACTTCGAGTTCGAGGAAAGCTTCCTTACGTCGGCTGCCGATCGTGCGCGACTACCGTTGCCTCCGGTCGTGGGTTTGTGCACGCTGCAGACCTCACGGCGGCAACTGGACGGACGCGCATACAGCCTGACCGTGATGTACAAGACCGCCACGGGTGAGTTCCCGCCCAACAATCACACCGCATTGGGGGATGCGCGGGCGATACGTGCGATTCTGCTATGGCTTCTCAACGCTGCCCCCACCCCGCTCAATCTCACGCAGCATCCGCCCCCGACTGCGCCGAGTTCTTCACAGTGGGAGTGTCAAATGCGTTGTCGCCCCGCGGCGGCGGGGGATTCGTCTGTTGCCGCACTGCTGGCGTCGTTCCCCCAATCAAGCCGTGCTCGCGCCGGTGACACCGGCGAGGTCGAAAAGTATCTCGCCTTACTGGCGGAATGCGTCGAAGACGGGCGGCTGACCTATGAGGAATCGAGGAGCCTGACGGAGCAGGCCTGTCGGACCCGTTTGACCGGAACCCAACTACGCGATCTTCACCGACAGGCCTGGGACGTCACGTTCGTCGACGACAAAGACGCGGACTGGGTTTCGCTCTCGCCGGTGCGGCGGCGAGAAATGTACCTGTTGGCTGATGCCCTTGGTCTAGGAGACCTAGCAGCAGACCTCAAGGCCGTGATGGATTCGTGCGTCGAGCCCACCCCTTCCCCTGAGGCCCGCTACCTCAAAGGGCTCCGAATTGGGATCGTCGGGGATGGGCAAGCGATGGTTGAACTTCGCCAACGTGCTGAGCGGTATGGAGCGAAGCTAGCAATCAATATCACAAAGACCGTTGCGTGGATGGCCACCGATACTCCGGATTCCACGGATGCAAAACACAACTCGGCGCGCAAGTTCGGTGTGCCGATGGTGACCTCAGGGCAGGCAGCCGAGCGGCTGGAGGAGGCGATCAAAGACGCCGAGCTGAAGGCCTTTGAACGTCAGCGCGAGATCGACGAATACGCGGCCAGACGGAATGATTATGCCGCTGAACGGGACGCCTATTGGCGGCCCACCTGGCGTCCCCGAGAGCTGGATCGCGATCCGGAACCTGAGTATTTCGCGTACTGACCGTCTTCCAAAGGCGGCGAGGCGCGCTTCCGTCGTGCCCTCACGGTCCACTGACCTGGGCCCGCCAAGGTGGTCGACTGAATGCCCGCGCGCCGCAGGCGCTTCTGTTCTACGCCCGCGACTAAGAGTCCAGCACCCTTTAGCGGAGGGATTCGGACGCCTCGCGCTATCGAACCCGTGTCGCAGCGCAGCTGAGGTGGAGAAGCTGCGATGCGCGAATCCTGACCGAACTGCTAGGCGATGCATTGGTGCGGCCCCGTCACCGCCGCTGCGGGCGAGCGCCACCCAATCTTCAATCTTCAGGTCTTCCCTCTCCTCTCCGCTGGGCCATTCCCGTCCATTCCGAACCCACCTTCATCTATTCTCAATGCATACCAAAGCCTATGCCTCCCTTAGGCTTTCACTTAAGACCCCCAAGAAGAATCCTGGCACATTTGCACAAGGGGTGCGAGACTGGTTGTGGCGCAGTAAGCGCCGACACCTCCGGTTTTGAGTGGGCCTGTTGATGCTGACAATTTCGAAGCTGAAGCGGTCATCGGTGAGCTACTACATCGACACTGCCGAAGCCGCGGGGCGCGCCAGCTTTGACCTCCAGCGGGCCAACGGTGGCCTAGGCGAGTACTACTCCGAACACGAGACGCGCACCCCAATGTGGTTGTGCGCGGGCGACACCCATACCGCGGGGCGCTTAGTAGGTTTGACCGATGTTCAGCGCGCCGGAGGAGAAGCCGATTCTGTGGTCGTGGCGCGGTGGCTTGACGACGGTATCGCGCCCAACGGTGCGCGTGGACGCGCCTTCGGTAACCGCGGTGTGCACGGCTTTGATCTGACCTTCGCCGCGCCGAAAAGCGTGTCATTGTTGCGCGCGCTGCGCGCCGACGACGTGGTCCAAAAGGCCATCGCTGCGGCGCATTCGACCGCGATCGCGGAGGCGATGGAGTACCTGGCCGCCCATGCCGGCTATACCCGCGTGCACAACAGCGTCACGGGGGAGAAGGACCTGGTGAAGTTGCCGGGATTGGTGGCGGTGGCGTATCAGCATGAGACGTCGCGGTGCGGTGATCCACACCTCCATACCCATGTCATTCTGCCGAATCGGCAGGCCCGCAGCGATGGGGCGCTGGTGTCGATTGACGGGACGTCGCTGTATCACGAAGCCCGTGCGGCGGGAGTCATCTACCAAGCCACGTTGCGTCGCGAACTACATCAATCGCTGGGAATCGAATGGGCGCCGGTGGATCCGGGAACCGGGATGGCCGAGGCCGCCGGCGTTGATCGCGACACCATCACTGCATGGTCCCGGCGCTCGTCGCAGTTGCGGGAGTGGGCGGCGCACAACCTCGTTTCGGTGGACGGCCCGTTGAGCGCGGCGCAGCTTGCGGCGGCACAGAAAGCGACGCGTCCCGCCAAACCGGAAGAGCTTGCGTGGAGCGAATTACAGCGGCAGTGGAGCGAAGACGCGCGGGGTCTTGTTCTGGACCGCGCCGCGTTTCTGGAAGCACGGGCGGCGCGGCGCGCCGCGGGGCGAAGCGCGTTCGACGGCGCGAGTTTGGCTGCGGCCGCGGAGAAAATCGAAAAGGCGGTGTTCACCCGCGCGGACCTGGTCGAGATCGTCGGCGCGCACCTTCCCGTCGACGGGGACCAGTCGCCGCGCGCCGCGGTTGAAGCGGCCGTCGACGAGGCCGGGATGCGGTTGACCGCGCCGCGCGCGGCCCACGAGCGCGAGGGGCGTGAGCGCTTCACCCTGGCGCGGATCTTGGCAGACGAGGGCGCGTTACTGCGCCTGGTCGACGCGACGAACGACCGCGCGAGGCTATGGGTGCGTGACGACGACACCGCCGGGCTGTCGCCGGATCAGAGGGCTGCAGTGCGGAACATCGGCGACTCGCCCTGGCTTGTGCAACCGCTTTCTGCGCCGGCCGGAGCGGGCAAGACCACCTCCCTACGCGCGCTTGCGAGCGCGACGCACCACCGGTTCGGTGCGACTGTTCTGGTTCTTGCGCCGACCGGTCAGGCTGTCGACGTCGCGATGCGCGAAGGCGCGGGCGATGACGGCCTGACGGTCGCGAAGGCGCTGCAGTCGTTGCGCGTCAACACGTTGAAGCTCGACCCCGCGACCCTCGTGGTAATCGATGAAGCCGGCATGGTCGGCACCGACGATCTACGCCAGCTCCTGACCGCGACAACGCAGGCGGGCGCGAAGACGGTACTTGTCGGTGACGCCAGCCAGTTGGCGCCGGTGAAGGCGCGCGGCGGCATGTTCGCCCAACTCTGCACGGATCTACCGTGGACGCAACGCCTCTCTGAGGTGTGGCGGATGACCGACCCGGAAGAACGTACCGCGTCTCTCGCCTTGCGCGACGGCGAGTTAACTGAGCGCCATCACGCGGTCGACTGGTATCGCAGCCACGATCGGTTGCACTGCGGGGATGCAATCACCGTGGCGGCCGACGCGCTCGCCGCTTACACGGCCGACACCGAGCTCGGCCGCGACGCTTTGCTCGTCTGCGACACCACCGAAATGGTCGACGCGCTGAACCTTCGTATCCACAACGATCGAATCGACAAGAACGCCCCGTCTGTTCGCGGCGCCCGTGGTCAAAAAATCAGCGTCGGCGACCTGATCATCACCCGCCGCAACGACCCCACCATCGCCTTCCACCACTCAACGCCCGGCGCTGAGGCGCTACCGTCGGTGCGCAACGGGAACCGTTGGCGGGTCGGCGCAATCGACGCCAAGACGAATCGTGTTGCGGCCGAACGTTTCGACGACAAAGCGCGCGTCGTCTTCGAAAGCGACTACGTCCGGGAGCACGTCAGCCTCGGCTACGCCGTCACCGTGCACTCCGCTCAAGGGGTTACCGCCGACGCCGGGATCGCCGTGCTGCGCGAGGACACCAGCCGTAACCTGCTCTACGTCGCAATGACCCGGGGACGTCAAGCCAACCACGCGTACATCTACGAACGCAGCACTGAAGCAAGCGAATTCGGCCACGATGGACCGGCCGGCATGCACGTCGCCCAGCGCGGCGACAGCCGCGAAGCGGCCCCCCTCATCCACAGCATCCTTACGCATGACGAACCGGAAGTAACCGCGCACGATTACGCCGCGCAAACTTCCGACGAAGTGCTACCCGCCCGCGTTCGTGACCTCCTCAAGATGCGCGACGCCGCCATGCAACGCCGACAAGAGAGCTACGAGGCATGGAAGACCCGGCGGCAAGTACATGGCATCAGCAGGGACGCCCAAGAGCGGCACATCAGTGGAAGCCAACACCGCAGCACCGACTACGGACTCGAATTATGATGGTGCAATTTGCCGGGTGAACCTCGCGCCAAGAAGGCTCAACATCGGCCGACGTCAGTTTTTTGGTTACTGGAATCCAGCGTTCTGGCACCGTTGCGAGAGGCTACAGCGCCCACAGCCTGCGCGCGAGATTCTTCACCAACGCTCACCTGGGCGGCGCTACCGACCCCGCCATCGCCCCCCAATTAGGTCAGCGCGCCCTACGCCGCCCTCGGCTCCTACATCCGCATCCACGAGGCCTGGGACGACAACGCCGCCAACCGGTTAGGGCTTATAGGGTCACGCACGGTCTTAATGGAGCTTGATCGCGGTAATCGGCGTTATCTGCGATCGCGTAAGACCAAGGCGGGGAGAAGCGCAGCGACAACTCCTACCGCGGGCAACGCCCAATCAAGCCCTTGCAGGTGGAAGAGCAACACCAGGGGCAAGAAGCTCAACGTCACCAGTATGGCTACCAAATCCGTTGCGTCGCATGGCCATTGAAGGTAGCACCAGTCTCGGTCCAACAGATTCTCGCTAGCAGCGACTTCTTCAGAAAGAGAAGCTTCCGCCTCGACAGCGTGCGTCTCGACGATCGATGACAGCGTGCTGAGGCCGGCGCCGTAGGTGTCGAGGCCGAGTGTCTTGGTCCAGTCGGTGCTGGTGAGTCCGTCGGGGTGGATCGAGGCGAGGGTGTCGACGATGGAGGACAGCGTGCTGAGGCCGGCGCCGTAGGTGTTGAGTCCGTCGAGGTGCGTCGAGGTGAGGGTGTCGACGATGGAGGGCAGGGTGCTGAGGCCGGCGCCGTAGGTGTCGAGGCCGAGTGTCTTGGTCCAGTCGGTGCTGGTGAGTCCGTCGGGGTGGATCGAGGCGAGGGTGTCGACGATGGAGGACAGCGTGCTGAGGCCGGCGCCGTAGGTGTTGAGTCCGTCGAGGTGCGTCGAGGTGAGGGTGTCGACGATGGAGGGCAGGGTGCTGAGGCCGGCGCCGTAGGTGTCGAGGCCGAGTGTCTTGGTCCAGTCGGTGCTGGTGAGTCCGTCGGGGTGGATCGAGGCGAGGGTGTCGACGATGGAGGACAGCGTGCTGAGGCCGGCGCCGTAGGTGTTGAGTCCGTCGAGGTGCGTCGAGGTGAGGGTGTCGACGATGGAGGGCAGGGTGCTGAGGCCGGCGCCGTAGGTGTCGAGGCCGAGTGTCTTGGTCCAGTCGGTGCTGGTGAGTCCGTCGGGGTGGATCGAGGTGAGGGTGTCGACGATGGAGGGCAGGGTGCTGAGGCCGGCGCCGTAGGTGTCGAGGCCGAGTGTCTTGGTCCAGTCGGTGCTGGTGAGTCCGTCGGGGTGGATCGAGGCGAGGGTGTCGACGATGGAGGACAGGGAGCTGAGGCTGGCAGCGGGCGCCCGACTGGCCTCGTCTTGATGTGTTGTCACTCCCACACTGCTCCTTACCTGCTGGCGCGCTGCGATCGCACAAGCTTTCGATCTACTAGTCTACGACTCTGCACCGTCGACTCCCTCGCATCAGAGGCTGTGTCAGCAGGACCAGTTCCGGAATCTTCCTACAGGGCCCGGCCTGGCAGTCAGCGCCAAGGCGTGTTGCCCCCAACAGAGCGGTCAATCCAGAGGTGCCAGCCGTCCAGCGGCCACCCGGGCGTGCCACGTATCTAGGACAAATTCTGCGACAGTGACTGTTGCATTCAGCGCCAATCGCGCGTGCCGTGCAAGCGCCACGCTCCGGGTCGACTGCCCGTGTCCGATGCCTAGCTCATTGCGCAGCTCGGCCAAGGACTGGATTGTGGTGACAAGCGTGCGCAAGATCTGCTGCGAGGTACTGCTTCCCTTCGCGCTCTCGGGAACCGAATCGGCTTTCAGCTCAAGCAACTCCGCGACGTGTCGATAAAGCTGAGGTATGTCGTCCCGCTGCCCGTATTTCACGCCCGAGCGGTCAAGAATGATCCTAAAAAGACTTTCGACCAAATTCTTCGACGACGAAATCGCAGCGGCTGGATCTGAAGCTAAGCTGTCACGAATCCGTACAAGATGCTCTTCCAACACCATCGGGTCAGTCAAAAGTTCACGTTCGCGCAGCCGAAGTTCTGGGGTACTGCCATGAAAGGACTCCCGACGACGCCATCCGTAGACTGCATGGCCACTGATCCAATCAGCAGGAAAAAGTTCGTAGCCATCTCGCGCCAGCGCTTCGTTGTACGACCTGAGGAGTCCTGCGACTTCCTCTTCATCAGGTCTCACGACCGGGTGCAAAGTCTCTGCGAGGAATCGCAAGACCAACTCGTCGTCGCCGTGTTGCAACCCAAAGCGGCTATCGGTGAATATCCAGTCGTCCGGCCAGTCTTCTGGGTTATTGACACGATGTTGCCAGATGTCACCTGCGGCGGACTTGTACCTCGAGTCAGTGCTCGGCATCGAATCCAGGTCGTAAATGCGCGCCAAGAAGTCGGGCTCGTGCAACCTTCCCTCCCACAACACCTTCGACAGGGTGATGGTGTCGAAGATCTTGCGACGCGTCACTTGGGTAATGAGATTCGTCGCCACCCCCTACAACTCCTTTGAAGTCAAGCCCCAACCCCGGTCGGTCAGGTGCGCTTTCAACGATTATGGCGAGTGCTCGCCAAAATCCCCGGTCCCACAGCAAGCGTTATCTGTGACAACCTCGCCACCACATGCGGAATCTACGACGTGTTTCTAGTGCGTCGGGCGGCGGGAGAACTCTGGCACCAGACTTCATACGCGATTATGAGCGACCTTCGCGCTCTTGAACGTCGCTCGTCGCGCTCGCCCTTCGGCAATGTGAGGCGACTTGGGAAACGTGCTTCCTGGGGGTCAAGTGCACCGGGCTCCGTCGAGACTGGTCGGGGACTGGGTATGCGGGCACTAGATCAGGACGTCAGGCCGCCAGCGGATTGCACGTGAGGCTGGCCCGCTAGCAGAGAGGGGCAGCGTGGGCGCACAGGAGCGGAGCGTTCGATCGAGGTCGAGTACGCATAAGTAAACGCAGGAATCGACGAGACCGCACCGGCAGCAGTGGGTTCCCGCTCGCCACAGAACTGGGCTTGTTCTGGTATGTCGCAGCTCGGCGACAGACGATCCTGTTGGAAATCACCGCAGCTAGTGTCTCTGGGCCGCTTTACAGTTGAATTACCCGACCCTGGGGCGGACCAGAAGGAAGTGACCGCCATGGATGAGAACACCGACGACAGATGGCTTACGCGCCAAGACCTCGCCGATCGGCTTGGACTGCCGGTCAAGACCCCGGCCGAATGGGCGTCCAAGGGGACCGGCCCGCGGTACGCCAAGTTCGGGCGGCACGTCCGGTACCGGCTCAGCGACGTAATCGACTGGGAGCAAAAGCAATTCACCGAAGGCAAGCGCGACTCTGCCGAAGTATGATGGGTCGATGATCGCTGTTCTAATGCTCCTGCGGGTGTCGCAACGCCCGCGGGCCCAGGGGTAATCCATGGCCGGCCGGCCATCGCTGCGCATCGGCCAGCACGGCAAGATCACCCGCAAATACCTCGGTGGCGGAATCTGGTTGGCGCAGTGCCGCTTTCGCGACACTGATGGCGTCACACGCAGAATCCAACGACTCGGGCCGTCCGATGAGCACGACAAATACGGGAAGCTTGCCGCCGACGCGTTAATCGAGGCACTCGCCGATCGTCGACCACCCTCCGGAGCGGGCTCCATCGGCCTTGAAACTCCGGTCATGACTCTGGTGGACCAACACATCGAGCGGCTCGCCGAAGACGGTCGCTCGGCCCGTACCCTCGACACATACCGCTACACGGGAACCAAGCTGAGCAAGTTCATGGCCGGCGTGAAAGTGGGAGAGGCGTCGGCCGCCAGACTGGACGCGGCCCTGCGGTCGATGCGTACCGCTCACGGGGCAGTGATGGCCCGCCAATCCAGGACCCTGCTGCGGGGAGCTCTTCAACTCGCGGTTCTCAACAACGTCCTCGGCGCCAACCCCGTCCGCGACGTTCAGGCGATCAAGTCCAAGGAACAGCCCAAGGGCGCCCAGGCGCTCACCGCGGACCAATTGCGCGATCTGCTCGCCAAACTGAGGACCTCGGAGACGTGCCGCCAGCGCGACCTGACCGACCCGATCACGCTGCTGATCGCCACCGGACTCCGCCGCTCAGAACTGCTGGCGCTTCAGTGGACCGACTTCGACGCAGACGCCAGCACGATCTCCGTCTCCGGCAAAGTCATCCGCGAGAAGGCGAAGGGATTGGTCCGCGTCGATGAGACCAAGACTGCGGCGGGGCGCCGGGTGATTCCGCTTCCCGCGTTCGCGGTCGCCACCCTGAACGAACGTCGTAAGCTGCCCTATCTCGGAGAGCAGTCCGTCATCTTCCCGTCCACGAACGGGACGCTGCGCGATCCCGACAACTTCGCCGGGCAGTGGCGCAGAACGCGCGACGAGTTAGGCGTCCCGGACATCAGCTCGCACAGCTTCCGCAAGACGGTGGCGACACTCATCGACGACGCCGGGCTGTCCGCTCGCATTGGCGCCGACCACCTTGGGCACGCCAAGGTCTCGATGACGCAGGACCGCTATATGAGCCGCGGCCGGGTCCACAACGAGGTGGCGAATCTGCTGGACAAGGCCGTCGCCGACAACTCAGGTCCGCTATAAACGACGAATAAACGTCGACCGACGTTATTCAGTATGGCTAAATACCACCTCTGACCAGCGCCCCCGGCAGGAATCGAACCTGCGACCTAGGGATTAGAAGGCCCTTGCTCTATCCAACTGAGCTACGGAGGCAGCGCGTCGACAGTCTAGCGGTGCAGATTTGCCAGAAGGGGCGCGTGTAACTCCCTGTGAATTGCAATCTCGTTGAGCAAAGATCCACCGAAGTGTCAGTCGATGCCGAAACGGGCCTGCAGACCCTCCTGCAGGCGGCGGACCTCCTTGAGTTTTTCCCGCAGCCGCAGCACCGGTTCGGGCGTGCGAGCCGCACCCCAGCCGGCGTCGCACCGACTGGTCCAGCGGTTCTGCGCGACCGCGATCAAGTTCTCGAGATCGTCGATCTCGTCCTGCATCAGCTCGGCAAACCGCCTAGCTTGAGCTGCGTCGTTGGGGTGGACGGGCCGCGTCAAAGATGGACGGGGAAAAGGCCGCCTCAGCGGCGCAGGCGCACCGGCGGCAAAGGGCGACTCAACGCGCGTGATCAGTCCTCCGGCGAAGGCGGGAGCGGGGTCTTCGAGAAGCATTCACAAATCGTCCTGTGAATCCCTCGACGTTTCCTGTCAGGCAAGTTGGAGGACAACGCGACGCCACCGCGCGTTCACTTTGCCAGCGGCATTTCCTAGGGCACAAAGGCCCAAGAAGATAGTTCCTAAGAATTCCTCAGGTTTGGCCGAAGTTAGGTTATGGTGTGACGACTGACACACGTCGACCAACCGCATCCGCGACTTGGCAAAGGCGTTAGGCGGGCTAAGGACAAGGGGGTCTGGAGCTCATGAGCATTCCCATCGGGCAGGTCACCGCGCGCTGTACGCAGGCGCTGAACACCGGGTCACTCTTGCTGCGGGGCTCGCCGGCCGCGGCCGGTTGGGTGCTGGGGTGGCTCAACGCCGAGTTCGCTCCGCAAGTCCTCACCGGCCACGCGCTCTCGACGGTGTCGCCGCTGCAGAGGGTTGCCTGCGCTCTGGCGGTCCAGAAAGCCGACAAGGTGCTCGAGGCCGCCCTGGAGAAGACCTTCGGGAAGGACTACACCTCCGAAGTGCGGCATCCTCTCGGGCAGGAGTCGGGACATCGGCCCAACGTCGCTGCCGTCCTCGACGCCATGCACCATCGCCGCCGCTACGCGGCGACCACCCGGAACATCTCCTACGGGCCCCGCGGGCGCAACAACACGCTCGACATCTGGCGTCGCCCCGATCTGCCCGAGGGGTACCGCGCGCCGGTACTCATCCAGGTTCCCGGTGGCGCCTGGTCGGTCAATGACAAACGAGGCCAGGCCTATCCGTTGATGGCGCGGATGTCCGAACTCGGCTGGATCTGCGTCACGATCAACTACAGCCGCAGCCCGCGCAACGCCTTCCCGTCGCACATCGTCGACGTGAAACGGGCCATCGCGTGGGTCAAGGCCAACATCGCCAAGTACGGGGGCGACCCGGAGTTCGTCGCGATCACCGGGGGATCGGCCGGTGGGCACCTGAGCTCACTGGCCGCGCTGAGCGCCGGCGATGAGGGTCTGCAACCGGGTTTCGAGCACGCCGACACCAGCGTGCAGGCCGTCGCCCCGTACTACGGCGTCTACGACCTGACCACCACCGACAAGATGCATCCGCTGATGATGCCGCTGCTCGAGCACGTTGTGGTCCAGCGCCGGTTGGAGGATAACCCTCAGCTGTACCGGGACGCGTCGCCCATGCACCGCATTCATCGTGACGCCCCGCCGTTCTTCGTCCTGCACGGCGAGAGCGATGCCGTGATACCGAGTGCGCAGGCGCGCGATTTCGTTGCCGCACTTCGGATGTCGGGGCCCGCAACGGTGGCCTACGCCGAGCTCCCCAAGGCTCATCACGCCTTCGACACCATCGCGACGCTGCGCTGCCAGCTGGCAGCCGAGGCCGTCGCGAACTTCATGGGCATCGTGTATGGCCGCCACCTGGCGGCGCGGAACGGCACCGAGAAGATCGCGGTCGGCTCGGCGAGCTGAAGTCAGGCCACCGTCATCAGATAGTCGGCGCCGCCGATGTAGACGATGGTCGACGGGCTCGGCATGACTGCGGCGTTGGCGATCGCGGTGCCGAATGCCTCGACTGTCGGCAGCGCGCCCGTGGTGCCATCCCCGGAGACCACCGTGAGGTGGATGCCCGCGTGGTCGAACTCGGAACGCATTGTGTAGAGCGCGGTTTCGCCTGCGCGCTTGCTGGCGGCCACGCGCCCGTACCCCTTCGGCACCGCCTTGTGTGGATAGAAGTGGGCCTGGTGGCTGGTGACGAATACGATCCGCGAGCCGGCCGGCATCAACGGCATGGCCAGCAACGCCAGGCGGCGCTGGGCGTCGCGATTGAGTCGCATCGCGTATCCCGGATCCGCGCCGGTTTCGAGTCCGCCCGAGGCGTTGAGGACCAACACATCCAGCCTGCCGAAGTGCGCGGTGATGTACTGCATCATCGCTGCGACCTCGACGTCGTCGGTGATGTCGGCAGCCAACGCGGTGGCATTGCCGCCCGCGCTCCGGATGGCGTCGACAACCGCGTTGGCCCGCTTGGCTTTCTCGCGGTAGTTCACGATGACGTGGGTATCGGGCGAGGCGAGCTGACGGGCGACTTCGGCGCCGATTCCTCTTGATGCACCGGTAATCAACACGACGCGGGCAGGTGGCTGCATGGCGGGTTCCTTCCGTTGCTGCGGCACTACCCACCGTACACGAACTCTAAGAAAAATAAGATAAAAATAAGATAACGCTGAGGTGACGGGCGTGTCGTGACAATCTTGAACTAGCGCGACCGCTTTCCGGGCGTGAATGTCACTGGCACCGTGCGGTATCCGCGGGTGACCGAGTTCCCGTGGAACTTCGCTTCGGTGTCGGTCGCCAGCGTGAAGTCGGGCATTCTGGCCAGCACCTGCTCCACGCCGATCCGGAACTCGAGGCGCGCGAGATTAGAGCCGAGGCAACGGTGCACGCCGGCGCCAAAGCCCAGATGGCGGTTCTGCCGTCGGTCGAGCATGCAGCGCCCGGGCTGTGGGAACTCGGTGGCATCCCGGTTCGCCGAGGCGTAGTTGACCTGGACGGATTCACCGGGGCGGAAGGCCTGCCCGTCCACTTCGACGTCACTCGTGACGGTTCTCGGAATGCCATGGATGGACCCGGCGAAGCGGATGAACTCCTCGATGGCGTAGGGCATGATGTCGGGCTCGCGGATCAGTCTGTCCCGCTCGTCTGGATGCGTGGCGAGGTAGTGAAAGGCGAATGACATCGCGTTCGCGGTCGTCTCCAGTCCCGCCTGTACCAGCAGCATGGCGTTGCCGACCACGTCCTGGAACGCCAGTTTCTGGCCGTCGATCTCGGCACTTAGCAACACGTCGATCATGTCGTAGGTCGGGGGGCCCTCGGAGTGCGCGACGACAGCGTCCGTGAGGTGCTGGTACAGCCCGGCCCATGCCACGCTCCGCACCTCCTCGGTGGCACCGTTGAGAGCAGTGTCGGTCAATTCGATGCACAGCGGAACATCGTCGACGGGCATGCCGAGCAGGTACTTGAAGAACACGATGCCCGGCTGTCGCCATGCCACTTCGGCGAGGTCACCAACTCCAGACTCGATGAATCCGTCGATCAATCGGTCTGTCTCGTAACGTATTTCGGGCTGCAGCTGTTGCATTCGGCCGGGGGAGAAGTACGGGTTGAGCACCTTGCGGAACTTCTGCTGACGCGGGGGATCGAGGGTGATCACGATGTCGCCGGGGAGTTGCTCAGCGCCCTGCGGCGTCGGGTTGCTCGAGAAGTGCTCCCAGTCGCGAAGGATCGCGGTGCACGCGCTGTAGCTCACCGCCACCCACGATCCGCCGGCGTCGGGAGTCAGAAAGGGTGTGTCGGTGTAGGCGAACGAGGACTTCGCGCGCATGACGTCGTACACGTCGTAGAGAAAGTCGTTGTCGTTGAAGTCTTCATGGCGCAGGTCCCACTGCTGGGCGTGCTCCTCGCGAGACTTGGGCAACGTCGGACTCCCTCCGCATGCTCGGCCTCGCGGGCCGAGGTGACCAGTACTTGCAGATCAACACGTTATATACGAGTTCGGATAAATTATCCGAACTGGAATATATCGAGTCGGGCCGAGTCGTACAACGGCATCACGGATCTGACACCATCGACGCATGGTGGAGAGATGGACGCGCGAGCGGCGGCTGGAACACACGCGCACCCTGCTGCTCGACTCGGCAGAGGCGGCGTTCGCCGATCACGGCTTTGCCGGTGCCGCGCTCGACGACATCGCCGAGGTTGCCGGGTACACGCGCGGTGCCATCGCGTCACACTTCGGAGCCAAGGACGAGCTGTTCCTTGCAGTTGTCGAGCGGCGGCTGCAACGGCTGGCCGCAAACTTCGACGACGTGATCGGCTCGTTCGAGGCGCTCAACGACGAACTCGTCGACGAACTGGTGAAGCGGTGGCGCGGTGTCACAACCGGAAGTCGGGCTGACGCGGCGCTCAATTACGAATTCTCGCTGTACCTGCTTCGTAACCCGGACGCGCGGGAGCGTCTGGCGCCGCAGCGGGAACGGACGATTCAGTGGATCGCCGACTACATCACGAACCATGTCAATCGCCTTGGCGGCCAGCTCCGGATGCCTGCCGAGACACTGGCTCGGCTGCTCGTCGCCAGCACCGAGGGCGTCTTGATGGGGAGCCATCTGGACGGCCAGGATCTCTACGAGCCCTACTTGCAATTTGTCATGGCGAACCTGGTGCTGCGCGGCAACTGACAATCGTCAGCCTGGCGAGCGCGCCTCCTGTGGTCGCAGCAGTGGCACCACCAGCACGATGACGATCAGCCAGCCCAGCGCCGCCACCGGGATCGCCCACATCCGCCGTACCGCCAGCGCGTGCTGGCACTGGTCGGCCTTGCCGGCGAAGGTCGCCTGAACCAGATCAGCGCTAAAACCGCTGCCGCACTTGATTTGTACGCCCCACGGATCGAAGTCGGGCAGGTACACCGGCCATCGCAGGGCAAGCAGGCCGACCGTCAGCAGCACCACTGCGACGACGGCCCACGCAATCTGCCGAACGGTCACGTCATGCAGACATTGGCGAACAGCAGCACCGGCCACGACACGATGGACCCCAGGAACGACACCACCAGGTCGGCGCCCCGCAGGGCATGCAGGTGATCGGTGTGGGTAGACGACCACACCAGACCCACAGCGAGATAAGGGATCCCGATCAACAGGTTGATGCCGATGAGTTCGGCGATCGTCAGCTTGTAGTTCAGCACCGAACGAATTTTCGTCAGCATTGAGGTCCTCCCGCCCCGAGTGAGCCCAATGCTAATGAGTACGGCCGCTCGCGAGAAGCATTTGTGAGAAACTGTGTTTTCAGATTGGGGGAGGGCTTGTGGACCAGCTGATGGCCCGGTTGCGCCGAGTGCTCAACTACGAGGTGACTGTCGAAGCGGTGATCGAGATCGCGATGTGGCTGGCGATTCCGTACTTGGTGATCGGACTCGTCTGGGGCTTCTTCCATGTCGAAGCGGTTCAGCAGCTTGAAGTTCAACTCAACCGGGTACTTCCGGCCGGTGCTGAGGTGGGGGCGTACGGCCTGGCCGCACTGCTGTGGCCCGTTCTCCTACTGCTGCCGCCGCTCTGCTTGGCCTGAAGTCGTAACCGACTCACAATCGAGACCCGCCACCCTCGCGCGCCGACTAGCGTGGTTGTCGGCGTTCGCCGACTCGCGCACGCCGAGCGTGCCGTTGTCGATGAGGAGGGATCCATGAGCGGACCAGCCGATGTGAATGGTCTGCCGGACGAACTCGGTCCCCTCGACATGCTGCTGCACCGCGGCGAGGCCAACCCGCGGACCCGCTCGGGGATCATGGCGCTGGAAATCCTCGACCGCACCCCGGATTGGAACCGCTTCCGGACCGCCTTCGAGAACGCGTCCCGCAAGGTGCTCCGGCTACGCCAACGCGTCGTGGTCCCGACGCTGCCGACGGCCGCACCGCGCTGGGTGGTCGACCCCGACTTCAATCTCGACTTCCACGTCCGCCGGGTTCGGGTCCCCGAGCCGGGCACTCTGCGCGAGGTACTCGACCTCGCCGAGGTGAGCCTGCAGTCGCCGCTGGACATCTCCCGCCCATTGTGGACGGCCACCCTGGTCGAAGGGCTTGAAAGTGGCAAGGCCGCCACACTGTTGCACCTCAGTCATGCGGTCACCGACGGAGTCGGCGCCACCGCGATGTTCGCCGAAATCTATGACCTCGAACGCGAGCCGGCGCCCCGGCCCGCGCCGCCCCTTCCAGTGCCGCAGGACCTGACGCCCAACGACCTGATGCGCGAAGGGCTCAACCATCTGCCGGGAGCCATCGTCGGCGGCCTATTAGGTGCTGTCACCGGTGGGCTGGGCGTGGTCGGGCGTGTGGTGCGCAATCCCGGCACGGCCGTGTGGGACGCCGTCGACTACGCGCGCTCCGGGCGGCGGGTGGTGGCCCGGGCCGCCGAGCCGTCCCCGCTGTTGCGCCGCCGCAGCCTGTCCTCGCGCAGCGAGGCGATCGAGATGCGGCTGTCCGACCTGCGCGCCGCCGCGCACGCCGCCGGCGGTTCGGTCAACGACGCCTACCTGGCCGGGTTGTGCGGAGCGTTGCGGCGCTACCACGAGGCGCTCGGCGTTCCGGTGAACAGTCTGCCGATGGCGGTGCCGGTGAGCCTGCGCGCCGAAGCCGACCCGGCCGGCGGCAACCGGTTCGCCGGGGTGAACCTCGCCGCGCCGATCGCCGTCGTCGACCCAGCGGTGCGGATCCAGAAGATCCGCAAGCAGATGACATCCCGGCGCGAGGAGGCCGCCATCGACCTGATGGGCGCCATCGCACCCGTGGTCGGCCTGCTGCCCGACGCCGTGCTGGAGGCGATGAGCGGTGCCGTGATCGCCTCCGACGTCCAGGCCTCCAATGTTCCCGTCTATGCCGGTGACACCTACATCGCGGGCGCAAAAGTACTGCGCCAGTATGGGATTGGGCCGCTGCCCGGGGTGGCGATGATGGTCGTGCTGGTCTCTCGCGGCGGCTTCGCCACGGTCACCGCCCGCTACGACCGCGCATCGATCACCGACGAGGATCTGTTCGCGCGATGCCTGCGTGAGGGTTTCGACGAGGTGCTCTCGCTGGCCGGTGATCCACCGCCGCGCGTGGTGCCCGCATCGTTTCCCGACCCGAAAAGCGACTCACCCCAACCCAGCCCGAACGGATCGGTGGCTTACTGATGAGCGAGACGGAGATGCGCCTGCCCGGTTCGGTGGCCGAAGTGATGGCCAGCCCCGAAGGGCCCAAGATCGGGGCGTTCTTCGATCTGGACGGCACCCTGGTCGCCGGGTTCACCGCCGTCATCCTCACCCGGGAGCGCTTCCGCAGCCGCGACATGGGCATCGGGGAGCTGATCTCGATGATCGCCGCGGGCCTCAACCATCAGCTCGGCCGGCTGGAATTCGAGGAGCTGATCACCAAGGCGTCGCAGGCACTGCGTGGCCGGGCGTTGAGTGATCTGCATGAGATCGGCGACCGGATGTTCGTGCAGCAGATCGAGAAGCGGATCTATCCGGAAATGCGTGAGTTGGTGCACGCACACATGGAGCGCGGGCACACCGTGGTGCTCAGCTCCTCGGCACTGACCCTTCAGGTCGAACCGGTGGCGAAGTTCCTCGGTATCGAGAACACCCTGACCAACCGGTTCGAGGTCGACGAGAACGACGTGCTGACCGGCGACGTGGTCCGGCCCATCCTGTGGGGGCCGGGCAAGGCGAATGCGGTGCAAAAGTTCGCTGCGGACAACGACATTGACCTCAAGCACTCGTACTTCTACGCCGACGGCGACGAGGACGTCGCGCTGATGTATCTGGTCGGCAACCCGCGGCCGACCAACCCCGAGGGCAAGATGGCTGCGGTCGCTCGCCGGCGCGGCTGGCCGATCCTGCGGTTCTCCAGCCGCGGTGGCGGAGGCTTGATGGGCCAGGTGCGCACATTGCTCGGTGTCGGTGCGCTGGTGCCCGCCGCGACCGGCGCGATCTGGTGGGGTGCGCTGACCCGCAGCCGCCGGCGCGGCCTGAACTTCTTCACCACCGCGTTCCCGAATCTGTTGCTGGCCGTAAACGGCGTGCGGCTCAACGTCCTTGGCGAGGAGAACCTCCGCAAACAACGGCCCGCAGTGTTCATCTTCAACCACCGCAACAACGCCGACCCCGTCATCACGGCATCGCTGCTGCGGGACAACTGGACCGGCGTCGGCAAGAAGGAACTCAAGGACGACCCCGTCGTCGGCACGCTCGGCAAGCTGGTCGACACCGTCTTCATCGACCGCGACGATCCCAAGGCCGCTGTGGAAACCATGCACGAGGTCGAGAACCTGGTGGCCAAGGGCCTGTCGATCATGATCGCTCCCGAGGGCACCCGCCTGGACACCCGCACCGTCGGTCCGTTCAAGAAGGGGCCCTTCCGGCTGGCCATGGCCGCCGGTGTTCCACTGGTGCCGATCGTGATCCGCAACGCCGAGGTGATCGCCTCGCGTGATTCGTCCACGATGAATCCCGGCGAGGTGGATATCGTTGTCTACCCGCCTCTCTCGGTCGAGGACTGGACGGTGGAGGACCTTCCGGAGCGCATCGAAGAGGTTCGCCAGCTGTATCTGGACACGCTGAAGAACTGGCCGACGGATAAGGTGCCGGAAG
Organism: Mycolicibacterium crocinum; assembly: GCF_022370635.2. Next base: position 4,270,171 of record NZ_CP092362.2, on the reverse strand, counting down.
CCGAGATCTACAAGAAGACACCCGCGAAGAAGGCCCCCAAGAAGGCACCGGCGAAGAAGGCTGCCGCCAAGAAGGCGCCGGCCAAGAAGGCCGTGACAACCAAGCAGTCACCTGCCAAGGGCCGCCGATGACCCACACCGACCACCTGGCCGATTTCAGCACCACCGACGACGCGCTCGTGCTGGCGTCGGTGTCGTCGAAGGCGGAGTTCGAACTCCTCAACGACTGGCTGCACGCGCAGCGGCGGGCACACCCTGACACCAAGGTCGAGGTGCTGCAACTGCCCGCGGGTGATCCGCCCCCCGGGGTGGTGGCCCAGCTGGTCGAGGAACTCGGCGTCGGGGAGGACCGACTGGTCGTTCCAGTGCGGGTGTTCTGGGTGCCGGGTGGCCTGCCCACCCGCGTCAAGATCGTCGGCCTGATCTCCGGGCGGGATACCTACCGCCCACCAGAGATGTTGCAGCGCAGGATCCTTCGCCGTGATCCGTCGCGGGCGCGCATCGTTGCCGGTGAACCGGCCAAGGTGTCCGAGCTGCGTCAGCAGTGGAACGAGAACACCGTCGGCGAAAGCCCGCGCGATTTCGCACGCTTCGTGCTGCGCCGCGCCCGGCTGGCGATCGAACGCATGGAACTGCGGCTGCTCGGGCCGGAATACAAGTCGCCGCAACTGATCACCGACGAGCTGATGGCCTCCACGCGGTTCATGGAAGGCCTGGAGAAAATCCCCGACGCCGACCCGGCCAAGGCCGAGGAGATGCTCAACGAACTCGCCACCGGGTGGAGCAGGTTCTCGGTGGACCTGATCCCCAACCTCGGGCGCGCGATTTTCAGCCGGGGCTTCGATCCGCGAATCGACTACGACAGTATGGAAATCGAGTCGATGCGGCGCGGCCTGGAAGACCACCCGGCAGTACTGCTGTGGTCGCACCGGTCCTACCTCGACGGCGTCATCGTCCCGGTGGCGATGCAGGAGAACCGGCTACCGCCGGCGCATACATTCGCCGGCATCAACCTCTCGTTCGGGTTCATGGGCCCGCTGATGCGCCGCTCCGGCGTCATCTTCCTGCGCCGCAAGCTCGACGATCCGCTGTACAAATACGTGCTGCGCCAGTTCGTCGGCTACATCGTGGAGAAGCGCTTCAACCTGAGCTGGTCGATCGAGGGCACCCGGTCGCGCACCGGAAAGATGTTGCCGCCCAAGCTCGGACTGCTCGCCTACGTCGCCGACGCCTATCTGGACGGCCGCAGTGAAGACATCCTGCTGCAGCCGGTGTCGATCAGCTTCGACCAGCTGCACGAGACCACCGAGTACGCCGCCTACGCCCGCGGTGGCGAGAAGACGCCCGAGAGCGCCGAGTGGCTGTACAACTTCATCAAGGCGCAGGGCGAGCGTAACTACGGCAAGATCTACGTCCGCTTCCCCGAGGCCGTGTCGATGCGCCAGTACCTCGGCGAACCGGGCGGCCCGATCGCCTCCGACGAGGCCGCCAAACGCCTTGCCATGCAGAAGATGGCCTTCGAGGTGGCCTGGCGGATCCTGCGCGTCACACCGATCAACGCCACCGGCCTGGTGTCGGCGCTGCTGCTCACCACGCGCGGCCGCGCACTGACGCTCAACCAGCTCCACCACACACTGCAGGACTCGCTGGATTACCTTGAGCGCAAACAGAACCCGGTCACCAACAGTGCGCTGCGGCTGCGTACGCCCGACGGCGTGCGGGCCGCGGTCGACGCCCTCTCCAACGGCCACCCGGTCACCAGGGTCGACGGTGGCCACGAGCCGGTGTGGCGGATCGCGCCCGAGCACGAGCACGAGGCTGCCTTCTACCGCAACACGTTGATCCACGCGTTCCTGGAGACGTCGATCGCGGAACTGGCTCTGGCCCATGCGGGTCGCGCGCCCGACGGCGATCGCGTGGAGGTGTTCTGGGATCAGGCGATGCGGCTGCGCGATCTGTTGAAGTTCGACTTCTATTTCGCCGATTCCGCCGCCTTCCGCGAACACCTCGCCGAAGAGATGTCGTGGCAAGACGATTGGGAGATCCAGGTCGCCGCCGGCGGTGACGCGGTGGACAGCCTGCTGCGCGACAAGAAGCCGTTGATGGCGCACGCCATGCTGCGGCCGTTCATCGAGGCCTACACGATCGTCGCCGACGTGCTGTGCGATGCACCGGCCGACATCGGGGAGAAGGAGCTCACCAAGCTGGCGTTGGGTGTGGGCGCCCAGTACGCGGCGCAGGGCCGGATTCGTAGCAACGAGTCGGTGTCGGCACTGCTGTTCGCCACCGCGCGGCAGGTGGCCGCCGACCAGAACCTGCTGCAGGCCGGCCCGGACCTCGAGGAGCGTCGACGGGCGTTCCTGCACGAGCTCCGCACGATCCTGACCGACATGGACCGGATCCACGAGTTCTCCAGCGAGCAGTTCTATGCCCGCGAGCTCACCCAGCGCGGGTAGCCATACGCTGAAACGATGACCGCACCCGCCGCCCGCAGCACCGCGGTCTGGCCGGTGCTGTCGATGGTCGCCGTCCTCGCCGGCATCACGGCTGCCGGTATCGGTGCACTGTCCTTGGCTGACGCCCTGACCGCGACCGGACTGCCCGATCCGGGCCCCGTCACCACCCTCGGTCTGCCGTTCGTTCAGGCAGCCGGGGAGATCGCGGCGGTACTGGCTGTTGGCTCGTTCCTGTTCGCGACGTTCTTCGTGCCGCCGCAGGACAACGGCGTGCTCGACGCCGCCGGCTACCGGGCGCTGCGCATCGGCGTCGTCGCCTCCGGGGTGTGGGCGGTGTGTGCGGCTCTGCTGGTCCCGCTCACGATTTCGGACGTCTCCGGTCAGCCGTTTCGCGACCACCTCAATCCGGTGCAACTGTGGTCGGTGGCGAGTCTGGTCGACACGGCCGGAGCCTGGCGGTGGACGGCGTTTCTGGCACTGGCGGTCGCCGTCGCCGGCCGTCCGGTGTTGCGCTGGTCGTGGACACCGTTTCTGCTGGCAGGCTCGCTGATCACGCTGGTGCCGCTGGGGTTGACCGGGCACTCGTCGGCGGGCGGCTCGCACGACGTGGGCACCAACAGCCTGATGATTCACCTGTTGGCCGGTGCGGTGTGGGCCGGCGGACTGCTGGCGCTGCTGGTGCATGCACTGCGCGGCGGTGAGCACGCCGACCTGGCGGCCCGACGATTCTCGGCGGTGGCCTTCTGGTGCTTCGTGGCAATGGGGCTCTCCGGGGTGATCAACGCCTTCATCCGGATCCGGCTCGGCGACCTGTTCTCGACCGAGTACGGCCGGCTGGTGGTGGCCAAGATCGTCGCCCTGTGTGTACTCGGGGTCATCGGCTGGCGGCAGCGCCGTGGACCGGTGGCAGCGCTGCAGGCCGACCCGCAGGCCCGCGGCGTGCTGGTCCGGCTGGCTTCGGTGGAGGCGCTGGTGTTCGGCCTGACGTTCGGCATCGCGGTGGGTCTGGGCCGCACCCCGCCGCCGCCACCGCTGGTGGCGAACCCGTCACCGGCCGAGGTGGGTATCGGCTACGACCTCGCCGGACCACCGACGGTCGCGCGGATCCTGCTGGACTGGCGCTTCGACCTGGTCTTCGGAACGGCCGCGATCGTGTTCGCCGCGGTGTACCTGGCCGGGGTGATCCGGCTGCGCCGCCGCGGTGATTCGTGGCCGCCGGGCCGGACGTTCGCCTGGCTGCTGGGTTGCGCGGTGCTGCTGTTCACCACGTCGTCGGGGTTGGGCCGCTACATGCCCGCCATGTTCAGCATGCACATGACCGCGCACATGCTGCTGTCGATGTTGGTGCCGGTGCTGCTGGTGCTGGGCGCGCCGGTCACGCTAGCGCTTCGGGCGCTGCCCACCGCGGGCAAGGGCAATCCGCCCGGGCCGCGCGAGTGGCTGCTCGACGCCCTGCACAGCAGGTGGTCTCGGTTCTTCACCCACCCGGTGGTGGCCACGATCGTGTTCGTCGCCGGGTTCTACGGCTTGTACTTCGGCGGCATTTTCGATGCGGCGGTGAGTCTGCACGGCGCGCACGTGCTGATGAACCTGCACTTCCTGATCAGCGGCTACCTCTTCTACTGGGTCGTCATCGGGGTAGATCCGACGCCGCGCCCGCTGCCGCCGGTGGCCAAGATCGCGATGGTGTTCGCCTCGCTGCCACTACACGCCTTCTTCGGTGTGGTGATGATGGGCATGCAGCAGGTACTGGGGGAGAGCTTCTACCGCTCTCTGAAGCTGAGTTGGCACACCAACCTGCTCGACGATCAGCATCTCGGCGGTGGAATCGCTTGGGCGACAGGCGAAATCCCCCTCGTGGTGGTGATGGTGGCGTTACTCGTCCAGTGGAGCCGCAGCGATCGGCGCACCGCCAAGCGGCTCGACCGAGCCGCCGAGCGCGACGACGACGCCGACCTGGCCGCCTACAACGCGATGCTGGCCAAGCTGGCGCAACGCGAGAACAACCGCTGAATCCATCCCCAGTCCGGCTTTCATCCACAGGCTGCCGCCTCCTCACCCGGTGCGGCGCGCGGCTGTCGGGGTCCGGCGGCTCACTGGAGGCGCACAACCCACGTGAATGGAAAGGACCCATGCCATGTTCGAAACTCATCTGACCGTCGTCGGCCGCATCGTCACCGACCTTCGCCGCCGAGTCGTCGGGGACCAGGAACTCATCAGCTTCCGGGTGGCCAGCAACTCCCGGCGCCGCACCGGTGACGGCACCTGGGAGCCCGGCAACTCGCTGTTCATCACCGTCAACTGCTGGGGCAAGCTCGTCACCGGCGTCGGCGCCGGCCTCTACAAAGGCGCGCCGGTGATCGTCGTCGGCGACGTCTTCACCAGCGAGTACGACGACAAGGAAGGTGTGCGGCGATCCTCGCTGGAGATGCGGGCCACTGCGGTGGGCCCTGACCTGTCCCGCGCGATCATCCGCTTCGAGCAGCCGCAGCCCAAGCCGGCCGAACCGGCCGACGAGCCGCCGCAGCCCGAGGGGCGGACCGACGACGTCGGCGAGACGACGGACCTGGCCCTCTCGGCGTGAGGCGACCGTGGTCGCGCTGGCCTCGGCCAGCGCGACCGCAAGGCCTACGCCCGGCGCGCCTAGGATGGTCGGCGAGCATTTCACGACGAAGACGAAGACGGAAGGCAACACCGCGGCAATGGCCGAATACATCTACACGATGCGCAAGGTCCGCAAGGCACACGGGGACAAGGTCATCCTCGATGACGTCACGCTGGCCTTCCTGCCCGGAGCCAAGATCGGCGTCGTCGGCCCCAACGGCGCCGGTAAGTCCAGCGTGCTGAAGATCATGGCCGGCCTGGACCAGGCCAACAACGGCGACGCGATGCTGGCGCCCGGCGCTACGGTCGGCATCCTCATGCAGGAGCCGCAGCTCGACGAGACCAAGACGGTCCGGGAGAACGTCGAAGAGGGCGTGGCGATCAAGGCCAAGCTCAACCGGTACAACGAGGTCGCCGAGCTGATGGCCACCGACTACACCGACGAGCTCATGGAAGAGATGGGCAAGCTCCAGGAGGAGCTCGACGCCGAGGACGCTTGGGATATCGACTCCCAGCTCGAGCAGGCGATGGACGCGCTGCGCTGCCCGCCGCCCGACGAGCCGGTGACCCACCTCTCTGGTGGCGAGAAGCGCCGCGTCGCGCTGTGCAAACTGCTGCTGTCCAAGCCCGACCTGCTGCTGCTCGACGAGCCGACCAACCACCTCGACGCCGAGAGCGTGCTCTGGCTCGAACAGCACCTCGCCGCCTACAAGGGCGCGATCCTGGCCGTCACCCACGACCGGTACTTCCTGGACAACGTCGCCGAGTGGATTCTCGAGCTCGACCGCGGCCGCGCGTACCCGTATGAGGGCAACTACTCGACCTATCTGGAGAAGAAGGCCGAGCGTCTTGAGGTGCAGGGCAAGAAGGACCAGAAGCTGCAGAAGCGCCTCAAGGAGGAACTCGCCTGGGTGCGGTCCGGTGCCAAGGCCCGGCAAGCCAAGAACAAGGCCCGCCTCGGTCGCTACGAGGAGATGGTCGCCGAGGCCGAGAAGACCCGGAAGCTCGACTTCGAGGAGATCCAGATCCCGGCACCGCCGCGGCTGGGCAATGTGGTTGTCGAGGTCGAGCACCTCGACAAGGGCTTCGAGGGCCGCACGCTGATCAAGGACCTGTCGTTCACCTTGCCCCGCAACGGCATCGTCGGTGTCATCGGCCCCAACGGTGTCGGCAAGACCACGCTGTTCAAGACGATCGTCGGACTCGAACAGCCCGACAGCGGCACCGTGCGGGTCGGCGACACCGTCAAGCTCAGCTACGTCGACCAGAGCCGCGCCGGCATCGATCCGAAAAAGACGGTGTGGCAGGTGGTTTCGGACGGCCTGGACTACATCGAGGTCGGCCAGAACGAGATCCCCTCGCGCGCCTACGTGTCGGCGTTCGGATTCAAGGGTCCCGACCAGCAGAAGCCGGCCGGGGTGCTCTCCGGTGGTGAGCGCAACCGGCTCAACCTGGCGCTCACCCTCAAAGAGGGCGGCAACCTGATCCTGCTCGACGAGCCCACCAACGACCTCGATGTCGAGACGCTGTCCTCGCTGGAGAACGCGCTGGAGAACTTCCCCGGCTGCGCGGTGGTCATCAGCCACGACCGATGGTTCCTGGATCGCACCTGCACTCACATCCTGGCGTGGGAGGGCGACGACGACAACGAAGCGAAGTGGTTCTGGTTCGAAGGCAACTTCGGTGCCTACGAGGAGAACAAGATCGAAAGAATGGGAGCCGACGCGGCTCGTCCGCACAGGGTCACCCACCGCAGGCTCACACGCGACTAATGTTGGCGGCTGCGGACCAGCGTCGGTTCGCACGCTGATCAGGAGCCGCAGGTATGACGGTTGACCCGAAAGCTGCCGAGTTGCTCGGCGAGGCCTACCTCGCCACGTATCGCGGTCCGCACGGCGGTGCTCCCGACGTCGACGTCACCGACACCGGCCCACTGGTCGCCGCGGCTGCCCAGCAAGCGGTCCCGACGGAACTGATCGCCGCACAGGAGCGGCTGGCCCGCGTCCGGCCGGTCGGCGAGACCCTCGTCGCGATCTATCCCGCCGACGACCCCGGCGGGTTCGGGCCCGCGCTGCAGATCGTCACCGACCAGGCGACCATGCTGCTGGATTCGGTCACGGTGCTGATGCATCGGCTCGGTGTCGGCTATGTCGCACTGATGAACCCGGTGTTCCGGGTGCGGCGCAGCCCGTCCGGCGAACTGCTCGATGTGCGCACGCTTGACGACGATCCGGCCGGGTCCGACTCGCAGGGCATCGACGAGTCATGGATCCACGTGCAACTCTCACCGTCGGTCAACCGCAAGGCGCTGGCCGAGGCCGAGCGGATGCTGCCGATGGTGGTCGCCGACGCCCGCCAGGTGGCCCTGGATTCGGCGGCGCTCAGCGCCGCCCTGCGCGACCTGGCCCACGATCTCGACACCGACCCGGGAGACCGGTTCGTCGGGCCTGACCGCAGTGATGCCGCCGATCTGCTGCGCTGGCTGTCCGAGGGGCATTTCATACTGCTGGGGTGCCAGGACTGCACGGTGCGCGACGGCGTCGCCACCGTCGTCGAGTCCAGCCGGCTGGGGGTCGCGCGGCTGCGCACCGAGGTGCTGCCGGAGCTCACCCACCCGGGCGACCTGCTGGTCCTGGCGCAGGCCACCATGCCCAGCTTCCTGCGCTACGGCGCATACCCCTACATCGTGGTTATCCGCGAGCACACCCCCTCCGGTGATGTGGAGCATCGGTTCGTCGGGCTGTTCACGGTGGCGGCGATGAGTGCCAATGTGCTTGAGATTCCCTTGATCTCGCGGCGGGTACGCGAAGTGCTGGCGATGTCGCAGAGTGACCCCAGCCATCCCGGTCAGCTGATGCTCGACATCATTCAGACCATCCCGCGCTCGGAGCTGTTCTCACTGACCGCCGAGCAGCTGCTGGCGATGGCGACCGCCGTCGTCGACCTCGGCTCGCGGCGCCGGGCGCTGCTGTTCCTGCGCGCTGCCCAACTCGGCCACTTCGTGTCCGCACTGGTGTATCTGCCCCGCGACCGCTACACCACCGTGGTGCGGCTGGCGATGCAGGACATCCTGGTGCGCGAGTTCGGCGGGCTGAGCATCGACTACACCGCGCGGGTCAGCGAATCACCCTGGGCCGTCGTCCATTTCACGGTGCGGCTGCCCGACAGCTCCACCCGGGCGTCGATCGACGACAGCGAGGACAATCGCACCCGCGTGCAAGGCCTGCTGACCGAGGCGCTGCGCACCTGGGGTGACCGGCTGATCGGCTCGGCACGATCCGGCAAGATCGACCTGGGAATCGCCGAACACTACGCCGAGGCGCTGCCGGAATCCTTCAAGCAGGCCGTCACCTCGACCGAGGCGATCACCGATATCGGGATCATCGAAGCGCTGCAAGAAGATTCGGTCAAGCTGCAGTTCGAGAAGGGCGACGAAGGTAACGAGGCCTACCTCACCTGGTACCTCGGCGGGTCGACCGCATCGCTGAGCCACCTGCTGCCGATGCTGCAGTGCATGGGTGTCCTGGTGCTCGAGGAGCGGCCGTTCACCGTCGTGCGCCCCGACGGGCTGAAGGTGTGGATCTACCAATTCAAGATCCGGCCGGACACCTCCATGCCCGACGCCGCCACCGAAGAGGAGTGGGACGTCACCGCGCAGCGGTTCGCCGATGCCGTCACCGCCATCTGGCAGGGACGCGCCGAGATCGACCGCTTCAACGAACTGGTGCTGCGCGCGGGCCTGACCTGGCAGCAGGTCGCGGTGCTGCGCGCGTACGCGAAGTACTTGCGGCAGGCGGCTTTTCCCTACAGCCAGTCGCACATCGAGTCCGTACTCAACGGCAACCCGCGCACCGCGCATTCCCTGGTCACGCTCTTCGAGGCGATGTTCGATCCGGAGTCTGCGGACAAGGGTCTGGATGCGCTCGCTGCGGCCGACGCCGTGACGGCCGACATCGATGCGCTGGTGAGTCTCGACACCGACCGGGTGTTGCGGGCGTTCGCGACGATGATCCAGGCCACGCTGCGCACCAATTACTTCATCACCAGTCCGGATTCCGCGCACGCGCAGAATGTGTTGTCGCTCAAGCTCAATCCTCAGCTGATCAACGAATTGCCGCTGCCGCGGCCAAAATTCGAGATCTTCGTGTACTCGCCGCGGGTGGAGGGCGTGCATCTGCGCTTCGGTTTCGTCGCCCGCGGCGGGCTGCGGTGGTCCGATCGCCGGGAGGACTTCCGCACCGAGATCCTCGGCCTGGTCAAGGCCCAGGCCGTCAAGAACGCGGTGATCGTGCCCGTCGGCGCCAAAGGCGGTTTCGTCGTCAAGAAACCACCTGCGCCGCTCGGTGACGCCGCCGCGGACCGGGATGCATTCCGCCACGAGGGGATTGCCTGCTACCGACTGTTCATCGCCGGCCTGCTGGACATCACCGACAACGTCGACCGGGCCACCGGCCAGATCATCGTCCCGCCCCGCGTCGTGCGCCGTGACGGCGACGACGCCTATCTGGTCGTCGCCGCCGACAAGGGCACCGCGACCTTCTCCGACATCGCCAATGATGTCGCGAACTCGTACGGCTTCTGGCTGGGCGACGCGTTCGCCTCCGGCGGCTCGGTCGGCTACGACCACAAGGCCATGGGCATCACCGCCAAGGGCGCGTGGGAGTCGGTCAAACGACACTTCCGGGAGATGGGTGTGGACACCCAGAGCGAGGACTTCACCGTCGTCGGCGTCGGCGACATGAGCGGTGACGTGTTCGGCAACGGAATGCTTCTGTCCCACCACATCCGGCTGATCGCAGCCTTCGACCATCGGCACATCTTCATCGACCCCGACCCGGACGCGGAGCGGTCCTGGCAGGAGCGGCGCCGGCTGTTCGAGCTGCCCCGGTCGAGCTGGGAGGACTACGACCCCGCCCTCATCAGTGAGGGTGGCGGTGTGTTCAGCCGTCAGCAGAAGGCGATCCCGGTCAGTCCGCAGATGCGCTCGGCGCTCGGCCTCCAAGGCGACGCCACCGAGGTCACCCCGCCCGCCCTGATGAAGGCGATCATGCAAGCGCCGGTGGACCTGTGGTTCAACGGCGGCATCGGTACGTACATCAAGGCCGAGTCGGAATCCGATGCCGAAGTCGGTGACCGCGCCAACGACACCATTCGGGTAAACGGAAACCAGGTGCGCGCCAAGGTGATCGGCGAGGGCGGCAACCTCGGTGTGACCTCACTCGGCCGGGTGGAGTTCGACCTGTGCGGCGGCCGGATCAACACCGACGCCATGGACAACTCCGCGGGCGTGGATTGCAGCGACCACGAGGTCAACATCAAGATTCTCGTGGATTCGTTGGTCACCGCGGGCAAGGTGAGCGCTGACGAGCGCACCGAGCTGCTGGCCTCGATGACCGATGAGGTGTCGCGACTGGTGCTGGCCGACAACATCGACCAGAACGATCTGATGGGCACCAGCCGCGCCAACGCCGCGTCGCTGCTCAACGTGCACGCCCGCCAGATCGTCGAACTCGAAGAGCGGCGCGGACTCAACCGCGAGCTTGAGGCGCTGCCGTCGGTCAAGGAGATCGACCGCCGCCAGGAGGTCGGGATCGGGCTCACCTCACCGGAATTGGCGACGCTGATGGCGCACGTCAAGCTGGCCCTCAAGGAGGAGGTGCTGGCCAGCGACCTGCCAGATCAGGAGGTGTTCGCTTCCCGGCTGCCGCGCTACTTCCCGAGCCAGCTGCGCGACCATTTCGCCAGCGAGATCCGCAGCCACCAGCTGCGTCGGGAGATCACCACCACGATGCTGGTCAACAACGTCATCGACACCGGCGGCATCTCGTTCGCCTACCGCGTCACCGAAGACACCGGCGTCGGCTACGTCGATGCGGTCCGCACCTTCGTGGCCACCGACGCCATCTTCGGGATCAACAAGGTGTGGCAGCGCATCGTGGAGGCCTCCCGCACCGGGCTGCCGATCAATGTCTCGGACCGGATGACGCTGGATCTACGACGCCTGCTCGACCGGGCGGCACGCTGGCTGTTGAACTACCGCCCGCAGCCGCTGGCCGTCGGCGCCGAGATCAACCGGTTCGCCGCGACGCTGGCCGAACTGACCCCGCGGATGTCGGAGTGGCTGCGCGGCGACGACAAGGCCATCGTGGCCAAGGAGGCCGGCGAATTCGAGGCCCACGGCGCGCCTGCCGATTTGGCGTACACGGTGGCGACCGGGCTCTATCAGTACAGCCTTCTCGACGTCATCGACATCGCCGACATCGTCGACCGCGACCCCGCTGAGGTCGCCGACACCTACTTCGCCCTGATGGACCACCTGAGCACCGACGGTCTGCTGACCGCGGTGTCCGGTCTTCCGCGCGACGACCGCTGGCATGCGCTGGCACGCTTGGCGATTCGCGACGACATCTACGGATCGCTGCGGGCCCTGTGTTTCGATGTGCTGGCGGTCGGCGAACCGGAGGAGACGGGTGAGGAGAAGATTGCCGAGTGGGAGCACACCAACGGATCGCGGGTCGAGCGGGCACGTCGCACGCTGGCCGAGATCTATGCCGACGACGAACGTGATCTCGCCACACTGTCGGTGGCGGCACGCCAGATCCGAAGCATGACCAGGACGAGTGGAACAGGATCAAGTGGCTAACGGATTCACCACCGGCGTGAATGTGCGCTGGTCGGATATCGACATGTATCAGCACATCAACCACGCCACCATGGTGACGATCCTCGAAGAGGCGCGGGTTGACTTCCTGGCCGAGCCGTTCGCCGAGGACATCACCACCATCGGCTTGCTGATCCATGAGGTGCAGGTGCTCTACAAAGGCCAACTGCGGCTGGCTGATTCGCCGCTGCAGGTGACGATGTGGACCAAGCGGCTACGCGCGGTCGACTTCACCCTCGGCTACGAGGTGCGCTCTGTGAACGCCGACCCGGACTCTCGGCCATCGGTGATCGCGGAAACCCAGCTGGCGGCGGTGCACATCGAAGAGCAACGGCTGGTTCGGCTTTCGCCCAAACACCGGGAGTACCTGCAGCGCTGGCAGCGATGAGCCTCACCATTCCCGATGCCGTCGTGCGCAGCGACCTGGCGGTGTTCCTCGACCACGCGCTGCGCCTGGACGAGGCGGCCGTCGTCCGATTGAAGCGGCGCGCCGACGGGCTGATCGCAGCGTGGGTCGGCACCGGTCTTGACGTGTTGGCGGTCCGGGTTGTCGCCGGTGAGCTCAACCCCGGCGACTTGTCCTGCGGAGCAGACGAATTGGCTCGGGGACTGCGTAACCCCGACGTGTCCGGGCACGTCGATCCCGGTTATCCGATGGACTCCGCGTGGCGCGGTGTGTTGCCAGGGGACACCGGCTTCACCCATCTCGACGACATTCCCGCCGCGGTGCTCACCGAATTGGCTCAGCGCGGAGCCGACCTGGCCAAGGAGCACAGCAGCGCACACGGCCCACCCGCGTCGCTCCTGGATCAGAACGTGCTGCAGGTGAGTTCGGGTGACGTAGAGGTCGGCGTACCGATGCGATGTGTGTTTGCGCTGACCGCAATGGGATTCGTGCCGGATCCGCCGGGCGAGGACGAGATCGTCCGGGTGCGGTTGTCGCCGACCTGGCTGCGGATCGACGCACGGTACGGGTCGGTGTATCGCCGGCGCGGGGATCCCGCGCTGGTGCTGCGTTAGGATCCGCCGGTGGCGGAAAAGCAGCACGACAGACTGCCGTTCGGGAAGAGTCCGGTGGCCAGGGCTGGTCTCGGGCTGGCAGTCGGTGTGATCGTGACTTCGCTGATGTGGGAACGGAACGGGTTGCTCTCACTCCTCGGTGGGTGGACGGCGCTGGCGTTGATCTTCACCGGCTGGACCTGGCTCGCCCTGTGGTGGTTCAGTCCCGCCGAAACACGCGAGCACGCCGAGCAGGAACAGATCTGGCCCTGGGCGGTCGTGAGCTTGATCCTTCTTGGCGCGGTTGCCAGTCTGGCAGGAGTATGGGTTTTGCTCGGCCGGAGCGAAGAAGCCTCTGCGGGCATCCGTCATGATTCCGGCGCGGGATGGATGGCCGTCGGAAGTGTGGCGCTGTCCTGGCTGACCATCCACACGCTCTTCGCGATGGTCTACGCCAAGCACTATTTCGACCCGAAACAGCCTGGCGGTATCGACTTCAACGCTCGCGGCTCCGAGCCGGAGCAGCCCTGCTACAAAGACTTCTTCTACGTCGCGTTCGCTGTCGGGATGAGCTTCGCGATTTCCGACACTAACCTGACTTCGACACGGTTGCGGGCCACCGCGCTCGGACATGGACTGCTGTCGTTCGTGTTCGGGTCGATCATCGTGGCCTCGGTGGTCAATCTGTTGGCCGCCGGCGTCTAACCGGTCGCGATCCACGCCGCCGAATCCGGCGGTAGCTTCCCACCGAGCAGTGGTGCGCTCGCGGCGAGCACGTCGCCGGCCGGTAGCGCCAGCGCGGTGCGCCTGGCGTTCAATACGCACAACACCCCGCCGGAGGAGAACGCCAGCGCGTCGTCACGCAGGTGCAGCCACTCGACATCGAACTCGGTGAAGTGAAACGTACTGTGCCGCAACTGCAGGATCTTCCGGAAGAACGCCAACGTCGAATCCGGTTCGGCGAGTTGACGTTCGACCGTCAGCGCAGACCACTCCGGCGGCATCGGCAGCCAGGTGTCCGGGTTCGACGAGAAGCCGAACGGTGGCGCATCACCCGACCACGGCATCGGCACCCGGCAGCCGTCGCGGCCGCGTTCGGTGTGCCCAGAGCGTTCCCACACCGGATCCTGTAACACCTCGTCGGGAAGCTCGACGTTGGGCAGGCCCAGTTCTTCGCCGTTGTAGAGGAACACCGCACCGGGCAACGCCAGCATGACCATCGCCATGGCGCGGGCTCGCGCAAGCCCGGCGACTCCGTCTCCGTAGCGCGAGACTTCGCGCTCGACATCGTGATTCGACAGCGTCCAGGTCGGGCTGGCATCGGCGAGGGCGGCCGCGGCCAACGCGTTCTCGATCGCGCCGCGGATGCTCGCCGGGTCGAATTCGGCTCGTACCAGCCGGAAATTGAAGCCGATGTGCAGTTCGTCTGGCCGTAGATACTTGGCGAAGTCCTCGTTGTCGAACACCCATATCTCGCCGATCGTCACCGCATGGGGGTAGTCGTCGAGCACCGAGCGGATACTGCGGTGGATATCGTGCACACCCTCGTGGTTGAACCGGGGATCGTCGTCGTCGTGGGTCAGCATCTCGAGGTCCGGAACCGTCATGTCCGGCAGACCGGGCGGCTTGGCCATACCGTGCGCGACGTCGATGCGAAAGCCGTCGACGCCGCGGTCCAGCCAGAACCGCAGCGTCTTCTCCAGGTCCTCGAACACTTCGGGGTTGTCCCAGTTGAGGTCCGGCTGCTCGGCATCGAACAGGTGGAGGTACCACTGGCCGTCGGCGACCCTGGTCCAGGCCGGCCCACCGAACACCGACACCCAGTTGTTCGGCGGCTTCCCGCCGTCGGAACCCTGGCCGTCGCGGAAGATATAACGTTGGCGCGCAACACTTCCCGGTGCCGCAGTCAGCGCCTCCTGGAACCAGGCGTGCGCCGAGCTGGTGTGGTTGGGCACCAGATCCATCGTGACGCGGATGTTGCGGGTATGCGCTGCGGTGATCAGCCGCTCCAATGCGCCGAGGTCACCGAAGAGTGGGTCGATGTCGCGCGGATCGGCCACGTCGTACCCATGGTCGGCCATCGGCGAGACCATCACCGGGTTGAGCCAGATCGCGTCGACGCCGAGCAGGCTCAGATGATCGAGGTGCGCCGCGATGCCGTCGAGATCGCCGACGCCGTCACCGTTGCTGTCGGCGAACGAGCGGGGATAGACCTGATAGAAGATCGCGTTCGTCCACCACGGCGCTGGCTCGGTCATCGGAGTCCTCTAGAAGGGGGAGTTGACCATCGACTGCGCAGCCATCTCGAGATAGGCCAGCAGCTCCCTTCGGTGCGCGTCGTCGAGCGTGTGGGAGTCGATCGAGGCTACCGCGGTGTGCATACAGCGCAGCCACGCGTCGCGCTCGATGAAACCGATCTTGAACGGTACGTGTCGCATCCGAAGACGGGGGTGTCCACGCTGATCCGAGTAGGTTCGCGGGCCGCCCCAGTACTGCTCGAGGAACATCCGCAGACGGACTTCCGCGTCGTCGAGCTCGTCGGGCGGATAGAGCGGGAGCAGCACCTCGTCCTCGCGCACCAGCTCGTAGAAACGGGACACGATCTTGCGGAACGTTTCATGGCCGCCCACGGCGTCGTAGAACGTCTGCGGATCTTCGGTCACCCCACCATTGTGTACATCCGCCTCCGAGCAAGCCCACGTCACCCGATGTTCACGGATTTGACCTGCGAACACGGGCAAAATTGTCGTGCAGATGCGGCGGATCCGTGGTGGACTGGTTGCCGGAGGACGCATGTCGCAGCGCAAACGGAACCGCGGTCACCGCGCCGCGGCGGGCCCGATCGGGTCCGTAGCCGGTTCCAGCCTGCACGCCGACCCTCACATAGTTGGCCCGGCCGACGGATCAGTGTGGGGACGTCGCCGGGTGTTGTTACTGAACTCAACCTACGAACCGCTGACGGCGCTCCCCATGCGCCGGGCGGTGATCATGCTGCTGTGTGGCAAGGCCGATGTGGTGCATGACGATCCCTCCGGCCCGGTCATCCACTCGGCGACCCGGGCGATCGTCGTGCCGTCGGTGATCCGGCTGCGCAGCTTTGTCCGGGTCCCGTACCGGGCGCGCATCCCGATGACCAGGGCCGCGCTGATGCACCGGGACCGGTTCCGGTGCGCGTACTGCGGCAACAAGGCCGACACCGTCGACCACGTGGTGCCGCGCAGCCGCGGCGGCGAGCATTCATGGGAGAACTGCGTGGCCGCGTGCGCGACGTGCAACCACCGCAAGGCCGACAAGCTGCTGACCGAATTGGGCTGGACGTTGCGGCTGGTGCCGATGCCCCCGAAGGGTCAGCACTGGCGGTTGTTGTGCACCATCAAGGAACTCGACCCCGCTTGGGTGCGCTACCTGGGTGAGGGCGCGGCCTGACTGCTACGGTTTGCATCGTGAATGCTGCCGTCGTGCACGGGCTGTTTGTCGGCATCCCGTTGCTGCTCGTGGTTCTCCTGTCTTTGATGATCTTCCCCGGCCGGGGTAAGCATCCCAAGACGTACAAGCTGTCCGAGAAGTGGACGCACGCGCCGATCCTGTGGGCCTCCGACGAGGTGGTTCCCGGCGGTGGCCATCACGGCCACGGCGCGCACGAGGTGAATGTGGGAGGTGGAGCAAGTGGCAAGTGGTGAACACGGCACGGTAGCGACCGTCGATCCGGCCAACCTGCCCTACGGCTGGGCAGTGACCACCAGCGGCCGTCTGTCCGGGGTGACCGAGCCCGGTGAGCTGTCGGTGCATTACCCCTTCCCGATCAGCCAGCTGGTCGAACTGGACGACGCGCTGAAGTACGGCAGCCGGCAGTCCAAGGCCCGCTTCGCCGTCTACATCGGTGACCTCGGTGCCGACACCGCGGCCCGCGCCCGCGAGATCCTCGCCGACGTGCCGACCGCGAACAACGCGGTGCTGCTGGCCGTGTCGCCGGATCAGAAGGCCATCGAGGTGGTCTACGGCGCCGACCTGCGCAGCCGTGGCGCCGAGTCGGCGGCCCCGCTCGGGGTGTCGGCCGCCGCGTCGGCGTTCAAAGAGGGCAACCTGATCGACGGTTTGGTCAGCGCTGTCCGCGTGATGTCGGCGGCCATTTCCCGCCCGTAGTCAGCTGTGTGCCGGACTTCCTCTGCGCGAGATTGAACTCACGCAGAGGAAGTTCGAGTAGACGTCTGCGTGTGTTCAATCTCGCGGGTTGGGCAGGCAGGCGCGACTAGACGGCCTGCGCTGCAGCGAGCAACTCGGCGCGGATCTGCACGTAGCGCTCGAGAAACCGGCGTTCGTCGAGCCGTTTGCGGCGCAGCCAGCCCGTCACCTCGTCATTGCACTTGCTGGCGTTGCATGCCCCGCACGCGGGCACGACGTTGTCGATCGTGTACCGGCCGCCGCGCGATATCGCCATGACGCAGTCGCGCTGCAGCGGCTTGCCCGTCGCCCCGCAGTAGGCGCAGCCGTTCCAGGCGAGCTTGATCGCCGCCCACTGCTCCTCGGTCAGGTCGTTGACCGCCGCCTTGACGCGGCGGGTACGCCTGCGCGCCGCGCGGGCCCGACGAGTATTGGCTCCTGCCATGGCGTGATCATGGCAGCGCGCGCTCACCCAGCGTCGAAGGCGCGCGCTTTCAGCGAGCGTTCGATACCTGCGCGGCCTTCGAGCACCAGCCTGCGCAGCGCCGACGGCAGCTCTCCGGACAGGAACGTGTCCGCCGCCGCGAGCGCCTCGGAGCTGACGTCCCACGACGGGTACAGGCCGATCACCACGGTCTGCGCCACCTCGCTGGACCGACGTTCCCACACCCCGGGGATCGCAGCGAAGTATTGCTCGGTGAACGGCTGCAGCAGCGCGCTCTGCCCCGCGGGTGCGAAGCCGCCAATGATCGCCCGCGCCGTGATGTTCGCCAACGTGTCGTCCTCGATCACCTCACGCCACGCTGCCTTCTTGACCTCGATCTGCGGCCGGGCCGCCGACGCCGCGGCCGCGTGCCGACGACCGGCGGCCGTCGGATCGTTCTGCGCCTCGGCATCGAGGAACGGCGTCTCGGGGCCGTCGCCGTCGATGTCGCCGGAGGCGGCCAGCGCGGTGACGATCCGCCACCGAAGATCGGTGTCGATCACCAGGCCGGGCAGGTTCACCTCGGCCGGCTCGTTGTCCAACAGGGTCGCCAGCACCGCGACGTGATGCAGCTGCAGCACCGACGTGCACAGCGCGTTGACGAACGCCAGCTGGTGATCCGACCCCGGCGACGATTCGCGCGCCAGGTCCAGCAGCCGGTCGGCGAACGCCGGCCAGCCGGTGGAGCAGGCCCACGCCGGGTCGGCGTAGGAGTTCAGCGCGGTCTGCGCCTGCAGCAGCAGCCGCTGCGCCACCCCGACCTCGGTCTCGGCCTGCACACCGCTCATCACGAGAGCGACGAAGTCGCGCGCCTTGAGCTCGGCGTCGCGCGTCATCTCCCAGGCCGCCGACCACACCAGCGTCCGCGGCAGCGGCTCGGAGATGTCGGCGATACGGCTCAGCGCGGTCCGCAGTGAATCGTCGTCGAGTCGCAACGAGCAGTAGGTGAGGTCATCGTCGTTGACCAACACCAGCTTCCCCCGCGAAACACCCTGCAGGGCAGGCACTTCGGTGACCGGACCGGAGACGTCGAGCTCCTCGCGGTGCACCCGCACCAGCTTGCCCGTGGTCGGGTCGTCGTCGTAGATGCCGACCGCCAGCCGGTGCACCCGGGTCTCGCCGGCACCGGGCGCCGCGCCGCCCTGATTGATCGCGAAGCGGGTGAATTTGCCCTCGGCGTCGACATCGAAGTCGGCGCGCAACGTGTTCAGCCCGGTGGTCTTGAGCCACTGCCGGCCCCAGTCGGACAGGTCGCGCCCGGATGCCTTCTCCAGCGCGCCCAGCAGATCGTCGAACGTCGCGTTGTCGAAGGCGTGCGCGGCGAAGTAGTCACGCAGGCCGGCCAGGAAGTGCTCCAGCCCGACGTAGGCGACCAGCTGCTTGAGCACGCTGGCGCCCTTGGCGTAGGTGATGCCGTCGAAGTTCACCTCGACGGCGTGCAGATCCGGGATGTCGGCGGCCACCGGATGGGTCGACGGCAACTGATCCTGGCGGTAGGCCCACGACTTCTCCACGTTGGCGAACGTCGTCCACGCCTGGTCGTATTCGGTGGCCTCGGCCTGGCACAGCACCGAGGCGAACGTCGCGAACGACTCGTTGAGCCACAGGTCGTCCCACCACGTCATCGTCACCAGGTCGCCGAACCACATGTGCGCCATCTCGTGCAGCACGGTCTCGGCCCGGCGCTCGTAGCTGTAGCGGGTCACCTTCGACCGGAAGACATAGTCCTCGAGGAACGTCACCGCACCGGCGTTCTCCATGGCACCTGCATTGAACTCGGGCACGAAGAGCTGGTCGTACTTGCCGAACGCGTAGGGGACGCCGAAGTTGCGGTGGTAGAAGCCGAAGCCCTGCTTGGTTTCGGTGAACAGTCGCTCGGCGTCCATGTACTCGGCCAGCGACGAGCGGCAGAACAGCCCGAGCGGGATCTCACCGTGCTCGTCGGTGTAGACGTCGTCCCACCGGGCGTACGCGCCGGCGATCAGCGCCACCAGGTAGGTGCTCATCTTCGGGGTGGTGGCGAAGGTGTGCACGCCGCCGTCGTTCGACACCGTCGCGCCGTTGGAGATCACCTGCCAGTGCGACGGCGCGGTCACCGTCACGTCGAAGGTGGCCTTGAGGTCGGGTTGGTCGAAACAGGCGAACATCCGCTTGGCGTCGGCGGTTTCGAACTGCGAGTACAGGTACACCTCGCCGTCGACGGGGTCGACGAAGCGGTGCAGACCCTCGCCGGTGTTGGAGTAGCGGCAGTCCGCGTCGACCACCAGAACGTTGGTCTTCTCCAGACCGTGCAACGGAATGCCGGTGGACTCGTCGTACCCGGACACGTCGATGTCGCGGCCGTTGAGCACGGCGCTGTGCACCGTGTCGGCGGCCAGGTCGATGTAGGTGTCGGCGCCGGGCAGCGCCTCGAACTCGACGGTCGTGGTGGACCGGAAGTTCGTGTCGGAGCCCGTCAGGTCCAAGACGATCGAGTAGTTACCGACGGTGACCAGAGCTGCGCGCTCGATGGCTTCGTCACGAGTGAGGTTGGGTAGTGCCACGCGTCCAACCTAACGTGACTTACTTACATGTGCGGAGCTTGGATCCAGTCGAAGAAGGTGCCGTTGGTGACCGACTTCATCATCGCCGGACAATAGAGCTTGACCGCCATGCCCGCGAAGAACGCGGCCATCTGCGGCGGGATGCCGCCGCCCTGCACCCGCGACACTGCGGCGCCGAACGATTTGCCCGGTCCGACGAGTTGCGGGCACACCTGCTTGGCCAGCTGCGTGGCGGCTTCGGCGTTGTCGTAGTGGATGCCGGCCCGGTTGAGGGCGGCGACGAAGGCGTCGTCGACGGCGTCGGCATGAGCCGGCGCTGCCATAGCGGTTGCACCCGCGACGAACGCCGCGGCGGTCACTACTCGGATCACTCCAATCACTCGTGGAACACTTCTGCACAGTGGTCACAACGACAGCACGGTTGGGTCAAGAATTGCCACCTATGCGTTTTCTGTGCCGGCAACCCAAGGTTTCTGGTGTTGGCGGGTGAATACGGGAACAGTGATCTAACGGCATGAGTTGAGTTGAAAGTCTGCGTCCGTCGCTGGGAGGAGCCCGCATGTCCGAGAAGTCAGTAGCCGGTTTCTGGTTCGACCCGCTGTGCCCGTGGTGTTGGATCACCTCGCGCTGGATTCTCGAGGTCGAGAAGGTCCGCGACATCGACGTCGACTTCCGGGTGATGAGCCTGGCCGTCCTCAACGAAGGGCGCGACCTGCCCGAGGAGTACCTCGAGATGATGAAGAAGGCGTGGGGTCCGGTCCGCGTCGCCATCGCCGCCGAGCAGGCCCATGGCCGCACGGTCCTCTCGCCGCTCTACACCGCGATGGGCACCCGCATCCACGACCAGAACAACAAAGACTTCGACGTCGTCATCTCCGAGTCGCTGGCCGAGGTGGGCCTGCCCGCCGAACTCGCGGAAGCGGCCACTACCGACAAGTACGACGACGCGCTGCGCAAGAGCCATCACGAGGGCATGGACGCGGTCGGCGAGGACGTCGGCACGCCGACGATTCACATCAACGGGGTCGCGTTCTTCGGTCCGGTGCTGTCCCGCATCCCGCGCGGTGAGGAAGCCGGCAAGCTGTGGGATGCCTCGGTGACGTTCGCGGCCTACCCGCACTTCTGGGAGCTGAAGCGGACGAGGACCGAAGCGCCGCAATTCGATTAAGTTTCCGGGAGGTTTCCTCCGGTTGCGCAACGGCTCGGTTGGGTCGATTTTTAGTCCATGACAGTGGCTGACCCGACCGAACCGAGCGTGCAGACCGACGGCACCTACCGCGACAAGCTGGTGGCCGTCGAACCCGGTGGCAACGAGTTCATCGCGCACGAGGATCGGCACGGCAAGCCCCGTCAGCTGTTCTGGACGTGGACGTCACCGAACCTCGAGTTCGCGACGATCTTCGTCGGCGTGCTCGCGGTTGCCGTCTACGGCATGACGTTCTGGCAGGCCGTCGCCGGCATCGTGATCGGCACCGGACTGGGTGCGATCGCGCATTACTTCCTGTCCGCCCGCGGCCCACTGCACGGCGTACCGCAGATGGTGTTGGGGCGCTTGGCATTCGGGTTCAACGGCAATGCCGTGCCGGCAGTCCTGATGTCGGTGACCGCCGGTGTGGGGTGGTTCGCCACCAACAGCGTCAGCGGTGCCTTTGCGTTGTCCACTCTGTTCGGAATCGGCCCGCTGCCGGCGTTGGTGATCGTCGTGCTGATCCAGACCGGGTTCGCGTTCTTCGGCCACAACCTGGTTCAAGCCTTCGAGCGCTGGTCGTTCCCGGTGCTCGCGGTGATCTTCGCGGTCGCCTCGGTGGTGATCCTCACCAAATCGCACTTCGGTGCACCGGCGGTCGACGGGGGCGTCGGCGGGCTGGGCGGGTTCCTGCTCACCGTCGGGACCGCGTTCGGCTATGCGGCGGGCTGGACGCCCTACGCCGCCGACTACACCCGTTATCTCCCGGCCACCGTCTCGACCGCTCGCACCGGGCTGTTCGCCTCCCTGGGACTGTTCTTGTCCTGCACGATCCTCGAAATCGTCGGCGCCGCATCGGTGACCATCGGTCCGGCGCTGTCCGACAACCCCACCGAGGCGTTCACCAGCGAGCTGGCTTCGCCGCTGGCCAAGGCCACCCTGCTGGCCATCGCGGTGGGTGCCATCGCCGCCAACGCGATCAATATCTATTCCGGTGCAATGGCTTTCGTCACGATCGGGGTCAAGCTGCCGCACCACATCGCCCGCGCGATGGTTACGGTGTTCTTCGGGGTGGCCGGCTTCGGCATCGCGTGGTGGGCGCTGGCCGACGCCGCCGCGAGCTACGAGGCCTTCCTCTTGATCATCGCCTACTGGATCGGCCCGTGGCTGGGCGTGGTGTTCGCCGATCAGTATCTGCGCCGAGGCCAGTCCATCGCCGGATTCCTGTACGACCGCGGCTACACCAACTGGGGTGGCTTCGCGTCGTTCCTCATCGGCTTGGTGGTGTCGGTGCTGTTGTTCTCCAATCAGGAGAAGTTCGTCGGCTACATCGCCCGCGCGCTGCCGCAACTCGGTGACATCACGTTCTTCGTCGGCTTCCTGATCGCCGGCGCAAGTTATCTTGTGCTATGCCGATCGAAGATCGCCGCCGAGCGCCTCGCGGTATGACGCCGGCCGAAATGATCGATGTCGCGGTGGATGAGGCGCGAAAGGGGTTGGCGGAAGGCGGGATTCCGATCGGAGCGGCGCTGTTCAGCTCCGACGGGATGCTGTTGGGCAGCGGGCACAACCGACGCGTGCAGCAGGGTGATCCGTCATTGCACGCCGAGACCGACGCCTTCCGCGCCGCCGGCCGCCAGCGTGACTACCGCTCGACGGTCATGGTCACCACGCTGTCGCCGTGCTGGTACTGCAGCGGGCTGGTGCGCCAGTTCAACATCGGCGCGCTGGTGATCGGGGAGAGTCGCACGTTCGTCGGTGGTCACGACTGGCTGGCCGATCACGGCGTCGAGGTCAACCTGCTCGACGACGAGCGCTGTGTGGCGATGATGACCGACTTCATCGCCGCCAACCCGGAGCTGTGGAACGAGGACATCGGAGTGGCGGAGTGATCGCGACCATCGACATCTCTCGCTGGTACGCCGGGGGAGCGGAGGCCGACGCTGTCGCCGCCGAACTCGACGAGGGGCTGCAGCAGGCGGGGTTCATCCTGGTCACCGGTCACGGCATCGATCCGCAGCTGGCCGCGGATGTGCGCGCCGCGTCGCGACGGTTCTTCAGCCTGCCCGACGAGGTCAAGCGCCGGTACTCCGTGCCAGTCGGCGGCCACGGCTGGATCGCTCCCGGTGCGGAAGCGAACGCCTACGCCGAGGGCACCGAGACGCCGCCGGACCTCAAGGAGAGCTACAGCTTGGGCGCCGAGACGGCCGTCGGCGATCCCGAGATCGACCGGATCTGGTTCGCGCCCAACGTCTGGCCTGACGAGGTGGCCGAGCTGCGGCCGCTGGTCGACGAATACACCGCGGCCGTGCGCCGGTTGGCTGACGATCTGCTGGCCCTGATGGCGCATGCGCTGGGCCTGGCGACCAATCCCTTCGCTGCCCTGGCCGACCGGCCGACCTGGACCATGAACATCAACCACTATCCGCCGGTCAGCGTCGTGGGCGAGCCCGAGCCCGGGCAGTTCCGGATCGGCCCGCACACCGACTTCGGCACCGTGACAATCCTGGATCGCGAGCCCGGAGCCGGTGGGCTGCAAGTTTTCTCCGAAGCCGACGGCTGGGAGGACGCCCCCTACGACCCGGCGGCGCTGACGATCAACATCGGCGACCTCCTGGAGTATTGGAGCGGACGGCGCTGGCCGTCGGGTCGGCATCGGGTGCTGCCCCCGCAACCGCACGCCCCCGAGGAGGACCTGATCTCGCTGATCTACTTCTACGAGGCCAACCACGATGCGCTCGTCACCCCGTTGCAGCCGCCGGTCGGGCGGGTGGCCGGGCTTTCGCCCGTGACATCGTCGGCGTTCATCAAGGAGCGGTTGGACGCCATCACGGTGGGCTGACGCTTCGCCGAAGTAAGGTATCGGCCATGCGTGTCTACCTCGGCTCGGACCATGCCGGATACGAACTCAAGCAAGCCATCATCGAACACCTGAAGAACGGTGGTCACGAGCCGATCGACTGCGGCGCGTACACCTACGACGCCGACGACGACTACCCGGCCTTCTGCATCGCCGCCGCGCAGCGCACGGTCGCCGACCCCGAGAGCCTCGGCATCGTGCTGGGCGGCTCCGGCAACGGCGAGCAGATCGCGGCCAACAAGGTGCCCGGCGCCCGCTGCGCGCTGGCGTGGAGCACCGAGACCGCATCGCTGGCCCGCGAGCACAACAACGCGCAGCTGATCGGCATCGGCGGCCGCATGCACACCCAGGAGGAGGCGTTGGCGATCGTCGACGCATTCCTGTCCACCCCGTGGTCGAAAGCCGAACGGCACCAACGTCGTATCGACATCCTCGACGAATACGAGCGCACCCACGTCGCGCCGCCGGTCCCCGGCGCCCCGGCCTGAGTCGTGCCGGAAGGGCATACCCTTCACCGGCTCGCGCGGCTGCACCAGCGCCGGTTCGCCGGCGCCCCTGCGGCCGTGTCGAGCCCGCAGGGCAGGTTCACCGACTCCTCGATCGTCAACGGCCGGGTGTTCACGCGTGCCTCGGTCTGGGGCAAGCACCTGTTCCATCACTACGACGGCGGCCCGATCGTGCATGTGCACCTCGGGCTGTACGGCACCTTCACCGAGGCTCCGGTGCCGATGCCCCTGCCGGTCGGCCAGGTGCGCATGCGGATCGTCGGCACCGAATGGGGCACCGACCTGCGTGGCCCGACGGCCTGCGAGGTGATGGACGAGGCGCAGGTGTCGGCCATCGTGGCCCGACTCGGACCCGACCCGCTGCGCCGCGACGCCGACCCGTCACTGGCATGGGCCCGAATCTCCAAGTCCCGCAAGTCGATCGGTGCGCTGCTGATGGATCAGAGCGTGATCGCAGGAGTGGGCAACGTGTATCGCAGCGAGTTGCTGTTCCGGCATCACATCGACCCCTACCGGCTGGGCCGCGACGTCTCCGAGGTCGAGTTCGCCGATGCCTGGACCGACCTGGTCGAGTTGATGAAGGTCGGCGTGCGGCGCGGCAAGATCGTCGTGGTGCGGCCCGAACACGATCACGGGCCACCGTCGTACGCGCCGAACCGTCCGCGGACCTACGTCTACCGGCGCGCCGGCGAGCCCTGCCGGGTGTGTGCGACCCCGGTGCGGACCGCCGAATTGGAAGGTCGCAACGTGTTTTGGTGCCCCACCTGTCAGGTGTGATCGGCGCCGCCGGACGCCACCCGCGAGAATGCTTGTATGGAACTGATTCTCGTCGTCGTCGGCGCCATCGTTGTCGCGGCGATCGCCAAGCAGCGAGGCGTGGAGCCCGCCCTGATGATCGTCGTCGTCGGCATCGTCGTGTCGTTCGTGCCGGGATTCGTCGCCCCTGAACTGGACTCGCACGTCCTGCTTTCCGTGGTGCTGCCGCCGCTGCTCTACTCCGCGGCGCTGGACTTCTCGTTCCCCGCGTTCATGCGCAACATCAAGCCGATCCTCGGCCTCGGGGTGGGCCTGGTCGTGGTCACCGCCTTCACCGTCGCCGCGGTGTCGGCGTGGCTGGTGGTGGTGCCGCTGACGTTCGCGACCGCGCTGGTCCTCGGAGCGATCGTCGCGCCGCCCGATGCCGTCACCGCTGTCGCGGTGGGCCGCAAACTGGGACTGCCCAAGCGGGTGATGACGATCTTGACCGGCGAGAGCCTGATCAACGACGCCGCGGCGCTGGCATTGTTTTCGATCGCGGTCGCCCAGGTTGCCGGCACCCACGTCTTCATCAGCAACCCGCTGCTGCTGTTCGGATACAGCGCACTGCTCGGTCCGGCGGTGGGTGTCGCGCTCGGCTACGTAACGCTGTGGATCCGCGAGCGACTCAACAGCGCGAGCCTGGAAACCATCCAGGGCCTGGTGGTGCCGTTCGCCGCCTACATCACTGCCGAGCGTTTTCACGCGTCGGGAGTGCTGGCCGTGGTGGCCGCCGGATTCGTCGTCGGCAGCGGAACGCTGAGCGCCGGCTACCAAACCCGACTGCAGGAGCGCTACGTCTGGAATTCCGTCGACGTGCTGCTGGAGGCGTTCGTCTTCGCCTACATCGGGCTTCATCTGCGTTTCGTACTGGAGGACCTGCGCGATGCGCACGAATCACTCATGGAGGTGGGCGTCGCCGCGGCGGTGGTACTGGGGATAGTCCTGGTGATCCGTCCGCTGTCGGTGTTCGTGATGTTCGGCCGTGGAGTCCTGTTCCGCCACGTCGACCGCAAACTGAGCGTGCCGATCCCCGAACGCGGCGGTCGGGGAGCACTCGGTGTCCGGAAGCGGGACAAGCCAAAGGGCAAGTGGCGAGCGATGATTGACCACACAGCGCTGACCTGGCAGGAAAATGTGGTGGTCTCCTGGACGGGAATGCGCGGGGTGGTGACGCTGGCCGCCGCGGCCGGTATCCCGCCGACCATCGCCGGCGGCGAGCCGTTCCCCGAGCGGGCCACCATTCAGGCGATCGCGTTTGTGGTCGCCGTCGGCACGCTGCTGCTGCAGGGCTGGACCCTACCGCCGTTGATTCGCCGGCTGAAAGTGTCCTCGCCGGACGGCGACCGAGCCTACGACCGGGAGGAGACCGCGAAAGCCGAGAGCACCGTCCACGCGGCGGCCGACGAGGTGCTCGCCTATTTCGAGGCCAACCCGCCGAACGGCCTCGACCCCCACGTGCTGACCGACATCCGCACCTGGATCGCGCGGCACTCCAAGGACGCCGACGAAATGCCCGATCCCGAGGAACACGACCTGCGGGCCGAAGTGTTCTCGACGCTGTACCGCAATGTGTTGGCCGCTCAGCGTGCGGCGCTGATCAAAGAGCGTGATGAGGGACGCATCGACGACGAGGCCGTGCGGGCCATGCTGGGCCGGTTGGACCTGCAGGAGGCCAGCGTGACCGCCCGGATGGAGAGCCGGATCTAGAAGTCGCCGAACCCGCCGAAGTCTCCGCCGCCGAAGTCGCCGCCACCCCAGCCGCCGCTGTCACCAAGGCCGCCGCCATCCCAGCCGCCGCCATCGCCACCCCAACCGCCGCCGTCACCGCCCCAGCCGCCGTCCTGACCGGCCGCGTCCAGGCCTTGGTCATACCCCTGGTCGTAGCCCTGGTCGAAGCCCGAGCCGAAGCCGTTCTCGAATCCCGAAGCGCCGTAATCGACTCCGTGCATACCGGAGAACAGCGCGTCGAACAGCAACACCGACCCCACGCCCCAGGCGCCGGCCACCAGTGCCGTCTTCCACCACGGCTCGGAGTACCAGCCGGCGGGGACCGGACGGCCCGCGACCCGGCCGCCGGGGTAGTAGTTCGGCGTCCGCGGGCTCGGGGTGGGGGAGGCTTCGATCTCGCGACCTTCGAACTGGACCTTGCGGTCCTCGGTCACCGCACCGGCCGCCTTCTGGCCGGTCATCGATTCCAGTTCCGGGCCGGGGTCCATGCCCATCGCGGTGCGCGCGGCGCGCACGTAGTACAGCCCTTCGATCGCGCTTTCCTTGGCCAGCATCGCCTGCTTGGCGGTAGTGGCCTGCTCGATCTGCGAGGAGGCGGCGGTGAACCGTTCGGAGGCGTCAGCCAACGCCTGGGTGGCGGCGTCGTTGTTGCCGGACAGGTTGAGCACCTGCCCACCGAGCCGCTCGATCACCCGCCGCGCATCCGCCTTGGCGTCGGCCAGCGAGGCGGCATTGCGATTGCCCGAGGCCCGCGACGAACTCACCACCGCCAGCACGATCACGGCGACGACAACCAGGATGAGCACGACCAGCACACCGTTCATGGCGTCCACAGTACCGATCCTGTGAAAGTGCTCCGGAGAACGGAAGTTTGCCTGTCAGAGCACGCCGAGAGCGCGGTAGACCTCGTCGCTGAGCGCGGTGCTGCGGGGGTCGGCGTTGCACTTGGTGGCGTCGAAGTAGTTCATCACGTAGGCGTAGCCGATGCGGTGTTCGAGGTCGACGAACCCGTACGAGCCGCCCGATCCGCCATGTCCGAAGCTGCGCAGGTTCGGCCCGGCCACCCCACGCTGGTTGAGCATGTAGCCCAACCCCCAGCCGTGATCGGCGACCCGCGGCCCGAGGACGACGTCGGTGTCGAAGCCGCCCTGCGACACCCGCGCCGCCTCCAGCTGTTCGCGGCTGAGCAGCTTCTCCTGCGCCAGACCGTTGTAGAACGTGGCCAGGCCGAGTGCCGACACGTGGCCGTTGGTGCTCGGGAACTCGCTGGACCGCCACCGCTCGAGTTCGTTGGAGCCCAGTTCGTCATCGGGAACGAAGCCCATGGCCACCGCCATGCCTGCCATCGGATGCTCGGCAAGTGACGTCGGGTAGCCCGGCGCCTGGCCGTTGGCCAGCACATCGCGGATGTGCGGCTTGTTGATCATGTCCGCGCACCGCTGATGGTCGGCGGCCGACAGACCGATGTGCACGTCGATGCCCATCGGCTCGGCGATCTCGGTCCGCAGGTAGTGACCGATCGTCCGGCCGGTGACCCGGCGGACCACCTCGCCGAGAATGAAGCCGAAGCTGACCATGTGATAGCCCTGCGCCGTCCCCGGTGGCCACCACGGCTCGGCGGCGGCGAGATCGGCGCAGACCCGGTCCCAGTCGGTGGTGTCGCCCCAGTGCATCCGGGTGCGAGGGCCGATCACCCCCGAGCGGTGCCCGAGCACCGAGGCGATCGTGATGTTCTGCTTGCCGTTCTGCGCGAACTCAGGCCAGTAATGGGCGACCGGCGCATACAGGTCGAGCTCGCCGCGATCGGCGAGCAGATGCACACACGTGCTCGTCAAACCCTTGGTGCCGGAGAACACGCTGGCCAGGGTGTCCTGCCGCCACCGGCGGCGACGGCGGGCGTCGGCGTAACCGCCCCAGAGATTGACCACGAGGTCGCCGTCGACCCACACGGCGACGGCCGCGCCGACCTCATCGCGAGCGGCGAAGTTCTTCTCGAAGGCGTCGCGCACGGCGTCGAAACCCGCGGCGCATGCACCGCTGATGGGAATCTGGTCGCTCAACGCGCCTCCTGGCCGCCGGGGTATCCGCATGAATCTACGGAGGTCACGGTAGCCAGCAAAGTTGTGAGGACGATTGGAGCGGAATCGCAACCGGCTCGTAATTAGCGGCGCCGCCCATAGCGACTGTTCACCTGCAGTTTGCGGCCGATTCCGCGTTCTCGCAGGTGCGTGCGTCACCATCGGTGAGTGGAGATCCCCGATACCGGCATCCCGCCGGCCTTGGCCGGCCGGATGACGATGGCTGAGCAGTACGAATGGCACCGGACGTACCTGCGCGCCCGTCCGGTCTCGCGGCGCAACTTTTTGCGCGGGTCGGCCGCCGCGGCAGCCGTCGCGGCGCTGGGCACCGCGCCCTTCGGGCACCGGGCCTACGCCGCGGACGCACCCCTGGCGGTGGCCGGCCGGCGAGTCGGATACGGCCCGGACGCCTCGAGCCAGCTACGGCTGGCCGCTCAGCTTTCGCGCAATCCCGGTGCCACCAAGATCTTCGTCGACCATGGTCCGACACCGGGGCTCGGGGCGACGCTCGAGGCGGAGGTCCGCAATCTGGTGACGCAGATCCCGGACAGCAGCGGCGGCGTCCTGTCGGCGGAGCAGTTCTACGTCCACGTACCCGTGGATGGACTGCCGGGGCGCACACCGCACTTCTACCGTTGGCGCACTGACGACGGTTTCGTCGGCGACGTGCTCTCCGCGGCCACCGCCATGCCCAGCGCGCGAGATGCGGTGGGCTGGTTCCGGTTCACGATGATGGGGGATCAGGGCACCGACGAAACTCCGCTGGCTCCGCCGGGTCTCATCCGCGGTGACTACGACGACAGCTACTACAAGCCCGACAACGACCCGGCGGTGTCGCACACCGCCAACGTGCTGAATCAGATCGTCGCCTCGCGGCCCGACTTCCACATCCTCGCCGGTGATATCGCCTACGCCGATCCGTCCGGAGCGGGCAAACCTGCGCAGTTCGTCCGAAAAGGCGACCCGCCCAAGGGATTCGACAAGTTCAACCCCTACGTATGGGATGTGTACCTGACCTCCATCGAGGCCAGTGCCTCGACGACACCATGGATGTTCGCCACCGGCAACCACGACATGGAAGCCGCCTACCCCGTGCACGGCTACGGAGGTCACCTCGCGCGCCTTGACCTTCCGGGCAACGGCCCCAAAGGTTGTCCGTCGGTGTACTCGTTCACCTATGGCAACCTCGCAGTGCTCTCCCTGGATGCCAACGACGTCAGCTATGAGATCACCGCGAACACGGGGTACTCCAGGGGCGCCCAAAATGGTTGGGTAGAACAGACATTGGCGGCACATCGCGCCAACCCCGACATCGACTTCATCGTCTGCTTCTTTCACCACTGCGTCTACTCCACGACCGAGGCCCATGCCAGCGACGGGGGTGTACGGGCGGCATGGGTGCCGTTGTTCGACCGCTACCAGGTCGATCTGGTGCTGCAGGGCCACAACCACGTGTTCGAACGGTCCGACCCGATCCGTGGCGGCGCGCCCACGAAGGTGGCCGGGGACAACGCGGTCGTCTACCCGGAAACCGATGGCACCGTGTACTACACGGTGGGTTCGGCGGGCCGGCCGCGCTATGCGTTCCAGCCCGGGGAGCCGGAAAGCTATCGGGGCAACGAGGCGCCCGACACGTTCGTGCCGAACAGCTACGTGTGGACCGCGGACGGCCACAAGCAGACCGAGGCGGTCGGCTGGTCGCGGGTGCGATTCCGCAACTACGCGTTCATCCGGGTCGATGTACGGCCGGGCAACCTCATGAGCGAGATGGACGTGACCGCGGTCGACGAATACGGCCGGGAGTTCGACAAGCTGACCTACCGCCGTCAGGTTCGCGGCTGACCTCTTCGGTCAGGTCCCAGCGCACCGCACATCGGTGCACTATGGTTCGGTTCAGCCATGACTCGTACGGTGTTCGCGCTGCTGACGGTGAGCGTGCTCACGCTTGCCGGATGCGCGATGCGGTCACATACCGATCTACCGTCGGCGCAACCTATTTCAGGGCCCTACGCGGTGCTGCTCCAGTCGTCGGCCGACCTCGGTGATTCCCGGGCGCACGCGGTGCAGCTGACTGCCGAGCTTCGAGGTAGGCAAGCCCCGGATCGCTTGCAGCGCTGGGCAACCACCAACGGATTGTCGGTGCGCTGGGAACCGGGTGCCGGGTGGGCGGTGCTGCAGGGCTCACCGGTCAGCGTCTCCACGGCCTTCGGCGTGCCGGTGCGCGACTACCGCAAACCGTCCGGTGAGCAGTTCTATGCTTCGCCCGAGCAGCCGACGGTCCCTGCGGCGCTGCGTGATTCGGTGTCGGGACTGGGTCGCATCCTGAGTTACACGCCCTACCACTCCAGTAGCCCTTCGATCCCGCCGCTACCGATCGACGTTCCCGACCACGGCCTACCGCCGGACGCGCTCCGCACGATCTACAACGTCCGCCCGCTGGCCGACGCGGGCTACACCGGCAAGGGCACCACGATCGTGGTCTTCGCCTTCGACGGCTTCGACCAGGCCGACCTCGACATGTTCGCCGCGACATACCGACTGCCGAAATTCACCCCCGAAGTCGTCGGCGGGATGCCCGAGCAGCGCAACAACGAGGCGTCGATGGATCTGCAAGTCGCCCACGCGCTGGCGCCCGATGCGCGCACGGTACTGGTCAACGCCCGTCCGACCGTCGGCGGTGGCGGCACCTACGTCAAGATCGCCGACATGATGCGCGACGTCGATCGGCGGTTCCCCGGCGCGGTGTGGAGTTTGTCGATCGGGTGGGGGTGCGACCGGATGATCACCGCCGCCGACTTGGCACCCGTGCGGGAAGCGGTGGCCGATGCGGTGTCACGAGGCACCACGGTGTTCAACGCCAGCGGCGATCTCGCCGGCCTGGAATGCAAACGCGGCCATGACTGGTCGGCCCCGCCCGGTCCGTCGGACGTCGGACTGGACGCCGTCGCCTCGCTTCCGGAGGTGACGACGGTCGGAGGAACGACACTGTCGACCGACCAGAACTACCGATGGCTTGCCGAGCTTGGCTGGATGGACGGGCCGTTGACCCACGGCAGCGGTGGGGGAATCTCAGCGTTGTTCGAACGGCCGCCGTGGCAGAGCGCGGCGCCCGACACCGCATTGCGCCGCCTGACTCCGGACATCTCGGCGGTCGCCGACACCAACACCGGCGCCGTGATCGTGCTGAACCAGCAGTTGGTGGTCGGCGGCGGCACCTCGCAGGCGGCGCCGCTGTGGGCCGGTATCGCGGCGGTGATCAACGAGTTCTTGATCGACAACGGGGGACGCGCGCTGGGCGAGTTCAACCCGACCCTGTACCGGATCGCCGCCGGGGCGACGCGCCCCGCCTTCCATGACATCGTTCTCGGTACCAATGCCGTCGCGGTCGCGGGTCCCGGCTACGACATGGTCACCGGCCTGGGCACCCCCAACGCCGACAACCTGGCCCGTGACATCCTCGACGTACAGCGGGGCATGGCATGACCGAGCCGCTCGAAACGATGCCGTGCCGGTTGTGCGGACGCGACGTACCGGCCGGCCGGTTCTGTGGGCGGTGCGGTGCACGCCTGGTGCGTGAACAAGGTGCTGGCCCGGACTGGCTGCGGGGCAACGCCTTTGTCGCCGCGCCCGGTGAGAACGTTCTGCAGCCTTCGCTGGTCAGCTCGCTGTTCCCGCACCTGCCCCGGCGCTCACTAAGCACATTCCGGGTTGGGCTTGGGCTGGTGTTCGTCCTGCTCGTCATCTCGTGCGTATTCCATTGGTACATACCGATGGTGGCGATCGCCACCTTCGCCCCACTGCTGCTCTTCGTGATCTACCTGACCGAAACCGGCGTCCTCTTCGACCTGCCGCGGCGGGTGTGGGCTGTGACCGTGGTGCTCGGTGTCGCGGTCGGATTGGGCTGGGCGCTGCTCACCGCCGCGATCGTCAAAGAGTCCTACAGCCTGGGCCTCGGCACAGCAGTGCCCACTGCGGTACTGGTGCGCGACGCCCTGGTGATCCCGTTCGGCGGACTGCTGGTGATGCAACTGCCCACTGTGCTGGTTCGGCTGAGCCGACCGCCGATCCGAGAGTCGCTGTACGGCTTCGCGATCGGAGTACTCGGAGCGACGGTGTTCGCGGTGACGGTGACGATGGTCCGGCTGGTGCAGGAGATCGACGCAGGAATCACGATCAGCGATCAGTCGGTCACCGATCTGTTGATCGAGGCCGGCGTCCGAGGGTTGACTATGCCGCTGACCGCGGCGTCGGTGAGCGGGCTGGTCGGGATCGGGCTGTGGTACTCGCGGCGACCCGGGGTCTCGCGCCTCCGTCATCTCGCCGCCGGCGGGCTGGTGTTGGTGGTGGTCGCCGCGGCCTATGCCAACGTCGGACTGGTGGAGGTCCTGGCGATCGCGTCGGAATTGCAGCTGCTGGTGCATATTGCGTTGGCGCTCGCGGCGGTGGTCGCATTGCGGGTGGGCATTCAGGTCGCGGTGCTGCATGAGCCGCAGGATCCGCTGCATCCGGAGTTGCCGATCCTGTGTCCGGGGTGCGGGCATGTGGTGCCCGACGTCGCGTTCTGCCCGGCCTGCGGTGTCGCGGAGCACACCGCATCGCGTGCGTCGCGAGAGGCGCGCCGCCGGGACCGTCCGCACCCGAGCGTCGAGTTGGTGGAGCAATGAGCGCCCCGACGGTAGCGCGCGAACTCGCACCCGGCTATTCGGTGTTGTCCGGGTCGTATTCGGCTGTGCCACTGCGTTATACGCCGCTGCGCCGGTTGCTATTGCTCTTGAGCGCCGGGCTGGCCGTCGTGGTCGGCGCGATGACTGCGGCCTCGCTGCTGACCGCCGCTCCGGCGGTGCGGTACACCTGCCCGCCGGAATGCGGCCGACCGCCCACCGGCATACCGGTGCAAGCGAACCCGCGCTTCACCGCGGCCGACGGCTCGTTCTCGGTGGCCTACCCCGGACCCGGGTCGGCGTATGAGATCACCAAAGAGGATGACGGCGTCTCGGCCAAGTTCACCGCCGGGGACGGCGGCGAGATGGACCTCTTCTCTGCTCCGGCCAAGGGCCGCTCTGCCGAGCAGGTTGTCGACGACCTGCTTCGTGAGAAGCAACCCGATGCCACCGTGGCGTACGTCCTGCCGAACGCGACGGTGGGCTATCAGCTCGGCTACGGGGCGGTTCTCGACGTGTACCCGCAAGGGACCAGCGGCACCGTCCGGCGCAAGCGCATCGTGGTGATGGCCGCGGTCAAGAATGATCTGGCGCTCATCGGTGGTGCGATCGGCCCGTATCGACCCTTCCGTCCCGGCGACGGCCCGAGCCTGCCGTCAGGTGCCAATCTGCAACTCGCTCAGGATTTGGGCAAGTACATCAACAGCTTTCAGTGGCGGGGCGATCCGCCGCGGTAGCCGTCAGGCTTGCCCGGCCACCGCCGGCTCCTTCGCCATGACTTCCTTGGCCGCGCGCTCACCCGAGCGCACCGCACCGTCGACCCAGCCGTGCATTATGCCGGACGTTTCCGTTCCGGCCCAATGGATTCGGCCGCATGGCTCGGTGATGGCGGGTCCGAATTCGGTGAGCACGCCGGGCGGGCAGTGGCTCAACATTCCGCCGCCGGAATACCTTTCGACGCTCCAGTCCTGATCGAGGTAGGCCACCGGGGTCGCGGCCTTCTCGCCGAAGCGCTCCACCAACTGCGCCAATACCTCTTTCTTGCGGGCATCGGGATCCATTTTGGTGTACGTGCGCGCTTCGGGGCCTTCGGTGATCACGCACATCACCCCGGGCCGCGGTGCGTCGGTGGATGCGTCGATGGTGAGGTTGGCCAGCGAGCCGGGTGCGAAGGTCTGGCCGGTCAGTCCGTCCTTTCGCCAGAACGGTTCGGCGTAGACGATGTTGATCTTGACGACCGCGCCGCTCGGCATGCGCTGATGCAGGAAGGACCGGTCCACCGGCAGCATCGGTTCGTACAGGATGTGACTGGCGATCGCGATGGGCACCGCGACGATCACGCGCTGCGCCCGAACCGTCATGCCGTCCGCCTGGACGGTGACCCCGTCGTCGTCCTGAATGATTCGCCGCACGGGCTGATCCAGGTGTAGCGAGTCCCCGATCTCGGTGGCCATCTTGCCCGAAACCGCACCCATCCCGCCGACGATGCGGGAGTCCTGCGACGAATCCTTGACGCCGAGTACGAACGACGGGCCACCACCGGACGCCAGCTGACGCAAGACGAACAGCATCGAGGTCTCCGACGCCGCCGACGTGTAGAGGCCGGCGATCGCCGCTTCCAGCAACGTGTGTGCGGGTTTGGACAGCGTGCGGTCGTTGAGCCAGGAGGCGTAGGTGATGCGGTCCAGCTTGTCGGCGTTCTTGGCTTCCCACGGCGCTTCGAGCGGGATCGTCTTGCACAGCCGGGTGAGGTCGAGGAAGACCGCGCCCATGTTGAGCGCCGCCCACGGACTCATCGTCAGCGGGATCGTGCCCTCGTATCGGTAGTGCTTGCCCTCGACGACCATCATGGCTTCACCGTCGACGTACTGGTTGTAGCTGCCGACGCCGAATTCCTTCATCAACCCGTAGATCGCGTCCTGACCTGGCCCGATCCAGGCGCCACCCCGGTCGATCCAGATGCCTTCGGGGCCTTCGACAGTGAATGTGCGCCCGCCGACACGGTC
This sequence comes from Mycolicibacterium crocinum, assembly GCF_022370635.2. The sequence continues at coordinate 4,234,441 of NZ_CP092362.2, read as the reverse complement.
CCGGGCTTCGAGAAGGGCCACCGATCGGCCCGCTTGTTTGAGTCTCAGGGCGGCAGTCAGTCCAGCGAAACCTGCGCCGACCACGCAGAAATCCACATCAGCCATGGCTTATGGTGCGCCTGCTTGTGTTCATCCTGTGGGTGATTTGGCAAAGTATTAGCCTGCCCGCCACTTGGTTTCCGGGAGGACGATGAGCACCGACAGCGCCGTACGCACCGCCGTGGTCTTCGTGCACGGTCTGCTCGAACGCCGGCCGATGGATGTCCTGGACGATTTCGCCAAGACGGCGTTGATGCCCGAGGGTGGCCGCTGGGAGTACGACCCACAGCCCGTCGAGATCACCGATTCGTATGAGGCGCGGCGCTATAGCGCACCGTCGGGTGTCGATCTGTACGAGTACGACTGGTCGTTCCTGATGACGAGCGCCCGGTACGCGGGATTCGTCGCCGCTGTGGCGCGGACGTTCCTTCGCCGTCCGCGTCACGTGCCGGACCAACTGTTCGGCATCTGGCGCGCGGTCTTGCTGACCGTGCTGATTCCGGTCGCCGTACTCGTGGGCTTGTTCGTTGTGGGCGGTTACTTCCTGCACACCGGGGTGGCCGGCTGGATCATCGGGGTCGCCACCAGCGTGGTGGTGCTGACCGTCGCGTTGGCGGTGTTTCGTCTACTGCCGCGAGCGCTGACCCGTAGCTTCTTGACCACCGGCTTCGTCAACGTCGCCCGCTACTTCGACCTGACGGCGCCGGAATCCCAAGCGGCGCGGCGCGCTATCCGTGGCGGCCTGGTCGACCTGCTGTATACCCTGCAGCAGGGGCGTTACGCGCGCATCGTCGTGGTGGGTCACGGTATCGGTGGTTATATCGCCTATGACGCGCTGACGACGCTGTGGGCCGAGACGCACGAACTCCGGGCAGCGCCCGGGGCCGGCCTGCCGTCGCCGACCGAGTCCGACGTGCACGGCTCGGTCGCGGACTTCCAAGAACGGCAGTTCGCGTTGTGGCAGGACTTGCGTCGTCAGGGAAATCCCTGGCGGATAACGGATTTCGTCACGGTCGGAACCCCGATGGCGTTGGCCGATCTGTTCGTGGCCCGGCCGCCGATCCTCGGTGGTTGCGGACGTGTCGACCGACGACATGTGTTGTTCGACTCGCTGATCCGTCGCGGTGTGATGTCATGCTGCCCGCCCCGGTCCGGTGAGTTGGACGGTCTGTCGGCGTTCGCGGTGACCCGGTGGACCAACATCTGCTTTCCGGTGCGGCGGGGCGGTATTCGCGGCGACTGGTTCGGCGGGGCGCTGGCACCGTTGTTCGGCCCGGGCATCCGTGAGATCGCGGTGAGCGGAAACCAGCCCGAGCGGCTGGCCCCGGGGCTCGCGCACACCCGCTACTTCAAGTATCCGGGGCGCGACGACGATGGTGACCTGGCGTATCACCTCCGGAAAGTACTTGCTGTGGAGGATCATTCGGGTCTCGACGTGTCGGTGAACGCACCTGAGCCCGACCCCGCGACCGTCGGCCGGGTGGTGTACCGGTCCTGGCAGCGAAGTATGTGATGACGGCTCGAGGGGTCGGTGTCGTGCGCGTGGGGTGTGTGCTCTGCGCTGTTGCCGCGCTGCTGCTGGCCATCGTCGCGGGAAATGATCTGTACTTCACCGGCTTCCGGGACTCGCATCTCACCGACTACGACATCGCGGCCGAAACGCCCAAGCGGGTGCTGATGTGGGTGGAGTGGGCATTCGTAGCGGTCTTCCTACTTCTGGCGTTCGCTCCGGTGAGCGCAAGGGTGCGCACGGTCGGGTTGTTCGCAGGCATCGTCGCCGTGATAGCCGTCGCCGCCGTTCAATGGGTCGGCATCCCTTGGTATTTCATCACCCACCTCGGTCTGGACAACGGAATCGGCGGCTGACGTCATATGTGACGTAGATCACTAAAGCGCTGTGAACCATAGCGGCCGTCCCGCTCGTGAACCGAGGGAGTCGACGAAGACGAATCCCACGGAAGGGTCGGGGCGATGACGCATGCCGCAACGAGGGTGATCACGGTTACCGCGATGAATGTACTTGCCACGGCCGCAATGCATTTGCCGAGCGATCCACCGTCGGCACCGCCCCCGATCCACACCCGGCCGTTCGTGCTGGCGGCGTTGCCGAACTCCGGACCCGGTATGGCCGCGCCGAACAGACTTATCGCTGCTCGCAGCGAAGCGGCCCAAACCACTGACCTCTCGGTGGGCGCAGTATTCGCTTCGCGCATCATCTCAACGCCAAGTGGCACGACACGAACCACCCGCGAGGTCAATGCGTCGCCGAATCCGCTTGTCGCCGTGCACCCACATGCGAGCGCGGTGCATATCGGCAGCCATCGACAGGCCGCCGCGATCCCGGCCCTACCAACGCCTCAGGATGTCGGCGACCAACTCCGCGCGTTCGTCGCCGTCTACATCAGTAACGGCACGGCGGCGCATCCGGATGCAGGGTTGTTGATAGGCAACGGTTTTGACGGCGGACCGGGCCAGGACGGTGGCCGTGGCGGCATGCTGTTCGGCAACGGTGGCCGCGGCGGTGACGGGGTGATCACGGTCAACAATGGCAGGGCCGGCAACGGTGGCGATGCCGGGCTGATCGGTAACGGCGGTGCCGGCGGCCGGGGTGGGGATGTGGTTGCCTCGACGGGCGTCGCCGCCTTCGGTCGTGACGGAGGCGACGGCGGGCGCGGCGGCTTGCTCATCGGTAACGGCGGTAAGGGCGGCATCGGAGGTACCGGCCAAAACCCCGACACCGGTGGCACTGTCGGGGGTCGCGGCGGGAGCGGCGGCGATGCCGGTGTGTTCGGCCGCGGCGGCGATGGTGGCCAGGGTGGGGCCGCTAACGCCGGAACCGGTACCGCGCGGGCGGGTAAGGGTGGTGACGGCGGTCGCGGAGGCGTGGTGGGCAATGGGGGCGCCGGTGGCGAAGGCGGGGCCGGCTCCAGCAATGGCAATGCGTTCGGCGGGGACGGCGGCACCGGCGCAGAAGGCGGACGGCTCGTGGGCGCTGGCGGCGCGGGCGGCGCGGGCGGTTCGGCGGCGACCCACACTCAAGCGAGCACGGCGACCGGCGGTCATGGTGGAAACGGCGGCAATAGCCACGGTATTCGCCAGACCGGTGGTGCCGGTGGCGGCGGCGGCAACGGTGTGGCCGCACCGGGCACCGGCATCGGCGGCGATGGTGGCAATGCCGGCCGCAGCGGGCCCGGTGGCGGCCGAGGCCCTGCCGGTATCGGCGGCGTAGGCGTCGGAAACACTCCCGGCACGCACAACGGCACCGCGGGTAGCGGCGCTCCGTAGGCGCGATATGGGCTCCGTCGCGGAGAACCATATTTGCGACCGCTCAGCCGGTTCTACTATCGGCGAATGGCCGATCTGTCGACGATGAAACGGGGTCTGGTCGGTGTCGTAGCGAGCGCTCTGTCGCTCCCGCCGTTCGCCCACGCGGATCGTGTTGAGCCACCGCCGATTTACGGCTATTACAACCTGCTCATCGACTTTTCGAAGCAAACGTTCAACGGCGCACCCACGCCGATGAATCCGATCACCGTGCCGGTCCCGTTCACCACGCACTGCGACGCCGGCGGCTGCGTCGCCACCCTCGACAACGCGGACGACCACGCCCGCAACCCGGGCGCTCCAATGGCATACGACTACCGGTGGACCGGCGACCGCTGGCAGACCAGCGGTGAGTATCCGTACTTCTGCGACCGCAACGACCCCAACAGCGTCGTGACGGCGCAACGTTCGGACTACTGGATCCCGCAACGCGACGGCGGCTTCGCCGGCGAGCGCACCCTCGTCGTCGGGGGAGCAGGCTGCCAGGGTGAGGGTCCCGGCACCCACCGGGTGCCGATCTCGCTGACACCGATCGACCCGCCGCCGGCGGGCTGAGCCGACTCAGCGGGCGGCTGCGCTCCGCACCCGCTTGCTGCTGCCCTTACCCGCCCCCGCCGGCGCCGACTTCTTCGGGCCACTGAGCTTCGCCGCCGTGGGGCTGGCGGCCGAGCGGCCGCTCGATGCGGTCGAACGCCCGGTGCCGCCCGTGGCGCGGTTGGTTGTCGCCACACCGCGGCCGGCCGGCTTGATCCGCGCCTGCGCCGTACTCGAACTGCCGCAGATTTGACCGGCGAAGCAGACCGGAATTTCGGCACCCGCGGAATGTGCAGGAATCGCAACCCCGGGTTCACCGTGTCCGCGAAGGCGTTCCAGGCGTACGCGGTCGCGGCGAACGCCACAACAAATCCGGTGAGCCCGATGGCCGCAAGACCGGGGCCGGCGCCGAGACCGAGGCTGTTCAGGTACTCCAGGATCGAGGCGGCGAACGCGAGGAAGTCCGGGGGTGCGGAGGTGGCCTTGGCGGTCTGACTTCCCGCGGCCGGCCGCTGCGCAGGCGTTGGGGCCGGGGCGATCGTGCTGGCAGACGCGAGTTGCACGGCATGAACTTCGGTGCGGGGGACCGCGACGTCCGGTGGCGCCGCGACCAACCCAACCGTGAGCATGCCAGCGGCTACCGCCGCGGTGAAACGAAGAATGGTGCTTCGGAGAGCTGGGCGCATCGAAGCGATCATTACATTCGCGTCCGTAAATTTCGGCGGTTTCAGTGCGCGCCGATTTGGTCATGATGTGACCGTGAAACTGCTTCCGGCGACCGAGCTCGCCGACTCCGACGTCGAAGACGCTCTGGGCCGAGCCGTCGCGGTCATCAACCCGCTGCTCGACGTGTTGTGGGGGACCGACCCGCTCGGTCTCAAGCGGCAAACCCCGCCCACCGCCGTCTCCCGGGTCCTCAACGCCGCCGACATCCCGGGCACGCTCGCGTGGGACGACATGAGCACCGACGACCGGATCAACTGGTGGGTGTGGCGGGTCGGGGCGCTGAACACTGTGGTCGTCGCGGTGCCGGGTGTGCTGGGTGTCATCGGACGACGGCTGCCGATCCAGGATCTGCTCGGCTTCGCCAATCAGGCCATCGTGCTGTGCGCCGTGGCCCGCGAGCTCGGCGTCACCGACCATCGGCGCCAGGCCCGGATGCTCGCCTCGGTGTTGTGCGGGCGCGATCTGTCGGTGGTCGTCCACGATCCCGGTGACTCGCCGATGCACATTCCGTTCACCCCGAAGGGCATTGCCTCGGCCGTGTGGAAGCTCGTCGGGGTCCTCGACGCCGTGGGCGACGAACTCGAAAAACGCCCGCACCCACGCGCCCCGTTCCGGTACATCGCAATGCTGCCTGCCGTCGGGGTTGTGGCCTCCTACCTCGGTGAGGTCGGAGCGTTGTCCCGGGCTGCGAAGCGGGGCCGGAAGTGGATTGAACAGCAACAGGCGCCTGCGCGACGCTGATGAACGGCAGTCCGGGTCGGTCCGAGGCCGCAATACCGCTGGGAGTTTCCTGCGAGCGATTCGCGATGGCGCCTCCGTGAACGCCATGTCCTTCATAGTCTCTTGGGATCGGTATCCCGCTCCCAGAGGTGGAATCGAACGATGTTCGGTCTGTCAGGAAAAATGAAGCGGCTGTCGGACTCCGACATCCGCATGAACGAGCAGGCGGCGTCGGTCGCCGTCGCGGTCCTGGGCCAGCCGGTCGAGGCGGCCACCCGATGCGAGCAGCTGTCCACAAAGGCGACCCAGATGTACCCGTCGTCCGGGGGCGAGGTCTGGTCGAAGCAGGTACCCAACGGCACAGGCCTGCCGAAAACCTTCCTGCTGGCCGTCGCCCGGACCCACGTCTACGCGATCCAGTTCAAGGAACACCGCGGCGAACTCGCGGCGGGAGGAGTCATCAAGGCGTGGGACCGCGCGGGCTTCCGAGCTCACACCGGCAACAACGCCATGACGGCCTTGGGTCACGTGCCCGATGACCGGCAGGCGTTGATGTTGTTCTTGCCGATCGACGGCGACGCCAGTCAGGTCGAACAAGCCATCGCCCAGCAGCGCGTGGCGGCGGGCGGGCGCGCGCCCAGCCGGCCCTTCACCTTCTTCATCGGGACGGACGCCGCGTCCGCGCGCGTCGTCGCGGCGCTCGGTGCGCAACCGCTGAATTCACCCGGCGGGGGGCCGAAGATCACCATCGGTCAGAACGCCAACATCCGGATCGATCCGGGCGCCAACATCACCGTCGGCGGTCAACGCCTGCAGGATCTGATCGCCCACCAGACACCCTCGGCCCCCGCCCCGATGACGCCGCCGCCGTCGACGGCTCAGCGCCTCCAAGAACTCGAGACGCTTCGCGCGACCGGCGCCATCTCCGACGACGAATACGGGCGCAAGCGGCAGCAGATCATCGCCGAAATCTGAGAAAAAGCCCGAGCGGCACCGCGATCGAACAATGGTTGAGTCGGGCTCTCTGATCAGCGTTCGACCTGTATGAACGCCCCTACCACCGACTTCTTCAGAGCGGGCGACGGGAATCGAACCCGCGTAATCAGTTTGGAAGACTGAGGCTCTACCATTGAGCTACGCCCGCGTGCATGCGCGTGCCCAAATGTACCGGTCGACGTGATCAAATCCGAATCGACCCACCTGGAAGCGCGTCGCCGAGGTCGATTGCCGCTGAGCAGGCATTGGGCCGTAGGATTCGGGCGCGAGAAATACAGCACCGGGGTGTAGCGCAGCTTGGTAGCGCATCCGCTTTGGGAGCGGAAGGCCGCAGGTTCAAATCCTGTCACCCCGACACGCCCGAACAACGTCCCACGACCGAAGACTGAACCGAGGAGTACCGCAGTGAAGAGCACCGTCGAGAAGTTGAGCCCGACCCGGGTTCGCATCAACGTGGAGGTGCCCTTCACGGAATTGCAGCCCGATTTCGACCGGGCCTACAAGGAGCTCGCCAAGCAGGTGCGCCTGCCCGGATTCCGTCCCGGCAAGGCGCCGGCCAAGCTGCTCGAGGCCCGCATCGGCCGCGGCGCGGTCCTTCAGCAGGTCGTCAACGACGCGCTGCCCACCCGCTACAGCGAAGCCGTCACCGCCACCGAGGTGACGCCGCTGGGCCAGCCCGAGATCGAGGTCACCAAGATCGAGGACGGCGAGGAGCTGGTCTTCACCGCCGAGGTCGATGTGCGCCCCGAGATCGAACTGCCCGATCTGAGCGCGCTCAAGATCGAGGTCGACGCCATCGAGATCAACGACGACGAAGTCGACGCCGAGCTGCAGTCGCTGCGCGCCCGCTTCGGCACGCTCAAGGGCGTCGAGCGTCCCGCCCAGACCGGTGACTTCGTTTCGATCGACCTGTCGGCCACCGTCAACGGCGAAGAACTTCCCGATGCCGCCACCGAGGGCCTCTCGCACGAGGTGGGCTCCGGTCAGCTCATCGACGGCCTCGACGACGCCATCGTCGGCCTGTCCGAGGGCGAGTCGAAGGTGTTCACCACCAAGCTGGCCGCCGGCGAGCACGCCGGTGAAGAGGCTGAGGTCACCGTCACCGTCAAGTCCATCAAGGAGCGCGAGCTCCCCGAGGCTGACGACGAATTCGCCCAGCTGGCAAGCGAATTCGACACCATCGAGGAGCTGAAGGAAAACCTCGTCGAGCAGGTGAAGCGGGTCAAGCGCATTCACCAGGCCGAGAAGATTCGCGACAACGCCCTCGAGCTGCTGCTGGAGAAGACCGAGGTGCCGCTGCCCGAGGCGATCGTGCAGGCGCAGGTCGACCAGACCGTGCACAACGCCATCCACGGCCTCGATCATGACGAGGACAAGTTCGCCGAGGCGCTCGAAGCCGAGGGCAGCTCGCGCGAGAAGTTCGACGCCGAGACCCGCGAGGCCGCCGAGAAGGCCGTCAAGACCCAGCTGCTGATGGACGCCATCGCCGACGACCTCGACATCCAGGTCGGCCAGAACGACCTGACCGAGCGGCTGGTGCTGATGTCGCGGCAGTACGGCATCGAGCCGGCCCAGCTGTTGCAGATCCTGCAGCAGAACAACCAGCTGCCGGCGATGTTCGCCGACGTCCGCCGCGGCCTGACCGTGGCCGCTGTCGTCGAGGCGGCCACCGTCACCGACAGCGAGGGCAACGTCGTCGACACCGCGGAGTTCTTCGGCCCGCCGGCCGGCTCCGAGGACGACGAAGTGATCGAAGACGTCGAGGACGTCAACGTCGAAGAGGTCGCCGAGGTGGCCGAGGCCGTTGAGCAGGAAGCCGAGAAGTCCGAATAACGCCGACAGCGAAAGCGCACTCTCCCGGGAGTGCGCTCCGCCGTGGGTTCGTTAGGGTCGGGTAGAACGAAGTCCGTAGAAAGCAGGTATCACGTCGTGACTCATATGCGTTCGAGCGCACCAGGGCTGAACCTCACTGACTCGGTGTATGAGCGGTTGCTCGCCGAGCGCATCATCTTCCTGGGCTCCCAGGTCGATGACGACATCGCCAATCGGCTGTGTGCGCAGATCCTTCTGCTGGCCGCCGAGGACCCGACGAAGGACATCAACCTCTACATCAACTCGCCAGGCGGCTCGATCAGCGCCGGCATGGCGATCTACGACACCATGGTGCTCGCGCCGTGCGACGTCGCCACCTACGCGATGGGCATGGCCGCCTCGATGGGTGAGTTCCTGCTGGCAGCCGGCACCAAGGGCAAGCGTTTCGCGCTGCCGCACGCCCGCATCCTGATGCACCAGCCGCTGGGCGGTATCACCGGTGGCGCAGCCGACATCGCCATCCAGGCCGAGCAGTTCGCGCTCATCAAGCGGGAGATGTTCCGGCTCAACGCCGAGTTCACCGGCCAGTCGATCGAGCGCATCGAGGCCGACTCCGACCGCGACCGCTGGTTCACCGCGCAGGAAGCGCTGGAGTACGGCTTCGTCGACCACATCATCACCCACGCGAACTTCAATGGAGCGACCAATGCCTGATTACACCGATCCGCGGCTCGCGCCGCAGGGCCGCTACATTCTGCCGTCGTTCGTCGAGCACTCCAGCTGGGGCGTCAAGGAGTCCAACCCCTACAACAAGCTGTTCGAGGAACGCATCATCTTCCTCGGTGTCCAGGTGGACGACGCCTCGGCCAACGACATCATGGCTCAGCTCCTGGTGCTGGAGTCGCTGGATCCTGACCGCGACATCACCATGTACATCAACTCACCCGGTGGCTCGTTTACCTCGCTGATGGCGATCTACGACACCATGCAGTACGTCCGTGCCGACATCCAGACCGTGTGCCTGGGCCAGGCCGCGTCGGCCGCCGCGGTGCTGCTGGCGGCGGGCACCCCGGGCAAGCGTCTCGCGCTGCCCAACGCCCGCGTGCTCATCCACCAGCCGTCGCTGGGTGGCGTCATCCAGGGTCAGTTCTCCGACCTGGAGATCCAGGCGGCCGAGATCGAGCGCATGCGGACGCTGATGGAAGAGACGCTGGCCCGCCACACCGGTAAGGACCCGGCCGTGATCCGCAAGGACACCGACCGCGACAAGATCCTGACCGCGGCTGACGCCAAGGAGTACGGGATCATCGACACGGTCCTGGAGTACCGGAAGCTGTCGGCTCAGAACGCCTAGCGGGGAGTGTCGCCCCGGCTTCGCGCCGGGCGAAACCGCCCTCGGCGAAACCGTCGGAGCGCCTCGTCGGGCTCGCTGCCGTCGGAAATGCGGACGGTATCGTGGGAAACGGCGAACACCACGACGCAAACTCCATAGTCGGCGCAGCTCAGCGCCTCTCGGTTCGGTAACGGCGGCGACACGCCAAAAACACAGCAGTGCGTTCCGAGGGGACGAGAACCGTGTCAGGGGATATGTTCACCACACGCACGAATACCACCGACGCGATTCGGCTTTATCTGTCGCACCACGGCAGAGCAAGCGGGTAGCGTCGGGACAGAGCCCAACGCGGACTTGATAGCAACGATCGAAGACCCGGCGAAGGAAAGTAGGACCCCACCACCATGGCGCGTATCGGAGACGGCGGTGACCTGCTGAAGTGCTCGTTCTGCGGTAAGAGCCAGAAGCAGGTGAAGAAGCTCATAGCGGGTCCGGGCGTCTACATCTGCGACGAGTGCATCGACCTCTGCAACGAGATCATCGAAGAGGAGTTGGCCGACGCCGACGACGTCAAACTCGATGAGCTGCCCAAGCCGGCCGAGATCCGCGAGTTCCTGGAGAGCTACGTCATCGGTCAGGACACCGCCAAGCGCACGCTGGCCGTTGCCGTCTACAACCACTACAAGCGCATCCAGGCCGGCGAGAAGCATCGTGACTCCCGCTCCGAGCCGGTGGAGCTGGCCAAGTCCAACATCCTGATGCTCGGTCCCACCGGCTGCGGCAAGACCTACCTGGCGCAGACGCTGGCCAAGATGCTCAACGTACCGTTCGCGATCGCCGATGCCACCGCGCTGACCGAAGCCGGATATGTCGGTGAGGACGTCGAGAATATTCTGCTCAAGCTGATCCAGGCTGCCGACTATGACGTCAAGCGTGCCGAGACCGGCATCATCTACATCGACGAGGTCGACAAGATCGCCCGCAAGAGCGAGAACCCGTCGATCACCCGCGACGTCTCCGGTGAGGGTGTGCAGCAGGCGCTGCTGAAGATCCTCGAGGGCACGCAGGCCTCGGTCCCGCCGCAGGGCGGCCGCAAGCATCCGCATCAGGAATTCATCCAGATCGACACCACCAACGTGCTGTTCATCGTCGCGGGTGCGTTCGCCGGGCTGGAGAAGATCGTCTCCGACCGCGTCGGCAAGCGCGGCCTGGGCTTCGGCGCCGAGGTGAAGTCCAAGGCCGAGATCGACACCCAGGATCACTTCGCCGAGGTGATGCCCGAGGATCTGATCAAGTTCGGCTTGATCCCCGAGTTCATCGGTCGTCTGCCCGTGGTGGCGTCGGTGACCAACCTGGACAAGGAATCGCTGGTGCAGATCCTGTCCCAGCCGAAGAACGCTCTGGTGAAGCAGTACACCCGCTTGTTCGAGATGGACGGCGTGGAGCTGGAGTTCGCCGAGGATGCGCTCGAGGCGATCGCCGATCAGGCGATCCACCGCGGCACCGGTGCCCGTGGCCTGCGCGCGATCATGGAAGAAGTCCTGCTGCCGGTGATGTACGACATCCCCAGCCGCGACGACGTCGCCAAGGTCGTGGTGACCAAGGAGACCGTGCAGGACAACGTCCTGCCGACGATCGTGCCGCGCAAGCCGGCCCGCCCCGAGCGTCGCGACAAGTCCGCCTAGTTCTCACCAAGCCAACGCTGAAGCCCTCGACATCGTCGAGGGCTTTCGCGTGTGCCTGACGCTGCGGCGGTCGGCTCAGCGTGCGATGCGATCGGCGCGGCTGTACACGTTCATCGAGTCTCCGCGCAGGAACGCCACCAGCGTCAGCCCTGACTGAGTGGCCAGGTCGACGGCCAGCGACGACGGCGCGGACACCGCGGCCAGCACCGGGATGCCGGCCATCACCGCCTTCTGGGTGAGTTCGAAAGACGCCCGGCCGCTGACCAACAGGACGGTGCCGGCCAGCGGGATGCGATTGGCTTCCAGCGCCCAGCCGATGACCTTGTCGACGGCGTTGTGCCGGCCCACGTCCTCCCGTACGACCAGCAGCGTGCCGTCGATGCTGAACAGTGCAGCGCCGTGCAGTCCACCGGTACTGGCGAAAACCTTTTGCGCCAATCGCAATTGGTCCGGCATCGCGGTGAGTGCCGCGGTCTCGACGGTCGACGGGTCGTCGCCGGGGGAGTGCCGGCTGGTCAGCCGTACCGCATCGATCGAGGCCTTGCCGCACACACCGCATGACGAGGTGGTGTAGAAGTTTCGGGTGACGTCGACGTCCGGCAGCGGAACGCCGGGGCGCAACGTCACATCGAGGACGTTGTAGGTATTGGTGCCGTCTTCTGTTTCCGAGCCACGGCAGTAGCGGACGGTGAGCACATCGTCGCGGTGGGCGATGACCCCCTCGGTCAGCAGAAACCCCTGTGCCAGTTCGACATCGGAACCCGGTGTGCGCATGGTGACGGTCAGCGGTGTCCCGTTCACCCGGATCTCCAGTGGCTCCTCGACGACCAGCGTTTCGGGACGCTCGGTGGCGGTGCCGTCGAACAGGTGACTAGCCCGTCGCCGCGACGTCACCCGGCCCATGTCGCGCCGCCTTCCGGCTCTTGACTGCCGGGCTCGAGGCGAATAACGACCGCCTTCGACGCCGGGGTATTCGACCGGGCGGCAACGTGATCCAGTGGCACCAGGGGATTGGTCTCGGGGTAGTAGGCCGCCGCGTTGCCGACCGGCGTGGAGTAGGGGACGACCAGGAAGTCCTTGGCCCGGCGCTCCTGGAGCCGCCCCTGGCCATCGGTGAACTCCGAGACGAGATCGACGCGCGCACCGGCCGCCAGTCCGAGCGACTCGATATCGGCGGGGTTGACGAACACCACCCGACGTCCGCCCTTAACCCCGCGGTAGCGGTCGTCGAGGCCGTAGATCGTGGTGTTGTACTGGTCGTGGCTGCGCAAGGTTTGCAGCACCAGGCGACCCGGCGGCACCGGGACCCACTGCATCGGGTTCACCGCGAAGTTCGCCTTGCCCGTGACGGTGGGGAACTGTCGGGAATCTCGTGGCGGATGCGGCAATTGGAAGCCGTCAGGCTGGCGCACCCGGGTGTTGTAGTCGGCGCAGCCGGGCACCACGGCCGCGATCGCGTCGCGGATCGTGTCGTAGTCGGCGGCCAGGCTCTCCCACGGCACGGGATGGTCGGCGCCCAGCACGGCGCGGGCCAGCTGGCAGATGATCGCGACTTCGCTGCGAACCTGGTCGCTCGGCGGGGTCAGGCTGCCCCGGGAGAGGTGCACCATCGACATCGAATCCTCGACGGAGACAACCTGTTTGCGGCCACCGACGAGGTCACGGTCGGTCCGGCCCAGGGTGGGCAGGATCAGCGCCGTGCGGCCGTGCACCACATGACTGCGGTTGAGCTTGGTCGAAATCTGCACCGTCAGCGCGCAGGTGCTCAGCGCGGCCTCGGTCACCGCGGTGTCCGGGGTGGCCGACGCGAAGTTGCCACCCATCGCGAAGAACACCGAGGCCCGTCCGTCGCGCATCGCCCGGATCGCGTCGACGGTGTCGAACCCGTGCCGTCGGGGGCTGACGATCCCGAATCGGGTGTCGAGGGCGGCCAGGAACGTTTCGGGCGCCTTCTCCCAGATCCCCATCGTGCGGTCGCCTTGAACGTTGGAATGCCCACGCACCGGGCATACCCCCGCACCGGGCTTTCCGATCATGCCGCGCAACAACAGCAGGTTGGTCATTTCGGCGATGGTGGCCACCGCATGGGTGTGCTGGGTGATGCCCATGGCCCAGCACACGATCGTGCGTTGGGAAGCTGCCAGCATGCCGGCAACCCGGTCCAGTTGCGGGCGGGCGATCCCGGTGGCTTCGGTGACGGTGTCGAGATCGACGGTGCGGGCGTGCGCGAGGTATTCGTCGAAACCGTGGCAGTGCGCGGCGATGAAGTCACGATCGATCACGCTGCCGCGGGACCGGTCGTCGGCTTCCACCAGCAGCCGGCCCAAGCCCTTGAACAGAGCGAGGTCGCCGCCGAGCCGGATCTGGACGAACTCGTCGGCGATCGGCACACCGTGCCCGACGACCCCGTGCACCTTCTGCGGGTCCTTGAACCGGATCATGCCGGCTTCCGGCAGCGGGTTGACCGCAATGATCTTGGCGCCGTTGGCTTTTGCCTTCTCCAGCACGTACAGCATACGTGGATGGTTGGTGCCCGGGTTCTGGCCGGCGATGACGATGACATCGGCGTGCTCGACGTCGTCGACGGTCACCGAGCCCTTGCCGACGCCGATGGCATCGATCAGCGCGGTGCCCGATGATTCGTGGCACATGTTGGAGCAGTCCGGCAGGTTGTTGGTGCCGAAACTGCGTACCAGCAGCTGGTAGAGGAACGCGGCCTCGTTGCTGGTGCGTCCGGAGGTGTAGAACACCGCCTCGTCTGGGGACGTCAGACCGTTCAGGTGCTCGGCGATCAACCGGTAGGCATCGTCCCACTCGATCGGTCGGTAATGCTGATCACCCGGCCGAAGGACCATGGGGTGGGTGAGCCGGCCCTGCTGGGACAGCCAGTACTCGGGTTTGTCGGCCAATTCGGCCACGGAGTGCCGCGCGAAGAACTCCGGAGTCACCCGGCGCTTGGTGGCTTCCTCGGCGACGGCCTTGGCGCCGTTCTCGCAGAACTCGGCCAGCTTGCGGTTGTCGTGTTCCTCCGGCCAGGCGCACCCCGGGCAGTCGAAGCCGTGGCGCTGATTGATCCGCGCCAGGGTCGCCACGGTGCGGACGGGGCCCATCTGTTCCAGCGCGCGCTGCATGGTGACGACGACAGCTTCAACCCCGGCGGCCTGGTCCTTGGGGACGGTGACCTCGACGGCGCGCTCGTCGTAGTCCGCATCGACGTCCTTGGCACGGGTCATGGCTCCAATCTAAACCCCGTAATCCGTGGCTCCCACCGCGCGCAGCACGTTGGTAATCACCATTTGACATGCGGTGATAGGCGACGTCTATCGTTCGTACCGATGGCCGGTGATGTGCTGCTGCAGCAATTGGACTATCTGCTGGCGCTCGCCGCGGAGCGCCACTTCGGGCGAGCGGCCGCGCGCTGCCACATCAGCCAACCGACCCTGTCGGTGGCAATCCGCAGGCTGGAGCGAGATTTGGGCATCGTGATCGTCCAACGTGGCCGCCGCTTCGAGGGCTTCACCGAAGAAGGGCGGCGGGTGGTGACCTGGGCCCAGCGCATCATCGCCGAGCGTGACGAGATGCTCGCCGATCTCGAGCGGATCCAGGGGCGGCTGACGGCGACCGCCCGGATCGGCGCGATTCCGACGGCGGTTCCGGCCAGTCCATACATCACCGACGAGTTCCTGCACCGCAATCCGGCGGCCTCGGTGCGGATCGAGGCGCTGTCGTCGCGGGAGATCGCCAGGCGACTGGCCGACTTCGAGATCGACGCGGGACTGACCTACCTGGACGAGGCACCGCCGGGCACGCGGTCGGTGGAGCTCTACCGGGAGCAGTACGTCCTGGTGGCATCCGCCGACGATCCGTTGATGGGCAAGGCGAACGTCACATGGGCCGAAGCTGCCGGACTCGAGCTCTGTGTGTTGACGACCACGATGCGCAATCGCAGGATTCTGGACGCCAACATGGCGGTCGAAGGTGTCCGCTATCGCCCTGTGGTGGAGGCGGATTCGGTCGACGCGCTGTATGCGCACCTGACGAAACGACGAGCCACCATCGCGAGCACCGCGTGGTTGCCGCAATTGAGTGTGCCGCAAGGCTTTACCGCGCGGCCGATGGTCAAGCACGGACCGAGTCCGGCGATCGGGCTGGTGGTCTTGGATCGTGCTCCGTCCTCGATCGTGGCGGGCGCGCTGGTCGCGGTGGCGACGGACATCGACATCGCCGCCCGCGTCGACCAGTTCTGGACGCAAGCGCAGCGAGACGAACTCCATTGAGAGATAACGGAGTTCGTCTCGCCTCGCCCTAGTGCTTATCCGGGCCTTGCCTCAGTGCTCAACCGGCCGACTTGGCAGCCCCTTTACCGTGGGCCCGCGCAGCGTCGCGCTTGCCGGATGCCTTCCCCGCATTGGCGGAGTGGTCGGCACCGGACTGGCTCCTCCTGCTCCCCGGTGCGGCCGCCGATCCCTTGGTTTGACTCTTGCCCTTGGTCGTGGGGGGAGCCTCGGTGTCGGTGCCGTCCTTGACGGTGCCGCTTTCGGTCGCCTCGTCGGTGGCGGTGGTGCCGTCCGTCGTCGTGGTGGTGCTCACGCTGGTAACAGCTGCAGTCTTGGCGGCGGTGGTTTTGACGGCCGCCGCGGTGCTGGTGCTGCCGCCGAGGTTCAGGCCAGTCAGCGCCTCGCCGATGTCGGTCACCACCTTCTGGACCACCGGGGTGATGGTGGTGATCGCCTGCCCGACGGCGGACGCCACGTTCTGGAAGCCGGCCGCCACGGCGGCGCTCAGCCCATCGGAGCCCAGCGCCCCCACCACGCTGCCGACGGCCGCGGTCACGGCGGTGAGCACCGGTGCGAACGCGCCGGGCACGGCGGCGGCGATGGTCAGCGCGCCCTGTACCAGGGTCGGAGCGATCGTCAGCACCCGAACGACGCCCGTGAGACCGTTCTGGATCGCGGTGCCCAGGTCGCCGCCGATGGTTCCGGCGAGTTGCCCGCCGAGGTCGGTCAGCACCTGGGACAGCGACGCCCCGGACTGAAGCTCAGTGATCACCGTCGACACGGCGGTCTGGATCGCGGTGAGAAGCTGCGGGTTGGCCTGGAAGAAAGAGTTCAGGAGGTCGCCGAAACCGGAGAAGTCACCGCTCCACCAGCCGGCATCGCCACCGCCGCCCCAATCTCCGCCGCCCTGGTCGCCGCCGTGGTTCCAGGGCGAGGTTTGCCCGGAGTTTCCGCCGAATCCGTCGAACCAGTGGTTACTCGCCCGGGTGAGCGAATAGTTGATCGAAGCGAGTTGCGGCGACTGAATCGGCTGCAGGAACGGGACCGCTCCGGCGACGACGGTAGCGGCGGCAAAGGGCGCGACGAATCGAGATACCTGCATAGTGCTTTCCCCCAACAACTTTGAACACTGAACTGAAGCGACCTGACGATATAACAGCTTTGCTGCTCGCGTTGACGTTTCGGCAACGTTATTTCTCCCGTGTCGTTGACGTGTGCGTAAGTAGCTTGTCGACAGCGGATTTCGGCTATGGGTATCTCGGTTGCGTCGCCGAATTAGGCTGTCGCCCAGACGATTACCCCGCAGCATCGCCGTGGCATGCGGGTACGGCTTCGTTCTGTGGATATCCGGACGGCGGCCCGGTGCAGGACGACTCGCTTCGTTTGCTGTGTGTTGGCTGTGCGGCCGGGGTCGCCCGCCCGTCTACCGGGCCGACGTGGCAGTGCCTTTGGCGCCCGCCGGTTGGGCGTCGCGTTTAGCCGTGCGTTGGGTCGGACCGGTGGACCGGGTGCGGCTGGCCATGGGTGATGCAGAAGTTGAGTGCCTCGGTCGTGGGCCGGCGACGCCTCGTGCCGGTGCAGCCGCGGCGGCACGGTTCGTCTTGATGCCGGCCCTGGCTGATTTGTCTGATGCCGGAATACCATCCGGCGTGCTCGGGCCCTCGGCCGCGGCGGGGATCGCGATTCGAGCGGCAGACCTGCCGGGCACCAGGGCCGCGATGTCGTGCAGCACGTTCTGGACCACCGTGACGATCGTGGCAATTCCCTTGGCGGCGGCGTTCATGACGTTGTAGAGGCCGGTCTCGACGACACTAAGGAACTTGTCCGAACCGACTGCAGCAGCGGAGTTGAAGACGGCGACCACCACTGCCGCCGCCACCGGTATCACCGCCTCGGGAATGGCCGCGAGCACGGTCATCGCACCGCCGATCACGGTGGGCGCCAACGCCAACATCGGACCGATCTGATTCAGAACCGCGTCCACCGGTAGGTTCAGATCCCCGCTGCCCATCGGCGGAGACAGCAGAAGGCTGACGTTGACCATGGCCTCGCCGAGTGGCGTGCCCTGGGCCAATTCGTCGAGCAGTTCCGTATTAATGAACTGCATGGTGGCGGCGGCATCCGGGTTGAACGCGGCCAGCGCGGTCATGATCGCCAGAACCTGTGGCAGGCCGAAGGGCAGCGAACCGGCGGAGACGGCGGCCGCCGAGGGTCGCAGGGCTATATTCCAGTCGCCGCTCTCCACGGTCGGCATTTGGGACAGGCTCGTCCGCAGCGGCGCGGGGGAGGCTGCTGGCGAAATTCCTGGCGCGAGTGACGGTGTCGACGCTGCGACGACGGCGAATAGGGCAACGGGTGCGATGACAGATGAAGCGAACATAAGTGCCCCCAAAGAAGTTGAAATCGATACCTCGTAACTCCGGTTATACGACCGCCAGATCCTTGCTGGCGTGAAATGACACTTTAAATTTATGTTGCATTTCCGTGTATTTACATGCAGAGATGCAATCGGCAATTGCCATTTATTTGCTCAAAATGACTTTGCGGGAACTTGTTCCCGATCAGCAGCGCATTCTGACGTTGACGCAGGCGTAACGAGGTCGGCATGCAAGCGACCTAGCGTGGGCCGGTCACATGCCCGCACACCAGACGCGGGCATCTTGGGTGGAAGAGGAAAGTCAGTTGAGCGGAAACGCGGCGCGACTCCAGGCGATCGTCAATGTCGAGGCCTACGAGCCTCCGGCCGTCAGCTTCGTCCCCGGCGAGGCGCCGGGCGAGATCTTCGGATCGAACGTGTTCACCAAGGCCGAAATGCAGGCGCGTCTGCCCAAGTCGGTCTACAAGTCGGTGGTCGCCACGATCGAGAAGGGCGAGAAGCTGGACCCGTCGGTCGCCGATTCGGTCGCCGCGGCGATGAAGGACTGGGCACTCGAGAAGGGCGCCACCCACTACGCCCACGTCTTCTACCCGATGACCGGGCTGACCGCCGAGAAGCATGACAGCTTCCTCGAGCCGGTCTCCGACGGGCAGACGCTGGCCGAATTCGCCGGCAAGACCCTGATCCAAGGTGAGCCGGACGCGTCGAGCTTCCCGTCGGGCGGCCTGCGCAGCACGTTCGAGGCGCGTGGCTACACCGGGTGGGACGTCACCAGCCCGGCCTACATTCTGGAGAACCCGAACGGCAATACGCTGTGCATTCCCACGGTGTTCGTGTCGATGACCGGCGAAGCCCTGGACTACAAGACGCCGCTGCTGCGTAGCCAACAGGCCATGGGTACGCACGCCGAGCGCATTCTGAAACTGTTCGGCCACAAGGACTTCGAGCACGTCGTCTCGTTCTGCGGTCCCGAGCAGGAGTACTTCCTGGTGGACCGCCACTTCTTCCTCGCCCGTCCCGACCTGATCAACGCCGGCCGCACGCTGTTCGGGGCCAAGCCGCCCAAGGGCCAGGAGTTCGACGACCACTACTTCGGCGCGGTGCCCGAGCGGGTGCTGGGCTTCATGATGGACACCGAGCGGGAGCTGTTCAAGCTCGGCATCCCGGCGAAGACCCGGCACAACGAGGTCGCG
Source organism: Mycolicibacterium crocinum (assembly GCF_022370635.2). The sequence goes on along the minus strand of NZ_CP092362.2, from coordinate 4,215,425 downwards.
CCCGCGCAGTTCGAGGTGGCGCCGATGTTCGAGCGGGCCAACATCGCCTCCGATCACCAGCAGCTGCTGATGACCGTGTTCAAGACAATCGCCCACAAGCACGGCATGGAATGCCTGTTCCACGAGAAGCCGTTCGCCGGCGTGAACGGCTCGGGCAAGCACGTCAACTTCTCGGTGGGTAACGCCCAGTTCGGCAGCCTGCTGGTGCCCGGCGACACACCCCACGAGAACGCCCAATTCCTGGTGTTCTGCGCCGCGGTGATTCGCGCCGTGCACAAATTCGGTGGCTTGCTGCGGGTGTCGGTGGCCTCGGCCACCAACGATCATCGGTTGGGCGCCAACGAGGCTCCGCCGGCGATCATCTCGATCTTCCTGGGTGAGCAGCTTGCCGACGTCTTCGAGCAGATCGCCAAGGGGGCGGCGACTTCGTCAAAAGGCAAGGGCGTCATGCACATCGGCGTCGACACGCTGCCTACGCTGCCGACCGACCCGGGAGACCGCAACCGCACGAGCCCGTTTGCGTTCACCGGCAACCGGTTCGAGTTCCGCGCTCCGGGCTCGGGTCAGACCGTCGCGGTGCCGATGATCATCATCAACACGATCATGGCCGACTCGCTGGACTACATGGCCACCGTGTTGGAGAAGGCGGTCGGTGACGGGGAGGACTTCGACGCCGCGGTGCAGAAGCTGTTGACCGACATCATCACCGAGCACGGCGCGGTCGTGTTCAACGGCGACGGCTACTCCGACAACTGGCAGATCGAGGCGGCCGAGCGTGGACTGCCGAATCTGAAGACCACGCCGGATGCGATCCCGGAGCTGATCAAGCCGGAAGCGATCGCACTGTTCGAGAAGTACGGGGTGTTCAGCGAGCGTGAGTTGCACAGCCGCTATGAGGTGCGACTGGAGCAGTACGTCCTGACCATCGGCGTGGAGGCCAAGTTGGCGTTGGAGATCGGGTCGACCGTGATCCTGCCCGCCGCGATCCGCTACCAGACCGAACTGGCCCAGAACGTCGCCACCCTCAAGGCGGCCGGCGTCGAGCCCGACACCACGCTGCTCGAACTGGTGTCGACGCCGATCTTGTCGCTGACCAAGGCCCTGGGTGAACTCAAGGCCGCGATGGGCACGCACGTCGACGGTGCGGCCGAGGAGGCACTGCACTACCGCGACGCGATCCTGCCGGCGATGGCGGCGGTGCGTGAAGCCGCCGACGAGTTGGAGAGCGTGGTGGCCGACGACCTGTGGCCGTTGCCGACCTACCAGGAGATGCTGTTCATTCTGTGAGCTAGCTGTCGTCTTGCCGGTGCCGGCGCCTCGGATATCCGGGGCGTCGGCACCGCCATTGGACCTTCGCTAGCGCCATCCGTGTCGACCACATCGGGGCCGAAAGTCCCTGCCGCTCCGCATTTTCAGCGGCCTATGTTTGGGCCTATGACAGATCATGATCACCATTCCGATGTGCTCACCGAGTTGAACCCGCAGCATCGCGCTTTGCGGCAGATGATTCCCGAGGTGTATGACGGCTTCGGTGCGCTGAGCCGGGCCGCGATGGGCAGCGGTGCCGTCGAGGCCAAGCTCAAGGAACTGATCGCGATGGTGATCGGAGTCGTCCAGGGATGCGATGGATGCATCGCCTCGCATGCGCGGGGCGCAGTTCGCGCGGGTGCCACCAGGCAGGAGGCCGCTGAGGTCATCGGTGTCAGCATCATGATGCACGGTGGTCCGGCAACAATTTATGGCGCACGTGCCTACACCGCGTTCTGCGAGTTCGCCGACGCCGCGGACGGTCGCCCGTCATGACGTCGTCGGTCTGCTAGGCGGCCGGTACTCTCGCCGCCACACGTTGCGGCCGAGATCTCGGCGCTTCGCACATCGGTGCGTCCCGTTCGCGGGCTTCTCCGTCGAGGCATTTCCGACAACGTCGCTGACGGCATATGCGCTGACCGCTGCGGCCGATCGCGCCGGCGATCCCGTGCTGATCGAAGAGGTCGGGTTGGCGTTGCGGAATGCGCTATTCGAAGAGGGCCTTGATATCGGGCGGCCCGAGGTCATCGGGTCCATGGCAGCGCGCTTCGACCTCGAACCCCTTGACGCAGAGACCACTTCCGTTGCGGTCCAGGCCGATTGGGGCGCGGGCCGCGCTCGCGGTGTAGTGGGTTCGCCGCATTTCTTCACCGAGGACGGCGCAGACTGGTTTTGCCCTGGCCTGGCGATCAGCCGCGATGACGTCGGCAACTTCATCGTCGCCTGGAAAGTCGGCGCGGAGGCCTTCGTCGATCGTGTCTTCACCCCAGCCTGAACGGATTACGACAGGTTGGCAGCGTCGAGGCTTCCCGATCAGATGACGGTTGTAAACGGGTAGCCCCGATGCCGTATTCAAGAATTCACGTATCGCACGAGCCTGCAACTGTGAGATGTTCGCCGAAGAAGGCCAGGATCCGCTGCCAGGCGTCCTCGGCTTCCGGCTCCGAATACTCCAGTCCCGCTACCCGTTCGATGACCTTCAACGGTCCCGGGGTGGGGAATTGGTTCATGAACGAGTGCCCCACGTTCGGATACTCTTTGATGTCCCGCGGCACATCGCGCTCGGCGAGCAAGTCCTCGAGTTTGGCGGCCGCGCCGGGAAGCATCCGGTCCCTGGCGCCGTAGCTTGCTACGGTCGGGCACGAATTCGGGATCGCCGAGATGTCCTTGGGCCATTCGCCGTAGTTGGGTGCCGAGGCGTCGAACAGTCCGGTCGGCCCGAGGACGAGGCAGAACCCGCCGCCCATGCAGAAGCCGATGACGCCGACCTTTCCCGTGCACTCGGGGTCGGCGACCAGGTAGTCACGTGCGGCGATCAGGTCGTCAACAGCGGTGCCTGTGCCGTTGCGTCCGGCCAGCACGGTGCGCACGACGCACAGCAGCCGATTGCCCCGGTGGTAGAGCGCCGGTGTGATCGCAAGGTAGCCGTTGTCGGCGAACCGGTCGGTGATGCGTTTGACGTCGCGCGAAAACCCCATCGCGTCATGCACGATCACGACGCCGGGCCACGGTCCGGCCCCGGTCGGCCGTGCCTCATAGGCGGGCAGCGGACCGGCCGGGGCGGGATAGGTGATGTCCATGGAGGCATCTTGGCACGACGCGCGTGAGGCACCCTAGTGGATCAACCCAGCCAAGGGTTGTCGCCTGCGTCCCAGGCTTTCTGGATCTCGGGGTAAATCGATGTCTGATCGGTCGGCACCGCGTTCTTCGTCGCCCTCGTCCGCTCGTCGGCGAGGACTTCGGGTGTCCCAGTCTCGATGGCGTCCATCGTCTGATCGGCCACTTCCTCGGGTGAAATCTTCGGCGTCGAGATCACCGCGGCCATGTCCGTGTCGATGAAGCCGGCGTGGACACCGACGACGTGGGTGCCTTGGCTGTGCAGTTCGATTCGCAAGGCGTTGGTCAGCGCCCATTCCGCGGCCTTGGAGGCGCCGTAGGACGCGTTGAACGGTGAGGTATAGAAGCTGACCACCGAGAGCATGTTCACCAGAGCGCTGCCGTTCGGCTGCGCGGCCAGGACAGGAGCGAATGCGCGTGCCATCGCCAGGGTGCCGAAGTAGTTGGTCTCCATCTCGACGCGAGCGGCGTTGGGATCCTCTGCCGTCAAGAACGGCGACTGCAGCATCGCGCCGGCATTATTGATCAACACCGATACGTCCGCACAAGTCCGAGCCGCGGCGCGCACGGCATCACTGTCGGTGATGTCCAGGGCGATGGGTACCACCCGCGGGTCCTCGAACTGCACGCTGTTGGGGTTGCGCGCCGCCGCGTAGACCTTGGTGGCGCCCCGATCGAGTAGGGCCTGAGTGAAAGCCTTACCCAGGCCGCGATTGGCGCCGGTGACAAGTGCGATGCTGCCATCGATGACTTTGCCGCGAGTATCGGCCATGCTCTGCTCCTCGGTGTCGAGTCACCGGAATCAACATCTACCCGCAGCGATGATATTTCGCTATAAGGTCCATCACCTCACGCACCCATGATCGAATCGCGCGACACCAACGAGACCTCAACCGGCTGACCACTGCCCAGGGACTGCACGCCCGCTTCACACACCGCGGCGGCGGCATAGCCGTCCCAGGCGGACGGCCCATCGACGTTCACACCGCTACGAACGGCGTCCACCCACCGCTGGAACTCAGAGTCGTACGCGGCACCGAAGCGCTCCCGGAAACCGGGAGTAATTTGACCGCCCCAGTTACCCGGTGCGGTCTTACGGACCAGGCCGACGTCCAAACCGATCATCGCGCTGCCCTTTTCGGCGACGACCTCGGTGCGGACCTCGTAGGCCACACCGGTGGTGACGAACAACTCGACGTCGACATGCTTACCGGAGGCGGTGCGCATGACGGCGATCTGCGGATCGACCAGCCCTTCGGGCGCACCCGGGTTGGCCGACGGCTTGATGATCTGGATGGAGACGATCTCCTCGTCGAACAGGAAGCGCGTCACGTCGACCTCATGCACCAGCGAGTCGCGCACGACCATCGCGCTGTCGAACGACGGTGGCACCGCAGGGTTGCGGTGCGCGCAGTGCAGCACCAGCGGACGACCGAGCTCCCCGGAGTCCAGCATCGCCTTCAGCGCGGCGTATTCGTGGTCGAAGCGCCGCATGAAACCGACCTGGATGAGCCGCTTTCCGAGCTCAGCCTCGCGTTTCACCACCTCCAGTGACGTCTCCACGTCGGTGGTCAGCGGCTTCTCGCACAGCACCGGCTTGCCGTGTTCCAGGCACGCCAGCAGTTGCTTCTCGTGGGTGGGACCGGGGGTGGCCAAGACGACGGCATCCACCTCCGGGTCGGCGATGGCGTCCAGCGGGTCGGCGATCACGCGGCAACCCGGGATGCCGGCCGCGATCTGCTCGGCCTTGTCGGTGAGGTAGTCGTTGACGACGGCCACCCGGGCGCCGGAGATCTTCGACGTCAGGCGAGCGACGTGATCGGCGCCCATGATGCCGACGCCGAGTACGGCGACACGAAGGTCAGACATGTCTTGAGTCTCCTGAACTAGAAACGCACGGACGGGACGCCACACGACCCGAGGTAGCTGCGGGTGCGCTTGGCGATGGGCATTGGGGCGTCGACCTCGCACGGGTACATGTCTTGTTCGACGATCGCGAACACGTCTATGCCGAGCTTCTCGATCTCGGCGAGAAGCGGCGGCATATCCGGGATTCCGTGCGGCGGCTCGGTCATCGCGCCGAGCTTGACGGCCTCGCCGAACGGCAGATCCTCAGCGTCGACCTTCGCCCGAACCTCGGGGTCGACCTGCTTGAGGTGCAGATAGCCGATGCGTTCGGGTGCGCGGCGGATGATCGCGATGTTGTCGCCGCCGCAGTAGGAGATGTGGCCCGTGTCCAGGCAGAGGTTCACGAACTCGCCGTCGGTGCCGTCGAGGAAGCGGTAGACGTTTTCCTCGGTGTCGACGTGACTGTCGGCGTGTGGGTGGTACTGCGCGCGTACCCCGTACTGCTCGAACATCGCTTTGCCCAGCTCGTTCATGCCCCGGGTCTTCTTGCGCCACTGCTCGGGGCTTAGGGTGCGGTCTTCGAGGACCGCACCTGAGGACGGGTCGCGCCACATCTCGGGGATGACCACGACATGCTTACCGCCCACGGCGGCAGTCAGTTTCGCGACATCCTGGATCTGCTTCCAGACTGCATCCCAGGAATCGTCCTGGTGTAGGTGCTCGAAGACAGTGCCTGCCGACAGCTTGAGATTGCGGGCGGCCAGCTCGTCGGAGAGCTGCTTGGGGTCGGTCGGCAGGTAGCCGAACGGGCCCAGCTCGATCCATTGATAGCCCGACGCGGCGACCTCGTCGAGAAAACGAGTGTAGGGCGTCTGCTGCGGGTCGTCAGGGAACCACACACCCCAGGAATCGGGGGCGGATCCGACGAGAATGGTGCTCACGGTGCCGTCCTCTTAGCGATCTGACGGGTTGACAAGTGGGCGTTGAACTTTCTTCCAGTCCGCATACCGTTGATAGGCGGTCTGGGTGGACTCCAGGCTGGAGACCTCGCTGACGGGCACGTCCCACCAGGATTGGCTGTCGGGCGCGTAGATCATGGGGTCGGTTTCTACATGTATGACGGTGGTGCGCTCGCTGGCCTTGGCGACTTTGACCGCGTCGGCGAACTCCGCGGCGGTGCCCACCTTGATGACGTCGGCGCCCAGGCTGGCAGCGTTGGCGGCCAGATCGACCGGCAGCTTGTCGCCGTCGAGTCGGCCGTCGTCGCTGCGGTACCGGTAGGCAGTGCCGAACCGCTGTGAACCCAGCGACTCGGAAAGTCCACCGATGGAGGCGAATCCGTGGTTCTGCACCAGAACCGGGATGACCTTGACGCCTTCCTGGACGGCGGTCACGAGTTCGGTGGCCATCATCAGATACGAGCCATCGCCGACCATGATGAACACGTCGCGGTCGTCGTCGGCCATCCGCACGCCGATACCGCCGGCGATCTCGTAGCCCATGCACGAATACCCGTATTCGACGTGGTAGCCCTTGCGGTCGCGGGTGCGCCACAACTTGTGCAGATCCCCAGGCATCGACCCGGCCGCGCACACCACCACGTCACGCGGGTCGGACAGCGTGTTGACCAGTCCGATGACCTGATTCTGGTTGAGCTGCACACCCTCTTCGGTCGCGTACACCGACGACACGGTGTCGTCCCACTCGGCGGCGAGTTCGGCCACCCGGGAACGGTATTCGTCGCTGACGGTGTAGTCCTTCAGGGCGGAACCCAGTGCTTCGATGGCCTCGCGGGCGTCGGATACCACGCTGACGCCGCCCTGCTTGACCGAATCCAGGGACGCGACATTGATGTTGACGAACCGCACATCGGGGTTGTTGAACGCGGTGCGCGACGCCGAGGTGAAATCGCTGTAGCGGGTGCCGATCCCGATGATCACATCGGCCTCGGCGGCCAGCGCGTTGGCGGCGGTCGTGCCGGTCGAGCCGACAGCACCGACGGACTGCGGATGGTCGAAGCGCAGCGAACCCTTGCCGGCCTGGCTTTCGGCGACCGGGATACCGGTCTGCTCGCAGAACGCGGCCAGCGCCGCTTCGGCTTCCGAGTAGTGCACACCACCACCGGCGACGATCAGCGGCTTGCCTGCGGCGGCGATGATCTCGGCGGCCCGCGCGATCACCGAACGTTCCGGCAGCGGACGGGCGACGTGCCACGTGCGTTCGGCGAACAGCGACTCCGGCCAGTCGTGGGCCTGCGCCTGCACATCTTGCGGTATCGACACGGTGGCCGCGCCGGTTTCGACGGGATCGGTGAGCACCCGCATGGCGCCCAGCAGAGCGGCGGGCAGCTGCTCGGGTCGCCATACCCGGTCGAAGTAACGCGAGAGCGGTTTGAACGCGTCGTTGACCGTGACGTCCCCGGAGGAGGGCAGTTCCAACTCCTGCAGCACCGGGGAGCTGACCCGGGTGGCGAAGGTGTCGGCAGGCAGCAGCAGTACCGGCAGCCGGTTGATGGTCGCCAACGCGGCGCCGGTGAGCATGTTGGTGGAGCCGGGCCCGACGCTGGCGGTGACAGCCCAGGCTTCCAGCCGGTCTTTCTGCCGGGCGTAGGCGACCGCGGTGTGCACCATGGCCTGCTCGTTGCGGCCCAACACGTATCGCAGACCCGGTTGGCGGCCTCCCTCGAAAGCTTCGACCTCGTCCTGGAGCAGCGCCTGGCCGAGCCCGGCCACGTTGCCGTGCCCGAAAATGCCGAAACATCCGGCGAAGAACTTGGTGCGGACGCCATCACGCTCGACGTACTGATTGGACAGGAAGCGAATCGTGGCCTGGGCCACGGTGAGTCGCACCGTGCCTTCGGTGTCGGCCCGCTTCTCGCATCCCTTCGGCGCGGTGGATACCACGATCAGACTCCTTGCCCGGACGGGCTGCCCATCGGCAGCCGGGGATCGATCTCCTGGTGTTCCCAGCTGCCGCGCAGCCAGGTGTGGTTGGGGTCGTCGCAGATCAGCCAGGCCCGGTTGGGCCCGGAGCCGGCCATGACGTTGAGGTAGTACATGTGGTGGCCGGGCGCGGCGATCGACGGTCCGTGATAGCCGTGCGGTACCAGCACCACGTCGCCGGAGCGCACCTCCTCGAGCACCTCGATCGGGTGCTGGACAGTGCCGTAGACGCGGTGATAGCCGAAGCCGGGAGTGCCGGCCGGGCTGTCGTCGATCTCGAAGTAGTAGATCTCCTCGAGCTGCGTTTCGACGTCGGTGTTCTCCTCGTGCTTGTGCGCGGGGTAGCTCGACCAGTTGCCGCCCGGGGTGATGACCTCGCAGGCGATCAGCGAGTCCGCCTCGAATGTCGTTGCGGTGCCGAAGTTGTGTACCTGACGGCTGCAGTTGCCTGCGCCGCGCAGTTCGACGGGCACATCGGCCGCCGCGACCCGGCGGTTCGGGAACGAGCGGGCAGCCCGGGCGCCGCAGATCGCGAAGCGGCCTTCACCGGACAGTGTGTAGGTCTGGTCGATACCGACGTAGACCATGTCCGCCGGTCCGTCGAAGACCGACTTGCGCCGTGACAGCTCGAATGTCTGCCCGTCACAGTCGATCCTGCCGCCCCCCGATAACGGCAGGATCATGACCTCGGTGCCGCCGGTGGCCAGCTCGATACTCTGGCTGTCGTCGAGTTCGACCACCTGCAGGGAGGACTCGGCCCAGCCCGCGGACTCCGGAGTGACGTCGACAGTGAACGGCAGCTCGGCGCTGCGCGCGGGAATGTAGTACTTGCTGTTCATCGGTCACCTCACCATCGCCACCGCGGTCGCCACCGCGGAACTCACATCGTCATCGGCCGGATAGAGCAGGGTGCGGCCCACGATCAACCCCCGCACCGACGGCAATGACAGCGCCTTCTCCCAACTCGCGAAGGCCTCGTCGGCATCGGTGGGGTCGCCGCCCAGCAGCAGTGTCGGCAGGGTCGTCGCCGCCATCACCCGGTCCATTTCGGCGACTACCGGCAGCTTCATCCAGGTGTACGCCGAGGTGGATCCCAGCCCCTGGCTGATGTGGATGGACTTGATCACCGCATCCGGGCTCAGGTCGTTGCGGACCTTGCCGTCGATCCGGGTGGACAGGAACGGCTCGAGCATCGCGATCAGCCCGTGCGCGGCCAGGTCGTCGACAGCCCGCGCGCAGGCAGCCATCGTCGCTACCGTGCCCGGATCGCCGAGGTCGATGCGGCACAACATCTTTCCGCCATTCATCCTCGCCGCGGCGGTCGACGCCGCGGTGGCGGCCGTCATTCGGTCGTCGAGCTCGAAGCACGCTCCGGCCAGACCGCCGCGGTTCATCGAGGAGAACACCACCTTGTCCTCGAGTGCGCCGAGCAACAGCAGATCGTCGAGGATGTCGGAGGTGGCCAGCACGCCGTCGACCCCCGGATCGGCCAGCGCGGTGCGCAGCCGGTCGAGCAGGTCAGTGCGGCTGTTCATCGCGGTGGGCCGCGAGCCGACGGCCAGGGCACCGCGGGCCGGGTGGTCGGCGGCGACGATCATCAGCCGCCCGTTGCCGCGCACGACCGGCCGGGTGGTGCGCTGTTGCCACGCCTTCGCGATCGCGGCGGGGTCGGCGGCGCGCAGATCGGTGATGTCGGCGTAGTCCTTGCAGGGGCTAGACATTGACGGCCTCCACGGCGATCTGCTCGGCCAGTTCGGCGACCTCGCCTGCGGTCGGCATCGCGGTCGAGCACTCCAGCCGCGATGCGACGATGGCGCCGGCGGCGTTGGCGTAGCGCAGCGTCTTCTCCAGCGGCCAGCCGTGCAGCAGCCCGTGGCACAGGCTGCCGCCGAAGCTGTCGCCGGCGCCGAGTCCGTTGATCACGTCCACCTCGATGGGCGGCACCGTCACGGAAGCGCTGCGGGTCTTGCCCAATACTCCGCGCGGCCCCTGCTTGACGATCGCCAGTTGCACGCCGAGATCGAGCAGTGCATCAGCTGCCTTGTGCGGGTTGGTCTCTCCGACCGCGATCTCGCACTCTTCGCGGTTACCCACCGCCACGGTGACGTGGGCCAGGGCGCGCTGAACCTGCGCGGAGGCGGCGGCGGGGGAGTCCCAGAACATCGGCCGGTAGTCGAGGTCCAGCACCGTCAACGGCTGTCGGCGGTGCTCATTCCCCGTCGCTTCGCTCGCCCCGCGTGCTTCCCAGGCCGCGAAATGTGCACCGCGACTGGGCTCTTCGGAGAGACCGGTGACCGTCGACCAGTACAGCCGGGCAGTGCGCACGGCATCGAGATCGAGTTCGTCGGCGGTGATCTGCAGATCCGGGGCCGACGGCTTGCGGTAGAAGTACAGCGGGAAATCGTCGGGCGGGAAGATCTCGCAGAACGTCACCGGCGTCGGGTATTCCGGGTGGACCGTCACGTAGCGGTTGTCCACTCCGAGGCGAGCCAACTCTTCGCGGACGAACCGGCCGAACGGGTCTGCGCCGGCTCCGGAGATCAACGCGGTGCGGTTACCCAGGCGTGCGGCGGCGACCGAGACGTTGGCCGCGCTGCCGCCGAGGAACTTCCCGAAAGACTCCACGCGCTCCAGGCCGACCCCGACCTGTAGCGGATAGATGTCGACGCCACTGCGCCCGATGGCGAGTACGTCGAAAGGTGGGTTAGTAGTCACGTCAGCTCTCTTCAGGGCTCGTTGGGGACTTGTTAGAAGGGTGCCCCGCGCCACAGCGGTATGTCAATACTTTGTCCTGACATTCTATCTTTGTGTCAATCGGTGTTAGACTTCAGCTACTGTTGGGTTTTCGAGTTCGAGATCGGAGTCGATGTGCCGTTGGCGGTCGAATTGGACAGGTCAAGTCCCGTTCCCCTCTACTATCAGCTCGCCCAGGCCATCGAGGCTGCCATCCGCAGTGGCGAACTCGCGCCCGGCGACCGGTTCGAAAACGAACTCGCTTTGGCCAAACGCCTGACCCTGTCCAGACCCACCACGAGGCGTGCGATCCAGGAGCTCGTCGACAAGGGTCTGCTGGTGCGCAAGCGTGGTGTCGGCACGCAGGTCGTCCAGAATCCGGTGCACCGCCGGGTCGAACTGACCAGCTTGTTCGACGATCTGTCCCGCGCGGGTCAGGAACCGACCACCCAGCTGCTGGAGTACCGCGTCGGTCCGCCCGACGAGGATGTCGCCCGCGAGCTCAGCCTGGCCGAAGGCCGCGAGGTCGCCTGCATCAAGCGACTGCGGTGCGCCAACGGAGAGCCGCTGGCCCTGATGACCAACTACCTTCCGGTCGAGATCGCCCCGGACGCCGAGGAACTCGAGCGAAGCGGGCTGTACCAGTCGCTGCGCGGACGCGGCGTGCACATCCGGTTGGCCAGTCAGCGTATCGGCGCCAAGGCGGCCAGCCGCAGCGAAGCGAAGCTGCTCGACGAGAAACCCGGTGCCCCGTTGTTGACCATGGATCGCACCGCGTTCGACGATTCCGGTCGGGCGGTCGAGTTCGGTACCCATTGCTATCGCGCCGCTCGGTACTACTTCGACACCACGCTCGTCGACCGCTGACGCGGGATCCCATCGCCGAGCAGACACAAAATCGGATTGGCAGAGCCAATTTCATGCGATTCTATGTCTGCTCGCGGCGAGAATTCGCGGGTTCGTTCGGTTTCGGCGAATAGGTAGTGATTGGCCAGTAGGGCACGAACCGTGCAGAAATGCGAAGCGATCGCGGACATGGCAAATTCGATCAAGATCACTTTCGAAACCCGCTCGCGGCGTTGATAATTCGAGAATTTTGATTTGATCGGCTAACTCGCCCGACGCGTGTGACAATTCCACTTTCCGGCTGCGTCGAATCGGCGGGGGGACAGTGACAGAGAGCCACTCGTTCCGCGCGCTGTGGGCACTGATGGTCGGCCTGTTTCTGATCGTGGTGGATTCGACCGTCGTCGCAGTGGCCAACCCGGTCCTCAAGGATGACTTCGACGTCGACTACGGCTCGGTCCTATGGGCGACGAGCGGCTATCTACTGGCGTTCGCGGCACTGCTGCTGATCGGTGGCCGGCTCGGTGACCGGTTCGGGCCCAAGGGTGTCTACCTGATCGGGTTGGCGATCTTCAGTGCATCGTCGGTGTGGTGCGGGCTGGCATCGTCGATCGGAATGCTGACCACAGCGCGTGTCGTCCAAGGTGCGGGTGCGGCGCTGCTGGCCCCGCAGATCTTCACGGCGATCACCCGCATGTTCCCCGCGGAGCGGCGCGGCATGGCGATGAGCGTCTGGGGCGCCACCACGGGGCTGGGCTTGTTCGCCGGGCCGATCCTCGGTGGTGTGCTCATGGACGGCTTGGGCTGGCGCTGGATCTTCTTCGTCAATGCCCCGATCGGCGTACTCGGGCTCGGGCTTGCGGTGTGGCTCGTCCCGGCGCTGCCCGGCCGCCGTCTGCCCATGGATGTCCTCGGGGTGCTGCTGTCCAGCGCCGGTATCGGCCTCATCGTGTTCGGGCTGCAGGAAGGCCAGCGCGAAAGCTGGTCGCCGTTGATCGGGCTCGCACTCGTCGGTGGGGTGGGGTTGCTCGTGGCCTTCTTCGGTTGGCAGGCGATCAACCCGAATGAACCATTGATTCCGCTGCAGCTGGTCCGTCATCGGAACTTCCTTCTGTCCAATGCCGGGATCGCTCTGGTGAGTTTCGCCTTCGTGGCGTTTCTGGTGCCGCTGATGATCTTTCTCGAAGAGGCGTATGGACTTTCGCCGCTACGCGCCGCGCTACTCACCGCGCCGATGGCTGTCGCGACCGTTGTCCTGGCGCCCGTGGTCGGAACGATCGTCGACCGTGTAGATCCCCGCCCGATCGTCATCTTCGGATTCGCACTGCTGGCGGTCGCGTTGTTCTGGCTGGCGCTGGAGATGACACCCGCCACCCCGGTGTGGCGGCTGGTGCTACCGCTGGCGACGGTGGGTGCGGCCGGCGCCTTCACGTGGGAGCCGTTGGCGGTCATCGCATCTCGTGCGTTGCCCGCGGAGCTCGCGGGCGCCGGATCGGCTCTCTGTAATACGTCGAGGCACCTTGGCGCGGCGCTGTCGAGTGCCAGTGTCGCCGCGTTGACCGCGGCGCTTCTCTCTGGCGGAGGTCCGAAAGCGTCGCTGGCCGGGGCCATGTCGCAGTCGATGGTGTTGCCGGCGGTCGCCGCCGCGTTGGGCGCGGGGACCGCACTGTTCCTGGTCGAACGACAACGCGCCACCCGTACAGTGCCCCCGGTTCGAGGTGATGTGAGCGTGCCGCTATGACCGCCCTGGCCGGAACACCGCATTCGACAGTGCACGAGGCCGAGTCGCTGACAGACGACGGGTTGCGCGACCTCCTCGCGTACCCAGACGGGTTGCAGCATCCGCTGTTCCGCGCCAACTTCATCGCGAGCATCGACGGCGCGGTGACGCTCGAGGGTTCTGGTCGCAAGCTCGGCACACCGACCGATCGGCGGGTGTTCAGCCGGTTGCGTGAGGTCGCCGATGTGGTGTTGGTCGGTGCGACGACGGCGAAGTCCAAGCCGTACGAGAACCTTGCATTAGGCCCGGATGCGCAGGCCTGGCGGCTGTCGCGCGGGTTGGCCGCCGGGCTGCCGGTGGCCGTGGTGTCCAGTCGCGGCGTTGTTCCGCCCGCGGTACTGAGCAATGCGGTGGCACCGCCGGTGGTGTTCGTGTCCGCGAGCGCGGAGATGGCGGCGCGGCGCGTGCTCGAAGAGTCCCGGGCTCACGTCATCGAGATGGGGGGTGGGGCCGTCGCTTCGGCCGCGATCCGGGAGGGACTCGGGGCCTTGGGGCTGCACCGGGTGCTCGTCGAGGGTGGCCCGACGCTGTTCTCACAGCTGGTGTCGGACAACGAGATCGACGAGCTGTGTCTGACCACGAGCCCCAAACTGGTGGGTGGGCCCGCTCGCCGCATCGCCGCGGCCGACCAGCACGTCGAGATCAACATGCAGCGACGGGGCATCTTGGTCGGCGGCGACGGGACCGTTATCGTCCGATGGGCGCGCTACTGAGTCAAGAGAACGCGGTGCGGAACGCCGCCAGGGCCGTCCCGCTGTCGCTGGAGGCCCATGCCTCCAGGCCGATGGTGCCGCGATATCCCATGTCGCGCAATGCCGTTCCGATTGCGGGGTAGTGGATCTCACCGGTGCCCGGCTCGCAGCGGCCGGGGACGTCGGCGACCTGGATCTCGCCGATCGCCGGGCCGCAGCGGCGGACCAGCTCGACGAGGTTCCCCTCGCCGATTTGCGCGTGATAGAGATCCAACATCATCTTGACGTTCGGATGGCCGACGCCCTCGACGAGCGCCAGCGTGTCCTTGGCGCGGGCCAGCGGAACCCCGGGATGGTCGACGATCGTGTTCAGGTTCTCCACGCAGAACGTGACGCCGGCTGTGGCGCCGAGTTCACCGATCCGTTCCAGCGTGCGCTGGGCGGTCAGCCACATCTGTCCGGTGGCCCGCTGCCGCGGGCGGGCGGCCTGGCCGTCGACGAGTTCGGCGGTGTGCAGGTTGAGCCGCGGCACACCAAGTGTCTCAGCGGCTTTGATGCTGAGCTCCGCGGTCTGCACCACCCCGTCGGCGCTCGCCGGGTCGATCAGGTCACCGTGCAGGTAGCCGGTCATCGAGGAGAACCGTGCACCGGTGGCGGCCAGCGCGGCCAGGTCCTTGTCGTGCCAGCTCCAGATCTCCACCGCGAAGCCGAGTGCGTCGATGCGCCGCACCCGCTCGAGAATCGGCAGCTCGCGGAACACCATCTCAGCGCATACGGCGAGATGGAAGTCGGTCATGGCAGCACCCTAACATTTGACCTGCAGTCCGAATGTCCTAACAAAGTCTTGACTTTCTGCTGTGAGCCGTATTACATCGAGGTATCAGCGTGTCGTGCGCGATGGACAAGGAGTCGTCATGAGGTTCACTCGGCTAGCGGCCATGGCAGGCGCAGGTGTGCTTGTCATCGGGCTCGGTGCCTGTTCTGCCACCGGTGGCAAGCCCCGGGACAACGGCAGCGGCTCCGGCGGAGGCACCGTCGATACGCCCCGGATGACGATCGCCATGATCACCCATGAGGTCCCCGGCGACTCGTTCTGGGATCTGGTCCGCAAGGGTGCGGAGACCGCAGCCAAGAAGGACAACATCGAGCTTCGCTACTCCAGCGATCCCGAAGCGCCCAACCAGGCCAATCTCGTGCAGAGCGCAATCGACAGCGGGGTCAAGGGCATCGCCGTCACGCTGGCCAAGCCGGACGCGATGAAGGCCGCCGTGCAGAACGCCGAGTCCAAGGGCATCCCCGTCGTTGCCTTCAACGCCGGTCTGGACGCCTGGCAGGGGATGGGGGTCAAGGAGTACTTCGGCCAGGACGGGTACATCGCCGGTCAGGAAGCGGGTAAGCGCCTGCAGGCCGACGGTGCCAAGAAGGTCGTGTGCGTGATCCAGGAACAGGGCCACGTCGACCTCGAAGCACGGTGCGCCGGCGTGAAGAACACCTTCCCGGCGACCGAGATCCTCAACGTCAACGGCAAGGACATGCCATCGGTCGAGTCCACGATCACCGCCAAGCTGCAACAGGATCCGGCCATCGACACGGTCCTGACCCTCGGCGCGCCATTCGCGCTGACCGCCGTCCAGTCGGTGAAGAACGCGGGGAGTAATGCCAAGGTGGCCACTTTCGACACCAATGCCGCTCTCGTCGACGCGATCCAGAAGGGCGACGTTCAGTGGGCTGTCGACCAGCAGCCATACCTGCAGGGCTACCTTGCCGTCGATTCGCTGTGGCTGTACCTGTCCAACAAGAACGTCATCGGTGGCAATCAGCCGACGCTGACCGGCCCGTCCTTCATCGACAAGTCCAACGTTGACGCCGTGGCCGAATTGGCCAAGGGCGGAACCCGATAGCGACCCTGGGGAAAGACATGACTACGCAAGCAGATCTCGAGGTCGGCGATCACAAGGTCGTTCGCGACGAACGGGTCAAAGAGCGGAATCGCCTGCAGCGCCTGCTGATTCGGCCGGAGATGGGGGCGGGTATCGGTGCCGTCGGGATCTTCATCTTCTTCCTGATCGTCGCCGATCCCTTCCGACAGGCCTCGTCGCTGGCCACCGTGCTGTACGCCAGCTCGACCATCGGGATCATGGCTTGTGGCGTCGCCGTCCTGATGATCGGCGGTGAGTTCGACCTGTCGACCGGAGTCGCGGTGACCTTCAGTTCGCTGGCGGCGTCGATGCTGTCCTACAACCTGCACCTCAATCTGTGGGCGGGCGCCGGCTTGGCGCTGATCCTGGCGCTGGGAGTCGGCTTCTTGAACGGCTTCCTGGTGATGAAGACCAAGATTCCGTCGTTCCTCATCACGCTGAGCACCTTCTTCATGCTGGCCGGCATCAACCTCGCCGTCACCAAACTCCTTGCTGGGCAGGTGGCCACGCAGAGCGTGAACGACATGGAAGGCTGGGATTCCGCGCAGAAGGTGTTCGCCTCGTCGTTCACCCTGTTCGGTGTGAGCATTCGCATCACGGTCGTGTGGTGGCTGGTCTTCACCGCGGTGGCCACCTGGGTGCTGTTCAAGACCAAGATCGGCAACTGGATCTTCGCGGTCGGCGGTGACGCGGAAAGCGCTCGCGCCGTGGGTGTTCCGGTGACCAAGGTCAAGATCGGGATGTTCATGTTCGTCGGCTTCTGCGCCTGGTTCGTCGGCATGCACCTGCTGTTCGCGTTCAACACGGTGCAGTCCGGCCAGGGCATCGGCAACGAGTTCTTCTACATCATCGCCGCGGTCATCGGTGGCTGCCTGCTGACCGGTGGGTATGGCACCGCCGTCGGGGCCGCCATCGGTGCGTTCATCTTCGGTATGACCAACCAGGGCATCGTCTACGCGGGCTGGAACCCCGACTGGTTCAAGTTCTTCCTCGGCGCGATGCTGCTGTTCGCGGTGATCGCCAACAACGCCTTCCGTAACTACGCCGCCAAGAGGTGAGAGAAGAGTGACCGCGACCATGGACCGTCCTACCGAAGAAGCGCCGTCCGGCGGCAAGGTGCCGCTCGTCGAGCTGAAAGACGTCTGCAAGACCTACGGCAACATCACCGCGCTCAAGGACATCTCGCTGCGTGTGCACGCCGGTGAGGTGACCGGCATCCTCGGTGACAACGGCGCGGGCAAGTCCACGCTGATCAAGATCATCGCGGGGTTGCACCAGCAGACCGAAGGCGAGCTGCTGCTCGACGGCGAACCCACGAGGTTCACCTCACCCGCCGACGCCTTGGACAAGGGCATCGCCACGGTGTACCAGAACCTCGCCGTCGTCCCCCTGATGCCGGTGTGGCGAAACTTCTTCCTGGGTCAGGAGATTCGCAAAAAGAGCTTCCCGTGGGCGCTGGACTCCAACGCGATGCGGGCCACCACGCTGACAGAGCTGTCGAAGATGGGCATCGACCTGCCCGACGTCGACGTGCCGATCGGCTCACTGTCCGGCGGTCAGCGCCAGTGCGTGGCGATCGCCCGTGCGGTGTTCTTCGGCGCGCGGGTGCTGATCCTCGACGAGCCGACCGCCGCGCTCGGCGTCAAGCAGTCCGGCGTGGTGCTCAAATACATCACCGCCGCCAAAGAGGCCGGCTTCGGCGTCGTATTCATCACCCACAACCCACACCACGCGCATATGGTCGGTGACCACTTCGTGCTGCTCAACCGTGGCCGCCAGAAGCTGGACTGCGCCTACGACGAGATCACGCTCGAGCACCTGACCCAGCAGATGGCCGGCGGTGACGAGCTCGAGGCACTGTCGCACGAGCTCGGCCGCTGAGTCAGCGAGGCGTCAGCGCGAACAGCCGCAGCTCCCGGTCGGTCCGGGTGCGATAGGCCTGATACATCGGGTAGGCCAGGAAGCGCGCAAGCCCGGCATCGCGCTCCGGACCCGTCACCAAGGCTGCGGTCACCGGGATCTCGGTGCCGTTGATGGCCACAGTGGCCTCCGGGTTGGCGAGCAGGTTCAGAGTCCAGGCCGGGTGGTGCTGCTGGCCGAAGTTGCTGCCGAGTACCAACAGGCTGTCGCCGTCGCGTAGATAGCTCAGCGCCGACAGCCGCGGCTGGCCGGACTTGCGGCCCGTCGTGGTCAGCAACAGTTCAGGCATCGACGTCGGACCGAACAAGGTGTACTTGCCCTTGGTGGCTCGCAGCACCCGACGATCCAGCGGCACGAGCGCCCGGATGAACCTCGACCCCACCGCGGTCGAGGCGAAGGCGAACACCGGCTTGAACAGCGGGGAGATGTCTTCTCGCCCCCAGTGGCCGTCGGGAAAGGATTGCGGCATGTCTGCCATCGTGCCCGATGGCGGCCCGCCGCAGAAGTGTCAGCGCGGCGACATACCGGCGGCGCGATAGGCGGCATCCACGTAGTGCATGTTCTGCACGGCGTCCTCGATGCCGATCGGCAGCGGTTCGCCGTGGAGGACGTGGGCGGCGAACGCCTCGAGCTGGTAGGTGTATGACGCGCGAGTGCCCAGGTGTTCGACGCTGGTTCCGCCCGGAGTGCGGATCGTGATCCGGTCATCGGTGTGGGGCTTGATGAAGTCATGCGCCGTAGCGTCACCTTTGGTGCCGACGATCTTGATGGTGAACGAATACGCCTCTGCCGTCATGGTATTGGCGCTGCAGCCGGTGGCGCCGGATGGGAAGCGCAGCTCGACGTCGCACCACTCGTCGACGCCGGGGCTGTGCTGCGAGGCGTGGGCGGCAGTGATCGACGGACGGCCCAGGCCGCGGGTGCCGAGCTGGCGCATGATGTGCAGGCCATAGCAGCCGAGGTCCATCAGCGCCCCGCCCGCCAGCTCCAGCGACCAGCGCGGGTCACCGGGCTCGGGTGCCGGCATCGCCATCCGCACCTCGACGTGGCGGATCTCGCCGAGCTCGCCCCCGACCGCCAGCTCGAACATCCGCTGGGTCACCGGATGGAACAGGTAGTGGAAACCTTCCAGCACGCTGACACCCGCAGCCCCCGCCGCCTCGGCGACGTCGTGCGCCTCGGTGTGGTTACGCGCGAACGGCTTTTCGGTGAGCACCGGCTTGCCGGCCTTGATCGCGGCCAGGTTCCACGGCGCGTGCAGGGCATTGGCCAGTGGGTTGTAGACGACGTCGATTTGCGGGTCCTCGATCACGTCGGCATAGCCGGCCGCGACCCGCTCCACGCCGTACGCGTCGGCGAACCGGCGGGCGCGCTGCGGATCGCGGGCGGCCACCACCGTGAGCCGGTGCCCCAACTCGCGGGCCGGCCCGACGATCGCCTGCTCGGCGATGCGGGACGCGCCGAGCACGCCGATGCGCAGACTCATGCAAGCACGCCGCCGGCGACCTTCTGCAGGTAGGCGACGCTGGCCAGCACATCGCGCAGCGGGCCTTGGCCGCTGGGCTCACCGTCCAGGATGGTGTCCTGCTCGAGCACGAACCACCCGTCGAAGCCGTTGTCCCGCAATGTCGCAACGATCCCGGCGATATCGACGTCGCCGGTGCCCAGCGGGGTGTACATGCCCTGGGCCACCGCCTCGGTGTAGGTCAGCTCGCCGGATTGCACCCGTGCGGCCAGCGCCGCGTCGACGTCTTTGAGGTGGGTGTGGGCGATCCGGCCGGGCACCGCGCGGGCCAGCTGCAGTGGGTCGGTGCCGCCGATCAGCAGGTGCCCGGTGTCCAGGCACAGCGAGATCGTCGACCCGGCCAGCACCCGGGCCACCTCCTCGCCGGTCTCGACGAGCGTGCCCACATGGGGGTGCAGCACCGCGGTGATGCCGCGCTCGGCGGCAGCGGCCGCCAGCCGGTCGAGATTGGTCAGCAGCGTCGACCACTGGTCGTCGTCCAGGTCGGGCCGCGAGTCATAGCCGTCGGTGCCGGTGGCCGCGGCGAGCACGAGCATCGAAGCACCCGCGGCCACAAGGGAATCCAGCACACCGGTAACGTCGCGAACCGGGTCGTGGCCGGCGTCGTGCAGTACCACCGGCGCGAAGCTGCCGACACAGCTCAGGCCGTGTCGATTCAGCAGGGCAGTCAGCTCGCCCGGCTCGGCGGGCAGGAAACCCTCCGGGCCGAGCTCGGTGGCCGACAGGCCGGCCTGACCCATTTCGGACAGCACCCGCTCCGGGTCGAGCTGATAGCCCCACCCCGGCACTTCGCACACACCCCACGAAATCGGGGCTCCGGCGATCTTCACTGGCGTACCTCCTTGATACGAACGGGCCGGCCGCGACGCAGCGACTCGGTGGCGGCTTCGGCGATCCAGGCGACCTCGACGGCGTCGGCCACGGTGGCCCCGCGCACCGGGCCGCCCTTGACGACGTCGACGAATCCGCTGAGTTCGGTGCGGAACGCCTCGGTGAAGCGGTCCATGAAGAAGTGGTGTGGCTGCCCGGTGGGAAAGTCGTTGTGGGCGTCGGCGTTTCGCACCGGGACACCCTGGTCCCAGCCGGCGACAATGGTGTCGTTGAACCCGTGTACCTCCAGCCGGCAGTCGTAGCCGCGGCCGTTGTAGCGCGCGTTGGAGATGACTCCGAGCGCGCCGCCCTCGAACCGGACCACCACCGCCGCGGTGTCGACGTCGTCGTAGTCGGCGAACAGCGGATCGCCCTGCACGGTTCCGGTGGCGTAGACCTCGATGGCTTCCTGCCCGGTGATCCAGCGGACGGTGTCGAAATCGTGGACCGCACAGTCGCGGAAGATGCCGCCGGAGCCGGCGATGTAGTCCATCGGCGGGGGAGCGGGATCCATCGTGGTGCTGCGGACGGTGTGCAGCGGGCCCAGGGAACCGGTGTCGACGGCGGACTTGGCCGCGGCGAACGCGGCGTCAAACCGGCGCTGATACCCGATCTGCACCGGCACGCCGGCTCGCGCGATCGCGGTGGCAACCCTGGCGCTCTCGGCGGCGGTGGAGGCCACCGGCTTCTCGCAGAACGTGGGCAACCCGCGTTCGACGGCGGCGAGCGTCAGTTCGGCGTGCGCCGGGGTCGCCGCCGAGACGACGACGCCGTCGATACCGGACGCCAGCAACGCCTCGACCGAATCGACGGATCGCACACCGTATTTCGTCGCAACCTGGGCGACGACATCGGGACGCTCGTCGGTGATGACGAGTCCGTCGACGCCGTCGAGTTGACTCAGTGTGTCGGTGTGAAAGGCACCGATCCGGCCGAGGCCGATGACACCGAGTGTCGTCATGGAATTCTCCGTTCGTTCTGGTCGCGCAGCGCGACGTCGAGGGCTTCGGGGGTCAGGTCGTCGGCCAGTGCGGCCAGCACGACGTCGACTTGGCTTGGCGGCGCCAAACTTCCGATCGGCTGATCGCGGTCCAGGTTGGTGGGGAAGGGATAGCCCTCGGCAGTGGCCACCACGGCGTTGAGCAACTCCGCCGGCGATCGGCCCGCAGCCTTCATGGCCCGCAGTGCGGGGTACACCGCACGCACCATCGCGGTCCGGTCCAGTGCTTCCATCGCCCGGCCGAACGGCGAGGAGATCTGCAACAGGTTGGCCATCCGGCGCACATCAGCGGACGTGTTGGCGCCCGCGCCGTGATAGAGCGCGGGGTTGAAGAACACCGCGTCGCCCTTGCTCAACGGTATCTGAACATGGTGTGCGGCAAAGTAATCGATGAACTCCGGACGGTTGAACGCGACGTAACCGCCCTCGAACAGCTGCGAGTACGGCAGCAGCATGGTCGGCCCGCTCTCCAGTGGCATGTCGGTGTGCGCGACGGCGCCCTGCAAAGTCAGCGTTGCCGACAGCCGGTGCACGTGTGCGGGGTAGTCCGTGAGCTGGCCGGGTGCGACGAAGCCGAGATGGTAGTCACGGTGTGGAACCTGCGCGGCGCCACCGGGATTGACGACATTGACTTGAGAGGTGACCTGGTACCGCGGGCCGAGCCAGGCCTGGCAGACCAGGGCCAGCGGGTCGCTGGCGTAGTACTCGGCGTAGGCCTCGGGGGAGTGCAACGCGAGTTTCTGGGCGGCGTTCCACACCCGGTCATTGGCGCCCGCCGCGCCGAAATGGTCACCCGCCGAACGGCCGGCCCGCCGCTGATCGGCGATCAGCGCCAAGAACGCCGCGCTCGTGGCATCGACGACCGGGGTCGGGAACGCACCCGCGAACACGATCACGCCGGGCCCCTCGGCCAGCGCCGTGATGAGTTCGGCCTGCAACGCCCGCCGGTCGGCGCGCGCCATCTCGGCGGCGGAGTACACCAGCACGTTCTGCCGCACCTCGGCGGCGTGCGGGTAGGCACTCAGATCGGTGTCCCGCTCGGTGAGCGTCCGCAGCTCGTCGAGCTGAAATGCCGCCTCGCTCAACCACGGCTGCGCCCGTGCACTCACCTCGACCATGCGGCAAGTCTTGCTGTGATCCAAGCCGCAATCAACACCAGAGACCCATCAAAAAGCCATCAGAGCCGTAGAGTGCGAAACATGGCGCACCGCTTCAAGGTCCGCGAGATCGCCCAGCAGTCCGGGTTGTCCGAGGCGACCGTCGACCGGGTGCTCAACGACCGGCCCGGGGTCCGAGCGGCCACCCGCGCCGAGGTGCTGCACGCGATCGACGATCTCGAGAAGCAGCAATCGCAGTTGCGGCTCAATGGACGCCGTTTCCTTCTCGACGTGGTGATGCAGACACCGCAGCGGTTCTCCGATGCCTTCCGTGCCGCGGTCGAGGCCGAGCTGCCCGCGTTCGCACCGGCCATGCTGCGCGCCCGTTTTCACCTGTGGGAGTCCGGGGCGACGGACCAGATGGTGGAAACCCTCGCCCGGATCAAGGGCAGTCACGGGGTCGTCCTCAAGGCGCAGGACGAACCCGAGGTGGCCGAGGCCGTTGACCGGCTGGTGGCCAATGGCGTTCCGGTGGTGACCTACGCGACCGACGTCCCGGCCAGTGCGCGCTGCGCCTATGTCGGCATCGACAACCACGGAGCCGGAGTCACCGCGGCCTACCTGATGGACCATGGCTCGGTGAGAGGTCCGGCGACGTGCTGATCACGCTGAGCCGCACGGTGTTTCGGGGTGAGGCCGAACGCGAGGTCGGCTTCCGGACGGGGCTGCGCAAATCCGGGCGCGGCATCGTCGAGGTCAGCGACAGTGACGGGATCGACGCCACCATCGAACGTCTGGTGGTCGACGCCCTCGAGCGTCACCCCGACGTGGCGGCCGTGTATTCCGTCGGCGGCGGCAACACGGCGACACTGGCGGCGTTCGAACAATTGGGACGAGTCTGCAGAGTCTTTATCGCCCACGACCTCGACGCCGACAACCGCAGGCTGTTGCGCGACGGTCGGATCTCGGCGGTGCTGCACAACGATCTGCGCGCCGACGCCCGGCTGGCGATGCGGCTGATTCTGCAGCAGCACCGCGCGCTACCGAGCGAGCCCGCCCGGCCCGTCCCGATCCAGGTGATCACCCCGTACAACCTGCCGGGCTGAGCTCGCCGAGTCGTCGATTCGAAGAAACCGCGACTAGCATTCCGCGCCGACGGCGACGATAGAAATCGCCTGAACCCCGCACAAGATAGAGGAGAACGATCCGTGGCACGACACCGCGCCGAGCTCGTTGCCGGTGTCACCGTGCTGGGCAATCTGGCCGTCGACGTGATCAACGGCGGCCCGAAGACCCCGGGCGGGTGTGCGTCGTTCTCCGGGGTGGCCGTGGCGGCCACCGGGGGACCGGGCGGGATCGTCGCCTTGGCCGCCGACGAGGACCACTCGCTGTTCGAGCCGCTGCTCGACCGGTTCGGCTCGCTGATCCGGATCCTGCCCGCGGAGTGCACAAGCGCGTTCCGGCTGGATTATGAGGACGTCGATCATCGCCGGATGTCGGTGGAGGCCATCGGCCCGGTGTGGAGCGCGACGGAGGTGGAGGCGGCGGATCCGGAGACGACGTGGATTCACCTGGCGCCGCTGCTGCGCACCGACTTCCCCGCTGAGACGCTGGCGCTGCTGGCGGAGCGCGGTCACCGGGTGGCCTATGACGGCCAGGGCCTGGTTCGCGCCGATCGGCTCGGACCGCTGGTGGTCGACCGCCATTACCCGCCGGAGCTGCTGGCGCACCTGTCCATCCTCAAGCTCGCCGAGGACGAGGCCGTCATCGTCGCCGACGGACCCTTCGACGAATCGACCGCGGCGCGCCTGGGGGTGCCCGAAATCCTGGTCACCTACGGCTCCGAGGGCTGCGACATCTATACCGGTGACGCCCGCGTGCGGGTGCCGGCCGCGTGGCGAGTCGACGGCGTGCAGACGACCGGCGCCGGCGACATGTTCACCACCTGTTATGTGGCAAACCGGGCCGCCGGTGCCGACCCGAGTGCCGCGGCCGAAAAAGCGAGCGAACTGGTCGCCGGAGAACTCGAGAAACGCGTGGGGGCGCGCCGCAACTGAGAGCTACTCGCCAGTAGCCACTTCTCTTAGAGAATGCCGTTCTCAAAGAGTGACGAACGACACACTTTTGTCTCATGTGGCTGCCGATCATGTCTGTGAGCTGTGACTTCGGCGCAGGCCGCGCGGCGTGTCACGCCCGAGGCGCGGTAGGGCTTGCCTAAGAAAGTGCAATAATCGGTACTGCGAGTGACAGCAACTCCTGGGCTGTCGATTCCGTCGGCGCGTCCACCTGACAGCGACGCTGAATCTACGCCCGGCGGGACAGGACGAAAGGCGGGCACGTGGGTCCGAACGGCAACGGGGCTACGGGTAACCGGCAGAAGCTCGAAAAGGTCGTCATCCGGTTTGCCGGTGACTCCGGCGACGGCATGCAGCTGACCGGTGACCGCTTCACCTCTGAGGCCGCGCTCTTCGGCAATGACCTTGCGACGCAACCGAATTACCCCGCCGAAATCCGCGCGCCACAGGGCACGCTGCCCGGCGTCTCGTCCTTCCAGATCCAGATCGCCGACTACGACATCCTCACCGCCGGTGACCGTCCCGACGTGCTGGTCGCGATGAACCCCGCGGCGCTGAAGGCCAACATCGGCGACCTGCCGCGCGGTGGTCTGGTGATCGCGAACTCCGACGAGTTCACCAAGCGCAACCTCGCGAAGGTCGGCTACGAGAACAACCCGCTCGAAACCGGTGAGCTCGACGACTACGTCGTGCAGGCCGTTGCGATGACCACGCTGACCCTCGGTGCCGTCGAGGCGATCGGCGCCACCAAGAAGGACGGCCAGCGCGCCAAGAACATGTTCGCGCTCGGGCTGCTGTCGTGGATGTACGGCCGGCCGATCGAGACCAGCGAGACGTTCATCCGGGAGAAGTTCGCACGCAAGCCCGATGTCGCCGAGGCCAATGTCCTCGCGCTGAAGGCGGGCTGGAACTACGGCGAGACCACCGAGGCGTTTGGCACCACCTACGAGATCTCCCCGGCCAAGCTGGCCCCGGGCGAGTACCGGCAGATCTCCGGCAACACGGCCCTGGCCTACGGCGTGATCGCCGCCGGTCAGCTTGCCGACACCCAGGTGGTGCTCGGCACCTACCCGATCACCCCGGCGTCGGACATCCTGCACGAGCTGTCCAAGCACAAGAACTTCAACATCCTGACCTTCCAGGCCGAGGACGAGATCGCCGGCGTCGGCGCCGCGATCGGCGCGTCCTACGGCGGCGCACTGGGCGTGACCAGCACGTCGGGCCCGGGCATCTCGCTGAAGTCCGAGGCCATCGGCCTGGCCATGATGGCCGAGCTGCCGCTGCTGGTGATCGATGTGCAGCGTGGCGGGCCGTCCACCGGTCTGCCCACCAAGACCGAGCAGGCCGATCTGCTGCAGGTGATGTTCGGCCGTAACGGCGAATCGCCGGTGGCCGTGCTGGCCGCCAGCACCCCGTCGGACTGCTTCGAGGTGGCCATCGAGGCCGCCCGCATCGCGCTGACCTACCGCACGCCGGTGATCCTGCTGTCCGATGGCGCGATCGCCAACGGTTCTGAGCCGTGGCGCATCCCGGACATCGGCGAATTCGAGCCGATCGAGTCCAACCACGCCAAGGCCGGCGAGCCATTCCAGCCCTACGCCCGCGACCCGGAGACGCTTGCCCGCCAGTTCGCGGTTCCGGGTACGCCCGGGCTGGAGCACCGCATCGGCGGCCTGGAATCGGCCAACGGGTCCGGCAACATCTCCTATGAGCCCGCCAACCACGACCTCATGGTCCGGTTGCGGCAGGCCAAGATCGCCGGCATCACGGTGCCCGACATCACCGTCGACGACCCGACCGGTGATGCCGAGTTGCTGATCCTCGGATGGGGAAGCTCGTTCGGACCGATCGGTGAAGCATGCCGACGGGCGCGTCGGCGCGGCATCAAGGTCGCCCAGGCGCACCTGCGGCACCTCAACCCGCTGCCGGCCAACCTCGGCGAGGTACTGCGCAAGTACCCGAACGTGGTGGTCCCGGAGATGAACCTCGGCCAGTTGGCGCTGCTGCTGCGCGGCACGTATCTGGTCGACGTCCAGTCGGTCACCAAGGTGGAGGGCATGGCGTTCCTGGCCGACGAGCTGGAAGGCATCATCGATGCCGCGCTCGACGGGACGCTGGCTGAAAAGGAAAGCGACAAAGCGAAATTCGCCAGGCTTGCGGCAGCTACCGTGAGTACCGGCACAGATGTTGGCGCGGGAGTGAACGCATGACTGACCTGATCGGCTCGGACCTGCTGGCACCGAGTGTGTCCAAGACGGCGTGGGTGCCGACCACCGACGAGCCGCAGAAGGCCAAGGACTTCACCAGTGACCAGGAGGTCCGCTGGTGCCCCGGTTGCGGGGACTACGTCATCCTCAACACGATCCGCAACTTCTTGCCGGATCTTGGTCTGCGCCGGGAGAACATCGCGTTCATCAGCGGTATCGGCTGCTCGAGCCGCTTCCCGTACTACCTGGAGACCTACGGCTTCCACTCGATCCATGGTCGCGCCCCGACCATCGCCACCGGCTTGGCGCTGGCCCGGCCGGATCTGTCGGTGTGGGTGGTGACCGGTGACGGTGACGCGCTCTCGATCGGTGGCAACCACCTGATCCATGCGCTGCGCCGCAACGTCAACATCACGATCCTGCTATTCAACAACCGGATCTACGGGCTGACCAAGGGCCAGTACTCACCGACCTCCGAGGTCGGCAAGGTCACCAAGTCCACTCCGATGGGCTCGTTGGATCATCCGTTCAACCCGGTCTCGCTGGCGCTGGGCGCCGAGGCGACGTTCGTCGGCCGGGCGCTGGACTCCGACCGCAAGGGCCTGTCCGAGGTGCTGAAGGCGGCTGCCGAGCACCGCGGTGCCGCGCTGGTCGAGATCATGCAGGACTGCCCGATCTTCAACGACGGTTCCTTCGACCTGCTTCGCAAGGAAGGCGCCGAGGAGCGGATCATCAACGTCCGCCAGGGCGAGCCGGTCACGTTCGGCGCAAACGGCGAGTACTGCGTGGTCAAGACGGGGTTCGGACTGGACGTCGCGAAGACCGCCGACGTGGCGGCCTCCGACATCGTGGTGCATGACGCGACGATCGCGGACTCCGCCTACGCGTTCGCGCTGTCGCGACTGAGCGACCAGAACCTCGAGCACACCGTGATGGGTGTCTTCCGTCAGGTCAACCGGCCGACGTACGACGACGCCGCCCGTGACCAGGTCCGCCTGGCCCGGGAGGCCACCCCGCACGACCGGCACGCGCTGCAATCGCTGCTGCGTGGCCGCGACACCTGGACCGTCGACTAACCGGGCCCAGACGCACCCGTGAGCACGCCCGCCCCGCTGGCCGCCGTAGTACTGGCTGGTGGGGCGTCGCGGCGCATGGGCCGGGACAAAGCCACGCTGCCGCATCCCGACGGCGGCACCACGATGGTCGAGTACACCGTCTCCGTGCTGAGCTCTCGCTGTACGCCGGTGTTCGTGATCGCCGCACCCGGTCAGGCGCTGCCCGCGCTGAACGCGGAGGTGTTGCGTGACGAGGTGCGGGGAGTGGGACCGCTGTTGGCCACCGGACGCGGGCTTCGGGCCGCCGCCGCGGCCGGGGTGGAGCGTGCCTTCGTCTGCGCCGTCGACATGCCTTTTCTGTCCACTGACGTCATCGACGAACTCGCGCCTCATCGAGGTGTCGACATCGTGTTGCCCTGGGATGGCCGCGATCATTACCTGGCCGGTATCTACCGCACCGACCTGGCGGACCACATCGATGCCTTGGTTTCGGCCGGGCAGAGAAGCATGCGCGCGCTGGCGGACACGGTCGTCACCCAGCGGATCGTGATCCCGGAAAGCCGGTCGCTGGCCAACGTCAATTCACCGACCGATCTGGCGCAGCAAATCGCCGGATAATCGGCATTCGCGTCGATTGCAGTCTCGATCGAGAATTCGATCGACACCGAAATTCGAATGCCGGTCCGGGCGACCGATTTGGATATCAGAACCGCTTGAGCGGCAACGTAATTCGGACACCATGTGATGGATCTCGCCGAGGTGTCCAGCGCTTCCGGCGCGGCGCTGCACCGGCGCGCAGAAATCAGCCGCGGCTCCCCGTGGTCGACCGGGGTGCCAGCTAACCACTTTCGCGATGACGGGACCATTGGGGCAGGTGGGACGGGGTTGGCTGCTGGGATCTGCAAATTTCGCAAGATCTGGAGCCTTGCGTTATCGATAATCTGTGTCGCAGGCCACAAATTCTGCGTGATTAACGTCACTGAATTTACGGGCGTGTCAACAAAATGCCTGGTCGTGAAATGCCGATCTGACCTGCACAGACAACTCATAGCTTTCGGTCGTAACCATCCCGTGATCTGACGGAGATAAGCGCGTCGCTGATGTGACTTCGCTTGTGAGGCTTTGTACGGTCCTACCCGATCCCTTTAGGGGGCAAACAACTGCAGATATGACTCCACACATTGAAACCCTGCGTGTGAGCGGGGCCGGGGAGGACCTACGGGTCCTTCTGTGGGTCACCGGGTGAAGTGATTCCGCGGTGATGCCGGCCGCCGCTGTCGTGCCCGACCGAGACGGCGCGACCCGAATTCCGGATGTCCGTGAAGGACTGCACCGTCGGAAACGACGGACCGGTTGTTGGCGCGTGCGCGGCGAAAGGAAAACCGTTGAACAACGTCCGCAAGACACTCGCTCGCTCTCTCGGCATGGCCGCCATCGGTGGCGCAGCCGTCATAGCTCCCCTGACCATCGGCACCGGCACCGCTTCGGCCGACGGCATGAACTGGGACGCGGTCGCAGCGTGCGAGTCCGGCGGCAACTGGGCGATCAACACGGGTAACGGCTACTACGGCGGCCTGCAGTTCACCTTGGGCACTTGGCGCGCCAACGGTGGTTCGGGCTCGCCGCATCAGGCTTCGCGCGAGGAGCAGATCCGCGTGGCGGAGAACGTCCTGCGTAGCCAGGGCCGCGGCGCCTGGCCGGTGTGCGGCCGACGCGGCTGATTCAGCTCTCTTGAAGGTGGCGCCGGATCGAGGATCCGGCGCCACCCTTATTTCTTGGGCCACTTCCTTATCAAATTTCTCAGAGAAATCAATCGACGCGCCCGTAACAACTGCATCACGAGCTGCGATTCACATCACAGCGGCACACCAGTGCCCCCTTTGTCGGGAAGGGACACACCAATGAGCACTTTGCGCAGGATCGTCACCCTCGCAGCCATCTCCGGAGCGCTTGCCCTCGCCGGATTCGTTCTGAGCATGGGAAATGCCAGTGCAGACAGCGGTGTGAACTGGGACGCGGTCGCACAGTGCGAGTCCGGTGGCAACTGGGCCGCCAACACCGGCAACGGGTTCTCCGGTGGCCTGCAGTTCAGCGACGCCACCTGGAAGGCCAACGGCGGCATCGGCAGCGCCGCCCACGCATCGCGTGAGGAGCAGATCCGGGTCGCCGAGAACGTCGCCCGCAAGCAGGGCATGGGCGCATGGCCCAAGTGCGGTCAGGCCGCCGGCACCCCGGCGTTCGCCACCCCGGTCTCCGCTGGTGCCGCCCCGGCTCAGGGCGGTGCGTGCGCCAATGTCATGAGCGGCCCGTTCAAGTCGATCGACTTCAACAAGATGTGCCAGGCCTTCCACGATCCGGGCCGCGCGATCGCCAACGCCCTCGGACTCCACTAAAACCTCGCGGACGACGCCCGGCGGCTCAGGCCAGCTGGGCGTCGTTGCGTGTGGGCAGCCGGAATGCCGACCGCGCGGCGATCGACGCCAGGTGGCGGGTCACCACGAACTCCGGCAAGACGACCGATGCCCGGCTGGCCAGCGCGCTCAAAGCCGCCGGCCGCAGATTGACCACCCGGCCGATGAACCGGGATTCCCTGGCGATCGCTCGCACCCGGCTGCGGCGAAACGATGCGAACGCGGCGAAGGCCGCCGGCAGATCGGGGGACAGCTCGACGAACGCGCCCAGAACGGCGGCATCCTCCAGCGCCTGACAGCCGCCCTGGCCCAGATGCGGCCGCATGGGGTGGGCGGCGTCGCCGACCAGCACCACCGGTCCCGCCGCCCAGCGTGCGGCGGGGCTGCGGTCGTAGAGGTCGTTGCGCAGCACGTCGGCGGGCTCGGTGGCGGCCAGCATCGCGGGGATCGGCGCGGCCCACGACCCGAAGTTGGCCCGCAGATACGTGAGCTCGCCCTGTGGCGCCGACGCGCCCTCCGGAGCGCGTTCGGTCGCGAACCAGTACGTCCGGTCGGCTCCCATCGGGACGTGGCCGACCTCCGCCCCGGCGCCCATGGTCTCACCCGCCAAGTCGGGGTCGATGGAGAACGCCGCGACCCCGCGCCAGGCCGTGTACCCGGCGTAGCGGTTGGGCAGCGGGCCGTTGAGGTGGCGGGCCACCACCGAACCGGTGCCGTCGGCGCCGACCACCGCGTCGACGTCGCGGGTGGAGGAGTCCGTGAGGAGCAGCCGCATCCCGGTGGGTGTGGAGCTCAGCTCGCGGACCGCCAGCCCGTCGACGACGGTTCCCGCCGCGAGCGCTCCGGTGAGGATGTCGCGTAGTGCGGCGCGCTGCAGGACCACCAGCGGTTCGCCCAACGCGGTGACGATCCGCTCGCCAGCGGGGCGGCGCAGCCACCGGCCGTCCTTCCATCGCATGGCACCGGCGGTGATCCGGCCGCGCGCGGCCCGCACCTCATCACCGAGGCCGAGGTGATCGAGGGCGGCGAGCGCGTTGGGCCAGATGCTGATGCCGGCACCCGAGCTGGTGTCGGTGCGCTCTTCGATCACTGTGACGGAATGACCGCACTGGGTCAGCGCCGCAGCTGTGGCGAGTCCGGCAATGCCCGCTCCGACGACTGCGATCTCGGCCATGGGATGAACCTACGGTGCGTGTGCTACCAACGGGACATGACCTCGGGCCCATTCCACGATCTCGACGACTACATCGCCCTGCCGCGCGTTTCCGGGCTGGCGGTATCGGCGGACGGATCGCGCGTCGTCACGACCATTGCCGAACTCAACGCCGCCAAGACCGAATACGTCACCGCGCTCTGGGAGCTCGACCCCGCGGGGGTGGCCCCGGCGCGTCGTCTGACGCGCGGTGCGAAAGGCGAAGCCGCACCGACCTTCACCGCCGACGGTGATCTCTTGTTCACCGCGGTGCGCCCGACCGAGGACGACGACAAGCCGCCGGCCGCGCTCTGGCTGCTGCCTGCCGCCGGTGGGGAGTCCGTCCAGCTGGCCGAGCTGCCGGCCGGCATCGCCGCCGTGCGGACGGCGCGCAGCGCACCCACCGTCGTGATCGGCGCGCCGCTGCTGCAGTCCTCGGACACCGTCGATGACGAACGCCGACTACGAAAACTGCGTAAGGACAACAAGATCAGCGCGATCTTGCACACCGGCTATCCGGTACGGCACTGGGACAAGGACCTGGGTCCGGAGCAGACCCACCTGTTCCGGGTTGCCGCCGACGGCGGCCTCACCGACGTGACCCGAAACCCCGGGCCGGCCCTCGGCGAGGCGGACTTCGCCGTCAGTCCGGACGGTACCTTCGCGGTGGCGACCTGGCGAGTGCCCGCGCCGGGCGTGGCGCTGCGGTCGGTGCTGATGCACATCGACCTGCAGACCGGCGAACGCTCTGTGATCGCCGACGATCCCTTCGCCGATCTGGAGCACCCCGCGATATCGCCGGACGGAACACAGGTGGCCTTCACTCGGGAGACCGCGTCCACTCCCGAGCAGGCTCCCCGAATCACGTTGTGCCACCTCGATTTAAGATCGGGCGACTGGTCGGAGCTCGCCACCGGATGGGATCGGTGGCCGGCATCTGTGACGTGGGCGCACGACGGCTCGACGATCGTGGTCACCGCAGACGACAACGGACGATGCCCGATTTTCGGGGTCAGCCTCGACGGGGCAGTCCGGCAGCTCACAGAAGACGACTTCAGCTACAGCAATGTCATCGCCGCGCCGGACGGAACGCTCTACGCACTGCGGACCTCCTACGCGGCGCCACCGCATCCCGTGCGCATCGATCCCGGCGGAGCGATCACCGAGCTGCCCTGTGTCGACACCCCGGAGCTGCCGGGCGAATTGACCGAGCTCGTCGCCACCACCGACGACGGCACGACCGTACGGTCCTGGCTGGTGCTGCCTTCCACGGATCAGCCTGCGCCGCTGTTGCTGTGGATCCACGGCGGACCGTTGGGCAGCTGGAACGTGTGGTCGTGGCGATGGAATCCGTGGCTGATGGCCGCCCGCGGGTATGCGGTGCTGCTGCCCGACCCCGCACTGTCGACTGGATATGGGCAGGACTTCATCCAGCGCGGTTGGGGTGCGTGGGGCGGGCCGCCCTACGAGGATCTGATGGCCGCCGTCGACGCCGCGGTGGCCGACCCACGCATCGACGAAAGCCGCACCGCGGCCATGGGCGGGTCGTTCGGCGGCTACATGGCCAACTGGGTGGCCGGCCACACCGACCGCTTCGCGGCGATCGTCACGCACGCGAGCCTGTGGGCGCTCGACCAGTTCGGCCCGACCACCGACGGTGCCTACTACTGGGCTCGGGAGATGACACCGGCCATGGCACAAGCGAATTCGCCGCACCATTTCGTCGAACAGATCACCACCCCGATGCTGGTGATCCACGGCGACAAGGACTATCGAGTGCCGATCGGCGAGGCGCTGCGGCTGTGGTACGAACTGCTGACCGCCTCCGGCCTGCCGGCCGCCGACGACGGCACCTCGGCGCACCGGTTCCTGTATTTCCCGTCGGAGAATCACTGGGTGCTCTCTCCGCAGCATGCCAAGATCTGGTACCAGGTCGTCACCGCGTTCCTGGCCGAGCACGTGCTGGGGGAGCCCGCGCAGTTCCCGGAAACGCTGGGCTGACGCGCCCCGGTAAGTTGGCCTTCATGACGGCAGCGCAGCGAGAATTCGACATCGTCGTGTACGGGGCCACCGGGTTTGTCGGCAAGCTCACCGCCGACTATCTGGCTCGCCATGGTGGCGATATCAAAGTCGCGCTGGCCGGTCGGTCGCCCGAGAAGCTGCTCGCGGTGCGGGGGACGCTCGGCGAATCGGCACAGGACTGGCCGATCCTGACCGCCGACGCCGCCTCGCCGTCGTCGCTGGCCGACATGGCTGCGCGCACCCGCGTCGTCATCACCACCGTCGGCCCCTACAGCCGCTACGGCCTGCCGTTGGTGGCGGCGTGCGCGGCCGCGGGCACTGATTACGCCGACCTCACCGGTGAGGCGATGTTCGTGCGGCAGAGCATCGACGACTACCACAAGCAGGCCGTCGACACCGGCGCGCGGATCGTGCACGCCTGCGGATTCGATTCCATCCCTTCGGATATGAGCGTGTTCGCGCTTTACCGGCGCGCCCAGAAAGACGGCACCGGTGAACTCGGCGACACCGACTTCGTCCTGCGCGGGTTCTCCGGCGGCGTGTCCGGCGGGACGGCCGCCTCGATGGTCGAGGTTTTCCGCGCCTCGTCCAGCGACCCGAACACCCGGCGCATGCTCGAGGATCCGTACACGCTGAGCCAGGACCGGGCCGTCGAGCCGGAGCTGGGGCCGCAGCCGGACCTGCCGTGGCGGCGTGGCCGGGAGATCGCGCCCGAGCTGGCCGGAGTGTGGACCACCGGCTTCGTGATGGCGATGTACAACACCCGGATCGTGCGGCGCAGCAACGCGCTTCTGGACTACGCCTACGGACGCCGGTTGCGCTACGCGGAGTACATGAGCGTGGGCTCCTCGATCGCCGCGCCGGTGGTGTCGGCCGTGGCGAGCGCGGCGAACAACGGCATCGTCGCGCTGGGCAGCCGGTTCTTCGGGGTGCTGCCGCGCCGGCTGGTGGAGCGCGTTCTGCCCAAGCCCGGCACCGGGCCCAGCGAGCAGGCCCGCGAGCGCGGCTACTACCGCGCAGAGACGTACACGACCACGACGACCGGCGCGCGCTACCGCGCCACCATCCACCAGGAGGGTGATCCTGGTTACAAAGCAACGTCGGTGATGCTCGGGGAATGCGGCCTGGCGCTGGCCCTCGACCGCGACAAGTTATCCGATCTGCGTGGGGTGTTGACGCCCGCCGCCGCCATGGGCGATGCCCTGCTCGACCGGTTCCCGGCGGCCGGGATCTCGCTCGAGACGGTCCGCCTCGACGGCTAGTGCGCGCGCATTCCTAGAATTGTCGGGTGACCACCACTGACGACTCTCGCGCTGACGCCCTCCCCAAGTCGTGGGATCCGGGCGCCGTAGAGACCGGGATGTATCAGGGCTGGGTCGACTCCGGCTATTTCACGGCCGACGCCACCAGCGGTAAGCCCGCGTATTCGATCGTGCTGCCGCCGCCCAACGTCACCGGCAGCCTGCACATGGGTCACGCGCTGGATCACACGTTGATGGATGCGCTGACCCGCCGCAAGCGCATGCAGGGCTACGAGGTGCTGTGGCTGCCGGGGATGGATCACGCCGGCATCGCCACCCAGAGCGTGGTGGAAAAGCAGCTCGCCGTGGACGGCAAGACCAAGGAAGACTTCGGTCGCGAGCTGTTCGTCGACAAGGTGTGGGACTGGAAGCGGGAGTCCGGCGGAACCATCGGCGCCCAGATGCGCCGCCTAGGCGACGGCGTCGACTGGAGCCGGGACCGGTTCACCATGGACGAGGGACTGTCCCGGGCGGTGCGCACAATCTTCAAGCGGCTGTACGACGCCGGGCTCATCTATCAGGCCGAGCGGCTGGTCAACTGGTCGCCGGTGCTGGAGACGGCGATCTCGGATCTCGAGGTCAAGTACGAGGACGTCGAGGGCGAGCTGGTGTCGTTTCGCTACGGCTCCTTGGAGGACGCACAGCCCCATATCATCGTCGCTACCACCCGTGTGGAGACCATGCTCGGCGACACCGCCGTCGCAGTGCACCCCGACGACGAGCGCTACCGGCATCTGGTCGGCCAGAGCTTGCCGCACCCGTTTCTGGACCGGCAGATCATCATTGTCGCCGACGCGCACGTCGACCCCGAATTCGGCACCGGCGCAGTCAAAGTCACCCCGGCGCACGACCCGAACGACTTCGAGATCGGCGTGCGGCACAACCTGCCGATGCCGTCGATCATGGACACCAAGGGCCGGATCGCGGGTACCGGAACACGATTCGACGGACTCGACCGGTTCGAGGCCCGGGTCGCCGTGCGCGAAGCGCTGGCCGAAGAGGGCCGCATCGTCGCCGAGAAGCGGCCGTACCTGCACAGCGTTGGGCACTCCGAACGCAGCGGTGAGCCGATCGAGCCGCGGCTGAGCCTGCAGTGGTGGGTGAAGGTGGAGTCGATGGCCAAGGCGGCCGGCGATGCGGTGCGCGGCGGCGACATCGTGATCCACCCGAAGAGCCTGGAGCCGCGCTGGTTCGGCTGGGTCGACGACATGCACGACTGGTGCATCTCGCGACAGCTGTGGTGGGGGCACCGCATCCCGATCTGGCACGGCCCGGACGGTCAGAAAGTGTGCGTCGGACCCGACGAGGCCCCGCCCGAGGGTTGGGAGCAGGACCCGGACGTCCTGGACACCTGGTTCTCGTCGGCGCTGTGGCCGTTCTCCACGATGGGCTGGCCGGAACGCACCCCGGAGATCGAGAAGTTCTATCCGACAAGCGTTTTGGTCACCGGCTACGACATCCTGTTCTTCTGGGTCGCGCGCATGGTGATGTTCGGCACGTTCGTCTCGGGCGATGAGATCATCACGCTCGACGGTGCGCGGGGTCCGCAGGTGCCGTTCGAGAACGTCTTCCTGCACGGGCTGATCCGCGACGAGCACGGCCGCAAGATGAGCAAGTCCCGTGGCAACGGTATCGACCCGCTGGACTGGGTGGAGTTGTTCGGCGCGGACGCGCTGCGGTTCACCCTTGCCCGCGGCGCCAGCCCCGGCGGCGATCTGTCGATCGGTGAGGACCACGCCAGGGCGTCGCGCAACTTCGCCACCAAGCTGTTCAACGCCACCCGGTTCGCGCTGATGAACGGCGCCGCCCCGGCGCTGCTGCCCGATATCGCCGAGCTCACCAACGCCGACCGGTGGATCCTCGGCCGCCTTGAAGAGGTTCGCGCCGAGGTGGATTCGGCGTTCGACGGCTACGAGTTCAGCCGAGCCTGCGAATCGCTCTACCACTTCGCCTGGGACGAATTCTGCGACTGGTACCTCGAGTTGGCCAAAGTTCAGCTTGCCGAGGGGCTTTCGGATACCACAGCGGTGCTGGCAGCGGTGCTGGATGTCCTGCTCAAGCTGTTGCACCCGGTGATGCCGTTCGTCACCGAGGCGCTGTGGAAAGCCCTGACGAACAACGAGTCACTGGTGATCGCCGAATGGCCGGCAGCGTCCGGCGTCGCATTGGATCAGGTTGCCGCGCAACGGATCGCCGATGTGCAGAAGCTGGTGACCGAGATCCGCCGGTTCCGCAGCGATCAGGGTCTGGCCGACCGGCAGAAGGTCCCGGCCCGGCTCTCCGGTGTCGATGCGGCCGGCCTGGGCGGTCAGGTCGCTGCGGTCACCGCACTGGCCTGGCTGACCGATGCGAGTGCCGACTTCAACGCCAGCGCGCATATCGAGGTCCGGCTGTCGGCAGGCACCGTCAACGTCGAGGTCGACACCTCGGGCACCGTCGACGTGGCCGCCGAACGTCGTCGCCTCGAAAAGGATCTGGCCGCCGCGAACAAGGAATTGGCAGGCACCACAGCCAAACTCGACAACGAGGCATTCCTGGCCAAGGCGCCCGACGACGTCGTCGCCAAGATCCGCGGCCGCCAGCAGTTGGCCCGCGAGGAAGTCGAGCGGATCACCGCCCGACTGGCTGCGCTGGCATGACCGACCCCACACCCGACGAGATCGCCGCACTCCTGCAGGTGGAGCACCTGCTCGACCAGCGTTGGCCAGAAACGAAACTCGAGCCCAGCACCGCGCGGATCGAGGCGCTGATGGAGATGCTCGGCTCACCGCAGCTGAGCTACCCGACGATCCACATCGCCGGCACCAACGGCAAGACGTCGGTGGCCCGCATCATCGATGCGCTGCTGACTGCGTTCAGCCGCCGCACCGGGCGCACCACCAGCCCACACCTGCAGTCCGCGGTCGAACGCATCGCAATCGACAACGAACCGATCAGCCCGGCCCGCTACGTCGAGGTCTACCGCGAGATCGAGCCGTTCGTACAGCTCGTCGACGCGCAGTCGCAGGCCGATGGTGGTCCGGCGATGAGCAAGTTCGAGGTGCTGACCGCGATGGCGTTCGCCGCATTCGCCGACGCGCCCATCGACATCGCCGTCGTCGAGGTCGGGATGGGCGGCCGCTGGGACGCCACCAACGTCGTCGACGCGCCCGTCGCCGTGATTACCCCGATCGGCATCGACCACGCCGAATACCTCGGTGACACCATCGGCGAGATCGCCCGCGAGAAGGCCGGCATCATCGGCGCGCCGCGCGGCGAGCTGGTGCCGACCGACACCGTCGCAGTCATCGGCCGCCAAGCTCCCGAGGCGATGGAAGTGCTTCTGGCCCAAGCGGTTTCCTCTGACGCCGCGGTGGCTCGTGAGGATTCCGAGTTCGCCGTCCTCGGCCGCCAGGTCGCCGTTGGGGGACAGGTGCTGCAGCTGCAGGGCCTCGGCGGGGTGTACTCCGACATCTTCCTGCCACTACACGGTGAGCATCAGGCCCACAACGCCGTCGTCGCGCTGGCCGCGGTCGAGGCGTTCTTCGGCGCCGGCGCCGACCGCCAGCTCGACGTCGACACAGTGCGGGCCGGATTCGCCGCAGCGGCCAGTCCCGGGCGGCTCGAGCGGATTCGTAGCGCGCCGACGGTGTTTCTCGACGCCGCACACAATCCGGCCGGCGCCACCGCATTGGCCGACGCGCTCGCTGAAGAGTTCGACTTCCGGTTCCTCGTCGGCGTGCTGTCGCTGATGGGGGACAAGGACGTCACCGGCATCCTCACCGCGCTGGAGCCGGCGTTCGACCAGATCGTGGTCACCCACAATGGCTCGCCGCGCGCGCTGGAGGTCGACGCCCTGGCGCTGCGGGCCGAAGAGATCTTCGGGCCGGACCGGGTGGTCCGGGCCGACACGCTGCCCGACGCGATCGAGGTCGCGACCGCGATTGTGGAGGATTCCGCGGCCGAAGACGGCTTCTCCGGCGCGGGCATCGTCATCACCGGATCCGTGGTGACGGCGGGGGCGGCACGCACCCTGTTCGGGAAGGACCCGCAATGAGCGACACGCCAGAGACACCAGCGGCACGTGAGCCCGATGTCGCCGGCCCAGCTGCTCCGGACCCCTGGAAGAGCTTCCGCGGGGTCATGGCCGGCACCCTCATCCTCGAGGCGATCGTCGTGCTGCTGGCGCTGCCGGTGGTCAGCATGGTCGGCGGCGGACTGAGCGCGTGGTCGACGGCGTACCTCGTGGGATTCGCGGTCTTCCTGGTGCTGCTGGCCGGTGTGCAGGGCCGGCCGTATGCCATCTGGCTGAACCTGGCCGTGCAGTTCATCCTGGTCGCCGGATTCTTCGTCTATCCGGCCGTGGGGATGGTTGGACTGCTGTTCGTGGTGGTGTGGGCGATCCTCGCCTACCTGCGCGCTGAGGTCCTGCGCAGGCAGCGCCGCGGCCTGCTGCCCGGCCAGCAGCAACCAAGTGACTGACGGGTACGCTGTCCGCCGTGAGCGAGCGAACCCTGGTCCTGATCAAGCCCGACGGCGTCCAGCGGCAGGTGGTCGGGGAGATCATCAGCCGAATCGAACGCAAAGGCCTGACCCTCGCTGCCCTAGAGCTCAAGCAGGTCAGTGACGAGCTGGCTCGCGCGCACTACGCCGAACACGAGGGCAAGCCGTTCTTCGACTCGTTGCTGGAGTTCATCACCTCCGGAAAGGTCGTCGCGGCGGTCCTCGAGGGCCCCCGCGCCATCGCGGCGTTCCGGCAGCTCGCCGGGGGCACCGACCCCGTAGAGAAGGCCACTCCCGGCACGATCCGGGGCGACTTCGGCCTGGAGACACAGTTCAACCTCGTGCACGGCTCGGACTCGCCGGAGTCGGCCGAGCGCGAGATCAGCCTCTGGTTTCCCAACAACTGAGCGCACTTCCCGCGCCACTGTCGTCCGAACAGCCCCCGCGGTGTGGGATACTGGCTGCGGATGAGCCCCCAAAGCCCATCCGGATGAAGACTTACGACGTGCGCGACCACCACCTGGTGAGGCGCCGACCGTCACAGCCGTCATTCAGCCAGGCACCGAACGCGTTCATCACGAGCGCCTCGGAGCGAGACCATAAAAAGCCCGGGGGAAGCTACCGGGCACATAGCGGAAGCCCTCGCGTGGCCGCGTCGAAAGGACGCGCCCGGGGGCTTGAGGAGAATACGTGGCCAACGATGACCTCTATCAGGATCTACCCGAAAACCCCACCCCGTCGCAGTGGGAACCCCCGGCGCCACCCGCCGGTGACGACCTGCCCGAACGCTTGAGGGTGCATTCGCTGGCACGGGTGCTCGGTACCACCAGCCGGCGCGTGCTGGACGCCCTCAGCGAGCTCGACGGCCGCACCCGAAGCCCGCACTCCAGCGTGGACCGCACCGACGCGGTGCGGGTGCGCGACGTCCTGGCGGCCAGCCCCGAGGTCAGCGCCGAAGAGCCCGTCGAGGCCGCTGCCGTGGTGGCCGAGGACACCACAGCTGCCGAGCCTGAGTCGACCGATGCCGCCGAGACGCCCGAGACTGCCGAGGAGCCGGAGTCGCGGCTGATCCTGGAAACCACCACCACTGTCGAGACCGTCGAGCAGTCGGCCTTCATGCCGCTGTTCGTCGCGCCTCAGCCCGTCGAAGCCGAGCCCAAGCACCGCAAGGTCGAGGACGATGACGAGGCCGAAGACGACGACGAGGACGACGAGGACGAATCCGGCGGCGATACGGACAGTGATCAGTCCGAACGTCCCGCCAACCGGCGGCGACGCCGTGGCCGCCGTGGCCGCGGCCGCGGTCGCGGTGAGCAGGGCGGTCCGGAGGGTGAGGGCGGAGACGACGCCGAGCGGACCGAGGGCGACGAAACCGCCGAGTCCGGTGACGCATCCGACAGCGATGACGACGACAGCGACGACGAGTCGAGCACCGGTGAGGGTGCGACCCGCCGGCGCCGCAGACGGCGGCGCCGCAAGACCGGTGGCGGCGACGACTCCGAGAGCGGCTCGGCCGACGATCCGCCGAACACCGTCGTCCACGAGCGCGCCCCGCGCAAGGAAAAGGAACGCGACTCCAACGAAATTCAAGGCATCAGCGGCTCCACCCGCCTGGAG
Organism: Mycolicibacterium crocinum; assembly: GCF_022370635.2. Next base: position 4,174,747 of record NZ_CP092362.2, on the reverse strand, counting down.
GCCAAGCGTCAGCGCCGCCGCGACGGTCGCGATGCCGGCCGCCGGCGCCCGCCGATCCTGTCCGAGGCCGAATTCCTGGCTCGCCGCGAGGCCGTCGAACGCGTGATGGTGGTGCGCGACAAGATCCGCACCGAACCACCGCATGAAGGGGCTCGCTACACCCAGATCGCCGTCATGGAAGACGGTGTCGTCGTCGAGCACTTTGTGACGTCGGCGGCGTCGGCTTCGCTGGTCGGCAACATCTATCTCGGCATCGTTCAGAACGTGCTGCCCTCGATGGAGGCGGCGTTCGTCGACATCGGCCGCGGCCGCAACGGTGTGCTCTACGCCGGCGAGGTCAACTGGGAAGCCGCCGGACTCGGCGGCGCGCAGCGCAAGATCGAACAGGCCCTCAAGCCCGGCGACTACGTCGTCGTCCAGGTCAGCAAGGACCCGGTCGGCCACAAGGGTGCGCGGCTGACCACCCAGGTGTCGCTGGCCGGGCGCTACCTCGTCTACGTGCCGGGTGCATCGTCGACCGGGATCAGCCGCAAGCTGCCCGACACCGAACGCCAGCGGCTCAAGGAAATCCTGCGCGACGTGGTGCCCGACGATGCCGGCGTGATCATCCGGACCGCCTCGGAAGGCGTCAAGGAAGAAGACATCCGCGGCGACGTCGAACGCCTCCAGGAACGCTGGACCAAGATCGCCGAGGAAGCCGAGCGGGTCAAGGGCAACAAGGCCGGCGCCGCCGTCGCGCTGTACGAAGAGCCCGACGTGCTGGTCAAGGTGATCCGCGATCTGTTCAACGAAGACTTCTCCGGGCTGATCGTCTCCGGCGACGACGCCTGGCAGACCATCAATGACTACGTCAATTCCGTTGCGCCGGACCTTGTTTCGAAGCTGACGAAGTACGAGCCGGCGGGTGGGCCTGATGGCCCGGATGTGTTCGCCGTGCACCGCATCGACGAGCAGCTGGCCAAGGCGTTGGACCGCAAGGTGTGGCTGCCCTCGGGCGGCACGCTGGTGATCGACCGCACTGAGGCGATGACGGTCGTCGACGTCAACACCGGCAAGTTCACCGGTGCGGGCGGCAACCTCGAGCAGACGGTCACCAAGAACAACCTCGAGGCGGCCGAGGAGATCGTGCGCCAGCTGCGGCTGCGCGATATCGGCGGCATCGTGGTCATCGACTTCATCGACATGGTGCTGGAGTCCAACCGTGACCTCGTGCTGCGGCGGCTGACCGAGGCGCTGGGCCGCGACCGTACCCGCCATCAGGTGTCGGAGGTGACCTCGCTCGGCCTGGTCCAGCTGACCCGCAAGCGGCTGGGCACCGGGCTTGTCGAGGCGTTCTCCACCACCTGTACGCACTGCGCCGGGCGGGGCATCGTGCTGCACGCCGACCCGGTCGACACGGCCCAGGCCGCCGGGCGCAAGTCCGAGTCGGGGAGCGGCGGCGGTGGTGGCCGACGCGGCAAGCGTGGCAAGCGCGGCCGTACCGAGACCGACGAAGCGCCGGTGGCGAAGGTTCCGCAGCACACCAGTGAGCACCCGATGTTCAAGGCGATGGCGGCGGCCAACGGCAAGCACGAGGACGACGAGGCCGAAGAGGAGCTCGCTGACGAGCTCGAGCGGGAGACCGACGGCGAGGAGTCCGAAGAGGCTCTCGAGACCGTCGAGGAGGCCGCCGAGGATGTTGCCGAGGAAGACCTGGACGACGACTCTGACGACGAGGATTCCGACGACGACGAGGACGACGAAATCGACGTCGACCTCGACGAAGACGACGAGGACCTCGACGAGGACAACCTCGACGTCGATGACGACGAGGACGACGCCGACTCCGACGACGATGACGACGACCTCGACGACGACCTCGACGACGAGGACGACGCCGACTCCGACGAATACGACGATGACCAGCCGGTCGTGGCGCCGGAGCCGGCGGTGCCGGAACGGCGTCCGCGGCGCCGGGCGGCGGCTCGACCAGCGGGGCCGCCGACGTCCTAGGGTGGCGGTTTGACCCTCCCGGTGCTGGTCACGTACCCTTGACCAGTTGTCGCCAGGCGTCCGTCGCCGGTGGCAGCGGGCTCAAGATCCCGCACCCCCAGACCCGCGCACGCAGCCTCGGTTAGCGTGCGCCCGCAGAACTAGGCAGAGGAAACGATGGCGACGTACGCAATCGTCAAGACCGGCGGCAAGCAGTACAAGGTCGCCGTTGGAGACATAGTCAAGGTCGAGAAGCTCGAGGCCGAGGCCGGCGCTTCCGTTTCCCTGCCCGTCGCCCTGGTCGTCGACGGCGCCAAGGTCACCAGCGACGCCAAGGACCTGGAGAAGGTCGCGGTCACCGGTGAGGTGCTCGAGCACACCAAGGGCCCGAAGATCCGCATCCACAAGTTCAAGAACAAGACCGGCTACCACAAGCGTCAGGGTCACCGTCAGCCGTTGACGGTCCTGAAGGTCACCGGAATCAAGTAGCGACAGGGAGCACACTGACATGGCACACAAGAAGGGCGCTTCCAGCTCACGTAACGGTCGCGATTCCGCCGCCCAGCGGCTCGGCGTCAAGCGCTTCGGCGGCCAGCTCGTCAAGGCCGGCGAGATCCTCGTCCGCCAGCGCGGAACTCACTTCCACCCAGGCGTGAACGTCGGCCGCGGCGGTGACGACACCCTGTTCGCCACGGCCCCCGGCCTGGTGGAGTTCGGCGTCAAGCGCGGCCGCAAGACCGTCAACATCGTTCGCGCTCAGCGACCGGAGTAGGTCTGCATCGCGAGTGTGAATTCCACTGCGAGGTCAGACCCATAACTCGCAGCAGGTTCACACTCGACGATTGAAAGGACTCTCCGATGCCCCGTTTCGTCGACCGCGTCGTCATCCATACCCGCGCGGGAAATGGTGGGAACGGGTGCGCCTCGGTACACCGGGAGAAATTCAAGCCACTCGGCGGCCCCGACGGCGGTAACGGCGGACGGGGCGGCAGTGTCGTGCTCGTCGTCGACCCGCAGGTGCACACCCTGCTGGATTTCCATTTCCACCCGCATGTCGCGGCGCCGTCCGGCACGCAGGGGATGGGCAGTAACCGCGAGGGGGCCAACGGGGCCGACCTCGAGGTGAAGGTGCCCGACGGCACCGTCGTACTCGACGCCAACGGCCGCCTGCTGGCCGACATGGTCGGCGCCGGAACCCGGTTCGTGGCCGCCGAGGGCGGCCGCGGCGGCCTGGGCAACGCCGCGTTGGCGTCGCGGGCGCGTAAGGCTCCCGGGTTCGCTCTGCTCGGTGAAAAGGGTGAGGAACGCGAACTCACCCTGGAACTCAAGACCGTCGCCGACGTCGGGCTGATCGGTTTTCCGTCGGCCGGCAAATCCTCGCTGGTATCGGTGATCTCGGCGGCCAAGCCCAAGATCGCCGACTATCCGTTCACTACGTTGGTGCCCAACCTCGGCGTGGTCTCCGCAGGCGATCACACCTTCACCGTTGCTGACGTCCCCGGACTGATTCCCGGCGCGTCGGAGGGCCGTGGGCTCGGGCTGGATTTCCTGCGCCACATCGAGCGCTGCGCGGTGCTGGTGCACGTGGTCGACTGCGCGACACTGGAACCGGGCCGCGACCCGATCTCCGATATCGACGCACTCGAAGCCGAACTGGCCGCATATCAGCCGACGCTGCAAGGTGATTCGACGCTGGGTGATCTGGCCGACCGACCGCGGGCCGTGGTGCTCAACAAGATCGACGTCCCCGAGGCCAGGGAGCTGGCCGACTTCGTGCGCCCCGATATCGAGGCACGCGGGTGGCCGGTGTTCGAGGTGTCGACCGCCAGCCGGGAAGGCTTGCGCGAGTTGACCTTCGCGCTGTGGAACATGGTCGACGCCTACCAGGCTGCGCAGCCCGAGGTGGTACCGCGCCGCCCGGTGATTCGGCCGATCCCGGTCGATCAGACCGGATTCACCGTCGAGCCCGACCCCGAGAATCGCGGCGGTTTCGTGGTACGCGGTGTCCGGCCCGAACGTTGGATCGCGCAAACGAATTTCGACAACGACGAAGCAGTCGGCTACCTCGGTGACCGGCTGGCCCGCCTCGGTGTGGAGGACCAACTCCTCAAGCTCGGCGCCAAGCCCGGCTGCGCGGTGACCATCGGCGACATGACGTTCGATTGGGAGCCGCAGACCCCCGCAGGTGTGGATGTCACCCCGACAGGGCGTGGCACCGACGCCCGGCTGGAACAGAACGACCGGGTCGGGGCGGCCGAGCGCAAGGAGGCCCGCCGCCACCGTCGCGAACACGAGGACGAGCAGTGAGCCAGTACCGCGATGCGGTGCGCTCCGCGCGCAGCGTCGTCGTCAAGATCGGCACCACTGCACTGACCACGAAATCGGGGTTGTTCGACGCCGGCCGGCTGGCCAGGCTGGTCGATGCCATCGAGGCGCGGATGAAGGCGGGCTCCGATGTGGTGATCGTGTCCTCGGGCGCCATCGCCGCCGGCATCGAGCCGCTCGGATTGAACCGGCGTCCAACGGATTTGGCGACCAAGCAGGCCGCCGCCAGTGTCGGGCAGGTGGCGTTGGTCAACGCCTGGAGTGCGGCGTTCGCCCGCTACGACCGCACGGTCGGCCAGGTGCTGCTGACCGCGCACGATATCTCCATGCGGGTGCAGCACACCAACGCGCAGCGCACGCTGGACCGGCTGCGGTCGCTGCATGCGGTGGCGATCGTCAACGAGAACGACACCGTGGCCACCAACGAGATTCGCTTCGGTGACAACGACCGGCTCTCGGCGCTGGTGGCGCACCTCGTCGGCGCCGACGCGCTGATCCTGCTGTCCGACATCGACGGGCTGTACGACGCCGATCCGCGCAAGGCCGACGCCCGGTTCATCCCCGAGGTGGCCGGACCCGACGATCTCGACGGGGTGGTGGCCGGTGAAGGTAGCCGCCTGGGCACCGGCGGCATGCGTTCGAAGCTTTCCTCGGCGCTGCTGGCCGCAGACGTCGGGGTCCCGGTGCTGCTGGCGGCGGCGGCCGATGCTGCTGCCGCACTGACCGACGCGTCGGTGGGCACGGTGTTCACCCCGCGCCCCGACCGGATGTCGGCGCGACGGTTCTGGGTTCGGTATGCCGCCGAAGTCTCCGGGGCCCTGACGCTGGACGCCGGCGCGGTGCGTGCGGTGGTCAAGCAGCGGCGCTCACTGCTGGCGGCGGGCATCACCGGGGTGTCGGGCCGATTCTTCGGCGGCGATGTGGTCGAGCTGCGTGACACCGACGGGGAAATGGTCGCCCGCGGGGTGGTGGCCTACGACGCCGCCGAGCTGACCACCATGATCGGCCGGTCGACCTCGGATCTGCCTGCCGAAATGCGCCGTCCCGCAGTGCATGCCGACGACCTGGTCGCCGTCTAGCTCGCGCGACTATCCGCGAGATTGCACTCACGCAGAGGAAGTGCGAGAAGACCGCTGCGTGGCTTCAATCTCGGCTGAGAACCAGGGTGTAGCTCGCAACCCCTGCGCCAACAGGCACGAACTTGCATGAAACGACGTGAATTCTCGCGAGTTGGTGTCTTCTCGCAAACCCAAGCCCGCGAGATTGCACTCACGCAGAGGAAGTGCGAGAAGACCGCTGCATGGCTTCAATCTCGCGGTCGCGGTTTAGCTCGCGGACACCCACCCGGACAATTCGTCGGCCAGCAGCGCCAGCATTGGCGAACACCCGCTGTCCACTTTCACCGTGGCGAGATCGTCGCCACGGGTCGGCCCACGGTTGATGATCGCGACGGGCATACCCAATGCGGCGGCGTGCCGCACGAACCGGTACCCGGAGAACACCGTCAGTGACGACCCGGCCACCAGCAGCGCATCCGCGGAGTCCACCAGCGAATATGCTTGAGCGACAATCTCTTTGCGCACACTCTCGCCGAAGTACACGATGTCTGGTTTGAGCATCCCTGCGCACGACGGGCAGTCGACGAAGCGGAACGACTCGGTGTCGGTGACCATCGCATCCGCGTCGGGCGCGACGGCGATACCGCCGAGCCGCTCGGCCCGCTCGGCGAATCCCGGGTTGGCCGCCTCGAGTTCGTCGGCCAGCGCCGCGCGCGACATCGTGTGCCCGCAGTCCAGGCACACCACCTGCGCGTAGGTGCCGTGCAGGTTGATGACAGTGCGGCTGCCCGCCTTGGTGTGCAACAGGTCCACGTTCTGGGTGATGATGCCGTTGACGACACCCGCGCGCTCCAGATGGGCCAGCGCCCGGTGCCCGGCGTTGGGCAGGGTCTGTGCCATGTGCCGCCAGCCCAGGTGGTTGCGCGCCCAGTACCGCTGCCGGAACTCACGGCTGGAGGTGAACTGCCGGATGGTCATCGGATTGGCCGGCGGCGAGTCCGGGCCCCGGTAGTCCGGAATGCCCGAGTCGGTGGAGATCCCGGCTCCGGTGAGCACGGCGACGCGCCGGCCCGCCAACAACGCGACGAGTTCGGGGCTTTCCACGGCTTCCAGAGTAGGTGGGCTAGCCGAAGTTGGTGACCGGGCTCAGTACGTCGTGAGCGAACTGCGTGATGTTGAGCGTCGGATTGCCGTCCGGGTAGCTGACGGTGGCCAGCAGATTGGCGCCGGCGTCGACGAAATCGCCGTCGGCGCGGCCCTGATGCGTCGACGAGGTCACCAGGATGATCCCCGAGGTGTTGGCTTTCTTGGCCAGCGGCACCGAGAACTGGGCGTTCTGTACGGTGCTGTTGGCTTTGTCCTCGACGATGATCCGGCTGTCGGGGAAGTTCAGCATCAGCAGCATGCGGCGCATCTGCGCGGCCTCGGTCACCCCGTTCTGCGGATTACCGCCGGTGACGATGATCGGCGAGTGCGGGTACATCTGGGCGACGGCGAGTCCGGTCAGCACCCGGCGTCGCAGGATCATCCGCATCGAGCCGTCCGGCAGCAGCCCGTAACCCAGAATGACGATCGCCGGGTTGGAGAAGTCCTTGGCCGCGGCCACCGGCTCGGCGTGGGCAGCCGGCACGAGCTCGCCGATCAGCGTGGCGACGACCAGGAGCACGGCGCCGCAGGCGGCCTTCCATCGACGACGCACGCTTCCTCCGACCCGTTTGACAGTGCTGATTGGCTAATCGCCCGGGTCTTCACAGCTGTTACTTGCGTCTCAGCTCTCACAGATGCTCCATGGCCCGCGCCATCGCGGAATGCTCCAGGAACTCGTAGTGCGCGACGAGCCGCCGATGGTCGAGCCGAGCCTCGTGAGCCGCCCGGTGGGCCGCGATCCACCGCGAGACCATGCCCGCCTTGGCGTGCGGCAAGACGGTGGTGGCCGTCAACATCGTCGCGTCGTGTTCGGTGATCAGCACGGTCGGCCGGGTGTCGATGACTCGAGGCGCCGTTCGCGCAGGCGTGTGTGTGGACATTTCGATCCCCCGATCTGGCTGGCCGGTGGAATCCGGCCGATGCTGAGAACCTACGACCGAGGCCAGCAATCGCAGCGGGTAGTGCGCTACTCGAAAACAGTTGCGCCACAACTTGAGTGGCGTTGTGACCCAGGTCACCGGCAATGGGCTAGCTAGTTTGCGGTTGTGCCGACAGCTCTTTGAGCCTGGCGTTGGCTCAACGCATTTGGCGCAGGGACTACGGATGACAGCGTTGCGACAGATCGCTCAGGGCAGACACTTCTCCGCCGTGACGATCTCGGCGCTCATGTTCCGCTCCATCATGGCCAGGGCGGCCGCCCCGAGCTCGGCGTCGATGTGGGCGACCGCGTCTTTGGGCACCATCACGTCGTAGTGGCGCACGTAGGCATCCAGGGCGCTGTAGAGGATGCACTGTTCGGTGACCTGTCCGGTCAGAATCACCTTCGTCACCTCGAGTCGGTTCAGCAGATAGTCCAGCGGAGTGGCATAGAAGGCGCTGTGGCGCACCTTCGTCATCACGCGCGCACCATCGTCGGGGGCGATCGGCCGAACCAGCTCCGGACGCGCGCCTTCGAGCGCCGCTCTGATCAGGTCGCTGGGTTCCGCCGTGAAATCGCCGTAGTTGTCGTTGACGTAGATCAGCTCGACGTCGTCGCGGCCGCGGGCCGCGGTGATCAGTCCGGCGAGGGGTTCGACGATGTCGGCGACGTTGCCGGCCAGCACGTCGGCGTCGGGGTGCTGATAGGCGTTGAGCATGTCGACCACAAGAAGCGCGGTATCGGCCATGGCAGGCGGTTACCCGCTGCGGGCCGAAAGACACGCCTGACAAGCCACAGGGGGTGGTTCTCGTTTCCGCGGTGGGGGTGACGGGCAACAATGGGGCCATGGATTTCTACTCCGCCTACCGGCACGGGTTCGTGCGGGTGGCCGCCTGCACCCACCGCACGGTGCTCGCGGACCCCGCCGCCAATGCCGAGTCGGTGCTGCGGATCGCGCGCGAGAGTTCTGACGACAGCGTCGCCGTGACCGTGTTCCCCGAGCTCACGCTGTCGGGTTACTCGATCGAGGACATCCTTCTGCAGGACTCGCTGCTCGATGCCGTCGAGGACGCTCTGCTCGACATCGTCGCCGCGTCGGCCGACCTGTTCGGTGTTCTGGTGGTCGGTGCGCCGCTGCGGTATCTGCATCGCATCTACAACACCGCAGTGGTCATCCACCGCGGCGTGGTGCTGGGAGTGGTGCCGAAGTCTTATCTGCCGAATTACCGCGAGTTCTACGAACGTCGTCAGGTTGCGGCCGGTGACGACGTCAACGGCACGATCCGCATCGGGGCCTCGGACGTCCCCTTCGGTTCTGATCTGCTGTTCGCCGCCGAGGACGTGTCCGGGCTGGTGTTGCACGTCGAGATCTGCGAGGACATGTTCGTGCCGATCCCGCCGAGCGCCGAGGCCGCACTGGCGGGTGCGACGGTACTGGCCAACCTCTCCGGGAGTCCGATCACCATCGGACGCGCCGAAGACCGCAAGCTGCTGGCGCGGTCGTCGTCGGGGCGCTGCCTGGCGGCATACCTCTACGCCGCCGCCGGCGAAGGGGAGTCCAGCACCGACCTGGCCTGGGACGGCCAGACGATGATCTACGAAAACGGCCGCCTGCTGGCCGAATCCGAGCGATTCCCGAAGGGCGAGCGGCGCTCGGTCGCCGACGTCGATCTGGACCTGTTGCGCTCCGAGCGGCTCCGGATGGGTACCTTCGACGACAATCGCCGGCACCATCAGGATCGGCTGAAGTCGTTCCGCCGCATCGGTTTCCAACTCGACCCACCGAGTGGGGACATCGGCTTGAAGCGCGACGTGGAACGGTTCCCGTTCGTGCCGAGCGATCCTCTTCGCCTGGAACAGGATTGCTACGAGGGCTACAACATCCAGGTTTCCGGCCTCGAGCAGCGGCTGCGCGCGCTGAACTATCCCAAGGTCGTGATCGGTGTCTCCGGCGGCCTGGACTCGACGCATGCGCTGATCGTGGCCGCACGTGCGATGGACCGAGAAGGCCGGCCGCGCAGCGACATCCTCGCGTTCACTCTGCCCGGATTCGCGACCGGCGACCGCACCAAGAGCAATGCGATCAAGCTCTCGGAAGCCCTAGGGGTCACGTTCGCCGAACTCGACATCCGCGACACCGCCAAGCTGATGCTGACCGAGATCGGCCACCCGTTCTCCCGCGGGGAGAAGGTATACGACGTCACCTTCGAAAATGTGCAGGCGGGTCTGCGCACCGACTACCTGTTCCGGATAGCCAACCAGCGCGGCGGCATCGTCCTGGGAACCGGTGACCTCTCCGAACTCGGGCTGGGCTGGTCGACCTACGGGGTCGGCGATCAGATGTCCCACTACAACGTCAACGGCGGCGTCCCGAAAACCCTTATCCAGCACCTGATCCGGTGGGTGATCTCGTCGGGTCAGTTCGAGGACGAGGTCGGCGAAATCCTGCAGTCGGTGCTCGACACCGAGATCACGCCCGAACTCGTGCCCACCGGTGAGGACGAGGAGATCCAGAGCAGCGAAGCCAAAGTGGGTCCGTACTCGCTGCAGGACTTCTCACTGTTCCAGGTGTTGCGGTACGGCTTCCGGCCGTCGAGGATCGCGTTCCTGGCCTGGCACGCCTGGAGTGATCCCACCAGCGGCTCCTGGCCGCCCGGCTTCCCCGAAGGCAAGCGTCCGGCCTACTCGCTGAAGGAGATTCGGCACTGGCTGGGGGTATTCGCGCAGCGCTACTACTCGTTCAGCCAATTCAAGCGATCGGCATTGCCCAACGGGCCCAAGGTGTCCCACGGCGGATCGCTGTCACCGCGCGGCGACTGGCGGGCTCCGTCGGACATGTCAGCCCGCATCTGGCTTGCCGAGATCGAGCGCGAGATCCCCGAGGAGTGATCCCCGGCTACAGCCTGCCGTCGATACGCAGATCCGGGTGCACCCACTCCGGCGAGCGACGTTCCTTGAACGCCATGAATCCTTCGATGGACTCCGGTGACCCGAGGCTGCGCTGCATCCCGATCCGGTCGTAGAGCCCGAGGTAGTTGTCGATGCTGGACTTCACCACCGACCGCGCCACCGGCGCGGTGCGGCAGCACTGGGCCAGAACCTCGCGTGCCGCCTCGGCCAGCTCGTCGTGGGGAACGACCCGGGCGATCATGCCCCAATCGAGTGCCTCCGCCGCGGTCAACGTGCGCCCGGTGAACATCAGGTCGCGCGTCCGGACCGGGCCGATGAGCCGGGCCAGCATCTGGCTGTAGTAGGTGTCGGCGATTCCGCGGTAGAGCTCGGGGACGCGGAAGGTCGCGCGGTCACTGACCACCGCCATGTCCGCGCACAACGCGATCTGAAGGCCGCCGCCCTGACACAGTCCGTTGACGGCCGCCACCACCGGTTTGGCGGACTGCCGCAGTGTGTCGAACGGGAGGGCGTCCATCCCGAGCGCCGCGCCGAAGGTCAGCCAGTTGTCCACCCCACCGCCGCCCATGTCGCCGCCGGGGGCGAACACGTCCCCGGTGCCGGTGATCAGCAGCCCGGCCAGGTCGGGGTCCGACCCGACGTGGTTGACCGCGTACTTGATGCCGAAGTACATCGCCGGCGTCATCGCGTTGCGCGCCTCGGGGCGGTCCAGGGTGCACACCCCGAACGCGCCTTCCCGGACGAACTTCAGGAACGGGGTGCCGAGCCAGTCACCGTCGGGCGGTCTCGGAGTGTCGGTGTGTGTCATCGGGTGCACACTATCGCCCCAACCGTAACGAATTCAGTACTGGGTCAGGGCGTCCTCGATGGCCTCGCGGCGCGGCGCGCAATCGCCGGCGCCGGGGATCAGGGTCGCCAACGCGCCCGCGGCGCAGGCCCACCGAAGCGCCCGGTCGTGGCCCGCAAGCCAGGCGGACGCGAGCACACCCGCGAACACATCGCCCGCGCCGGTGGTGTCGACCGCCTCCACCTCGGGGCTAGGGATGTCGACGGCGCCGTCCGGGCTGCGGTGGGTCGCACCCCGCGATCCGCGTGTGACAACGAAATGTTCTGTCGGCCAAAGCCAGTGCCGTTCCTCGGCCTCATTGACGACCACGACGTCGGTGACCGCGGCTAACTCGGCCAGCCCCGGGTCCCCGTTGACGGGCGAAGCGTTGACGATCACTGTCGCCCCCACCGAGCGGGCTTCGCGCGCGGCGGCCACCGCCGTCGCCACCGGGACCTCCAGTTGGACCAGCAGCACCTCGCAGTCGGCGATGACCCCGCGGGCGGCCGAACCCAGGGTCAGGTGCCCATTGGCGCCGGGCGCCACCACGATCATGTTCTCGCCGTCATCGTCGACCAGGATGACCGCGCTGCCGCTGGCGGCCGGCAGCTCCTCGACACCATCCAGGCCGACACCGTTGGCTTCGAGGTGAGCCCGCAATTCGGCGCCCGCCGGGTCGGCGCCGACCGCGCCGACGAACTGGACACTGGCACCGGCGCGCGCGGCCGCCACCGCCTGATTTCCGCCCTTCCCGCCCGGTGCGGTCGTCACCGACGAACTCAGTACAGTCTCCCCGGCACGCGGCAGAGAGGTCACTCGGAAGAACTGGTCGACGTTCACGCTGCCCACCACACACACTCGGGTCATGGCATGCAGGTTAGTTTGCTACTTCCCCTCGCAAAAAGGTTGGCGAAATCTCGGGGCAAGTTGAAAAGTCGCCGACCTCAATACCTGCACCCGTGTTAATTTATCGCCGTGGCCGGCTGCCATCACGCCAAGAAGAGCCCGAAACCGCGATCGGGTCGGCACCGCAAGCGGTCACCACGTCGTATCGAGCCCTACGCCTGGCTCGGTGCTGGGGTAGCCACCGTCGCGGTCGGAGCAGCCTTTGCTGTCGGCCCGGCCGTTGCCTACGCGGACAGCGCGGATTCGTCGAGCACAAACTCAGTCGGCAGCACCGCGACCGGACACCAGGCGTCGCGCACGGCCTCACCGGCCAAGACCGGACCGCGACGTCCTGGCGGCGCCCCGGCAGCCAGCGTCACCGCAGACCCGAGCCAGGACGCAGCGGACGCGACGACGACACCGCGCCGACCCGGTATGGGAATGTCCGGGCGAGGACGTCCCTCGCCGGAGGCCGACTCGTCCGGCAACGAGTCGTCGACGTCCGGCACCGATGGTGCGTCCACCGGCCACCCCGCGCCGGCCGCCGCGTCAGTCGCGGCCCCCACCGGACCGGCACCGTCCGCCACCGAGCAGGTAGCCGCGACCGACGATGTTGTGGGTTCGGCTTTGGCCGAATTCACTGTCGCCGCCGTGCAAATCCCCGCCGCACCGGCTGCCGCCGTCACCGATGCACCCAGATTGGCCGTCGCCTCGCGCGCTGCGGCCACCGCCGACCTCGCCGGCGGCTACCAGGCGCTGGTCGCGGCGCTCAATGCCTGGGCGGCGTCAATCTCCAGCCAGCTCGCCGCCGGCACGTTCCAATCCCGGTTACGCACCGCACTCGGAATCCCGCTCATCACATCGGCATTGAGCCTCGCGGGCGTGAACTTCGGCCTCGGCAACGTCGGCTCGTCCAACCTCGGCAACGGCAATCTCGGCAACCTGAACCTGGGTTCCGGCAACCTCGGCAGCTCCAACGTCGGCGACGGCAACGCGGGCAGCTCAAACCTTGGATCCGGGAATTCCGGAGACGACAACGTGGGCTCGGGTAATCACGGCAGTTCCAATATTGGTTTCGGGAACCTGGGTAGCTCGAATGTTGGTTGGGGGAACCTGGGGGACTTCAACTTTGGGTTCGGCAATATCGGGTCGGGCAATATCGGGTTCGGTAACTCGGGCACCGGGAATATCGGGATCGGCCTGACCGGCAACAACCAGTTTGGGTTTGGCGGGTGGAACACCGGCAGCGGCAATATCGGGTTGTTCAACTCGGGGAACAACAACATCGGGTTCTTCAACTCCGGTGATGGCAATATCGGGTTCTTCAACTCCGGCAACAACAACTGGGGTTTGTTCAACGCCGGCAACCTGAACACCGGTTGGCTCAACGTCGGCAACTACAACACCGGCGCCACCAACGTCGGTCACTCCAACACCGGCTACGGAAACGCGGGCAACCACAACTCTGGTGCCGTCAATGTCGGCAACACCAACACCGGGTTCGCCAACACAGGAAGCATCAATACCGGTTTCGCGAACACCGGCAACTCGAACACCGGCGTGGCCAACTCCGGCAACCTCGACACCGGTGCGTTCATCTCCGGCAACTCGAGCAACGGATTCTTCGTCACCGGTGACAACAAGAACCTCATCGGGATCGATCTGTCCATTGGCATCCCGGCCATCCCGATCAACTTCCAGATCAGCATTCCGGTCAACGAACAAATCGTGATCGAGGCGCAGGACATCACCATCAACGGGGTCACGGTCCCTGCGTTCACCTACTCGGTGACGGGGTTCTCGGCCTTCTTCGGACCGATCACTATCCCGGCAAGCACCTTCGCCACCCCCGGCGTCACGCTCAACATCGGCTCGGCCACCACCCACATCGACATTTCGATTGTCGGACAAGCTGATCCCTACACCATCACCTTCCTGAAAATCGCACCCGCGCCGGGCTTCTTCAACTCGACGACGAATCCGACGTCGGGCTTTTTCAACCGGGGCACCGGTGGCGGCTCCGGCTTCTTCAACGTGGGGGCTTTGTCGTCCGGCTGGGCCAACCTGGTCACCGGCGTCGGGTCTGGCCTCTCCGGTGCGTTGAACACCGGTGCCCTGTCATCCGGATTCGCCAACCTGGGCAACACCATGTCGGGCTGGTTCAACACCAGCACCTTGAGTTCGGCCACCCCCGCATTCGTCTCCGGGCTCGGCAATGTGGGCTCGAATCTCGCCGGCGTGCTGCAAGGCATGGCCATCAATCTCGGGTTCGGCAACGTCGGGGCGCTCAACTTCGGACTTGGGAATGTGGGGGATTGGAACCTCGGTTCGGGCAACGAGGGCAGCTCCAACATCGGCGACGGTAACGCGGGTAGTTCGAATCTGGGGTCGGGCAACCTGGGTAACAACAACCTGGGTTCGGGTAACCACGGTAGTTCCAATGTTGGTTTCGGGAACCTGGGGAGCTCCAACGGGACTTGACCCCGTGTGTTGGACACGCTCAATCCCAGGAATGTGCTGGGGGAAGCGAGATGATCCAACCCGATGGCAAGGAAAAATTACCCCGATGAGTTCAAGCGTGACGCGGTCGCGCTCTACCGGGACACCGAGGGCGCGACGATCGCCCAGATCGCTGCCGAGCTCGGTGTCAGCGAGGCCACGCTCTCGGCGTGGTGCAAGTCGGCCGGGGTGCCGATTCGGCACCGCCGCGGTGTCGTAGTGGCCGAGCCTGTGCCAGGGGCCGAGAGCCCTGAGCAGGAGCTGGCCCGCCTCCGCAGTGAGGTCAAGGCGTTACGCGCCACCGCGGCGCGGTTGTCCACCGAGCGTGACATCTTGCGGTCGGCGGCCAAATATTTCGCCGGGGAGACGAACTGGTGAGCCGCTTTCAGTTTGTCGCCGACCACCTGCACGCCTTCGAGGTGAAGTGGCTCTGCGCAGTCGTCGAGGTTGCGCGTTCGTCGTTCTACGCGTGGTTGGCCGGTGCTGACGGACGAGCGGCCCGTCGGGCTGCTGACGAGGCGCTGGCCGAGCGTATCCGCGCCGTCCACGACGAGGACAACACCTACGGGGCGCCGCGGATCACCGCCGAGCTCAACGACGGTGCGCCCGAGGGGCAGCGGGTCAACCACAAGCGGGTGGCTCGGGTGATGCGCGGCGCCGGGATCGCCGGTTATCGACGCCGACGTCGGGTCAAGACGACCGTGGCGGACCCGGCGAACCAGAAGGTCCCCGACCTGCTCAAACGCGATTTCACCGCCGCGCAGGTCAACACCCGTTACGTCGGCGACATCACCTACTTGCCATTGGCGACCGGCGCCAACCTGTACCTGGCCACCGTGATCGACTGCTGTTCACGGCGGGTCGCCGGGTGGGCGATCGCCGATCACATGCGCACCGAACTGGTCATCGATGCGCTCAAAGCCGCTGCTGCACTGCGGGGTTCACTGGCTGGTGCAATATTCCATGCAGATCATGGAAGTCAGTACACCTCACGGGATTTCGCGAATCTCTGCCGCGATCTGGGGGTCGTCCAGTCGATGGGTGCGGTGGGGTCAAGTGCCGATAACGCGTTGGCCGAATCGTTCAACGCCGCCCTCAAGCGCGAGATTCTGCAAGACCGTGCCTGCTGGCCGGACGCGGCGATCTGCCGCCGTGAGGTCTTTCGGTGGCTGGCCCGCTACAACACCACACGACGGCACTCCTACTGCCGTCATTCCAGCCCCGCGACCTACGAAAGGAACCTGACACCGGCTACGCTGCCCGAAGCCGCATAACCACAAATCCCGTGTCCACTACATGGGGGCAAGGCCCAACTTCGGGTGGGGGAACCTGGGGGACTTCAACTTTGGGTTCGGCAATATCGGGTCGGGCAATATCGGGTTCGGTAACTCGGGTACTGGCAATATCGGGATCGGGCTGACCGGCAACAACCAGTTTGGGTTTGGTGGGTGGAACACCGGCAGCGGCAATATCGGTCTCTTCAACTCGGGCAACAACAACATCGGGTTCTTCAACACCGGTGATGGCAATGTCGGTTTCTTCAACTCCGGCAACAACAACTGGGGTTTGTTCAACGCCGGCAACCTGAACACCGGTTGGCTCAACGTCGGCAACACCAACACCGGTGGCTTCAACCCCGGCGACACCAACACCGGATTCGCCAATACCGGCAATTCCAATACCGGTTTCGCCAACTCCGGCAACGTGAACACCGGTGCCTTCATCGGCGGCAACTACAGCAACGGACTGTTCTGGCGCGGCGACTATCAGGGACTGTTCGGCCTCACCCTCGGCCTGAACCTCGACCCCTACACGGTCCACGCCGTCATCACCGTTCCCCTCGACATCCCCATCACCACCACCCTCGGCGACGGTGTCTTCACGATGCCGACGATCCCCAGCATCCCGTACGGCATCACACTTCTCGGCATCATCAGCCTCACCGGGCAGCTGACGTCCGTCACCATCCCGCCGGTCACCGTCGTCGCCAACGGCGCCGCACCGCAAATCCAGATCGGCGGCCCGGGCACCCAGATCGTGGTCAACGCGTCGGCCACCATCGGCCCCCTCACCATTCCATTCATCGACATCCCCGCCGCGCCGGGTTTCTTCAATTCGACGACGAATCCGACGTCGGGCTTCTTCAACAGTGGCGCCGGTGGCGGTTCAGGCTTCTTCAACTTCGGTGCGGGATCATCGGGTCTGCTCAACATGGTGCCGATGTCGATCATCGGTGGCGCGGGTCTCTCTGGTGTGCTGAATTACGGTGCGCTGTCATCAGGTCTGGCCAATTTCGGCAACACCGTGTCGGGCATGATCAATACCAGCACGGCCGGTCTCTCGACCCCAGGTCTGGTCTCGGGCCTTGACAACGTCGGTACACAGGTGGCCGGCTGGTTCCGCAATGGCCTGGAGACCCGTCTGAATTTCGGGTTCGGCAACGTCGGCGGGCTGAATTTGGGCTTCGGCAATGTGGGCAACCTCAACCTCGGGTCGGGCAATGAGGGCAGTTCCAACATCGGTGACGGTAACGCGGGTAGCTCGAATCTGGGTTCGGGCAACCTCGGCGATAACAATCTCGGTTCCGGTAATCACGGCAGTTCCAACATTGGTTTCGGGAACCTGGGTAGCTCGAATATTGGGTGGGGGAACCTGGGGGACTTCAACTTTGGGTTCGGCAATATCGGGTCGGGCAATATCGGGTTCGGCAACTCGGGCACCGGGAATATCGGGATCGGCCTGACCGGCAACAACCAGTTTGGGTTTGGTGGGTGGAACACCGGCAGCGGCAATATCGGGTTGTTCAACTCGGGGAACAACAACATCGGGTTCTTCAACTCCGGTGATGGCAATGTCGGGTTCTTCAACTCCGGTAACAACAACTGGGGTTTGTTCAACGCCGGCAACCTGAACACGGGTTGGTTGAACGTCGGCAACACCAACTCCGGTGCGCTCAACGTCGGGCACACCAACACCGGCTATGGCAACACCGGCAACAACAACTCCGGTGTGCTGAATGTCGGCAACACCAACACCGGTGGGTTCAATCCGGGTGATCTGAATACCGGTTTCGCCAACACCGGCGACTCGAACACCGGCTTCGCCAATTCCGGCAACGTGAACACGGGCGCCTTCATCGGCGGCAACTACAGCAACGGCTTCTTCTGGCGCGGCGACAATCAGGGTCAATTCGGCGGCACCATCGGCCTGACCATTCCGGAAATCCCGTTCGCCTTGGACGTCAACGCCCCGATCAACATTCCCATCACCGGTACCTTGGGGACCGGCGCCACAGGATCCATCACGGTCCCAGGCTTCAGCGTCGGACCCATTGCCGCGCAGATCAACATCATCGGCTACTCGGTCACCGCAGCGTCCGTCGGACCCATCACGATCCCGACGATCACGGTCACCGGACAGAATCCGTTCATCACCGCAACAATCGGCGGCCCCAACACCGCGATTCACGTCACCGGTACTGGCGGCATCGGCCCGATCGTGATTCCGCTGTTCGATATTCCGAAGGGTCCGGGTTTCTTCAATTCGACGACGAATCCGACGTCGGGCTTCTTCAACACCGGCGGCGGTGGTGGTTCCGGGTTCTGGAACGGTGGCGCGGGGGCAGCGTCGGGCTTGTGGAATGTGGCGGTGTCGCAGTTGATCGGCTCCGGGGTGTCGGGGTTGTTCAACTACGGCGCGTTGACATCGGGTTTCTCGAACCTTGGCAACACCGTGTCGGGGATGTTCAACACCAGTACCCTCAACTTGGCCACGCCCGGTCTGGTCTCTGGAATGGGCACGGTAGGAACGAATTTGGCGGGTTGGTTCCGCGATGCCACCGGCACCCGGTTCAACCTCGGCTTCGGCAATGTCGGCTCGCTGAACTTCGGGCTCGGCAACGTCGGCGACTGGAACCTCGGTTCCGGCAATCTCGGCAGCTCCAATATCGGTGACGGTAACGCGGGTAGTTCGAATCTGGGGTCGGGCAACCTCGGCGATAATAACGTTGGTTCCGGTAATCACGGTAGTTCCAATGTTGGTTTCGGGAACCTGGGGAGCTCGAATGTTGGGTGGGGGAACCTGGGGGACTTCAACTTTGGGTTCGGCAATATCGGGTCGGGCAATATCGGGTTCGGTAACTCGGGTACTGGCAATATCGGGATCGGCCTGACCGGCAACAACCAGTTTGGGTTTGGTGGGTGGAACACCGGCAGCGGCAATATCGGGTTGTTCAACTCGGGGAACAACAACATCGGGTTCTTCAACTCCGGTGATGGCAATGTCGGGTTCTTCAACTCCGGTGACAACAACTGGGGCTTCGGCAACGCCGGGAACCTGAACACGGGTTGGTTGAACGTCGGCAACACCAACTCCGGTGCGCTCAACGTCGGCCATACCAACACCGGTTACGGCAACACCGGCAACAACAACTCCGGTGTGCTGAATGTCGGCAACACCAACACCGGTGGGTTCAACCCGGGTGATCTGAATACCGGTTTCGCCAACACCGGCAACTCGAACACCGGCTTCGCCAATTCCGGCAATGTGAACACGGGCGCGTTCATCGGCGGCAACTACAGCAACGGGATCTTCTGGCGCGGCGACAATCAGGGTCAATTCGGCGGCACCATCGGCATCACCATCCCCACGATCCCGATCACTCTGGACATCAACGCCCCCATCAACATTCCGGTCGCCGTCAGCCTGGGTGACCTGGCGCTGCAAGGCTTTACCATTCCGGGATTCCCGATCGACATCCCGCTGTGGCCCATCCCGCTCGGCCTGCCCGGCGGCACCACCTTCGACGTCAGCAATATCACCGTCCCGACCGTTCCGATTACGCTTCCCAGCGTCGGGGTGCTTGTCGGCGGCCCGGACACCAACATTCACATCACCGGTACCGGGGGAGTCGGTCCAATCGTCGTCTCGCTCTTCGATATTCCGAAGGGACCGGGCTTCTTCAACTCGACGACGAATCCGACGTCGGGCTTCTTCAACACCGGCGGCGGAGGCGGTTCGGGCTTCTTCAACGGCGGTGTCGGTGCCGCGTCGGGCTTGTGGAATATCGCGGTGTCTCAGCTGGTGGGCTCCGGGGTGTCGGGGTTGTTCAACTATGGGGCACTGACGGGCCTTGCCCCCATGTAGTGGACACGGGATTTGTGGTTATGCGGCTTCGGGCAGCGTAGCCGGTGTCAGGTTCCTTTCGTAGGTCGCGGGGCTGGAATGACGGCAGTAGGAGTGCCGTCGTGTGGTGTTGTAGCGGGCCAGCCACCGAAAGACCTCACGGCGGCAGATCGCCGCGTCCGGCCAGCAGGCACGGTCTTGCAGAATCTCGCGCTTGAGGGCGGCGTTGAACGATTCGGCCAACGCGTTATCGGCACTTGACCCCACCGCACCCATCGACTGGACGACCCCCAGATCGCGGCAGAGATTCGCGAAATCCCGTGAGGTGTACTGACTTCCATGATCTGCATGGAATATTGCACCAGCCAGTGAACCCCGCAGTGCAGCAGCGGCTTTGAGCGCATCGATGACCAGTTCGGTGCGCATGTGATCGGCGATCGCCCACCCGGCGACCCGCCGTGAACAGCAGTCGATCACGGTGGCCAGGTACAGGTTGGCGCCGGTCGCCAATGGCAAGTAGGTGATGTCGCCGACGTAACGGGTGTTGACCTGCGCGGCGGTGAAATCGCGTTTGAGCAGGTCGGGGACCTTCTGGTTCGCCGGGTCCGCCACGGTCGTCTTGACCCGACGTCGGCGTCGATAACCGGCGATCCCGGCGCCGCGCATCACCCGAGCCACCCGCTTGTGGTTGACCCGCTGCCCCTCGGGCGCACCGTCGTTGAGCTCGGCGGTGATCCGCGGCGCCCCGTAGGTGTTGTCCTCGTCGTGGACGGCGCGGATACGCTCGGCCAGCGCCTCGTCAGCAGCCCGACGGGCCGCTCGTCCGTCAGCACCGGCCAACCACGCGTAGAACGACGAACGCGCAACCTCGACGACTGCGCAGAGCCACTTCACCTCGAAGGCGTGCAGGTGGTCGGCGACAAACTGAAAGCGGCTCACCAGTTCGTCTCCCCGGCGAAATATTTGGCCGCCGACCGCAAGATGTCACGCTCGGTGGACAACCGCGCCGCGGTGGCGCGTAACGCCTTGACCTCACTGCGGAGGCGGGCCAGCTCCTGCTCAGGGCTCTCGGCCCCTGGCACAGGCTCGGCCACTACGACACCGCGGCGGTGCCGAATCGGCACCCCGGCCGACTTGCACCACGCCGAGAGCGTGGCCTCGCTGACACCGAGCTCGGCAGCGATCTGGGCGATCGTCGCGCCCTCGGTGTCCCGGTAGAGCGCGACCGCGTCACGCTTGAACTCATCGGGGTAATTTTTCCTTGCCATCGGGTTGGATCATCTCGCTTCCCCCAGCACATTCCTGGGATTGAGCGTGTCCAACACACGGGGTCAAGTCCCCTGACGTCCGGTTTCTCGAATTTGGGGAATACGGTGTCCGGGTTCTTCAACACCAGCACAGCCAATCTGGCCACGCCCGGTTTCGTGTCCGGAATCGCCACCGTGGGAACGAATTTGGCGGGTTGGTTCCGCGATGCCACCGGCACCCGGTTCAACCTCGGGTTCGGCAATATCGGGTCGCTGAACTTCGGGTTGGGCAACGTCGGCAATTGGAACCTCGGTTTCGGCAACCTGGGCAGCTCCAATATTGGCAACGGTAACGCGGGCAGTTCGAACCTGGGTTCGGGCAACCTCGGCGATAACAACCTCGGTTCCGGTAATCACGGCAGTTCCAACATTGGGTTCGGGAACCTCGGTAGCTCGAATATTGGGTGGGGGAACCTGGGAGACTTCAACTTTGGGTTCGGCAATATCGGGTCGGGCAATATCGGATTCGGCAACTCGGGCACCGGCAACATCGGGATCGGCCTGACCGGCAACAACCAAATTGGCTTCGGCGGGTGGAACACCGGTTCGGGCAATATCGGGTTGTTCAACTCGGGGAACAACAACATCGGGTTCTTCAACTCCGGTGATGGCAATATCGGGTTCTTCAACTCCGGCAACAACAACTGGGGCTTCGGCAACGCCGGCAACCTGAACACCGGATGGCTCAACGTCGGCAACACCAACACCGGTGCGCTCAACGTCGGGCACACCAACACCGGCTACGACAACACCGGCAACAACAACTCCGGCCTTCTAAACATTGGCAACACCAACACCGGTGGGTTCAACCCCGGTGACACCAACACCGGATTCGCCAACACCGGCGACTCCAATACCGGCTTCGCCAACTCCGGCAACGTCAACACCGGCGCCTTCAACGGCGGGAACTTCAGCAATGGCATGTTCTGGCGCGGCGACAACCTAGGACAATTCAGCGCCAGTCTCGGCATCACCGTTGCCGAGATACCTGCTGTCTTCGACGTCAACATCCCGGTCAACATCCCCATCGCCGTGACCGCCACCCCGGTGCACATAGACGCGATCACGATCCCCACTGTCACCGTGGGGCCGGGACCGGTCATCGCCCCGGTGATCATCGGAATCTGCCCTGCCGTCTGCACCGTCAACCAAGTCGGCCTCAGCGCCAACTTCGGCCCGGTGACCATCAGCGCGGTCGACATCGGGTTCACCGACAACAAGGCCGCGTCCCTCGTCATCGGCGGACTCAACACGGCCGTCCTCATCGGTGCGTCGGGTGGCATCGGCCCGATCCGAATCTCCTTGTTGGACATCCCCGCCGGCCCCGGTTTCTTCAACTCGACCACCAACCCGACATCCGGATTCTTCAACACCGGTGCCGGTGGCGGGTCGGGCGCCTTCAACTTCGGGCCCGACACCTCGGGCTGGGCGAACTTCGTCACCGCAGCCGGCACCAGCCTGTCCGGCTTGCTCAACTACGGCTCGCTGTCCTCCGGTTTCGCCAACCTGGGCAACACCGTCTCCGGGTTGTACAACACCAGCACGCTGAACTTCGCGACACCGGGTCTGATCTCCGGAATCGGCACGGTGGGAACGCAATTGGCGGGCCTGTTCCGCGACGCCAGTGGCACGCGATTCAACCTCGGATTCGGTAACAGCGGCTCGCTGAACGGGACTTGACCCCGTGTGTTGGACACGCTCAATCCCAGGAATGTGCTGGGGGAAGCGAGATGATCCAACCCGATGGCAAGGAAAAATTACCCCGATGAGTTCAAGCGTGACGCGGTCGCGCTCTACCGGGACACCGAGGGCGCGACGATCGCCCAGATCGCTGCCGAGCTCGGTGTCAGCGAGGCCACGCTCTCGGCGTGGTGCAAGTCGGCCGGGGTGCCGATTCGGCACCGCCGCGGTGTCGTAGTGGCCGAGCCTGTGCCAGGGGCCGAGAGCCCTGAGCAGGAGCTGGCCCGCCTCCGCAGTGAGGTCAAGGCGTTACGCGCCACCGCGGCGCGGTTGTCCACCGAGCGTGACATCTTGCGGTCGGCGGCCAAATATTTCGCCGGGGAGACGAACTGGTGAGCCGCTTTCAGTTTGTCGCCGACCACCTGCACGCCTTCGAGGTGAAGTGGCTCTGCGCAGTCGTCGAGGTTGCGCGTTCGTCGTTCTACGCGTGGTTGGCCGGTGCTGACGGACGAGCGGCCCGTCGGGCTGCTGACGAGGCGCTGGCCGAGCGTATCCGCGCCGTCCACGACGAGGACAACACCTACGGGGCGCCGCGGATCACCGCCGAGCTCAACGACGGTGCGCCCGAGGGGCAGCGGGTCAACCACAAGCGGGTGGCTCGGGTGATGCGCGGCGCCGGGATCGCGGGCCTTGCCCCCATGTAGTGGACACGGGATTTGTGGTTATGCGGCTTCGGGCAGCGTAGCCGGTGTCAGGTTCCTTTCGTAGGTCGCGGGGCTGGAATGACGGCAGTAGGAGTGCCGTCGTGTGGTGTTGTAGCGGGCCAGCCACCGAAAGACCTCACGGCGGCAGATCGCCGCGTCCGGCCAGCAGGCACGGTCTTGCAGAATCTCGCGCTTGAGGGCGGCGTTGAACGATTCGGCCAACGCGTTATCGGCACTTGACCCCACCGCACCCATCGACTGGACGACCCCCAGATCGCGGCAGAGATTCGCGAAATCCCGTGAGGTGTACTGACTTCCATGATCTGCATGGAATATTGCACCAGCCAGTGAACCCCGCAGTGCAGCAGCGGCTTTGAGCGCATCGATGACCAGTTCGGTGCGCATGTGATCGGCGATCGCCCACCCGGCGACCCGCCGTGAACAGCAGTCGATCACGGTGGCCAGGTACAGGTTGGCGCCGGTCGCCAATGGCAAGTAGGTGATGTCGCCGACGTAACGGGTGTTGACCTGCGCGGCGGTGAAATCGCGTTTGAGCAGGTCGGGGACCTTCTGGTTCGCCGGGTCCGCCACGGTCGTCTTGACCCGACGTCGGCGTCGATAACCGGCGATCCCGGCGCCGCGCATCACCCGAGCCACCCGCTTGTGGTTGACCCGCTGCCCCTCGGGCGCACCGTCGTTGAGCTCGGCGGTGATCCGCGGCGCCCCGTAGGTGTTGTCCTCGTCGTGGACGGCGCGGATACGCTCGGCCAGCGCCTCGTCAGCAGCCCGACGGGCCGCTCGTCCGTCAGCACCGGCCAACCACGCGTAGAACGACGAACGCGCAACCTCGACGACTGCGCAGAGCCACTTCACCTCGAAGGCGTGCAGGTGGTCGGCGACAAACTGAAAGCGGCTCACCAGTTCGTCTCCCCGGCGAAATATTTGGCCGCCGACCGCAAGATGTCACGCTCGGTGGACAACCGCGCCGCGGTGGCGCGTAACGCCTTGACCTCACTGCGGAGGCGGGCCAGCTCCTGCTCAGGGCTCTCGGCCCCTGGCACAGGCTCGGCCACTACGACACCGCGGCGGTGCCGAATCGGCACCCCGGCCGACTTGCACCACGCCGAGAGCGTGGCCTCGCTGACACCGAGCTCGGCAGCGATCTGGGCGATCGTCGCGCCCTCGGTGTCCCGGTAGAGCGCGACCGCGTCACGCTTGAACTCATCGGGGTAATTTTTCCTTGCCATCGGGTTGGATCATCTCGCTTCCCCCAGCACATTCCTGGGATTGAGCGTGTCCAACACACGGGGTCAAGTCCCCGCCGGTTATCGACGCCGACGTCGGGTCAAGACGACCGTGGCGGACCCGGCGAACCAGAAGGTCCCCGACCTGCTCAAACGCGATTTCACCGCCGCGCAGGTCAACACCCGTTACGTCGGCGACATCACCTACTTGCCATTGGCGACCGGCGCCAACCTGTACCTGGCCACCGTGATCGACTGCTGTTCACGGCGGGTCGCCGGGTGGGCGATCGCCGATCACATGCGCACCGAACTGGTCATCGATGCGCTCAAAGCCGCTGCTGCACTGCGGGGTTCACTGGCTGGTGCAATATTCCATGCAGATCATGGAAGTCAGTACACCTCACGGGATTTCGCGAATCTCTGCCGCGATCTGGGGGTCGTCCAGTCGATGGGTGCGGTGGGGTCAAGTGCCGATAACGCGTTGGCCGAATCGTTCAACGCCGCCCTCAAGCGCGAGATTCTGCAAGACCGTGCCTGCTGGCCGGACGCGGCGATCTGCCGCCGTGAGGTCTTTCGGTGGCTGGCCCGCTACAACACCACACGACGGCACTCCTACTGCCGTCATTCCAGCCCCGCGACCTACGAAAGGAACCTGACACCGGCTACGCTGCCCGAAGCCGCATAACCACAAATCCCGTGTCCACTACATGGGGGCAAGGCCCAACGTCGGCTGGGGCAATGTCGGGGGCTGGAACCTGGGTTCGGGTAATCACGGCAGTTTCAATATCGGCTTCGGGAACCTGGGTAGCTCGAATGTTGGGTGGGGGAACCTGGGGGACTTCAACTTTGGGTTCGGCAATATCGGGTCGGGCAATATCGGGTTCGGTAACTCGGGTACCGGGAATATCGGGATCGGGCTGACCGGCAACAACCAGTTTGGGTTTGGTGGCTGGAACACCGGCAGCGGCAATATCGGGTTGTTCAACTCGGGGAACAACAACATCGGGTTCTTCAACTCCGGTGATGGCAATGTCGGGTTCTTCAACTCGGGCAACAACAATCGCGGCTTCGGCAACGCGGGCAACAACAACAGCGGCCTGCTGAATGTCGGCAACACCAACACCGGCGGCTTCAACACCGGTGACACCAACACCGGTTTCGCGAACACCGGCAACTCGAACACCGGGTTCGCCAACTCCGGCAACGTCAACACCGGCGCGTTCATCGGCGGCAACTACAGCAACGGCCTGTTCTGGCGCGTCGACCATCAAGGCCTCATCAACTTCAAGTACACGATCACGATCGACGAGATCGACTACCACTACGCCGTTCATGTCCCGATCGACATTCCGATCACCGGCACGGTCAACGCCCTCAACCTCAGCGCCGTCAACATCAACGTTCCGTTCGCGATCAGGACATGGGACCGCCAGGTGGCCTGCCTGGTCATCGTCGGGTGTGGCGATACCGGCTGGTTCGCGCCGATCACGGTCTACAGCGGCAACATCCCGGTGACCATCGACGCGACGTCCATCATCGATTCGACCCCGCTGAGCTTCGCCTTCCAAAGTCTCATCGATCTGATGGGCAACGGGACGCTGGGCCCGTACGAGTTCGAGGTCATCGACTTCCACCAAACCCCCGGATACTTCAACTCCACCGCCAGCCCATCGTCCGGCTTCTTCAACAGCGGGGCCGGCGGAAACTCCGGGGCGTTGAACTCCGGCTCCCTCAACTCCGGTCTGGCCAATGCCGGCACCCAACTCTCGGGCTTCTTCAATCGGTAGGTTGAGTTCCCATGTACCCCAATGCCGAGGCCGCCGGCACTGCTGCCGTCGTTGCCGTCATCGCGGAAGTCCGGTTCACCGATGCGCCGCGGCTGCGCCAGCAGGAGACGCTCGACGCCGTGGCCATCGCCGTCGAAGGACGGTTCCCGGTCACTGAACCGCTCACCGGCGTCAACCTGGCTCCCGCCGGGCCCGGCCTGCCGCCGCGGGTCGAACCCCGGCAGGGCGTCCTGCTGCGTAACGCCGAGGCCACCGAATCCCTGACCCTCACCGCGACCAGCCTCAGCTACGAGACCACCAACTACACGGGCCTCGACGCGATTCAGACGGCGATCACCGCCGGCTGCGACGCACTCGTCGACGCGAACGTCGCCTCCGGGCTGCAACGCGTCGGGCTGCGCTACATCGACGAGATCCGCGTGCCGCAACCCCCGACCGACGCACGCGGATGGTCCACGTGGATCGACGGCAGTCTGCTCGGCCCGCTGGCGATCGCCCCCGACCAGGTGCCCTCCCGAGGCATTCAGGGGGTCGCAGCCTTCGACCTCGGCGGGCGCGCCGGCCTCAACGTCCAATACGCCGCGTTTGCGAACGGGTCCGCGACGCTGCCGCAGCACCTGCGCCGGCGCCCCTTCCAGGCCGGGCCGTTCTTCGGCCTCGATCTCGACGGTTTCTACGAGGTCGGCAACGAGGAGTTCGTCCGTCTGGACGCCGGCATCATCACCGACATCCTGGCGAAACTGCATGCCCCGATCAGCTCGGCCTTCCAACGCGCCATCACCGACGACGCGCGGGCCTTGTACGCAGCGGTCAGCGCCGGTCCCAACGGTGCCACCCGGCACCGGGACGACCCGCTCAGCGGGCCCTCCTAGACCGGCCCCCACCTGCCGGTTGGTAGGGAGACCGATACCCTGAGGGGATGAGTGTCGAAGCGCCGGCTCCGGAGGGCAGGAGCGGAGCGACCCGGGAAGGGATGCAGCACCAAGGCTTGCGCGGTCAGGTTCACGACGCCGCCCGCCGGGCGCGGGTCGCCTCGCGCACCCTCGGAACGCTGACCACCACCGCCAAAGATCGCGCCCTGCACGCTGCCGCCGACGCTGTTCTGGCGCACGCCCACCAGATCCTGGCCGCCAACACCGCGGACCTCGACGCCGCCCGTGCCGCCGGCACCGCCGAGGCGATGCTGGACCGTCTCGCCCTCAATCCGCAGCGCATCGACGGCATCGCTGCCGGACTGCGACAAGTCGCCGGGCTGCCCGACCCGATCGGCGAGGTGCTGCGCGGCCGCACGCTGCCCAACGGGCTGCAACTACGCCAGCAGCGCGTTCCCCTCGGCGTGGTCGGAATCGTCTACGAGGGCCGGCCCAACGTGACCGTCGACGCGTTCGGCCTCACCCTCAAGTCCGGCAACGCGGTGCTGCTGCGCGGCAGCTCGTCGGCGGCCAACTCCAATGCCGCGCTGGTCACTGCGCTGCGCGGTGCGCTGGCCGGCGAAGGCCTGCCCGAAGACGCGGTGCAACTGCTGCCCAGCGCTGACCGCGCCAGCGTCACCCACCTCATCCAGGCCCGCGGCCTGGTCGACGTCGTGATCCCGCGTGGTGGCGCCGGTCTGATCGACGCGGTCGTGCGCGATGCCACGGTGCCCACCATCGAGACGGGCGTCGGCAACTGTCATGTCTACGTCCACTCCGCCGCCGACCTCGACGTCGCCGAGCGAATCATCCTCAACGCCAAGACCCGTCGGCCCAGCGTGTGCAACGCCGCCGAGACGCTGCTGGTGGACTCCGCGCTCGTCGACACCGCGCTGCCGCGGTTGGTGGCGGCCCTACAGCAGGCCGGTGTCACGGTGCACGACAACCCGAGCGAGGACGACCTGCTGGCGGAGTACCTGTCGCTGGACATCGCGGTCACCACTGTGGACGGCCTCGACGCCGCCATCGAGCACATCAACACCTACGGCACCGGGCACACCGAGGCCATCGTCACCACCAATCTTGAAGCGGCACAACGCTTCACCGAACGCGTCGACGCCGCCGCGGTGATGGTCAACGCCTCGACGGCGTTCACCGACGGCGAGCAGTTCGGCTTCGGAGCCGAGATCGGCATCTCCACCCAGAAGCTGCATGCCCGCGGCCCGATGGGTTTGCCCGAACTGACGTCAACCAAGTGGATCGTCTGGGGAGACGGCCACACCCGACCGGTCTGACGCACCAACAGGAGAATCCGTGACTGAAACCCCGGCCCGCCCGGCGCCGCTGTTCGCCGACATCGACGATGTCGCCAAGCGGCTGGCCGAGACCGGCTACCTGCCCGACACCGCCACCGCCACCGCGGTGTTCCTCGCCGACCGGCTGGGCAAGCCGCTGCTGGTCGAGGGGCCGGCCGGCGTCGGCAAGACCGAGCTGGCCCGCGCGGTCGCCCAGACCACCGGGTCGGGGCTGGTGCGCCTACAGTGCTACGAGGGCGTCGACGAGGCTCGCGCGCTCTACGAGTGGAACCACGCCAAGCAGATCCTGCGGATGCAGTCCGGCTCGAACGACTGGGACCAGGCGAAGTCCGACATCTTCAGCGAGGAATTCCTGCTGTCGCGCCCGCTGCTGACCGCGATCCGGCGCACCGAGCCCACCGTGCTGCTGATCGACGAAACCGACAAGGCCGATATCGAGATCGAAGGCCTGCTGCTGGAGGTGCTCAGCGACTTCGCGGTCACCGTGCCTGAATTGGGCACCATCACCGCCGCCCGAACCCCGTTCGTGGTGCTGACCTCCAACGCCACCCGGGAGCTGTCCGAGGCGCTCAAGCGCCGCTGCCTGTTCCTGCACATCGACTTTCCCGATCCCGACCTCGAGCGGCGCATCCTGCTGTCGCGGGTGCCCGAGCTGCCTGAATCGCTTGCCGCCGAACTGGTTCGCATCATCGGGGTGCTGCGCGGCATGCAGCTCAAGAAGGTGCCGTCGGTCGCCGAGACCATCGACTGGGGCCGCACGATCCTGGCGCTGGGCATGGACACCATCGATGACGCCACCATCGCCGCGACGCTCGGAGTGGTGCTCAAGCACCAGTCCGATCAGCAGCGTGCCACCGGCGAACTACGGCTGAACTAAGCCGATGGCCGTCCGCAGGGTGCGCCCCCCACAGCCGCTGGCCCCGCACGGGCTGCCCGGCCATCTGGTCGGCTTCGTCGAAGCGCTACGCGCCCAAGGCATCTCGGTAGGCCCCTCGGAGACCGTCGACGCGGGCCGGGTGCTGACCGTGCTTGGGCTGGGGGAGCGCGAGGCGCTGCGCGAGGGACTGGCCTGTGCGGTGTTGCGCCGCGCCGACCACCGGCAGACCTACGACGCGCTGTTCGACCTGTGGTGGCCTGCCGCGCTGGGTGGTCGCACCGTGCTGGTCGACGAGGACGCCGACGAGGACAGCCCGGAAGGCTTGCCGCCCGAGGACATCGAGGCGATGCGGGAAATGCTGCTGGACCTCCTGGCCGAGAATCCCGACATCGGCGACATGGACGAGCGATTGGTCGCGATGATCGCCCAGATCGTCGAGGCGTACGGCCGTTACACGTCCAGTCGCGGCCCGTCGTACTCGTCGTACCAAGCGCTCAAGGCGATGGGGCTCGACGAACTGGAAGGCCGGCTGCTGGCCGGCCTGCTCGCCCCGCACGACGACGACCCGACTCCCACCCAGGAGCAGATCGCCAAAGCGCTTGCCGCGCAGAAGATCGCGCAGCTGCGCCGGATGGTGGAAAGCGAGACCAAACGCCGCACCGCCGAACAACTCGGCCGCGATCACGTGCAGATGTACGGCATTCCGCAGCTGTCGGAGAACGTGGAGTTCCTGCGGGCATCCGGCGACCAGTTGCGCGAGATGCGCAAGACGGTCCAACCGCTGGCTCGGATGCTGGCCACCCGACTCGCGGCCAAACGCCGCCGGCATCGGGCCGGTTCCATCGACCTACGCAAGACGCTGCGCAAGTCGATGTCCACCGGAGGGGTGCCGATCGACGTGGTGCTGCGCAAGCCGCGTCCGGCACGGCCGGAACTCGTTGTGCTGTGCGATGTTTCGGGTTCGGTGGCCGGCTTCAGCCACTTCACCCTGCTACTCGTCAACGCGCTGCGTCAGCAGTTCTCGCGCGTGCGCGTCTTTGCCTTCATCGACACCACCGACGAGGTGACCCACCTGTTCGGCCCGGAGGCCGACCTCGCGGTGGCCATCCAGCGCATCACGCGCGAGGCGGGGGTGTACACCCGCGACGGGCACTCCGACTACGGCAACGCGTTCGTCTCGTTCACCGAGAACTTCCACAACGTATTGTCGCCGCGCAGTTCGCTTTTGGTGCTCGGCGACGGGCGCACCAATTACCGCAACCCGGCCGTCGACACGCTGGCGCATATGGTCACGTCGAGCCGGCACGCGCACTGGCTCAACCCGGAGCCGCGGCACCTGTGGGGCAGCGGCGATTCCGCGGTGCCGCGCTACGAAGACGTCATCACCATGCACGAATGCCGTTCGGCCAAGCAGCTCGCTGCGGTGATCGACCAGCTGCTACCGGTCTAGCCGGCCTTCTTGGCCGACGGCCGGCCGCTGCCTCCGGTGGACTTCTTCGGCGCGTCGCTGCCCGACGAGTCGCCCGACGCGGCGGTCTTCTTTGCGCCTGCGGTGGTCTTCTTCTTCGGCGTGCTCGCCTTGGGTGTCGGTGCGGCCGCCAGCGTGCTCGCCGCCGGTGTGCTGACCTCAGTGGTGCTGGTCGTCGTTGCCGGTTCGGCAGCCGCCGCGGTCACGGAGTTCTGCGGGACGCTGGCAGCTCCGGGCAGGCTGGGCAGGCTCGGCAAGCTGGGGAAGCTGGGCAGGGGGATCCCCGGGAACAGCTGCGCTCGCGTCGGCTTGCTGTAATCGGTTCGGTCGTAACCCATTTCGATGAACTTCCGCAGCACCGGATCGATGGCACCCAGGATGGGATCGGGCACGATTCCCTTGAGCGGCATCAACAGCGGAACCAACGGCGTGCGGATCAGGTAGTAGGTCGTGCTGCCGTGCTCCTGGTAGTGCGCGCTGCCGCCGGCCTTCGCGGCCTCGATATCGGCCGCGGTCAGTTCGGTCTGGGTCTGTCCGTGCACCAGGATCATCCCCGCGATGGCATTGGCCGTCGCCAGGAAGTTCAGCGGGTAGGTCGGGAAGTCCGCCCAGCCGTCGTACTGGCGGGCGACGTCGATCGTGGCGTCGCCGTTGTCGGGCGTGGCGCCGCTGACGCTGATGTCCAGGACCGGGATGTACAGCCCGGCGAACCGCTCCAAGATGCCGCCGTCGGGCCGGCTCGGATTCTCGACGAGGACCCAGGTATTGCCCGTCCCCTCCGGATGCGCGGCCTTGTACCGCGAGATCACCACCGCCCCCTGGGACAGCCCGAAGACGACGTCGCCCTGGGGGTTGCGCTCCTCGAGGTTCTTCACTCCCTGGGCGACGGACTTGTTCCACGTCAGATCGAAGATGTATCTGTTCGAAAACGGCCAGAAACCCGCGTTGTAGGGGATGTTGCCGGAGGACGTCGGCGTCGCGGCCGGCGTATCGGTGCCGTCGAGCACGCGGGAGATGAAGTCGCGGTACTGCTGATCCGTGGGGGTCCAGCCGATGTTCGTGCCACGCAGGTAATCCACAGTGGCGGCGGTCAGCACCGGCGCCGAGGACACCGTCGGGGTCAGCCCCACTGTCACGGCAGCGGCCACAGCCGCCACAGCTGTCACAGGTACAGACATTGGTCGGCTACCGAACTTCTTCATTGAACGCCCCCTGATCGGCATAACTCGACTCGGACGAAATGGTACCTGAACCGGAGCGATATCCGGCCCGGTACTTTGCCAGAGCACAGACCCCGGGCCGGATCGCGCGCGTCGGGAAACGGCTGAGCGCCTCCCGTAAGCTGGTCAATCGTGGTTTCCTCGGCTCGGCGCAGGCTCGGCGTGATGGGTGGGACGTTCGATCCCATCCACAACGGCCACCTGGTCGCGGCCAGCGAGGTGGCCGATCTCTTCGATCTCGACGAGGTGGTGTTCGTCCCCACCGGCCAGCCGTGGCAGAAGTCCCGCGAAGTGACGGCGCCCGAGGATCGCTACCTGATGACGGTCATCGCGACCGCCTCCAACCCCCGGTTCTCGGTGAGCCGCGTCGACATCGACCGCGGTGGACCCACCTACACCAGTGACACCCTGCGCGATCTGCGGGCGCTCA
This sequence comes from Mycolicibacterium crocinum, assembly GCF_022370635.2. Next base: position 4,142,140 of record NZ_CP092362.2, on the reverse strand, counting down.
ACCCGGACGCCGATCTGTACTTCATCACCGGAGCCGACGCGCTGGCCTCCATCCTGTCCTGGCAGAACTGGGAGGAGCTGTTCGCACTGGCGAAGTTCGTCGGTGTCAGCCGGCCCGGCTATGAGCTCAACGGCCAGCACATCGTCGCCGCGTTCGACCAGCTGCCCGAAGAGGCGCTGAGCCTGGTCTCGGTGCCCGCCCTGGCCATCTCGTCCACCGACTGCAGGCTGCGCGCCGCCAAGAATCGCCCGATCTGGTACCTGGTGCCCGACGGCGTCGTGCAGTACGTGTCCAAACGCGGGCTGTACCGCGACCTGGGCCAGACCCGGCCTTCCGTCACCACAATCGAGGAGACTCGCACGTGACCGCGTCCGACGAAGCCGTCCAGATGGCAGAAGTGGCCGCCCGGGCCGCCGCCGCCAAGCTCGCGCAGGACGTCGTCGTGATCGACGTGTCCGGCCAGCTGGTGATCACCGACTGCTTCGTGATCGCCTCGGCGTCCAACGAGCGGCAAGTCAACGCCATCGTCGACGAGGTCGAAGAGAAGATGCGGCTGGCCGGGTACAAGCCCGCACGCCGGGAGGGGACGCGCGAGGGCCGTTGGGTGCTGCTGGACTACGTCGACATCGTGGTGCACATCCAGCATCAGGAGGAGCGCAACTTCTATGCCCTGGACCGGCTGTGGCGGGACTGCCCGTTCGTCAGCGTGAACCTCGATGACGTTGAGACAGAGGACGCTCCATGAGGGTGCGCCGGCTGGTCATGCTGCGCCACGGGCAGACGGAGTACAACGCAGGCAGCCGGATGCAGGGCCAACTCGACAGCGAGCTCACGGATCTCGGCCGCGCGCAGGCCGTTGCCGCCGCCGAGGTGCTGGCCAAGCGTCAGCCGCTGCGCATTGTGTCCTCGGATCTGCATCGCGCCTACGACACCGCGGTGGCGCTGGGGGAACGCACCGGCCTGCGGGTCGAGGTCGACACCCGGCTCCGGGAAACGCATCTCGGTGACTGGCAGGGCCTGACCCACCACCAGGTCGATGCCGCCTCACCCGGAGCGCGGCTGGCCTGGCGCGACGACGCGACGTGGGCCCCGCACGGTGGTGAGAGTCGCGTCGACGTCGCCGATCGCAGTGTGCCGCTGGTCGCTGAACTGGTTGCCGGAGAACGTGATTGGGGTGTCGAGGCGCCCGACCGGCCGATGGTACTGGTGGCGCACGGTGGGCTGATCGCTGCCCTGTGCGCAGGGCTGCTCGGGCTGCCGGTCGAGAGTTGGCCGGTGCTGGGCGGTATGGGCAATGCCAGTTGGGCGCAGTTGTCCGGGCACAGCGCCGACGATGCCGCGTTCGAGGACATCCGCTGGCGTCTCGACGTGTGGAACGCTTCGGCGCAGGTGGCCAACGATGTCCTCTGATCGCCGAACGCTGCTGATCTTCGCCGACTCGCTGTCCTACTACGGACCCCAGGGCGGCCTCCCGTCCGACGATCCCCGGATCTGGCCCAATATCGTTGGCCGGCAACTGGGTTGGGACGTCGAGCTGATCGGCCGGATCGGGTGGACCAGCCGTGACGTGTGGTGGGCGGCCACCCAGGATCCGCGCGCCTGGGCGGCGCTGCCGCGCGCCGGTGCGGTGATCTTCGCGACCAGCGGCATGGACTCGCTGCCGTCGCCGTTGCCCACCGCGCTGCGTGAGCTCATCCGCTACGTTCGGCCGTCCTGGCTGCGCCGCTGGGTGCGCGACGGGTACGGTTGGGCTCAGCCCAAATTCTCACCGATCGCGCGTCCGGCGCTACCGCCGCACCTGACCGTGGAGTATCTCGAAATGACGCGCGGTGCACTGGATTTCAACCGTCCCGGTATCCCGATCGTCGCCTCGGTGCCCTCGGTGCACATCGCACCCACCTACGGCAAGTCCCATCGCGGACGGCCCGGCACGGTCGCGGCGATCAACGAATGGGCGGCGCAGCACGATATTCCGGTGGTCGACCTGAAAGCCGCGGTGGCCGACGAGGTGTTGGCCGGTCGCGGCAATCCAGACGGTATCCACTGGAATTTCGAAGCTCACCAGGGCGTCGCCGACCTGATGCTCAAGGCGCTCGCCGAGGCCGGCGTTCCGTTCGACACTCCGCGAGACTGATTCATGGCTGTCGTCGTGGTCACCGATTCGTCGGCCCGGCTGCGGACCGATGATGTCCGCGCCTGCCATATCCGCGTTGTCCCACTGCACATTTTGGTCGACGGTCGCGACCTGCGCGATGGAGTCGACGCGATCCCGCCCGACCTGTATCAGCGCGGGCATGTGACGACGGCCGGCGCGACACCGAATGAACTGGCCGAGACCTACCGCGACGCGTTGCGCGACAGCGGGGGTGATGGTGTCGTGGCCGTGCACATCTCCGGGGAGCTGTCCAGCACGCTGGGCGCCGCCGAATATGCGGCGCGCGAGTTCGGTGGCGCTGTGCGGGTGGTCGATTCGAAATCGACGGCGATGGGCACCGGGTTCGTCGCGCTGGCGGCCGCCCGCGCCGCATACGCCGGCGCCGACCTGGAATCTGTTGTGGCCGAGGCGCAGTCGACGGTGTCCCGGGTGCGTGCCTATATCGTCGTGCAGCGACTGGACAATCTGCGCCGCAGCGGCCGGATCGGTACCGCCGCGTCCTGGCTGGGCACCGCGCTCGCGCTGAAGCCGTTACTACGCATCGACGAGCAGGGCCGGCTGGTGCTTGCCCAGCGGGTGCGCACCGCATCCAAAGCGCAGGCGGCGATGGTCGAACAGGTCCTCGACGTGGTGGGTGAGCAGCGGGCTGCTCTGGCAGTCCACCACATCGACAATCCCGCCGCCGCAGGCGAATTGGCCGCCACCCTGGCCGCAGCCCTGCCGGGATGCGGGGCGCCGGTCGTCACCGACCTGGGCCCGGTGCTCGGCGTGCACGTCGGCGCCGGCGCGGTGGGAATCGTCGTCGCCGTCGATCCCACCCCGCCGGATCCGTTCACGCCTGCTTGAGGGCTTCGATCTCCAGGGTGATGGTGACCTTGTCGCCAACGACCGCCCCACCGGTCTCCAGCGGCATGTCGATATCGATGCCGAAATCCTTGCGATTCAACACCACTGACGCCTCGAAGCCGGCGACCGCGCCGTGTCCCATGCCGGGGTTCACGCCGTTGAATTCGACGGGGAGGGTGATGCGGCGGGTCACGCCCTTGAGCGTGAAATCGCCTTCGACCCGGTAGCCGTCACCGTCGGCGGTCACCGACGTCGAGGAGAACGTGGCGGTGGGGTACTTCTCGACGTCGAAGAAATCCGGCGCCCGCAGGTGAGCGTCGCGCTGCTCGTTGCCGCTGTGTACCGAGGCGACGTCGATTTCCGCGGAGACCGACGGGGTGCCGTCGGCCGCCACCGTCACCGCACCGCTGAACGCACCGAACGTGCCGCGAACCTTGCTGACAACGAGGTGGCGTACCGAGAAGCTGATCGACGAATGGACGGGGTCGATCGCCCAGGTTCCGGTGAGGTCGGTGGTCTGCGCCGGTGCGGTCATGGTTCGTTCTCCTTGATCGGTGGCGGCGAGCCGTGTGCCCGGCGCCTCAATCAGAAGTAACCGGACCGTGGTCCGGATTCATTCCCGCTCGGTCAGGAAGCGAAGAACCGCCCAGTCACCGGGGGCAGATCGGCGAGCGTCACGATGCCCGGCCGCGCGGCGACGACGGCCGGCACCGCGTTGGTCACCGGCAGCGCGGTGTAGATCATGCCCAGTCCCATGAAACCCGGTTCCGGCCAGTTCTTCGGCGGCAGGCAGTGCAGCACGGTGCGCATGTTGGGCACACCGAACACCTGGATGACATGGCCGTGCTCGAGCGGCTTGGGTGGCACTACGTGGTTGCCCATGATCCAGTTGAAGCCGACGCTGACCACGTTGCGGTCGCCGACCCAGCCCCGGTGGTAGCCGTACACCCCGCCGACGGTGCCTTCCGGGATCGTCATGAACCCGAGGTCGCTGTCACCGGTGGCGGTGGTGAAGGTGACGTCGAACGTCATCCGGTCCAACTTCGCACCGATCGCGTCGGCCATCATCGCCGCGGACTCGGCGAACACCTCGCTCTCCACCCGTACGCTCTCGGCCAATCCCTCGGTGTCGGGGTCGCAGCCGAACCCCATCGCGGACTGGGTGCCCGCCGACTCGTAGGTCGAACAGTCCACCGACTCGGTGATACGGATCTCGTCGACACGCTCACAGGCGCCGGAGAGCACCATCCCGACCATGTTCGTCATGCCGGGATGGGCGCCGCTGCCAAAGATCGTGGAATTGCCTTGTTCGCAAGCCTTTTCGATACGGGCGCGATCCTCCGGGGTCTGCTTGCCGCCGGTGATCCATGCCGCCGACGAACACACGTTGACGCCGGCCTCCAGGAGTCGCACCAACTCGTCGATGTTTGGCCACAACGGGTTGTAGCAGCAGGCGTCGGGTTTGGCCGCCAGCAGCGCGTCGATGTCGCTGGTCGCGGTGACGCCGGTGGGTTCGGGCCAGCCGGACAGCTCGGCGGCGTCGACACCGACCTTGTCGGCGCCGTGCGCATACACGCCGACCAACTCCATGTCCGGCCGGCTGATGATCGCGTGCAGCGACCGGCGGCCGATGTTTCCGGTGGTCCACTGGATCACCCGGATGGGGCGGTCGGTGATGGCGGTCATGGGCGGTCCTCCCTGGCTGGCGATTTGTACACAGTTGCCGATTCATCCACAGGTTCGCCACCGGACGTCCCGCACAGCGGATTCGGGTCGCCGCCGGGTCATACGGTCGCGGCATGCGAACCGAGCAGCCGCTGGCCAGCCTGCACCGCCGCCTTCGTCCGCATGACGCCAAGGACGACGACCCCGCCGACGCGGACAGTGACGACGAGATCCCGGTGCCCAGCTGGATTCCGGACGGGCGCGCCGACTCCGGCAGGAGTTGGCTGGCCGCCATCCGGGCCGACCCCGGCCGCTCCGGCGGCATCGCACTGGCGTTGATTGCCGTTGTCGCCGTCCTCATCACGGTGTTCGCGCTGATGCGCGACGACCCACCGCCCGTCGTCTCGGCCAAGCTGCCGCCGGTGGAGATGGTGTCGTCGGCCGCGCCGCGCCCCGGTCCGGATCCCAGCCAGCCGGTGGTCGTCAGCGTCGTCGGGCTGGTCACCAAGCCGGGGCTGGTGACACTGGCTCCCGACGCCCGCATCGCCGACGCGGTCTCGGCCGCGGGCGGCGCCCTGAATGGCGCCGACACCTTGGGGCTCAACCTGGCCCGCCATCTCACCGACGGCGAGCAGATCGTCGTCGGCATCGGCACCCCGGCCGGTCAGCCGACCGCACTCGGGAGTTCGGTCAGCGGTGGCGCGCCCACATCGTCCACACCACCGGCGGCGCCCGGCAAGGGCCCACCCGCCGAGCCGGTGAATCTCAACACCGCCACCGTCGAGCAGCTCGACGCGCTACCTGGCGTGGGTCCGGTGACGGCGGCTGCGATCGTCGCCTGGCGTGACGCCAACGGAAAGTTCACCAGCGTCGACCAACTCGGCGACGTCGACGGCATCGGGCCGGCGCGGCTGGACAAGCTGCGGGCGTTGGTGCGGGTTTGACCGATGCCGGTACGCGCCTGGATCTGCGGCTGGTGCCCGCAGCGCTCACCGCCTGGGCTGTGACGGCGGCGGGCATCACGTGGTCGGTCGGGCCGCTGCTGGCCGCTGTGTGCGTGGTGGTCGGGGTGGGCTGGACGGGGCTGGTCCGCTGGCGTGCCGACAGCCGGAGTGCGTTACGTGCGACGAGTGTCGCCGTGATCGGCGCGGCAGTCGTCGGTGCGGGTTTCGCGTTGGCGGCTGGTATGCGTAACGACGCCGTGCGTGAACATCCGATCGCACAGCGGTTCGGTGCGGTGGCGCGCGTGACGGTGACACCGGGGGAGGACCCCCGGCCGCTCGGCAGTGGGCGGTTGATGTTCCGCGCCTCGCTCTCACACCTGGACAACGCCGAGATGCGCGGCAGTGTCACAGTTTTCGCCCCGGCACAGGGTTTCGGTGAGCTGATGGCCGGTCAACCCGTGCGCTTCAAGGCTCGCATCGGTAGGCCGACCCGGCACGACCTGACGGTGGCTGTTCTCAACGCGTCCGGCGAGCCCACGGTGGGGCGGGCATCGCTTCTGCAGCGCGCGGCCAGGGCGGTGCGCGCCCGCTTCGCGCGGGTGGCCCGCGACGTGCTGCCGTCCGATCAAGCCGCCATCCTGCCGGGGCTGGTGCTGGGCGACACGTCGACCGTACCGGCAACCACCACACGGGAATTCAAGACGGCCGGTCTCACCCACCTCACCGCGGTGTCGGGCGCCAACGTCACGATCGTCTGCGGCGCGGTGCTGTTGTCGGCGCGGATTGTCGGACCACGCGCCGCGGTCGGACTTGCGGCCGTCGCGCTGGTGGCGTTCGTCATCGTCGTACAGCCGACCGCCAGCGTGCTGCGTGCCGCGGTGATGGGCGGCATCGCGCTGGTGGCCATCCTCAGTGCCCGCAGGCGTCAGGCGGTTCCGGTGTTGGCGGCCACGGTGCTCGGATTGCTGATCGCGGCACCACAATTGGCGGTCGACGCCGGCTTCGCACTGTCAGTGTCCGCGACCGCGGCGCTGATCGTGCTGGCACCGGGCTGGTCGGCTCGGCTTATCGCTCGCGGCTGGCCCACGCCCCTGGCCGAGGCACTGTGCATCGCACTCGCCGCTCAACTGGTCACCGCCCCGCTGGTCGCCGCGATATCGGGCAAGCTGAGCGTGATCGGAGTGCTCGCCAATCTAGCTGTCGCCGTGGTCATTCCACCGATCACCGTGCTGGGAACCGCGGCGGCCGCGCTGTGTTGGTTCCTGCCACCGGCCGCGGGGCTGCTGATCCGGTTCACCGGCCCGGAACTGTGGTGGCTGCTGCGCGTCGCGTCCACCGCAGCGGAGGTTCCTGGCGCCGCGCTGACCGTGCCGTCCGGAATCGGCGGTGTCGCGACAGTGGCGGGAGCGACGCTGGCGACGGTGATGCTGTACCGCGGGTTCAAGGTCGGTGTCGGGCGGTGTCGGCCGTTCGTGAAACGATCCTCTGGTGAGTGCGACAGTCGACGGCCTGCATCTGATCCTTGGTGACGAGGAGCTGTTGGTCGACCGGGCCATCTCCGAGGTGCTGCGGCTGGCCCGCGACGCGGCAGGCACCGCCGATGTGCCGGTCGACCGGCTGCGTGCCGGCGACGTGTCGGTCAACGAGCTGGCCGAACTGCTCAGCCCGTCGCTGTTCGCCGACGAGCGGGTGGTCGTGCTCGAGTCCGCCGCCGAGGCAGGCAAGGAAGCCGTCGAGCTGATCGCCACCGCGGCCGCCGACCTACCGCCCGGCACCGTGCTGGCCGTCGCGCACTCCGGCGGCGGACGCGCCAAGGCGCTGGCCGATCAGTTGAAGAAGCTCGGCGCCCAGGTTCATCCGTGCGCCAAGATCACCAAAGCCGCCGAGCGGGCCGACTTTGTGCGCGCGGAGTTCCGTCGGCAGAAGGTCAAGGTCGACGACGACACCGTCAATGTGCTGCTCGACGCCGTCGGCTCCGACATCCGGGAACTCGCCTCGGCGTGCTCGCAGCTGGTGGCCGACACCGGCGGTCACGTCGATGCGGTCGCGGTCCGGCGCTATCACAGCGGCAAGGCCGAGGTCTCCGGCTTCGATATCGCGGACAAGGCCGTGGTGGGGGATGTCGCCGGCTCGGCGGAGGCGCTGCGGTGGGCGATGCTGCGCGGTGTCCCGCATGTCGTGCTGGCCGATGCGCTCGCCGAGGCGGTGCACACGATCGCGCGGGTGGGCCCGGTATCGGGCGACCCGTACCGGTTGGCCTCCGAGCTCGGGATGCCGCCGTGGAAGATCCAGAAGGCGCAGAAGCAGTCGCGGCGCTGGTCGCGCGACAAAGTGGCGACGGCCATGCGACTGGTCGCGGCGTTGAACGCCGACGTCAAGGGCGCAGCGGCCGACGCCGACTACGTGCTGGAAGATGCGGTGCGCAAGGTGGCGCAGCTGGCCGCCGGAAGCGGCCGGGACTGAATCAGATCTTGTTGAAGGCCTGAGCCAGCGCGGACTTCTTGTTGGCCGCCTGGTTCTTGTGGATCACGCCCTTGCTGGCGGCCTTGTCCAGCTTGCGGCTGGTCGACACGAGCAGCTCGGCGGCCTTGTCCTTATCGCCCTCAGCAGCGGCGGTCCGGAACCCACGGATCGCGGTGTGCAGCGCGCTCTTCACCGACTTGTTGCGCACCCGGCGCCGCTCGTTGGTGCGGATGCGCTTTTCCTGCGACTTGATGTTGGCCACGCGTTAGTTCCTCGTCTTCAAGCTTGGGGGTCTCGTTCTTGCCGGGGCCGTCGGGCCCTCGGGCAGCGACTGTTCAGGGTACCAGCGACGGCCCTGAACTCCCAAAACGAAGGTCACTGGCCTGCCGAAATGCCGAAGGTCAGGCAGAGTAGTCCCGTGAGCCTTCGCACCCTGCCTTCGGAAGCCAGCCGGTCGTCGCGCAACGGGTCGCGACAACCGCGGCAGCACGACCATATCTTCGGTGGTTACAACAAGCTGGGCTCCTATGCCAAGGCCTTCGACGAGATGTTCGACAACCAGGGCAACGTCCGCGGGCCGTACAAGGGAATCTTCGCTGAACTCTCGCCATCGGACGCCGAGGAACTCGAGGCCAGGGCCGAGGCGTTGGGCCGGGCGTTCATCGACCAGGGCATCACGTTCTCGCTGTCCGGCCAGGAGCGGCCCTTCCCGCTCGACCTGGTTCCCCGGGTCATCTCGGCGGCCGAGTGGTCCCGGCTCGAACGCGGCATCACCCAGCGGGTCAAGGCGCTGGAGATGTACCTCGACGACATCTACGGCGACCAGGAGATCCTGCGCGACGGCGTCATCCCACGCCGGCTGGTCACGTCCTGCGAGCATTTCCACCGGCAGGCCGCCGGCATCAACCCGCCGAACGGGGTGCGCATCCACGTCGCCGGCATCGACCTGATCCGGGACGCCCAGGGCACCTTCCGCGTGCTGGAGGACAACCTGCGGTCCCCGTCGGGTGTCTCCTACGTCATGGAGAACCGCCGGACCATGGCTCGGGTCTTCCCGAACCTGTTCGCCACCCACCGGGTACGGGCCGTCGGCGACTACTCCTCGCACCTGCTGCGGGCGCTGCGCAACGCCGCGGCCACCAACGAGGCCGACCCCACGGTCGTCGTGCTCACCCCGGGCCCGTTCAACTCCGCCTATTTCGAGCACTCCCTGCTGGCCCGCCAGATGGGTGTCGAACTCGTCGAGGGCCGCGACCTGTTCTGCCGCGACAACGTGGTCTACATGCGCACCACCGAGGGGGAGCGTCAGGTCGACGTCATCTACCGCCGGATCGACGACGACTTCCTCGACCCCATGCAGTTCCGCCCCGACTCGGTGTTGGGGGTGGCGGGACTGCTGAACGCGGCCCGCGCCGGCAACGTGGTGATCTCCAGCGCAGTCGGCAACGGCGTCGGCGACGACAAGCTGGTCTACACCTACGTGCCGACGATCATCGAGTACTACCTCGGCGAAAAGCCGCTACTGGCCAACGTCGACACCATGCGCTGCTGGCTCGACGACGAGCGCGAGGAAGTGCTCGACCGGATCGACGAGCTGGTGATCAAACCGGTGGAGGGCTCGGGCGGCTACGGCATCGTGTTCGGCCCGGACGCCTCCGAGAAGGAGCTGGCAGCCATTCGCAAGAAAGTCATCGCCGATCCCCGCGGCTGGATCGCGCAGCCGGTGGTGCAGCTGTCGACCGTGCCGACGAAAGTCGGTGACGCCCTTGCCCCGCGGCACGTCGACCTGCGACCGTTCGCCGTCAACGACGGTGAAGACGTCTGGGTGCTGCCCGGCGGGTTGACCCGCGTCGCGCTCACCGAGGGCTCGCTGGTGGTCAACTCCAGTCAGGGCGGCGGATCCAAGGACACCTGGGTGCTGGCCTCCCGCACGTCGGGGGCTGCCCGCGAGCTCGGCGCGGCCGAGGTGGTGCGCAAGATTCCCAAACCGGCCAAGGCGGTGCCCGCCGAGAAGGGCGCTGATCCCACCTCCAGTCAGCAGCAAGGCCAACAACAGCAGAGCCAACAACAACAGCAGCAGGTGATGCACTGATGTTGGCCCGCAACGCCGAGGCGCTGTATTGGATCGGACGCTACGTCGAGCGCGCCGACGACACCGCCCGCATTCTCGACGTCACGGTCCACCAGCTGCTCGAGGACTCCAGCGTCGACCCCGACCAGACGTCGCGGGTTCTCTTGCAAGTCTTGGGTATTGAGCCGCCCAAACACCAGCTCGACCTGTGGTCGCTGACCGACCTGGTGGCCTTCGACCGGGGACTGACCGGCGGTTGCTCGATCGTCGACGCGATCTCGGCCGCACGCGAAAATGCCCGCTCCGCACGGGAAGTCACGTCCAGCGATATGTGGGAGTGCCTCAACACCACCTACAACGCGCTGGCCGAACGTGAGCGTGCGGCACGTCGGCTGGGCCCGCACGAATTCTTCAGCTTCATCGAGGGCCGGGCGGCGATGTTCGCCGGGCTGACCGACTCGACGCTCTCCCGCGACGACGGATACCGGTTCCTGGTGTTGGGCCGCGCGATCGAGCGCGTCGACATGACGGTGCGGCTGTTGCTGTCCCGCGTCGGCGACAGCGCCTCGTCGCCTGCCTGGGTCACGGTGTTGCGCTCGGCCGGTGCCCACGACACCTACCTGCGCACCTATCGCGGTGTGCTCGACGCCAGCCGCGTGGTCGAATTCATGTTGCTGGACCGGCTGTTCCCGCGGTCGATCTACTACTCGCTGAAGCTGGCCGAGCACAGTCTCGACGAACTGATGCACCGGCCGCACAACCGGCTCGGGTCCACCGCCGAGGCCCAGCGCCTGCTCGGGCGCGCCCGAAGCGAACTGGAATTCATCCGTCCCGGGGTGCTGCTCGAGTCGCTGGAGGAACGGTTGGCCGGACTGCAGGAGACCTGTCGCGACGTCGGAGAAGCGGTGGCGCTGCAGTACTTCCACTCCGCACCGTGGGTCGCGTGGTCGGACGCAGGACAGCCGGGCTCGCTGGTGATCGAGGAAGGGGAGATCTGATGTGGCGGATGCGGGTCGTGCACGCGACGGGGTACGCCTACAAGTCCCCGGTCACCGCCTCCTACAACGAGGCCCGGCTGACGCCGCGCTCGGACTCACGGCAGAACGTCATCCTCAACCGCGTGGAGACCATCCCGGCCACCCGCTCCTACCGCTACGTCGACTATTGGGGCACGGCGGTAACGGCTTTCGACCTGCACGCGCCACACACCGAGTTGGAGGTGACGGCGTCCTCGGTGGTCGAGACCGACAAGCCGGAAGCGCCCAGTGAGCAGGTGTCCTGGGAGGAGTTGGAGTCGGAGGCGGTGCGGGACCGCTTCGACGAGGTGCTCAGCCCCACCCACTACACGCCGGCAAGCCGGCGAATCCAGCGCGTCGGCAAGCGCATCGCCAAGGAGCACGATCCGCAGGAGGCTGTGATCGCCGCCGCGCAGTGGGCACACAGCGAACTGACCTACGTGCCCGGCACCACCGGCGTGCACTCGTCGGGCCTCGACGCGCTGCGCGAAGGCAAAGGGGTCTGCCAGGATTACGCGCACCTGACGCTGATCCTCTTGCGCGGCATGGGCATTCCGGCTCGATATGTGTCGGGATATCTGCACCCCAAGCGCAACGCGGTGATCGGTGACACCATCGACGGCCAAAGCCACGCCTGGATCCAGGCGTGGACGGGCGGTTGGTCGAATTACGATCCGACCAACGACTCGCCGATCAACGAGCAGTACATCAGCGTCGGCGTCGGCCGGGACTACGCCGATGTGACCCCGCTGAAGGGCATCTATTCCGGGGAGGGCTCCACCGATCTCGACGTGGTGGTGGAGGTCACCAGACTGGCCTGACCGGGCGACGGTCGCCGGGCGGAGATGATCGCTTCGGCCACCAGCACCACCAGAAGCGATATGCCGAAGGCGGGGAACAGGATTCCGAGGATGACCGCGACGACGGTCACCGCGATCATCGCCTTCTTCGAGGTGTTCGCCCGAGTGGTCTCGCTGGCCGGCCCGGGCAGTCCGCTGCGCCCGCTCGGACGTCGTGTCCACCACATGAGTAATCCGGTCGCCACGCTGAGTAGAACCCCGAGGCAGGCGAGCGTGGCGGAAATCCGCGTGAGCCAGCCCATTTGATTGCCCGTATGCATTGCGATCCCGAAGCTCGTCAACTTCGACAACGCCCCGTCCTGGGCGGCGGTGGCGTTGGTGATCGTGGCGCCGGTGAACTGGTTCAGATACAGCGTGCGCTGCTCGGATACCCGTTGCGGCCAGCGGTTGACCACCGTGTAGCTGCCGTACGTCGTCGCACCGTCCTGGGTCGAATCCGAGGGCGGGAAGATCGCGTAGCCGGGAACCATGTGCTCGTCCTTGGCGATGCGGTCGATGTCGGCGTAGGACAACCGGGCGGCACCTGGGCTCGGCTCGGAGGCGTAGATCGGGTCGTCGGTGGCGGCCCAGGCGATGCGGCGGCCCAACCGGTCGAGGTCGCCGAGTTTGGCCGGCGTTGAGGGAGCATCGATTTCGGCCGAGGGCGTGACGGTAGCGGTCACTGCTCGCCAGTTCTCGCCCCAGTACCGCGTCCAGGTCATGCCCGAGAGGACGTAGCAGATCAGGATCACCGCGACCACGACGCCGGTCAGGGCGTGCACGTCGCGCCACCGGGGCCGGCCTCCCTGACGCCACCGCACGGTCAGCAGCGGCTTGGCGGCTTCGATGGCGCGCGGCCACCACAGATAGATTCCGCTGGCGAGCAGCACCAGGATCCAGGTCGCGGTCAGCTCCATCCACAGGTTGCCGATTCCTACCGGGATCGTCGGTTGCGGATACGCGGACGGATTGATCACGTGGCCCAGCGACGGCAACTGCATATGCGGTCCATCGTTGCCGAACATCCGGTGCAGCTGATTCGCCCAGCCGACCAAGCCCGACAGTTGGTCTCGCTGCCCCAGATAGGCGCCCGTATAGGGATCGACGAACACCTGGATGACGTCGGCTTCGGCCTGCGGGTAACCCTTGGCGCCGGCGGGGGAGAAGTCCACCCGCGTCGAGGCGTGCACACCGTCCGGCGGGGTGACAGCCTCCAGGGTGTCGCCCGCACCGACGTGTTGTTTGGCGGTTGCCACCTGCGTGTCGAGCGGCACCGTCTGCGGTCCCGATTCGACGACGAGCAGATGCCGGTTGAGCAGCGCATCCAGCGGTTGGCTGTAGAGGATCACCAGGCCGCTGCAGGCGAGCACCACCAGCACGGGCGCGGCGAACAGCCCAACCCAGAAGTGCAGCCGCCAGATCCGGCGCAGAACAGCCGCGTCAGCGCGGCGCGTCGAACTCTCCGTCGTCGTCATCGCCCATAAGTCGGGCGGCGGGGTGGCTTAGTTCCCGACGGACACCCGAAGCAGATCGTCGCCGATCTCCACCGGGCCGCTGAACTCGGTCGCCGCCTGGGCGCGCCACTGATCCTCCTGGCCCGGCACCAGCGGCGGCACGTAATGCGTGAGCACCAGCGTGCCGACTCCGGCCCGGGCCGCGGTGGCTGCGGCCTGCTCGACCGACGAATGGTAGTCCAGGATGTCCCGGATTCGCTGGAGCGGCATCTGCTGCACGAGGTCCGCGCGGATCACGGTGTGCACCAGAGCGTTTGCGCCCTTGGCGAGTTCGTCCAGGCCGGCGCAGGGCACGGTGTCACCGGCCAGCACCACCGAGGCGCCGTCGTGCTCGACGCGGAAACCGAGCGTCGGCTCGACCGGACGATGGTCGGTGGGCGCCGCGGTGATCCGGACGCCCGCGTCATCCCAGACCTGGCCGTCGGTGTACTCGTACACCTGAACCGAGGGTGGCTCGGTGATGTCGGCGTGGTGGTGGATGCGGTAGGAGATGTCAGGTGCCAGCGCCGCCAGCGTCGCGTCGACGACCGCCCTTGTGCCGGGCGGCCCGATGATCGGTAGCGGCGTCGGCACAAACGTGGTGACCCAGCGCGTGGTGATGACATCGGACAGGTCGGTGATGTGATCGCTGTGCAGATGGGTGAGCAGCAGCGCGGTGATGTTGGCCGCGCCGACGCCCGCCGCGGCTGCCCGCATGAGCACGCCACGGCCGCAATCCACCAGGAACACCGAGTCCCCGGCCTTGACGAGAGTCGACGGTCCGGCCCGATTCGGGTCGATCATCGGGCTTCCGGTGCCGAGCAGCGTGATGTCGATCATGGCGTTAATTACTACCCTGCCGCGCGGTTGCCGGGAGGGATTTAGCCCTTCAATGAGCTATTGACACATGAAGGTTCGCTCCGTCGTTGTCTGACGTGTTCATTGGCACCCATACCAGACTTCTTCAATAGGTTATTTACTGACCGGAAACAGGGTGGTTACAGACCGTGGATAGCGTGGCGTCGACCGGTGCGAAAGGAAACACATGACCACCACGCTCAACAGAGCGTCGGCGCCCGCCGATGTTCGCGAGGTTGCCGAGAAGCTGACCGCGGCGGGAGTCCGCTACGCCGCCATCAGTTTCGTCGACATGCACGGTAAGCCGAAGGCCAAGATGGTGCCGTTGGCGCACTTGGCGCAGGCGGCGAACGGGTCCGAGATGTTCACCGGAGCCGCCCTCGACGGGGTACCCCAAGACGTCAATGACGACGAGGTGGCACCGCACCCCGACCTCGACGGGGTGATCGTCATGCCCTTCAACCGCGAGATCGCCTGGTTTCCCGGCGATCTCTGGATCGGCGACTCCCCGTTCGAGTCGTGCAGCCGGCAGATCCTCAAGCGGGTGACCGTCGATGCGGCAACGCTGGGCTACACCTTCAACCTCGGGGTCGAGACGGAGTTCTTCCTGCTGTCGGATCAGTCCGGAGCCCCGCAGCCGGCAAGCGCGGACGACAACCTCGACAAACCGTGTTACGACCTGCGGGGCATGCTGCACAACTTCGGCGTGGTCGACGACATCGTCTCGGCGATGAACGAACTCGGTTGGGACGTCTATTCTTTCGACCACGAGGACGGAAACGGTCAGTTCGAGACGGACTTCACCTACACCAACGCGGTGTCGATGGCCGACCGGTTCGTCTTCTTCCGGATGATGGTCGGTGAGATCGCCCGTAAGCACGGGTTGTTCGCGTCCTGGATGCCCAAACCGTTCGCCGATCGCACGGGCAGTGGAGCGCACTACAACATGTCGCTGGCCGATCCAGACGGTGTCAACCTCTTCGCATCCACCGACGACCCACGGGGATGTGGACTGTCGACGCTCGGCTACCAATTCATCGCCGGTGTACTGCGCCACGCGCCGGCGATCTGTGCGGTGATCGCGCCGACGGTCAACAGCTACAAGCGACTGGTCAAGCAGGGCAGCATGTCCGGACTGACGTGGGCGCCGATCTTCGCCTGCTACGGGGACAACAATCGCACCAACATGTTGCGGATTCCCCGGGGCGGTGGCCGCGTCGAATGTCGCGCGGCCGACAGCGCCAACAACCCGTATCTGGGCGCTGCCCTGATGTTGGCCGCCGGATTGGAAGGCATTCGGGAAGGTCTCGACCCCGGTGAGCCCAACCGCGACAACCTCTACCGGCTCTCGGAGCTGGACCTGATCGAGCGCGGTATCACCTGGTTGCCCCGCTCACTCGGCGAGGCCATCGACGCTCTGGAGGCAGACCCGTTGGTGCGCAACGTTTTCGGTCCGGTGATGAGCGAGGCGTTCATCGCCGAAAAGAAACTCGAGTGGTATTCCTACAACGCCCACGTGTCGTCATGGGAGTCCGAGCGCTACTTGCGGTTCTTCTGATGAGCAACCGCTGGGACGATCTCAACTCGGTGCAGATCGCGGGGCGGCTGGCCGCTGATCCGGACACCGTCGCTCTGATTCCGGTGGGTGCCACCGAACAGCATGGGCCGCACCTGCCGGTGGGCACCGACACGATCGTGGCCACTGCCGTAGCCGAGGCCGCAGCCGCCGACCTCGGACTCGTACTGCCTGCGATCGCGTTCGGCGCCAGTTTCTTTCACGGGACCACACTGCCGGGCACGGTCGCGTTCACCGGGGAAGACACCGCGGCGACGGCAGTACGCGTCGCCGAAGCCTGCGTCGACTCCGGCGTGCGTCGCATCGTGTTCGTCAACGGTCACGTCGGTAACAACGCGCCCTTGTGGTTGGCCTGCGACCGCTTCCGCAGACAGCATCCCGACCGGCGCATCGGCGTCATGCAGTGGTGGGATCTGACGCCGGATATCGCCCGACGAGCCACCGCGGATGCCGTCGACTGGCACGCGAATGCCGCGGAAACATCACTGATGCTGGCGATTCGGCCGGAGCTGGTGGACATTGACGCCATGCGCGGGGCCGACGACCCGGACCGCACCGCGGGCACGGTGTTCCGCTACCCGGTACACCAGGTGTCCACCAACGGAGTCACCGGCCACCCGTCGCGTGCCTCAAAGACGTACGGTCTCGAACTGTGGGCCGATGTGGTCGCCGCCGCGCGCGACCTGGTTGAACGTGCGCACCGCGAGACCCCACCGTTGCGATGACGAAAACCTCGCCGCGCGCCGGGATCGTCAACGCCGCGACCCGGCTGTTCTCCGAAAACGGTTACGCGCAAACCACGATGAGTGATATCGCGCGTGCCGCCGGGCTGAATCAGTCGTCGCTCTACTACTGGTTTCGCAACAAGGAGCAGCTGCTGGGGGAGACGCTGCTGGTGAACCGCGCACCCCTGAGTTTCATCGCCGAGGTCGGTGCGGGTTCGGGTCCGCCGGCGGTCAAGCTCTACCGGCTGTTGCGGTTCGACACCATCCAGCTGGCCCTGTCGCCGATCGACTTCAACGAAATCCAGCGCATCGCCCACGAGCAGCGCACCGATTTCCACCAGTTCTGGACCGACTACGAACGGCTCCGAGGCTGGGTGTCCGACCTCATCGGCGCGGCGATCGCGGAGGGAAAGTTCATCGCCTGCGATCGCGACGAGACGGCTGGGCTGCTGCTGAACTTCGATGAGGGCGCACAGAAGCGCACCCGTCTGCACACCGATGAGGGTGAGCGGGTCACCGAAGCCGTCCGCGTTGCCGAACAGGTCGCGACCATCGCGGTGCGCGGACTGCTGAAACGTCCCAGCGAGATCGGCCGGATCAGTGCTCAGGCCGCGCAGTTCGACGACGCCGCAGTGGCGTTGAAAGTCAGCCAGTCGCAAGCCGGGTGAACGTCACTCGCGTGCCGAGGACACCCAGTTCGGGTCGATCGACCGGTGGCCGGACACGCTCGCGCCTGCGGCGTCGAGCGCGACCATCTGATCGGGGTTGAGGTTGACCGACAACGACGCGGCGTTCTCGTCGACCCGCGCCGCGCGGCGGGTGCCGGGGATCGGCACCGACGCCACGCCGAGGGCTTCGGCGCGCTGCCGCAACCACGCCAGCGCCACCTGCGCCGGCGTCGCACCCACCTCCTCAGCGATGGTCTTGACCACTTGCACGACGGCCAGATTGGCGTCCAAGGCCTCCTCGGCGAAGCGCGGGATCCGGCTGCGGAAGTCCCCGGCCGACTTCAAGTCGTCGGCCGAACTGATTGTCCCGGTGAGGAACCCGCGTCCCAGCGGCGAGTACGGCACGAAGCCGACGCCGAGTTCGGCGGCCGCCGGCACCACGTTGCGTTCGACGTCGCGGCTCCAGATCGACCATTCGCTCTGCACCGCGGCGATCGGGTGCACGGTCACCGCGGCACGCAGCTCGTCGGCGGTCACCTCCGAGAGCCCCAGATGACGGACCTTGCCCGCGGTGACCAACTCGGCCATCGCGCCGACCGTCTCCTCGATCGGCAGCGACACGTCGCGGCGGTGCATGTAGTACAGGTCGATCACATCGGTGCCCAGCCGGCCCAGGCTCTCGTCGACGCAGCGCCGCACATACTCGGCATCGCCGCGGGCCTTGAGCTTGCCGGTCGTCGGATCGCCGTCGATCCCGAACTTCGTCGCCAGTGTCACCTCATCGCGGCGCTCGGCGAGCACCTGACCGATCAGCTTCTCGTTTGCGCCGCCGCCGTAGACGTTGGCGGTGTCGATGAAGGTCATGCCGACATCCAGGCAGTGGTTCAGCGTCGCCAACGATTCGGTGTCGTCGACCGCGCCGTAGACCGGGGTCAGCGCCATCCCGCCGAATCCGATCGCGCTGACCGTCAATCCGTCACCCAACTCCGTCTTCGGCAGCGTGCCCATTCCACACCCTTTCGTCTCGGCCTGCTCTGTCCTAACGCAACCAACGCTGTTTGCTTCCCCGCCGGTGAAATAAGCCTTAACCTGGTGTGACATCCATCACAAGGGGGTGGCGATGCGTATCGCCGACATCCTTCGCAGTAAGGGCGCGACGGTGGCCACGGTCACCGAGACCACCACGGTCACCGGCCTGCTGGCCGAACTGGTCATCCACAACATCGGCGCGATGGTCGTGGTCGGCCCCGACGGCGGTGTGGTGGGCATCGTCTCGGAGCGCGACGTCGTACGCAAACTGCACGACCACGGCCCTGACCTGCTGCGCTGCCCGGTCGCCGACATCATGAGCAAGGTGCTGGTGACCTGCTCACCGGACGACCCGATCGACGACCTGAGCGCGCTGATGACCAACAACCGGGTCCGGCACGTGCCGGTGATGCAGGGCGGCCGACTGGCCGGCATCGTCAGCATCGGCGACGTGGTGAAGAACCGGATGGACCAGCTGCAGGCCGAGCAGGAACACCTGCAGGCCTACATCACGCAGGGTGGTTAGCTCCGGCGCCGAGATTGACAGCAGGGTCGTGAATCGCGCGGATTGACAGCCCTCAGGTCGATCTCGACCAAGACGTCAGCTCCAGGAGTATTCGGCGCGCAGCCGGGCGGCGACGATCTCGAAGGTCGGCCGGTCCAGAATCGCGCCCTCGCGACGGATGCCTTCCTCGGGAACGTCGAGCACCCGGTCCAGCCGCACCCAGCTTGGCCGACCGTCGTAATCCCAGACACCTGAGCCGATCCCGACCCAGTTCCGGTCCTCGGCGTGGTGCGTCTGACTGGACAGCATCAGGCCCAGCAGCGTGCGGCGATCCCGGCCGACCACCAGCACCGGCCGGTCCTTGCCCTTGGTCGGGTCGTCCTCGTAGACCACCCACGTCCACACCACCTCGCCGGGGTCGGCGCGACCGTCGAGGTCGGGTGAGTACACCAGCCGGCGGGCGCGATGCGCGGTCGGGACGCTGTTGTCGGTCACCGGCCGGCCCGCGGTGATCGCGGCGGGCTGATCGGGCGCGACGGTGCTGGCTGCCAGCACTTCGATGCCCAGCCTGAGGCCCTGCTGGATGGTCCGCGGCACGGCCTGCGGTATCGGCAGCTGCCGAATGAGCTTGGGCGCCTCGTTGAACACGAGGTGCTCCGCGATCTTCTGAAACGTCCTCCACTGCGACGCCATTCTCGACAGCTTAGGCGGAAGGCGAGAGGCGTGTGGCGCGCGATTGTGTCCCGAAGCGCTCCAGTAGATACCCTGGACAGACCCGAGGGCCCCCTCGAATCACCATCCGACCAGGAGATTTCCCATCAGCAGTTTCGCCGACCAGACGTTCACCGCGCCGGCGCAGATTCGGAACTTCTGCATCATCGCCCACATCGATCATGGGAAGTCCACGCTGGCGGACCGGATGCTGCAGCTCACCGGCGTTGTCGATGAGCGGTCGATGCGCGCGCAGTACCTGGACCGGATGGACATCGAGCGGGAACGCGGCATCACGATCAAGGCCCAGAACGTGCGACTGCCCTGGGAAAGCAACGGCGAGAAGTTCGTCCTGCACCTGATCGACACCCCTGGCCACGTCGACTTCACCTACGAGGTGTCGCGCGCTCTCGAGGCCTGCGAAGGCGCGGTGCTGCTGGTCGACGCCGCCCAGGGCATCGAGGCCCAGACGCTGGCCAACCTCTACCTCGCACTGGACCGCGATCTGACGATCATCCCGGTGCTCAACAAGATCGACCTGCCGGCCGCCGACCCGGAGCGCTACGCCGGCGAGATCGCCCACATCATCGGCTGCGAGCCCAGTGACGTGCTGCGGGTGTCGGGCAAGACCGGCGAGGGCGTGGCGGCGCTGCTGGACGAGGTGGTGCGTCAGGTGCCCGCGCCGACTGGCGACGCCGACGCCCCGACGCGGGCGATGATCTTCGACTCGGTCTACGACATCTACCGCGGCGTGGTGACCTACGTCCGGGTGGTCGACGGCAAGATCGTCCCGCGCGAGCGAATCAAGATGATGTCCACCGGCGCGACCCACGAACTGCTCGAGGTCGGCATCGTCTCGCCGGAACCCAAGGCCAGCGACGGCCTGGGGGTGGGCGAGGTCGGCTACCTGATCACCGGCGTGAAGGACGTGCGCCAGTCCAAGGTCGGTGACACCGTCACGACGGCCCGCCACGGCGCCACCGAGGCGCTGACGGGGTATCGCGAACCCAAGCCGATGGTGTATTCCGGGCTCTATCCGGTCGACGGCTCGGACTATCCGAATCTCCGTGAGGCACTGGACAAGCTGCAACTCAACGACGCCGCGCTCACCTACGAACCGGAAACGTCGGTGGCACTGGGCTTCGGCTTCCGCTGCGGCTTCCTGGGCCTGCTGCACATGGAGATCACCCGCGAACGGCTCGAGCGCGAGTTCGATCTGGACCTGATCTCCACCTCGCCCAACGTGGTCTATCGGGTGATCAAGGACGACGGCACCGAGCTGATCGTGACCAACCCGTCGGACTGGCCGGAGGGCAAGGTCCGCGAGGTTTACGAGCCGGTGGTCAAGACGACGATCATCGCGCCCAGTGAATTCATCGGCACGATCATGGAGCTGTGCCAGTCTCGCCGTGGCGAACTCGGTGGTATGGACTACCTTTCGCCCGAACGTGTCGAACTGCGCTACACGATGCCGCTGGGCGAGATCATCTTCGACTTCTTCGATTCGCTGAAGTCCCGCACTCGCGGCTATGCCAGCCTGGATTACGAAGAGGCCGGCGAGCAGGAGGCGGCACTGGTCAAGGTGGACATCCTGCTGCAGGGCGAGGCCGTCGACGCCTTCTCTGCGATCGTGCACAAGG
The DNA here is from genome assembly GCF_022370635.2 of Mycolicibacterium crocinum. The sequence goes on along the minus strand of NZ_CP092362.2, from coordinate 4,120,936 downwards.
ATTCGGCGCAGGCCTACGGCAACAAGATGACCACCAAGCTCAAGGAGCTGATTCCGCGCCAGCAGTTCGAAGTGCCGGTGCAGGCCGCCATCGGCTCGAAAATCATTGCCCGCGAGAACATCCGGGCGATTCGCAAGGATGTGTTGGCGAAGTGCTACGGCGGTGACATCACCCGTAAGCGCAAGCTGCTGGAGAAGCAGAAAGAGGGCAAGAAGCGGATGAAGACGATCGGACGGGTCGACGTGCCCCAAGAGGCCTTCGTCGCCGCGCTGTCCACCGATGCCGCCGGCGACAAGGCCGGCGACAAAGCCAAGAAGTAGGGGGCTTCATCACACGCGACCATGTTGTCGTTGGGGGGCGATCGATTATCGGTGCCGCGGTGGGCATCGCCGTGCTGGCGGGTTGTACAAGCACGGTCGAGGGCTCAGCGGTGCGCCGCGAACCGGTCACTACAGTGCGGGATCTCGCGACGGTGCTGCCCAGCAGTGCCGAGGTCACCCGGGCGGTGGGAAACCCGTTGCCCGAGAGCGGTTCTGCGGCGATCGGCGGGATCGACATGTTGCCCAACGGTATTCAGGACAACTCCGGCGCCGCTCCCATCGAATGTCTCGGCCCGGCTACGCCATTCATGCGTGTGGTGTATCAGGGCGGCGATGTGCGACGGGTTGGCTGGCAGGAGTTCTCGAACGTGGGTAGCGGCCAGGCAGTCTCCAGTGTGGACGCAGGCGTCGTCGAATTCGCCTCCGACATTGAGGCGCAGCGGATGTTCGCGGACTTCGCCGCCCGGTGGAAGTCCTGCGAGGGCACGACCGTTCGCAGCACGCTGCCCGGCCCGGCGAACACCGAGCTCTATCAGAAGATCACCGACGTGAAGGTCGACGGTCCGCTGGTGTCGGCGACGGTGATCAACTCGGACAACCAGGGCGACGCGGCATTTCCCATCGAGCGGGCCATCGGGCTGGCGGCCGATTGCGTCATCGACGTGGACGCAGCGGTCACCGGTGGCACACCGGCTCAGCAGCGAGCGTCGGGTCGTGCGGTCAGCATCGTCAGGACGATGCAGGACAAGGTCAACCTCGGGCGCTGATCCGTCGTTGAGCCGCGGTGACAAGCCGGCCCGGGGGACAATGTCGTCCGTGAACCGCACGCCCGTTTTCTGCGTTGCCGTCCTGGTCACCGCGTCGCTGTCTGGATGCGTGTCCACCGTCAGTGGCACGGCACTACGCGGTCAGAGTGCGGGGCCCGTCTCGTCCGACGTCCCCACGCTCACGGAGGTCGATCTCGAGCGGGTACTGCTCACCGCAGGGGAGGTCAACGGCGTCATGGGCGCCACCGGCATCCGGGTGACCGCGTCCTCACAGAATATGAGCGACAACTCCGACGGGGTGTCTGACGTCGATTGCCTCGGTGCGATCTACGGCGCCGAACAACTGGTCTACCAAGGCAGTGACTGGTCGGCCGTTCGTGACCAGGTGCTGCAGGAGCCGACGACCGACAACGCGCACTGGGTCGAACAGATCGCGGTGCTCTTCCCGACGACCGAGAAGGCGCAGGCGTTCGCCGACAAGTCCCGCACCATGTGGCAGAAGTGCGGCGGCACCTCGATCGACATCGACAACTCCGACGTGCACTCCACGTGGAAGATCGACCAGCCTGATGTGAGCGGTGACATCCTCACCCAGGTCTCCGTGCAGCGCAACGCCGGCGGGTGGGGCTGCCAGCATGCGCTCACTTCGGCGTCCAACGCGGTGGTCGAGGCATGGGCATGCAGCAACTCCATCGCCGACGAAGCCAGGGCGATCGCCGCGGGCATGATCAAAAAGGTGGCCAAGAGTTAACGCGCGGTGAAAATCGATGCAGTGCACCGAGATTCGTTGGTATCGCGCTCAGCTGACCCGTCGACCGACCAGGAACGCGGTCAACGCCAACACTGCCAGCGTCACCATCACCACGGCCAACGGTAAGGCGGTGTGCTCGCCGCCGAGGCTGACCAGTGGTGAGACCGCGGCACCCAGCCCGAACTGCAGCGCACCCAACCCGGCTGACCCGGAACCGGCCGCGCGCGGCACGGCAGCCAGTGCCAGCGCGGTGGCGTTGCCGAGGATCAAGCCCTGGCACGCGACCGCCACGAAGATCGGGATCGGGATCAACCAGTTCGGTGCCCCGGTGAGGACCAAGGCGAGCAGGCTCAGCGTCGCAATCATCGTCAGTACCAAGCCGATTCCGAGCAGTCTCGCGGTGGAGATGCTTCGGTTCAGCCGCGCGGACAGCGAGCTGACTGTGACGATGCCGAGTGCGTTGACGCCGAAGGCGATGCCGTACTGCGTCGGGGTGAGGCCCACCATCACCTGGTAGACGAACGGCGAGGCCGAGATGTAGGCCATCATTACCGCGAAACCGAACGCGAATGCCAGGGTGTTGGCGATGTAGGCGCGTGACCACAGTGTCGACCACGGTGAGTTACCCTGAGCCGCATCGCCTTTCAGTTCGGCGCGGCGGTGTGCCGGGTGTGATTCGCGCACGACAACCACGGATGCGACCAGCATGGCGACCGTGATGCCGAAGACCACCCACAGGATTCCGCGCCAGCCGACGGGGCCGACCAGCAGTCCGCCGGCGAACGGTGCGACCACCGGTGCGACGCCCCCGACGATCATCATCAGGCTGAACGCCCGCCCCGCCGTCTTCCCGGCGGCCAGGTCGGAGATCACCGCGCGGCCGATCACCATGCCGGCGGCGCCGGTGAATCCTTGCGCGAACCGGGCCGCGATGAGGACGCCGATATTCGGGGCGGTGGCGGCGACGACGCTGGCGACGACGCACAGCACTGCGCCGACGATCAGCGGGTTGCGCCGCCCGAGCCGGTCGGACAGTGGGCCGAACAACAACTGTCCGAAGGTCAGTCCGAGCAGGAATGCCGTCAGGGTGAGTTGCACGGCGGTCGCGCTTGCCTGCAACTCCGCGGTCATCTCCGGAAAGGCGGGGAGGTAGAGGTCGGTGGCCACCGGCGCGACCGCATTCAGCAGAGCGAGCACCACCAGAAGCCACGGCGAGATGGCATCGCGCTGGGGTGCCTGGGCGGCCTGGGTGGCGGTCGTCATCACACGTCCTCGGCAAGTAGTTATGAAAAGATAACTATTGAAGCATAACTAGTACGCTAGGATTTGTCCATGGATGCTGACCTGGCCGATCTCGCCGAGGCGATCATCGGGGTGGGGCGGGAGCTTCGGCTCCGTCCGTACCCCGACGTCGTGGAGCTGACGGCGTCGGAGGCCCACGTGATGCGGCACATTGACCACCACCCCGGCGTCACGCCGAGCGAGCTCGCGCGGGCGACCGGCCTGCAGCGCAGCAATATGTCCACGGCGCTCCGCACGCTGGAGAACCGCGGCTTCGTCGAGCGCCGCACTGATCCGCATGACGCTCGCGGCGTCAACCTGTTCCCGACCCGGCGGGCGGCCGAGAACCTCAAGCGGTTGCGCCGACAATGGGCGCAACAGCTGTCCGGCGCGCTGGGCGGCGACACCAAGGACGCCGCTGCCGCGACCGCCCTGCTCGAGCGGATCGAGGCGGCCCTGATGGCGGATCGCCTGGGCTGATTACATCGGCGCGTTCGCCGGCTGGAACACCCCTGTGCTGTCGGCCTCTTCCTCGGCGCGGATCACGTGCACCACGGCGTTGATCAACGCCAGGTGAGTGAACGCCTGCGGGAAGTTGCCCAGGTGCCTGCCGGTGCGCGGCTCGATCTCCTCGGCGTAGAGATGCAGCGGGCTGGCAAAGGACAGCAGCCGCTCGCACAGATGCCGGGCCCGGCTCACCTCGCCGATCTCTACCAGCGCGGACACCAGCCAGAACGAACAGATCGTGAACGACCCTTCCTCACCGGACAGCCCGTCGTCGGTCTCCTCGACGCGGTAGCGCAGCACCAGCCCGTCCTCGGTGAGCTCGTCGGCGATCGCCAGGACCGTGGCTCGCACCCGCGGGTCGTCCGAGGGCAGGAAACGGACCAGCGGAACCAGCAGCAGGGATGCGTCCAGGGCGTCGTCGCCGTAGCGCTGGGTGAGCACCCCGCGATCGTCGACCCCGTGCGTCAGGATGTCGGCCTTGATCTCCTCGGCGATCGCACGCCACTGCTGTGCGTAACTCTTCTCGCCGACCAGCTCGGCCAGCTTCGAGCCGCGATCGAGCGCCACCCAGCACATCACCTTCGACGAGGTGAAGTGCTGCGGTTCGCCGCGCACCTCCCAGATCCCGCGGTCGGGTTCCTTCCAGTGCTTGATCGCCTCTTCGACCTGTTCCTTCAGCACCGGCCACAGCTGATCGGAGATCTGCTCGCGCGACTTGGCATGCAGATACACCGAGTCGAGCATGGTGCCCCAAATGTCGTGCTGCATCTGGTTGTACGCGCCGTTGCCGATCCGCACCGGGCGCGCATTGTCGTAGCCGGACAGGTGGTGCAGCTCCTCTTCGACCAGCTCCCGTTCGCCGCCGACGGCGTACATCACCTGCAGCGGATGCCGTTCACCGTTATTGGCGCCCGACACGTCGGCGATGAAGGCGAAGAAGTCGTCCGCCTCGCGGTCCAGACCGAGGGTGTAGAGGCCCCACAGTGCGAACGTCGAGTCACGCACCCAGGCATAGCGGTAGTCCCAGTTGCGTTCGCCCTGGGGCGTCTCGGGCAACGATGTGGTCGAAGCGGCCAGCAGTGCGCCGGTCGGCGAATACGTCAGGCCCTTGAGCGTCAGCGCGCTGCGCTGCAGATAGGAACGCCACGGGTGGTCGGGGAAGTCACCGATATTGATCCACTGCCGCCACGCCTCGCTGGTCTGCCACATCTTGTCGGCCGCTTCTTCATAGGTCTGCGGCGACGGATGCTTCGACCAGGACAGGGCGACGAAGACGTTGTCCCCTTCCTTGAGGCGAGTGCGGGCACGTGCTTCCCGGCCCTCGAGGCCGATGCGCAGATTGGTGGTCAGCCGCAGCGTGGGGTGGACGTCGGGGTCCTTCCTCGCCCGGGCGATCGCCTCGCCGTAGGCATTGGCCGAATACTCCCAGGAGGCGTTGACCCGGCCGTAGTCGAACGACGGTTCGCAGTTCATCACTACCTCGACCGTGCCGCTCACACAGCGCACGGTGCGCAGCAGGATGTGCTCGGCGTCCCAGTCCATCGGGGTGCGCCGGTGCGTCCTCGATCGAGTTTCGATGTCATGCCACGGACCCATCACGAGGGCCTCGCGCACGATCAGCCAGCCGGTGTGGGTCTGCCAGGTGGTCTCCAGGATGAGGCTGCCGGGCAGATAGCGCCTGGCGGCCGGCACCGACACGCCATAGGGCCCGAGCCGGAAATGCCCGGCGCCGCGGTCGAGGATCGCGCCGAAGACGCTGGGGGAGTCCGGCCGAGGGACGCACAGCCATTCCACTGCGCCCGCCGAGGAGATCAAGCAGGTGTTCTCGCAGTCCGAGAGGAAGCCGTAATCCGCGATCGGCGGAAACGGGTTGCGCAGCGTAGCGCTCGAGGCGTACGGCACCGGGGCGGTGACGGACAACGGCGTCGGCGTCTGGACGCGCACGGTGTCGGTGTTCTCGCCTGCTGGCTGGGCTTGCAAGACCATGGGGACATCATCGACCGCCGACCCGGTTGGCGTCCACTTATGCCCCGATCCGTGGCTTTGCTGTTACCGCCGGCAAGGACTCGCCGGAGGGCGCGGCATACGCTGGTGCAATGCAGGGACTGCTGAGTTGGTGGGACGGCGTCGAACTCTGGTTGTCCGGCCTCGGTTTCGTCGTCCAGACGATCATCGTGATGCCCGTTGTTCTGGTGCTCGCCTACGTCATCGCGTTGGTGATCGACACCATCCTCGGCAACGGGATGCGGTTGTTGCGCCGGGTGCGTCACGCTGACCGGCCGCAGGAGTGATCGGGATGCCGCGATCGCGTGTCACGCTCGCCCTGGTGGCGCTGCTGGTGTTGGTCATCGTGCTGTGGCTGGTCAACCGCTGAGACCTCGGCTGGTCGCGTGCAGGATCTCTGTTAAGCTTCGCGCCATGCATTCGGCGACCGGTTACGGCGAGGGCCACATTCTGGCCCTCATTGCCGTTGGCGCGTTGGCCGTTGCTGATGTTGCTTGTTGTCGCTGACACCCTCTGCCCGTCCGCGGTCTGGTGTCGGTGATGGTCGTTGGCATTCGCTTGTCAAGCATCGCCATTCCGTTGCGACGGGGTCCATTTGCCCGTATCCGCAATGAGAAAGGCCAGCAATGCCCAAGATTCACTTCCCTGTTCGTCGGTGGAGCACCGCCGTCGCGCTGGCGACGACCGCGACGGTGCTCGCCGCCTGCGGTGGAGGTTCGAGCGATGTCGTCGGTGGCGGCGATCAGCCGAAGGCTGACACCACTCTGACTCTGGTCGCCTACGCCGTACCCGAGCCCGGATGGAGCAAGATCATTCCGGCCTTCGCCGCCACCCCAGAGGGCAAGGGCGTCGGCGTGACGGCGTCCTACGGCGCCTCCGGCGACCAGTCGCGTGGTGTCGTCGACGGAAAGCCTGCCGATATCGTGAACTTCTCCGTCGAGCCGGACATCACCCGCCTGGTCAAGGCCAACAAGGTCGCGGCGGACTGGAACAAGTCCACCACCAAGGGCATCCCGTTCGGTTCGGTCGTCTCCCTGGTGGTCCGCAAGGGCAACCCGAAGAACATCAAAGACTGGGACGACCTGCTGCAGCCCGGCATCGAGGTCGTCACCCCGAGCCCACTGAGTTCCGGCTCGGCAAAGTGGAACCTGTTGGCGCCGTACGCCGCCAAGAGCAACGGTGGAAAGGACGCGCAGGCCGGCCTGGACTACGTGAACAAGCTGGTGACCGAGCACGTCAAGACCCGCCCCGGGTCGGGCCGCGAGGCCACCGACGTGTTCCTGCAGGGTACCGGCGATGTGCTGATCAGCTACGAGAACGAGGCCATCCATACCGAGCGCCAGGGCAAGCCGGTGGAGCACGTCATCCCGCCGCAGACGTTCAAGATCGAGAACCCGGTTGCGGTGGTGACCACCGGTGCCCATGTCGACAAGGCGACCGCACTGAACAACTACCTGTTCACTCCGGAAGGCCAGAAGATCTGGGCGCAGGCCGGGTTCCGCCCGGTCGACCCGGCGGTGGCCGCTGATTTCGCCACCGACTTCCCGACGCCGCAAAAGTTGTGGACGATCGCCGATCTCGGGGGCTGGAGCTCAGTGGATCCGGCGTTGTTCGACAAAGACAATGGTTCAATCACAAAGATCTACAAGCAGGCCACTGGATGACAGCAGCTATCGAACCCAACCCGCAGGCGGTCCGGCCCGAGCTCACCGGGGGTGACTCGGGCGGACCGTCCGGCTTCCGGGCCCGCAGGCACGGCACCACCAGTCTGCGGGTCGGGGCGGCCTCGATCTGGTTGAGCGTCATCGTCCTGCTGCCGTTGGCCGCGATCGTCTGGCAGTCCGCGAAGGGTGGCTGGCAGGCGTTCTGGTTGGCGATCAGTTCCAACGCCGCGCTGGAGTCGTTCAAGGTGACCTTTACGATCTCCATCGGGGTCACGCTGGTGAACGCGGTGTTCGGGCTGCTGGTCGCCTGGGTGCTCACTCGCGACGACTTCCCCGGCAAGCGGTTGGTCGACGCCGTGATCGACCTGCCGTTCGCGCTGCCCACGATCGTGGCCAGCCTGGTCATGCTCGCGCTGTACGGGCCCAACAGTCCGGTCGATCTGCACCTGCAGCACACCAAATGGGGTGTGGGTGTGGCGCTGCTGTTCGTCACGTTGCCGTTCGTGGTGCGGTCGGTCCAGCCGGTGCTGCTCGAACTCGACCGTGAGGTCGAGGAGGCCGCGGCATCGCTGGGCGCGACGAACTCCGTGATCTTCACCAAAGTCGTGCTGCCCGCGCTGCTCCCGTCGCTGTTGTCCGGTGCCGGACTGGCCTTTTCCCGGGCGATCGGTGAGTTCGGCTCGGTAGTCCTGATCGGTGGTGCGGTGCCGGGGGAGACCGAGGTCTCGTCGCAGTGGATCCGGACGCTGATCGAGAACGACGACCGCACGGGTGCGGCCGCCATTTCGATCGTGCTGCTGGTGATTTCGTTCATCGTGCTGTTGGTGTTGCGGGCTGTCGGCTCACGCGCGGCCAAGCGGGAGGAACTGGAGTGATCCTGTCTCCGGTGGTGCGCTATCTCACCCGCTACCTGGCCTTGGCTTACATCCTCGTGCTGGTGCTCGTGCCGGTCGGACTGATCCTGTGGCGAACATTCGCGCCCGGGTTCGGTGAATTCATTGCGGCTATCACGACCCCGGCCGCGATCTCGGCTTTGCAGGTGTCGCTGCTGGTGGTCGCGATTGTCGTGCCGCTCAATGTGATCTTCGGGGTGCCGACCGCTTTGGTGCTGGCGCGCAACAAGTTCCGCGGTAAGGCCGCGCTGCAGGCCGTCATCGACCTGCCCTTCGCGGTGTCGCCGGTGGTCGTGGGTGTGGCGCTGATCCTGTTGTGGGGCACCGCGGGACTGTTCGGATTCGTCGAAAACAATCTCGGTCTGAAAATCATCTTTGGCCTGCCCGGCATTGTGCTGGCGAGCATTTTCGTCACTGTTCCGTTCGTCATCCGCGAGGTCGAACCGGTTCTGCACGAACTCGGCACCGATCAGGAAGAGGCGGCCGCCACCCTGGGATCCAGCTGGTGGCAGACGTTTTGGCGGATCACACTGCCGTCGATCCGCTGGGGTCTGACCTACGGGATCGTGCTCACCGTCGCCCGTACCCTCGGCGAGTACGGCGCGGTGATCATGGTGTCGTCGAACCTCCCCGGCAAGTCCCAGACATTGACCCTGCTGGTCTCCGACCGCTACAGCCGCGGTGCCGAATACGGCGCCTACGCCGTTTCGACGCTGTTGATGGCCGTCGCGGTACTGGTCCTCGTGGTTCAGGTGATCCTGGACGCGCGGCGGGCCAAGGCGAGCGAGTAATCCAACGAGGAGAACGACTTCCATGACCAATGCCATCACTGTCCAGGGCGCCAACAAGCGCTACGGTGACTTCGCCGCCCTCGACAACGTCGACTTCGTGGTGCCGGCCGGCTCGTTGACCGCACTGCTCGGTCCCAGCGGCTCGGGGAAGTCGACGCTACTGCGCGCCATCGCCGGCCTGGACCAGCCCGACACCGGGACCATCACCATCAACGGGCGCGATGTCACCAACGTGCCCCCGCAGCGGCGCGGTATCGGCTTCGTGTTCCAGCACTACGCCGCGTTCAAACACCTGACGGTGCGCGACAACGTCGCGTTCGGGCTCAAGATTCGGAAGAAGTCCAAGGCCGAGGTCAAGGCGAAGGTCGACGATCTGCTGGAGGTCGTCGGGTTGGCCGGCTTCCAAACCCGTTATCCCAACCAGCTTTCCGGAGGGCAGCGCCAGCGGATGGCGTTGGCACGCGCACTGGCCGTCGATCCGGAAGTGCTGCTGCTCGACGAGCCGTTTGGTGCGCTGGACGCCAAGGTGCGCGACGATCTGCGGGCCTGGCTGCGACGGCTCCACGACGAGGTGCATGTCACGACGGTTCTCGTCACCCACGATCAGGCCGAGGCGTTGGACGTCGCCGACCGAATCGCGGTGCTCAACAAGGGCCGCATCGAGCAGATCGGTTCGCCCACCGATGTCTACGACAGCCCGGCCAACGCGTTCGTGATGTCGTTCCTGGGCACAGTCTCGGCGCTCAACGGAATCCTGGTGCGCCCGCACGACATTCGGGTCGGCCGCAATCCCGAGATGGCCATCGCCGCGGGCGACGGCACCGCAGAGTCGACCGGGGTGACCCGAGCGACCATCGACCGGGTCGTCTATCTGGGCTTCGAAGTGCGGGTCGAACTGACCAGCGCCACCAACGGCGCGCCGTTCACCGCGCAGATCACCCGCGGTGATGCAGAGGCGCTGGGGCTGAAAGAGGGCGACACCGTCTATGTGCGGGCCACCCGCGTGCCGCCGATCGCCGGCGAAGTTCAGGTCGCCGCCAGCTAGGCGGCAAGCCTGGCCGCGACCGCGTGGTCGAATCGGTCGAGCAGCGTCTCGGCCACCAGCCGATGCGCGCCCAGCGGTGCGACCATGGAAAGCCCTGCCCCATCGGCGATTGCGGCCACTCGGTCGGTGATGCGCCCCGGTGCGATGAACCACGGCGCCACGACAATCCGCCGTGCTCCGCGTGCGCGCAGCAGCTCGATGCCGTCCTGCACCGACGGATTCGGTCCGGTGGCGTAGGCGACCTGCACTCCGGACCACCGGGTGCCGCGGCCCAACGTGTCGGCCAGCGCGGCGGTGCGCGCGTTGGCGGCGGCATGTGACGAGCCGACGGCCACCACCAGCACCCCGAGTCCGCGCTCGAACTGGTGAATCTGGTGCTCCGCCAAGCGTTCCCGCATGACTTTCAGCAGGCGCGGATCCTCGCCGAGCGTGTCGGCCTGCACCACATCGGCGCCGGCATCGGCGATCATCGCCGGGATGTCGACACGAGCGTGATACGCGCTGGTCAGCAGCAGAGGCGTAACGACGGCAGGGCCGTCGAGCGTGCGCAGAACGTCACTCAGCTTGGGAGAGTGCTTCTCGCAGAACGCCACTCGCACATCGAGCTCGGGTCTCAGTGCGCGGACATGGTCGGCCACCGCGTATGTGGTGACCGCTGAACGCGGATCGGCACTGCCGTGTGCGGTGAGGATCAGGCTCACGAAACGTGGAGCCCGCATTCTGTCTTGGCCAGCCCCTGCCAGCGTCCGCTGCGCGGGTCGGCGCCTTCGAGCGGCTTGGCCGTGCACGGCGCGCAGCCGATCGACGGATAGCCTTCCTCGACAAGCGGATTCACCAGCACGCCGTTGGCCTGGATGTAGGCGTCCATCTCCTCGTCGCTCCACGCCGCCAGCGGGTTGATCTTCACCAGCTTGAAGCCTTCGTCGAAGCTGATCAGCGGCGCGTTGGCGCGCGTCGGTGCCTCGACACGGCGAATGCCGGTGACCCAGGCGGTGTAGCCCCGCAGCGCCTTGCTCAGCGGCTCCACCTTGCGTACCCGGCAGCATTCCGTCGGGTTGCTGGCGAACAAATCCTTACCCAGCAGCTGGTCCTGCTCGGCCACCGTGCGCTCGGGGGTCACGTTCACGACGTGGACGTCGTAGACCGCCTCGACCGCGTCGCGGGTGCCGATGGTCTCGGCGAAGTGGTAGCCGGTGTCGAGGAACAGCACGTCCACACCAGGGCGCACCTTGGCGGCCATGTCGACCAGCACGGCGTCCTGCATGTTGGAGGCCACGACGTATTCACCGCCGAAATGCTTGTCGGTCCACTCCAGCAGTTCGACAGCACTGGCATTGGCCAGCTCGGCAGCGCCCTGTGCCGCCAGCTCGCGCAGCTCGGCCTCGGTCACTCGATACACCCCAATACTCATCGCAACTCTTCTTCCTCTGCCCGGATAGCCCACTGGGCGAAACGCTCTCCGTCGTTTCTTTGTTTCACGAAGTTGCGCACCACCCGCTCGATGTAGTCGCCGAGTTCCGCGCTGGTGACCTTGTGCTGGCGCAATTTGCGGCCGAATCCGCTGTCCAGGCCAAGGCTGCCGCCCAGGTGAACCTGGAAACCCTCGACCGAGTTGCCGTCACCGTCGTCGACCATCTGGCCCTTGAAACCGATGTCGGCGACCTGGATACGGGCACACGAGTTCGGGCAGCCGTTGATGTTGACGGTGACCGGCACGTCGAGAGTGGAGTTGAGATCCTCCAGGCGCTGCTCGAGCTCGGGCACCAGCACCTGAGCACGGTTGCGGGTCTCGGCGAAGGACAGCTTGCAGTACTCGATGCCGGTGCAGGCCATCAGGTTCTTGCGCCACGACGACGGCCGTGACGGCAGACCCAGCGCATCGAGGCCGGCGACCAACTCGTCCAACTTGTCATCGGCCACGTCGAGGACGACCAGCTTCTGATACGGCGTCAACCGGATCCGGTCGGAGCCCGCGGCCTCGGCGAGGTTCGCGATCTTGGTCAGGATCGTGCCGGTCACCCGGCCCGCGATCGGGGCGACGCCGACGGCGTTGAGCCCGTTCTTCTGCTTCTGGATACCGACGTGGTCGATCGGGTGCTTCAGCGGTTCCGGCGCGGGACCGTCGATCAGCTTGCGACCCAGGTACTCGTCCTCGACGACCTGCCGGAATTTCTCGACGCCCCAGTCCTTGATGAGGAACTTCAGCCGCGCCTTGCTGCGCAGCCGGCGGTAGCCGTAGTCGCGGAACGCCGACGTGACGGCCTCCCACACCTCGGGCACCTCGTCGAGCGGCACCCACGCGCCGAGGCGCCGGGCGAGCATCGGGTTGGTGGACAGCCCGCCGCCGACCCAGATGTCGAGGCCCGGTCCGTGCTCGGGGTGGTTCACCCCGATGAATGCGATGTCGTTGACCTCGTGAGCGACATCCTGCAGACCCGAGATCGCGGTCTTGTACTTGCGCGGCAGGTTGGAGAACGACGGGTTGCCGACGTAGCGGCGCACGATCTCGTCGACCGCCCACGACGGGTCCAGCACTTCGTCGACGGACTCACCGTTGAGGGGGCCGCCCAACACCACGCGCGGGCAGTCGCCGCACGCCTCGGTGGTCTGCAGCCCGACCGCGGCGAGGCGCTCCCAGATCTGCGGCACATCCTCGATCCGGATCCAGTGGTACTGGACGTTCTCGCGGTCGGAGATGTCGGCGGTGTCGCGGGCGAACTCGGTGGAGATCTCGCCGATCGTGCGCAGCGCGGCGGCCGAGAGCGCGCCGCCGTCGCAGCGCACCCGCATCATGAAGTACTTGGCCTCCAGCAGGTCGGCGTTCTCGTCGCCGGTGAACGTGCCGTCGTAGCCCTGCTCGCGCTGGGTGTAGAGACCCATCCAGCGCATCCGGCCGCGAAGATCGGTCTTGTCGATGCTGTCGAAGCCCTGCTTGGAGTACGTGTCGAGGATGCGCGCCCGCACGTTGAGTGCGTCGTCATCCTTCTTGAACTGCTCGTTGGGATTGAGCGGTTCGCGCTCACCGAGGGCCCACTGGCCTTCGCTGCGAGTCTTGGGCGCCTTGGTCGGCTGACTCATGAAATGTGCTCCTCAATGGTCAAGGAGCTGGCGTTCGAATCGCGCTAATCCACCGGTGAGCTGTTTCCGGCGGCGCAGATCCGGTCGGCCAGCTGAAATACAGGTGGGCGGGTCTACGGCGTCAAGCCAGACAACAACAGGTACAGACGCGCTTGAAATCGACATGCCGCCGCACCACCAGCGCAGGGCTGCGCAGGGTCTGGGGGGCTGTCATGCGGGCCATTCTGCCACGAACGACCTCGATAGCTCTAACCGGGCCAAATTTTGACTCGCGGTGAGCAAAACTCGGCTCTGGGACACTGGAGATATGTCGGTCCGTCCTGCACCGACCGCCCTACCGGAACTCGCCCTGACGCCCGGCACGGCGTTCGGCATTTACGTCCATGTTCCGTTCTGCGCTACCCGCTGCGGGTACTGCGACTTCAACACCTATACCGCCGGTGAGCTGGGAGGCGCCTCCCCGCAGGGTTGGCTGACGGCACTGCGCACCGAGCTGGAACTGACCGCCGGACTGCTGGGCGAGGTGGACGTCGACACGGTCTTCGTCGGCGGCGGCACTCCGTCGCTGCTCGGCGGTGCCGGCCTGACCGAGGTGCTGAACGCGATCCGGGACAACTTCACGCTTGCCGCCGACGCGGAGGTCACCACCGAAGCCAACCCGGAATCGACGTCCCCGGACTTCTTCGACCAGATCCGTGCCGCGGGCTACACCCGGGTGTCGCTGGGCATGCAGTCAACCGCGCCCCGCGTGCTGGCGGTCCTGGACCGGACCCATTCGCCGGGGCGGGCGCTGCAGGCGGCGGCCGAGGCGACCGCCGCCGGCTTCGAGCACCTCAACATCGATCTCATCTACGGCACGCCGGGAGAGTCCGACGACGATCTGCTGCGTTCCGTCGATGCCGCGCTGTCCGCCGGCGTCGACCACGTCTCGGCCTACGCTTTGGTTGTCGAGGACGGCACCGCGCTGGCCCGTCGGGTGCGCCGCGGCGAGATCGCCGCGCCGGATGACGATGTGCTCGCCCACCGCTACGAATTACTCGACCGGCGGCTGTCGGCGGCGGGGTTGGCGTGGTACGAGGTGTCCAACTGGAGTCGTCCCGGCGGTGAGTGCCGGCACAACATCGGCTATTGGAACGGTGGCCAGTGGTGGGGTGCGGGACCCGGCGCTCACGGGTTCGTCGGCGACACGCGGTGGTGGAACGTCAAGCATCCCAACGCTTATGCCGAGCAGCTCGCCGACGGCCGATTGCCGGTGGCCGATTTCGAGCGTCTCGACGCCCATGCCCGCCATATCGAGAACGTGCTGTTGGGGATTCGGTTGAGTGGTGGGCTACCGGTTTCGGCGTTGACAGACTCCGAACGGCTGCGCGCCGGTGTTGCGGTGGCCGAGGGGTTGTTGATCCGAGCCGGTGATCGGTTCGTGCTCACCGATCGCGGCCGGCTGCTGGCCGACGCCGTGGTGCGAGACGTGCTCGACGACTAGATCTCGCCGCTGCCGTGGCGCAGGACCGCCCGCGGATCTTCACCTCTGATGCTGTCCTTGGCCTGATCCATCTTCGTCATCACAACTCGCGCTGTGGTCAAGATCGCTTCGGCGTCAGCCGCGGGCAGCACCACGGCCGTGGAGCCTTTCGCGAAGATGACGTCACCGGGAACCACCGTGACGCCGGCGACCACGACCGGCACATCGGCAAGATAGGGCTGTATCTCGTTGCCGCCGGCGCGCACCGTCTCACCGTGGCAGTAGGTCGCGAAGTTGTACGTTCGGATTTCGTCGAAGTCCCGCAGCATGCCGTCGGTGAGAATGCCTGCCATACCCAGGTTCTCGACCCGGCTGAGCTTGGTACCCCCGCCGAGCGAGGTCGTGTGGTAGCCGTTGGCGGCCATCACCAGTACGGCGCCGGCAGGGTCGCGGTCGGCGATGGCGCGATAGATGGCTGGTCCCAGGCTGTGCTTCTGCGGGTCCATGAGATCGGCGCGCACCGGTAGAAACGATATGGTGACCGCGGGCCCGACGAGCACGCGCGACGGATCGGGGCTGGAGAGCTCGATGATGTGTGCGCGCTGGGCGTACTGCATCGTCATCGCATCGACGACGTCGGCGACGCCGAGGCCCTCGACAAGCTCTGTCAAATGCACGGCCGTGTCCAACCTTTCACTCAATTGGGCATGTGCTCGCGCATGTAATCGATGGCCAGGTTCATCGCCTCCGCCTTGACCTGATTCCGTTGCATCATCGTCGCGTTGTGCTCCGCGATGTTGATCTCGTAGGGGTTGTCGCGCAGCAGTTTGGCCCCGAAAAGTAGGTTGAGTGCGGTCAATTCGGCGTTGCGGCGAACGTAGGGCGACAACTCGCCGCCCGCCTCGATATAGCTCGCCCCCGGGCCGGCGTCACCGACCCAGTACAGGTCGGTGTTCGGCGGAACGGTGACCCCGAAGTGCAGGAGGTTGGCGAAGGTGTTCGCCACGCAGTCGTGGCTGCCGTCCTCGTTGCCGGTGACCACACACCCCGCGACCGACCCGTATAGGGGGAACTGTCCGGTCTTCTCGCACATGACCGTCTTCGTCGTCCCGTCGAGTCGCTCGATGACCTGCTGCATCACCGAGGACCGCACACCCATCCAGATGGGCATCGCAGGCACGAGGATGTTGCAGCGCTTGACTTTCTCCAGGATCAGCGGCCATTCGTCGCCGTCACCCTCGTCGTTGCTGACACCGGGTTTGACGTTGTAATCGACGACGCGGACGATCTCGGTCTCGATGTCGGGCTCGTGCGCCCGCAGCCGGTCGATGAGCATGTTGCACAGGGCTTCGGTATTCGAGGTCTCGGGGGAGCCCTTGAGCGTGCAGTTCAGAAATAGTGCGTAGAGCGGGCCGTCTTTTTTCAACTCGTGGAAGATCGAGGTCGCCAATGTCGACTCCAGTCGCCGGTGGTCGGTGGTATCGAGAGGGCACTGCCGACACGCAGAGTATCCGGGCGAGAGGAACTTTGGGTGTACTCGGTGAAATCCGTGCGGCCACCGGTACCGGTGACGGCTGGGCCGGACACGGCAAGGCCGCGGGGGAGCCTGGGGGGTAGGCACTTCCCGCGGCCTTGCCCGGCATACCTGCCGGTTAGCCCAGCACCCACATGGGGATTCCGTTGAAGCCGAACGCCTGCTGGGGCGAGGTGGCAGGGGGTGTGGCGTGAATCCGCGCGTGACCGTTCTTCTGGCACATGGTCGCGCCGCCCTTGTCCAGGCAGTCGACCGGATTGGGTGCCGCGCCGGCGCTCGGGGCGAGGCCGACGGCCAGTGCTGCGGCACCGGCGGCAACGAGCGGGGCGAGGTGGCGGAGTTTGATCGTCATTGATCGTCCTTTCGTTGGTCGGGAGAGAAACCATTGGGGGAGTGTAGGTTTCGGTGATCTGCCCGATAACTCCACTCTATGCTTCGAACCGCATTCGGTCACGGGTTTCATATCATAGTCAAATCTATTGACCGGCAACCGAACTCGATCATCGAACGCGGGATCCGTTGGTCTGCAACGAGGCGGTGGTCATCGGCTCGACGTGGAGCACTCTGGCGCTGGCGATGTCGTAGAACAACCCGACGACGGTCAGCCGACCCTGCTGGTGCAGATCGTGGATCAACGGGTGTCGCACCAGGGTGTCCACCTGCACCGCCACGCTGACCATGCTCAACTGGTCCGCGGTGTTGAACCCCCGCTCGGCCGCCGATTGCGCGATGGGGTGGCGGCCCTCGTCGAAGGCGTCCAGGGCCGGCTGGGCGTGCTTGAGCCACGATCGCAGGTGTTCCTCACCGGGCTCCCGCTCGCCGCCGACTCCTTGCTCGCGCAACGCGGCATGCATTGCGCCACAGGAGGAATGGCCACACACGACGATGGACGAGACTTTCAACCTGCCGACCGCATACGCGATCGCCGCTTCCACCGAGTGATCGAGCTGGTCGGCCGGCACCAGGCCGCCGACGTTGCGCACGGTGAACAGGTCGCCCGGTCCGCTGCTGGTGATCGCATTGGGCACGATCCGGGCGTCAGTGCAGGTGATGAACAGTGTCTCGGCCTGATGGGCATGCGCCAGTCTCTCCATATGGGGCCGTATTTGGGGCGCGGTCCTGCGGTGGTACACCTCCAGCCCGTCGAGAACCGACTTCGGCGGGGTGTCGCGCCGGTCCTCGCCGTTGGTGGTATCCGGGTCTTGCCAGGAACTCCACGGCACCATCCCGAGTCGCTTGTCGATCAGTGAAAAGGCCCGCTGCGGCGGTCCGTCCAGTGCGCTGCTCAGTTCGACCGAGCCGACTTCCTGCACCACCACGGTGCCCCCGGAGGCCTCATGCTGGCGCTGCCAGTCCTCGATGACCTGGTGTGCGGCGTGGTCGATGAAATCGACCGAGATCTCCAGCGTGACGCGCACGCCGGGCGGCACCGACGCCAGCGTCTTGTGCAGCGCAGGAAGGGACAGGAACGTGGCCGACCCCTCGACCGCGACGCGCCAGTCGTCGTTGTCCTCGTGATCATCGGCGGGCTGGGCGTGAACCTTGGCCCGCGCCACCCGCCATACGGTCAGCGCGACCGCGAGAGCCAACCCGAGCAGAACGCCTTCGAGCAGGTTGAGGAAGACCACCCCGGTGATCGTCACCAGGTACACCGCGATGTCCCCGGTCCGCCGAGCGGTCTTGATGTGGCTGAGCTTCACCAGCTGGATTCCGATGACGATCAGCAGCCCGGCCAGCGCCGCGGTGGGGATCTGCTGGGCCAGACCGGCGAACGGCAGCGCGAAGACCAGGACCCACACGCCGTGCAGGATCGCCGAGGCGCGGGTCTTGGCGCCGGCGGCGACGTTGGCCGAACTGCGCACGATCACACCGGTGATGGGAAGCCCGCCGACCGCGCCGGACACCACGTTTGCGGCACCCTGGCCCACCAGTTCGCGGTTGAGGTTCGACCGCGGACCGTCCTGCATGCGGTCCACCGCGACCGCGGTGAGCAGGCTTTCCACGCTGGCGATCAGCGCCACCGTGATTACGCCCGTCGCGAACGCGCCCCAGTTGCCGTCCGGTAGGCCGGGAGGTGCCAGGGCGTCGAGCAGCGAACCGTTGAGCTGAATGCGCGGCACGTTCAGCGCGAAGAGCACCGACACCGCACTGGCGACGACGATCGCGACCAGCGGGCCGGGCACCTTGCGGACTTTCGCGGGCACCCAGCGCCAAGCCACCAGGATTCCGATCACCAGCAGCCCGACGGCAAGCCCGGCGTGGTCGGCGTTGGCCAGCTGGCCGGGCAGTTCGGTGATATTCCGCCAGGCCGAGCTCTCGGAGCTGCCGCCGAGCAGGACGTGGACCTGCTGCAGCGCGATCGTGACACCGATGCCGGCCAGCATGGCGTGCACGACCATCGGCGAGATCGCCAGCGCCGCGCGGCCCACTCTGCTGACCCCCAGGAGTACCTGGAGGAGGCCGGCGCAGACCGTGATCCCGCAGGTCACCGCCCAGCCGAATTCGGCGACGAGGCCCGCCACGATGACGGTCAGGCCGGCCGCGGGTCCGCTGACCTGCAGGGGAGAGCCGCCAAGGGCGCCCGCGATCACGCCACCGACGATCGCCGCGATCAAGCCTGCCAGCACCGGTGCGTCGGAGGCGATGGCGATACCCAGAGACAGTGGCAGAGCCACCAGAAAGACCACCAGCGAGGCCGGCAGGTCATAGCGCAGGATTGTGGACATCCTGCCCGGTTCTTCAGAACCTTCGAGAGGCGCGGTGGAACGCTGCAAGGCCAGACTCCTGACTGAGTAAGCGAGATCTATTAATTGACAGTCGATTCACGGATCCGGCCACTGACGCGGCGCGAATTCACAAGCGCGACAGTAGGTGTGGTTTCAGGACGCCTTCAAGGAATCCATATCGGATCCATATCTACGCGCCTGCACCGGCATCGAGTTGTGACCAAAATGTGTCGCGCCTAACAGGTGCTCCCGGAAAGCCATGGCGGCGAACGCAATACACCGACGCGTGCGTCAGCGCTGCGACCGGCCAAGATATGAAACAGATATGGGGTCCATGACAGATTCCTGTGTTTTCACCAGAATCGAAGTATGGCTATACCGGTCGCGCAGTCCTCGTCCCGTCCGCTCCGCCCTCGTCAGGCCATCCTCGGGCAGCTTCCGCGGATCTCCCGGGCCGACGGTTCGCCCATCCGCGTGCTGCTCGTCGACGACGAGCCGGCGCTGACGAATCTGGTCAAGATGGCGCTGCACTACGAGGGCTGGGAAGTGGAGACCGCCGGTGACGGTCGCGACGCCCTGACGAAGTTCCGGGATTTCGAGCCCGACCTCCTGGTGCTGGACATCATGCTGCCCGACACCGACGGGCTGCAGTTGCTGAAGACGACCAGGGAGGCCGAGGGCTATACACCGACGCTGTTCCTGACGGCCCGTGACTCGGTGATCGACCGGGTGACCGGCCTGACCGCGGGTGCCGACGACTATCTGACCAAGCCGTTCAGCCTCGAGGAGTTGGTCGCCCGGCTGCGCGGCCTGCTGCGGCGTTCGAAGGCCACCACCGCACCCGAGGACGAGGTGCTCAAGGTCGGCGATCTGGTGCTCGACGGTGCGAGCCGGGAGGTCACCCGCGGTGACGAGCCGATCTCGCTGACCACCACCGAGTTCGAGTTGCTGCGGTATCTGATGCGCAATCCGCGGCGCGCGATCGCCCGCGCCGAGATCCTCGACCGGGTGTGGAACTACGGCTTCGGCGGCCGGTCCAGCATCGTCGACCTCTACATCTCCTATCTGCGCCGCAAGATCGACGCCGGACGCGAACCGATGATCCACACGGTCCGCGGCGTCGGGTACATGCTCCGGCCAGAGCGGTGACGCCGGCGACCCACAACATGCGGCGGTGGCATCCCCGCTCGCTGCGCCGGCGGTTGGTGATCTGGGTGTCGGCGATCAGCAGCGTCGCGATGATCGGGATCGGCGCGGTTGCGGTGATGAGCCTGCGTGACGAGGCGGTGAGCCTGGCCAACAGCCAGGTTTCCAATTCGCTTGCGGCCTTTAGTTATTCGTATGCCAAGGCCAAACGGTACGGAGAGATCGAGCAACCGGCCGACGGTGGCGCGGGCCACGGCGACCTCAACGAGTTCCCGGGTCAGGGTCCGGGCACGGTGATCGCCATGCTGGACAACGACCGTGCGGTGTACGGCAGTGCGTTCACCGACGGTGAACCCGTCCCGGCGCCGCCGGACGTCCTGCGGGCGTTGGAGACGATCGACTGGGGCAAGGGCGACCCGCAGACCGTCGACCTCGGCAGCATGGGGTCGCATCGGGTGGGGCACCGGGATTTCCCCGGTGGTGAGCGACTGGTGTCGGCCGTGTCGCTGGATCTGGCGAACAAGACCGTGGCGGGCAAGGGCCTGACGGTGGCGGTGCTGGTGATCCTCGCCGTCGCGGTGACCGCGGTCGGGACGATGATCGTGGTGAACTACGCGCTGCGACCGCTGCGGCGGGTAGCGGACGTCGCCGGGCAGGTCGCCGCCCTGCCGCTCGATGCCACCGACTACCGGATCACCGCCCGCGTCAGCCCGGCCGACACCGACCGTCGCAGCGAGATCGGGGTCGTCGGCCACACCCTCAACCGACTGCTCGCCAATGTCGACTCCGCGTTGGGTGAAATCGCCGCGTCGGATCGGCGGACCCGCCAGTTCCTCACCGACGCCAGCCACGAACTGCGCACCCCGCTGGCCGCGATCCTCGGGTATGCCGAGCTGACCCGGCAGGACAGCGAGGTGCTGCCGCCGACCACCGAATACGCGCTCGCCCGTATCGAGGCGGAGTCACGCCGGATGACCTCACTGGTGGCCGACCTACTGCTGCTGTCGCGTCTCGACGAGGGTGGCGACCTCGAGGTCGAGGATCTCGATCTGTGCGACGTCGTCGCCGACGCGGTCAACGATGCCGCGGTGAGCGCACCGGAGCACCACTTCACGATCGACCTGCCCGACGAGGCGATCTGGGTGCGCGGCGACCGCGCCCGGCTGCATCAGCTGCTCGCGAACCTGCTCGGTAACGCCCGGGTGCACACTCCGCCCGGCGTCACCGTGATCACTTCACTCACCACCGGCAGCGACGGGTGGGTGGATCTCGTCGTCACCGACGACGGGCCCGGCATCCCGGAGGAGATCATGCCCAATCTCTTCGGACGGTTCGTCCGGGCCGACAAGTCGCGGTCGCGCGACCTGGGCTGCAGCGGTCTGGGGCTGGCGATCGTGTTGTCGATCGTCGAGGCCCACGGCGGGACCGTGACCGCTCAATCACGGCCGGGCAGAACGGAATTCAGGGTGCGGCTGCCGGCAGCCGGTCAGCTGGCCGAGAACTGATCGGCCGCGCTGCCATCCATGTCGTAGACCCGCGCGTGCAGCACGGTCCGATTACGCAGCGCGGCCCGTACCGCGCGGTGCAGGCCGTCCTCGAGGTACATCACGCCCCGCCAGCGGACCGCGTGCGGGAACAGGTCCCCGTAGAAGGTCGAGTCCTCGGACAGCAGCCGGTCCAGCGCCAGCACCGTGGTGGTGGTGACCAACTCGTCGAGGCGGATCTGTCGCGGCGGAATCTGCGACCAGTCGCGGTAGCTCAGATTGTGCTCGGGGTATGGCTTGCCGTCCCGAACGCCTTTGAAGATCATCGGGCCGTCGTCCCGGCCGCAGCCGCCCGACCCCGCATCACCATTTGAGCAAGGCTAGTCGCTGGTGGCCGGAACGTCAGCGGTGGGCGAACATCCGTGCGTCGCCGGAACCCATACGGTGGCACTCGGCGCGCGTGGGTGCTAAAAGCGGACGTGAGAGTCCGTAAAATGGAGACGACTTGGAGGTGTACCGGATGGGAAGTGCTGACGACCGTCGTTTCGAGGTGCTCCGTGCCATCGTCGCCGACTTCGTGGCGACCAAGGAGCCGATCGGTTCCAAGGCCCTCGTCGACCGCCACAACCTGGGCGTTTCGAGCGCAACGGTGCGCAACGACATGGCGGTATTAGAGGCCGAGGGATACATCACCCAGCCCCATACGAGCTCCGGGCGGGTGCCCACCGAGAAGGGCTATCGGGAGTTCGTCAACCGCATCGACGACGTCAAGCCGCTGTCGACGTCGGAACGCCGGGCGATCATGCAGTTCCTCGAGTCGGGCGTCGACCTCGACGACGTGCTGCGCCGCGCGGTGAAACTGCTGGCCCAGCTGACCCGGCAGGTGGCGATCGTCCAGTACCCGACACTGTCCACCTCGACGGTGCGACACCTCGAGATCGTCGCGCTGACTCCGGCCCGGCTGCTGATGGTCGTGATCACCGATTCGGGCCGGGTCGATCAGCGCATCGTCGAGCTCGGCGACACCATCGACGAGCACCAGCTGTCGCAGTTGCGGGAATTGCTCGGTCAGGCGCTGGAGGGCAAACGTCTGGCGGCGGCCTCGGTTGCGGTGGCCGATCTGGCCGCGCGGCTCGACGGGTCGGGCGGCTTGGGCGATGCCGTCGGCCGGTCGGCGACCGTGCTGCTCGAGTCGCTCGTCGAGCACAATGAGGAACGGCTGCTGATGGGCGGTACCGCCAACCTGACCCGCAACACCGCCGACTTCGGCGGGTCGTTGCGCTCGATCCTGGAGGCCCTCGAGGAACAGGTCGTTGTGCTTCGGCTGCTGGCCGCGTCACAGGAAGCGGGTAAGGTCACGGTGCGGATCGGCCAGGAAACCGAGGCCGAACAGATGGCCGGAACGTCGGTGGTCGCCACGACCTACGGCAGCTCGGGCACCGTGTACGGCGGTATGGGTGTTTTGGGACCCACCAGAATGGACTATCCGGGAACTATCGCCAATGTCGCGGCGGTTGCGATGTACATCGGCGATGTCCTAGGACACCGAGCCGGCTAGCCGGCGGGGATTCGAAAGGTCAACAGTGGCACGGGACTACTACGGCTTGCTCGGGGTGAGCAAGGGCGCCAGCGATCAGGAGATCAAGCGCGCCTATCGAAAGCTGGCCCGCGAGTACCACCCCGACGTCAACCCCGACGAAGAGGCCCAGCACAAGTTCAAGGAGATCAGCGCCGCCTACGAGGTGCTGTCCGATCCGGAGAAGCGGCGCATCGTCGACCTGGGTGGTGACCCGCTGGAAGGCGCCGCAGCGGGTGCCAACGGGTTCGGCGGCTTCGGCGGCCTGGGTGACGTGTTCGAGGCGTTCTTTGGTGGTGGCGGCGGATCGCGCGGCCCGATCGGCCGGGTGCGCCCGGGCTCGGACTCGCTGCTGCGGATGCGGCTGGACCTCTCGGAGTGCGCGACCGGTGTCACCAAGCAGGTGACCGTCGACACCGCGGTGCTCTGTGATGTGTGCCAGGGCAAGGGAACTCACGGTGACTCCAGCCCGACGGCCTGCGACACCTGCGGCGGACGCGGTGAGGTGCAGACCGTACAGCGTTCGCTGCTGGGTCAGGTCATGACGTCCCGGCCGTGTCCGACCTGCCGCGGTGTCGGCGAGGTCATCCCCGACCCGTGCCACCGGTGCGCCGGTGACGGCCGGGTGCGCGCGCGTCGCGACATCAGCGTGAAGATCCCGGCCGGTGTCGGCGACGGCATGCGGGTCCGGCTGGCCGCGCAGGGCGAGGTCGGTCCGGGCGGTGGTCCGGCGGGTGACCTCTACGTCGAGGTGCACGAGCAGCAGCACGATGTGTTCGTCCGCGATGGCGACGATCTGCACCTGACCGTGTCGGTGCCGATGGTGGACGCCGCGCTGGGTACCTCGGTCACCGTCGACGACATCCTCGACGGACTGACCGAGATCACCGTGGCGCCGGGCACTCAACCCGGCTCGGTGATCACGCTGCGCGGGCATGGGATGCCGCATCTGCGTTCCGGTGTCCGCGGTGACCTGCACGCGCACATCGAGGTGACGGTGCCCGGCAAGCTCGACGCCCGGGCCAAGGAATTGCTCGGAGAGTTCAAGGCCCGCAGCCACGCCGAACCCGAGGTCAAATCCACGCATGCCGCGGCCGGCAACGCCGGCGGACTGTTCAGCCGGCTGCGCGAGACATTCAGCGGCCGTTAGGCGTTGGCCGACACACTGTTCTACGCCGACGCCATTCCGGCGCTCGGGCAGCAGGCTGTCGTCGACGGCGACGAGGGTTTCCACGCCGCCACGGTCCGGCGCATCCGGCCCGGGGAGCGGCTCGTCCTGTCCGACGGCGACGGAACGCTGGCGCGATGCGAGGTTGGGGAGACCAGCAAGCGGGGTTTCTCGGCCCAGGTGCTGGAACGCTGGACGGCACCACGTCCGCACCCGACGGTGACTGTGGCGCAGGCTATTCCGAAGTCCGAGCGTTCGGAGCTGGCCATCGAACTGGCCACCGAGGCCGGTGCCGACGATTTCATCGCCTGGCAGGCCGACCGGTGTGTGGCGCGCTGGGACGGTGAGCGCGCGGAGAAGGGCCTGCGCCGCTGGCGTGCCGTCGCGCGTTCGGCGGCCAGGCAGTCGCGGCGCGCCTACATCCCGCAGATCGACGGTCCGATGACGACGGCCGTGCTGGCGGGTGTGGTCGCCGAACGCGCCGCAGCCGGCGCCCTGGTGCTGGCACTGCACGAATCGGCCGACCGTCCGTTGGCTGAACTACCGGTGGCCCAAGCGGATTCGATCCTGTTGGTGGTGGGTCCCGAAGGTGGGATCAGCGACGCTGAACTCGCCCGGCTGGCCGACGCGGGTGCCACGGCGGTCCGGCTCGGGCCCACGGTGTTGCGCACCACGACCGCCGCCGCGGTGGCTTTGGGCGCGCTCGGCGTGCTCACCGACCGTTGGTCGACCGGCTGAGTCAGGACGGATCGGGCCGCGCGGCCAGCCTCGCGTAGATCGACGCGGCCTCGGCGCGATTGCTGGCGTGCAGTTTCCGAAGTACCCGTTTCACATGGGATTTCACGGTGCCCGGGGTGATGACGAGTTCGTCGGCGATCTGCTGGTTGGTCCGCCCGTCGGCCATCAACCGCAGCACCTCGGCTTCACGGCGGGTCAGCATCTCGTGCACCCGCGACTCGACCTCGGCCAGCCGGCGGCTGGCCGGACTGCGTTCGGCAGGTTCGACCTTGCGCAGCTCCAAGTCCGCGTCCTGCAGTGCTTGGGCGGCCTGCTCCGCGGTGGCCAGTGCGGCGCGCACGTCGGCGTGCTGGCGGCGCATCCGCTCCATCAGCACGGTTCGTTCGAAGGCGTAGCCGAATCCCTCGGCGAACGCCCACACGGTGTCGCGGTCGATCTCGTCGACGGTGCGCCCGGAGTACAGCCGGTCGGCGTGAAGGAAGCCGATCACCCGTCCGGTCGGCATGACCGGCGCCGCGACATAGGAGTGGGTCAGCGAGAAGTCGATGATCGGGCGGTTGACCCGAGGATCGTTGCGGGCGTCGCGCACGATTTCCGGTGCGTGCCTGCGGATCATCTGCGTCTCCAACAGCATGTGATCCAGCGGTGGAGCGACCGACTGCGCGAAGGCGATCATCTTTTCGGCGCCTTCGACGTCGTCGCCGAAGTAGGCCGACTCCATCACCATCTTGCCCTCGTGCACCCGGAACAGCACCGCACGGTCGAAGCC
Organism: Mycolicibacterium crocinum; assembly: GCF_022370635.2. Next base: position 4,095,232 of record NZ_CP092362.2, on the reverse strand, counting down.
GCACGACTCGACAAGTTCCCGCGGAGCGCGGTCGACGATCTTGGCGACCTCGTCGATTCCGCGCAGCTTGGATAAGCCTTCCTGTACCCGCAACAGCGCCAGCGTCCGGCGCCGAGCGCTGTCCTCGATGAGCTGGCGCTCCAGCAGCGACAGATCGAGCACGGCTTCGAGTGCGGCCAGCGCCTTCTCGTCGCCGAGGGCTTCCAGCGCCTCGCGCACCAGGGTGGCCTGGGCGTCGACGGTGTCGGCGACGGCCCGGATCGGGTCGTCGGCGCGTTCGACGATGCCCGACCGGCAGGCCTCGTCGTAGCGGCGGGACACCGCACTGACCGGCGGGGCCTTGGAGGCCCAGCCGGGGTGGTTGCCGTCGACGAGCGCGGTGACGGGCAGACAGTCGGTGGGGGTGGTCACAGTCAGGCGATCGTCTCACCGCGATCGGGGCGGTGGTGGCAAAACTGCCCGGTCGGGAGCGCAACTGACCTCTATCGGGAGATCGACCATACCCCCCACCAGCAATGAAGCTGATGGCATGACCTCGACGACCGCCTCAGCCCTGCACCTGCTCACCACCGCGGAAGGGATCGCGAACCCCTATCCGCTCTACGAGCAACTGCGGGGATGCCTCCCCGGTGGCGGGCTATCAGGACTGGCCGCCGGGAACGGTGCCCGGCGCCGACGAACCAGTCACCGCGTGGGCGCTGTTCCGCTACGACCAGGTGCTCGCCGCGGCCCGCGACAGCGAGACGTTCTCCTCACGCGACCCGATCCAGGAGGCGTCGTCGGCCCCGAGCCTAATGCTGGTGAACACCGACGCGCCCGCGCATACCGCCGAACGCAAGCTGGTCAGCCAGGCGTTCTCGCCGCGGCGCATTCGGCGGCTCGAGGACTGGCTGGATCAGTTGGTTCCGCTGCTGCTCGCCGACTTCGACGACCGCACCGGCGGCGATGGGGATCGCGATGTGATGGAGTTCGCCGACGAAGTGCCCACCCGGGCGATGGTGCGGCTGCTCGGTCTGCCCGAGGGTGACCATGTCCGGTTCAAGAACTGGGCCAATGCGTTCATGCTGTCGTCGACGATGAGTGCCGAAGAACGGATGGCCAGCAACTTCGAGATGGTGACCGCGTTCACCGAACGTGTGACGGAAAAGCTTGCCCGAGTGGATGATTCACAAGATATCGAGGACGCCGAAGATCTGATCTCGGCGCTGTTGCGCGCCGAACTGGACGGTCAGCGGCTGACTCCGGAACAGGTGGTGCGATTCTGCGTGACGCTCGTGGTGGCCGGCAGCGAGACGACCACCTATCTGATCGGCAGCGTCCTGCATGCGATGGCACGCGAACCTGCGGTCACCGCCCGGCTGCGGGCCGATCGCTCGCTGCTGAGCACCTTCATCGAGGAGGTCGCGCGGCTCACCGGGCCCAACCGGTTGTTCCGGATCGCGACCCGCGACGTCGAGATCGACGGCGCCACGATCCGCAAAGGGGAGTGGGTGGCGTTGTTCTTCGGATCGGCCAATCATGACCCGGCCGTGTTCGAAGATCCCGAACGGCTGGACCTCGACCGGCCCAATATCCGTCAACACCTGGCCTTCGGCCACGGCCTGCATTTCTGCCTCGGGGCGCCGCTGGCCCGGCTGGAGGTGCTCGCGATCGTCAACGCGGTACTGGACCGCTACTCGGTGATCGGCCTGTCCGAGGAGCCCGGCGAGCGCCAGACCGCCAGCCTGCTCACCCACGGCTTCGTCCGCCTGCCGCTGCAGCTGACCCGATGACAACCACCGAAAGCGCCAATATCGCGACCACCAGGGCCATTTATGCCGCGGTCCCGGCCGGCGACCTCGACACCGCGCTGCGCCATCTGGATCCGGACATCCGCATCACCTACTACGGCAGTGCCGCCATTCCCTACGCCGGGGACTACCGCGGCATCGCGGAGGCAGCCGAGTTCTTCAGCACGGTCGGTGCCCACATCGAAATTGTGGCGGTGGAGCCGTGGCTGTTCATCGGCGACGGCGACAACCTGGCGGTCTGGGGACACCAGAAGTTCCGTCGGCCGGCGACCGGGCACACCTGGGAATCGGAGTTTGCCCACATCATCACGCTGCGCGACGGTAAGTGGCTGCACTTCCGGGACTTCATGAACTCGGCGCTGACCCATCAGGCGTTCGCTCAGAGTGTGGGTTAACCGGTGGGAGGCGTGCCGTTCGGGCGGTAAACTGGGGCTTCAGTTGTAACCGGAACCCAGGAAGCAGGCTTCGAAGACCACGTGACGCCCCGCGAGACGACCGCTGCTCGCCCTGATGACAGCCAGGTGCGCAGCAGCATGACTGTTCCGCCCGACCTCGTCGTGGGCCTGCTGGGTTCCGCTGACGAAAACCTGCGCGCCCTCGAACGCAGCCTCTCGGCCGATGTGCATGTCCGGGGAAACACCGTCACCATCTCCGGTGACGCGGCCGACGTAGCGATGGCCGAGCGGGTTATCTCCGAACTCATCGCGATTGTGGCCGGCGGTCAGACGCTGTCCCCGGACGCGGTGCGCCGCAGCGTCGGAATGATGGCCGGCGCCGACAACGAGTCGCCGGCCGAGGTGCTGACGCTGGACATCCTGTCGCGGCGCGGCAAGACGATTCGGCCCAAGACCCTCAACCAGAAGCGTTACGTCGACGCCATCGATGCGCACACGATCGTGTTCGGCATCGGACCGGCCGGCACCGGTAAGACCTACCTGGCCATGGCGAAGGCGGTCCACGCGCTACAGACCAAGCAGGTCACCCGCATCATCCTGACCCGCCCCGCGGTGGAAGCCGGTGAGCGCCTTGGCTTTCTGCCCGGCACGCTGACCGAGAAGATCGACCCCTATCTGCGGCCGCTCTACGACGCGCTGCACGACATGATGGATCCGGCGGCCATTCCGAACCTGTTGAGCGCCGGGGTGATCGAGGTTGCGCCGCTGGCCTTCATGCGCGGCCGCTCGCTCAACGACGCCTTCATCATCCTCGACGAGGCGCAGAACACCACCGCCGAGCAGATGAAGATGTTCCTCACCCGTCTCGGCTTCGGCTCCAAGATGGTCGTCACCGGTGACGTCACGCAGGTCGACCTGCCCGGCGGCGCCAAGTCCGGTCTGCGTGCGGCGATGGACATCCTCGACGGCATCGACGACATCCACTTCGCCGAGCTCACCAGCGCCGACGTGGTGCGGCACCGGTTGGTCTCGGAGATCGTCGACGCCTACGCCAAAGCCGAGCAGCCCGCGCTGATGAACCGCTCCCAACGACGCTCGACGCGGCGGTAGGGACGCCCCAGACATGACTATCGAGGTATCCAACGAATCCGGCCTCGACGTTTCCGAAGAGGAACTGATCAGCGTCGCGCGCTTCGTGATTCGCCGCATGGACGTCAACCCGGCCGCCGAACTCTCGATGGTGCTGCTGGACACCAACGCGATGGCCGACCTGCACATGCGGTGGATGGATCTGCCCGGCCCCACCGACGTGATGAGCTTTCCGATGGACGAGCTCGAGCCCGGCGGCCGCCCGGACGCGCCCGAACCGGGGCCGTCCATGCTCGGCGACATCGTGTTGTGCCCGCAGTTCGCCGCCGACCAGGCCGCCTCAGCCGGGCACAGCCTCGGTCAGGAGCTGGCGCTGCTGACGGTGCACGGGGTGCTGCACCTGCTCGGTTACGACCACGCCGAGCCGGACGAGGAAAAGGAAATGTTCGACCTGCAGCGCAAGCTCCTCGAAGAGTGGGTGGCCGAGCAGGTCGAGGCCTATCACCAGGATCGGCAGAACGAGAAGGACCGGCGGCTGCTCGACAAGTCGCGGTATTTCGACCAACCGTGACCGGATGGAGCGCGCTGCTCGGCGCGATCGCGCTGATTGCGCTGGGCGGGCTGTTCGCCGCGATCGACGCCGCGATCAGCACCGTGTCGATCGCGCGGGTCGAGGAGCTGGTGCGCGACGAGCGCCCCGGAGCGCTGCGCCTGGCCAGGATCATGGCCGAACGGCCGCGCTACATCAATCTCGTTGTGCTGCTGCGTATTGCGTGCGAGGCCGCCGCGACCGTGCTGCTCGTCGCCTTTCTGTGGGATGACCTCGGGCTGAAGTGGGGGCTGGTGGTGGCGGCGGCGATCATGACTGTCGCCAGCTTCGTCGCGATGGGCGTCGGACCACGCACCATCGGCAGGCAGAACGCCTACACCATCGCGTTGACGTCGGCAGTTCCGCTGCAAGCCATTTCGGTGTTGCTCACTCCGATCAGCCGGCTGCTGATCGTGCTCGGTAATGCGCTCACCCCGGGACGCGGTTTCCGCAATGGACCCTTCGCGTCCGAGATCGAGCTGCGTGAGGTGGTCGACCTGGCGCAGCAGCGCGGTGTGGTGGCCGACGACGAACGCCGGATGATCCAGTCGGTGTTCGAACTCGGCGACACCGCGGCGCGTGAGGTCATGGTGCCGCGCACCGAGATGGTGTGGATCGAGAACGACAAGTCCGCCAGCCAGGCGACATCGTTGGCGGTGCGCAGTGGCTACTCGCGCATCCCGGTGATCGGCGAGAACGTCGACGACGTCGTCGGCGTCGTCTATCTCAAAGACCTTGTGCAGCGCACCTATTATTCGTCGGACAGCGGTCGCGGCACCAAGGTCGCCGACATCATGCGCCCGGCGGTGTTCGTCCCGGACTCCAAACCACTCGACGAGCTGCTGCGCGAAATGCAGCGCGACCGCAATCACATGGCCCTGCTGGTCGACGAGTACGGCGCGATCGCCGGCCTGGTCACCATCGAAGACGTCCTGGAGGAGATCGTCGGTGAGATAGCCGACGAGTACGACACCCGCGAGGTGGCGCCGGTTGAAGAATTGGGCGACAACAAGTTCCGGGTGTCGGCGCGATTGCCGATCCAGGACGTCGGCGAGCTCTATGATGTCGAGTTCGAAGAGGACCTCGACGTCGACACCGTCGGCGGTCTGCTGGCCCTCGAACTCGGCCGGGTGCCGCTGCCGGGGGCCGAGGTGGTCTCGCACGGGCTGCGGCTGCAGGCTGAGGGCGGCCGGGATCACCGGGGACGGCTGCGCATCGGCACCGTGCTGGTCAGCCGGATCGAGCCGGAAGGAAGCGACGAGGATGAGTGACGCGGCTGCGATGAGCGAATTCCGTTCTGGCTTCGTCTGTCTGGTCGGCAGGCCCAACACCGGCAAGTCGACGCTGACCAACGCTCTGGTCGGCACCAAGGTGGCGATCACCTCCAACCGTCCGCAGACCACCCGGCACACGATCCGCGGCATCGTGCACCGCCCGGAGTTTCAGATCGTGTTGGTCGACACCCCGGGCCTGCATCGCCCGCGCACCCTGCTGGGTAAGCGGCTCAACGACCTGGTCCGCGACACCTACTCCGAAGTTGACGTCATCGGGCTGTGCATTCCCGCCGACGAGAACATCGGGCCCGGCGACCGCTGGATCTACGAACAGATCCGCGAGGTGGCGCCGCGCACCACGCTCGTCGTCATCGTCACCAAGATCGACAAGGTGGCCAAGGACCGGGTGGCCGCGCAGCTGATCGCCGTGCACGAACTGGTCGGCGACACCGCGGCCGAGATCGTCCCGGTCTCGGCGACCCGAGGCGACCAGGTCGACGTCCTGATCGACGTCCTGGCCGGTCAATTGCCGCCCGGCCCGGCTTTTTATCCCGACGGCGAGCTCACCGACGAACCCGAAGAAGTGCTGATGGCCGAGCTCATCCGCGAGGCCGCGTTGGAAGGTGTGCGCGACGAGCTGCCGCACTCGCTGGCGGTGGTGATCGAGGAGATCGCTGAACGGTCGGGGCGGCCCTCCGATGATCCTTTAATCGATGTGCACGCCGTGCTGTATGTCGAGCGGGACAGCCAGAAGGGCATCGTCATCGGTAAGGGTGGCGCTCGGCTCAAAGAGGTTGGGACGGTAGCCCGTACGCAGATCGAGAAGCTGCTCGGGACCAAGGTGTACTTGGACCTGCGGGTCAAGATCGCCAAGAATTGGCAGCGTGACCCCAAACAGCTTGGTCGGCTTGGGTTTTAGACGTTAGAGTTTGAACCCGCTCTGCCGTTCGAAGTCGGCGAGATCGAAATAGTCGCTGAACCGGACGATCTTGCCGCCGCGTACTTCGAACACGCCGTTGACCGGCAGCACGACCTTGCGGCCGTCGTTCATCGTGAAATAGTCGATGCGCTCGACGAGCACCAGGCCGGGTTCGGCGGCGAGCGTGACGATGTCGAGCTTGGCCTCGGCGAACGCGTCCAGGAACGCGCGAAAGATCGTGCGAATACCGGAGATTCCGGTGATCGGTGCGACGGGCACATTGTGGTAGACCGCGTCGTCGGCGAATGCCTCACAGATGACGTCGAGGTCGCGGTCCTGCCAGGACCCGAGAAAGCCGCGAACGAGCCTCTCACTGTCGTGCTTGGTATCGGGCATGAAGAAGTCCTACCAACACACCCGTGTGCCGACAATTACCCGTAATGGCTATTTATTCGTGATCGGTCGGCACCGGGGTGTTCCACCAGATCTCGGGTTGCTTGTTGGCCCAGCCGTTGATGGCCTCCAGCTCGGCGGCCAGTGAGATCAGCAGCGGCTCGCTGTTGGCCGGGCCCATCAGCTGTACCCCGATCGGCAGGCCGTCGGAGGTGAAGCCGGCCGGGACGCTGATCGACGGCCAGCCCAACAGATTCCACGGGAATGTGACCGGGCAGGCGGCGATCATCGCGCGGTCGGTGCCCATCGGCCCGAGGCTGTCGAACTTGCGCGCCGGAGGCGGCGGCTGCGCAGTCGTCGGCGCCAGCACGACGTCGACGGAGCGGAAGATCTCCCCGACGCGGCGGTGCAGCCTGGGTTCGCTGGCCCGGGCGCGGCGCAGCATCGACCCCGACAACAGCCGGCCCATCCGCATGTTGGACTCGGTCCGCGGATCGAAGGTGACGTCCTCGCCGAGCCGCTCGGCCCAGTCCAACAGCCCGGCGGTGGAGCGGCGCAGGAACGTCAGCGGCAGCCGCAGACCGTAGTTGGGGTTGCCCGCCATCACGGTGTGGCCGAGCATGCCGAGCTGTTCGGCGACCCCGCTCAGCGCGACCCGGATCTCCGGATGCAGCTTGGCGCCGAAGAAGGTGAACGGAAACCGGGTGGACAGCGCGATCCTCAGCGGGCCGGGGGCGGCGCCGACGGAATCCGACATCCGCACCGGAGGCGGCTTGAACAGGTCGTCCTCGTGGTTGCCCGACACGGCGTCGAGGAGCAGCGCCGCGTCGGCCACCGTGCGTGCCAGCACGCCGTTGACGGTGATGCCGTTGAACGGGTCGCGCACCGGCCAGGTGGAGATTCGGCCACGCTGCGGCTTGATGCCGACCAGATGGGTCCAGGCGGCGGGCACCCGGACGCTGCCCGCCCCGTCGGAACCGATGGCCGCGGGGACCAGGCCTGCGGCGACCGCGGCGGCGCTGCCGCCCGACGAGCCGCCCGGAGTGTGCTTGCGCGACCACGGATTACGGGTGTGCCCGAAGGCCGGTCCGCTGGTGAACGGCCACTGACCGAGTTCGCAGCAGTTCGTCTTGCCGACGATGACCGCGCCCGCCTCCCGCAGCCGACGCACCATCTCGGCGTCCTCGGTGGCGGGGCGGATGCGTCCGGCGGTTCCGAAGGAGGTCGGCACTCCGGCGATGTCGGCGTCGTCCTTGACCGCGATGGGGATGCCCAGCAGCGGCGCTTGCTCGCCGGCGGCGCGCCGGCGATCGGCGTCGGCGGCCTCGGCGAGCGCGGACTCGGTGAGCACCAGCCGGAAGGCGTTGAGGGTGGACTGGCTCGCGGTGATCGCGCGCAATGACCGGCGGACCAGTTCGGCGGAGGTGACCGTGCCGCTGGCCAACTGATAGAGCAGCTCACCGATGGTCGGAAACCGCGGTGGCCTGCCCAAACTCCCGTGAGCTGTCATGGCGACGTCGAGACTAACGGCGCGCGTCCGCGCTTATGTCGCAATGCGGTGGGAAACTCATCAGATGCGGCTGTATCGGGATCGGGCGGTCGTGCTGCGCCAGCACAAGCTCGGTGAAGCCGACCGCATTGTCACCTTGCTGACCCGCGACCACGGTCTGGTCCGCGCGGTCGCCAAGGGTGTGCGCCGTACCCGCAGCAAATTCGGTTCCCGGCTGGAGCCGTTCGCCCACATCGACGTCCAGCTGCACCCCGGTCGCAACCTGGACATCGTCACCCAGGTGGTGTCGATCGACGCCTTCGCCACCGACATCGTCAGCGACTACGGCCGCTACACCAGCGCCTGCGCGGTCCTGGAGACCGCCGAACGGCTGGCCGGCGAGGAACGCGCCCCGGCGCCGGCACTGCACCGGCTCACGGTCGGGGCGTTGCGTGCGGTGGCCGACGGCACGCGCAGCCGCGAACTGGTCCTGGACGCCTACCTGCTGCGGGCCATGGGGATCGCCGGCTGGGCGCCGTCGCTGACCGAATGTGCCCGCTGCGCGGCGCCGGGCCCGCACCGCGCATTCCACATCGCCGCTGGTGGCAGCGTCTGTATGCATTGCCGTCCGTCCGGCTCGACGACGCCGCCGCAGGCCGTACTGGATCTGATGGCGGCGCTGCACGACGGCGACTGGGAGCTCGCGGAGGCCTCGACGCCGTCGCACCGCAGCCACGCCAGCGGCTTGGTGGCTGCGCATCTGCAGTGGCATCTGGAACGCCAGCTGCGCACCTTGCCGCTGGTGGAGCGGGTCTACCGGCGGGCCGCTGACCACGGGATGGAGATGTTCAGGCAGGATGAGCCATATGGCGATGAACCGGGTGACCAGCTCGTGGCGGGGGGCTGAGCGCAGGCGGAAAGAGACCTTTCCGCAGCTGCCCCCGGCGCCCGACGATTACCCGATGTTCCCGGACACCTCCGTGTGGCCGGTCGTGTTTCCCGAGCTGCCGCCCGCGCCGGACGGCGGGCCGCGCCGGCCGCCCCAGCACACCTCCAAGGCCGTGCCGCCGGCGATCCCGGCCGCCCAGATGCCCAAGCACGTGGCCGTCGTGATGGACGGCAACGGGCGCTGGGCCACGCAGCGCGGGTTGAGCCGCACCGAGGGCCACAAGATGGGTGAGGCGGTGCTGATCGACATCACCTGTGGAGCCATCGAGATCGGTATCCAGCACCTGTCGGTGTATGCGTTCTCCACCGAGAACTGGCGGCGCAGTACCGAAGAGGTGCGGTTCCTGATGGGCTTCAACCGCGAGGTGGTGCGCCGGCGCCGCGAAAACCTGGACGCCATGGGCGTCAATATGCGCTGGGTGGGGTCGCGGGCGCGGATGTGGCGCAGCGTGATCAAGGAATTCGACATCGCCGAGAACATGACCGTCGGCAACGACGTCATTACCGTCAACTACTGCGTGAACTACGGCGGCCGGGCCGAAATCGCCGAAGCGGCAAAGCAAATCGCGCGCGATGCGGTGGCCGGGCGGGTCGACCCGGAACGGGTGAACGAGGCCACGATCGCCGAGCACCTGCATAGGCCCGACATTCCCGACGTCGACCTGTTCATCCGGACGTCGGGGGAGCAGCGGGCGAGCAACTTCATGCTGTGGCAGGCCGCGTATGCCGAGTACGTCTTCCAGGACAAGCTGTGGCCCGATTACGACCGGCGCGATCTGTGGGCGGCATGCGAGGAGTACGCCGAACGCAACCGGCGCTTCGGCCGGGCCTGATATGACGCTGGACGCACGGCTGGGCGAGGCGTTGAGCGCGGTCCTGCCGGTCGAGGTCGAGGCCGACGGAGCGCTGACGGTGCGCTACGAAGGGACGTTCGCCTCGCTGCGCGTGGTCACGATCGCCGAGGACATTGAGATGGTGTCGGTGACGCAGGTGCTGGCCTGGGATCTGCCGCTGAACGCCGGTTTGCGTAAACGTGTTGCGGCCCTTGCACAGTCGACGATGCTGGGGACCGTGACGTTGGTCGAGTCCGGCAAGAAGGGCGACGTGATGCTGCGCTACAACTTTCCCGGTGACGGTCTTGCCGACGGGGCGCTGCAGACGCTGGTGTTGATGGTGCTGGCCGGCGGGGCCGATGCCCGCCGCGCGCTCGTCGACTAGCTCAGCCGCGGCACTGTCCGCAGGTGCCGAACAGCTCGATGGTGTGGCTAACATTCGAAAAGCCGTGTTGCTCAGCCACTTCCGCGGCCCAGGCCTCGACCTCGCGGCCGCTGACCTCCACCGCCGCACCGCAACTGCGGCACACCAGATGGTGATGGTGATCGTCACCGGCGCAGCGGCGGTAGACCGACTCGCCGGTGTCGGTGCGCACCATGTCGACCAGGTCGGCCGCCGACAGCGACTGCAGCGTGCGATACACCGTGGTCAGTCCGATGTTCTCACCGCGGCGGCGCAGCTCGTCGTGCAACTCCTGAGCCGAGCGGAACTCGTCGACGGTGTCGAGCAGCGCGATGATCGCCGCCCGCTGGCGGGTGGCGCGTACGCCGCCGGCGCGGGGACGGGTGTCGGCGCCGGTCACGGGTGTTCCTCGCCGGCGTGGTCGATGGCGGCGACGATGATCTCGGCCAAGTGTTCGTCGACCAGCCGATACATCACCTCGCGCCCGGACCGTTCGCCGGCCACCACCCCGGCGGCCTTCAGGATCCGCAGGTGCTGGCTGACCAGCGGCTGCGGGACGTCGAGGGCGTCGACGAGTTCATGTACGCAGCGCTGAGATTCCCGCAGTTGCAGCACGATCGCGATGCGCACCGGCGCGGCCAGCGCGCGCAACAGCTCGCCGGCGCGTTCGAGGAGGGCGGCATGGTCGGTGGCGGTGGTCATGTCCGCACCTCCACGCTATTGGAAACGATTTCCACTTGCCGCTCCACTTTTCCATGCACGATCACGCATGTCAAAACTTGGTTTGGCGGGTCGTTAGGCTGTATGGCTGTTGTCCGCACACACATAAGGAGTGGCACCCTCGTGGCGTCCGTCATCGATTCCGTCGTCAACCTGGCCAAGCGTCGTGGCTTGGTCTATCCAGCCGGCGAGATCTACGGCGGGACCAAGTCGGCCTGGGACTACGGGCCGCTCGGTGTCGAGCTCAAGGAGAACATCAAGCGCCAGTGGTGGCGCTCGGTGGTGACCGGCCGCGACGACGTCGTCGGCCTGGACAGCTCGATCATCTTGCCGCGCGAGGTGTGGGTGGCCTCCGGCCACGTCGAGGTGTTCAACGACCCGCTCATCGAGTGCCTGAACTGCCACAAGCGGCATCGCCAGGATCACCTGCAGGAGGCGTACGCCGAGAAGAAGGGCATCGACGATCCCGAATCGGTCGCGATGACCGAGATCGTCTGCCCCGACTGCGGCACCAAGGGCCAGTGGACCGAGCCGCGCGAATTCAACATGATGCTCAAGACTTACCTCGGCCCGATCGAGTCCGAGGAAGGCCTGCACTACCTGCGGCCCGAGACCGCGCAGGGCATTTTCGTGAACTTCGCCAACGTGGTCACGACGTCGCGCAAGAAGCCGCCGTTCGGTATCGGCCAGATCGGCAAGAGCTTCCGCAACGAGATCACCCCGGGCAACTTCATCTTCCGCACCCGCGAGTTCGAGCAGATGGAGATGGAGTTCTTCGTCGAGCCGGCGACCGCGCCGGAGTGGCACCAGTACTGGATCGACACGCGGCTGCAGTGGTACATCGACCTCGGCATCAACCGCGACAACCTGCGGCTGTTCGTGCATCCGCAGGAGAAGCTGTCGCACTACTCGGCGGGCACCACCGACATCGAGTACAAGTTCGGCTTCCAGGGCAACCCGTGGGGTGAGCTCGAAGGCATCGCCAACCGCACCGATTTCGACCTCAAGACGCACTCGCAGCATTCCGGCACCGACCTGTCGTTCTACGATCAGGCCGCCGACACCCGCTACATCCCGTATGTCATCGAACCCGCTGCGGGACTTACCCGTTCGTTCATGGCGTTCCTCGTCGACGCCTACGCCGAGGACGAGGCGCCCAACGCCAAGGGCGGGGTGGACAAGCGCACGGTGCTGCGGCTGGACCCGCGGCTGGCGCCCGTGAAGGCCGCGGTGCTGCCGCTATCCCGGCACGCCGACCTCAGCCCGAAGGCCAAGGACCTGGCCGCGGAGTTGCGCAAGAACTGGAACATCGAGTTCGACGATGCCGGCGCGATCGGGCGACGCTACCGCCGCCAGGACGAGATCGGCACGCCGTACTGCGTGACCGTCGATTTCGATTCTCTCGAGGATCACGCGGTCACCGTGCGCGAGCGCGACCAGATGACCCAGGAGCGCATCGGCATCGACTCGGTGGTCGACTACCTGGCCACCCGGCTGAAGGGTTAGAAGCGGCCGCCGCCGCCCAGCATCCCGCCGCCGTCGCCGCCGCCGCCCGCCGATCCGCCGAAAGTGCCTGACGACCACCCGCCACCCCAGCCGCCGCCGAATCCGCCGCGCATGCCGCCGGACAGGATGTTGCCGAGGATGATTCCGCCGATCACGGCGCCCATGTTCGACGAACCGCCAACGCCGCCATAGTGATTCATGTACGTCCGCTGGGCGTTTTGGACGTCGGTGTTGGCCAGCTGCTGAGCCTGTGCGGCCAACATCGACGCGCCGTTGGCATGGGCGATCGCCTCGGTGACGTTGGTCTTGCGCTTGGCCTGCGCGGCCTGTAGTTGTCGCACCGCCTCGTTGAGGCGGGTGCGGGCCTCAGGCCCGACGCTGCCGCGACGGGTGTCGATGTAGTCCGACACCGACCGCACCCGCGATTGCGCGGTGAATAGCGCCTGGTCGTAGGACCGGCCCAGCCGCTCGGCGTTCTCGCGTTCCTCGGCGACGGTGGCCAACAGCCGGTCCAGGTCCGCGTCGGCCTGCGTCAGCTGGGTGAACGCCCCCAGCGGGTCGGCCGACCCGTCGGTCTGCGCGGCGGTGACCGCCTTGACCGCGGCGTCGCGGGCCGCGGTCAGCTCGGCGGCATTGGGCAGCCCACCCTGGGTCAACTGGGCGACGGCCTGATTGATGCCCTGCTGGGTGTCGGCGATCGCCGCGGGCAGAGTGGCGACGGCGCGCCTGATGTCGCTGGCTGCACTGTCGACCGCGTCCAGCATCGAACTCGCCTGCTGCAGAGCGGCTTCCGCCCCGCGCACGCAATCGACCAGCTCGCTCTGCTCGCCGGCCACCGGCTTGGCCACCAGCTCGCGGGCCCGGCTGATCGAATGGTCGGCGAAGTCCAGGCGCTCCTTGGCGGCGCCTACGTTGCGGGTCACCGAGTCCAGCGCCGACTCGGCGAACTCGGTATGCAACTGAGTCAGCGTCTGCTGGGCGGGGTCGATGCGGGCGCTGACATCGACCAGCTTCTGGGTGAGTGCGTCGAGCCGGTCGGGGGCGTTGATGACGAGATCGCGCAATTGATGGAACGCCTGGTTCTGGGCTTCGAGCTCGCGGTTGGCCCGCGCTGCGGCAACGATCACCCTGGTCAGCAGATCGCGGCGCTGGGCCGGCGTCTCGGGAACCGCGTCGTCGAGTTGCTGACGCACGTTGAACGCCTGCTGCAGCGTGGCTTTGGCGTTGTCGACGGCACGGGTGAACGGTTGCGTCTGCTGGTCGCCGAATTCCTCTGTCGCCAAGGTCAATTCGTTGGAACTGGTGCGTACGGCGTTGTCGACGTCGACAACGATGGAGCGGGACAGGTCGTCAAGAGCGTCGAGCGGAACCGACGCCAGGGCATTGGGATCGGTGGGGTCCACCCGCTTGGCGGCGGCGACCTCGGCTTCGTGGCGCTTACGGCGGCGCCGGCGGCTCCACAACAGCAGCGCCACGACCGCCAGCACGATGACCGCCAGAATGACGACCAGCGGCAGCAGCGAGAATCCGCCGACACCGCCGGTGTTCTTCGCCGCCAGTCCGTCGGCCGCCGCCACCGCCGCCCCGGCCCAGTCGCCGCTGTGCAGCGCGGGCTCGATCTTGTCGTGACGCAGATCGTCGATCTTGGCGCCGCCGGCCGCTGCGCTGGGCACCAGGAAGGCGTACGAGCGTTGCGACGTCGCGACCGCCAGGATCGCGTCCTGATCGCTCAGATCGCTGGCCAGCCGGGTTTCCTCGGTCCAGCCGACGGCGGATTTGGGTGCGAACGAATCGACGAAGACCACCCACAGCCGGACATGGCGGTCGCGGTAGAGGGTGTCGACGGCGGCCTGCACGTTGGCGATCTGGCCGCCGCTCAGGACGCCGGAGTTGTCGGTGACGTAGTCGGGCAGCCGAAACGGCGGCTCGGCCGTGGCGGCCGGTGCCACCAGAGCGGCGGTCGTCAGGATGGCCACGAGCAGGCTGAGCAGACGAGCGAGGCGCATGACCGTCAAATGTAGTAGGGCCGGTGCTGGCAGACTGTGCGTCGGTGACGACGAATGAGCACGGCCACTACGACGAGGCCGACCGTGAGCGGGTGGTGCACGAGCCGCCGAAGTCTGCCGGGCTGCCCGGTACGTCGACGGAGCATCGCACCGACTTCGCTCGCGACCGTGCGCGCGTGCTGCACTGTGCCGCTCTTCGCCGGCTTGCGGACAAGACTCAGGTGGTCGGCCCGCGGGAGAGCGAGAACCCCCGCACCCGGCTCACGCATTCGCTCGAGGTTGCCCAGATCGGGCGGGGGATGGCGCTGCCGCTGGGGTGCGATCCCGACCTGGTGGACATGGCCGGCCTGGCCCACGACATCGGGCATCCGCCGTACGGCCACAACGGCGAGCGGGCACTCGACGAGTTCGCCGCCGCCTGCGGCGGCTTCGAGGGCAACGCCCAGAACTTCCGCATCCTCACCCGCATCGAGCCGAAAGTGCTTGACGCACAAGGGCATAGCGTCGGCCTGAACTTGACGCGGGCGGGGCTGGACGCTGTCACCAAGTATCCGTGGTTCCGTGAAACCGGCGTGCGTAAGTTCGGCTTCTACGAAGACGACCGGGCGCTGGCCGAGTGGGTGCGCGGCGCGGCGCCCTCGCGCCGCCCGTGCCTGGAATCCCAGGTGATGGACTGGGCCGACGACGTCGCCTACTCCGTGCACGACGTCGAGGACGGCGTGGTGTCCGGCCGCATCGACCTGCGGGTGCTGGCCGACGCCGACGCGGCGGCGGCGCTGGGCACGCTGGGGGAGTCGGCCACGGTCGCCGCCGCCGAGCTGGAGGCCGCCGCGCAGCGGCTGTCCGAGCTGCCGGTGGTGGCCGGCGTCGGCAAGTACGACGGGACGCTGGCGGCGTCGGTGGCGCTCAAGCGGCTGACCAGTGAACTGGTGGGCCGGTTCGCCTCGGCGGCGGTCCGGCTGACCCACGAGGTGGCCGGCCCGCAGCCGCTGGTCCGCTACGAGGCCGATCTGCAGGTGCCTGCGACGGTCCGCGCCGAGGTGGCGCTGCTCAAGACGTTGGCGCTGCAGTTCATCATGTCCGACCCGCGGCACCTCGAACTCCAGGCACGGCAACGGGACCGGATCCACCGGGTCGCGACGTGGCTGCTCGATGGGGCGCCCGCGACACTGGATCCGGTGTTCGCCCCGGAGTTCAACGCGGCCGCCGATGACGCGGCCCGAATGCGTGTGGTCGTCGATCAGCTCGCGTCCTTCACCGAGGGCCGGCTGGAACGGGTGCTGCCGGGCTGACTGCGGTCTGCGGCTCTTCGCGCCCGGTCAACACCGGGAGCGCTCGGTACACGATCGCTGCCACGGGAACCGCCACGACAGCCCCGATGACGCCGCCGACGAGGGTGCCCGCGGTCACGGTCAGGCCGATCGCCAGTGGATGCAGCCGCACACTATGGCCCATGATCAACGGTTGCAGGACATGGGCTTCGAGCTGGTTCTCGCCGAGGATCACCCCGGCCAGGATGAGCGCAGGCACCCAGCCGCCCGTGCCGAGAGTGGCCACCACCGCCAGGCCACCCGCCACCACGGCGCCGGCCAGCGGGACGAAGCTGCCGAAGAACACCAACACCGCCAGCGGCCCGGCCAGCGGCGTGCCGAGAAGGACGAGCGCCACACCGATCACCACGGCGTGGATGGCGGCTATCGCCACGGTGCCGCGCACGTATCCGGTGATCGCATCCCATGCGGCATGCCCTGCGGAATCGACCCGGGTGCGGTAAGGCTCGCCAAAAGCCCGCAGGAGCCAACCCCAGATTCGCCGGGCGTCGTACAGCAGGAAGAAGCTGATGAACAGCGTCAGCACCAGTGCCGTGACGGCTTCCACCGTATAGCCCGCACCCGTGGTGATCAGGCCGATGGCATCCGAGCGGTGCCGCTGAAGCCAGTGAGTCACGCTGTTGGTCAGCTGATTGAGCTGTGGCGAATTCTGCGCCATCCCCTGCAGCTTGTCGCGTACTCCCTGCACCGTCGCCACGAACTGGTCGATCAACGCCGGCATCTCCCGCACCGCGCGCCACACCACGAGATAGCCGATCTCGCCGATCACACCCAGGGCCAGCAGCAGCGTCAGAAGAGCGGCCAGTTGGCCCGGCAGGAAGCGGCGCAGCCGGCTTGGCGACCGGCCGCAGCAGCGAGGACAGGAACAACGCCGCCATGATCGGGATCACCAGCAAGCCGAGAGCCTTCAAAGCCCGGTAGGCGATGTAACCGGCGGCGGCGATGAAGACCACGCGCCATGCCCATGATCCGAACAGCACGAGTGCGGGAGGCACTCCGCGCACCGATGCCGACGACGATCGTTGTTCCATCTCGGGCCGAATACCCGCTGCGGCGGAGCTCACCGGTCGGGCTGACCTTCGAGCCGTGCTGGGCGGGCGCCGTTCGCCTCTAGACTGTGCCGATGACGACAGCGGTGGGCGGCGGTGGGGACCGAAAGGGCCGCATCCCCGAACGCGATATCGCCGCGATCCGCGACCAGGTCCGCATCGAAGATGTCGTCGGCGACTACGTTCAGCTGCGTCGGGCCGGTGCCGACTCGATGAAGGGCCTGTGCCCGTTCCACGACGAGAAGTCGCCGTCATTCCATGTGCGCCCGAACCACGGCCACTTCCACTGCTTCGGCTGCGGCGAGGGCGGCGACGTCTACGCGTTCATCCAGAAGATCGAACACGTCAGCTTCGTCGAAGCCGTCGAGGTCCTGGCCGACCGGATCGGCTACACGGTCACCTACAGCGGCGGCGGCACCAGCGTCCAGCGTGACCGCGGCAGCCGCAGCCGGCTGATCGCCGCGAACGCCGCCGCGCAGGAGTTCTACGCTGCCGCACTGGAATCCGAAGAAGCCGCACCGGCGCGGCAGTACCTGACCGAGCGCAACTTCGATGCCGCCGCGGCCCGCCAGTTCGGCTGCGGCTTCGCACCGTCGGGCTGGGATTCGCTGACCAAGCATCTGATCCGCAAGGGCTTCGAGTTCAAGGAACTCGAAGCGGCCGGACTGTCGCGGGAGGGCCGCCGCGGCCCGATCGACCGATTCCACCGCAGGCTGCTGTGGCCGATCCGGACCGCCAGCGGCGAGACCGTCGGATTCGGTGCGCGCCGCATCTTCCCCGATGACCAGATCGAGGCGAAGTACGTCAACACCCCCGAGACGGTGCTCTACAAGAAGTCGAACGTGTTGTTCGGCATCGATTTGGCCAAGCGGGACATCGCCAAGGGCCATCAGGCCGTCGTCGTCGAGGGCTACACCGACGTGATGGCCATGCACCTGGCCGGCGTCACCACCGCGGTCGCCTCGTGCGGCACGGCGTTCGGCGACGAGCACCTGTCGATGCTGCGGCGGCTGATGATGGACGACAAGTTCTTCCGCGGCGAGCTGATCTACGTCTTCGACGGCGACGCGGCCGGGCGCGCGGCGGCGCTCAAGGCCTTCGCGGGGGAGCAGAACCTCGCCGGGCAGAGCTTCGTGGCGGTGGCCGCCGACGGCATGGACCCGTGCGATCTGCGGCTCGCGCAGGGCGACGGCGCGTTGCGGGATTTGGTGGCGCGGCGCACACCGCTGTTCGAGTTCGCGATCCGCACCGCCTTGGCCGAGCACGACCTGGACTCCGCCGAGGGCCGGGTCGCGGCGCTGCGGCGCTGCGTACCGATGGTCGCCCAGATCAAGGACCCGACACTGCGCGACGAGTACGCCCGTCAGCTTGCCGGCTGGGTGGGCTGGGACGACGTCGCCCAGGTGATCGCCCGAGTTCGGGAGGAAGCCGGTCACAAGCCGGCCGGCCGGGACAACCGGCGCGCGGCGCGACCCAAGGCCGCTGACGCCGGGGCTCGCCGACCCGACCCGCGGGACCCGACACTGTGGCCGCAGCGCGAGGCGCTCAAGGCCGCACTGCAGTATCCGGCGCTGTCCGGACCGGTATTCGATTCGCTGACCGTGGAGAGCTTCACCCATCCCGGATACGCCGCGGTGCGCACCGCGATCGAAGCGGCCGGCGGGACGTCGTCGGGCGTGATCGGTGCCCAGTGGATCGACAAGGTGCGCGAACAGGCCGGTGCGCCGCTGACCGAGGGCCTGATCACCGAGCTCGGCGTGGAGACGATCCGGGTCGACGAGGAAGAGAAACTGCCCCGCTACATCGGCGGTGTGCTCGCCCGGCTTCAGGAGGTCTGGGTGGGCCGGCAGGTCGCCGAGGTCAAGTCCAAGCTCCAGCGGATGTCGCCGGTCGAGCAGGGCGACGAGTATCACGCGTTGTTCGGCGACCTAGTCGCGCTGGAGGCGTATCGGCGCAGCCTGCTCGAACAGGCCAGCGGCGACGACCTCACTGCGTGAAAACTCACCTCGGGTTATGGTTAACGTGCTGCCTGTCTCCGGCGAAAGGTCAGATATGACTTCCGCGAACACTCGTGCCCGGCGTATCGCCACCTTCGGTGCGCTTGCCGTGGCTGCGGCGGCGGTGCCGGCGTTGGCCGCTCTGACTGCCCCGACCGCTTCGGCGAATCCCGGCGGCACCTGCCTGGCCTGGTTCGGTTCGCGCGGCGACGGCCAGTGCCTGTCGTACTCGAACAACAACGTGAGCATCGGCACGCCGCAGTTCGGCGTCTACGGTCCCGACGCGGGCTCGATGCCCGGTGGCGGTATCGGTGTGAGCACGGGCCCGCTGCTGCCGGGTCAGACCATCAGCATCCCGCTGGGCTAGATATCTCGGTCGAGATCGACCTGAGGGCTGTGGATCCGTGCGATTGACGACCGTCAGGTCGATTTCGTCGTGCCTACTTCTCTGACCGCTGTGGTTCCACCACGGTGGTGTTCGCGTCGATCTCGGTGAGCGTGACCATTTTGGGGTCCGGGTCCGGTGAAACCCGGTCGGCGAGCTTGCGGCGTCCGGCGTCGATCACGGTTTTCGTGGCGGGATTGTCAGTGATGGCGCGATACGTGCCGACGATCTGCTCATAGCGCTTGCGGCCGGCCTTGGTGCCCAACACGTAACCAACGCCGAGCACGGCCAAATACTGGATCACTGCGTTCCCTTCCTGAAAGCTCGCCTCCCCATCCTGCCTGACGTACCTGTGTTGGCGCTCGCCCGCCGGTTTGGCATCCGGGGTCCCCGGTAAGCTAGAGTCACTCTCCGGCCCGCAACAGCGCAAGAGCGCTCACGTGGGCAGCAGATAGTCCCCTGTAGCTCAATTGGCAGAGCTTCCGACTGTTAATCGGACGGTTGATGGTTCGAGTCCATCCGGGGGAGCAAGGACTGTCACAGGCTGAATAGTTGATTCGGCCTCGGAACCGTTGCTTGCCAACCAAATTCGCGGTCCAGGCGCGTCCGCATGGTATCGGCCGGCTGGGGTTCACCGTGCACCACGAACACCTCTCGCGGCGGCGTAGTGAAGCCGGAGGCCCAGCGGATGAGCTCGTCGGCGTCGGCGTGCGCGGACAACATCGCGAGGTTGGCCACCTGGGCTCTGATCGGGACCCATTCGCCGTAGATCCTGACGTAGCGCTGGCCGGCGGCAATGGCTGCACCGCGGGTACCCGGCACCTGGTAGCCGGTCACCATGATCGTGTTCCGCGGATCCGGTGCGAACGCCTTCAGATGGTGCAGAATCCTGCCGCCGGTGGCCATCCCGCTGGCCGAGATCACGATCTTCGGTGCACGGCTGGCCGAGATCTGCATCGACTGCTCGGGTTCGCGGGTGTACGTCACCATCGCGCACATCGCCTCGTAGACCTGCGGGCGCAGGCGGTGGTCATCGCGATAGGTGCCCAACAGGTCGCTCGCGTTGATCGCCATCGGGCTGTCCAGGTACACCGGGATGTCCGGCAGCCGGCCCGCGGAGCGCAGCTGCCACAGGTAGTAGAGCAGCGTCTGAGCCCGACCCACCGCGAACGCCGGTATCACCACGGTGCCGCCACGCGCCACCGTCGCGTCGATGACATCGGCGAGGGCGTCGGCGGGGTCGGCTCGATCGTGCAGGCGATCCCCGTAGGTCGACTCCATTACCAGGTAGTCGGCGGCGGTCACCGGGTCGGGATCGAGCATGATCGGATCGTCGTAGCGCCCCAAGTCTCCGGTGAACACGATGCTGCGGCCGTGCCATCGGACCTCGACCGTCGCCGCGCCCAGAATGTGTCCGGCTCGGCGGAATGTGACCGCAGGCCCGTCGCCGGGCGCAGTGAACTCGCTGCCGAACGGATGGGTATCGAACAGCTCCATCGCCCGTCGGGCGTCCTCGCTGTCATACAGCGGCAGCGCGGGATGGTGCTTGGTCGCCTTGTGCTTGTTGAGGAAGGCGGCGTCTCGCTCCTGCAGGTAGGCGCTGTCCCGCAGGATGATCTCGGCGACGGCGGCGGTGGCGGGGGTGGACAGGATCGGCCCGCTGAAGCCGTCGCGCACCAGCCGTGGCAGGTAACCGGTGTGATCGAGGTGAGCGTGGGTCACGATCACCGCATCGATGCTCGACGGGTCGACCGCCAGAGGTTCCCAGTTCAGCTCGCGTAGGTTCTTCACGCCTTGAAACAGCCCGCAGTCCACCAGGATTCGCCTGCCGCCGGCTTCCAACAGGTGTTTGGATCCGGTGACCGTGCCGGCTGCGCCAAGGCTGCGCAAGCTGAGTTCGACGTCGTGCGATCGGCTCTCACCAGGCATGACGTCAGTCTCTCAGAGACAGCGCCGGTTCCGAGATGATGACGGGTCACGCAAGCTGGTGACTTGTGGCCCTGGTGCGGCCGTTCGCTGAGATCGCCGTCAGAGCCACAGATACACACCGGACAGCAGAGCCCACAACGCCACGCAGTACACCTCGAAGGCCACCCGCAGCGGGATCGGCGCGTGCCGCAACTCCATGAAGTCCAGGCCGACCAGTCGCACCTTGATCGCCGCGATGGCCAGCACCGCGACCGCGACCAAAGACCCGGTGCCGTGGTCCGCGCCAAGGGCGAACGATGCCAGCGTGGCGGCCACCAGGATCAGCCAGCTCACGCCGGCGCGGTTACGCATCAAGGCCAGCATCAGCTCACCAGGTACAGGAGTGGGAACAAGACGATCCACAGCAGGTCGACCAGGTGCCAGAAGCAGCCGCCGCCCTCGATCACCGCCAGCCGGGTCGCCGACAGCTCGGTGCGCCGCGTCTGGGTCAGCATCAACACCAGCACCAGGATGCCGATGCAGACGTGCAGCAGGTGCAACCCGGTGAGGATGAAGTAATACAGGTAGAAGTGGTTGACGCCCGCGGTGTGCCCGTCCTGAACCAGCAGGACGTACTCGGTCACCTTCAACGCCACGAACACCACGCCGCAGCCGGCCGCGATCACCAGGGCCTGCGCGGCAGTGGAGCGCAAACCGGTGCGCAGCGCGCCAATCGCCGCCACCACGAACAGCGAGCTGGTCAGCAGCACCAGGGTGTTGACCAGCCCGATGTTGACGTGCAGCGTCTTGCGTGCCGCGTCGAAAACCTCTGGCGCCTTTGACCTTTCGACCATGAACGTGGCGAAGAACGCCGCAAACACCAGCATGTCACCGAGCAGGAAGACCCACGTGCCCGCTTCGCCCGGGATGCGACGGCCGGTAGTGGCTGAGGCCGCCGTCATGCGTGTTCGGCGCGCTGCTGAGCCTTGATGCCGCGGTTGAGCACATAGGTGGTGGCGAACAGCCACACCACCAACGCGAAACCGGGGATGTAGAACGCGAACACCCCGTGCCAGGCCAGCGGCCCGTCGTTGAACACCACCACCACACACCCCGGCAGCGACAGCAGTGCCACCCACAGGTTGAGGTAGCCGTACCAGCGCGGGAACGTCTGCGGTTCGGTCTTGTCGATGAACGACGCGATCGCCAGCGTGATGTTCTGCACGATGATCGTGCCGACGATGCCGATGAACATCAGCCAGAACACATCGTTGAGCGCCTGCGTGATCTCCGGTGACCTGCCCTCGGGGCGGAACGCCGCGGCCGCCAGCACCAGGAACGGAAACAGCAGTGCGGGAACGAAAATCGTCGCCGCGAACAACTGCGTCATCGAGAGCATGCCCCACTGCCCTTCGATCCGCCGGATGCGCAACACGATGGTTGCCAGGAACGGCAGCGCGATCACGGAGGTCAGCAGACACCCGGCGATGCCGATGCGGATCCAGATCTTGTGGTCGACGAAGAACTCGGCCACTTCCGTCGGCGACCACACCGGCGAGATCGGCGGGAACAACCGCGCCAATCCCGACATGCAGGTACCGTACAGCAGGATCATGATCGTTCCGCACCACGCGCCGATGCGCTGCAGCCTGAGCTCCACGGCGGCGACGTTACCGTCTCAAACCCGCTGTTTTGTCAAAATTGTCAAAACCGCTAGTCGCTGAGGATGTTCTCCGGGTGCAGCATCTCCGCGTACCGCAGCTGTTCGGGGATTCCGAAGCCGTCGACCAGCAGTTCGGCGTGCGGTCGCAGGTCGCGGCAGCGTTGGTTGATGCCGCGGGTGACGGCCTTGGCGCGCTCGGTCGACAGGAACCGGTGCTCGATGAACCACGCCTTGTCGTCCTCGATCACCGATAGGGCATAGAGGTCACACACCATGCCGAGGATGGTCCGGGCCTCGTCGTCCTCGCACGCGTCGATACCGGCGACGAATGCCTCGAGCACGATCCGGTCGATATGTGCCTTCGCGGTGTGCAACACGTGGTCCTGCACCGAGTTGAAGGCGTCGAACGCCGACATCTCCTTGGACTTGCGCTGTAGCCGGCGCGCCACCGAGGACAGCAGGTACTGCTCGCGGTCCTCGAACATCTGGACCTGCGTGCCGCGGTTGAACAGGCTGCCTTCCTCCTCGTTGTCCTGACGCGAGTCGAGGATGGTCTGCATGATTGTCTCGGCCGCAGTCCTTTTCAGCACCCGGTCGCCGGCGAAGTTGGCGGCGAAGCGCACCCACTCCACCGGGCTCATACCCTTGATGTCGTCGGCGTAGGCGGTCAGCAGTTCCTTGGCCACCAGCTGAGTCAGCACATGGTTGTCACCCTCGAAGGTGGTGAACACGTCGGTGTCCGCGCGCAGCGCGATCAGCCGGTTCTCAGCGAGATAGCCTGCGCCGCCGCACGCTTCGCGGGCTTCCTGGATGGCGGTGCTGGTGTGCCAGGTGTTGGCCGCCTTGAGCCCCGCCGCCCGGGACTCCAGCTCTCGCTGCTCCTCGGTGTCGGGATTGTCCGCCGTTTGCAGGTCGTGCAGCCGGGCGACCAACTCGTTTTGGGCGAACTGCAACGCATAAGAGCGTGCGATCAGCGGGAAGAGCCGGCGCTGGTGCACCAGGTAATCCATGATCAGCACCTCGCCCTCGTCGTCGGGTGCGCTGAACTGCTTGCGCTGCAACGCATATCGCACGGCGATGTCAAGGGCCACCCGTCCGGCGGCCGCCGCACTGCCGCCGACCGTGACACGGCCGCGGATCAGCGTTCCCAGCATCGTGAAGAATCGCCGGTTCACGTTCTCGATCGGCGAGGAGTAGGTGCCGTCCTCGGCGACGTCCCCGTACTTGTTCAGCAGGTTGTCACGCGGAATGCGGACGTTGTCGAACATGATCCGGCCGTTGTCGACGCCCGGCAGGCCACCCTTGTAGTGGCAGTCCGAGGTGGTGATGCCGGGCAGATCGTTACCGTCCTCGTCGCGCAGCGGCACCACGAAACAGTGCACCCCGTGCGATTCCCCTCCTGCGATCAGCTGCGCGAAAACCGCTGACACCCGGGCGGTTTCGGCCGCACCACCGATGTAGTCCTTGCGCGACGTCGGGGTGGGGGAGTTGATCACGAACTCCTGGGTCGCCGGGTCGTAGGTGGCGGTGGTCTCCAGGGACTGAACGTCACTGCCGTGCCCGGTCTCGGTCATGCCGAAGCAGCCCACCAGGTCCAGATCGATGATGCGTTGCACATACGCCTTGTGGTGACGCTCGGTGCCCAGGTTCTCGATGGCGCCGCCGAACAGGCCCCACTGCACGCCCGCCTTGACCATCAGCGACAGGTCCGACATGGCGAGCATCTCGATTCGCGTGACCGCAGCTCCCACGTCTCCGTTGCCGCCGTGCTCTTTACGGAACCCGTCCTCGGCGGCGCCATGGGCCGCCATGATCTTCATCTGCTCAGCCACCTTCGCGCGGGCGATCACGGTGTTGGGCGTGTAGTGCGGCCGGAATACTTCGGTGGAGAGTTCGGCGCGCACGGCGTTCTTGACGTCTCGCCAACGACCGTCGAGGGCGTTGCGAAGGTGCTCCGCAGTGGTGGTCATGGCATGAAGGTATCCCCGCAACCGATTTGGCAAACGCGGATGTGGCAAACGCAGGTAAACCTGAGTCGATGTGACCTGACGGTTCGGCGTTGAATGGCGGTATGTCCGAGCCCGAGGGGGAGGCCGCGGCGGGCCACCTACCCCACGACATCGACCACTCCCACCCCGACGTCACCGGAGGCTGGCTGCGTGCGGCGACGTTCGGGGCGATGGACGGTTTGGTCTCCAACAGCGCGCTGATCGCCGGGGTCGCGGCCGGCGGCGGTGCCCACACGGTGGTACTGAGCGGGGTGGCCGGGCTGCTCGCAGGCGCATTTTCGATGGCGCTCGGCGAATTTACATCCGTCACGACCGCCAACGAGCAGATCGACTCCCAGGTGCGCATCGAACGGCGGTCGTTCGAGCGGCATCCGCACGCCGAACGGGACGAACTCGTATCGATGTTGATGGACATGGGGATGTCCGAGACCACCGCCCGGCAGGCCACCGAGGAGATTCACCGCGACGCGGAGCAGGCGGTGCACTTCCACCTGGCGCAGGAACTGGGTGTCGATCCTCGTGAGAAGCCGTCGCCGGTGATTGCCGCGATCTCGTCGTTCGTGATGTTCGCCGTCGGCGCTGTCGTTCCCCTGCTGCCGTATCTGTTCGGCGCCGAGAAGCTGTGGCTCGGTCTGGTGTGCAGCGCGGTCGGGTTGGTGGTGGCGGGTGCGGTGGCCGCCCGCTTCACCAAGGGATCGCTGTGGTTCGGCGCGGGGCGGCAGCTGATGTTCGGGGCCATCGCGATCGCGGCGACCTACGCGGTCGGAAATCTCGTCGACGCGGCGCTGTGAGCAATACGCTGACGCGGTGATTCGTAGCGTCGGGAAGCTGGGCCCGCTCAAGGTTTCGGGTCTCGTGTGGTGGCAGTTGCGCTGGGATCTGCTGGCGATCGTCGTGGTGGCCGCCATTCTCATCCCGATCCCGGACCCCACCCAGATCGACTACGCCTCGGCCGTGCTGTCGGTGTTGGGCATCGGCGCGTCGGTGTTCATCGGTTTTCGCAACACCACCGCCTACAACCGGTGGTGGGAGGCCCGCACGCTGTGGGGAAACGTCATCATCAACTCCCGCGCCACCTACAACACCCTGTGCTCCGTCGACTCTGGCGCTCCGGAGATGGCAGAGATCGTGAGTCGGATGCGTCGACGCCAGGTGCGCTACGCCTGGCAGCTGGCTGCGGACCTGCGCAAGATTCCTGCGGTGCCAGGCGTCGACGATCTCACGCCCGAGGATCCCGCTGACATCGGCGCCACCGATCTGATGACCCGCCAGGCCGTCGACATCCAAACCCTGTCGGCCGAGGGCCACATCGACAATCAGGCCCGCGTGATGCTGATGAGCGTCAACACCGCGCTCGTCACGGCCCAAAGCGGTCTGGAACGCATCCGCAACGAGCCGATCCCGCTGCAGTACGAGGTGTTCATCCGCGGGCTCGCCTGGTTCTTCGCGATCATGGCCTTCAGCCGGTTAGACGGCTCATCCCATCCGTACGCCGGTGTGACCATCGGCCTGCTGCTGATGGCGGTGTTCATCGGGGCCGAACGACTCGGGCATTTCATCGAACAACCCATGCACAACGGGATCTTCGACATCGCGATGTATCGGTTCTGCGCCGTCATCACCGGCGACTTACTGGGAAAGGATCACCCGCTGGCTCAGCCCCGGGAAAGCGCCAACGCCACCATCTGGATGTGAATGCTCAGCGACAGTGGGCGACAACCGATTCGGCGAATCGCTCGATCGGGCCGCGGTAGCGTTCGACGTCGCCGCCTGCTGCCACGGCCGGGTCGGTCATCCACGGGGCGCACATCACCGCGGTGATGCCGATGTCTTCGGCGCGCTTGTAAAGGTCCGGCGACGGC
Source organism: Mycolicibacterium crocinum (assembly GCF_022370635.2). The sequence goes on along the minus strand of NZ_CP092362.2, from coordinate 4,068,674 downwards.
GGATCGATCAGCGCCAGCATGATCTCGAAAGGTCGGTCCGCGCGGCCGAATTCGCGGCGTAGCGCATCCAGCTTGGACACGTAGGCTTTCGCGTCGTCGAACGTGTAGGCCGTGCCGATCCAGCCGTCGCACAGCGCTGCGGCGCGCCTCAGCGCGACATCGGATTCGCCGCCACACAGGATGGGCACCGGCTGCGGCGGATGCGGCTCGATCATCATCTCGGGCACCTCGTAATACCGGCCGCTCCACGATACCCAGCCGCCCTGCCACAGCGCCCGCAGCGCGGGGATCATTTCGTCCAGACGCTTGCCGCGGTTGCCGAACTCCTGACCGAGCAGCTCGTATTCCTCACGCATCCAACCGATTCCGACACCCAGGGAGACCCGGCCGTCGGACAGCGATGCGGCCGTGGCCACCACCTTGGCGACTTCGATCAGCGGCCGGGCGGGTGCGACGTACACCGCGTTGGAGAAGCGCAGCCGCGTCGTCACCGCGGCCATCGCTCCGATCATCACCCAGGTGTCGGGCCACGCAGTCTCCGGCTGCCAGCCTGGCTTGCCGGTCGGCGACGGGTACGGCGAACGCAGATCCCGCGGATAGATCAGGTGATCGGCGCAGATCATGCCGTCGTAGCCGGCGTCGTCGACCATGCGGGCGACTGCCAGAGATTCCGTCGTTTTCATGAACGGGGTGCCGCACCAGAACTGCATCGTTCTCCTCGGGGTCGGCCCCGCGTCGCTCAGCTTTCGCTGCCGACGGTCACCGCGGTGGCCTGATCGGTGATCTCCTCGAGCTCATCTTCCTCCGTGTCAATAGCGCTCAGATGCCGGCTCGACATCGCCAGCACACCGGCGCCGAGCAGCACCGCACCGGCGCCGACCCAGAACGGCAGGTGCACGCTGACCCGCTCGCCGAGCACGCCGGCCAGCCACGGGGCGACCGCGGCGCCGCCGAACCGCATGAAGCTGTAGGCCGCCGACGCCACACCGCGTTCGACCGGCGCGGCCTTCATGACGGTTTCGGTGATCAGCGTGTTGTTGATGCCGATGAACAGGCCGGCGATCACCACGCAGGCGGCGAGGATGGTCTTGTTGTCGGTGCCGAGCGCCATCACGACCAGCAGCGCCGAGAAGCACAGCAGGTTCATCAGCAGCACCCGAACGGTGCCGAACCGGTGCTGCAGCTTCGGGGCCACCACCACCGAGGTGAACGCCAGGGCCAGGCCCCAGCCGAAGAAGATCAGGCCGATCTGGTGTGCGTTCATGTCGAGCGGGAACGGGGTGAACGCCAGCAGTGTGAAGAAGCCGAAGTTGTACAGCAGCGCGGTGATGGCCACACCGAGCAGGCCGCGGTGACGCAACGCGCGGAACGGGTCGGCCAGCGTCGTCATACGTTGCGGTCGGGGCGTCTCAGGCAGCAGCAGCGCGGTCACCACGAGGGCGACGGCCATCAGCGCCGACACCCCGAAAAACGGCCCACGCCAAGAGATTCCACCCAGCACGCCGCCGACCAGTGGGCCGACCGCGATGCCCAGGCCCAGTGCGGCCTCGTACAGGATGATGGCCTGGGCCACCGAGCCGCGGGCCGAGCTGACGATGGTGGCCAGCGCGGTCGCGATGAACAGTGCGTTGCCCAGTCCCCACAGTGCGCGCCACCCGACGATGCCCATCACGGTGTCGCTCATCCCGGCCAGTCCGGCGCCGGCGATGATGATCACCAGGCCGAGCAGCAGCGTGCGCTTCGGGCCGATCCGGCTGGACACCACGCCGGTGACGAGCATGGCCACGCCCATGACGGCCATGTAGCTGGTGAACAGCAGCGACACCTGTGACGGTGTGGCATTGAGATTGTCGGCGATGGGTTTGAGGATCGGGTCGACGAGTCCGATGCCCATGAAGGCGACAACGGATGCGAACGCGACGGCCCAGACGGCCTTGGGTTGGCGCCACATGAGTGGCCTCACTCCTTACTACTTATCGGGGAAGCTGTCGATGTCGTCGAGCAGGCGACGGATCGCCTCGACGGCAGCCGACAGAGTTTCGCGGTCCTTTTCGGAAAGCCGCTCGATGCGCGGGTCGATGACCGCGGCACGGTCCGCGCGGACTTGGGCCAGCATGGTCTGACCAGCCGGGGTGATGCGGATGCGGACGGCACGCGCATCGTCGGGGTCGGGCGTGCGGGTGACTAGTCCGGCGTCCTCGAGCCGGCGCACCTGGGTGGTCATCGTGGGCTGGGAGCAGTGATCGAGCTCGGCCAGATCGGAGATGCGGGCCTCGCCCTGGTCGTCGATGGTGCCGAGCAGCCGGGCCTGCGCCCAGGGCAGTGGCAGCCGGATGCGCTGGGTGGCCAGCCGGTTGAGCCGCGCGACAACGGTCAGCAGCTCAGAACCCAGGCCGGTCTGGTCGGGGGACGCGGCGCCGGGTCGTTCTTGGGTGGGCGTCGGAGTCATACGTCCATATTTACATAGAAATACTATGTTGTCTTCTGCCTGGCCGGTGGGCTTTCTCACAGCATGTCCACAGGAGCGCCTGACCGCGGCAGGTCGAGGCGACGAGCAGCCCGCGGCGGCTGGCAGAATCGGGTGATGACCGCGACGAGACCGGAGGCGCCTGCGCAGCCGTCCCGTCCGTCGATCGATCGCCGTGCCGGCCGCTCGCTGTCGCCGGTGGAGATGGCCCAGGCCTCCGTGATGGCCGCGCTGGCGGCCGCGCTGGCGATCATCTCCGTCGTCGTGCCGTTCGCCGGGGGACTGTCGCTACTGACCACGGTGCCGATGGGGCTGCTCGGTTACCGCTACCGCCTTCGGGTGCTGCTGGCCTCCACGGTCGCGGCGAGCGTCGTCGCCTTCCTGATCGCCGGCATCAGCGGACTCATGGTGGTGGTCAACTGCGCCTACGTCGGCGGACTGGCCGGCATCATGAAGCGCCGCGGCCGCGGCACCCCGACGGTCATCGCGGTGGGTTTGGTGGCCGGCGTGATCTTCGGCGTCTTCATCATCGCCGCCCTGACCGTGCTGGTTCGGCTGCGCACGTTGACGTTCTCGGCGATGACCGCCAACTTCGACGGCGTCGTCTCGGTGATGTCCCGCTTCGAGCCGTTCCGGCCGGCGGCCGAGGACGCCCGCCACATGTTCGGTGTCGCGCTGCAGTATTGGCCGGCGCTGCTGATGGTGTACGCGATCTTCTCGATCATGGTGGTGACCTTGGTCGGGTGGTGGGCGCTGTCGCGGGTGCTGGATCGGTTGCGCGGCATACCCGATGTGCACAAGCTCGAGACCCCTGCCGAGTCCGGACCGGTCGCGCCGGTCCCGGTGCGCTTGGTCGACGCCCGTTTTCGGTATCCGGGCGCCGCCCACGACGCACTGCGCCCGCTGAGCTTGACCGTCGACGTCGGGGAACACGTGGCGATCACCGGTGCCAACGGCTCCGGGAAGACCACGCTGATGCTGCTGCTGTCCGGGCGTCAACCGACGTCGGGCACGATCGAGCGGCCCGGCGCGATCGGCTTGGGTCAGCTGGGTGGGACGGCCGTGATCATGCAGCACCCCGAAAGTCAGGTGCTGGGAACACGAGTCGCCGACGACGTCGTCTTCGGCCTGCCGCCGGGAACCCGCACCGATATCGCGGCGCTGCTCGACGAGGTCGGCCTGGCCGGTATGGAGGAGCGGGACACCGGCGGGTTGTCCGGCGGCGAGCTGCAACGTCTGGCGGTGGCCGCGGCGTTGGCCCGGCAGCCGTCGATGTTGATCGCCGACGAGGTCACCAGCATGGTCGACCAGCGGGGGCGGGAGGCGCTGCTAAGCGTGTTGTCCGGCCTCACCGAACGTCACCGGATGGCGCTGGTGTCGATCACGCACTACAACAACGAAGCCGATACCGCCGAGCGGGTCATCAATCTCAGTGAGTCGCTGGACAACACCAACATGGTGGAAAGCGCCGACGCACCGACCGCGACGGAGAGCGCCCCACCGCGCAAGGCGGAACCGGTGCTGGAGCTCGAGCACGTCACCCACGAATACGCCGCGGGCACACCGTGGGCCAAGCCCGCGCTGACCGACGTCACGTTCACCGTCCACGAGGGTGAGGGCCTGCTCATCCACGGCGGCAACGGTTCCGGGAAGTCCACCCTGGCGTGGATCATGGCCGGGCTGACGACACCGACGAGCGGTTCGTGCCTGGTGCGCGGCCGACCCGCGCCGGACTGCGTGGGCGAGGTGGCGATCGCTTTCCAGGCCGCCCGGCTGCAGTTGATGCGTAGCCGCGTCGATTTGGAAGTTGCGTCGGCAGCGGGCTTTTCACCACATGACACGGCGCGGGTGACGGCTGCGCTGGCGAAGGTGGGTCTGGACGCCGCACTGGCCGGGCGTCGCATCGACCAGCTCTCCGGTGGGCAGATGCGCCGGGTGGTGATCGCCGGGCTGCTGGCCCGCTCACCGCAGGCGCTGATCCTCGATGAGCCGTTGGCCGGGCTGGACGCCGCCAGTCAGCAGGGCTTGCTGCGGCTGCTGAGCGATCTGCGCCGCAACAGTGGGCTGACCGTCGTGGTGATCTCGCACGACTTCGTCGGACTCGAAGAGCTGTGTCCGCGCACGCTGCACCTGCGTGACGGTGTGCTGACCGAGGGGCCGTCATGACCACCGGCCGCCAGCCGCGTCCGGTGGTGCTGCTGCGGCCCATTCCCGGCACGTCGCCGATCCACGAGTTGTGGGCGGGCACCAAACTGATTGTTGTTCTGGGCTTTTCGGCGCTGCTGGCGTTCTACCCGGACTGGGTGCCGCTCGCGTTGGTCGCGATCCTCATCGGTATCGCGATCAAGATGGCGCGGATCCCGCGCGGAGTGGTGCCGTCGGTGCCGAAGTGGTTGTGGTTCCTGCTGCTGCTCGGCGCGGTGACCGCGGCGCTGGGCGGCGGAACTCCGGTGGTGCACCTGGCGTCACACGCATTGGAACTCGGGGGGCTGCTGAAGTTCCTGCGCGTCACCGTGGTGGCGATCGTGCTGCTGGCGCTCGGGATGATGGTGTCATGGACGACGAACGTCGCCGACATCGCACCGGCGGTCGCGCGGCTGGGCCGGCCGCTGAAGGTCTTCCGTATCCCGGTCGACGACTGGGCGGTGGCACTTGCCTTGTCGCTGCGGGCATTTCCGATGCTGCTCGACGAATTCCGATTGCTCTATGCCGCGCGACGGCTGCGGCCGCGGCCGGTGCTGACCAGTCGCCGAGCCCGGCGGCGGCGGTGGGCGATCGAGATGGTGGACCTGATGTCGGCCGGCGTCACGGTGGCGCTGCGGCGGGCCGACGAGATGGGTGATGCGATCACCGCACGCGGCGGGACCGGCATGATCTCCGCGGCGCCGTCCGGGCCGAAGCGCGCCGACTGGGTGGTGCTGGCGATCTCCGCGATTGTGTGCGCAGTGTCGGTCGGCCTGCAGGTCACCGTGCTGGCGGGGATTTAACGCGCGGCTGCGGCATTCGCCGCGTGCTGAGCGGCCGCCAACGCCTGGTCGACCGGCGTTCGGCCCAGGAACATCTCGTCGAAATACGGCTTGATCGCCTGATATCCCGCGGCGAAGCCGGGTCCGCCGGGTGCGGCGATGCGCGGCCCGTCGAGCACCCGGAAGAACGGTGTGACGTCCACGCCCTTGGCTGACCAATAGTCGAAGTACGCCTGCTGGGCGGGCAGCACTGCCGGAATGGCCGCGCCATCCCGACCGATGTAGGAATTGCCGCGCGCACTGCCCAGCCACGCCAGCACCTCACGCACCGCGTCCGGATGACGGCTGGCCGGATTACCCGCGGCGACAATCCCATTCGTGACGCTGACCCGGCCCGCGGGTCCGACAGGCAGCATGGCCACACCCCAGCGGAACGTGGCCTGCTCGGCGACCTGTGCCAGGTTGTAGGTGCCCGACTGGAACAGCGCCATCCGCCCGGACAGGAACTGGTTGCGGGAGAAGTCACCGTTGTCGTTGGTGTCCGAGGCCGGCGGGGCGACCCGGTCGGTGTTGATCAGTCCGACGACATACCGGAATGCGGTGGCGGCCCGCGGGTTGTCGAACGCGAACCGATCTCCGTCGTTGAAGATGCCGCCTGCCGAGCCGATGTAGTTGAGGTAGATGGCCTGTAAGTCGTTGGCGGCGTTGTATCCCCACTGCCTGCCGTGGGTGAGGCGCTTCAGCAGGGGCCGCAGCGTGTCGACGCTCGGGTTCGGATCCCAGCGCAGCGCGTCCAGTTCGGCGGGGTCGACGCCGTCGGCGGCCAGCAGATCGGCGTTGTAGTAGAGCGCGATTCCGGCGTCGGTCAGCTGCGGCACCCCCCACAGTGAACCGCCGCGGGTGAACTGCGCGACCACCGACGGATCCCACTCGCCGAGGGGTTCGACGGCCATCAGTCGGTGGTTGTCGGCGTACTCGGCGAAGTTGGCGTTGTTGAGCCAGAAGACGTCGTCGGCGCCGCCGCCGGCGACGTCGGTGCGCAGGGTATTGAAGTAGTTGGCGTAGGGGACGACATTCGTGCGCAGCTCGATCCCGGGGTGGGTGCGGGTGAATTCGGCGAAGGACTCGGCGTAGGCGACCGCCACCTGGGGATCCCACAGTCGCACGGTGACGACGGTCTTGCCCGACGGGTCCGTGGTTCGGCCGAGCACCAAGGCGCCCGCCACCAGCAGCACCGCGACGGCGATCAGCCCGGCCAATAGTCGGGTAGAAAACCGTGGCGGCCAGCTCATTTGAGTCCGGTGACGACGATCGAGCGCACGATCTGGCGCTGAAACACCAGGAACAGCGCAATCAACGGCACGATCGCCACTGTCGTCGCCGCCATCACCAGCGTCCACTGCGCGTTGTACTGCGTCTGCAGGCCCGCCGTCGCGACGGTCAGCACCCGCCAGGTTCCGCCACTAGTGATCACGAGCGGCCACATGAACGAATTCCATTGACTGACAACGGTGATCAGCGTCAGCGTCACCAGAATCGGCTTGCTGGCCGGCAACACCACGTGCACGATCACATCCAGGGTGTTGGCCCCGTCCAGGCGGGCGGCGTTCACCAGGTCGGCGGGGATACCGCGGAAGTACTCGCGCAGCAGGAAGATCGCGTACGGCGAGCCGAACAGGAACGGCAACACCAACGCCCAGAACGTGTTCCGCAAGCCGAGCTCGGCCATCATCAGATACAGCGGCACCACCGTCACGGTGCCCGGCACCATCAACGTCGCGACGTACACCCAGAACAGTGCGTCGCGGCCGCGGAACTCCAAGCGGGCGAACGCATATCCGGCCAGCACTGAGAACGTCAGCTGCGCCAGCGTGATGATGGCGGTCATCAGCGCGGTCACCGCCAGGGCCCGGCCGAATCCGGCGTCACCGAGCGCCGCGTAGTTGGCCAGCGTCGGCGGGCTGGGCAGTGACAGCGGTGTGCCAGTGGCGAACTGCTGGGCCGAGGTGAACGACGTCAGCAGACCGAGCCCGAACGGCGCCAGGGTGATCAGCGCGCCGAGCAGCAGCCCGAGGTAGATCAGCGCGTTACGTGAGGTCATAGCTGATCCGCCGGCGGAAGTAGAGGTGCTGGACGATCGTCGCGCCCACCAGAATGACGAACAGCACCAGCGCCATCACCGCCGCGCGTCCGATCGCGGCCGCGCCGAACGCCTCGGCATAGATGCGATGCGCCACCAGATCGGTGCGCCCGGCGGGGCCGCCGCCGGTCAACGCGTACACGGTGTCGAACACCTGGGCCGCGCTGACGATTCCGGTGACCGAGACGAAGAACAACGTCGGACGCAGCATCGGCAGCGTGATGTGCCAGAACCGCTGCCAACTCGTCGCGCCGTCGAGTCGGGCCGCGGCGTGGATCTGCGGGGGAATCGCCAGGATGCCCGCCAGGAAGAACAGCGTCACATAGCCGACGTTCATCCATACCGTCACCGCCGAGACCACCGGCAGCGCCAGCCCCGGATCGGTCAGCCACTCGATGCGACGCCCCAACACAGTGCTCACCGCGCCATCAGTGGGCGCCAGAATCCAATGCCACAACACCGCGACCGCCAGCGGCGAACACACCCACGGCAGCACGTACAGGGTGCGGAACACCCCGCTGCCCGGCAGGTCGCGGGCCAGCAGCCCGGCCGCGAACAACCCCAGCACGATCTGCACCGGAACGACGATCGCGATGAAGGCCAGCGTCACCAACAGTGAGTTGCCGAAGCTGGCATCGGTGAGCACCGAGCGCCAATTGTCCAGCCCCACATAGCGGATAGGCCCCAGCAGATCCCAGCGGTGCAGGCTCAGCCACACCACCACCAGCATGGGTAGCAGCAGGAAGCAGACAACCCCGAACAGGCTCGGCGCCAACAGCGCGTACCCCAGCAGGGCCGGGCGTGCTCGCCGAGTCATCACGTTACGGTAGAGCACGTGAGTCCCCGTGATGTCGACGCCGACTTCTTGGCCTTGCCGCGACATGCCCTCGCCGACGCGGCCCTGTCCGCCGCCCGCACCGCCGGTGCGAGCTACGCAGACCTGCGCATCCACGCCATCACCAACGAGGTGGTGCAGCTACGCGACGGTGAGCTGCAGAGTGCGGTCACCGATCGGGAGATCGGGCTGGCCGTGCGGGTGATCGTCGACGGCACCTGGGGCTTCGCCTCGCATGCCGAACTGGCCCCCGAGGTCGCGGCGGACACCGCGCGCCGCGCGGTCGAGGTGGCCACCACCCTGGCCGCGCTGAACGCCGAGCGCATCGAGCTGGCGGCCGAACCCGTCTACCGCGACGTCACCTGGGTGTCGACCTACGCCATCGACCCGTTCACGGTGCCGACCGCCGACAAGATCGCGCTGCTGGGGGAGTACTCCGGGCGGCTGCTGGCCTCCGACGGTGTGGACCATGTGTCGGCGATGGTCATCACCGTCAAGGAGCAGACGTTCTACGCCGACACGTTCGGCTCGTCCATCACCCAGCAGCGGGTGCGGCTGCAGCCTCAGCTTGACGCGGTGGCCGTCGACGCCGCCGCCGGCAGCTTCGAGTCGATGCGCACGCTGGCTCCGCCGACCGCGCGCGGCTGGGAAGCGGTGGCAGGTGACGACATTTGGGACTGGACTGCCGAGCTGGCCGAGATGCCCGGCTTGCTGGCCGAGAAGACCAAGGCCCCGACCGTGGTCGCCGGGCCGACCGATCTGGTGATCGACCCGACGAACCTGTGGCTCACCATCCACGAATCCATCGGACACGCGACCGAATATGACCGCTCCATCGGTTACGAAGCGGCCTACGCGGGCACGTCGTTCGCGACGCCGGACAAGCTGAACACGATGCGGTACGGCTCGCCGGTAATGAACGTGACCGCCGACCGCACCGTCGAATACGGTTTGGCCACAACTGGATACGACGATGACGGGGTAGCCGCGCAGAATTGGGACCTGATCCGCGACGGCATCTTCGTCGGCTACCAGCTCGACCGGGTGTTCGCGCCGCGGCTGGGTCTGGCTCGCTCCAACGGTTGCAGCTACGCCGACTCCCCGCACCACGTCCCGATACAGCGGATGGCGAATGTCTCGCTGCAGCCGGGCACCGAGAATCTCGGCACCGATGAGCTGATCGCCCGAGTCGAGAACGGGATCTACATCGTCGGCGACAAGTCGTGGTCGATTGACATGCAGCGCTACAACTTTCAGTTCACCGGCCAGCGGTTCTACCGGATCCGCGACGGACGGTTGGACGGTCAGCTGCGTGACGTCGCCTATCAGGCAACCACCACCGATTTCTGGAATTCGATGGAAGCCGTTGGCGGGCCGGCGACATGGCAACTGGGTGGGGCGTTCAACTGCGGCAAGGCCCAGCCCGGGCAGGTCGCGGCAGTCAGTCACGGCTGCCCATCGGCGTTGTTCCGCGGCGTGAATGTGCTCAACACGCGCGAAGAAGCGAGCCACTCATGATTCCCGCACAGCAGGTCGTCGAACTGGCGCTGCAGGCCGCGACCGTCGACGAAACCATCGTCATCGTCACCGACCGGGCCGCGGCGGCACTGCGGTGGGCCGGGAACTCGATGACCACCAACGGTGTCTCGACCACTCGGTCCACCACCGTGATTTCGATTGTGCGCAAAGGAAATACATCGCACACCGGCGCCGTGCGCAGCAGCGACGTCAACCCCGCCGCGATCGCGGTGCTGGTGGCCGCCGCCGAACACGCCGCGCACGCTGCACCCGACGCCCGCGACAGCGCCCTGTTGTTGACCGGCAGTGGTCTACCCGACGACTGGAACGAGCCGGTGCCCGAGACCGGTGCCGGGGTGTTCGCCGATGTCGCGGAATCGTTGTCGGCGGGCTTCGGGCGCGCCGATCGGTTGTACGGCTACGCCCACCACGTCGTCGAGACGACGTTCCTGGCCACCTCGACCGGGATCCGCCGGCGCTTCACCCAACCCACCGGAACCGTGGAGATCAACGCCAAACGCGACGGCGCCAGCGCATGGGCGGGGATCAGCACTCCGTGGTTCACCGATGTCCCCACCGACAGCCTGCTCGACGACCTCGCGATGCGGCTGGGCTGGGCGAACCGCACGGTCGAGCTGCCCGCCGGCCGCTATGAAACGCTGCTGCCGCCGTCGGCGGTCGCCGACATGATGATCTACCTCGGCTGGTCGATGGACGGCCGTGGCGCGGAGGAGGGTCGCACGGCGTTGTCGGCGCCCGGTGGCGGAACTCGGGTCGGGGAGAGGCTGACGGAGCTGCCGCTGACGATGTACTCCGACCCGTTCGCGCCGGGCTTGGAGTGCGCGCCGTTCGTTGCGGCCACCACAGGATCGGAAGCGGTCTCGGTGTTCGACAACGGGCTGGACATCGGGCGGGTGGACTGGATTCGTGACGGGTCGATCAACGCGCTGGCCTATCCGCGCGCCGCGGCGGCCGAGTTCGGGACCGTACCGGCCGTGCCGGCCGACAACCTGCTGATGACCGGCGGTAGTGCGGAGCTCGCCGACATGGTGGCCGCCACCGAGCGTGGCCTGCTGCTGACCACGCTGTGGTACATCCGCACCGTGGACCCGACGACGCTGCTGCTGACCGGGCTGACCCGCGACGGCGTGTACTTGATCGAAGACGGTGAGGTCACCGGGGCGGTCAACAACTTCCGCTTCAACGAAAGCCCGCTGGATCTGCTGCGCCGGGCCACCGAGGCCGGTCTGCCCGAGCAGACGCTGCCGCGGGAGTGGGGCGACTGGGCCACTCGCGCAGTGATGCCGACGCTGCGAATCCCCGACTTCCACATGTCCTCGGTCAGCCAGGCGCAATAATCGGCAGATGGCCGATGATCTTGACGTAGTGCTGACCCAGCTGGTGGTGCAGTCACCGGCCGACCTGCAGCGCATTGTGGGACTGGTCCGCACCACCTGTGGCGAAACGCTGTCGCTGACGCCGTTGCCCGCGCAGACACCGGTGCGCGCGCCGGAGTCGGACGCCGAGAAGGTGGTGGCCGAGTTCGCCGAGCAGTTCAGCATCGACGTCTCGGCGATCTCCGATCGGCAGCGGGAAGCGTTGACGACTGCCCTGGGTGCGGCGAGCTTCGCGGCGGTAATCCAGATGTTCTTCGCCGACTTCCTCCCCAGGGTGCGCAACGGTCTGGAGGTGCTGGGCCTGCCGGTGAGCTGGGTGCCTGACGAGCCGGTGTGGGATTCGGGTATCGACGCGGCCGACGTGTTGTTCAACGGGCTGCTGCCGGGGGTGGCGAGGCTGAAGTCGTTGGATCCGGTGACCACGGAGGTGGTGCGGCTGCGTGGGGCGGTCGCGCACAACTGCCGGTTGTGCAAGTCACTGCGGGAGGGCAACGCCCTCGACGCCGGCGGCAGCGAGTCGATGTACGACGACATCGAGCACTACGAGTCCTCCGAGCTGCTTTCCGACGCGCACAAGGCGGCGTTGCGCTATGCCGACGCGTTGATCTGGTCACCGGCGCGCATCAGCCCGGCGGTGGCTTCCGCTGTGCGGGAACACTTCTCCCATGAGCAGGCCCGCGAACTGACATTGGACGTGATGCGCAATGCCAGCAACAAGATCGCGGTGTCGTTGAAGGCCGACCAGGCCCGCGTCGCCGAGGGCACCGAGCGCTACTTCATCGACGCCGACGGTCAGACCGTCTTCGCCTGAGCCAGCGCCGCCAGAGCGGCCTCGACGTCGGCCTCGGTGGTGGCCCAGGAGCAGACGAACCGGACCGGGGGCTTGTGCGGGTCGGGCGCATGCACGGCGAAATGTTCGCGCACGGAGTCCAATGCTTCGGCGGGAAGGTCGACGAACACTTCGTTGGCCTCGGTGGGTGAGCTCAGGTGCAGGCCGAGATTGGTGATTCCGGCGCTGAGCCGAGCAGCCATCGCGTTGGCGTGCCCGGCCGCCTGCAGCCAGATGCCATCGGTGAGCATGGCGTCGAATTGCGCTGATACGTAACGGTGTTTGCTCGCCAGGTGACCGATCTGCTTCTGGACGAATTCGATGCCCGCGAAGTGTTCGGGACGGCGGACCAGGATCGCGTCGCCGAACAGCATCCCGTTCTTGGTGCCGCCGATCGTGACGATGTCGGCGTCGCCGACCGCCAGTGCGGGCGGAACATCAAGGGCGGCAATGGCATTGGCGATCCGGGAGCCGTCGACGTGCACCAGCAGGTCGAGCTCGTGGGCGTGGTCGATGAAGGCGGCGATTCCGTCGGGCTGCCACACGCGGCCGTTCTCGGTGGACTGGGTGATGGTGACGATGCGCGGCTGGGAGTGGTGCACGTCGCCGCGCCGGGTGATGCGCCGGTCCAGCTGCGCCGGATCGAGGATGCCGTCGTCACTGGGCAATGCGACCAGGCTGGCACCCGACACCAGGGTGGGGCCACCGGCCTCATCGAGGAGCGAATGAGCGATATCGGTGCACAGGATCTCGTGGAAGGGCCGCACCGCTGAGGCCAGCGCGATGATGTTGGCGCCGGTGCCGGTGAACGCGAAGAGGACGTCGGCGTTGGGGGAGTCGAAGGTGTCCCTGATCCGATCGGCCGCGCGTTGGGTGACGGGGTCGTGACCGTAAGACGTGGTGGTTCCGGTGTTGGCGGCGACGATCGCTTCGAGAGCGATGGGGTGTGCTGGGGCGGCGTTGTCGGAGGCAAATGCGCTGGATACGGCGGGCACCCTGTCCATGATGTCACCGGGCTCGCCATGAGCGGAACGGTTGCCGCCCGGTCGGGGCGCCGGGAGACTGGAGCAATGCCTGACGCCGAACCCCACAAGACGGACACCACACCCGGGCTCGCGCCCGTGGCCGGTCAGCTCGAAAGGATCGCGGCGCAATTGGGGGTGAAGTCAGTTCTGGTCATGCGCTCCGAAGACGATTCGATGGTGGTCGCAGCCACCGCGGGCGAGGCCACCCAGCACTACACGGTCGGGGCGGCAGGCAAGAAAGCGCTGGCAGACGCATCCAGGGTGCCGTTGTACTGCGAACGTGTGGTCGACGGCAACGATGCTCTCTTCGTGCGTGACTCGCGTGAGGACCCGACGTTCGCCGGCAACGAAGACGAGGTCGAGTTCGGTCTGCACAACTACCTCGGGCTACCGGTGCACGACGGGTCGGGCCGAGTTGTCGGGACCGTGTGCGTGCTCGATGACGCCGCGCGTGACTACACCGATGAGCAGCGCGCACAGCTGTCGTCGTTAGCCGCGGATGTGGAGCGGATCGTCGAGCGCGACAGCGGCGCGCTGGGCTGAGCGGGGCTTACTAACGCCCGCACCCGTCGGCATGCGACCATAGTTGCCGCACTGGGGCGGTAGCTCAGTCGGTTAGAGCCGTGGACTCATAATCCATTGGTCGCGGGTTCGAGCCCCGCCCGCCCTACAAGTACTGGTACGACGGCGGGCGACGCGGTCGTACCAGGATCCTTGATGTCCCTGCGCAGCAAGCAAATCGGCACGGGAACATTCCCGCGGGCATGATGAGTTCCAATGGTCTGAGCACCACCCAAACCCAGGAATGAGGCACCAACCATGGCCGGAGATCTCCCCGACAAAGCTCTAGAGCTGCGATCGCTGGTCACCTCGGCCGGCAAGCTTGAACTCTCGCTGCACGAGGTCGATGTCCCCACGCCGCAGGACAACGAGGTGCTGGTACGGATCGAGGCTGCACCGATCAACCCGTCGGACCTCGGCCTCTTGGTGTCCAGCGCCGACATGGCCAAGGCAGAGGTGACCGGCACGAAGGACCGCCCCGTCGTCACCGCACCGATCGAAGCGACCCAAGCGCTGACAGCGCGGCTCGACCAGTCCCTCCCCGTCGGCAACGAGGGGGCGGGCACCGTCATCGCGGCCGGATCATCCGACGCAGCCCAAGCCCTCCTCGGTAAAACCGTCGGTATCGCAGGCGGCGCGATGTACTCCCAATACCGCGCCGTCGATGCACGAGCATGTCTTGTCCTCCCCGACGGCGCCTCTGCGCGCGACGGAGCCTCCTCGTTCGTCAATCCGCTGACCGCGCTCGGCATGACGGAAACGATGCGCCGCGAAGGACATTCGGCCCTTGTGCACACCGCCGCCGCATCAAACCTCGGGCAGATGCTGGTCAAGCTCTGCCAGAAAGACGGCATCCCGCTGGTCAACATCGTCCGCAAGCCCGAGCAAGAGGAACTGTTGAAGTCCCTCGGCGCCGAGCACGTCCTGAACTCCACGTCGCCGACCTTCGACGCCGATCTGGTCACAGCACTCACCGCGACCAAAGCGACGCTGGCGTTCGACGCCACGGGCGGCGGAACGCTGGCTAGCCAGATCCTCAATGCCATGGAGGAAGCGGCCAACGCCACTGCGGGGGAGTACTCCCGGTACGGGTCGAGCGTCCACAAGCAGGTGTATATCTACGGCGCGCTCGACACCAGCCCGACAGTCCTCACCAGGAATTTCGGTATGGCATGGGGGCTCGGTGGATGGTTGCTGAGGCCATTTCTGGCGAGCGCAGGCGCCGAGACCATCGGTCGGTTGCGCGCTCGCGTGGCCGACGAACTCACCACGACCTTCGCAAGTAGCTACACCCGCGAGGTATCCCTTGCCGGCATGCTCCAGCCCGAGGCGTTCAACGAATACGTGAAGCGGGCCACGGGGGAGAAGTTCCTCGTCACGCCGCAGACTGTCCCCTAAGCGAGAGAACGCCCCTGGGCACACGGCCCAAGGGCGTTCTCTCGCTCAAGAATTGAGTCCCGCTAGAACCAGACTTTTCGACCACCGACCGGGCGGCCGACTGCCCCGAGGATCCACAACACGAGTCCGACGACGACGAGAATGCCGCCGATGGTGTACAGGATCGACAGGCCGGTGAAATAGCCGATCAAAAGCAGGATGATGCCGAGAACGATCATTGTTCCGTCCGATCCGTAGGGCGACTGATGTGCACTGCGACTAGGGAATTGCCGGATTGGTCATTTTCAAACCGCAATGACTACTCGGCAGCCTTTTGCCGAGCTTCCGCCGCCTTTTCCGCAGCACGCGCAGCGTCGGCTTCGGCCTCCTTCTTGGCCGCATCGCGGGCGGCCTCAGCCTTGTCCTGCTGAGCGCGGCCCTCTTCGCGCAGATCGTCCTTATCGGTGACGATGCCGACGACTTCCTTCGCCTTGCCCTTCACGTCTTCGACGATGCCTTTGACTGCCTCTTCGGGTCCGCTATTGCCCACGGTTGTTCCTTCCGCTCGGTCGGGTGTACTGCGGGTTTACATACCCGTCAGCGGCAAAGGTTCAATCATCAAGTTTTGTGACGCCCCACACCGGTGATGGTTAGCGCGATGCGCCCACGAATGGGATGGAGACACTTGGCTCCTCCGGCGCCCCGGCATTGAACAGTCCGCGCTCGCGCAGGATCGGCACCACGCCCTCGCCGAACCAGAACAGCTCTTCCAGATGCGGGTAGCCCGAGAAGATGAACTCGTCGATTCCGATGTCGGCGTATTCGGCGATCCGGTCGGCGACCTCGGTGTGGCTGCCCACCAACGCAGTTCCTGCGCCGCCGCGCACCAGACCCACGCCCGACCACAGGTTCGGTGCGATCTCGAGGGCGCGTGCGTCGCTCCAGGTACCGTTGGCGCGGTTGGCCTCGTGCAGAGCCAGCATCCGTCGCTGTCCCTCGGACTGGCTGCGCGCCAGTCCTTCTTGGGCCTTGCGGACGGTTTCCTCGTCGAGCGCCGCCACCAACCGATCGGCCTGCTCCCACGCGGCCGCTGAGTCGTCGCGGGAAATGGTGTGCAGCCGGATTCCGAATCGTACTGTGCGGCCGTACTTCTCGGCCTCCTGGCGGATCCACTGGATCTTCTGCGTGACGGCGGCCGGTGGTTCACCCCACGTCAGGTACACATCGGAATGCCGCGCCGCCACCGGGCCGGCGGCTTGCGAGCTACCGCCAAAGTACAGCGGTGGCACCGGGTTCGGTGGCGCCGCCAGATTGGCTTCCTCGACGTCAATGTATTCGCCCTTGTACGTGACGGTTTCGCCGGCCCACAGCCGGCGCACCACCTCGAGGAACTCATCGCAGCGCTGATACCGCGCGTCCTTGTCGAGATGGTCACCGAAGGCACGTTGCTCGTGAGCCTCTCCGCCGACCACGACGTTGAGCAGGATCCGACCCGGCGCGTGCTTGGCGAACGTAGCCGCCATCTGAGCCGACAGCGTCGGGCTGACCAGCCCCGGGCGGAACGCCACCAGGAAGGCCAGCGATGACGTCTCCCGCGCGAGCAGAGCGGCGGTGATGAACGCGTCCTCGCACCACGCACCGGTCGGGATCAACGCACCCGTGAAACCGAACTGTTCGGCTGCGCGCACGATCGAGGCCAGATAGTCGATGGAGGCCTCGCGATCACCCCCGGCGGCACCGGCCGGCGTGCCGTGGCCGCCGCCGACGATGTTCCGACTGTCGCCATAGGTGGGCAGGAACCAGTGCAGCTTCACCGTCATGGGCCACTCTCTCCTAACGACATGGAGGCAGAAGACTTCGGCGTCGACGCCGTGCGCGCAACTCTAGGTGCGCGAAAACGGCCAATCGGCAATCCCGTTGCCGAATCGGAACGGCCGCGCCGTTCATCTGCCACAGACGCCCGCCGGACTAAAAATTTCGGTGATCGAATCCCAGCGCCACCGTCGCGCTCGACACCCGATGTTCGTAACGAATAAGTCAAATAACCGCAGGCCCGCATCCTGGCTCGTTTAGGCTGCCCTTGGCCCTCCGTCGGGGTGTGGCCGGAGGGGAGTTCGCTGTCATGGATCCTGTTCGCACGCGAGCAATCGTCCGCGTCACGGCAGCCGCCGTTGCGCTCGGACTGGTCGTCGCCGGCTGCGGTAAGGATGAGGAGAAGTCGTCATCGACGACGAGCACCACCACATCAACGACCACGTCGACGACGACGGCAGCGGCCACCACCAGCGCCGAGGCCTCGACGCCGGACGGTACGCCGAACTACGCGTCGCTGCTGGTCAAGCCCGCCGACATCCCGCAGGTGGGGAACACCCCGTGGGCTGGCGACGCGCCGAAGACGACGTTGACGCCGCCCCCGCCGGACGTGTCGCAGACCTACACCTCCGGGACTGACGCGATCAACATCTCCGTGATCATCAGCGATGACCCGTCGCAGGCCGCGACCGGCCTGACCGGTGCGGCGAACAGCGTCCCCAGCCAGGTGACCGGTTCACCGGTGGCGCTGCCCGCGGTCACCCCGGATGCGACCGTCACCATCGGTACCTCGCTCGACGGCAAGTCGGCCATGGCTGCCTTGCTCTTCACGGTGGACCGCACTGTCGTGGTGGCGATCTTCAGCAGCGCACCCGGCGACCTCAACCCGGTTCCGCAGGACTTCGTCGAGGCCGTTGGCAAGGCTCAGGTCGCGGCGATTCAGCAGAACCTGCCCGACCTGAAGTAACTTCGCCAACCTTCGAAAAGGTCAGGGGCCGTGCGCCCCTGACCTTTTCGCGTGCTACACCCAGGGAACGACAACGTCGAATGTCGTAAGTCCGCAGCTGTGGTGACCAAAGGCCATATCCGCCAAAGGGTGACGCTGGTCAGATTTCAGCTAGCACGTCGTGAGTCGAGACAGCGGCCACGCCCCGGGGACAAGGGGGTCGCCATGCGCAAGGTGAGCCTAGTGATGGTCGCGCTCGGTGCCGTGCTGCTGGTGGCGTTCACGCCGTTGACGTCGGTGGCCATAGCAGTGGCCGCGACTGCGCTGATCATGGGTGGCACGGGCCACCCGCTGAGCCTTCCCCAAGAGACAACGGAGTACATCGCCAACTACGTACACAACGCGGACGGGGTGTACGTCGCGCCCTCGGGATTGTGTGTCGGGGGTGACCCTGGGTGTGCCCTGCTGGCGGTGTACACACCCGAAGAATTTCCTATCGCCACCGGCCTGCAGGCCATGCCGTTCGATGAATCCGTGGCGATCGGGCTGGCGAATCTCGACTCCTGTGTGCGCGGACAGTCGTGCACTGTCACCGAACCCCCGTTCACCGCTACCGGGCCGCAGGTTCTTACCGACACTTCCTATGTGGTGTACGGGTATTCGCAGAGTGCCAACATCGCCGCCAAAGAGAAGTACGACCTGATCGCGCATCCGCTGCCCGGCGCCACAGTCGGATTCGTCGTCACGTCCAATCCGAACCGGCCCAATGGCGGAATTCTCGAACGCTTTGTGGGCGCCTACCTCCCGATCTTCGGAGTGACTTTCGACGGTGCGATGACCACCAATTCGCCGCAGCCCGCCCCACTGACGACGGTCGACGTCGTGCTTCAATACGACCCGGTATCGGACTTTCCGACGAACCCGCTCAACGTGCTGGCCGACCTCAACGTCGCACTCGGCTTCCTCTACTTCCACCCCGAAACCGCATACTTCGCAGCGACTTCCGTTGAGCTGCAGGGCCAATATCAAGACACGACGTACTATCTCGTTCCCGCCAAGACATTGCCTCTGCTCATGCCGCTGGAACAGATTCCCGTCATCGGGCCGCCCATCGCGGCGACGCTCGATCCGCCACTGCGGGTCTTGGTCGAAGCGGGCTACGATCGCACGATCAATCCAGGCCAACCGACTCCGGCCAAATATCTCTACACTCCCAACCTCATCAAGACAGCGATCGACTTCGTGAAGGCGATCCCGACTGGATGGGACAACGGCATCGCCCTGATTACCGGCGATCCCGCCAATCGGCCGTTCCGCACCACCCCTCAAGGGGTGTACGGCGTAGGCGGCCCACCGGTGTACACCGGCGCGGTCGATCCCTACGGCCCGCCAACGCCGTATGCGCCGGCCACCTCCCATCGGGCAGCACCGAAGCCCCACGCAATGGGCCACCTTCGTCAACGACCGAAAGTCGGGACGCTCCGTCCGGCGTCACCGGTCGGCGGACGCGCTCACGCGCACCGGGCGAGTGCGCGCCGAGCGTCAGCGTCAGCGTCCGCTGACTCGTGACGGTCCTTTCGTGCTCTGCTGCTCGACAGCAGGTGCGACCCAGCGACGAAGGAAGGCGCGCAACTCTTTTCCGTGGCGATCCGGGCCGCCGGGATCGAGGATGAACGACTGCACTGTTCGCAGCATGAACTCGACGAGTTCGTCGAGTCGCCGCCCGCTGAAACCGGCTGAGTCCCAGTCGATGTTGAAGCGCTCCAGGATCATCCGGCCGAACGAGATGGCTGTCTCCGAGGTGACTCCCGCGGCGAACGCGCTGGCCCGTCCCGGCTCCATGACAAGACTCAGGTAGCGGTCGGCGGGCAGCTGCTCCAAGGTGTACGCGATGCCCTCGACGACGGCGGTGGTCGGGTCGGTGATCGCCTGCAGGTCGCGGGCCAGCCGGTCGAGGAATCCGCCGACCGCCGACATCGCCGTCCCCGCCAACAGTGCGTCCAGAGTGGGGAAGTAGCGGTACACCGTCTGGCGCGTGATGCCGAGTTTGGTAGCCACGTCGGAGACCGTGACGGTGCCGGTCGCGTCGATGGATGCGCGGGCCACCTCGACGATGCGGCGGATCGCCTCCTCGTCGTCGACGGGTATATCGCCCGCCCACCCGTGTCTGCGCATATGCGCATCGTGTCATCCCACGTCGCGTCCTGTCCGCAGCACGCGATACTTGACCATACACGGGATTGCTGTTGTATGGTCAGGTCCTGCCCACCCGAGAAGAGGTCACCATGACGGCTGTCGTCGAAGGTCCGGTCAACAACCAAGACGTGGAACTGACCCGGCGCGCACTGCGGCACGCGATCGACAAGACCACCGACATGGCGCCGCGCGAACTGAAGGTGCCGTTGCACTACTACCGCGACCCGAAGATCACCGAGATCGAAGAATCGCAGATCCTGCGCCGCGTGCCGCTGGCGATCGTTCCGTCGGCGCAACTACCCAACGCCAACGACTACCTCGTGCGGTCGGTGCTGGGCGACTCGCTGCTGGTGACCCGCGACCGCGACGGTGTCAGCCACGTCTTCCTCAACTACTGCCGACACCGTGGCGCCATGCCGGCCTGCGGGTCAGGCAACGCGTCGCGGTTCGTGTGCCCCTATCACGCGTGGAGCTACCGCAACACCGGCGAACTATTCATGGTGCCCGGCAAAGCGGGCTTCGACTCGATGGACAAGGCCGACTACGGAATGGTCGAGTTGCCGAATGAAGAACGGCACGGGTTCATCTGGGCGGTGCTCACCGCGGACGCGAGCATCGACGTCGACGCCCACCTCGGTCCGATCGGATCCGAGCTCGAGCTGATGAACTACGCCGCCTACGGCTATCACACCGATAAGGAGTTCCAGTCCCAGGTGTCGTGGAAGGGCGCGCTGGAAGCCTTCGCCGAGGGGTATCACTTCCCATTTGTCCACGGGGAGAGCGTGATCGGCCAGAACACCCTGCCCGACACCGGGGTGTACGACGAGTTCGGCAAGCACCATCGGATCGGCTTCCCGTTCAATTGGGTCACCAACCTCGCCGACGATCCGTCGGGATCCTGGGACCCGCACCAGAACATGGGCGTCATCTACTGGATCTACCCCAATTTGATTCTGGCCAACAGCCCGATCGGCGTGGAGATCATCGACATCCTGCCCGCCGGGGAGCCGACCCGGTGCTCAGTGCGGCACAGCTGGATGGGGCGGGTCCCGGCGACCAACGACGAGATGCGTGCCGTCTACGACCAGGTGTACGACGGTGTGCACGCTGCCGTCGTCGACGAGGATTTCGCGATGCTGCCGCAGTGCGGCGAGGGTGTCCGGCACGGCCAGCACGACCATATGCTGATCGGCCGCAACGAGATTGGCGTCCAGCACATGATCAGAGTGTTCGCCCACGAACTGGGCGTGGCCCTCGAGTAGGGGGCGACCCCCAAAGCCGGTTCGGTTGCTACCGTGGAATTGATGAGCATCACAACCGCTGCAGCGTCGGACGGCGACCTCGAGTTCGTCGTCGCGGGACCCGGCGTGGAATTGGCGGCACACAGATCGGGCGCCGGCCCAGCGGTGCTGCTGACGCCGGGGCTGGGGATGCCGAGTAGTACCTGGGACTTGTGTGGGCTCCCGCAGTCCTTGGTTGAAGCGGGGTTTCAAGTCGTCAGGTACTCCGCTCGCGGAATGGCGCCGTCCTCGGCGCCGCCGGCCCCGTATACGGTGGCGGACTTGGCCGGCGATGCCGCAGCCGTTCTCGGCCATTACCAGATCGACCACGCCACGATCGTGGGTTATTCGATGGGGTGCTACACGGCTCAGATGCTGCTGCGCAGCAGACCTGCGCTGGTGGGTGCGCTTGTGCTGTTCGCCGGACTGCAGCCGTCGCCGGTAGGTGCCATGGTCGGTGAGATGGAACTCGGACTGATCGAGCGGTACGGCGAGGTGCCCCGGGAGGTGCTGGTCTTCGAGCAGCTGTTGACAACTCTTCACTCGTCGATGCTCCAGGACCCGTCGACGGTGAGAGCGTGGCAGCAGGTGCTGTCGGCCGGCTATGAGGTGGGCTGGTCCGGGCCCGAGGGGTTTCGCGGACAGTTGACAGCGTCGCAAGAATGGATCAGCGCAGGCGAACCGACCCCGGAGAGTCTGGCGGCGATCGACGTGCCCACCCTGGTACTCGCGTTCGAACACGACTTGTTTTTTCCGCCGGCGCTGTGTGCGGCGGCCGCTCGACAGATTCCCTCGGCGCTCTTCGCGCAAATTGAGGATGCCGGCCACGGAGGGATCTTCACCGGTCCCGGAGGCAGTGTGGAAATGATCGTGGAGTTCTGCCGCAGAAATATTCGCAAGTGATCTCTCAACCGTCGACCGGGCTCGCGCCGTCCCAGTTGTGGTCGTACAGAAAAGCCGCCGGGATGTTCACCCGGTAACGGATCGCTTCGGCGAGGACGTTTCCCATGGCTATCGGTAGCGCCAGGCCCGGCTTGGGGTCGCGCCTGGAGAATATCACTCCGTCAGTGCGGCGGAAATCCCGGATGAATCCGCGAAATGTGTTACCCGGCAATGATGATTTGCGCCATCCGTACATGAGCATTCCGGGGCCGAGCATCTTTCGCGCTCCGGGCCGCGGGATGATCACATCCTCGTTCACGCCGAAGAATGCCCTGTCGACCCTTGTCTCGGGGTCGAACAGCAGTACGCCGCTTGTTGCCCGCGGATTGCATTCGACCGACCAGAGCTTTTGGTCGGCCTCCTCGATGAAGTCGAATCCGACTTGCCCGCTGAAGCGGAACGCCTTGACGCACTGACGTACCCAAGCGGTGATGCGCTCATGCCGGACAGATTCGAACGTGAGGCCGGATGTGCCATCGATTGCATAGCGCAGCGGATAGACGGCGTGTGCTTTGATCTCGCCGTCGTGGCACACCGAATACGAGCAGTAGCTTGTTCCCTCCGCCCACCGTTGGGCGAGCCATGGGTTGGTCGGCTCGAAGGTGAGATCGCTCGGGAGCGGCTCGCCGGGATGTACCTTGTAAACCTCCTGGGAGCCGCGCGAGTAAACCCGCTTGAGCGCGAAGGTTTCATCGTGGCGAAAGTCCAGTGCCTCGATATCCTCGCGGCTGTGTACCAACCCGAAATCAAGGGTGGGAACACCCTGTTCTTTCAGTGCGTTCTGGAACTCGTACTTGTTCTCGAGTCGCGCTACCAGATCCAGGCGTGACATCAACACGGTTGTGGAGGCCGGCATCAACTCGGGGTACCGGGCGAGCACGCCGGCCAGGATCTCGGTTCCCTCGTGTACGGGAACGACCAGGTCGACGCATCGCTGGCGGGCAATTCGGCCGAGGCTGCGAACCCAGTCGACGGGCGCGTGCCTCGGCCGCGGCGTTCGAAAGGTTTCGGTCACCGACGAGGAAAACCTGCTGATGGGCAAGGGCACCGGGTCAAGTCCAGGGACGTGGTGTACGACGTCGTCGTGTGATTCTTCGATGTGATGGTTCAGGCGGTCAGTGTCGCCGGGGTGGCCTCCTGTCCGGTCGGGGTGTCGTTGACTGTGCGTGATTTGCTCAGGACGTCGAGGCCAAGGTAGCGCCGGGACTCGGCCCATTCGTCGTGTTGTTCGGCCAGCACGGCTCCAACGAGGCGGATCAGGGCGTTGCGGTCGGGGAAGATACCGACGACGTCGGTGCGCCGGCGGATCTCCTTGTTGAGCCGTTCCTGGGGATTGTTGGACCAGATCTGGCGCCAGATCTGCTTGGGAAACGCCGTGAACGCCAGCAGATCCGGCCGTGCAGCTTCGAGGTGATCGGCGACCGTAGGTAGCTTGTCGTCCAGGGCGTCGATGATCCGGTCATATTGTGCAGCAACGGATTCAGCATCAGGCTGGTCGAACACAGAGTGCAGCAGGGTGCGCACCCAGGGCCACGACGACTTCGGGGTCACCGCCATCAGGTTGGTCGTGTAGTGGGTTCTGCAGCGCTGCCACGATGCCCCGGGCAGCGTGGCGCCGATCGCGGCGACAAGCCCGGCATGGGCGTCGCTGGTGACCAGTTTGACCCCCGACAGGCCGCGGGCGGTCAGAGCCCGCCAGAACGTTAGCCAGCCTGCGCCGTCCTCGGCGGTGGTGACATCGATGCCGAGGATTTCGCGGTAGCCCTCGGCGTTGACCCCGACCGCGATCAGCGCGTGCACGTTGACGACCCGGCCGCCCTCGCGGACCTTGAGCACCAGGGCGTCGGCAGCGACGAACGTATACGGGCCAGCATCGAGCGGTCGGGTGCGGAAGGCCTCGACGGCGGCGTCGAGCTCTTTGGCCATCACCGACACCTGCGACTTCGACAGGCTGGTGATGCCGAGGGTTTCGACGAGCTTGTCCATCCGCCGCGTCGAGACACCGAGTAGGTAGCAGGTGGCGACCACGGTGGTCAGGGCCCGCTCGGCGCGTTTGCGGCGTTCCAGCAGCCAGTCCGGGAAGTAGGAGCCCTGGCGCAGCTTGGGGATCGCGAGATCTAATGTGCCTGCGCGGGTGTCGAATTGGCGGTGCCGGTAGCCGTTGCGGGAGTTGGTCCGCTCGGTGCTGCGTTCGCCGTATCCGGCGCCGCACAGGGCGTCGGCTTCGGCGCCCATCAGGGTGTGGATGAACGTGGCCAGCAGCTCGCGCAGCACGTCGGGATGGCAGGTGGTGAGTCGTTCAGCCAGCACCGCAGGCAGGTCGATATTGTGGGCAGTGGTCATCGCGTCGATTCCTTTGCTCGAGTGACTTTGGACGGTCTCTCGAAGAATCACGCGATGACCTTCAATCACTCGGCTACGACACGCCGGACATCCTGATCAGGCCCCGACTTGTACACCACTCTGCTGGACGCAACCGGGCACCGAGTCGGCGATCAAAACGGTGTGTCCTGCTGCGCTCATCAATCGCGACAAGTGAAGCGCCAGGTACGACCGGCCGAACGTTATCAACACGGTCTTAGCGGACGTTTCTCTCCGGTACATCGAACCTCCGGTGTGGAGGTACCCAGCTCTCGGCGTCCTATTCCACCGCAGTTCGATGAATCTGGTGCCGAACCGTTACACCCCGGCCGGAACTCGTTCCCGCGCTGCTGAACTCCGCATCTCGGCGCGCAATGTCGTGAAGTCGGAGATCGTCTTGGACACCACGGTGGCCACCGGTCGCGCGTTGCGACTCGTCGCCTCGGTCTTGGACACCATGATCACGCTGTCGATGTAGGGCTGAATCGTGGTCGCGTTCTGCACCGTGGCGACGATGACGAGCTGGAATCCGAACTTGCGGAAGGCCTGCAGCGCCTGCTGCGCGAACTGCGGATCAGACTTCGAGAACGCCTCGTCGAGCATCAGCTGCGCGAAAACCGGCTTGTTGTCCGAACTCTCGGGACTGGCGAGGTTGAAGCTCAGTGCACCCGCCAGGCAGAACGCCATCAGCTTCTCCTGCTCGCCACCGGAGTTGTCGCCGGCGTTGCTGTGCGTGCGGATCAGATCCTCGGTCCGGACATCCCACTCGGCGCAGTCGAACGTGAACCGATTGCGCACATCCAGGGCGTCACGCGTCCAAGCCTTATCCTCCGGCGCCGTCGACGCCAGCCGGTTCCGCAGCCGCAGGATGTCGGCGTACTGGTCCAGGATCGCCTGCTTGTCACCCAGACCCACCTCGGCGATGCGCCGCGAGATCGCCCGAACAATCTCGGTCAGCTCCGCCACCGCGGTCAGACTCCGCGGCGTCGCCCGCAGCGTCAGCCGCGTCCCGCTGTTGAACTCCACCGCACCCAACCCGGTGTTCACCCGATCGATCTGCTCGCTGATCCGCCGCGCCTCCTGCTCGGCCACCCGGTGCAGCGTGAGGATCGCATCGGGCGCCTGCTCGGTGACCAAGCGCATCATCCGCTCGTAGGCGTCGGGCAGTTCGCGCTCGTCGATATGCCGGCACAGCGCAACGTAGTCGTGCACCCGCTCGTCGAACACCTCGCTGTCGTTCGGGATCGCATCGGGAAACGCCGTATCGAAGGTGTTCAGAATGCGGGCCAGTTCATCGTATGAGCGCCTTCGGCTTTCGCGCAGCTGCTCACGCTCGCGGCGGATGGTGTTGAACACCGCCTCGCGGTGCGGCTCGGGATTGAGCACCTCCAACGTCACCGGGATGGCGGCCGCGTAGCGGTTCAGCAATTCGGTCAACGGCTCGGAGACGAACGCGGGCGTCAACCGGTCTTGCAGCTCGAGCAATTGGGTACGCCGACTGTCGAGGTCGTCGCGGCGGGTCTGAATGGCGCCGCGCCGCGTCATCAGCGTCTGGATCTCTTCCCAGCACTCGTCGGCTCGGGCGGTCAGCGCTTCGATGTCGGGGTTGTCGGCCAGCAGCAGTTCGAACTGCTCACGCAACCGGTCGGCGTGCCCGTCGGCGGTGTCGATGTCGACCTGGTTCCACTGCGGGAACTGCTCGCAGATCGCTTTGCAGGCCGCGGCCCGGTCGCGCCACTGCTGGCGCTGAGCGGCGATCTCGTCGGCCTTGCGGCGCGCCTGCTGGTACAACTCTTCGGCGGTGGCGAGGTCGACGGTCAACGCGTCGATCTTCGCCCGGACGTCGCCCTGGTAGATGTAATCGGATTGCTTGAGGGGACGGCGATCGTCCTTGATGGCCAGTCGCTCGGAGTCCTTGTACAGGCCCGTGTCGGTGACCGCGCGCCGGAACCGGGAGAACACGTCCGGGGTGTCGACGCAGATGTGGTCGCCCGCCGCGGCGATGACGTCGGCGGCCTCGGCCGCGCAGGCATGTGTCGGGTCGACGACGAAGAGCTTGCCCGCCAACGTGTTCGGGTCGGCGTCGACCGGGTCTGCGCCGACCAGCGAGGCACGGACGTGGTGTAGTTGCAGCCGCCCGCCCATATTGGTCTCGTTGACGAACCGCAGTACCGCCGAATACCGCTCGTCGGGGACCAGCAGCCGCAGGCCCACCCCGCGCAGCACCTTCTCGACGGCCACCCGCCAGCGGCTCTGGTCGGGGCGCAGGTCCATCAGCTCGGCGATATAGGGCAGTTCACACGGGTCGATACCGACTGCGGCACAGATGTGTTCGCGCATGGTGATCGCGAACTCCGGCAGCGCCGACCCGACGTGCTCGACGCGCTTGAGCTCCTTGGCCGCGTCGTCGCGGGCGATGCGGGCGGCCTTCTGCGCGTACTCGGCGTCGGTGGAGGCCTCCCGGCCACGGTCCAGTTTGGCCAGTAGTTCGGTGACCTCGGTGGCGAGTTCCTCACGCAGATTCCAGAACTCGTCGGCGCTATCCGGGACGTCGATGTCCTGGGCGCCCAGCATGGCCTCATAGGCCGCGCGTCGCCGCGACACCTGCTCGGCCTGCGCCTCGGCGCCGGCCACCTGGGATTGCAGCGGTCCGAGGCTCGCGCTGGATCCGCTGATCTGGGCGTTGAGCGAATCGCCTTCGGCCTTGGCCAGATTCAGCTGCCGGGTGACATCCTCGTACTCGTTGCCGAGTTGGTCGATCGTGGCGTCCAGCGACTCGATCTGCGGACCGCACTGCGCGAGCCGGACGTGATCGGTATAGGCGCGGACCATCGGCTGGTCCACCAGGTCGATGATGCCCAGGTCTGAGGACTCGGAGGCGTAGCGCTGCTGGATCTTCTCGATATCGCCGAGGATCTTGCGCTTCTTCTGCGCGACGGCCAGCAGTTCGCGGGCTTCCACGAGCGGGTCGATCTGCTTGAGCGCCTCGGGCAGCCGGGTCAGGCTGCTCGGCTCGTCGAGCATGAACTCGCGGACGAACTGTTCCAGTCCACCAACGCTTTTCAGCGACTTGGCCTTACCGAGCAGCTGCTGAGCGGCGTCGGAGGCGCGAATGCCGATGGTGGCGTACAGCTGAGCCAGGTACTGCGACTCGACCTTGGTGGAGAACCGCCACTCGTCGTCTTTGAACACCCCGGAGTCGAATCGCCCTGCCGCCCAGCGGTTGCAGACGTCCTCGATGTCGCGGTCACCGTCGGCCAGCACGAACCGGCTCGACGAGTCCGAGCGCGATTCGCCGGTCAGCCATTTCAGTACCAGGCCGGTGACCGAGCGGCCGGTGTTGCTGCGGTAGGTGACCGCGATGGCCGACCACGCGGTGCCCTCGCCACGCAGGTACATCACCTTGCTCGAGCCGCCGTCACTGCGCTGGCCCCACGCCCCGCGGACATACTTGTCGACGGTGCGCCGGCCCGCACTGGAGCCCGCGGCGGTGTTGTCACCGGAGGCGTTGAAGTTACGCCGATTGAATGGCAGGAAGCCCAGTGAAATCGCATCCAGCAGTGAGGATTTGCCGCTTCCGGACGCGCCGGCGATCAGGGCGCCGCCCTCGCTGAACGGGATGTCGTGGTAGCCGTCGAACACACCCCAGTTGATGACCTGCAGCCGCGACAAGTGGAACTGTTCAGCCATCGAGTGCGGTCTCCTGTTCGTCCCGGTCCGGGGATGCGCCGCCGGACAGCAGCAGTTCGAACTGCTGCTGCAGCTCGGCGATCACCGATGCGGTCATCACGGCGTTGATCACCGGGCTGACGGTGTAGCTGTCTTCGTCGTCGCGGGTCTTGCGCAGGATCTCCAGGGCGGTGAGCCGGGCAATGGCCGCGTCGATGCGGGCCGTGAAGGTCACGGTGTCCCGGTCGACGTCATTGAGAACGCCGGAGAACAGCCCGTGCACCTCCTCGCGGCTGATCAGCACGGCCTGCCCACCGGCCGCGCGCGACATCTGCGCCAGGTGCAATGCCAGGATCGAGTCGTAGGTACCCAGCGGTTCGCGGCGCAAAAGCTTGACGCCCCTGGCGGATTCGTAGCGAGCCTGCTCGACGAACGCGACGTCACTTCCGTCGACCACGCGCAACATCAGGTCGAGTTCGGAGAGCCGCACCGAGAGCTGAGCGCGGTACTCCAGCACCCAGCTGTACAGGTCGGCGTCGGCCTCGGCGCTGATATAGCGGCGGGTCAGCAGCTGCTGCAACGCCCAGCACGCCCGATCGGGCAGCTCGCTGACATCGCCGTCGAAGCGCGGGCGCCGCTGATGCGGGGTACGCGCCGTCTGGTCGACCTGCGGCAGTGAGCTGAAGTCGATGTCGGAGTCGGTGGTCGTCATGCGCTGGCTCCCAACAAGCTGGAGATCGGTTCGGTGAAGATCAAGTGCGGAACCTCCATCTCGCGATCCCGTCCGTCGAGCGACTGGAACCGGACGGTGACCGGCTTGGTCGAGGCTGTGTCCGTCTGTGATGGCTGCTTGAGCGCCCACGACCACAGCACGATGACATGGCCGAGGTAGACGGCGTCGAGCATCTCCACAGCGGCCGGCAACGACAGCGGACCGCCGGCGTCGAGCGCGGTGTTGATCATCTCCGACATCGCCGGCGCGTCGACCTGTGTGGTCAACGCCGCGAAACTGGTCAGGTCGAGCTCGCCTTCGGCCGCCTGGGCGGGCTTCGGGTTCGACAGGTCGCCGATCCGGAAGCTCAGTGCGCCAACAGAACTGATGGCATGCCGCGCCAGGGGCAGTTCGATGTCCAGTCGCGAGTCCGTCAGCGAGCTCTTGAGCAGCGCGCGGGCGGCGCCGATCGCGTCGTTCAGCTGGCGTGCCACGCCCCGGCTCTGCTCCAGGGTGCCGAATGCGGTGAACCGCTTGACCCGCTGGGCGCAGCGCTGCTGGATGCGCTCCACCTCGTCGATCTGCTGGCCGACGAGTTCGAAGAATCCGGCCATGACCTTGCGCAGCGCGGGGTCGAGGGCGGGCAGGGCGTGCGCGACGGCGGCGACGTCGGCCTCGAACTCCGCGCGTTGGTCGGGGTCGTTGATCATCCGCAGGAAGGCGCGGTGCGAGTCGCGGCCCTGCGAGTCCCAGGCCGCCTGGTAGTCGGCGTACATCTGACGCTGCCGGTCGCGGTAGGCCAGGTTGGAATCAATCGGCTCGTCGAGTGCGGCGGTTGCCCGCTCGATCATCGTGCCGTACTGGCCGATGTCGGTGATCAGCCGCTCCATCTGCAGGGCGATGGCGTGGGCTTCGTCGTACATGTCGGTCATATCGACGTCGGCGGAGCGGTCGAGATCCTCACCGCGTTCCAAAGCGTCGAGTTCGGCCTGCAGTGCGTCGATCTCGGCCTGGATGCCGGCGCGGATGCGGACCGGGTCGTTGCCGACCCGCAGGGCGATCTGCTTGAGGCGGGAGGCGATGCCGTTGATCGAGCCGCCGGTGGCGATGGTGTCCTGGCGGCGCAGTCCGCGCAGGAAGTCCAGGGCGCGGCGGGCGTCCTGGGTGAGGTAGCACAGGTTGCGTTCGACGCCGGTGCGCTGGTCTGCCACCCGGTGCAGCCAACCCTGGCTGGCCCAGCTCTTGATGAGGCCCAGCCCGGACTGTTCGCCGCCGGGCCGGCCCAGGTCGTCGAGGTCGCGCTCGAGTCGCACCACGAGCTCGGTCTCGCTGATCACACCCTCGTTGAGGTGGCGCTCCATCAGGGTGGCGTAGCCGCCGAGGTTGAGCGCGGCCAGCAGCCGGATCGTGGGGGAGCCCTGGATCTCGCGGTTGACTTCGAGGAGGTCGACGGCCGACAGAGAGGTGTCGTCGTGCACGTCTATTGCCCCCTCGATGTAGTTGGTTGGACGGTCCAAGATAGGCGATCGCGGGGACATCGGACGACGCCCGCTTCGGGGTGTCGGACGGCCGCCTGAAAAGGTACGTCACACGAGTCTCAGCGGCCTCGCGGGCCTCATTCCTCACGCGGCGAGTGTGCGCTCAGGTACGCCTAGAGCGGTGTGTCGCGTACCGAACCGCACGCTCGCTGCTGCGGCTCTGTGATGTCACCCCCTGTGATTAGCGTCCGCGATATGACGAACGATCGACGATCGCGCAGGCGTAAGAAGGCTCGACGTGAGACGGGGAGGAATGCGGGCAGCGGTCAGCCCACTTTCGACACGCTGCTGACCGATTCGGTACGGAGGGCCCTCTCGTGCGGGCATCCTCTTGGGCTGCTCAGCCTGGCCAGCGAGCTGATGGAGATGGGTAGGCCTGCTCGAGGTGAGGACCGCCTGGACAGCCTCCTGACGCTCTTGATCAAGGGGCGAAATCGCGAGACGACGGCACTGCTGGCCGTGATGGGCGAATTGCTCGTCGACGATCTCGCGGCACAATCACGCTGTCGACGCTAGGTGGCCGAACGTCGCGATCTTCTGCCGAGATGGATCAAGGCCCTACCGCAGGTAAAGGTTCACCGTGCGGCCCGAAGGACCCATGTGCTCGGCCATCTTGAGGCACTCATGATCGGTGCCCGACTTGATGGTCGGAAAGAGCTCACTATCAGCCTCCTTATCGACCACGACGTGGTGTCGAGCGTTGTCGACGCCAGCATTTCGCGGGATCCGATTAATGATGTCCTCACGCAATTGGCTGACCAGGACAGCGATGTCGAGGTCACTGCCGTGAGCCTGGCCGCCGCGCGCGCTCAGGTTCGAACTGTGCTTGCCCGACCGATTTTCGAGTCGACCATCGACGGGTGGCCGCTTTGCCAACTATTGGTTTGCTGGCTGGTTGCGCGGCTTCCCGAGGGTGGTGAGTATCAGCTGCCGGCCACGGATTGGGAGCACGCCACGGAGGTGCGCAACGCGTTCTTCGAAACTGAGTCAGCCGCGCCCTTCAAGGACTGTTGGCATCGGGACTTGCTGCTGGAGCTGTTCGAGAGCGGTACGGGCGATCCGTTGCGGTGGAGCACGGATCGTGTTCACCAGATCGTCGGCGGTTCACCCTTCTATGAGGACTACATCCCTTTAGAAGTCGCGCTGGACACTCCGGACCTCTTGCGCGTGTTCATTCCATATGCTCACGCCCAGAGCGGAATTCGCGACGAACTCACGGCGCGCGCAGTTGCTGTCATCGACAGAGAAAGGTCGAACTTCAAACGGAAGCTGTTGCAGGAAGCAAGAGATCGGGAGTTTCGCGATGTGGTCTGATGCGCCGCGCGTGCGCGCTCCGGTACTCAGTCCACGAAATCGATGCGCACGCTGATCGGGTCTGATTGCAGCGCCTTGAACGTGGCGGTCACCAGCGGTGAAAGCCATGGTGACGTCGCAAACGTCCGCACGCGTTCCGCCGGATCGTCGTCCGGAACAAAACGCGCCGTACCGCTCCGCCATCGTTGGCCCTGCCTGATTCGCACGCTTGGGTCGTCGGCGACATTGAGTGCCCACCCAGACCGGCGGCCGTGCTGGGAGATCACCCACGCGCCCGTCGCGTCGAAGCGCGCGGAGACGGGCACCGCTCGCCAGCGGCCCGACTTGCGGCCCATCGTTTGCAACTCCGTCGCGAAGGTGGTGCGCAGACCAAGACGACCGAGCAATGCGACGAGCGGATTGGCGATGTAGCGGCCGACGATGCGTTCGCGGCGGAACTTTCGTAGTGCTGGGCTGGCCGTGACCATGAGGACCCCTTCCGGTGGAAGTAGACCGATCGATCTACCAAAGTGGACGATAGTAGACTGATCGGTCTAATGCAACGGACGGAGGTCGCGATGTCTGCTCGGCAACGCTTGATCGATACGACGATCGAACTCGTGCGCCGACGCGGAGTGGGCGGCGCCAGCGTCTCGCAGATCCTGGAACACAGCGGTCTGGCGCGTCGGACGCTCTACCTGAACTTCCCGGACGGCAAGCCCGAATTAGTAGCTGCGGCTACAGAGTTCGCTGCTGCCGGGTTCGCGTCGATGCTGGACGGCATTGTCGCCGAAGGCGATCCGGTCGCCGCCGTCGATGCGTTCGTGCAGGCGTGGGAATCAGCACTGGCCGACAGCGATTACGACGCAGGATGTCCGATGGTGGCTGCCACGCTCGGTGGGGCAGACGCGCCTGCGGCGGCCAGCGCCGCGGCGACAGCCTTCGCCCAGTGGGTGGGACTCATCGCCGCGCCGCTGGAACGAGCCGGACTCGACGCGCACGCTGCCGAGGGTCTGGCGACCACCGTCGTCGCGACCGTGGAAGGCGCCGTGATCATGTCGATGGCGGCGCGTTCGCCAAAACCGTTGCAGCGCGCGGGACGTGATCTGGCCACACTGATGCGAGTGAGGCTGGCCGAAGCTACCTGAGCAACTCTCCACTGGGCCGCGTCGACAGCGGCCGCGGTCGCACAATCCTCGGCCACCAGAACCATCGCCCGAGCAGCGCGGCGAGCGCCGGCGTCATGAACGCCCGGATCACCAGGGTGTCGAACATCAGACCGAGCCCGATCGTCGTGCCCACTTGGGCGATCACGATCATGCTGCTGACCGCCATCGCCATCATCGTGAACGCGAACACCAGCCCGGCCGCCGTCACCACCGACCCACTGCCGCCCATCGCGCGGATGATGCCGGTGTTGATCCCGGCCGGTATCTCTTCCTTCATTCGCGCAACCAGCAGTAGGTTGTAGTCGGCGCCGACGGCCAGCAGGATGATCACTGCCATCGCGATCACGATGAACTGCAATGGCATCCCGAGGATGTGCTGCCAGAGCAGAATCGACAGCCCGTAGGACGCGCCCAGCGACAGCACCACGGTGCCGACGATCACCGCGGCCGCCACCAGCGCCCGGGTGATCAGCAACATGATGATGAAAATCAGCGACAGCGCCGCCAACCCGGCGATTTTGAGGTCGTAGGAGTTGCCGTCCTCCATGTCCTTGAAGGCCGATGCCGTCCCGCCCAAGAACACCTTGGATCCTTCCAGGGGGGTGCCTTTGATGGCCTCGAAGACGGCGGCCTTGATGGCATCGATACGTTGAATGCCCGCCTCCGACATCGGGTCTGCCTCGTGGGAGATGATGAACCGCGCCGCATGACCGTTGGGGGAGATAAAGTTCTTCATCCCGCGCTTGACGGTGTCGTTGTCGAAGATCTCCGGCGGTGCGTAGAACGTGTCGTCGTTGAGCGAGTCGTTGAACGCTGCGGCCATGGCCGCTGAGCCGTCGTTCATCGCGGCGATCTGATCCTGCATCCCGGATTGGGTGGACTGCAACGTCAGCATCATGATGCGCATCCGCTTCATCGACTCGATCGACGACTCCATCAGCGGAATCATCTGCGGCATAATCGAATCCAGGGCATGCATATCGGGAAGCAGGCGCTGGATGTCGTCGGTCATGGTGTCCACGCCGTCGAGGGCGTCGAACGTCGACCGAACCGCCCAGCACATCGGGATGTCGAAGCAGTGCGGTTCCCAGTACAGGTAATTGCGGATGGGCCGGAAGAAGTCGTCGAAGTCGGAGATGTGGTCACGCAGCGCCGCGATGTCCAGCGCGGTCTGGTCGGTCTTGCCGACCATGTCGTGCGTGGTCGCGCTCAGCTGCTCCATCAACCCGATCATCTGGGTCATCGTGTTGATGGTGTTCTGCATGTCCTGCCCCTGCACCAGCATGTCGGCCATGCGGTCCTGCATGTAGGAACGGTTCATCGTCTGCAGCGACCCGCTGATACTCATCTGGGCCGGAATAGTGCTGTACTTCAACGGTTTTCCGTCGGGCCGGGTGATGGACTGCACGCGACCGATGCCCGGGACCCGCGCGACCGCCTTGGTGATCCGCTCGAGCACCAGGAAGTCGGCCGGATTGCGCAGATCCTGATCGGTCTCGAGCAGCAGCAATTCTGGGTTCATCCGAGCCACCGGGAAGTGACGTTCGGCTGCCGCGAAGCCCTCGTTGGCGGGCAGGTCGGCAGGCAGGTACTTGCGGTCGTCGTAGTTGGGGCGATAGCCGGGCAGGGCGATCAACCCGATCAGGGCGATGAAAACGGTGAGGAACAGGACCCAGCCGGGCCAGCGCACCACGACCGCTCCGATGCGCCGCCAGAACCGAATTCGCATCGCACGCTTGGGTTCCAGCAGGCCGAATCGGCTGGCGACCGTCACCATCGACGGACCCAGCGTCAGCGCCGACAGCACCGCGACCACCATGCCGACGGCGAGCGGGATACCCAGCGTGTGGAAGTACGGCAACCGGGTGAAGGTCAGGCAGCACGTCGCACCGGCGATCGTCATCCCCGAGGCCAGCACCACATGCGCGGTGCCGCGAAACATCGTGTAGTACGCCGACTCTCGATCCTGGCCGTCCGCCCGG
Source organism: Mycolicibacterium crocinum (assembly GCF_022370635.2). Next base: position 4,033,659 of record NZ_CP092362.2, on the reverse strand, counting down.
GCTTCTTGATAGCGGCCGATGAGAAAGATGGCATAGTCAGTCGTGGCGGCCAGCGCCAGCGGTACCAAGATCTGAGTGACGAACGTCGTCAGCCCAATCAGGTTGTGGTAGGCCAGAAATGCCACCGCGCCCTGGGTCACCGACAGCCCCATGACGAGGATCACCAGAACGACGCCGACAGTGGTGATCGAGCGGTAGAAAAACAGCAGCATGCAGATGATGACGGTGACGGTGGCGATTTTCACCACCTGGATGCTGCGGCTGCCCTCTTTCTGCTGGTCGGTCTGCATCGCCGAACCGCCGGTCACGAAGGTCTTGACGCCGGGTGGCGGAGGCAGATCCTTGACGATGGTCTGGACCGCCGCGACCGACTCGTTGCCCAGCGACTCACCCATGTTGCCGGCCAGTGACACCTGCACGTACACGGCCTTGCCGTCGGCGCTCAGCGCACCGGCTTCGGTCAGCGGATCGCCCCAGAAATCCTGGACGTGCTGCACGTGCTTGGTGTCGGCGTGCAGCTTGTCGATCAACTCGCCGTAATACCGGCGGGCCGCCGCATCGAGTGGCCGCTGCCCCTCCAGCACGATCATCACGGCGTTGTCGGAGTCGGACTCCTCGAAGACCTTTCCGTTGCGCATCAGGGCGATCACCGACGGGGCTTCCTTCGGCGAGAGCGACACCGCGCGCATCTCACCGACGACGTCCAGCGGCGGCACAAATACGGTCAGGACGCCGATGACGGCGAGCCAGCCGAGGATGATCGGAATCGCCAAGCGGCGGATCCACTTGGCCACCCCGGGGTTCCGCTCGGCCGAGACCTCAATACGACCGTGCGGTACCCCGGTCTGAGTCCCCACGGCGTCCAGTCATAGCAGACCGCGGGACCGCTAGCGCAGCAATTGACCGTGCGGCCGCTTGGACAAGGGCTTGGGCCGCACGATCTGCGGCCACCAGAACCACGGACCCATCAACGCGGCGATCGCCGGCGTCATGAACGCGCGCACCACCAGGGTGTCGAACAGCAGGCCGAGCCCGATCGTCGTGCCCACCTGCGCGACCACCACCATGGCACTGACCGACATCGAGATCATCGTGAACGCGAACACCAGCCCGGCCGCGGTCACGACCGACCCGCTGCCGCCCATGGCGCGGATGATGCCGGTGTTGATGCCCGCCGGTATCTCCTCTTTCATTCGGGCGACCAGCAGCAGGTTGTAGTCGGCGCCGACGGCCAACAGGATGATGACGGCCATCGCCATCACCATGAACTGCAGCTCCATGCCCAGGATGTGTTGCCACAGCAACACGGAGAGCCCGAACGACGCCCCGAGAGACAGCACGACGGTGCCCACGATCACGGCTGCTGCCACGATGGCGCGGGTGATCAGCAGCATGATGATGAAGATGAGCGATAGCGCCGCCACGCCGGCGATCAGCAGGTCGTACTTATTGCCTTCCTGCATGTCCTTGAATGCCGACGCGGTGCCGCCCAAATAGACCTTGGATCCTTCCAGCGGCGTGCCCTTGATCGCCTCGAAGGTAGCGGCCTTGATCGCGTCGATGCGGTTGATCCCATCGGCGGAGAGCGGATCTTCCTCGTGGGAGATGATGAATCGCGCCGCGTGGCCGTTGGGGGAGATGAAGTTCTTGATCCCGCGCTTGAACTCGTCGTTGTCGAAGATTTCCGGCGGCAGGTAGAAGGTGTCGTCGTTGAGCGAGTCGTTGAACGCCGCCCCCATCGCCGCCTGGTTCTCGCTCATCGCGGCCTGCTGATCCTGCATGCTGGCCTGACTCATCTGCTGGGTCAGCATCATGACGCGCATGCGTTTCATCGAGTCGATGGTCGGACCCATCAGCGAAACCATCTGCGGCATAAGCTCATCGAGGCGATGCATGTCCGGCAGCAGCTGCTGGATGTCGTCGGTCATCTTGTCGACGCCGTCGAGGGTGTCGAAGACCGAACGCGTCGACCAGCACAGTGGAATGTTGTAGCAGTGCGGTTCCCAGTACAGGTAGTTGCGAATCGGACGGAAGAAGTCGTCGAACTCCGAGATGTGGTCGCGCAACTCAGCGATGTCCAGCGCTGTCTGGTCGGTCTTCCCGACCATGTCGTGAGTGACGGAGCTCAGCCGCTCCATCAGATTGATCATCTGCGTCATCGTGTTGATGGTGTCTTGCATCTGCTGGCCCTGAACCAGCATGTCGGCCATCCGGTCCTGCATATACGACCGGTTCATCGTCTGGTTGGTGCCGCCCATGCTGATCTGCGCGGGAATCGTGCTGTACTCCAACGGCTTTCCGGCGGGGCGGGTGATCGACTGCACCCGGCCGATACCTGGCACCTTGGCGATGGCTTTACTGATGCGCTCGAGCACCAGAAAATCCGCGGAGTTGCGCAGGTCCTGATTGGTCTCGAGCAACAGCATCTCGGGATTCATCCGCGCGATCGGGAAGTGCCGTTCGGCCGCGGCGAAGCCTTCGTTGGCGGGAAGGTCGGCAGGCAGGTACTGACGGTCGTTGTAGTTCGGCTGATAGCCCGGCAACGTGATCAGGCCGATCAGCGCAATCATGATTGTGGAGAACAGGATGGCCACGGGCCAGCGCACCACGGCCGCTCCGAGACGGCGCCAGAACCGGATCCGCATGGCTCGCTTGGGCTCCAGCAGTCCGAAGCGGCTGGCGACGGTGACGATCGCGGCGCCCAGTGTCAGCGCCGACACCACCGCTACCACCATGCCGACGGCGAGCGGGACGCCCAGCGATTTGAAGTAGGGCAGCCGGGTGAACGACAGGCAGAACGTCGCGCCCGCGATCGTCATACCTGAGCCCAGCACCACGTGCGCGGTGCCGTGATACATCGTGTAGTAGGCGTCTTCGCGGCTCTCGCCGAGCGCGCGGGCTTCCTGATATCGCCCGATCAGGAAGATTGCATAGTCAGTTGTCGCCGCTATCGCCAACGTCACCAATAGCTGAGTTGCGAACGGCGACAGGCCTATCAGATTGTGATAGCCCAGGAATGCCACCGCACCCCGGGTCACCGTCAACCCCAAGATCAACATCACCAGGACCAGCCCGACGGTGACAATCGAGCGGTAGAAGAACAGCAGCATGATCACGATCACGCCGATGGTGGTGAGCTCGATGATCCGGATGCTCTTGTCGCCGGCAAGCTGTTGGTCCGCCTGCAGCGCCGGGCCGCCGGTGACGAAGACCTTGACGCCCGGCGGCGGGGAAAGACCCCTGACGATCTTCTGGACCGCCTCGACCGAGTCGTTGCCGAGTGTCTCGCCCATGTTTCCGGCGAGGTTCACCTGCACATAGACGGCTTTCTGGTCCGTGCTCAGCGCGCCGGCCTCGGTGAGCGGATCACCCCAGAAATCCTGGATGTGCTGCACATGGGTCTTGTCGGCCCGCAGCTTGGCGATCATGTCCATATAGAACTGCCGCGCGTCCTGGCCCAGAGGTTGGTCGCCCTCCAGGACGATCATCGCCGAGCTGTCGGAGTCGGACTCCTCGAAAACCTGGCCCGAGCGCATCATCGCAATGACCGACGGCGCGTCCTTGGGCGACATCGACACGGCCCGCATCTTGCCGACTTCTTCGAGCTGCGGAACCGACATGTTCAGCACGACGATGAGGCCGACCCACACGAGGATGATCGGCACCGCCAAGCGGCGGATCCACTTGGCCAACGCCGCACGTTGCGGCGGCTCGGCGTGGACCACGCGCTCTTCGGTAGGGGCGCTCACCAGCCCAAGTCCTCCCCGCTACGGCGAATTACTTAGACAGTTTTACCAGACGCGCAGTCTTCTTTGTGGGCCAGGTAACGGCGCCGGCCAACGGTTACTTCTGATCCAGGCTGCCCAGGTCGTCGGGAACGTCGACCGCATATTCCTGCAGCGTCTCCAGCGGGATCACGTCCAGAGTTCGCTCGTGGGTGCAGGCGAGGACGACCGGTGCCGCGTGGCCGTCGGTATGCGCGCGCAGCCAGTTCAGCGCTGTCACGCACCAGCGGTCGCCGGGCCTCAAGCCGGGGAACCGGTACTGCGGCATCGGGGTCGACAGATCGTTGCCGATCGAGCGTTGATGCTCGAGGAAGTCGGCGGTCACGACCGCGCAGATCGTATGTCGTCCGGCGTCCTCCGGCCCGGTCGAACAGCAGCCGTCGCGGTAGAAGCCCGTCATCGGCTCCGTCCCGCACGGCTCGAGGGGACCGCCCAGCACATTGCGATCAGCCATGGTGCCAGTATCCGTGATGCGGGAAGCGATGTGTCTCGTCAGCGGTTATTAACGGCAATGGGCAACCCGCTGCGAGGCCGCGACGCTGAACTGGCTGCCGTGGCGAACGCGCTGCGGAAGGCGGGCGATAGCGGCCGCGGGGCGCTCATCTACCTGTGTGGTGAGCCGGGTATCGGCAAGACCGCCTTGGCGCAGGCCATCGCGACACAGGCCGCGGACGACGGCTTCGTCGTCGGATTCGGCAAGGCCGAGGAGCTGCATCAGATCGCCGCGGGCGCACCACTGCTGGTTGCGTTGCGCTCGGGGCCCGCCCCATTGCTGGACGCGGACACCTTCGCCGGACTGGCACCACTGCACCATCAGCCGCTGTGGCTGGTCGATCGGATCGCCTCGGTGCTCGCTGACCTGGCGGCGCGGGCGCCCGTGTTGATCGTGATCGACGACGCCCAATGGGCGGACCAGGTGACCCGCTTCGCCCTCGAGATGCTGCCGGGCCGATTGGCCGCGTCGCCGGTCGTGTGGATCATCGCCAGCCGAGAGGTGCCGCCGGCCCCCGCACACGCGGGTGACGTGGATCGCCACCTGCTGGTGTTGGGCCCGTTGAGTGACACCGATCTGGACGCGTTGGCCACCGACTTTTTGGGTGGCCCGCCGGTGGGGTCTGACGCACCGCCGCCTGCACGCCGTCGGCGGCAATCCGTTCCTCGCGGTCCAGCTGCTGAGCGGAGTGGCGGCCGGCGGCGCCGACGAGCTTCCCGCGCCGTTCGCCGCTGCGATCGACGCTCAGGTGCGGCGGCTGAGTGCGGGTGCCGGTGAGCTCGTCGAGCTGGCAGCGGTGTGGGGCAGGCCCCTGGACTTGTCCGACGCCGCCGAATTGCTCGGCGAGTCCTCGGTCGCGGTGGTGGCAGCGTGGCGGCGAGAGGCTCATGTGCGCGGCCTGCTGGCGCAGGATCGCGATGATGTGGTCTTCGCGCACGACCTGATCCGCGAAGTGATCTACGAGAATGTGCTCGCAGGACGGCGCCGGGAGCTGAACCTGCGGTGCGCCAAGTATCTGGTCGCGTCCGGTCGAGGGGCGGTGGCAGCCGCGCCCCATGCCAGCGCCGGAGCGCGTGTCGGCGATCGCGAAGTGATCGAAATCCTGCGGGCCGCGGCGGCTCAGACGTCGACCACCATGCCCGCGACTGCCGCGCCGCTGATCATCGAGGCATTTGAATTGTTGGATCCGCACGACAGCAGGCGCTCTGAGATCGGTGAGCAGTGCGCCGAGATCCTGATTCGGGCCCAGCGTGGCAACGATGCCGTCGCCGTGATCGATTCTCTACTGGCTGAGACCTCCGACAGCGAGGGTCGCGCCCACTTGCAATCGCTTGCCGCTCAAGCGCTTTGGCTGACCGGACAGTTCGGTGAGATCGACCGGCGCCTGGTCGCGGCGAGGGCGCTGTCGGCTTTGTCCCCTCGGCTCGAGGCTCGCCTTGCCGCGGTCGAGGCCATGATGCTGACGCGGGCGGGAACCGCGCAGGACGCTATCGCAGCCGCCGAAGCGGCGCTCGCGCGGGGGCGTTCGCTCGGTGATGACCGAACCCAACTCATTGCCCTTCAGGCGATGGCGGGAGGCTGGGACCGCCGAGGGGAGGCACGCGTCGGCCCGCGGTCACTATCAAGCGCTGCGCACGCTGGGCGGCACGGCGTATCTGGCAGGTGAAATCCTGGCGCTCCAGCAGCTGGATCGTTTCGCAGAAGCCGAGGAGCTGCTGGCCCGAGCCCGCCGCGGCGCGGCATCCTCACCTGATCAGGGTCTGCCGTCGCTGGTATTCGCCCAACTGTTGCAGGACTTCAAGCTCGGCCGGCTCGAGGAGGCCGAGACCGGCGCGCTGGAGGTGATCCGGCTCTGCGACGAGACGGGTACCTTCGTGCACAAATTCGAGGCCTGGTTGATCGCGAGCATTGTCGCGGTCATCCGCGGTGATCTCGCCCTGGCGCGGGAGCGGCTGCACGCGGCGGAACAGACCGGACTCACCGATGACGCGGTGCGCCAACCCCCGATGTTGTTGATTAAGGGCCGAATCGCCGGCGCGGAGGGACGATTCGGGGACAGTGTGCGAATCCTCAAGCCGCTCATGGAGTCACTGGCGCAGTCTCGGTCGTGGTGGCCCCGCAATCCTGAGTTGCTGCGCGTGCAGGCCGCGATCGCCGTTGCCGCCGAGGACCGGGAATTCGCCGTCCAGACGGTCGAACGCGCCAAGCTTGCGGCGCAACGCAATCCCGGTGTCCCCAGTTTTGATGGAGTGGCTTTGCACGTCGAGGGGTTCGTCGCCCGCGATGCGGCCATTCTGCGTAATGCGGTCAAGGTGTTGCGCGAGTCGCCACGGTCATTGCTGCTGGCCGGAGCCCTCGCCGACTATGGCGCCCTGATGGTCGACGTGGGCGACCGGCAGAGTGCGATGACGGCGCTGTCGGAGGCTTTCGATCTGTTCGCCGCACACGGCGCCCATTTCTATCTGCGCAATGTCGAGCGGGAATTGCACCGGGCGGACGCGCCGGCCGATGCCCGGGACAGCCTGACCAAGGCCGAACACCGGGTGGCGCTGCTGGTGAGCGAGGGCTACACCAACCAGTCCGTCGCGCTGGCGCTCGGTGTTTCGGTCCACACCGTGAACACCCATCTACGTGCTGTGTTTCGCAAGTTTGGGGTTCGGTCGCGGGTCCAACTCGCCAACGCGATGAGACCGCACGAGTAATTGCTGCTGACGATCTCATCAATTTGTGCGATAGCGACGTGAACTTACTCAGCAGTAGCTTCCGGATGTCAGTCCATCCTCAAACATCTCGGGATCTCTCATGCAACGTGCTGTTCGTTCCTCCGTCACGGCGAGTGTGGCGTTCCTCGGCGCCAGCGTCATCGCCGCCTCTCCGATCGCGCCACCGGTGTCACACATCCACCTGCCCGCGGTCCATTTCGACGCGAGCCTCGCGGCGGCAGTCAGCCCGATCGACTCCTACAGAGAGGTCTTCGAGGCGGCGCGTACCAACCTTCAGGCCCTTGTCGACGCGGCTGACCCCAGTGAGGTGCTGAAACAGATCGTCGCCAACCAGGTCGCCAGCTTCAGTGCGCTCGGGACGGCCTTGGGAGATGCGGGCAGCGGACTGTTCACCGCGCTGACGAAGACGTCACCCGACCTGTTGAAGACGGTGCTCACCTCGCTTGCGGCGGGCAACGTGGAAGCGGCAACCAACGCCCTGCTCACCGTCCCTGTGGCAGTAGGCCTGCCGTTGATAAACCTGCTGCCCGCCATCGAGCAGTTCGTCACTCAGCCCGTTCAGAACCTGATCAACGTGGCGGGGGTATTCCGGGATCCCCTGCAGGATGGCCTCTACGTCGTCGGCTTACTCGGACCGGTGATCAGCGGCCTGGGCGCTGCCGGCGCCGCCACCCAAAACGTCATCGACGCCGTCCGCACCGGCGACCCGCGTCAGGTCGTCAATGCCATCCTCACCGGGCCCGCGACGATTCTCGACGGTGTGCTCAACGGCGGCTTCGGACCCGACCTGGGGCCCCTTGTCAGTCCGGGGCTGTCCGTGCTGGCGGGAGGACTGTTCTCCGCGAGTGGAATTTCGATCGGACCAGACGGTGGGATCATCCTCAATGCCGCAGGCCCCATTTCGACGCTGCAGACACTGGCACACCAGATTGCCGCTGCCCTGAAGCCGCCCGCTACCACGACGGCTGCCGCGGTGAAGACGAAAGAACTGCCCGCCGCGTCGGCCGCCGCCGAGGCGACGGTGACGACGGACAAGGCACCGACCGACACCAAGGCAAAGTCAGACGCCAAAGCATCGGCAAAGCCGTTGCAGCACAAGACCTCCGCGTCGGCCTCAACGAAGGACGGCAACGACGGCAAGTCGGACACGGCCGGCCCGAAGCACCAGCACAAGACCGGCGGTCGCGGACACAGCGGCCGTTAACCGGGAGTGGGTCCCTCTTCGCCCTCGGGGAGGGACCCGCCCTGGCGTCGCCCACGCCAACCGCGATACCCGCGGTGGGCGGCGAACGCACCGATGATCGCGGTGATGCACCACACCGCGATCGCGGCATAGCCCAGCGGCGACGACAGATCCGAGATGGACGCGCCCAGCGCGGTGTACACAAACGCCCGCGGCGCTGATCCGATGAAGGCCCCGGCGGCCATCTGCCACAACGGCATTCCGAAGGCGCCGAACGCGTACGACGCCAGCGCGTCGGAGATGCCCGGCACGAACCGCTGTCCGACCACCGCCCACAGTCCGCGCCGCTCAATCTGTGCGTCGATCCGGCTCGACCAGTCCGCGCCGAGGAGTGCCCTGGCGCTGTCGCGGCCGGCTCGCCTGCCGAGCAGGGCGGCGATCATCGCCGTCAACACCGTCGAGCCGAGCGTGACGAAGGTGCCGAGCAGCGGTCCGAACAACACACCGCTACCTGCGGCCAGCAGCGGTCCCGGCACGAACACGGCGGCCAAACCCGCCGACACCACCAGGTAGGCCAGGGGAGCGGCAGGACCGGTCGCCGACACCGCGGCACGAATTCCGGAAGGGTCGATCACCTTCGACACCGCAACCAGATAGAACAGGGTCAGCAGGACGGCGACGAACAACACCAGCCGCAGCGCGTGCGGCCACCGCGGGGTTGCCGGCGGATCGGAGTCGTCGACCATTCAGTCTTTGTAGTAGACGATCTGGTGACTGGTCGCCAGGAGGGCCCCGTCGCGGCCCCAGATCTGCGCGGACTGGTCGAAATATCCGCGGGCGAAACGGTGGGCGTGGGCGTGGGCCAGCACGTAATCGGTGCCCTGCCGGTCGAGTTCGGCGCTGTCGACGTGGAAGTAGGTGGTCAGCGATATGGTGCCCGCGGGCAGCATCCGGCCGCGGCGCAGGAACACTCGCGGGAAGAAGACGTCGGTGAGTGCGGTTAGAGCGGCGAAGTCCAGCGCGCGGGCCGGGCGCTGTCGCACCCACAGCGTCGTCGTCGACGATGGGCTCTCCTCCGAGTCGGTGGGCACCGCGCCTTCGGCATAGTGCATGTCATAATTGCGCATCCATGGCACGGGGCCGGGAAGTGTTGTGTGCGAGAGACTTTCGGGACCCGGCACCTCGGGCATGGTGACCTCGGTGTCCGACCAGGCGTCGCGCCGGACGCCGAAGACGGCCGTCGCGGTCGTGGTGACTCCGTGGTCCTGGCTCACCTCGGCGACCCAATGCTGGTTGGTCCGGTTGGTGCGGACCGCGCGCACCGCGACGTCGAAGGAGCCGTCGCTGACCGGCGCGAGGTAGTTCACGGTCAGGGCGACGGGGTCACCGATCCGGTCGGGGTGATCGGAGATCGCGCGCACGATCGCGGCGGCGGTCACTCCACCGAACGGGCCCACCATGTTCGCGAACTCCGGTGTGGTCTGGCCGACGTAGTGCCCGTCGCCGTTGTGCGCCAGGTCGATTGCGGTGTCGAAAGCATGGGTGGTGGTCGTGGTCATCGAACCGACTTTCCGGTTTTGGCTGGGCGGGCACCGGGGCCGGGTCGGGGCTCGGTGTCATGGGCGGTCAGCGGGGTCTGGTCGTGGCTACATCGCAGGGTGAGCTCGACGGGATGGCCGCACTCCCGGTGGACGATCTCGACCGGGGGGCCGTCGGGGTCTGCCTCCCACGTGTCGCCCCACTGCATCAGAGCGATCACGGCCGGCAGCAGATCCCGGCCCTTCTCGGTCAGCCGGTATTCATGTCGCTCGCGCTGACCGGGCTCCTGATAGGGCACCTTCCGCAGGACTCCCGCGGCGACGAGCGTGTTGAGCCGATCGGTCAGGACCTGCCGCGGACAGCCGATGCGGGTCTGGAATCGCTCGAAGCGCCGGGCGCCGTAGAACGCCTCGCGCAGGACCAGCAACGTCCACTTCTCGCCGACGATGTCCAGCGCCCGCTTCACCGAACAGTTCTCGGTGCTGAACAGGTCGCGGTCGATGGACACGACCACCAGCGTAGCAGAGTCTGAAATCTGGACTCAGGCTGAGCTGCCGAACGTCACCCGGGGGTGCCGTTTGGCGGGAAGAGGCTAAGCGGTTGTGGCTGCGGAACCGAGAGAGGCCTTCAACGAGGACAGGTCGGTCTTCATCAGCACGACGTTGTAGTTGCCCCACAGCGACATGTTCCAGTAGAGCGTGCTGTCGTCGGGATTTCCGTTGCCGTCCACCAGCTTTCCGGTGCCCGACCACGGGTGGATCATCGGTGCGTAGAGCCCGGGATAGGTCGCGGAGGTCGCTACTGTGATCGGTGCCGACCACGTGTCTTCGGGGGAGTCGGCGTAGCGCAGCTTGACGTTGTTGTTGCCGTCGGCGTACATCATCACGTACTTGCCCAGGTACTCGTTGTACTGGACCGACATCTCGCTGACGTTGCCGCCCGTCTTGGCGCCGAACAGGCCACCGAGCATGCCACCCAGCACGTTCGGATTGTTCGCCCAGTCGATCACGGGCCCGAAAAGCCCTGCGGAATGGGTGGAGTCACCGATGATCGGCGTGGCCGCGACGGGCTTGCCGGTGATCCAGTCCTTGCCGTTCCAGTACTGGTACTTGGCCAGGTTGTTCACGTCGTCGACGGAGACCCGCGACAGATAGGCCGATCCTGCGCGACCCGACGGGGTGCCGAAGGCGTAGAGGTACTGGGTGTCGCCCTCGGCGACCTGATCGGCGGGCTGCAGGACGTAGGCCGCCTGCTGGAAGTTCTGATTACCCGGCACGTAGGGCTTCGTCGAGCCGAACCAGCTCGCCGAACGGATCGTGGAGGGAACCAGCACCCACTTGCCGCCGTTCGGCCCGTCGACGAAGTGCGAGATCGCCGAGTAGTTCGTCGTCCACCGGCCGGGGGTGTCCCACGACTTGACCGACATGTAGTTGACGTACTGCTCGTTGTTCACCGAGATCGCCGACGTCGGGATGACCGTCACCTCGGAACCCAGGAACGGGAACAGCACGCCGGAATTGCGCGGGATGAACTGGTAGGCGTAGCCGGTCTGCAGCAGCGTCAGGCCGTTCGTCAGGTTCGTGTCCTGGCTGAGCAACAGGACGTTGGACCGCCAATCCCCGGTCATGCCCGGCGCGCTGAAGGTGTCACCGAACGCCAGCTGGATGTTGCCGGTCAGCCCGTTCTCCCACATGATGCCGAGGTCGGTGCCGTAGATCCCGAAGCCCTTGGTGTTGTTGGTCTGCGGCCAGCCGATGCCGGGGTAGGCGTTGTTCGCCTGGCCCGTCACCCAGCCGACCGGATACGACGGGATGACGGTGGGTGCTGTCGTCACCGCGGCGGTCGACACCACCGCACCGGCGGGCGCGGCCTCGCGCCTGGAGCTCGCCACGCCCGTTGCGTTGGTCGTCAGGCCGACTGCGGACAGCAGGCTGGTGACCGCCTTCGGTGCAGCCGGCTTCGCCGCGGCACTCACCGCGCTCGCCTTGGGAGCGGCGGCGGCCTCGGGGGTGTCCTTGTTCGCGCCGCGCGTGGTCAGTTTCTTCGACGTGCGCGCCGAGGAGGCCGTCGACTTCGGCTTCGACGGTCCGGAGGACCCGGTGCTCGACGAGCTGTGCGACGACGAGCCCGAGTCGCCCGAGCCGGACCCCTCCGCCCACGCCGCACCGGCGCCGGCGAGGATCGCCACCCCGACGCCCAAACCCACTGCCAGACCGCCGATACGACCCACATACATGGAGTCACTCTTCGTCGAACCCATACTGCTTCCCCTTAGAAAATGCTGAGAAGACGGTACCGCACCTGGCAAACCTCGTGGCCGACTCGGAGTCACAAGTCTGCAAACAAATTCATCGATCAACGGGTTGCGAGAAGCGCGCTGACATCGGCGATCACGGCCCGCGGGACCCTCGTCCGGCGAACCGGCTGGTCAACGTCGAGCGGCGCCGAGGAAACACCACCTATTGCCATGCCGGTGATTTCCTGGAAAGATCCAGCGCTCGAACAGGCATTCAGGCCTATCTAAGGCCCCCGGCGAGGGCGAGTTCGCCGCTTTCAGTGAGGATTCCCATGAATTCGCCCTCTGCTTCTGCCCGCGTTGCCGCACTTGTCGGCGGTGCCGCCCTCGTTGCCATGGCGTCGTTCGTCGCGTCGTGTAGCAAGAACGAGAGCCCGGCTCCGTCGCCGTCCACCTCGACGACCACGACGACGTCACCGGCGTCGCCCAGTCCGTCGGCGACGCCCACCGAAAAGCAGCTCAGCCCCACCGACGGCAACAAGTTTTCGCCGACCGTGATCGCCCCGCCCGCGCCGACCGAGCCGCCGGGCAACCACCATCACGGTCTCAACTGACGGCGGCGAGCTCCCGCGCGATCGCGGCGTGATAGCGGTCGATGTTGGCCGGGTTGACGATCCGGAAGAAGCCGTCGGGCATCGGTGACTCCTTCGGGGCCTCGATGGTCATCGTTCGAGTGAACAACGTGATATTCGCTCCGGGCGCGGTGAAGTGGTACTCAACGGTGATCCGGCCGTCCATGCCGCCGTTGCCCTCCCGATCATGTCCGAGCCGGCCCACCGAGTTGAACACCCAGAGCCGCGGGCGCGTGGCGATGGCCAAGTGCCAGGTGAAGATCCGGTCCCCGTCGGGGCCGCCCTCTTCCCAGGTGTCGCCCACGGCCAGCGGCAGCTTGTCCAACTTGCCCACGTAGTTGCTGCCGGGGTAGGTCTTGGTCCAGTTGGCGGGGTTCGTCACGAAGTCGTAGATCGTCTCCGGTGACTGGCTGAAGGCCGTCTCGGAGCTCGTGGTCACGATGCCCAATTCCGTTGCCTTTCTTGTCGGCTGTGCGCGCAGTTTACACATTCGTTCAGATTTGTAACTGTGCGGGGCGCCGTGGCGGTATGGTCCATCGGTGCGTTCAGTTGTGCGCTTCGGCGCCCATGTCGGCCGCGGCGTCCGGCGCCTTGCCCTTGACGGCGCGTTGGGTCGCAGGAGGCCGTTTCCCCGTCTGATCGCCGACCTCACGCCAACGGAGCTGTCGGCAATCATCGGCCGCCGGGTCGACTCGGTGGCCGTTCTGGACGGTGCGACCGGCACGTCGAGCCGCGCCCGTCTCGGGCTCACCGGCTACGACGTGCCGGCATCGGTGTTTGTGAAAATGTCCGCCGACTCCGCGGGCATCAGGATGCTGGGGAGTTGGCGGCGCTCGGTGAGACCGAGGTTAGGTTCTATCGCGAACTGGCACCGGAACTCGGTGCGGGAATTCCACGTTCGTACGGCGCGGCGTTCGACAGTCTGACCGGACGATTCGTCATCGTGCTGGAGGACATGTCGACCTCGCCCTGCCAGTTCCCGGACACCCTGCACCCGCTGTCGACCGACCAGATGGCCCAGGTTGTCGATGTGCTCGCCGAATTGCACGCGACGTTCTGGGGGCGACTACCGCAAAAGTCAGGTGGCAGTGGGCAATTTGGTTGGTTGATAGCACCCTCGGAGGACCCCGCCAATCCGCTGACGCCCACGGTCATGCGCACGTCGGCTCGCCGACTGGCAGGCTCGACGTCGATCCCCGTGCTGGCCGGCCGCTACATCTGGGAGAACTTTGCCGCCGTCACCGCGGTGGTCGACAGCGGTCCGCACACCGTCCTGCACGGAGACTCCCATCCCGGAAACACGTTCTTCCGCAACGGGCATGGCGGGCTACTGGATTGGCAGGTCGTCCGGCGCGGTCATCCGTCACGCGACCTGGCTTATGCGATCGTGCTCGGCACACCGGTCGGCGAGCGGGCGGGTGTCGAACGCGACCTGATCGACACGTACCGCACAGCACTGGCGGCTCGGGGCGGACCGCAATTGGACCGCGACGACCTCTGGACGAGGTATCGGCAAGCCGTTGTGCACCCGTATCTTTCGGCGCTGGCGACGGCCGGGCTCGGCGGCATGCAAGAAGAAGGTATCGCCCTGGAGGGCTTGCGACGGGCGGTGACGGCGCTGGAGGACCTCGAAACCGTCACCGCACTACAACGTCCGCGCTGAGATTACTTGGGGCAGTTGAACAGCTGACGACCGGTCAGGTCGAACCACCGGGTGCGCTCGCGTCCACCGAGCGCCGCTCTGCCGCCTCCTGCGGTGTCGGCCACGCCTGCCGCACCGGGCGTTGACGCACCTTCTGCGGCCACCAGAACCAGCGGCCGAGCAGGGCAGCAATCGACGGCGTCATGAACGACCGGACCACAAGGGTGTCGAACAACAGGCCAAGGGCGATCGTCGTGCCCACCTGGCCGCCGACCCGCAGCGGGCTGACGGCCATCGACGCCATGGTGAACGCGAACACCAGGCCCGCCGAGGTCACCACCGACCCACTGCCTGCCATGGCCCGGATGATGCCGGTGTTGAGCCCGGCATGGATCTCTTCCTTGAACCGGGCGACCAAGAGCAGGTTGTAGTCCGAACCCACCGCGAGAAGGATGATCACCGCCATCGCGATCACCAGCCAGTGCAGCGGCTGACCCAGAATGTGTTGCCACAACAGGACGGAGAGGCCGAACGACGCACCCAGCGACAGCACCACCGTGCCCACAATGACCGCGGCGGCCACCACACTTCGGGTGATCACCAGCATGATGATGAAGATCAGGCACAGCGCCGCGATCCCGGCGATCATCAGGTCGTAGTTGGCGCCGTGCTGCATGTCCTTGTAGACCGACGCGGTGCCACCGAGATAGACCTTCGAACCCTCCAGCGGAGTGCCCTTGATCGCCTCGAAAGCGGCGTTCTTGATCTTGTCGATGTGCGAGATGCCTTCCGGCGTTGCGGGGTCTCCTTCATGGGAGATGATGAACCGCACCGCTTTTCCGTCCGGCGAGACGAACATCTTCAGCCCGCGCTTGAACTCCGGGTTGTCGAACACCTCGGGTGGTAGATAGAACGAGTCGTCGTTCTTCGACGCGTCGTAGGCCTGGCCCAGCGCAGTCGCGTTCTGCTGCATGGCGTCCATCTGATTCTGCAGCCCGCCCATGGTCGACTGCATCGTCAGCATCGTCGTCTTCATGGTCTTCATGGTCGCGATCATCGGCGGCATGACCTCGATCATCTTGGGCATCAAGACGTCGAGCTTGTCCATGTCAACCATCAGGGAGCCGAGATCGTCACTGAGCGTGTCGATTCCGTCGAGCGAATCGAAGATCGACCGCATCGACCAGCAGATCGGAATGTCGAAGCAGTGCGGTTCCCAATAGAGGTAATTTCGGATGGGCCGGAAGAAGTCGTCGAAATCGGAGATGTTGTCCCGGATTTCGTTGGTATCGGCGACCATCTGCTTGGTCTTCTCCACCATGCTGTGGGTGATGCCGACCATCTCTTTGGTCAGCGCCAGCATGCGCTCCATGGTGTCGATGGTGACCTGAAGCTCGTCGCCCATCTTCAGCATGTCCTTCATGCGGTCCTGCAGATAGGACATGTTCATCGTCTGGTTGGTGCCCTGCATGCTGATGATGAACGGGATCGAGGTGTGCTCGATCGGGGTGCCGAGCGGTCGCGTGATGGTCTGCACGCGACCGATGCCCGGAATGTGGAAGACGGACTTGGCGATCCGGTCGACGACCAGCATGTCGGCCGGGTTGCGCACGTCGTGGTCGGTTTCCAGCAGCAGCAGCTCGGGATTCATCCGGGCCTGCGGGAAGTGTCGGTCCGCGGCCGCGTAGCCCTGGTTGGCCGGAATGCTGCCGGGCAGGTAGTAGCGGTCGTTGTAGTTGGTCTTGTACGTCGGCAGCGCCAGCAGCCCGATCAAGGACAGCGCGATCGAGGCCACCAGGATTGGTCCCGGCCAGCGGACCACCGCAGCACCCACGCGGCGCCAGGTATGGGTGTTCATCTTCCGCTTGGGTTCGAACAGGCCGAAGCGGGCGCCGATCGAAATGACGGCGGCGCCAAGTGTGAGGGCGGCGAAAACCACCACGAGCATGCCGATGGCCAGCGGGAAGCCGAGCGACTGGAAATAGGGCAGCCGGGTGAAGTGCAGGCAGAACGTCGCGCCGGCGATCGTCAGACCCGAGCCAAGGATCACGTGCGAGGTGCCGTGGTACATCGAGTAGAAGGCCGTTTCGCGGTCCTCGCCGGACAGCCGCGCCTCGTGATAGCGGCCGATCAGGAATATCGCGTAGTCGGTCGCGGCCGCGATCGCCAGGGTCGCCAGTAGGTTCACCGCGAATGTCGACAGACCGATGATCTCGTAATTGCCGAGGAAGGCGATGACCCCTCGGGCCGCGGTGAGTTCGGTGAACACCATGACCAGCACGAGGATCACCGTCGTGATGGACCGGTAGACCAACAGCAGCATCACGAAGATCACGGCGATGGTGAGGCCCTCGATCACCTTGACGGCCGAATCGCCCGCATTGTGCTGGTCGTGACTCAACGCGGTCGGACCGGTGACGTAGACCTTGATCCCGGCCGGTGGCGGGTTGTCCTTGACGATCTTGCTGATCGCGTCGATCGATTCGTTGGCCAGGGCCTCGCCCTGGTTCCCGGACAGGTACAGCTGGACGTACGCCGCCTTGCCATCAGCGCTCTGCGAACCGGCGGCGGTCAGGGGATCGCCCCAGAAATCCTGGATGTGCTGGACGTGCTTGGTGTCGGCCGCCAGCTTCTTCATCAAGCCGTCGTAATACTGATGCGCCTCAGGGCCCAGCTGTTGGTCGCTCTCCAGCAGGATCATCGCGCTGCTGTTGGAGTTGAACTCCTGGAAGTCCTTGCCGACCTTCTTCATGGCCTTCATCGATGGCGCGTCTTCGGGCGCCAGCGAGACCGTGTGTTCCTGGCTCACCTGTTCCAGCGACGGCACGGCGACGCTGAGCACGACGACCAGACCGAGCCATGCCAGCACGATCGGCACCGAGAACGCCCGGACGAACCGGGGGATCAGCGGATTCTTCTTGGGTGGGCTCTGGAGATCGGTCATGCGGACTTCACCAGGCAGAAGGTCTGAGCGTTGACGCCGGTCGAGGTCTTCTCGTCCTTGAGCACGCCGTCGACCAAGATGCGGCACCCGATCGTGTCGGTGTCGCCCTGGGCCACGATGTTCGCGCTGGCGGCGGGCGCCGTCGTGGTCAGCGTCAGCGACCAGGGCAGCGTGATGTCGCGGGCGATCTGGGGCTGCGCGTCCAGGTCGAGGTAGTTGATGGTTGCCACTGCACCTTCGGGGCCGAAGATCTGATAGGTCACTTGCTTGGGGTTGAACGGCTTGGTGTCATTGGCCAGGCCACTGCCGGGACGGGTGAGCTCGGTCTTACCGAAGACGCCGTGCAGGCGGAAGACACCGAACGCGGCAATGGCCACCACAGTGACGATGACCAGCGGTATCCAGGCCCGCCTCAGTGCCTTGACCATAGGAATCCCCGACGAAACTACGACGCCGGCACGGACAGCGCGGTGACTCCTTCGGCGCCGTTCGTGAGCGCGGCCGTCCGTCCCATCTCAACCCCGTTTTCGTGTGTCGCGACAGCTTAGGTCATTTAACGTAAGAGATTAGCTCACTTAATTGATTGGACGATACCCCTCGGTAGCTCAGGCGATCGATTCTCCCTCGACGTTCGTGCCCGAGGTCACATTGTCCGCCGGAATGAGCTGCGGTCACACTGTCGGCCCCGCTAATTGCAGTGTCACGCAGTGAATTGTGTGGGATGGCGCTTGCGGCACTGTTTAGCTGTCCTACAATCTTGGCCATGAACGTTACGAGGCTTGCCATGGCCGCCGTTGCGGCCGTCGCGGCGCCGATCGTCCTGGCCGCGCCGTCGCACGCCGACCCCGACACCGACTTCGCCAATCAGCTGCACACCTTCGGGATCTACGGGCCTCGTGACTACAACGCGTGGATCGGCAAGATCACCTGCAAGCGTCTGGCCACCGGCCTGGATAAGGACGCCTACGCCTCGGCCAAGTTCCTGCTGACCAACCTCCCGCTGGGCACCAACCAGGGTCAGGCTCTGCAGTTCCTCGGTGCCGCGATCGGTACTTACTGCCCGGACCAGGTGGGCGTTCTGCAGAGGGCTTCCGTCGGCTAGCAGCCGGTCATGGCAGGCCCCGTCGACCGGGTCATCAGTGCGGACGTCTCCGGTGCGCCCGACGCGGTTCGTGCCCATTACGTCGACCTGAACAACATCAAAGATGTACACCCGTTGGTGGTATCGGTCGAAACGCTGTCCCGCACGGCCACCGACGACGGCTACGTCCACGTCTATCGCGTGCGTGATCGCATTCCGCTCGGTGTCGTGACGCTGCCGATCACCTATACGGCGCGGTTGGAGGTGCCGTCGACCGGCCCGGTGCGCACCGAGGCCCGCCAGTTCCCGGCCGTCCGGCTGGATTCGGTGGTGTCCTTCGACCCGATACCGGCAGGAACCCGGTTGACCGAGCGGATCCGGTTCCGTGCGCCATGGCCGCTGCTGGCGGTGACCGTGCGCCAGGCGGTCGAAGCGCACACCGAGATGCTGGCCGGCATCCGCCGGCATTTCGAGGGGGCCTAGCCCGCCGTCTTCCCGTTGTCGACGTTGTACACCGCGCCGTGGATGGTCACCGCGTCGTCACTGGCCAGGAAGGCGATCACTTTCGCCACGTCGGGGGGCGCCATCATCCCGCGCGGTGCGGCGATGCGCATAATCAGGTTCCAGTCGGCGTCGTCGGGGGTCTTGAAGTCGGTCACCTGGGGGGTCAGCATCCCGCCCGGGCAGATGACGTTCACCCGCAGCTGCTCTTTGGTGTATTCGATCGCCAGGGCCTTGGTCATCCCGACCAGTCCGTGTTTGGCCGCGCAGTACGCCGCCGAGTAGACCTCGCCCTCGATGCCGGCGATCGACGCGACGTTGACGATATTGCCGCCGACCTCCAGCAGGTGCGGCAGTGCCGCGCGGATGAGATAGAACGGCCCGTTCAGGTTGACCGCGAGGTCGTAGTCCCAGTCCTCGTCGGTGACCGAGGTGGTGTGTCGCATCTGGTGAAAGCCCGCCGCGTTCACCAGCACGTCGAGCCGGCCGAACCGTTCGATGCACTCGGCGACGGCGTCCCGGCAGGCCTGTGCGCTGGTGATGTCGACCGACGAATATGCGCCGCCCGCAACGGTTTCGAACACCGTCGCCATCCGCTCAGCGTCGCGGGCGATGCCGAATACCGTCGCGCCCCGCTCGGCGAACACCTGGGCTGTCGCGGCGCCGAGGCCCGATGAGGCACCGGTCACCAACGCGACCTTGCCGTCCAGCTGTGTCATGTCGCAGACCCTTTCGCTCAAGCGTGTACGTCGCGAAGACCCTTCGCGTTGCGCAGTCCCGAGCAGTTGTAGCACCCCACGCAGCCGACGCAGTCGCTACATCTCACACAGCCGACACACGCCGTGCAGCGACGGCAGGCGACGCAGGCCACACAGGCCACGCACTTGCGCAAGCGCACCGACAGCACGGTGAGCACGCTGCCCGCGACCAGCGCGCTGCCCGCGGTGGCCACCGACCCGACGACCAGGGCGCTGCCCGCAGTCGCGATGGAGCCGATGACGGCACCACTGCCTGCGGTGGCAATCGAGCCGTTGACCGCCGCACTGCCCGCGGTGGCGATCGATCCTGCGACGACGGCGCTGCGTACGGTGCTGACCGATCCGGCGACGACCACGCTGTCGGTGGTGTCGATGGAGCCGGCCACCGCGTTCGGTTCGGAAGGTTTGGTGATGGCGAGTGTTCTCACGCCACGAGCATGTCAGCCCGAGCGCGGTCGTGCCGGTGGTACAGCTGCCAGAAGTGTGCGGGTGTACTCCTGTTCAGGTGCGCTCAGCAGATCGGCGGCCGACCGGTATTCGACGGTGGTGCCGTCGCGCAGCACCAGCACGTCGTGGCTCATCCGTTCCACCACCGCAAGGTCGTGGGAGATGAACAGATAGGTCAGACCGAGCTCGCGTTGGAGATCACTGAGCAAGTCGAGAACCCGGGCCTGGACGGACACGTCGAGGGATGCCGTCGCCTCGTCGAGGATCACCAGCTCCGGTTCGACCGCCAGTGCGCGGGCGATGCTGACCCGTTGCCGCTGTCCGCCGGAGAGCTCATGCGGGTAGCGCGATGCGAATTCCTCGGGTAGGCCGACGAGCTCCAGCAGTTCGGCCACCCGTTCGGCGCGGGCGTCTTTCCCCCGCCGAATGCGGTGGACGACAAGGGGTTCGGCGATCGCAGCGCCGACGCGGCCGCGCGGATCCAGGGCGGCGAAAGGGTCCTGCAGCACCAGGCTGATCCGTCCGCGCAGCGCCTTCTCGGCTGCGCCGCGAACTCCGAGAATGTCCGTCCCGTCCAGCGTCGCGGTGCCCGACTTCGGGGCGACCAATCCGGTGAGGGCCCCGGCCACCGTCGACTTGCCGGAGCCGGATTCGCCGACCAGACCCAAGGTGGTGCCGCGGCGGATCTGGAACGTCACCTCCTTGACGGCAGGCGCACCGCCGAACGCCACAGCGAGCTTGTCGACGTCGAGCAGGACGGGTGCATCGGCCGGGGCCGGAGGTGGGCCACCGGCCCCGATCAGCGGCCGGGCATCGAGCAGCTCGCGGGTATAGGTATGGGCCGGCCGGTCGAAGATGTCGAGGATCGGGGCCTGTTCCACCGCGACGCCGTCCTGCAGCACGATGACGGTGTCGGCCACCTGACCAACGAGCCCCAGGTCGTGACTGATCCACACCACCGCGGCCCCGAAGTCGCGCTGCAGATCCTTGATGAGGTCGACGATCTGCGCCTGTGTCGTGACGTCCAGCGCAGTGGTCGGTTCGTCGGCGACCAGGAGCTCGGGGTCGCACGCCAGGGCGATCGCCACCATCACCCGCTGGCGCTGGCCGCCCGACAGCTGATGCGGGTAGCTGTCCAGTCGGCGCTCCGCATCGGGTAGCCCGACGGCCTCCAGCAACTCCAGGGCCCGCTGACGCGCGCTGCGACGAGTCAGATTGCGGTGCGCCTGAAGGGATTCGGTGATCTGGCGCTCCAGGGTGAGCAGCGGATTGAGCGACGTCCCGGGGTCCTGGAAAACGAATCCGATGCGGCGGCCGTGCACGCCGCGCAACACGCGTGGCTTGGCGCCCACCAACTCGATCGAATCATCGCCTGCGGCAAGCGAACTCGATCCGGTCACCACGGCGCCCGGGGCATCGAGCAACCCGGTGGCGGCCAGCGCGGTCATCGTCTTGCCCGAGCCGGATTCGCCGACGATCCCCAGCGTCTGCTCGGGCTCGACGTCGAACGAGATGCCCCGCACGATCTCTCGGCGACCGAGTCGCACTCGCAGGTCCTGCACGCTGAGCACCGGTGTCATGATCCGCGCCCGGCTTCGGTCGAGGTGCGTTGCTTGGGGTCGAGCACATCACGCAGCCCGTCGCCAAGGAGGTTGAACGCCAGCACGATCACAAAGATCGCTGCGCCGGGAAACACCGCCACCCACCATGCCAGGGTCACGAACCCCTGCGAGTCGAAGATCATCCGGCCCAGCGACGGTTGGGGTGGTTGCAGGCCCAGCCCCAGAAACGACAGGGCCGCTTCGGAGAGGATCGCGAACGCCAGCGACAGGGACGCCTGCACGATCAGCGGTCCGGCGATGTTGGGCAGGACGTGACGGGCCAGGATGTAGCGGTGCGGGCTGCCCATCGACCGTGATACCGCCACATACGGTTCGACCCGCACACCCAACGTGCTGGCCCGGGCCACCCGGGCGAAGATCGGCGTGTAGACGACGCCGATGGCGAGCATCGTGGTGGTCAGCCCCGGACCGAGAACGGCGACAATGGCCAACGCCAGCAATAGAACCGGGAATGCGAACATCACGTCGACGCACCGCATGAGCACCGTATCCAGCCAGCCGCCCCGATAGCCGGCGAGCAAGCCGACGGTCACCCCGACGACAAGCGCGAATGCGACGCTGACAACCGCCACCTGAAGGGAGGCGCGGGTGGCGACCAGAACCCGAGACGCGATATCGCGGCCCAGTTCGTCGGTGCCGAACCAGTGTGCGCCGCTCGGAGCCTTCAAGGCATTCGGCACGTCGACGTCGTTCACACCGGACGGCGCCAGCCAGTGGGCGCCCAGCGCGGCGACGACGATCGCGAACAGCAGCACGGCACTGATCACCGCGACCGGGTTGCCAAGCAGCAAACGCCAATTCGACACCCTCATGACAGCCGGATCCGTGGATCGACCACCGCGTACAGCACGTCGACGATCAGGTTGATGAGCAGGAACAGTGCCGCGATCAGGAGCACCGCACCCTGGATCAGCGGGTAGTCGCGGGCGGCGACGGCGTTGTAGGTCAACCGGCCCAGCCCGGGCCAGGCGAAGACCACCTCCACGACGATCACCCCGCCGAGGATCGTCGCCAGCTGGATGCCGGTGATCGTCAGCACCGGAACCAGAGCGTTGCGCACGATATGCCGCGACGTGACCACCGCCGGGGCAAGGCCTTTGGAGCGGGCGGTGCGCACGTAGCCGGCTTCGGCGACCTCCAGCACCGCCGAGCGGACGTAGCGGGTCATGATGGCCCCGGCCACCAGTCCGACGGTGAGCCCCGGCAATACGATGTGTCGCAGCCAGCCGCCGGGATCGGACAGCAGCGGCCGGTATCCGGAGGTGGGCAGCCAGCCCAGTGTCGAGGCAAACAGGCCGATCAGCAGGATGCCCATCCAGAAGTCCGGGATGGAGACCCCGAATTGACTTGCCACCCGGACGATTCCATCACCGGCCCGGCCGCGGTGCAGCGCCGAGTAGATGCCGGCGGGCAGGGCGATAAGCAAGGCGATCAAAATCCCGACAACTGCCAGGGACACCGTTGCGGGCAGCCGTTCGAGCAGGGTGGCGGTCACCGGTTCACCGTTGCGGAAGCTGACGCCGAGATCACCGGTCAGCGCCGAGCCGGCGTAGGAGAAGAATTGGGTGATCAACGGCCGGTCCAGTCCGCTGGCCGATCGCAACGCCTGATAGGCCTCCGGTGTGTAGCGGGTGCCGAGCGCGATCCGCACCGGGTCGCCCGGGACCAGATGCACCAAAGCGAACACCACGACGAGGACGCCGAACAGGACCACCACCGAGTACAGCAGTCGGCGCAGCAGGAACGTGATCACGCTGCACCACCCGACTTCAGCTGGGCGGAGCGGAATCTCACGGCCCCGTCGCGACGCGCGTCGTATCCGGTGAGGTTCGTCGACCAGCCCTGGATCACCGACGGGTTGTACAGGTAGATGTAGCTGGCCTTGTCGGCGATGATCGTGGCGGCCTTGGCGTAATCGTCCTGGCGGCGCGCGCGGTCGGTCTCGGTGCGGGCCGCGTCCAGCAGCCGGTCGACGTCCGGGTCGGAGAACTTCTGCGCGTTGCTCGTGCCGCCGGTGTGGTGTTGGGCGTAGTAGAAGTCGTCGGGGTCGATGTTGCCCAGCCAACCCATCATCAGCATGTCGAAGTGACCGCTGTTCTGTTCATCGAGCCAGGTCGCGAAGTCAACGGTGCGAATGTTCACCGTGATACCCACGGCCGCAAGGTTGTCTGCGATGATCTGCGCCGCGGTGACGGTCTCCGGGTACTCGCTGGTGACCAGCATGTCGAGGTTCTGATTGCCGACTCCGGCTTCCTGCAGCAACTCCCGGGCCCTGCTCACGTCGTGGTGATAGCGGTCGTACGGGGTGTACCACGGGTTACCGCGAGGAATCGCAAGCTGATTCGCGGTCGCGGTGCCATAGCTGGTGGCTTGCACGATCGACTCACGGTCGATGCCGTAGGCGATGGCCTGCCGAACCCGGACGTCGTTCCAGGGTTTGCGTGCTTCGTTGAGCGCCAGGTACCAGTAGTCGTTGCTCGGTGTGACCGCCAGATGGATGGAGTCGTCGCCCTTCAGCTGCTCGACGCGCTGGGGCGGAATCGCGTCGGTCCAGTCGATCTCACCGGCTTGCAAGGCCGACAACGCCGTCGACGGTTCGGAGATGAATCGGAACGTCACGCCCGGGATCTTCGGGGCCCCGCCCCAGTAATTCTTGTTCGCGGTCAGGGTGATCGAGTCGCCGCTCTTGCGTCCGGCGAAGGCGAACGGTCCGGTGCCCACCGGATGTGTTGCGATCTGGCCGGTTTCGACGTTGTGGCGCTGCACGATCGCCAGACCTTTGAACCCGCCCACGTTGGTCAGCAGATTCGGGGTGGGGTGCGCGACGGTGATGACGACGGTCTGCGGGTCCGGCGCGCTGATGTCGCGGACCGCGCTCAGCTTGTCGACGTTGGCGAGTTTGCCGTCGATGATCCGCCGATAGGAGTAGACGACGTCGGAGGCGCTGAACGGAGAACCGTCGTGCCAGGTGATCCCGGGCCGCAGACGGAAGGTCCACGTGAGCTGGTCGGGGGAGACCTGCCAGGACTCGGCGAGGGCGGGGCGCATCTCGAGGTTCTCGTCGGGCTCGACCAGGGTGTCGAAGACGTTCTCCAGCACCTCGAAGGAGAAGTAGGCGGTGCTCTTCTGCGGGTCGAGCTGATCGGGTTCGCCGGCGATCGCCGCGGTGAGGTTGCCCGCCGACGGGCCGCCGAGATCCACTCGCGAACCCGTCGAACACGCCGCCAGCAGCGCGATCACCACGAGGGCAGCGGTCAGCACCGCTGAGCGTCTCATCGCTGAAGGAGTTTCCCGAACCGTTGATCTCCTAAACGCCCAGCTGCGATAATCGGCGCGGGTCGGGGACCGGAGGGGACATGGTTACCGTAATGCGCGCACTGGCCGCGGCGGTTCTGTTCATCGGTGCACCGGTGGGACTCGCCGTTCCCGCTGCCGCTGACCAGCCGATGGAAGGCAGCTACACCTACACCGAAGCCGGTCTGCCGCCGGCCACCTGGACATTCTCGCCGACCTGCGTGCCGGTCTGCCCGGTCAGCAGTCCCGAGTGCACCCGGCCGTTCGGTGCCGGCGGCCCAACCGGGTGCACGCTGCACATGTCCAGTTCGACGGCGGAGCACATCAACCGCGACGAGCGGGAGATGAACTTCGGCGCCACCGCGCGCATCGTCAACGGCATGTGGAGCTTCACGTATCCACAGCCCGAAGGTGTGCGCTGCCCGGACGGCAGCTATGCGCTGTCGACCGACACCTACGCCTTCGACGACGCCACGCTGACCGGCACTCACACCGTCACCTGGACTCCGCAGTGCGGCATGCAGGCCGGGATGACCAAGACGCCGTTCGCGCTGGCCTTCAACGGTCCACTGCCCGCGCCGGTGACCCGCTACCCCCTGCAATGCAACCAGTTCGGCATCTGCCGATAGGAGCGCCAGAAAATGACGCGTGCGTGACCAAGTGCCCGCGGCAGGGGCGCACAGACCGTCACTCGCCTTGAATGGAGACGACACCACAGCCAGCTGATTGCAAGTGCATCCGGCGGGGTATCGCCTAGGGGCTCGGCCGGGGCGAACCAAGCCCTCGGCGAGAGAGGAGCGATCGATGCGTAGCGTCCCGGGCGCCACTGACCATGTCGTGGTGGTGGGCGCGGGCCTGTCGGGACTGTCAGCTGCGCTCCAGCTGGCCGGTCGCGGCCGGTCGGTCACCGTCCTCGAACGTCACCCGTTCCCCGGCGGCCGGATGGGTCAGGCCGACATCTCCGGTTACCGCATCGACACCGGTCCGACCGTCCTGACGATGCCCGACATCATCTCCGACGCCTTCGACGCGGTCGGCGCATCGATGACTGAGCATCTGCAGCTGGACCCGGTCGATCCGGCCTACCGGGCCACCTTCGCCGACGGCAGCGCGCTGGACGTGCACCCCGGTGCCGCCGCGATGACGGCGGCGATCGAAGAGTTCGCCGGCCCCGAGCAGGCCGCCGGCTACCAACGACTGCGGGCCTGGCTCACCCAGCTCTACAAGCTGGAGATCGACGGCTTCATCGGGTCCAACTTCTCATCTCCGCTGTCGCTACTGACCCCGCAACTGGCCCGGCTCGCCGCCATCGGTGGCTTCCGCGGTTGGGAACGGATGGTCGGCCGGTTCATCACCGACGAACGCGTTCAGCGGATCTTCACCTTCCAGGCGCTGTACGCCGGGGTTCCGCCTCAGCAAGCGCTGGCGGCCTACGCCGTGATCGCCTACATGGATACCGTTGCGGGCGTGTACTTTCCGCGTGGCGGCATGCGGGCGGTGCCGGAGGCGATGGCCGCCGTCGCGGCCGGGGCCGGTGTGCAGTTCCGTTACGGGTCGACGGTGACGGCGCTGGAGCGATCGGGCTCGCGGGTGACCGCGGTGCGCACCAGCGACGGTGCGCGGATCGCTTGTGACGCAGTCGTTCTCACCACAGAGTTGCCGCTGACCTATCAGCTGCTCGGTCGGACACCGCGGCGGCCGATCAAGGTGCGCCCGGCGCCGTCGGCGGTCGTCGTGCACGTGGGCGTGCCCGCGGTCGGCGAGCGCCTGCTCCACCACAACATCAGCTTCGGGCACAACTGGGCGCGCACGTTCGACGAGATCATTCGCGACGGCGTGCTGATGAGCGATCCCTCACTGTTGGTCACCCGGCCCACCGCGGGCGACCCGAGCCTCGCGCCACCCGGCCGCGATCTGCTCTATGTGCTGGCTCCGGCGCCGAATCTCGAAGTGGGCAAGGTCGATTGGAGCTCGGCGGGGGACAGCTACGCACACCAGGTGGTGGCCACCGCCGCCGACCGGCTGATGCCCGGGCTCGACAGCGACGCCGAGATCCTGGATGTGGTGACACCCGCCGACTGGGCCGCGCAAGGTATGGCCGCGGGCTCGCCGTTCGCGCTCGCGCACACCTTCTCCCAAACCGGTCCGTTCCGCCCCGCGAATCTGGTTCGGGGCATTGACAACGCCGTGCTGGCCGGCGGGTCGACGGTGCCCGGCGTCGGCATCCCGACCGCGGTGATCTCCGGGCGGCTGGCCGCCGACCGGGTCACCGGTGCCGACACCGACCGGTCCGCCAAGCGCACCATCGTCAGCTCCGGAAGCAGGTAGCGATGATCCACACCGAGTTGCACGCCGCGGGCATCGACGATTCGCGACTGGCCGAGTCCTACCGGTACTGCCGGCGCCTGAACGCCCAGCACGGCCGGACGTACTTCCTGGCCACCAGGCTGCTGGCTCCGTCGCAGCGCCCACCCGTGCACGCCCTGTACGGGTTCGCGCGGTACGCCGACGACATCCTCGACGACATGGACACCGACGCCAGCACCGCCGATCGTGAGCGGCGCCTCGATGAGCTGTCGGACAAGTTCTTCAGCGGTGACGAGAGCGAGCCGGTGCTGGCCGCGGTGCTGCACACCGCCCGCACCTACCGCATCCCGCTCGATCTGTTCGACGACTTCCTGAGCTCGATGCGCATGGACCTGACCGTCACCGACTATCCGGACCGCGCGGCACTGAACCACTACATGCGCGGGTCGGCCGCCGTCATCGGCCTGCAGATGCTGCCGATCCTGGGCACCGTCGGCCCCGCCGATGAGGCCGCGCCCTATGCCGAGGCGCTCGGACATGCCTTCCAGTTGACGAACTTCCTGCGCGATGTCGACGAGGACCTGGCCCGCGACCGCATCTACCTGCCTGCCGACGAACTGGCCGCCTACGGCGTGGACCGGGACGTGCTGACCTGGTGCCATCAGAACCGCCGCACCGACCCCAAGGTGCGTCGTGCGCTGGCCGCCCAGCACGATATCGCCCGCGGTGTATACCGGCAGGCGCGCAAGGGAATTGCGCTGCTTGCCCCGCAGTCGCGGCCGTGTGTGGCGACCGCGTTCACGCTGTACTCGGAGATCCTCGACCGCATCGAGGCCATCGACTTTGCGGTGTTCAGCACACGGGCCTCGGTCGGAATCGGCCGGCGGTTGCAGGTCTTCGCCTCCGGACTGGTTCGGGCCCACAACGCCCGCGGCGCCGCCTGATGGATCGCTGGCAGTACCTGATCGTGCTGGGCGCGTGCCTGCTGATCACCGCACCGTTGGAGATCCTTGGATCCGGGGTCTACCGCCAGCCGATGCGGCTGCTGCGATCCGTCGGCCCGGTGGCGCTGGTGTTTGTGATCTGGGACGCGATCGCGATTGCCGGCCACGTCTGGACCTACAACCCCCGCTACATCAGCGGGGTGCACGTCGGTTTCGAGATCCCGCTGGAGGAGCTGCTGTTCTTCGTGGTGATCCCGATCTGCGGCCTGCTGACCTACTCGGCGGTGAGCGCGATCCTCGGCTTTGTGCGTGGTCGCCGATGAGCGGACTCGGATACACGCTGCCTGCCGTCGTCGCACTGATCGCGGTCATCGCGCTGGAATTGGCGGTTTTGCGCACCGGGTTGTTCGGCAAGGTCGAATACTGGATATCGATGGGCATCGTGGTGGCATTCCAGGTGATCGTCGACGGCTGGCTGACCAAGCTGTCGGCGCCGATCGTGATCTACAACGAGCAGCACACCAGCGGGTTGCGCTTCCCGTGGGACATCCCGGTGGAGGACTTCGTGTTCGGCTGGGCGATGGTCACCGCCGTGCTGTTGCTGTGGGAGAAGCAGCGGCCGAAGAACGGAAGGCAGCGATGATTGATGTCCCGGGCGCCTTCGACGTCGGCGCCCACGCCTACGACAAACTGGTCGGCGCGAATCCCGGCTATCACGATCATCTGCGAATCTCCGCGCGGCGGATGCGGATTCCCGACGGCGGCCGCGGACTGCGCTTGTTGGACGCGGGCTGCGGAACGGGGGCGTCGACGGCCGCGCTGCTGGAGGCCGCCCCGCATGCCGAGATCGTCGCTGTCGACGCGTCGGCGGGCATGCTGGCCGAGGCGAGCGTCAAGCCGTGGCCGAATTCGGTTCGGTTCGTGCACAGTCCGATCGAGAAGATCGCCGATGCAGGGGTGGACGGTCCGTTCGACGGCATCTTCGCCGCGTACCTGCTGCGTAATCTTTCCGACCCCGACGCTCAGCTGCGGACGTTCCGCGAGCTGCTCCGGCCGGGCGGAATGCTGGCCGTGCACGAGTACTCGGTCCGGGATTCCCGCGCCGCAACGGCGATTTGGAACGCCGTGTGCTGGGGCATCATCATTCCGTCCGGCTGGCGGCAAACCCGGGACACCGCCCTCTATCGGCACCTGTGGCGCAGCGTGAACAACTTTGACGGCGCCGCGGCGTTCCAGCGGCGGCTGACCGCGGCGGGGTTCTCCGGTGTGCACAGCGAGACCATGCCCGGTTGGCAGCGCGACATCGTGCACACGTTCTTGGCGGACGCGCCGCGATGATCGATCCTCGCCGCGTCACCCACCCGGCGCCCGCCGGAGTGCCACACGTTCACGCGCTGTCCGCCACCCCGCACGTCGTCGTGGTGGGTGGTGGGATCGCCGGGCTCGCGGCCGCCACCGGGTTGGCCGAGCGCGGGGTCTCCGTAGAGCTTCTGGAGCGGGAGCGCTACCTGGGCGGCCGGGTCGGTGGCTGGACCGAGCAGCTTGCGGACGGCACCGACGTGGCCAACAACCGCGGCTTCCACGCCTTCTTCCGGCAGTACTACAACCTGCGGTGGTTGTTGCGCCGCAGCGACCCCGGGCTCGAGCGACTGCGGGCTGTCGAGGACTATCCGCTGGTCGACGGCGAGGGCCGTCGCGACACCTTCCGCGGCCTGCCGAAGACGCCGCCGTGGAACGCGCTTGCCTTCGCCTTACGCAGCCCGACCTTCCGGATGCGGGACCTGGTGCGGCTCAACGCTGTTGCGGCTGCGCCGCTGGCTGCGGTGTCGGTGCCCGAAATTTACGAACAGCTCGACGATCGCGACGCCGGGACCTTCCTGACCGATATCAATTTCCCGGTCGCCGCCCGGCACCTCGCGTTCGAGGTATTCGCCCGTAGCTTCTTCGCCAGGCCCGAGCGACTGTCGGCGGCCGAATTGGCGACGATGTTCCACATCTATTTCCTGGGCTCGAGCGAAGGTCTGGTCTTCGACGTCGCCGCGTCGAATTTCGACACGGCGCTATGGGAGCCATTGGGCCAGTATCTGATCGACCACGGTGTCCGCGTTCGGCGAGGGGTGTCCGCGGACTCGGTGACGACTGGCGGCGCCAAGCTGCTGCAGGTGCACGACTCGACCGGTACGACGATCGAGGCCGACGGTGTCGTGCTGGCCACCGATGTCGCTGCGCTGCAACGCATCGTGGCCGCCTCTGCGGGCCTGGGTGACGACGGCTGGCGTCAGCAGGTCGCGCAGTTGCAGACCGCGCCGCCGTTCGTGGTGCAGCGACTGTGGCTGAACCGCCCGGTGAACTCCGACCGCCCCGCGTTCCTGGGCACCGGCGGTCTGGACCCTGTCGACAACATCAGCGTGGTCAGCAGCTACGAGCGGCAGGCCGCCGAATGGGCCCGCGCACACCATGGTTCGGTGGTCGAGGTGCATTCGTACTCGGTGGGCGACCAGCCGCAGAGCGAACTTCGCGAGCGCATGCTGGCGCGGCTGCACCAGCTCTATCCGGAGACCGCGGCGGCCGGCATTGTGGGGGAGACGCTGCTGGTTCGCGACGACTGCCCGCTGTTCTGGCCGGGTGCCTTCGCCAAGCGACCGACCGTCACCACGCCGATCCCCGGGCTGATGCTGGCCGGCGACGGCATCCGTATCGACCTGCCGGTGGCGTTGATGGAGCGGGCCGCCACCACCGGATGGACGGCGGCCAACCAACTGCTTTCCGGCTGGGGGATCGCCGGGCACACCCTGCACACCGTGCCGGTGCAGGGACGCTCGCCGGTTCTGCGCCGGCTGGCCAGCCGAGAGGGGCGCGCCTCATGAGTTTCCGATCGCGGATGAAATCGATTCCGCTGCAAGTCATTCCGAAAACCGACTGGGCTCGCCAGCGACCCACCTATCAAGACGCCCAGCCCGCACTCATCGACGCCGCACTGCGCCGTGCCCAAGAGCGGCCCAGCGGCAACTGGTATGTGTTCGGCGCCAGCACCGATGTCCGTGCCAATCGGCCGTTCGGCGCACACGTCGGCGGGCTGGAGATCGTCGCGTGGCGAGATCAGCAGCGCCGCTTGCACGTCGGGCCGGCTACCTGCCCCCACCTGGGCGCCGATCTGGCGACCGGCACCGTGGAGTGCGGCGGCCTGATCTGCCCGTGGCACGGGTTGCGGCTCGAGGGCAAGCGCGAGTTCGGCTGGAAACCGTTGCCCGCCTACGACGACGGCGTGCTGGTGTGGGTGCGGCTGGACAAGGTCGGTGGCGAACCGCCACTGGACGCCCCGGTGATTCCGGCGCGACCCACCGGGGGGCGGCTGGCGGCGGTGACCAGGCTCGACGGCGTCTGCGAACCGTCCGACATCATCGCCAACCGGCTCGACCCGTGGCACGGCGCCTGGTTCCACCCGTATTCGTTCACCCAGCTCGAGGTGCTGAGCGCACCAGCGGTCGAGGCCGAGGAGGACGCCGACCGGTTCCTGGTGGCGGTGACGTTCCGGATGGGGCGCCTCGGCGTGCCGGTGATCGCTGAATTCACTGCGCCGGAACCGCGGACCATCGTCATGCGGATCGTCGACGGCGAGGGCACCGGCAGCGTCGTCGAAACCCATGCCACTCCGATCGGGCCGGGGCCGGACGGGCGCCCGCGCACAGCGGTGATCGAAGCCGTCGTCGCACAGTCCGACCGCACCGGCTTCCATTACTCGCTGCGCGTGGCACCGCTCATCACCCCGCTGATGCGCCTGGCGGCCACTCGGTTGTGGCGTGATGACCTCGCCTACGCCGAGCGGCTATTCGCCCTGCGCGAGAAGACATCCGGCTAGCCGACGGTCAGGATCGTCTTACCGGGCAGCCGTCTCGCATCGGCGTCGGCGTGCACGGCGGCGATGTCGGCCAACGGCCGGCGATCCGCGATGTCGATCCGCAGTTGCCCGGCGTCCACTTGCTCGACGAGGCCCACAAGTTGTACGGCATCGCTGCGGACGAACACCCGCTGGCCCGGGCCGGAGGTCATGGTGCCCACGTACCGGCCGCCGTCAGCCATCAAGCCGCCCAGCACGTCGGTTTCGTCCGGTGTGGTGCTCACCAGATTCAGCACCACGTCGAACGGCTCCGAGTCGAGGACCGGTGTGGCCGCGTAGTCGAGATAGTCGATCAGATGGTCTGCGCCATAGCCCCGGAGTCTTTCGGCCGCAGTCGCTTTCGCGGTCGCGGTGACGACGGCACCGGCATGCTTGGCGAGCTGAACCGCGTAGCCGCCGACGGCTCCACCCGCGCCGTTGATCAGGATCGTCTGCCCGGCGCCCAACTCGGCGATCTCGAAGAGTGCCTGCCAGGCCGTGAGGCCGACCGTCGGCAGCGCGGCGAAATCGGCCAGCGGCAACGACTTTCCAGCGGCAGCCAGTACCTCGGCCGGTGCGACCACATACTCAGCGGCCGCCCCACGAGCGGCCATGGGGAGAAGGCCCACCACCGCGTCGCCGACGTGCCACCCGGTGACGCCGTCACCGAGCTCGACGATCGTGCCCGCCACATCGATGCCGGGAATGTGCGGAAACGTGATCGGGAAAACCTCCGAGAGGTAACCGCCGCGGATCCCGGCGTCGACCGGGTTGAACGACGTTCCGGCGACCTTCACCAAGACCTGGCCCGCACCCGGCGTCGGCCGCTCGATGTCGCCGTACTGCAGAACGTCGCTGTCGCCGTAGCGGTGGTAGATCGCTGCCTTCATGATGACCTCCTGTGTCATTTGCTTCGAAATCGAAGCAGTTACGAAACCGGTAACTTGCTTCGAGTTCGAAACATTCCCGGCTACGATCCATGAATGGCCAAGGCGCTCCAGCCGTCGCAGATGCGCACGTACTTCGCCCTCACCGAGGCGGCGAGTCTGCTCCAGTACGCCGTCCAACAGCAGCTGCGAGCCGAAGGCGGTCTGAGCTACGTCCAGTTCGAGATCCTGGCCAAACTCGTCGACGCCGACCGTCCACTGACGATGACCGAACTGGCCGACGGTGTCGTCTACAGCCGCAGCGGCCTGACCCATCAGGCCGGGCTGCTGGAAGCCGAGGGGCTGATCACCCGCCAGGGCAGCACCGTCGATCAGCGCGCCACCGTCGTGACGATCACGAAGGCGGGCCGGCGCCGGCTCGACACCGTGCTGCCCGGCCACATCGACGTGGTCCGCGGGCTGCTCTTCGACGCGCTTTCGGCCGACGACGTCCGTGCCCTCGGCGACCTGATGACCCGCATCCGCGACCACATGCGGGAGCAGCCGCCCCGGTCCGCCGCACCCCGCCGCAGCCGCGCGTCCAGCGATCGGGACAACTGAACTAACTCGCGCGACAACCCGGCTAACCTGCGTCCATGGCCAAGCGAGTCGTGATCTGGGGTACTGGTTTCGTCGGCCGGATGGTCATTCCCGAAGTGCTGGATCACCCCGACTTCGAGCTCGTCGGCGTCGGCGTCAGCAACCCGGCCAAGGTCGGCGTCGACGCCGGCGAGATCTGCGGCATCGGGAACATCGGCATTGCGGCCACCGACGACGTCGACGCGTTGATCGCCCTGAAGCCCGACGCGCTCGTGCACTACGGGCCCACCGCCGCGCAGGCCGATGCCAACATCGATCTGATCGGACGCTTCCTGAACGCCGGCATCGACGTCTGCTCGACCGCGATGACCCCGTGGGTGTGGCCGAAGATGCACCTGAATCCGCCGAACTGGATCGACCCCATCACGCGCGCCTGCGAGGCGGGCCAATCGTCGTGCTTCACCACCGGCATCGACCCCGGCTTCGCCAACGACCTGTTCCCGATGACGCTGATGGGTCTGACCTCCCAGGTCAAGCTGGTCCGCGCGTCCGAGCTGCTGGACTACACCAACTACGAGGGCGACTACGAGTTCGAGATGGGCATCGGTCGCGAGCCTGAATTCAAGCCGCTGCTGCAGAACTCCGACATCCTGGTGTTCGCCTGGGGCGCGACGGTGCCGATGATCGCCTACGCCGCCGGGATCGAGCTCGACGAGATCACCACCACCTGGGATAAGTGGGTCACCCCGACCGAGCGCAAGACCGTCAAGGGCGTCATCCCCGCCGGCCACGTCGCGGCGGTCCGGTTCACGATCAACGGCGTCTACAAGGGTGAGACCCGTATCCAGCTCGAGCACGTCAACCGCATCGGTCAGGACGCCGCCCCGGACTGGCCGTCGGGCACCCAGGATGACGTCTACCGCGTCGACATCCAGGGCACTCCCAGCATCTTCCAGGAGACTGCGTTCAGGTTCACCGACGGTTCGGGACGTGACGCCGCGACCGCGGGCTGCCTGTCCACCGGGCTGCGCGCGCTCAACGCTGTGCCGGCCGTCAATGACCTGCCGCCAGGCTGGGTCACCCCGTTGGACCTACCCCTGATTCCGGGCCGCGGCACTATTCGCTGAGGTAACGTCCCGCGGCTTCGGATCGACATATTCGGTGAATCCGAAGATCGCGCTGGGGTTGCCCGCATGCCCGTGTTGCAGGCTGGGCGCCCGGATTGGACGTCATGACAGACCCAACGAGGCCGGCGGTCGGCCTGTCGGTCGGTGCGACCACACTGGCCGCTGTCACCCCGGATAACTCCGTCACCCACCCCGCCGTCTGCACGCTGCCCAGCGGCGTGGTGATCACCGACTTCGTCGACCGGGTCGGCGACCCGGTCGGGATCGTGGCATCCGACGGCTCGGTGCACCGCGCGGAAAATTTGCTGGCCGAGGCGCTGCGTTCGCTGGCCTATGCCGCCACGGCGGGCCGGCCGCTGCCGCCGACCACCGCGATCACCTACCCCGCGCATTGGCGGCCGCCCGCCGTCGACGCGCTGCGCCGCGCAGTCCGGCAGGTGCCCGAGTGGTCGGCCGAGGAGCCGCTGTTCGTCGCGGACACCACCGCCGCGCTGACCGCTCTGACCGCCAACCCCGGCCTGCCCACGCGCGGCGTGATCGCCCTGTGCGATTTCGGTGGCAGCGGAACGTCGATCACCCTGGTCGACGGTGCGACCTCCGCGCCGATCGCGCCGACCCTGCGCCACCCCGACTTCTCGGGTGACCTGATCGACCAGGGCCTGCTGGCGCATGTGATCGCCGAGCTGTCGGCAGGCGGAACGCTCGACATCACCGGCACCTCGGCGATCGGATCGCTGACCCGGTTGCGGGCCGAGTGCCGGGCGGCCAAGGAGCGGCTGTCGACGGTCACCGTCACCGCGCTGCCCGCCCAGCTGCCCAACTTCCGCGGCGACGTCCGGCTCACCCGCACCGAGCTCGACGGCGCGATGGGCCACGCACTGAACGAATTCGTCGCCGTCCTGCAGGACACCCTGGCCCGCAACGGGGTGCGGCCGGCCCACCTGGCGGCGGTCGCCTCGATCGGCGGCGCCGCCGCGATCCCGGTCATCACCACGACCCTGTCCGAACACCTGCGTGTTCCGGTCATCACCACCCCGCGCCCGGCGCTCACCGGCGCCATCGGCGGCGCGCTGCGGGCAACCCGGGGACCGGCCGACGACAGCGCCACCGCAATGGCGCCGGCCCCGGTCGTCCCCGTCGCCCCGTTCGAACCGGCGCCCGCTCCTGCCACCGGTGTCGCGCTGGCCTGGTCCGAGGCACCCGACGTGCCGGACCTCGCGCCCGCCGTCGAGCCCGTGGCGCCGGCTGCCGCTGTCCGACCGCTGCTGGACTTCGAATCCGACCCCGAACCGGCAGGCTCCGCAGAGGCCGCGCCCGCCTGGTACCGGCGTCCGATGCCGGTGGTCGCGGCCGCCCTGCTGGTCATCTTGATGGCCGGCGCCGGAACCGCGGTCGCGCTGCGCGCCGACAGCAGCGCCGAACCCGTGACGCCCACGCCGAGCGTGACGACCACGCCGCAGGCCGCAGCTCCCGCTCCGCCCCCGCCGACCGGTGACCCGACGGCAGCGCCGGTGCAGAACCAGGCGGTGCAGCAGGCACCCGCGCCGCAGACGGTGATGCAGCAGGCACCCGCCCCGGTGACTGTGGTGCAGCAGGCGCCGGCGCCGCCGCCGGTCACGGCCCAGGCGCCGCCGCCACCGCCGCCGGTCACCGAGACGCAGACGACAACGGTCGTCACCACCGAGGTGTTCACGCCGCCGCCGGTGACACAGACCGAGACGCAGACCGTCGCTCCGCCGACGCAACAGCCTCAGCAGCCGAGGTTCATCCCGACCATTCCGCCGATCCCGACGATTCCGGGTATCCCGCAGATCTTCGTGCAGCCGCCGCCCTCAGGCTGACCGGCGTCTTTTCTCCAGCACTACCAGCGCCAGCGGGATGGACATTTGCGCCGGTGCGGTCGTGAGCGCAGCGGCCAGGGCGTCGTGCAGCTGATCGACGAATTCGCGGCGCCGCTTACTGCGCCGGTCGCGGCCCCGGCCGGCGTCGGCGTCGGTGTCCACCGCTGCGGCCAGCGTGGGAAACATTGAACCACGAAGGAAGTCAGCCCAATTGGTGCCGAAGGCGGCGGCGTCTTTATCGCTCTGATACTGCGCCCAGAACCGGTCCTCGCCGTTGAACAGTTCGATGTCCTCGATCGAAAGACCTTCGAACCGGCCCGACGGGTGAAACGGCGCACGAAAGTCCTTCTCGTCGCGGCCCGTTGAGGGAACCGACATGCGACGCACCTCGTCGGCGGTGATCAGGCCGTCGGCGACGAATTGGTTTAAGGCGGTCATGATCGCGTCGAACGCGACCTCGAATCCCGAAGTGCCATCGGGCTTCAGCCCGACCGTCAGCACCAGCAGCCGGCCCCCCGGCGCCAGTTCACGACCGCGGAAGGCGATGAAGTCCCGCCAGTCCTCGGCGGCCTGGCGGGCGTAGGCGCGGCGCGCGTCGTCGTCGGCGCTGTAGGAGATCTCGATGTGGTCGGGAATCGGCATCGGCACCCGCCGCAGCCAGTGGATCGCCCACGAACTCCAGCCCAGCGCGATGCTGTCCGAGGGGAGGATCTGGCTGTAGAACGACCGGCCGACCACCGAGGCGTAGGTGGCCGAATCCTTTTTCAGGTAGCTGTCCTGATCGTCGGCCAGCGTGCTGAACAACGTGGTGAAATCGTTTCCGGGGACGTCGGTGTGGGCGACCAGGATGGCGTGGTCGGTGCGAGTGCGTTTGCGGATGATGTCGATCGCCGCCCCTATCGGCAGCAGCGAGTTGTAGCCCGTCGCCGCCCCGTAGTCTGCGATCGCGATGGGCTGCGGTGCCCGCGGGATCGCGATGCTACGGGCTGCCTCTTCGAAACGTGCTGTGGCAGTTCGTAATCCAGCTGCCTGCAGCCGCGATGATTCGGTATAGGTGTGGCTGCCCATCGGCTGCGGGCGCACCACGATGCTGGATTCGCGCATGTCAGCTCCTGCGGCGGCGGTGCAGCAACAGCCCGACCACGAGACCCACGACCGCCATCGCGGTCAACAGCAGCCACATCGGCGATTCGACGGTGATCCACAGAACGTGCACCCGCTGACGCTCGCGGTTCTGGGCGATGAAGATCGCTGCGAGAACCACCAGGGTGATGGCCAGCCAGTAGCGCAGAGCGAACCGCCGCACCGCAGCACCGGCGGGCTTGTCGACTTCGTCTCTGGACATCGCAACCTCCCCCTTGTGTCGATGCGTTGACGTTAGTCGCTGTCGCCTAGTTCGTCGGATAACTCACGCCAGTCAGCTTCTCGGACAGTTCCCACAGGCGCCGGGAATCCGCCACGTTGGCAGCCCGGCCGGGTATCTGCGCCTCGGCCACGCCGCCACCGGCCAGCTCC
Organism: Mycolicibacterium crocinum; assembly: GCF_022370635.2. The sequence goes on along the minus strand of NZ_CP092362.2, from coordinate 3,995,702 downwards.
TGGAATCCGCGCGGGCCGTAGAACTCGGCTCCCCGGGCTTTCGGGTCTACGGCCGCGTACAGCACGGGGATGATGCCCTCGTCGACCTCTTGCCACATGAAAGGCAGGTAGCGCCAGCTGAACTGGTAGAAGCGCGCCAACGCGGTCGGCTTCTCACGACCGTGGGACGGTCCGCTGATCTGGAGGTTGGTCTTGCACAACCCTGGGTGGGCGGCGTTGGACATCAGGCCCCACCCGAGTCGGCGGCTGAGCCGGTCAAGTTCGATCGCGAAAATCAGCGTCGCGATCTTGGACTGGCCGTAGGACAGGTTGGCCGAATAGCTGCGCTCGAAATTGGGATCGTCGAAGTTGATCCGGCCAAAGCGGGCCGCCAGGCTGCTCAGTGACACCACGCGCGGATTGTCGGCGGCGCGCAGCAGTGGCAGCAGGTGGGCCGTCAGTGCGAAATGGCCGAGGTGGTTGCAGCCGAATTGCAGCTCGACCCCGTCGGCGGTGGTGTCGCGCTCGGGAGGCTGCATCACGCCGGCGTTGTTGACCAGGATGTCGATCGGGCGGCCTTCTGCGTTCAGTTCTGCACCGAGTGCGGCGACACTGGCCAGCGAGGAGAGGTCGAGGTTCTTGATGGTCAGTTTGGCGTCGGGGACCTCGGCGCGGATGTCGGCGATCGCGGCTTCGCCCTTGGCGCGGTTGCGGATCGCCATGACCACATCGGCTCCTGCGGCGGCGAAGCGCTTGGTGACCCCGAGTCCCAGTCCGCTGTTGGAGCCGGTGACGACGGCAAGTTTCCCGGAGAGGTCGGGGACGGTGAGGGCGAGATCAGTCATGCCGGCGACGTTAACAGAACAACGGTCTGATAACAAGAGAACGCTGGTCTGCTAAATTGAAGCCCGTGACTTCGACGTTCCAGCGCGCCAGGCGGCCCGAGCAGTTGGCTGCCCGCCGCTCGGCGATCCTTACCGCGGCGCGGGCGGCACTGTCTGAGAAAGGGGTCGACGGAGTCACGCTGCGTGACATCAGCGAGCGGGTGGGTCTGGCGAAGTCCAACGTGCTGCGCTACTTCGACACCCGAGAGGCGATCCTCCTCGAGGTGCTCCACGAGGAGTGCCGCGACTGGGTGGCGGAGCTCGAGCAACGGCTGGGGCGGCCGCGCGCGCGAAAGCCCGGCTATGCGACCGAGATTCGGTTCGCCGGCGTCGTCACCGAGACGCTGGTGGAGCGGCGATTGATGTGTGAGCTGCTGGGCGCGATGGCCGGTGTGCTGGAGCGCAACATCTCGGGTGAGTTCGCCCGTGACTTCAAAGTTCGGGTCATGCAGAGCATCGCAACGGTGTCCGAGCTGGCCGCCCGTCAGCTGCCGTGGCTGCCGGACGAGTTCGTGGCGTTCTTCGGCGAGGGAACGTTGAGCCTCGTCGCCGGCATGTTCCCGTTCTCGGTGCCTACCGAGTCGATGCGCGACGTGATCTCCGAACTCGGCTTTCCCGACCCGCATACCCGGTTCGTCGAGGGCTTGCGGACGGGGCTGGTGACCTGGCTGATAGGAGCCGCGGCGCAGAGCCCGGCGTGACACACTTTCTCACCATGGCCGCCACCAAGACTGTCTCCCGCATCCTGACGCTCTCGGGAATCTTGATGATGGTGATCGGTGGTGTCGGTTTCATCATCGTGATGGTCCTCAACGCGTTCGTGCTCGACGAGTTCGACGCCTACGGCGAGGTCCCGATTCCCGGTGCGGCTCAGGTGCAGCTGCCGGCCGGCCCGGCGCAGATCAGCTTTCACACCTCGGTCACCGGGTCGCCGTCGAGCGGTTTCCCATTGCCGTCGTTGCGGTTGAACATCGTTCCGCCGGAGGGCGTCGCCGACCCGGTGCTGACCGAAAACCACGGCACTCTGACGACGATCAACAGTGATACGCACATTCGGATCTGGACCGCTGAAATCCCCGCTGCCGGTACCTACCAGATTCGCACCGACGGGCAGGTGAACGGCTACATCAATCCGCGGCTGGCGTTCGGCAAGGAAAGCGGCGCAGGATATCTGCCCTGGGTATTCGGGGGGATCTTCGGACTGGGCCTGCTGGACCTGATCGCATCGCTGATCCTGCGCAGGCAACAGCCCACGGTTCAGCAGTTCACCCCGGCTCACCAGTACACGCCGTCGGATCAGGGGGTACGGCTGGAGCAACTGAAAACCCTGGCCGCTCTGCGGGATTCGGGAGCGCTGACACAGGACGAGTTCGACGCGGAGAAGCGCAGGATCCTGGGCGAGTAGGCTGAAACGCCGTGAAGGCTGTCAGCTGTGTGCACGGAACGTTGTCGGTGATCGAGATGCCCGCCCCGAAGCCCACGGACGGTCAGCTGGTGGTCAATGTTGCCAGCTGTGGCATCTGCGGATCGGATCTGCATGCCAAGGACCATGCCGACGAGGTGCGCAGCAACGCCGAAGAGATGGGCTACCGCGACTTCATGCGCAGCGACACCCCCGTGGTGATGGGTCACGAGTTCTCCGGGGAGGTCGCCGAACGCGGCCGCAAGACACCGAAGGGCTTCAGGGTCGGCACGCGGGTGGTGTCCTTCCCGCTGGTGCGCGGTCACGGCGGTGTGCACTTGACCGGGCTGTCTCCGCTTGCTCCGGGCGGGTACGCCGAGCAGGTCCTGGTTCAGGCTGCCATGACGTTCGCCGTGCCCAACGGGCTGTCGCTGGACGTCGCCGCGCTCACTGAGCCGATGGCGGTCGCACTGCACGCAGTGCGGCGCAGTGAGATCAAGAAGGGCGACACGGCCATCGTGATCGGTTGCGGGCCAGTCGGTTTGGGGATCATCTGCCAGCTGAAAACGTTGGGAGTGGCCACCATCGTCGCCAGTGACTTCTCGCCGGCTCGGCGAGCGCTGGCAGCGCGGTGCGGCGCCCACATCGTCGTCGATCCGAAGGTGGATTCGCCTTACGAACAGGCGTCCAAGCCGCTCGACGCGCCGGCCCTCTACGAGGGCGGTATGAGCGCGATGGAGAAACTGCGGAAGCTTCCCGGATGGCAGCACGTCTATCGCGTCGCCGACGCTCTGGGCGCGGTAGCGCCCAAGCGGCCGGTGATCTTTGAATGTGTCGGGGTGCCCGGCGTGCTGGACGGGATCATCGGTGCGGCGTCGCTGAACTCACGTGTGGTCGTCGCCGGGGTGTGCATGGGTGCAGACCGGATACGGCCGTCGATGGCCAACGTCAAAGAGATCGACCTGCGATTCGTATTCGCCTACACGCCACTGGAATTCCGCGACACCCTGCACATGCTGGCCGACGGCAAGCTCGACGCGTCCGCGTTGGTGACGGGGAAGGTCGGCCTCGACGGTGTCGCGGCCGCCTTCGACGCCCTGGGTGATCCAGAAGTGCACGCGAAAATCCTGGTCGATCCCAGCAGTTCGGTGATTACGCCCTAACGGCTGACGGGCTGGGCGGCCATTGCTTTAACGTCGGCGGTATGCAGCGGATGACCGCCCACGCCCCAGTCGCCGCTGCTAACCTCCTCGACCACCACCCAGGTGACGGGTCGCATGTTCTCGCCCTCGATGTCGACCATGGCGTCGGTGACCTTCTGGATGATCTCCTGCTTCTGTGCCGCCGAGAACACTCCCTCGATGACCTTCACGTTGACGAATGGCATCGCCTTCTCCTTTTCTATTCTCCTGCCGGCAAGCGGAATTGCTGGCCGAGTCCATGGATGTCCGCAAAGCGCGGTGCGTTCGGTTCGAGCGGTAGTCGAAGTCCGTTGACGAGGTAGCTGATCATGCGGTAGTAGCCGGCAAGCATGAGCAATTCGATGATCGCCTCGTCCGAGTGATATCGGGTGAGGCTCTCCCACAGTTCGTCATCGACACTGCAGGACCGATGCAAGCTGTCGCAGAGCCGGATGAGGACTCGGTCCCCGTCGGACCAATGTTCCTCGTCTGCAACGCCTTCCACGAGTGATGCGATCTGCGGCGCATCGAGCCCTGCCTTGGCGGCATACGCCGCTACATGCACACCCCATTCGTATTCGGCATTGCACAATGCGGTTGTGCGGTCGATGACGATCTCGCGCTGCCGGATGCTCAGGTGTCCCCGGTCGAGAAGTCCCGCGCTGAAGAGCTTGAAGAACAGCCGACGATCGCGGGCCAGCGTGGTGAAGAGAATCAGCGGTTCACCGCCTCGCATCACTGCGTCGATGCTGCCTTGGATGTCCGCGGGAAGCGGAGAGGCGGCCGGCGCCACCCGGGCTTCGCTATGATTCTTATAGCGTGTCATGGTTGCGACGATACCCACGTGTGCTACAAAATGTAAAGCATGAATGTTCCGAAGGTTGGCCGGCCGGTACGTGGCTCGTCGAGCGGGCGTCCGATCATGGTCGTTCTCGATGTGCTCGGGCGGCGCGGCGCGCTTCGGGTGTTGTGGGAACTGCGCGACGGACCGTTGAATTTCCGCGCGCTTCAGGAAGCCTGTGAAACCAATCCGGGCTCGCTCAACGCGCGCCTGAAGGACTTACGCGAGCTTGGAACCGTCGTGCACGACGACGGCGGTTATCGCCTGACCGACAGTGGTCATAGCCTCATGAAGACTCTCAACAGTCTCCAAAGCTGGTCCGAGCGCTGGGCCTCGGGAACTCAGTCGCAGAGCTAGCTGCCCTTGGCAACCCACTCGTCGTAGTTCACCAACTCGTCGCCGATGCGGGTGGTGTCGCCGTGGCCGGTGTAGACGACGGTGTCGGCGGGCAGCTTGCCGAGTTTGTCCTTGATCGACCCGAGGATGGTCGGGAAGTCGGAGAATGACCGGCCGGTCGCGCCGGGGCCGCCCTGGAACAGGGTGTCGCCGGAGAACACCGCACCGAGTGCCGGTGCGTACAGGCAGGTCGAGCCGGGGGAGTGTCCGGGGGTGGCGATCGCATGCAGCTCGATGCCGTCGGCCTTGAGCACCTGGCCGTCTTCGATGGTGGCGAACTGCTTGTCGCCGTGCGTCATTCGCCACAGCATGTCGTCGGCCGGATTCAGTAGCACCGGCGCGTCGAGATCGGCGGACAGTTGCGGCGCGACGGTGATGTGGTCGTTGTGGCCGTGAGTGCACACCACCGCGACGACGTGCCGGTTGCCGACGGCATCCTCGATGGCCTTGGCGTTGTGAGCGGCGTCGATGACGATCACCTCGGACTCGTCACCGACGATCCAGATGTTGTTGTCGACTTCCCAACTGCCGCCGTCGAGTTCGAAGGTGCCGTGGGTGACGACCCGCTCGATGCCGCTCACAGCACGACCACCGAGCGCAGCACTTCACCGGCGTGCATCTTGTGGAAGGCGTCTTCGATGGCATCGAGGCTGATGCGTTCGGAGACGAACTTCTCTAGGGGAAGCCGGCCTTGGCGGTAGAGGCTGATCAGGGTGGGGAAGTCGCGTTCGGGCAGGCAGTCGCCATACCAGGAGGACTTCAAAGATCCGCCGCGAGAAAAGAAGTCGACCAGCGGCATCTCGAGTGTCATATCGGGGGTCGGAACACCCACCAGGACAACGGTTCCGGCGAGGTCGCGGCCGTAGAAGGCCTGCTTCCAGGTCTCCGGGCGACCGACCGCGTCGATCACGACATCGGCACCGAACCCGTCGGTCAGGTCTTGCAAGGTCTCGACGACATCGAGCTCCTTGGCATTGATGGTGTGGGTGGCGCCGAACTCGCGCGCCCACTGCAATTTCTTGTTGTCCATGTCGATCGCGATGATCTTCTTCGCACCGACCAGCGCGGCGCCGGCGATCGCGGCGTCACCGACGCCGCCGCACCCGATGACGGCCACGGTGTCGTCGCGGGTGACCGCACCGGTGTTGATCGCGGCACCCAAGCCGGCCATCACCCCGCAGCCCAGCAGGCCGGCGACAGCGGGGTCGGCTTCGGGATCGACCAAGGTGGCTTGGCCTTCGTGGACCAGGGTCTTGTCGGCGAAGGCGCCGATGCCCAAGGCGGGGGTCAGTTCGGTGCCGTCGGTCAGGGTCATCTTCTGGGCGGCGTTGTGGGTGTTGAAGCACAGGTGCGGGCGGCCGCGTTTGCACGCGCGGCATTGCCCGCATACCGCACGCCAGTTGAGGATGACGAAGTCACCGGGTTCGACGTTGGTGACGCCCTCTCCGATCGCCTCGACGGTGCCGGCGGCTTCGTGGCCGAGCAGGAAGGGGTACTCGTCGTTGATACCGCCTTCGCGGTAGGTCAGATCGGTGTGGCACACCCCGCAGGCGATGATGTCGACAACCACCTCACCCGGGCCGGGGTCGGGGATCACGATGTCGACCAACTCGACGGGCTGTTTCTTGGATCGCGAGATCACACCACGCACTGTCTGGCTCATGGGCCAAACACTAGCGCGGTGGATGCCGAATGCGCCGTGCGTGTCCCGCTCGGGCGATACGGTGAAGACTTGCTTACCGCGATCCTTCACACCCAGGCCGACCTGCTGATCACGGCCCGTGCCGCCTACCGCCGTGGCGACTTCGAAACCAGCTATGCGGCGTTCTCCCGTGCCGGCGCCGTGGGTCCGTTGGCGCTCGACGATCTCGATGCGATGGCGACATCTGCGTTGCGGCTCGGCCACCAACGCGAGGCGATGCGGGTCGGTGAACTCGTCTTCGTCCGGTTGGCGCGAACCGATCCCAATGCGGCCGCGGGCAAGGCGGTCGAACTGGGGTCGGCGTGGTTGTCGCGGGGTGAGGTATCCGTCGGGCAGGCGTGGATCAGTCGGGCGCGCGGACTGCTGGCCGAGGCGCCGGACAGCCCCGCCTCCGTTCGACTGACCTATCTGGAAACGGTCGTCGCCGTAGTGAGCGACGACAGGGATCTCGCGGCCGAACGCTCCGCGGTCCTGCGTGCGATGACGTTGGTTGGCGCAGCACCGGCGGCCGCCGGCGAGGCGTACTACCAGCTCGGTGAACTCCGGCGTCGTCGCGGTGATGTCGACGGAGCGTTCGCGGCGTATGCCCGAGCCCGCGAATCGGGGGTCGTGCCGCAGCCCGGTGCGGCGCTATTGCGCTGCGCGCTGGGCGATGTGGACACCGCGCGGGCCGAGGCGCGGGCAGCGATCGAGGAGGCCGACCCGCGCCACCTGCCGCGGCTGCTGCGCGGTGCGGTCGAAATTGCTTTGGCTGCAGGCGAACTCGATGAGGCCGACGATTACTTGCGCGCGTTGGAGTCTGCCGATGGCGTGGATTCTGCGATGCGTGGGGCGGTGCTGGTGCGCCGTGGCCGGTATCGCGAGGCGCTGACAGTGTTGCGGGCGGCGCTGCGCGAGCCACGGGTGCGCGAGTCGGCGTCTGCGGTGGCCGAGGTCCACGACTGGATCGACCAGGCCTACACCGGTCTGCTGACGGCGCCCGCGTAGCCTGATCTTGATGGCCACGCCACTCGACTCGATCGCCGACTGGCCGTGCCCGGCCGCCGCCGCCGCGGTGGTGGGCAGCGCCGGGGTCCTGGCCGAGTACGGCGACACTGCTCGCCGATTCCGGCTCGCATCGGTGACCAAACCGCTCGCGGCGCGCGCCGCACAGGTGGCGATCGAAGAGGGCGTCGTGGAGTTGGACACCCCCGCGGGTCCGCCGGGCAGCACGGTCCGGCATCTGCTGTCGCACGCCTCGGGGCTCTCGATGCACTCGGCGGAGGTGATGGCCGAGCCCGGCAAACGGCGGGTCTATTCGAACTACGGCTTCCAGGTGCTGGCCGAGACGATCGAAGCCGAGTCCGGGATCGAATTCGGTCGGTATCTGGCCGAGGCGGTGTTCGAACCCCTGGGGATGGCCGCGTCGGAGTTGGACGGCGGCGCGGAGGCGGCCGGCTACGGCGGCGTCTCCACGGTCGCCGATCTGGTGGCGTTCGCCGCGGACCTGCTGGCGCCGACGACGGTGTCAGCTCAGTTGCACGAGCAGGCGATCAGCGTGCAGTTTCCGGGTCTGACCGGGGTGTTGCCCGGTTTCGGGGTGCAGCGGCCCAACGATTGGGGTCTGGGCTTCGAGATTCGCGACAACAAATCACCACATTGGACGGGCTCGTCGAACTCGCCGCGGACCTTCGGTCACTTCGGCCAGACCGGCACGTTCATCTGGGTCGAGCCGGAACTGGCGTTGTCGCTGGTAGTGCTCACGGACCGGGATTTCGACGAGTGGGCCAAACCGGTCTGGCGGGCGCTCTCTGATGAAGTTCTGAGAGAGTACACACCGCACTAGCGCAACACAGGCCTCACAAGGCACAATAGACACGCACGACACTATTGCAACTCGGTTACACCAGGTCGTTGGGGAAGACGTCCCTCGTAGAGCCGAAGGAGCAAGGTGATGCGTGCGTCGAACCAGTTCGCCGATGCGACGACTGGCGTGGTGTACATCCACGCCTCTCCCGCAGCGGTATGCCCACATGTCGAGTGGGCTCTGTCGTCGACCCTGAATGCCAGGGCGAACTTGAACTGGACCCCACAGCCGGCGATGCCTGGGCAGTTGCGGGCGGTGACCAACTGGGTTGGTCCCGTCGGCACCGGTGCCCGGCTGGCGAATGCGCTGCGCTCATGGTCGGTCCTGCGGTTCGAGGTCACCGAGGATCCCAGCGCCGGCGTGGACGGCGAGCGGTTCTGCCACACGCCGCAGCTCGGTCTATGGGCCGGAACGATGAGTGCCAACGGCGACATCATGGTCGGCGAGATGCGACTGCGGACCCTGATGTCCTCGGGCGCCGACACGCTGGCCGCCGAGCTCGACTCCGTGCTCGGCACGGCATGGGATGAGGCGCTCGAGCCGTACCGCGATGGCGGTGACGGCGGCGAGGTGAGCTGGCTCAGCAGGGGAGTCGGCTAAGCCACACCGATCAGAACGGTGGGGGTCGGGTGCGTTCGGCGACGCGGGCGTCGTTGAGTTTGCGTTCTTGGTTGATGCGGTGGGCACGTTGGGCTGCCCGAGTCTTGCGTCGGGTCGGCATCATGATGCCGATGGTTGGCGGCGGTTCGCCTATGGGTGGCGGCAGGGTGGCCGTGGTGGTGTTCCACGTCGGCAGGAATAAGCGACTGCCGGGTCTGGTGATGTACGTGCGTCCGGTCGGTGAGGTCCACGTGATGGTGCCGTCGGGGTGTTGACGATCCGACCAGCCGGCGTAGAAGGTCTTGAGCAGATGATGTTTTCGGCACATACAGGCCAGGTTGGACGGGTGCGTCGGGCCGAACGGCCAGGCGATGGTGTGGTCGACATCGCAAAACTCGGCGGGCACATCGCAATTCGGGAAGCGACACGTCATGTCCCGCATCCGCACCCAGTCGTCGAGTGCGGTCGACGGCCGGTACTGCGGTTCGGGCTCATTCTTCGGGAGCTTGTCAAGATTTTTGTGTAAGTAATTGTGCTCGTTGGGGTTAGAGGTAGGGGTTGATTCGTTCGGGGTAGGCCAGGGCGAGTTGGGCGAGGGCTTGTTTCCAGTTAGTGGTGATCTGGCCCTCGACGAGGCGGGCTTCGGCGGTGCGTTTCGTGCCGAGCCCGCGCCCGCGTTCCTTGGCGCGGTCGCGGGCCCGTTTGTCTTCGATGTTGCAGATCGCCAGCCACAGCAGCTTGACCACCGCCGCGTCGTTGGGGAAGTGGCCGCGGTTTTTGATGATCTTGCGCAGTTGGTAGTTCAGCGACTCGATGGCGTTGGTGGTGTAGATGACCCGGCGCAGCATCGGCGGGAACGCCAAGAAGGGAGTGAACCGCTCCCACGCGTCCTCGAAGACCCGCACCGTGTTCGGGTTGGCTTGACCGAGATCGGAGGCCGCGAACGCGTCCAACGCCGCCCTAGCGGCCTCGGCGTCGGGCGCCTGATACACCGTTTTGAGTGCGGCCGCGACGGCCTTTCGCTGGGTGTAGGACACGAAACGCATCGCTGCGCGGATCAAGTGCACCACACAGACTCCCGCTGTCAACCTTTCATCGCGGACGTGTTCGGTCGCCGCGACTGACTCGGTTTGCTCAGCGCGGTGATGGGATCGGCGGACTACGCCGCGGTGGCGCGGCGGTGGATGACCGGGTCGTAGAGGGCGTGATCGTGCCAGCAGCGCCACAGAATGCGGCACCAGCGCGCACCCAGGCCACGCAGAGCACGATGGTGTGGTTGGCCGGCGGCGCGGGCGTGTTCGTAGATGTCGGCCGACCAAGGGTCTTCACGAACGGCGACGAACATCCACCAGTCGATGGCGTGGCGCATTCGCCGGTTGGCGGCGTAGCGGAACCTCACCTGACGGGTGCGCCCGGAGGCCTTGGTGACCGGAGCCAAGCCGGTCTCGGCCAATAACGACGGCGCCGATGGGAAACGGCTGCGCTGTTCACCCATTTCGGAGATCAAGACGCCGGCGGTGACGGGTCCGATACCGGGGAAACTGGTGAAGATCGGGGTGTCCGGGTGCATGTCGAGCAGCTCGCCCAGCCGCTTGTCGTGAGCTCGAAGATGAGTGTTGAGTAGCGCGAGCTGTTCTGTAAAGGCTTTGGCCGCCAAAGCTTTACCGGCGACGGTGCCTTCGCTGGCCGACAACAGATGAGGCTGCATCCGGGCGATGAGGGTCTCGGGTTTCTGTCGGCCACTGTAGCCGTGTCGGCCGGTGAATCCACCCATTCGTCTAGTCGTGATCCTGCTCGCCTGCGCGGGAGTGGGAAAGGTCCGGATGAACGCCAGGGTGATGTCACGGTCCAATGAGGAGAACAGGTGCAAAGGTGCGGGGTGGTAGGCCTCCAGGATCGACCGCAGCCGATTCTCGGTATCCACTTGCATGTCCAGGATGCGCTGACGATCCCGGCTGACCGCGATGAGCTCGGCCAGTGCCGGTGACGCAACAGCTAAGGGCCGCCACTGAGCGTACTGATGACGCAATGTGTCGGCCAAAACGTAGGCATCGAACTCGTCGGACTTGGCTGCCGCCATCCGATACCGTTCACGTGCACGCGCCGAGATCTTCGGTGAAACGCAATAGATTTCGGCGCCACAGTGCTGTTGCAGATGCTCGACGAGCAAGCCCTCAGCACGTTCGATGGCGATGCGCACCGAGCCGGCCAACGAGGCGATCACCTCGACCAGGGCCATCAAACCGTCGACGGTGTGCGCGATCTTTCGGCTGAGGAGCTGGTGGCCGTTGTCGTCGAGGACGCAGAGGTGATGGGAGCATCCGCCCCAATCGATGCCGCACCAGAAACGACTTGCACCGTCCGGACTATCCTGATTCATTGCAGTCAGATCCCTTCGATCCGAAGGTTCACGCTGCAATGACGGGGCGTGCCCGGAACCTCATCTCGGCACTCGCCGCTGTTACCGGTGGTGCTGCTCTCGCTGGCCGGTCCAAGCCCCGCAGCCACCACGGGCGGACAGGTCTGCATGTGGACCTCGAAGGTGACGCGTTTGCACAGGTCCTGCCCGTGGTGGTGCAGGTGAACGCCGAGACCATCCCGGCCCACCCATTGTTAATAGATGAGGTCTGCACCAACGAGTCTGGCCAGGTCGCCTCGATCGCCTCGGGGAATCCGGTCAGTCCGTCGCAGCACACGATCAGGACGTCGGCGACACCACGATTGGCCAACTCGGCGCACACCCCGGCCCAGAACTTCGCGCCCTCGGTGGCCTGAATCCAGATCCCCAGAACGTGTTTCACGCCCTCCATATCGACGCCAACGGCGATGTGGGCGGCCTTGTTACGCACATGGGCACCGTCACGGACCTTGACCACGATCGCGTCGAGATAGATCACCGGGTAGAACGATTCGAGCGGGCGACGCTGCCAGGCCAGCACCTCCTCGAGGACCTCGTCGGTGATCTTGGAGATCGTCTCGCGACTGATCTCGGTCCCGATCGTCGATGCGAGGTGATGCTCGATATCGCGCACCGTCATCCCGCCGGCATACAGCGAGACGATCATGTCGTCGAGCCCCCCAACTCGGCGCGAGCCCTTGGGCACCAGCGTGGGGGTGAACGTGGCGTCGCGATCACGCGGGATCGCCAGTTCGACATCGCCGACGCTGGTGGCCACCGTCTTCGCCGACGAGCCGTTGCGTGAGTTCGGGAACAACGCAGCCTCGGGATCGCCCTTGTCGTAACCGAGGTGATCGCTGAGCTCGGCCTGCAACCCCCGTTCCAGGCCCGCCTTGATCAGCTGCTGGATCAATCCATCCTTACCCTCGAGAGTGACCTCGCCAGCGTCGATCATCGCGTACAGCTCATCAAGAGCGCCCGAGGCCTCCAGGGCTTCTACACCCGCTCGCTGCTCACGCCGACGTTCTTCACGCTCAAGCTTCTTATCCACCACGGTCATCAGTGTGTCTCGGCTTTCAAATCGGGAGCACCACTACCTCACACAAACCATCTGACACGCTCTTCTTCGGAGGGCGTACGTACCGCACTTTCGCACCAGAATTGATGAGCTGAGCCAGCAGCGGTGTTGGAACGATGCCCCGATGGCCGGTCATCACCCCACTGGGTGCCCTCCGGTTCGCAGGTTCGGTTGAGGTGTCGGACTGCTCACCATGCCTGACACGATCCGCTTGCGCCTGGAGCGCCTCGGCCTCGGCCACCACGTGCACCACCACGCCGGCCGCACGCGGATCGTCCCCGGCGGCGGGGCAGTCGGGGTTGCCGCACAGGCACGCCAAGCGGTCCGCGCCGGCGGCCATGGCGCCCATCGCATCGGAGCGGCGCTGGGCGATGGTGCGTGGATCGTCCTCGCACACCGAATACGCGATCTGCGTCAAACGGCGCTGCACCACCGCGCCGTCGACGACGGTCACCGCCCCCCGAATCTCGACGACTCCATCACGGGCGTTCTGCATGTCGACTACGACGTCACGATCCCGGGCCCTCGACTGCACCCGGCGCACCGCACCCGGGTCGTAACGATCTACCCAGTAGTCGATGGCGCGCTGCAACTTCAGCGCCGACAACGCACCCCAGGCAACTGCATCCTCGGCAATAGCCTTGTCCACCAACGCCCAGGTTGCTTGGTCTTGGATCAGGTAGGTGCGATCGGTGATCGCCTCACACACCCGATAACTCAACACGCCCGCCGCGAACAGCTCCGCCACCCTCGGCAACCGATGCCGCAGCGACATTGCCATCAACATCTCGCTCGAAGCCCGACCAGAAGTGATGTGCAACGCCGCCGACACCTCGGCGACCGCGGCATCCCACTCGTCACATGCCCAGTGCGCGTGCTCGTTGTCTGCGCAGCGCCGCGCCACCAACTCGCCGATGGCTGCGACCCGCCGCGCAGCGTCCTGGGCCTCGCTACGCGCGAAGTCGACGAGGGCATCCACCACGCCCGCATCGCTCGCGGAACTCAACCCGGCATCGAACATACATTCGATCATGCCATCGCGGGGTGACAGTTTTTGGGCGCTTGTTCCAGGCCGTTCGCCGTTCTACTATCGTTTGTAGTAGATCGATGGGGGCCGCATGGCGACGACGATTACTCATTCACGAACGTTTCTGCGTGTTTCAGCCTGGGCATTTTTGTTCGGCTGGGGCCTCCACGTCCTCGATCACCTGCGCCGGGGAATGGCCGCATCGCCGATGTTCGTCATGGCCGGCGGAACGGTTCAGGGGTTGATCGTTGTGATTGCCATCGTCCTGGCGTTGCGTGGATATGCCCGCGCGCCGGAACTCGCGATGTTCGCCGGCCTGGGCAGCGGTCCGCGAATCAACGTCACCTGGTTCTCCTGGGCGACCGCACTCGCCGAGATCGGCACCGGACTGCTGTTCGCGTACGCCGGTCTGCGCGCGCGGCGTGAACGAGACCTAGCCTGAGTCTCATGGTCCATCTCCACGTCGAGAAGACGATCGCCGCACCGCCCGAGAAGGTCTTCGCCTGGTTGGCCGATCCGGTCAACCTGAAGTCGGCGCCGCTGATCGTGACGGCCGAGTGGGCGAAAGATTCGCCGCCGCCGGGCTTGGGCGCAATCCGAACAGGCTTCGCCATCGGTCTGTGGTTTCGCGAGGAGATCGTCGCCTACGACCCGCCGCACAGCTATACCTATCTGATCGTCGGGTCCGTTCCGGCGTTCGACCACCAGGGTGGCACTTTGACCTTCACCCCCACAGATGGCGGCACCCACGTCGATTGGGTGAGCACGTATACCCATCCGGCCCGTGGTGGTGGTAAGGCGATGGAAGCGCTCAGCTCCAAGCTCCTGCCGTGGAATTTCGCCGCGGTTCTCGACGGTTGCGCGAAGGCGTTGGAGCGCTAAACCTTCTCCGGCACAATAATTTTCAGAGCAGCCGGAACCGCGGCGATCTCCGCGGGCAACGGGCACACGTAGTCGCCGTCGGCGTAGGCGTTGATACCAGGGGAGTCCACCGTGACCGTCCGGGCGCGGGCCGTCGTGACCTGGGGGAGGTTCACGTGCGTGCCCTTGAACACGGTGGGGAACAGCCGGATGAGTTTCGTGCGCGACGACGCGCCCACCATCGTGATGTCGAGCATCCCGTCGGAATGATCAGCGCCCGGAGTGATCAGCATGCCGCCGCCGTAGCTGCGGGTGTTGCCGAACGCCACCAGCGTGAGGTCGGCGACGATCTCGCGTTCACCGTCGAGCACCAGTCGAAAAGGCAAGGGTCGCAACCGCGAGATCTCCGCGACCAGCGCCACGTTGTACCGCATCCGGCCGTGCGGCCAACTCATGCGGTTCACCCGGTCGCTGACCAGTGAGTCGAACCCGGTCGCGGCGACCGTTCCGAACCAGGTGCTGGACCCGTCGGCGCCCTTGATGTGCCCGAGGTCGACGGTTTCGGTGTATCCGACCGCGATCACGTTTACTGCGGCCACCGGATCGGCCATCGGCAAGCGGTACTCGCGGGCATGGTCGTTTCCGGTGCCGGCCGGCACGATGCCGAGCGGAATGTCAGTGCGCGCCAACGCCTGGATCGCCAGGCGGATCACGCCGTCGCCGCCGATCACGACCAGCGCGTCCGTCTCGCGGGTCAGCGCCTCGTCGACCAGTTGGCGCGCGTGGGCGGCGTCACGTCCGACGATGCCGGTCACGTCGATGCCGAGCTCCTGGAAGCGGGCCACCGCCAGCTCCCCGGCATGGGGTGCATTACCGTGACCCGATTTCGGGTTCGTCAGGACCGTGACGCGGGAGATCATGGAATCAGCTTGCCCGGGTTCAGGATTCCCGCCGGATCGACCGCCTGCTTGACGGCCTGCAGCACCTTCACGCCTAGTTCGCCGATCTCGGCGGCCATCCACGGCCGGTGATCGGCCCCGACCGCGTGGTGGTGGGTTATGGTCCCACCGCCGCGTGAAATCGCGTTCGAGGCAGCGACTTTCGCGGCCAGCCATTGTTCAGCGACATCACCGCGCTGGCCGGCGACCACCGTGAAGTAGAGCGATGCGCCGGTCGGGTACACATGCGAAATGTGGCACATCACCAGGACCGGCGTGCCGCTTTCGGCAAGCGAGTTCGTCAGCGCATCGGTGACCGCCGTCTTCAACGTCGCCAGGTTGGCCCACGTGGTGGCCGTCTCGAGCGTCTCGCACAACGCGCCTGCGGCCAGCAGCGAGTCGCGCAGATAGGGGGCGTCGAAGCGGCCGTGCTCCCACGCGCGCGCCGGGGCCTCACCCAACGACGTCCCGCCCTGGGCCTCCAGCACCGCGCGGGTTTCGGCGTGCCGGCTCTCGGTGTGCGCGGCGCTTCCCTCGAACAAGGTGAGCGCCAGACAGCCGCCGGTGATGCTCTGCTCGCCGATGTTGCCGGTGGTCGCCAGGTTCACGCCGGTCTCGGCCTCGTCGGATAACCGCAGCACAGTCGGGCCGGTGCCGATCTGGGTCACCGCACGCAGTGCGGCCGCGCCAGTGGCGAAGTCGGGGAACGACCACGCCTCGTAGAGCGTGGTCTCCGGGACGGGGTGCACCCGAAGGCGCACGCGGGTGATCACACCGAAAACGCCCTCAGACCCGGAGAACAGCTCACGCAGATCGGGTCCGGCTGCGGTCTCCGGCGCGCGGCCGAGGTCGAGGACGCCGACCGGCGTGACCACCCTCAGCCCCCGGATCATGTCGTTGAACCGGCCGTAGCCCGCCGAATCCTGTCCCGAGGACCGGGTGGCCGCATATCCGCCGATGGTGGCGAACCGGAAGCTCTGCGGGAAGTGTCCGAGCGAGAAGCCATGTTCGCCCAGCAGCCGTTCGGCGTCCGGCCCGGTGACGCCGGCGCCCAACTCGGCCTGCATCGACGTCTCGTCCAGCGAGTGCAGCGCGTCAAGCCGGCGCAGGTCCAGGGAGATGACCGCGGCGAATTCGCCGCGAATAGGGTCGAGCCCGCCGACCACGCTGGTACCGCCGCCGAACGGCACGACTGCGATGCCGTGCTGCGAGCAGTAGCGCAACACCGTCGCGATCTCGTCCTCGTTGCCGGGAAGCAGGACTGCATCGGGGGCATCCTGATGAGTTTGCTTGCGGCGCAACAGATCCAGCGTCGACTTGCCGCCCGCATACAGTAGGCGATCACGATCATCGGTCCGGACGTACTCGGCTCCGACGAACTCGGCGAGGGCGTCGCGGTGCGCGTCCGCCAACGCCGACGGTCGCACCTCTACCTCATCGATGGCCGGGGCCGGGATCTCGCTCGCCGTCACGCCCAGCGCCTGCTCGAGCAGTGCCTTGATGCCGTCGGACAGGGGTTTGGCGGCCTCCGGATCACCCCAGGCGTTCCAGGCCATCGGGGGAACCAGGGTGCGGGCATCGTCGCTCATGCGTTACAGTATTACAGATGCTGTCAATCAGTAACGACGAATCGGTCGGCATCGGCGACCGGATCATGGCCGCCGCCGCCAGCTGTGTCCGGGATTTCGGGGTCGAGCGCGTCACGCTGGCCGAAATCGCCCGTCGTGCCGGCGTCAGCCGTCCGACCGTGTATCGCCGCTGGCCAGACACCCGCACGATCGTCGCGTCGCTGCTCACTGAGCGAATCACCGGTACCTGGCGCGCCGTGCCGGCCACCCAGCCGGGCCGAACCGGCCTGGTCGAGCGGATCGTCGAGGTGGCTCGCCGCCTGCGCGACGACGAACTGATCACGTCGGTGCTGCGATCAGCCCCCGACTTGGCGATGACCTACATCGCCGGACGGCTGGGTACCAGCCAGCAGATCCTCATCGACTTGCTCGTCGACGCGCTGCGGGACGCTCAAGCTGACGGCAGCGTGCGGGCCGGCGACGTCCGCCAGCTATCGGCGATGGTGCTGTTGATCGGCCAGTCCGCAATCCAGTCCGCCCAGATCGTCGAACCCATCCTCGACGCCGACGCGCTGAGCGTCGAACTGTCACATGCACTGAACGGATACCTCGCCCCATGAGTGACCTGACCGCCCTCAATGCCGGACGCCGCGCCACTGACCTGATGGAGCTCGGTGACGGTGCCCGCGTCGACGTCGTCGTGATCGGCGGCGGTATCACCGGCACCGGCATCGCGCTTGACGCGGCCAGCCGCGGCCTGTCGGTGCTGCTGGTCGAAAAGCACGACCTGGCTTTCGGTACCAGCCGGTGGAGCTCCAAGCTCGTGCACGGCGGCCTGCGCTACCTGGCCACCGGCAACGTCGGCATCGCCCGGCGCAGCGCGATCGAGCGCGGCATCCTGATGACTCGCAACGCGCCGCATCTGGTGAGCGCCATGCCGCAGTTGGTTCCGCTGCTGCCCTCGATGGGTCGTAGCCAACGTGCCTTGATCAGAACAGGTTTCATGGCCGGCGATGCGTTGCGGATTATGGCCGGCACCACGTCGTCGACCCTGCCGCGGTCGCGGCGGGTCGGCGTTCCGCAGGCACTGGCGATGGTGCCCACCGTCCGACGCGAGGGTCTCGACGGTGGTCTGCTGGCCTACGACGGCCAACTCATCGACGACGCCCGGTTGGTGGTTGCGGTCGCCCGCACCGCCGCTCAGCACGGCGCGCGGATCCTGACCAGGGTGTCGGCGGCGGCTGCCAGCGGCACCTCGGTGCGATTGGTCGACGAACTGACCGGCGAATCGCTGGACGTCAATGCCCGAGCGGTCATCAACGCGACCGGGGTGTGGGCCGGCGAGGTGGACGCCGCGATCAAGTTGCGCCCCAGCCGGGGAACACACCTGGTGTTCGACGCCGTCTCCTTCGGGAATCCGACTGCGGCGCTGACCATTCCGATCCCCGGCGAGATCAACCGGTTCGTGTTCGCGATGCCCGAACAGCTCGGCCGCGTCTATCTCGGCTTGACCGATGAGGATGCGCCCGGCCCGATTCCCGATGTGCCGGAACCGACTCCGGGCGAGATCGGCTTCCTGCTCGACACCGTCAACACGGCCCTGGGAACCGCGTTGACGACCGCCGACGTCAAGGGCGCATACGCGGGGTTGCGCCCCTTGATCGACACGGGGGAGGGCAGAACCTCTGACTTGTCGCGCGACCACGCGGTGATCGAATCCTCCAACGGTGTGTTCAGCGTCGTCGGCGGCAAGCTCACCGAATACCGGCACATGGCCGAGGACGTGCTCGACCGTGCGCTGGCCGCCCGGGCGATGACGGCCCAGCCGTGCCGGACCCGGAACCTGCCGTTGGTGGGGGCAGCCGCCAATCCTGTTGCGACGCTGCGCACGACGAGTGATCTGCCGGGCTCGCTGGTGGCGCGCTACGGTGCGGAGTCACCCAACGTGATCGCCTCAGCCCGGTGTGAGCGGCCCACTGATGCGGTGGCCGACGGAATCGACGTCACTCGTGCGGAATTCGAGTTCGCGGTCACCCATGAGGGCGCGCTGAGCGCCGATGACATCGTCGATCGACGCACCCGCATCGGGCTGGTCGAGGCCGACCGCGCCCGGACGTTGGACGTGGCCGACGAACTCCTGGCCCGCGCCTGACTACAGCGGAATGTTCTTGTGCCGCCCGCGCCGTGCCGGGGCCTCGGCGAGCGCCTGCGTCAGCTTGCTGCGGGTGTGCGCCGGGTCGATCTTCTCGTCGACCACGCCGATCTCGACAGCGCTGTCCACACCGCCGGCGATCCGCTCGTGCTCGGCGGCCAATTCCTCGTGCAGCGCATCGCGTTCGTGATCCGGTGCGGCGGCCAGCTTCTTCTTGTGCAGGATGCCGACCGCGGCCTTCGCGCCCATCACCGCGACCTCGGCGTCCGGCCAGGCGAACACCTTGGTGGCGCCCAACGACCGCGAGTTCATCGCAATGTAGGCCCCGCCGTAGATCTTTCGCGTCACCAGCGTCACTCGCGGAACGGTGGCCTCACCGAAGGCGTGCAGCAGCTTCGCGCCGCGACGCACCACGCCACCCCACTCCTGATCCACGCCGGGCAGGTAACCGGGCACGTCGACAACGACCACCAGCGGGATGCCGAAGGCGTCGCACAACCGCACGAAACGTGCTGACTTCTCGGCACTTTCGGAGTTCAGGCAGCCGCCGAGGCGCAGCGGGTTGTTGGCGATCACGCCGACGGTGCGCCCGGACAGCCGGCCCAGGCCGACGACGATCGACGGCGCCCACTTACCCTGGAATTCCTCGAACGGGGTGTCGGCGTCGAGCAGTGCCTCGACCAGTGGGTGCACGTCGTAGGCGCGGCGAGCCGATTCCGGCAGCAGCGCGTGCAGGTCGGAATCCCCGGCCTCGGCCTTGCTGCGGTCGAAATGACCCTGCTGGGAGAACAATCCGACCAACCGGCGGCCGCGCTCATAGGCGTCGAGCTCGGAGTCGGCGACGATGTGGCAGACACCGGACTTCTTGTGGTGGGTGTCGGGCCCGCCGAGGGAAGCCATATCGACGTCCTCGCCGGTCACGCTGCGCACCACGTCGGGGCCGGTGACGAACACCCGGCCCTCCTGGGCCATGATCACGACGTCGGTCAGCGCCGGGCCGTACGCGGCGCCGCCGGCGGCGAAGCCGACCACGACCGAGATCTGCGGGATGTAACCCGATGCGCGGATCATGGCCTCGAAGACCAGTCCCACGGCGTGCAGCGCCTTGACACCTTCGGCCAGTCGGGCGCCGCCGGAGTGCCAGATGCCCACGATCGGGCTCTGCTCCTCGATGGCGGTGTCGTAGGCGTTGACGATGTGCTGGCAGCCCTCCACGCCCATGGCACCACCCATGACGGTGCCGTCGGTGCAGAAGGCGATCGTGCGCACACCGTTGACGCTGCCGGCCGCGGCGAGCACACCGGAGCGGTCACGCTCATGCAGCAGCTGCACGCTGCCGTCGTCGAAGAACGTGGACAGCCGCAGCAGCGGGTCGCGCGGGTCGAGTGATTCGCCGACCGTCTCAGGGGCCATGATCGTCATCTAAACCTCCATGTGTGCGCGGATGCTTCGAGTCTGAGGATTTCAGTACTTCCCGAAGGCGATCGCGACGTTGTGACCACCGAATCCGAACGAGTTGTTGATCGCGTACTGGTAGTTGCCTGGCCGGGGTTCGCCGGCCACCACGTCCAGATCGATCTCCGGATCGAGGTTGCGCAGATTGAGCGTGGGCGGCACGACGCCGTCCCGCAGCGCCAGCACGGTGAGGATCGACTCCACCGCGCCGACAGCGCCCACCGAGTGGCCCAACGCCGACTTCGGCGCGTAGACGGCCGGCCGGTGATTGCCGAGCGCATTGTTGATTGCCTTGCCTTCCGCGACGTCGCCCACCTGGGTGCCCGTCGCATGGGCATTGATGTGATCGATATCGGAGGGCTCGAGACCCGCGAGCTGGATTGCCCGTGTGATCGCATGACCCGCCTGCTCACCGTTCGGGTCGGGCGCCACGATGTGGTACCCGTCCGAGGTGATGCCTGCCCCCATGATGCGCGCGAGGATGTTGGCCCCGCGGGCCTTGGCGTGCTCTTCGGTCTCGATGACCATGAGCGCACCGCCCTCACCGAAGACGAAGCCGTTACGGTCCTTGTCGAACGGCCGGCATGCCCCGGCCGGATCGTCGTTGGTGGTGGACAAGACAATTCGCATCTGAGCGAAGCCTGCGATCGGCACGGCCTCGATCCTGGTCTCGACGCCACCGCACACCGCGATGTCGGCTTCGCCGAGAACGATCTGCCGCCATGCCTGCGCGATGCCCTCCGAGCCCGAGGCACAGGCCGAAACCGGGGTGATGACCCCGGCCCTGGCCTTCAGCTCCAGGCCGACAGCCGCCGCGGCGGCGTTGGGCATATACATCTGAACCGCAAGGGGCGAAACCGCTTTCAGCCCTTTGGCGCGCATTCCGTCATAGGCGAACACCAGTTCCTCGGTGGATCCCATGCCGGTGCCGATCGACACCATCAACCGCTTGGGATCCACCTCCGGGGAGCCGGCGTTCTGCCAGACCCGCCGACTCAGGACCGTGGACATCTTCTGCAGGTAAGACAGCCGACGAAGTTCGACGCGAGTCAGCTCGCCGTCGAACTCCTCGACCAGATGCCCACCGATTCGCACCGGTAGGTCGTACTTCTCGACGAACTCGTCGTTGAGAAGCCGGATACCGCTCTGCCCGTCCAACAGCTTCTTCCAGGTGCTGTCGGCATCGGATGCCAGGGCGGTCGTCATCGCAACGCCGGTGACGACCACGTTGGGGAAGCCGTTCCCCGTCGAAAGACGAGTCAACCCTGCCATTGCTTCCTGCTAGTCCTTTCCCCCGGAACGGTGTCAGTACCGCCCGAAGGCGATCGCGACGTTGTGCCCTCCGAACCCGAATGAGTTGTTGATCGCGTACTGGTAGTCGCCGTAACGCGGTTCTCCCGCAACGACATCCAGGTCGATCTCCGGATCCGGTGTCTCGTAGTTCAGTGTCGGCGGGATGACGCCGTCACGCAGTGCCAGCACGGTGAGGATGGATTCCAGCGCACCGACCGCACCGATCGAGTGGCCCAGGGCCGACTTCGGTGCGTACACCGCGGCGTGTCCCACACCGGCCACCCGCAGGGCGTTGGCCTCAGCGGTGTCACCGATCGGGGTTGCCGTGGCATGGGCGTTGACGTGGCTGATGTCCTTGGGGGACAAGCCCGCCGTCTCCATCGCCCGCTTCATCGCCTGGCCGGCCCGCAGGCCGTCCGGCGCCGGGGCCACCATGTGGAAGGCGTCCGAGGTGATGCCGGCACCCATGAGCCGAGCCAGCGGCTTGGCACCACGGGCCAGGGCGTGCTTCTCGGTCTCGATGATCATCATCGCGCCGGCCTCGCCGAACACGAAGCCGTCACGGTCCTTGTCGAACGGACGTGAGGCCCCGGCCGGGTCGTCGTTGCGGGTCGACATGGCGCGCATCATCGAGAACGCCGCGATGGGCAGTGCCTCGATGCCGCCTTCCACGCCACCACAGACGGCGAAGTCGGCGTCACCCATGACGATCTGACGCCACGCGTGGGCGATCGCCTCGGAACCGGAGGAGCAGGCGGACACCGGGGTGATGACCCCGGCGCGCGCGCCCAGCTCCAGACCGGCCACCGCAGCGGCGCCGTTCGGCATGATCATCTGAACGGCGAGCGGGGACACCTTGCGGGGCCCGCCCTCGTTCATCGCGTCGTAGGTCTCGACGATCTTCTCGCCGCCACCCAGACCGGTACCGATGACCACCGCGAACCGGTCGGGGTCGACCTCGGGCTTGCCCGCGGTCTCCCACAACCGGCCCGACAGCAGCTTCGACATCCGCTGCACGTAGGACATGCGGCGCATATCGATGCGGGTCATGTGCTCGTCGATGTTGTCGACCAGGTGACCGCCGATACGCACTGGCAGGTCCCATTTGGTGACGAAGTCATCGGTGAGCTCGCGAATACCGCTTTCGCCGGCCAGCAGGCCCTTCCACGTGCTCTCGATGTCCGCAGCAAGAGCCGTGGTGGCCTCGACGGCGGTCACCACGACGGAGGGAAAACCGCCGTTAGCAGTGGAAGGCCTGGTCATTCTGCTGCGAACTTCTCGCGCAGGGCGGCAGCAGCCTCGGGGTTCTCTTCCTCGAGCTTCTGGATGTAAGAGACGACGTCACCGACGGTGCGCAGACCGGCGAGGTCCTCGTCGGGGATCTTCACGCCGTACTTGTCCTCGGTCTGAACGGCGATCTCCACCATCGACAGCGAGTCGATGTCCAGGTCGTCGACGAACGACTTCTCCGGGGTGACCTCAGACGGCTCGATGCCGGTCACTTCTTCGATGATCTCGGCGAGGCCGGCGATGATTTCTTCCTGAGAGGCGGGCACGGTGGCTCCTTCGTAATCGGTTGTGCTACTTGGGTGAAACGCTTGCTATGTGGTTGTCCTGGACGAACGGTTAGAGCTCGGCGAGTCCGTCCAGGTCTGCGGGTGTCTTGATCGCACGGTTGGCGACCCCCCGAAGTTCTCGTTTGGCGATCCCGGCCAGAGTCCCCGCGGGCGGGAACTCGACGATCGCGCTGCCCTCTGCGTCCTCAAAGAGCTGCCGCATGGTGTCGGTGCACAGATCCCAGCGCACCGGGCGGGTGAGTTGCGCGACGAGCTTCTCCATCGCGTCCGCCGCAGAAGATACCGGCTGACCGTCGGCGTTGCTCAACAGCGCGGTGGTCGGCTCGTTGGTCGCAACCTCGGCCGCTGCTGCCGCATACCCGTCGAGCGCGGAAGCCATGTAGTGGGTGTGGAATGCGCCTGCGGTGGCCAGCTGGCGCACCCGGGCCTTGGCCGGCGGATCCTCGGCCAGCTTCTCCAGGGCCGCGACCGCTCCGGCCGCCACGATCTGACCTGCGGCGTTGCGGTTGGCGGGGATCAGGTCAAGACGTGCCAGCGCCTCCAGTACCTCGGCCTCGTCGCCACCCAGGATGGCGGACATGCCGGTCGGCTCGATGGCGCAGGCCTTGGCCATTTCGGCGCCGCGGACGGCGGCCAGCTTGACCGCGTCGTCGGCGGAGATGACGCCCGCGATCGCGTAGGCCGCGATCTCGCCGACGGAGTGGCCTGCGACGACGGTCTTGCGGCCGGCCAGGGTGCCGCGCTTGGTCAGCTCGGCGTTGGCCAGCAGGGTCGCTGCCACGACCAGCGGCTGGGTGACCGCAGTGTCGGTGATCTCGTCAGCAGATGCCGTGGTTCCCAGGCGGGCAAGGTCCAGACCGGCGATATCCGACCAGGTCTTGATCTGATCGGCCGCGCCGGGCAGCTCCAGCCAGGGCTCGAGCATGCCGGGGGTCTGCGAACCCTGGCCAGGGGCCAGCAACGCAATCACGGGTTCTTGGGGCACTCATTAAGAAAACATTGTGAAACCGGATTTGCACGGTGTAAGAGATTATGAACCTCGTCTTATGTTTTTGTGGGGGTCCCACAAAAGTGCATGTGATGCGACTCCATCGATATCTGGCCGCGATCTATTCCTCTTATCAGACGTTTCCGGGGCTTCCGACCAACGGCGGTGTGAGTTGGGCAACAGGACTATTTGCCGTGGTATTGATGGGCGCCGGGTAGCCGAGGCGGCCGACGGTGGACGCCACTCGCAGCACGTAAGCATCGCGCGGCAGGGTGGGATCGCGGCCGGTGAAGTCGGTGATCCGCTTGAGGCGGTAGCGCACGGTGTTTGGATGAACGAACAATTTCCGGGCGCAAGCTTCGATCGCGCCGCCGCTGTCGAGGTACGCGTCGAGGGTCTCGGTGAGGGCCGGCCCGGCGTCGGCGAGCGGCCGCATGATCTCGGTGTGCAACGCGGCCACCGCCGAGGTGTCGCCCAGTAGCGCCCGTTCGGGCAAGAGCTCGCGGGCCAGTACCGGCCGCGGGGCACCGCTCCAGCCGACGACGGCGTTCATCCCCGAGATCGCCTCACTGGCACTGTGATACGCCGCGGTCAGCATGGGTGCGGTCGGCCCGATCACCACCGGACTGTCGGAGAACGCATTGATGAGGTCGTTGAAGAATTTGTCGGTGGGCGCCAGTGGCCCGGAGATGATGCCGATCAGCCAGGTGCCGTGCACGTCGGCCAGGGCCGAGCGGCCGTGCCGGGCGGCGATGTCGCGGACGTCTTCGCTGGCGAGTTCCTCCCGGCCTGCCGGCGGGGTGCCGACGACGACGGTCGCCGGGGCGGTGGTGTCCCAGTTCAGGGCGGCGGCCCGGGACAGTAACTCCTGGCCGGTGTCGCCGCGGACGACGGCGTCGACGACGCTGGCCTCCATCCGGCTGTCCCAGGAGCCTCGCGCCTCGGCAGCGTCGGCGTAGGAGGCCGCCGCCGCGAACGCCAGGTCGCGGCTGTAGCGCAGGATGCCGATCGAGAGCGCGGTGCGCTGCTCGTCGTTGCGGCCCAGCGCAGGAACCGCGGCCTCGAAGTACTCCATGCTCACCCGGACCATGTCGACGGTCTGCGCCAGCGCGATCCGGCGGGTGAGGTCTTGGGGGACCAGCGCGAACGCGTCGGCGGTGTAGCCGACATTGCTCAGCGGGTTACGGATCCACTCGGCGAAGTTGACCACCGCGGTCTGCAGAACGAGCTGCACGCTGGCGCGCTGCGAGGCCTCGAGTTCACCGAAGAACGGCAGGTGCTCGTGCATGGCCTGCACAGCCTGGGTGGCCAGCCGGCCGGAGTACTGCTTGAGCCGGCGCAGCGTCGAGTCCGGCACGTTCTGCAGCAGCTCCAGCGCGGACGGCGGGAGCGGCTCGACGAGCGGGTTGTCACTCACTCCTAAAAGCTACGCCGCTTTTCTGGATGTTCCCACCAAACGCACGGGGCAGGGGGCCACTACCTAGGCGCTGCCGGTGTCGACGTAGGAGACCTCGGCGGCCATCACGTCGTCGATCCGGTACTCCTTGGCTGCCGCGATCGCCACCGACGGGTCGATCTCGCCGTCGCGGGCCAGCGCCTCCAGCACCGCCA
The DNA here is from genome assembly GCF_022370635.2 of Mycolicibacterium crocinum. The sequence continues at coordinate 3,969,925 of NZ_CP092362.2, read as the reverse complement.
CCACCACCGACTCGGCGTCGGTGTTGAAGTAGCGCCGGGCCGCGGGCCGGGTGTCGGAGAAACCGAACCCGTCGGTGCCCAGCGTGACGTAGGTGTTGGGCACCCACGGGCGGATCTGCTCGGGCACCGCGCGCATCCAGTCCGACACGGCGACGGCCGGGCCTGCGGTATCGGCCAGCGCCTGCGTCACGTACGGCGTCCGGGCCTGCCGGTCCGGGTGGCGCAGCAGCTCCTTCTCCACCTCGACGCCGTCGCGGTTGAGCTCACCCCAGCTGGTCACCGACCAGACGTCGGCGGCGACGTCCCAGCGCTCGGCCAGCAGGTCGGCGGCGCGCAGCGCCTCGGGCATCGCCACGCCCGAGGCCAGGATCTGCGCGACGTTCGTGCGCTTCTCCCCGGCCGCCCGGTAGCGATACATGCCGCGCAGCAGGCCTTCGGGGTCGAAGTTCTCCGGCTCCGGCGGCTGGGCGTAGGGCTCGTTGTAGATGGTGATGTAGAAGTAGACGTTCTCCGGGTCCTCGCCGTACATCCGCGCCAGGCCGCTTTCCACGATGTAGGCGATCTCGTAGGCGAACGCCGGGTCGTAAGCCACCACAGCAGGGTTGGTCGCAGCGAGCAGCAGCGAGTGCCCGTCCGCGTGCTGCAGACCCTCGCCGGTCAGCGTGGTGCGACCGGCTGTCGCGCCGAGCACGAAGCCGCGGGCCATCTGATCGGCGGCCGCCCACAATCCGTCGCCGGTGCGCTGGAACCCGAACATCGAATAGAAGATGTAGATCGGGATCATCGGCTCGTTGTGCGTGGAGTAGGACGTGCCCACCGCGGTGAACGACGCCGTCGAGCCGGCCTCGTTGATGCCCTCGTGCAGGATCTGGCCGACTTCACTTTCCTTGTACGCCAACATCAATTCGGCGTCGACGGCGGTGTACAGCTGGCCGTTGCGGTTGTAGATCTTCAGGCTCGGGAACCACGAGTCCATGCCGAAGGTGCGCGCCTCGTCGGGAATGATCGGCACGATCCGCTTGCCGATCTCCTTGTCGCGCAACAGCTCTTTGAACGTGCGCACAGTGGCCATCGTGGTGGCCACCTGTTGCTGGCCGGACCCCTTCTTCAGCGCCTTGTACACGTCGCGCGACGGCAGGGGAAGGACCTTGGTCTTGGTACGGCGCTCCGGCAGGAAGCCGCCCAGGGCCCGGCGGCGGTCGATGAGGTAGCGGATCTCCGGCGCCTCCGGCCCGGGGTGGTAGTACGGCGGCAGGTAGGGGTTCTCCTCGAGCTGCGCGTCCGACACCGGGATCCGGATGGCATCGCGGAAGTCTTTGAGGTCTTGCAGCGCAAGCTTTTTCATCTGGTGGGTGGCGTTGCGGCCCTGGAAGTGGGCACCCAGCGAGTAACCCTTGATCGTCTTGGCAAGGATGACCGTCGGCTGGCCCTTGTGCTCCATCGCCGCGCGGTAGGCGGCATAGACCTTGCGGTAGTCGTGGCCGCCGCGCTTGAGGTTCCAGATCTCGCTGTCGCTCATATCGGCCACCAGAGCCTTGGTCCGCGGGTCACGGCCGAAGAAGTGGTCGCGCACATACGCGCCGTCGTTGGCCTTATAGGTCTGGTAATCACCGTCGGGCGTGGTGTTCATCAGGTTCACCAGCGCGCCGTCCTTATCGGCGTGCAGCAGGGCGTCCCATTCGCGGCCCCACACCACCTTGATGACGTTCCAGCCCGCACCGCGGAAGAAGGACTCCAGCTCCTGGATGATCTTGCCGTTGCCGCGCACCGGCCCGTCGAGGCGCTGCAGGTTGCAGTTGATGACGAACGTCAGGTTGTCGAGCGCTTCCAGCGCGGCGACGTGGGCCAGGCCGCGGCTCTCGGCCTCGTCCATCTCGCCGTCACCGAGGAACGCCCACACGTGCTGATCGGAGGTGTCCTTGATGCCGCGGTCGTGCAGGTAGTGGTTGAACCGCGCCTGATAGATCGCGTTCATCGGGCCCAGGCCCATCGACACGGTCGGGAACTCCCAGAAGTCCGGCATCAGCCGCGGGTGTGGGTAGGACGGCAGCCCGCCGCCGGGGTGGCTGTGTTCCTGGCGGAAGCCGTCGAGCTGGTCGGCGGTGAGCCGGCCTTCGAGGAAGGCGCGCGCGTAGATGCCGGGGGAGGCGTGGCCCTGGATGAAGATCTGGTCGCCGCCGCCCGGGTGGGCTTTGCCGCGGAAGAAGTGGTTGAAGCCGACCTCGTACAGCGCGGCCGACGAGGCATAGGTGGAGATGTGCCCGCCGACGCCGACGCCCGGCCGCTGCGCGCGGTGCACCATGATCGCGGCGTTCCACCGAATCCAAGCGCGGTAGCGGCGCTCGACGTCCTCGTCGCCGGGGAACCACGGCTCCAGCTCGGTGGGAATGGTGTTGACGTAGTCGGTGGAGGTCAACGCCGGGATCGCAACGCGCTGCTCACCGGCGCGCTCGAGCAGCCGCAGCATCAGATAGCGCGCCCGGGCCGGGCCCGAACGGGCCAGCAGGTCGTCGAACGACTCCAGCCATTCCGAGGTCTCCTCGGAGTCGATATCGGGCAGATATGACGCGACGCCTTCGCGGATCACCCGTACTCGATCGGAATCATTTGGGCTGCTTGAGTTTTGAGCCAGGTCGTGGCGCGCGAACTCGGTGGTCAACTTCAGCTCCTTAGTAGGAGGTGCAGGTTTTGCACCGTCCGACTTCTATCGTGCCGCAATCGAGCCAGTACCGACGAGTAGTCAACCGTGCGGTTGGTGAATTCTTCGCAGCGCGCCGAGCAGGGCCCTTACCCGGTAACCTGCCGGGGTGCTGATCAGACATGCGCGCAGATTGCGGATCGGCGGGCTGCTGGTCGGCAGCGCGGCGGCCGTGCTGGCCGGCGTGGTGGGCTGCACCAGCGTCACCGGCGGCGAGCCGTCGGCCAACTCGCGCGACGCGCCGGCCTTCCGTACCTCGATGTCGGTGTCGGCCTCGGAGTCGGCCGCCTCGTCCAGCGCCCGGGAGTCCGAACGGCAGGCCTCCCTGACGACGCAGGCCATGCACGACACCTGCGAGACGCTGTCGACGTCCAGCGCCGATGCGATCGACGCCGTCAACGCCTACGTGAGCGCCTTCAACCAGGCCACCCCCGACATCGCGACCACCGAGGGCCCGGCGGTCGATGCGCTGAACAAGAGCGCCGATGCGGTGGCAGGCAGCATCACCGATGCGATCCCGGACGAGCTGAAGGCTGCGTTCAAGGATTGGGTAGACGGTGCACATGCGACAGCGAGAGCGATCACCGGTCACGCAGGCCCGGCGGAGTTCAACCAGACCATCCAAAGTCTCAACGACACCAGGTCGAATGCGTTGAGCTTGTGCGACGCGACCTATTGATTCGCACCGCACGGCGAGTATTTGTCGGCGTCGTGCGACGATAGGCCGTAGACAGCCGACCCTGATTCCAAGGAGGTTCCGACCGTGGTCGCGGAGGGTGGCCCCCCGAACTACGCCCAGAAGCTGGGCATCCAGAAAGACCAGGTCGTGCAGGAGCTGGGCTGGGACGAGGACACCGACGACGACATCAGGGCGGACGTCGAGGACGCCAGCGGCGGGGAACTGCTCGACGAGGATGCCGATGAGGTCGTCGACGTGGTCCTGCTGTGGTGGCGCGACGGTGACGGTGACCTGGTCGATCGACTGATGGATGCGATCGCGCCGCTGGCCGACGACGGCATCATCTGGGTGGTGACACCCAAGACCGGCAAGCCCGGCCACGTGCAGCCCGCCGAGATCGCCGAGTCGGCGCCGACCGCGGGACTGATGCAGACGTCGTCCGCCAATTTGGGCGACTGGATCGCGAGCCGACTGGTGCAGCCGAAATCGAAGGCGGCCGGGAGGCACTCGTGACAGGTGCGGTCGGAGCGCAGGCCCCTGACTTCACACTGAAAGACCAGAACGGTCAGCCCGTCACGCTCAGCGACTTCCGCGGCAAGAAGAACGTGCTGCTGGTGTTCTTCCCGCTCGCGTTCACCGGCATCTGCCAGGGCGAGCTCGATTACGTGCGCGACCACTTGCCCGAGTTCGACAACGACGACACCGCCACGCTGGCGATCTCCGTCGGTCCGCCGCCGACGCACAAGGTCTGGGCCACCCAGAGCGGATTTGGATTTCCAGTGCTCTCCGACTTCTGGCCGCACGGTGCCGTCGCCCAGGCGTACGGGGTGTTCAACGCCGACGCCGGCTTTGCCAATCGGGGTACCTTCGTGATCGACCGCGACGGTGTCATCCGGTTCGCCGAGTGCAAGGAGCCCGGCGAGGCGCGCGATCAATCGGTTTGGACGCAGGCGCTGGCGGCCGTGTAACCTCCCCCGGGCACGGGCGCGTAGCTCAGTGGTAGAGCTCTGGTTTTACACACCAGCGGTCGGCGGTTCGATACCGTCCGCGCCCACCAAGGATCCACCTGCCGAGATCACGCGAGCTTGGTGTGCATAAGTAGGACGTTGTAGTCGCCCCACATCGACATGTTCCAGTAGATGTCCTGCCCGGTCGACCAGGGATCCATCATCGGCGCGTAAAGACCCGGGTACTGCGTCGACGTCACCAGCGTCGTCGGCCCCGACCACGGACCCTCCGGCCGGTCGGCCGTGCGCATCACGACGTTGTTGTTGTTGTCCGCGTACATCATCACGTACTTGTTGAGATAGGTGTTGTACTGCACGGACATCTCGCCGGCGCTCGGATAGGTCTTCTTGCTGCCGCCGAACAGGCTGCTGAACCAGCCCAACAAGCCGGTACTGGCCGTGGTGGTCGCCGGCAGGATGGGCGTTGCCGCCGACGGCTTGTTGGCCACCCAGGTGGTCCCATTCCAGTACTCGTACTTGGTCTGGTCCAGAATGTTCGCCTGCTGCACTCGTGACAGGTAAACGGTTCCGCCGCGGCCGGACGGCGTGCCGAATGCGTAGACGTAACCGGCGTCGGCCGATCCAACCGGCGGTCGCACGAAGGCACTCTGCTGGAAATTCTGGTTACCCGAGACGTACGCGGTCGTCGTGCGGTACGACGCAGCCGAGCGGATCGACGACGGTGCGACAGTCCACGTCTGACCGTTGTCGTCGGAGTAGGCAATGGCCGAGTAGTTCGTCGTCCACCGCCCGGGGGTGTCCCAGGACTTCACCGACATGAAGCTGACGTACTGACGCGAACCGTAGGTGTTGTTGTAGGGCACCGAGACTCCGGAGGTCGGAATGATGGTGACCTCGGACCCCAGCGGGCCGATATAGCCCGGGCTGTTGATGATCTGCTTGGAGAAGTTGGGGCTCGACAGCGGTGAGCCGCTGAAGACGTTGCCCGCCTGGCCCGGTGCGACGCTGATACCGTCGGCAAGCACTTGATCGGAACTGCGCAGCAGCGTGTTGGAGCGCCAGATGCCCGTCTGTCCGGTGCCGCTAAAGGTGTCCCCGAACGCCATCAGAACCTGATGCTCGTTGACCGGGGTGGCCGGGTTGTCGGCGATCCCGTTGTCCCACATGATGCCGAGGTCGGTACCGGCGATGCCGAACATCGCCGCAGTGTTGTTGGTGCGGCTCAGCAGATAGGGGCCGGTGGTCCCGCTGCCTGTCACCCACGCCACCGGCGTCGTGGTGGGTCCGGTGGCCACCGCGGCCGCCGCGACGGACTGGGTTTGCCGAGGCGCTGTCGAGATCGCTTGCGTGGGAACCGATCCCAGCGCGGCGCTGCGGAGGCGGGACACCATCGTCTCGAATTCACGTCTGGTCCAGGCCAGCAGACCCCACAGCGTGGGAGACCCGGCAGGCGCCAGCGGCGAGTTGGCAGCGAGCGGATCAAGCCCGAAGGCGGCGAGCGCGACGCTGACGACGTTCGGAACTGTCTGGGTGGTCTTCGAGACGGACGTATCCACCGCGGCCGCCACCGGTTGCACCTTGACCACCGCCGGCGTGACTGCTTCGGCTGTCGGTGCGGCGACGGCCGACTGAGTCTGCACTGCGGTTTTGATCGACGGTTGCGGGGTCGCCGGTTGTCGGCTGTCGGAGCTTTTCGTGGACGCCGGGGTGGCCGATGCCGGCGGTGGCACTGTGGTTCGGCGCTTGGACGCAGCGGGGGTCGGCGGCTTGGCGTTCGGCGAATTCCGATGAGCGCGAGAGGGATTCACCAGGCTTGGCGGGCGCGGGACCGTAACACCCGTGGCGGAGGACGGTTGCGGCGCCTTGGCCCCACCGACTCCTGTGTCGGACGATGCTTGGGCCTGTTGTCCATCGGCAGTCGATGACGTTGTGTCTGACGCCGCGGAGGAACCGGTGCCATCGGCCCACGCCACCCCGCACCCGGACGCCACGGCGATCCCCACACCGAGTGCGATTCCCAGCCCCCCAACGCGGCCTACATATGCTGCTGCGCTCATTTCATACCTCATGACCGAATCCGGTCCGACTAACCTCCATGGGACTACGCCCGGCCATCTGGCAAACAGGGGCAAAGGTCCCTAACTGGGCGTTAATTATCTCTGGCGAATCCGATGTTTGCGGCGGCAACATCCCTTGCTGCGGAGTACGGGCGAATTGATTTGTCCCGCAGCCATTTTCGGCCCGGCTCCGGCGCGTGGCGGCTCTCGATTGCTCTACCAGTAGCATTTTGTCCATGCGGCTCGACCACGTGGTGCTGTGGGTCCAGGACCCCGCCGTTGCCATGGACTTCTACACCCGGGTCGTCGGACTGCAACCCGTCCGCTTCGACGAGTTCCTCACCGGCGACGCGCCGTTCCCGAGCGTGCGGGTCTCCGACGACTCGATCATCGACCTGTCGCCGAGTGACAAAGCCGCGAGCACCGAGACCCAGACACATGTCGCGGGCAGCGCCGGCCACCCCGTCAACCATGTGTGCCTGGCGATGACCAAGGCCGAGTACGACGCGCTCATCGACCGTCTGCAGGCTGAGGGCATCGACACCGGTGCGCGGCTGGCTCCGACGTATGGAGCCCGCGGCTGGGGACCTGAAGGGATGTATTTTCCGGACCCGGACGGCAACGTCGTCGAGGCCCGGTACTACGACGACTGATGGCCTATTCCCGAAAGGAGAGCGGACGCATGTGGGTGGCCTCGAGGGCTGCGGCCGGTGTCGGTGCGGTCGTGGCGTTGGTGGCGTTGTCAGCTGGCTGCAGCGGCAACTCGAGTTCACCGCCGCACACGTCGGGCTCGTCGTCGGCCGCGGGTAATGCCGCCGCGCCGAATTCGGCGGAGCCGGTGGATTACACCAAACTCTTGATCAAAGCGACCGACATCGAGGCGCCGATGAGCTTTACGGCAGCTCCGCCCGTCGTGAATCCTGATGGCCGGCCCGGTGCAGCAGTCACTTTCAGCGGTCCGGAGAATTCCCGGGTCATCACTGACACCGTCTTGGTGTTCCCGGATCCCGCCGCCGCGGCCGGCGCCCTGGAGGCGGCCAAGAACGCTCTCGGCGGTTCGGTGAAGGGGGTGCCCAAACCGGCGGACGTCGGTACCGGTGGCACGAAAATCGAGGGAAACTCGCTCGACAATTCCAGGGGGAAGACGGTATTGCTCTTCACTGAGGGACGAGCATTCGTCACGATCGACTTCGACGCGCCCGCCGAGTTGTTTCCGCCTCCCGAATTCGTCACTCAGCTCGGGCAAAAACAAGCGACCGCGATCAAGAACGGTCTTTAGCGGTCTGAAATCCCTTGCGCTGGAAGCTCATCGATGAGTTCGTCCAGGAAGTGGCCGGCTTCGCGTCCGGCCCGCTCCGGATCCTGATCGGCGATGGCGTCGACCAGCTCGGCGTGCCCGACATCATGCATCGTGGAGGTGACGGCGACGCTGTCGGTGACAGCTTCGGTCAACCCGCGATACAGCTCGATGAGCACTTCGTTGTGCGACGCGCGGACCACCGCGAAATGCAAGTGCGCATCTGCCCGGGAGAATTCGACACGATCGGTACCCGCGTCCAGCGCATCGCGGCGCGCGAGCAGTTCGCGAAGCTCGGCCACATCAGAGTCGGTGCGAGCGGTGGCGGCCAATCGCGCCCCTTCGACCTCGAGGCAACGTCGCACCTGCAGCACCTCGCGCAGCTTCGACCCGCACATCCGGCTCAGCGCGCCGGATATTTCGCTGGTGGCCCGGACATACGTCCCGTCGCCGCGGCGAACCTCGAGAATGCCGCTGTGCGCCAGCGCGCGGACGGCCTCCCGCACGGTGTTGCGGCCAACACCCAGTGCGGCCGCCAGACCTGGCTCGGTGGGGATCCGGGTGCCCACCGGCCATTCACCCGACGTGATCGACTGCCGCAGCTGGTCAATGGCGTGATCGACCAGCCCGGAGGGGCGTGCGGCTGCTAACGGCATCGAAAACCCTTTTCATCCGATCATGGGATGTATGACACGATAGCGCGGTGAGTCGCTACGAGCATGATCTGGCCCTCGAACTGGACGGCGCGGTGGAGGTGCCCCCCAGTGGGCGCGTTGCCGCCGGTGCCGTCCTGGTCGTCGCGGTCGTGCTGACCGCACTCAATCTGCGCCCCGCCGTCACCAGCGTCGGGCCGGTGCTCGGTGATATGCAGCGCGCGCTCGGAGCGTCGGCGGTGTGGGCCGGCGTGCTCACCACGCTGCCCGGATTGTGCTTCGCCGGTGCCGGATTGGCGTCGGCGGCGCTGTCCCGCCGGTTCGGGCTCGGCCGGTCCATCAGCCTGGCATTGGCCACGCTGATCGTGGGTCTTCTGGTTCGTGTGCTCGACGGGCCGTACGTGGTCATCGGGGGAACGCTCGTGGCAACGGCGGGTATCGCCGTCATCAACGTCCTGATCCCGGTGGTGATCAAGCAGTCGTTTCCCGCCCAGCTCGGGTTGATGACCGGCATCTACACCGCCGCACTGCAGGGCGGCGGTGCGCTGGGGTCGGCCGTCACCCCGCCTCTGGAGAACATCTACGGGGGTTGGCGTCCGGCGTTGGGCGCGTGGGCCGTGCTGGCCGTCGTGGCGCTGCTGATCTGGCTGATCGCCGCACGTCACGTCGAAAACCCGGTTGCCGCAGCCGATTCCGGCGAGCGCCGCTCGCTCATCCGGAATCCGTTGGCGTGGACGGTGACGCTGTTCTTCGGGACCCAGTCGCTGCTGGCCTACATCATGATGGGCTGGCTGCCGGAGGTGTTCATCGACAACGGAGTCGGCAAGACCTCTGCGGGCCTGCTCGTCGGACTGCTCTCCGTGATCGCCGTGCCCATCAGTCTGGTCCTGGCGCCGATGGCGGCGCGGTCGCAAAACCAGAGCGGCTGGATCGCCGCGCTCGGGGTGTGCGGCTTTGCCGGTGTCGTCGGCCTGCTGGTGGCTCCGGGCTTCAGCCCGCTGCTGTGGAGTGTTCTGGTCGGCATCGGGATGAGCGTGTTCTCGTTGGCGCTGACCGTCATTGCGTTGCGGTCGCGTACGCCCGAGGACACTGTGCAACTGTCGGCCATGGCACAGGGCTTCGGTTACCTGCTGGCGGGCGTCGGTCCGTTCCTGTTTGGCACACTCCATGATGTGACCGGCGGCTGGACGGTGCCGTTCATCATGGTGCTGGGCGTGTATGTGGTGCAGATGGTCTTGGGTGTGCTGGCCGGCCGTAATCGCTACGTGTGAGGAGATGGTCAGTGCTGTCGACGGATTGGTCGCGGTCGATGGGTCTCGACGTTCCGATCGTCAACGCCCCGATGGGTGGCGCGGCCGGTGGCGCGCTGGCCGCCGCGGTATCCCGGGCCGGTGGTCTGGGCATGATCGGCATGGGAAGTTCGGCAACGGCGGCGAAACTCGCCGCCGAACTGCCGCATGTGGCAAACCTGAACAGGCCGTTCGGTATTGGCATGGTCGAGTGGGTGGCGGCCGGTCAGCCGGAGCTGCTCGACACGGCGCTGGCGGCGCGGCCTGCGCTGCTGAGCGTCAGCTTCGGCGAACGGTGGGAGTGGGTGCGGCACGCGCATGACGCCGGGGTGCTCGCCGCCGCGCAGGTTCCCGACCTGCCCAGCGCGCGCCGCGCGGTCGACGCCGGCGTCGACGTGGTGATCGCCCGCGGGGCCGAAGGTGGCGGCCACGGCGAGCCGCTCGTCGGCACGCTCCCGCTCCTCACCGACTTGCTCGACCACCTCGACGTCCCGGTACTGGCTGCCGGCGGGATCTCGTCCGGGCGTGGGCTGGCCGCGGTCCTGGCGGCCGGTGCGTCGGGGGCGTGGGTGGGCACCGCGTTCGCCGCGTGCATCGAGTCGCTGTTGTCGGACGCCACCCGGGAACGGCTGCTGGCAGCCTCGAACACCGACACGGTGACCACCCGGGTGTTCGACGTCGCACTGGGATACACCTGGCCGCCGTCGCTTCCGGAACGGGTGCTGCGCAACGACTTCAGCGACCGCTGGGACGGTCACGAGGACGCACTCGGTGCCGACGCCGCCGCGGAGCTGGCCGAGGCCATCGCGGGCGAGGACTTCACCCGGTCGCCGATCAACGCCGGCCAGGGTGTCGGGGCGCTGACCGCCGTCCGATCGGCCGCCGAGGTGATCGGCCAGCTGAGTAGTGAAGCGGCCGAACTGCTTTCGCGCTGGACTACGCGGGATTGAAGGCCTGGCGCGGAATGGTCAACGGCAGATCCACCGAGCTCACCAGACCCGGCTGTGCGTCGACGACATAGGGGATCGCATTGACCACGCGCATCGCGGTGGCCACCATCGCGCCGGCCCCGGAGGTCATCGACTCGATGCCGGCCTTCTTGCGGTCCCGCAGTGTCACGTCGAAGGTGCAGTCGATGTCCGGGGTACCGGTGATCACGACGCGGTAGCCCAGCGCATTCGGCAGCGTCGGCCAATGCGGGGCGACGTCGGGAGCCAACCGGGTGACGTGCTCGATAATGATGGCTTCCTTGCCGTCGACGATGCCGATCGCCTGCATCCGCAGCGCGCCGCACGTGCCCGCCTCGACGGTGCCCATCGCCACCTCGAGCGTCCGCTCGGTCACCGCACGGTCGAATGTCTCACGCACTTCCTGCAATTCAACACCGAGCGCTTCGGCCACCATGCGCATCTGGCCGTGCCATTCGCCGGCGATCGCGCCGGGGAAGCTGATCCACGGTGTGTACTCCAGCGGCCTGCCGAATCCCAAGGCGTCGCTCATGATGTCCGGCACCCCGTAGTCGTCGTACAGCCCGATCTCGTAGGAGTGGATCTTCTCGATCTGCGACGACTGGGTCGAGAGCACCAGCGGCAGATAGTCGGCGGCGAACCCGGGCTCGATCCCGGATGCGTAGAGCGTCACCTGACCCTGCTTCGCGGCGGCCGCGATCTGATCGCGCCAATCGACGGGCTCGTAGGCATGCGGGTTCACCAGTCGGGTGGTGCTGGTCGTGACGACATTGATTCCGGCGCTGAGCAACTTCACATAGTCGGGGATCGCCAGCGCATCACGCTCGGGGCCACTCGCCGCGTAGATCACGCAGTCCGGCTTGAGCGCGATCAAAGCGTCGGCGTCGGTGGTGACCGCCAGTCCGATCGGCTCGCCATTGGCCAATTCACCGGCATCGCGACCGTCCTTTTCGGGGGAGTGCACCCACACACCGACGAGGTCGAGGTTGGGACGTTCGTGAATGGCCCGGATGGCGATCGACCCGATGCCACCGGTGGACCACACGACGACGCGGTATCGACCATCAGCCATGACTGCCTCCAAAACCTAACGTTTGATCCGGAACGTAACAGTCGTCCGTCGACATGGTCAAGGAACCGACCGAAGCGGGGTAGCGGGGAACAAAGTTTAGGTTATGGTGAGGCGGATGTTCACTCTTCGGTTCGACATGCGCGCACCGGCGGGTTCGGCAGCGACGACCGACCTGTATGGGGCTGCGGTCGATATGTGCGAGTGGGCCGAAGACCGCGGTGCTGTCATCGCCGTGCTGTCCGAGCATCACGCGACCGACGACGGTCATCTGCCCGCGCCGCATCTCCTGGCCGCGGCCATCGCTGCGCGGACCAAGCATCTGGCGATCCTGCTGGCCGCGGTGCCGATCACGTTCTGGGATCCGGTGCGGCTCGCCGAGGAGATCAGCGTGCTGGACATCATCGCCGAAGGCCGGGTCTCCTACGCTTTCGGCATCGGCCACCGGGTCGAGGAGTGCATCCACTTCGGTGTCGATCACCGGCGCCGCGGAAAGCTGGCGGACGAATCCCTCGCCCTGCTCCGCGGGCTCCTGCAGGGAGAGCCCGTCGACTATGACGGCCGACGGATACATGTGACGCCACCGCCGGTGACACCAGGAGGCCCGCACATGCTGATCGCCGGCGGCAGCACCGCGGCGGCCCGTCGAGCCGCGCGCTACGGGCTCGGGTTCATCTCCCAGGTCGCCTCGCCGGAGCTCAAGGTCATGTACGAGGCCGAATGCCGCGCCAACGGAGTCGAACCCGGCATGGTGCAGTTCCCGGTCGAGGGCGCGCCGACAACGGTTTTCGTCGCCGACGACGTCGATGCCGCGTGGCAGGAGCTCGGCTCCTACCTACTGCATGACGCGGTGACGGCGGCGTCCTATCGGCACGGCGACGACTCGGTGGCCAGCATCTCGCGCGCCTCGACCGTGTCGCAGCTACGGGACGCGGGTGGTCCCTACCGGATCTTCACCACCGACGAGGCTGCCGAATGGATCCGCGGCGGTAGGCCACTTCCCTTGCTGCCGCTGTGCGGCGGCATGCCACCGGCCATCGCGTGGCCCTATCTCGAACGGGCCGCGACGGCGAGCCAACGGGCACAGGAGACGCAGTGACTCTGAGAACAGTCGTGTGGTCGACAGGCGGGGTCGGTTCGATCGCCATCGACGCGATCCGGGTTCGGCCCGATCTCGAACTGGTCGGAGTGTGGGTGCATTCTCCCGACAAGGTCGGCAAGGACGCCGGTGAGTTGGCCGGTGGCGCGCCGATCGGAATCACCGCGACCAACAACGCCGCCGAACTCGTTGCACTACAGCCGGATTGCGTGGTCTACGCGGCAAGCGGACCCGACCGCGACGCCGGCGCCGTACCCGACTACCTGATGCTGCTCGAGGCGGGCATCAACGTCGTCTCGACCTCGTCGACCAGCCTGGTCTACCCGCCGGCGTACTACTCGCCGGATTGGCGCGACCAGATGGAGCAGGCCGCCACGGCGGGAGATGCGTCGTTCTACGCGTCGGGCATCTTTCCCGGCTTCGGATCCGATCAGCTGGCGTTGCTGCTGTCGACGCAGTCCAAGACGATCCGCCAGGTGAAGGTCACCGAGGTCGCGCTCAACGACCACTACCCGGTCGCCGACGTGATGATGAACGGCATGGGCTTCGGGCACTCACTCGACTTCGAACCGTTGCTCAAGACGCCAGGCTTCATCGAGATGGCCTGGCGAGCACCGCTTTACCTCATCGCCGAAGGCCTCGGTGTCGAGATCGAGGAGGTGCGGGGCACCCTCGACCGGCGGATCGCCGACCGCGACATCGAGGTGGCGTTCGGCACGATCAAGGCAGGCACCTGCGGCGCGGTCAGCACCAGGGCGGCGGGCGTGGTCAACGGTCGCGAGGCCATCGTCGTCGAGCACATCATCCGGATGGCCCGTGACGTCGCCCCCGACTGGCCGGCATCGGAGTTCGACGCCTCGTATCACGTCGACATCGCTGGCGATCCCGACATCCACTGCGCGATGAACGTTGGTGCTGCCGAAGGGCACGGCGCCGGCCATGCCGCGATGACCGCCACCGCGATGCGGGTGGTCAACGCAATTCCGTATGTGGTGGAGGCACCCGCCGGACTGCTCAGCTCCCTGGATTTGCCGAACACCCTGCCGCGACACGCGATCGATTGGAGAAACGAATGACTGGCGCCAGTGCCATAGACCTGTACTACGACCCGTTCGACTTCGCGATCGACGATGATCCGTACCCGATCTGGAAGCGGATGAGAGACGAGGCCCCGCTTTATCACAATGAGAAGTACAACTTTTTCGCGCTGAGCCGTTACGACGATGTCAGCCGCGAGCTGCACAACTGGGAGACCTACCGCTCGGGCCGCGGCACCACGATCGACATCATCATGAGCGGCCTCGACGTCCCGCCCGGCGTCATCCTTTTCGAGGATCCGCCGCTGCACGACCTACACCGGCGCCTGTTGTCGAAGGTGTTCACGCCCCGACGGATGGAAGCGATCGAAGACCTGGTGCGACAGTTCTGTGTTCGAGCCCTCGACGCGCTGACCGGTGCCAAGCAGTTCGACGTGATCACCGACTTCGGCGCGCTGATCCCGATGCGGACGATCGGCTATCTGCTCGGCATTCCCGAAGAGGGCCAGCAGCACATCCGGGACAGCACAAACGCCCAAATCGACCTGAAGGACGGTGGCTTCCAATCGGTCTCGGCCGACGCGTTCGAGAATGCGTACCAACTGTTCGCCGACTACATCGAGTGGCGGGCGCAGCATCCGTCCGACGATCTGATGACGCAGCTGCTCAACGCGGAGGTCGAAGAGGATGGGCAACTTCGGCCACTGACGCGCCTCGAGGTGTTGACGTACACCAGCATGATCGCCGGTGCCGGCAACGAAACCACCACGCGCCTGATCGGTTTCATCGCTCAGATGCTGGCCCAACACCCCGATCAGCGCCGCGAGCTCGTGGAGGACCAATCGCTGATCCCTGGTGCGATCGAGGAGACGTTGCGCTACCAGGCGCCTTCCCCGGTACAGGCCCGCTACGTCGCGCGCGATGCCGAATGCTACGGGCAGCGCATCCCGGAGGGCTCGATCATGTTGCTGCTCAACGGGTCGGCCAACCGCGACGAGCGCCACTATCCGCGCGGCGAGGAATTCGACATCCACCGCACCGGCGCGCACCTGTCCTTCGGACAAGGCCTGCACTTCTGCCTCGGCTCATCGCTGGCCCGCATGCAGGCCCGGGTCGCCACCGAGGAGATGCTGCGGCGCTGGCCGGAGTGGGACGTCGACCTGGCGAACGCCGCGATGGCGCACACCTCCAGCGTCCGGGGCTGGGGCACGCTACCGATGATCGTGGGCTGACGTCAGCCGCGGCGCGTGGCGACGCCGCGCAGCGACGTGTCCCGGATATGGATGAGCGACGCCCGCGTCCCGATGTCGCGCAGGATGTTCTCCGGGATCCAGCCGACGCCGATCACGGCGCGTGCGAGCATCTCGTTCGACGGAGTGTCGATCGCTATCTCACCGGTCTTGATGCCCTCGGCCAGAAGCATTTTCATCTGTCCGACGCGCGTCGAGAACAGCCAGCCGGGATCCGGGGTGTCCGGCGGCGACTGCCGCATCCACGCCAACTGGATGCGGAACTCGTCACCGAACTTCTCCAGGACATTCGTGTGAATCCACGACACCGCGTCGAGCTTCTCCAGCGGGGACGAGTCCGAGCGCAGGACATCGGTCCACCCCGGCTCCATCTTCTCGCCGAACGCGCGCATGATGTCGGTCAACAGTTGGTCTTTGGAGCCGATCAGCCGGTACACGGTCCCGGTGCCCATGCCGGCCGCGGCGGCGATATCCCTGATCGAGGTGAATTCATAGCCCTTGCGCCCGAACTCGGTCCGGGCGACCGCTCGGATGCGGGCGGCGTCGTCGGCCGGGTCATCGGCTTCCTGCCAGGACTGCACCACCTGATCCGCCGCGCGGTAGGCGGGGGACGCGTCGAGTTCGACATCCGTGACGGGGTTGGTGGCCAAGCCCTCCAGCAGGATCGTGCACAGCAGGGCGGCAACCTTGTCGGGCCCCGCGTCGTTTCGGATGACGTCGAGTCCGACGTGCAACATGGTCTGCACGAAGCGGTCGGCGAGAATCGAGATGTCGACGTGCGGGCCGATATAGCCACTCCACCGCGCGGCCCGCAGCGTCTGCAGAGTGGCCGCCAGAATCGCGGTGGGCCGGTGCCGGGCGAGTTCGGTCAGGGCCGGGTCGGCGGACGGGAACTCGTAGAACGTCATCTGCAGTGCTGCCCGATGGGTGACTGCGCACTGGGCGATCGCCGACCCGAGGTCGACAAGCCGGTCGAACGCTGACGTCGAGCCAGGGCCATCGAGCCGGCTCTCGGCTCGCCGAGCGATGTCGTCCAGATCCTCGTGGTAGCTCCGGAGCAACTCGAGGAGGATGGCCTCCTTGGATTCGAAATGGTGGTAGAGGCTTCCCGGCAGAATGCCTGCGGCGTCGGCGATCTCCTGCAACGAGGTCCGCAGCCCCGAGGCGGCGATCAGCGCGGCCGCGGACTGCAGTATGTCGCTGCGCCTGCTCACGGCACCTCCAATGCGGACCGGATATTTGGTAACGGTAGCAGAAGCGGACTGGTCGCATCGTTGACGGCAGGAGGGCGACTCGGTAGGGTCAGAACAAAAGTTAGGTTTCGGGAATTCTGGTGACGAGTGAGGTCCATGTCGAGCAACCCGATGACCGGTGAGCGCCGCAGTGTCGTCATCACCGGCGCCTCGCGAGGGCTCGGCCTGGCGTCGGCCACGAAGCTGTACAAGCGGGGTTGGCGCGTCGTCGCCGCGATGCGGTCTCCTGACACCGGCATGAAGGTGCTGCGGGCGGCCACCGGCGCCGGTGACGACGACCCGAGGCTGGTCGGCGTCGCGCTCGATCTCACCGACCCGTCCTCGGTGACCGCCGCGGCCAAAGCCATCGAAGATGCCGTCGGCGCGCCCTACGGGCTGGTCCACAACGCGGGCATCTCCGCGGCCGGCATGGTCGAGGAGACGCCGACCGAGCTGTGGGAGCGGATGTTCGCCACGACGATCTTCGGCCCGGTGGCGCTGACCAAGGAGTTACTGCCGTCGATGCGCCGGGCCGGCGCTGGACGCATCGTGCTGGTGTCCAGCCAGGGTGGTGTCCGCGGAATGCCTGCCACCGCACCGTATTCGGCGGTCAAGGGTGCCTTGGAACGGTGGGGTGAGTCGATGGCGGGGGAGGTCGCGCCGTTCGGCATCGGTGTGACCGTCATCGTCACGGGCACCTATGACACCGACATCATCACCGACGCGGGCACCACCGACTGCCGCGATCTCGCGGGCGTGTACGCCCGCCACCACCAGACCATGGATAAGCGGGGACGCGCCGCGATGAAGCTGGCCGCACGCTCCCCGGAGAAGTTCGCCGAAGGTCTGGCCAAGGCCCTCGACAGTGAGAAGCCCTTCGTCAAGACCGCGATCGGTCCGGATGCACGCATGCTGTTGATCGCCAACCGGGTGTTGCCGTCGGCCGGACTGCACCAGATGACCCGGCTGATGATGGGCATTCCGCGGTTCGGTGCCATGAGATCAGGAGGCAGCAGCAATGACTGACAGCGCAGGCGTCCGCTTCGAAACCAAGATGATGATCGACGGCAAGCTCGTCGACGGTCAGGCAGGCACGTTCACCAACATCAATCCGGCCACCGAGGAGGTGCTCGGCGAGGTCGCCGACGCATCCAAGGCCGATATGCACCGGGCCATCGATGCCGCGCGGCGCGCATTCGACGAGACCGACTGGGCGACGAATCACGCCTTCCGCCAACGGTGTCTGCTGCAGCTACAGGAGGCGCTGGAGTCCGAGCGGGAGGAGCTGCGCGAGGAACTGATTCTCGAAGTGGGCTGCCCACGTGCCATCACACACGGCCCGCAGCTCGACGCGCCGCTGGCCGACGGACTGCGCTACCCGGCCAAGCTGATCGACGAATACCCCTGGGAGACCTCGCTCGGCGACGCGCTGGTCTCGGTCACCGGAGTCAACACCACCCGTATGGTCTGGCGGGAGCCGGTGGGCGTGGTCGGCGCGATCGTGCCGTGGAACTTCCCGTTCGAGGTCACCATCCAGAAGATCGGCCAGGCCCTCGGGACCGGCAACACCGTCGTCCTGAAACCGGCGCCCAACACCCCCTACAACGCGACCCGCCTGGGTCGGCTGATCGCCGAGAACACCGATATCCCAGCGGGTGTGGTCAACGTCGTCACCGCCTCGGACCACTTCGTCGGCGAGGAGCTCACGCTGTCGCCGAAGGTCGACCTGATCTCGTTCACCGGATCGACGGCGGTCGGCCAGCGGATCATGGAGAAGGGCGCCGCCACCATGAAGCGGCTGTTCCTGGAACTCGGCGGCAAATCGGCCACGATCGTGTTGGAGGATGCGGACTTCGCGCTCGGATGCATGATGGGCATCGCCCCTTGCATGCACGCGGGTCAAGGCTGCGCCAACCCCACCCGGATGCTGCTGCCACGGTCGCGCTACGACGAGGGTGTGGAGATCCTGCGCGGCATCTACGAGGGCGTCTCCGCCGGCGACCCGCAGGACCCTGGAACACTCTGCGGCCCGGTCATTTCCGACCGCCAGCGCAGTCGGATCCGCGGCTACATCCACAAAGGCGTCGAGGAGGGGGCCACACTGCTTGTCGGCGGTGCCGAGGCCCCCGAGGGCATGGACAAGGGATTCTTCGTCAAGCCAACGCTTTTCGTGAACGTCGACAACTCGATGACGATCGCGCAGGAGGAGATCTTCGGCCCGGTCCTGTCGGTCATCCCGTTCGACGACGAGGACGACGCGGTGCGCATCGCCAACGACAGCCCCTACGGCTTGGCCGGCAACGTGATGGCGGGCTCACTCGACCGCGCATTGTCGGTGGCCAAGCGCCTGCGCGCCGGTTTCATCGGTCTGAACGGCACCGCCGGCTACGGCGCCGACACCCCGTTCGGGGGATACAAAGCCAGCGGGGTGGGCCGTCAGAACGGTATCGCCGGATTCGACCAGTACACCGAAATCAAATCGGTTGCCTACCCAGCACAGTGAGGAGCTTCTTGTTGTGACCGATTTCGACGTGGTGGATTTCTTCACCGACGAATCGCTCGTCCCCGATCCCTACCCCTACTTCGATCACCTGCGGTCGAAGTGCCCGGTGACGCCGGCAACGGCCTTCAACGTGCTGGCCGTCACCGGATACGACGCGGCGCTGAGGGTGTACAAGAACCCGGCGTTCTCGTCCTGCGTCTCGGTGGCGGGCCCGTTCTCGGGCATGCCGATCACCCCGGGCGAGTCCGATGACGTCTCGGAGCTGATCGAGCAGCACTGCGCCAATGTGCCGATGGCCGAACACATCACGTCGCAGGATCCGCCGCTGCACACCCGCACCCGCAGCCTGATGAACACGCTGATCACGCCGAAGCGCCTCAAAGAGAACGAAGACTTCATGTGGCGGCTGGCCGATCAGCAGCTCGACACCTTCCTGGCTAAGGGCGAGTGCGAATTCCTCACCGACTACGCGAAACCGTTCTCACTGCTGGTCATCGCCGACCTGCTCGGGGTACCGGCCGAGGACCACGAGGACTTCAAGGCCGTCTTCGCCAACGAGACCGTCGGTGAACTCGGCAAGGATGCGCCCACGTCGCACAACCCGCTGGAGTGGCTGAACGACCGGTTCTACCGTTACCTCGACGACCGCAGGCGCGCACCGCGCGAGGACGTCCTCACCGGACTGGCACTGGCGAAGTACGACGACGGGTCGACTCCCGATCTCGACGATGTGGTGAACCTGTCGACGTTCCTGTTCGCCGCGGGCAGCGAGACAACCACGAAGCTGGTGAGCTCGGCGGTCCAGTTCATCGGCGACAAACCGGGATTCGAGGACATGCTCCGGCAGGACCGCAGCAAGATCCCGGCGTTTCTCGAAGAAACCCTGCGGATGGAGAGTCCGGTCAAGGCTCACTTTCGGATGGCGCGCACCACCACCACGATCGGCGACGTCGAGGTCCCGGCCGGAACGACGGTGATGCTGATGCCGGGCGCCTGCAACCGGGACCCCGAGAAGTTCGAGAACCCACATGAATTCCACGCCGACCGGCCGAACGTTCGCGAACACATCGCGTTCATCCGCGGTGCGCATTCCTGCCCGGGTGCGCCGCTGGCGCGGGCAGAAGGACGAATCTCGTTGAACCGCATCCTGGATCGCATGAAAGACATCACGATCTCGGAGTCCGACCACGGTCCCGCCGAGAACCGGCACTACACCTACGAACCGACATTCATCATGCGCGGGCTGAGCGAACTGCACATCACGTTCACGCCGGCCGACTAGAGGGAGAGACGCCATGACCGGAAAGCTGGAGGGCAAGGTCGCTTTCATCACCGGAGCCGCCCGCGGCCAGGGCCGCGCACATGCGATCGCGATGGCCCGGGAAGGCGCCGACATCATCGCGGTCGACATCTGCCGGGACATCCCATCGAACCCCTATCCCTTGGCCACCCCGGACGACCTGGCCGAGACCGAGCGCTCGATCAAGGAGATTGGCCGACAGGTGCTTGCCCGGGTGGCCGACGTCCGCGAACGCCACGAGCTGCGCGACGCGGTCGAGGCGGGTGTGGCTCAGTTCGGCAAGATCGACATCGTGGTCGCTAATGCCGGCATCCTGCCGATGGCGATGGGTCGCCCACACGATGCGATGTCGTTCGTCGACGCCAGCGACGTGGACCTGCTCGGGGTGATGAACACCGTCGCGGTCACGGTGCCGCACCTGCCCAACGGCGCATCGGTGCTCGTCACCGGTTCGACGGCGGGCATGATCCGCGGCACCACCGACAACCCGAACATGGGACCCGGTGGCCGGGGATACGGCTGGAGCAAGCGGGTCATCATCGAGTACGTCGAAGAGATGTCGATGGCATTGGCCGACAGGATGATTCGCGTCAACGCGATCCACCCGACCAACTGCAACACCCACCTGCTGCAGAACGACGGGATGTACAGCATGTTCCGGCCCGATCTGACCCAGGCGGGCCAGCAGGCCACCCGTGAGGACGCCGAGCCGCTGTTCACGATCTTCCAGGCGATGCCGATCCCGTACATCGAGCCGGAGGACATGGCTAACCTCGGGGTGTTCCTCGCCAGTGACGACAGCCGCTACATCACCGGACAGCAGATCCGCGTCGATGCCGGCTCATTGCTCAAGTGGCCGAACGGCCCAGGGTGACAGGAGCGCTATGGGAGCGGTAATCATGCTCGGCACGCTGCTCGGGCTGATCGTGCTGATCTTCGGATTGGTCATCTACTTCGATCCGGAAGCGCGTGACCGATGACCCCGGTGATGATCGCCGGCCAGACGTTCGCCTACGTCGGCGGCTTCGTTCTGCTGGCCGTCGGCATTTACCTCAGCGTGCGGCGCGGGCGCATCCACCCGCTGCTGCTGGTGTCGATTTCGGCGATCTCGTTCTCGTGGATCGAGGCGCCCTACGACTGGGCGATGTATGCGCAGTTCCCGCCCGCACTCCCACGCATGCCGTCGTGGTGGCCGATGAACATGACGTGGGGCGGCGGACTGCCATCGGCGGTGCCGATCGGGTACATCTCGTACTTCGTGTTCCCGGCGTTGATCGGTGCTTTCCTCGGCCGGTGGCTGGTCAAGCGGTTCGGCTGGCGCAGGCCGCAAACCCTGCTGATCGCGGGCTTCGGCGTCGGCTTCTGCTGGGCGCTGTTCTTCAATGCGGTCATCGGCGCTCAGCTCGGCGTCTTCTACTACGGGTACGTGATCCCGGGGCTCGCGATCTTCGAGGGCACCAAGCACCAGTACCCGATCTACGATTCGATCGCGATGGGCGTGCAGATGATGGTCTTCGCCTATCTGCTCGGCCGCACAGATGATCAGGGCCGCAACGTGATCGAAGTCTGGGCCGACAAGCGGTCGGCGAGCAAGGTGGGCGCCGGAGTCCTGTCGGTGGTGGCAGTCGTGGTCGTCGGGCATCTTCTCTACGGGGCGGTCTTCGCGCCGCACCTCGCCACCAAGTTGGCGGGCTACGTGACGGTTGGGCCCACCGAGCAACTGTTCCCCGGTGTGCCCAACCAGCCGCGTTGAGTTACGGGGCGTAGCAGCGCTCGTCGTTGTTGACGTTGATCCAGCAGTTCGGGCTGATGAAGTGAGCGTTGGGGCCGGGCACATTCAGGACGCAGTTCGGTCCGTCGAGGTGATAGCCGATTCCGCAGCCGTCGGCTGCGCTTGCGGTGGGGGCGAAGCCCAGGCCGAGGGCCAGCGCGCCGGCGGCGACGGCACTGGCGAAAAGTCCTGTGGCACGCTTCGAAATCTGTGCAGTCATCGTGTCCTCCGAGTTGTCAGTTCTGTGGTTCGTGGTCCGCTCGGGTTGAGCGAGGCTCGAAACGAATCGTGCGCCCGCCCCTATCGCGCGTCTGTCCGCCGAGCGGATGGTTGGCGGGAGGAATTGCGGATCCACCGATCGGTGGACGCCAACGGGATCGTCCAGCCGAGCCAGGCGCCAAGGCCGGCGACGAACCACAGATAGTGCTCCGGGTTGCCATCAAAGATGCGGTGCTGCAATGGATGTAGCGCCAGGAACAGTATCGGGGTCCAGATCCGATTGGTGATGATGGACAGTGCGAGGGTGGCGCTGAGGACCATGTTCCTGCGGTGCTCTTCGAACCTGCGCTGGCGGATGGCGCGGTACCCGTTGATCGTGAACCACAACCACAGCGTCGCCAGGAAGACATTGCTCACGGCGAGGAACGGCCCGAACGGGGTCGCCGCACCGATGATCAGCGCGCAGATTGCCGCCGGGATGGCGGCGGCCACGTAGACGCGACCGCACCGGCGGTGCAGGGCCGGCCGGTGGGTGCGGAGTCCGGGCCAGATCTGGACCAACGCCATCAGCATCGCGACCGCGGCGAACATCACGTGAGCGACCAGCAGTGGGTAGTGCAGACCGAACGTGGCCGGCACCCGGGTGCGGCCAGTGAAATAGGGCGGCAGCGATAGGGCGAGGAAGGCCGCAGCAACCAGGGCGAGCAAGGTCGCCAGCGTGGACCGCTTTGCGTACGTCATACGCAAAGCGTACGGTATACGCATTCGTGATGTCTGTCGTTTACGCTGACTGCGATGGCCGACGAGACCATTCCCGAAGCACTCGCCGTGCTGTGGCGGGACCCTGCGCCGACCCGCCGGGCCGGTGGGCTCAGTCGCGCCCGCATCGTCGATGCCGCCATCGAGATGGCCGACGCCGACGGCCTTGGCGCGCTGTCGATGGCGAAGCTCGCCGAGCGAATGGGCTGCGGCACGATGTCGCTCTACCGGCACATCGCCAACAAGGAACAGCTGATCGCCTTCATGTTGTCCGCGGCCCCCGGACCGCCCCCGGCGCCGGCTGACGGCGCGGATTGGCGTGCCGCTCTTGACGGCTGGGCCATGGGACTGTGGCAGGTCTACCACCGGCATCCGTGGGTCCTGGCCGCATCGGCCGCGGGGCCGCCCGTCGACCCGGGTCAATTGGCGTGGCTCGATGCCGGCCTTGCCGCGCTGCGGGACACCGGCATGGCCGAACGCGACAAGTTGGCCGGTGTGCTGGCGGTGCTGCACTTCGTGCGCGGCGCCGCGGCGCTGGCGATCGAAGCGCCCACCGAGGGTCCCGACTATCCCCGCCTGCTACGCGGTGTTCTCGACAGGGATCGGTTTCCGGCGTTGGCTTCCGCGCTCGAAGCCGGCGCGTTCGACGACGAGGACGAGGACCACGGTGACGCGTTCCGCTCCGGGTTGAGCCAGCTGCTCGACGGCTTGTCCCTGAAACTCTGACTAAATCCCCCCATTTGCCCCTCGGCGGGCAAATACTGAAGGAAGAACGACAGGGGGCGCCATGCGTACAGCGGCGTATATCGGGGGAATCGGCGGATTCGCGGTGGCTTTGGGTGTTGGCGCCGCGGTGACCGCGGGCTGCGCAGCGGCGTCGGCCGACTCGGCGGACTCGGGCTCCGGTCCGAAGACCTCGGCGACGCACTCGTCGTCGACCGCCCGCTCGGCCGTCGGCCATACCCAGCGGGTCAAACCCCAGCAGAAATCGTTGCCCACCAGACAAACTCGGGCAGCCTCGCCGAAGTCGAGCGCGACGGCGGTGGCCTCCGCGCCGGTCACCACCAAGGTCGGCTGGGTCACCGGACCCAATACCTCGACCCCGGGCCGGTTCGGGATCTACGGCACCGACGTCGGCATCATGTGGGACAACGGCATGGCCGGTGACAAGCGCCAGGTGCTGACGATCTTCGGCGACACCTTCAGCGGCCCCGGGATGTCCGGTAACTGGCGGTCCAACGTGCTGCTGCGGACCACTGACCCGGTCAACCGCGTCTTTGCGCCCGGTTCGACCACCGACCCGTTCGCCGGCTCGCCGTTGAGTTCACCGGGAATGTCGAAACAGGTGATCGCGGGCAGCGCACGGAATCTCGGCCCGTTCGGCTCCCAGGTGACGGTCATTCCGACCGCGGCGATCTCGGTGCCCTACGACAACCAGTACGGCGCACGGCAATACGTCAGCTTCATGTCGGTGCGCTCGTGGGACTTCGGCGGCGCCTGGACCACCAACTACTCCGCGATCGCCTATTCCGATGACAACGGCCAGAATTGGACGGTCGCGCCGCAGACCATCCGGGCGGCGAGCTGGTTGCGCTCGTCGACTCCATTCGTCTACG
This sequence comes from Mycolicibacterium crocinum, assembly GCF_022370635.2. Next base: position 3,945,461 of record NZ_CP092362.2, on the reverse strand, counting down.
GGAACCAGAACTTTCAGCAGGGCGCCTTCGTCAAACCGCCCGCCGATTCGCCGGACGCGGGATATGTCTTCTCCTACGGCACGCCGTCGGGCCGGCTCGGCTCGGCGTACCTGTCGCGGGTCGCAGAGGCCGACATTCTCGATCTGACGAAGTACGAGTACTGGGACGGCGACACCTGGGTGGCCGGCAAGCCGGGCGCCGCGGTGCCGATCCTGCCGTCCACCCGCAGCAATCAGTACGCCGGCGGATTCCTCGGCCAACTGGGTCTGTTCTTCGGCGGCTGGGTGGCCGGCATCTTCGGAGTGGGCGGCCCCAGCGGGCATGTCAGCGAGCTGTCGGTGCAGTACAACACCTACCTGAACAAGTACGTGGCGATGTACTCGAGCAGCGTTGGCAGCGTGATCATCCGCACGGCCGATACCCCGCAGGGCACGTGGTCGGCACCGACCACGCTGGTGACGTCGGTGCAGTACCCGGGCCTCTACGCGCCGATGATGGATCCGTGGTCCACCGGCCAGGATATCTACTGGAACATGTCGCAGTGGGGCAGCTACAACGTGCTGCTGATGAAGACGACCCTGGGTGCGGCCGCGGTTCAGGCCTGAGCCGGAGGCGCGAAGAACTCCAGCGTGATGCCGTCGGGGTCGCGGAAGCTCAACCCGGAACCGTAGTGCGCGTCCACAATTCCGCCGTGTGTCACGCCCAACTCGTCGAGGCGGGCCTGCCAGCTCTCGAGCTCGCCGCGGTCGGCGACGCCGAAGCCGACGTGGTCCAGGCCGACGTTGTGCTCGCTGAACGCCTGATCGGACGGCGCGGTGGTGTGCTGGTGCAAGCCGAACAGAGTGCCGTTGTCGAGGAGGAACACGCAGTGGTGGAAGCCGGCGTCGGTGTCCTCGTCGAGCACCGGATCGGAACCGATCAGCGCCCGGTACCAGGGCACGCTGACCGACAGGTCACGCACCGTGACCGCGACGTGGGCGAGGGTGGGAAACGACATGGCACACCTTTCTGATGGTGGGTCTAACAACAGGTATGACGGGGATGGCCCATCAGATGTTCATGCGGACCGGCGTCGGTGCCGCTGATCGCGCCGACGAACGCGTCCAGATCGACGCGCTCGCCGCCCAGCCACGTTCCGCTCACGGTGGCTTTCTCGGCCAGCTGTGCGGGATCCACCGCGTAGGGGTCGGCGGCCAGCTCGGTGAAATCGGCGAGCTTGCCCGCCTCGAGTGAGCCGATCAGTTTGTCCCGGTGCAGAGTTCGTGCGGCATTGATGGTGTGCGCGCGCAGGGCGTGGTCCAGGGTGATGCATTGGTCGGCGCCGTGCACGGTGCCGGCTCGGGTCCGCCGGGTCACCGCGGTCTGAATATTGAGCACGGGCGTCGGTGGCGACACCGACCCGTCGTTGTGCAACGAGACCACCGCGCCGGATGCCACCGCGTCGGCGAAGGCCCCCCACTGGCTGCCGTGCTCGTGATCGAAGATCTGGCCGTCCAGCAGATCGCCCCAGTAGTAGTACTGGAACGGCGCCATCGAGACGTGCACCCCTAGGCCGGCGGCCCGGTCGAACTGGCGCCGGGTGCCCGCCCCGAGATGTTCCAGACGCCAACGATGGTCGGTTCCCAGCAGATTGTGCCGGTGCAGCGCCCCTTCGTAGGCATCGAGTGCCAACTCGATGGCGAGGTCGCCGTTGGCGTGAAAGGCCATCTGCCAGCCGGTGGGAGCGGCGACGTCGAGCACAGCGTTCAGTTGCTCCAGGCTGTAGTTCATCGACTGGGGGCCGCCGGCCACGGCCGGGTCGATACCCGCGGTCCTCGTCGCCTCGGTGCTCAGGTAGGGGAAGGAGATCGCGATGTTGCCGATCCAGGGTGAACCGTCGGTCCACAGTTTGACGCCCTGTTTGACCAGCAATTGCTCTGCGACACTGAAGCTTTCGGAATCGTTGTACGTGTCGGTCGTGGACATCTCCCACATGCTGACCCGCAGCGGGCAGGACGGCGCCGCGGCCAGCGCCTCGTAGGCACTCTTGAACTTCGGGTCATAGGTCATGTCCGAGGTCGACGTGTAGCCGCCACGGGACATCCAGGTGTAGTACTCGGCGGCACTGACCAGCGGGTTGCCCAGCTGGGCCAGGATGGGCCCGGCGACGGCGAGCAGCACCGCCGTCTCGAATCCCTGGCCGTTGAGGCTGCCGTCGGAATTGCGGCCGAAGTGGGCGCCGACCGGGTCAGCCGGCGGATTCACGTTCCAGCCATGCTGTTTCATGACCGCGGTGTTGAAATACACGCCGTGGCCGGAGTTGTCGGTGATCACGGCGAGCCGGTCGCCGAAGATGCGGTCGAGTTCGTCGACCTTCGGCGACGGGCGCTTGTGCAGCAGTGCGTCGAAGCCCGCGAACAGCAGCGGCGTGGTCGGGTCGGTGGTGGCGACGGCGTCGGCGAAGATCGCCTCAGCGTCCGACCAGGCGGGTGCGTCCCACGGCGCGATCGAGCGGGCCGGCGGCTGGGTGGCGATCCCGCTCATCACCGGATGACTGTGCGGCTCAACGAATCCCGGGAGCAAGGCGGCAGCGCCGGTGTTCACGATCTCGGCGTCGGGACACCCCGCCTGACAGTGCGCCACCGAACCCACCGCCACGATGCGGCCATCGGCAACGGCGACGGCCTCGGCTCGCGGCTGGTCGGGATTCATGGTGATGATCGTTCCTGCGGTGAGGATCTTCGGTGACATGTTTCCCCTTGTGTGTCAGACGATCCGCTGTCCGCGGCGCGCTCTGGCCCGCATGTCCCACAGATAGAGCTGATAGCCGAGAATCCAGGCCTGGTGCGGGATCAGTCGGTCGGCCAGCCGCAGCGCGGCGAGCAGCCACTCGAAGCGGCGCTGCTGGCCGGCACCCCAGGGCAGGCGCATCATCGCCCGGAATTCGGGCGGCAGGAAGCCGGCGGTGGCGAACAGATTGAACCTGCCCAGCGTTTCCCGGATCGGCAACGGCATGAACGCCATTCCCGCAACACCTTTCAGATGCTCGCGGACCGGCGGGTCGATCTGCAGATCGTCCAGCGAGCGCTTCCAGTACTCGTCGAAGGCCGCGCGGTCGGCAGGCCACATACCCTCACGCACCTGCAGCGTGGTTCCCAACCGGCTGGCGTCGGCGTACACCGCGTCGGCTGCCTCGTCGTCGAGTGGGCCGTAGAGAAACTCGTGTTGGTCGACGTAGTAGCGGTACAGGCAGGCCGCCACCCACAGCTGCAACTTGGGGTCGAAGGCGCGGTAGGACACCGGACTGGCCGGCGTGGAGCGGACCTTGGCGTGCGCGGTGTCCACCGCGGAGCGGATCAGGGCGCGGTCGGCGTCGGTGCCGATCGTGGCGGCGGCCAGATACGTGCCGGTGGTGCGGGCCCGCTTGATCGGATGCTTGTAGACATTGCCGCTGTCCACCGGGCTCTCCAGGACGCCGTAGCCGACGCCGGGATGAGCCAGTTGCATGATGACGTTGGCTGCGGGCGCCAACACCGCGGCCGGGTTGAGCAAGTCCGAGACTCGCCTCGGGTGTCGCGTCATCGCGGCCTCATCAAGGCAGTACATCATGTGTGAGAGAGTGCCGGGGTGTTTGCGCGCAGACCGGCCCGCGGTGTCGGCATCCTGGTGGCCCAGCTCGCCGACGTGGCCTTCGGTGACCCGGTGCACGGCCATCCGGTCGCGGGGTTCGGTTGGTGTGCAGCCGCACTCGAGAAGCTGACCTACCGCGACAGTCGAGCCGCGGGCGCGGTGCATACCGCTGTCCTGCTGGGCGGATTGGCCGTCGCGGGCACGCTGGTGCAACGCGGCACACGCGGACCGGCGCTGGCAGCGGTGACCGCCGCCGCCACGTGGGTGGCACTCGGCGGAACCACGCTGGGCCGCACCGGTGAGGGGGTGGCCGACCTGCTGGCCGCCGGGGACATCGACGGTGCCCGGGCGCTGCTGCCGTCGCTGTGTGGGCGGGACCCGTCCGCACTGGACGCCGACGGCTTGGCCCGTGCTGCCCTGGAGTCGGTGGCGGAGAACACCTCCGACGCGCACGTCGCGCCGCTGTTATGGGCGGCCGCCGGGGAAGTACCGGGCGTCCTGCTGTACCGCGGGGTCAACACATTGGACGCGATGATCGGACACCGCTCGCCGCGCTACGTCCGATTTGGTTGGGCGGCAGCACGTTTGGATGACGCCGCGAACTACGCGGCGGCGCGGGTCGCGGGCGCGCTGGTGGTGGTGTGCGCCCCGCTGGTCGGCGGTTCCCCGACCGGTGCGCTACGCGCGTGGCGCCGCGACGCGGCGCGGCATCCCAGCCCGAACGCCGGTGTGGTGGAGGCGACCTTCGCCGGAGCGCTGGGCGTGCGCCTGGGGGGTCCCACCCAGTACCACCACCAGTTGGAGATCCGCCCGACTTTGGGCGACGGCCACGTCCCGGGCATCGAGGACCTGCGCCGGTCGGTGCGGCTGTCGCGGACGGTTCAGGTCGCCGCGGCGGTGCTCGCGGTCGGTCTCACTGCCGTCGGCCGTACCGGTCGGCGAGCTTGTCCTCGACGGTGACCGGCGCCGACGCCTTGTCTGTGGCGGCCGCGTTCTCCCGGCGGCGCGCCTTGATCTCCGAATATACGAAGTAGCCCAGCCCGATCGGGGCGACGATGCCGAACGCGATCCACTGGATGCCGTACGACAGGAACGGCCCGGCATCCAGGTGCGGCAGTTCCGCAATACCCAAGCCACCGGGCTGGTTCTCCACCAACTGCAGGTACGAGCCCGCCACCTTTACCCCGGTGGTCGCGCCGACCTGCGCGGTGTCGATGGCGTACAGCTGGGTGAAGCCGCCCTCTGTGAACGGTGGCTTGTCCGCGGGCGCGGTCTCCGAATCACGCAGCCGCGCGGTGATCGTCACCGGACCGGATGGCACCGGCGCGATCTCGGGCACCTTTGAGCCCTGGACGGCAAGCACATATCCCCGGTCGACCAGAACCGTCGGGCCGCCGTCGACGATGAACGGCACCAGCACCTCGAAAGCCGGTGCGCCACCGACCACCCGCAAGCGGGCCAGCACCTCGGCGGACGGCACGTAGCGTCCGGTGGCCGTCACGCGCCGCCACTGCGCGTCGGGTGCGGACGAATCCTGATGCGGCAGAAGCGTTGTCACCGCCACCGGCTCGGCATTCAACGAGGACGCGATCTGGTTGTTCTCCCGGCTGGTCTTGGTGTTCTTGCCCAGCTGCCACGGCGCCAGCACGGTGAAGCACAGGTAGGCGAAGGCCACGACCACCAACGCCAGGGCGATCCAGCCCGGGCGCAGCAGGAACAACAGGCGCTTCATCAGCCGGTCAGGCCCTCGCCAGCCAGCCGTTCGTCCACCCAGGCATGCAGCCCCGGCAGGGCCGCCTCGATGACGGTGAACGTCTCCTCGAAATCTGTCGGCCCGCCGTAATACGGGTCCTCGACGTCGTCGGCGTGCGCGCCCGAACGCGGGTCGAACGACCGCAGCAGACGCACCCGCTCGGGCTCCACCCCGAGGTGGGTCAGCATCCGCACATGGTTGCGCCCCAGCGCGATCACCAGGTCGGCCGCGAGGTGGTCCTCGCCGACCTGCGCCGCGCAGTGCTCGGTCGGGTAGCCGTGCTTGCGCAGGACGGCGTTGGCGCGTTCGTCGGCGCTGTCACCGGCATGCCAGTCGCCGGTGCCGGCGCTGGTCACCCGAACCAGATGGGCCAGGCCGCGCTGGTCGATCTGGTGGGCGAACATTTTCTCGGCCATCGGCGAGCGGCAGATGTTGCCCGAGCACACGAACGTCACGTGCAGCAGCTGTGTGTCAGACACCGAGCACCTCCCGCAGCGCCGTCACCGTCGGGACATGCGCGGCCGCGGCCTCGGCCAGATGCGGCTCGCGGAAGTCGGCGGCGCCATAGCCCCAGCCGACCACGACCGTGTCGATGCCGTGCTCGGCAGCACCCTCCACGTCATGGGCGCGATCGCCGACCATCACCAGCCGCTCGGGCAACGGTTGCAACTGGGCCAGCGCATGCGCCAGCACGTCGGCCTTGCTCGACCGGGAGCCGTCCACGCTGGCACCGGCGATCACGTCGAAATGGTCCGCCAGCCCGAAGTGCTCGAGGATTCGCTGGGCGGTCGGCTCGGCTTTGGACGTCGCGACGGCCAGCCGCACCCCCGCCGAGCGCAGGTCGGCCAGCAGCTGCGGAATGCCGTCGAACAGGCTGTTCATCGCCCAGCCCCGGCTGGTGTAGTCGGCCCGGTAGGCCGCGATCGCGTCGTCGGCGCGCTCACCGAGGCCGAGGCCGGCCAGGGTCTGATGCATCGGCGGGCCGACGATCCGGCCGGCCAGATCACCGCCCGGCGCCTCGGCGCCGACGGCGGCCAGTGCGTGCCGGAAGCTGGCCACGATGCCCTCGGCCGAGTCGGTGAGGGTGCCGTCGAGATCGAAGATCACCAACTGCGGGCGGGTGTCGGAGGCCGTGCTTGTCACCGGTCCATTGTGGCCGATCGCTGCGCACTACTGTTCTTGGCGTGGTGGAGGTGCGTCGATGAGCGTGAAACTGGCCGAGGTCATCGCCGTGCTCGACGCCGCCTACCCGCCTTCGCTGGCACAGAGCTGGGACTCCGTCGGCCTGGTCTGCGGCGACCCGGACGATGCCATCGACTCGGTGACGGTGGCCGTCGACGCCACCGCCGACGTCGCCGCGACAGTCGGCCCGCGCGGACTGCTGCTGGCGCACCACCCGCTGCTGCTGCGCGGGGTGGACACCGTGGCCGCCAGCACCCCGAAGGGTGCGCTGATCCACCAGTTGATCAAGGCCGGCGCCGCGTTGTTCACCGCCCACACGAATGCCGACTCGGCGAACCCGGGGGTGTCCGACGCGCTCGCGGAGGTCCTCGGCCTGACGGTCGACGGCGTGCTCGACCCGATCAGCGCGGGCGGCGATATCGACAAGTGGGTGGTCTTCGTCCCCGCCGCCGACGCCGAGACCGTCCGCTCCGCGCTATTCGCCGCTGGGGCCGGCCACATCGGCGACTACTCGCACTGCAGTTGGAGCGTCGCGGGCACCGGTCAGTTCCTGCCGCTCGAGGGGGCGGTACCGGCTATCGGAACGGTCGGCTCGGTGGAGCAGGTCGCCGAAGACCGCATCGAGGTGGTGGCCCCGGCCCGGCTGCGGGCACAGGTGCTCGCCGCGATGCGCGCCGCCCATCCCTACGAAGAACCGGCGTTCGATGTGCTCTCGCTGGTCGCGCTGCCGTCGGGCGTCGGGATCGGGCGGATCGGCACCCTGGCCGAACCGCTGCGGTTCGCCGACTTCGTCGCCCGGGCCGCCACGGTCCTGCCGCAGACGACGTGGGGGGTGCGGGCAGCGGGTGACCCGGACGCTCCGGTGAGCCGGGTGGCGGTGTGCGGTGGCGCCGGCGACTCCCTGCTGGGTGCGGCGGCCGCTGCGGGTGTGGACGTCTACCTGACCGCCGATCTGCGCCACCATCCCGCCGATGAACACCGCCGCGCCAGTGACGTCGCGTTGGTCGACGTCGCGCACTGGGCGAGCGAGTATCCCTGGTGCGCTCAGGCAGCCGCGCTGTTGCGGGCTCATTTCGGAGCGGCGTTGCCGGTCAGCGTCTGCGACCTGCGCACCGACCCGTGGAACATCGAATCAGTGAAAGGCACGTCGTGAAAGCTGAACTGGCACAGCAGCGTTCGCTTCTGGAGCTGGCCGAGCTGGATGCCGAACAGGCCCGGCTCGCTCACCGGGCGGCCAACCTGCCCGAACAGCAGGAGTACGACACGGCCAACGGCGAGCAGCGGGCGTCCGCTGACCGGCTGGCCGCGCTGGCCATCGCGATCGAGGACATCGACGGTCAGGTGAAACGGCTCGAAGCCGAGATCGACGGCGTGCGACAGCGCGAAGACCGGGACCGCAATCTCCTCGACTCCGGCACCGTCAACCCAAAACAGTTGGAGGAACTGCAGCACGAACTGGACACGCTGCAGCGCAGGCAGGCAAGCCTGGAGGACTCACTGCTCGAGGTGATGGAACGTCGCGAACAGTTGGCCGCCGACAAATCGGAGGAGCAGGCGAAAGCCGAAGGCTTGCAAGCGAATCTGACCACCGCGGGCCACAACCGCGATGAGGCGCTGGCCGAGATCGAGCGGGTACGCGGCGAGCGCGCGGCCCGCCGAGAGGAGATCGTGGCCGGGTTGGATCCCGGTTTGGCCCAACTTTACGAGCGGCAGCGGGCCGCGTCGGGTGCCGGCGCTGCGCGACTGCTGGGCCGACGGTGTGGCGCCTGCCGCATCGAACTGGATCGCGGTGAGCTGGCCCGGATTTCGGCGGCACCGGAGGACGACGTGGTGCGCTGCCCCGAGTGCCAGGCAATCTTGCTGCGCATTGATGGGGCGTTCCGGTGAAGGTACTCATCGAGGCCGACGGCGGGTCACGGGGCAACCCCGGACCGGCGGGCTACGGCTGCGTCGTCTGGTCCGACGATCATCAGACCGTGCTGGCCGAGCATGGGCAGGCCATCGGCATCACCACCAACAACGTCGCCGAATACCGCGGGCTGATCGCGGGCCTGGAGGAGGCCCGTCGGCTCGGCGCCAATGAGGTTGCGGTGTCGATGGATTCGAAGCTCGTGGTTGAGCAGATGTGCGGGCGCTGGAAGGTCAAGCACGCCGCGATGGCCGAACTGCATCAGCAGGCTCGCGCCTTGGCGTCGACCTTCGATTCGGTGACCTATCAGTGGATTCCGCGTGAGCAGAACTCCTATGCTGATCAGCTCGCCAACGAAGCCATGGATCGGCAGGCGCAGGGGACCGTCGCCGACCCGCCGCCCGCGGCGGTCGCCGTGCCGCCCGCGGCCTGGACCGGCAACCAGGGTGCCCCGACCCGCATGCTGCTGCTGCGGCACGGACAGACCGAATTCTCCCGGCAGCGGCGCTATTCCGGCCGCGGAAACCCCGAACTCACCGACGCGGGGCGGCGCCAGGCAGAGTCGGCGGCGCGCTATCTGGCCGAGCGCGGCGGTGTCGACGTGGTGCTCAGCTCGCCGTTGAAACGTGCCTACGACACCGCGTCGGCCGCCGCCACGGCGCTCGGCCTGGACGTGACGGTCGACGCGGATCTGATCGAGACCGACTTCGGGGCGTGGGAAGGTCTGACGTTCGGCGAGGCACGGGAGCGCGACCCCGACCTGCACGGCCGCTGGTTGCGCGACACCGGTCTGCGCCCACCCGACGGGGAGAGCTTCAACGACGTGGAGGAGCGCATCCGGCGGGTTCGCAAGCGGATCATCGCCGAGCATCCGGGCGCCACCGTGCTGGTGGTTTCGCACGTGACGCCGATCAAGACGCTGCTGCGCCTGGCGCTCGACGCCGGGCCCGGCATCCTGCACCGGTTGCATCTGGACTTGGCGTCGCTGAGCATCGCGGAGTTCTATCCCGACGGCGGCGCCTCGGTGCGGCTGGTGAACCAGACGTCATATCTGGCCTGAATAGCGCGGGTCGGCGTGGGTATGCCCCCGTGCCATGACCGTTGAGTACGACTGCATCGTGGTCGGCGGCGGCGCCGCGGGCCTGAGCGCCGCCCTGGTGCTGGGCCGCGCACGTCGGCGCACGCTGCTGGTCGATGCGGGCCAGCAGAGCAACCTGCCGGCCCACGGCATCGGCGGCCTGCTCGGCTTCGACGGCCGCTCGCCGGCGGAGCTCTATGCGATCGGTCGCCAGGAGCTGACGCAGTACCCGAGCGTTGAGGTGATCACCGGCGAGGTGGTGGACGGTGCCGACCTCGACGGCAGCTTCCGGCTTCACATGGCCGACGGCGCCGAGTTCTCGGCTCGGCGGGTGGTGCTGGCCACGGGTGTGGAGTACCGCCCGCCCTACCTGCCCGGTCTTCGCGAGCTGTGGGGCAGAGATGTCTTCCACTGCCCGTTCTGCCACGGGTGGGAGGCGCGCGACCAGCCGCTTGCGGTACTGGCCAACGGTGAGAAGGCGTTGCACGCGACGTTGTTGATCCGGAACTGGACCGAGGACCTGGTGTTGTTGACCGACGGGCCGGCCGATCTCGACGCCGAGGCGAGCGCGCTGTTGGACAAGGCAGGCGCGCGCGTCGACACCCGTCGGGTCCGGCGCCTTGCCACCGACGGCGGGCGCCTGTCGGCGGTTGTTTTCACCGACGGGTCGCGGCTGGAGCGCAGCGCCCTGATGGTGGCGACCACCCTGCATCAACGCTCGAAGCTGGCCGACCAGCTCGGGGCGGTGTCGCATGAACACGGCCCGGTGATGACCGATCCCGTCGATGTCGACGGGTTGGGGCGCACCACCGTGCCGGGGCTCTTCGCCGCCGGCGACCTGTGCACGCAGGCACCGCACGTCGCCACGGCAATCGCGACCGGATCAGCGGCGGCCACCGCCGTCGTGCAGAGTCTGCTCACCGAGGACACCGGCCTGCCATTCCCACCGCGCACCGCCTGATCTCACTGGCGCAAATGCACCCGTTCGCCGTGCGGACCGAACAGGACGATGGCCTCCACCGGGCCGTCGACGGCACCGAACCAATGCGGGGTCCAGGTGCTGAATTCCACGGCCTCGCCGGGTTCGATGACGAAATCCTGCTCACCGAGGATGAGTTGCAGGCGGCCGGACAGCACATACAGCCATTCCTGACCCTCGTGGGTCGGCAGTTCGGCCGGCGGGGTCCGCCGCCGCGCACTGATCCGGATCTTGAAGGCCTGCGGCCCGCCCGCCCCGCCGTGACGGGTCAGCGGCCAATAGGTGACCAAGTGGCGGGTGTGCGACGGCGCCCGCACCCGTGGGTCGACTGTCGTTGGCGCACTGAGCAATTCGTCGGCAGTCACCGATAGCGCCGCAGCCAGCCGGGGTAGATGATCGAGCGCCAGCCTGCGCTTACCCGATTCCAGCCTGCTCAGCGTCGAGACGTCGATACCCGCCCTCGAGGCGACGTCCTCGAGGGTCAGGCCGAGCCTGCCGCGCAGTTCGCGCAGTCGCCTGCGCACCCGCAGATCGACATCGTCGTTTGCCTGCATGGCAAAAGACATTGCCACTGTTGGCCGGCGCGGGCAAGCTCGATGGCATGACTACCGATCACCACACCCATTGGGAGACGCGCTACGCGGAGAAGCCGCGGATCTGGAGCGGACGCCCCAACGCACACCTCGCCGACATCGTCGGTCCGCTGACCGGTTCGCGCGCACTGGATCTGGGCTGCGGCGAGGGGGGCGACGCCATGTGGCTGGCCGAACACGGTTGGCACGTCGTGGCCGTCGACGTCTCCACCACCGCGCTGGCCCGCGCGGCCGAAGACGCGGCAGCGCGAGGAGTGGCCGACCGCATCGACTTTCAGCAACACGACCTGACCAAGACGCTGCCCGACGGCCCGTTCGATCTGGTGTCGGCGCACTTCTTCCACACCACACTCGAGATGGACCGGCCCGCGATCCTGCGGCGGGCCGCGGCGACCGTGGCGCCCGGGGGAGCGCTGTTGATCGTCGACCACGGTGGCGCTCCGGCGTGGGCGCCCGAGGAGATTCATCACCACGAGTTCCCGGGTCCCGAGGAGGTGCTGGCCGGCCTGGCGTTGGACGACTCCCAGTGGGAGACGGTGCGGGTCGGGACGGTCGAGCGTGACGCCGTGGGGCCGGAGGGTCAGCACGCCACCCTGGTCGACAACATCATCCTGGTGCGGCGCAGATGAGCTACCGTGTTCAGGCGAACGAGTTGGCCGGGCGGCCGCGGCTCACCGTGGAAAGTGAGTCGAGGAAAGTCCGGACTTCACAGAGCAGGGTGATTGCTAACGGCAATCCGAGGTGACTCGCGGGACAGTGCCACAGAAAACAAACCGCCGTCCGTCAGGACGGTAAGGGTGAAACGGTGCGGTAAGAGCGCACCAGCGTTCCGGGTGACCGGGATGGCTCGGTAAACCCCACCCGAAGCAAGGCCAAGAGGCCGCACCTGGTGCGGCTGCGCAGGCGATCGAGGGCTGCTCGCCCGAGCCTGCGGGTAGGCCGCTCGAGGCACCCGGCGACGGTGTGCCCAGATGGATGGTCGCCACCGTCCCGCCGCGGTTACCCGCGGCAGGGCGGGACAGAATCCGGCTTATAGGCCAACTCGTTCGCCCCGCACTCAGTGCGCTTTCTTGAACGTCTTCCGCAAGGCGCTCAGCGCGTCGTCGAGCTGCTCGCGGCAGCGGTTCGCCAGGTCGTCCTCCTGCTGGTACAGCAGGCCGTAGGTGAACGTGTCCTCGCCGGCGGCGTGCGCGGCCAGTGACTGCTGCGCCAGGTGCGTGCGGCTGACCACGCTGTCCTGATGGTCGCCGAGCAACGTCTGGATCGTCTTGGCCCGGTCGGATACCTTGGGCTCCCCGGTCGCCGCCGCAACATAGCGAAGTCGCTTGGCGCCCTTGCGAATTCGGTGCAGTGCTTCGTCGCGGTCCTCGGTGGCCTCCGCGGCGTTCTTGGCCGCCTTGCGCACCCGCTTGTAGGCCGAGTCGATGCTGACCGGCTTGGGCTCCTCGCCCGGGGCGGCCACCGGCGGCTGGGCGGCGACCAATCCCTCCAGCGCGTCGAGCAGCCGGAAATACCTGCTCGAGCGCATCGCGGCCAGCGAGCGCCGCAGACCGGCCTGATAGCTGCGCTTCGCGCCGGCGACGAGCCGCTCGTACACCGGACCGCGCACCAGGTCGCCCGGTAGCGCCTCCAGTGCGGCCTCGTAACGTTCGGCGAGGACCTCGGCATCGCGCGCGACGCCCAGCACGCCGGCCAGCTGGCGCAGCTCGTCGAGAATCCAGGCGTCGTCGGTGAGCCCAAAGGCGTCTTCGGAGGCCTGCAGCAGGCTGCGGATCTTGCGGGTGGTCACCCGCATCTGATGTACCGAGTCGTAGGTGTCGGCTCGCACGGCGCGATCCCATACCAATAACTCGCTCACCTGCTCGGCGACCGCCTGGTGCACCGGATCGCTGGATACCTCGTTGTCCTCGGGTGTTTCCGGCCCCGAGCCCGCGGTCTCCAGCACTTTGGTCAGCTTCGATCCGTGCCCGGCGGGCACCGCGCCCGCGTCGAGCAGCCGGTTGCTCAGTCGCTTGAGCACATCGCGGCCGCCGTCGAGGTTTCCGTCGACGAGTTCGAGCTCCCACTCGTGCCAGCGCTGCTCCTCGCCGTCACCCGACCCGAGCGCCCACGCGCTCACCTCGTCGTCGCAGAACTCGGCCAGCGCGGCGCCGTCGCCGCCGTAGAGCATCACCACATTGCGGGTCGTCGAGATCCGCGCCACCGGGTTCAGCGGACGGTCCCGCACGACCGCCAGCACGATGTCCAGCAGGTCCGCGGGTACCGAGTCGCCGCCCTCGGCGGTGCTGTCCAGCGGCGCGTGCACCTCGGTCCGGGCATCCGGGCCGGCGGGCAGCTTCAGGTGCCAGCCGGCATCGGAACCACCGGTGCGGCGGCGCAGGGTGATCCGGTGGGCGTTGAGGTCGCGTGCCGGGGTGTCGAAGTACACCGCGTCCAGCGATTGCACCGGCTGCCGCTCGACGCGCCCGACTACCGACAGACCGTCGAACGACGGGAACACCGTTCCCTCCGGGACGTCGAACTTGCGCTCCACCTCGACATGGCGGTTTTTGCCCGCGTTGCCCGAACCCATGCCGCCCAGGATTTCACATCTAGGTGAACAGCAGGTCAGCTGGCCAACTGCCCGGCGAACTCCCCGGCTCGATCCCAGGCCCGTCGCTCGGCGGTGAACGCCTCGGCCTGCTGGGCGCGGAACTCGGCGATGCCCTCGGCGTTCAGTGTGAGGAAGCGCTGGTACTCGGCCATCGCGAAGGTGCCGTCGGTGATGTCGACCGAACCCCGGCCTGCGGCCATGTCGGCGCGCAAGTCCAGCAGCTCCTCGGCGCTGACCGGATAGAAGCCGATCCGGTCGAAGTAGCGCAGCAGCCACGGGGTTCCGGGCTCGAAGGAGCGGGAGTCCTGCGGGTGCCGGTGGTTCCACACCTGGGTTGTGCGGCCGACGAATTGGTAACCCCCGGGCCCTTCCATGCCGTAGATGCACAGATAGGCCCCACCGATACCGACGGCGTTCTCCGGTGTCCAGGTGCGTGCCGGGTTGTACTTGGTGGTGACCAGCCGGTGGCGCGGATCCAGGGGAGTGGCCACCGGCGCGCCGAGGTAGACGTCGCCGAGGCCGAGCACCAGGTACTGGGCGTCGAAGACGGTGTCGTGCACCTGCTGCACGTCGGCCAAACCGTTGATGCGCCTGATGAATTCGATGTTCCACGGGCACCACGGCGCGTCGGCGCGCACGCCGTGGATGTAGCGCTGGATGGCCTCGTGGGTGGCCGGATCGTCCCACGACAGCGGCAGGCGTACGGTCCGGCTGGGCACGACCAGCTGGTCGGTGGCGGGCAGTGACTCCTCGGTGCGTGCCAGCAGGTCGACCAACTCGGCGGTGCTCAACACGGCCGGGTCGAACTGCACCTGCAGCGAACGCACGCCCGGGGTGAGCTCGGTGACCCCGGGAACCGCTGCGGCGGTGAGGGATTCGTAGAGCACGTGGACGCGCGCGCGCATCGCGAGGTCGAGCACCATCGGCCCGTACTCGACGAGCACACCGCCGTCGCCGTCGCGGCGCACGGTGACGTCGGTGCCCTCGGTGCCGACGAACCGGGTCAGCACACCGTCATCGGCGTCGCTGGAGGTCGAGATCACCAGCGGCATCGACGCGCGCCGGTCGGCGGCGATACTGCCCAGTGAGGGGGCCCGGTCGGCGCGCACCGGTACGAACCGCACGGTGTCGCCGGGGGCCATCTGCCCGAGCTTCCAGCGGTCGCCGCGCACGACCGTCACCGGGCAAACGAACCCACCCAGGCTGGGTCCGTCCGGGCCGAGCAGGATCGGGGTGTCGCCGGTGAAGTCCAAAGTGCCGACGCAGTAGGCATTGTCGTGGATGTTCGACGGGTGCAGGCCGGCCTCGCCACCGTCGGTGCGGGCCCACTGTGGCTTTGGGCCGATCAGACGCACGCCGGTGCGGTCGGAATTGAAGTGCACGGTGTAATCCGTGCCGGTGATCGTCGCCATATCGGCGCGGGTGAAGAACTCGGGTGCGCCGTGCGGGCCCTCGGTGACGGCGACCTGCCAGCGGTGGCCGATCGCGGGTTGCTCGTCGATGGCGGTGCGGGCCGGCCGGGCCGAGGCGGGCCCGGGATCCTCACCGATGGTCAGCACATCCTCGACACGCAACGGGCGACCGTCGTGTCCACCGAAGTACCCCAGTGTGAATGTCGCTGTGCTGCCGAGGTATTCGGGTTCAGAGAGACCACCGGCCACCAGCACGTAGCAGCGCATCCCCGGGCCGTCGACCACCCCGATGTCCAGGACGCCGCCTGCCGGTACGGTGACCGACTGCCACTGGGGCGCCGGCTCACCGTTGACGGTGACCGGAGCGGCAGCCCCGGTGACACAGACGCGCGCACCGTCGGGAAAGCGCAGCGCCGGACCGGATTTGGTGCATTCCAGACCCGCGGCACCCTCGGGGTTGCCGAGTACCCGGTTGCCGAGCCGGAAGGACAGATCGTCCATCGGGCCGGACGGCGGCACTCCGACATGCCAGAAGCCGACGCGGCCAGGCCAGTCCTGAACGGTGGTCAGCAGACCCGGCCGCTCCACCTCGAGTTTCCTCATGAGTCGGTGATCACCAGCCGCACCGGCGTCGGGTCGAAGCCGTTGCAGGGGTTGTTGATCTGCGGGCAATTCGACACCAGCACCAGAGTGTCGGTGTCGGCGCGGACCGTGAGCGACTTGCCCGGCGCCGACAGACCGTCGACGATGCCGAGAGTGCCGTCGGCCTCGACGGGCACGTTCATGAAGAAGTTGACGTTGGAGACGATGTCGCGCTTGCCCATTCCCCATTTGGCGGCCTCGGCGAGGAAGTTCTCCGCGCAGGCGTGCTGATGCACGGTGTGGTGGCCGTAACGCAAGGTATTGGACTCCTTGGAGCAGGCACCCGCGATCGTGTCGTGATTGCCCACCTCGTCGGCGACGATCGTCACCAGCGGTCTGCCGTCAGCGGCTCGCAGCACAGAGCCGGTGGTCAGGAAGATGTTGCGTTGCGCGGCGATCGTGGCCTGCGCGCTGTAGCGCCCGGCCGGATCCACGGTGTCACCGGTGACGGCATAGAACAGGGTGTCCACCGCCTGATTGCCGTGCAGGTCGATGATCTGGAGGCTTTGACCCGCGCGCAGGATCTTCGACCACGGTGCGCGTGCCTCGACGATCTCGTCGGAAATCATTGTGCTGCCGCCCAAGTGGATTCGGTGTTGAACAGGGCTCGGAGGTATTCGGGATCGGTGTTGACCGGGGTGGTCAGCTCCTCGTCGGCGCGCCAGGCCACGATGTCGAGGCCGGTCACCGCGGGCTGCGGGTCCAGCGGGTGCGCGGTGTTCACCACCGCGACGACGACCGGCAGATGGATAAGCAACTCGACCGCCGCGCCGGGACCCGCCGATCCGGTGAATGTCAGCGCGCCGGAGTCCTCGACTCGCACACCCTTGAACAGGGTCGCCGACGGTGCGACGTCGCGAATGTCCATGCCGTGCTTGATCGCAGCCAGCAGCATCATGGACTGGCCCGCGGCGGGCAACCCGCATAACAGGTCGTGGTGTTCGGAGCTGTCGGCCATCACCGTCGCCAGCAGGCGGCCCTGGTCCGAGAGCAGCGGATGACCCACGCCGAGGTAGGCCTGCCACGGGACCTTCATGGTGTCGGCGACGTTCAGCCGCTCCCAGGAGGCATCGGCCCGGAACAGCAGCAGGTGAGCGCAGGCGCCGCCGTCGGGATCGGCCAGCCGCAGCCGGGTTCCGCGGCCCAGCACCCGGGTGGCGTAGGACTCGGCCGGGACGGACTCGGCCCACACTAGACGGGTGCCATCCACCCCGTCAGGCAGGGCGGGCACCCGCATGCTGGCTTCGCCCGCCTGGGAACGGGCGTGTGCGCGGGCCCCGTCGGTCGACGCGGTTGTCATCTGGGCGCTCCTGTGTAGCCGATTACCTGTCAACTGAAAGTTTTCTCAAGGGCCGTTCCCGGGGAATGTCGCCGATGTAACGAGTGGGTTGACTGGATTTCGATCAAGTGACAGGTATTGCGGACCGGGGCCGGGTGCCAGAATGACGTATGCGCAGCCAGGGCCATGACGGCCGCGGTCGGCCCCGGCTCGAACAATCTCGCCGGCCCGGCAACACCGCGTGCGAGGAGATCCTGGACGCGGCCGCCGAGCTGTTCACCAAGATCGGGTACGCCGGGACGTCAACCCGCCGAATCGCCGACGCGGTCGGCATCCGCCAGGCCTCGCTGTACCACCACTTTCCGACCAAAGACGACATCCTCGACGCGCTGCTGGCCGGGACCGTCGACGAGGCGCTACGGCTGGCCGGTGACCTGTTGGCCCAACCGGGTCCGGCGAGTGAACGGCTGCGTGCGCTGGTGATCGCGGACTGCACGCAGCTGTGCGCCAGCCGCTGGAATCTCGGCGCGCTCTATCTGCTGCCGGAACTGCGTATCGAACGGTTCGCGCAGTTCCGCGCCAACCGCGAAGAACTGCGCCGCCGCTATCGCGCGCTCGCGGCGCAGGTGGTGGCCGAGTGCGACGGCATCCCGGAAGCCGACGACCTTCCGTTCCGTCTGGTGGAGTCGGTGATCAACCGGCGCTCCGACGACGAGGAATGCACGCCCGAGACGCCCGCGGTGATCGCCGCTGCCGCCCTGCGAATCCTGGGTTGCTAACGTTCGCCCCGTGAGCGACTACCAGACGTTGTCCTTTGAGCAGTCCGGTCCCATCGCGCGGATCGTGCTGAACCGGCCCGACGCCGCCAATGGCATGAACGACGTGATGACCGCCGAACTCGCCCAGGTCGCCGCCCGCTGTGACGTGGCGGAGACCAAGGCCGTCATCCTCACCGGAGCGGGCCGCTTCTTCTGCGCCGGGGGCGACCTCAAGGCGATGGCGGCGTCCCCGCTGGGCCCGGGCCGCTTCGTCAAGGGCATCGCAGACGACCTGCATCGCGCGATCTCCACGCTGGCGCGGATGGATGCCGTGGTGATCGCCGCGGTCAACGGTGTCGCCGCGGGTGCCGGCTTCAGCCTGGCGGTGGCGGGGGATCTGGTGCTGGCCGCCGACACCGCGTCGTTCACGATGGCCTACACCAAAGCCGGGCTCAGCCCGGACGGCAGCTCCTCCTACTTCCTGCCGAGGATCATCGGTGTGCGCCGCACGCAGGAACTGATGCTGACCAACCGCACGCTCAAAGCCGCCGAGGCCGCCGAGTGGGGTCTGGTCAACGAGGTCGTGCCTGCCGCTGAACTTGAAGCGCGCGCTCAGGCACTGGCCGAGCAGATCGCTTCTGCGGCAAAGGGTTCCAGCGGCGCGGTGAAGAAACTCATGCTCACCACGTTCGGCAGCGGACTCGAGGAGCAGATGGAACTCGAAGGCCGGCTGATCGCCGCGTGCGCCGACAGCGTCGACGGTCGCGAAGGTATCGACGCGTTCCTGAACAAGCGGGCGCCAAAGTTCAGCTAGAAGGCGCGAGGGCGGATTGCGCGATTCGCTACGTCGCGAAGGCGATCAGCGATTCTGCTGCTTGATCATTGATCACCCGCGACTAACTGGGTTGGTTGACCCAAAATAAGCCAGCCGTTGCTACGCGGTCAATGAGGAAAGGGCTGGTGCGACCGGTCGCGAGCGAGCATACTGGGCTAACTATCCCATTTTATTGGGACCAAAAGCCCAGTTAGGAGTCGTTATGCCATCCGTTCACCACCGCTACACGACAGTCGACGGTCATCGCCTGTTCTATCGGGAAGCGGGACCGTCCGATGCGCCGGTAATTGTTCTGTTGCATGGCTTTCCGACGAGTTCATACATGTTCCGGCAGCTAGTCCCGATTCTTGCCGATCGGTACCGCGTGATTGCGCCGGATATGCTGGGATTCGGGCTTTCTGATGCGCCCGCCGCCGACGAGTTCGACTACACCTTCGACGCCTTGGCGAAACTCACTGCCGGACTGCTGCGAGACATCGGTGTCGATCGGTATGCCATCTATGTCCAGGACTATGGCGCGCCGATCGGATGGCGCCTTGCGCTGGCGGACCCGTCCGCGATCACCGCTGTGGTGAGCCAGAACGGCAACGCCTACGACGCCGGCTTCGTCGACGAGTTCTGGAGGACGGTATGGGCCTACCAGGACCGGCCGTCGCCCGAGACGGAGGCGCCGTTGCGCGGATTCCTTGGCTTGGAAGCGACTCGTTGGCAGTACGTCACGGGCGTGGCCGACGAAACGCTCGTAGACCCCGAAAGTTGGCACCACGACTATGCGTTACTGAGCCGTCCCGGCAACGACGAGATCCAACTTGCGCTGTTCCGCGACTACGCGACGAACCCGCCGCTGTATCCGAAGGTCCACGACTATTTCCGGCAGAGTGCCGTGCCACTGCTCGCTGTGTGGGGACGTGGGGACGAGATCTTCGGCCCTGCCGGCGCGGCCGCGTTCGCCGACGATCTGCCGGATGCCGAAATCCACTTGGTTGCCGGTGGACACTTTCTGCTCGAATCGGCTCTCGACGAGGTAGCGGCACTCATGGTCGATTTCCTGGAACGCCGGCTCGCGCGTTGAGGGCTTAACCAGGCAAAACTGCCGTAATCTGGGCCGATGTCTCCGCCGGCGCCCCAAGACGATCGGCGCCTCACCCTGCGGGGTAGGGCGACCCGGGACAGGATTGTCGCGGCCGCAGCTGACGTCATCCTCGACGAGGGTCTCTCGGGCCTGAACAACGAGACTCTTCGGCGTGTCGCTTCGGTCAGCGGATCACAGCTCGCTCACTACTTCGCCGACAAACGCGCGCTGATCGCCGCAGTACTGGCCAAACAGATCGAGGTGGTGCTGGACTTTCATCGTCAGCCCAAGCTGCGCGGGCTGGAGTCACTCGACGATTACGAAACCTGGATCGCTCTGAATCTGCGGTATCTGCGCCGCATCGGATACGCCGGGACGCCGACCTATCACGCGCTGGCGGCGCAGCTGGCGAAGTCCGACGCGGACACGCGCGCTGCTTTGGCTGACGGATATTGGGCATGGATCTCCTTCTTCGAGAAGGCTATTCAGCAGATGAAAGACCGCCGGATCCTGACTTCCAAGGCCGACCCGCATCAACTGGCCGTAGTTCTGGTGGCAACGCACCAGGGCAGCGGCGCGATGACATTCACCTATCATCAGGAGTGGCCGCTTGCCGATGGACTTCGCTTCGCGGTCAATCGGATTCGCGCCTATGCCACCGATCCCGCTATGCGCACGCCCCGCCCTCCGCGACGTGTCCGCCGGCCCGCGCATACAGACGGCGGACTCGTCGCCAACCAGCGGTTCACCCGCAAGGGACTCGAGACCCGGGCCCGCATCATCGACACCACGGCAGCGTTGATGTTTCAGCGTGGTGCGACCGGAACGAGCATCGAAGACGTGCGGGTGTCAGCGGGTGTCAGCGGATCTCAGATGTCGCACTACTTTGGGGACAAGCGCGACCTCACCCGGGAGGTCGTCGCCTCGCGTCGCCAACAGGTGCGCGGGTATCACACCGACCCCAAGTTCGGTTCGTTCGATCGCATCCGCGACCTGCAAGCGTGGGCCGACGCGTGTGTTGAGGACATCGATACGGTGTATCGGCTCGGTGGCTGCGTGTATGGCTCGCTGGCCGGTGAACTGATTGACTCGGACGACCGGATTCGTGCCGATCTCGCCGCCGGATATGACGAGTGGATCGGTCTTTTCGTCGCGGGTCTGACCGCAATGCGCGACCGCGGCGAACTTGCTGCCGAAGCTTCTCCGCGACATCTCGCGGCAAGTTTGGTGATCGCTCACCAGGGCGGAGCAATGCTCACCCATGTCACGGATAGCCCAGAACCCTTGCGTGTCAATGTCAATGCCGCCGTCGACTACGTTCGGACCTTCGCCGTCCGACCGGCCAAACGCAAGCGGTAAAGGCAAGCGCCTGAAGACACTGGACTTTTATGGGCTGGACAGCCCATAATAATGGGACAAACAGCCCAATTAGTCCATCGCCCCGGAAGGTGCGCATCATGGGTTTGGCGTGGCAACAAGGGCCCTTGGACGCAGGGGCCGTCGGTCATTTCCTGACCGCGCAGCCGCTTCCTGAACGACTCCTCTTCGTGGAACCGCTGCGCCGTCGGATGAGAGTGCGTTTCGGCGATCTCTGGATTGCCGACAGTGAAGACGTCGTGCTGCTACACGAGCCGGGCCGCTACCCGGTGGCTTACTTCCCGCGCGATGCCATCGATCCGGAAGTGCTTGTGGTCGAAGAACAGCGGACCGAGCACCGCGATCTCGGGGTGACGACGTGGTTCGCGGTGACCGCGGGAGGTCGCAGCGTTCGCCGCGGGGCATGGTGCCACAGCGCGCTCCCAGAGCATGCCAAGGTGTTGGACGGGCGTATCGCCTTCGCGTGGCGGGCGATGGATGCCTTTTATGAGGAAGACGATCGCATCGTCGGGCATGCCGCCGATCCCTACCATCGCATCGACATACGCTCCACGTCGCGACACCTCGTCGTGCGTGACGGCGATCGCGTCGTTGCCGACACCCGGCGGCCGGCGGTGCTCTACGAGTCGGGCTTCGCACCTCGCTGGTATGTGCCGCGCGACGATGTCGATGAGAACGCGCTCATTCAGGTTGACGGTCAAACCTTCTGTCCCTACAAAGGTTTGGCGAGCTATTACACCATCGGTGAGCGGGTCCGCGCCGCCTGGTCATACGTCGACGCCTGGCCGGAAGTCGGGGCCGTGCGCAACATGGTGTCGTTCGAGCCGGACAAGATCGACGTCGGCCTCGACGGTCACAGATTGCATCTGGAGCCAGGACAGACCGTGCTACCCCACGGCGTCGATCGGGGACTCGACCCCGACGAGCTATTACCCCTCGCCGAACAGCGAAAGGTGTACAAACGGTGACCGAGAATGTGTACGACGTGATCGTGATCGGCGCCGGCCCGGTCGGTCAAACCGCGGCAGACCGTTGCCGCGCCGCGAATTTGAGTGTGGCGGTCGTCGAACAGGAACTTGTCGGTGGCGAGTGCTCGTATTGGGGGTGCGTGCCGAGCAAGGCCCTCCTTCGTCCTGTACTGGCACTTGCCGATACTCGGCGCGTGGACGGGGCGCGCGAAGCGGTGACCGGAGCGATCAACACCAAGGGCGTCTTCGGGCGCCGGGACCGTTACGTCACGGACTGGGACGACAGCGGTCAGGCGGACACGGTGGTCGCCATGGGCGCGGATCTGTTCCGTGGACACGGCCGTCTCGACGGCGAGCGCCGCGTGACCGTGACGTCGTCGGCCGGCGACGTTTTGTCTTTGACCGCTCGCCACGCCGTGGTGATCAGTAGCGGTAGTGGAGCCGCCCTCCCGGACGTGCCCGGAGTGGACGAGGTCCACCCGTGGACCAACCGAAAAGCCACCGATTCCAATGAGGTGCCCAAGCGGTTGGCCATCGTCGGTGGTGGTGGAGTCGCGGTCGAGATGGCCACCGCCTGGCAAGGTCTGGGCTCATCCGTCACGCTGCTCGTGCGTTCTCGCATCCTCGCCGATATGGAGTCCTTCGTCGCCGAAGCCATCGAACGAGGGCTGACTGACGCTGGAGTCGACGTACGTACCGGGGTGAACGTTCATCGGCTGCGCCGTGACGCGGGCGGCGTCGCCGTCGATCTCGACGACGGCGCAACAGTCGAAGTTGACGAGGTGATGTTCGCGACCGGTCGCAAGCCGTTGACCGGTGACATGGGTCTCGAAACTGTCGGCTTGGTGCCGGGAACCTGGCTCGACACCGACGATGCCCTGACCGTTACCGGTGTCGCAGGCGACTGGCTCTATGCCGCAGGCGACGCGAACCATCGCGCTCTGCTGACCCACCAAGGCAAGTACCAAGCCCGGATAGCGGCAGCGGTGATTTCGACGCGGGCTCGGTCAGGCGTCGTGGAAACCGGCGCATGGGGCCCACACGTCGCAACCGCCGATACGAGGGCCGTCCCGCAGGCGTTCTTCACCGATCCTGAAGCCGTCTCGGTCGGAATGACGGAGCGACAAGCCCGAGCCGCCGGTCATCACGTGTCCGTGGTCGACATCGAGATCGGCGATGTGGTGATGGGGGCCAAGCTCTACGCGGACGGCTATCGCGGCAGGGCCCGGATGGTCGTCGACGACAGCCGCCGCATTCCGCTCGGTGTCACCATGGTCGGCCCGGGAGTCAGCGAAATGCTGCACGCGGCGACCGTCGCCGTCGCTGGGGAGGTGCCCATCGACCGCCTGTGGCACGCAGTACCGTGCTTTCCAACGGTCAGCGAGCTCTGGCTGCGGCTGCTGGAAGCTTATCGGGATCGCGGCAGCTAGAAGCTGTGCTCCTCCGCCGGGAACGCGCCGGTCGCCACCTCTTCGGCGTATTGCATTGCCGCGCGGCGTAATTCGCCGCCGACGTCACCGAATCGCTTGACGAACTTGGCGGTCTTACCGCTGGTGAGTCCGGCCATGTCCTGCCAGACCAGCACCTGCGCATCGCAGTTGGGGCCGGCGCCGATGCCGATGGTCGGGATCGTCAGCTTGCCGGTGATCTGGGTGGCCAGCTCGGCGGGCACCATCTCCATCACCACGGCGATGGCACCGGCTTCCTGAACCGCGATCGCATCGTGGATGGTCTGTTCGGCAGCGTCACCGCGGCCCTGCACGCGGAAGCCACCAAGGCCGTTGACGCTCTGCGGGGTGAACCCGATGTGGGCGACCACGGGAATGCCTGCGGCGCTCAGCGTCGCGATCTGCTCGGCGACCCGCTCGCCGCCCTCGAGCTTGACCGCGTGGGCGCCGGTCTCCTTCATGAAGCGGGTGGCGGTCGCGAGCGCCTGGCGGGGGCTCTCCTCGTAACTGCCGAAGGGGAGGTCAGCGACGACCAGCGCATGCTCGGCGCCGCGGACGACACCGCGGACCAGGGGGATCAGCTCGTCGACCGAGATCGGAACGGTGGTGTCGTAGCCATAGACGACGTTGGCGGCGGAATCGCCGACCAGCAGCACCGGGATGCCGGCCTCGTCGAAGGCGCGAGCGGTGGAGTAGTCGTAGACGGTGAGCATCGCCCACTTGTGTCCTTCGGACTTCCACTTCAGTAGGTGATGGGTGCGGACCTTGGAGCGCGAAACGGAAGGCGCAGACGAGCCGCCATAGACAGTCTGTTCAGACATCGGTGTCCCTAAAGATCGTCTTTGTCGATCCTCGAGGCCCATCCGGGTCCCCGGGTTCGTTTGACCCCTCAAGTGTGCCATCGGACACCGCAAAGCTGAACGGAGGAGTGAAGTGGACTTTCTCACACCCGTGCTCGGTCCACCGGCATACCATCGGCGGCATGGTGCAACACCTGCAGCGGCTCAGCGGTCTCGATGCCAGCTTCCTCTACCTCGAAACGCCCTCCCAGCCACTGCATGTGTGTTCGATCCTGGAGCTCGACGCCTCCACGATCCCCGGTGGCTACAGCTTCGAACGTCTTCGCGACGAATTAGCCTTGCGTGTCAAGGCAATTCCGAGTTTCCGCGAGCGGCTGGCCAACAGCTTCCTCAATCTCGACCATCCGGTGTGGGTAGAAGACGAGCACTTCGAGATCGACCGCCACCTGCATCGCATCGGGTTGCCCGCACCCGGTGGCCGGGTGGAGCTGGGGGAGATCTGCGGCCATCTGGCGTCGCTTCCGCTGGATCGTCGTCATCCGCTCTGGGAGACCTGGGTGATCGAGGGCGTCGGCGGTACCGATGCGCGCAACGGCGGACGGTTGGCCGTGCTGACCAAGGTCCACCACGCCGCGGTCGACGGGGTGACCGGCGCGAACCTGATGTCGCAGCTGTGCAGCACCGAACCCGACGCGCCGCCGCCCGATCCCGTCGAGGGGCAGGGTGACACCAACCAGCTGCGCATCGCGCTCGGCGGCCTGGGCCGGTTCGCCACCCGGCCGCTGAACCTGGCCACCAAGGTGCTGCCGGCGACGATCACCACCGTCGTCGACACCGTCCAGCGCGCGGTCGGTGGCCGGGCGATGGCCGCGCCGTTCGCAGCGCCGCAGACCACGTTCAACGCCAGCGTGACCGCCCACCGCAACGTCGCGTTCGCCGAGCTTGACCTCGAGGACATCAAGACCGTCAAGAACCACTTCAACGTCAAGGTCAACGATGTGGTGATGGCCCTGGTCGCCGGGGTGCTGCGGCAGTTCCTGCTGGACCGCGGTGAGCTTCCCGAGTCGTCACTGGTGGCCATGGTCCCGGTATCGGTGCACGACCGTTCGGACCGGCCGGGCCGCAATCAGGTGTCCGGCATGTTCACCAAGCTGGAGACCCATATCGAGGACCCGGCCGAACGGCTGAAAGCCATCGCCGCGGCGAACACCACCGCCAAGGAACACAGCTCGGCGATCGGCGCCACCCTGCTGCAGGACTGGAGCCAGTTCGCCGGCCCCGCCGTCTTTGGCGTCGCCATGCGGGTGTACGCCCGCAGCCGGCTGACCGAGGCGCGCCCAGTGCACAACCTGGTCGTGTCGAACGTGCCAGGTCCGCAGATTCCGCTGTACTTCCTGGGCGCCGAGGTGAGCGCGATGTACCCGTTGGGGCCGATCTTCCACGGGTCGGGTCTCAACATCACAGTCATGTCGCTGACCGGCAAACTCGACGTCGGACTGATCAGCTGCCCCGAACTGTTGCCCGACCTGTGGGATCTGGCCGACGACTTCGCCGTCGGCATGAAGGAACTGCTCGACGCCGCCAGATGAGCCGCGCTGGCGGGTCGGTGTGCGAGGCACCCCGGCCGAGCATGGCAGCATGTTTGCCATGAGGTTTGGCAGTAGACCGCACGCTGTCCGCACAGCCCTGGTGCTTCCCGCCGTGGCCGCTCTCGTCGTGAGTTCCGGCTGCAGCTCAACAGTGACGGGCACGGCCGTGCTCGCGGGACCGCAGGTCGGCCAGCCGGTGCAGTGGGGCCCGTGCCGGACGGCCGGCGGCGGGGGTGGCAACTCGCTGCCGATCCCGGCCGGCGCGGAATGCGGCAAGATCGCGGTGCCCGTCGACTACACCAAGCCGGACGGTCCCGCTGCGACGCTGGCACTGATCCGCTTCCCGGCAACCGGTCAGAAGATCGGCTCGCTGATCATCAACCCCGGCGGCCCCGGCGAATCCGGCATCGAAGCCGCCTCCAGCATCGTGGAGAACCTGCCGAGCAACGTGCGGCAGAGCTTCGATTTCGTCGGCTTCGACCCGCGCGGTGTCGGCGCCTCCACTCCGGCGCTGTGGTGCAACTCCGACGCCGACAACGACCGCATCCGGGCCGACCCGCAGGTCGACTACAGCCCCAAGGGCATCGAGCACATCGAGGGCGAGACGAAGGCGTTCGTCCAGCGCTGTGTCGACAAGATGGGCAAGGACTTCCTGGAGAACGTCGGCACCGCCAACGTCGCCAAGGATCTCGATGCGCTGCGCGTAGCCGTCGGCGACGACAAGCTCACCTACCTCGGATACTCCTACGGCACCCGGATCGGCTCGGCCTACGCCGAGGCCTTCCCGGACAAGGTGCGCGCGATGATCCTCGACGGTGCCGTCGACCCGAACGCCGATCCGATCCAGGCCGACATCGATCAGGCCGCAGCGTTCCAGCAGGCGTTCAACGACTACGCCGCCGACTGCGTGAAAGACCCGGGCTGCCCGTTGGGCAATGACGCCGACAAGGCTGTCGACGTCTACCGCAGTCTGGTCGACCCGCTCGTCGACAAGCCGCTGCCGACCTCCGATCCGCGCGGGCTTGGCTACAGCGACGCGATCATCGGCACGATCATGGCGCTCTATTCGCCGAATCTGTGGCGGCACCTCACGCAGGGGCTGACCGAGATGACCAACGGCCGCGGCGACACCATGCTGGCGTTGGCCGACATGTACATGCGCCGTGACGCAAAGGGCCACTACACCAACGCGACCGACGCCCGGATCGCGGTCAACTGCGTGGACCAGCCGCCGATCACCGACCGCGACAAGGTGATCGCCGAGGACAAGAAGATGCGCGAGGTCGCGCCCTTCATGAGCTACGGCGACTTCACCGGGCACGCGCCGCTGAGCACGTGCGCCTTCTGGCCGGTGCCACCGACCAGCACCCCGCACGAGGTCAAGGTGTCCGGGCTGCCGCCGGTGCTGGTGGTGTCCACCACCAACGATCCGGCGACGCCGTATCAGGCGGGCGTGGATCTGGCCAAGCAGCTCGGCGGTGCGCTGCTCACGTTCAAGGGAACGCAGCACACGGTGGTCTTCCAGGGCAACACCTGCGTGGACAACTACGCCGCCGCGTACCTGGTCGACCTGAAGCTGCCCCCGCCCGGCGCCACGTGCTGACGCGAAATAGCCCCTGGCGACGAGCATCTGAGATCGGAGTGTGACCGGCTCGCCGTCATACCGAGTGCGCGGCCATGCGACGATTACTGCCATGGGACGCTCGAGTCGGCCTGGCTCGGCTGTGTTTCTGGGTTCACTCTGCGTTTCGCTGGCGGCCGGTGTCATGGCGCCGTCTGCTGCCGCCGCCCCGAACCCCGGAGCCGGCCAGGCGACGGCGCCACAGGTGACGTGGGGCAATTGCCAACGCTTCCTGGGCGATAACGCCCATGACATCCCGGGCGCGCAGTGCACGGCCGTGCCGGTTCCGATCAGCGACGCGGATCCCACTGGGCCGCAAGCACAGTTGGCCGTCATCAAGGTTCCGGCCAGCGGTCAGCGGATCGGCGCGCTGTTCGTCAACCCCGGTGGCCCCGGCGCCTCGGCGGTGGACTCGGCCGCCGGAATGGCGTTCGCGTTGGCCGGCAGCCCGATCGCCGAACACTTCGACATCGTCGGGTTCGACCCGCGCGGGGTCGGCTACTCGACGCCGTCGGTGCGCTGCCGAACCGATGCCGAGTTCGACGCGTGGCGGCGTAACCCGATGGTGGACTACAGCCCGGCCGGGGTGGCCGCGATAGAGAAGCTCAATCGCGACTACGTAAAAGAGTGCACGGACAAGATGGGTGCCGCATTCCTGGCCGGAGTCGGAACCGATTCGGCCGCAAAGGATATGGACGTCGTCCGCCGGGTGCTCGGCGACGACAAGATCAACTACCTCGGTTTCAGCTACGGCACCGAACTGGGCACCGCGTATCTGGAGAAGTTCCCCGACCGCGTTCGCACGATGGTGCTCGACGGAGCGATCGACCCTGCGGAGAACACCGTCGACTCGATCATCCAGCAGATGACCGGTTTTCAGGTGGCGTTCAACGACTACGCCGCCGACTGCGCGAAGTCAGCGGGCTGCCCGCTGGGCACCGACCCGGCGCACTGGGTGGACCGGTACCACCAGCTCGTCGATCCGCTGGTGACCAAGCCGGGTCCGACCTCCGACCCGCGCGGCCTGAGTTATCAGGACGCGATCACCGGCACATTCAATGCGCTGTACACACCGCAGTATTGGAAGTTCCTGACCAGCGGCCTGCTCGGCTTGCAACGCAAGACCGACGCCGGGGACCTGTTGATGTTGGCCGACGAGTACGAGGGCCGCGACCCCTACGGCCACTACAGCAATGGACAGGACGCCTTCAACGCGGTCCGGTGCGTCGACGGCCCCACTCCCACCGACCCGGCGACGTGGGCCGACATCGACCGGCGCACCCGAGAGCTGGCGCCGTTCCAGGCTTACGGTCAGTTCACCGGACTGGCGCCGCGCGACATGTGTGCGTTCTGGCCCGTGCCGCCGACCTCGCAACCCCACCAGGCGGTGCCCGCTCCGCTCGGCAGCGTCGTCGTCGTGTCCACGACGCATGACCCGGCCACCCCGTATGAGGCGGGGGTCAACCTGGCCCGCCAACTCAACGCGCCGCTGATCACGTTCGACGGCACTCAGCACACGGCGGTATTCAACGGCGACGAGTGCGTGGACTCGGCGATCGTGAAGTACTTCGTCGACCAAATCGTGCCGCCGGCCAACCTGCAGTGCTGACTCAGCGGCCGCCCTGGGGCACGACATAGGTCGGCTGATAAGGGTTTTGGCCCGCCTCGATCGCTTTGGCCCTCAGGTAGTCGTCGGGCGACGGGTATCCGGCGATCTCGGCCTGCTTCTGCAGAGCCTGCTGACGGGCGAGCTCGGTCTGGGCCTTGGCGGCCACCACCTCCGCGTCCGCCTTGGCCTTGGCGGCTTCGGCGTCGGCAACGCCCTTGGCCCGTGCCGCGTTCGCCTGGGCGATGGCCTGCTGCTCGGCGACAATCGCCTCCTTGAGCCCGGGGTCCACCGGGTCGGGTTTCATCACCGTCACCGCGAAGTTGGAGAAGTACTCCTGACCGTTGGTGCGGGCGCGGGTGGCTTGGGGCAGCGTTTCGCGTAGGGCGTTCTGAAACTCCACCCGCACGGCCTCGTCATTCCAGATCTGTCGCCAGGTGTACTTCTGGGCGACCGAGACCAAGGTGTTCTCCAGGGGTTGGCCAACGACGTAGCGCAACAGACTCTTCCAGCCTTCGCTGACGGTTCCGTCGCTGTTGAGCCAGCCGGAGTACTTGGTCCCGAATTCGCGATGGAACTCCTTGAGCTTGTCGCAGTCACTGGTCAGGTCGAAGGTGACCGACACGGGGACCTTCAGCTCGGCGGGGGCTGAGGCGTTGGAGACCACCAACGTCGCAGGGGCCTCCGCGTCCGGTCGGTCGAGGGCATCCCACGAGATCTGCCGCGACGGGTAGAGATAGACCTTGAACCCACCCGGGGGATTGAACTCCGACGTTTCGGGGCTGATGCACCCCTCCACTTTCGGATCAGTGGGAATCATGAAGTAGTCATCCACCTTGACCGCAGTGGTGCCGGCCCCCACCTGCGTGGTGCAGCCGCTCAACACGACTCCGCCGATGATGAGCACCGCCGCGACGCCACCGATGGCGATTACCCGACCCTTCATGTGTCTTCCGCTCCTTGGTTCCAAGTGCCCATTGTTCGTCGGCTCAGTATCCGCAGAATGTCGGCAACTGGCCTGGTGATGCGGGTCGTTCCGCCTGCGTAACACGGAATTAACACCCGCTGCATACGCTCGCATTCATGGACCGCCAGAAGGAATTTGTGCTGCGCACGCTGGAGGAACGCGATATTCGGTTCGTCCGGCTGTGGTTCACCGACGTGCTCGGGTTCCTGAAGTCGGTCGCGATCGCACCCGCCGAGCTGGAAGGCGCCTTCGAAGAGGGCATCGGGTTCGACGGGTCGTCGATCGAGGGCTTCGCGCGGGTCTTCGAATCCGACACCGTCGCACGCCCTGATCCGTCGACCTTTCAGGTGCTGCCGTGGACGACGAGTTCGGGCCAGCACCACTCGGCCCGGATGTTCTGCGACATCACGATGCCCGACGGCTCGCCGTCGTGGGCCGACAGCCGGCATGTGCTGCGCCGTCAGCTCGCGAAAGCCAGCGATCTCGGGTTCTCCTGCTACGTGCACCCGGAGATCGAGTTCTTCCTTCTCGAACCCGGTCCCTACGACGGCTCGGTGCCGGTGCCCGCTGACAACGGCGGCTACTTCGACCAGGCCGTCCACGATTCGGCACCGAACTTCCGCCGCCATGCCATCGACGCCTTGGAGCAGATGGGCATCTCGGTCGAATTCAGCCATCACGAGGGCGCACCCGGTCAGCAAGAGATCGATCTCCGTTACGCGGACGCGCTTTCCATGGCCGACAACGTGATGACGTTCCGCTACCTCATCAAAGAGGTGGCCTTGGGCGAGGGAGTGCGAGCGTCGTTCATGCCCAAGCCGTTCGCCGAATATCCCGGTTCGGCGATGCACACCCACATGAGCCTGTTCGAGGGTGAGACCAATGCCTTCCACAGCCCGGACGATCCGCTGCAGCTTTCTGATGTCGCGAAGTCGTTCATCGCAGGCATTCTCGAGCACGCCAGCGAGATCAGCGCGGTCACCAACCAGTGGGTGAACTCCTACAAGCGGCTGGTGCACGGCGGCGAGGCCCCGACGGCGGCATCGTGGGGTGCGGCCAACCGCTCGGCGCTGGTGCGGGTGCCGATGTACACCCCGAGCAAGGCGTCCTCGCGTCGCATCGAGGTGCGCAGCCCCGATTCCGCATGCAACCCGTACCTGACGTTCGCCGTGCTGTTGGCGGCCGGGCTGCGCGGTATCGAGAAGAACTACGTGCTCGGCCCGCAGGCCGAGGACAACGTGTGGACGCTGACCTCCGAGGAGCGCCGTGCGATGGGCTATCGCGAGCTGCCGTCCAGCCTGGGCATCGCGCTGGCGGAGATGGAGAACTCCGAACTGGTCGCCGAGGCGCTGGGCGAGCACGTCTTCGACTACTTCCTGCGCAACAAGCGCGCGGAGTGGGAGGAGTACCGCAGCAACGTCACGCCGTACGAGTTGAAGGCTTATCTGTCTCTTTAGTTGGGCTATCCGTGCGATAACGTCGTGCACGTGGCCAAACCAGCGACGCAGCGCCCGCGCGTACCAAGCGTGGGTCGGCTCGGTCTGGTCGAGCCCACGGCCGCAGCCGACCTGAAAACGCTGGGCTGGTACACCGACGAGCACGTCGAATTGTTGTGGTCGCTCTCGCGTGCGCCCGATGCCGACTCTGCCCTGCAGACGATGGTCCGGCTCGCCGATGCGCTGGGCGGCGACTGGCCGCAGCTGAATTCCGCGCTACTCAAGGATCGCGGGCTGCGCGGGCGCCTGTTCGCGGTGATCGGCTCGTCGCTCGCGCTGGGCGATCATCTGGTGGCCAACCCGGGTTCGTGGCATCTCCTCGAAGGGGATGTCACGCTGCCGGACGCCGCCGAACTGGGGCGGTTGTTCGATGCCTGCATCGGTGAATTCGGCACTGACCCAATGATCGTCATGCCGCAGCTGCGCATCCTGTATCGCGACCGGCTGCTGGTCCTGGCCGCCCTCGACACCGCGTCGACGGTGGAGAACGAGCCGGTGCCCGCGTTCTCCACGATCGGTGAACATCTCTCCGATATCGCCGACGCCGCGCTGGGTGCGGCGCTGCGAGTTGCGAGCGCGACGGTCTGCAAAGACGGCACGCAGCCGCCCCGGCTCGCGGTCATCGCGATGGGCAAATGCGGTGCGCGCGAACTGAACTACGTCAGCGACGTCGACGTCATCTTTGTCGGCGAGGATGCCGACTCGGTGACCACCCGCGTCGCCGGGGAGATGATCCGGCTGGCGTCGGACACCTTCTTCGAGGTCGACGCCGGACTGCGCCCGGAGGGCAAGCAGGGCGCCCTGGTGCGGACCCTCGATTCGCACGTCGCCTACTACCAGCGGTGGGCCAAGACCTGGGAGTTCCAGGCGCTGCTCAAAGCCAGGCCCGCCGTCGGCGACCCGGAGCTGGGTCGGCAGTACATGGCGGCGCTCATGCCGATGGTGTGGAGTGCCTGCGAGCGTGAGGATTTCGTGCCCGAGGTGCAGGCCATGCGCCGACGGGTGGAGGCACTGGTGCCGGCCGACCTCCGCGACCGCGAGATCAAGCTGGGTACCGGCGGCCTGCGCGACGTCGAATTCGCGGTCCAGCTCCTGCAATTGGTGCACGGTCGCACCGACGACTCGCTCCACGTCGCGTCGACGGTTCCCGCTCTCGCGGCGTTGGCCGACGGCGGTTACGTCGGACGCGACGATGCCGCCAACCTGACCGCGTCGTATGAATTCTTGCGGCTGCTCGAGCACCGCCTGCAGTTGCAGCGGCTCAAGCGAACTCACACGCTGCCCCCGCCGGAGGACGAGGAGGCGCTGCGCTGGCTGGCCCGCGCGGCGCACATGCGGCCCGACGGTACCCACGACGCGCTGGGTGTGTTGCGCGAAGAGCTCAAGCGCCAGAACGTGCGAGTGTCGCGGTTGCACGCCAAGCTGTTCTACCAACCGCTGCTGGAGTCGGTCGGCCCGTCGGTCGAAGGTCTGGCGGCTGGACTGTCGCCGGCGGCCGCCGAGCGGCAGCTGGCCGCATTGGGTTACGAAGGCCCGCAGACCGCGTTGACGCACCTGAGCGCTCTGGTCAACCAGAGCGGGCGGCGCGGCCGGGTGCAGGCGGTGCTGCTGCCACGCCTGCTCGACTGGCTCTCGGATACGCCCGACCCGGACCGCGGGCTGCTGGCCTATCGTCGGATCAGCGAGGCGCTGGCCGAACATCGTTGGTATCTCAGCACTTTGCGCGACGAGAGCGCGGTCGCCAAACGTTTGATGCGGGTGTTGGGAACGTCGGCTTACGTGCCGGAACTGTTGATGCGCGCACCGGAGGTCATTCAGCAATACGCCGATGGTCCGTCCGGTCCCAAGCTGTGCGACGTCGAACCTGAAGCCGTCGGCCGGGCGCTGATCGCGTCGAGCGCCCGGCACACCGATCCCATGCGCGCGATCGCGGCCGCCCGTACCCTGCGCCGCCGGGAACTGGCGCGGGTGGCGTCGGCGGATCTGCTCGGCATGCTCGAAGTCCGGGACGTCTGCGCGGCTTTGACGTCGGTCTGGGTGGCGGTGCTGCAGTCCGCACTCGATGCGGTCATCCGGGCCAACACCCCTGCCGACGGTGTGGTGCCTGCCAAGATCGCGGTCATCGGGATGGGCCGGCTCGGCGGCAAGGAGCTGGGCTACGGTTCGGACGCCGACGTCATGTTCGTGTGCGAGCCGAATCCCGGCGTGGAGGAGTCGCGCGCCGTGAAGTGGTCGGTGCTGATCGCCGAACAGGTCCGCACTCTGCTCGGAACACCCAGTGCCGACCCGCCTTTGGAGGTCGACGCCAACCTGCGGCCGGAGGGTCGACAAGGTCCGTTGGTGCGCACCCTGTCCTCGTATGAGGCCTACTACGCTCAGTGGGCGCAGCCGTGGGAGATCCAGGCGCTGCTGCGCGCGCACCCGGTGGCCGGTGATCTCGATCTGGGGCTTCGCTTCGTGCTGATGGCGGACAAGACGCGCTACCCGGCGGGCGGCGTTTCGGCCGAAGCGGTGCAGGAGATCCGGCGGGTCAAGGCGCGGGTGGACGCCGAACGGCTGCCGCGCGGCGCCGACCCCAACACCCACACCAAGCTCGGGCGTGGCGGTCTGGCCGACGTCGAGTGGACTGTGCAGCTGCTGCAATTGCGGCACGCCCATGAGGTTCCCGCCCTGCACAACACCTCGACGCTGGAGACGCTGGACGCGATCGGTGCCGCCGAACTGCTCGCCGAAGACGATGTCGACCTGCTCCGGCAGGCGTGGCTGACCGCGACCAGCGCCCGTAATGCGCTGGTGCTGGTGCGGGGCAAGCCGACCGACCAGCTGCCCGGCCCCGGGCGGCAGCTCAACGCGGTGGCGGTGGCCGCGGGCTGGCACAACGACGACGGCGGAGAGTTTTTGGACAACTACCTGCGGGTGACGCGGCGGGCAAAAGCCGTGGTGCTCAAGGTTTTCGGAAGTTAAGGGTCAGGGGATGGATTTTGAGTTTGGCGTGATCAGCGCCGACGAGCATGACCGGGTCAGGGCGTTGCACGAACCGCTGGCGGAGGCGGTGCGCAGGCTGATCGACGCCAGCCTGCGCAGCGGGGCTGACGCCGAAACCATCCAGCGGGCGCGCCAGACCATCGACGAGGTCAGCGAAATCCTCGAGCGCACGCCCACCGATCGGCCGCGGGTGTTGCGGCATGAGGAGTCCGGCCTGCCGGTGGTGTGGCGCAATCCCGCTGTGGGACGGCACAACCCGCTCGCACCGCCGATGATCACCCATCACGAAGACGGCCGGTGCTGGACCGAGTTCACTCTCGGGCCGGTGTACGAGGGGCCGCCCGGGCTGGTGCACGGCGGCATCTGCGCGTTGCTGCTCGACCAGCTCCTCGGCGAAGCCGCCACCAGCCAGCTCAGCAAGCCGAAGTTCACCGGCACGATCACGCTGAAGTATCTGCGCGGCACCCCGCTGGGCCCGCTGCGAGGCGAGGCGTGGCATGAACGCACCGAAGGCTACAAGACCTACGCGCGCGGGTTTCTCGCCGACGCACAGGGACCGACCGTGGAAGCAGATGGGGTTTTCATCATGCCGGCATGGGCTCGGGACGCAGGATGAAGTTCTATGTGAGCGTTGCGTTTCTGGAGACCCGCGAGATCGTCGAGATCGCAAAGGCGGCCGACGACCTGGGATACGAAGGGCTCGGCATCCCCGACCACGTGGTGAACCTGGAAACCCTGGCCACGCCATATCCCTACACCAAGAACGGTGAGCGACGGTGGCAGCCGTTCACCGACTGGCCCGACCCCTGGGTTCTGGTCGGCTCGCTCGCGCAGGCCACCGAACAGATCAAGTTCGTGACGACGGTGTACATCCCGGGCATGCGGGATCCGTATTCGGCCGCCAAATCCATTGGCACCGCGGCATATCTGGCCGACGGTCGCGTCGAACTCGGTATCGGCGTGGGCTGGTGTGAAGAAGAGTTCACGTTGATGGGTCAGCAGTTCGCCAAGCGGGGCAAGCGCACCGACGAGATGATCCAACTCATGCGGGCGCTGTGGCAGCCCGGGTGGACGGAGTTCGACGGCGAGTTCTACAAGACTCCGCGGCTGGAGATGATGCCCACGCCGCCGCACATCCCCATCTACAGCGGGGGACTGTCGGATATCGCGCTGCGCCGAGCCGCCCGACTCGACGGCTGGATCGGTGACCTGATCAGTCTCGACCAGGCCATCCTCCGAGTGGACAAGCTGCGTGAGTTGCGCGCCGAAAACGGGCTGAGCATGGACGGTTACGAGATCCTGACACCGCTGACCGACGCATTCACGATCCCGCACTACGAGCGGGCTGCGGCGGCGGGCATCACCGGCATCGTGACGATGCCGTGGATGTTCTACTCCGGACCCGACGCCTCCCTGGCGGACAAGATCGACGGGATGCGGCGCTTCCGCAAGGATTTGGCGTTGGACGCCTAGCGGCGCCCGCGGATGGCATCTACCGCATAGGCGCCGCCGCCGGTGAAGACCAGCAGCAGGAATCCGAAGCACAGCGCGACGGCCAGTTCACCGCCGTTGACGACGGGCCAGAAGCCGCCGCCGGGTGCGCCTTTCGGGTTCTGCCCGAAGTGCTGGGTGAAGTACGCGACGGCCATCTCGCCGGCGGCGATGAATGCGGCGATCCGGGTGAACAGGCCGACCGTGAGCAACGTGCCGAGGATCAACTCCAGAATGCCGGCATACCAGACCGGCCACGAACCGGTCGGCACCGAATAGCTTGCGGGCCAATTGAAGACCTTCGACAGGCCTTCGAACAGGAACAGCAGTCCGAAGAAGATGCGGAACACGGACAGGACGGCGGGCTGGAAACGGTCGATGCGATCGTCAAGTCTCTGCGTCATGGCCAAACCCTACTGTCCTTCAGTGCGGTCGTGACCGGGTTCCGCTGGCGTGCCCACGGCGTTACCGTGGTCGGAGGCGACAATTAACGGGAGGGTCACGATGTCTGAGCTTGTTGAAGCCTCCGCGGGAAAGCGGGCCTGCCGGGCGCTGGTCGCGGTGCTGGCGTCCGGAGCGTTGTGGTCGGCAGCGGTGAATAGCAGCGGTCAAGCCAGCGCCACCTGCGCTTCCGTCTTCGGACTTGGGAACAGCGCTGATTGCAGGAGCGGTTTCGGCAGCATCGCCACCGCGGTCGGGTCCGGGGCGACCGCGTTCGCCGACGGGTTGTTCAGCACGGCGATCGCGTTGGGAACGAACGCAGTTTCCTACACCGACCCGAACGGACTCCTGCAAACGGCAATCGCGATGGGCCCCTCCGCGGACGCCGAGGCTTACGGTGTTCTGGCCCTGGCCATTCAAGCCGGCACGAACGGCGCGGCTCGGGCAGAGAACGGCATCGCGAACGTCGCGGTGAACCTGTCGCCGTCCACCTCGTTCACTCTCGCCAAGGGCAGTCTCAACCTCGCGATGAACCTGTTCGGCCGACAGGCCGCCGGGGGCTCCAACATCACCAGTGCGTTGGGCACCGGAAATGTCGCGCTCAACCTCGGTGGTGAGAACGATGTGGCGGCAGGCGAATACGCTCCCGATGTCCCTGCTCGCGGCAGCTTCGCCTTCAGTCTGTTCGGTACGGGCAACACGGTGGCGGCGGTACCCGGTCCGTTCGCGCTGGCTGGATCGGTCGGCCAGAGCGGTGCGACGGTCACCAAGTCCGGTCCCGGGTTCAACATCAACGGCATTCGCGCATTCGGGGCGGCGGGAGGCAGCAGCGGCGCCACGGCCGCCGGAGTTGTCCCAGCGGTTCGGGGGACGGGGCACGCCAAGCCGCCCCGCGCGGTGAAGACGTCGGCGCACGCAGCACCGGCGCGCGGCCGGAGCGGTCGGTAGAAACGAAGAACCCACCTGCCACGCGATCACGTGACAGGTGGGCTCCCGATGGCCTTGCCGCGACGTCGACCTACACGTCGTAGTACAGCGCGAACTCGTACGGGTGCGGACGGATCTGAACGGGCATGATCTCGTTCTCCCGCTTGTAGGAGATCCACGTCTCGATCAGGTCGGTCGTGAAAACGCCACCCTCGGTGAGGTATTCGTGATCCTCTTCGAGGCGGTCGATCACGGCCGACAGCGAGGTGGGCGCCTGCGGGATGTTGGCGGCCTCCTCCGGGGGGAGCTCGTAGAGATCTTTGTCCACCGGCGTCTGCGGCTCGATCTTCTTCTTGATGCCGTCCAGGCCGGCCATCATCATGGCCGCGAACGCCAGGTACGGGTTGCCCGAGCTGTCCGGCGCGCGGAACTCGAGGCGCTTGGCCTTCGGGTTGTTGCCGGTGATCGGGATACGCACGGCAGCCGAGCGGTTGCGCTGGCTGTAGACCAGGTTGATCGGAGCCTCGTAGCCCGGCACCAGACGCTTGTAGGAGTTCACCGTGGGGTTGGTGAACGCCAGCAGCGACGGCGCGTGGTGCAGGATGCCGCCGATGTAGTGGCGCGCGATGTCCGACAGACCGGCGTAGCCCGACTCGTCGTGGAACAGCGGCTTGCCGTCCTTCCACAGCGACTGGTGCACGTGCATGCCCGAGCCGTTGTCACCGAACAGCGGCTTCGGCATGAACGTGACGGTCTTGCCGGCCGCCCACGCGGTGTTCTTGACGATGTACTTGAACAGCAGCACGTCGTCGGCCGCGTGCAGCAGCGTGTTGAACTTGTAGTTGATCTCGGCCTGGCCGGCGGTGCCCACCTCGTGGTGGCCGCGCTCGATCGTGAAGCCGGCGTTCTGCAGGTTCGTGGTGATGTCGTCGCGCAGATCGACGTAGTGGTCGTACGGCGCCACCGGGAAGTAGCCGCCCTTGGGGCGCACCTTGTAACCACGGTTGGCCGAGCCGTCGGCCTCGAACGGCTCACCGGAGTTCCACCAGCCCGACTCGGAGTCGACCTCGTAGAAGGTGCCGTTGATCTTCGAGTCGAAGCTCACCGAGTCGAAGATGTAGAACTCGGCCTCGGCGCCGAAGTAGGCGGTGTCGGCGATGCCGGTGCTGATGAGGTAGTTCTCCGCCTTGCGGGCCACGTTGCGGGGATCGCGGGAGTAGGCCTCGCGGGTGAACGGGTCGTGCACGAAGAAGTTGAGGTTCAGCGTTTTGGCGGCGCGGAACGGGTCGATGCGGGCCGTGACGGGGTCCGGCAGCAGCAGCATGTCGGACTCGTGGATCGACTGGAAACCGCGGACGGACGAGCCGTCGAACGCCAGACCGTCCTCGAACACGCTCTCGTCGAACGCCGAGGCGGGGATGGAGAAGTGCTGGACCACGCCGGGCAGATCGCAGAACCGGATGTCGACGTACTCGACGTTCTCGTCCTTGATCAGCTTGAAAAGGTCGTCAGCGTTCTTTTCTGCCACTTACTACTCCTTCGGTGGATTCTTAACCCGCGGCTGACGGTATGGATCTTGTGTTGCACGGTCGTCAAGCGCATGTTGCGCCGACGTTACGCATAAGGAGCTTCGGTGCTGCACGGGGGGTTGCCGACCGCCCGCATATCCTGGGTTCATGGCGCGTGAAATCGGATCCTGGCTGTCCGGACCGGAACCGGTGAAGCCGGGTGACGATGCCGACTGGCCTGGCCGGACGCTCGGCCTGCCGGAATCCGGGCCGCGTTCGCTGGCGCGGATGGGCCGGCGGTTCCTGGCTCTGCTGATCGACTGGCTGATCGCCTACGGCCTCGCGGCGCTGGGGATGACGTTGGGTTTCATCAGTGTTTCTGTGCTGTCGACCGCGGTGCTGGGGATCTGGTTCGCCCTCGGCGTGCTGTCGGTACGGCTGTTCGGGTTCACCCCGGGGCAGTACGCGCTCGGGTTGATGGTGATTCCGGTGGACAACCGCCAGCACGTGGGCAGCGGTCGGGCGATCGCACGGGGGCTGTTGCTGGCGCTGGTGATCCCCGGTCTGTTCACCGATGCCGACGGGCGCGGCTTCCAGGACCGGCTCACGGCGACGGCCGTCGTTCGACGCTGACATCCTGTCGGCGGCATCTGGCATACTCGAACACATGTTCGAACAGATGTTGGACGTCGACCCGGCTGACCAGTCGGCCATGGTCGAGCGGATTGCGGAGCTGGAGCGGATCAAAGCCGCGGCGGCGGCGGGGCAGGCGCGGCTGACTGCCACGCTGGATGCTGCGCGACGATCGGCAGAGGCGGCGGCAGGGATTCCCGCCGCGAAGCGGGCTCGGGGCCTCGCTTCTGAGGTGGCGCTGGCTCGCCGCGATTCGCCGGCCCGCGGTGGACAGCATCTCGGTTTCGCCAAGGCCCTCGTGAACGAGATGCCGCACACACTGGCCGCGCTGGAAACCGGGGTGCTGTCGGAATGGCGGGCGACGATCGTAGTGCGGGAGTCGGCGTGCCTGGATGTCGAGGATCGGCGGCGGCTCGATTCCGAATTGTGTTCGGATCCTGACGCATTGCTCGGTGTGGGGGACGCGGCTCTGGGGGCGAAGGCGAAGGCGATCGCCTACCGCTTGGATCCGCATGCCGTGGTTGAGCGGGCGGCGAAGGCGGTGGCAGAGCGCACGGTCACGACTCGTCCGGCGCCGGATGCGATGACGTATGTGACGGCCCTGCTGCCGGTGGCTCAAGGTGTTTCGGTGTATGCCGCGCTCAAGAGAGAGGCCGATGTCTGCTCCGACGCGCGCTCACGAGGACAGGTCATGGCCGACACGCTGGTCGAGCGGGTGACCGGGCGGCCGGCTGACGAGCCCGTGCCGATAACGGTGAACCTGGTGGTATCGGACCAAATGCTGCTCGGAGCCGAGCAGGGTGCGGCTGTGATCGCCGGTTACGGCTCGGTGCCCTCGGCGGTGGCTCAGAAGATGGTCATGGAGACGGTCACCGATGAGCGGTCACGCGCCACGCTGCGTCGGCTGTACGCGAGCCCGGACAGCGGCGCACTGGTCTCCATGGACTCGCGCTCGCGGTTGTTTCCGAAAGGCTTGGCAGACTTCATCGAACTGCGGGATCAGCGCTGCCGAACCCCGTACTGCGATGCGCCGATTCGGCACCACGACCATGCGGTACCCCATTCCCGCGGCGGTGCCACCACGGCGGAGAACGGGCAGGGCTTGTGTGAGGCCTGCAATTACGCCAAGCAGGCCCGGGGTTGGCGGGTGACTTCCGGTACCGACGAGAACGGCACCCACGCAACGGAATTCATAACCCCGACCGGCGCGCACTATCATTCCGCCGCGCCACCGATGCCTGGCACGCCGAAAATTCCGAGGAGCACCGCGGAGTTGTACCTCAACGGCGAGCTGTTGCGGGTGATCGCCGCCTGAGCTAGAGCTGGTGGCGGACTTGTCCGTTCATCATCGTCATCGTCACCTGCGTGCGGTGGATGTCGTGTGGGTCGACCTCGAAAATGTTGGAGTCCAACACGATCAGATCGGCGCGCTTGCCGACCTCGACCGAGCCGACCAAGCCATCGAGTCGAACCTGATAGGCGGCGCCCATGGTGTTGGCGTGCACTGCCTCGGCGACGCTGAGCTTCTGATCGGCAGGCGCCAGCACGGGAGCATCGGGCTGGCCGATCAGCTGGCGGGTCACCCCGATCTGGATGGAATCGAGCGGCTTGTAGGTGGAGAAGTAACCGGCCGCCGGCCAGTCGGTGCCCAGTGAGATCCGGCCGCCCGCACTCAGGACGTCCTGCGCGCGATAGAACAGGTCCTGCCGCGGCCGGCCATACCGCACCGCGAGGTTCTGCACAGTATCCGGATCGGCCGACATCCAGTTGGCCGAAAACTGCGCCGTCACACCGAGTTCGGCGAACCGCCGGTTGTCCGGATCCTCGACGTACACCAGATGTGCGATCGTGTGCCTGCGATCCCGCGGGGGATTGGCCGCGATTGCCGCCTGGATCGAGTCGAGCGCCACGCGCGCGGTGCGCTCGCCGCACGCGTGCACGTGCACGTCGAACCCGGCGCCGTCGACGTCGCAGATCAACTGGCGCCACTGTTCGTCGGTGAACGGTGATGCACCGATCGACTCCGGCTTGTCGGCGTACGGCTCGATCAACCACGCGGTGTATCCACCCTGCGTGCCGTCACCGATGACCTTCACCGCGCCGACGGTCACCAGCTCGGTCGAGATTCGGTCGCGGATATCGGTGAAGCTCGCCACCGCATCGTCGATCGGCGGAGCCTTCACGCTGTAGGACGCGACGACCCGAAACGGCAACGCCCCGCGCTCCTCCAGGTCGGCGTACAACGCGATCAACGCGCCCTGATCCTCACCGATCGGCGGCACACCCGCATCGAACACCGAGGTGATCCCGGCGGCCGACGCCTTGGGCAGCCAGCACTCCAGCAGTGTCTGCATCGACAGCGGCGAAATTGGATCGACGGCGTTGACCAAACTGAGCACCGCATCGACCTCGAGGAGGTATCCGGTCGGATCGCCGTGCTCGTCGCGGACGTAGTAGCTGAACCCGGGAATCGGATCTGGGGTGTCGCGGCCGACACCCGCGATCTTCAGCGCCGTACTGTTCGCCCACATGCTGTGGCCGTCGATCGCGAAGAAGAACCCCGGCCGGTCGGGCAGCACCCGATCCAGCTCGTGGCGGGTGGGGCCATCGGGGCCGAACATGTCCACGCGCCAACCGAATCCGCGCACCGGACCTTGCGTGTGCTCCGTCGCGTATGCGGCGATCGCGGCCAGCGCGTCTTCTCCGGTGGGCACCTGCAAATCGACGCCACTGGTCAGAAACGCGCCGAGGAACGGATGGATGTGCCCCTCGACGAACCCGGGCAACATCAGATTGCCCTCGAGGTCGACGACGCGGGTGTCCGGACCTTCGAGCGCATCCGCACCGGCCTCGTCTCCGACGTAGGAGATCGAATTGCCGGTGACGGCCACTGCCTGCGCCCACGGCTGCGCGGGCGACACGGTGTAGATCCGTCCGTTCCGGAAGACGACGTCGGCGCATTTCGTCGCGGGCGTCGCCACAGCCGCACGCTGCACGGTCCGCCGCGTCAGAACGCCGGTGTCCAGCGCGCTGAAGCTCGGCGCCCACTCACATGCCGTACAGATGACGTCCCCCCGAGCCGGCGCTCAGCGCCTGCGCACCGTGCGTTGCACGCCCTTCATCTTGGCCTGTGCCGGCATCGGACCCTTGGGCATCGCGGCCGGACCCACCCGAGAGCCCAGCGCGCCCAGCTTCGACTCCAGCGAGTCCATCTGCTTGACCGTGATGTTGGCCGGCAGCTTCGTCAGATGCCGCTCCAACTTCGACAGCGGCACCTCGCCCTCGCCGTTGCCGACGATCACGTCATAGATCGGGATGTCACCGACCAGCCGGGCGGTGCGCTTCTTCTCCTGCGCCAGCAGCGGCTTGACCCGCGTCGGCGAACCCTCGGCGACGAAGATCACACCGGGCCGTCCGATCACCCGGTGCACGGCGTCGAAGTGACCGGTGGCGGCCACGCCCGGCGTCACCCGCCACTTGCCCCGCAGGTTGTCCAGCGCCCAGGCGGCCGCCCCGGTCTGGCCCTCGGCTTTGCGGAAGACCGACTTCTGTGCGCGCCGGCCGAAGATGATGAAGGCCACCAGCGCGCCGAGCACGACGCCCAGCACGATCAGCAGGTACATCGTGATGCCGCCGGCGAACACCCCGGCCACAACGGCGGCCCCCACGATCAGCACGAACGCGCCGATCATGTAGGGGAGCAGCCGCTTGTCTTCCTTGCGCTGCATCTGGAACGCCTGCCACAGCTGGCTGCGGCGCTGTTTGGCCGCGACCTTGGCTGCCGCCTTCGCCTCGGCCTTGGCCGCCTTGTTCTCGGCGGCACTA
Source organism: Mycolicibacterium crocinum (assembly GCF_022370635.2). The sequence continues at coordinate 3,902,085 of NZ_CP092362.2, read as the reverse complement.
CGGGATTTCGCCATAACTACCAAGAATACGGAAGGGCGATCACCGCGATGCCGCGACGGCCTGTTGATACAGCCGGCCGGCGCGGTAGGAGGACCGGACCAACGGCCCGGACAGTACTCCGGCGAAGCCCAGCCCCTCGGCGTACTCGGCCAGCGCGACGAACTCCTCCGGCTTGACCCAGCGCTCGACCGGGTGATGACGCACCGACGGCCGCAGGTACTGGGTGATCGTGACGATGTCGCAGCCGGCCTCGTGCAGATCGGCCAGGGCGGTGTGCACCTCGTCGATGGTCTCGCCCATGCCGAGGATCAGGTTGCTCTTGGTGACCAGCCCGGCCGCGCGGGCCGCGGTCAGCACGTCGAGGCTGCGCTGGTACCGGAACGCCGGACGGATCCGCTTGAAGATCCGCGGCACCGTTTCGACGTTGTGCGCGAACACTTCTGGGCGCGCCGCGAAGACCTCCTCGAGCAGTGCCTGCTCGCCGTTGAAGTCCGGGGCCAACAGCTCCACGCCGGTGTTCGGGTTCAGCTTCTTGATCGCGCGCACCGTCTCGGCGTACAGCCACGCTCCGCCGTCGGGCAGGTCGTCGCGCGCCACCCCGGTGACCGTCGCGTAGCGCAGCCCCATCGCCGCCACACTCTCGGCGACCCGGCGCGGTTCGTCGCGGTCCAGCTCGGCGGGCTTGCCGGTGTCGATCTGGCAGAAATCACAGCGCCGCGTGCACTGCTCGCCGCCGATGAGGAATGTCGCCTCCCGGTCTTCCCAACACTCGAAGATGTTGGGGCAGCCCGCTTCCTCGCACACCGTGTGCAAACCCTCGCGGCGCACCAAACTTTTCAGCGCGGTGTACTCCGGACCCATCCGCGCGCGGGTCTTGATCCACGGCGGCTTGCGCTCGATCGGGGTCTCGGCATTGCGGACCTCCAGACGCAAGAGCTTGCGGCCCTCTGGAGTCACTGTCACGTCTTCAAGCTTACGGGCAGCCGGCCGTCGAGGGCGTCACACACCGCGTCGGCGACCCGGGTGCGGACGTCCTCGACACCGACGTGGCGGCCCAGTTCAGCCGTCAGCGAAGTCACTCCGGCATCGGAGATCCCGCACGGCACGATCGTCGAATACGCACCCAGATCGCAGTCGCAGTTCAGGGCGAACCCGTGCAGCGTGGTGCCGCGCGCCACCCGGATGCCGATCGCGGCGATCTTGCGGGTTCCGGTCACCCACACCCCGGAGCGGCCCTCGACGCGGCCAGTCTCCAAACCGAGGTCCGCGCACACCGAGATCAACGACTCCTCAAGGCGCCGAACGTAATTCACCACATCCAGCGGCTCAGCCAACCCGATCACCGGATAGCCGACCAGCTGCCCGGGGCCGTGCCAGGTGATCTTGCCGCCGCGATCGGTGTCGACGACCGGGGTGCCGTCCATCGGCCGTTCGTGGGCCTCGGTGCGCTTACCCGCGGTGTAGACGGCGGGGTGCTCGAGCAGGAGCAGGGTGTCGGGGCCGCCGGCCACCCGGGCGTCGGCCAGCTCGCGCTGCATCTGCCAGGCATCCAGGTAGTCGACGACGCCCAGCTGGCGCACCTGCATGCCCGCTGAGCTCGATCGGATGGATTCCCGCACGTAATCGACGGTACTAGTTCTGCGCGGACGTGGTGGCGTAGGCCAGCGCCTCGCCGATGGTGTTGTGGTGGAAGACGAACCCAGCCCGCTCCAGGGCGGCGGGAATCGCCCGCTGACCGCCGAGCAGTCCCTCGTCGGCGAACTCGCCGAGCAGCGCGCGCAATGCGAACCCGGGCACCATCAGTGGGGTGGGCCGGTTCAACGCCCGGCCCAGCGCGGCGGTGAACTCAGAATTGGTCACCGGAGCCGGTCCGGTGAAGTTCACCGGACCCGACAGGTCGGGATTGTTGATCGCGAACAGCAGCCCGCGGATCTCGTCCTCCAGACTGATCCATGGCATGTACTGCCGGCCGTTGCCGAGCCGGGCCCCCAGGCCCAGGCTGAACAGCGGCCGCAGCCGGGAGAGCACACCGCCGCCGGGGGAAAGCACCAGGCCGGAACGGGCCAGCACCACCCGGGCCCCGGCGTCCTCGGCGGCCAGCGCCGCGGCCTCCCAGTCCACACAGAGCCGCGACAGGAATCCGCCTCCGGCAGGGGCGGTTTCGTCGACGACGCGGTTTCCGGTGTCGCCGTAGTAGCCCACCGCGCTGGCGTTGATCAGCGTCGGCACACCGGCATCGGCGACGGCTGCCGCGATCACCTCGGTAGGTCCGATGCGGCTGTCACGCAGGCTCTGTTTGAAGGACCCCGACCATCGCTTGTCGCCGACGTTGACGCCGCACAGGTTGATCACCGCGTCGACGCCTTCCAAACCGGACGGGTCGAACTCACCGCTGTCGGGGTTCCAGTGCAGCTCGTCGCCGTTGGCCGGCGCGCGGCGCACGATCCGCAGCACCCGATGATCCGCGGCTCGCAGCGCCGACACCAGCGCGGAACCGATGAGTCCGGACGAACCGGCGATCGCGACGACGAGCCCGCCTACAGGTTGGCTCATGGCGTCACAATCCCAGGTCGGCCTCGAATGCCCCTTCTTCGAGACGCCGCTTGACGGTGGTCAGGAATCGGCCGGCATCCGCGCCGTCGATCAGCCGGTGATCGTAGGTCAGCGGTAGATAGCAGATGGATCGCACGCCGATCGACTCGTTGCCGAGCTCGTCGACGATGACCCGGGGGCGTTTGACGATCGCGCCGGTGCCCAGCATCGCCGCCTGCGGCGGCACCAGGATCGGAGTGTCGAACAGGGCGCCCTGGCTGCCGATGTTGGTGATCGTGAACGTGCCGCCGGACAGCTCGTCGGGCTTGAGGTCACCCGAGCGGGCCCGGGCGGCGATGTCGTTGATCGCGCGGGCCAGTCCGGCCAGCGACAGATCACCGGCGTTGTGGATCACCGGCGAGAGCAGACCCTGCTCGGTGTCGACGGCGAACCCGAGGTGCTCGGCGTCGTAGTAGGTGATCTCCTTGGTGTCCTCGTTGTAGCTGGCGTTGACGTTCGGGTGCACCTTGAGCGCATCGATCACCGCGCGGGCGATGAACGGCAGATAGGTCAGGTTCACGCCCTCGCGCTCGGCGAAGTCGTTCTTGGCCCGGGCCCGCAGCGCCACGATCTTGGTCATGTCGACCTCGTGGGTCTGGGTCAGCTGCGCGGTAGCCTGCAGCGACTCGCGGGTCTTCTTCGCGGTCAGCTGGCGAATCCGATTGGCCTTCTGCGTCGTGCCGCGCAAGTGCGACAACGGCGACGAGCTGGTATTGGCGTCCGCCGGTGCGACGGCCGCCGCCGGCGCCTTGGCGGGAGCCTCGGCGGCCTCCTCGGTCTTGGACTTCTTGGCGTCCGCGGCGGCCAGCACATCCTGCTTGCGGATGCGTCCGCCGACACCGGTGCCTTTGACGCCGGCGAGGTCAATCCCATTCTCGGCGGCCAACTTTCGCACCAGCGGCGTGACATAGGGGCTGCCGTCTGCGGCCTCACCGTCCTCCGAGGCCGCCGGGGAGGGAGCCTGCTTGGGCTCGGGCTTGGGTTCCGGCTTGGGTTCTGGTTTCGGCTCGGGCTTCGGTTCCGCCTTGGGCTCCGGCTTTGGCTCGGGCTTGGGTTCGGGCTTGGGTTCCGGCTTGGGTTCGGGCTTCGACTCGGCCTGCGGTGCGGCGCCCGCATCGCCGATCTTGGCCAGCTCGCCGCCGACGGCGACGGTGTCGTCCTCTTCGGCCGTGATCGACAGCAGGGTCCCCGCCACCGGCGAGGGAATCTCGGTGTCGACCTTGTCGGTGGACACCTCCACCAGCGGCTCGTCGACCTCGACGGAGTCGCCGACCTTCTTCAACCACCGGGTCACCGTGCCCTCGGTGACCGACTCACCGAGTTCGGGCATCGTGACCGACGTCGCCTCACCGGACGACTCGGAGGATCCGGACGACTGCGCGGGTTCCGGCTCAGGCTCAGGCTCGGGTTCCCGCTCGGGCTCCGCCTCGGTCTCTTCGCTGGCGGTCTCGGTCTGGGCCGCGGGCTCCTCGGCCGGCTTTTCTTCCTCGGCCGGTTGCGAGTCGGACTCCTCACCCGCCTCGCCGATCACCGCGAGTTCGCCGCCGACCTCGACGGTGTCGTCCTCCTGGGCAACGATCTTCGTCAGCACACCGGATGCGGGAGCGGGAATCTCCGTGTCGACCTTGTCGGTCGACACCTCGAGCAGAGGCTCGTCGACCTCGACGGTGTCGCCCTCTTGCTTCAGCCACCGGGTGACGGTTCCCTCGGTGACGCTCTCACCGAGTGCCGGCATCTGGACGGACACGGCCATTGTGTTGACTCCCTCGAACGGTCAGTCGTGCGGGTCGGACTTCTGGCATACCACAGCGTCGTATACCCATCCTGTCATTGCCGGGCCACTCGCATGCACTCAGGGCGACGTGTGATTTCTCTGGCACCATCGAGGGAAAGGACCATCGAGAGGAGTGCATCGGAGTTGGGACTGTTCGACAGGTTCCGGGCTTCCCGCCGCGGTGAATCTTCGGTGGCCGCCGACCGCAGGCACCTCCACGAATGGGCCTCGCAGCGCACCGGGGTGGAAGCCTTCGTCGAACCCAAGACCAGCGTCACTCCGATGACCGTCGTGCTCGTGGCCGCCGACGGCGAGTGGACCCGCCGCCCGGCCGACGGCGCGGCCGGTGCCCGCAGGCTCGGCGAAGAGCTCGGCATCCCCGTCTATGACGTGCAGAAAGTCGGGTATCCGCAGCGGATGCGCGACTATGACGCCCGACGGCGGATCGAACGACGCCGCCAACGAGAGAAAGACCTGGAGACCTGATGACGATGCGCTATGTCGACAGCACCGACGGCACCCGGCTTGCGGTGTACGAGGAAGGCAGGCCCGACGGCCCCACCGTCGTCCTGGTCCACGGCTGGCCCGACTCGCACGTGCTGTGGGACGCCGTGGTGCCGCTGCTGGCCGACAAGTTCCGCGTCATCCGCTACGACAGCCGCGCCGCCGGCGCGTCCAAAGGTCCCAGGTCGTTCCTGAAGTACCGGATGGCCGATTTCGCCGACGACTTCGCCGCGGTCGTCGCCGAACTGAGCCCGGGCCAACCGGTGCACGTGCTCGGCCACGACTGGGGCTCGATCGGCTTCTGGGAGTACCTGAGTCGGCCGGGCGCCAGTGACCGGGTCGCATCGTTCACGTCGGTGTCCGGGCCGAGCCTGCACCACCTTTTTCGCTACATCCGGGACGGGCTCAAACGGCCCTATCGGCCGAAGCTGTTCGTTCAGGCGCTCGCTCAGCTGCTGCACCTCACCTACACGCTGCCGCTGTCGATTCCGGTGCTCGCGCCCGCGACACTGCGGCTGACCGCCGGAGTCTTGAAGGCCGGGATCACGCTCGGCATCCCGAAGGATCAGCTCCACCACGGGGGGACATTCGCCGACGACGCGGCGCGGGGCGCAAAGATCTACCGCGCCAACGCGTTACCGGCGCTGATCCGCAGGCCGCAGGAATTGCACGTCGACGTTCCGGTGCAGCTGATCGTGAACCTCGACGACCCCTACGTGCGGCCCTACCTCTACGACGACACCCCGCGCTGGGTGCCCCGCTTGTGGCGCCGCGAGCTGCGCTCCGGCCACTGGTCGCCGTTCTCGCATCCGCAGGTGCTGGCCGCGGCGGTCACTGAACTGGCCGAGCACCTGGACGGCAAACCCGCCAGCCGCGCTCTGCTGCGGGCGCAGGTCGGCCGCCCGCGAAAGCCCTTCGGCGACACGCTCGTATCGGTGACCGGCGCCGGTAGCGGTATCGGCCGCGAGACCGCGCTGGCGTTCGCCGCCGAGGGCGCCGAATTGGTGATCAGCGATATCGACGAGGCCGGCCTCAAAGAGACCGCGGCCAAGATCGGCGCGCACGGCGGCGTCGCGCACACCTACCTGCTGGACGTCTCCGACGCCGACGCCGTCGAGCGGTTCGCCGACGAGGTGTGCGCCGCCCACGGCGTGCCCGACGTCGTCGTCAACAACGCCGGTATCGGGGTGGCCGGAGCGTTCTTGGATACCCCCGCAGAACAATTCGACCGTGTGTTGGACGTCAATCTCGGCGGCGTGGTCAACGGTTGCCGGGCTTTCGCCCGCCGGCTGGTCGAGCGCGGCACCGGCGGCCACATCGTCAACGTGGCCTCGATGGCCGCCTATTCACCGCTGAAGGGGCTCAACGCCTACTGCACGTCCAAGGCGGCGGTGTACATGTTCTCCGACTGTCTGCGGGCCGAATTGTCTTCCGCCGGAATCGGATTGACGACGATCTGCCCCGGCATCATCAACACCAACATCGTGTCCACCACCCCGCTGATCGCGCCGTCGGGCAAGCGCGCCGTCGCGACGCGGCGCGCGCAGCTGGAGACGATGTTCCAACGCCGCGGCTACGGCCCGGACAAGGTCGCCAAGGCGATCGTCTCGTCGGTCAAGAAGGACAAGCCGATTCGGCCCGTCACGCCCGAGGCCTACCTGCTGTACGGCACGTCCAAGGTCCTGCCGCAGGGTATGCGCAGCATCGCCCGCACCGGCGTGGTCTAGCCGTTGGCGGCGATGTCCTCCAACACGGCGAACATCGTCCGCGTGGGTACCCCGGTGCCGCCCTTCGGGGTGTAGCCCCACGGTCCGGAGGTGTTGTACGCCGGGCCGGCGATGTCGATGTGCGCCCACTGCACGCCGTCGGCTACGAACTCGCGAAGGTAGACCCCGGCGACCAGCATGCCGGCGAAGCGCTGCGAGCTGACGTTCGCCAGATCCGCGACGCTGGACTTGAGGTCGTCCTTGAGCTCGTCCGGCAGCGGCATCGCCCAGGCGTTCTCGCCCTCGGCCTGAGAGATCCGCGCCACCCGGTCGCGGAAGTCCACGCTGCCCATGACACCCGGAGTCCGGCCGCCCAGCGCGACGGTCTGCGCGCCGGTCAGTGTCGACGTCTCGATCAGGTAGTCGGGGTTGTCCTCGCAGGCGCGCACGATCGCGTCGGCCAGGATCAGCCGGCCCTCGGCGTCGGTGTTGAGCACCTCGACGGTGATCCCGCCGTACTGGGTCAGCACGTCACCGGGACGCTGTGCGGTCGACGACGGCATGTTCTCGGCCATCGGCACGGTCGCGATCACGTCGATCGGCAGGCCCTGCTTGGCGGCCAGCACGACCGTGGCGATCACCGCGGCGGCGCCGCCCATGTCGGAGGTCATGTGGTGCATCGACGCGGCGGGCTTGATCGAGATGCCGCCGGTGTCGAAGGTGATGCCTTTGCCGACCAGCGCGACGGTCTTGCCGCCCTTGCCCTTGGCGCCGCGGTAGGTCAGTCGCACCAGCCGCGGCGGGCGCGACGAACCCTTGCCCACCCCGATGATGCCGCCGAATCCGGCCTTGGTGAGCGCCTTCTCGTCGAGCACCTCGACCTTGAGGCCGGCCGCTTCACCCAAAGCCTTGGCCCGGTCCGCAAATTCGCCAGGAAAGAGGTGGCTCGGCGGGGTGTTCACGAAATCGCGCGCAGTGGCCACGGCCGTCGCGATCGCGGTTGCCCGGGCGGCGTCCTTCTTCGCCCCGGACGCAGTGCTCAGCGCGATGATCTTGCTTAAGCCCGGTTCCTTCGGCGCGGTCTTGGCGCTGCGGAACTCGGTGAACCGGTAGCCGCCGAGGATGAGCCCCTCGATCGCGGCCTCCAGGTGCAGCTCGGTCAGCGTGGTGATGATGGTCTCCACCCCGGACAGCGCGCGGACCGCGACACCGGCGGCGCGTCGGATCACGTCGGCCGGCCACTCGTCCCGCGGGCCGCCGAGCCCGACGGCCAGCACACTGCCGACCGCCAGCGACGGCACGTGCAGCCGGGTCACCTGCTCGGCGCCGCCCTTGGCGCCCAGCGCGCGCAGACCCACCTGGATTTCGCCGATGGCCTCGGCGTCGAGGAACGGGCCGCCGACCACCGCGGGGGAGCCGTCTCCATCGGACCCGGTGACGACCGGAACGATCAGCACGGCCGACTGCGCGCGCTTAGGCAGCGAGGTCGCGGTGGTGACGGCGGGGGCGGCGTATCCAGGTTCGGTGCTCACGAGGATTCACAGTAGACGCGGGGCACTAGTGTTGTTGGCCGTGACCGACACATCGGATCTGTTGCTTGGACCGCTCGACAGCCAGCACCGCGAGCTGGGTGCCACCTTCGCCTCGTTCGGCGGCTGGCTGATGCCGGTGTCATACGCCGGGACCGTCGGCGAACACACCGCCACCCGCGAGGCCGTCGGCCTCTTCGACGTCAGCCATCTGGGCAAGGCGCTGGTCGTCGGCCCGGGTGCGGCGGAGTTCATCAACTCCACGCTGACCAACGACCTGCGCCGGATCGGTCCGGGCAAGGCGCAGTACACCCTGTGCTGCACGCCCGAGGGCGGGGTGATCGACGACCTGATCGCCTACTACGTCAGCGACGACGAGATCTTCCTGGTGCCCAACGCGGCGAACACCGCGGCGGTGGTGGCAGCGCTGCAAGCGGCTGCGCCACAAGGCATCTCGATCACCGATCTGCACCGCTCGTATGCCGTGCTGGCGGTGCAGGGGCCGAAGTCGGCCGAGGTGCTCGCCACGCTCGGTCTGCCCACCGACATGGACTACATGGGCTACGCCGACGCCACGTACTCCGGTGTGCCGGTGCGGGTCTGCCGCACCGGATACACCGGCGAGCACGGCTACGAGCTGCTGCCGCCGTGGGACTCCGCATCCGTCGTGTTCGAGGCGCTGGTGACCGAGGTGCAAGCCGCGGGTGGACAGCTCGCCGGTCTGGGCGCGCGTGACACCCTGCGCACCGAAATGGGCTACCCGCTGCACGGTCACGAGCTGTCACTGGACATTTCGCCGCTGCAGGCCCGCACCGGGTGGGCGATCGGGTGGAAGAAGGACGCCTTCTTCGGCCGTGATGCCCTGCTGGCCGAGAAGGAGGCCGGCCCGCGCCGGCTCCTTCGTGGCCTGCGTGCCACCGGGCGCGGTGTGCTGCGGCCCGACCTGACCGTGCTGAACGGCGCGGTGCCGGTGGGCGTCACGACGTCGGGCACCTTCTCGCCGACGCTGAAAGTCGGTATCGCACTTGCCCTCATCGACACCGACGCCGGTATCGACGACGGGGCGCTGGTCACTGTCGACGTGCGTGGCCGCCCGCTGGAGTGCGAGGTGGTCAAGCCGCCGTTTGTCGAGGTCAAAACTCGCTAGCAGGCCGGTCTACAATTTCAGCTATGACCACCCGCCTCGAGTTCACGGTTGAGCGCAACGCGAATCCGGCGACCGACGAGGTACGGGCTCAGATTCTGGCCGACCCGGGCTTCGGTCGCTTCCACACCGACCACATGGTGTCGGTGCAGTACACCGACGAACTGGGTTGGCACGAGGCCCGCGTCGTGCCGTACGGCCCGATCGAACTGGACCCGTCGGCCATCGTCCTGCACTACGCGCAGGAGATCTTCGAGGGCCTCAAAGCCTACCGGTGGGCGGACGGCTCGATCGTGTCGTTCCGCCCCGAGGCCAACGCGGGACGGCTGCGCGCCTCGGCGCGTCGGCTGGCGATTCCCGAGCTGCCCGAGGAACTCTTCGTCGAATCGCTGCGCCAGCTGATCGCCGTCGACAACCAGTGGGTGCCGCCCGCCGGTGGCGAGGCGTCGCTGTACCTGCGGCCCTTCGTGATCGCCACCGAGCCGGGCCTGGGTGTTCGCCCGGCCACCGAATACCGCTACCTGGTGATCGCCTCACCGGCCGGTGCGTACTTCAAGGGCGGGATCAAGCCGGTCAGCGTGTGGCTGTCCACCGAATACGTGCGGGCCAGCCCGGGCGGCACCGGCGCGGCGAAGTTCGGTGGCAACTATGCCGCCTCACTGCTGGCGCAGGCCGAGGCTGCCGAGCACGGCTGCGACCAGGTGGTGTGGCTCGATGCGATCGAACGCCGCTACATCGAGGAGATGGGCGGGATGAACCTGTTCTTCGTCTTCGGCAGTGGCGGCTCGGCGCGGCTGGTCACTCCGGAACTGTCCGGCTCGCTGCTGCCCGGCATCACCCGCGATTCGCTGCTGCAACTGGCCAGTGACGCCGGATTCGCCGTCGAGGAACGCAAGATCGACGTCGAGGAATGGCGTAAGGGTGCGGCCGCAGGGGAGATCACCGAGGTGTTCGCCTGCGGCACCGCCGCGGTGATCACGCCGGTCTCCCACGTGAAGTACGGCGACGGCGAGTTCACCATCGCCGACGGTCAGCCCGGCGAGGTCACGATGGCGCTGCGCGACACCCTCACCGGCATCCAGCGCGGCACCTTCGCCGACACCCACGGCTGGATGGTGCGGCTCAGCTAGGCCCGTAGCCCTACTGCTCTTCGGTGACCACGGCGTCCGGGCCGAGGGGATCGATCGGATCATTGATCGTCAGCGCGCCGGTCTTCTCGTGCACCTCGCAGGTGTCGATATCGATGGCGCGCACTGCGACCAACCCCGCCAGGGTCGCCGATACTTCCCGGCGTCGATCATGTTGTCCCACCAGCTCGTTGGCCAGTTGATCCGGCGCCGACACGTGCAACAGCCGCGGCGTGGTCGCGAGGTCGTACCGGAAGGCGCGAATCATTGCCACGCACGCCGCCACCATGACGAGTGAGAACGGTAATGCGGTCGCGATCGACGCGGTCTGAAGCGCGGTCAAGGACCCGGCACCGCCGACCAGGAGCAGTACCGCGGCGGCGATTCCTTCCAACGTGGCCCAGTACACCCGGGTCGGTTTCGGCGGGTCCAACTCGCCGCCTGAGGACAGGATGTCGATGACCAGTGATCCGGAATCGGAGGAGGTGACGAAGAAGAACACGATGACGGCTACCGCGAGGACACTGGTGATGACGCCCAGTGGCAGGCCGTCCAGCAGTCGGAACAACGACGTGTTCGTATCCACCGCCCCGTCCACGAGCATGTCGGCGTTGTTGCGCTGACGCAGGATTCCCGATTCGCCAAAGATGGTGAACCACAACGACCCGATGACGGTCGGCACCAGGAGCACGGCGACGACGAACTCCCGGATGGTGCGGCCACGCGAGATCCGGGCGATGAACATACCGACGAACGGCGCCCAACTGATCCACCATCCCCAGTAGAAGATGGTCCACGTGCCCAGCCACTCCCCGTCGGTGAACGGCCCGGTGCGCAGAGCAAGTTGTGGCAGAGACTGTAGGTACACGCCCATGTTCTGGACCCAGGCCTGGAGCAAGAACAGCGTCGGACCCAATAACAACACGAATGCGGCCAGCGCTCCGGCGAGGACCATGTTGATGTTGGACAACCACTTCAAGCCCTTGCTGACCCCGCTGACCACTGATGCAGTGGCGATGCCGGTGATGACGGCGATCATCGACACGGTCCACCAGTTGTTCACCGTGATCCAACCCAGGTATTGCAATCCGGCGGCGATCTGGGTGATCCCGAACCCGAGCGACGTCGCCACGCCGAATAAGGTGCCGACGACCGCGATCACGTCTACGGCGTGGCCGATCACCCCCTCGACGCGCCGGCGGCCGATCAGCGGCTCCAGCAGCCAGCGCACCGACAGCGGGCGCCCCCGCCGGTAGGTCATGTATGCCATGCCCAAGCCGACGACGACGTAGATGGCCCAGGCGTGCAGGCCCCAGTGGAACAGGGTGAGCGCCATCGCCTGGTTGGCCGCCGCGTCGGTCGAACCGGGCACCCCCAGCGAGGGCGGCGGATCGACGTAGTGGGTGAGCGGCTCGGCCACGCCGTAGAACACCAGCCCGATTCCCATGCCGGCGCTGAACAACATGGCGAGCCAAGCCCAGAAGCTGAACTCTGGTTTCTCGATGTCTCTACCCAGCCGGATCGTGCCGACCCGGGAGAGGCCGCAGTACAACGCGAACAGAACGAAGCCGGTGGTGACCAGGATGTACCACCAGCCCACGGTGCCGGTGATCGCATCGTTGAGCTGGCTGAAGGCGTTTTTGGCGGTCGCGGCGTAGACGACGGCGAACACGATCAGGCCGATGATCACCACCGATGCCGGGATGAACACCGGCAGGTGCATACTTCGCCACGCTGCCCGCAGTGGGCCCGGAGCCGGATTGTCGGTGTTCTGCGGCATGGGCGCGCTCACTGAGCCTCCTCGCGTCGGTTCATTCGTCTCGTGTGCCAGGCAGTTCTGGTCGTATGGAGGTTGGTGCGGGTGTGACCCTACTCGCCGGGCGTGAGCGGAGTTCGGCTCAGCTAGGTCCGGATCACCAATCCGAGGATTGTCAGCGTCGTCGTCAGCTCGATCACCGCACCCAGCACGTCACCGGTGATACCGCCGAAGCGGCGCACGCAGTGGCCTACCAGCGGCACGGCCAGCGCTAGTGCGGCCAGCACGACGAGCGGGCCCTGCCAGAGTCTCGGCGTCGCCGCGGTGGCGAGCCCGGCGACGAGGAGGGTCCATATGAGCGGGATCCACCGGGGTTGAGTGCCGGCCACCTGTCCGCCGAGTGAGCTGCCTGGCGCCGCCGGGACACCTCTTCGGCAGGCCAGCACCGCGGCCACCCGGCCGGTGGTCACCGCCGTGACCACCGCGAGCGCACCCGTCCAACCGGACGGGGCTGCGGCGAACGCCAGCGCCTGAGCGGCCAGCACCACCACGACGGCCGCTACCCCGAACGGGCCTGCCGTCCCGTCGCGCATTACCTGCAGTGCTCGCTCGGGCGGTCCGTAGCAGCCCAGCGCGTCAACGGTGTCTGACAGCCCGTCGATGTGCAGGCCACGCGTCGCGAGTAGCAGCACGGCAACTGCGAGTAGGCCGGGCAGGGCGTGATGCGTCCCGAACGCCCAGTCACCGCACCACAGCACGGCGGCGGCCAACGCACCCAGGGCCACGCCGACCACCGGCAGCGCCGTCATCGTCGACCGGCCGAACGTGCTTCCTCGCAGCGGAACGGGCAATACCGTCCCGAACGCGAAAGCCGTTGCCAGCGAACCGAACACGGTCAGTCCGCGGCGCGATCGGAGACGCCGGCACCCTCGAAGGTGGCCATCGATCCCAGCGTCGCGACCGCCGCCCGCAGCACCGGCAGCGCGACCGCGGCGCCGGTGCCCTCGCCCAGACGCAGACCGAGGTCGATGATCGGCTCCAGCTCCAAGTGCGCCAGCGCCAGCGTGTGCGCCGGCTCGGTGGACCGGTGCCCGGCCTGCCACCAGGCCCGCGCGCCCGGCGCCATCCGGTCGGCGACCAGCGCGGCCGCCGTCACCACCACGCCGTCGAGCAGCACCGGCGTACGCCGCACCGCGGCCTGTGCGCAGAACCCGGCCATCGCCGCCAGATCGGCACCGCCGCAGGTGCGCAACAGCCCGACCGGATCGGGCCGGAATTGGCGGGCCCGGAACATCGCGTCGCGCACCGCCGCGGCCTTGCGTGCCCAGCCTGCATCGTCGATACCGGTGCCGCGCCCGACCACGACGACCGGCTCGGTGTCGGTGAGCGTGGCGATCAATGCCGTTGCAGCCGTGGTATTTCCGATGCCCATGTCACCGGCGATCAACAGGTCGGCGCCCGCGTCCACCTCGTCGTCGGCGAGTCGCCGGCCCGCCTCCAGTGCGGCGACGACCTCGTCAGCGCTCAACGCGTCCTCGACCGCGATATTGCCGCTGGAGCGGCGCACCTTGTGCGCCCCGATCTCCGCCGTCAGCGGCTCCTCGCAATCGACCGCGATGTCGACCACCCGCACCGATGCGCCCGCCACCTCGGACAGCACGTTGATCGCCGCGCCGCCGGCCTCGATATTGGCCACCATCTGCGCGGTGACCTCCGGCGGATACGCCGACACCCCGGTGCGGGCGATCCCGTGATCACCGGCGAACACCACCACCCGCGCTCGTTCGAATTGCTTTGGCGGGCAGGCCCCTTGGCAACCCGACACCCAGATCGACAAATTCTCGAGCCGGCCCAGTGCGCCGGTCGGCTTGGTCAGAATGTCCTGGCGACGCTTGGCCGCGGCCGCGGCACGGGAATCTGGCGGGGAGACCGCGGGAAAGTCCATCAGCTCAACGCTTTCGTCGGTTTGACCCAGACCGGCAATCCCGCAACCACCAGGACCACCTGCTCACAGCACTGGGCGAGTCGTTGGTTGAGTGTGCCGAGCTCGTCTGTGAAGCGCCTGCCAGCCGCGGTCGCCGACACCACGGTCAACCCCGCCTCCGGACTGACCAGCGCCAGGGGGCCGGTGAAACCCTCGACGGCGCTCACCAGCCCGTCGACATCGTCTGTCACCGAACCGCCGTCCCAGCCCCGGCGATCCAACGCCGCGGTCAGCCAGCCGCCCAGGTCATCGACCAGCGTCGCCGTCGCGGGATCATCACGCAAAGTGCTTGCCACATCGGTGGTTTCGACAGTGCTCCAGGATTCCGGCCGTCGCCCCTGGTGCGCTGCCACCCGCTGCGTCCACGCGGGGTCGGCGTCGGCGGGCGCGCCGGTCGCGACGTAGCGCACGGCGGAATCACCGGCCATGATCTCTTCAGCCCAACGTGATTTGCCCGACCTGATTCCGCCGAGCACCAGGGTGCGCACCGGGTCTGCAGCCTCAGACAACCTTGGCGCCGCGCTCGACCTGCGGTCGCGGCGCGCGCATGCGGCGGATCTGCGAGGCCCGGCCCGCGGCATACATCCCGAGCTTGAAGGCGCCCTCGGTGTTGTCCGGGAACTTGGCGTCGACGGCCTTGTTGACCTTGCGGCCCAACAGGATTCCGTCGATAGCCATGATCGCCATCAACAGCAGCATCGCCGGTGAGATGAACAACTGAACCTGCGGCACGGCCAGCATCACGAAGATCAGCGCCAGCGCGGCGGGCATGAACAGCCCCAGCACGTTGTGCCGCGAGTCGACGATGTCGCGCGCATACCGCCGAACCGGGCCCTGGTCGCGGGGCAGCAGATAGGCCTCTTCACCGGCCATCATCCGCTCGCGCCGGTCGTTCATCGCCGTGCGGCGCTGGGCCTTTTCCGCCTGGCGCTCCTCCTTGGTGAGCGTCTTGCGCATCTCCTTGCGGCGCTTCCGTGCCTCGGCCGTGGTCATCGGCGCCGGAGCGACCGGGCCGCGGCGCTTGGCCGAGGCGTTGCGCTTCGGCGTCGGCTTGCCCTTGGGAGCGGTGGTGCCCGCCGCGACGGCAGGCTCGTCGACCTCGACCGGTTCGGCCTTGGCGGCGCCCTCATCGTTCTTGCGGCCCAGCAGCTTCACGCCTGCCAGGTTACCCTGCACGAATGCGGGTGCTGATCGCGCCGGACTGCTACGGCGACAGCCTGACCGCCGTCGAAGCCGCCCAGTCCATCGCCGCCGGTTGGCGTCAGGCCCGGCCTGACGACGATCTCGTCCTGGCGCCGCAGTCCGACGGTGGCCCCGGCTTCGTCGGCGTGCTGGCCGGCCGGCTCGGCGAGGTGCGCCACACCCGGGTGTCCGGCCCGCTGGACGACGAGGTCGATGCTGACTGGGTCGATGACCGCGCCACATCGACCGCCTACATCGAGTGCGCGCAGGCCTGCGGCCTGGCGCTGCTACCCGGCCCGCCCACCCCGGAGACCGCGGTCGCCGCGCACAGCCGCGGAGTGGGCCAGTTGATCGCAGCCGCGCTGGACGCCGGCGCGGAAACGATCGTCGTCGGCCTGGGCGGCAGCTCCTGCACCGACGGCGGCCGCGGCATGATGGAAGCGCTCGGCGGACCGGCCGAGGCCAAGGCCAAGCTGGCCGCCGTCGACCTGATCGCCGCGACCGACGTCGAGCATCCGCTGCTGGGCCCGATGGGTGCGGCGCGGGTCTTCGGCCCCCAGAAAGGTGCCGACGCCGACGTCGTCGACATCCTCGAGCAGCGGATGACGGCCTGGGCGGCCGAACTCGACACGCTCGCCGGGCACACGGTCAGCCCGCTGCCCGGCGCCGGTGCGGCCGGGGGACTGGGCGCCGCGCTGCTGGCTCTGGGCGCTCGCCGGGAATCCGGTGCTGCCGTGATCGCCGAGCACACCGGCCTGGCCGCGGACATCGCGGCGGCCGATGCGATCGTCACCGGGGAGGGCCGGTTCGACGACCAGTCACTGCACGGCAAGGTGGTCAGCGCGCTGGCCGGCGGTGCCCGGGCCCGCGGTATTCCGGTGATCGTGCTGGCCGGCCAGATCACCCTCGGGCCCGCTGAGCTGGCTGAGGCAGGAATCACCGCGGCGCACGCCATTGCCGACTACGCCGGGTCGGTGCAGGTCGCGATCGACGACGCCGCTGCTCAGCTCACCGGGCTGGCCCGCCAGACCGCGGCATCAACTCGGGAATAGCGCCCGGACAAGGTACCGTTGATGAAGTGGGCATGAACCCCCCGGGGGCCCCGCCGAGACATTCTGCTTTAGGGAGACGCAATGACTGTTTCCGACCAGTCGACCACGACCGAGACCCACGGCGTGACCCTGACCGAGGCCGCGGCCGCGAAGGCCAAGTCGCTGTTGGACCAGGAGGGCCGCGACGATCTGGCGCTGCGGATCGCCGTGCAGCCCGGCGGCTGCGCCGGCCTGCGCTACAACCTGTTCTTCGACGACCGCGCCCTCGACGGTGACCTGGTCGCCGAGTTCGGTGGCGTGAATCTGACCGTCGACCGGATGAGTGCTCCCTACGTGCAGGGCGCCACCATCGACTTCGTCGACACCATCGAGAAGCAGGGCTTCACGATCGACAACCCGAACGCCACCGGCTCCTGCGCCTGCGGCGACTCGTTCAACTGATCAAACTCCGCGACGGCCGTCCAGTTTCAGTACTGGGCGGCCGTTCGCAGTAGATACGAGCACACCAGCAGCTGGTTGCCCTGGCGCAGCAGCTGCGCGACACCCTGCTCCTCGCCGCGATTGCCGCGGCTGCCGGACGACGCCACCTTCATCGTGAACAGCACCTGGGCCTGGTGGGACGACCACGGCACGATCGAATCGATCGAGGTCACCTCGGCCCCGGCGAACTGCCTGCGGAAGGCGTCGCTGGCCAGTTTCGCCAGCGCCAGGTCGGACTTGCGGTCCTTCACCCCGTCGTACATGCCGCACAGGTTGTTGCGCGCGATCGTTTCGGTGTCGCCCCTGGACAACGCGTTCAGGTAGTTGGTGATCGACGTCTTGGCCGCCTCCTGGCTGAACCCGCCCACCGTCGTCGTGCTGGGCTGGCCGGCGCGGACCACCAGCACCGCCGCTACGGCGCCCACCACGAGCACCAGCGCCAACAGACCCAGCCACAGCGCCGTCCGGCGCTTGCGTGGCTTTGGCGGGTAGGGCACCGGCGGCGGAAGAGCGCCGGGGTAGACACCGGGATAGGGGACCGGCGGGATCGCACCGGGCGGCCCGTAGGGCCCCTCCGGGTACGGCTCGCCCTCGGCCCCGACCTGCTGGTGCGGCGGAATCGGGCCAGCCATCGATAAGTCTCCTGGTGTCGGGGAAGGCCAAAACTTCAAGCACCCGTCGCAGCGGGGCCGATGCCGGGCCATATAGTCGGCTCTTGTACGCAGGCTAGCGCACGAAGCGTGCTAGTCCCACTAGCGAATGAAGGGCGGCTCAACGTGGCGATCGCGGTGACCGGATCCATTGCCACCGACCACCTGATGCGGTTTCCCGGGCGGTTCTCCGAACAGTTGCTCGCCGAGCACCTGCAGAAGGTTTCGCTGAGCTTCCTGGTCGATGACCTGGTGGTCCACCGCGGCGGCGTCGCCGGAAACATGGCCTATGCGATGGGCCTGCTCGGCGGCAGCCCGGTGCTGGTCGGCGCCGTCGGGTCGGACTTCGACCCCTACCGAGAGTGGCTGGAAGCCCACGGTGTGGATACGTCCAATGTCTTGGTCTCAAAGACGGCCTACACCGCCCGGTTCGTCTGCACCACCGACGAGGACATGGCCCAGATCGCGTCGTTCTACCCGGGCGCGATGTCGGAAGCCCGCGACATCAAGCTCGCCGACCTCGTAGAGCGAAGTGGCGCACCGGAATTGGTGATCATCGGAGCCAACGACCCGGAGGCGATGTTCCTGCACACCGAGGAGTGCCGCAAGCTCGGTCTGGCGTTCGCCGCCGACCCCAGCCAGCAGCTGGCCCGGCTGTCCGGCGAGGAGATCCGCCGGCTCATCGACGGTGCGACCTACCTGTTCACCAACGACTACGAGTGGGATCTGCTGCTGCAGAAATCCGGCTGGTCCGAAGCCGAGGTGATGAGCCAGATCCAGCTGCGCGTCACCACGCTGGGCCCCAACGGCGTCGACCTGGTCGGCCGCGACGGCACGTTCATCCACGTCGATGTCGTGCCCGAAACCCAGAAGGACGACCCGACCGGCATCGGCGACGCCTTCCGCGCCGGCTTCCTGACCGGCCGTGGCGCCGGCCTGAGCCTGGAGCGCGCTGCGCAGCTCGCCTCGATGGTCGCCACGCTGGTGCTGGAGGCGCCGGGACCGCAGGAGTGGACGTGGGATCGCGACGCCGCGATCGCGCGGATCAAGGACGCCTACGGCCCGGAGGCCGCCGACGAGATCGCCGCTGCGCTGGGCTAGCTGCCCGGGTCGCTGCGCTCCTGCCCGCCGAACCTAAAGCTGCACGGGATAGTGCGGCTCGCTGATCACCGGCACCACGGAATGCTCGACGAAGATCGCGTGCCAGAGCATGAAGATCAGCACCGTCCACAGCCGGCGGCTGTGATCGCCCTCGCCGGCGCGGTGCGCGTCGAGCATGGCGCGCACGGCGGGAATGTCCACGAGATGACCGGCCTGCGAGGTGTCGATCATTCCGTAGGCCCAGTCCATCAGTTCCCCCGAGCGCAACCAGTGCCGGATCGGTACGGGGAAGCCGAGTTTGGCGCGGTTGAGCACATGCGCGGGCACGATCGGCTCGAGCGCGCGGCGCAGCGCGTACTTGGTGGTGGTGCGGGTGATCTTCTGGTCATACGGCAACCGGGATGCGACCGCGAACACCTCGGGGTCCAGGAACGGCACCCGCAGCTCCAGTGAATTGGCCATCGTCATTTTGTCGGCCTTCACCAGAATGTCGCCGCGCAGCCAGGTGAACAGATCGATGTGCTGCATCCGGGCGACCGGGTCCCAGGTGTGTGACTCGGCGTAGATCGGGCGGGTGACGTCGGTGTGCGTCCAGTCTTCGCGGAAGCCGGGGAGCACCGCGCGCAGTTGTTCGTCGGAGAAGCTGCGGGCATTGCCGTAATAGCGCTCCTCGAGCGTCAGGGAGCCCCGGTGCAGCAGGCTCTTGCCGCGCATACCTTCCGGCAGCGGCTTGGACGCCCGGCCCAGCGACTTGCGGACCGGCCGGGGGAGATAGTCGAACGGCTTGAGCGACAACGGTTCCCGGTAGATCGTGTAGCCGCCGAACAGTTCGTCCGCACCCTCGCCGGAGAGCACCACCTTGACGTGCTTACGCGCCTCGCGGGCGATGAAGAACAACGGCACCAGCGCGGGGTCGGCGACGGGTTCGTCGAGATACCAGACGATTTCGGGCAGCGCGGCCACGAACTCGGCCTGGCTCACCACCTTGGCCACATGCCGAGCGCCGATCGCCTCGGCCGATGCGACGGCCACATCGACCTCGGAGAAGCCTTCGCGTTCGAAGCCGGTGGTGAACGTGATCAACCGCGGGTTGTGCCGAATGGCCAGCGCGGCGATCGCCGTCGAGTCGATACCGCCGGACAAAAATGCCCCGACGGTCACGTCGGCACGCATGTGCTTGGCCACCGAGTCCTCGAGGACCGCGGTGATCTCGTCGTAGCGGGCCTGCTCCTGGTTGGCGACGAACGGGGTCGCGCTGAATCGCGGCACGAAGTAGCGCTTCACCCGTGGCTGCTCACCGGGCCGGATGATCGCGTAGCTGCCCGACTCGAGCCGGCGCACACCGCGGTGCAGAGTCTCGGGCTCGGGGACGTACTGCAGCACCGTGTAGTGCTGGACAGCCCGGACGTCGAGGTCGAGATCGAATCCGATCTCGTCGGCCAGGCCGAGCAGACACTTCTTCTCACTGGCGACCGCGGTCCCCGCCGAACCGGTCGCCATGAACAGCGGCTTGATGCCGAACGGATCGCGGGCGCAGAACAGCTCGGAGTTGGCGGTGTCCCACAGCGCGAACGCGAACATGCCGCGAAGCCGGCTCAGCGCATCGGTGCCCCAGTGGTGATAGGCGGCGACGATCGCCTCGCCGTCACCGTCGGTGGCGAAGGTGGCGCCGAATTCGGCGCTCAGCGCCTGGCGCAATTCGAGGTAGTTGTAGATCTCGCCGTTGAAGACCAGCACATAGCGGTCGGGTTCCTCCGGCGGACCCCAGCGCAGCGGCTGATGGGAATGGGCGATGTCGATGATCGACAGCCGGTTGAAGCCCAGCACCACCGAAGCGTCAGACCACGTGCCCGGTTCGTCGGGACCCCGGTGGCGCATCAGGTGCGACGCGCCCGCCACCGCGTCGACAACGGGTTCGGTGACGGGGCTTGCAGGGTCCGTAACCAGGGCAAGCAGTCCGCACACCGGGCCCAGTATGCCGTAACTGGCGGATGTGCCGGGCTGGGTGTTCGGGCGTGGTCTACGCTGCGTAGTATTCGATGCGCGGAAAGTTCCCGCGACGACGAAAATGCGGTGTGGGCCCCAAGTCCCCGATACAGGAGGCGCCAACGTGAAGACCCGCGGTTCCCGGTTCCGGGTGCTGGCGCTAGCCGTCACCTTTGGTGCGCTGGCGCTGACCCTCAGCGGGTGCAGCTGGCAAGAGGTGATGGGCCTCGGCTGGCCCAAGGGCATCACGCCGGAAGCGCACACCAACCGCGACTTGTGGGTCTGGTCGGTGATCGCCGCGTTCGCCGTCGGCATCATCGTGTGGGGCCTGACCTTCTGGGCGATGGCGTTCCACCGCAAGAAGAAGGGCACCCCGGCCGACGCGCCGCTGCCGCGCCAGTTCGGCTACAACATGCCGCTGGAGCTTGTGCTCACGGTGATCCCATTCCTGATCATCTCCGTGCTCTTCTACTTCACCGTCGTGGTGCAGGAGAAGATGATGCACCGCGATCCCAACCCCGAGGTCGTCATCGACGTCACAGCGTTCCAGTGGAACTGGAAGTTCGGCTATCAGAAGGTCAACTTCTCCGACGGCACCCTCAACTACGACGGCGCGGACCCGGCTCGTAAGGCCGCGATGGTCTCGAAGCCCGAAGGCAAGGACGAGCACGGCGAGGAGAAGGTCGGCGCGGTGCGCGGCCTGAACCCGCAGGACCGCACCTACCTGAACTTTGACAAGGTCGAGACCGAGGGCACCAGCAACGAGATCCCGGTGCTCGTGCTCCCGGTCGGCAAGCGGATCGAGTTCCAGGTTGCCTCGGCCGACGTCATCCACTCGTTCTGGGTGCCGGAGTTCCTGTTCAAGCGTGACGTCTTCCCGAACCCGGAAGCCAACCACACCGAGAACAAGTTCCAGGTCTCCGAGATCAGCGAGACCGGCGCGTTCGTCGGGCGCTGCGCGGAGATGTGCGGCACGTACCACTCGATGATGAACTTCGAGGTCCGGGTGGTCTCGGCCAACGACTTCAAGGCCTACCTGCAGCAACGCATGGCGGGCAAGACCAACGCCGAGGCGCTGCAGTCGATCAACCAGCCGCCGCTGGCGACCACCACGCACCCATTCGACACCCGCCGGGGCGAGCAAGTGATCCCGCAGGCGAGCAAGTAGGGGATGAGCAGATGCATATTGAAGCCAGGCTCTTCGAAATCCTGACCGCTTTCTTCGTCCTCGCCGCGATCGTTTACGGCGCGCTGACCGCGATCTTCCAGTACGGCGGCATCGAGTGGGCCGGTACCACCGCGCTGGTGCTCACCGCCGGCCTGTCGCTGATCACCGGCACGTTCTTCCGGTTCGTCGCCCGTCGCCTCGACACCCGGCCCGAGGACTACGAGGACGCTGAAATCAGCGATGGCGCAGGTGAATTGGGCTTCTACGCGCCGCACAGCTGGTGGCCGATCCTGATCGCGCTGTCCTTCTCGACCGCCGCCGTCGGCGCCGCGCTGTGGCTGCCGTGGCTGATTGCGGCCGGCGTGGTCTTCGTGATCGCCGCGGTCTGCGGTCTGGTGTTCGAGTACTACATCGGCCCCGAGAAGCACTGAGACCCCGCGCGAAGGTCACAATCGAGACATCACTTGGCACTTCAGGCGTGCTGCGTCGTATCCGGTGCGCCTGGTTGGGTAGGGTCTTGCCAGGGCAACGGGAGCCGTCGGCACGCTGCGTGCCAGTCCTTGGCCCGCGTGCCGCGGTGATGTAGTCGAAAGAGGACAGGCGAGCATGAGCGGGCCGAATCCGCCGGATGAGGAGTCGGGCGAGGTGGGTGAGACACCCACCGGTACAGGCTTTCAGGCCTACTCTGCGCCCGAATCCGAGCAGTACACCGCTGGTCCCTTCGTCGCGCCCGATCCCGCGTTGTACGACTATGACAGCTACGACGCGGGTACCGAGTACATCGAGGAATCACAGCCGCCGAGGTGGCCGTGGGTCGTCGGGGTCACCGCGATCGTCGCCGCCATCGCCCTGGTGGTGTCTGTGTCGCTGTTGGTGACCAGCACCGACACCAACCAGCTGGCGACGCCGGCGACCACCACGACGGTCAAACCGCCGCCGGTGCAGGACGAGATCACCACAACTCAGCCGCCGCCACCCCCGCCGCCGCCCACCACGACGGAGCTGCCGCCCCCGCCGCCTCCGGAGACCGTGACGGTGACGACCGAACCCCCGGCACCCCCGCCGCCACCACCCCCGCCAGCGACGACGGAGGCACCACCACCCGTGACCACGACGACCGCCCCGCCGGCCCCGGCCACCACCTCGACGACTCCGGCCGGCCCGCGCCAGGTCACCTATACGGTGACCGGCACCAAGGCGCCCGGGGACATCATCTCGGTGACCTACGTCGACGCCTCGGGTAGGCAGCGCACCCAGCGCAACGTCTACATCCCGTGGTCGCTGACGGTGACACCGATCTCGCAGTCCGACGTCGGCTCGGTGCAGGCATCCAGCCTGTTCCTGGTGAGCCGGCTGAATTGCTCGATCACGACCAGCGACGGCCAGGTCTTGTCGTCGAACCAGAACAACGCTGCGCAAACGAGCTGCTGATGACTACAGATGTGGAAGAAGACCGACGGTCACCGGAGACGGTGGACCGGCTGCTGGTCGGCGTGTGCGGCGCGATCTGGCTGGTGCTGCTGGCCGTCACGGTGATCGCGATCGTCGCGCTGGTGGACATGAGCCGCGGCCACACCGCGAGCTCCGGCGGTTCGCACACCCCGTGGCTGCTGTACAGCATCATCATCGTGTCGGGGCTGATCATCCTCGGCGCGATCCCGCTGCTGATCCGCGCACGCCGCACGGCGCTGTCCGATTCACGGCTGACGTCGGAGCCGGCCAAGACCTTGCCGCCGCGGCCCACGAGTGCTCCTGCGGCGCCTGTGCGCGGCACAGAGGCGCCTACCGAGAAGATGAAGGTCTTCGGCTCGACGGTGGACCCCTACGAGCGGTATCAGCCCGATTTCGCCCAGTCGTCGGCGTCGCGGCGGGCTGATCCGCTGATCCCGGCGACCGAGCTCGACCGGCTGTGGCTGCGCTGCACGGTGATGCTGGCCGGGGCGATCGGTCTGGCGTTGGTCGGGGTGTCGACCGCGACCTATCTGATGGCCGTGAACAACGACACCTCGGCATGGGTGGCGCTGGGGCTGGCCGCGGTCATCACGATCGCGATGCCGGCGATCCCGGTCACCTATCTGCGTCAGCTGCACGGCGCGGTGGAAGAGGCTGTGCCCGCTTAGTTTCGGCGCTCGTTGAGTGAGCGATGAGGGCGCAAGTCTGGCGCTGAGATGGGGCGTGGGCGCTCACTCGATGCAGCGCGACCGCGCAGCCTGAAACGAAAGAGCCCCGGACCCTGCGGGCCCGGGGCTCTTTCGTTACTGCCTAGTGGTGGTGGCCGTTGCCACTGCCGTTGCCGTTGCCGTTGTGCTCGCCTTCCTGCCATTCGCGCAGGGCGGTGAGCGTCCGGAGCTCGGAGGCGTGTGCTGCCTCGTTGAGCGCGGCATCCTCGGACGCCGGGTCGGCGGTGAGGAAGCTGCCGTGGCCGGTCTTGCCGCCGGAGCCGAGCTTGTTCATCCGCTTCGGCAGAGCCGCACCGGCGTACTCCAGCGGAATCGGGTGACCGTGCTCGTCGACCGGGCCGAGCGGCTGGTGGATCTCGATGTAGGCACCGTGCGGCAGCCGCTTGATGATGCCCGTCTCGATACCGTGCTCCAGCACGTCACGGTCGCTGCGCTGCAGGCCGACCGCCCAGCGGTACGCGATGAAGAAGATCAGCGGCGGAAGCACCAGCGAACCGATGCGGCCGATCCACGTGGTCGCGTTCAGCGAGATGTGGAACTTCAGCGCGATGATGTCGTTCATCGCGGCCAGCGTCCACACCATGTACAGCGAGATCGCCATCGCGCCGATCGCGGTACGCGTCGGAGCGTCACGCGGGCGCTGCAACAGGTTGTGGTGCGCGGTGTCCCCGGTGAACTTCTTCTCCAGGAACGGGTAGGCGATCAGCAGCCCGAACACCAGACCCATGACCAGTGCCACCCAGAATGCCGCCGGGATGGTGTGGTGGCCGAGGTAGAGCTCCCACGGCGGGAAGATACGGGCCAGGCCTTCCGTCCACATCATGTAGAAGTCGGGCTGGCTACCGGCCGACACCTGCGACGGCTTATAAGGACCCAGCTGCCAGATCGGGTTGATCTGCAGCAGACCGCCCATCAGGCCGAGGATGCCGACGGTGACCGCGAAGAACGCACCGGACTTGACCGCGAACACCGGCATGACCCGCACGCCGACGACGTTCTTCTCGGTGCGGCCGGGGCCGGGGAACTGGGTGTGCTTCTGGAACCAGACCAGCGCAAGGTGAACACCGATGAGCGCCAAGATGATTCCGGGGATCAGCAGGATGTGCAGTGCGTACATCCGGGGGAGCAGGGTGCCCACCGCGCTGCACTGGTAGCCCAGCCCGCCGCAGGGGAAGTCACCGCCGAACAACGCCCAGTGCAACCATGTTCCGACGATCGGCACGCTCATGGTGATCGAGGACAGGGCCGCGCGGAGGCCGATGCCGGACAGCAGATCGTCGGGCAGCGAGTAACCGAAGTAGCCCTCGAACATCGCCAGGATCAGCAGCAGCGAACCGATGACCCAGTTGGCCTCGCGGGGCCGGCGGAACGCGCCGGTGAAGAAGATGCGCGCCAGGTGCACCATGATCGCCGCGGCGAACAGCAGCGCGGCCCAGTGGTGGATCTGCCGGACGAACAGGCCACCGCGCACCTCGAAGCTGATGTCCAGAGTCGAGGCGAACGCCTTCGACATCTCGACACCCCGAAGCGGTTGGTAGACACCCTGATACGTCACTTCGGCCATCGACGGGTCGAAGAACAGCGTCAGGTACACGCCGGTGAGCAGCAGCACGATGAAGCTGTACATCGCGATCTCACCCAGCAGGAACGACCAGTGCGTGGGGAAGACCTTGTTCAGCTGCCGTCGAACCGCGGCTGACGGGTGGTAACGGGAGTCAATAGCGTCGCCCTGCTTGGCCAGGGCATCGTTGAGTTTCGGACTCATGATGTGCGCTCCCAGAATGCGGGTCCGACGGGCTCGGCGAAGTCACCGTTGGCGACCAGATACCCGTCCTTATCAATGGTGATCGGCAACTGCGCCAACGCGCGCGCAGCCGGACCGAAGATCGGCCGTGCGAAATGCAGTGCGTCGAACTGCGATTGGTGGCACGGGCACAGGATGCGGTAGGTCTGCTGCTCGTACAGCGAGGCCGGGCAACCCAGGTGCGAGCACACCTTGGTGTAGGCGAACAGCTCGCCGAAGTTGAAGCTCTCCTGGCCTTGGCGCTTGACCACCTTGGAGATGTCGGCCGGCTTGATGCGGATCAGCATCACCGGGTTGCGAACGCCCATCGCGATTTCGCTCAATCGCTCGTGGCTTTCGACGGTGGTGCCGTCGCCGTCGCTTTCACGCCACGGGAAGACCGTTTCCATGCCGCCGGCGTCGATGTCCTCGGGCCGCAACTTCACGAAGGGCGACTCGCCCGGCAGGCCGGTGGCCCGCGCCAGGTAGATCGTCTCGCCGGTGAACCGCGGGGTCCACCCCGAGGTCCACAGCACCGCCTTCTTGCCTTCGGCGGTGGGCACCACGGGCTTCCACGGGTTCTTGATCAGACCGCCGATGAACGCGACCAGCGTGCCCGCGCCGAACGCGCCGAGCCCGATCCCGAGCGACAGCCCAACCAGCTTGCGCCGCTTGATCGTCGAGCCCTCGAGTGCGTCGGTCAGGTTGGCGACGACGGTCTTGCGCGCGATCTCCGGGGAGGCCCCGTCGTGGCGCTCCTGGACCGAGATCTCCTCGGGGATGAACTTCTTCTGGTAGAGCACAGCGCCGATGCCGATCGCCAGGATCGACATACCGAAGGTCAGGCCGTAGAGCGGGGTGGCCAGCTCGGACAGCGAGCGCTCGTTGGAGCCGTCCCACTGCCACGGCCAGAACAGGAACACCAGCAGCAGCGCCAGGCCGAACAGGCCGCCGAGCAGCAGCCAGATCGACACCACTCGTGCGGCACGCTTCTCGGCCTTGGTTCCCTCAACCGGCCAGCGGGGCTCCTTGAGGATGGTCTCGACGCCGTCGATGCGGCCACCGAGGTCAACCAGTTGCTCGCGCGTCATCGTGGCCAGCTCCGCGTCCGTGGGCTGACCCGGCACGCCGGCGTGCTCGGGCACGTCGGTTCCCTTTTTCACGTCGTCACTCATGATGATCTCGCTCCGATCCACAGAGCCGCCGCGATGACGGCGACCATGCCGATGATCCAGGCCGCCATGCCCTCGGAGGACGGTCCGAAGCCGCCGAGCCCGTAGCCGCCGGGATCCGGCGCGCGGGTCGCCATCCGCACGTAGGCGACGATGTCCTTCTTTTCCTCGGGGGAGAGCTGGCGGTCACCGAACTTGGGCATGTTCTGCGGACCGGTCAGCATCGCGGTGTAGATCTGGGCCGGGGTGGCCGGCTCGAGCTCGGGCGCGTATTTGCCCGACGACAGCGCGCCGCCCTTGCCGGTGAAGTTGTGGCACGAGGCGCAGTTCAGCCGGAACAGGTCGCCACCGCGGGCGACGTCATTGCCGAGCAGCGAGTGGTCGGCGATCTGACCGTTGGCATCCCGGGGAACCTCCGGGCCGCCGCCATTGGCCTGCACGTAGGCGCCGAGTGCGTCGATCTGGGCCTCGTCGAAGATCGGGTCCTTACGCGGAGCCTGGGCCTCACCGCGCATCGCCGGCATGCGACCGGTGGAGACCTGGAAGTACACCGCGGCCTCGCCGACGCCGATCAGGCTGGGCCCGCGGCCCTCGACACCCTGGAGGTTGGCGCCGTGGCAGGTGACACACGAGGTGTCGAACAGCTGCTTACCGGTGCGCAGCAGTGCGGACTGCGATTCGTCGGCCACCGCCACCTGAGGCGTGGGCGTCAGCGTGGCGGCCAGGCCGCCGGCGACACCGAGGCCGACGAGCAGAAGTACCGCACCGGTCAGGCGGCGACGAAGCCGGCGACGCGACTTGTCGCTCCTCGGCGCCTTTCGCTCTTCGCCCGATCTCTTGAGCATCGAACCCCTTCTCATCGGATGAAGTAGATCGTCGCGAACAGGGCGATCCACACGATGTCGACGAAGTGCCAGTAGTAGGACACGACGATGGCGGCGGTCGCCTGGGCAGGCGTGAACTTGCTCATCGTGGTGCGCAACAGAAGCAGGATGAACGCGACCAGACCGCCGATCACGTGCAGACCGTGGAATCCGGTGGCGAGGTAGAACACGCTGCCGTAGGCGCTGCCCGGGATCGTCGTGCCGTGGGTGACGAGGTGGTAGTACTCGTAGCCCTGGCCGAGGACGAAGAATAGGCCCATCAGGAACGTGATCACGTACCAGCGGCGCAGCCCGTAGACATCACCACGCTCGGCCGCGAACACACCCATCTGGCAGGTGAACGACGACGCGATCAGCACCAGCGTCACCGGAACCGCCTGATACAGGTTCAGTTCGGTCGGCGGCGGCGGCCATACCCCGCCGGCCTGAGCACGCGCAGTGAAGTACATCGCGAACAGTCCAGCAAAGAACATCAGCTCACTGGAAAGCCATACGATGGTGCCAACACTGACCATGTTCGGCCGGTTCAGCGAATGTACGCGCGATGTGATCGCAGTTCCCGAAGTGCCAACAGCGCTCGTCACAACTAGAAGTATGACGCTTTGTAGTTGTCGAGGTACAGCCAGGGGGCCAATTGGTCACATCTGTCGGGAAACTGACGTGTGGAGATGCGCTGCGGCATGGGAACATCGGCGCGTGACTCACCCGCTTTCCTCGCCCGGCGCCGACTCGCCGGATACGTCATGGCCGCAGGTCCTGGACCGGTTGACGGCCAGCCTCGAACTCCTGCCCGGACAGGCGAGCTGGGCGATGGACCAGATCATGAGCGGCGTCGCGACCCCGGCTCAGATCGCGGCCTTCGGCGTGTCGATGAAGATGAAGCGCCCGACCGCCGCGGAGGTGCGTGAGCTCGCCGACACCATGCTGCGGTACGCGCGCATGGTGCCCACCGACCAGATCGGCACCGAGACCGTCGACATCGTCGGCACCGGCGGCGACAAGGCGAACACCGTGAACCTGTCGACGATGGCGGCGGTCGTTGTCGCCGCGGCCGGCGTGCCGGTGGTCAAGCACGGCAACCGCGCGGCGTCGTCCAAGAGTGGCGGCGCCGACATGCTGGAGGCGCTCGGCGTGCGCATCGACCTCGGTCCCGAGGAGGTGGCCCGCTGTGTGGCCGAAGTGGGGATCGGGTTCTGCTTCGCGCCGGTCTTTCACCCGTCGTACAAGTTCGCCGGGCCGCCGCGCCGCGAGATCGGCACCCCGACGGTGTTCAATCTGCTTGGGCCACTCACCAATCCGGCCAGCCCGCGGGCGGGCCTGATCGGGTGCGCGTTCGGCGATCTCGCCGAGGTGATGGCCGGGGTGTTCGCCGCCCGCCGCAGCAGTGTGCTCGTGGTGCACGGCGACGACGGTCTCGACGAACTCACCACCACGACGACGAGCACCATCTGGCGCGTGCAGGCCGGCACCATCGACAAGCTCACCTTCGACCCCATGGGATTCGGTTTCGCCCGGGCTCGCATCGAGGAACTCGTCGGCGGCGAGGCCGAGGAGAACGCCGCGGAGGCGCGCGAGGTACTCGGCGGCGCCAAGGGACCCGTGCGGGACGCGGTGATCCTCAACGCTGCCGGGGCGATGGTCGCCCACAGCGGCCTATCCAGCCACGCCGAATGGCTGCCGTCGTGGGAGGACGGGCTGGCCCGTGCCGCGGAGGCGATCGACTCCGGCGCGGCCGAGCAACTCCTGGCGCGTTGGGTGCGGTTCAGCCAGCAACTCTGAGCTGAGCTGCTCGGCCGCCAGCCGGGCCGAACGAGCCGTCGCCGCCCACTGGGCCCACGGGCCCGCCGAGGCCAGAGGTGACGCTAAACCTGTTGTGGCGCTGACGATTCGCACGCCTTGCGCATTGAGCCAGCGGGCGATCAGGGCGGTCTCTTCGACCAGCGCACCGCCCAGGGGTGCGGCCCGGGGGAGCACCACCTGCGCGCCGGCCTGCAGGGCCTCGACCACCGGCATCGGTGGGACACGACGGGGCGCCACTCCGGCTGCGGCGAGCTGCCCGTGCCGGATCACCGCCAGCTGCCAGCCGCCCGCGCCGTCCGGCGCGGCGGCAACCAGCTCCTCAACAGCGCTGAGTGAGCGCAGGCGCTGACCCCGCCACAACACGTCGACGGCGGCGGCGATGTGGTCGCGCAGCCGCGCCGCGCTCTCGTAGCGGGACTTCTGCGCCAGCTCGCCGACCTGATCGACCGCCGCGCCCAGCGCGTCGTTGTCCAGGCCCTCGATGAGCGCGGCCGCCCGCTGCGGGGCGGCCGCATAGTCCACCGCGGTGATGCCGCGCGGTGCCGGACAGGGGGAGACCTCGCGGTCGGGACAGGCGGGCCCGTGCTCAGCGGCACGGCCGATACGGCTGGTACAGGTGCGCACCCCGGTGAACCGCGCGATCAGGTCGGCGGTGTCCACGGCGTCGGCCCGCGACCGGAATGGGCCGATCGTGCGGTCGTGACGCGGCTCGCGAACCACCGACAGCCGCGGGAACGCCTCGTCGGTCAGCACCACCCACCACCAGCGATGCGGGAAGCGGGACCGGCGGTTGTACGGCGGCGCGTGCGCGGCCAGCAGCCGCAGCTCGCGCACCCCGGCCTCCAGCGCGTGGGCGCATTCGACGTGGTCGACCGCCGTCGCCAGCGCCACCATCTCCTTCATCCGCCCGCGCGGATCCGCGCCGTTGAAGTACTGGCCCACCCGGCGGTGCAGATCCGTGGCGGTGCCGATGTAGAGCACCTCGGCGGCCGGCCCGCGAAACAGGTACACCCCGGGCCGGCGCGGCAGGTTGCGGGCCAGAACCCGCTTGCCGCGTTGAGCATTCGAGATGTTGGGCAGATAACCGCGCAGATCGGAGTAGGTGTGCACGCCCTGATTGCCGACGCGCTCGATCAGCGCGTGCAGCACGTCGACGGTGGCGCGGGCGTCGTCGAGGGCGCGGTGGGTCGGCGTGGTGGCCGAGCCGACGAGTGCGGCCAGCGTGGACAGCCGCACGCTGGGCGCCTCCTCGCGGGTCAGCACACGGCGGGCCAGCTTCACCGTGCACAGCACCGGCGGCCGGGGCCAGGGGATGCCGCACTGTTCGGCGGCGGACTTCAGGAAGCCGATGTCGAAACCCGCGTTGTGGGCGACCAGCACTGCGCCACGGGCGAATTCGAGAAACATGGGCAGCACCGAGGCGATCGTCGGCGCATCGTGAACCATCGCGGTGGTGATCCCGGTGAGGCGGACGATCTGCGGCGGGATGGACCGCCCCGGGTCCACCAGGGTGGCGAACTCGCCGAGCACCTCACCGCCGCGGACCTTGACCGCGCCGATCTCGGTGATCGCGTCGCGGGAGCCGTCCGCCGACGCGGTGGCCCGCCCGCCGGTGGTCTCCAGGTCGACGACCACGAACGTGGTGTCCCGCAGCGATACGTCGGCGGCGGGATCGACGTCGGCGAAGCTCAGCTGCGCATCGATCGAAGAGCCCGCCACAGCGATTGACGGTAAGCAGACCCACCGACAGCGTGGCGGCGACACTCCGGACTTGTCGGTGGCCGGCGATAGCGTGCGGCCAACTCGATGAGAGGAGTCCCGAGATGGGAATGGAGTCAGCCGAACCGGTCGTCATCGACTGTGACGACTGTGCGGTTCGCGGGCCTGGGTGCCGTGACTGCGTGGTGAGCGTATTACTCGGTGTCCCAGAAACTTTGCTGGAAGACGAACGAGCCGCGTTGGAGGTGCTCGCGGAGGTGGGTTTGGCGCCGAAGTTGCGGCTGGTGCCCATCCACCGCGACGGCGGACGGGGGCTGGCTAGCTAGTTCCTGCTAGGTTGGTTGGCAGGTTGTGACTGGTGTGGCTGACGTGCCTGAGATTCTGCTGAATTTCCGCCCCACGTTTGGACAACGCCGATGCCATTTCGTAACCTATTCGAGACCTAAGGCACTCGATGCAACAACGTCGACGGCACTTAAAGGAACGCAATTTTGAGCTCTGACCGCAGATACCTGACTAAACGCGTTCTTAAACGCCCTCTAGTTGGTGGGATTGCGGGTCTGACCCTCCTGTCCGCCGTTATCTCCGGGGCCTCGCACGCCGACCCTGCCGAGGACGGCGTCGCCAAGCTGAATGAACTGTCACGACAGGCAGAACAGCTCACCGAGTCGATGCATTCCGCTCAGCTTGATCTTGACCAGAAGCTGCGCGCCGAGAACGTTGCCGAGAAGAAGCACACCGACGACCTCGCCGCAGCTGACAGCGCTAAGGCCCAGCTGGCCACCTACCAGGGGGCGGTCGACAAATTTGCTGCCGCGGTATATATGGGTGGCCGCACCGACGGCCTGAACGCCATCCTGACCGCCGAGTCGCCGCAGGGCCTGATCGACAAGATGGCCGTACAGAAGGTCATGGCCGCCGAGATGGCCGCTCAGATGCAGAGCTATCGGCGAGTCAGCGACGAGCTGCGCCAGGCCGAGGCCGAGTCGGCCAAGTCCGCGGCTGACGCCAAGACCGCCGCCGAGCAGGCCGCGGCGGTGCGCGCCGACCTGCAGCGCAAGCAGTCCCAACTGCAGGTGCAGATCGCGGTCGTGAAGTCGCGGTACCAGACGCTCACCCCGGATCAGCGCACCGCGCTGGCCGCTCCCGGACCGGTGCCGCCGCCCGAGATCTTGGCCGCGCCCGCGCCCGAAGGGCTGCCGCCGCTGAACGACGTGCCACCGCCCGATGCGCCGCCCCCGGCGCCGGACGCCGCCCAGGTGACCCCGATGGCCGCCGTCCCGACACCGGGCGGCGGGGGCGAGCAGGGCGCCGTCGCCGTGCAGGCCGCCCTCACCCGGATCGGGGACCCCTACGTCTGGGGTGGCTCGGGTCCGAACCAGTTCGACTGCTCCGGCTTGGTGATGTGGGCCTTCCAGCAGGCCGGCATCTTCCTCCCGCACTCCAGCCAGGCGCTGGCCCACGGCGGTCAGCCCGTCTCGCTGGACCAGATGCAGCCCGGCGACGTCGTGAACTACTACTCCGACGCCTCGCACTCGGCGATCTACATCGGCGACGGGATGATGGTCCACGCCTCGACGTTCGGCCGGCCGGTGATGATCTCTCCGGTCAACAACGCCCCGATCTACAACGTCCGTCGCTACTGACCCACCGCGGCGGCGCGCACTCGCCGCCGTCCTCTCTGTCGTTCTGATCGCCGAACTTCTCGGTGGCTCGGCGCTGATCGCCGCACCGTCCGCGCCGGTACCGCCTCGCTCCGCCGTGCCCGCCCCGGCCCCACTCGTGGTCGGTGACGGTCGGACCGTGCGACTGATCAGCCTGGGCGGGGAGCTGACCGACGGCTTGCTCACCCGGGTCGCCGGCGATATCGGCGATGCCGTCGCCGCCGTCGAAAAGTTCTGGGGCACCGACTGGGATCGCGAGATCGTCATCATCGCCACCGGCTCCCAGCAGGAATTCCTCGCCCAGGCCGGCCTCGATCCGAACCGCCAGTGGCAGGACATCGCCGCGGTGTCGGTCGCCGATCACGTCGACCTGGCCCACCACCGCGCCAGCGGACAGCGCATGGTGTTCGCCCCCGGTGCGGCCGCCATGAGCGACCAGTCGCTGCGAATCGTGTTGACCCACGAGCTTTTTCACCTCGCCGCCCGCGCCGACACCGCCCTGGACGCGCCGCGCTGGCTGGTCGAAGGGGTAGCCGACTTCGTCGCCCGCCCGGCTACGCCACTACCGCGGGGGGCCGCCGCGGACACCAGCCTGCCCACCGACGCCGACCTGGACGCCGCCGGGCCGCAGCGCGTGCGCGGCTACGACCGGGCCTGGTGGTTCGCCCGATTCGTCGCCGACAGCTACGGCGTCGACGCGTTGCGCCGGCTCTACGTCGAGGCCTGCGGACCCGGCCACGGCGACGTCGAGACGGCAGTGCATCGCGCGCTGAACACCGACACCACCGCGCTACGTGCCCGCTGGGCGCACTGGCTGACCGGCTAGCGTGTACGGCGATGACGCGAGTCCTGCTGGTCACCAATGACTTTCCGCCCCGGCGCGGCGGTATTCAGTCCTACCTGGAGCAGTTTGTCGGGCGGCTCGCGGACAGCGGTGAACACCAGCTCACCGTCTACGCCCCGAAGTGGAAGGGCGCGCCGGAGTACGACCGGGCAGCCGGCTATCGCATCGTGCGCCACCCCGGCACGCTGATGCTGCCCGAACCGGGTGTGGACCGCCGGATGCGGGAGCTGATCGGCGAGCACGACATCGAAACGGTGTGGTTCGGTGCGGCAGCGCCGCTCGCGCTGCTGGCCGGCCGGGCCCGCGGCGCGGGTGCGCGCCGGGTGCTGGCCAGCACCCACGGCCATGAAGTGGGCTGGTCGATGCTGCCGATCGCCCGTTCGGCGCTGCGGCGCATCGGCGACACCACCGACGTCGTGACATTTGTTAGCCACTACACCCGCGGACGGTTCGCTTCTGCCTTCGGTCCGAACGCCGCCCTCGAGCACCTGCCGCCCGGCGTCGACGCCGACCGGTTCCGTCCCGACCCGGCCGCCAGGGCCGACCTGCGCGCCCGCTACGACCTTGGTGAGCGACCGACTGTGGTCTGTGTGTCCCGGCTCGTTCCCCGCAAGGGCCAGGACATGCTCATCAAGGCGCTGCCGGGCATCCGTGCCCGGGTGCCTGACGCCGCGCTGGTGATGGTCGGCAATGGGCCCTACGCCGACGATCTGCACAAGCTCGCCGACCAGGTCGGCGTCGCGCGCGACGTCGTGTTCACCGGTGCGGTGCACGGCGCCGAGCTGCCGGCCCACTACGCGATGGCTGACGTCTTCGCAATGCCTTGCCGCACAAGGGGTTCCGGCCTGGATGTCGAAGGACTCGGCATCGTGTTCCTCGAGGCGTCGGCGGCCGGGGTGCCCGTGGTCGCCGGCAACTCAGGCGGTGCCCCCGAGACGGTGCGGGACGGTGAAACCGGCCGGGTGGTCGACGGGCGCTCGATCGAGGAGATCACCGACGCGGTGTCGGGCATTCTCGGTGACCCGGAACTGGGCGCCCGGATGGGTGAGACCGGCCGGCGGTGGGTCGAGGTGGACTGGAACTGGGCGGAGCATACCGCACGGCTATCCGAACTCTTGCGCGCGACTCAGTAGTTTCACGGGTCAGTTAGCTACCCTCGCCACCGTGCTGGCCGGCCCCGCTCTCGACCAACGCAGCGGCCAGTCGCAGCCGGTGCGTGGGCGGCTGGCGTCGCTGACCGGGTTACGCGCCGTGGCGGCGCTGCTGGTGGTCGGCACCCACGCGGCGTTCGCGACGGGCAAGCTCAGTCACGGCTACGTCGGGCTGGTGTGGGCGCGCCTGGAGATCGGGGTGTCGATCTTCTTCGCGCTGTCGGGCTACCTGCTGTTCCGCCCGTGGGTGGTCGCGGCGGCCGACGGGGCGGCGGTGCCGTCGACGCGGGCCTACGCCCGACGGCGGCTGCGACGGGTGATGCCCGCCTACGTCGTCACCGTGCTGGTGGCCTACGGCGTCTACATCTTCTATTCGACCGGGCCCAACCCCGGACAGAGCTGGTCCGGCCTCATCCGCCACCTCACGCTGACGCAGATCTACACCGACAACTATCTGCTGACGTACCTGCACCGTGGGCTGTCGCAGACCTGGAGTCTGGCCGTCGAGGCAGCCTTCTACGTCGCGCTGCCGCTGCTGGCCTGTCTGCTGCTGGTGGTCGTGTGCGGTGATCGGTGGCAGCCGGCGCGGTTGCTGGCCGGGCTGGCGGGTCTGGCCGCGATCAGCCCGCTGTGGCTGTTCGTGCTGACGACGACCGACTGGCTGCCCAACTCGGCGGGTATGTGGCTGCCCGCGCAGCTGGCCGCCTTCGCCGGCGGGATGGCGGTAGCGGTGCTGCAGGTGATGGGGGTGCGCTGGCGGGCGGGGCTGATCCTCCCGGTTGCGGTGGCGCTGTTCTTGAGCACGGTGTCGGTGGCGGAGCCGCTAAGCAAGGCAGTGCTCTACGCCGTGATCGCGATGCTGGTTGTGGCAGCGCCGACGCTGGCCGCAGGCGGCCTGTCCGACCGGCTGCTCAGCAGCGGGCCGATGGTCTGGCTCGGCGAGATCTCTTACGAAATCTTCCTGGTGCATGTGCTGGTGATGGCCGTCGTCCTTGGCACGGTGCTGGGCTGGCCGTTGTTCACCGGCTCGCTGGCCGGTCTGTACCTGTTGACGCTGGCCGTCACGATCCCGCTGGCCTGGCTGCTGAACTGGCTCACCGGCCTGCGGCTAGGTGCCGGGGCAGCCGGCCCACGCTGAGGAATTCCAGTCCGGGTGCGCCTTCATGTTCTCCGCGCACCACTGGGCGCCCTCTTCGGTCGTGCTCTTCCACTCGTACGCCCGCTCGTCTTTGAGCGCCTGCTGGCCTTCCGGGCTGGCCGCGGAGTTACCTGGCTTGCCCGCCGACGCGACGGCCTGGTTGCAGTTCAGGAACAGCAGCATGGTGTTGTTCACCGGTTGGAAGCTGTCGCCCTTCACCCACGGCGCCTTCTGCGATCGGGTGACGGTGCATTTCTCGGTGGGCAGGTCGGAGCCGACCCGACCGCCGACGACGACGGTCATCCCCGCACCGCTCAGCGAGCTGGCTGCGTCACCGTAGGTCTCGCCGGCATACGGATCGGCCGATGCGACACCGTAGCCGAAGACAGACGCCGCGAGCACGCCCACGGCACCGGCAACCACGCACCTATTTCGCATAGATCGCTCCGATCTCGTCGGCGAACCGTTCCGCCACCACATTGCGCTTGACCTTCAGGGTTGGGGTCAGTTCACCGGTCTGCACGGTGAAGTCGCACGGCAGGATCCGGAACTTGCGGATCGATTCCGCATGGGACACATGCTGATTGGCGTCCTTCACGGCGAGCTCGATCTCGGCGATCAGATCGGGATCCTCGCGCAAATCGCCGACGGACGCGCTGGCGGCCTTGCCGTGCTGGCTCTTCCATGCGTCGAACGCCTCGGGATCGATCGCGATCAGGGCGCCGATGAACGGCTGGTTGTCGCCGACGGCCATCGCCTGGCTGATCAGGGGATGGGCGCGCAGGGCGTCCTCGAGCACTGCGGGGGCGACGTTCTTACCGCCCGCGGTGACGATGATCTCCTTCTTGCGGCCGGTGATCGACACGAACCCGTCGGCGTCCACGCTCGCCAGATCGCCGGTGTGGAACCAGCCGTCGACGATCGCCTCGCTGGTCGCCTTCTCGTTGCGCCAGTAGCCGTGGAACACGACGCCGCCCTTGACCAGTAACTCGCCGTCCTGGGCGACCGCCATACTGTTGCCCGGCACCAGCTTTCCGACGGTGCCGACCTTGAGCTCGCCGATCCGGTTCACCGTGATCGCCGCGCTGGTCTCGGTCAGCCCGTAGCCCTCGTAGATCGACAGCCCGGCCCCGCGGTAGAAGTGGCCCAGCCGCTTGCCCAGCGGCGCGCCGCCGGAGATCGCGGCATGACAGTCGCCGCCGAGGGCGGCCCGCAGCTTGCCGTAGACCAACCGGTCGAACACGGCGTGGCTGAGCTTCAGCAGCAGGTTGGGCCCACCGTTCTCCAACGCCTCGCTGTAGGCGATCGCGGTCTTGACGGCCAGCTCGAAGACCGGCGCCCGCCCACTGTTGCGGGCGTTCAATTCGGCTGTGTTGTAGACCTTTTCGAACACCCGGGGCACCGACACCACAATGGTCGGCTTGAAGGCCTGCAGCATCGGCACCAAGTTCTTGATGTCGCTGGTGTAGCCGAGCGTCACCTTGTTGGCGAACGCCGTCATCGACAGGGCACGGGCCAGCACGTGTGCCAGTGGCAGAAAGACCAGCAGCCGCTCGTGCTGACGCAGCAGCGTCGGGAAACACGCTGTCGTGCCGCGGGTTTCGTAGAGAAGATTGGCGTGGGTCAGCTGGACACCCTTGGGCCGGCCGGTGGTGCCCGACGTGTAGATCAGGGTCGCCGGGTCGGCCGACCGCAACGCCGCCAATCGGCGCTCCAGTTCCGCCGGATCAGTGCCTTCGGCGGCCTGCGCCAGCTCGTCGAGCGCGCTCAGGCCCGCGGACTCGATCCGCAGCGTCTTGCGCAGGGCGGGCAACTCGTCGTGGAGTTCCTTGACCATCTGCGCATGCGCCTCGGTCTCGGTGAAGACCAGCACGGCACCGGAATCCTCAAGCACCCAGCGGACCTGATCGGTCGACGACGTCTCGTAGATGGGCACGGTCACCCCGCCGACCGACAGGATCGCGTAGTCGAGAATCACCCACTCGTAACGGGTCGCGGACAGGATCGCCACCCGGTCACCGGGCTGTACGCCTTCGGCGATCAATCCCAGCGCCGCCGAGCGGATCTGGGCGGCGACCTCGGCGCACGTCACGTCCGTCCAGCCGCCGTCGACTTGCCGCTGGGCGATCACATAGGTCGGGTCCGTGCGCTCGTGGTCGTACACCGAGCTGACGACATTGTCGTGCTCACCGACGGTGAACGCCGCCGGAACGCTGTACTCACGCATGTCAACAGCCTAGTCACCGGCGGGCAGGCGGCCCGCGCTCGGACCCGATATGTGAAGCTGTTGGCATGAACAGCATCCAGGTCGCGGACGAGACGTTCGTCGCGGCTGATCCGGCGGCCGTCGGGCGTGCGGTCGCGGACCGGGCGAGCTGGCGGCGGTGGTGGCCGGACCTGCGGCTCGAGGTCGTCGAGGACCGCGCCGACAAGGGCGTGCGCTGGACGGTCACCGGCCCCCTGACCGGCACCATGGAGATCTGGCTCGAGCCGGTGCTCGACGGCGTGCTGCTGCACTACTTTCTGCACGCCGAGCCCTCCGGGGTGGCGGCCTGGCAGCTGGCCAAGATGAACCTCGCCAAACTGACGCATCAGCGCCGGGTGGCCGGAAAACGGATGGCCTTCGAAGTGAAATCCACGCTGGAGGCGTCCCGTCCCGTGGGCGTCGCACCCGGCATCTGATATCAGGTCAGACCCTTCGGCGGTAGGGTACCTTTGTGGCCGAGGGAGCGGACCCTCACGAGGTCACGCAGTGCAAGCGATGGGAATGGGCAACAGTGGCGGACAAGACGGCGCAGACCATCTACATCGACGCGGATCCCCGCACCGTGATGGACGTCATCGCCGATATCGGGTCGTATCCGCAGTGGGTATCGGAATACAAGGAGACCGAAGTTCTCACCTCCGACGATTCCGGTTATCCGCTGACCGCCAAGCTGGTTCTGGACGCCGCCGTCCTCAAAGACACCATGGTGTTGTCCTACGACTGGCCGGCCGATCGCAAGTCGGTGCGCTGGTCCCTGGTTTCGAGCTCGCTTTTGCACGCACTCGATGGCGCATACACGTTGCAACCCAAAGGTTCTGGTACCGATGTCACCTACGAGCTGTCCGTGGATCTGATGATCCCGATGATCGGGCTGCTCAAGCGCAAGGCCGAGCGACGGCTGACCGATACCGCGCTCAAGGACCTGAAGAAACGGGTCGAGGGCTGAGTGACTGATCGGGCACGGATCAGTTTCTTCGTCGGCAAAGGCGGCGTGGGTAAGTCGACGCTGGCCTCGGCGACGGCGGTCCGGGCGGCCTTGGCCGGGCAGCGGGTGCTGGCCGTGTCCACCGATCAGGCTCATTCGCTGGGCGATGTGCTCGGCGTCGCCGTCCCGCCGACCGGAACCCGAGAGCCGGTCCGGATCCTCACCGAGGAGGGCACCGACGACTCCGCCGGCGGCCATCTCGACGCGCTGGCCCTGGACACCCTGGCGCTGTTGGAGGACCGTTGGCGCGCGATCGCGCCGGTACTAGCCGCCAGGTTCCCCGACTCTGACCTCAAAGATGTTGCTCCGGAAGAGCTTTCGGCACTGCCCGGAATCCAGGAGGTGCTCGGGCTGGCCGAGGTGGCCAAGCTGGCCGACTCCGGCCAGTGGGACTACGTCGTCGTGGACTGCGCCTCGACCGCCGACGCGATGCGGATGCTGACCCTGCCGGCCACCTTCGCGATGTACGTCGAGCGGGCCTGGCCCCGGCATCGCCGCCTCAGTGCCGCCGTGGACGGGGCGCACGCCGCGGCCACCGTGGCGGTCGTCGAGGGCATCAGCGGAGCCGTCGAAGGACTGTCCGCACTGCTCACCGATGCCGAGCGGGTCAGCGCCCACCTGGTGCTGACCGCCGAACGGGTGGTGGCCGCCGAGGCGGTCCGCACGCTCGGCTCGCTGGTGTTGATGGGCGTGCAGGTCGCCGAACTGATCGTGAATCAGGTTCTGCTTCAGGATGATTCGTACGAGTACCGCAACCTGCCGGACCATCCGGCGTTCGGCTGGTATGCCGAGCGAATCTCCGAACAGCAAACGGTGCTCGACGAACTCACCGCCGCGATCGGTGACGTGCAACTGGTGCTCGCGCCGCATCTGGCCGGCGAGCCGATCGGACCCAAGGCGCTCGGACAATTGCTCGACAGTGTCCGGCGCCGCGACGGTTCGGCGCCGCCCGGGCCGTTGAAGCCCGTGGTGGACCGTGAATCGGGCTCGGGACTCGAAGCCGTCTACCGCATGCGGCTAGAGTTGCCGCAAATCGATCCGGGCTCGCTGACGCTGGGCCGGGTCGACGACGACCTGATCATCGGCGCCGCGGGGATGCGACGCCGGGTACGGCTGGCGTCGGTTCTGCGGCGGTGCATCGTGGTGGATGCGGCGCTGCGCGGTACCGAACTCACCGTGCGCTTTCGACCCAACCCGGAGGTGTGGCCCGCGTGAATGGCCCGCATCCCG
The DNA here is from genome assembly GCF_022370635.2 of Mycolicibacterium crocinum. The sequence goes on along the minus strand of NZ_CP092362.2, from coordinate 3,861,534 downwards.
ACCTGGGGCCCGAACTGCGCGCGCTGGCCCAGGCCATTCTGGACCGGCTCGACCCGGCGGTGCGGGCCGGTGCCGCGATGGCGTCCGGTGGCGGGCAGGGCAAGTGCCAGCAGGTCTGGTGCCCGGTGTGTGCGCTGGCCGCGCTGGTCAATGGCGAGCAGCATCCACTGCTGACGGTGGTTGCCGAGCACAGTGTGGCGCTGGTCACGATGATCCGGGCGGTCATCGCCGAGGACGGGCCAGGGACAGGCCCCCCGCCCGGGCCGGACGGCCCACCGCCGCCTCCGCCCGATCCGGATTCGCCGGAACACCCGACCAGCCGCTATCAACACATTCCGGTCAGCGTCGAGGACTGAGACCACCGCGACCTGTGGTCGGTCTTCGCTGGCCTGGGTACAGTTGCACGAAAGCGCGTAGGTGATCGGGAGGCTCCATGTGGTACTGGCTGTTCAAGTACATCTTCATGGGGCCGTTGCTGTCATTGCTGGGTAGACCCAAAGTCGAAGGGCTGGAACACGTTCCGACCAACGGCCCGGCAATCTTGGCCAGCAACCACCTCGCGGTGGCGGACAGCTTCTACCTCCCGCTGGTGGTCCGGCGGCGGATCACCTTCCTGGCCAAGGCCGAATATTTCACCGGCACCGGCATCAAGGGCTGGTTCACCCGGTGGTTCTACACGGTGGCCGGCCAGGTCCCCATCGACCGCACCGACGCCGACGCCGCGCAGGCGGCGCTGACCACCGCCCAGCGCCTGCTGTCGCAGGGCAAGTTGATGGGGATGTACCCCGAGGGCACCCGGTCCCCGGACGGCCGGCTCTACAAGGGCAAGACCGGGCTGGCCCGTCTGGCCCTGGAAACCCAGGTTCCGGTGATTCCGGTCGCGATGATCGGAACCGACGTCGTGAACCCGCCGGGATCGAAGATGTGGCGCTTCGGACGCGTGACGGTCCGCTTCGGCAAGCCGATGGATTTCTCCCGGTTCGACGGCCTGGCCGGTAACCGGTTCATCGAGCGGGCCGTCATCGACGAGGTGATGTACGAGCTGATGGAACTCTCCGGTCAGGAGTACGTCGACATCTACGCCGCGACGCTGAAGAACAGCGAGGCCCCCGCGGACCCTAAGCAGGGTGGACCAGGTCAGCCACCGGCGCGGATCCCGGAGACCGCCGCCGGTTAGCGATCGGGGTGATCACCGTCAACCCCGCGACGACGATCACCGCCAGCGCCCACCAGACGTACGACATCCCCAGCAGCTGGCGCCACCACGACGCCGTCTCCTCGTGATGCTGGGGCAGCAGCTCCAGCGGAATCCACACCATCAGTGCCACGCCGACGGCGGTCACCAGGCCCAGGGCGATATTGCGCCGTCGATAGGCGGCCACGGCGGCGGTGAGCACGGTCGGCAGCGCCCACACCCAGTGGTGCGACCACGAGACCGGCGACACCACCAGCCCGAACAGGGCCACGCACATCAGCGCCAGCGTCGGTTCCCCCGCGGCCAACACGCGGCGGACCGCCCAGACCGTCAGGGCCAGGACCGCGAAGCAGGCCAGCGTCCACAGGACGAAGTGGGTGCTCTTGTCCAGGCCCAGCCGCGCCAGCGCCCCGGCGATGTTCTGGTTGGTGTTCAGTGCGGCGCTGCCGATGCGGTCGGTGTGCCGGATCGTGGTGGTCCAGTACTCCAACGAGTCCCGCCAGGCCAACGCGCAACCCAGCAGGCTGGCTGCGACGAAAGCGCCTGCCGCGGTCAGGGCGGCGCGGCCGTCGCGGCGCAGCACGAAGTACAGCAGGAACACCGCTGGGGTCAGCTTCAGCGCGATCGCCACCCCGAGCAGCATCCCGCGCGGCCACGGCGTCCGGCGCGGTACGCAATCGGCGATCACCAGCGTCATCAGCACGACGTTGATCTGACCGAACGCGAAGTTGGCGTCGATCGGTTCCAGATACATCACCGCCAGCGCCACGATTCCCGCTGACAGCCAGGCCCGACGCAGCCACGCAGGCTCCCGGGTGAGCGCCGAGTCCTGCCACACCTCCAGGCGGGTCAGCACGATCCAGGTGCTCACCAGCACCAGCACCAGGGTGATGACCGTGATGATCACGCTGGCCGCCGACAGCGACACCCAGGCGAACGGACTGAACACGATCGCCGCGAGCGGGGGATAGGTGAACGGCAGGCCCAGCCCGACGGTGGTGCGGAAGGTCGCGTCGCCGGAATACAGCGACTGACCGTGCAGCCACGCCTGGCCGCCCATCCGGTAGACCTCGATGTCGATGCGGTAGGGGATGTGGCCGAACAGCAACCAGCCTGCGTAGATGCCCAGCGCAACGATCGCGACCTGGGAAACCCGCCACCCGGCGACCAGCCAGGGCCGCGTTGTACTGCCCACGTCGCTACTCATCTCGCAAACCAGACTATCGGGGCGCTGCGACGCGCCGGGGGATATCCCGGCCGTGCCGGGCCCATCGGGGTGCGTCGGCGCGTATCTTCACGTCCCGTGTCCTACCACCTGCACTTCGACGTCGTCGCCCCCGGGCGCGTGCCGCTGATGTGGTGTCTGATTGCGTTCATCTGCACGTTCTTCGTGACCCGAACGATCGTCCGCTACATCCGGCACAACGCAGGCAACGACGCTCCCCGCAGATGGTGGCAGCCGCGCAATATCTCCGGTAGCGGCGGACTGCACATCCACCACGCGGTGTTCGGCGTGGTCCTGGTGATGATCTCCGGGGTGGCGATGGTGACGATGGCCACCGAGGGTGGCAGCGGTGAGTTCACCGCTGCTGCAATCGTTTTCGGTATCGGCGCGGCCTTGCTTCTCGATGAGTTCGCGCTCATCCTGCACCTGCAGGACGTGTACTGGGCCGAGGACGGCCGGGCATCGGTGGATGCGGTGTTCGCCGCGATCGCCGTCGCCGGGCTGTTGATCGTGGGTTTCAACCCGCTGTCGTTCTTCGACATCGGGATCTGGCGGGCCGACGATTCGCTCGGCGCCCGCACGCTCGTCGTGGTGCTGGCCGTGTTGACGCTGGCATTGGCGGTGGTGGTGCTGCTCAAGGGCAAGGTGTGGACCGGCCTGATCGGGATGTTCATCACGCCGCTGTTGTTCATCGGCGCGATCCGGCTGTCCCGGCCGCACGCGCCGTGGGCGCGCTGGTTCTACCAGGACCGCCCCCGCAAAATGCACCGCTCGCTGGAGCGGGAGCGCTATATGCGGCGCCCGGTCGTGCAGGCCAAGCTGTGGCTGCAGCACATCATCGCCGGTGAGCCGAGCTTCCCCGCCGACGCCGAGGTGGACGCCGAGTTGGACAAGGAGATCCACGCCGCTCCCGCGCCGCCGCACCGCATCGAGGCGAAGGGATAGGGTGCGGCCGGTGCGGTTCTTCTACGACACGGAGTTCATCGACAACGGCCGAATCATCGATCTGATCTCGATCGGTGTGGTGGCCGAGGACGGTCGCGAGTTCTACGCGATCTCCACCGAGTTCGACCCGGACTCCGCCGGAAAGTGGGTCCGCACCAACGTCCTGCCGAAGCTGCCGAGCCCGTCGTCGAAGCTGTGGCGCTCCCGCAGGCAGATCCGGGAGGGCCTCGAGGAGTTTCTCGGCATCGACAGTGACGAGCCGATCGAGCTGTGGGCCTGGGTGGCCGCGTACGACCATGTCGCGCTGTGTCAGTTGTGGGGCCCGATGACCAGCCTGCCGCCGCAGATCCCCCGGTTCACCCGCGAGCTGCGCCAGTTCTGGGAGGACCGCGGCAGCCCGCGGATGCCACCGCGACCCCATGACACCCACGACGCCCTGGTCGACGCCCGTCACAACCTGCGCCGGTACGTGCTGATGACCACCGGCGTCGACGTGGGTGCGGCCCCGGTCAGCCGGTAAAAGGGAGTGCGCGGCCCGGTTACCATGGACGGGTGAACTGGACCGTTGACGTACCGATCGAGCAGCTGCCGTCGCTGCCGCCGCTCCCGGCTGACCTGCGCGGACGGCTCGATGCGGCACTGACGAAGCCGGCCGTGCAGCAGCCCAGCTGGGATCCCGAGCAGGCCGCCGCGATGCGGACCGTGCTGGAGAGCGTTCCACCGGTCGCCGTGCCGTCGGAGATCGAGAAGCTGAAGGCGCAGCTGGCCGATGTGGCGCTCGGCAAGGCGTTTCTGCTGCAGGGCGGCGACTGCGCCGAGACCTTCGTCGACAACACCGAGCCGCATATCCGCGCCAACATCCGCACCCTGCTGCAGATGGCGGTGGTGCTGACCTACGGCGCGAGCATGCCGGTGGTCAAGGTGGCCCGCATCGCCGGCCAGTACGCCAAGCCGCGCTCCTCGGACACCGACGCGCTGGGGCTGAAGTCCTACCGCGGCGACATGGTCAACGGTTTCGCCCCCGATGCCGCGGTGCGCGAACACGATCCGTCGCGTCTGGTCCGCGCGTACGCCAACGCCAGCGCTGCGATGAACCTGGTGCGGGCGCTGACGTCGTCCGGGCTGGCGTCGCTGCACGCGGTGCACGACTGGAACCGCGAGTTCGTCCGCACCTCGCCCGCCGGCGCCCGCTACGAGGCCCTGGCCGGTGAGATCGACCGTGGCCTGCGCTTCATGACGGCCTGCGGGGTCAATGACCGCAACCTGGACACCGCCGAGATCTACGCCAGCCACGAGGCCCTGGTGCTGGACTACGAGCGGGCGATGCTGCGGATGGACGCCGAAGCGGTCGGCGGCCCGAAGCTCTACGACCTGTCGGCACACTACGTCTGGATCGGGGAGCGCACCCGCCAGCTCGACGGCGCGCACGTGGCGTTCGCCGAGGTGATCGCCAACCCGATCGGCGTCAAGATCGGCCCGACCACCTCACCGGAACTGGCGGTGGAGTACGTCGAGCGCCTGGACCCGAACAACGAGCCCGGCCGCCTGACGCTGGTCAGCCGGATGGGCAACGGCAAGGTTCGCGACGTGCTGCCCGCGATCATCGAGAAAGTACAGGCCTCCGGCCACCACGTGATCTGGCAGTGCGACCCGATGCACGGCAACACCCACGAGTCCTCGACGGGTTACAAGACCCGCCACTTCGACCGCATCGTCGACGAGGTGCAGGGCTTCTTCGAGGTACACCGCGCGCTGGGCACCCATCCCGGCGGTATCCACGTCGAGATCACCGGCGAGAACGTCACCGAATGCCTTGGTGGCGCGCAGGATATCTCGGATTCGGACCTGGCCGGCCGCTACGAGACGGCCTGCGATCCGCGCCTGAACACCCAGCAGTCACTGGAGCTGGCGTTCCTGGTAGCGGAGATGCTGCGCGACTAGCTCGACGGGCCGGCCGCGGTAGCTGATGTATTTGTCCGGTCTGACTACGAAGGCGCTGGGCGCGCTGACACCGTACTGACGGTGTGCCGATCGGGTGCTGACCACGTCGGCTTTCACCAGCCCGGGGTGGTCTTGCTCGAAATGGTCGGCGAGTCCTCGTAATTCGACCTCGGGCCGGGCGTCGTCATCGAGTCCGGTGAAGAGCAGCACCGTGTGGTGCGTGCCGCGGAACAGGTCGTAGAGGCGTCCCGGCTGACCGTCGATCAGGACGTCGGCCTCGCGGGCGCGGTCGCCCGGCGCGGGCGCGTCGTGCCAGCCGGAACCGTCCTCGGCATTGAGCGGGCTGTCCGGATAGTGCAGACGCAGTTGCGCCAACATGCCGATGAAGCGTCTGCGCACCCACTCGCGGGTCAGCACTTGGCCGGCGAGCACCGGCGCGACTCGGCCACGGGCCAAGCGCGCCAACGGATTCTGGCCGCCGAAGACCGAGAACAGCCGGTCGGTGGTCTTGAGCAGTTGGACGCCGATCGGATGGCGTTCGGCGTTGTAGCTGTCCACCAGTGATTCGTCGGCGAGCCCTCGCAGCACGTAGGCCAGCTTCCAGCCGAGGTTGTACGCGTCCTGAATGCCGGTGTTCATGCCCTGCGCACCGGCGGGGCTATGCACGTGGGCGGCATCGCCGACCAGCAGGATGCGGCCGTCGCGGTAGCGCGGCACCGTGCGGCTGTGCACCCGGTAGCGGGTGACCCAGAACTCCTTGATCACGGTGGCGGGGAACGGAACTCGTTCGTCGACCATGGCCTGGAATTCGTGGTGCGTGGGCTCGCTGTATTCCGCGCTCGGTCCGTCCGGGCCTGGCGGGAAGTTGCCGAAGATGCGGTAGCGGTTGGTGCCCGGCATCGAGAACGCCGCGAAAATGCCTGCTGGACTGGGGAATCCGTAGAGCCCGCCGTGTGGCAGCTTCCAGTCGAGTTCGGCGTCGGCCATGATGAACTCGTCGCGGTAGGTGTCTCCGGAGAACGGGATGCCGCTGGATTTGCGCACCGCGCTGTGCGCGCCGTCGCAGCCGACGACCCAGTGGCAGCGCACCGCTTCGGTCGAGCCGTCGGCGTGCCGCAGGGAGGCGGTGACGGTGCCGCCGTCCTGAGTCAGATCGGTGAGTGCGACGCCGCGTTCGATCTCGATGCCGTGACTGGTCAGCAGGTCGGTGAGGATGCGTTCGGTTTCGTGCTGGGAGAGTATGCGCGGCTCGGCGTAGGCGGTGTAGTTCTGCGGCCCGGTCAACTGACCCGCGAAGTCGAGGTCGATCGTCTTGTCGGCGAAGGTGATCGTCAGCTGCGAGGCCGGCGTGCCCGCCGCGAAGGCCTGCTCGATCACACCGAGGTCGTCGAAGATCTCCAGCGTTCTCGGTTGGACGACGAGTGCGCGGGAGGTGGTCGCCGGTTGCGGCGCCCGGTCGATGACGCGCGGTGTGACGCCGTGTCGCGCGAGTTCATTGGCCAGCAGGAGTCCGGTCGGGCCCGCGCCGACTATCAGGACGCCGAGATCGGGTGCGCTCATGTCCATCACCTCACAATTCATCACGAGATGAATTGAGTATCACTACGATCGTAGTGGCTGTCAAGGGCTAGAGCAGAGCCTGCAGATTGCTGCCCAGCGTCCAGCCCGCCGCCGCCATGCCGCCGGTGAGCAGCAGCACGATCAGCATCCAGAACATCAGAGACCGCCTGGCGCGCTGCCGCTCCCAGATGAATTCGCCGATGTCGATGCCGGCGAATTGGCTTGCCATCTTTGGGGTTTCGTCATCCTCGTCGGCGGGCTGCCAGTCCTGTGGATCGCGGATGAGCTGACGGGTGGGGTTCTTGACCGAGGCCGGCGCCGGTATCGGCCCCGGGGCCGCGGCGGGCGCGAGCGTGGCAGCCCGGTGCTCGACCGTCGGCCGGCTGTGCACAGCGGTGGCCGCGGCGTGCTGGGCGGAGTTCCTCGGCGCCGGTATTCGGAACTTCGGTAGCCCCAACTCCACGGCGATCGCGTCCAGGTCCCCGGCCATCTCCTCGGCGTCGGCGAAGCGCGCGTCGGGGTTGCGGGCCGTCGCGCGGCCGATGAGCTCGTCGAACTGGGGCGGCACACCACTGATCGCCGCGCTCGGCGGCGGGACGTCGTGGTCCATCCGCTGATAGGCCACGGTCAGCGGATTGTCACCGGTGAACGGCGTTGTGCCGGTGAGTAATTCGTAGGCCAGGATGCCGACGGCGTAGACGTCGCTGCGCGCGTCGGCGGCGCCGGTGCTGACCTGCTCGGGCGACAGGTAGGCCGCGGTGCCCAGGATCACGCTGGTGGAGGTGATCCCGGCCTCGGCCACCGCACGGACCAGACCGAAGTCGACGAGCTTGACCTCGCCGTCGTCGGAGATCAGCACGTTCTCCGGCTTGACGTCGCGGTGCACCAGCCCGGCGCGGTGCGCGGTGGCCAGCCCGCCCAGCACCGGGCGCAGCACGGCCGCCGCGGCGTGCGGGGGCATCGGGCCGCGCTCGCGCAGCAACTCGCGCAGGGTTCCGCCCTCGATCAGCTCCATGACCAGGAACGGGTGGCTGCCGTCCAGACCTTGGTCGTACACCGCGACCAGACCGGGATCCTTCAATCGCGCCACCGCGCGGGCCTCCCGCTGGAAGCGGGTGAGGAACTGCGAGTCGTTGGCGTAGCGCGCGTCCATCACCTTCAGCGCGACCGGGCGGTCCAGGCGCACGTCCAGACCGCGGTAGACCGTGGACATGCCGCCGGTGGCGATCCTGGCCTCGACGCGGTACCGGCCTTCCAGCAACACGCCGTTGAGTGGGTCCGACGTCACCGACACATGGTATGCCGAGGCGCAGGAGTTCTAGACTAGGCCGGTGAGCAGCATCCCCGCCGGCGAGGACGTATTGGATCCCGACGAGCCCGTGTACGACCTGCCTGCGGTCGCCGAGCTGTTGGGTATTCCGGTGACCAAGGTGCACCAGCAGTTACGGGAAGGTCACCTGGTCGCGGTCAAGCGCGGCGGCGTGCCGATGATTCCGAAGGCCTTCCTCACCGAGCGTGGCGAGGTGGTCAAGAGCCTGCCCGGCCTGCTGGCGGTGCTGCGCGACGGCGGCTATAGGGACACCGAGATCCTGCGCTGGCTGTTCACCGCGGACCCGTCACTGACGATCACCCGCGACGGGGCGCGCGAGGCGGTCAGCAACGCTCGCCCGGTGGATGCGCTGCACGCTCACCAGGCTCGTGAGGTGGTTCGGCGCGCTCAGGCGATGGCCTACTGACCTTCAGCGAATACCAGGCCGCCAGTGCACAGGCGGTGGCCAGCAGCACGTGGATCCACGAGTACATCCCGTGTGAGCCATCGGGCTTGAAGATCACCATGATCCACGTCGAGAACCCGGCGATCAGTGCGATCGCCGCCCGCGACTGTGCCAGTGCCGACAGCACCGCGAGCGGCCAGGTGTAGTACCAGGGCAGCGCGGCGGGAACGAACAGCACCACCACCAGCATCGCCCACGCGATGCCGAGAAGCGCCTCGCGGTCGTCGTGCCGAAATCGCCACCACAGCAACGGAAGTGACACCGCGATGATCGCGATCCCGGCGATCCGGGTGGCGTCGAGGACCGCGTAGAAGTTCACCGGCATGAACAGTCCGCCGATCGCGTTGGTGAGGTTCGCGATCGCGGTCGGGATGGTCAGCCAGTTGATGATCTTCACCGATCCGGCCAGGGCGGTCAGCCAGCCCAGTCCGACTCCGGCGACCCAGGACAGCACCGCGAAGACCGCGACGAAGATCGCCACCGATGCCGCTGACGCTGTCGCGAAAGCCCTTACCGCCCCGATTTTCTGGCGCTCGCGCAGGTGTCGCATCCACACCCACACCATGAACGGCAGCGCCAGTACCGCGGTGGCCTTGACCGCGACGGCGACCGCGATCAGCGCCGCCCCGGCTGCGTGATGACGGGCGAACGTCAGCGCGATGCCGGCCATCATCAACCCGACCATCAGCATCTCGTTGTGCACGCCGCCCATCAGATGGATGATCACCAGCGGGTTCAGCGCGCAAATCCACAGTGCCACCGCGCCGTTGGCGCCGATGTGGCGGGCCACCCGCGGCGCGGCCCAAATCAGCAGCGCCAGACCGGGGAGCATGCACAGCCGCAGCAGCATCGTACCGGCCACCACATGGTCACCGACCAGCGTGGTGACGAACCGAGCCACCAGGATGAACGCCGGACCGTACGGGGCGGTAGTGGTGGTCCAGATCGGACTCACGTTGTCCAGCAACGAGTTCTGGTTCGCCACCGGCCCCACGGCGTAGGGGTCGAGGCCGTCGCGCAGCAGCGCACCCTGGGCCAGATACGAGTACGTGTCGCGGCTGAACAGGGGAACGCTCAACAGCAGGGGCGCCAACCAGAACCCGGCGGTCGCGATCATCGTGAACTCGCTGACCTCGGCGTCCGGATCGACAACTCGCCGGCCCACCCACAGCCACGCCACCAGCATCAGCACGACACCGACCCACAGCAGCACCGACGAGACCACCAAGCCGTGGCCGAACCGCAACCAGGACAGGTGCATCGTCTCGAGCAGCGGGTCGTGCTGACGCGTGCTGCCTGCGCCCAACCCGCCGAGCGTCAGCAGGATCGCGCCGAGGAAGCCGAGCAGGGCCGGGCGCCCCTCATCGGCGGCGGTGAACGCCGTCAGGCGCGCGAGGCCGGCCCGGCTGGTCGAAGTGGTGGGTGTGGTGGCGGACATGGGCCTAGGCGGACCGGTTGGCGGCCAATCTGGCGAGCTCGGTCAGCCCGGCCTTGGCAGGCGCGTTGATCGGCGCGCTCTCCAGCAGGCTCAGCGCACGGTTGGTCAGCAGTTCGATGCGGCCTTCCACCGCGGCCAGCGCGCCCACCGACTCGATCACGTCGCAGAGTTGACGCACGTCGGCGTCGGACAACTCGGTGCCGATTCCGGCGCGCAGCCGGTCCGCGGCTGCCGGATCCGAGGCGGCCGCCCGCTCGACGGCCTCGGCGAGCAGCACGGTCCGCTTGCCGGAGCGCAGGTCGTCACCGGAGGGCTTGCCCGTCACCGCGGGATCGCCGAACACACCGAGGACGTCGTCGCGCAGCTGGAATGCGACACCGAGGTCGGTGCCCAGTTCGTAGAAGATGCGCTGCACGTCGGGACGGTCGGCGGCGGCCGCGGCACCCAGCTGCAGCGGCCGCGAGATCGTGTACGACGCGGTCTTGTAGGTGTTCACCTTCATCGCCGACTCGATCGACTCGGCGCCGCTGGATTCGTTGACGATGTCGAGGTACTGCCCGCCGAGTACCTCGGTCCGGATGTCCGACCACACCCGCCGCACGCGCCGCCGGCCGTCGGCATCCAGATCCGCCGCGGCGACGATGTCGTCGGCCCACACCAGTGAGAGGTCACCGAGCAGGATCGCCGCAGATCGGCCGAACTGCTCGGACCCACCGCGCCAGCCGCCGCTGCGGTGCAGGTCGGTGAAGTGGACGTGCACCGTCGGCCAGCCGCGCCGGGTCGCCGAATCGTCGATGACGTCGTCGTGGACCAGCGCGCAGGCGTGCAGCAGCTCCAGCGCCGAGAACAGTAGGAACATGTCGTCGTCCACCGGCAGATCGGGATCGGCGGTCACCGCGCGGTAGCCCCAGTAGGCGAAGGCGGGCCGCACTCGTTTACCGCCCCGCAGCACGAAATCCTCGAGGGCCGCGATCAGCCCGTCGTAGTCGGTGCCGATGTAGGCGGCGTCAGCGCGGCGGCCGGCCAGATACTTCCGAAGTTGATCGGTGACGGCGCCGGCCAGCTGGACGGCAGACGGAGCTGCTTCGACGCTCAGCGCAGCGCCCCTTTCTGTGTACGACCCGCCGGGGAGATCCGGGTGCAACCAGAGTAGAACGTCCGCTAGCCGTCGGCCTGATCGGAGCTGGCGAACCGCGGCGACCTGTCCCGGCTGACCCAGGCCAGGCTGCCGATGACACCGCAGACCACCAGCGCGCCGAGGCCCAGCCACAGTGCCGCGCCGGTGAAAGACCTGGTACTGGGGTCGGTGTAGCGGGCCTGGGCGCTCATCGTCGAGACCACGCCCGGCTTGAGCTTCCACTCGACGACGTCGGTGTCGAGGCGATCGCCGTTGGTTGACGTGACCTCGCCGGGAAAGGAGACCGTCAGGGAAACGTCAGCGTCGGTATCGGTGACGCTGGTCAGGTCGACGCGGCCTTCGAGGATCACCAGGTTGCCGGCACGCCGCAGCGAGATGTCCACCCCGGCTGCCTCGCGGTTGAGGTTGGCCAGCTGGGGCACCTCGGAGAAGCTCAGGTTCGAGAACACCGCCTCGGAGCCGACGAAGTCGTCTGATTTGTACTTCGACACCGAAATCTTCTGGCTGAACGGCACATTGAGGTCGAACTGCGGCCCCTGGTCGTCGGAGTCGCGAGCCTTCGCCGCGGCGATGATCTGCCCGGAGACCTGGTCATCCGGCGACACCGTGATCGAAGCGTGCACCCGCACACAGCCGACCGCCAACGGCGCAACGAGGAGCAGCAACAACGCCAGGGCGCGTAAGCGCAGGCGGCGGGAACGGTCGCGCACTCCGGTATCGTGCCAGATCCGCCTCAGAGCGGGAGGCTGCGACCCAGAATGGCGAACGCCCGCGGATCGCCGGCGAAGTGATAACCGCGGATGACGTCGGTGAAGCCGAGCCGCCGATACAGCCGCCAGGCGCGGTTGGCCTCGCCGATGATCTCGGGGGTCGACAGCAGCACGTGCGACTCGCCGCGGCCGTCCAGCAGCCGCCGGGCCAGCGCCTCGCCCAGCCCGCGGCCCTGGGCGCTCGGATGGATGTGTAGCTCGGTCAGCTCGAAATAACTGCTGGTCAAGCGGCTGATCTCCGCGGCGGGCACACCGATCCGGTGCAGCCCCGACACCACCTGCTGCTGCCACCATTGGTCCGGGGCCCCGCAATACCCGTAGGCGATGCCGAGCAGGGGAGCGCCGTCCAGCTGCTCCGCGCTGTCGGTCTCGACGGCGGCGACGGCCTTCCAGCCTTGCCTGCGGGTGTGTTCCAGCCACATCGCCGCACGCTGACCCTCGGTGCCACGCGGGTAGCGCATGGCGTCGACATACACGGTCAAAGCGTCGTGAAGGCGCTGCGCCATGTCGGTGGGCGACAGATCGATGAGGAAAGTCGCCAACGCCTGGATGCCCTTCTCGTCTGCGGATCGGTCCTTGTAGGTGCATGGCCATTATCAGTGCAGTCGCGGCCCATGCTCGCCGGTGCCGGGTGACCAGGCCATTACGCGGTGATGGCGGGGACTGAACAACGCCTGGACACAGCTACAATCGGGTGGACCAACTAGGTGGTACGCGGCAACTTCTGCTCGTATCATTTGGTTAGTTGCCCCGTAATCGCTGGGCAGCCAAGTTCTATCGGAATCGTGACCGGCCGTGTCGGCAAGGAGGGACGAATGCCACTCTCCGATCATGAGCAGCGCATGCTCGATCAGATCGAGAGCGCTCTCTATGCCGAGGACCCCAAGTTCGCCTCCAGTGTGCGGGGCGGAACTCTGCGGGCCCCCTCCACGCGCCGACGATTGCAGGGCGCAGGCCTGTTTGTGATCGGTCTGGCGATGCTGGTTGCCGGGGTTGCGTTCAAGGCCACGATGATCGGAAGCTTCCCGATTCTGTCGGTGGTGGGTTTCGTGGTGATGTTCGGCGGTGTCGTGTTCGCCATCACCGGCCCACGTGTTGCCGGTGGCCGGGACCGCTCGGGCCCGTCCTCGTCGGCGGGCGGCCAGCGTCAGCGCCGGCCGAAGGGCGGCGGGGGTTCGTTCACCAGCCGGATGGAGGACCGCTTCCGGCGTCGTTTCGACGAGTGACCGCCTGCGTCTCGCATACGGGGTAGCCGTTTCGGCTGCCCCGTTTTTGTTTGCCCGGCGCTTCGGCGTGGCGCGGGCGATGCGTTCTGCTGTCGGCCGCGGCCCTATGCCCGCCCCACAACGCCCCACCCCCGGCTGAGCTGCGCTTTTGCGGGCCGCGACAGCCCTGGCAGCGGTCCGGAACTGTTTTCGGTGGCAGAAAGTGGTGGAGCATTGCCAAAATGAGGCCAATCGGTGGAGCAAAGTGGGGGATTGTGGGGTATTGTGGCGGCTAACGGAGCGACGGCTCCGGGGGCGTAGGAGGTGCAGCCGTGTTTCTCGGCACCTACACGCCCAAGCTCGACGACAAGGGGCGGCTGACACTGCCCGCCAAGTTCCGCGACGCGCTGGCAGGAGGGTTGATGGTCACCAAGAGCCAAGATCACAGCCTTGCCGTCTACCCGCGTACGGAATTCGAACAGCTGGCCCGGCGGGCTTCGCAGACCTCGCGCAGCAATCCGGAGGCGCGTGCATTCCTGCGCAACCTGGCGGCCGGCACCGACGAACAGCATCCCGACTCCCAAGGCCGGATCACGCTGTCGGCCGACCACCGGCGCTACGCCAACCTGTCCAAGGAATGCGTGGTGATCGGCGCCGTCGACTTCCTCGAGATCTGGGACGCCCAGGCCTGGCAGGACTACCAGGAGACCCACGAAGAGAACTTCTCCGCGGCCAGCGATGAAGCACTCAGCGACATCATCTGAGCTGGCCGCCCAGCCGGAGGTAGCCCGTGCATCGTGGTCTCTGCCCGAACCGACCCTGACGTACTTCCCCAACGCCAGGTTCGCGCTTTCGGACAGGGACCTCGATGCAGGGGCACACCCTGATTCACCCGGAGGTCCCGTCGTGGTTGACGAATCCGACCACGGGCACATCCCCGTCCTGCTGGACCGCTGCGTCGAGATCCTCGGCCCGGCGTTGACCCGGCCGGGCGCTGTCCTCGTCGACGCGACGCTGGGTGCCGGTGGGCACTCCGAACGTTTCCTGACCGAGTTCGGAGAGTTGCGCCTCATCGGCCTCGACCGCGACCCCGGCGCGCTGGCCGGCGCCCGAGCGCGGCTGGCCCCGTTCGCCGACCGCGTCACCCTGGTGCACACCCGCTACGACGGCATCGCCGACGCACTCGTCGAAGCGGGTTGCGGAACAACCGAATCCATCGATGGCGTGCTGTTCGACCTGGGTGTCTCGTCGATGCAGCTCGACCAGGCCGAGCGCGGATTCTCCTACGCCAAAGACGCGCCGCTGGATATGCGGATGGACACCGATGCCCCGCTGACCGCCGCGGAGATCCTCAACACCTACGACCGCGCCGAACTGACCGACATCCTGCGCCGCTTCGGTGAGGAGAAGTTCGCCCACCGCATCGCGGGTCTGATTGTCGAGCGCCGTCAGGAGGCGCCGTTGGCCACCACCGGCGAACTCGTCGAGATCGTCTACAAGGGCATCCCGGCTCCCGCGCGGCGGACCGGCGGACACCCCGCCAAGCGGACGTTCCAGGCGCTGCGGATCGCCGTCAACGCCGAGTTGGACTCGCTGACCGCGGCCCTGCCCGCGGCGCTGGCCGCGCTGCGCGTCGGCGGCCGGATCGCGGTGATGTCGTATCAGTCGCTGGAGGACAGGATCGTCAAGACGACGTTCGCCGCGGCCACCGCATCTCGGTCACCGGAGGGCCTGCCCGTCGAATTGCCCGGCTACGAGCCCGAATTCAGTGCGATCACCCGCGGTGCCGAACGTGCCGGCGCCGAGGAGATCGAACGCAATCCACGCAGTGCGCCGGTTCGGCTCCGCGCACTACAGCGCGTCATGTCGGTCAACCCGGGACGGGGAGGGAAGAACTGATGAAGGTGGGGCGCAAGCCAGCCGGTCCGGTGGATCGCGCAGGGGTCAAACGGGACGGGGCCAAGCGGGAGAAGAAGGAACCGAAGAAGTCGGCCAAGAAGCGCGGCACCGAGGCGCCGGCGCGGGGCGCACGCGCGTCCGCGCGTCGGCCGCACGAGCCGCGCAGTTCACGGCAGGGACCGCAGACCGCGCCCGTCGCCAGGCCCGCCGAACGCCCGACCCGGGCCAAGAACGTCAGTCAGGCCAAGGCGCGCGCCAAGGCACGGAAGGCCAAGGCGCCCAAGGTCATCCGGCCGCCACTGCGCGAGCGGCTGATCGCCCGGCTGGCCACGATCGACCTGCGCCCGCAGACGCTGGTGGCGAAGGTCCCGTTCGTGGTCTTGGTGATCGGAGCGCTGGGTCTCGGCCTGGGCGTCACGCTGTGGCTGTCCACCGACGCCGCGCAGCGGTCCTACCAGTTGGGCACGGCTCGTTCCACCAATGAGGCGCTGTCGCAGCAGAAGGAAGCGCTCGAGCGCGATGTGCTGGAGGCCGAGTCTGCGCCTGCGCTGGCCGAGTCCGCGCGCAATCTGGGCATGATCCCGTCCAAGGACACCGCCCATCTGGTGCAGGATCCGACGGGCAACTGGACGGTGGTGGGCAAGCCGAAACCGGCCGAAGGCGTTCCGCCGCCGCCGCTCAACAGCAAGCTGCCTGACGCGGTGCCGCCGCCACCCGCCGCACCGGCGCCGGCCCCGGTGGCCGCACCGAAGCCGGGAAGTTCGCCCGAGGTTCCGGTGCGTGTCGCACCGACTCCACTCGGTGGCGTGCCGTTGAATGGTGCGATGCCCTTTGGCGTTCCACTGGCAGCGTTGCCAGGCACGGTCCTCGCACCCGGCGCTGTCGCTGCGCCGCCCGCCGCGGCGCAGGCCCCGCTGCCCGGCACCCTGGCGGTCCCGGCTCAGGCGCCGGCACCCGCTCCGGCCTCCGGTCTGGTGCTGGCACCGGTGCCCGCGCCGGCTGACGTCCCACCGCCGGTGGTGCCCGCACCGCCCGCGCCCGATGCTCCGCCGCCCGGAGCCGGGCAGTGAGTCGCCGCGAACCCAAGCAGCAGCGCACGAAAGCGGTCAAGGGGCAACCGGATAGCGGACCGGGTCGCCCGGCCAAGGCGCGGCGCACCCGCGAGATCATCGAAAGCGGTTCACGCACAGCATCATTCGTGTTCCGGCACCGCGCAGGCAATATCGTCATCTTCCTCGCACTCGGGGTGGCCGCCACCCAGCTGTTCAACCTTCAGGTGCCGCAGGCCGCCGGCCTGCGGGCCGAGGCCGCCAGTCAGCTCAAGGTGACCGATGTCGAAAAGGCGGTGCGCGGCAGCATCGTCGACCGCAACTTCGACAAGCTGGCGTTCACCATCGAGGCCAGGGCGCTGACCTTCCAGCCGGCCAAGATCCGCAAGCAGCTCGCCGAGGCGAAGGAGAAGTCGCCCGCCGCACCGGATCCCGACAAGCGGCTCACCCAGATCGCCACCGAGGTGGCCGGCAAGCTGGGCAACAAGCCCGACGCGGCCACCTTGCTGAAGAAGCTGCGCAGCAACGAGACCTTCGTCTACCTCGCGCGTGCGGTCGATCCTGCGATCGCCAACGCCATCATCAAGAAGTTTCCCGAGATCGGCGCCGAACGCCAAGACCTGCGCCAGTATCCCGGTGGCGCGCTGGCGGCCAACATCGTTGGCGGCATCGACTGGGACGGCCACGGTCTGCTCGGCCTCGAGGACTCGATGGACTCGAAGCTGTCGGGCACCGACGGCTCGATCACCTACGACCGCGGTTCCGACGGCGTGGTGATCCCCGGCAGCTATCGCAACAAGCACGATGCCGTCAACGGCGCCACCGTGCAGCTGACCCTCGACGACGACATCCAGTTCTACGTTCAGCAGCAGGTCCAGATGGCCAAGGACGCCTCCGGCGCCAAGGACGTCTCGGCGGTGGTGCTGGACGCGAAAACCGGTGAAGTGCTGGCGATGTCGAACGACAACACCTTCGACCCCAGTCAGGACATCGGGCGCCAGCAGGACAAGCAGCTGGGCAACCTGCCCGTCACCTCGCCGTACGAGCCGGGATCGGTGAACAAGATCGTCACCGCCTCCTCGGTGATCGAGTACGGGCTGTCGAATCCCGACGAGGTGCTGCAGGTACCCGGCTCGATCAACATGGGCGGCGTCACCGTCGGCGACGCGTGGAGCCACGGCGTGATGCCGTACACCACCACCGGCGTGTTCGGGAAGTCGTCGAACGTCGGCACCCTGATGCTCGCGCAGCGGATCGGGCCGGAGCGCTACTACGACATGCTCGGAAAGTTCGGTCTCGGGCAGCGCACCAATGTTGGTCTGCCGGGCGAGAGCTCCGGCCTGGTGCCGCCGATCGACCAGTGGTCGGGCAGCACGTTCTCCAATCTTCCCATCGGGCAGGGCCTTTCGATGACCTTGCTGCAGATGACCGGGATGTACCAGGCGATCGCCAACGACGGCCTGCGCATCCCGCCGCGGATCGTCAAGGCCACCGTCGCCGCCGACGGCACCCGCACCGAAGAGCCGCAACCCGCCGGCATCCGCGTCGTGTCGCCGGAGACCGCCCGCACGGTGCGCAACATGTTCCGCGCGATCGTCCAGCGCGATCCGATGGGCTACCAGCAGGGCACCGGCGCGCCGGCCGCCGTCGACGGCTATCAGATCGCGGGCAAGACGGGAACCGCCCAGCAGATCAACCCGGCGTGCGGCTGCTACTACAGCGACGTCTACTGGATCACCTTCGCCGGCATGGCGCCCGCCGACGACCCGCGCTATGTCATCGGCATCATGATGAACAACCCGCAGCGCAATCCGGACGGTTCACCGGGGCACTCGGCCGCGCCGTTGTTCCACAACATCGCGGCCTGGCTGTTGCAGCGGCAGAACGTCCCGCTGTCGCCCGATCCCGGCGCGCCGCTGATCCTTCAGGCCACATAGGCGGGCCGCCCAGCTCGCTGGGTAGGGTGACAATCCAATGACCAACCCCCTCCGGCCCCGCACCACGCCGGCGCTGCCCCTGCCGATGCTGGCCGCTCGGGTCGGCGCGGTGCCCGTCGCCGGGGGTACGGCGCCCGACGTGCGGATCACCGGAGTCAGCCTGCGCGGCCAGGACACGCTGGCCGGTGATCTGTTCGCCGCGCTTCCCGGCTCGTCGGCCCACGGCGCGCAGTTCACCGACGCGGCCATCGAGGGCGGCGCCGCCGCCGTGCTCACCGACGCCGAAGGTGTGACCGTCATCCACCGCATGCTCGGCGACTCGGCGCCCGTCCCGGTTCTGGTGCATCCGCAGCCGCGCGCCGTGCTCGGCCAAGTCGCCGCCGCTGTGTACGGCCACCCGTCGGACCGCGTCGTGGTCCTCGGCGTCACTGGAACCTCCGGCAAGACCACTACGACCCACCTGGTCGAGGCGGGCCTGCGCTCGGCCGACCGCGTTCCCGGCCTGATCGGCACCGTCGGCGTCCGGATCGCCGGGGAGGACGTGCCCAGCGCGCTGACCACTCCGGAAGCCCCCGCACTGCAGGCGCTGCTGGCCGTGATGGCCGAGCGCGGCGTCGACACCGCGGTCATGGAGGTCTCCAGCCACGCCCTCGAACTCGGCCGCACCGACGGCATCCGGTTCGCCGTGGGCGGGTTCACCAACCTCTCCCGCGACCATCTCGATTTTCATCCCACGATGGAGGCCTACTTCGAGGCCAAGGCCCGGCTGTTCGACCCGGCCTCCCCGGCGCATGCCGCCGTCTCGGTGATCTGTGTCGACGACGACGCGGGCCGCGACATGGCCCGCCGCGCCGACGATGCACTCACGGTGTCCGCCGACGGCCACCCGGCGAACTGGCGGGCCGAGGACATCGTGGTGCTCGACGGCGGCGCCCAAGAGTTCACCGCGGTCGACCCGGCCGGCGTGCACCACCGGCTGCGGATCCGGCTGCCCGGGCGCTACAACGTCGCCAACGCCCTGCTTGCGCTGGCGATGCTCGACGTCGTCGGAGTGTCACCCGAACAGGCCGCACCGGGGCTGCGGGACGCGTCGGTGCCCGGCCGGCTGGAACCCGTCGAACGCGGGCAGGACTTTCTCGCCGTCGTCGATTACGCGCACAAACCCGGTGCGCTGCAGGCGGTATTGGAGACGATGAAGCCCGCGCACGGCCGGCTGGCGGTGGTCTTCGGCGCCGGCGGCGACCGCGATCCCGGCAAGCGAGAAGCCATGGGCCGCACCGCCGCCGAGCTCGCCGACCTGGTGATCGTCACCGACGACAACCCCCGCGGCGAGGACCCCGCGACGATTCGGGCCGCAATCGTGGCCGGGACTCGTGGCGGTTCAGCCGAAGTGGTCGAAATCGGGGACCGGCGCGACGCGATCCGGCATGCGGTGGCCTGGGCTCGCGGCGGTGACGTGGTGGTGATCGCCGGTAAGGGCCACGAGAAGGGGCAGACCGCGGGCGGGCAGACCCGGCCCTTCGACGACCGCGCCGAGCTTGCGGCCGCCCTCGACGCGCGTGGAGCGGGCGCATGATCGCGCTGTCCGTCGCCCAGATCGCCGAGATCGTCGGCGGCGAGCTCGCCGACATCACACCCGACGAGGCCGCCGAGCGGATGGTCACCGGCACCGTCGAATTCGATTCGCGCGCAGTCGGTCCCGGCGGGCTGTTCCTCGCGCTGCCGGGCGCCCGCAGCGACGGACACGACTTCGCCGAGGCCGCCGCCGCAGCGGGTGCGGCCGCGGTGCTCGCGGCGCGACCGGTCGGGGTGCCCGCGATCGTGGTGCCACCGGCGGCCGCCGCGGACGCCGGAGCCGGGGTGCTCGAACACGACGTCGACGGTTCCGGAGCCGCCGTGCTGGCCGCGCTCGCCAAGCTCGCCAAGGCGGTCGCCGCCGAATTGGTGGCCGGGGGGCTGACGATCGTCGGGATCACCGGATCCTCGGGTAAGACCTCGACCAAGGATCTGATCGCCGCGGTGCTGCGGCCGCTGGGCGAGGTGGTCGCCCCGCCCGGTTCGTTCAACAACGAACTCGGCCATCCGTGGACCGTGCTGCGTGCGACCGAGGACACCGATTATCTGGTGCTGGAGATGTCGGCTCGCCATCTCGGCAACATCGCCGCGCTGGCCGACATCGTGCCGCCCTCGATTGCGGTGGTGCTCAACGTCGGCACCGCGCACCTCGGCGAGTTCGGTTCCCGCGAGGTGATCGCGGCCACGAAAGGCGAACTGGTAGAAGCGGTTCCGGCCTCCGGTGTGGCGATTCTGAACGCCGACGATCCGCTGGTGTCGGCGATGGCGCAGCGGACCGCCGCGCGGGTGGTGCGGGTCGGACAGTCCGAGACCGCGGACATCCGCGCGGTGGACATCGAACTCGACGAGCTGGCCCGGCCGCGCTTCACTCTGATCTCGGCATCCGGCCGCACCGAGGTCCAGCTCGCCGTGCACGGCGAGCACCAGGTCGGCAATGCGCTGTCCGCGGCGGCGGTGGCCCTGGAATGCGGGGCGACGCCCGAGCAGGTGGCTGCCGCGCTGGCCGCTGCGGGTCCGGCCTCGCGGCACCGGATGGAGGTGCGCACCCGCGCCGACGGAGTCACCGTCGTCAACGATGCCTACAACGCCAACCCCGACTCGATGAAGGCCGGTCTGCAAGCGCTGGCGGTGATGGCGCGCTCCGGTGAGCCCCGCCGGAGCTGGGCGGTGCTCGGCGAGATGGCGGAGCTGGGGGAGGAGTCGATTACCGAGCACGATCGTGTCGGCCGACTTGCCGTGCGCTTAGATATCAGTCGACTCGTCGTCGTCGGAACCGGGAGGCCCATGAGCGCCATGCACCACGGTGCGGTCATGGAGGGATCCTGGGGCTCTGAATCCACCATGGTCGCCGACGCCGACGCCGCATTGGCGTTGTTGCGCGCCGAACTGCAGCCGGGTGACGTCGTCCTGGTGAAGGCCTCCAATTCGGCGGGCCTCGGCTCGCTGGCCGAAGCCCTACTCGACGAGGGCGCCTCATGAGATTGATCCTGATCGCCGTCGCGATCGCGCTGGCGGTCTCGATCCTGCTGACCCCGGCGCTGATCAAGCTGTTCACCCGTCAGGGTTTCGGCCACGAGATCCGCGAGGACGGGCCGCCGAGCCACAAGACCAAGCGCGGCACACCGTCGATGGGCGGCGTCGCGATCATCGTCGGGATCTGGGCCGGCTACTTCGGCACCCATCTGGTCGGTCTCGCGCTCGACGGCGACGGCCCGTCGGCCTCCGGTCTGCTGGTGCTGGGCCTGGCCACCGCGCTCGGTGCGGTCGGCTTCGTCGACGATCTGATCAAGATCCGCCGCTCCCGCAACCTCGGCCTGAACAAGACTGCCAAGACCGTCGGGCAGATCACCGCCGCCGTGCTGTTCGGCATCCTGGTGCTGCAGTTCCGCAACTCCGACGGACTGACCCCGGGCAGCCCCGAGCTGTCCTATGTGCGCGAGATCGCCACCGTCACGCTGAGCCCGCTGCTGTTCGTGCTGTTCGCCGTCGTGGTGGTCAGCGCCTGGTCCAACGCGGTGAACTTCACCGACGGGCTCGACGGACTGGCCGGCGGCAGCATGGCCATGGTCAGCGCCGCCTACGTGCTGATCACGTTCTGGCAGTACCGCAACGCCTGCGCCACCGCGCCGGGACTGGGCTGCTACAACGTGCGCGACCCGCTGGATCTCGCTCTGCTGGCCGCGGCCACCGCCGGGGCGTGCATCGGCTTCCTGTGGTGGAATGCCGCACCGGCCAAGATCTTCATGGGCGACACCGGGTCGCTGGCGCTGGGCGGCATGATCGCCGGGCTGTCGGTGACCAGCCGCACCGAGGTGCTGGCGGTCGTGCTGGGCGCGCTGTTCGTCGCCGAGGTGACCTCGGTGGTGGTGCAGATCCTGGCCTTCCGGACGACCGGGCGGCGGGTGTTCCGGATGGCGCCCTTCCATCACCATTTCGAGCTGGTCGGCTGGGCGGAGACGACGGTGATCATCCGGTTCTGGCTGCTCACCGCGATCGCCTGCGGGCTGGGTGTGGCCCTGTTCTACGGCGAGTGGCTGTCGGCCATCGGGGCCTGAGATGCCCGGGCTCGAGGCGCTGACATCGGGTGCGCAGGTGCTGGTGGCCGGCGCTCGGGTCACCGGGCGCGCGGTGGTGTCGGCATTGGCCTCCTTCGACGTGCACATCTGGGTCTGCGACGACAATGAAGAGTCGCTGAAGGCGTTGGCCGACAACGGCATTGACGCGATCACGCCCGCCGACGCGGTCCTGTCGATCAGTGACTTCGCCCTCGTCGTCACCAGTCCGGGCTTCCCGCCGACCGCACCCCTGCTGGCGGCGGCCGCCGCGGCCGGGGTGCCGATCTGGGGTGACGTCGAGCTGGCGTGGCGACTGGACGCGGCCGGGCATTACGGCCCACCGCGTCGCTGGCTGGTGGTCACCGGCACCAACGGCAAGACCACCACGACCTCGATGCTGCACGCCATGCTGGTCGCCGACGGCCGCCGCGCGGCGCTGTGCGGCAACATCGGCGACCCGGTACTCGACGTGCTGGGGGAGCCGGTCGACGTGCTGGCCGTGGAACTGTCCAGTTTCCAACTGTTCTGGGCCCCGTCGCTGCGCCCGGAGGCGGGCGTGGTGCTCAATGTCGCCGAAGACCACCTCGACTGGCACGGGTCGATGGACGCCTACGCCGGCGCCAAGGCCCGGGTGCTCGACGGTCGGGTCGCGGTCGTCGGGCTCGACGACCCGGTCGCGCGGAGTCTGCTGCCGAACGCCGCCGCGCCGGTGAAGGTGGGCTTCCGGCTGGGGGAGCCGGCCGCCGGAGAGCTCGGCGTCAAACACGGCATGCTCGTCGACCGGGCCTTCGCCGGTGACCTCGACCTCGCGCCGGTCGCCTCGATCCCGGTCGCCGGCCCGGTCGGAGTCCTCGACGCGCTCGGCGCGGCCGCGCTGGCCCGCGCCGTCGGCGTCGCGCCCGCCTCGATCGCCGACGCGCTGGCCGGCTTCCAGGTGGGTCGCCACCGCGCCGAACGGGTTGCTGTCGTCGACGGCGTGACATACGTCGACGACTCGAAAGCCACCAACCCGCATGCCGCGCACGCGTCGATCACCGCGTACCCCCGGGTGGTGTGGGTGGCCGGCGGCCTGCTCAAGGGCGCCTCCGTCGACGAACTGGTCATCCAGGCAGCGGATCGCCTGGCCGGCGCGGTGCTGATCGGTCAGGACCGTGCGGTGGTTGCCGAGGCGTTATCGCGACACGCGCCCGATGTCCCCGTCATCGAGGTGGTGACGCGGGAGGATGCTGTGGTGCATGAGACCAATGAGTCAGGTGTTACTCATGAGACTCGAGTGGTCGACGCCTCCGCTCCGGGCCTGGGCGCTCGGGTGATGACCGAGGTCGTTGCCGCCGCCGCCAGCCTGGCCCGCGCCGGCGATACGGTGCTGCTGGCCCCGGCCGGCGCGTCGTTCGACCAGTTCGCCGGCTACGCCGACCGGGGCGACACGTTCGCCGCCGCCGTGCGCGCCGCGGCCCGGTAATCGCGCATGTCCTCGATCCTGTCCCGGCTGCGCCGTCGCGGCGCGGACGACACCACCGACACCGCCGTCGAGCCCGACACCGACACGGTCGAGGCCACCGACGACACCGATGCCGAGGCCACCACCGCGCCGGTAGCCGCTGCGGAGGCGCCCGCCAAGCACCGGTTCGAGGTGCACCGCCGGTTCGGCGCCTGGCTGGGCCGGCCGATGACGTCGTTCCACCTGATCATCTCGGTGGCCGCGCTGTTGGTCACCCTCGGTCTGACGATGGTGCTGTCCGCATCGGGCGTGCACTCCTACGACGAGGACGGCTCACCCTGGGCGATCTTCGGCCGCCAGGTGATGTGGACCGTGCTCGGCCTGTTCGCCTGCTGGGTGGCACTGCGGGTGCCGGTGAACTTCTTGCGCCGCACCGCGTTCGCCTCGTTCGCGATCACGATCGTGATGCTCGTGCTGGTGCTGATCCCGGGTATCGGCCACGAATCCAACGGTTCCCGCGGCTGGTTCGTCGTCGCCGGCCTGTCGATGCAGCCCTCGGAGCTCACCAAGATCGCGTTCGCGATCTGGGGCGCGCACCTGCTGGCGACCCGCCGCCTGGAGCGCGCCTCGCTGCGTGAACTGCTGATCCCGCTGATCCCGGCGGCGGTGGTGGCGCTGGTGCTGATCGTCGCGCAGCCCGACCTCGGCCAGACCGTGTCACTGGGCATCATCCTGCTGGCGCTGCTCTGGTACGCCGGCCTGCCACTGAAGGTGTTCGTCACCTCGCTCGGGGCGGCGGTCGCCGCCGCGGCCGTGCTGGCGGTCTCCGAGGGCTACCGGTCCGACCGGGTGCGGTCGTGGCTGGACCCCGCCGCCGACGCGCAGGGGTCGGGATATCAGGCCCGACAGGCCAAGTTCGCGCTGGCCAACGGCGGCGTCTTCGGCGACGGGCTGGGCCAGGGCACCGCGAAATGGAACTACCTGCCCAACGCCCACAACGACTTCATCTTCGCGATCATTGGCGAGGAACTCGGCTTCGTCGGCGCCTTCGGGCTGCTGGCACTGTTCGGGCTGTTCGCCTACACCGGCATGCGGATCGCCCGGCGCTCGGCCGATCCGTTCCTGCGGCTACTGACCGCATCGGCGACCATGTGGGTGGTCGGCCAGGTCTTCATCAACGTCGGCTACGTCATCGGCCTGCTGCCGGTCACCGGCATCCAGCTGCCGCTGATATCGGCGGGTGGAACATCAACGGCGACAACACTTTTCATGATCGGGCTGATGGCCAATGCGGCCCGCCACGAACCGGACGCGGTGGCCGCCCTGCGGGCCGGCCGCGAAGACCGGATGAACCGGATCCTGCGGTTGCCGTTGCCCGAGCCCTACACCCCGTCGCGGGTGGAGGTGCTGCGCGACCGGCTGCGCACCAAGCCGGGGACCCCGAAGTCCGCCAAGCCGGCCCGGTCGGAGAAGAAGGCCGGGCGGCCGGAGAAAAAACCCGCCAAGAAATCGGCCCGCAAACCACAACCCACCCGAGACCGTGCCGCAGTTCCTGCAAAAAGCCGGACGGCCCAGCGACCCACCCGGCGCTCAGGGCATCATGGTGACGCTCCGCGTAACAGCGCGCAGCATCCGAATCCGGGCAGCAGCCGCGCACGGCGGTCGCGCACATTGGAAGGTCAGCGTTACGGGTGAGTGTCTCGGTGTCGGTCGTTCTTGCTGGTGGAGGCACCGCGGGGCATGTCGAACCGGCAATGGCGGTGGCTGACGCCCTGAGGACCCTGGACGCCGACGTCCGGATCACCGCGCTGGGGACCCCGCGCGGGCTGGAGACCCGGCTGGTGCCCGACCGGGGTTACGACCTCGAACTCATCACCCCCGTGCCGTTGCCGCGCAAACTCAACGGCGACCTGGTGCGCCTGCCGCTGCGGGTCCGCCGGGCGGTGCGGGAAACCCGCGCGGTGCTCGAGGGCGTCGCGGCCGACGTGGTGATCGGGTTCGGCGGCTACGTGAGCGTTCCCGCCTACCTCGCGGCACGTCACCGCGTCCCGGTCGTTGTGCACGAGGCCAATGCACGCGCCGGTATCGCGAACAAGCTCGGCGCCCGTAGCGCGCGCAAGGTGCTGGCCGCGGTGCCGGACTCCGGGCTGCGGGACGCCGAGGTGGTGGGTATGCCGGTGCGCGCGTCGATCACCTCGCTGGATCGCCTCGCGCTGCGCGCGCAAGCTCGCGAGCATTTCGGCTTCGCCGAGGATGCGACCGTGCTGCTGGTGTTCGGCGGTTCGCAGGGTGCGGCGTCGATCAACCGTGCGGTGTCGGCCGCCGCGCGCGACCTGGCCGCCGCCGGGATCTCGGTGTTGCACGCCCACGGCCCGAAGAACACCCTCGATCTACGCAGCCCGCAGCCCGGTGATCCGCCCTACGTCGCGGTGCCCTATCTCGACCGGATGGACCTGGCCTACGCCGCGGCCGATCTGGCGATCTGCCGGTCCGGTGCGATGACGGTGGCCGAGGTGTCCGCGGTCGGCCTGCCCGCGGTGTACGTGCCGCTGCCGATCGGCAATGGCGAGCAGCGGCTCAACGCGCTGCCGGTGGTCGACCCCGGCGGGGGTCTCCTGGTCGAGGACGCCCAGCTGACCCCGGAGTTCGTCGCCAACGAGGTGACCGGCCTGCTGACCGATCCGTCGCGGCTGCAGGCGATGACGCTGGCCGCCGCGCGGGTCGGGCATCGCGACGCCGCGCAGCGGGTGGCCGAGGTGGCCCTCGACATCGCACGCAAGGGCCGCCGATGAGCGCGCCGAAGGGGCCCCGGGAGCTGCCGCCCGAACTGCAGCGGGTGCACATGGTCGGCATCGGCGGCGCGGGAATGTCCGGTATCGCGCGGATCCTGCTGGACCGCGGCGGCCTGGTGTCGGGATCCGACGCCAAGGAGTCACGCGGCGTGGCCGCGCTGCGGGCGCGGGGCGCGGTGATCAGCATCGGGCACGATGCGGCGAATCTCGATCTGCTGCCGGGCGGTCCGACGGCGGTGATCACCACACACGCGGCGATCCCGAAGACCAACCCCGAGCTGGTCGAGGCGCGCACGCGGGCGATCCCGGTGATCCTGCGTCCGGTGGTGCTGGCCAAGTTGATGGACGGCTCCCGCACGCTGATGGTGACCGGCACGCACGGCAAGACCACCACGACCTCGATGTTGATCGTCGCGCTGCAGCATGCCGGGCTGGACCCGTCGTTCGCCGTCGGTGGGGACCTCGGCGAGGCAGGAACCAACGCGCACAACGGAAGTGGTGACTGCTTCGTCGCCGAGGCCGACGAAAGTGACGGCTCGCTGCTCGAGTACACCCCCGACGTGGCGGTGGTCACCAACATCGAGGCCGACCATCTCGACTTCTTCGGCAGTGCCGAGGCCTACAGCGCCGTGTTCGACGCGTTCGTCGAGCGGCTGGCGCCGGGCGGTGCGCTGGTGGTGTGCGTCGACGACCCGGGTGCGGCCGCGCTCGCCGAACGCAGTGCGGCACTTGGGGTTCGGGTGCTGCGCTACGGCGAGGGCCCGCAGGAGGGACTGGCCGGTGCGCTGGTCGGCTGGGAGCAGCACGGCACCGGTGCGGTGGCTCATATCCAGCTGGCCGGCGAGGCGCACCAGCGGGTGATGCGGCTGGCCGTGCCGGGCCGGCACATGGCGCTCAACGCGCTGGCGGCGCTGCTGGCCGCGGTCGAGGCGGGCGCCCCGACCGACGAGGTGCTCGATGGGCTGGCCGGCTTCGAAGGCGTACGGCGGCGGTTCGAGCTGGTCGGCACCGCGGCCGGGGTGCGCGTCTTCGACGACTATGCCCATCACCCGACCGAGGTCAGGGCCGCGCTGACGGCGCTGCGCACGTTGGCCCGCGAGGGTGAGAACACCTATGCCGGGGCCGGTCGGGCGATCGTCGTTTTCCAGCCGCACTTGTATTCGCGCACAAAGACTTTCGCGAACGAATTCGGGGACGCGCTCAGTGGCGCCGACGAGGTCTTCATTCTCGACGTCTACGCCGCGCGTGAGCAGCCCATCGCCGGGATCAGCGGAGCGACGGTGGCCCAGCACGTCAGCGTGCCGGTGCATTACGTCCCCGATTTCTCGGCGGTCGCCGCGCAGGTCGCGGCGGCGGCCCGTCCGGGTGATGTCGTGGTGACCATGGGCGCCGGTGACGTGACGATGCTGGGCCAGGAAATCCTGACGGCATTGCAGATCAAGGCAAATCGGTCATGGTGACCGAGGATGGGGCCGAGGGGCCGCCAGAGGCGCCCCCCGAGGATGCCCCCATCCTGCCCAAACCGACGACTGGCAGCGAAAGTGCGAGTGACGACACGCACAGTGCCGATGCAGCCGAGCCCGATGTCGAGGAAGAAAACCAAGTAGTAGAAGGCCCCCGGATGCGGGAGCGCCGGGAGCGGGCCGAGCGCCGCGCCGCGCAGGCCCGTGCGACCGCAATCGAACAAGCCCGCCGCGAGGCCAAGCGCAGGGTTCAGGGCCAGGCGGTCGAGGCCCCGAAGGCCTTGGGTCAGAGGACTGTTCGGGGCCTGAGGCTGTTCATCTGGCTGATCGTGCTGACGATCATCAGCGTGGGTCTAGGGCTGATCCTCTATTTCACGCCGGTCATGTCGGCGCGCAACCTGGTGATCACCGGGATCGGGGCGGTGACCCGCGAGGAGGTCGTCGACGCCGCGAAGGTCACGCTCGGTACGCCGCTGCTGCAGGTCAACACCGACCAGGTGGCCGATCGGGTGGCCGGCATCCGGCGAGTGGCCAGCGCGCGGGTGCAGCGCGAATATCCGTCGACGTTGCGGATCACGATCGTCGAGCGCATCCCGATCGTGGTGAAGGACTATCCCGACGGCCCGCATCTGTTCGATAAGGACGGCGTGGATTTCGCGACGGCCCCGCCGCCGCCCGGGCTGCCGTATATCGACGTCGACAAGCCCGGCCCGAGCGATCCGCCGACGCGGGCCGCGCTGGAGGTGATGACGGCGTTGCGTCCGGAGGTCGTGTCTCAGGTGAGCCGGGTGGCCGCGCCGTCGGTGGCGTCGGTGACCTTGACGCTGACCGACGGCCGCACGGTGGTGTGGGGGACGACGGACCGCACCGACGAGAAAGCGGAGAAGCTCGCCGCGCTGCTCACTCAGCCGGGCAAGGTCTACGACGTCTCGAGCCCCGATCTGCCGACGGTCAAGTAAGAAATTGCCTGCGACACCCCGGCGCGCCTCCCACATCCAGCTCGCACCGGCCATACCGTTCTGGTTGCACGGCGCTACTTGACATAACTCTAAATCTCTGGTTGAGGTTTAGGGTTTGCCGGAAGAGCCGCAGGACCCAATCCCCACCTGGGAGGAAGACAGACGATGACCCCCCCGCATAACTACCTCGCCGTTATCAAGGTCGTTGGCATCGGCGGCGGCGGCGTCAACGCCGTCAACCGCATGATCGAGCAGGGACTCAAGGGCGTGGAGTTCATCGCGATCAACACCGACGCCCAGGCGCTGTTGATGAGCGACGCCGACGTCAAGCTCGACGTCGGCCGCGACTCCACTCGCGGTCTCGGCGCAGGCGCCGACCCCGAAGTCGGCCGCAAAGCCGCCGAGGACGCCAAGGACGAAATCGAGGAGCTGCTGCGCGGCGCCGACATGGTCTTCGTCACCGCAGGTGAAGGCGGCGGCACCGGCACCGGCGGCGCCCCCGTCGTGGCCAACATCGCCCGCAAGCTGGGCGCGCTGACCGTCGGTGTGGTGACGCGACCGTTCTCCTTCGAGGGCAAGCGCCGCTCCAACCAGGCCGAGAACGGTATTCAGGCGCTGCGCGAGAGCTGCGACACCCTGATCGTCATCCCCAACGACCGGCTGCTGCAGATGGGCGACGCCCAGGTCTCGTTGATGGACGCCTTCCGCAGCGCCGACGAGGTGCTGCTCAACGGCGTGCAGGGCATCACCGACCTGATCACCACCCCGGGTCTGATCAACGTCGACTTCGCCGACGTCAAGGGCGTCATGAGCGGGGCGGGCACCGCCCTGATGGGCATCGGCTCGGCCCGCGGCGACGGCCGCGCGCTCAAGGCCGCCGAGATCGCGATCAACTCGCCGCTGCTAGAAGCCTCGATGGAAGGCGCCCAGGGCGTGCTGCTGTCGGTGGCCGGCGGCAGCGACCTCGGCCTCTTCGAGATCAACGAGGCCGCCTCGCTGGTACAGGACGCCGCGCACCAGGACGCCAACATCATCTTCGGCACGGTCATCGACGACTCGCTCGGCGACGAGGTGCGCGTGACGGTGATCGCCGCCGGGTTCGACTCCGCCGGACCGAGCCGCAAGCCGGTCGTCGGGGGAGCCGCGGGTGCGACCACCGGCGCCCAGCCGATCGCACCCGGTGCGGCAGGCAAGCTCAGCTCGTCGCTGTTCGACCCGATCGACGCTGCCAGCGTGCCGGTGCACACCAACGGCGCGACGGTCAGCATCGGCGGTGGCGACGACGGCGGGATTTCCGACGACGACGTCGACGTGCCGCCATTCATGCGGCACTGACCTCCTCCGCTCTGCCGCAATACTGGTTTTGTGACAGTCATCCGCCGCGTGACCACCACCCGCGCCGGTGGCGTCTCGGCGCCGCCGTTCGACACCTTCAACCTCGGTGACCACGTCGGCGACGACCCGAAAGCCGTTGCGGCCAACCGGAAACGGCTGGCTGCCGCGATCGGACTGGCCGAGGACCACGTGGTGTGGATGAACCAGACCCACAGCGATCATGTCGCCGTCGTCGACGGGCCCCGCGGCGACGCCGTCGACGACACCGACGCGCTGGTGACCACCGAGCGCGGGCTGGCGCTGGCCGTGGTGACCGCCGACTGTGTCCCCGTGCTGATGTCCGACGCCCGTGCCGGGGTGATCGCCGCCGTCCACGCCGGGCGGGTCGGCGCCGCCGACGGTGTGGTGCTGCGGACCTTGGAGACGATGCTGGCCAACGGCGCGCACGCGCAAGACATCACGGTGCTGCTGGGCCCGGCCGTCAGCGGCGCCAACTATGAGGTGCCCGCCCAGATGGCCGCCGATGTCGAAGCGCGGTTGCCGGGCAGCCGGACCCGGACCGCGAAAGGCACACCGGGACTGGACCTGCGGGCCGGAATCACCAGGCAGCTGATCGATGCGGGCGTCACCGCGATCGACGCCGACCCGCGCTGCACGGTGGCCGACACGAAATTGTTCAGCCACCGGCGCGATGCTCCGACCGGCCGACTCGCCTGTCTGGTGTGGATCGAATGACCAGCGCGACCGATCGGGAAGCCGAACTCGCGACCGCACTGGCCGCGCTGACCGACCGGCTCGCGGCGGCGGCGCGCGACGCGGGCCGCGACGTCGCCGGGATCGAGCTGCTGCCGATCACCAAGTTCTTCCCGGCCACCGATGTCGCGATCCTGTGGCGGCTGGGCTGCCAGGCGTTCGGCGAATCCCGCGAGCAGGAAGCCTCGGCCAAGATCGCCGAGTTCACCGATCTCACCGGAGCGGGCGACGTCCGCTGGCACATGGTCGGCCAGATTCAGCGCAACAAGGCCAAAGCCATTGCGGCATGGGCGGATACGATCCATTCACTGAGCACCGCCAAGGTGGCCGCCGCGCTGGATCGCGGTGCCGCACTCGCGATCGAGAACGGCACGCGGACCGCACCGATCACGGTGTTCGTCCAGATCAGCCTCGACGGCGACACCTCGCGCGGCGGTGTGGACATCGGCAATCCGGACGCCGTGGACGAGCTGTGCGCCCAGGTGGACGAGGCCGGTGGACTGCGGCTGGCCGGCTTGATGGCCGTGCCACCGCTGGGCGCCGACCCCGACACGGCGTTCGCGGCGCTGGCCGAGGAACACCGCCGGGTAATGCGCAATCACCCACAGGCGACAGCGTTGTCGGCGGGGATGTCCGGCGACCTGGAAGCAGCGGTGCGACACGGTTCGACGTGTGTGCGTGTCGGAACCGCGCTTATGGGACAACGTCCTCTAACGTCTCCCTGAGTAGTCACTCCAGTCACATCTTCATCACAGACACCGAACTTCACGCTTTCAGAAGGGTCCAGCGATGAGCACTCTCCACAAGGTCAAGGCCTACTTCGGTATGGCTCCGATGGACGACTATGACGACGAGTACTACGACGATGACGACCGCGGCGCTCACCGCGGCTACGCCCGCCGTGAGCGCTTCGCCGACGACGAGTACGAGCGCCCGGGGCGCTACGACGACCGCGAGCCGCGGATGGGTCGCGAGTACGACGACCCGCGCGACGCCGACTACGCGCCGACGGGCGGCTTCCGCGCCCAGTACGGCGACGAGCCGCGGTTCCGTCCGCGCGAGTTCGACCACCCCGATATGGGCCGCCCGTCCCGGTTCGGCTCACTGCGCGGCTCGACCCGCGGCGCACTGGCGATGGACCCCCGCCGGATGGCCGAACTGTTCGAGGCCGGCAGCCCGATGTCGAAGATCACCACGCTGCGCCCCAAGGACTACAGCGAGGCCCGCACCATCGGTGAGCGCTTCCGCGACGGCCAGCCGGTGATCATGGACTTGGTCTCGATGGACAACGCCGACGCCAAGCGGCTCGTCGACTTCGCCGCCGGTCTGGCCTTCGCCTTACGCGGGTCCTTCGACAAGGTGGCAACCAAGGTGTTCCTGCTGTCGCCGGCCGACGTCGACGTCAGCGCCGAGGAGCGCCGGCGGATCGCCGAAGCGGGTTTCTACAGCTACCAGTGAACAGGTCGGCGTGAGACGTCACCAGACTTAGGTAGGCTGACGGCGTCGCGCTGGCCTCAAACCAGCGATGTCGGCAATGTCACATCCGCTGTTGATTAAGGACCGGCTCTAGTTGTCGCTGTTCTTCGAAATCCTGGGCTTCGCGCTGTTTGTGTTCTGGCTGCTGCTGATCGCCCGGGTCGTCGTCGAGTTCATCCGCTCGTTCAGCCGGGACTGGCACCCGCGGGGTGCCACCGTCGTGATCCTCGAATTGATCATGACGATCACCGACCCACCGGTGAAGCTATTACGTCGACTTATCCCGCAGCTGACGATCGGCGCGGTCCGCTTCGACCTGTCGATCATGGTGCTGCTGCTGGTGGCGTTCATCGGAATGCAGCTGGCATTCGGCGCTGCCGCCTGAGGGCGGGAAACTACCTCATTGAGACGAGAATCGCGATTAGCCACGCCGAGCGGGTGGTATCGAAAGATTGAAATTAGCTCTTAATTATCGGAGCGACGGTTCTGGTGTGACAGGATGGACGCCAGTTACAGTACGGAACGAACGCGCTGGCCGCGTTCTACACTTTGCAGACGGTTAACCGCCCAGACCCGAGGGGGCAGATGATGCCGCTTACACCGGCCGACGTGCACAATGTGGCATTCAGCAAGCCGCCCATCGGCAAGCGAGGCTACAACGAGGACGAGGTCGACGCCTTCCTCGACCTGGTGGAAAACGAGCTGACCCGGCTCATCGAGGAGAACTCGGATCTGCGTCAGCGGGTCTCCGAGCTCGACCAGGAGCTTTCCGCCGCCCGCTCCGGTGGCGCGGTCCCGCAGCCCACGCAGGCGATCCCGCTCTATCAGCCCGAGCCGGAGCCTGAGCCCACCCCGGCGCCCGCGCCGCAGGCCGCCCCGCAGCCCGCGCCGAGCCCGGCCGCCAGCGAGGAGCAGGCCATCAAGGCGGCTCGCGTGCTGGCCCTGGCTCAGGACACCGCGGACCGGTTGACGGGCACCGCCAAGGCCGAGGCCGACAAGCTGCTCTCGGACGCACGGACCAACGCCGACCAGATCCTCTCGGAGGCCCGCCACACCGCGGAGACCACGGTCGCCGACGCCAAGCAGCGTGCCGACGCCCTACTCAGCGACGCGCAGAACCGCTCGGAGACCCAGCTGCGGCAGGCGCAGGAGAAGGCCGACGCCCTGCAGGCCGACGCCGAGCGCAAGCACACCGAGATCATGGGCACCATCAACCAGCAGCGCACCGTCCTGGAGGGACGACTCGAGCAGCTGCGGACGTTCGAGCGCGAATACCGCACCCGGCTCAAGACCTACCTGGAGTCCCAGCTCGAGGAGCTCGGCCAGCGCGGCTCTGCCGCACCGGTCGACTCGGGTGCCGCCAGCGATGGCGGTGGGTTCAACCAGTTCAACCGGGGCAATAACTGACCTTTGCGCCCGCTGGAGGTTGACCGATGCTGATCGTTGCGCTGGTTCTGGCGGTGATCGGCCTCGCGGCCCTGGTCACCGCCGTCGTCACCAGCAATGAGCTGGTCGCGTGGGTGTGCATCGCGGCCAGCGTCATCGGGGTGATCCTGCTGATCGTCGACGCGATCCGGGAACGCCAGCACCGTCGCCTCGACGGGGCGGAGGCGGCGACGCCGGCAGCGGCCGAGGAGCCCGTGGAGTCGTCGGCGACCGCCGAAACCACCGCGTACTCGGAAACCGACGAATCAGTCGATGCCACGTACTCGACGTTCGACGCCGACTACCCCGAGGACGACACCCCGGCCGCCGAGGAGAAGTCGGCCGAGACTGTCGACGAGGCGGTCGCGGAGCCGGAAACACCGAAGGAAGAGCCGGAAGAGCAGAAGTCCGGCGAGTCCGGCTCACGCTGACCTTTTCGTGACCGCTGCGGCGCGCCCGCTGGATCTGTCACCCGCGCGGGTAAAAGAGACACCATGAGCATCGAGTACGCCAGTGTCGTCGACCATCCCATCGCCGAGGTGTTCGCCTGGCACACCCGTCCCGGCGCGATGCGGCGGCTGATCCCGCCGTGGCAACCGATGCGTGCGGTGGCCGAGACCGAGTCGCTGGCCGACGGGCGCGCGGTCCTCGGCCTGCCGGGTGGGCTGCGTTGGATCGCCCAGCA
The DNA here is from genome assembly GCF_022370635.2 of Mycolicibacterium crocinum. The sequence continues at coordinate 3,826,998 of NZ_CP092362.2, read as the reverse complement.
TGATCCAGCCGGTTACGACCCGCCGCACCAGTTCGTGGACGTGTTGTCCTCGGACGGCCTGATGACCTTGCCGCCGCGCATCATCGGGTGGTGGCGGCACACCCACCAGTTCAACGACATGGGTGACGGCACCACGGAAGTGCACGACGAGGTGGACACCACGGTGCCCGGCGCCGCCTTGCGCTCGACGTTCGTCTACCGACACCGCCAGCTCGCCGACGACTTGGCCGCGCACCGCGATGCCAGGGAGGCGGGTGCCGGCCTGCTGTCCGTCGCGATCACCGGCTCGTCCGGTCTGGTCGGCAGTGCGTTGACCGCCCTGCTGAGCACCGGTGGCCACCGGGTGGTTCGGCTGGTGCGGAGTGATCCGGCCAGGCCCGATGAAAGACGTTGGGATCCAAGCAGTCCGGCTGCCGACCTGTTCGAGGGCGTTGATGCGGTCATCCATCTGGCCGGCGCCTCAATCGCCGGGCGGTTCACCGACGCCCACCGCCGGGCGATTCGCGACTCCCGCATTGAGCCGACCCGGCGGCTGGCGGAGCTGGCGGCGTCGGCGGGGGTGCGGACGTTCGTGTCGGCCTCGGCGATCGGGATCTACGGCTACGACCGCGGCGACACCGTACTGTCCGAGGACAGCGCCCGCGGTGACGGTTTCCTCGCCGACGTGGTCGCCGACTGGGAGGCCGCCACCGAGCCTGCCGCACGGGCCGGGGTGCGGACGGTCGCGGTGCGCACCGGAATCGTGCAGGCCGCCCGAGGGGGGACGCTGCGGCTGATGCGTCCGCTGTTCGCGGCCGGGCTGGGCGGCCGGCTCGGTAGCGGCGAGCAGTGGTTGTCGTGGATCGGCATCGACGACCTGCTCGACATCTACTATCGCGCGCTCTACGACGAGAGACTGGCCGGTCCGGTCAACGCTGTCGCGCCAAACCCGGTGCGCAACAAGGCATATGCCGAGGCGCTGGCCTCGACTCTGCACCGCCCCGCGGTGCTGCCGGTGCCCTCGATCGGGCCACGGCTGCTGCTCGGCAAGCAGGGGGCGCGTGAACTGGCCGAGGCCGACCAGCGAGTCCTACCGGCCAAGCTGCAGGAGGTGGGCCACCGGTTCCGGCATTCGCGGGTCGAGCAGGCGCTGGCTCACCAGCTCGGGCACGAGCCCGGCTAGTTCAGTCGGCGGCCCGCCACGAGTGCAGACTGCGCAGCAGCGCACTCTTCTTGTGCTCGTGGCCGGCCATCCGCCCCAGGACGTCGTCGAGCGTGATGACCGCATCGGTGATGTAGGGGCCCTTGTTGAGCATCACGCATTCGGCGCGTTCCGCCATTGCGGCATCGCTGATTTCGGCGCGCGAGGGCAGTCCTGTGGTGGCGAGTTGCTCGAGCACCTGGGTCGCCCAGATCACCGGCAGGTGCGCGGCCTCACACAGGCACAGCGTCTCTTCCTGCAGTTCGGCCATGCGTTCGTAGCCGACCTCGACGGCCAGATCGCCCCGGGCGATCATCACCCCGACGCGGCGCCGGCGCATCGCGGTGAGCAGCAGCCGCGGCAGATGTTCGAAGGCCAGCCGGGTCTCGATTTTGAGGACCACCCCGAGATCGCGGTCGCCGAGCCGGTCCAGTTCGTCGAACAGCCGGATGACGTCGGCAGGTTCACGGACGAACGAAAGCTCGACGAAGTCGGCCAGCTCGACGACGGCGGCCAGGTCGGCGATGTCCTTCTCGGTCAGTGCCGAGATGGGTAGATCGGTGTCGGGGACGTTGATTCCCTTGGCGGCGCGCAACTTTGCCGTGCCGTGCGCGGGGCGCTCGATGCGGACGTCGATGGTGTCGGCGGCCACCGCAATCACCACGCCACCGAGCTTGCCGTCGTCGAAGAACACGCGTTCGCCCACCTCGGCGGTGTCGAACACCTCCGGCAGCGTGCATCCGATCCGGGGCGGCTGGCCCTCGTCGACGGGTGCCGGTGTGCAGTCGCGGGTCAACCGCACGACGTCCCCGGCGGCCAGTCGCAGGCTCTGTTCGATGGCGGGCAACGCCCCGACCTTGGTGGAGTCCTTCCGTCCGGCCTTCAGAACTGTTCCGCTGCCGATGTAGGTGGTCTTCTCCGCGGTGACGATGAATCCACCCGGTGCCGCTGCGGCCAGCAGCAGCCGTCGCTTCGAGCCGCGGGTATCGCGCAGCACCAGTTCGTCACCCTCGGTGCGGTCGGCCAGCCAGTCGGCCTTGACCGGCAGGGTGGTCAGGCCGGGCTCCGGCGGCCGGGCCGGGCGCCGCGCCGACGTCAGCCAGCCGCGCCCGGCCGCGACCACCTGGCCTCGGGCGTTTCGGGTCGGCCGCAACCGCACCACCTGGGGTCCTGGCTCCAGCGGGCCGCTGCGCAGCTTCGGGCCGCCCAGATCCATCGCGATCAGGCACGGGCGACCGGCCGCCGCGGCCGCGGCACGGACGTTGGCCGCCATGGCTTTCCATGCGGTGGCGTCGTCGTGGGCACAGTTGATCCGGGCGATCCGCATTCCGGCGTCGATGAGCGTGCGTGCCAATCCGGGATCGGTGGCGGCCTCCGACGGCAGGGTCACCATGATCCGGGCAGCGCGGTCCTCGGCCGCCGGCCCCAGCAGCTCGGTGGCATTGCGCTCGAGTAGGCGGGTGCCCTCGGGGACCTTCACGCAGACCTGATCGCTCGGGGTCCAGCCCTGCCCGCGCAGGGCGGCGATCGCCGCGGACACCAGCTGCAACGTGGCTTGCACATGCGCCTCGCTGCGTCCCAGCGACGACAGCCCGAGTTCGGTGAGCTGCTGCTGCACGTCGCGCAGGTCTACCTGCCGCAATGCCCAGTAGTGCGCCAGATTCGTTGCACTGCAGCGATTCTCCGCGTGAACCGGATCCGTCCACGGCTGCCACCTGAGTTCGGCGTCGGCCAGCCGGGCCAGCAGCGCGTCGACGTCACTCTGCAGCTGGGCGAGCTGCTGCGCGTCGGTGGACATGACCCGGCACGCTAGTCATCTCAGGTTGCGATCAGGTGAACGATCGGCCGCCGGCAGTTAGCGGGCGACCTTGTCCAGGAAGCCGCGGACCAGCAGCCGGAGCCGGCGCGCGGCGTCATCGACGTGTGTGGTGGTGTCGGAGCGCACATCGTCGGCCCGCAGCCCGAGTTGGGCCAAGTCGCCCTCGCCGTCACGGTTGCGGTCGTCGTCGATCCACAGTTCCAGCAGCTTGTGGTCCAGCTCGGGGTGGAACTGCAGGCCCATCGCCCGACCGTGGACGAAAGCCTGTGTGGCGCGGTCGTTTCGGGCTATCACGGTTGATCCGGCCGGGGGAGTGAACCGGTCGAAGTGCCATTGGAACCACGGCCCGTCGTCCGGCACCAGTTCCGGATCACTGCTGGACACCCGGTGCCAGCCGATCTCGGGATCTGTCGACCGCGCCACCGTGCCGCCGAGCGCCGTGGCCACCAGCTGGCCGCCGAAGCACACCCCGAGGACACCGACACCGGCGTCGACGGCGTGCCGCACGGTGTCGATCTCGGTGGCCACCCACGGCAGCCGTTCGTCGTAGACCGCCCACCGCGAGCCCAACGGCACAATCACGTCGTAGCGGGTGGGGTCGGGGAAGGTGACGTCGACGGCCGGGTCGGCTGCTCGCTCGGCCGGGACCACCTCGAATGTGTCGACGTCGAAGCCGAGTTCGGTGAACGTCTCGCCGAGCAGCGCTTCGGGGGCGATCGGATCGTTGTAGATGAACAGGACCTGACGGGGCACCCGCATACGGTACGGCAGGTGTGCGGCTACACGCAGTCCGAGGCGCCGTCGACGACCAGCACCGCGCCGTTGATGTAGCTGCTCTGCGCCGTGCACAGGAACGCGATGGCCGGGGCGACCTCGTCGACGGTGCCCATCCGCCCGGCCGGGATGTGGGCGATCTCGGTCGCCACGATCTCCGGCACGGCGTGCATCGGCGCGGTCATCGCCGTCTCGATGGTGCCCGGCGCCACGGCGTTGACCCGGATCCCGTACTTGGCCCACTTGACCGCCAGGTTGCGGGTGACGTTGACGATCCCGGACTTGGCCGCACCGTACCCGGGGACCATCGTGACCGCACGCAGCGCCGACATTGACGCCAGGTTGACCACGCTCGCGCCGCCCACCGCGGTGGATGCCTTCAGCGCGCGGCGCAGTCCGACGGTCAGCCGGTACGGTCCGGTGAGGTTCAGCGCGACGGATGCGGCGAACCCGTCGGGGGCGGACTCGTCGAGGCCGCCGGGAAAGTTGGCGCCGGCGTTGTTCACCAGCACGTCGAGCTCGGTGATCCCCTCGGCCAGGCTGTCAATGGATGCATTGTCGGTGAGCACAAGTTGCCGGTAGACCATTCCCGACAGGTCGGTGCCGTAGTCGGCGGCGGCGGGTTTGGTGCCGGTGACGGTGACATCGGCACCGGCGTCGCGCAGCAGTACAGCCACGGCATGCCCGATGCCGCTGGTCGCGCCGGTGACCAGAGCGCGGGTACCGGTGAAGTCGAAGCTCAGCTGGGCGGTCATGTGTACCTTTCGATCTGCTTGGTCAGCCAGGCGCTTTCCCAGAAGTTGACGCTGCCCGCCAGGAGCTGCTCGTGGGCCGCTTTGAGCACCGCGCGGGCCGCGGGGTCCTCGGGCCTGGTGTGGGTGACGAGCTCGGCGAGGTGGATGGCCTCCAGTGGGCGCCCGCCGGCGAGGTGGGCTCCCGCCCGTTCGGTCAGCGCCGCGGCGCCGGCCAGTTCCACCAGATCCGCGCTGACGGCGTCCGCTCCGATCGGGTACAGCTCAGTGGTCGAATTGTGGTGGAACCAACCCGAATAGTTCTCCCAGATCGCCCGGACGTCCCAGGCGACTTTGCCGTAGCCCTGGCCGACCTCGAGATCCTCGGGCAGGGTGATCTCGCGCATGAGGGTCCGGACGTCCTTGCCTGCGTTCATGCCCGCCACGGTCTGGTCGTGCAGGTATTGCACGGCATCGCGCAGCCTGGTCAGTTCGGCGTCGATCAGGTCAGCTCCGCGGATGGGCTCGAAGTGGCCGGTGAGCAGCACCTCGGGATGCAAGGCCCGCACCCGCTCGATGGTGTCGACCACGGTCAGCGCATCCCGGTAGCGGTCGCCGCGCATGGTGACCAGGTTGGGGATGTGGCCGAAGATCGGACCGAAGGTGTTGCTGCACAGGCAGACCCGCTCGTCAGGCAGCCAGACCACCATCGAGTCGGTGGTTTCCCCGCCGGGCGTGGCGATCAGTTCGAAGCGACGGTCGCCGACCGTCAGCGACAGCCGGTCGTCCACGACGAGGTCGGCGCATCCGGCGCTCTGCGGCGGCAACTTCTTGCCGAAGCGCGCCTGGATGTGGGCAATGCCATCGGCAAGTCGGCCCGAGAATGCGAACGCGCTGCGATTGGCGCGGTAGGGCAGTAGTCGTTCGTTGTCGTCGCGCCACTGCCCCCAATTAGCCTGTGCGACAACCGTGGTGCCGGGGTCGCGCAGGGTGTCCAGACCGCCGACGTGGTCGTAGTGGCCTTGGGTGATGACGATGTAGCGCACCGGTGAGGAGTCGACGGCGTCGAACACCGCGCGGTGCACCGGACTTTCGAAGCCCATGCCGGTGTTGACGACCACGCGCCCGTCCGTGGTGGTCAGCAGATAGGAGTTGGTCAGCCCGGGGGAGCACCAGATGCCGGGGGCGACTTCCTCGGCGCGTTCGGCGCATGCCGGTGCCATCGCGTCGGGGCCGGGGCGGCTGCGGTAGATGGGATCCACAACGTACCTCTAGATCTCGGGACGAACGTCGAAGCGGTCGAAGTAGAACGCGAACGTCGAGCGCAATTCCTCGGGGTCGACGCCGAAGTGGCGTCTGATGTCGTAGGGGATGCGGCCCTTGGCGCCGCGGCGGTTGTCGTCGATATAGGCCGCAAATCGCTTGGCCACCTTGGGTGGAATGTCGATGCCCGCGCGTTCGTAATAGTCGCTCAGCACCGGCATCTCGTTGCCGTTGAGGTGATGGAAGCCGATGTCGACGCTGCGTTCCGCGGCCACCAGATCCCGGTCCCGCACGCACGCGGTCAGAAGTCTCCTGATCCGGTCGCTCCAGTAATTGACCAGCCAGTCGGGATCGATACTGGTGCGGCGCAACCGATCCGAATACGCCATCATCGTGATGGCCGACTGGATCACAGCGACCGGATCGCGGTGGGTGAACGCGACGGTGGCGTCGGGGAACGTGGCCATCAGCGGGCCGAGCTGTTCGGCGTGCTGCGGCGATTTGAGCACCCAGGTCCGCGGACCGCGCAGGAAGGTCAACGCTTGCAGGATCTTCTTCAGGTAGGCGTAGTGGCGGACGTGGTCGAGGCCGAGGTAGTAGTCCCGCCAGCCCGGCACGCGGGCATGCCACTCCAGGACATACCCGGCCATATCCAGGTCGAGAAGCTCCACTTCTTCCTCGATGGCCTCCGGGAACCGGTCATGCATCGCCGCGACGTACGGCGTGGTCGCCATCAGCGCCTCGTGTTCGTCCTTGACGCGGGTGTAGCGGGGATCGACGCCGAACACGTCGGGTCCCTGTCCGAGGGCGGGAATCGGATCCTCGGCCTCCCAGTACGGCAGGGCGCGCCGGCGCGGATCTTGGGCGATCAGGTTGACCAGGTGGGTGGTTCCCGAACGGGGCATGCCCACGACGATCAGCGGCCGCTCGATGGGGATTGCTTCGATTTCGGGGTAACGCTTCAACAGATCGGTCAACGAGAGCCGGTTGCGGACCTTGCGAATCACCCTGGCCCGCAGGCTGCTTCGAATGAGCTGGCGCAGGCCGGTGTCGGACTCGATGGCGGCGACATGCGCCGCCAGGCGGTCGGCGAACCCGTCGTCGTCGGCGAGGTCGTCGGCGCCGGCCTGGTGCACGGCTTCGGCCATCATCTCGTCGATGTCGAAGGTGACTTCGCGGGCCTCGGTGTAGTCGAGGATCTGTCGCTGGGTGTCGGTGAGGACGGGGTTGGTCAGGTCGTCGAGGTTCAGGGTCTCCATTGATGACGACGTCGCCATGACCACGCACCTTAATGCTCGGCGGCGGTCCCGGCCGTCAATTCTCGCTGGGCGGGATCAGGCCTAGCCCCAGCCGCCTTCGCGCCAGCACACCCAGTCGATCTCGACGAGCGCGCCGACAGCGAGACCGGTCGTGCCCACGCAGGTGCGGCTCGGCAGCCGATCGGGAAACCACGGCGCATAGGCGGCGTTGAAGGCGGCGTAGTCATTCCAGTCGAGAAGGAACGCCCGCACCGAGACCACATCGGCCAGACCGCCACCGCACAGCTCGGTGACCCGCAGCAGGTTGGCCAACACCTGATCGGTCTGGGTCGCGACGTCGTCGCCGATGACAGCGCCCGTCGTGTCGGTCGGCATCTGGCCGGTGACGTACAGCGTCTGGCCGGCGGCGGTCGCGTGGGCGAACGGCGCCACCGCAGGCGGGACACCGTCGGCCGGGGTGAACGTGAACGCCCGAGTCATGCAGCAGGATTCTGCCACCGCGGGAAGCAACGCTTGTCGATTCGGCCGTGGACGCCCTGGCGTTGGTCGACCACCTGGGTCACGGTGAAATCCACCGCCACCGACAGGAACGAGTAGGCGTCCGCTCGTGACAACCCGAAGTGGCACTGCAGCAGCTGCAGGGTCCGCAACGTCGCGCACTTCATCGCCGCGTCGAGGGTGTCGCCGAAACCGTGCACCAGCAACTCGGTCGACGTCTCCAGTACCGGCACGGTGAATGGCAGATCGCGGCGAATCGTCAAGCGCAGCAACCCGTTCAGCGACGACTCCAGCGCGGTGCCGCTGACCTCGCCATCGCCCTGCGAGACATGCGGGTCACCGACCGACAGCAGCGCGCCCGGCACCTGGACGGGGTAGTACATCCGGCCGCCGGCGCCGATGCGCCAGTTGTCGACGTTGCCGCCGTGATCACCCGGCGGTACCGAGGAAACCCGCACCGGGTCGGCGGGTGCGACGCCCATGGTGCCGAAGTGCGGGCGCAGTGGCACCACGGTGCCGGGCAGCGCCGGTTCGCGACTCGCAGGGTCGGGCGCGACGATCGTGCCGGGCTCGTTGGCCAGCGGGGTGGCGGTCCAGTCGTAACCGAACAGCGCGCGTCCCAGCAACGCATGGGTGTCGAGTTCGTAGACGGTGACCCGCTCGACGGGAATCTCGTCGTACAGGTAGCCCCAGTGCCCGGCGAGGTTGGATCCGTATGGCAGCCGAGGGGTGGCTTCCAGGATGTCGACCTGCAGCACGTCACCCGGCCGTGCGCCGGCGACGGCGATCGGGCCGGTGAGAATATGCGGTCCGGGTCCACGGTCGTCGACCTCGGCGAATACCTGCTCGATGCGCTCATCCATCAGTAGATCGGGGGCGTCACCGGCGTGATGGGTGAGCGTCTCGATGGACACCAGATCACCGGATTCAACGGTCACCGCGGGGGTCTGCCGCGGATCGAAATAACCCCACTGCACCGTCTGCGCGGTCGCCGGAAGATGGTGCAGTGTCATAAGCGTCAGATCATGCCAGCGCGTGACCGTTCTGTCGCAGCGAGCAAACGTGCGGCGATCAGGCGCGGGCAGGATCCGCATAATGGCTGCCATGAGCGTCTCGGTGCTGGTGTGGGTGGTCACGTGCGCGGTGATCCTGGGGTTGTTTGTGTTCGACTTCTTCGCTCACGTCCGGGTGCCGCACGAACCGACATTCAAAGAGTCGGCGATCTGGTCGTCGGTGTATATCGGTCTCGCGGTGGCCTTCGGCTTCGTCGTATGGGCATTGTGGGGCGGGGAGTATGCGGGTGAGTACTTCGCCGGGTATGTCACCGAGAAGGCACTGAGCGTCGACAATCTGTTTGTCTTCACGGTCATCATGGGCACTTTCGCGGTGCCGCGGGCGTTCCAACAGAAGCTGCTGCTGATCGGGATCGTGCTGGCGCTGGTGATGCGCGCCGGTTTCATCGCGGTGGGTGCCGCGGCCATCAGCGCGTTCAGCTGGGTGTTCTACCTGTTCGGAATCTTCTTGGTGCTTACCGCGATCAAGCTCGCGAAGGAGGCCGGCCACGAGAAGGAGGTCGAGGAGAAACGCGACAGCCGCATCATCGCGCTGGTGCGGCGCGTCGTCCCGACGACCGATGACTACGACGGCGACAAGTTCCTCACCACGCTCGACGGCAAACGGACCGTCACGCCGATGTTGTTGGCGCTCATCGCCATTGGCTTCACCGATGTGCTGTTCGCACTGGATTCGATTCCGGCGATCTACGGTCTGACCGAGCAGCCCTACATCGTGTTCACCGCCAACGCGTTCGCGTTGATGGGGCTGCGACAGCTGTACTTCCTGATCGGGGGCCTGCTCGACCGGCTGGTGTACCTGTCCTACGGGCTGTCGCTGATCCTGGCGTTCATCGGCGTCAAGCTGGTGCTGCACGCGCTGCACGAGAACAGCCTGCCGTTCATCAACGGTGGCCAGCATGTTGCGGTGCCGGAGATTTCGACTCCGATGTCGATGGGCGTGATCGGCGTGGTGCTGCTGGTGACCACGGTCGCGAGCCTGGTCAAGACACGGGGTCGGGTCAAGCAGACCTAGTTGCCGATCGGGCAGGACAGGTCGACGTAAGCGACACCGGGGTTGTTCGGATCCATCCGCATCATCAACGAGCCGTCCGGCATCATCATCACCGTCAGGCCGTGCACACCATCGACCGTGCAGCGGGACAGCGGACCGCTCAGCGTCCCGTTGAACTGCACGCTGTAGCCCTGGTCCTGCAATGCCTTCACGACGTCGGCGGCTGAGCCGCTGGTCGGAATGGCGGCGGCGACGCCGGGCGTACACAGGGCCGTGCCTACGGCGATGCCGAACGCGGCGGTGGTCAGGATGATTTTCACGTCGGACTCCTGTCGTTGATGTTCCGACGCTTAGTGATTCGCGGGGGCAGATGCGTTACAGACGCGAGTGGACTACCGCCAGTCGCGGAAGGCGGCCAGCAGCTTGCCCCGAAATTCTGGGTCGAGATGCTCGTGATCGATCTTGCCGAGCGTGTCGATGGTGGCCTGGAACTGTTGGAGGTACGACGCGCAGCCGTCACAGTCGAGCAGGTGCAGATCGAAGCGCGATCGCGACGTCAGGTCCAGGGAGCCGTCGAGGTAGGCGGTGACCAGTTCGACCAATTCGTTGCAGGACATCGGTTCAGGGGTCACGGCGCCTCCCGTACGTAGTCCTCGAGTGCTTGCCGGATGGCCGCGCGTCCACGGTGGAGCAGGACACGCTGGTTGGCGACGCTGATGTCCAGCAGTTCGCACACCTCGCTGGAGTCGAATCCCAGCATGTCGCGCATGGCCACGACCGTGCGTTGGCGGTCGGGGAGTTTGTCCAACTCGCGGCGTGCGACAGCGATGAATTCGGTACTGAGCACCGACCCCTCGGGGGTGTCAGGAAAAGGTGCCGGTGCGCGCTCATCTCGCCAGTGCCCGGGCCAGTCCGGGTCGCTTGCGGAACGGAACCGCGCCGGGTCGACGGTGCTCCCGCCGGTCGCCGCCAGTTCTGCGTCGGCGGTGCGCTGATCGCGGATACCGCGGGCTTTGGCGATGTTGATCATGACCGTGAAAAGCCATGTCCGAAGCGAGGATCGGCCCTCGAACTTGTCGATCCCCTTGATCAGCGCGATCCAGGTTTCCTGGACGACCTCTTCGGCGGCCTCGGTGGTTCTGACGTAGCCGCGCGCGACCCTCAGCAGCGCAGGCGTATGACGGTCGACCAGGGCGGCAAACGTCCGCTCGTCGCCGACCCGCAGTGAAGCGACCGTCGCCGACTCGTCGTTCTCCGTCCCGATCATCGAGACGAAATACTATCCGCTCAGCGGTATTCCGGATTGGCGAAATCATAGCGACATCCGGCGTCCCACCCCGATCGAACATTGCCGTAGGCCGGTATGCCGCCGGCGCTGCGCAGCAGCTGCGCCAGGTGCATCAAATTCCACGTCATGAAGGTCGTGTTGCGATTGGTGAAGTCGTTCTGCGGCCCACCCGAACCGGGATCCAGGTAGGACGGTCCGGGACCTGCTTCTCCGATCCACCCGGCGTCCGCCTGTGGGGGAATGGTGTACCCGATGTGCTGCAGCGTGTACAGCACATTCTGCGCACAATGCTTCACCCCGTCCTCGTTGCCGGTGATCAGACAGCCGCCGACGCGGCCGTAGTAGAGGTACTGGCCGGCATCGTTGAGCAGATGCGATCCACCGTAGAGCCGCTCGTGTACCTGCTTCATGACCGAGCTGTTGTCGCCGAGCCAGATCGGCCCGGCGAGCACCAAAATGTCTGCGGCGAGCACCTTTTCGAACAACTCCGGCCAATCGTCGGTAGCCCAGCCATGTTCGCGCATGTCGGGCCACACGCCGGTGGCGATGTCGTAATCGACGGCGCGTACCACGTCGACCGCGACGCCGTGCGCCGCCATGATCGAGCTGCTGATGTCGATCAGCCCTTGGGTGTTGCTGGTCTCGGGCGACCTTTTCAGGGTGCAGTTGATGAACAACGCGCGCAGACCGGTGAAGTCAAAGTTCGGAGGATTCATCGGTGCGTTCTTCCTTTCCGTGGTGCCGCCTCTGTAGTGGTGTGAGCCGTCATAACCGTTACGGCGTCCGCCGATGTAACGCAGCGTGGTCAGAAGCGCACCAATCGGTCGAACGGACCACAGAAAGGGTTTCACAATGACCACCATCCAGACACCGGCTCGTATCCAGGTAACCGATTCGGCGGCAGGCGCAGTGGGCGCGTTGGCAGCGCGCTACGGACTAGTGATCGTGATCGGCTGGATTGGCGCGTTGAAGTTCACCGACTATGAGGCGCACGGCATCCAGCCGCTGGTCGCCAACAGCCCGTTCATGAGCTGGGTGTACGGCATCTTCTCGGTGACCGCATTCTCGACGGTGTTGGGCGTCGTCGAGATCGCGACGGCGCTGCTGCTCGCCGTCAAGCCGTGGTGGCCGACGGTATCGGTGGCGGGCAGCGTCATGGCGGTAGGTCTGTTCCTCGCCACAATCAGTTTCCTGGTCACCACGCCCGGCATCTGGGAAGCATCCGCGGGCGGCTTTCCGGCGCTGTCGTCGACTGGTCAGTTCCTGATCAAAGACGTCGCGCTGATCGGGCTCGCGGTGTGGACGCTCGGGGATGCACTGCGCGCCATCCGCCGCGATCGGTGAAACAAGAGTGTCCCAGGGGGAGTTGAACCTGCACGGGTGGACGCCTAATCCTTCCTTATGGCGAACTCCACGACCTCCTTCAGCTCTTTGCCAACTTCTGCGCCGGGGGTCGAGCCGAGCACGATGTCCGCAGCCTCGAGTGCCTTTCGCGCAAGACGATTTAGCGCGCCTTTAGCGGAGATCGCTTCAACGAACCACTGTCGAATACCGCGCCTCGGACGAGGGGCCTCTGGCAAGGGGAGTGCCATCAACGTTCCTTTATGAATTCAATTTGGGATGCCATGGTCCTCTGAACCTCCGCGCTCTCGTCCTACGTTCAAGGTCTGCCCACTGAAGAAATGGTGCGTTGAAGGCTGCCAGTTTGGCAGTCAACTCTGGCCCGCTCAAGCCGTGCGCGTCCAACTCCTCGTCGCGTTCTCCGGATGCGATCTGCTGTTCTAGCTCGACGAATCGTCGGTTCGTGACGCTCGTCCATGCGTTGATGAGTGGATCGCGAAGATGAACCGGAACGTTGCTACCGCGATCGAGTATCGCCCAGTCGAGAATCTGCCGCGTCCGACGGATTAATTCGGCGAGATTGGCTCGTTCTATGTCATTCACGGGCGCCCCCGGCTGGGTCGAACGTCACGTCATTGAATCGAACAAACCGTATGCACTAAACCTCGATCCACCGGTGAGCTGTCGGTGTGAAGTCGATTTCGATTGTGTGCGTTGGGCCCGGGGTGTGCCGTGAGGTGGGTGTGTGTGATGGCCCGATCTCGGTATCGGCTTGTTCCTGTGGGTCTTTCGTCTCGTGCGGGCGGTTGGGGTTGCTCTGTTAGGCCAGCAGTGGCCGGTTTCGGCCAAACAGACTGTGGAACAGGGTGTTCCACGCGGTTTCCCAGGGCCAGTTGCGTGGCAGGTGCAGGGTCAGGCGTCGGGCCGAGGAGGCGATGCGTGCCGGCACGCTGATCAGGGTGCGGCGGATGGTGCCGGTGCGGGCTTTGGCCAGCGCTGGTCCGGTCAGGGTGGCCGCGGCGCGGGTGAGGTTGAACGCCATCGCTGCGCACACCAGCCAGGCGGCGTTGGCGCCGAATCGCCCCGAGGGCAGATGGGCCAGAGCAGAGTCTTTGAGGTCGGCGTGGACCTGCTCGATGAGCGCGTGGCCGCGGTGGGTCTTGTCGGCGGTGACGGTATCGAGGTCGGTGGTGGTGAAGAAGGCATGGAAGCGCCAGGTGTCGAACAGGGTGGTCTGCCCCTCGCCGCTGGCGGGGTTGAGGTCGGGGATGCGCCGCACCACCAGCCTGCCGGGGATCTGCTCGCTGGTTTTGCGGGAGCTGAACGCGGTGAAGTCGATCTCGGCGACCTCGGCGCGCGAGATCCAGCGCTGGGTGTTCTCGTCGTAGATCGCGTCGGTGTACTGGATCGAGATCCAGGCGTCCTCGGGTATGGCGGCGATGGCGGCTTTGACTTTTGGGTCCAGGCGCACGGTGATCGACACGTCGGCACCACCGCGCAGAGCAGCCGCCACGGTTGGGTAGCCGTAGAACGCCGAGTCGGCTCGCAGCAGCGGCCGGGTGGCTGCCGCCGAAGAGCGCAGTCGTGTCACGGTGGCCAGCGTGTCGCCGACGATGCGGGCAGCTCCACGTGCTGATCCGCAGGCGCCTTTGCGTAGGCGTTGGCCGCAGATGATCGGTGCACCATGCTCAGTGGTGAGCGTGGCGATCAGCGCATTTAACCCACGGACCCCGGAGTATCCGTAACCAGATCCCTGTTTGGTGTAGCCGTGCACTTCGATGATGGTGTCATCGAGATCAACACACACCGGACCGTCAACACCGGCCAGCACCGGAGTGCGTTCGTGCAGACCGGCCAGCAACCGCGCCGCCACGGCGTCGAGTTGGCGGACATGACCGAAGCTGAATTCGCGCAGGAACGATCCCAGCGTCGACGGGGCGTACGGGCGGTCGAACACGGTGCCCATCGCGCCGTGGCGCAGCAAGGCCATGTCATCGATGCTGTCAGCACCAGCTACCATGCCCGCGACCAGCGACAAGACTTTCGCCCCGGCGTTGGCGCCCTTGTCGGTCGGCACCGTGATGTGCTCATCAGCCAGGCTGCTCAACCCGCACTGATGAGCCAGAGCGGCCATCGGGACCAGCCCGGCACACGACACCAGATTGGGGTCATCAAAGCGGGCTGACGCCACAGGACGAGTGTGAGATAGTTGCATCTACGAGATGCCCTTCGTTCTGACCGAATGTGATCCTAGACAAATCCCATTCTTTCACCGCGACAGGGCATTTCGTTTTTACAACCCGCCCCAACTCCTATTCGATCGGTGGATCAAGGCTAAACAGCACCCAATTTGGGTGAAAAGGTAACTTCACAGGAAAGTGACATCAATGTGGACGGTTCACTCGAACGGATCAACGCCATTCGTCAGATGCAGGCACCGCGCGGACCGTGTCGAAGGGAACTGCCGACTATCTAGCTGCAGTACCGAAAGTGATGATGTTGTGTCCGAGGGGGACTTCGCCACGTACGACACGAGTTGAGACATTTCAACCGAGTCGTTGACCAGTGAGTTTGCCGATGGTGATCGTGGATCAATGGGCCTGGCCGGCGACTGCCGAAGGGCCGAGTTCATTTCGAGTCTGGTTGCGCCAGGATCTCACGAAGTGTGGGGAGTACGCGTTGATCTTTGGGCCGGTTGGCGGCTTGCTTGGACCTGATGATGTCGGCCAGCGACGCGACTTGGACGGTGACACCGTAGAGGTGTGCGTCTGAGGCGTCGCGTCGAAGATCTGAATAGCCTTGGGTGCCTGAGGGTTCGAAGCTCAGATCGAGATCGCCGGCGTCGGTGACGAGGTTCCAGGTGCGCGCAGCGGCCAGGGACGCGGCGTCGAAAGCGAACGGTAGGCCAGTAGGTTCGGTCTCGGTTCGTATCCGGGCGTTGAGTTCTCGCAGGGCGGCGGCGAGTCGGTCAAGATTGGCGCGGTCGGGCTGTGGGGTGATGTCGGCGTCCTCGGTGGGAAACGGCGAGCCGTGGTACACGGCGGCGAGCCCGCCGATGAGGACGTAGACGACGCCGTGGCGGTGTAGCACCTGCAGCAGACGTTCGAGGTCGAGTTCCATTGCCGGTCAGTTCGCGGCGCGCAGCGCAGCCAGTTGACGCGTGAGCCGGGCATGGCGCTCGAGGCGTTCCTGTCCGGTGAGGCCGGCGAGACGACGGGCTTGGGCTGCGTCGCTGTCATCAGCGGGGACCAGCATGATCTCCAGGTCGAAGCCGCACAACCGAACAAGACGGCGAACGTCGTCGAGGCTGATCGCGGTGCGGCCAGATTCCCAGCGCGCCACGACGGGCTGCACCGTGCCTGCGCGTTCGGCCAGTTCGCGTTGAGTCAGCGCGGCGCGCTTGCGCGCTTCCCGGACAAGATCACCGCCGTAACTACTCATGTAAGGATGATAGCAGATCTGCTATATGCGAGCAGCGGCTGAAGAGTGGGGAAGGTGTCCTTGCGTATGTGCCTAGACGGCTAACAGACCCCTGTAGTAACAGTGCGAATGGTGCTGCAGCGCAACAAGTTAGTTAGAGGTGAAGCGATATTGAGGGGTGCACCCGCAGAGGTCGGTGGCCCTGCGTTCTTCGATGCGGCCTAGTCGCCAGATCGAGATGGCAAGGAGCCAGGAGACGACGAATAACGCGACGATGGTGTAGCCGACGTAGTCGAGATTGATGTTGGCGATCGCGGCCGGCAGGCCGGATTCGATGTACGGCCGGTCGAACGCGCCGAGGTTTACGTCAGCTTGACGTCTGCATCTGGAATAAGAACCGCACTTACGTCAGGTGACGGCGACAGCCGACCAAAGTCGTGTCGCCGGATGTGTCCGAGGGGGGACTTGAACCCCCACGCCCGTTAATAGGGCACTAGCACCTCAAGCTAGCGCGTCTGCCATTCCGCCACTCGGACTCAGTGAGCAGCTAAGGCTAACGGATCGAGGACCGCAGCCCAAAACTAGGCCGAGGGCAGCCGCCCGGCGATCTGCCCGGCGATCGCACTGGCCGCCGCTGTTGGCCCAGCCAGGCTGCACGCCTCGACGTCCACCGCGACATTGCTGTGCACGGTCAGCGCCCGCTGGCACGCCCATCGCTGCGGGCTCTGCTGCACCCGCGACACCGCAAGCACGTCGTGATCGGTGCTGGTCTGCCCAACCGACCACACCTGCGGCGGGCCGATCGGCTGGGCGTAGTTGAGCTCCCGGTTCGAGCAGGCCGCCCAGCCGCGCTGCGAGGCTGTGAAGAAGTCCGAAGCGGCCTGCGCGGTCGGGAACGACACCACTGCCTGCACGGCGAAGTGCGACCACTGCGGCGCCGTCGGCGCCTCCCGCAGCACCTGGCCGTGGATGGCCGTCGACCCGCTGTTGGCGTACACCCCCTGCTGGGCAGCACCGGCGATGGCCAGGCAGTTCACGTCGGCGAAGTGGGCGCTGTCGTTCCACGCCTTGTTTACGTCGGTGGTGACGACCACGTCGTCGCTGGCCAGCGCCGCACCCACATCGGGCGCCGAGAGCAGCAGCGCCGGAAGGCCGTCCGGGCTGGTCAGCGGCGCACGTTCGGCAGGCTGCGCGATACCCGCCGTCACGGCCGAGCAGCCGCTGACCGACAGGCACAGCAGTGCCGCGATCGCGGGCAGGCGGGGAGTCATCCGCTAAATCAAACCCTAAATCGGCGTGTTGCGCGAGTGGTTCTTGGGAAACATGTGGTAATGCCCGACATCCGCGCCCGCGGCCGCCTCGAGCCAGTGGTAGGAAAGGGGACTGTGACACAAGCCGTCGACGAGGTGGTTGATCTCGTCAGTTCCCTGATCCGGTTCGACACCTCCAACACCGGCGAGTTGGCGACCACCAAGGGCGAGGCGGAGTGTGCCCTCTGGGTGGCCGAGCAGCTGTCCGCCGTCGGATATGCAACCGAGTACATCGAGTCCGGAGCGCCGGGCCGGGGCAATGTCTTCGCTCGCCTGCCCGGCGCGGACCCCAGCCGCGGCGCGCTGTTGATCCATGGTCACCTCGATGTGGTGCCCGCCGAGCCCGCCGACTGGAGCGTGCACCCGTTCTCCGGCGCTGTCGCCGACGGCTACGTGTGGGGCCGCGGTGCGGTCGACATGAAAGACATGTGCGGCATGATGATCGCGGTCGCCCGGCACTTCAAACGTGCCGGCGTCGTGCCGCCCCGCGATCTGGTGTTCGCGTTCGTCGCCGACGAGGAGCACGGCGGCACCTACGGCGCACAGTGGTTGATCCAGAACCGCCCCGACCTTTTCGAGGGCATCACCGAGGCGATCGGTGAGGTGGGCGGCTTCTCGCTCACCGTGCCGCACAAGGACGGCGGCGAACGCCGGCTCTATCTGATCGAGACCGCCGAAAAAGGGCTGTCCTGGATGCGGCTGACCGCGCGGGGCCGCGCCGGGCATGGCTCGATGGTGCACGACGACAACGCCGTCACCGCCGTCGCCGAGGCCGTCGCCCGCCTGGGCCGTCACCAATTCCCCTTGGTGCTCAGCGATTCCGTGGAGCAGTTCCTCACCGCCGTCGCCGAGGAGACCGGCTACAGCTTCGATCCCGCGTCGCCCGATCTGGAAGGCACGATCGCCAAGCTCGGCGGCATCGCCCGCATCGTCGGCGCGACACTGCGCGACACCGCCAACCCCACCATGCTCAAAGCCGGCTACAAAGCCAACGTGATCCCGCAGACCGCCGAAGCGGTCATCGACTGCCGGGTGCTACCCGGGCGCAAAGAGGCGTTCGAGCGGGAGATCGATGAGCTGATCGGTCCCGACGTCACCCGCGAATGGGAGCGCGACCTGCCGTCCTACGAGACGACGTTCGACGGCGACCTCGTCGACGCGATGAATGCCGCGCTACTGGCCGTCGATCCGGAAGCCCGGACCGTGCCGTACATGCTCTCTGGTGGAACGGACGCCAAAGCCTTTGCCAAGCTTGGTATCCGGTGCTTCGGATTCATCCCGCTACGCCTGCCGCCCGAACTGGACTTCGCGGCACTGTTCCACGGCGTCGACGAGCGGGTACCCGTGGACGCATTGCACTTCGGCACTCAGGTGCTCGAGCACTTCCTCAAGAACTGCTGACAACGAAAGGAAAACCAGCACATGGCATTTCCGTACAACCCCTACGACTTCCTGCCCAAGCTGCCCAGTTTCACACTGACCAGCACCGACTTCAACGACGGCGAGCAGTGGAAGAACGCTCAGGTCAGTGGAATCATGGGCGCCGGCGGCGAAGACGTCTCGCCGCAGCTGAGCTGGTCGGGCTTTCCGGAGGAGACCCAGAGCTTCGCCGTCACCGTCTACGACCCCGACGCGCCCACCGGTTCCGGCTTCTGGCACTGGGCGGTGGCCAACCTGCCCGCTACCGTCACCGAACTTCCCTCCGGTGTCGGTGACGGCTCGGTGCTTCCGGGCGAGGCCCTGACATTGGTCAACGACGCCGGCATCCGCCGGTTCCTGGGTGCCGCCCCGCCGCAGGGGCACGGCTATCACCGCTACTACGTCGCCGTGCACGCGGTGAAGGTGCCGAAGCTGGAGCTGACCGAAGATGCCAGCCCGGCCTACCTCGGGTTCAACCTGTTCATGAATTCCATTGCGCGCGCGGTCATCCATGGCACGTACGAGCAGAACTAGCGCGCCGCCGATCCGACTGCGTCGCTCAAGGATGAGAATCCGCCGGCACGCAGTCGGGCGGCGATACCGTCGTGAATCTCCTTGGCCCACAAGCCGCCACCGTAGATGAACCCGGTGTAGCCCTGCAGCAGTGCGGCGCCGGAGGTGATGCGCTCCCACGCGTCGTCGGCGGTCTCGATGCCACCCACACTGATCAGCACCAGGTCCTTGCCGACCCGCCCGTACAACCGGCGCAGGATCTCCAGGGACCGCCGCGCCACCGGCGGCCCGGAAATACCGCCCGGCCCGAGCTCGTCGACGCCGGGCGTCCGCAGGCCGGCCCGCGAGATCGTGGTGTTGGTCGCGACGATCCCGGCCAGTCCCAATTCCACGGCCAAATCGGCGACGGCGTCGACATCCTCGTCGGACAGGTCCGGGGCAATCTTCACCAGAACTGGCGTCGACGTCTCGTCCAACACCGCCGACAGAATCGGCCGCAGCGATTCGACCGCCTGCAGGTCGCGAAGCCCGGGCGTATTGGGGGAGCTGACGTTGACCACCAGGTAGTCGGCCAGCGGGCCGAGTAGTCGTGCGCTGGCACGGTAATCGTCGGCGGCCTGCTCCGGCGGGGTGACCTTGGACTTGCCGATGTTCACCCCGACGGGCCAATCGGGCCGATAGCGGGCCAGCTGCAGCGCCAACTGCCCGGCGCCGTGATTGTTGAAGCCCATCCGGTTGAGCAATGCGCGGTCCTCGGGGAGGCGGAACAACCGCGGCAGTGGGTTGCCCGGCTGCGGCTGAGCCGTGACCGTGCCGACCTCTGCGTAGCCGAATCCGAGCGCGCCCCAGGTCTTCAGTCCCAGGCCGTCCTTGTCGAAGCCGGCGGCCAACCCCATGGGTCCGGGGAACCGCACCCCGAACACGGTGCTGGCCAGCACCGGATCACGCGGTGCAAGCCGACGGCGCAACGGTTCCCGGGTGGCGTTGGTCGCGGTCACGGCGCGCAGCGAGCCGAATACGAACGTGTGGATGCGTTCGGCCGGCACCAGGAAGAATGCCCGCCGCAGCGCGTCGTACATCACAGCTCGGGTTGGTCGGCGGCCTGGCCGTTGAAACGAGACTTCTTGCGCCGCAAGAGGACTCGACGGCTACCGTCGGTGTAGAGGCGAACGCGGGTCAGTTCCCAGCCCCGGTACTCGGCTTCGATCGACAGCCGGGTGGAGGCGCTGATGCGGGTCACGTCCGGTGGTAGCCGTAGCGGGATCCACTCGTAGTCGTCGGACAGTTCGACTTCCCAGCTCGCCGGCATTCCGCCGCGGTGCGCTGCACTCATCGGCCGCCCGCCGCGTTGCGGATCACCTGCACCCCGGCACCGGCTGCCGACACCACGTAGAGCGTGTCGGACTTGTCGTCGAAAGCCAGCGAGTTCGGTTGCTGCACGGTCGGGTAACGCACCTTTTCCACAGGGATACCAGTCGTTAAATCGTAACCAACAACCATGTTCGACGCGGTTTGCGAAACCCACGTCAGATTCCGGGACCCGGCCAGTCCGTACGGCGCCTCCGGCACCGGGTAGGCCTGCCGCTCGATCAGCGGATCGACGCCGAACACCAGCAGCTGGCCGGCGCGGGTATCGGTCACCAGCACCCGGCCCAGCGGATCGGCCACCATCGTGGTGGCGCCTTCACCGGCGCGCAGCGCCTGCTGGGTGCGGCCCTCGCTGTTCAGTGAGGTCACCGAGGTCTGCCCGCGATCGAGGACCACCGCGTTGTTGCCCTCGGTGACCACGGCGTCGACTCGCGCGAACATCTTCACCTTCTCCGCCACGGCGGTGTCCGAACCCAGGGTGTAGGCGGTTCCGTCGGCGCTGCCGAGCACCAGCCGGCCGTCGGCGCGGCGCGCGATCGCGGTGAAGTCGGTGCCGGCCTCGTCGTTGATGGACACCGGGGTGGCGGTCCCCGCAGTCAAGTCGACGGTGACGTAACCGCCACGGGTGGACAGGTACGCCGCGCCCTGGTTGTCACCGGCGATCGCCGTCGCCGGGCCGGGCAGGGTGAGTTCGCGGGGAACACCCGACGAGCTGAACAAGGTCAGGGTCCCGGGGGCCTGCGGCTCGGCGCCGGGAGTCAATACCGCCAGCGACCCGGTCCGCTCGTCGAACACCGCGGCATCCGGGTTCCCGCCCAGCGGGAGGATCTCACCGGCGGGACGGGTGGCCGGTGGCGGGGACACCGCGGGGCCGGCCGGCTCGATCGTGGGCGGCGGCGTGGCCAGCGGATTTGTCGAGCAAGCAGTTGAGCTAGCGCCCGTGAGCAGGGCAAACGCCAGCAAAACAGCGGTGGACCTGCGCAAACCGGTCCGGTTTACCACTTCTGCCAACGGGTAGCCCCCGGTTGTGTTCAAGATCGAGCGACCAAGTCGCCCCCTGTCGATCAGGAAGTCTAGGCGGGCAGAGGGAAGACAAATTGACGTGATTGTCTTCTCTTGTCCCGTAACCCGCGTTATGGTGACCTCATGACGCTGGCCATTGACGGGCGAGAGTTCGCGATCGAGGACATTTCCACTGGCGTGTTCGCCAGCGGATTCGGTCACCTCGGCGATGGCCGCAGCTTCTCCTTCCAGGTCCACCGCGGCCAGCTTCTGGTGGAGGTCTACCACCCGCGTTTGGCCGGTCCCGTGCCGCACGAGGAGGACGTGGTCGCGACCGCGACCCGCAGCCTCACCGACTTCGACGTCGACGACGAGCGCAGCCTGACGGCCGCCGTGCGCGACGCGGTCGCGCACGCTCAGCCGGTGCGCTGAACCCCCAGGTCTATCCAGTACGGTCGGCGACGTGGATGTCACGCCGATGTCGTGGTTGCAGGTCGTGGTCTTGTCGATCGTGCAGGGCCTGACCGAGTTCTTGCCGATCTCGTCGTCGAGCCATCTGGCGATCGTGTCCCGGGTCTTCTTCTCGGCCGACGCCGGCGCATCGTTCACGGCGGTCTCCCAGTTGGGTACCGAGTTCGCCGTCGTGGTGTTCTTCGCCCGCGACATCTGGCGAATCCTCAAGGCCTGGTTCAACGGATTGTTCGTCAAGGCCCACCGGGACAACATCGATTACCGGATGGGCTGGTACGTCATCATCGGCACGATTCCGATCGTCGTGATCGGTGTGGCGTTCAAAGAGGTGATCCGCGGCGAGGTCCGCAACCTATGGATCATCGCCACCGCGATGCTGGTGTTCTCCGCCGTGATCGCCGCCGCCGAGTACTTCGGCAAGCAGACCCGCCACCTCGAGCAACTGACGTGGAAGGACGGCTTGACCGTCGGCCTCGCCCAATGTTTGGCCCTGATCCCGGGCGTCTCCCGGTCCGGCTCGACGATCAGTGCGGGCCTCTTCCTCGGCATCGACCGCCCGCTCTCGGCGAGATTCGGCTTCCTGCTTGGCATTCCGGCTGTGCTGGCCTCGGGACTGTTCTCCCTTCCCGACGCCTTCCATCCGGTCACCGAGGGAATGAGCGCCACCGGCGCGCAATTGCTGGTGTCGGTGATCATCACGTTCATCGTCGGCTACGCCGCGATCGCCTGGCTGCTGCGCTTCGTCGCCAACCACGCGATGTACTGGTTCGTCGGCTACCGCGTAGTGCTGGCTCTGGTCGTGATGGCGCTGCTGAGCACCGGTGTGGTGGCGGCCAGTTGACCGTCATCCTGCTGCGGCACGGCCGCTCGACATCGAACACCGCGCACACGTTGGCCGGCCGGACCGAGGGCGTCGAACTCGACGAGAAGGGTCAGGCTCAGGCCGCCGCGCTCGTCGACCGGGTCAAAGGCCTGCCGATCAAAGCCCTGGTGCGATCTCCGCTGCTGCGCTGCCGCCTGACCCTCGAGCCGCTGGCCGCCGAGCTGAACCTCGAGCCGGCGGTCGACGAGCGGCTCGCCGAGGTGGACTACGGGCAGTGGACCGGGCGGGCGCTGAAGGATCTGGTGAAGGAGCCGCTGTGGGCGGTGGTGCAGCAGCAGCCCAGCGCGGCCGTCTTCCCCGACGGCGAAGGTCTGGCGCAGGTGCAGGCCCGCGCGGTGGCCGCGGTGCGCGAGCATGACCGCAGGCTCGCCGAGGAGCACGGCCACGACGCGCTGTGGATCGCCTGTACGCACGGCGATGTGATCAAGGCCGTCGTCGCTGACGCGCTCGGCACGCACCTCGACAGCTTCCAGCGGATCACCGCCGACCCGGCGTCGATGAGCGTGATCCGCTACACGGCGATTCGCCCATTTGTGGTGCACGTCAACCACACCGGCGCCGAACTCGCCTCGGCGCTCAGCGCCCCGCCACCGGCCGAGGGCGACAAGAACGCCGACGACGCCGTCGTGGGTGGGTCGACGGACTGAAGCTCCAATTACAGCTCGGGTGTTCGAGCCGGTATTTTGGAAATAACATGGCCCGCGCAATTCACGTCTTCCGCACACCCGACCGATTCGTCGCCGGGACCGTCGGGCAGCCCGGAAACCGAACCTTCTATCTGCAGGCTGTTCACGACAGCCGGGTCATCTCCGTCATCCTGGAAAAACAACAGGTCGCCGTCCTGGCCGAGCGCATCGCGGCGCTGCTGGTCGAGATCAACCGCCGGTTCGGCACCCCGCTGCCGCCGGAGACCGATGTGGAAGACCTCAGCCCGCTGATCACTCCGGTCGACGCCGAGTTCCGGGTCGGGACGATGGGCCTCGGGTGGGATTCCGAGGCCCAGACGGTCGTCGTGGAGTTGCTCGCTGTCTCCGAGACCGAGTTCGATGCCTCGGTGGTGCTCGACGACGCCGAGGAAGGTCCCGACGCGGTGCGGGTTTTCCTCACGCCCGAGTCGGCCCGCCAATTCGCCTCCCGCTCGACCCGGGTCATCTCGGCCGGACGCCCGCCGTGCCCGCTCTGTGATGAGCCGCTGGATCCCGAAGGGCACATCTGCGTGCGCACCAACGGATATCGGCGCGGCGCGTTCGGCGAGGCCGACGACGATTTCGACTCGTGACGGGCGCCGACGAGGCGTTGGCCCGCGACGCGCTGCGCTGCGGTGAGCTGACGATCCTCGGGCGGATCCGCTCGGCGAGCAACGCCACCTTCCTGTGCGAAGCCGCCTGGTCGGACCGCATCGTGCACTGCGTGTACAAGCCGGTCGCGGGGGAGCAGCCGCTGTGGGATTTCCCCGACGGCACCCTCGCCGGCCGCGAAGTCGGCTCGTATCTGGTCTCGGCGGCGCTGGGCTGGAACATCGTGCCGCACACCATCATTCGCGACGGCCCGGCCGGACCCGGGATGCTTCAGCTGTGGGTCGACCAACCCGGCGACAGTGACGACACCGAACCGGCCGGGCCCGAGCTCGTCGACATCTGTCCGCCGGGATCCGTTCCGCCGGGCTATCTTTCGGTGCTGCGCGCCTACGACTACGCCGGCAATGACGTCACCCTGGTGCATGCCGACGACCCGCGGTTGCGGCGGATGGCGGTATTCGACGTGATCGTCAACAACGCCGACCGCAAAGGCGGGCACATCCTGGCCGGCGTGGACGGCCGGGTGTACGGCGTCGATCACGGCGTCTCGCTGCACGTCCAGGACAAGTTGCGCACCGTGCTGTGGGGCTGGGCAGGCAAGCCCATCGACGACGAGACGCTGGAGTCGATCGCCGACCTCGGTGAGCAACTGGCCGGGCCGCTCGCCGAACAGCTTCGCGACCACATCACCCCGGCCGAGGTTGCGGCGCTGCGACGGCGGGTCCGGACCCTGCTGGCCGAACCCGTCATGCCCGGACCCGATCGGCACCGGCCGATTCCCTGGCCGGCCTTCTGACCAGAGATACTGACGTGATGAGCATGACCGACGCGGCCCTGGCCGCCGACCTGGCCGAGGAGGCAGGCCGGCTGCTGCTGTCGGTGCGGGACGAGGTCGGGTTCGACTTTCCGCCTGCCCTGGGCGATGCCGGCGACGTGCGCGCCAATGCGCTGATCCTGCGCCGGCTGCGTGCCGAGCGGCCCGGTGACGCGGTGCTCTCCGAAGAGGCCTACGACGACCTGAAGCGGCTCCACGCCGACCGGGTGTGGATCATCGACCCGCTCGACGGCACCCGCGAGTTCTCGATGCCGCGACGGACCGACTGGGCCGTGCACGTCGCCCTGTGGCAGCGGACCGGCGGACCGGACGGCAGCATCACCGACGCCGCCGTCGCGCTGCCCGCGATGGGCGAGGTGTTTCGCTCGGACACCGTGGCCGCTCCGCCGCCGGCGCCGCCCGGCCCGATCCGCATCACGGCCAGCTCCAACCGCCCCCCGGCCGTGCTGTGGCGGCTGCGCGACCGCCTCGACATCGAGTTCCTCCGGATCGGATCGGCCGGTGCCAAGGCGATGGCGGTGGTGCGCGGCGACGCCGACGCCTACATCCACGCCGGCGGCCAGTGGGAGTGGGACTCGGCGGCCCCGGCCGGGGTCGTGCAGGCGGCCGGATTGCACGCCACCCGAATCGACGGGTCGCCGCTGCGTTACAACAGGCCCGACCCCTACCTGCCCGATCTGCTGATGTGCCGGTCCGAGGTGGCCGACCTCCTGCTCGATGCCATGTGGCTGGCGAGCTAGGAATGAATCCACCCGTCCCGTTGTCACTGTCTTCGCAAGAGTCCGGGTCACCACACCACCTGAGAGCGCCGTGAACAGCGAAACCCTTAGAGTCGAGGCCATGCAGTCCTGGCCGGCCGTCGACATCCCACAGCTGCCCGGCCGCGGGCCGGCCCTGCGGTTGTACGACACCGCCGACCGTCAGATCCGCCCGACATCGCCGGGGGAGACCGCGACGATGTACGTCTGCGGCATCACGCCCTATGACGCGACGCACCTCGGCCACGCCGCGACGTATCTGGCGTTCGACCTCGTGCACCGGGTCTGGCTCGACAGCGGCCACCAGGTGCACTACGTGCAGAACATCACCGACGTCGATGACCCGCTGTTCGAACGGGCCAATCGTGACGGGGTGGACTGGCGCGAACTCGGCGCCCGCGAGATTGCGCTGTTCCGTGAGGACATGACCGCGTTGCGGGTACTGCCGCCACGCGATTACGTCGCCGCCACCGACACCATCGGCGAGGTTGTCGAGCTGGTCGAGAAGATGCTCGCATCCGGGGCGGCTTACGTCGTCGACGACGCCGAGTACCCCGATATCTACTACCGCGCCGACGCCACCACCCAGTTCGGCTACGAGTCGGGCTACGACCACGACACGATGACCCGGCTGTTCGCCGAGCGCGGCGGTGACCCAGATCGCCCCGGCAAGGCGGATCCGCTCGACGCACTGCTGTGGCGGGCCGCCCGGCCCGATGAGCCCAGCTGGCCCGCCCCGTTCGGTCCGGGCCGACCCGGTTGGCATGTCGAGTGCGCGGCGATTGCCTTGAACCGCATCGGTTTTGGTTTCGACGTCCAGGGCGGCGGCAGCGACCTGATCTTCCCGCACCACGAGTTCTCCGCCGCGCATGCCGAATGTGTGGTGGGGGAGCGCAGATTCGCCAGGCACTACGTCCATGCCGGGATGATCGGCTGGGACGGGCACAAGATGTCCAAGAGTCGCGGCAACCTGGTGCTGGTCTCCCGGTTGCGCGAGCAGGGCGTGGATCCGGCTGCCATCCGGCTGGGCCTGCTGGCCGGACACTACCGAAGCGATCGGTCGTGGAGTGACGCTGTGCTCGACGAGGCCAACGCCCGGTTGCACCGGTGGCGGACCGCCGCCGCGCTACCCGCGGGCCCGGCCGCCGCCGACGTGATCGGCCGGCTCCGCCAGTATCTGGCCGACGACCTCGATTCCCCCAAAGCGCTTGCCGCCGTTGATGGTTGGGTCACCGACGCGCTGGAGTACGGTGGCCACGACGAAACCGCGCCCGCCGCGGTCGCGGCCGCCGTCGACGCCCTGTTGGGTGTGCCGCTGTAGGTGTACTTTTGACGGCCATGGGTTCCGTCAATGACAAAGTCGTCTTCATCACCGGTGCCGCCCGCGGGGTCGGCGCCGACGTCGCACGCCGGCTGCGACGCAAGGGCGCCAAACTCGTCCTGACCGATATCGACGCCGAACCGTTGGCCGCCTTGGCCGCCGAACTCGGCGAGGACCATGTGCTCACCGCCGTCGCCGATGTGCGCGATCTGTCGGCCATGCAGTCGGTGGCCGATCAGGCTGTCGAGCGGTTCGGCGGGATCGACGTCGTGGTCGCCAACGCCGGCATCGCGACGTATGGGTCGGTGCTGCAGGTGGATCCGGACGCCGTCAAGCGCCTGCTCGACATCAACGTGCTGGGCGCCTTCCACACCGTGCGGGCCACGCTGCCGTCGATCATCTCCCGACGCGGTTACGTGTTGATCGTGTCGTCATTCGCGGCCTACGCCGCCTCCCCGGGGCTGGCGCCGTATCACGCGGCGAAGGCCGGCGTCGAACACTTCGCCAACACGCTGCGCCTCGAGGTGGCCCACCACGGTGTCGCTGTCGGCTCCGCGCACATGTCGTGGATCGACACCCCGATGGTCCAGGATGCGAAGAAGGACCTGGCCAGCTTCCGGGAGATGCTCACCCGGGTGCCCAAACCGCTCGGCAACACCACCAGCGTGGACAAATGCGGCGAAGCCTTCGTCAAGGGCATCGAGGAGCGCAAGCGTCAGATCAATGTGCCCGGCTGGGTGGGCGCGTTCCGCTGGCTGAAGCCGCTGCTGTCAACACCATTGGGAGAGCGGCCGATCGCGGCCCTTGTCCCGCGCATCCTGCCCAAGATGGATGCGGAGGTGGCCGCGCTCGGCCGCTCGACCAGTTCCCGGTTGGAGGAGCTGGAAAGTCCCTGAGCTACCGCGCCTTACAGCGCGACAGCGCCGCAATTGCCCACCTGCGAAGACAGGAATCGCAGCTGGTCGGTGGCCGAGCCCAGGGTCTGGTCGATCGCGGTGAGCCGGGCGGCGTAGTGCGCCACCGGGTATTCCGCGGTCACGCCGATCCCGCCGTGCATCTGGATCGACTCCTGAGAGATGTGCTTGCCCGATCGTCCGATCTGCAGCTTGGCCCGCGCCGCGACAACGGGATCGAGCCGGCCGTCGGTGATGCACATCGCCGCGTAGTAGTTCATGCTGCGGGCGAGCTCCAGCGAGACGTACATGTCGGCGGCGCGCTGGGTGAGCGTCTGGAATGTCTTGAGCGGCACGCCGAATTGCTTGCGGGCGTTCAGGTATTCCGTGGTCAGACGCAGCGACTCGTCCATGGCGCCAACCGCTTCGGCGCACAGTGCCGAGGAGTACCGGATCAGCGTCGCGTGGATCCGTTCACTGGCATCGCCGCCGTCGCCGAGCGGTTGTGCCGGGGTGTCGGCGAAGTCGATCTCGGCGCCGCGCTGCCCGTCGAACGTCCGGTAGCCGCGCCGGGTGGTGGCGGCAGCGTCGACGAGGAACACCCCGACGCCACCGTCGGGCAGGCTCGCGGTGACGACCAGGGCATCGGCGCTGTCACCGGCAAGCACCGGATTCTTGCGGCCGGTGATCGTCCACGAGTCGCCGTCTTTGGTTGCGCGGGTTGACAATTCGTCCAGGCCGCGCAGCCCCTTCTCGGTGTGCGCCAGTGCCAGCAATCGCTCGCCGGCCGCGACCTCGTCGAGCTGAGCGCGCTGTTCGTCGTTGCCGAGCTCGGCGATCAGGCCGCCCGGGATCAGTGCGGCGGCCGCGACCGGTTCGGGTGCCAGCCGGCGCCCGAGCTCGGTCATCACGACGATGATCTCGATCTGGCCGGACTCTTCGGGCTCGAAACCCAGTCCGAGGATGCCGATTTCGGCCAGCTGGCGCCACACGTCGCGGCTCCAGCCGAGCTCGGAGTCGACGGTCTTGTTGCGCGTCTCGATGTCGTAGGTGCGGGCGAACACCTCGCGAGCGGTGTCGCGCAGGAGTTCTTGTTCGTCGGTCAGGTCAAAGTTCATGGCCGGTCCTCACAGTCCCAAGATCGTCGAGGAGATGATGGTGCGCTGGACCTCGTTGCTTCCGCCGTAGATCGAGGTCTTGCGGTAGTTCAGGTACTTCGGCGCCGCGTGCTGCGCCCACAGCGGAGAGTCGATGTCGGCGCCGCCGTCGAACGGCAGTGCATCCGGTCCGGCGACCTCTACGGCCAGCTCGGTGACGGCCTGCTGCAGCTGGCTGCCCCGCAGCTTGAGGATCGACGACGCCGGGTTCGGCTTGCCGGTGCCCTCGTCGCCGCTGACCCGCAGCTGCGTGAGTTCCAGTGCCAGCAGCTCGTTTTCGATCTCGGCGACCTTGGCGGCGAACAGCGGGTCCTCGAGCAGGCTCCCCGTGCCGACCTTGGTCTGCGCGGCGTTCTCCTTGACGTCGGCGAGCCACAGCTTGGTGGTGCCGATGCGGGCGATGCCGGTGCGCTCGTTGGACAGCAGGAACTTGGCGTAGGTCCAGCCCTGGTTCTCCTCGCCGACGAGCTGGTTGGCGGGCACCCGGACGTCTTCGAAGAAGACCTCGTTGACCTCGTAGCTGCCGTCGATCAGCTTGATCGGCCGCAGCGTGATGCCCGGGGTGTTCATCTCGACGAGGATGAACGAGATGCCGGCCTGCTTCTTCGGGGCATCGGGGTTGGTGCGGGCCAGCACGAAGATCCAGTCGGCGAACTGGCCGAGCGTGGTCCAGGTTTTCTGGCCGTTGATGACGTACTCGTCACCGTCGCGCACGGCGACGGTGCGCAGCCCGGCGAGATCGGAGCCGGCTTCGGGCTCGGAAAACCCTTGGCACCACCAGATGTCGAGGTTCGCCGTCGGCGGCAGGAAGCGTTCCTTGATCTCCTGCGAGCCGAAGTGCGCGATCACCGGACCGACCATGCTGGCGTTGAAGGCCAGCGGTTCGGGGACGCAGGCCATGCGCATCTCGTCGGCCCAGATCTGGCGCTGCAACGGGGTCCAGTCCTTACCGCCCCACTCGACCGGCCAGTTGGGCACGCCCAGGCCGGCCTTGTTCAGGATCCGCTGGGTCGTGATCGCGTCATCGGGGAAGTTCAGACTGTCCGTCCGGGCCCGTTCGCGGATCTCGGCAGGGATCTGGGTGGTGAAGAACTCCCGCAACTCGTCGCGGAACTTCACGTCCTCGTCACTGAGTGCCAGTTTCACGAGAGCAACCTCGATTCTTGTTACTCGGCAGTATCCATTGCACGGTAGCGCAGCCCTACCAACTGGTCGGCAGGACCACCCCTGACGGCGCCATTCTCGTCAGCGCTTCGTCAGAGTATTCGAACGTGAGTTCGGGCTAGCCGCGGAAGCCGGGACCGCGCCGGCGCAGATACCGCTCGAACTCGGCGGCCAGCGCGTCGCCATCGACCTTCGACAGCGCCTCGTTCATGTCCACCTCGGCGTCACCGCGCTGTTCGAGGGAGGCCACGTACTCGGCGATCTCCTCGTCCTCGGCGGTCATCTCGGTGACGGCCTGCTCCCACTCCTCGGCCTGGGCGGGCAGGTCAGCCAGCGGCACCTCGATGTCGAGCACGTCCTCGACGCGGCGCAGCAATGCGACGGTGGCCTTCGGATTGGGCGGCTGCGAGACGTAATGCGGCACCGCGGCCCAGAATGTCACCGCCGGAATGCCCGCCGCCACGCACGCGTCCTGGAACACCCCGGCGATACCGGTCGGGCCCTCGTAACGGGTCTCCTCGAGGCCGAAGAACTTCGCCGATTCGGGGGAGTAGGCCGCGCCGGACACCGGCACCGGCCGGGTGTGCGGTGTGTCGGCCAGCAGCGCGCCGAGGATCACGACGGTGTCCACGTTCAGCTTGTCGGCGATCGCCAGCAGCTCGGCGCAGAAGGTGCGCCACCGCATGTTGGGTTCCACCCCATGCATCAGCACGATGTCACGGTCGGAGCCGGGCGGCCGGCAGTGTGAGATCTGCATCGACGGCCACACCAGTTCGCGGGTCACCCCGTCGACCTGCCGAATCACCGGACGGTTCACCTGGTAGTCGTAGTACGCCTCGTCGTCGATCTCGATGATCGTGTCGGCCTCCCAGATCGCGTCCAGGTGCTCGAGCGCGTCACTGGCGGCGTCACCGGCGTCGTTCCAGCCCTCGAAAGCCGCGACGATGATCGTGTTCTGCAGTTCGGGCAGATCCGGGCCTTTCCCGCCGATGAAGTTCGAGGCTGTCACCACCTCAGCCTAAGGCTTGCTCGGCTCCGATGAGCCGTCTCGGACCGACTGCGGCCCCGGCGTGTGGTGCTCTTTGGCCGAGCCGAAAAGGGCGTCCGGAAGTCGATTGCAGGACCACGTAGACTTTTCACCGTCGAGAGGCGTTGCAACGGGTCGCCGAATCTGAGCCGGTACCCGCCACGCTCGGCAGAGTTAAGGACGCCTTCCGCGACGGAAGGATGCACGTGAGTTCTTTTGAGCCGCAAATCCGGCCTGACTGCACCGACGAACTGACGGCTGCGTTGCGCCAGCGGATCGTGGTGATCGACGGCGCCATGGGCACGGCGATCCAGCGCGACCGGCCCGACGAAGCCGGGTACCGCGGCGAGCGGTTCAAGGACTGGCCGAGCGATCTCGTCGGCAACAACGACCTGCTGACCCTGACGCAGCCGCACATCATCGAAGGCATTCACCGCGAGTACCTCGATGCGGGTGCCGACATCCTGGAGACCAACACGTTCAACGCGAACGCGGTCTCGCTCTCCGACTACGGCATGCAGGAGCTGGCCTACGAACTGAACTACGCCGGCGCCGCCCTGGCCCGCACGGCCTGCGACGAGTTCAGCACGCCCGACAAACCGCGCTACGTGGCCGGCGCGCTGGGGCCGACGACGCGGACGGCGTCGATCTCGCCGGACGTCAACGACCCGGGTGCCCGCAACGTCTCCTATGACCAACTGGTCGCCGCGTACTTCGACGCGGCGAGGGGCCTGGTCGACGGCGGTGCCGACCTGCTCATCGTCGAGACGATCTTCGACACGCTGAACGCCAAGGCCGCGATCTTCGCCATCGAGACGCTGTTCGAGGAGCGCGGCCGCCGCTGGCCGGTGATCATCTCCGGCACCATCACCGATGCGTCGGGGCGGACGCTGTCCGGTCAAACCACCGAAGCGTTCTGGAACTCGATCCGGCACGCGAAGCCGCTCGCGGTCGGACTCAACTGTGCCCTGGGTGCCCCGGAGATGAGGCCCTACCTCGCCGAGATGTCCCGGATCGCCGACACCTTCGTGTCCTGCTACCCGAATGCCGGTCTGCCCAACGCTTTCGGCGAGTACGACGAGTCGCCGAAGCGTCAGGCCGGCTACGTCGCCGACTTCGCCGAGGCCGGTCTGGTCAACATGGTCGGCGGCTGCTGCGGCACGACGCCGGCGCACATCGCCGAGATCGCCAAGGTGGTCGAGGGCGTGCCGCCGCGTGAGGTGCCGGAAATCGAGGTGGCCACCCGGCTTTCCGGCTTGGAGCCGCTCAACATCACCAAGGACTCGTTGTTCGTCAACATCGGTGAGCGCACGAACATCACCGGTTCCGCCCGGTTCCGCAATCTGATCAAGGCCGAGGATTACGACACCGCGCTCTCGGTCGCCCTGCAGCAGGTGGAGGTCGGTGCGCAGGTCATCGACATCAACATGGACGAAGGCATGATCGACGGCGTCGCCGCGATGGACCGGTTCACCAAGCTGATCGCCTCAGAGCCGGACATCAGCCGCGTCCCGGAGATGATCGACTCCTCCAAGTGGGAGGTCATCGAGGCCGGCCTGAAGAACGTGCAGGGCAAGCCGATCGTCAACTCGATCTCCATGAAGGAGGGCGAGGAGAAGTTCGTTCGCGAGGCCCGGCTGTGCCGCAAGTACGGCGCCGCCGTCGTCGTGATGGCGTTCGACGAGCAGGGGCAGGCCGATAACCTGGAGCGCCGCAAGGAGATCTGCGGGCGGGCCTACCGGATCCTGACCGAAGAGGTCGGCTTCCCGCCCGAGGACATCATCTTCGACCCCAACTGCTTCGCGCTGGCCACCGGTATCGAGGAGCACGCGACCTACGGGATCGACTTCATCGAGGCCTGCGCCTGGATCAAGGAGAACCTGCCCGGGGTGCACATCTCCGGCGGCATCTCGAACGTCTCGTTCTCGTTCCGGGGCAACAACCCGGTGCGCGAGGCGATCCACGCCGTCTTCCTGTTCCACGCCATCAAGGCCGGCCTCGACATGGGCATCGTGAATGCGGGCGCACTGGTGCCCTACGACTCGATCGACCCCGAACTGCGGGACCGGATTGAGGATGTCGTGCTGAACCGCCGCGAGGATGCGGCGGAGCGACTGCTCGAGATCGCCGAGCGGTTCAACAGCAAGGACAAGGGCGAAGATCCCAAGGCCGCCGAGTGGCGCAGTCTCCCTGTGCGGGAGCGAATCACGCACGCGCTGGTCAAGGGCATCGACGCCCACGTCGACGACGACACCGAGGAACTGCGGGCCGAGATCGCCGGCGCGGGTGGTCGCCCGATCGAGGTGATCGAGGGCCCGCTGATGGACGGCATGAACGTCGTCGGTGACCTTTTCGGCTCCGGCAAGATGTTCCTGCCTCAGGTGGTGAAGTCGGCCCGGGTGATGAAAAAGGCCGTCGCCTACCTACTTCCGTTCATCGAGGCGGAGAAGGCCGAGAACGGCACGGCTGATTCGAGGGACACCAATGGCACGATCGTGATGGCGACCGTGAAGGGCGACGTCCACGATATCGGCAAGAACATCGTCGGAGTCGTGTTGCAGTGCAATAACTTCGAAGTGATCGACCTCGGTGTGATGGTGCCCGCCCAGAAGATCCTGGACGCGGCCAAGGAGCACGACGCGGACATCATCGGGCTTTCCGGGTTGATCACCCCGTCGCTGGACGAGATGGCCAACTTCGCCGTCGAGATGGAGCGCGAAGGCCTGCAGATCCCGCTGCTGATCGGTGGTGCGACCACGTCGCGTGCGCACACGGCCGTGAAGATCTCGCCGCGCCGCAGCGGCCCGGTGGTCTGGGTCAAGGACGCGTCGCGCTCGGTGCCGGTCGCCGCCGCGCTGCTCGACGACAAGCAGCGGCCGGCCCTGCTGGAGGCCACCGAGAAGGATTACGCGTCGCTGCGCGAACGGCACGCTCAGAAGAACGAGCGGCCGATGCTGACGCTGGAGAAGGCCCGCGCCAACCGGACGCCGATCGAGTGGGAGGGCTACACGCCGCCGGTGCCCGCACAGGGTCTCGGTGTGCGGGAGTTCTTGGACTACGACCTGTCCGAGCTTCGCGAGTTCATCGACTGGCAGCCGTTTTTCAACGCCTGGGAGATGAAGGGCCGGTTCCCCGACATCCTCAACAACCCGGCGTCCGGCGAAGCCGCGCGCAAGCTGTACGACGACGCCCAGCAGATGTTGGACACCGCGATCAAGGAGAAGTGGCTGACCGCCAACGGTGTCATCGGGTTCTTCCCGGCGAACGCCGTTGGCGACGACATCGAGGTGTACACCGACGAAAGTCGCACCGAGGTGCTGACCACGTTGCACAACCTGCGCCAGCAGGGCGAGCACCGCGACGGCGTCCCGAACCGGTCGCTGGGTGACTTCGTCGCACCTAAGGAGACCGGTCTCGCCGACTATGTCGGCGCCTTCGCCGTGACCTCCGGGCTCGGCAGCGGCGAAAAGATCGCCGAATTCAAAGCGGCTCTGGACGATTACAGCGCGATCCTGCTGGAGTCGGTCGCCGACCGGCTGGCCGAGGCGTTCGCCGAGCGGATGCACCAGCGGGTGCGCAAGGAGTTCTGGGGATACCAGCCCGACGAGCAGTTGGACAACGATGCGCTCATCGGGGAGAAGTACGTGGGTATCCGCCCGGCCCCCGGCTATCCGGCGTGCCCGGAGCACACCGAGAAGGTCACGCTCTGGAAGCTGATGGATGTCAAGGAGCGCACCGGCATCGAGCTGACCGAGTCGATGGCGATGTGGCCCGGTGCGGCGGTCAGCGGCTGGTATTTCTCGCATCCGCAGTCGCAGTATTTCGTGGTCGGCCGGCTGGCCCAGGATCAGGTCGCCGACTACGCCAGGCGTAAGGGCTGGACCCTGCAGGAGGCCGAGCGCTGGCTGGCGCCGAACCTCGGTTACAACCCGGAGGACTGAGCGGTCCGCGCTCGGAAGTGCAGGCTGCCCCGGAACTGAAGCAGCACAGCGACAGTCGCGGTCCAGCCGGTCTGGTGGCTGGCGCCCAGCCCGCGGCCGGTGTCGCCATCGAAGTACTCGTGGAACGGGACCAGATCACGCCAGTGCGGGTCAGTCTGGAAGTACTCGTTGTCGCCGAACACCGCTCGCCGGCCGTTCTCGTCGCGGACCAGAAGGCCGGTCAGTTGGCGGGCCAACCGGTCGGCGACCACGTGCAGGGTCACGTCGTCGGCCGACCCCGCCGGATCGGGAACGCGGTAGGTGTCGCCGAGGAATCGGGCATAGGAGTTGAGCGCCTGCACCAGAAGGAAATTGGTCGGCAGCCAGATCGGGCCGCGCCAGTTGGAGTTCCCGCCGAACATCCGGCTGCGTGATTCGGCCGGCTGATAGTCGACGACGTAATCGGCCCCGTCGGTGTGGTAGGTGTACGGGTGGTCGCGATGGAACCGCGACAATGAGCGGATCCCGTTGGCAGACATGAACTGTTCGGGGTCCAGCAGCCGCTGCAAGATGTGGGTGAGGCGGTCTCGGTGGATGACGCCGATCATCAAGTGGGTGCCGTCGCCGCCGGTCATCACGAGCTGAACATCGTCGTCGGTGTGCTCGTAGGTCCGTGCCAGCGCCCCGAGGCAGTCCGTCAGGATGGTGGTGACCTCGGTCGCGCTGGTCGGTATGGCAATCGCGGCGAACAGCGGGACGATCGCCTGGATGGAGAACACCTCCAGCGATCTGCTTGTGCCGTCGGGCATTTCGATGACGTCGTGATAGAAGTTCGTGTCGTCGTTCCAGAAGCTGACCTGGTAGGTGCCCTTTTCCAGCGAGTTGGCGACCAGCCATGCATCCCACACCCACCGGCTGAACATGTCGGTGTAGCTGGGATCGGTCTGCGACAGTTCGATCGCCATCTCCAACAGATGGAAGATCAGTGCCGCCATCCACGCGGTGCCGTCGACCTGGGCGAGCTGACCACCGGTGGGCAGCGGCTCGTCGCGGTCGAACACCCCGATGTTGTCCATGCCGAGGAAGCCGCCGCCGAACACGCCGCGGTTGGTGTCGTCCTTCTGGTTGAGCCACCACATCGCGTTCAGGGTGGCCGACCGGTACGCACTGGCCAGGAAGTCGAAATCGCCGACACCGGTGCGTAGTTGATCCAGTTGGTAGACCTGCCAGGCCGCCCAGGCATGCACGGGTGGATTGGTGTCACCGAACTTCCACTCGTAGGCCGGGATCTGGCCGTGCGGATGCTGGGCGGTCGAGTTGTGCAACACCAGGACCTGGGTCTTGGCGAACTCGGGATCGATGAGCGCCAATGCCACGCAGTGAAAGGCCAAGTCCCAGGCCGCAAACCACGGGTACTCCCACGCGTCGGGCATCAGGATGACCTCGCTGACTGCGAAGTGTTGCCAGTCGTGATTGCGCGCACCCCAGCGTTGCCGTGGCGGTGCCGGTTGGTCGGGATCGCCCTTGAGCCAGCGGCGTACCGCGTAGTTGTAGAACTGTTTACACCACAGCAGCCCGGCGAACGCCTGGCGTTGGACGAGCCGCTCGTCCTGGCTCAGGTCCGCTGCCGCGACGGCGTGATAGAACTCGTCGGCCTCACGTTTGCGGTCGGCGAGCACCGTGTCGGCGTGGCCGGGCGGGTGCGTGGTATCGGTGGCCGCGAAATGCACTGTGATCGTTGAGGTTTCGCCGGGTTGCAAGATGGCCGCGACAATCGCGGCGACCTTGCTGCCCTCGGTCGGGTCGACGGCGTCGGCGATTCCCTCGACGACGAAGTCGTTGATGCCGTCCTTGGTGGTGGCCGAGGCGTTGGGCGAGGAGAACAACAGGCGATTGTTGGTTTCATTCTCGCAGAACACCAGTCGCGGAATCTCCCCGTCGGAGGCGGTGACCGTGAACCACCGCTGCCCGAGCCTGGGGTGGGACGTGCGTGCCGCGCCGTCACCGCAGGCGGTGATCCGCGGCCGTTCCTGGTCTGGGTCCCACGACCAGGTGTTGCGATACCACAGCTGCGGCAGCACGTGGATCGGCGCGGCGTCCGGCCCGCGATTGGTCACCGTGATGCGGCAGTAGACGTCCTCCGGGCCGTCCTTGGCGTAGGCCACCTCGACATCGAAATAGCGCTGCTGAAGCCATTGTTCGCGCAGTGCGTCGAATAATTCGTACTCGTCGTCCTCGGGACCGCGCTGCTGATTGGTGTGCAGCAGATCGTCGTAGGGGAAAGCGGCCTGCGGGTACTTGTAGACCATGGACGCATAGGCGTGCGAGGGCAGGTTGTCGGTGTAGAACCAGTAATCCTTGACGTCCTCGCCGTGGTTGCCCTCCTCGTTGGCCACCCCGTAGGGCCGTTCCTTGAGGATGCGGTCGTGCCCGTTCCACAGGGCCACGCCGAGGCAGATGGTCTGCTCGTCATCGCACCAGCCCGCCAGACCGTCGTCGCTCCACCGGTAGGCCCGGCTGCGCGCATGGTCGAACGGAAAGTACGCCCAGGCATCGCCATCGGCGCTGTAGTCCTCTCGGACCGAACCCCAGGCACGCTCACTCAGATACGTTCCCCAACGCCGCCAGGGTGCGGCCTCGTCGAGGCGGTTCTGCTCGGCCGTGCTCACTGGTGGGCGGGCAGCCAGGGCTGACGCCAGCCCGGATATCCGGCGACGAGTTTGTCGGCTCCCGACGGTCCCCACGAGCCCCGCTCGTAGACCTCCACCGGCGGCGGTGAATCAAGCAGCGGCTGCACGATCCGCCAGGTTTCCTCCACGCCGTCCTCGCGGATGAACTGGCTCGAGTCACCGTGCATGGCGTCGCCCAGCAGGCGTTCGTACGGTTCGGGAGCTTCGGCCATTTCGTCGGCAAACACCAAGCAGAGGTTGACGGCGCGGGTGGTGTCGGCGCCGGATTCCTTGGCCTGCAGCACCAGGTCCACGCCGGGGTTCGGGTCGACCCGGAAGATCAGCTCGTTCTGTTCGTGGATCTTCGGCAAAAACGGCAGCTCCGGCGGGCGCTTGAAGATCACCCGAATCTCGGTGGCGCGCACCGGCAGAGCCTTGCCTGCCCGGATGAAGAAGGGCACACCCGACCAACGCCAGTTGTCGATGTACAGCTTCAGCGCCGTGAAGGTCTCGGTCTGCGAGTCGGGCGCGACACCGTCGACCGCCAGGTACCCGGCGTACTGGCCGCGGACATAGTGCTTGGGGTCGGCCGGACGAATGCTTTTGAACAACTCGACCCGCTTGTCGCGGAAGCCGTCCGGGCCGCCACTGGACGGTTCGGCGGCGATCAGCCCGATCAACTGCAGCAGATGGTTCTGCACGACGTCGCGCAGCGCCCCGACCGGGTCGTAGAAGTGGCCGCGGTCCTCCACCCCGAAATTTTCGGCCATCGTGATCTGCACGGCCTCGATGCGGTCGCGATTCCACAGCGGCTCGATGATCGAATTCGAGAACCGGATATAGCGGATGTCCATCGCCGGCTCTTTACCCAGGAAGTGGTCGATGCGGTAGATCTGCCACTCCTGCAAGTGAGCACTCAACTGGTCGTTGAGCGCCTTGGCCGACGAAAGATCATGTCCGAACGGCTTTTCCACCACGACCCGGGCGTTCCCGGTCAGGCCGGCGCCGGCGAGGCCGTCCACGGCCCGGCCGAACAGCGAGGGCGGGATCTCCAAATAGAACACCGGGTTGCTGCGTCCACTGATGGCTGCGGCGACCTTCTGATAGGTCCCAGCATCGGCGAAATCGCCGGACACCATGGACAACCGAGCAGCGAACCGGGCGAAGACGTCGTCGTCCACCGGTTCGCCGGTGGCCTCGATGGCGGCCCGGGCATGCTCGCGCAGGGTGTCGGCGGACCAGTCGTCCAGCGCGACGCCGACGATCGGGCAGTCGAGCAGACCGCGCCGCTCCAGGCGGTACAGCGACCGGAACGTCATCTTCCTGGCCAGGTCCCCGGTGATGCCGAAGATCACCAAAACATCTGCGGCAGAAGCGTTCACCGGCATCACTTCTTCTCCGCGTGGCCGCCGAACTCGCTGCGCATCGCCGAACAGATCTGGTCGGTGAACTCGCCGAGCTGTCGGGATTGGAAACGCTCGTAGAGCGCGGTCGTGATGACCGGGGCCGGAACGCCTTCGTCCACTGCGGCCAGCACCGTCCACCGTCCCTCACCGGAATCCGATACCCGCCCGGAGAACTGGGCGAGGTCGGGCGACGCGGCGAACGCGTCCGCGGTCAGGTCCACCAACCAGGAGCCGACCACCGACCCGCGGCGCCAGACTTCGGCGACCTCGCCGACGTTGATGTCGTACTGGTAGGCCCACGGATCGCGCAGGGGAGTGGTCTCGGCATCGACCACGCGATCGACCGTGCCCGCGTTGGCGTGCTTGATGATGCTCAGCCCTTCGGCGATCGCCGCCATCATCCCGTACTCCACACCGTTGTGAACCATCTTCACGAAGTGCCCGGCGCCGTTGGGTCCGCAGTGCAGGTAGCCCTCCGGTGCGGTTCCGGGGGCGTCCGCCGGCCGGCTCGGGGTGGGTTCGGCGGTACCGACGCCCGGTGCGATGGTCTTGAAGATCGGATCGAGGCGCGCGACCACGTCCGTCTCGCCGCCGATCATCAAGCAGTAGCCGCGGTCCAGCCCCCACACGCCGCCACTGGTGCCGCAATCGACGTAATGCAGATCACTTTCGGCGAGCTTCTGAGCGCGGGTGATGTCGTCGCGGTAGTACGAGTTACCCCCGTCGATCACGGTATCCCCGCCCGACAGCAGCGGGACGAGGGCGTCCAGGGTCGAGTCGACGATTGCGGCCGGCAGCATCAGCCAGATCGCCCGCGGGCCATCGAGATGTGCGACGAATTCCTCGAGGCTGGCCGCGCCGGTGGCGCCTTCGGCTTCCAACTGGCTGACCGCGGCCGGGTTCACGTCGTAGACAACGCAACTATGGCCGCCCCGCATCAGCCGCCGAACCAGACTCGCTCCCATACGCCCCAAGCCGACCATTCCCAGTTGCATAGCGCCACCCTAGTGATCCGGCGCAGCAAACTCGCCGGATTCGAAGTCATCGCCGCTGCCATGGCACAATCGGTGGCGTGCGAGCGGTCTTGTGGGACATGGACGGCACTCTCGTCGACTCCGAAAAGCTGTGGGATGTCGCGATCAACGAGCTGTACTCCCGTCACGGCCGGGTATTGCCACCCGAAGTCCGCGACGCCACGGTGGGCGGTTCAGCCGACGGGGTGATCCGCATCGTGTTCGCCGACCTCGGTCTGGAGCCCGACCCGGAACACATGGCCGAGGTTGCCGACTGGATGCACGACTATGTCGGAGAACTGTTCACCACCGGGCTGCCGTGGTGTCCGGGCGCTCAGGAAATGCTCGACGCGCTGCTGGCCGCGGGCGTGCCGATGGCACTGGTGACCAACACCCGCCGGGGGCTGACCGAGAACGCGCTCAATAGCATTGGCCGGCATTACTTTTCAGTCACCGTCTGCGGTGACGAGGTGCCCGAGGGCAAACCCGCGCCGGATGTCTACCTGCGCGCGGCCGAACTGCTCGGCGTGAGCGCCGAGGATTGTCTGGCGATCGAGGATTCGACCACCGGCACGGCGGCCGCCGAAGCGGCGGGCTGCCCAGTGCTGGTGGTGCCCAACGAGGTCGAGGTGCCGGGCAGCGTCCGTCGCCGCCACGTTTCGTCACTCGCCGGCTTGGGCATCCCGCAGCTGCGACAGATCTACACAGAGCTGCAGTTGGGGCTGCGCGAGCGCTCAGCGTGAACGGCTGACCGATATCGGCGTGGGGCGGCTGCGACTGTGCAATCGTAGTTGCCACCAGGTTTCGCAGTGCTGCGGAAAGGACGCCTCATGGCCGGCCAAGGACCCACCAGCGACTCACCCACGGGATTAGAGGATGCCGAATTCTCGTCGGGTGGTACGGCGGTACGGATAGCCTCGGTGGCCGCCCTGGGCGGTCTGCTGTTCGGCTACGACAGTGCGGTGATCAACGGCGCCGTCGACTCGATCCAGGAAGACTTCGGCATCGGTAACGCCGAGCTCGGCTTCGCCGTCGCGTCGGCGTTGCTCGGCGCCGCCGCCGGTGCGATGTCCGCAGGCCGGATCGCCGACCGCATCGGCCGCATCTCGGTCATGAAGATCGCGGCGGTGTTCTTCCTCATCAGCGCCATCGGCACGGGCCTGGCGCCCAACGTCGCGACCGTCGTCATCTTCCGGATCGTCGGTGGTATCGGCGTCGGCATCGCCTCGGTGATCGCCCCGGCCTACATCGCCGAAACCTCCCCGCCGCGCATCCGCGGCCGGCTCGGCTCCCTGCAGCAACTGGCCATCGTGTCCGGCATCTTCTTGTCGTTCGCGGTGAACTGGCTTCTCCAGCACGCCGCCGGTGGCCCGAACAAGGAACTGGCGCTCGGGCTCGACGCGTGGCGATGGATGTTCCTGGCGATGGCCGCGCCTGCGATCCTCTACGGGGCGTTGGCGTTCACGATTCCGGAATCCCCGCGGTATCTGGTGGCCAGCCACAAGATTCCCGAGGCGCGCCGCGTGCTGACCATGCTGCTGGGTGAGAAGAACCTCGAGATCACCATCAGCCGCATCCGCGAGACGCTCGAGCGCGAGGACAAGCCGTCGTGGCGGGATCTGCGCAAGCCCACCGGCGGGCTGTACGGCATCGTGTGGGTTGGCTTGGGACTGTCGATCTTCCAGCAGTTCGTCGGGATCAACGTGATCTTCTACTACTCGAATGTGCTGTGGCAGGCCGTCGGATTCGACGCCGACCAGTCGGCCATCTACACCGTGATCACCTCGGTGGTGAACGTGGCGACCACGCTGATCGCCATCGCGTTGATCGACAAGATCGGGCGCAAGCCGCTGCTGCTGATCGGTTCGTCGGGCATGGCCGTCACGCTCATCACGATGGCGGTCATCTTCGCCAACGCGACTCTCGTCGACGGAAAGCCCAACCTGCCGGGCGCATCCGGGGTCATCGCGTTGATCGCTGCGAACCTCTTCGTGGTGGCGTTCGGCATGTCCTGGGGGCCGGTCGTCTGGGTGCTGCTCGGTGAGATGTTCCCGAACCGCATCCGTGCGGCCGCGCTCGGCCTGGCCGCGGCGGGGCAGTGGGCGGCGAACTGGTTGATCACCGTCACGTTCCCCGGTCTGCGCAACCACCTGGGCCTGGCGTACGGCTTCTATGGGCTGTGCGCGGTGCTGTCGGGATTGTTCGTGTGGAAGTGGGTCCAGGAGACCAAGGGTGTCTCGCTTGAGGACATGCACGCCGAGCTGCTGCACGAGGACAAGCCGCCCGCGCACTCCGGCTAGCGTGGCGAGCTCACCGGACGTGTCGCGTAGGAAACCGCAGGTCCGATTACCGCGGCAAAGAACGGTCCGTCAGGACATACTGCGTCTGTGGAACCGCGCGATGGCACGTCGTTCGGCACGTACACGATCACGCGTTTGCTCGGCCGCGGCGGCATGGGCGAGGTGTACGAGGCCTATGACACCGTCAAGGGCCGTACCGTCGCGTTGAAGATCCTGTCCGACGGGGTTTCTCACGATCCGGCTTTTCGTGCCCGGTTTCAGCGGGAATCTCAAGCCGCGGCCATTCTGCAAGAACCGCATGTCATTCCGATCCACGACTGGGGCGAGATCGACGGCAGGCTCTACATCGACATGCGTTTGGTGCAGGGGCACACCCTGGCGGAGCTGATCGCAGAGGGGCCGCTGGCGCCCGCGCGGGCAGTCGGCATCGTCACGCAGATGGCCGCCGCTCTGGATGCCGCGCACGCTGCCGGCCTGATCCACCGGGATGTCAAGCCGGAGAACATCATCGTCACCCCGGCCGATTTCGCCTACCTGGTCGACTTCGGCATCGCCGAGACGAAGGGCGCCACTCGGCTCACCGAGGCCGGCAGCCAGATCGGCACCCTGAAATACATGGCGCCCGAGCGGTTCAACGGCGAACCGGCCACCCCCGCTGTCGACGTCTACGCGCTGACCTGCGTGATGTACGAGATGCTGACGGGCGAGACACCGTTTCCCGGCGACAGCCTCGAAAGTCAGGTCGGGGCGCACCTCACGGCGTCGCCGCCACGGCCGTCGACGGTGAACCCGCGGATCCCCGCGGCGTTCGACGACGTGGTCGCGCGCGGAATGGCCAAGGATCCCGACGATCGGTATGGAACCGCGGGTGGTCTCGGCCGCGCGGCCCAGCGCGCCCTGCAGTACGCGGTGACCGCGCCGCACACGACGCCGACGGCTACCTCGCCGCCTTCGGCCGAAGCGACCACCACGACCACGCCGGAGCGCGGGCGTCGCTCCTGGCTGCTGCCGACCGCGATCGCCGTTGCGGCCGCGCTGATTCTGGCTGGCATCGGCGTGATCATCGGGCTGCTGGCCCGGGACAATTCGGGGCAGGCGATGGGTCCGGTCGCCAAGACCGCCGAGGTGGTGCCCGGACCGGACCAGAGCGCCCTGCACCAGTCGTGCGACGACGGGTTCACGTTGCCGAATGCCGGCGGGTTCGGCACCCACGCCGGGCGCGGAACCGCCGAAACCACATGCCTTTTCACCAAGAGTGTGCTGACGTCGTACTGGGCTCAGTACGGCAACGCCAATGGCATCCCTCGGGCGGTGTCGGCGCCGGGTGCGGTCGACTGCCGCAGCGTGCCCGGCGCGCAGTGCAATGGCTCGAACTTCGTCGTGCAATGCCAGCAGTACCCGGGCGACAACTGGATCACCTGTACCGGCGGAAACAACGCCCGCGTTTACCTATGGTGAGGCGCAGCTGCCGGTGGGCAGCGCCGCGCGACGCGACATCAGCCAGTCGGCGATCGTCGACAGGTCGGCGGTACCGTCTTCGAACCGACCCGAATCCGGGTGTGCGGCAAGTGCAATCGCGGTTGCTCCAGCGGGTGTGACCAGCACCCCCACTTGGCGCACCAGGTAACCGCCGGTCACCGACGGACCCCAGCCACCCTTGAACCGGGCACCGTCGACCACCCCGATACCCCAACGCTGCGCGGCATCGACCTGCCCCATCAACGCGAAGACCGGAGCGTTCGCCCTGTCACACCACGCCGCCGAGACGAACCGGACCTGATCGGCCAACGCCCACTCCGTCTGGCCGAAAGCGCTGAACTCCGGCCGGATTCGTCGCGACTCAACCGAGGTCGGATCACCCGCCTGCCGCAGCACCGCGTCCACCGCCTGCGCGGCCCCGGTGGGAT
The DNA here is from genome assembly GCF_022370635.2 of Mycolicibacterium crocinum. Next base: position 3,782,724 of record NZ_CP092362.2, on the reverse strand, counting down.
CACCGAGCCCGGTCCATAAGGATTCCGCTGCCGCATTGTCGGATTCGGTGATCGCGGCGGTCATCGCGGGCGTCACGACGGGCGGATTCTCGGCACGCAACGCCGCGATGACCAGCGGGACCTTGATCGTCGACCACGCTGCCCCACTGCGAAAGTCACCCAATACCAGCGGTTCCTGACCACTACCGACGGGACCGATCGCGATGCCGACCGTCGCATGCAGCGACGCTTGCAGGCGAGCGAAAGCGGCGGCCAGCGAGTCGTCCGGCGCGCGACGCGGCACGTGCGTGCCGATGACGATTCCCGCGGCTAGCGCCAGCGTGCCGAACAGCGCGATACCGGCGACCAGCCACACCCGGTGTCCGCCGCGAGCAGCTGTCATGGGTCGACCATCCGGTACTGGCCGTCCGGCTGTCAACGACACCGAGAGATCCTTTGAGAATCCTCCAAGGCCTCCGCCGGAAGCTTGCCGACATGATCACCAAGACCACAGCCGCGATGGGCGTCATTGTGGCGGCCATGACCTTCAGCCCTGCGGGGCACGCGTGCCCCGACGATTCCGTAGTGAACCTGCCGATGACCGACGCTGTCCGCGCCGAGCTGATCCAGGCCGGTGCCGCGCTGACCGGACGGCCGGCCTCGGAGTTCCGGGAACTGCGGCCGGGTTAAACCTACTACGCGTTCGACCCCAACCCGGTGAACACTTATTACTGGGCGGCTGCGCAATTGTGGAATCCCACCACGGAAGAGGCCGCGATCCAATTGCAGGACCAGAACAGCTACATGGTCTTTCGCAAGGGCGCCCAACCGGGAACGACATGGCTGCCCATCGCTGTTGGCTACGGCCCCATCCGGGCGGGCAAGCAACCCTGCCCGGTGCCGCAAGCGGTGCGCGACGTCTGGGCCTGGCCTGCCGGGACGTGCTACCCGGGCACGAACTGAAGGATCGAATCGGCAAGCGAGCCCGTCAGTTCACCGATCGATTTCGATGGTGAACTCGTGGCCGCAGATCACGATTCGGTCGCCGTCGGCGAGCGTCGTGCTGGGCCGCAGCCGCTGACCCTGAACGTGCACGCCGTTCGCCGACCGCACGTCGGTGATCACCAAACTGCTGCCGGTGTCGACGATCACCGCGTGATGCCGGCTGACGTCGGGATCGTTGAGCACGATGTCGTTGTCGGGCAGGCGACCGATGCGAGTGACCGCCCCGTGCAGCACATGTCGCTGACCGGTGCCGTCACGCAGGGCGGCGACGGCAGAATCGGCGCTGCCCGACGTGGTCAGGGTGTGCACCGCGGTCGCCTTGGCCGCCTGGCCCACATCGAGGCGCTCCTGGCGCAGGATTCGCTCGTTGAGCTCGTTCACCGTCGGCCCGGGATCGATACCCAAATCGTCGGCCAGCAGCCGCTTCAGCCTGCGATGGGCGGCGAGCGCATCCGACTGACGTTCGCTGATGTAGTACGCGGTGATCAGCTGTACCCACAGCGGCTCGCGATACGGGTGTTCGCCGACCAGGGCCTCCAACTCGCCGATCGCCGAAACTGCTCGGCCGCAAGCGATCTCGGCCTCGGCGTGCGCGGTCTGCACCAGGACCCGGTCTTCGGTGAGGGCGGCGGCGAACGCCTCGGTGAAGGCGAAGTCCCGCAGATCGTCGAGCACCGGTCCGCGCCACTGCGCCAGCGCCGCGGACAGCCGCGTGCCGGCCTCGCCGAAATTGCCCGCCGCGGCGGCCTGAAGTCCAGCGGTCTTCTCGGCGAGGAAGCGGTCGAGATCGCAGTCACCGTCGGCGACGGTGAGCCGATAGCCCGGCGGCGAGTTCGCCAACACATCCTGACCACCGCCGAGCAGGCGACGCAGATTCGACACATAGGAGTGCAGGCTCGCCCGGACCGCGGCCGCCGGCGACTCCTGCCACACGGCGTCGATCAGCCCGTCGGCACTGACCGTGCGGTTGCGGTTGATCAGCAGCATCGCCAATATCGCGCGCTGCTTCGGTGTGCCCGGCGCGACTGGCGCGCCGCCAACGGTCAGGTGCAACGGGCCCAGCAGGCCGAAACCCAGATCCGCTGTCGCCATGGGCACATTGTGACGCCATTTGAGAATCCTCCAAGCGCTCCGCTCGAAACTCGTCTCGATCGGCCGCAGCAGCGGCCCGAAGAACGGAAAACGCCATGACCGCACGAGTCACCCCCAGCCTCCAGCGGGCATTGGCCGGCGCCGCGGTGATCGCCGTCGCGACCGGCCTGATGACCTGCTCGGTGGCGCCCAGCACGGCCGACCCCGGCGCCGAGATGACCGCCGCCCAGGTCCCGTGGGAGAAGGTCGGCGCCGGTTGGATGCTCGCCGCCTGGAACCCGGTCCCAGGGCGGCGGCCCGGCGAGCAGGTACCCGACGGCGAACCCCGCGTCGCGCCCTCCACGCTGTTCCTGCTCGACCCGAACGGGAAGCGCTACGCCGTCGGCAGCCTTCCCGTCGTCGGTGCCGACCCCGGCAGGGACAACCCCGGGCATCCCGTCGGCCTGGCGGACTGGTCGCGCGACGGCCGGCACGCCCTGCTCCAGGAGGTCGACAGGTGCCCGCAATCGCATGACGCACAGGGTTGGCATTGCGCCGATCCCAGCACGCCCGAAGTGCGAACCACCTTCACCGATATCGACCTGACCACGGGCGTCCACGTCACCTTTGAGGTTCCCGCCGCCGTCGCCGGGGAGTACGCCGGGCCGACCGATCGATCGGTTCTGCTCGCGCCGGGCTACACCGAGAAGTCCGCGCTGCGGCGGGTCGACCTGAACGGTGCCGAGCAGGTGCGCTATCCCACCGATCTCGGTGCCGCCGGCAGGTTCACCGGTAGCTTCCTGTCCTCGTCGGACCGCACTCAACTGGTGGCCAGCGGCGACAAGGGCATGGTGATGCTCGGCGAGGACGGGGTTGTGAGCCGGACGCTGCCGGTGCCGGACACGATCACCTCATGCCGGCCGGTTCGGTGGTGGACCCCGTCGGTGGTGCTCGCCGATTGCACCGACGTCACCTCCCAGGGGGACCAACTTTGGACTATCCCCACCGACGGCGGCCAGCCGGCCGCGCTGACCGCACCCAACACCGGTCAACAGGATTCCGGATTCGGCCGCGACCTGCACGATGCGGCTGCCTGGCAGTTGCCCAGCGGTACGTATCTCCAGTCGCTGGGAGCGTGCGGCACGGTCTTCGTTTCGAAGCTGACTGCTGACATGCACACCACGCCGGTGACAATTCCGATCCTCGGCAATTCCAGCGTGGGCGTCGTCGGTGCGACCGGCGACAAGCTGATCGTCGAAGGCCACGCCGGCTGCGGCCCGGGCACATCCCTGCTGGCCTTCGACCCGGCGGCCAACACCGCCGACGTTCTGCTCGGGCCGAAGGTCAACGGCGGCTCCGTTCAACGCGCGATCATCTACCCGGGATAAGGAGACCGTCATGATCAAGTGGACGGCAGCCGCTGTACTGCTCGCTGGGGTGGCCGGATTCGGCATGGTCCCCGCGGTCGCGGCGCAGTCGGCGTGTACAGATCTCGGTGGCACGGTGGACGCCTCGGCGCAGTGCCATATCGACCGCGCCGACGCCGGTTTCCGGTTCCACGCCAGTTTCCCGGTCGGCTATCCCGACCAGCAGGCGGTCGCGAGCTACCTGACCGGTGAACGCGACCGGATGGCCGACTACGCGGCGACGTTTCCGCCCATCGGCAGAGAGTCGGGCTACGAGCTGACGATCACCGGCAAGCCCTACCAATCGGCGGGCACCGAAAGCGTCGTGTTCGCCGCCCAGAACGATTCGGGCGCGGCCAACGACGGCCGTCCGGCCACCTCGTACACCGCGTTCACCTACGACCTGGGCCGCGGTTCTCCGATCACGTTCGCGTCATTGTTCAAGCCGGGCACGACGCCGGCCGACGTGCACGCCGCGGCGCCGAATCTGCCGGCGCCGGACGACTTCGGTGTGCACGGCTACCGCAACTTCGCGCTCACCGACGACGCGATGGTGATCTTCATCGATCAGGATTTCCTGCATGTGGGCCCGCGCTCGGTGTCGGTACCCCGGTCGGAGCTGGCCGCGCTGTTGGCCTAGGGGACGTCGGTGTACTGCCAGCTGGCCCCGGTGTTGGAGAAGGTGAAGCCCTTGCCGGTCTGTTCGCTCATGCACGAGATGCCCGTCTGCTGCGAAATGTTGCAGCGGAATCCCGCAGCCGCGAGAATCTTGTTGAACGGCAACGTCTTCGGTGTTCCCGACGGCTGCTTGAATTGCTCGGCCGGCAGCGAAGCGAACTGCGGATCTTCTTGGGTGCCCACCACGATCGAGTTGGGGGCGGCGGTTTGCCCATCGGCGTCGGTCACCGTGTCCGGCGCACCCGTGACGCCGATCCGCCCGGTTCCCGAACTCGACTGGCAACCGGCCCAGGTGCGGGGGACGATCACGCAACGCCAGCTGCCGCTCGGGCTGGCGAAGTAGTAGCCCGAGCGGACGTCGTCGGTCCTGGTGTAGAAATCGAACGCATTGACCAGCTTGTCATTGCTGGGGCGAGCCGACGTTGTGGCAGCGACCGGTGGAGCGGTTTGCTCGCTGGTCTCCTTGGTGGTGACGATCGGGTTGGAACAGCCGGCCAGGGCCACCACCGCGGCGCCCAGGACGAACAGTGGCCGGGATCCTCGCACGAGACGTCAGAGTAGTACCGCACCGGAAACCGCCGTGACGGCGCATCGGCCCGCATGGAACAATCGCAGGCCGTGAAGACCTTCGAGGAACTGTTCGCCGAACTGGGGGAGCGAGCCCGGACCCGGCCCGCGGGCAGCGCCACCGTCGCCGCCCTCGACGGCGGTGTGCACGCCCTCGGCAAGAAGATCCTCGAAGAGGCCGGCGAAGTCTGGCTGGCCGCCGAACACGAATCCGACGAGGCGCTGGCCGAGGAGATCAGCCAGCTTCTGTATTGGGCGCAGGTGCTGATGGTGGCCCGCGGACTGACCCTCGACGACATCTACCGGAAGCTCTGACCGTGGCTGCCATGTTGCGCGTTGCCGTCCCGAACAAGGGAGCGCTGTCCGAATCGGCTGCCGAGATCCTGTCGGAGGCCGGCTACCGCCGGCGCACCGATCCGAAGGATCTCACCGTCATCGACCCGGTCAACGGCGTCGAGTTCTTCTTCCTGCGGCCCAAGGACATCGCGATCTACGTGGGGTCCGGGCAGCTCGACTTCGGGATCACCGGCCGGGATCTGGCCGCCGAATCCGACGCCCCGGTGACCGAACGGCTGGCCCTGGGCTTCGGTTCGTCCACCTTCCGCTACGCAGCCCCGGCGGGGCGGCAGTGGACGGTCGCGGACCTGGCGGGCAAGCGCATCGCCACCGCCTACCCGAATCTGGTCCGAAAAGATCTGGCGGGCAGGGGGATTGAAGCGACGGTCATCCGGCTGGACGGTGCTGTCGAGATCTCGATCCAGCTGGGTGTGGCGGATGCGATCGCCGACGTGGTGGGTTCCGGACGGACGCTGCGGCTACACGATCTGGTCGCTTTCGGTGAGTCGCTGTGTGATTCGGAAGCGGTCCTGATCGAGCGGGCGGGCAACGGCGACGACGCGAACCGGGCCGCGCGTGACCAACTGGCCGCCCGCGTCCAGGGCGTGGTGTTCGGCCAGCAGTACCTGATGCTCGACTACGACTGTCCGCGTTCGGTGCTCGAACGAGCCACCGAGATCACGCCCGGCCTGGAGTCGCCGACGATCGCGCCGCTGGCCGACCCGGACTGGGTGGCAGTGCGCGCCCTGGTGCCGCGTCGCGACGTCAACACGATCATGGACGAGCTCGCGGCGATCGGGGCCAAGGCGATTCTGGCCTCCGACATCAGGTTCTGCCGCTTCTGATTCGTTCCGCGGCGGACAGTCGGCGGTGTTAGCGTCCTTTACGACACCTCCGGTCGAAGGGCTGCCATGAATTACGTGCTTCTCGCACTGTTGTTCGCACTACTCATCGGCATCGTGGCAGGTTTGCGCGCGATGACGCCGCTCGCAGTTCTGGCCTGGGGCGCGATGCTCGGCTGGATCAACCTCGCTGATGCCCCGCACGGCCAGTGGTCGTCGTGGCTCGGCAACATCATCGCGGTGATCGTGTTGAGCCTTCTCGCGCTCGGCGAACTCGTCACCGATCAGCTGCCCAAGACGCCCAGTCGCAGGGTGCCCTCGCAGTTCGGTGCGCGCATCGTGATTGGCGCGCTTGCCGGTGCGGTGATCGGCACCCCGTTCGGTCACATCTTCAGCGGCATCGGCGCCGGCATGATCGGCGCGGTTCTCGGCACCATGGGCGGTGCTGCCGCGCGTGGCGCGCTCGCCGCGAAGTTCGGCAAGGACCGTCCGGCCGCTCTTCTCGAGGATGCGGTGGCGATCATCGGCGGGTTCCTCATCGTCTACCTCGCCGGCGTGAGCCTGGCGTGACCCATTTCGATGCGATCATCGTCGGTGCGGGCCAGGCCGGTCCGCCGTTGGCGGGAAGGCTGACCGACGCGGGCCAGACCGTCGCGGTGATCGAACGCAAACTCGTCGGCGGAACGTGCGTCAACTCCGGTTGCATTCCCACCAAGACTCTGGTGGCCAGCGCGCACACCGCCCACGCCGCGCGCCGCGGCGCCGACTATGGGGTGTTCACCGGTGACATCTCGGTCGACATGGCAAAGGTCAAGGCGCGCAAGGACGGAATCGTGCTCGGCGATCGCAGCGGCGTGGAGTCGTGGATCGAGGGTATGCCGGGATGCACGCTGATCCGCGGCCACGCCCGGTTCTCCGACCCGCACACCATCCGCGTCGGCGACGACGTCCTGACCGCCTACCGGATCTTCCTCAACGTCGGTGGCCGGGCGGTGGCGCCCGACCTGCCGGGGCTGGCCGACATCGACTACCTGACCAATGTCGGCATCCTCGAACTCGACACCCTGCCCGAACATCTGGTGATCGTCGGCGGCAGCTACATCGGCCTCGAGTTCGCCCAGATGTATCGCCGGTTCGGCGCGCGCGTCACCGTGCTCGAGCGAGGACCTCGGCTTACGCCACGTGAAGACTCCGACGTCTCCGCGGCCATCGAGGAGATTCTCACCGACGAAGGCATCACCGTCGTCACCGGGGCATCGGACCTTCGATTCAGCAAGCGCGACAACGGCTTCGACGTGGTTCCCGCTGCGGGGGCGCAGCCCATCGTGGGCTCACACCTGCTGGTCGCGGTGGGTCGCCAACCCAACACCGACGACCTCGGCCTGGACCGGGCCGGGGTCGAGGTGGACAGCCGCGGCTACATCGTCGTCGACGACCAACTGCGCACCACCGCCGAGCACATCTGGGCGATGGGGGACTGTAATGGCAAGGGCGCCTTCACCCACACCTCCTACAACGACTACGAGATCGTGGCGGCCAACCTGCTCGACAACGACCCGCGGCGGGTCAGCGACCGGGTGCCGACGTACGCGCTCTACATCGACCCGCCGCTCGGCCGGGCCGGTATGACCGTCGACCAGGTACGCAAGTCCGGACGGCGGGCATTGGTGGGCAAGCGGCCGATGACCAGGGTCGGCCGGGCTGTGGAAAAGGGTGAGACCCAAGGCTTCATGCAGGTGGTCGTCGACGCCGACACCGAAGAGATTCTCGGCGCCGCCATCCTCGGCGTCGGCGGTGACGAGGTCATCCATTCGATCCTCGACATCATGTCCGCCAAGAAGCCCTACACGGCGATATCGCGCACCATGCACATCCACCCGACGGTCAGTGAACTGGTGCCCACCATGCTGCAGGAGATGACCCCGCTGACCTAGGCGTGCTTGCGCTTGCTGCCGGCAAGCCCTTTGGCCGCAGTGTGTTTGGCGCCCGTTGCGGCCGGCGGCGGTGTGGCGGCGGCGCCGCCTGCGACGATGCCGTTGATGTGGATCCCGGGACCGAACTTGAAGATGAGCTGGTTGGATTTGAAGATCGAGCCTGCGACGGCCAGCGGACCCTTGCCCGCACCCACCCAGTTTCCGGATCCCAGCACGGCGAATGCTGAATTCGCCGTCCCCTGGGAGTCGGTTTCTATGAGCGAGTTCGAGCCGCCCAGACTGGTGGCGCTACTCAGCTTGCCGAATGCGAGCACCTGGTTGCCGTTCCCGATGTTGAAAGCCATGTTGCCGCTGCCCAGGGCGGTCACCGTGGATCCGGTGCCGAATAGATTCACGGCCATGTTGGCGGGCCCGCCATAGGCTTCGGCATCCGATGCTCCGATGTCGACGGCGACGTTGAAGTATTCACTCGGCGCCCCGGCGCCGGCCTTGGAGTTGTTGCCGGCAGCGAATGCAGCGCCCAGGGTGGAGGCCGTCGACAGGCTGTTGGTTCCCAACGCGGTCGCGGCTGCCAACCACCCGTAGACACCGGCAACGGCACCGTTGCCCAGTGCGACCGCGGCACCGAGGCCGCCGTTGGCGTGTGCCTCAGCGCCGGTACCCAGCGCGATCGCGATCGTGGTGGGACTGCTGGTGCACTGGGCGCTGTTGCCGAAGCCGAACAACGATGCGCAGCTGGCATGGGCCGTGGGGGCGCCGGCGAACCCCATGGCGCCGGCCGTCACTGCGCTCAGTGCGATCGAGAAGTACCGGTTCATAACCGGTGAGGTTATTGCCACGCCGTACGGTTAACTGACGGAACCGACAAATTCGTACTCTTCTGGGTTTGCGCCCGCTCTGGCATGCTGTTGGGCATGACTGAGCCGCAGTTCGGAGGCACCGAGGGCGTACCGCCGCCCAACTACCAGGCTCCTCCGCCGAGTTACCCGATGCCGCCGCAGTATCCGGGCCCGGGTGGCTACGTCGACCCCTCGGCGCCGTTCGGGCGTCATCCGGTCACCGGCGAACCGCTGTCGGACAAATCCAAAGTCGTCGCCGGCCTGCTGCAACTGCTCGGGTTGTTCGGCCTCGTCGGGATCGGCCGCATCTACCTCGGCTACACCGGCCTCGGTATCGCCCAGCTCCTTGTCGGCCTCGTCACCTGCGGGATCGGTGCGGTCGTCTGGGGCATCGTGGACGGCATCCTGATCCTCACCGACAAGGTCCGCGACCCGCAGGGGCGCCCCCTGCGCGATGGATAACGTTCACCACCGTCGCACAACCCGGCTCTACACCGGGATCGGTACGGGCGCGCTGGCCGTCGGTGCGCTCGCCTACGTCGGCTTCGCCGACCCGCACCGGCCCGGCTCACTGTTCCCGCCGTGTCCGTTCCGGCTGCTCACCGGCTGGAACTGCCCCGCCTGCGGCGGTCTTCGGATGACCCACGACCTGCTGCACGGCGACGTTGGCGCGGCCGTCGTCGACAATGTCTTCCTCCTGGTCGGCCTACCCCTGCTGGCGATCTGGGCCATCTGGCGGATCCGGCGAGGGGAACGGGCCTTTCCGCCGTCGGCGATCGTGATGGTCGCGGTCGCGGCCCTCAGCTGGACAGTGATCCGGAACCTGCCCGGCTTTCCGCTGGTGCCCACATTAATTGGGCAGTAGCGCTGTAACCGCGCTGATACACTGGAGCCCGAAATTCATCGGGCCGGTGCAGTCCTGAGACATCACACGTCAGACTGCGGCAAGGCCACACATCCTGCGCAACGCGCACACCACCTTCCCGCCGCATGACCGACCGCGGAGGAGCGTGGAATGCTGTTCTCAGCACTTCCCGAAGCGCAGGGTCTCTACGACCCACAACACGAGTCCGACTCGTGCGGTGTGGCGATGGTGGCCGACATCAAGGGCCGGCGGTCGCACCAGATCGTCGCTGACGGACTGACCGCGCTGGAGCACCTCGAACACCGCGGCGCCGCGGGTGCCGAACCCAACAGCGGAGACGGCGCAGGCATCCTGCTGCAGTTGCCGGTCGAATTGCTCACCGACGTTGTCGACTTCGAGCTGCCCGCGCCAACACCCAACGGGTGCAACACCTTTGCGGCCGGTATCTGCTTCCTGCCCCAAGACCCGGCGGATCGGCGGGCCGCCGTCGAACGCATCGAGGCCATCGCGTCCGAGGAGGGCATCGAGGTCCTCGGCTGGCGCACCGTTCCGGTCGACCCCGACGGAGCCGAAGTCGGCGCGACCGCACTGGGCTGTATGCCGCACATGTCGATGCTGTTCGTCGCCGCGCCCGCGCGAAATGGTGCCCGCCCCGGCGGGATCGACCTCGACCGCCTGGTGTACCCGCTGCGCAAGCGGGCCGAACAGGGCAGTGTCTATTTCCCGTCGCTGTCCAGCCGCACGATCGCCTACAAGGGCATGCTCACCACAATGCAGCTGCCGCAGTACTTTCCCGATCTGCGAGACGAACGCTGTCGCAGCGCGATCGCGATCGTGCACAGCCGCTTCTCCACCAACACCTTCCCGTCTTGGCCGCTGGCACACCCGTTCCGGTTCGTCGCCCACAACGGCGAGATCAACACCGTGCGCGGCAACCGCAACCGCATGCACGCTCGGGAAGCGATGCTCGCCAGCGCCACGATTCCCGGTGACCTGAGCCGACTTTCGCCGATCTGCACACCCGATGCCTCCGACTCCGCGTCCTTCGACCAGGTACTCGAGCTGCTGCACCTCGGCGGCCGCAGCCTGCCGCACGCGGTGATGATGATGATCCCCGAGGCGTGGGAGAACAACGCGAGCATGGACCCCGCCCGCCGGGCGTTCTGCCAGTACCACGCGTCGCTGATGGAGCCGTGGGACGGCCCGGCCTGCGTGACATTCACCGACGGCACCGTCGTCGGAGCGGTGTTGGACCGCAACGGGTTACGGCCCGGGCGGTGGTGGCGCACCATCGACGACCGGGTGATCCTCGCCAGTGAAAGCGGCGTACTCGACATCCCGCCGGGTGAAGTGGTGGCCAAGGGGCGCCTGGAACCGGGCAGGATGTTCCTCATCGACACCGCCGCCGGGCGGATCGTCAGCGATGACGAGATCAAGGATCAGCTGGCCGCCGAACAGCCGTACGCCGAATGGCTGCACGCCGGCCTGCTCGACCTGGCCACCCTGCCGCCCCGGACCCGGGTATCGCCGAACCACGAATCCGTGGTGCGCCGCCAGATCGCGTTCGGTTACACCGAAGAAGACCTGCGGATCATGCTGACCCCGATGGCGGCCGCGGGTCAGGAGCCGCTCGGCTCGATGGGTACCGACACCCCGGTGGCCGTTCTGTCTCAGCGACCGAAGCTGATCTACGATTACTTCGTCGAACTGTTCGCCCAGGTGACCAACCCGCCGTTGGACGCCATCCGCGAGGAGATCGTCACCTCGATGGCCCGCGTCATGGGTCCCGAGCAGAATCTGCTCGAACCCACCGCCGCCTCCTGCCGCCAGATCCTTTTGCACGGCCCGGTGTTGGACAACGACGAGCTGAACCGGATCGTCCACATCAACGACGACGGCGAGCAGCCGGGTCTCAAAGCCGCTGTGCTGCGGGCGCTTTACGATGTGGAGCGCGGCGGGGAAGGCCTGGCCGACGCCATCGAGGAGTTGCGGCACAAGGCCTGTGACGCGATCGCCAAAGGTGCTCGCACCCTGGTGATCTCCGACCGCGACTCCGACCACACCCGGGCGCCGATCCCGTCGCTGCTGGCCGTCGCCGCGGTGCACCACCACCTGGTGCGCACGAAGAAGCGCACCATGGTCGCGCTGGTGGTGGAAAGCGGAGACGCCCGCGAGGTGCACCACATCGCACTGCTGATCGGTTACGGCGCGGCCGCGGTCAACCCGTATCTGGCCTTCGAGTCGATCGAGGATCTCATCCGCGAAGGCGAGCTCACCGGAATCGACGCCGGCACCGCGGTGCGCAACTACCTCAAGGCGCTCGGCAAGGGCGTGATGAAGGTGATGAGCAAGATGGGCATCTCCACCGTCGGCTCGTACACCGGCGCACAGGCTTTCGAGGCCATCGGACTGTCCAAAGACGTGGTCGACGAATATCTGACGGGCACCGTCAGCCAGCTCGGCGGCGTCGGGCTCGACGTGCTGGCCGACGAGGTCAAGCAGCGGCACCGCCGCGCCTATCCGGAGAATCCGACCGAGCGGGTGCACCGCAGGCTCGAGGTCGGCGGTGAGTACCAGTTCCGCCGCGAGGGCGAACTGCACCTGTTCACCCCGGAAACCGTCTTCCTGCTCCAGCATTCGACGCGCACCGGGCGAAACGACGTCTTCGCCAAATACTCCGAGGAGGTCAACCGGCTTTCCCGCGAGGGCGGAACGCTGCGCGGCCTGTTCAGCTTCAAGAAGGGGCTGCGGCCGCCGGTTCCGCTGCACGAGGTGGAATCCGTCGACGCCATCTGCGCCCGCTTCAACACCGGTGCGATGAGCTACGGCTCGATCTCGCAGGAAGCCCACGAGACCATGGCGATCGCCATGAACAGCCTTGGTGGCCGGTCGAATAGTGGCGAAGGCGGGGAGGATGAGGACCGGCTCTACGACCCGCGCCGGCGCAGTGCGGTCAAGCAGGTGGCGTCCGGCCGTTTCGGTGTCACCAGCGACTACCTGGTCAACGCGACGGACATTCAGATCAAGATGGCCCAGGGTGCCAAGCCGGGAGAGGGCGGCCAGCTGCCCGGCTTCAAGGTGTATCCGAACATCGCCAAGACGCGGCATTCCACGCCGGGTGTCGGCCTGATCTCGCCGCCGCCGCACCACGACATCTACTCCATCGAGGATCTGGCGCAGCTGATCCACGACCTGAAGAACGCCAACTCGCAGGCGCGGATTCACGTCAAGCTGGTCAGCTCGATCGGGGTCGGCACCGTGGCGGCCGGGGTGTCCAAGGCACACGCCGACGTCGTGTTGATTTCCGGCTACGACGGCGGCACCGGTGCGGCGCCGTTGACCAGCCTCAAGCATGCCGGGGCGCCATGGGAGATCGGCCTGGCCGACACCCAGCAGACGTTGATGCTCAACGGGCTTCGCGACCGCATCACCGTGCAGTGTGACGGCGGCCTGCGTACCGCGCGCGACGTCATGGTTGCCGCACTGCTGGGTGCCGAGGAATTCGGTTTCTCCACTGCACCGCTGGTGGTGGCCGGCTGCATCATGATGCGGGTCTGCCACCTCGACACCTGCCCGGTCGGAGTGGCCACCCAAAACCCGGAATTGCGAGCACGTTTCAACGGCAAGCCGGAATTCGTGGAGAACTTCTTCAGGTTCATCGCCGAGGACGTGCGGGCGATGCTGGCCGAACTCGGCTTCCGCAGCATCGACGAGGCGGTCGGCCATGCCGAGGCGCTCGACACTGCCGACGGGGTGGCGCACTGGAAGGCCAAGGGTCTGGACCTGAGCCCGATCTTCGCGGTGCCGCAGACGTCGCACAGCGAGCGTCGGCGCGTGCGCGACCAGGAGCACGGCCTCGAGCATGCCCTCGACCAGACCCTGATCGCGCTGGCCGAGGGAGCGCTGGAGGATGCCCACCCGGTTCGCCTGGAACTGCCGGTGCGCAACGTCAACCGCACCGTCGGCACGCTGCTGGGCTCCGAGGTCACCCGACGCTACGGCGCACAGGGTCTGCCGGATGACACCATCCACATCACGCTCACCGGCTCGGCCGGCCAGTCGATCGGGGCGTTCCTGCCGCCCGGTATCACGCTCGACCTCATCGGTGACGCCAATGACTATGTGGCCAAGGGGCTTTCCGGCGGCCGGGTGATCGTCCGCCCGCCGGACGACGTGCTGTTCCTGCCCGAGGACAACGTGATCGCCGGCAACACCCTGCTGTACGGGGCGACGTCGGGCGAGGTGTACTTGCGCGGCCGGGTCGGGGAGCGGTTCGCCGCCCGTAACTCCGGTGCGCTCGCGGTGACCGAAGGCGTCGGCGACCACGCCTGCGAGTACATGACGGGCGGGCGCGTCGTCATCCTCGGCCGCACCGGCCGCAACATGGCGGCCGGAATGTCCGGTGGTATCGCCTATGTGCTGGGGCTCGACCCGGCGATGGTCAACACCGCGATGGTCGAACTCCAGGTCCCGGATCCCGACGACCTGGTGTGGCTGCACGACGTGGTGACCCGCCACGCACGCCACACCGGCAGCACGCTGGCCCGCTCGGTGCTTTCCGACTGGCCAAGGCGCAGTGCACAATTCACCAAAATCATGCCCACCGACTACCGACGAGTCCTGGAGGCCACCCGGATGGCCAAGGCCGAAGGGCGTGACGTGGACACCGCGATCATGGAGGCAACTCGTGGCTGACCCCACCGGATTTCTGAAGGTTCCCAAGATCGAGGCCGCCAAGCGGACGGTCGACGAGCGGGTGGGCGACTGGCGCGAGGTCTACGAGCGCCAGGACCCCAAAGAGCGTGCCGGGGAGGTGGCCCAGCAGGCGCGTCGCTGCATGGACTGCGGAATCCCGTTCTGCCACTCCGGAACCGCGGGGTGCCCGCTGGGCAACCTGATCCCGGAATGGAACGACCTGGTCCGTCGGGGCCGCTGGGATGCGGCCAGTGAGCGCCTGCACGCCACCAACAACTTCCCCGAGTTCACCGGGCGGCTCTGCCCGGCGCCGTGCGAAGCGGCCTGCGTGCTGTCCATCGCCGAAGACCAGACCGGCGGCAGCGTGACGATCAAACGCATCGAGAACACCATCGCCGACCAAGCCTGGCGGCTCGGCATCGTCGAGGCGCAGCCGGCCGCGATCGGCACCGGCCGCAATGTCGCGGTGGTCGGTTCCGGTCCCGCGGGGCTGGCCGCCGCACAGCAGCTGACCCGCGCCGGGCACCACGTGACCGTCTACGAACGCGACGACCGGCTGGGTGGCCTGCTGCGCTACGGCATCCCGGAGTACAAACTGGAGAAGGCCACGCTGAACCAGCGGCTGGCCCAGATGCGTGCCGAAGGAACCCGTTTCGTCACCGACTGCGAAGTGGGCGTGGATGTTTCGGTGGAGGAGCTGCGGGACCGGTTCGAGGCCGTCGTGCTGGCCGTCGGGGCGTTGCGCGGACGCGACAACGACGTCGAGGGCCGCCACCTCAAGGGCGTGCACCTGGCGATGGAGCATCTGGTTCCGGCCAACCGGGAATGCGAGGGCGATGGACCGTCGCCGCTGTCCGCCAAGGGCAAGCACGTGGTGATCATCGGTGGCGGCGACACCGGCGCCGACTGCCTGGGCACCGCGCACCGCCAGGGCGCGGCATCGGTGACCCAGCTGGACTACAACCCCCAGCCGCCGGAAATTCGCGACGACGAACTGAGCCCGTGGCCGACCTGGCCGCTGGTGCTGCGCACCTCGCCGGCCCACGCCGAAGGCGGCACGGTCCACTATCAGGTCGCGGTGCAGCGCTTCGTCGGTGACGACGACGGCAATCTGCGGGCGATGGAGATCGCCGAAGTCAAGGTCGAGCGGGTCGACGGCCGACGGGTCATCACACCGGTCGGCGACACGCTGGAGATCCCCTGCGATCTGGCGCTGCTGGCCATCGGTTTCGAAGGAGTCGAGCACATGCCACTTCTCGACGACCTCGGTATCGCGTTGAGCCCGCGGGGAGTCATCGGCTGCGGATCGGATTGGCAGACCGACGCGCCCGGCGTGTTTGTTTGCGGTGACGCCCACCGGGGCGCGTCGCTGGTGGTGTGGGCGATCGCTGAGGGCCGTGCCGCCGCGCATGCGGTCGACGCGTATCTGATGGGTGAGTCCGATCTCCCCGAGCCGGTACGGCCGCACCAATTGCCGTTGGCTGTCAGTTGAGTGAATAGCATGCCGCCGCCATCTGTATCGGTCGAGATGCCCGTGAACCGCGACTATGCTGGGGCGTCGTGAGTAGACGCGGCAAGATTGTCTGTACCCTCGGCCCGGCCACCAGCACTGACGAGTCGGTGAAGGCTCTGGTCGACGCCGGCATGGACGTGGCCCGCCTGAACTTCAGCCACGGCGACTACGCCGACCATGAGGCGGCGTACAAGCGAGTTCGCCAGGCATCGGACGTCACCAGCCGCGCGGTCGGCATCCTCGCCGATCTGCAGGGGCCCAAGATCCGGCTGGGCCGATTCGCGGACGGCCCGACGTATTGGGCCAACGGCGAGACGGTGCGCATCACCGTCGAGCACTGTGAAGGCACCCACGACCGGGTCTCGACCACCTACAAGAACCTGGCCCGTGATGCCCAACCGGGGGACCGGCTGCTGGTCGACGACGGCAAGGTGGCGCTGGTCGTCGAACACATCGATGGCGACGACGTGGTGTGCACCGTCACCGAGGGCGGTCCGGTCAGTAACAACAAGGGCCTGTCGCTACCCGGCATGAACGTCTCGGTGCCGGCGCTGTCCGAGAAGGACATCGAAGACCTCGAGTTCGCGCTGCGCCTGGGTGTGGACCTGGTGGCGCTGTCGTTCGTCCGCTCACCGGCCGATGTCGAGCTGGTGCACGAGGTGATGGACCGGGTCGGCCGACGCGTCCCGGTGATCGCGAAGCTGGAGAAGCCCGAGGCGATCGACAACCTCGAGGCGATCGTGCTGGCCTTCGACGCCGTCATGGTGGCCCGAGGTGACCTCGGCGTCGAGCTGCCGCTGGAAGAGGTTCCGCTGGTGCAGAAACGGGCCATTCAGATGGCCCGCGAGAACGCCAAGCCGGTGATCGTGGCCACCCAGATGCTCGAGTCGATGATCGAGAACTCCCGCCCCACCCGGGCCGAGGCCTCCGACGTCGCCAACGCCGTGCTCGACGGCGCCGACGCGGTCATGCTGTCGGGGGAAACTTCGGTCGGCAAGTACCCGCTGGAGGCCGTCCGCACGATGGCGCGGATCATCGGGGCGGTCGAGGAAAACTCGACGGCCGCACCGCCGCTCACCCACGTGCCGCGGACCAAGCGCGGCGTCATCTCGTATGCCGCCCGCGATATCGGTGAGCGTCTCGACGCCAAAGCGTTGGTCGCGTTCACCCAATCCGGGGACACCGTGCGGCGCCTGGCGCGGCTACACACCCCGCTGCCGCTGCTGGCGTTCACCGCGCTGCCGGAGGTCCGCAGCCAGCTGGCGCTGACCTGGGGCACCGAGACGTTCATCGTCGGGCACATGGAGACGACCGACGACATGATTCGCGAGGTCGACCGCTCGATGCTCGAGCTGGGCCGCTACAAGCGGGGTGACCTGGTGATCATCGTCGCAGGTGCGCCGCCGGGCACAGTAGGCTCGACGAACCTGATTCACGTCCACCGGATCGGGGAGGACGACCACTAGGGAGAGACTGTTGGCCAACGCGGACCTCGACGAGCTGCTGGCCATTCTCGACCTCTCCGACATCGGCGACGACGTGTTCGCCGGTGCGCATCCGCACAAGAACCCGCCGCGCACCTTCGGCGGACAGTTGATGGCGCAGGCGTTCGTCGCAGCCACCCGCACCCTGCGGCACGAGATCGCACCGAGCGCGTTGTCGGTGCATTTCATCGCCGGTGGTGATCCGGCCGAAGACATCGAGTACCACGTCGTGCGGCTGCGCGACGAGCGGCGCTTCGCCAACCGGCGCGTCGACGCGATTCAGAACGGCACGCTGCTGGCCACCGCGCTGGTGTCCTACATCTCGGCCGGCAGCGGACTGGAACACGGCGTTCCGATGCCCAATCTGCCGTCGCCGGAGACGTTGCCCACGATTGACGAGCTCCTCGTCGGGTACGAGAAAGTGGTGCCCGGATTCGTCGAAGCACTACGTCCCATCCAGTGGCGCTACACCAACGAGCCGTCCTGGATCATGCGCGAAAAGGGCGGCACTCTCACCGGAAATCAGGTGTGGCTCAAGGCCGATGGCGCAATGCCGGACGACCCGACGCTGCACACCGCCGCGATGATCTATTCGTCCGACACCACGATCCTGGACTCGATCATCACCACGCATGGACTGTCGTGGGGCTGGGACCGCATCTTCGCCGTCACCGTCAACCATTCACTGTGGTTCCACCGGCAGGTCGATTTCTCCGACTGGGTGCTCTATTCGACGAATTCTCCGGCCGCCGCCGAATCGCGCGGCCTGGGCAGCGGCCACTTCTTCAGCCCCTCCGGGGACGTGGTGGCCACCGTGACCCAAGAAGGAATCGTCAAGCACTTCCCGGGAAATGCCTGATAGCGGGCGTATTGTTGCTCCTGTGACCGAACCGCCGGTTCAGGTCGCGCAGCGCCTGCGCGCCAGAGAACGGGTTGTCGTGCATGTCGACACCCTGGCTGCCCGCTGGGTGGGTGCACTGGCATTGCTGATCGCCGCGAGCTGGCTCACCGTGCTGATGATCCGCGCACACCACCACCACACGCACTGGCATGCCGACAGCCGCGTCGCCTGGTCGTTGACGATCTTGGCCGCGGTCGCCCTGATCGCCCGCGGCATCTTCCTGGGCCGGCCGGTGACCGCCGCGCATGCGATCGCGGCCGCGATCGCGGTGCTGGCCGGCTTCGCCGCGCATCTGCTGGCCTTCGACGTCACCGGCGATGTGCTGGTCGCGATGTCGGGGCTGCTGCTGATGTGGCCGATGACGGCGCGGCCGGAGCCGGCGCAGCTGGCCCGGGTGTGGGCGCTGGTCGAGGCGACCCGCGGTGATCCGGTGGCACCGTTCGCGATGCAGACCCGCAAGAGCTATTTCTTCAGCGCGGACGGCACCGCCGCGATCGCCTACCGCACCCGGCTCGGCTACGCCGTGGTCAGCGGTGACCCGATCGGTGACGAACGCCGATTCACCGAGCTGGTCGGCGACTTCGTCGGCATGTGCCACACCCACGGCTGGCGGGTGGTGGTGCTGGGTTGCAGCGAACGCCGACTCGCGCTGTGGCGGGACCCCGCGGTGATCGGGTGGACACTGCGGCCGGTGCCGATCGGCCGCGACGTCGTGATCGATGTGCCGTCCTTCGACATGGTGGGCCGCAAGTTCCGCAACCTGCGTCAGGCAGTCCAGCGCACCCACAACTTCGGCATCAGCACCGAGATCGTCGCCGAGCAGGGACTGGACGACCGACGACAGGCCGAACTCACCGACGTGCTGCTGTCGTCGGCGAAAGGGGCGCGCACCGAGCGTGGCTTCTCGATGATCCTCGACGGAGCGTTGACCGGTCGCTATCCCGGCGTCCTGCTGATCATCGCGCGGGACAAGGCCGGCCGGGTGCAGGGATTCCACCGGTACGCGGTGGCCGGCGGCGGCACTGATGTCACCCTCGACATCCCATGGCGGCGCCGCGGCGCCCCGAACGGTATCGACGAGCGGCTCTCGGTCGACATGATCCAAGCGATGAAACAGCTTGGCGCACAACGTCTTTCCTTGGCGTTCGCGGCGTTCCCGGAGATTTTCAACGACAAGCAGCGCGGGGCGCTCAGCACGTTCTTCTACACGGCGATCCACCTCGGTGACTCGCTGATCGCACTGGAGTCGCTGTACCGCTACCTGCGCAAGTTCCACGCCCTCGGCGATCGCCGCTACGTGCTGCTGCCGCTGAGTCAGGTGCTGCCGCTTCTGGTCGTGCTGCTCTCGCTGGAGTTCGTGCCGCGGCGGCGGCAGCTTCCTCCTACGGCGTCGGCGTCAACGTGACGCTGAACTTGTTTTCCACGGACTGCTTGAACTCGTCGGCGCACTGCTGGACCTGCTGCTGATCCTGGCCGGCCTTCTGCAGGCAGTCGATGTAGTCGGTGGCGCCGACTTCCTTGAACACGCCGACCCAGACGGCGATGAACGCCAGGCCGACGATGATCGCGAGGAAACCGAGAATGATGCCGGCGAGCGCCACGCCGCCGTTGTTGGCCTCACCGCGCTTGACGCGGCTGCGGCCGGCGAAGCCGATGATCACCGCGACGATACCCAGAATGATGCCGCCGACCACGGAGAACGACGACAGCAGCGCGACGATCGCGATGACCAGCGCGGTGACGCCCAGGCCGTTGCGCGGTCCGGTGGGCGGCGGTGTGTAGCCGGCATACGGCTGCGGCGGCGCCGGCGGATAGCCGCCGGGATACTGGCCGTACGGCGGGGCGGGATAGCCGGGCGGAGGTGGCGGCGGCGCGGCCTGCTGCGGCGGCGGGGTGGGCTGCTGAGGTGCCTGCTCTGGGGGCTCAGTCATGGATTGCACGTTACCTGTCGTGGCCGATCGATAGTCGCGGACAGGCGAGGTCGATACCAAGTTGATGACTGGCGACCACCACGGTGCGTCGTGGGCCCAGCAGCCGGCCGTCGAGCAGGGCGGTGAGGATGCGTTGGCCGTCGGCCGCATCGAGGTGTTCGGTCGGCTCGTCCAGAAGCACGATCGATGCCGGGGACAGCAATACCCGCGCCAGCAGCAGCCGGCGGCGCTGACCCGCCGACACCGCGGCCGCACCGCCACCGAGCACGGTGCCCAACCCGTCGGGCAGGCGGGACAGCCACTCGTCAAGGCCCACCGCGGCCAGCGCATCGGTGAGCTCTGAGTCGGTGCAGTCGCCTCGCGCCACCAGGAGGTTGTCCCGCACGGTGGTGCTGAACAGGTGGGCGTCTTCGGCGAAATAGCTGATTGCGCTGCGTACTTGAGATTCGGTGAGCTCGCCGGTCGGTGTGTCGTCGATGGTGACGGCGCCGTCAATCGGCGGGATCAGCCCGGCGAGTGTCATCAACAGCGCGGTCTTGCCCGCGCCGCTGCGGCCGGTGATCGCCAAGCGGGCACCGGGATGCAACGTCAGGGTGACGTGCTCGCCCACGGGGCCGCCGGGATAGCCGGCCCGCACGTCGGCTCGCAGGACCGGTGTCTCGGCGGGTGCGGTGAGGGTGACGGTCGCCTGCGTGGCGGGCGCGGGGAGCAGGTCTCGCAGTCGTGCGGCGGCGATTCGCCCACGGGTCAGTGCGACGGCCGCGCCCGGCAGTGCGGCGGTCGCCTCGAATGCCGAGAGCGGCAACAACATCAGCACCGCCAGCGTGGTGGGTGCGGTGTGCGCGGCGATGCCGATTCCGGCGACGACGGCCCCGATGACGCCGGCCCCGACGCCCAGCGTCGGCACCGCGGCCGCCGCAGCGGCGGGGGCGGCCGCTCGGTCGATCGCAGAGCCCCAATCACGCTGCCGCTCTTCGGCTTCGGCGATCACGGCCGGTAGCCGGCCGGCGACCCGCAGTTCGGCGGCATGCTCGAGTGCGGTGACGGCGGCGATATCGCGATCGGACTGCTGCCGGCGGGCGACCTCTTCCTGGGCGCGTGCCGCCCGCGCGGCCAACCCGGGCGCCAGCACACCCGCGATCAGCAGGCACACGGCGAGGACGACGGCCGCGGCGGGGGAGATCATGGCGATGACGGTGGTGGCGGCAACACCGAGCACGGCAGCGACACCGATCGGGACGTACGCGCGGACGGCGACGTCGGCGACGGTGTCGACGTCGGTGCCGACTCGCGTCAGCAGGTCACCGCTGTGCAGTCGCGCCGTGACCTCGGCCGGGCCGTGGGCCAGCCGTCGGTAGATCTCGGTGCGTTCACCGTCAGCCGCCCGCAGCGCGGTGTCGTGCGATGCCAGTCGTTCGCAGTAGCCGAACACGCCGCGGGAGATGCCCAGCGCGCGGACGGCGACCACGGCGATCGACAGGTCCAGCACCAGCGGCATCTGCCAGGCACGGGTGATCAGCCAGGCCGACACCCCGGCCAGGGCCAGCGCGCTGCCCAGTGCCAGCGTGCCGAGGGCGATGGCCAGCAGCAGCCGCCGCCGGTCAAATGCGGGCATACTGATCGGCCTCCACCGCGATGACGTGATCGGCGATCCGCACCACACTGTCGCGGTGCGCGACCACGATGACGGTGGCCCCCTCCGCTGCGCGGTTGCGGATCGCTTGCAGCACAGTGTGTTCGGTGGCCTCGTCGAGGTGTGAGGTGGGTTCGTCGAGTAGCAGCACGGGCGCGGGGGAGCCCAGCGCGCGGGCCAAACCCAGCCGCTGCCGCTGGCCCAGCGACAGACCCACCCCGCCGCGGCCCAGCACGGTGTCCATGCCGTCGGGCAGGGTGTTCAGCACCTCGGTGAAACCGGCTGCATCGCAGGCGCTTTGCGTGTCGGTGAGCGGGCCGAACAGCGCCAGGTTGTCCGCGACGGTCCCCGGGATGATTGCCGGGCGTTGCGCAAGCCAGGCCAGTTGCCGCCACCAGGCCGGGCGGTCGAGCTCGTCGACGTCGACGCCGTCGACGGTCACCCGGCCGTTCGTCGGGGTGAGCAGTCCGGCGATCGCGAGCAGGGTGGTGGTCTTGCCTGCGCCGTTGGCGCCGGTGAGCACGGTGACCTCGCCGGGCAGTACCCGGCCGGACAGCTGATGCGGCGATAGGCCGTCGCGCCCGGCGACACTGAGCCCGTCGAGGACGATTTCCGCGCCGGCAGCCGAGACGGTGCGGGTGCCCGCCGGTGGCTCGGGGTTCTGCTCGATCAACGCGAATGCCTTGTCGGAAGCGGCCTTTCCGTTCTGCGCGGCATGGAATTCGACGCCGACGCGGCGCAGCGGCCAGAACACGTCGGGCGCCAGGAGCAATACCGTCAGTCCGGCCGCCAGGCTCATCTCGCCGAACACCAGTCGCAGTCCGATGCTGACCGCGACCAGCGCCACACCCAGCGTGGCGATGAGCTCGAGTACTAGTGCGGACAGGAAGGCGATGCGCAGGGTGGCCATCGCCGAACGGCGATGAGCGGCACCGAGTGTGGCGATGCGTTCGGCCGGGCCGTCAGCGCGGCCGAGCGCGCGCAGGGTGGGGATGCCGGCGATGAGGTCCAGTAGTCGGGCCTGCAGCGTGGTCATCGCTTCCAATGCGGCGGCCGACCGTTCGGCGGTGGCCAGTCCGATCAGCACCATGAAGATCGGGATGAGCGGCAGGGCAACCAGCACGATCGCCGCTGACTGAATGTCGTTGAAAGCGATCACGATCACCGTGGCCGGGGTGAGGATCGCCGCCAGAAACAGGGCCGGTAGGTATGCGGTGAAATAGGGCCGCAGGCCATCGAGTCCACTGGTGACCACAGTCGCGGCATCGTCGCGCTGGAGGATGCGTTCACCAGGCGGCAAGGCGGTGACCGTCCGCAGCACCCGGCCGCCGAGGTCGGCGATCACCGCGCTGGCGCCGCGCTGACCGAGTCGTCCCTGCAGCCATTGGATCAGCGCCCGAAACAGCCACAGCGCGGCCAGGATCGCCAGTTCGGTGCGCCAGTGGGCCAGGTTGCGGGTGACCGGATCGGTGATGACACCGGCCACCAGATGGCCGAGGATCACGGCGCCGGCGATGGCGCAGCCGGCAATCAGGGTGCCGCAGCCGACCGTCGCGACCAGATACCGGCGCACGGCTGACGAGGCCCGCCACAGACGTGGGTCCAGCGGGCCCGACCGCCGCCGGTCGGTGCTCAGGGCACGCGCCTGCGCGGCAGGCCGACCGACTTCGGAATCGACTCAGCGAAGATCCGTTTACGGAACACCCAGTACGTCCAGCCCTGGTAGACCAGCACGATCGGAGTGAATATCGCTGCGGCCCAAGTCATCACCTTCAAGGTGTACGGGCTGGACGATCCGTTGAAGATCGTCAGGTCGTAGGCCGGGCTGATGGTCGACGGCACCAGGTTCGGGTACAGCGACCCGAAGAGCAGCGTCACCACCGCGGCGACGACGATCGTCGTCGCCAGGAACGCCCAGCCTTCCCGCGCGCCCCACGCGGCTGAGACTGCGGCCAGCTGGGCGATCACCGCGACGGCCAGGACCGCCCACGTCCACGACTTGCCATGTGCCAGCTGGGTCCACAGGCCGAACGCGCCGACCAGCACGGTGGCGGGCAGGGCCAGCGTGCGGGCCACCCGCACCGCATCGCCACGCACCTCGCCGCCGCTCTTGAGCGCCAGGAACACCGCGCCGTGGAACAGGAATAGCGAGCAGGTGGCCAACCCACCGAGCAGCGTGTACGGATTCAGCACATCGGTGATGGACAGCCCCGTGACGTTCTTGTCCGGCCCCACCGGCAACCCGTTGACCAGGATCGCGAAGGCGACACCCCACAGGATCGCAGGCAGCCACGACCCGGTCGCGATGCCGATGTCGCACCAGCGCCGCCACTTCGGATCGTCGATCTTGCCGCGCCATTCGATGGCGACGATGCGCGCGATCATCGACAGCAGGATCACCAGCAGCGGCAGGTAAAGCGTCGAGAACACGGTGGCATACCAGTGCGGGAAGGCCGCGAACATCGCTCCGCCGGCGGTGATCAGCCACACCTCGTTGCCGTCCCAGACCGGACCGATCGTGTTGAGCACCGCCCTGCGGTGACTCTCGTTATCGCCCTTGCCGATCCGGCCCAGCCACGCCATCACCATACCGACACCGAAGTCGAAGCCCTCCAGGACGAAGAAGCCCAGGAACAGCACGGCCACGATGACGAACCAAATCTGTTGCAGCCCCATGATTGTCTCCTCAGTAGGCGAACGACAGGGGTGCGACTTCGTCGTCCCCGGGTGGGGTGGGCGGCGCCGGTTCGGCGTCGTGTTCGAGCGGACCTGCGGTGACGTAGCGGCGGATCAGGTAGAACCACACCACGGCCAGCACCGCGTAGATCAACGTGAACGAGATCAGCGACACCCAGACCAGACCCGGCCCGTGCAGTGACACGCCTTGGCGCACGGTCAGCCGGACCAGCTGGTCGCCGTCGGGGTTCGGCGCGACCACCCACGGCTGGCGGCCCATCTCGGTGAAGACCCAGCCGGCGATGGACGCCAGGAACGGAGTCGCAATCGTCCACAGCGCGAAGCGCGAATACCACCTTGCGCCCGGGACGCGGCCGCGGCGAGTCAGCCACAGCGTGGTCAGCGCGAACAGCAGCGGCACCGCCATCAGGCCGATCATGGCGCGGAAGGCCCAATACGTGACGAACAGATTCGGCACATACCAGCCGGGGCCGAACCGCTGTTCATATTGCTGCTGAAGGTCGTTCGTGCCCTGCAGCGTGACGCCGCTGAACTTGCCCTCGGCCAGGAACGGCAGGGCGAACGGTACCTCGATGACGCGGGTGATGCTGTCGCAGTTGTTGTGCGTGCCGACGGTCAGAAGCGACAGGTTGGGATCGGTTTCGGTGTGGCACAACGATTCCGCGGCGGCCATCTTCATCGGCTGCTGGTGGAACATCAACTTGCCCTGCACGTCGCCGGTGAAGAACAGGCCGACACACGCCACGAGCGCCACCAGCGAGCCGAGGATCGCACCGGGACGGTAGAGGGCGGTGGCGTCCGGCGCTCCTTCGGCCCGCACCATCCACCAGGCGCACACCGTCGCCACGAACGTCGCCGCGGTGAGGAACGATGCGGCCACCGCATGCCAGAACGCCGCGATTCCGGTGTTGTTGGTGAACAACTCGACGATGCTCTGCAGTTCGGCGCGACCCGTCGCCGGGTTGAACCGGGTGCCCACCGGGTGCTGCATCCACGAGTTGGCGGTGATGATGAAGAACGCCGACAGGTTGACGGCGAGGGCGACCAGCCAGATCGACGTCAGGTGCAGCCACCGCGGCAGCCGGGTCCAGCCGAAGATCCACAGGCCGATGAAGGTCGACTCCAGGAAGAACGCGACCAGGCCCTCGAGCGCCAATGGCGCGCCGAACACATCGCCGACGAAGCGGGAGTATTCACTCCAGTTCATCCCGAACTGGAACTCCTGGACGATGCCGGTCGCAACGCCGATCGCGAAGTTGATCAGGAAGATCTTGCCGAAGAACTTGGTCAGCCGGTACCAGGCCGGGTTGTCGGTGATCACCCAGATCGTCTGCATGATCGCGATCAGCGGCGCCAGCCCGATGGTCAGCGGGACGAAGATGAAGTGGTAGACCGTCGTGATTCCGAATTGCCACCGGGACACGTCAAGAGCACTCATCGCGGAACTCTCCAAGGAACGCGAAAGGCGCGGATCGCCTATCTACGACAGAGTGTAGTAGCGGTCCGCGCCGTTCGCGCTAGAGCCTTTTGGCCTTTTGTGACGAGAATCCTAGGTCTGAGCGGCGGTGATCCGTTGTCCGATGTCTTTCGACGCCTTGCGGATTCCGAAGCTGGCCACGACCTCGAAGACTCCGATCACGACCAGCCAGATGCCGACCACGAGGGTCAGGGTGGCCAGCGACGGGAACGGCGACGCCAGCACCACGATGCCGGCGAGGAGGCTGATCACGCCGACGAAGATCTCCCAGCCACGGCCCGGCGTGTCCGGATCGCTGATCGCGGACACCGCGGTGGCGACGCCGCGGAAGATGAAGCCCACGCCAATCCAGATGGCCAGCAGCAGAATGGAGTTCTGGATGCTGCGGAAGCACAGCACCGCCAGAATCAGGGCGGCGGCGCCGCTGATGAACAGCATGACCCGGCCGCCGGCCGACACATGCAGGGTGAAGGCATGGAACACCTGCGAGATGCCGGTGACCAGAAGGTAGGCGCCGAAGAAAATCGCCGCGACGAGGATCGAGATTCCCGGCCAGACGAGTACCAGGACGCCAAGGGCGAGCGACAACACGCCCGACAGCAGGACCGACTTCCACAGATGCGGCAGTAGCGGCGGGGCAGAGGTAGTAGTCATGGCCGAAGTGTCGCACAGAGGATTGGCGTGTCTGGGCAGTTCATCGGGGGAACATCAGGTTCCGCTGCCAGATGGTTACGGTGCTACTACTGTTCCGTTACCGGGAGTACAAAACGCCCGACCGGCCATTAGTTTCGGGCGGGACAGCCCGGATGCAGTCGAGAGAAAGAGGCAACCGTGCAGAACTGGTGTCGCATTGCCGGAGTGGTAGCCGTAGCGGGTGCCATCGCCCTATCGGGCTGCAGTAGCAAGAACGACTCGGGCGGCGCAGGCCCGTCGACCGCGACCACGGCGGCCAAGGCGCAGAAGGTCGACGAGATCGCCGCCACCGTTCCCGACGACATCAAGAAGTCGGGCAAGCTGGTCGTCGGCGTGAACATCCCTTACGCGCCCAACGAATTCAAGGATCCCAGCGGCAAGATCGTCGGCTTCGACGTCGATCTGATGAACGCGATCGCCTCCACGATGGGATTGACTGCGGACTTCCGTGAAGCGGACTTCGCCAAGATCATCCCGTCGATTCAGCAGGGCACCTTCAACGTCGGCATGTCGTCGTTCACCGATACCAAGGAACGTCAGCAGTCGGTGGACTTCGTCGACTACTTCAACGCGGGCATCCTGTGGGCGCAGCGGCCCGGCTCGCCGATCGACCCGAACAACGCGTGCGGCAAGAAGGTTGCCGTGCAGGCGACCACCACCGAGGAAACCGACGAGCTGCCCAAGAAGAGCAAGGCGTGCACCGACGCCGGCAAGCCGGCCATCGAGATCCTGAAGTTCGACGGTCAGGACGCCGCCACCAACGCCGTCGTGCTCGGCCAGGCCGACGCCATGTCGGCGGATTCGCCGGTGACCGCATACGCCATCAAGCAGAGCAACGGCAAGCTCGAAGCCGCCGGCGAGATCTTCGACTCGGCACCGTACGGCTGGCCGGTGGCCAAGGGGTCGCCCCTGGCCGCGTCGCTGCAGAAAGCACTCGAGCACCTGATCTCGACCGGTGACTACAAGACGATCGCCAGCAACTGGGGTGTCGAGGCCGGAATGGTCACCAAGCCCGTCATCAACGGGGGGACCAGCTAACCGATATGGCTGTCGACGAGTCGGCCCCACCTGCCATCAACGCGGTCCCACTTCGTCATCCGTGGCGGTGGGTGGGGGCGGCCGTCATCGTCGTCCTGCTCGGACTGTTCCTGTATGGCGCGGCCACCAACCCCGCCTACGGCTGGTCCACCTACGGCGAGTACCTGTTCAACGACCGCATCATGCTCGGCGTCTTCAACACGCTGCAGCTGACCGTCTACGCGATGGTGCTGGGCATCGTGCTCGGTGTGATCCTGTCGGTGATGCGACTGTCGCCCAACCCCGTATTCGGTGCTGTGGCATGGGTTTTCCTGTGGATATTCCGCGGTACTCCGGTCTACGTGCAGCTGGTGTTCTGGGGTTTGATCCCGACGATCTACCAGAACATCCAGCTCGGTATTCCGTTCGGTCCGTCGTTCTTTCATCTGGACCTGCAGGACCTGTCGATCCCGTTCCTGCTGGCGGTCATCGGACTCGGGCTCAACGAGGCGGCCTACATGGCCGAGATCATCCGCGCCGGAATCACCTCGGTGCCCGAGGGGCAGTCGGAGGCCTCGACCGCGCTGGGCATGTCGTGGGCAATGACGATGCGCCGCACCGTGCTTCCGCAGGCGATGCGGGTCATCATCCCGCCCACCGGCAACGAGGTGATCAGCATGCTGAAGACCACGTCGCTGGTGACGGCGGTGCCTTATTCGTATGACCTGTACAGCATCGCCTCGCGGGAGATCGCGGCCCGGACGTTCGAGCCGGTGCCGATGCTGCTGGTGGCCGCAACCTGGTATCTGGTGGTCACCAGTGTGTTGATGGTGGGGCAGTACTACCTCGAAAAGTATTTCTCCCGAGGCATATCCCGGCGGCTGACGTCCAAACAGCTCGAGGCGCTGGCGAAGGCGCAGACCGGCACGGAGGCGGGACACGTATGACCGGCGAACCCATGGTGCGCGCCGAGCGGGTGTGCAAGGACTTCGGGGCCCTGTCGGTGCTCAAGGGTGTCACGCTGTCGGTGGATCGCGGGCAGGTGCTGGTGCTGGTCGGCCCGTCGGGTTCCGGCAAGTCGACCTTCCTGCGGTGCATCAACCACCTCGAAACCGTCAGTGCCGGAAGGCTTTACGTCGACGGGGAATTGGTCGGGTATCGCGAGCGGGGTGACAAGCTGTACGAGATGTCGCCACGCGATGCCGCCAAACAGCGTCGCGACGTCGGGATGGTCTTCCAGCACTTCAACCTGTTTCCGCATCGCACCGCGCTAGCCAACATCATTGAGGCGCCGGTTCAGGTCAAGGGCGTGAAGAAGGCCCAGGCCGTCGCGCGGGCCCGCGAATTGCTCGCCCAGGTCGGCTTGTCCGACAAGGCCGATGCGTATCCCGCGCAACTCTCCGGCGGGCAACAGCAGCGGGTGGCCATCGCGCGCGCATTGGCGATGGAACCGAAGCTGATGCTGTTCGACGAGCCGACGTCGGCGCTGGACCCCGAGCTCGTCGGTGAAGTGCTCGGCGTGATGAAAAAGCTCGCCAGTCAGGGCATGACGATGGTCGTGGTGACCCACGAGATGGGCTTCGCCCGTGAGGTCGCCGACGAGTTGGTGTTCATGGACGGCGGGGTGATCGTCGAAAGCGGGCCACCGCGGGAGGTCTTGAGCAACCCGCAGCACGACCGCACCAA
The DNA here is from genome assembly GCF_022370635.2 of Mycolicibacterium crocinum. Next base: position 3,753,475 of record NZ_CP092362.2, on the reverse strand, counting down.
GGCCTTCCTGTCGAAGGTGATGTAACCCTTGGCGTGACGAGGATGACAGGAATTCCGGGCAGGAATGCCTGTCACGTCGGCGTTGCATAAAGCATGACGACAGCGACCGGACAACGACGAAACTCCGCAGAAGTAACCGGATTCCACGCCTCGCCCGAACTGGCGGCCAGCCTGCAGCGAGTGCTGGTGGACCTCATCGAATTGCACCTGCAGGGTAAGCAGGCGCACTGGAACGTCGTGGGAACGAACTTCCGCGACTTGCACTTACAGCTCGACGAACTCGTCGACTTCGCCCGTGAAGCCAGCGACACGATCGCCGAGCGCATGCGCGCTCTGGACGCGGTACCCGACGGCCGCTCCGACACGGTCGCGGCCACCACGAGCGTCCCGCAAATCCCCGGCTACGAACACAACACGACCGAGGTAGTCGACCTGGTCACCACAGCGATCTACGCCGTCGTGGACACCATGCGCGACGTCCACGACGCCGTCGACGCCGAGGACCCCACCACCGCCGATCAGCTGCACCAGATGATCGACGGGCTGGAGAAGCTGGCCTGGTTGCTCAAGTCGGAGAACCGCAAGGTCTAGCCGGTTGGACTTTCGACCCGCCCAGTCTCTTCCTGGGCGGGTCGATTGCTGTCCGGGGCAGGTTGTGCCCGGCGGTCGACCAGATACCAGGTGTGCATCAGGCCCTTGCCCTTGACGTCGACGTCGCCGCGTTCCTCGAGGACGAAGCGGTCCCGCAGCCGTTCGTAGACATCCTGGGGCACTTGGATTCGACCCTCCGGGTCGGTGGTCTCCATCCGCGAGGCGACGTTGACCGCGTCGCCCCACACGTCGTAGAAGAACCGGCGGGCGCCGACCACGCCGGCGACGACGGGGCCGGCAGCCATCCCCATCCGCAACGGCACGGGCTGGCCATTGGGATCGCGCAGATCTCGGACCGCCTTGGCCATGTCCAGGGCGAGATTCGCAAGTGCCTCGACGTGATCCGGCCGGGATTCGGGCACGCCACTGACCACCATGTAGGAGTCACCGGTGGTCTTGATCTTCTCCAGGCCGTGCTTGTCGACGAGCCGGTCGAAGGTGGTGTAGAGCCGGTCGAGGAAGCGCACCAGCTCGGCCGGCGGGATCTGACTGGCCCGTTCGGTGAAGCCGGCGATGTCGGCGAACAGGATCGAGGCGTCGTCGTACCGGTCGGCGATCACGCCGCGGGCGGGATCCTTCAGCCGTGCCGCGATGGTGGCCGGCAGGATGTTGGCCAGCAGCGCTTCTGAGCGCAGGTACTCGAATTCCATTGCGGCTTCGGCACGCGAGACCTCCCGCATGGCGTACCAGACCGTCGCGAAGATCATCACGCACGCGGACACCGTGGTGATCACGAAGCCGGCGTTGACCAGCCAGCGCGGCTGGATACCGGTGTCGCCGGGAACCAGGAACTGCGATGCGATCGTCAACCCGGCGCCGATCGCGACGACCGTCGACGCCAGCACGACATGTTCGACGCCGAGCACCAGCACCGCCAGTGATGCCGACACCAGGTAGTAGAACTGGATGCCGGAGTCCGTGCCGACCTGCCAGCCGACGATCGTCAGCGATACGAAGGCGAAGAAGACGAAGGCCAGCGCGGCGATGATGTCGCCGAACCGGTGCAACAGCGGGATGATCCCGAAGATCGCCGCGGTGCCGAGGTTGACCAGCCCGATGACCACCAGGTGCTCCCCGGTGACGAACTGCAGGATCCCCACGACGGCGGTGACGACGGCGGCCATCGACGCCGCGATGTTGAGCACCCGTTGCCTGCGTTTGATCGACTCCGCCCAGTGCAGGTTTCGGGCCGGCGTGCGGCGCTGCATGCGCTCGCAGTCCGCGCGCTGGGCCGGCCCGTCCGACGGCACCGAACCGGCGCATTTTCGCAGGGTGCCCACGTCGGCAGCTTATCTGCACGGCTGGTGCAGCGGCGCTAACCTGCAAGAGTGACCCGCATTGCCTGTGCGCAGATCGACCCGACCATCCTCGCGCTGGACGCCAACCTCGAGCTCTCGGCGGCCGCCGTCGCCGACGCCGTCGCCCAGGGCGCGGACGTGGTGGTGCTGCCCGAGTTGGCGACATCGGGCTACATGTTCACCGACGCCGACGAAGCCCGCTCGGTGGCATTGCGCCCGACCGACCCTGCCTTCGAGGCGTGGCGCTCGGCCGCCGGGGACGCGATCGTGATCGGGGGGTTCTGCGAGCTCGGCGACGACGGCTTGCTCTACAACAGCGCGCTGGCGCTGGACCGCGAGGGGCCGATCGCCACCTACCGCAAGACGCACCTGTGGGACCGGGAGAAGCTGATCTTCACCCGTGGCGGCGAGCTGCCGCCGGTGTTGAAGACCCGCCACGGTGCGATTGCGGTGATGGTCTGCTACGACCTGGAGTTCGGTGAGGTGACCCGCCGGGTGGCGGTCGATGGCGTGGAATTGATTGCGGCGCCGGTGAATTGGCCATTGTTCCCGCGTCCGGAGGGGGAGCGGCCCGGTGAGGTGATCACGGCGATGTCGACCGCGAGGCTCAATCGGGTGGTCGTCGCGGTGTGTGATCGCGCGGGCGTGGAGCGAAATCAACCGTGGACCGAGGGGTCCGTGATCGTCGAGCCCGACGGCTGGGTGGTCGCGGAGGCCGGCGCGGGGCCCGGGCTGGCCATCGCCGACGTCGACCTGTCGGCGACGCACGACAAGACACTGACGGAGTACGTCGACCTGCTGTCGGATCGCCGTATCGACCTGTATTGAGAGAACTGCGATGAAGACCCGAGGTATCCGCCTATGGCATGTGGTGGCGGGAACCCTGCTGTTCTTCGCGGCAATACTGCTCGCCGGAATGGGCGTAGCCGCAACGGCTTCCGGCAGCCCCACGTGTACGAACGTGGGACCCACCACCACGGTCTGTCAGAGTCCGGGCAACGCGCAGATCACCACCTCGCCGGGAACGATCGCCACGCCGAACTGGGGTTGGCCGTTCTGGGGCGGCGGATTGGTGATCGGGATCGGCTGATCGACTCGTCGGAAGATGCGCGATTTGCGCCTACCGAAAGTTTGCTTGACGGGTATGCTCGCCTGACCAGGCCGTGCCGGATCGGCCGATGACGACGGGGAGTGGGAACCAACATGAGCTCTGGGCGCTTGACTCGCCATATTGCACTCTTTGCTGGCGGGGCCGCGATCGTCGGGATGGGGGCGCTGACCGCCTGCAGCCCGAACGAGAAGGAAGCCCCGTCGTCAACGACGACCACTCCGTCGTCCACCGTGGCACCGTCGCCCACTGAGAAGGCCGTCACCCCCGGCGGTGGAAACTCGTTCTCACCGACGGTCAACCCGGCGCCCCCGGGAGCGGTCTGCAAGGAAATCGTCGGCAACAACTGCATCCGGTAAGTCAGGCCTGGACCTCTCGCCGCGTGGAGCGGTCGAAGAAACGGCGGAGCAGCAGCACCGGGTCCGCGCAGCCCTGCGCCAACGCGCGCCGGTTGTAGCGGTCCAGCGACCACGGCTTGCGCCGCCCCCGCGCGAGGTCGAACAGCAGATGCGCGGGCGCGGTGACGGACCGGTTCGCGATGTGCGCCGGCTCGCCGGCCGGTAGCCCCAGCGCGTGCCGGACCCCGGCCTCGACGTAGTTCTCGCCGCACCAATACGAGTGGCAGACCGAGGCCCAGATCCGCGGGTTGCACTCGAGGAAGCTCACCTGCCCGTCCGGACCCAGACGCGCGTCGAGATGGGCGAGTCCGGTAAGGCCCGCCGCCTTGACGTACTGCTTGCCGAGCGACACGAGCTGGTCGTTGTCGAGGTGGGTGATCGTCTCGCCCTCGCGCATCTGCGGTGCGGCGAGGATGGCTTCGCCGTCGACCGCGAACACGTTGAGACCGACATCCTGGCCCGGCAGGAATTGCTGAGCGACCAGCGGGCGGTACTGGTAGTCGTCGTTGTCGATGATCTGGCGGCGGATATCGTCGGCCGACGTCGCCAGCACGAGACCGTCCGACCCGCCCCAGGTCGTCGGCTTGACGATCAGGGGATAGCCGAAACGCTCACCGAGTTCGTCCGGATTCAGGCCGTGCTTGTCGGCTACGAAGACCGCGGCCGGCACCGGCACGCCGGCCTGCACGCAGGTGTCGTGGAACGCGTGCTTGTCGTTGAGGCGGCTCAGTTGCGCCACCGTCGGGATCGGAAAGACCGGCCTCGTCAGGCGGTCCTTGACCTCGGCCAGCAGGAGCAGGCTGTCGCTGTCGCCGGGCATGATGACGTCGACCCGGTGTGCGTCGGCCAACTCGGCCACGCGAGCGGCGAACTCGTCCGGGTCGGCGCCATAGACCTGGCACGGCTCGAAGCTCTCGCAGAACCGGGAGAACCGCAGAAATTTCAGGCCGGGGTCACCCGCAGCGACGACCGTCGCGCCCATACCCCGCAGGCAGTACAGCGCAGAGCAGGTGAGGCTGGGCTGCGAGCAGATCAGCAGGACTCTGGGCATTGGCGAACTTCCTCGGGGTCCGAAGCGGACGTGACGGCTGAGCGCCCATCTTTTCAGAGGACTCGAGATTTTGCCCCAGCCCGCCGCAGGTTGATTGAGCGCTCACGCGTCATCTCCGCGCGGAAAATGAAGCGTGAGCGCTCAAACCAGTGACCAGAAGTGTTTGCTATGCGTGGTGCCCTCGGTGAGATTCGAACTCACACTGCACGGGTTTTGAATCCGTTTCCTCTGCCAGTTGGGATACGAGGGCAGGCCGTCGCGACGGCGGTGTTCCACCATAGTGGATGACGGCAGCGGAGCCGCCAACCGGTCGGCCGCGGCGCCCCGCGGTCGCTGTTTGAGGCCGTTCACGCGACAATGTCTGCATGACCGACGCCCCAGACCGTATTGCCCGACGCGTGCTGATCGCCGAGGACGAGGCGTTGATCCGGCTGGATCTGGCCGAAATGCTTCGCGACGAGGGCTACGAGGTGGTCGGCGAGGCCGGCGACGGCCAGGAAGCCGTCGAGCTGGCCGAGCAGCTGCGCCCCGACCTGGTGATCATGGACGTCAAGATGCCCCGCCGCGACGGGATCGACGCGGCGGCCGAGATCGCCAGCAAGCGCATCGCCCCGATCGTGGTCCTGACCGCCTTCAGCCAGCGCGATCTGGTGGAAAAAGCGCGCGACGCCGGTGCAATGGCCTACCTGGTGAAGCCGTTCTCGATCAGCGATCTGATCCCGGCTATCGAGGTCGCGGTCAGCCGGTTCGGCGAGATCGCCGAACTCGAGCGCGAGGTGGCCAACCTGTCGGACCGGCTGGAGACCCGCAAGCTGGTGGAACGGGCCAAGGGTCTGCTGCAGGCCAACCAGGGCATGACCGAACCCGAGGCGTTCAAGTGGATCCAGCGCGCCGCCATGGACCGGCGGACCACCATGAAGCGGGTCGCCGAGGTGGTGCTGGAGACGCTCGACACGCCCGGTCCGGATCCGGCGTCGAATTGACGCGTTAACTCTGCATTTCCTCTGACCGCGCCGTTTGCCGCGATCCGGAATATGCTCACGGCCAGGCGTTGGCCAAGATGACGCGCTGCGGCCACCGGTTGGTTATGTTCTACCGCAGTGTCGAGGGTGGGCCGGATGGTGGTCTGCGATGTCGGCGCCGTGAAACTACTGACCCGGAGGTGAAACGTGCGCGGACGCGCGACACGCAGTGCAATCGCCGCTAGTTCAACGTTGCTGGCGGTCATGGCTATCGCCGGTTGCAACCAGCAGTCCCCGTCGAATGGTGGGAGCTCCTCGCAGGGCGACCTGAAGATCGTCGAGCAGGTCCAGATCGACCAGAACGGTGCTGAGGTCAAGCCCGACGCAGGTGCCACCCCGGCCGACCCGGCCGGCGACGGCAAGGCCACCTGCCCGCCGGTGTCCATCGCGATGGCCGGCGCGCTCAACGGGCCGGACGCCGCACTGGGCATCAACATCAAGGACGGCGTGCAGCTGGCGATCGACAAGCACAACGCCGCCAATCCGGGCTGCCAGGTGCAGCTGAAGCCGTTCGACACCGAGGGTGACCCGCAGAAGGCCACCGCGATCGCGCCGCAGATCGTCGACGACGCGTTCACGATCGGCCTTGTCGGACCGGCGTTCTCGGGCGAGACCAAGGCCACCGGCGGGGTCTTCGACCAGGCCGGTCTGGTCGCGGCCACCGCGTCGGCCACCAACGTCACGCTGTCCGAGCAGGGTTGGAAGACGTTCTTCCGCGGCCTGGCCAACGACGGAGTGCAGGGTCCGTCGGTCGCCAACTACCTGAAGAACACGCTCAAACAAACCAAGGTCTGCGTCGTCGACGACAGCACCGATTACGGCACCGGTCTGGCGGCCGCGGTCCGCGAGACCCTCGGCCCAGTGGCCCTCGACGCCTGCAAGATCTCGGTCAAGAAGGGCGACAAGGACTTCTCGGCCGCGGTCACCCAGGTCAAGGGTCAGTCGCCGGATTCGGTGTTCTACAGCGGCTACTACGCCGAGGCCGCGCCGTTCGTCCAGCAGCTGCGCGACGGCGGATACACCGGCAAGTTCGTCAGTGCCGACGGCACCAAGGATCCGGAGTTCGTGAAGCAGGCCGGCCAGTCGTCCAAGGACGCCATCCTGTCCTGCCCCTGCGGGCCGGCCACCGGCTCCTTCGCCGACGAGTACACCAAGAAGTTCGGTCAGGCGCCCGGCACCTACAGCACCGAGGGCTACGACCTCGGCACGATCCTGCTGAAGGGCATCGACGCAGGCAAGATCACCCGGGCCGACCTGCTCGATTGGGTGAAGAACTACAACGGGCAGGGTGTGGCCCGTAAGTACCAGTGGACCGACAAGGGTGAGCTCACCACCACCCTGATCTGGATCTACAAGGTTCAGTAGCCGATACGCGAGACGCGTCCGGGACCGCAAGGCTCGGACGCGTTCTCGTTTCAGACACCAAGGAGGCTGCCGCCTAGATGGTCTACGAGAGCTTCGGCCAGATGACGTATCTCGCCAGTGACATCGGTTTCAACATCGACAATCTGCGAGACGGCTTCTGGCAGTTGACCATCGACGGATTGTCGTGGGGCGCCATCTATGCGCTGGTGGCCGTCGGCTACACCCTGGTGTTCGGTGTCCTGCGGCTGATCAACTTCGCGCACTCCGAGATCTTCATGTTCGGCATGTTCGGCGCCTACTTCTGCCTGGACATGATTCTGGGCTTCACGCCCAGCGGTAACGCCTACAGCAAGGGTGTGCTGCTGACGGTGCTCTACCTCGGCATCGCCATGTTGTTCGCGATGCTGGTATCCGGTTCGGCGGCAATGGGTTTGGAGTTCATCGCCTATCGACCGCTGCGGCGGCGTAACGCACGACCGCTGACGTTCCTGATCACCGCCATCGGCATGTCGTTCGTGCTGCAGGAATTCGTGCATTTCGTGCTGCCGAAGATCATCAAGGGCTACGGCGGCAGCAATGCGCAGCAGCCGATCATCCTGGTGCAGCCGAAAACCCAGTTCCACATCTTCGGTGCCACGGTCTCCAACGTCACGCTGGTGATCGTCGCGGCGGCGCTGGTCCTGGCCGCGTTGACCGACATCGCGATCAACCGGACCAAGTTCGGGCGCGGGATCCGTGCGGTGGCTCAGGATCCGACTACGGCGACGCTGATGGGGGTATCCCGGGAACGCATCATCCTGACGACATTCCTGATCGGTGGTCTGCTGGCCGGTGCGGCCGCGCTGCTGTACACCGTGAAGGTGCCCCAGGGCATCATCTACTCGGGCGGATTCCTGTTGGGTATCAAGGCGTTCTCGGCGGCCGTGCTCGGCGGCATCGGCAATCTACGCGGGGCGCTCCTGGGTGGCCTGGTGCTGGGCATCATGGAGAACTACGGCCAGGCGGTGTTCGGCACCCAATGGCGTGACGTCGTCGCGTTCGTGTTGCTGGTTCTGGTGCTGCTGATCAGGCCCACCGGGATACTCGGGGAGAGCCTCGGAAAGGCGCGGGCATGAGCGAGCAGACGCCAGGAAAGTGGTCGGGTCGGCTACTGGCTCCCGGTGACGGTCTGCGCGGCTGGTGGGCGGGCCTGAGCCGCGTGCAGAAGTGGGGCTTCGGAGTACTGGGCTTCGCATTGCTGGCGCTCTCGCCGTTGTTCCCGCCCCCGTTCTTCGACACGCCGGGAATCAGCTTCGGCGGCACCATGGCTCAGTTCGCGATGGTCGCGATCATCGCGATCGGCCTCAACGTCGTCGTCGGACAGGCCGGTCTGCTGGACTTGGGCTACGTCGGCTTCTATGCCGTCGGCGCCTACACCGTGGCCCTGCTCACCAGTCCCGACAGCCCCTGGAATCAGCTCAGCGACGGCGGCGCGTTCAGCGAGAACTGGGCCTGGCTGTCGTGCGTGCCGCTTGCCATGGCGTTCACCGCGCTGGCCGGGCTGATCCTCGGCATCCCCACGCTGCGACTGCGCGGTGACTACCTGGCCATCGTCACACTCGGATTCGGCGAGATCATCCGGTTGCTCGCCGACAACCTGTCCGGTGTCACCAACGGTTCCCGCGGCCTCAACGGGGTGGCCTATCCGCGAGTCGGACAGACCGACAAGCTGCCCGAGGGGGTCTTCTCCAGCGGTAACTCGACGGGCCACGCGAACTATGGGACGTGGTGGTTCTGGCTCGGCTTGATCCTGATCGTCGCGATCCTGCTGTTGGTCGGCAATCTCGAGCGCAGCCGGGTGGGCCGGGCGTGGGTGGCCATCCGCGAGGACGAGGACGCCGCGGAAGTGATGGGCGTCAACACATTCCGGTTCAAGCTGTGGGCGTTTGTGATCGGCGCCGCGATCGGCGGACTGTCTGGGGCGCTGTACGCCGGGCAGGTCCAATACGTCGCGCCGCCGACGTTCAACATCATCAACTCGATGCTGTTTCTGTGCGCGGTCGTCCTCGGTGGGCAGGGCAACAAGCTCGGCGTCATCTTCGGGGCGTTCGTGATCGTCTACCTGCCGAACCGGCTGCTCGGTGTGCACTTCCTGGGCATCAACCTCGGCGACCTGAAGTACCTGTTCTTCGGCCTGGCACTGGTGGTGCTGATGATCTTCCGGCCGCAGGGTCTGTTCCCGGTGCGCCAGCAACTGCTCACCTACGGCAATAGAGCCCGAAAACTGTTGAGCAGAGCCGATGACAGCAAGGCGGCGGCATGACCGAGCCCGAGATCGACGAGGAACTGGCCGCCTACCACCGTGACACCGTGGTCGCCGAGGGCGAAACCCTGCTGGAGACGAAGGATCTCACCGTGAAGTTCGGCGGGTTGACCGCTCTGGATTCGGTGAGTTTCGCGATCAAGCGCGGTGAAATCCTCGGACTGATCGGTCCGAACGGAGCAGGCAAGACCACCTGCTTCAACGCGATCACCGGCGTGTACCGGCCGAGTTCGGGCTCGGTGACCTTCGACGGGGCGCCGCTGGGCCGGATCAAACGTCACCAGATCACCCGGCGGGGAATCGCCAGAACCTTCCAGAACATCCGGCTGTGGGGCGAGATGACCGCACTGGAGAACGTCGTGGTGGGCACCGATGCGCGACACAAGACGTCGGTGCCCGGCGCACTGGTGCGGACACCCCGGCACCGCCGCGAAGAGGGCTCCGCCATCGAAAAGGCCGCCGCGCTTTTACAATTCGTCGGTATCGCGCACCGTGGCGAAGAGAAGGCCAAGAACCTGCCGTACGGGGACCAGCGCCGGCTGGAGATCGCCAGGGCGTTGGCCACCGAGCCGAAGCTGCTGTGTCTGGACGAGCCCGCGGCAGGCTTCAATCCCAGCGAGAAGGCTGCCCTGATCGACCTGATCCAAGCCATCCGCGACGACGGCTACACCGTGCTGCTCATCGAGCACGACATGCGACTGGTCATGGGCGTCACCGACCGGATCGTCGTCCTGGAATTCGGCCGCAAGATCGCCGACGGGTTGCCCGCCGAGATCCGCGACGACCCGGCCGTGATCGCCGCTTACCTAGGGGTGCCCGATGACCAGCTCTGAGAACGCGCCGCTCCTCGAGGTCCGCGACGCCGTGGTGCACTACGGGAGAATCGAAGCGCTGCACGGGGTTTCGCTGGAGGTGCGCCAGGGGGAGCTGGTGACGCTGCTCGGCTCCAACGGTGCCGGGAAGACCACGATGATGCGGGCGATCTCCGGGCTGCGGCCGCTGTCGCGGGGATCGGTGTGGTTCGAGGGCCGCGACATCAGCCGGGTCAAGGCCCACCAGCGCGCGATCGACGGGCTGATCCAGGCGCCCGAGGGCCGCGGCGTGTTCCCCGGGATGAGCGTGACCGAGAACCTCGAAATGGGTTGCTACGGGCGCAAGTTCGACAGCAAGGCCGAGCGCCGTGAGCGGCTCGACTGGGTGTTCGAGACCTTCCCGAGGCTCGCCGAGCGGCGGACTCAGGTCGGCGGCACCCTGTCCGGCGGGGAGCAGCAGATGCTGGCGATCGGCCGGGCGCTGATGGCACGCCCGCGTGTGCTGCTGCTCGACGAGCCGTCGATGGGGCTGGCGCCCATGATCATCTCGCAGATCTTCAAGATCATCTCCGAGATCAACGCGCAGGGCACCACCGTGCTGCTGGTGGAGCAGAACGCCCAGCAGGCGCTGACCCGGTCCGACCGCGCTTACATCCTGGAGACCGGGACCATCACCCGCAGCGGTCCGGCCCGAGAGCTGTTGGCCGACGACAGTATTCGCGCCGCCTACCTCGGGGTGGCCTAAGCCGCACGGGTCAGCACACGCGCCCCCTGCTCGGTGATCGCGATGGTGTGCTCGGAGTGTGCGGTGTTGGACCCGTCGGCGGCCCGCAGGGTCCAGCCGTCGGGGTCGACCGTGAGCCGGTTGGTTCCGCGGCCCCACCACGGCTCCAGCGCCAGCGTCAGACCGGGTTTGAGCACCATCCCGCGCCCGCGCTTGCCACGGTTGGGCACGTGTGGGTCCTCGTGCATGGTGCGGCCCAGTCCGTGCCCACCGAAGTCGGTGTTGACCGCGTAGCCCGCGGCAGCGGCCACCTCACCGATGGCCGCCGAGATGTCGCCGAGCCGGCCGCCGGGCACCGCGGCCGCGATACCGGCGTCCAGTGCGCGGCGGGTGGAGTCGACCAGGGCGATGTCCGCGTCGTCGGCGTTGTCGCCGACGATCACCGTGACCGCGGAGTCGGCCACCCAGCCGTCGATCGACACGGCGAAGTCCAGCTTGAGCAGATCACCGTCGCGCAGCACGTAGTCCCAGGGAAGCCCGTGCAGCACAGCATCATTGACCGACAGGCAGATGACGTTGCGGAACGGGCCGCGGCCGAAGGACGGAGAGTAGTCCCAATAGCAGGACACCGCACCGCGCTCGTCGATCAGCGCCCTGGCGCGGTGTTCGAGCTGCATCAGGTTCACGCCCGGTTCGGCCTCGGCGGCCAGGGTCGCCAGGGTGCGCGCCACAAAGTCACCCGTGACGGCCATCTTGTCGATTTCCTTGGCGGTCTTGAGTTCGATCATCGGAGTGCGTTTCCCTTCGTCGGTATTTTTATACCGTATACTCGACCGCATGGTGCGCGTACCGCTGAGCCCCGAGCAGATCCGAGCCGGACAACGCCTCGGTGCGTTGATCAGGACGGCACGGGCCGGCCGGGCACCCGAGGTGATCGCCAAGGACGCGGGTATCTCCCCGGAGACGTTGCGCAAGATCGAGGTGGGCCGGTTGCCCAGCCCCAGCTTCGGCACCGTCGTAAGCCTGTGCGACGCACTCGGTTTGCCGCTGCAGGACGCCGTCGAGGTGTGGCGGGGCGGCGGCACGCAGACTAGTCGACGCGAAACCGCTTGACCCGCGACGTCGCGCCCGCCGTCAACGTCACCGCGCTGCGCGGTACTCCCAAGTGCTCGGCGAGCAACCGAGCCGCGGCCTCGGTGGCCTTGCCCTCGGTGGCCGGCTCGCGCACGAAGAGCGTCAGCGACCCGTCGTCGGCGGTCTCGACCCGCGGCCCCTTGCGGCTGCCGGGTTTGACGGTGACGATGACGGTCTCGGCCACCTAGCGAGCGACGACCACCGAGGAACCGTGGCCGGACAGGCCCTGGTTGGCGGTCACGCCGACCTTGGCGCCCTCGACCTGACGGCCGGTGGCCTGGCCCTTGAGCTGCCAGGTGAGTTCGCAGACCTGGGCGATCGCCTGCGCGGGGATGGCTTCGCCGAAGCTGGCCAGACCACCGGAGGCGTTGACCGGGACCCGGCCGCCGATCGTGGTGGCACCGCTACGCAGCAGTTGCTCGGCCTCACCCTTGGCGCACAGACCCAGATGCTCGTACCAGTCGAGCTCGAGCGCGGTGGACAGGTCGTAGACCTCCGCCAGCGACAGGTCCTCGGGACCGATGCCGGCCTCGGCATAGGCGGCGTCGAGAATCTGATCCTTGAAGACCCGGTCCGGACCGGGCACCACCGCAGTGGAATCCGTTGCGATATCCGGTAATTCGGGCAGATGCTGCGGGTACTGCGGGCTCTGCAGGCTCACCGCGCGCACCGAGGGCACACCCTGGGTCGAGCCAAGATGCTTCTCGGTGAACGCCTTGCTGGCCACGATCACCGCGGCCGCGCCGTCCGACGTCGCGCAAATGTCAAGCAGCCGAAGGGGATCGGAGACCACCGGACTGGCCAGCACATCGTCGACGCTGGCTTCCTTGCGGTAGCGGGCGTATGGGTTGTTCAGCCCGTGCTTGGCGTTCTTGACCTTCACCTGGGCGAAGTCCTCGAGCGTCGCGCCGTAGAGGTCCATCCGGCGCCGCGCCAGCAGCGCGAAGTACACCGTGTTGGTGGCGCCGATCAGATGGAACCGCTGCCAGTCGGGATCGTTGCGACGCTCGCCACCGACCGGGGCGAAAAAGCCCTTCGGGGTGGTATCCGCGCCGATGACCAGCGCCACGTCGCAGAAGCCGGCCAGGATCTGCGCTCGCGCACTCTGCAGGGCCTGCGAACCGCTGGCGCAGGCGGCGTAGCTCGAGGTGACGGGGGTGCCGTTCCAGCCGAGCTTCTGCGCGAACGTCGCACCGGCGACGAAACCGGGGTAACCGTTGCGAATGGTGTCGGCGCCGGCGACGAGCTGGATCTGGCGCCAGTCCAGGCCGGCCTCGGCCAGTGCGGCGCGGGCGGCCACCACGCCGTACTCGGTGAAGTCGCGGCCCCACTTGCCCCACGGGTGCATGCCCGCGCCGAGGATGTAAACCGGTTCCGCGCTCATTTCGCGATCTCCCATGCGTAGGTGACGCGCTCGGTGCCGTCGTCGTCGGTGTACAGCGGCATCGTGGTCAGCTGCACTTCCATACCGACCTTCAGATCGGCGGCCAGTGTGCCCTCGACCACCTTGCCCAGCACGATCAGACCCTCGTCGGCGAGCTCGACAGCGGCGACCGCGAACGGTTCGAACGGGTCCGGCGACGGATACGGCGGGGGAGGCGCATACCGGTTCTCGGTGTAGCTCCACACCGTGCCGCGCCGCGACAGTGCGACGGCGTCGAGGACGTCGCTGTCACACGCCGGGTTGGGGCAGTTGTTGGCCCGCGGCGGAAACACGTAGGTTCCGCATTGCGGGCACTTGCCGCCGATCAGATGCGGCACACCGGCGTCGTCGTGGTCCCACCAACCGTCAATCGCCGGTAGTTGCGCGGGGGCGTCTGGAGAAGCTGGCACCGGGTCATCGTATGCGATGCGGACCGCCGAACTGAAACGTGTTCCAGTTCCGATGTTGGGATCGGTAGCCGATGCTGCGGGGTGGACTCGTGGCATGGGACTTTTCAAGAAACTCAGTGATCCGGCCCTGCTGGGCGGCCCGTCGAACAAGTCAGTAGCCGACGATGACCCGATCTGGGAGCCGATCAACGGCATCTCGCTGGGCAACTACGCCGAACTGGCTCTGGCCGCGCAGAAACGCGGTGTCACCGACGAGGCAGGCATGATCGCCCTCGGCCAGGAACGCGGCTGGGATCCGGCCGACACCAAGGCCGCACTCGACGGGTGGGTGCAGCGAATGGGCCAGTCGATGGCCGTGGGACAGCGATTCCGCAAGCTCCTCGGGTACTGAGTGTCGGGGGCGGTGCATAGAGTGATGGCGTGACGGCGAGCGCTACCGACCAGAAACCGACCCTGCTGCTGCTGGATGGCAATTCGCTCGCTTTTCGGGCGTTCTATGCACTGCCCGCCGAGAACTTCAAAACCAAGAACGGGCTGACCACCAACGCGGTCTACGGCTTCACCGCCATGCTGATCAACCTGCTGCGCGACGAGGCACCCACCCACGTCGCCGCCGCGTTCGACGTGTCCCGGCAGACCTTCCGCAAGGAGAAGTACCCGGAGTACAAAGAGGGTCGCTCGGCGACGCCCGATGAGTTCCGCGGCCAGATCGAGATCACCAAGGAAGTGCTCAACGCACTGGGGATCACCGTCCTGGCCGAGCCCGGCTTCGAGGCCGACGACATCATCGCCACGCTCGCCACCCAGGCCGAGCAGGAGGACTACCGGGTCCTGGTGGTCACCGGCGACCGTGACGCGCTGCAACTGGTCAGCCCGGACGTCACCGTGCTCTACCCCCGCAAGGGCGTCAGCGACCTCACCCGGTTCACCCCCGAGGCCGTCGTCGAGAAGTACGGCCTGACCCCGACGCAGTATCCCGACTTCGCGGCGCTGCGCGGCGACCCGAGCGACAACCTGCCGGGCATCCCGGGAGTGGGCGAGAAGACCGCCTCGAAATGGATCATCGAATACGGCTCGCTGCAGGGGCTGGTCGACAACGTCGACTCGGTGCGCGGCAAAGTCGGAGATGCGTTGCGCGAGAACCTGTCCAGCGTCATCCTCAACCGGGAACTCACCGACCTGGTCAAGGAAGTCCCGCTGGCGCAGACGCCCGACACACTGCGTTTACAGCCGTGGGACCGCGACCAGATCCACCGTCTGTTCGACGACCTCGAGTTCCGGGTCCTGCGGGATCGGTTGTTCGACACGCTGGCCGCCGTTGAACCCGAGGTCGACGAGGGGTTCGACGTCCGCGGCGGCCAGCTCGAACCCGGCGCGGTGGCAGCGTGGTTGGACGAGCACGCCAAGACCGGCGCCCGGTCCGGTGTCGCGGTCGTCGGCACCCACCGGGTGTACGACGGTGATGCCACCGCACTGGCGATCGCCACCGCCGACGGTGACGGCGCCTACATCGACACCGCCGTTCTCACGCCCGACGACGAGGCCGCGCTGGGCGCCTGGCTGGCCGACGAGAGCGCACCGAAGGCGTTGCACGAAGCCAAGATTGCGATGCACGACCTGGCGGGTCGGGGCTGGCAGCTGGCCGGTGTCACCTCCGACACCGCGCTGGCGGCGTATCTGGTGCGGCCCGGACAGCGCAGCTTCGCCCTCGACGACCTGTCGCTGCGTTATCTGCGTCGCGAGCTGCGCGCCGATAACCCTGAACAACAACAACTTTCGCTCCTCGACGACAGCGAGGGAGTGGACGAGCAGGCGGTGCAGACCGTCATCCTGCGCGCCCGGGCGGTCGCCGACCTGGCCGATGCGCTGGACGCGGAGCTGGACCGCATCGATTCGTCGTCGCTGCTGGGCCAGATGGAGCTGCCGGTGCAGGCGGTCCTGGCCAAGCTCGAAAACGCAGGCATCGCCGTCGATCTGGAGAAGCTGAACACCCTCGAGCGGGAATTCGCCGAGCAGATCCGCCAGGCTGCCGACGCCGCATACGAGGTGATCGGTAAGCAGATCAACCTGGGGTCGCCCAAGCAGTTGCAGGTGGTGCTGTTCGACGAGCTCGGCATGCCGAAAACCAAACGCACCAAGACCGGCTACACTACCGATGCCGATGCGCTGCAGACATTGTTCGACAAGACCGGTCACCCCTTCCTCGAGCACCTGCTGACGCACCGCGACGCCACCCGGCTCAAGGTGACCGTCGACGGGCTGCTCAAGTCCGTGGCCGCCGACGGTCGCATCCACACCACGTTCAACCAGACCATCGCCGCGACCGGGCGGCTGTCGTCGACCGAGCCGAACCTGCAGAACATCCCGATCCGCACCGACGCCGGCCGGCAGATCCGCGACGCGTTCATCGTGGGCGAGGGCTACGCCGAGCTGATGACCGCCGACTACAGCCAGATCGAAATGCGGATCATGGCGCACCTGTCCAAGGACGAAGGGCTCATCGAGGCGTTCCGGACCGGGGAGGACCTGCACTCGTTCGTGGCGTCGCGCGCGTTCGACGTCCCCATCGACGAGGTCAACGCCGAGTTGCGCCGGCGCGTGAAGGCGATGTCGTACGGCCTGGCCTACGGGCTGAGCGCCTATGGCCTGTCGGCCCAGCTGAAGATCTCGACCGAAGAAGCCAAAGTCCAGATGGAGCAGTACTTCAACCGGTTCGGCGGGATCCGGGATTACCTGCGCGACATCGTCGACCAGGCCCGCAAGGACGGCTACACCTCGACGGTGTTCGGCCGACGGCGCTACCTGCCGGAGCTGGACAGCAGCAACCGGCAGGTGCGGGAGGCTGCCGAGCGGGCCGCGCTCAACGCCCCGATCCAGGGCAGCGCCGCCGACCTGATCAAGGTGGCGATGATCAACGTCGACTCGGCGATCAAGGAGAACGGCCTGTCGTCGCGCATGCTTCTGCAGGTGCACGACGAGCTGCTGTTCGAGGTCGCGCCCGGCGAGCGGGACGCCCTCGACAAGCTGGTGCGCGACAAGATGGGCAGCGCCTATCCGCTCGATGTGCCCCTGGAGGTGTCCGTCGGATACGGCCGCAGCTGGGACGCCGCCGCGCACTAGTCGCCGGTGAAATTGAGGCGCCGAGCAAATTCGTTAGGCGAAATACCAGTGCAATGACGCCGGAGACGGTACCGTCGGTCAGACCGCATCACATGCGCGAAAACCGGGGGGATTTCGATGTCGAAAGTTACGTGGGAGGCGCGCGTCGGCGCGTTTGCCTTCATGGTCGGGCTGTCATGGGCGGGACTGCAGGCGGCCGGTGTCGCCAGCGCAGATGACGGAGCCAGCTCGAATTCGCCGTCGGCATCGACAGGGCACGCCAACCCAGGCGCTGGCGTTGCTCGGCATTCCGCACACTCCGCGCGCACATCGGGAGCCGTCGCGAAGCCGTCGACAAGCAGTGCCCGTCCGACGCGTTTGCTCGGGTCCCCGCTGGTAGATGCCAAGCGGCCCGCACCGACCACGCCGGCTGCGGTGACGCCGAAGTCCGATCCCATCGTCAGCGCCCCGGCTGTTGCCCGGCCTACGGCGTCGGCGTCAGCGAACCCCGTCCAGAACTTCGTCGACCACCTGCCGTTGCAGATTCGCCGCACCTTCTTCAACAACGCACCGACCGTGCAGCCAGTCCAGGTCACCGGTCAGCATGACGGGGTGATCAGCGGAACCATCGGCGCCGTCGACCCCGAAGGGGACGTGATCAAGTACAAGGTCGTCGCTTCCGGCGCCGGCGCGCCTCTACACGGCACCGTTTCGGTGGCCTCCGACGGCACATTCACTTACACCCCAGGGGCGGATTTCACCGGAACCGACCAGTTCGCCGTGCGCGCAACGGATGTCGGAACGCACATCAACCTGCTGAACCTCTTCCGCGCACCCAGCACGACCGCCTCGGTCACGGTGAGCCAGTACGCACTCGGGACGCCGGCGTTGAGCTTCTTGTTCAATTACGATGCGGCGTCGGCGTCATGGTGGACTCCCGCTTCGCGCGCCGCGTTGCAGGCGGCAGGCGATTACCTGTCGTCGCGCATCGTGCCGTCGGCCTCACTCCCGGTGACCGTGAGCTATCTGATCACCGTGCAGAGCACACCCGGCTCCAGCCTTCTCGGTACCGGCAGCAGCTCGCTTGCCATCGTCGGTAGCGGAAAGTTCGAAGACACTGTGGTGCAACACAAGATCCTCACCGGGATCGACCAGAACGGCACGCAGGCCGATGGCAGCATCGTGTTCAACTCCGCGCACACGTGGTCCTTCGACAGCACCCCGGGCTTCTTCGAAACCGATTTCGAAACAGTCGCCTTGCACGAACTCGTCCATACGCTGGGTTTCTTGTCGACGATCGGAAGCGCGTCGTCGTCGACCTACCGAACGACAATGGACTCCTACGCCGTCAACAGCGCCGGTGCCCATTTGTTCGGCAGCAATGGTGCCTGGCTCGGCGGGACCGGCGGCGGGGTCTACTTTGGCGGCCCCACCGCGGTGGCCGCCAACGGCGGATTGGTGGCACTCGACGCCACTGGCGCGCATCTGAACGGTTCGACGTTCGCGGGGTCGTTGATGAGCCCGAGCATCGGCACCGGCGTTCGCCGCATCAAGTTGAGTGCGGTCGAGATCGGCATGCTCGAGGACCTCGGCTACACCGTCATCGCCTAGTCGCAGCCCTACACCGGCGGTCGGTAGCCGTTGAGCCAGTGCAGCGCCGCCCCGGCCTCGGCTCGGGCGGCGACCACACCGTCGACCTCGATCTGCTGCAAAGCGAACACCCGGGCGTCGCCGAAACCGCGGTCGATGCGATCCCGCACGAACGCCAGCTCGACGACCTGGATGGCGAACTTCTTGACCCCGCGCCGGGCGGCCCGCCCACCGAACCGGTTGGCGGCGGCCACCACCTCTTTGCGGGTGCGGATCGTCCCGAGCCAGCCGGCCTCGGCGGGGGTGATCAAACCCGCCGCCACCATGCCCGGCAGCTTCTCGGCCACCACGCGCTGTTCACGCCGCCGGCTGCGCACCGCCAGCGTGACCGCCAGCGCGAAGATCGGCATCATCCACACCACATACAGTCCGAAGTAGGCGCCCGGACCGGCCAGCGCGGAGCCGTTCCACAGTCCGTGCATCACCACCGCGGCGAGGTACCCCAGCACCACGCAACCGACCTTCGCGAACGAATTGCGTTGCTGCAGGGCGAAATGCACGCCGATCGCGGTGAACGTCGTGAACAGCGGGTGGGCGAAAGGTCCCATCACCAGACGCATCCCCGCGGTCAGCAGCGAGTCGCCCAGGGATCCACCGTCGGCGATGTAGAAGATGTTCTCCAGCCACGCGAAGCCGATCGCCGTCATCCCGGCATACACCAGGCAATCGGTCAGCGAGTTCAGCTCGGCACGGCGCACACCCGTCATCATCAGCAGCAGGAACAGGCCCTTGGCCGCCTCCTCGATCAGCGGGGCGCCGACCGCAATGGTGAACGGACTCGACTCTGAGCCGCCGGTGCTCACCGCGGCGTCGAACACCATTTCCAGGCCCACCGACACCACGACCGCCACCGAGGCGCCCCACACGAAGGCGAACACCA
The DNA here is from genome assembly GCF_022370635.2 of Mycolicibacterium crocinum. The sequence continues at coordinate 3,734,148 of NZ_CP092362.2, read as the reverse complement.
GCAGCCGGGGCGGCTCGGGCTCCCAGCGGTCCAGCCAGAGGTAGGACAGCACCACCAGCGTCGTCGCCACGGTGGCCAGGATGAAGCCGATGATCGTCCCGACCGGGTTGACCGCGGTCAACAGGGTCAAGATCAACCCGGCGACGGTGCCGAGAACGATGATCACCGCCAGCGGGGCGCCGACCTTGCGGACCGGCCGGGGCAGCGGCGGCGGATAGGGGTAGGACACCTGAGCAGGGTATTCGAAACAGTGCCCGCACAGCGGGCTCACAGACCCGGGTTTGTCCAGCGTGCGCCTAGTCGAGTAGGCTCGGGAAGTACCTGTGTGCACTCGGCGGGTACATCATCTCGAGAACAACTGTCCCTACGATCAACCTTGTCCGGAGCAACCCAACAATATGCCAAGTCCCACCGTCACCTCGCCGCAAGTAGCCGTCAACGACATCGGCTCGAGCGAGGACTTCCTCGCCGCCATCGATAAAACCATCAAATACTTCAACGATGGCGACATCGTCGAGGGAACCATCGTCAAGGTCGACCGGGACGAAGTTCTCCTGGATATCGGCTACAAGACCGAGGGTGTGATCCCCTCCCGCGAACTTTCCATCAAGCACGACGTCGACCCCAATGAGGTTGTGTCCGTCGGCGACGAGGTGGAAGCCCTGGTCCTCACCAAGGAGGACAAAGAAGGCCGCCTGATCCTGTCCAAGAAGCGAGCTCAGTACGAGCGCGCCTGGGGCACCATCGAGGCCCTCAAGGAGAAGGACGAGGCCGTCAAGGGCACCGTCATCGAGGTCGTCAAGGGCGGCCTGATCCTCGACATCGGCCTGCGCGGCTTCCTGCCCGCATCGCTGGTCGAGATGCGGCGCGTCCGCGATCTGCAGCCGTACATCGGCAAGGAGATCGAGGCCAAGATCATCGAGCTGGACAAGAACCGCAACAACGTGGTGCTGTCCCGTCGCGCCTGGCTGGAGCAGACCCAGTCCGAGGTCCGCAGCGAGTTCCTCAACCAGCTGCAGAAGGGCGCCATCCGCAAGGGTGTCGTCTCCTCGATCGTCAACTTCGGCGCGTTCGTCGACCTCGGCGGGGTCGACGGCCTGGTGCACGTCTCCGAGCTGTCCTGGAAGCACATCGATCACCCGTCCGAGGTGGTTCAGGTGGGCGACGAGGTCACCGTCGAGGTGCTCGACGTCGACATGGACCGCGAGCGGGTTTCGTTGTCGCTCAAGGCGACTCAGGAAGACCCGTGGCGCCACTTCGCCCGCACCCACGCGATCGGTCAGATCGTGCCGGGCAAGGTCACCAAGCTGGTGCCGTTCGGTGCGTTCGTCCGCGTCGAGGAGGGCATCGAGGGCCTGGTGCACATCTCCGAGCTGGCTGAGCGTCACGTCGAGGTGCCGGATCAGGTCGTGCAGGTCGGCGACGACGCCATGGTCAAGGTCATCGACATCGACCTGGAGCGCCGCCGCATCTCGCTGAGCCTCAAGCAGGCCAACGAGGACTACACCGAGGAGTTCGACCCCTCGAAGTACGGCATGGCCGACAGCTACGACGAGCAGGGGAACTACATCTTCCCCGAGGGCTTCGACGCCGAGACCAACGAATGGCTCGAAGGCTTCGACAAGCAGCGCACCGAGTGGGAGGCCCGCTACGCCGAGGCCGAGCGCCGGCACAAGATGCACACCGCGCAGATGGAGAAGTTCGCCAAGGCTGAGGCCGAAGCGGCTGAGCGGCCGGCCGGCAACGGCTCGTCGTCTTCGTCGAGCTCGGGTGAGTCCGCCGGTGGTTCGCTGGCCAGCGACGCTCAGCTCGCCGCGCTGCGCGAAAAGCTGGCAGGCAACGCCTAAGTAATTCACGACCGAACGCCCCGGCTCATCCGAGCCGGGGCGTTCGTCGTCTCGGCTGCCTGAAAGACTGGTGCAGTGCTACGTATTGGACTCACCGGCGGTATCGGCGCCGGCAAGTCGACGGTGTCCGCCACGTTCTCCGAATGTGGCGGCATCGTCGTCGATGGCGACGTCATCTCCCGTGAGGTCGTCGAACCGGGTACCGAGGGTCTGGGCAAGCTCGTCGAGGCCTTCGGGTCCGGGATCCTGCAAGCCGATGGCGCCCTGGACCGTCCCGCGCTGGCCGCGATCGCGTTCAGTGACGAGGAGAAACGGCAGACCCTGAACGGCATCGTTCACCCACTGGTGGCTACTCGGCGCTCGGAGCTGATCGCCGCCGCGGGGGAGGATGCGGTGATCGTCGAGGACATTCCGCTGCTCGTCGAATCCCAGATGGCGCCGATGTTCCCGCTGGTCATCATCGTGAACGCCGATCCCGAGGTGCGGGTCAAGCGGCTGATCGAATACCGCGGGTTCAGCGAGGACGACGCCCGGGCCCGTATCGCGATGCAGGCCACCGAAGAGCAGCGGCGGCTGGTCGCCGATGTGTGGCTGGACAACTCCGGCAGCTCCGGGCAGCTCGTCGAGAAGGCACGAGAGCTGTGGTATCAGCGCATCCTGCCGTTCGCGCACAACCTCGCCACCCGCACGCCGGTGTCCAGCCCGACCGCCATCGTTCCGGCCGACCCCACCTGGCCCGATCAGGCCCGGCGAATCCTGGCTCGCCTCAACACCACCTGCGGGCACCGGGCGGTGCGCATCGACCACATCGGGTCGACGGCCGTACCCGGCATGGACGCCAAGGACGTCATCGACGTCCAGGTGACCGTCGCCTCGCTCGAGGTCGCCGACGAACTCGCCGAGGATCTGCTGCGCGCCGGCTATCCCCGGGTGGCCACCATCACGTCGGACGTGCCGAAGGAAGGCACTGATCCGGCGTTGTGGCACAAGCGTTTTCACGCCTCCGGCGACCCGGGCCGGCCCACTAACGTGCACATCCGGGTGGACGGCTGGCCCAACCAGCGGTTCGCCCTGCTGTTCGTGGACTGGCTCAAGGCCAACCCCGGCGTGCAGGCCGACTATCTGGCGGTCAAGCGGTCGGCGGCTCAGCTCGCCGACATCGGTGCCTACGCCGAAGCCAAGGAGCCGTGGTTCCTTGACGCCTACCGTCGGGCGTGGGCGTGGGCCGAGTCGACCGGTTGGACGCCGGCCGTCTGACTACCGGAACGCGCGGCGCCGTTCCAAGATCAGCAATGGGATTTCCCGGGGCGTGTTGCGCTGATAGCCCTCATATCCCTTGTAGGCCTTGACAACTCGGGGCCACATATCGGCTCGCTCTTCGCGGGTGGCACTGCGGGCCAGCATCGGGACCGTCGAGCCGTCGACGGTCACCCCGACGTCGGGATTGGCGATCGCGTTCTTGTACCAGTCGGGGTGATCCTGGTGGCCGCCCTTGGAGGCGACGACGACAATGCGCTTGTCATCGTGAATCGGAGACGTCAGCAGGTTGGTATACGGCTTACCGGATTTGCGGCCAACGGTGTGCAACTCGAGAGTCAACATGCCCATCACGGTGCGCGGGTAGCGGCCACCGGTGAGCGTCAGCAGCAGGCGGTGACCGTTTTCCAGCAGCCAGGCACCGGCGGAGGCGACAGCATCGGGTTTCTGCACCAGCCCAGGCTATTAGGTCGCCGGCGCGGAGACCGGGGCCGGGGTGGGCGTGGCATTCGGTGCGGGAGTGTCCAAGGGCGCACCGCACTGGATGGTGCCGTAAAGCGGATCGTCCTTCGGGCGGAACAGCCGTGGGGCGATGAACTGGTCCGCCTGCGCGATGATCTGGTCGTCGGCCAGGATCTCGCAGTGCAGGTTCGACCCGTACGGCCACTGGATGGAGATCTCCATGCCGGCCTTCTTGGGATCGTGCAGAACGGTGTTGACCTCGAAGGTCATCCCCGGCAGCAGGGTCGGCTGATCGCTGTTGACGTTGTTGTCGTCGATCTTGTACGCGACCACCGCGCCACGGGAGGTGCCGGTCGCAGATGCCCGGTAGGTGATGTTGTGCAGCAGGTTCGGGTCGGTATCGCCGTTGGCCACCGGTGTCGGCGGGGGGGCCGGCTCCGGATCTGCCAGCGCGGTGGCGGCGGTTAACTGAGAACTCGCGGCCAGGGCGACCGCGGCGATGATCCGCAGCCATCCGCGCTTGCTGGAGCTCATAGGTAGGCACACTACCCGTCCGGCACGTCGACGATGATTCGTTGCCCTGCGGAAGGGCCTCAGCGCCAGGTCAACGTCATCCCGTCGGCGGCAAGCCACGCATTGAGGTCGTGGTCGTGGCGGGCCAGACCCTCGATCGCGACGACCACGCGTTGCAGGGCTTCCTCAGCGGTCTCGGTGGTCAGCAGACCGTCGCGGTGCGCGGCGAACAGCTCGTCGGTGTCGATGAGGTCGGTTCGGTCACCGGAGTAGACCACCAGGTCGAGGTAGTGGTCCTCGGCCTGCCAGGCGGTCTCGCCGACGGTGATCTGGCCGATGTCGAGGTAGTAGTCCTGCGGGCGCTCGTGGCCCGGGTTGAAGTGAAAGACATTCGCTCTCAGTCCCAGGGAGGGCAGCAGCCACGACTCGAGGTAATGGAATTGGGTGCGGCCGGGGGTCGGGCGGGCCATGTACAGCCCCCAGGGGGTGAGCACGTACTCGTCGACCGCCCGCACGATGCCCTTGGGATCGGTGTTCGTCTTGGCGGTCAAGTCGAACGTCTCCTGCTTGGGCGGATGGACGGTCACCGCGCAAGCGTAACGAGGAATGAATGTGTCGGTGGGGACGCTTAACCTGGGGTCATGGCATTCGCTACCGAACACCCGGTGCTCGCGCATTCGGAGTACCGACCCGCCGCCGACGCCGTGGACGGTCTGGTGCGCAGCGGCGCCGACTTCCGGGTCGTCAGTGAGTATCAGCCCGCCGGTGACCAGCCCGCCGCGATCGACGAGTTGGAGCGCAGGATCCGGGCGGGGGAGCGTGACGTCGTCCTGCTCGGCGCGACGGGCACCGGTAAATCGGCGACCACGGCCTGGCTGATCGAACGGCTGCAGCGGCCGACGCTGGTGATGGCGCCGAACAAGACGCTGGCCGCCCAGCTCGCCAACGAGTTGCGAGAGATGTTGCCGCACAACGCTGTTGAGTACTTCGTCTCGTACTACGACTACTACCAGCCCGAGGCGTACATCGCCCAGACCGACACCTACATCGAGAAGGACAGCTCGATCAACGACGACGTCGAGCGGTTGCGCCACTCGGCGACGTCGAGCCTGCTGTCCCGTCGCGACGTCGTGGTGGTCGCGTCGGTGTCGTGCATCTACGGCCTGGGCACCCCGCAGTCCTACCTCGACCGGTCGGTCGAACTGCAGGTCGGCACGGAAGTACCGCGGGACGGCCTGCTGCGGCTGCTGGTCGACGTGCAGTACACCCGCAACGACCTGTCCTTCACCCGTGGCTCGTTCCGCGTGCGCGGCGACACCGTCGAGATCATCCCGTCCTACGAGGAGCTCGCGGTCCGCATCGAATTCTTCGGCGACGAGATCGAGGCGCTGTACTACCTGCACCCGCTGACCGGCGATGTCGTGCGCCAGGTTGATTCGCTGCGGATATTCCCGGCCACCCACTACGTCGCAGGCCCGGAGCGGATGGCGATGGCGATCTCGACGATCGAGCAGGAGTTGGCCGAACGGCTGGCCGACCTGGAGAACCAGGGCAAGCTGCTGGAAGCTCAGCGGCTGCGGATGCGCACCAACTACGACATCGAAATGATGCGTCAGGTCGGGTTCTGCTCGGGCATCGAGAACTACTCGCGCCACATCGACGGGCGGCCCGCGGGTTCGGCGCCCGCGACGCTGCTGGACTACTTCCCCGAAGACTTCCTGCTGGTGATCGACGAATCCCACGTCACGGTCCCGCAGATCGGCGGCATGTATGAGGGCGACATGTCCCGCAAGCGCAACCTGGTGGAGTTCGGGTTCCGGCTGCCGTCGGCGGTCGACAACCGGCCGCTGACCTGGGAGGAGTTCGCCGACCGGATCGGTCAGACGGTGTACCTGTCGGCAACGCCAGGGCCCTACGAGCTGAGCCAGACCAGCGGTGAGTTCGTCGAGCAGGTCATCCGCCCGACCGGGCTTATCGACCCGAAGGTCGTGGTCAAGCCGACCAAGGGCCAGATCGACGACCTGATCGGCGAGATCCGGACCCGCACCGACCGCGACGAGCGCGTGCTGGTCACCACGCTGACCAAGAAGATGGCCGAAGACCTCACCGACTACCTGCTGGAGATGGGCATCCGCGTCCGCTACCTGCACTCCGAGGTGGACACCCTGCGCCGCGTCGAGCTGCTGCGGCAGTTGCGCCTCGGTGAGTACGACGTGCTGGTCGGGATCAACCTGCTTCGCGAGGGTCTGGACCTTCCGGAGGTGTCGCTGGTGGCGATCCTCGACGCCGATAAGGAGGGCTTCCTGCGCTCCACCCGAAGCCTCATCCAGACCATCGGCCGCGCGGCGCGCAACGTCTCCGGTGAAGTGCACATGTACGCCGACAAGCTCACCGACTCGATGAAGGAAGCCATCGACGAGACCGAGCGCCGGCGAGCCAAGCAGATCGCCTACAACGAAGAGCACGGCATCGACCCGCAGCCGCTGCGCAAGAAGATCGCCGACATCCTCGACCAGGTGTACCGGGAGGCCGACGACACCGAGGCGATCGAGGTCGGCGGCTCCGGGCGCAACGCGTCCCGCGGCCGGCGGGCGCAGGGCGAGCCGGGCCGGGCGGTCAGCGCGGGCATCGTCGAGGGCCGCGACACCTCGAACATGCCGCGCGCCGAACTGGCCGATCTGATCAAGGATCTGACCGCACAGATGATGGCGGCGGCGCGCGATCTGCAGTTCGAGCTGGCCGCGCGGATCCGTGACGAGATCGCCGATCTGAAGAAGGAACTGCGCGGCATGGACGCCGCGGGGCTGAAGTAGCCGGTGACGCTTGAGCTCAACCACGGTTGAGCCTTTACGGTGATGCCATGACCGAGACCACCGCATCGGCCGCGGGCAGTTGGCGAGAGCTGCTGGGCCGCGACTATCTCGGCGCGGTCATCGTGCTGGCCGGCGGTGTGGCGATCTATGCCATCAACGAATTCATCACGATCAGCCTGCTGCCCAGCGCCGTCGCCGACATCGGCGGCGAGCGGCTCTACGCCTGGGTGACGACGGTCTATCTGGTGGCGTCGGTGACGGCGGCGACGACGGTCGGGCCGGTGTTGACCCGATTCGGCCCGCGCACCGCGTACATGGGCGCGTTGCTGTCTTTCGCCGCGGGCAGTACGCTCTGCACGGTGGCGCCGACGATGCCGCTGCTTCTCGGCGGGCGGGTGGTGCAAGGTCTGGCTGGCGGCGTACTGGCCGGTCTCGGTTATGCGGTGATCAGCGCGGCGCTGCCCGACCGGTTGTGGACCCGCGCGTCGGCCGTGGTGTCGGCGATGTGGGGGGTCGGCACCCTGGTGGGTCCGGCCGCCGGCGGTCTGTTCGCCCAATTCGGCTTGTGGCGAGGTGGATTCGGCCTGCTCGCAGTTTTCGCGGTGGCGATGAGTCTGTTGGTTCCGCTGGCATTGCCGGCGCGGGCCGATGCCGACCAGCAACCGCCGGGGACGCGAATCCCGTTGTGGTCGTTGCTGTTGCTCGGTGTGGCGGCGCTGACGGTCAGCGTGGCGGTGATCCCGCACAGCGCGGGCGCCATCGCCGGTCTGCTGGCTGTGGGTGCGGCCTTGGTGGTGGTGTTCATCGTCGTCGATCGCCGAGCCTCGGCTGCGGTATTGCCGCACAAGGCTTTTGAGCCCGGTCCGCTGAAGTGGATCTACCTGACCCTCGGACTGTTGATGGCGGCCACGATGGTCGACATGTATGTGCCGCTCTTCGGTCAGCGGCTCGGTGCGCTGGCGCCGGTCGTGGCGGGGTTCCTCGGCGCCGCGCTGTCGGTGGGCTGGACGGTCGGGGAGATCGCCAGCGCCTCGATCACCAATGTCCGGCTGACGGTGCGGGTGGTGGCGATTGCCCCGTTGGTGATGGCAGCGGGTCTGGCGCTGGCGGCGTTCACCCAAACCGATGGTGCGCCAACGACTGTCGTTGTCCTGTGGGCGGTGGCGCTGGTGATCACTGGATCCGGTATCGGGATGGCGTGGCCGCACCTGTCCGCGTGGGCGATGGGTGCGGTCGTCGACGATCCGCCCCAGCAGGCAGTAGCCGCTGCGGCGATCAACACCGTTCAGCTGATGTGCGGAGCGTTCGGCGCGGGACTGGCAGGTGTGGTGGTCAATCTGCGTGCCGCACCGGACGCGAGTGCGAGCCGGCTGATGTTCGGTGCGTTCGCGGTTGTGGCAGCAGTGGGTGTCGTCGCCTCGTACCGATCCGGGCGGGGTCGAGCGGACTGAGGCCTACTCGTCCTTCTCGTCGAGCCGGCGCACACCGGTGACGCCGGCTATCCCGGCAACTGTGGTGGGAGCGTGCAGGATTCGCGTGCCCGATAGTGTCATCAGTACGCCGCCGTCGGGATCGCTGTTGAGTTCGGTCAGACTCCACTGGTGCTTGTCGCACGCGGCGAGGATGTGGGTGAGCACACCGCGGTCCGGCTCGTAGGTGACCCGCAGCCGCACCGAACCGGCCAGTCGTGCGGTGAGGCGCCGACTGAGCGGGTTGAAGCCCAGGACGATCACGAAGTGCAGGATCGTGACGATGATCGCGAGCTTGACCAAGCCCGCCGCGGCGGCCATGCCGATGGCCGCGCACTCCCAGATCGCGGCGGCCGTCGTCAGTCCGTGCACCGCGCCCTGGCGGGTGATGATCAACCCGGCGCCGAGGAAGCCGATGCCGGAGACGATCTGAGCGGCGACGCGCGACGGGTCGACTTCGACCAGGCCGTTGGTCAGCACGTCGAAGAAGCCGTACTTGCTGACGATCAGGATCAGCGCGGACGCCGTGCCGACGATCGCCTGGGTGCGCAGCCCGGCGCTCTTGCCATGTATCTCGCGTTCCAGGCCGATCAGCGCGGTCAGCCCGAACGCGATCAGGAGTTCGACGATCTGCCGGGTGCCCTGTCCGGGGCCGCCGAGCAACGGCGGGTCGGCCAACCACATCTGCATGTCGTAACCGTATTGGCCGCATGGCTGTCGGGGCAGCAATCACGCTGAGCCAAAGGATGGGCGAGTCGCGGCCGCGCTGGCAGAGTCACGTCCTGACTCGCGGGTGTGGCTGAGTGGCTAGGCACCGGCCTGCAAAGCCGTTTACACGGGTTCGAATCCCGTCACTCGCTCGCATGTCGTCACGAGCCGATGTTCGCGGCGACCGGTTTCCGCGGCGTTCTGGGCCCCGAAAACGCGGGGCCGCTGACCGAAATATCGGCTCGAATCCCACCTGTGGGAAACCCCCACTTCAGCGGATGGTTGCACAGTGAAATTGTCGTCGGGGTAACCGCACCAACACCGCTTTGCAACAGTTCGATAACCCCCCGAATGGCTGGCCCCGTGTCGGTACTTACACGTCTGTAGTTTGCCTGTCAGGCCTCTCACAGAAACGGGGAAATGATGTCTCGGACCACCTCTCGCGTGGCGGCGGTCACTGCCATGGCGACGGCGGGGTTTTTCTGGACGGCACCGCTGTTCAGTCCCCACGCGGTCGCCAACGTCGGCACCCCGGGTGTTCCGTGCATGGGCATTCTGAACCAGGGCATCACCTCGCCGCCTGACCTCTCGCAGGGCATTCCGGGTACGTCGAATTCCCTGTTCACTCCCGGTTCGCCGACCGCCGGCGGCCCCGTCCCGCCGGCTACCGTGCCCGGCAGCGTTCACATCCCGCCGGCCAGCGCGCCCGGCTCGCCCGGCATGCCCGGTACCGGCGGCGTGACCGTGCCGCCGGCGTCCGTCCCTGGTGCACCGGGGACCAGCACCACGCATGGCATTCCGACTCCGCCCGCCGCGGTGCCGGGAACTCCGCCGGGTGTTGGTGGCGGTGGTATCCCGACTCCGCCTGCTGGTGTTCCGGGGACTCCGCCGGGTGTTGGTGGCGGTGGTATCCCGACTCCGCCTGCTGGTGTTCCGGGGACTCCGCCCGGTGGTGGCGGTGGTGGTATCCCGACTCCGCCTGCTGGTGTTCCGGGGACTCCGCCCGGTGGTGGCGGTGGTGGCATTCCGACTCCGCCTGCTGGTGTTCCGGGGACTCCGCCGGGTGTTGGTGGCGGTGGTATCCCGACTCCGCCAGGAGGTATGCCTCCTGCACCGATCAACGATGGCGGCGGTCTGCCCGCCGGACCCGCCGGAGCCCCCGTGGCCGACGCGGCCGGTGGCCTGCCGGGAGTCGGCGGTGGCGAGGGCGGTGCTCCCGGCGCAGCCGGTCTGCCGGGTGGTGGCGGTGCCGGCGGCGGTTCGGGCGCGGGTGCCGGTGCGGGTGCACCCGGCGCAGCGGTGGCCGACGCGGCCGGTGGCCTGCCTGGCGGTGCTCCGATCTCCGATGCCAACGGGTTGGTCCCGCCGCCGGCCGGCGCCGTGCCTGCCGCGCCGCTGGCCGACGCATCCGGTCTGGCGCCTGCCCCGCCGGCTGCTGCTCCTCCCGTGCCGGTTCCCGGCGGCGGAGCATTCCCGCCGGGACCTCCCGCCGCGGTGCCCCCTGCTGAGATTCCTGGCGGCGGTGGCGTTCCCGGTACTCCGCCTGCGGCGGTGCCCCCGGGCGGGATTCCCGGTGGCGGTGGCGTTCCCGGTACTCCGCCCGCCGCGGTGCCCCCTGGTGAGATTCCTGGCGGCGGTGGCGTTCCCGGTACTCCGCCGGCGGCTCTGCCCCCGGGCGGGATTCCCGGTGGTGGTGGGGTCCCCGGTACTCCGCCAGCCGCAGTCCCGGGCACTGTGGTGCCCGAATCGGTTGTGACACCGCCGGTTCCGCCGGCCGAGGTACCCGGCGGTTCGATCCCGGGCTCTGGTGGCACCCCGCCGGTTCCGCCGGCCGCTGTGCCCGGTGGCGACGTGAACGGCTCGGTGTCGACGCCGCCGGCGGCAGTGCCCGGCGGGCCGGGCGGTGGAAACAACCTGTCCCTGAACACCCCGGGGATTCCGGCAAATCCGGTGCCCGGCAACGTGGTCAACGATTCGGCGGGAACCCTTCCCCCTCCCGGCGTCTCGATTCCGGGTGTCCCGACCCCCGGTGGCATGATCAATGTCCCCGGCACGCCGTCGGTCACCCTGCCGGGTGTGCCCAGTGCGGCATCCACTCCGGGTATCGTCACGCCGCCCGCCGCGGTCCCCGGTGGCCCGGGTGTTCCGGTGAACGTGAACGTGCCGGGAACCCCCGTCGCGGTCCCCGGTACGCCGGGAACTCCCGGAATGGAGCTCCCGCCGACGCCGCCGCAGGTGATCCCCGGTACGCCGGGAACCCCTGGGGACCAAGCACTTCCGACTCCGCCGGCCGCTGTTCCCGGTACTCCGGGTGAGGGCACGGGCGGTGGTCTGCCCACTCCGCCGGCCGCGGTCCCCGGCACTCCCGGCGGCAACATCGTCGAGACCGGTTCGACTCCGCCGGCTGCTGTTCCCGGCACGCCCGGTGAGGGCACCGGTGGTGGCGTGCCGACGCCTCCGGCGGCTGTTCCCGGTACGCCGGGTGAGGGGACCGGTGGTGGTCTGCCGACGCCTCCGGCGGCTGTTCCCGGTACGCCGGGTGAGGGCACTGGTGGTGGTTTGCCGACTCCTCCGGCAGCTGTTCCGGGCGGTCCCGGTGGCGGCACCGGCGGCGGTGTGCCGACCCCACCGGCCGGTGTGCCGGGCGTGCCGGTCGGCGAAGGCGGCCCTGTTGCTGCCCCGGCCGGAGTTCCGGGCGCGCCGATCACCGACAACGCGGGTGCCGCGGTTCCCGCCGCTCCGATCACTGACAACAACGGCGTAGCCGGTGGCGCGCCGGCCGCCGCACTGTCCGATGCGTCCGCAGCGGCCGGGGCCGCTGGTGGCGGTGGCGGTGGCGGTGGCGCTGGCGCCGGAGCCGCAGGTGCGGGCGGCGCTGTGGGTGCGCCGGTCGCCGACGCCGCCGGTGTCGTCGCGCCGTCGGCCGGTGTGCCCGCGGCGGATATCGCCGCGGCGGCCGCCGGTGTCCCGGCCCCGCCGGGAGCCGTGCCCGCAGCCGCCGATGCCCTTGGCGGTGCCGGCATCCCGACCCCGCCGGCCGCAGTTCCGGGTGGTCCGGGCGGTGGTGGCGGCGCTGGTCTGCCGACGCCTCCGGGTGCGGTTCCGGGTGGTCCGGGTGGCGGTGGCGGCGCTGGTCTGCCGACGCCTCCGGGTGCGGTTCCGGGTGGTCCGGGTGGCGGTGGCGGCGCTGGTCTGCCGACGCCTCCGGGTGCGGTTCCGGGTGGTCCGGGTGGCGGTGGAGGCACCGGCCTGCCCACTCCGCCGGCCGCCGTGCCGGGCACTCCGTTCACCAACAGCGTGGTCACGCCGGGCACGCCGCCCGCAGCGGTTCCCGGTGGTCCCGGGGGCGGTGGTGGCGCGGGAGTTCCGACCCCGCCGGCGGCGACACCGGGCACGCCCGGCGGCAACCGGGTGCCGACACCGCCGACACCCCCGACTGTCCTGCCGGGCGGACCGGGCGGCTACGTCGGACCCACCCCGGGTGGTCTCGGCAGCCTGATCCCGGCGGCGCCGATCGCCGATGCCGCGGGCACGCTGCCCACGCCGCCGGCCCAGCTGTTCGGGACGATGGCGCAGGGTGTGGCCACCCTGCTCTCGCCGCCGCAGATCACGATCCCCGGCATCCCGGGCTTCGGGATTCCGCTGCCGTCGACCATCTCGGCGCCGCGTGACCTGTTGTGCACGGGCACCGCCTGGTCGGCGACCGCCGGAACCGAAACGGGTGCTCCGGCCGGGGCTCTGCTGGGAACCGAGGTGCCGCCCGCGAACCGGTGGTTCGGCAACTAATCCAGCAGGCTCGCGAAGATGTCCGCGTAGTACAGGTGAGCCAGGAAGTGCCCGCCGGGTCGCTCGTGCAGGGTCGCACCGGGTATTCGGCGGGCCAGCTCGGGCGGCCAGGCGTGGCTCACCAGTTCGTCCTGCTGACCGCCCCAGACGTCGACGGGGATGGTGATGTGTTCCGGGGCGAAGCCCCACGGTCGCATCCACGCCCGGTAGTCCTCCGCGACACCGCCGGGGCGGCGCAGGGCCTCCGCCGACATCCGTCCGAACTCGTCGTAGCCCTCGTCCCGCAGTACCGCATCGTCGGCGGTGCCCAGTTGGGCGGCGGCGAGGCGCCCGTAGAGCGCTGGTGCGCGCCGCGCGGCCAGCGCCATCGCGGCGAAACACGGCTTGACCACCCACGGCGCACGTTGTGACAGCCGGGTGTACACCCGGTCGAACGCGGGCAGCTGTGCGAACACCCCCGCCTCGGTCAACGGCAGCACGCCGGCGATGATCGCCACCCGCCGTACCCGTTGCGGCAGCGCCCAGGCCAGGGCGGCCGCGTACTGGCCACCCATCGACCAACCCATCGCCGCGAAGGGCCCGACGCCCAGCTGATCCATCAGCTCGGCCACATCGCCGGTCCAATCGAGGATCGTGCGGCCGGGTTGGGGGTCCGATCCGCCGATGCCGGGCCGATCCGGCGAGATCAGCCGCACTCCGGCAGCGCGGGCGGCGACGTCGGCGGCGGCCACGTCCAGCCGGCAGGCCAGGCCACCGTGAGCGTTGACGACGACATCGCCGTCGGGCGCGCCGTACTGCGCAAAACACACCGAACGCCCGTCGCGCAGTCGCGCAGTGAGGCTTTCGGCGGGGGCGGGCATTGGCGCTCGCTTTCTCTTCAGCCGGATAGTAGTCCCGCGGCGAACCTCAGATCGGCGACAAGCGCGTCGAAATTCTTCGCCCGTTCCTCCGCAGGCCCGCGCAGAATCGCCGACGGATGCGCGGTGGTGACCACGCTGGGGTCCACGCCGAGGTCCGGTTCAGTGGGTAGATGCAGCTCTTCACCGCGATGCGCGGTGAGCCGAAAACCATTGCCCATCAACGCTTGTGCGGCGGTGGCGCCCAGCAGCACCACGACTTCCGGTTCGACGGAGGCGATTTCGGCGAACAGCCAGGGTCGGCAGGCGACCACCTCGGTGCGGCTCGGTGTTTTGTGGATGCGCCGTGTCCCGCTGGTGCGGGTGAACTTGAAATGTTTGACGGCGTTGGTGACGTAGAGGCGTTCGCGGTCGACCTCGGCGGCGGCCAGCGCTTTGTCCAGGAGCTTGCCCGCCGGCCCGACGAAAGGTCTACCGCGACGGTCTTCCTGGTCGCCGGGCTGCTCGCCGACCAGCATCATGGCCGCATGGGCCGCGCCTTCGCCGAACACCGTCTGCTCGGCGTCGCGGTACAGATCGCAACCGTGGCAGGTCCGGGCGGCCTCGGCCAGTTGATCGAGGTCGTGCGTCTGCGGCACAAAGGATTGCGCGGTGGACGTCATGGATGCGGCGTACCCGCCTTCACACCCGGTGATGCATCAGCGAATTGACTTGGTGACCTGAGCAAAACTGAACTGCCAGCGTTCGACGATCCGGAAACCGAGCCGATGGGGGATCTGATAGGCCAATGCCCGTTCCAGCCGCGGGCCGGCGGGCAACGCCGGCCCCTGCTCGTGGGCGGGCCGATGCGTGTCGTGCTCGGACACCGTCCAGAGCGCCGGACAACCGGGCATCTTGTCGGCCCAGGTCCACACCGCGATGTGCGCGTCCCACAACATGTTTCGGTCGATGCCGGTGGGGCCGCGACCGTAGTCGTGCAGTTTGGCGAACGCGGCGGGACGTGCGGCCGTCAACGGTCGGATCGGTCCCGGTTTCCAGGCGGTCGAATTGTCCATCACGAGGCAGTCGCCAGGTGCGGCATGGCGGGTGATGACGTCGGCGACCTGGCTGTAGTCCATGCCTTCCTTGGCGTAGGGCCCGCGTTGGGACAGATAGTTCGGTGCTGCGACGACCGCGAAGATGACGAGCAGGACGGTGATCGCGACGCGGGAGGAGCGGGCGAGCGCCACGATGCACGCGCCGAGGACAAGCGCCATGGCCGGGGCGGTGAACGACAGATAGCGCGGGTAGTACACCGGATCGCCCACCAGCGAATAGGCGAGCACGGCGACGGTGGGCAGCACGATCCAGGCCAGGCTGATCGCGACCAACCGCCGTGGCCGCCAGCCGGCCCGTCGCCACGACACGAGGCCGGCAACGATTAGCAGTCCAGCCATCACCGCGGCAGGCAGCGAATGGTCGAAGTACTGATCTACCAACATCATTCCGACAGTTCGGGCGCCCAAAGGAGAGATCCAGCCAACCTGGAACAGCTGGGTCTGGGTGAAGAACAGGAACGGTGCGCTCGCCGCGCAGGCGACAACCGTCGCGAGCGTCCAATGCCATCGGGTCCTTTTCGACGCGCCCATCGCCAGCACCATCACCGCGTGCACCGGCAGCAACAGAACCGAGAAGACGTTGAGCACCGTCGCGCCGGCGGCCATGAGGGCATATCCGGCCCACCACCGCGGCCGGTCGCGACGCAATGCAGCCAGGCACAGCACGGTGAGCCAGACACCGGTGACCATCGTCAGCGCATATGACCGGGTTTCGAGACCGGCCCACGTCACACGGGGCAGCAACGCGAACACGACGCCGGCCGTCACCCCGACCGAACGGGTCGAGAGCCGTCCGCCCAGCGTCACGACACCCGCGGCCGCCACACCGACCGCGATCGAGCTGGAGAGCCGCGACCAGAATTCGGTGGCGGGGAACACGGCGAACCAGCCGTGCATGAGCAGGTAATACAGGCCGTGAACGGCGTCGATGTTGCCGAGCATGCGCCACAGGTCGGGCACCGATCGGGTGGAGGCCGAGATCGTGGCGGCTTCGTCGAACCACAGCGACGGCCGCGCCGCGCCTGCCGCGCTGAGCACGGTGGCGAGCACCGCCACCCACACGGCGTCGAGCGGCCGGGCGGAAGCGGATGGCCGCTCCCCGTCGCTTGTGACTCGTTCGGGCCGAAGGGTGATGCTCACGTGCGTCGTCCGTACCCCCGTCAATTGATGCCCAAAACGTTAACCTGCAGCTCTCCAATACCGTTCGGTGCATCAGTCGATGGCCACCGGCGGAATTCGGAGAGGTTTTGAATTCTGACCTTTGGACATCATTGATGTGGCAGCGCCGACAATCGCGATTCGGATGCGATGTGGATTTGCAATTGCGGTAGCTGTCGCACGGCTCACGCAACTGTCGGGGACGCTATTTTGCCCGGTAGAGTGGCATCGCGCGGCGCGCCGGAATTGCCGCGTGGCGTGAATCGCACCCTTGCGTGGTGCCAAAGCGATAGTGTTCTCGGTGGCGTTGAAATTGGAGACTGGAGGGTACGAATGGGCGGTTACAAGACCGTGGTCGTCGGCACGGACGGCTCGGATTCCTCGCTGCGTGCAGTCGACCGAGCGGGTTACCTCGCCTCCGAACCTGGCTCCAAAGTGATCGTGGCGACCGCCTATTTCCCGGCCAACGAGGACACCCGCGCAGCCGACCTGCTGAAGGACGAGGGCTACAAGATGGCGGGCAACGCCCCCATCTACGCGATCCTGCGCGAGGCGCGTGACCGCGCCAAGGCCGCCGGTGCCGCCGAGGTCGAAGAGCGCGCCGTCGTCGGTGCCCCGGTTGACGCCCTGGTGGAACTGGCCGAGGAGGCCGGCGCCGATCTGCTGATCGTCGGCAACGTCGGCTTGAGCACGATCGCCGGTCGCCTGCTGGGCTCGGTGCCGGCCAACGTGGCCCGTCGCTCGAAGTGCGACGTGCTGATCGTTCACACCACCGGCTAGTCGCCTCGCCCAGGGCTGCCGCAGACTGGACTCATGACCCACTGCCGAACCCGACTGTGGGTCGATGGCGAACTGAAGACGGAAGACTTTCCGCTAGAGGACACGTCGCAGCATCTCGCTGAGGACGGCGCGCTGGTGTGGGTCGACATGTGCAACCCGGACCACGACGTGCTGTGCCAGCTCTCGGATGAGTTGGGCTTCGATCAGCACGCCGTCGAAGACACCGTCGCGCACGCCGAACGCACCAAGGCGACCCGGTACGCGACTCACACGTTCATGACGGTGTATGCGACGGCGTTGGCCCCTCCGCTGGCCAACGATCTCGAGTCGCGGTTGCTCCTGACGCGGGTGTCGATCTTCGTGTTGCCGGCCGGAATCGTCACCGTGCGTCACGAAATAGACCCGCAGAAGCCGGTTTTCGACATCGACGAGGTGGTCCGGCGCTGGGACGAGAACGCCGATCTGCTGAAGATGGGCGCACCGGCGTTACTGCACGGCTTGCTCGACGTCATCGTCGACGGGCAGTTCGACACCATCCAGCAACTCGACGACGCGATCGAAGCGCTCGAGGACGGGTTGTTCGACGACCGGGCCGTAACCCGGACGATCCAGCGTTCGACCTACCGCCTGCGCAAGGAACTCGTCGAATTGCGCCGTGTCGTGCTGCCCATGCGCGAGGTGATCAACACGATCATGCGCCGCCGTGCCGAGCACGCTGACACCGTCGAACTCGACAGCTGGTACTCCGATCTGTACGACCATGTCATTCGCGCGGCGGAGTGGACGGAGTCGTTGCGCGACATGATCACAACCGTGTTCGAGACCAACCTGTCGCTGCAGGATGCCCGTCTCAACACGATCATGAAGAAGCTCACCGGCTGGGCGGCGATCATTGCGGTGCCCACCGCGGTCACCGGTTGGTACGGCCAGAATGTGCCCTACCCGGGATTTCAAAACGTCGTCGGGCTGGCGTCGAGCGCGGTGATCATCGTTCTGCTCTCGAGCCTGCTCTACGTCATCTTCAGGCGGCGCGGCTGGCTCTGAGAGGTCAGACGCGCAGCGCGGTGAACGGTGCAAAGGGCAAGTTGCGCACCACAAACCACACCGACACAAGCGCCAGTGCGATGAACGGCGACCATCGATGGTGTTGCCAACCGCGGATCTGCCTGCCGGTGGCGCGGCCGTAGGTCCAGGTACCGTAGGCGACGGCTAACAACCCGAGCGCGACCAATCCGAGCGCATTGAACCGGACGGCTGCCAGCAGGTCGCCGTGCAGCAGCGAATAGATCATTCTCAAGGTGCCGCAGCCCGGACAGTCAACGCCCAGAAGGGCTTTCGTCGGACAGACGGGAAGGATGCCGCCGGGGGTGGTGGGGTCAGCGAGCCACACGGCGGCGCATGTGCCCACCGCCAATGCTCCGACGAGCAGCGGCGAGCCAAGGCGGGCAAGGCGACCGTCGGTCGCCTGCCCAGCCTCTGTCGAGATCACGACGTGCTGGTGTCGATGTCCGCGGTCATCACGCCCGTGGCGAAGAGGATGGCGTAGATCACGGCGATGATGACCGCAATCGCGACGCTCCAGAGGATCCACTTCATCGCGCTCTTTGACGATGCCTCTGCTCCCGCGTAGTTGCCGCCGACCCAGAAGCCGTTCACCTGGGCGGCTTTCACGATCGCGACGATGCCGGTGATCGGGAAGCAAAAGATCGTCGCCAGAATGGCGAGCGCCAGGTGGCTCTTCGGCTGCTGGGCCGGCGGTGGGGCATAGCCGGGCGGTTGCTGAGTCATCGACGCCTCCGTGTTTTCGTGAGAGTTAGGGGGCAGAGCGGTGCATACGCTACCGGATAAATGCCCTGTACAGGGGGCATTGTTTCGGATGTTCCCCAGCGGTGTTTCCAGTCGACACAATCTTTTGCCAGTCGGCGACTTCAGGGATTGCCGTTTCGTTTTTCGCCACGCCCCGAGGGTCTAGGCTCGGCCGTGGGTGGCCGGGCACGCGAAGGAGACGACGATGAACGTCAATGTGCTGAGTGTTGTTGGCGCAGTGGGCATTGTGATGATCGGCGGGGTGAGTTGCTCGAAAGATGACAGCTCCGGTGACGCCAAGACGACCCCGGCGACGACGTCGACGGCCGGAACGACAACGTCGGCATCAGCGGCGACAACGACTGCCGCGGCCAGCGGGAGCGGCGCAAAGGTGACCATCGACGGTCAGCCCAGGCAGGTCGACGGTCCGGTGGTGTGCTCGACGAACGACGGCAAGTTCTCGATCGCCATCGGCGAAGTGATCACCGGGGTGATCGTCGGCCTCGAGCAGGACGCCTCGAAGGTGCGCAACGTCGGGCTCGGGGACGTCAACGGCGTGGTGCTGAACTTCACCGACGGCGTGCCGGGCGATACGGCCACCGCCACCAAGGACGGCAACACCTACACGATCAAGGGCAATGCCAGCGGTTCGGACTCGAACGGCAAGCAGGTCAGCAAGCCGTTCGAGGTCGTCGCCACCTGCCCCTAGCTGGTCGCTCCCCGCATCTGGCCGAGCACGCGGACAACGACTTTCGCGGCTAACCACAATGCCACCTGGTCGTCCTCGGACACAGTGGACATCCACTCGGCGATGCGCAGCTTACGTACTTCCGCGCGGGCATCCCAGTTCTGCTTGCCGGCCTCGCTGAGCATGACTCGCGAGGCGCGGCCGTCGTCGGGGTCGTCCGACCTCTCCAGTAGCCCTTGTCGTTCCATTCGTTGAACCAGCTGGGTCATGCCGGACTGGCTGGCGCCCTCGGCGGTCGCCAGTGCCGTCACTCGCATCGGACCCTCATGAGACAACCGATTGAGCACCAGCGCCGCGCTGGCACTGAGATCGTCGCGGTCGACCAGATACCGCCACATGGTGTCCGTCGCGAGCGCAAGCATCTCGGAGACGGACTCGGCCCCGTCGGCACCCGTCTGACTCATAGCGATTGTATATCACGTAAATAATGCAGTGGGAATAAACGGATGCTCGTTTGCGTTCCGCGCCGGCAACCGAATTACCAATTAGTACATCCACAGTAACCTTCCAGCGGCTGGATCCGGTTCGGCTTGCGCAGTGCAACTGCATTCTGCATAGGATGCAAAAGTGGGGCAACGTGTGAGCGGCCGGGAGGTCTTGGCCAGAAGTTGGTTACCTCTGGTGGTAGTCATCGCGCTTGGAGTCGGCGCGTTGTGCATGTGGAAAGTGCATCAGTCTTCGGCGCCGGGACCGGTCCTGGCGGTCAGCCCGCCGCAGGCACCCGAGGAATTCACACCCAAGCGGCTGACCTACGAGCTGTCCGGTGACCTCGGCGGCAGCGGCATGCTGGACTACATCGACATCGACGGGCATCCCCACGAAGTCGATCTCACCGAACTGCCGTGGACGCACACCGAGAGCACAACTCTGACGGTGGTGTCGGGCAGTATCTCGGCGCATGTGCACGGGTCGCACGTCGCGTGCCGAATGCTGGTGAACGATGTGGTCCGCGACCAGCAATCGGCCGACCGCGAGGATGCCGACGTCACCTGTCGAGTGAAGTCCGCGTGAGCGCACATCAGGCCAACCGCCCGTTCTTCGCGAGAATGGTGCGGCTGCTGGCGATCCCGATCATCATCTTTTGGGCGCTGCTCGCTGTCACGACGAACACCTTCATCCCGAAGGTCGAGGACGTCGCCACCGAGCTGGCCGGGCCTGAAATCCCCACGTACGCGCCGTCGCAGGTGGCCCTGCTGCATATCGGGGACAAGTTTCAGGAGTCGAACTCCACCAGCCTCACCATGGTCGTGCTGGAAGCCGACCACCCGCTCGACGAGCAAGATCACCAGTACTACAACGGGCTGGTGCAGCGGCTGAAACGAGACACCCAGCACGTGCAGTACGTGATGGACTTGTGGGGCAAGCCGATCACCGCGGCCGGCGCCCAAAGCCTCGACGGCAAAGCCACCTATGTGCTGCTGCGCCTGGCCGGCAACGTCGGACAGATCGAGGCCAACGAATCGGTCGAGGCCGTGCGGGACATCGTCGAGAACGACAGTGCGCCAACGGGGCTCAAGGTCTATGTCAGTGGTCCGGCGCCAATGGCATCAGACACCCTGTCGATCGCCAACTCGAGCCTGAACAACATCACCATCGTCACCGTCATCTTGATCTTCGTGATGTTGCTGCTTGTGTACCGTTCGCTCACCAATGTCGCCGTCCCGATGTACAGCGTGTTGTTCGAAATACTGATTGCGAAAGGTGTTGTCTCTACCCTCGGGCACTGGGGCGTCATCCCGATGTCGTCCTTCGCGGTGAATATCGTTGTCTCCCTGACCCTTGGCGCGGGGACGGACTACGGCATCTTCCTGCTCGGGCGCTACCACGAGGCCAGGCAGCTGGGTGAAACCCGGGAAGATGCGTACTACACCGCCTTTCGCGGCGTTGCCCCGATCATCATCGGATCTGGGCTGACGATCGCCGGTTCCTGTTTCTGCCTGACGTTTGCACGCCTGGATTACTTCCACACCATGGGCCCCGCGGTGGCGATCAGCATGCTGTTCACCATCGCGGCGGCGCTGACGCTCGCGCCGGCGCTGCTCACGTTGGGCACCTTGTTCGGGCTGTTCGATCCCAAGCAGGCCCGGCGTGGTCGCCTGTACCGGCGGATCGGCGCGAGTGTGGTGCGGTGGCCGGTGCCGATACTGGTCGCCAGTACCGCGGTGGTGGCGCTCGGGGCGATCTTCGTCCCGAGCTACCGGGTGAGCTATGACGACAGGGCCTACCAGCCGGCCAGCGGCGCAGCCAACCAGGGCTTCACGGCCTCGGACCGGCACTTCGCCCCAAGCAAGCTGTTCACCGAGATGATGATGATCGAATCCGACCACGACATGCGAAATTCCGCCGACTTCATTTCACTGGACCGGGTGGCGAAGGCGTTGGTGCGGCTGCCCGGCGTCGCGATGGTACAGAGCATCACCCGTCCGCTTGGCCGGCCGCTGGATCACGCGAACATTCCGTACTTGTTCACCGTCCAAGGTGGAGCCGCCGGTCAGCAGCTGCCCTTCAACCAACACGCCAATGACAACACCGATCAGCAGGCCAAAATCCAGGCTGACACCGTCGCGACTCTCGGCAAGACCATCGACCTCACTCAGAAGTTGGCCGACGACCTGCACACGACGGTGCTCACGCTGGAGAATTTGCAACAGGTCACTGACGAGATCAACCAGGACATCTCCGACTTGGACGATTTCATCCGGCCCCTGAAGAATTACTTCTATTGGGAGCCACACTGTTACGACATACCTATCTGCTTTGCGTTCCGATCGCTGTTCGACGGGCTCGATGGAATCGACGCCCTGGACGCACAGATTCACAACGCGGTCACCGACTTCCAGGCCGTCGACGCGCTCATGCCGCAGATGGTCGCGCAGCTGAAGGTCACCCGCGACGAGACCCAGGCTCTGCAGACGATCATTGTCAACAACTATGGCCCCGCCCACCTGCAGGCCACCCAAACTGACCAGACGTTCGACGACCAGATCAACGTGGGCAACGACTTCGACGCCTCGCGCAGTGACGACTACTTCTACATGCCGCGCGAAGCATTCGATAACGAAGACGTGAAAACCGGTATGCAACTGATGATGTCGCCAGACGGCAAGGCTGCGCGGTTCGTCATCACCCACGAGGGCAACGCGATGGCGCCCGAGGGTATCGACCACGTCGACGCGTTCCCGGATGCAGTGAAGGCGGCGCTGAAAGAGACGTCGCTGGCCGGGGCGAAGATCTACACCGGCGGTGCGGCGTCGAACAACAAGGACATCAAGGAGTATGCGGCCGCGGATCTCAAAATCGTGGCGATTGCCGCCTTCGTGTTGATCTTCCTGATCATGCTGGTCCTGACAAGAAGTCTGATCGCCGCGATGGTAATTCCGGGTACCGTGGCGTTCTCGTTCGCTGGAGCGTTTGGTCTGTCAACCCTTTTGTGGCAGCACATGATTGGGCTACCCCTGCACTGGCTGGTATTACCGATCACGTTCGTGATCCTGGTGGCGGTCGGTTCGGACTACAACCTGCTGCTGATCGCACGGGTCAGGGAGGAGATCGGCATCGCGTACCAGACCACCGGATTGCACACCGCGCTGATTCGGGCGCTCGGAAGTACCGGCGGTGTGGTGACATCGGCTGGTCTGGTGTTCGCTTTCACCATGCTGGCGATGCTCGCCAGTGACCTGAAAACCATCGCGCAGGTGGGATCGACGGTATGCATCGGCCTCTTGCTGGACACACTGATCGTGCGCTCGTTCATCGTGCCGTCGCTGATCCGCATTCTCGGACCGTGGTTCTGGTGGCCGGTGCTGGTTCGCGCGCGGCCGTTGCCGCGGCGGACGCCGGCAGACTTCGCGGGGGCGATCCGATGAACCTGAGCACCCACACCGCGGGCCTGGGCCTGTGGGGACTGCTGATGTTCGTCGCGCTCGGCTTCGAGGTGGTCTTCGCCAGCTTGGCGTTCGTCTACACCCGACGGCTGCTAGCTTTGCGGACCCTGCCGCTCGGTGACGATCTGAATGGCTACCAGAAGGCGCTGCGCAAGCTCCGCAGATGCGAACCGATGTCACGGGACGAATGGAACCTCGCCGAGCGGATCATCGACATCCGTAGGTCTCCGATCGCGTACTCGGTTCCCGCCGCGTTCATGACAATGGGCATCTTCTACATCTTCGGCAGCTTGGAGTACTTGCACGGGCACACCCCGTCGGAGCGGACGTTTCTCGGGGTGATCCCGATGTTCACCTCGACCAACCTCATCATTCAGATGCTCAAAACCGCACGGTTGAAGAAGCGACTGGCGAAGGCGACGGTGGTCGACGCGAACCAGCCGTCACCAGCCCCGCTCACGCCATTCGGTTAGGTGCGGGCGCTCGGCGCCCAGCGTAATGTCGTCGCCGTAGCGGCCCACCTTGCTGCTTACGTCACCGAGCAGTTGCTCGAAGGCGCCGGGCTCCCACGTCTTGCCGCCCGGCTTGAGTTCGAGTTCTTCGACCATCAGGATCGGCGCGACGTTAACGTGAGGTCTATGGTTCGGCGCTCTCGGGGCCGGTGGGCCGCACTGCTGGTCGTGCTGACCCTGGCCGCTTGTCAATCGACGAGCACGCCGAAGCCGACCAGTGCGGGGCCGTCTGCCCCGATGGCGAACACGGCGGGTCCGCTGTTTTACACCAAAGGTGGCTCGTTGTACGTCAGCGAGCCCGCAGGCAGCCCTGGCCGCAAACTGACCGACGGACCGGCAGACGCGCAGCCGGCGCCGTCCCCCGACCTGTCGCACGTGGCGTTCATCCGCAAGACGACAGCGTCCGATGATGGCGGTGAGCTCTGGGTACTGGACCTTTCGCCGAAACTCGAACCCATCGGGCCACCCCGGCGGCTGGTGAACCCAGGTGAGGTTGATTCGAGTTCCGGCGGCCATACCCCTCAGGTCGGCAACCCGCGCTGGTCACCCGCCGGAGACCGGATCGCCTTCCTCGAGACCACACCGACACCTGCCGGTTCCTTGCTCACCGCGGCCGCCGACACCGGCACGGTGCTGGTTCCGCAGCAACCGGTGTGGGCCGACAACCACTACGCCTGGGCGCACGACGGCAGCCACATCGCCTGGGTCACCGGGCGCAGCGACGTGCGTCCGGCGACGGTCAGCGTCTCGATCGTCGGCGGCGCGTCCACGCCTGTCGCCACCGGCACGAACGCCTCCTCGGTGACCTACGCCAGAGATGGACAGACGATACTGTTCACCAACCCTGACTCATCCTGGCTGGCCCCGGCCACGAACCCGTTCACCCTCCGCACCGGCGGGGTGTACTCCGTCGCAGCCCCCGCCGAAACCGGCGCGACGCCGCCCGCGCCCACTCCGCTGTTCACCAGGCAGGGTTGGACCTACAGCGACATCGCGGCCCTGGACTCCGGCGCCGTGGCCTTCACCGCGCGAGAAGTCGTGCGAGGCGACGTAGCTTCGAAGGCGATCCAGGTTCTCGACAAGGGATCGTCGCTGCCGCGCACGATGATCACCGACATCGCGCAGATGTCGATCTGTCAAGACACCCCCCGGGGAGGGCGCGTTTGTCAGGCTGTCCAAGGCCCAGCGTGGGGCGCCGGTGACTTCGTCGCCTACCTCGACAGTTCCCCCGAAAGGTCCCTGGTGGTGACGGATCTCGACAACCGGAATCCCAAACAGATCGATACGGGTGTGGACAGCTTTGCCTGGGCGCCGCCGTCGCGATAAGGCTTTCAGGTCCGCTGCGCAGCGCGCCCCTCCTCGCCGTACGCCCCGATGATCTCGCGGCCGACATCGCTGAGCAGTTTCTCGAACGCCCCCGGCTCCCAGGTCTTGCCGACCAAGTCGGGGCACAGGCAGTTGACGGGCACTTCACCCGGTCGGAGTCCAGTGGGCCTGCAAGGCTTCGACGAGTTCGCGCGGACGCTCGTCTGGGTCACCAGCCGCGCTCGCGCCATTCGTCGAGGTGCGGACGCTCGGCGCCCAGCGTCGTGTCGTCGCCATGCCCCGGATACACGACGGTGTCGTCGCCGTACCGGCCGAACACCTTGCTGCTCACATCGCCGAGCAGTTGCTCGAAGGCGCCGGGCTCCCACGTCTTGCCGATACCGCCCGGGAATAGGCAGTCACCGGTGAACAGCTGGGTGGCGGTTCGCTCGTTGGTGGGCCGCAGCGCCAGTGCCACCGACCCGGGGGTGTGCCCCTGCAGGTGGATGACGTCGAAGACGAGGTCGCCGACGGCGATGGTGTCGCCATCGGCCAGGTAGCGCTGCGGCTTCACCGGCAGCGGCTCGGCGTCGAGCTGGTGGGCGGCGGTCGGGACGCCGGTCGCCTCGGCCAGGACCTCCAGCGCCTGCCAGTGGTCGAAGTGTTGGTGGCTGGTCACGATCAGCTTCAGCTTGGGCGCCTGTTCGCGCACCAGGTCGACGAGCAGCTCGGCGTCGTTGGCGGCGTCGATCAATAGACTTTCCCCAGAACGGGAACACGTCACCACGTACGTGTTGTTGTCCATCGGGCCCACCGACATCTTGAGGATGGTGGCGCCGGGCAGGGTCCTGCGGGCTGCGGTCTGCGGTTCGACGTGTCCGGTATAGGTGTCGTCGACGACTGTCATGGTCGCCACGTTACTTGTCGGTGGGCCGACATAGCATGGGGGCTCGGCATGCTTATGCCCACATACCTGCAGGAAGGGAGCGCTGGTGGCTGACCGGCTCGTGGTCAAGGGGGCGCGTGAGCACAACCTGCGCAGCATCGATCTGGACCTGCCCCGCGACAGTCTGATCGTCTTCACGGGACTGTCCGGATCGGGCAAGTCCTCACTGGCGTTCGACACCATTTTCGCCGAGGGGCAGCGCCGCTACGTCGAATCGCTGTCGGCGTATGCGCGCCAGTTCCTCGGCCAGATGGACAAGCCCGATGTCGACTTCATCGAGGGTCTCTCGCCCGCTGTGTCGATCGACCAGAAGTCCACCAACCGCAACCCGCGTTCAACCGTCGGCACCATCACCGAGGTCTACGACTACCTGCGTCTTCTCTACGCCCGGGCAGGCACCCCGCACTGCCCGGTCTGCGGTGAGCGCATCGCCCGGCAGACCCCGCAACAGATCGTCGACCAGGTGCTCGCGATGGACGAGGGTTTGCGGTTCCAGGTGCTGGCCCCGGTCGTGCGGACCCGCAAGGGCGAGTTCGTTGATCTCTTCGACAAGCTCAACAGCCAGGGCTACAGCCGGGTCCGGGTCGACGGTGTCGTGCATTCGCTCACCGACCCGCCGAAGCTGAAGAAGCAGGAAAAGCACGACATCGAGGTCGTGGTCGACCGGCTGACCGTCAAGACCAGCGCCAAGCAGCGCCTCACCGACTCGGTCGAGACGGCGCTGAATCTGGCCGACGGCATCGTCGTGCTGGAGTTCGTCGACCGCGAGGACGACCACCCACACCGCGAGCAGCGGTTCTCCGAGAAGCTGGCCTGCCCCAACGGCCACCCGCTGGCCGTCGACGACCTCGAGCCGCGGTCGTTCTCGTTCAACTCGCCCTACGGCGCCTGCCCGGAATGCAGCGGCCTCGGCATCCGCAAGGAGGTCGACCCGGACCTCGTCGTGCCCGATCCCGACCTGACGCTCGCCGAAGGTGCGGTGGCGCCGTGGGCCATGGGCCACACCGCCGAGTACTTCACCCGGATGATGTCCGGTCTGGGTGAGGCGATGGGCTTCGACGTCAACACCCCGTGGCGCAAGCTTCCGGCCAAGGCGCGCAGGGCGATTCTCGAGGGCTGCGACGAGCAGGTCCACGTCCGCTACAAGAACCGCTACGGCCGAACCCGTTCGTACTACGCCGAATTCGAAGGCGTGATGGCGTTCCTGCACCGGCGCATGGAGCAGACCGAATCCGAGCAGATGAAAGAGCGCTACGACGGGTTCATGCGCGACGTGCCGTGCCCGGAGTGCAACGGCACCCGGCTCAAGCCCGAGATCCTCGCGGTCACCCTGGCGGCGGGGGAGCACGGCGCGAAGTCGATTGCCGAAGTGTCCGAGCTGTCCATCGCCGATTGTTCGGAGTTCCTCAACGACCTCACACTCGGCGCTCGTGAGTCGGCCATCGCCGGGCAGGTCCTCAAGGAGGTGCAGTCCCGGCTGGGCTTCTTGCTCGACGTCGGCCTGGACTACCTGTCGCTGTCCCGCGCGGCGGGCACGCTGTCGGGTGGTGAAGCGCAGCGCATTCGGCTCGCCACGCAGATCGGCTCGGGTCTGGTCGGTGTGCTCTATGTCCTCGACGAGCCGTCGATCGGCCTGCATCAGCGCGACAACCGGCGACTCATCGAAACCCTCACGCGGCTAAGGGATCTCGGCAACACGCTGATCGTCGTCGAACACGACGAGGACACCATCGCGCACTCCGACTGGGTGGTGGACATCGGGCCGGCGGCCGGCGAGCACGGTGGTCAGGTCGTGCACAGCGGGCCGTATGCCGATCTGTTGCGCAACCCGGACTCCATCACCGGTGCCTATCTGTCGGGCAAGCAGAGCATCGACGTGCCTGCGATTCGCCGGCCGATCGATCAACGCAAGCTCACCGTGATCGGCGCGCGGGAACACAACCTGCGCGATATCGACGTGGCGTTCCCGCTCGGCGTGCTGACCTCGGTGACCGGGGTCTCCGGTTCGGGCAAGTCCACACTGGTCAACGACATTCTGGCGTCGGTGCTGGCCAACAAGCTCAACGGAGCCCGCCAGGTGCCCGGCCGGCACACCCGGATCAACGGCCTTGAGCACGTCGACAAACTGGTCCGGGTCGATCAGTCGCCGATCGGGCGCACCCCGCGCTCGAATCCGGCCACCTACACCGGCGTCTTCGACAAGATCCGCACGTTGTTCGCCGCCACCACCGAGGCGAAGGTCCGCGGCTATCAGCCCGGCCGATTCTCGTTCAACGTCAAAGGTGGCCGCTGCGAAGCATGTTCGGGCGACGGCACCATCAAGATCGAGATGAACTTCCTTCCCGACGTCTACGTGCCGTGCGAGGTCTGCCACGGCGCCCGCTACAACCGCGAGACGCTCGAGGTGCACTACAAGGGCAAGACCATCTCCGAGGTGCTCGACCTGTCGATCGAGGACGCCGCCGAGTTCTTCGAGCCGATCACCGGCATTCACCGCTACCTACGGACTCTCGTCGACGTCGGGTTGGGGTACGTGCGGCTGGGTCAGCCGGCGCCGACGCTGTCCGGTGGTGAGGCGCAGCGCGTGAAGCTGGCCGCCGAACTGCAGAAGCGCTCGACTGGCCGCACCGTCTACATCCTGGACGAACCGACGACGGGTCTGCATTTCGAAGACATTCGCAAGTTGCTCAAGGTCATCAACGGCCTTGTCGACAAGGGCAATTCGGTGATCGTCATCGAGCACAACCTCGACGTGATCAAGACCTCGGACTGGATCATCGATATGGGTCCCGAGGGCGGTTCCGGTGGCGGCACGGTCGTCGCGCAGGGTACGCCCGAAGATGTGGCGGCGGTGCCGAGCAGCTACACCGGCAAGTTCCTCGCCGACGTACTGCCCGCGGCCCCTGCACCCAAGCGGACGACGCGGCGGCGAAAGGTCAGTTAGCCCTGCACCGTCGGCCGAATGGTGATGTCGCCGATCTCGACGTCACGCGGCTGCTCGATCGCGAAGGCGATCGCCCGGGCGACGGCGTCGGCCGGCAGGCCGAAGCTCTCCATCGCCGCGCGCGCCTGCGCCCGTGCCTCGGGGTCTTCGATCGAGGAGTCCAGTTCGGTGTTGACGTAGCCCGGCGAAATTGACGTGGTGCGGATGACGCCGTCGGTGGATTCCTGACGGAGCGCCTCCAGCAGGGTGCGCACAGCGTTCTTGGTGGCGGCGTAGACGCCCATCTCCGGCACGATCTTGAGTCCGGCAGTCGACACCACGGTGACGAAATCGCCGTGACCCTGCCTGCGGAAGACGGGCAGTGCGGCGGCGATGCCGTGCAGCACGCCGCGCAGGTTGACGTCGATCATGGCGTCCCACCCGTTGACGTCCAGGTCGGCCGTCGGCCCGATTCTCGCAACGCCGGCGTTGCCGACGAACACGTCGAGGCGGCCGAATTCATCGACGGCAGCCGAGACCAGGCGCTCGACGTCGGCCCGGTGAGTGACGTCGGTCGGGACGGTGATCGCGGTCCCGCCGGCATCGCGGATCTCGCCGGCGAGTTGGCCGAGCCGGTCCTCGCGGCGGGCGCCGAGCGCAACGCTGGCACCCCGCTGCGCCAGCAGTCGCGCTGTTGCGGCACCTATCCCGCTACTGGCGCCGGTGATCGCGACGATCTTGCCGGTCAGGACTGATCCGACTTGTGCATCGCCTCGCGGATCTCCGCGAGGCGCTCGGCAGCCGCCTTCTGGCGTGCGTCGTACTGTTCCTCGACGGTGCGACCTTCCGGTGTCTCGGCGGCCAATTCGGCTGAGCCGAGCGCAGTTCCGTATCGCGTCTCGATCTTTTCCTGCACCGATTCGAAGGTGGGTACCCCGGAGTCGTTGTAGCCGGAGTCCAGTGGTGGTTGGGCAACGGGTTCGTCGGGCATGACGATCACCGTACTCCCGGCGGCCTTCCTGCGGCGGCGATCGTCACCGGGCCTGGCCGGGGAGCCGGCGGACCCGGCAGCGCGATCGGCGGGACACCCGGAGTCCCGATCTGACCGGCCAGCCAGGGCAGTGCGGCGGCGAAGGCACGCGCGGCGAACGGCCAGTCGTGCTTGCCGGGCTGCGCCACCACCGAGCAGTTGATGCCATTGGCGGTGCCCAATCCGCAGAGCGTATTGGCCGCCTCGGTCTGGTCGCCGGGATTGCGGGCGGCGTCCCGCCCACCCAGGCCGCTGGCGCCGGCGTCGATCGCGCTGGGGGCAGCGCGCTGAGCCGATGGCGCGCCCGAAATGGCGAACCATCCCGATACGTTCTGATACGGGCCGTGTTTGGTGATGACGGTGGCCGGGTCGAAACTCGCGTACGCGGCGGCGTTGCCCCCGAACAGCCGGGAGATCGTCTGCGTCTTGGTGCCGGAGTTGGGCGCCAGATCACCGGCGATGTCCTCGAACGTGCTGAACATGTCCGGATGCATCGTGGCCAGGTCCACGGCGCAGGTTCCGCCCATCGACCAGCCGACCAAGCCCCAATTCGCCCGGTCGACGCTGACGCCAAAGTTCGAAAGCATGAACGGCACAACGTCTTTGGTGAGATGGTCGGCGGCGTTGCCGCGCGGACCGTTGACGCACTCGGTGTCGTTGTTGAACGCCCCGCCCGAGTCGACGAACACAAAAACCGGCGCGTTGCCGTGATGCGCGGCCGCGAAGTCGTCGATCGTCTTGATCGCATTGCCCGCGCGCAACCAGTCGGCGGGTGTGTTGAACTCTCCGCCGATCATCATGACCGTCGGTAGTTTCGGCGGTGGGTTGGTGGCGTAGTACGCCGGTGGCAGATAGATCCATTCGTCACGATGCGCGAAATGCGATGCGTCCGACGGGATCGTCACCGTCACGACCGTGCCTTTGGCGGGAATGGCGTGCTGCTGCACCATCGCGGTGACGGTCGCGCGGTCGGTCTGATCCGGTAGCGGGCCCGCGGTCAGCTGGTTCCACGCGGTCTGCACGGTGGGGAAGTAGCCCACCCAGAGGTTGAGCATCAACGCCGTCGCCAGCGCGCACAACGGCACCGCCAGCACCGACGCGCCTCGACGCCACCAGCGGGCGCCGCGCCAGCCGACGATCGCGACCACGGCGGCCAGGCCCGTGGCGGCCGTCCAGACCCACAGCTGGTGCGGGGCCGGGTCGCCGGCCAGGCCGTCGTCCGAGATGCTCCACTGGGCGAACCACGCGGCCGCGATGCCGACGATCGCCGCGAGCGGCAGCCAGATCAGCCGCCAGCGGCGCGTCCGCCAGCCGACAGCCAACAGCAGAACGAGGCCGGCCAGGATCTGCACCGTCAGCGGCAACCATCCGTGCATCAACGAAATGTGTTGGTGATCAGCCTCGGTCACGTTCTCATGGTGCCGACGTTTCCTGGCGGGTCGCTGTGAATCGACTGCGGCTGGCTAACGCGGCTTGGCGAGCGGGAACGGCAGTGTCTCCCGGATGCTGTGTCCGGTAATTAGCATGACCACTCGGTCAACGCCGACGCCCAGGCCACCGGTCGGCGGCATCGCGTACTCCATCGCCTGCAGGAAGTCCTCGTCGAGTTCCATCGCTTCGGCATCACCACCGGCGGCCAGCAGGGACTGCTCCTGCAGGCGGCGCCGCTGTTCGACCGGATCGGTGAGCTCGCTGTAGGCGGTGCCCAACTCGACACCCCACGCCACCAGGTCCCAGCGTTCGGCGACCCCCGGCTTGCTGCGGTGCGGCCGGGTCAGCGGGGACACCGACGTCGGGAAGTCGGTGTAGAACGTCGGCGCCTCGGTCGTGTCCTCCACCAATCGTTCGTAGAGCTCCAGCACCACCGCGCCGGCGTCCCAGTGGGTCAGGTACGGGATCTTCGCGGCGTGGCACAGCCGTCGCAGGGTGGCCAGATCGCTGTGGGCGTCGATCTGTTCGCCGAGGGCTTCGGAGACGGCGTCGTGGACGGTCTTGACCACCCATTCCCCGGAGATGTCCACCGGCTCGAGCTTGTCGGGGGCGTCCGCGCGGGGCCGCATGACCACCGCGGAGCCGTTGGCGGCGATCGCGGCGTTCTGGATCAGCTCGCGGCAGCCGTCGATCCACACCCGGTAGTCCGCGTGCGCCTGGTAGGCCTCGAGCAGGGTGAACTCCGGGTTGTGGCTGAAGTCGACGCCCTCGTTGCGAAACGCCCGGCCCAACTCGAAGACTCGCTCAACGCCGCCCACGCACAACCGCTTGAGGTACAGCTCGGGGGCGATACGCAGATACAGGTCCAGGTCGTAGGCATTGATGTGGGTCTTGAACGGCCGGGCATTGGCGCCGCCGTGGATCTGCTGCAGGATCGGCGTCTCGACTTCCAGAAAGCCCTTGTCGAACAGGGTGTTCCGGATCGAGTGCAAGACATTGCTGCGCGCGCGGATCAGGTCGCGGGCGCCCGCGTTGATGGTGAGGTCGACGTAGCGGGCGCGCACTCGGGCCTCCGGGTCCTGCAGGCCCTTCCACTTGTCGGGCAAGGGGCGCAAGCACTTTCCGAGCATGCGCCACTGCTGGACCAGAACCGAGCGGGTGCCGTTCTTGCTGAAGCCCATGTGGCCGGTCACCTCGACGAGGTCGCCGAGGTCGACGGCGGCGAAGTCTTCGGTCGCACCGTCGAGTGTGGACTTGTCCAACAGCAGCTGTACATCGCCTGACCAGTCGCGCAACTGCGCGAACACCACGCCGCCGTAGTCGCGGGCGCGCAGAATGCGTCCCGCGACGCTGAGCGTGACGCCGTCGGCCTCGTCCAGCGCCTGGGCGATCGTGTGAGTGGGCGGCTGGCCGACCGGGTAGGCATCGATCCCGTTGCGCTGCAACGTCTTCAGCTTCGCCATCCGCACCCGGACCTGGTCCGGAAGTCGATCGCGCTGCCCGGTTTCGGGGTCGCGGGCGGGATCGTCGGCGGCGTCGGGGGCGGTGCCGTCGGCGTGCAGCCGTCCGGAGGCGGCGAGGTCCTGGGGGACCGACGAGTAGTGGCCGGTGTGCTGCTTGGTGCGCCGGGAGAACGGCAGCACCAGGAAACCCTCGGCGATGACGGATGCGACGCCGACCCGCGGGATCAGCCGGGCGTCCTCATAGCAGGCGTACCGCGGCACCCAATGCGGTTGGTACTTCATGTTGGAGCGGTACAGGGTCTCCAGCTGCCACCACTTGGAGAAGAACACCAGCACGGCGCGCCACAGCCGGGCCACCGGGCCGGCGCCGAGCTGGGCACCCTGCTCGAAGGCCGCCCGGAACATCGCGAAGTTCAGCGAAACCCGGCTGACGCCAAGGTCTTCGGCGTTCTGCAGCAGTTCGGTGACCATCAGCTCGATGGTCCCGTTGGGGGACTGCGGTGAGCGACGCATCAGGTCCAGCGACAGTCCGTTGGTGCCCCACGGCACCAGTGACAGCATCGCCACGACGTCGTTCTCGTCGTGGACGGCCTCCACCAACAGGCAGTCACCATCGGCACGGTCACCGAGTCGGCCCAGCGCCATCGAGAAGCCGCGTTCGGTCTCGGTGTCGCGCCAGGCGTCGGCGCGCGCGATCACGGCGGCCATCTCGTCGGAGGAAAAGTCACGGTGCCGTCGGAACCGCACCGTCAGCCCGGCGCGACGGGCCCGGGTCACGGCCTGGCGCACGGCCCGCATATCTGATCCGGACAGGTGGAACTGGTCCGGGTAGAGGATCGCCTCGTCGCCGAGCTGCAGGGCATTGAGGCCGGCCTCGCGGAATGCTTGCGCACCTGTGGAACTGGCGCCCATCACGCCCGGTGCCCAGCCGTACTCCTGGCACAGCGACAGCCACGCCGCGATCGCCTGCGGCCAGGCTCGTGGGTCGCCGATCGGGTCGCCGCTGGCCAGGCAGACCCCGACCTCGACGCGGTAGGTGACGGCGGCGCGCCCGTTGGCGGCGAAGACCACGGACTTGTCGCGGCGGGTGGCGAAGTACCCGAGCGAGTCGTTCTTGCCGTACGCCTGCAGCAGTCCGCGGATCGCGGATTCGTCCTCACCGGTCAGGGCGTTCTCGGCACGCTGGGATTGGAACAACACGATCGCGGCCACCATCAGGGCAACCGCGCCGAACAGGCCGAGCAGCGCGTTGACGAAGGTGTGCGGATGACCGGTGAAGGATTCGGAGCCCGCGCCGGCGAACGCGCTGACCCGGTTGAGCGCGTAGAGGAACCGGTCTTCACGGGCCAGCGTGCCGGGGAAAAATTCGAGCAGCGCCCAGCCGATCGCGGTGCCGACGGCCAGGCCGGCCACCAGCGTTGCGGCCGCCTTGAGCAGGGCGCCGCGACGCACCCTGGCCCAGAATTCTTTGTAGGCCAGCACCAGGGCGACGGCCGCGGCGACGTGGAAGGTCAGGCCGATGACTTCGCCGGCGTCCACGGCCGCCGACTCGTCGCCGGTCACCAGATCGGTGATGTTCCAGACCGACGCGGCCAGCATGTAGAAGACGAGGATCCACCACGCGATGCGTTTGCGCGCCGCGAGTGCGGCGGCCAGCAGAACAAGGACGAAGGCCCACGCGAAGCTGGTGTCGGGGAAGTTGAACAGGTAGCTGTTGATGAACTCCCGCGGTATGCGGATGGCGTGCCGCAGGATCGTCGACACACTCGACAACAGCGACAGCGTCGCGATCACGCCGATGATCCAACCGGCTGCGGCGGGCACCCAGCGGAACCGTGACGTTGGCCGACTCGTGGTGACGGTCATAGTGCCGCGAGGATATTACTTCGACATGCGAAATGTCTGTGGTGCGCTACCAGACAGGACCCGTATATTTTTCGCCCGGCCCGCTACCCGGTTCGTCCGGGGCCGCACTGGCTTCCCGGAACGCCAACTGCAGGCTCTTCAGTCCGTCGCGCACAGGGCCCGCGTGCGGGCCGAGGTACTCCGCTGAAGCGGTCACCAGGCCGGCCAGCGCGGTGATCAGCCGACGGGCCTCGTCGAGGTCGCGATGTTCGCTGGCGTCGGGATCGGGGGAGGACAGCCCAATTTTCTCGGCCGCAGCGCTCATCAGCATGACCGCGGCGCGGGTGATCACCTCGACCGCGGGAATCTCGGCGAGGTCGCGAATGTTAATTGGATCTGTCATGCCTGCTAGACTGGCATGCACGACCGTCCCGGCGTACGCCAGGGACAGCAAGTGGAGTCCCACTCCCACCGTCGGCCACGGATGTTTCCGCAGGTACAACGGTCCGGTCGCAGGTACCGCAAGGGTATCTGTTCTGCGGTTTCGCAGGCGGCGTCAGCCGTGATCGGTCGGCACTGGGCCCTGCTACATGCAGGGCCTTCTCGCTGATGGCGTGGTTTCTCCCCGGCTGTTCCCCAGTGTGAACGCCGCGTGGTCTGAAGAGAAACCGAACCAGGGAGGCCCCATCAGCACTGAGACCCGTGTCAACGAGCGCATCCGCGTACCTGAAGTCCGACTCATCGGGCCCGGCGGGGAGCAGGTAGGCATCGTGCGCATCGAAGACGCTCTTCGCGTCGCCGCGGATGCCGATCTTGACCTCGTCGAAGTTGCCCCGGACGCCAAGCCGCCGGTCTGCAAGATCATGGACTACGGCAAGTACAAGTACGAGACAGCCCAGAAGGCGCGCGAGTCCCGCAAGAACCAGCAGCAGACCGTCGTCAAGGAGCAGAAGCTCCGGCCCAAGATCGACCCCCACGATTACGAGACCAAGAAGGGTCACGTCATCCGCTTCCTCGAGGCGGGGTCGAAGGTCAAGGTCACGATCATGTTCCGCGGTCGCGAACAGTCGAGGCCCGAACTCGGGTTCCGACTCCTGCAGCGGCTGGGCGCCGACGTCGCCGATTACGGCTTCATCGAAACGTCCGCCAAGCAGGACGGCCGCAACATGACGATGGTGCTGGCCCCGCACCGCGGCGCGAAGACTCGCGCCAAGGCGGCGCACGACGCCGACGCCCCCGTCGGGCGCCCGGCCGAGCCGCAACCAACCGAAAACCCTGAGACCACCTAGAACTGAGGACCAATGCCCAAGGCCAAGACTCACAGCGGAGCTTCGAAGCGCTTCCGCAAGACCGGCACCGGGAAGATCGTGCGGCAGAAGGCGAACCGTCGCCACCTGCTCGAGCACAAGGCCACCAAGCGCACCCGGCGCCTGGACGGTCGCACCGTCGTGGCGCCCAACGATGCCAAGCGCATCAACGCGATGCTGAACGGCTAAGCGCCGTAACCCCCTCAACTTTTTGACCCAACGAGAATAGGAACACCGCAATGGCACGCGTGAAGCGCGCACTCAATGCCCAGAAGAAGCGCCGCACAGTACTGAAGGCGTCGAAGGGCTACCGCGGCCAGCGCTCGCGGCTCTACCGCAAAGCCAAAGAGCAGCAGCTGCATTCGCTGACTTACGCCTACCGGGACCGTCGTGCCCGCAAGGGTGAGTTCCGCAAGCTGTGGATCTCCCGCATCAACGCGGCAGCCCGCGCCAATGACATCACCTACAACCGGCTGATTCAGGGCCTGAAGGCCGCCGGCGTCGAGGTCGACCGCAAGAACCTCGCCGAGATCGCCGTCAGCGACCCCGCCGCGTTCACCGCACTGGTCGAGGTCGCCAAGAAGGCGCTGCCGGAGGATGTCAACGCTCCCTCCGGTGAAGCCGCCTGACAATTCGGGAGTCAGAGGCACTCACTGAACGATCCGCCCGGGTGGCGGCTGCAGTTAAATTGCAGCGCCACACCGGGCGTCGTCGTGCTGGGCGCTTCTTAGCCGAGGGTCCCAACCTCGTTGAGGCGGCGGCACGTCGGGGTCTGGTCGTCGAGGTGTTCGCCACCGAGGCCGCCGCTGCGCGCCACGCCGAGCTGCTCGCCGGGTTGGTCGTGCATGAGGTCACCGAGCGGGCGGCGAAGGCGCTGTCGGAGACGGTGACGCCCTCGGGACTGGTTGCGGTGTGCACACTGCCCGACCACGATGTCGCTGCCGTGCTGGCCGGTCGGCCACAGTTGGTGGTGGTCGCCGTCGACGTGTCGGAACCCGGGAACGCCGGCACGCTGATCCGGCTGGCCGATGCGATGGGAGCCGCCGCGG
Organism: Mycolicibacterium crocinum; assembly: GCF_022370635.2. The sequence continues at coordinate 3,697,152 of NZ_CP092362.2, read as the reverse complement.
TGGTGTTCGCCGGGCACAGCGTGGACCCCTACAACGGCAAGGTCTTACGGTCTTCGGCGGGCAGCATTTTCGCGGTGCCGGTGGTCGTCGCGCACGACACCGCAGCCGTCATCTCGGGCCTGCGGGACGCGGGCCTGCAGGTGCTGGCGACCACGCTGGACGGCGAACTGAGTCTGGATGACGCCGCGTTGAGCGCACCGACCGCTTGGCTGTTCGGCGCCGAAGCCCAGGGACTGTCTCCTGAGGTGGCGGCACTGGCCGATCACCGGGTGACCATCCCGATGACCGGCAGCGCGGAAAGCTTGAATGTTGCTGCCGCGGCGGCTATTTGCCTTTATCAGAGCGCGCGCGTCCAGCGCGCCGCCGGCAACTGATGCACAATGACGGAATGAATTCAGCTCGGCGGACCGGGCAAGCTGTCGTCAGAGTCGAGGGTCGAGACAAGGTAACCGGTCGAGCCCGGTACACGGCGGACAATGTGTTCGACGGGTTGGTCTATGCCACCGTGGTGCAGTCTCAGATCACCAGCGGGACGGCGACAGCCGACTCCCTACGCGAGAGCGCCACGCGTGCCGCCACGGCCCCCGGTGTTCTACACGTGCTCACCCCATTGAATTGCCCTGTGCTGCACCGGTTGCCGGTTGAGGCCACCTTCCACCTGCCGATGGAACGCCGGCCGCCGTTGTCCGATCTCACGGTGCAGCATGTCGGCCAGCACATGGCCGTGGTGGTCGCTGATTCGCCGGAACACGCGACGTACGCGGCCTCTCTCTTCGATCTGCGCTACGAACTCCGACCGGCCGCCTCGGATATCGATTCCGTGCTGGCTAATGCGCAGCCGCCGGACGAGAAAGACGGCGAGATCCGATACGGCAGCTACCTGCCCGACCATTTCGTCAAGCTGGACGAGGAAAAGCTGCAGGACCGTCGCGGGCCGCAGGCTGAACCCGATCTGGCCGCACGCGTGAGCGCGCAGTACACCACACCGCTGAACGCGCACTATCCCATCGAGCTGTCGGCCACGATTGCCCAGTGGCACGGGACGCAACTGACTGTCCACGACGCGAGCCGCTGGCTGGCCGGCGAGCGTGCTGCGCTCGCCGCCTACCTCGGCATGGCCGAATCCGAGGTTCGGATTCTGTCGCCCCTGGTGGGAGGAGCGTTCGGCGCCAAGAGCTTTCTGTGGATGCACGTGGCGTTGTGCGCGGTCGCTGCCCGTGAGGTCGAGCGTCCAGTCAAACTCGTTCTGAGCCGCAATCAGATGTTCTCCTCGACGGGGCACCGCCCTCGCACCCGACAGCAGGTCACACTCGTTGCGGACGACGGTGGAACCCTGCACAGCGTTGAGCACCACACGCTCACCGAGACCTCGACGGTCGCGCACTTCTGTGAGCCGGCAGGGCTCTCCAGTCGCATTTTGTATCAGACACCGCGGCTGGTGGTCTCGCACCGGGTCGCGCGAATCAATGAGCCGACACCATGTTTCATGCGAGGACCGGGCGAGGCGCCGGGTCTGTTCGCCCTGGAGTCCGCGATGGACGAACTCGCCGTCGAACTGAACATGGACCCGCTGGACCTTCGAATCCGCAACCATGCCGATGTCGACCAGGCCAGCGGCAAGCCGTGGTCGGGCAAACACCTTCTGGACTGTTATGAACTCGGGGCACAGCGGTTCGGCTGGGACAAGCGTCCGCGTGAGCCGCGATCGTTGTCGGACAGCGGGATTCAACTCGGCTGGGGAATGGCCACCGCGACGTATCCGGGCCGCCGGATGCCCGCGTCGTGCAGTGTCGCGACTGCCGCCGACGGGTCGGTGCAGTTCGCCTCTGCCACCCACGAAATCGGCACCGGAGTGCGCACGGTCATGTGCCAGGTCGCGGCGGATGCAGCCGGCTTGTCACTGTCCCAAGTGACCTTCGATTCCGGTGACTCGTTGTTTCCCGACGCCCCGTACAGCGGAGCGTCGCAGACGACGGCTACGGTCGGCTCGGCTGTTCATGCCGCTGCCACGCAGTGGAAAGACCGCCTGCGCGCGCTGCTGCGCGCCGACGAGACGACGCCCTTCAACGGAACGGACGAGATTCAGGTCATCGATGGTGACGTGGTGTCGGCAGGGCACCGGGTGAGCGTCGCCGAGCTGATCGCGTGCGGCGGGCAGCGGTATGCGGACGAGCTGAGTTTCTCGGCCTCGGTCGATGGAGGGCAACAGCGGGACAGTGTCTCGCAATCATTCGGCGCCCACTTCTGCGAGGTGGAAGTGGACGAGGAAATCGGACGGGCCGCCGTGACGCGCTGGGTCGCGGTGATGGACTGCGGGCGGGTGCTCAACCCGGCGCTGGCCCGTAATCAGGTCATGGGCGGCATCACTTTCGGCGTGGGCATGGCGCTGATGGAGCAGGTGCCCTACGACGCTCGGACTTCTCAGTTGATCGGCGAGTACTACGTGCCGACACATGCAGACCGGCCTGACTTCGACATCACGTTCATCGACGAACCGGACTTTGCACTGGACCCGATCGGCGTTCGCGGCATTGGCGAGATCGGTGTGTGTGGTGTTGCCGCGGCGGTCGCCAACGCAATCTTCCATGCCACGGGCCGCCGCATTCGCGACCTGCCTATCACTGTCGAGCAACTGATGAGGGAACGGTGATGGGCACGAACCCGCAGCGAGATATCGTCCTGGACATCAATGGAACTGAACACCGTCTGTCGGTCGACGTCCGCACCACGCTACTGGATCTGCTGCGTGAACGACTCGCGTTGACCGGAACGAAGAAGGGGTGTGACCACGGCTTGTGCGGTGCCTGCACGGTGGCCCTCGACGGTGAACGGATCGTCAGCTGCCTGGCTCTCGCAGTGTCGGTCGACGGGTCGGCGGTGACGACCATCGAGGGCATCGCTGACGGGGAGGTCCTCGACCCTGTTCAGCAGGCGTTCCTCGACCACGACGGTTTCCAATGTGGTTACTGCACTCCGGGGCAGATCTCGTCGGCACATGCAATGTTGCGCGAGCATGCGCGCGGTGATCTGTCCGCGGCGTCATTCGAGGGTGATCGACGCGCCGCGCTCGAGGGCCGCCCCGCGCTCACCGAGAGTGAGATCCGGGAGCGGTTGGCGGGCAACATCTGTCGGTGCGGTGCGTACTCGAACATCGTCGATGCCGTCGCCGCGGCCGCGGAGGCGACCTCGCGGTGAGGACCTTCGACTTTCGGCACGCGGTGTCGGTTGATGACGCGATCCGTTCTGCTGCCGAGACCGGCGGCGCCTATCTCGCAGGTGGCACCAACCTCGTTGATCTCATGAAGAACGGTGTGCTGCAACCACCTGCACTCGTCGACATCCGGCGTCTTGGGCTGACCGAGGTGGCGAGCACCGAAGCCGGCGGTGTACGCATCGGCGCCGGGGTCAGCAACAGTGCGCTGGCCAACCACCCGCTGGTCCGCAGCCGGTATCCGGTGTTGTCGCAGGCAATTCTCAGCGGGGCCACCACACAGCTGCGCAATATGGCGACAGTGGGCGGCAACCTTCTGCAGCGGACTCGATGCCCGTACTTCATGCAGACCGAGTTCGACCGGTGCAACAAGCGCGTCCCGGATTCGGGATGCGCGGCACTCGACGGGTTCAACCGCGAGCATGCGCTGTTCGGAACGAGTTCGCACTGCGTGGCGACCAACCCCTCCGACATGGCCGTGGCGCTGACAATCCTCGATGCGGTTGTGCATGTGCAGGGACCCGGCGGCAGCAGAAGTATTCCCATCGCCGAGTTCTTCACCGTGCCCGGTGACACGCCCCAGCGCGAAAACTGCTTGCAGCCAGCCGAACTGATCACGGCCATCGAGCTGCCGCCGTCGCCGTACGCGGCTCACTCGTGGTACCTGAAGCTGCGTGACCGGCACAGCTACGCCTTTGCATTGGTGTCGGCCGCGGTGGGCATCGAGGTGAGCGGTGGGGTGATCGTGTCGGGGGCAGTCGCCCTCGGCGGCGTTGCCCCGATGCCGTGGCGTGTACCCGCGGCCGAGGCGGTGTTGATCGGACGGCCACCCGAGGACACGGTGCTGCGTGCCGCCGCGGAGCAGGCACTGTCAGGCGCCCGGCCGCTCAATCAGAACGGGTTCAAGATTCCGCTGGGACGCAGCGCCGTGCATCGGGCGCTCGTCCGAGGCCTGGACAGCGTTGATACTGCAGTCCATCAGGGCTGACCGGCACCGGAATCGGGTCGCACGGCGCGCCAAATCAAGGTCCTTCGACTCTCCCAAAGCTGCTGACCCGGGACGACGCTTGATTGACCGGAGAGTCGTCGGCAACGGGAGGTTCAGGTGCTGCCACCAAGGATGCTCGTCGCCGGGATCACCGCCGTGGTTCTCACCGGCTGTGGCTCGACGGCGATCCTTCCCATGAAGACCAGCATCGTCACCAACACCGCGATCGACACCGTGACAGTCGCACCGTCGCCCCCGCCGATGCAGCAGTCGATGCGGACGTGGTGGAACCAGGTGCAGGACCACGTCGGAGCCATTCAGTCCGCCGGGATGGACGTGGCGTCGGCCGCAGAGGCTCACGATGCGGGCGCGCTGAGCGCGGCGTGCGCGAAATATCACGACGGGGTGGCCGGATTGCAAGGCCACATGCCACCGCCGGATCCGGCCTTGGCGGCCGAATTACAGGCGGCCTTATCGGACTACGACGTGGCCATGCATTTTTGCGTGGAAGCCACCAGCGACCTCGACGACAACGAGCTGCACCACTCGCTGGAGTTCCTGCGGTCCGCCAGCGCCGCGATGCGTCGGGCAGCCGCCATCTTGGATCGGGATCTGGGCGAGCCGGTCCAGATCGGCTGAGCGGGATAGCTAAGCCCCGAGCAGCCCCTTGGCCACGTGGGTGATCTGCACCTCGTTACTCCCGGCGTAGATCATCAGCGACTTCGCATCGCGGGCAAGTTGTTCCACGCGGTACTCGGTCATGTACCCGTTGCCGCCGAACAGCTGAATGGCCTCCATGGCCACGTCCGTCGCCGCCTGCGAACAGTAGTACTTCATCGCCGAGGCCTCGGCCAACGAGATCTGGGTGCCGGTCTGCCCACATTCGATCACCCGGAACAGCATGTTGCGCACATTCATCCGGGCGACTTCCATGTTGGCCAGCTTGAGCTGGATCAACTGGAACTGACCGATCTCCTTACCCCACAACGTGCGCGTCTTGGCGTAATCCGTGCACAACCGCAGGCATTCCTCGATCACGCCGAGCGCCATCGACACCACGCCGATCCGCTCCGCGGCGAAACTCGACCGGGCGCTGTCTCGTCCGTCGCCGGACTTGTTCTCCTCGGTCTCGCCAAGCAGCCGGTCGCGGCCCAACCGCACGTTGTTGAAGAACAGCTCACCGGTGCGCGAACTGTGAATGCCCATCTTGCGGAACGGCTTCGCCTGCACAAAGCCTTCCATCCCCCGGTCCAGCACGAAGGTCAGCACCTTGCGGTCACGCTTGTCGGCCCCGTCGCCTTCGTCCAGCTTGGCGTACACCACCACGACGTCGGCGTCCGGACCGTTGGTGATAAAGGTCTTCTGCCCGTTGAGGATGTAGTCGTCCCCGTCGCGCACCACATAAGACTTCATGCCGCCGAACGCATCCGAGCCCGAATCGGGCTCGGTGATCGCCCATGCACCGATCTTGTCGTAGGTCACCAGCTCCGGCAGCCAGCGCTCCTGCTGGGCCAGCGTGCCGCGGCTCTGAATCGTCGGGACCGTGAGCCCCAGGCTGACACCCATCCCGGTGACCAGGCCCATGCTGACCCGGCACAGTTCGCTGATGAGCACGAAACCCATTCCGGCCGAACCGCCGTCGCCGAACATCCCGCCGCCGCCACCACCGGACTTCGGTTCGGCGCCGGAGCGCAGCCGGTCCAGCCGCTTGTTCAGCGACTCCCGTGCCATGTCGCCGATACCGAACGTGGCGAACAGTTTCCGGACGATGGGGTACGGCTCCATATCGCCGCTTTCCAGCTCGTCGAGGTGCGGGCGCACCTCTTTGTCGACGAACTCACGCACGGCGTCGCGCACAGCGATATCGACGTCGGACCATTCGATCATGGGTTCTCCGGTTCAGGCGGCAGCGGAACGTCCTCGGGCGGGCCGCAAACCGGCAAGTGAGAACGTCGTGTGGACCAGCGACCCCGCCCGCGCGACGAGGCTCTTGGTTCGAGGGACATAGTGCATGGGCAGCCCACGGCGATCTTTAGGGGGTGCCATGAAACCGGGTGCCTCGACCAGCGGGGCGTCGGCCGGGATCTGACCCGACGCCCGCCGATACGCCGACAATGCGCGCGGATGCAGCCGGATCTCGTCGGGCACCGCCCAGAACGCGAGCTCGACGGCCTTGCCGAATAAGCGCAACGCAACCTCGTCGCCGGGCGTCCAGCGCATTCCGGCCTTCTCCCGCACCGCCGGGTCGAACAGGCCGGCGGCGATCCAGCGCTGAGCGCCCACCATCGGCTTGAACAGCTGGTCCCACACCGGCGTTGGCATCAACACGAATTTCGGCTTCGGAATCCGGATATCGAAGATCTCCAGCGTCGCCTTGTTGATCTCCAGCTCGTCGCGGCACACCCGATCCCAGTACTCGCAGAAGTCTTCCCACGTCTCGGGGACCGGCTTCATGCTCATGCCGTACATCGCGTACCACTGCACGTGTTCGTCGAACAGCTGACGCTTCTCGGCTTCGGTCAGCCCGCCGCAAAAGTATTCGGCGACTTTGAGAATCAACATGAAGAACGTGGCGTGCGCCCAGTAGAACGTCTCGGGGTCGAGGGCGTGGTACCGCCGGCCCGCGTTGTCGACGCCCTTGATGCCGCGGTGGAACCCCTTGATCTGCTCCCCGGTTTGGCGCGCTCGCTCGCCGTCGTAGACCACGCCCATGATCGGATAGACCGACCGCGCCACCCGCTGCAGCGGCTCGCGGTGCAGGATCGAGTGCTCTTCCACCCCCGCGCCCAGCTGCGGGTACATGTTCTGCAGCGAGCCGATCCAGACCCCGAGCATCCCCGTGCGCAGATCGCCGAAGTACTTCCAGGTCAGAGAGTCCGGCCCGAGGGGCTCGGCGCTGCGTGTGGTCGTCGTTGACCTCATCGCCTAACGATAGGGCTGACAACGAGCGTTGTCTACGACGGCGACGAAGCTGTGACCAGTCGTTTGGCATAGCGATACGTCGACCGCGTCACACCAGGTTGGCCGGCCCGAAAACCGTTGCCTAGGCTTGATCTTGTGGACGTCGAGCCGTTCGACGATCAACCCGATTCCCTCGTTGACGTCGACCATCTGGTACGGCCCGGGCGTGGGCCCGCGGCGTGGTGGCACAACACCAACCACAACCCCGGACTCATCGCCCTCGTTCGTCGCGCCCGGCGGATGCTGCCCGGCGACCCGGACTTCGGCGATCCGCTGTCCGCGGCCGGCGACGGCAGTGCCCGCGCCGCCGCACGTGCCGCCGACCGTCTGCTGCGTGACCGGGAGGCCGCCACCCGGGAAGTGAGTTTGGCCACACTTCAGATCTGGCAGGCGCTCACCGAACGGGTCTCCGGGCGGCCGGCCAACCCCGAGGTCACCCTCGTCTTCACCGACCTCGTCGGGTTCTCCAGTTGGTCGCTGCAGGCCGGGGACGACGCCACACTGCGGCTGCTGCGCCGCGTCGCCCAGGTCGTCGAGCCGCCGCTGCTCGACGCCGGCGGCCACATCGTCAAACGGATGGGCGACGGCATCATGGCCGTCTTCACCGATGCCGCGACCGCCGTGCGAGCCACCATGGCCGCCCGTGACGCGCTGCGATCGGTCGAGGTAGACGGCTATACACCCCGGATGCGTGCCGGAATCCACACCGGCCGCCCGCAACGCATCGGCTCGGACTGGCTCGGCGTCGACGTCAACATCGCGGCCCGGGTGATGGACCGCGCGCCCCGTGGCGGGCTGGTCGTGTCGGGCGAGACCTTGGAGTGCATCAGCCCCGACGAATTGGACGCGCTGGGCGTCACGGTCAAGCGGGTGCGGCGCCAGGTCTTTGCCCCGCGCGCCAGCGGTGTACCGACGGATCTGGTGATGTATCGCCTCAAAACCCGCAGGGACCTGCCAGTCGAGGACGATGGAGACGATCTCGAAGCCCAGGCATAGTGGATGGAGATGGTTCTCTCACTGCTGACGCGGCTGGTCCGCGTTCGGGTCACCCTGGGGTACACCGCCGCACTCGTGGCGGTGGCGGCCGTGCTGCTGGCGCTCGGCCCGCATGTGCGTGACCAGGTGATCCTGCACGCGAGTACCAATCTGCACAATCTCGCGCACGGGCGTCTCGGCACGCTGATCGGCAGTGCGTTCGTCATCGAGACCGGTCCCATCTACGTGTGGCTGCCGGGCCTGTTCGCGATCCTCGGCCTCGCCGAGTTGCTGTGGCGCAGCCGGTGGATGGTGCTCGCGTTCGTCGTCGGCCACGTCGGCGCGACGTTGCTGGTGGCGGCCGGGCTGGTCGCTGCGCTCGCGGCGGGCCTGGCGTCCTGGTCGATCGTCAACGTCACCGATGTCGGCATGAGTTACGGCGCGGTGGGTGTCCTGGGCGCGCTTACCGCAGCGATCCCGCGCCGCTGGCGCGCGGCGTGGACGGGCTGGTGGCTGGCCGTCGCGGTCGGATCGGCGGTCAGCACCTTGGGCGACTTCACCAACGTCGGCCATGGTGTCGCCCTGGTGCTCGGCATGGTGGTCGGCACCCGCTTCGGCCACCCCGCGCACTGGACGACCGCGCGGTACGCGCTGCTCGCTGTGGCGGCGGCGTTCGGGTACCTGATCATGGCGAACACCGGACTGTCGATCCTGACGACTTCGACGCTCGGTGTGCTGGGTGCGCTGACGGCCGCCTACGTCGCGCGCCGCCGCTCGGTGCGCAGGGCACTGTCCGCCGCGGCAGTCCCGCAGCCCGCCGCCTCGTAAGTCCTCCTTCGCACAACCTCGAGTCGTAATCGACGCCGCGCCGCGACAGCGTCAGTTATGACATAAATCTAGTCAGTTATGACATCTGTGTGGTACGAATTCTCCCGAAGCCAGGGAGGGTGTCGAGGTGACTCAGCGCGACGCGACGTCGACGTGGCGAGGCGTGATCCGCCCCGCGGTCGGCGTGGCGTCCGTGGTCCTGCTGGCCGCAATCGTCGGCGGCGCCGTCGTGATGTTCCGCGGCGACGTGACCTCCGGCGTCCCCATCACCGTGCTCTCGCCGCGCGCCGGCCTGGTGATGAATGCCGGGGCCAAGGTGAAAATGCGGGCCGTCCAGGTCGGCACGGTTTCAGCGATCGAGCAACGGCCGAACGGTCAAGCGGTCCTTCATCTTTCGATCGATCCCACCGAATTGCCTCTGATCCCGGCCAATGTGGGGGTCGACATCGCGTCTCCGACGGTCTTCGGCGCCAAGCTCGTCGAACTCACCCCACCGGAGCATCCGTCGGCGCAGCCGCTGCGCGCCGGTCAGGTCATCGACGCGACCAACGTGACCGTCGAGATCAACACCGTCTTTCAGCAACTCACCTCCGTGCTGTCAAAAGTGCAGCCGGAGAAGCTCAATGACATCCTCGGTGCCCTCGCCACTGCGATGAACGGGCGGGGAGAACGCCTGGGTCAGATGTTCTCGGATTTCGACGCACTGCTGGCACAACTGGAACCCAGCCTCGACACCATGCGGCACGACATCGTCGCCGCGAATGTCGCGGCCGGCGCGTACGCCGACGCCGCACCGGATCTGATCCGGACCGCCGACAACGCCACGCGGATCAGCACGACGATCGTCGACCGGCAGGACGAACTGAATGCGTTGCTGCTCAGCGTGATCGGACTGGCCGATGTCGGATCCGAGGTGGTCGATGGCAACGGCCAGGCGTTGACCGATGTCCTACGCCTGTTGGTGCCCACCACCGATCTGACTAACCGTTACCACGAAGCCCTGAACTGCGCGCTGGCCGGACTGATACCGATCGCCTTGGCGCCACCTCAACCTGATCCCGGCGCGGTCGTCTCGGTGAGCTTCACCCTGGGCTTGGAACGGTATCGCTATCCCGCCAATCTGCCCAAGGTCGCCGCGACCGGTGGACCCCATTGCGCCGACCAAGGATTGCCGCACGTGGCCCCCAGTGCCAAGCCGCCGTTCCTGGTGACCGATGTGGGCGCCAACCCGGCCCAGTACGGCAACCAGGGAGTGTTGCTGAACTCCGACGGCCTCAAGCAATTGCTGTACGGCCCGCTCGACGGGCCGCCGCGCAACTCCGCACAGGTCGGGCAGCCGGGCTGATGAAGTCATTGCGCGCCATCGGGCTCAAGTTCACGGTGTTCGCCGTGGTGACGGTGTCAGCCACGGTGTTCTTGTTCATGACGTTCGCCCAGTACCGAACCGGCCGCTCGAATGGATACTCCGCGGTGTTCGCCGATGCGTCGCGGCTCAAACCGGGTGACAGTGTGCGCGCGGCCGGTATCCGGATCGGCACGGTCGACACGGTGACACTGCGTGCGGACAACACGGCCCTGGTGACCTTCGAGGCCGACCGCGACGTCGTGCTCACCACCGCGACGAAAGCGGCTGTGCGCTACCTCAACCTGGTCGGCGACCGCTATCTGGAGTTGGTGGACGCACCGGGATCCGCAGCGGTCATGCCGGCGGGTTCGCAGATTCCCGTCGATCGGACGCAACCGGCACTGGATCTCGACCTGCTCCTCAGCGGGCTCAAACCCGTGATCGCCAGCCTCAGCCCACAGGACGTCAACGCCCTCACTTCCGCGCTGGTGCACATCCTCCAGGGCGAGGGCGGCACCGTGGAATCGCTGTTCGCCAAGACCTCGTCGTTCACCAACGCGCTGGCCGACAACGACGGCGTCATCCGGGAACTCATCGAGAACCTGAAAGTCGTGCTGTCGTCGCTGACCACCGAGGGGGACCGTTTCTCCACGGCGCTCGACCGCGTCGAGAAGCTGATCACGGGTTTCGCCGGCGACCGCGATCCGGTGGGTGCGGCGATCGACGCTCTCGACGCGGGTACCGCGTCATTGGCCGGCCTGCTCGCCAGCGCGCGCCCACCGCTGGCCGGGGCAGTCAACGAGCTCAGCCGGCTGGCCCCACTTCTGGACCAGGACAAGGAAAGACTGGATCGCGCACTGGCGAAGGCCCCGGACAACTACCGCAAGCTCACCCGCCTCGGGGCCTACGGCAGTTTCATCGCCATGTACGTGTGCGGCATGTCGGTGCGGGTGACCGACCTGGAGGGCCGTACCGCGGTCTTCCCGTGGATCAAGCAGACCGGCGGGAGGTGCGCCGAGCCGTGATGGTGAAATACCGTGGCGCATCGCTCATTCGAGCCGGATTCATCGGTGTATCGGTGGCCGTTCTCGTCGTGCTCGTCGGACTGGCGCCGCAGCGGTTGACGTCGTGGGCGACGCAGGTGAGATACCAGGCGGTGTTTCCCGAGGCCGGTGGTCTGGTGACGGGCAACGACGTTCTGGTTTCCGGGATCAAGGTCGGCACCGTCTCGGATGTATCGCTGTTGCGGGGGGATGCGTTGGTCACGTTCACCGTCGACGGGACGGTGCATCTGGGCTCGCAGACGACTGCGCACATCAAGACCGGAACGGTGCTGGGGGCGCGCATCGTGACACTTGTTCCGGCGGGTGCCGGCACGCAGAAACCCGCAGATCCGATTCCTCTTTCACGCACGTCATCGCCCTACGTGCTGACCGATGCGGTCGGCGATCTCACCGCCAACGCCGCGGGGATCGACACCGCATCGTTGAACCAGTCTCTGCAGACCTTGTCGGACACGGTCGATGCGATGGCGCCGCAACTGGGACCCACGTTGGATGGGCTGACCCGGCTGTCGCAATCGATGAACAGTCGTAACGACACTCTGCGTGAACTCCTGCGCAGCGCAGACGATTTGGCGGGAGTGCTGTCCGATCGCCGCCAGCAGGTCAACGCGCTGATCCTCAATGGCGCCGACCTGGTCTCGGTGCTGGCGCAACGGCGCCAGGCGATCGCCGATCTGCTGGCCGACACCTCGGCGGTGAGCAGAGGGCTGTCCGGGCTGGTTCACGACAACGAATCTGAGCTCGCGCCCACCCTGCAGAAGCTCAACTCGGTGACGGCTGTGCTGCAGAAGAACAGTGACAACATCGCCAAGGCTCTGCCCGGCCTCGCCAAGTACGAGATCACCATGGGGGAGGCCGTTTCCAGCGGGTTCTACTACCAGGCCTACACGGCCAACGTGATACCCGCGGAGTTTCTCCAACCGTTCTTCGACTACGCGTTCGGCTTCCGCCGCGGTGTCGACGCGGGACAGCCGCCCGACACCGCAGGGCCGCGGGCCGAATTTCCCTTCCCATACAACGCAATTCCGCCACACCCACCGGAGGGGCAACGGTGAGCGCGCGCACCAGGACCGTCGCCGCCACCGCCGCGGTACTCGTGGCGTTGTGTGCGGCGAGCACGGCATTCGTGGTTCGCCACGCGCTCTATCCCACCACGACCATCACCGCGTACTTCACCGCCGCCACGGCGATCTACCCCGGTGATGAGGTTCGGGTGTCCGGGGTCAAGGTCGGGAAGATCGACTCCATCGAGCCCCTCGGTGGTCAGGTCAAAATGGTGCTCACCATCGAGCCGGGGGTCGCCATCCCGGCCGGCGCCGACGCGGTCATCGTCGCGCAGAACCTCGTCGCCGCCCGGTACCTTCAGCTGACACCGGCCTACCGGGACAGCGGCCCGACCATGGCATCCGGCGCGGTGATCCCCGTCGAACGGACCGCCGTTCCCGTCGAATGGGACGACGTGAAGAACCAGTTGATGCGCCTGTCAAGGGATTTGGGGCCCAGCACCGAGACGGCGCGGCCAGCGCTGGCGCGACTGATCGACGACACCGCTGACGCCATGGGCGGCAATGGCGTCAAGCTACGTCAGATGCTGGCCCAACTCTCGGCAGTCGCGCGCATCGTCGCCGATGGCAGCGGCAACATCGTCGACATCGTCAAGGGCCTGCAGAACCTGGTGACCACGCTGCGCGACAGCAGCGGCGCGATCGTCGACTTCGAGCAACGGCTCGCCTCACTGACGGGCACGCTCGGCGAGAACACGGGCGATCTCGACGCCGCGCTGCATGATCTGGCCACCGCGACGGTCGACGCGCAACGCTTCGTCGGGCAGAGCCGCGAGCTCACCGTCGAACAGATCCAGCGTCTGACGGAGGTCACCCGCAATCTGGCCGACAACCGCAAGAGTGTCGAACAGCTACTGCACGTCGCGCCCAACGCATTCGCCAACTACTACAACGTGTACAACCCCGATACCGGTGACAACATCGGATCGATCGTGTTCAACGATTTCAGCAATCCCGTCCAGTTCATCTGCGGGCAACTCGGGGCCATCGAGAACGCCACCGCGCCGGAAACGGGCAAGCTGTGCGCCCAATATCTCGGCCCGGCAATGCGCCTCCTCAGCTTCAACCTGGTGCCCTTCCAGATGAGCCCGTACCTGATGAAGGCGCCGTCGCCGGAGAATCTGCTCTACTCCGATCCGGCACTGGCTCCCGGGGGCGCGGGCCCGGCCCCGGTCCCGCCCGAGACACCGCCCGCGGTCTCGGCCTACTCGGGAGCCCCTGGCTCATGACGTGGCGTCGGGTGGCGGCCCTCACCGCGGTCGTGGTCATCGCCTCCGGTACATCGGGATGCGCCTTCCGAGGGTTGAACTCGCTTCCGCTGCCGGGCACCGAGAACCGAAGCAGCTCTGCTGTCTACCACATCGAGCTGGCCAATGTCGGTATGCTGGAATCCAATTCACCGGTTCTGGTCGATGACGTCGTGGTCGGCACCGTGGGTCCGATGCGGCTGAGAAACTGGCATGCCGACGTCGAGGTGTTCCTCCGCCCCGACGTGGTTGTGCCCGCCAACGCGCTCGCCACCGTCGGGCAGACCAGCCTGCTGGGCTCCATGCATCTGGAACTCGATCCGCCCCTCGGCGAGGCACCCCGTGGCCGGCTCGAGGCGGGTGCGACGATCCCACTGAGCCGGTCGTCGACCTACCCGTCCACCGAACGGACGTTGTCCACGCTGTCGGCGGTGGTCAACGGCGGCGGGCTGGGACAGATCGGCGACGTGATCCGTAATGCCAATTCAGCGCTGTCGGGCCGTCAGCAGCAGGTGCGAGATCTGTTGCACCGCTTGGACGAATTCGTCGGTGCGCTGGACGGTCAGCGCGGTGATCTGATCGACTTGATCGATGGTCTCAACCGGTTCACCGGAACGCTTGCGGCGCAGCGCGAGGTGATCGACCGTGCACTGCAACGTGTCCCGGCCGCCCTCGACGTGCTGATCGCGCAGCGCCCGCGAATCGTCACCGCGCTGGACAAACTACGACGCTTTAGTGCGTCGACCACCGATCTGATCGACAACGCTCAGAGCGACTTGGTCACCAACCTGCACAACCTCGAGCCGACGCTCAAAGCACTGGCCGACATCGGGCCCCAGTTGGACACCGGGCTGGCCTTCGCGGTCACCTATCCGTACAGCCAGAACTACATCGACCGCGCGGTTCGCGGCGATTACGTCAACATGTTTCTGGTCGCCGACCTGACGGTTCCGCGGCTGAAGCGGACCCTGTTCCTTGGTACCCGGTGGGGTGACCAGAACGCGAAACTGATTCCCGCGCCGGGGGATCCGTGGTACCTGAACTACACCTACGACCCGCTGCGCACCGGCATCGCGGATCCGCCACCGCCCTCGCCGAGCGGAGGTGGCTGATGCTGACCCACCTCGTGCGCATCCAACTGGTGATTTTCGGCATCGTTGCCCTTGTCGGTCTCCTGCTGATGACCGTGCTGTTCATTCAGCTTCCGACCCTGCTGGGCATCGGCAAGATCACCGTCACGCTGGAACTGCCTGCCGGCGGGGGTCTGTACCGGTTCTCGAACGTCACCTACCGCGGCGTCCAGGTCGGCAAGGTGACCGCTCTGCGGCTGACCAAGACCGGAGCGGAAGCCACGCTGTCACTGGACACGTCGCCGAGAATCCCGCTCGACGTACGCGCGGAGGTGCGCAGCGCTTCGGCGATCGGCGAGCAATACGTGGACCTGCGGCCACACAACGCATCCGGTCCCTACCTGAGCGACGGATCGGTGATCCCGGCGCAGCAGATCAGCCTGCCCCAGGCGGTCGGCCCGATGCTGGACACGGTGAGCGCGCTCGTCAACAGCATTCCCGGCGACAAGCTGGCCACGCTGATCGACGAGTCGGACAAGGGTATGCGCGGGGCGGGCTACGACCTGTCATCGCTGCTCGACTCCTCGGCCACGGCCGTCGGCAAGATCGGCGGCGTCGGTGACCGCACCCGGATGCTGATCGACGATGTGACGCCACTGCTGGATTCCCAAGTCGCGACGACGGATTCGCTGCGGACGTGGGCGCGAGGCCTGGCCGATGTCACCCAGACAGTGGCCGACGACGACAGTCAGGTGCGCGCCATTCTCAACACCGGACCGGGCGCCGCGAACGAAGTCACCCGGCTGCTCGATGAGGTGAAGCCCACCCTGCCGGTGTTGTTGGCGAACTTGAGCACGCTTGGCCAAATCCTGGTCACCTACAACTCGTCGCTCGAGCAACTCCTCGTACTGCTGCCGCCGGTGATCGCCAGCACGCAGGCGTTCGGATTGCCCACCAACAACCCGACGGGCCTGCCGGTGGGGGAGTTCGCAATCACGCTGGGTGATCCGCCGCCGTGCACCGTCGGATTCCTGCCGCCGTCGTCGTGGCGCTCCCCGGCCGACACCACCACGATCGACACCCCGGACGGCCTGTATTGCAAACTGCCGCAGGACTCGCCGATCGCTGTTCGCGGCGCCCGAAACTATCCATGCGCAGGCAAACCCGGGAAACGTGCGCCGACCGTCGAGTTGTGTGACAGTGACCAGCCGTTCGTGCCGACGGCGATCCGTCAGCACGCGGTCGGCCCCTATCCGCTCGACCCGAATCTGGTGGCGCAGGGCGTCCCGCCCGACAGCAGAGTCGGCGCCGGCACGGCGCCGAGCGGCTTCAGCGGATCCGACGGCACCCGGCCGCCGGTGGCGGTGATCCCGTACAACCCGTCGACCGGAAGTTACGTCACCGGCGACGGGCACCGGTACGTGCAGTCGGATCTCGGCGCCGCCCCCAAGGCGCCGACGTCGTGGAAAGACCTGTTGCCGTGTTAGGCCAACGGAGCCAGACCGGATCGCACCAGATCGATGCTGGTCGAAACAACTTCGCGCAGATCGGTGGCGCAGCCATCCCGTCCCCAGTGTTCCACGGCGGCGACGAGCACGGCCGCGAGCGCGGCGCCGGCCACTTCAGCGATCAGGTCGACATTGGGCAGGTCGGTGTGGCGGCGCTTGACGAAGTCGGTCAGCACTTCGGCGAACGACGCCTGAACCACCCGAAGGTGGCCCGCCGTGCGCTCCCCGTCGAGCAGCGTCGCGCGCAGGATCGCTGCCTGGCGAACGACTTCCAGGTCATGGGGGAAGCTCACCACGCTGCCGAGCACCGCGTCGAAGAGCGACTCGTTGGCCGGGCGCCGCGACAACGCCTCGGCGAACCACTCGAGCTGGGTTTCGTAGTCCTGGAACAGCACCGCCTCTTTGGTGGGAAAGTGCCGGAAGAACGTGCGCTGGGTGACGCCCGCATCGTCGGCGAGTTGGGCCACCGTCACGTTGGCGAAACCGTCGCGGGCGAATCGCGCCAGTGCCACCTCACGCAGCGCCTCTCGCGTCGAGGTCCTGCGCCGGTCGTGCAAGTTCGTCATAACGCCATTTTCGCACAATCGTTTTCATCAAATCATGTCAGTCGTGACATCGGTCCCATCAAGTGAGGAGAAAAGCGCAATGAGTGATTACGACGCGATCGTCGTCGGGGCGGGCCACAACGGCCTGACCGCGGCGGTGATACTGCAGCGCCAGGGTTTACGCACGGTGGTTCTCGAGCAGAACACCTACTCCGGCGGTATGGCCGCGACCGTGGAGTTGATCGACGGGTTCCGTTACGAGATCGCCGGGTCCGTCCAGTTCCCGACGGCGCCGGAAGTCGCAAACGCCTTGGAACTGCACACGATTCCCCAGGTCCACGCCGAGGTGCAATCGGTGAACCTTGGTGAAGCCGGGGAGGAGCCGATGATCCTCTACAGCGACCCGATGAAGTACATGACGCATCTGTCCGAGAAACACGGCGCCGACTCGGTGCTGGGCATGGCGAAGATGCTCGAGTGGACCACCGGGCCGTCGCGCGCGCTCGGACGCTTCGAGGCGCGGACGCCACCGAAGACTCTCGACGAGATGTACGCCTGTGCGACAAACGAATCCGAGCGTCGCGCCATCCACGAAATGTTGTTCGGCAGCGCCATGGACGTCATCGACCGCAACTTCCCGGACAAGGTCAAGTACGCGACGATCCGGGGCATGCTGGCGTTCCTGGCGATCAACTCGACCTACCGCGGCCCGTTCACCCCGGGCAGCGCCACGTGTCTGGCCTTCGCGATGGGTGTTCCCGACGCGAACGCCACGATGATGACGAAGCTCGAAGGCGGCATCGGTGCGGTCTGCGACCATCTGAAGCGCCTGTTCACCGAACTGGGTGGGGAAATCCGGTATCGCACCAAAGTTGAGCAGATCCTCGTCGAGAACGAGCGGGTCACCGGTGTGCGCCTGCGCGACGGTTCGGTGCTGAATACGCCCGTGGTGGTGTCCAACCTGTCGCCGGATCTGACGCTAGTCGACATGGTCGGAACCGAGCACCTGCCGGGCAATCTGGTGGAACGCCTCAGCGGCCGAGACCATCGTGCCACCTTCATCCAGATGCATTTCGCCCTGGACGGATTGCCGGAATTCGCCGCACCGTACGAGCTGCTGAACGAATCGGGCATGCAGCAGTCCGTTGGTGTCTTCGGCACACCCGAAGAGCAACAACGGCAGTGGGAGATGGCCCGGGCCGGGATGCTTCCGGACAACCCGTCTTTCGGCATGCAGATCCCGTCGGTCACCGATCCGAGCCTGGCGCCGCCGGGCAAGCACGCCGCGAGTGCGTACGCCTACGGGTTCCCGGTCGAGGCGCCCAGGGAACAGCACGGTCGACTCAAACACGAGATGGCGGAGACGGTGATCGACAAGATCACGAAATTCGCCCCGAACTTCCGGGATATTCAGATTCGGCACATCACGTTCGCGCCGTATCACATGCAGACGATGTTCGGCGCGCCCGACGGCGACTTCTGCCACGGACTGCTCCACCCGGACCTGATGGGCCCGAATCGGCCTGGCCCCAAGGGTTTTCTCGACCTCCCGATCCCGATCGACGGACTCTATCTCGGCGGTGCCGGCTGTCACGGCGGACCGGGCATAACCTTCGTCCCGGGATACAACGCGGCGTATGCCGCGCTCGACGACCTGGCGGCGTCATGACCTACGTCATCGGCGAGCCCTGTGTGGACATCCGGGACAAGGCATGTGTGGACGAGTGCCCGGTCGACTGCATCTATGAGGGGGAGCGGATGCTCTACATCCATCCCGACGAATGCGTGGACTGCGCGGCGTGCGAGCCGGTCTGCCCGGTCGAGGCCATCATCTACGTCGATGACGCGACCGACGACTGGCAGCCCTACGTGGCCGCCAACGCGGACTTTTTCGCCGAGTTGGGGTCACCGGGCGGTGCACGTGGATTGGGCAAGCAGCCGTTCGATGCACCGCTGGTGTCCCAGTTGCCGAGGAGGGATACCGCGGCGGGCTAAGTGCCTTCGTCGCTTTTGGGTAGGAAGCGTTCGGGGTGGTGGTAGGTGTTGGTGCCGCCGATGAGCATCGGTAGGTGTGGCGGTGGTATCCATTCGGTGTCGCCGTTGGCGAGTTTGCGGGTTTTCCAGCCCTGGTCGAGGAGTCGATGGTCGGCTCGGCAGGCCAGGGTGAGTTTGTCGATGTTGGTCAGGCCACCCTCGGCCCATTCGTCGACGTGGTGGACCTCGGTGAGATATCCGGGTGCGTCACAGCCGGGCCGGGTGCAGCCGCGTTCCTTGTTGTGCAGCATGATTCGCTGATCGGCGGTGGCGATGCGTTTGGTGCGGCCCAGCCACAACGCCTGCCCCTTCACCCCATCGAACAGGGCGAGGTAGTGGTAGGCGTGGCTGGCCATCCGGATGAGGTCGGGGATGGGTAGCAGGGTGCCGGTGGCGGTGACCGCGTGCCCGGTTTTGGCCTGCAGATCTTGCAGGGTCGCCGAGGCGATCACCGTGACGGGTAACCCGTTGTGCTGCCCCAACTTCGGATCACCGAGTTGGCCGCGGAGGTGTCAGATGGTTTGTGTAAGGGGTGTGGTGTCCTGACGGAAAGTCGACACTGATGACTGTGATTGATCCTGAAGCTCGTGAGCAGCGGCGCCGTGAGATGAAAGTGGCGACTGACAAGCTCAAGGCATCCGGCGCCCTGGATGAGTTGTTCGCCAAGATTGACGCTGGAGATGTCGAGCTCGACGGCCATGACGGGCTGATTCAGCAGCTGATCAAGGCTGGGCTCGAACGCGGTCTGCAGGCCGAGCTCACCGATCATCTGGGCTATGAACGCGGCGATGCCGAGGCCAGTCTGATCCCGAATTCCCGCAATGGCTCGTATCCGAAAACAGTGGCCTCCCAGGTCGGTGACGTCGAGCTAGCGATCCCGCGTGATCGTGACGGCACGTTCTCACCGACGTTGGTACCCAAGGGCTCTCGCCGCCTGGGCGGCCTCGATGAAATGATCATCTCGCTGTATGCCGGCGGGATGACCCTGCGCGATATCGAACATCACCTCGCGACGACGATCGGCACCGAGATCAGCCGCGAGACGTTGTCGAAGATCGTCGACGAGATCAGCGACGAAGTCCTCGCGTGGCAGCGTCGGCCGCTGGAGCCGTTCTACCCGGTGATCTACCTCGACGCCCTGGTCGTCAAGGTCCGCGACGGCGCCCACGTGCGCAATAAGCACGCTCACATCGCCGTAGGCGTCGACATGGAGGGCATCAAGCACGTCCTGGGCATCTGGGTGCAAGCCGCCGAAGGAGCCAAATTCTGGGCCGGGGTATGCGCGGAGCTGGCCAACCGCGGTGTCGGTGATGTGCTGATCGTCTGCTGTGACGGGTTGACCGGATTCCCCGAGGCCATCGAGGCGACCTGGCCGCAGGCGACGGTGCAAACGTCATCTATTAACAATGGGTGGGCCGGGATGGTCTCGGCGTTCACCTGCACCACCACGGGCAGGACCTGTGCAAACGCGTCACCTTCGAGGTCCACATGCAGACCTGTCCGCCCGTGGTGGCTGCGGGGCTTGGACCGGCCAGCGAGAGCAGCACCACCGGTAACAGCGGCGAGTGCCGAGATGAGGTTCCGGGCACGCCCCGTCATTGCAGCGTGAACCTTCGGATCGAAGGGATCTGACTGCAATGAATCAGGATAGTCCGGACGGTGCAAGTCGTTTCTGGTGCGGCATCGATTGGGGCGGATGCTCCCATCACCTCTGCGTCCTCGACGACAACGGCCACCAGCTCCTCAGCCGAAAGATCGCGCACACCGTCGACGGTTTGATGGCCCTGGTCGAGGTGATCGCCTCGTTGGCCGGCTCGGTGCGCATCGCCATCGAACGTGCTGAGGGCTTGCTCGTCGAGCATCTGCAACAGCACTGTGGCGCCGAAATCTATTGCGTTTCACCGAAGATCTCGGCGCGTGCACGTGAACGGTATCGGATGGCGGCAGCCAAGTCCGACGAGTTCGATGCCTACGTTTTGGCCGACACATTGCGTCATCAGTACGCTCAGTGGCGGCCCTTAGCTGTTGCGTCACCGGCACTGGCCGAGCTCATCGCGGTCAGCCGGGATCGTCAGCGCATCCTGGACATGCAAGTGGATACCGAGAATCGGCTGCGGTCGATCCTGGAGGCCTACCACCCCGCACCTTTGCACCTGTTCTCCTCATTGGACCGTGACATCACCCTGGCGTTCATCCGGACCTTTCCCACTCCCGCGCAGGCGAGCAGGATCACGACTAGACGAATGGGTGGATTCACCGGCCGACACGGCTACAGTGGCCGACAGAAACCCGAGACCCTCATCGCCCGGATGCAGCCTCATCTGTTGTCGGCCAGCGAAGGCACCGTCGCCGGTAAAGCTTTGGCGGCCAAAGCCTTTACAGAACAGCTCGCGCTACTCAACACTCATCTTCGAGCTCACGACAAGCGGCTGGGCGAGCTGCTCGACATGCACCCGGACACCCCGATCTTCACCAGTTTCCCCGGTATCGGACCCGTCACCGCCGGCGTCTTGATCTCCGAAATGGGTGAACAGCGCAGCCGTTTCCCATCGGCGCCGTCGTTATTGGCCGAGACCGGCTTGGCTCCGGTCACCAAGGCCTCCGGGCGCACCCGTCAGGTGAGGTTCCGCTACGCCGCCAACCGGCGAATGCGCCACGCCATCGACTGGTGGATGTTCGTCGCCGTTCGTGAAGACCCTTGGTCGGCCGACATCTACGAACACGCCCGCGCCGCCGGCCAACCACACCATCGTGCTCTGCGTGGCCTGGGTGCGCGCTGGTGCCGCATTCTGTGGCGCTGCTGGCACGATCACGCCCTCTACGACCCGGTCATCCACCGCCGCGCCACCGCGGCGTAGTCCGCCGATCCCATCACCGCGCTGAGCAAACCGAGTCAGTCGCGGCGACCGAACACGTCCGCGATGAAAGGTTGACAGCGGGAGTCTGTGTGGTCCATCTGATCCGCACCGCGATGCGGTTCGTGTCCTACAACCAGCGCAAAAAGGTCGCCACCGCGCTCAAAGCGATCTACCAAGCACCCGACGCCGACGCCGCCCTGGCTGAACTGGAAGACTTCGCCAAAACCGATCTTGGACAACAGAACCCGCACACCATCGCTGCGTTCCGCAATGCGTGGGAGCGGTTCATCCCATTCTTGGCGTTCCCGCCGATGCTGCGCCGAGTGATCTACACGACCAACTCGATCGAATCCCTGAACTACCAGATGCGCAAGATCATCAAAAACCGCGGCCATTTCCCCAGCGACGACTCCGTGGTCAAACTGCTCTGGCTAGCCATCTGCACCATCGAAGACAAACGCGCCCGGGAACGCGAAAAGCAACGAGGCAAACCCCTGACCCAACGCACCGCCCCCGGCCGGCTCATCGAAGGCCAAATCACCACCAACTGGAAACAAGCACTCGGCCAACTCGCCATCGCCTACCCCGACCGAATCAACCCCTACCTCTAACTCGCCATTACTGCTTACACAAACAACTTGACAGGCTCTTGGCCGCGCACCAACGCCGTCAACGCATCATGCTGACGCTGCCCATGGCTGCGCCGGTCACGCTCGGCCACCTCCTCAGACGGAGTGAGGGTGGGACTTTGGTCGGCCGGGTTGCACACTCCGGGTGCGGCGAACTTGGTGAACCACGCATCCAGCATCGAGCGCAACTGCGGGTCAGCGACCAACCGGCCCACACTCATGCCGTCGACCTGTTGGCCCCCGCACCAGACGAAGCCGCGCTTGCGGGCCCGGTCCTCCTCGGAGAACCTCCAGTCGGGGTTCAGATGCAACGCCAACCGCAGCGCGACTTTCTCCAACTGATCTGGTCGCAGCACCGCGGCCTTCTGCGCCAGCATGCGTTCGGCGTTCTCAATATCCACCGGCGCGACGTGCTCGGGTAGGTCGCGGAAGAACTTTTGGATCACCCGCAGATGCTCGCCATCCAACAGTCCGGCCTGCCAGGCCCTGGAGGTCTCCGGCAGCAGCGGCGGCAGCGGCTCCCCGGTCAACGCCCGCCGCGGCGCGAGCTGTTCGGCGTCCCGGATCCGCCGCTTGGCCTCCCGCGGACTCACCCGCAACACATCGGCCACCGTGATCGGCACCGGCGGGCACCCCTCGAACTGCTCCAGCCGTGCGGTCAGCGCATGCGACACCGCCACCTGGCGCCGTCGCGCAGTCTCCAACCGCTCCAACACGACGAACCGCTCAGGCGGAGCCAATACATCGAGATCGACCGCGGCTAGGGACTCGACAACATCATCGAGCGCCTCCAACGCCGCAGCGATCGAACTCATGTGCGGCTCCTCAGGTTTTCGTGGGGAGCGTGACCTGGAGTCCTCCTAGGCAGAGGTAGATCATTGAGGTCAGGGTTTGGGCGGAGTGGTGTCCGTAGCCGCGGGCGTTGATGAGTCGGATTTTGGCGTTGATGCCTTCAAGGAGGGCGTTGGAGATGCCGAGCTCGATGGCGGCCAGGATAGAGTCGAAGTACTTGCGGAATCGTTTGCTCAGTGAGACGAACACCGGGATCCGGGAGCGTGCGGCGGCGGTGATCCAGGCCTTGAGCAAGCGGCGAGCGCCGCCGGGTTCGTGGTCGTAGCGGTAGAGGTCGCGGGCTTGTTCTTTGAGCGTCCACGCGCGCCCGATGCGTCGATGGGTGCGGGCGATCTGGCTGACCAGGGCACGTTTGTCGTCGGTGAGTTTGTTTTCTCCGGTGCGCAATGCCCAGCGGGCGGCTTTCCAGTCCGCAGTGGCGTATCCGGGCAGGCGCACCGATTCGGCGAAGACACGATCCAGAGCACGCTGAATCCATTGCATCAGGTGGAACCCGTCATAGCAGATGGTGACGTGTGGGAGGTGTTCGGTCGTGACGCTGGTGTAGACGCTGCTGACATCCATGCTGACCGTTTCGAGGGCGGTGAGGACTGAATCGGGTTGGCTGGTATAGAAATTGGCCAGCGATTCTCGGCTGCGACCCATTTCGACATCAATGACAGTGCCGGTGTCGTGGTCGCCGATGACGGTTAGATAGCGGTGCGGGTGGCGGTAACAGATCTCATCAACACCGATGCGATACAGCGTGTCGAGGCGCCGGGCATCAAGCAGCTCGGCGACTCCGCGGTTAATGATTGCGGTGACGGTTTCCCAGGCGCAGCGCATCAGCGTCGACACCGAGGTTCGGTCGGTGCGTTGAGCCAGCCACAGCACCATGTCCTCGAAGTCGCGGGTGTGCCGGGCCCCGGGGCGGGCCCAGGGCAGCTCCTCGGTGACCACGCCGCAGTCTGGGCAATTCAGACGGCGGATGTCATAGACCAGCCAGAGTCGGCAGCGCGCCAGATCAAGGTGCCGCCAGCGCCGGCGGCGCCGGTCATAGACCGCCCGCACGCGTTTGCCGCACGGGCAGCGCAGCAGCCGCGCTCGCGGTCGCAGATGGACTTCGATATCACCATCGCCAATGGCGACTTCGGTGACTGTGGCACCGGGGATCTGCAGCAGACGGTTAAATGCAGTACTGACGCGCACGCGGACGTCCTTGAAGGTTGCGGTTGGTGTGGTAACCCCGAAACCTAGAGGCACACCGCGTGCGCGTCCCTCGATTCAGCAGAACGCCTCCGATAGCGTTGCCGCGCAACCTTAGCCGCCTTGAACAGCAGAAATGGCGCCCACAAAAACCCTAGGAGCGCCACTCATGTTCGAATCCTATGCCGGGCCACCGACAGATTCTGTTCCAGCAGAAAATCTGTGGACGAAGTCGAAACTGTGGATAACCGTCAGCGCGTTGATGATTCGGCTAGCGGAACTCCTCAGCGGACGCCTCGATCCAGTCCGAGCGCCACGACTCCGGCGGATCCTCGAGCAGTTCGCCGGGCATCAGCCAGTCGTAGATCTCGGCGTAGGTGCGGGTGCGCTGACCCTCGATCCGGCGATTCAGCATCGACGGCTCGAGCTCGCCGAATCCGTTGAGGCCCATCGACGCAACGATCTGGGCGGCGCTGGCCACCGTGGCCCGCTGGAAGTTGACCACCCGCTGAGTCTTGTCCGGAACGTAGAGCGCCCGGGCGCGAGCCTTGTCCTGGGTGGCGACCCCGGTCGGGCACTTGTTGGTATTGCACTTCATGGCCTGAATGCAGCCGACCGCGAACATCATTGCCCGCGCGGACATCGTGAAGTCCGCGCCCTGGCAGATGCGGCTGACGATGTCGACGCCGCTGGCCACCTTGCCCGACGCCCCGATCTTGATGGAACCCCGCAGCCCGGTGCCGACGAGAGCGTTGTGCACCAGCATCAGCCCCTCGGTTAGCGGCATACCGACATGGTCTTCGAATTCCTGTGGGGCGGCACCGGTTCCGCCTTCGGAGCCGTCGACGATGATGAAGTCCGGCGTGATGCCGGTGTGCAGCATGGCCTTGCAGATCGATAGGAACTCGGTGCGCGCCCCGATGCACAGCTTGAACCCGATCGGCTTACCGCCGGACAGGCTGCGCAGCGTCGCGATGAAATGCATCATTTCCAGCGGGGTTCCAAACGCGGTGTGCGACGGCGGTGAGACCACCGTCTTGCCGATCGGCACACCGCGCGTCGCCGCAATTTCGGCACTCACCTTCGCGCCGGGCAGCACGCCGCCGAGACCGGGCTTGGCGCCCTGGGACAGCTTGATCGAGATGGCCTTGACCGTCGGCCAGCCGGCCTTCTCCTCGAACAGCTCCGCGTCGAAGTGCCCGCCGGCGTCGCGGCACCCGAAATATCCGGAGCCGATCTCCCAGATCAGGTCGCCGCCGTGCTTGAGGTGATACGGACTGATGCCACCCTCGCCGGTGTCATGGGCGAACCCACCGAGGGCCGCGCCACCGTTGAGTGCCTCGATCGCGTTGCTCGACAGCGCCCCGAAGCTCATCGCCGAGACGTTGAACAGCGCTATGTCGTACGGCCGGGTGCAGTCCGGGCCGCCGAGCCGCACCCGCGGAGTCAGGTCGGTGGCCAGCCGGGCACGCAGCGAGTGGCGGAGGAATTCGTAGCCCAGCGCGTTGACGTCGCGCTCGGTGCCGAACGGCTCGTCGCTCTTGGTGGCCTTGGCCCGCTCGTACACCATGTCGCGAGTCTCGCGGTCGAACGGGCTGGCCTCAGTGTTCGACTCGATGAAGTACTGCCGTATCTCGGGGCGCAGGGCTTCGGCCAGCCAGCGCGCGTGGGCGAGGACGGGATAGGACCGCAACAGAGTGTGCCTGGTCTGCAGCAGGTCCCACGTTCCGAGCGCCGCGATCGACAGGAGCGGCGCCGCGAGCAGCCACCACCATGGACTGACCAGGAACGTGAGTCCTGAGACGGCCAGCGCGACCACCCACACGGCCGCGACGGCGAGAGCTCTGAGCATCCGGCTTCCTCGGGGTGAAATGCCTGCGAGGCGTCATTCTGGCATCACCTATGATCGGCACTTGCGTCACATCCGTGGCGCAAACAACCCCAGCTGCGAAAAGGAGCGTCTTGCCGCGTGGGTGAGCAACCCGTCGACCTGTCGCAGGAATCGTTGACCGAGGCCGTCAACGCGGCCCGGCATGCCTTCGACCAGGCGGCCGACCTGGATGCGCTGGCCCGCGCCAAGACCGATCATCTCGGCGACCGTGCGCCGCTCGCACTGGCCCGCCAGGCGCTGGCCACGCTGCCCAAGGCAGACCGCGCCGAGGCCGGCAAGCTGGTCAACGTCGCCCGCGGCGACGCGCAGCGCAGTTTCGACGAGCGGCTGGCGGTGCTGCGGGCCGAGCGCGACGCGGCGGTATTGGTGGCTGAGGCCATCGACGTCACGCTGCCCTCGACACGGCAGCCGATCGGGGCGCGGCACCCGATCACGATCCTGGCCGAGCACATCGCCGACACCTTCATCGCGATGGGTTGGGAGCTGGCCGAGGGGCCCGAGGTCGAGACCGAGCAGTTCAACTTCGATGCCCTGAACTTTCCGCCCGACCATCCGGCCCGCAGCGAGTCCGACACCTTCCACATCGCCCCGGAGGGATCGCGGCAGCTGCTGCGCACCCACACCTCGCCGGTGCAGGTGCGCACCCTGCTGGACCGTGAACTGCCGGTCTACATCGTCTCGATCGGCCGTACCTTCCGCACCGACGAACTCGACTCCACCCACACCCCGGTCTTCCATCAGGTCGAGGGCCTCGCGGTGGACCGCGGACTGACGATGGCCCACCTGCGCGGCACCTTGGACGCCTTCGCCCGTTCGGAGTTCGGTGAGGGCGCCCGCACCCGGATGCGGCCGCACTTCTTCCCGTTCACCGAGCCCTCGGCGGAGGTGGACATCTGGTTCCCGAACAAGAAGGGCGGCCCCGGCTGGGTCGAATGGGGTGGCTGCGGCATGGTCAACCCCAACGTGCTGCGCGCGGCCGGAATCGACCCCGAGGTGTACTCCGGCTTCGCCTTCGGGATGGGCCTGGAGCGCACCCTGCAGTTCCGCAACGGGATTCCCGATATGCGCGACATGGTCGAGGGTGACGTCCGGTTCTCGCTTCCGTTCGGGGTCGGCGTCTGATGCGGCTTCCCTACAGCTGGCTACGCGAAGTCGTGCAGCGCGGCGCACCCGACTGGGACGTCACGCCCCACGACCTGGAACAGGCGCTGATCCGTGTCGGGCACGAGGTCGAGGACATCATCACCCTCGGACCGGTGACGGGCCCACTCACGGTCGGTCGGGTCACCGCGATCGAGGAGCTGACCGAGTTCAAGAAGCCGATCCGAGCCTGCAAGGTCGACGTGGGTGAGGGCGAGGATCGTGACATCGTTTGCGGTGCAACGAACTTCGTGGTCGGTGACCTGGTTGTGGTGGCGCTGCCCGGCACCACCCTGCCTGGTGACTTCCACATCGCCAGCCGCAAGACGTATGGCCGGCTGTCGGATGGCATGATCTGCTCGGCCGCCGAATTGGGCTTGGGCGCAGATCATTCCGGGATCCTGGTACTGCCGCCCGACACCGCCGAACCCGGCGCGGACGGTATCGCTGTGCTCGGCCTCGACGACGTGATCTTCGATCTGGCGGTCACTCCGGACCGCGGCTACGGCATGTCGGTGCGCGGCATCGCCCGCGAGATCGCGTGTGCCTACGACCTGGACTACGACGACCCCGCCGACGTCCCGCCGCTGCCTGCCGACGGGCCGGCGCTGCCGGTCACCGTCGAACCCGGCACCGGCGTCAGCCGCTTCGCGCTGCGGCCGGTCACCGGCATCAATCCGAAGGCGTTGTCGCCGTGGTGGTTACGCCGCCGGCTGATGCTTTCGGGTATTCGGCCGATCTCGCCGGCTGTCGACGTCACCAACTATGTGATGCTCGAGCTCGGCCACCCGATGCACGCGCATGACCGCAGCCGGATCAACGGCGAATTCGTCGTCCGGTTCGCCAAGCCGGGGGAGACCGTTGTCACGCTCGACGACATCGAACGCAAGCTCGACCCGGCCGACGTGCTGATTGTCGATGACGTCGCCACCGCGGCCATCGGCGGTGTGATGGGTGCCGGTACCACCGAGATCGACGACGACTCCACCGACATTCTTCTGGAGGCCGCGGTCTGGGATCCGGCCGCGGTGTCGCGCACGATCCGCCGCTTACACCTGGTCAGTGAGGCCGGTCGGCGTTACGAACGCTCGGTTGATCCCGCCATTTCGGTTGCCGCGGTCGATCGGTGCGCCAAGCTGCTGGCCTCGATCGCCGGGGGCACCGTCGAACCCAACCTCACCGATTGGCGCGGTGACCCGCCGCGCAAAGACTGGTCTCCGCCGCCGGTGCGCATTCGGTTCGACCTGCCCGATCAGCTTGCGGGCGTCGAGTACGAGGGCGGTGCGACGGTCAAGCGGTTGACCCAGATCGGCGCCACAGTCGAAGAGGACGGCGACGACCCGGCGATCCTCATCGTCACCCCGCCGAGCTGGCGGCCCGACCTGGTCCAGCCTGCCGACCTCGTCGAAGAGGTGCTGCGGCTGGAAGGCCTCGACAAGATCCCGTCGGTACTGCCGACCGCCCCGGCGGGCCGCGGCCTGACCCCTACCCAGAAGCGCCGCCGTGCGATCGGCAAGGCGCTGGGCCTGTCGGGTTACGTCGAGGTGCTGACCACCCCGTTCCTGCCCGCCGGGATCTTCGACCAGTGGGGGCTCTCGGACCGCGACCCGCGGCGGGTCACGACGACGGTGCTCAACCCGCTGGAGGCCGACCGACCCCACCTGGCCACCACATTGCTGCCGGCGCTGCTGGAGGCCTTGTCCCGCAACGTGTCTCGGGGCTTCGGTGACGTCGCACTGTTTTCCATCGCGCAGGTCGTGTACCCCACCGATCAGACCACGGGTGTCGAGTTGATCCCGACGCATCGCCGGCCGAGCGAGGATGAGATCGCGGCGCTGGATGCGTCGCTGCCCAGTCAGCCGGTGCACGTGGGTGCGGTGCTGACCGGGCTGCGCGAGCCGCGCGGACCGTGGGGACCGGGCCGTGCGGTGGAGGCCGCTGACGCCTTCGAAGCCGTGCGGACCATCGCCCGTGCCTGCGGTGTGGACGTGACGTTGCGCGCTGCCCAGTACCTGCCGTGGCATCCCGGCCGGTGTGCCGAAGTTCTGGTCGACGGGCGCGTGGTCGGGCATGCCGGCCAGCTGCATCCCGCGGTCATCGAGCGTTCGGGACTGCCGAAGGGCACGTGCGCGGTCGAGCTCGACCTCGATGCCGTGCCGATCACCGAGACGCTGCCCGCCCCGCGGGTGTCGCCGTTCCCGGCGGTGTTCCAGGACGTCAGTCTGGTGGTCGCCGCCGACGTGGCCGCGCAGGCGGTCGTCGATGCGGTGCGCGATGGCGCCGGGGAGCTGCTCGAGGACGTCGCGCTGTTCGACGTCTACACCGGTCCGCAGATCGGGGAGGATCGGAAGTCGCTCACGTTGGCGCTGCGTTTCCGTGCACCGGACCGGACGCTGACCGAAGACGAGGCCAGCGCCGCTCGCGACGCCGCGGTGGCCGCGGCCGCCGAGCGCGTCGGCGCAGTTCAGCGCGCCTGACCCGTCCTCGCCCAAACCGACGTTTGGCAGGGTTTTCGCGAGTGGGGGCCTGCATTTCGTCGATCTCGGCGCCAGGCAGGGAATGCATTTGCATTGGTATGCATAACCATGCAGAATCACAGGATGACTTCGGTGGCGATTGCCGGTGCCAGCGGCTATGCCGGCGGTGAGATCCTGCGTTTGTTGCTCGGACATCCGGCCTACGCGGACGGCCGTCTGAGCATCGGCGCGCTGACCGCCGCCGCCAGTGCGGGCACGCACCTGTCCGAGCATCACCCTCACCTGTTGCCGCTGGCCGACCGGGTACTGCAGCCCACCGAGCGCGACGTGCTGGCCGGTCACGACGTGGTGTTCCTGGCCCTGCCGCACGGCCACTCGGCGGCGCTGGCCGAGCAGCTTGGCGACGACACCCTGATCGTCGACTGCGGCGCTGACTTCCGGCTCACCGACGCCGACGACTGGCAGCGGTTCTACGGCTCGGAGTACGCGGGCAGCTGGCCCTACGGGCTACCCGAGCTGCCCGGTGGAAGGGACCGGCTGCGGGACACCAAGCGGATCGCCGTGCCAGGTTGCTATCCGACTGCCGCGCTGCTGGCCCTGCTGCCCGCGGTGGCCGAGGGTCTGGTCGAACCGGCGGTGACCGTCGTGGCGGTCAGCGGCACCTCCGGCGCGGGGCGGGCCGCCAAGGTCGATCTGCTGGGTTCGGAGGTCATCGGCTCGGCGCGCGCCTACAACATC
This sequence comes from Mycolicibacterium crocinum, assembly GCF_022370635.2. The sequence continues at coordinate 3,666,542 of NZ_CP092362.2, read as the reverse complement.
GCCGGCGCACACCGGCACACCCCGGAGATCGCGCAGGGTCTGCGAGCGGTGACCGACCGTGACGTCACCGTCTCGTTCACCCCCGTGCTGATCCCGACCTCGCGGGGCATTTTGGCCACCTGCACCGCGCGCACCCAGGCGCCGGTGTCCGAGATTCGCGCGGCCTACGAAAAGGCCTACGACGCCGAGCCGTTCATTCATCTACTACCCGAGGGCCAGCTGCCCCGCACCGGAGCGGTGATCGGCAGCAACGCCGCGCAGCTGGCGGTGGCCGTCGACGTCGACGCCGGAGTCATGGTCGCGGTGTGCGCGATCGACAATCTGGTCAAGGGCACCGCCGGCGCCGCGGTGCAGTCGATGAACCTGGCGCTGGGCTGGCCGGAGATTGAAGGACTGTCGATTGTGGGGGTGGCGCCGTGACGCTCGCTGATGCCAATTTGGTTCGGACGCAAGGGGTTACCGCGCCTGCTGGCTTCCGCGCGACCGGCATCGCCGCCGGCATCAAGGCATCCGGAAACTTGGACCTGGCGCTGGTGTTCAACGAAGGCCCCGACTACGCGGCAGCCGGCGTGTTCACCCGCAACCAGGTCAAGGCGGCGCCGGTGTTGTGGAGCCAGCAGGTGCTCACCACCGGTCGGCTGCGCGCCGTGCTGCTGAACTCCGGTGGTGCCAACGCGTGTACCGGTGCGGGCGGCTTTCAGGACACCCACGCCACCGCCGAGGCCGTCGCGGCCGCGCTGTCGCAGTGGGGCACCGAGACCGGGCCGGTCGAGGTCGCCATCTGCTCCACAGGCCTGATCGGCGACCGCCTGCCGATGGACAAGGTGCTCGCCGGTGTCACCGACATCGTCCACGAACTCGGTGGCGGACTGACCGGCGGCGAGGAAGCCGCGCGCGCCATCATGACCACCGACACCGTGCCCAAACAGGTTGCGCTGCATCATTCCATCGAGTCGGGTGAGAACTGGACCGTGGGTGGAATGGCCAAGGGTGCCGGCATGCTGGCTCCCTCGTTGGCCACGATGCTGGTGGTACTGACCACCGACGCGGTGGCCGACGCCGCCGCGTTGGACACCGCGCTGCGCCGGGCCACCGCCAAGACCTTCGACCGGCTCGACGTCGACGGCAGCTGCTCGACCAACGACACCGTGCTGCTGCTCGCCTCGGGCGCCAGTGAAATCGCGCCCACCCAGGAGGATCTGGACGCGGCGGTGCTGCGGGTGTGCGACGACCTGTGCGCGCAGCTGCAGGCCGACGCCGAAGGGGTCACCAAACGCATCTCGATCACCGTCACCGGCGCACCGAGTGAACACGACGCCGTCGTCGCGGCCCGCGTCGTGGCCCGCGACAGCCTGGTGAAGACAGCGCTGTTCGGTTCGGATCCGAACTGGGGCCGGGTGCTGGCCGCGGTCGGGATGGTGCCCTTCGAGATCGACGCCCAGCGGATCACCGTGTCGTTCAACGGGTTCCCGGTGTGCATCGACGGCGCCGGGGCGCCCGGCGCCCGCGGGGTGGATCTATCCGGCGCGGATGTTCAGGTGACCGTCGATCTCAAGCTCGGTGACGGTCAGGCAACCATCCGCACCACCGACCTGTCGCACGCGTACGTCGAAGAGAACTCGGCCTACAGCTCATGACCGCGACCGTGAACACGAAGGCCGCGATCCTCGCCGAGGCGCTGCCGTGGCTCAAGCAACTGAACGACAAGATCGTCGTCATCAAATACGGCGGCAACGCGATGACCGACGACCGGCTCAAGGCCGCGTTCGCCGACGACATGGTGTTCCTGCGCAACGCCGGTATCCACCCGGTCGTGGTGCACGGCGGCGGACCGCAGATCAGCGCGATGCTCAAAAAGCTCGGCATCGCAGGCGAATTCAAGGGCGGCTTCCGCGTCACCACCCCGGAGGTACTCGACGTCGCGCGGATGGTGCTGTTCGGTCAGGTCGGCCGTGAGCTGGTGAACCTGATCAACGCGCACGGTCCCTACGCGGTCGGCATCACCGGCGAGGACGCGCAGCTTCTCACCGCGGTGCGACGCGGGGTCACCGTCGACGGCGTTCTCACCGATATCGGCCTGGTCGGCGACATCGAGCACGTCAACGCCGCCGCGGTCCTCGATCTCATTGCAGCCGGGCGTATTCCGGTCATCTCGACCATCGCGCCCGACGTTGACGGGGTGGTGCACAACATCAACGCCGACACGGCGGCCGCCGCGGTGGCCAGGGCGTTGGGCGCCGAGAAGCTGTTGATGCTCACCGACGTCGAGGGTCTGTACACCGCCTGGCCCGACCGGAATTCGCTCGTCAGCCAGATAGATACCGACACGCTGACCGATCTGTTGCCCAACCTGGAAAGCGGGATGATCCCCAAGATCGAGGCTTGCCTGCGAGCCGTCGAGGGCGGGGTGCCCAGCGCCCACGTGATCGACGGCCGCGTCGAACATTGTGTGCTGGTCGAACTGTTCACCGATGAAGGCACCGGCACGAAGGTGGTGAACCCGTGACGCTCGTTGAACGTTGGCAGTCCGTGATGATGGACAACTACGGCACCCCGCCGCTGGCCTTGGTCAGCGGCGACGGCGCTGTCGTCACCGACGAAGGCGGTAAGACCTACCTCGATCTGCTCGGCGGTATCGCGGTCAACATCCTCGGCCACCGGCACCCGGCGATCATCGAGGCGGTCACCACTCAGCTCAACACGCTGGGCCACACGTCCAACCTGTATGCCACCGAACCGGGGATCGCGTTGGCCGAGGCGTTGGTCGACCAGCTCGGCGCACCGGCGCGGGCGTTCTTCTGCAACTCCGGCACCGAGGCCAACGAGGTCGCCTTCAAGATCACCCGGCTGACCGGGCGCACGAAACTCGTTGCCGCGCAAAATGCGTTCCACGGCCGCACCATGGGCTCGCTGGCATTGACCGGACAGCCCACCAAGCAGGCGCCGTTCGAGCCGCTGCCCGGCTATGTCACCCACGTGCCCTTCGGGGACGTCGAAGCTCTCGAACAGGCCGTCGGCGACGACACCGCCGCGGTGTTCCTCGAACCGATCATGGGTGAGGGTGGCGTCGTGGTTCCGCCCGCCGGATATCTGGTCGCCGCGCGCGAGATCACCAGTAGCCACGGCGCGCTCCTCGTCGTCGACGAAGTGCAGACCGGTATCGGGCGCACGGGCGCGTTTTATGCCCACCAGCACGACGGAATCACCCCCGACATCGTCACGCTGGCAAAGGGTCTCGGCGGCGGCCTGCCGATCGGCGCCTGCCTGGCGATCGGCCCCACCGCTGAGCTGCTGACTCCCGGACTGCACGGCAGCACCTTCGGCGGCAACCCGGTGTGCACCGCTGCCGCGCTGGCGGTACTCAAGGTGGTCGCCCAGGAGGACCTGGTTACCCGCGCCGACGTTCTCGGCAAGACGCTGAGCCACGGCATCGAGGCGCTGGGCCACCCGCTGGTCGATCACGTCCGCGGGCGGGGCCTGCTGCGTGGCGTGGTGTTGACCGCGCCGCAGAGCAAGGCGGTCGAAACCCTGGCCCGCGAAGCCGGTTTCCTGGTCAACGCTGCCGCTCCCGACGTGGTGCGGCTGGCCCCACCGCTGATCATCACCGAAGCGCAGATCGACAGTTTCCTGCACGCATTACCGGCGATCCTGGATGAGGCGGCCCGATGAGCACCCTGAGGCATTTCCTGCGCGACGACGACCTGCAGCCTGGGGAGCAGGCCGAGATCCTCGAGCTCGCAGCCGCTTTGAAAAGGGAGCCGATGAGCCGGCGTCCGCTGGAGGGCCCGCGCGGGGTGGCGGTCATCTTCGACAAGAACTCCACCCGCACCCGGTTCTCCTTCGAGGTGGGCATCGCCCAGCTCGGCGGCCACGCCGTCGTGGTCGACGGCCGTGCCACCCAGCTGGGTCGGGAAGAAACCCTCGAGGACACCGGACGGGTCCTGTCGCGCTACGTCGACGCGATTGTCTGGCGTACCTTCGCTCAGCAGCGGCTGAACGCAATGGCCTCGGCCGCAACGGTTCCCGTGGTCAACGCCCTCTCCGACGAGTTCCACCCCTGTCAGGTGCTGGCCGACCTGCAGACGCTCGCCGAGCGTAAGGGCTCACTGAGCGGGCTGCGGATGACGTATTTCGGCGACGGCGCCAACAACATGGCGCACTCGCTGATGCTCGGCGGAGTCACCGCGGGCATCCATGTGACGATCGCCGCTCCGGCCGGCTTTGAACCGCACCCGCTCTTCGTGGCCGCCGCCGAGCACCGCGGCAGGCAGACCGGTGCCACCGTCACCCTCACCACCGATCCGGTGGCCGGTGCGAAGGGGGCCGACGTGTTGGTCACCGACACCTGGACGTCGATGGGGCAGGAGAACGACGGACTCGACCGCGTCGTCCCGTTCCGGCCGTTCCAGCTCAATGCCGGCTTACTCGGCCACGCCGACTCTGAAGCCGTTGTGCTGCACTGTCTTCCGGCGCATCGCGGCCACGAGATCACCGACGAGGTGATTGACGGTAAGCACAGTGCGGTGTGGGACGAGGCCGAGAATCGGCTGCACGCCCAGAAGGCACTGTTGGTGTGGTTGTTGGAGCAGCGATGACCAGCGAGGTCAGCACCACGCGAGCCGGGCGGCAGGCCCGGATCGTGGCACTGCTGTCCTCGCGGTCGGTGCACAGCCAGAGCGAGCTCGCCGCGCTGCTGGGCGATGAGGGCATCGAGGTCACCCAGGCCACGTTGTCGCGCGACCTCGAAGAGCTCGGCGCGGTCAAGCTGCGCGGCGCCGACGGTGGCAGCGGCGTTTACGTGGTGCCCGAGGACGGCAGCCCGGTGCGCGGGGTGTCCGGCGGCACCGAGCGGGTGTCCCGCCTGCTCGCCGATCTGCTGGTGTCGACCGACGCCAGCGGCAACCTGGCCGTGTTGCGTACCCCGCCCGGGGCGGCACACTATCTGGCCAGCGCCATCGACCGGGCGGCGCTGCCCGACGTCGTCGGCACCGTCGCCGGTGACGACACCATCCTGGTGGTGGCCCGCGAGCCGATGACCGGCGCGCAACTGGCCACCATGTTCGAGACCATCCACAAGATCCACTAGACCCTAAAGAGCAAGGAGCACTTCATGTCCGAACGCGTCATCTTGGCGTATTCCGGCGGCCTGGACACCTCGGTGGCCATCAGCTGGATCGGCAAGGAGACCGGCAAAGAGGTGGTGGCCGTGGCCATCGACCTCGGCCAGGGCGGCGAGGACATGGAGGTCGTCCGCCAGCGCGCCCTGGATTGCGGTGCCGTCGAAGCGGTCGTGGTCGATGCCCGCGACGAGTTCGCCGAGCAGTACTGCCTGCCGGCCATCCAGTCGAACGCGCTCTATATGGACCGTTACCCGCTGGTGTCCGCACTGAGCCGGCCGCTGATCGTCAAGCATCTGGTGAGCGCGGCCCGTGAACACCGCGGCGGCATCGTCGCCCACGGCTGCACCGGCAAGGGCAACGACCAGGTGCGCTTCGAGGTCGGATTCGCCTCGCTGGCCCCTGATCTCGAGGTGCTGGCCCCGGTCCGCGACTACGCCTGGACCCGCGAGAAGGCGATCGCGTTCGCCGAGGAAAACGCGATCCCGATCAACGTCACCAAGCGCTCGCCGTTCTCCATCGACCAGAACGTATGGGGTCGGGCGGTGGAAACCGGCTTCCTGGAACACCTCTGGAACGCGCCGACCAAGGACGTGTACGACTACACCGAAGACCCGACGCTGAACTGGAGCACCCCCGACGAGGTGATCGTCGGTTTCGAGAAGGGGGTGCCGGTCTCCATAGATGGCAATCCGGTGACTGTTCTGCAGGCCATCGAGGAGCTCAACCGCCGTGCCGGCGCGCAGGGCGTCGGCCGCCTCGATGTCGTCGAGGACCGGCTGGTCGGCATCAAGAGCCGCGAGATCTACGAGGCGCCGGGCGCCATGGTCCTGGTCACCGCGCACACCGAGCTCGAACACGTGACGCTCGAGCGCGAGCTCGGCCGGTTCAAGCGGGGGACCGACCGTAAGTGGAGCGAGCTGGTGTACGACGGTCTGTGGTACTCGCCGCTGAAGCGGTCGCTGGAGGCGTTCGTCGCCGACACCCAGCAGCATGTGACCGGTGAGATCCGAATGGTGTTGCACGGCGGGCACATTGCGGTCAACGGCCGGCGCAGCCCGACCTCCCTGTACGACTTCAATCTCGCGACCTACGACGAGGGTGACACCTTCGACCAGTCGTCGGCCAAGGGCTTCGTCCACGTGCACGGCTTGTCGTCGAAGATCGCCGCCCGCCGGGACCTGGCAGGCAACCAGCCGTGAGCACCAACGAGGGCTCGCTCTGGGGTGGCCGTTTCGCCGACGGGCCCGCGCCCGCGCTGGCGGCGCTGAGCAAGTCCACGCACTTCGACTGGGTCCTCGCGCCGTATGACGTCGCCGCCTCCAAAGCGCATGCCAAGGTGCTGCACACCGCGGGTCTGCTGACCGACGAGCAGCGCGACGGGTTGCTCGCCGGCCTGGACAGCCTGGGACAAGACGTCGCCGACGGCAGCTTCACCCCGCTGGTCACGGACGAGGATGTGCACGGGGCGCTCGAGCGCGGCCTTATCGAACGCGTCGGTCCGGATCTCGGTGGCCGGTTGCGGGCCGGCCGGTCTCGAAATGACCAGGTGGCCACCCTGTTTCGGATGTGGCTGCGCGACGCGGTGCGACGGGTCGCCGACGGCGCCCTCGAAGTGGTGGGCGCACTGGCGACGCAGGCCGCCGCCCATCCGACGGCAATCATGCCGGGCAAGACCCATCTGCAGGCCGCGCAGCCCGTGCTGCTGGCGCACCATCTGCTGGCGCACGCTCATCCGCTGCTGCGCGACGTCGACCGCATCGCCGACTTCGACGAGCGCACCGCGGTGTCGCCCTACGGCTCGGGCGCGTTGGCCGGCTCATCATTGGGGCTCAACCCCGATGCGATCGCTGAGGAATTGGGATTCGCTTCCGCGGCTGACAATTCGATCGACGCCACCGCATCTCGTGATTTCGCCGCCGAGGCCGCGTTCGTGCTCGCGATGATCGGCGTTGACCTGTCCCGGCTCGCGGAGGACATTATCCTCTGGAGCACAACCGAATTCGGCTACGTGACGCTGCACGACTCCTGGTCGACGGGCAGCTCAATCATGCCGCAGAAGAAGAACCCCGACATCGCCGAACTCGCCCGCGGCAAGGCCGGACGGTTGATCGGGAATCTCACCGGGCTGTTGGCGACGCTGAAGGCGCAGCCGCTGGCGTACAACCGCGATCTGCAGGAAGACAAGGAGCCGGTGTTTGACTCCGTCGCGCAGCTGGAGCTCGTGCTGCCCGCGATGGCCGGACTGGTCGCGACCCTGCGCTTCGACACCGACCGGATGGCGGCACTCGCGCCGGCCGGCTACACCCTGGCCACCGATGTCGCCGAGTGGCTGGTGCGCCGTGGAGTCCCGTTCCGGGTTGCGCATGAGGCGGCCGGCGAGGCGGTGCGTGCCGCCGAGGGCCGCGGTGTCGGCCTCGACGAACTTACCGACGACGAACTGGCCGGGATCAGCACTGAGCTGACCCCGCAGGTGCGGGAAGTGCTGACCGTCGACGGATCGGTGTCCTCCCGCGACGCCCGCGGCGGTACCGCGCCGACCCAGGTGGCCAACCAGCTCGGGGTGGTGCAGGACAGCATCGAAAAGCTGCGCATCCGTTTGCGGCGCTAGAACATCGCACGCGACCCACTACGATCGGCAGGTATGGGGGGAGCGCCGGACACGGCCGCCACACCGCGGCGGGGCTTTCGTGGCTGGCTGTCCGGCCTGAGCTTCAGCCAGATCGGTCAGCTGCTGACTGTAGTCATCCTGGCCGGGACGGCGTTGTTCGGTGGCCTCGACACTGTTGACACCGCCGTCACCGAGTTCAAACCCGGTGACGAGTTCAGTGACAACGCCTTCACGGTCACGGTCGAACGCGCCACGTTGGTCGACGAACTGCGCTCGGGTACCACCCTGGTCGCCCCGAAAACTCCCGGCCGGACCTATCTGGGCGTCGTCATGAAGATCCGCAACGACGGCACCGTCCCGGCGTTTCTCGATGACGAGATCGACCTGCGCGACCACCCGGAGAAGCGGTTCTACGGTGTCGTACGGCTGGCGAACGGCGTACCGGTCCCGAGCCTTGGCCCGGGACTGACGGAGGAAGTCGCGACGATCTGGACGTTGCCCGAAGCCTCTCTGCGACCGGGTGATTCGGTGACGATCCGGATCTGGAAGAAGAAATTCACCGAGCTCATGGTCACCTACGGTAAGACCTGGGTGGACAGCGAGACCGAATACGGTCAGGCCACACTTCCGGTGCGAGGCAAGGCATGAGCCGTCGAACCGTGTTCTCAGCTTTGGCAACGGTTGTCGCGATCGCCTTGGCGACCCTGGTGTGGTTGCATCTGCCGGCCAACACCACCATCTACGCGCCGTTCGACGTCCACGCGGGTGTGGCCAGCCGAGCCGTCGGCCAGAACCTGTCGGCCACCGTGACCAAGGCTGCGATCACCCCGACCGTCACGGCCAAACAGTCCCGGAAATCCTATCCGGCGGCAGGTGTCTGGGTCGTGGTGTCGACGACGCTCGACGTGGCCCGAGAACCCGTACTGCCGCACGCCGATCTGCTCGTCGGCCCCAACACCTACGTGCCGACCACGGTGCTGCTCCCGGGTGCCGATCTGGTGCAGCCCGGGATAACTCAACAGCGCACATGGGCATTCGACGTGCCGCCCGATCTGCTGAAGTCGGTTCCGTCGGTGGTGGTGCGGCTCTGGGGAGGCGACGGCCGACTCGATTCCCGGTTGGTCATCGACATCCCGCTCGACAACGTCGACCGCCCACAGTCCGTCGTCGTGCCACCGTCCGAACTGGAGGCGCGATGAAGTCACCTGTCCCGGAAAAGCTGCGGCAGCGCAACGTGCTGGCGATGGTCGTCGTGATCGCGGCACTGGCCGTCCTGGTGGTCGTCGATTACTGGCCCGACTGGTCACGGTACCGAGACACCACGACTCCGCCGCACGTGATCTCCGCCGGGCAGAGCGAAACGATTGACGGCCAGACCTGGTCGGTAGCCGGCATCCGCCACCTGGACGAACCACCCGGCCCCCGCACTCGAAAACTCCCGAAAGGCACGGTGCTGCAGGTGGTGTCGATCCAGCGAACCAACGGCCGGGACGGCGACTTGTGCACGGGCGTCATCACCGACGGCACGCGGCGCTGGCAGGCCGAGGCGATTGGCGGCTACAACGTGCCGCTGCCCGACAATGCCTCCGACCGCTGCACCAGGTCGGGCCCGGTGCAGTTCACGTTCCTGCTTCCCGATGACGTCGTACCCACCGCCGTCGACGTGGTGAACCTCGACGGCCGAATCAGGCTGCGGCTGCAGTTGTAGGCGCCGCCTCCGGCTCGGGGTCGCGGGCGATGTGCTCGACGCAGTAGACGAATGTGCTTGCCACCAGGCAGATCCGAAGCGGCTCGACGATGAGGTGCGACAACAGGCTCAGGCCATTGCCGAAGCCCTGCCAGAACGCCCACGGGTGCGGGCCGACCACCCACGCGATACCCCGGAAGAGATAGCCGTCACCCAACTGCGCGCGGTAGAAGCTGCCGGTCATGTCCAACCACGCGAGGCCGAGATAGGCCAGCACATAGAGCGTCAACGCCAGAACGCCACCGTGCAGGACGATCCGCGCCGAGTCGGTGACGGGCCGAAACTTGCCCACTTGATCGACGCCATAGTCGACGATCTTCTCGCGCACCGCCTTGGGGACGACGCGCAGGCGCTTCTGCAGACGCTTCCCGGTGGGCGCCGACCGGGTCATCCACGTCGTCGCCCGCCGACCGGCGACCCGCTGCACCACACTGCGCCAGTCGGCCGTGGTGGTCACCCCGTAGACGATGCCGGCTACGGCGAGCCAGATCAACGGCACGGCGGCGCCGCCGAACACCGTCCGCAGAGCCCACATCACCACGTCCCAGACCTTCTCCAGTGGGGAGAAGTAAGAGAACAGGTCCGCGCGAGTGTCGCTGAGCCACACCATCACTCGTCGATGAGCCACCCAGTCCCCGGGCTTGGTCAGGAGCGTGACCCCCTGATTGACCGAGAAGCTGAGCACTAAGAACACCCACAGTGCATCGAAGTAGAGGCGTACCGCGACCAACCACGACGGCAGCCGGTCCTTGAGCTTGCTCAAGACGGTGCGGATCACCAGGGCCGCCCCGATCAGCACCCACGTGCCCGCGCCGACCGGCAGTTCGGAGGCGTGAAGATCGGTGGGCGGCCCACCGTTGACAACCGCCATCATCGACTCGCCGACCCGGTATTGCAGTGCGCGCTGCTCGAAGGCCAGCCAGTCCTCGCGAAACATCTGCCACGCCAGGTAGATCGCAAAGAACGGCACGACCACAGTCGAGAACAGGTCGATGCGCCGCGCGGGCCGTCGCCCCAGCGCCGCGAGCACCGGGAACGCCGGGCGCAGTACCAAGAACATCCCCACATAGGAGCCCAGTCGCGCCATGCCGGCCAGCGGCATGATCAGCGATGCCCACCAATGGTTGTCATAGCCGGCCCAGGCGGCCCACTCTATGGCGCCGCGGCGACCCAGCACACCGAGCAGGTACAGCGCGGCCAGTTGCGGCCAGTACCGGACCCAGACGCGCAGCGGCCGCACCAAGTAGCGCATGGCCGACATTGTAGGAACCTGAGCGCGCGCTAGTCGACCAGCTCGGACAGCTCCAGCCAGCGGTTCTCTTTCTCGGCCACCTCGGCCTCCAGTTCCCGCAGCTGCTGGGTCAGCTTGCCCAGGCCGACGTGGTCGGACTGGTCGTGCTCGGCCAGCTCTACGTGCTTGGCGTTCACCCGGTCGGACAGCTTGGCCAGCGCGCGGTCCAGCGACGCGATTTCCTTTTCCACACTGCGCAATTCGGCACCTGAGAGCGCCTGTGTGGGCGGCTGCGCGGCTTGGGGAGAAGCCCCGGCACTGACTTCCCGTCGGGCCTTGATGCGCAGGTACTCGTCGATTCCGCCCGGCAGGTGGCGGAGGTGTCCGTCGAGGATCGCGTACTGCTGATCGGTGACCCGCTCGAGCAGATACCGGTCGTGCGACACCACGATGAGCGTGCCGGGCCACGAGTCGAGCAGATCTTCGGTGGCCGACAGCATGTCGATGTCGACGTCGTTGGTGGGCTCGTCGAGCACCAGGACGTTGGGTTCCTCGAGCAGAGTCAGCATCAACTGCAGCCGCCTGCGCTGGCCGCCGGACAGCTCTCCGACCCGCGACGAGAGTTGCTCACGCCGAAAACCCAAGCGCTCCAACAACTGTGTGGGGGTGATGTCCTTACCGTCGACCTGGTAGTCGGTCTTGAGCCGGCCGACCACCTCGCGGACCATGTCGCCGGCGATCTCGGTGAGCTGGCTGGACTGCTGGTCGAGCATCGCCAGCCGCACGGTCTTGCCGCGCTTGACCCGGCCCGAATCGGGGTGCACGGTTCCGGCGATCAAGCCCAACAGCGTCGACTTACCCGCGCCGTTGGCGCCGACGATGCCGGTGCGCTCGCCCGGACCGATGCGCCATTCCACATCGCGCAGAACAGGTTTGGCGTCATACGTCACCGACACGTCGAGCAGGTCGATGACGTCCTTGCCCAGCCGTGCGGTGGCCAGCTTGGCCAGCTCGACACCGTTGCGGATCGGCGGGACGTCCTCGATCAGCTGGTTGGCGGCATCGATGCGGAACTTCGGCTTTGACGTTCGGGCCGGCGCGCCGCGACGCAGCCAGGCCAACTCCTTGCGCATCAGGTTCTGCCGCTTGGCCTCCGCGGCGGCGGCGATGCGGTCGCGTTCGACGCGCTGCAACACATACGCCGCGTAACCGCCGTCGAACGGTTCGACGATCCCGTCGTGTACCTCCCACGTGGTGTTGGCGACCTCGTCGAGGAACCAACGGTCGTGGGTGACCACCAGCAGGCCGCCGGTGTTGCGCGCCCACCGCGTCTTGAGGTGCTCGGCCAGCCAGGTGATGCCTTCGATGTCGAGGTGGTTGGTCGGCTCGTCGAGGGCGATGACATCCCAGTCGCCGATCAGCAATGCCGCCAGCTGCACCCGACGGCGCTGGCCGCCGGACAGCGCGGCCACCTGGGTCTGCCAGTCGAGGTCGGCGACCAGGCCGGCGACGACGTCGCGGATGCGGGGGTTGCCTGCCCATTCGTGTTCGGGGATGTCGCCGACGAGCACCTCGCCGACGGTGCTCTGCGGGGGCATGGTGTCGGCCTGGTCGAGGGCGGTCACGCGCAGGCCGCCGCGCTGGGTCACCCGGCCGGAATCGGGGGCGAGTCTTCCCGTCAGCATCGCCATCAGGCTGGATTTGCCGTCGCCGTTGCGACCGACGATCCCGATGCGGGCGCCGTCGTTCACGCCGACGGTCACGGATTCGAAGACCACCTGAGTCGGATATTCGAGATGGAGCGCTTCGGCGCCGAGCAGGTGTGCCACTGGCAACAGGCTACTGGTCAGGTCCCAAAGCGAACGGACGCGGATCGGGCTTGTGCCATGATGTGCTGGCTGTCGGGGCCTTATGCAGCAGCGATGTGGGACAGGGGAGAGCCGTGGATCTGAACTTGTCGGCGGTCACCAGGCCTGTGGAGCGCCTGATGGCGACGGCCCAGAACGGTTTCGAGGTGTTGCGCTTAGGCGGTCTGGAGACCGGTGTGGTGCCGTCACCGTTCCAGATCGTCGAAGACAAGCCGATGTACAAGCTGCGGCGTTACTTCCCGCCGGACAGCAGGCCGGGTCAAAAGCCCGCGGGCCCGCCGGTCCTCATGGTCCATCCGATGATGATGTCGGCGAACATGTGGGACGTCACCCGCGAGGACGGGGCCGTCGGCATCCTGCACGAGGCGGGTATCGACCCGTGGGTGATCGACTTCGGCTCGCCCGACGAGGTCGAGGGCGGCATGGAACGTAACCTCACCGACCACATCGTCGCGCTCAACGAGGCCATCGACACCGTCAAGGACATCACCGGTCAAAGCATCCACCTGGCCGGCTACTCGCAGGGTGGCATGTTCTGCTACCAGACCGCGGCCTACCGGCGCACCAAGGACATCGCAAGCATCGTCGCGTTCGGCTCCCCGGTGGACACGCTGGCCGCGCTGCCGATGGGTATCCCGCCCAACATCGGTGCGGTGGCCGCGGACTTCATGGCCGACCACGTGTTCAACCGCATTGACATTCCAGGTTGGTTGGCGCGCACCGGCTTTCAGATGCTCGACCCGCTCAAGACCGCCAAGGCGCGCATCGACTTCCTGCGCCAGTTGCACGACCGGGACGCGCTGCTGCCGCGCGAACAGCAGCGCCGCTTCTTGGACTCCGAGGGCTGGATCGCCTGGTCGGGTCCCGCGGTCTCCGAGTTGCTCAAGCAGTTCATCGCACACAACCGGATGATGTCGGGCGGCTTCGCCATCAACGGTCAGTTGGTGACGCTCTCCGATATCACCTGCCCGGTGCTCGCCTTCGTCGGCGAGGTCGACGACATCGGCCAGCCTGCCTCGGTGCGGGGCATCAAGCGCGCCGCTCCCGGCGCCGAGGTGTACGAGGTGATGATCCGCGCCGGGCACTTCGGCCTGGTGGTCGGATCGAAGGCGGCCACCTCGACCTGGCCGACGGTGGCGGACTGGGTGCGCTGGCTGTCCGGTGCGGATTCCCGCCCTGCGAACATCGCACCCATGCAGGACAGCGACGCCGAACCCGACGACTCCGGCGTGGCGCTGTCGGCGCGCCTGATGCACAGCATGGCCGAGGCGTCGGAAGTGGCCTGGTCGCTGGCACGCGGTGCGGCCGACGCGGTGGTGAACACCAGGAAGTCGATGCGGACGCTTGCGGTGGAGACCGCGCGAACCCTGCCACGGCTGACCCGCCTGGGCCAGATCAACGACCACACCCGCATCTCGCTGGGCCGGATCATCGACGAGCAGGCCGGCGAGGCTCCCAACGGCGAGTTCCTGCTGTTCGACGGCCGGGTGCACACCTACGAGGCGGTCAACCGGCGCATCAACAACGTGGTCCGCGGCCTCATCTCGGTCGGCGTCCGCCAGGGTGTGCGCGTCGGTGTCCTCATGGACACCCGGCCCTCGGCGCTGGTCGCCATCGCCGCGCTCTCGCGTCTCGGCGCGGTGGCTGTGCTCATGCCGCCCGATGTCGACCTCGACGAGGCCGTCCGCATCGGCGGGGTCACCGAGGTCATCACCGACCCCGGCAACCTCGACGCGGCCCGCAAGCTGCCGGTCAAGGTGCTGGTACTCGGCGGCGGCGAGAGCCGTGACCTGAACCTGCCCGAGCACAGCAACGTCATCGACATGGAGAAGATCGACCCGGACGCCGTCGCGCTGCCGGGGTGGTACCGGCCGAACCCCGGCTTCGCCCGCGATCTGGCGTTCGTCGCGTTCAGCACCGTCAGCGGTGTTCTGGTGCCCAAGCAGATCACCAACTACCGCTGGGCGTTGTCGGCGTTCGGTACCGCCTCCGCCGCGGCGCTGGGGCGTGGTGACACGGTGTATTGCCTGACCCCGCTGCACCACCAGTCCGGACTGCTGGTCAGTCTCGGTGGGGCGGTGGTCGGCGGCACCCGGATCGCGTTGTCGCGGGGGCTGCGCCCGGACCGTTTCCTCGCCGAGATCCGGCAGTACGGCGTCACGGTCGTCTCCTACACCTGGACGATGCTGCGTGATGTGGTGGACGACCCAGATTTCCGGTTGCGCGGTAACCATCCTGTGCGGCTGTTCATCGGTTCGGGCATGCCGCCCGGGCTGTGGCAGCGAACCGTCGACGCCTTCAGCCCGGCCAACGTCGTCGAGTTTTTCGCCACCACCGACGGTCAGGCTGTATTGGCCAATGTGGCGGGCGCCAAGATCGGCAGCAAGGGCCGGCCGCTGCCGGGCGGCGGCCAGGTGGAGTTGGCGGCCTACGACGCCGACGAGGATCTGATCCTGGAAGACGACCGCGGATTCGTGGCGGTCGCCGAACCCAACGAGGTCGGTGTGCTGCTGGCCCGGCCGTGGGGGCCGATCGATCCGACCGCGTCGGTCAAACGCGGGGTGTTCGCCGCCGGCGACACGTGGATCTCCACCGAGTACGTGTTCCGCCGAGATTCCGACGGCGACTTCTGGCTGCTGGGCAACCGTCCGCTGCTCATCCGTACCGAGCGCGGTGTGGTGTTCCCGGAGGCGGTCACCGACGCCGTCAGCCGGATCACCGCTGTCGACCTCGCCGCCACCTACGGCGTCGAGGTGCCCGGCGGGACCATCGCCGTCACCGCGATCACGCTGCGCGACGGCATGACCGTGACCACCGCCGACCTGACCGACGCGTTCGCCTCGATGCCCGTCGGCCTGCCGCCGGATGTGGTCCATGTGGTGCCCGAGATCCCACTCAGCGCCACCTGCCGGCCGACGGTCTCGGCGCTACGAGCCGACGGGGTGCCGAAGGCGACTCGTAACGCCTGGCATTGGGAGCCCGATACGGGGAAGTACAAGCGCTTGACGGCTGCGGTACGAGCCCAGCTCAGCGGTACCGAGAGCTGAGCTTCTGCCCAGGTCGCGCGGCGCTGTTAGGCTCGCCGAGAGTCCAGGTACCCACGCGTCGGAGGAATGCATGACAACCCAGACGAATCACTGGCGTCGCGCCGTCCGCGGCACGGCGATCGGTGCCCTGACCGCTGGGTTGCTGGTCGGCTTGGGCACGCAGCAGGCGCTGGCCGATCCGAGCACCGCGCCGGCTACGCCGTCAGCGCCGGCGACACCTGACGCCAACGGCGTCCCGCAATTCCAGAGCGCCGACCAGATGCTGGCGTTCATCGACCAGAACTACGACCAGGGCGCCGGCGGCGGCCAGCTGTCCAACCTGATCAAGTCGGTGATGAAACTTCGGGCGCAGGGCATCAAGCCGTCGAAGACGAACATCGCCGAAATTCAGAACGCGCTGCAGTACCGCCCGAATCAGAAGCCGCTGATCGAGGCGCTGCAGAACACCCTTGGCTACCAGCAGAAGATCTTCGCCCAGATGCAGCTTCTGCAGCAGGCGCAGCAGCGCCAGCAGAACAATGCCGTGATGGGTGCCGGGCAGATGCCGAGTGACGGCGCCCCGACCATCGGCGGCAACCAAGCCCCGGCCGCCGCGCCGCCCGCGATCCCGTAGCTGCCTGATGCTCGACGAGAAGCTGCTGAACATTTTGGTGTGCCCGGCCGACCGCGGGCCGCTGATCCTGGTGGACCAACGTCTGTACAACCCGCGCCTGCACAAGGCCTATCGCATCGACGACGGCATTCCCGTGTTGCTGGTCGACGAGGCGGTCGAGGTGAGTTCCGAGGAGCACGAGCGTCTGATGGGTCTCGCGAACTCGTAACCCGCGCAGCCCATTTGGCGTACTTTGGCCGGATGGGGGACAACGTTGTCGCCGAGCAGCTTCCCGGTGAACTCGCCAAGTGGGATCCGGTTTTCACCCGACGGGTGATGGGCCGGATGTGGCCGTTCATGCGGCTGTACTTCCGCGCCGAAGTCCGCAATCTCGAGGTGTTCCCGCCATCGGGCGGTGCGCTGCTGGTGTGCAATCACTCCGGCGGCATGTTGACCCCCGATGTTCCGGTCTTCGGTCCGGCGTTCTATGCCCGGTTCGGCTACGACCGGCCGCTGTACACGCTGGCGCACTACGGGATCTTCATCGCACCGTGGGGTCCGCTGTTGCCGCGTCTCGGTGTTGTGCACGCCAGCCCGCAGGCTGCGACCGCGGCGCTGCGGGCCGGTGCCGTCGTCCTCGTCTTTCCCGGCGGCGACTACGACGCCTATCGACCCACGTTGCAGCAGAACAAGATCGACTTCGACGGTCGCACCGGATACGCCCGTACCGCGATCGAGACCGGCGTGCCGATCGTGCCGATGGTTTCGATCGGCGCTCAGGAGACCCAGTTCTTTCTGACCAGGGGGACCGACCTGGCCTACCGGATCGGACTGCCGCGCATCCGGGCGGAGATCATGCCCCTGACGGTCGGGCTTCCGTTCGGGTTCACCGTCTTCTTTCCGCCGAACCTGCCGCTGCCGTCGAAGATCGTCATGGAGGTCCTTGATCCGATCGACCCGAAGAACTTCGGCAAGAACCCCGACATCGACGAGGTCGACGCTCATGTCCGGCGCGTCATGCAACGCGCACTGGACCGCCTCGCCGCGGGGCGCCGATTCCCGGTGTTGGGATGACGGTCAGGACAGCGCGGGCAGCTCCTCGGTGAGGTAGCGCTGCAGGGTCGGCGCGATCGTCTCGGCGATCTGTTCCGGTGCCAGCGACGCGAACGGCTCCAGTCCGATGATGTAGCGCGCCATGACCACACCGACCAGTTGCGAGGCCACGAACTGCACGCGCAGCCGTCCGGTGCCGGGTGGGTTGTCCACACGCGGCGCGACCTCGGCGGTGATGACCTCCTGCAGGAATGACCGGACCAGGCTGATATCGGCGCCGGCGAGCAGCGAGCGCATGGTGGCGATGAGCCCCGCGCCCATCTCGGAATCCCACAGCGGCAGCAGGATCGACGGCAGCACGCGGCCGAGCTCCTCGATGGGGGTGTCGCGCAGCGGAACAAGAACGGTCATGGGGTCGATCGGAATGTTGATCGCCGCGGCGAACAACTGTTCCTTGGTGCCAAAGTAGTGGTGCACCAGTGCGGAGTCGACGTCCGCGGCGGCGGCGATCGATCGGATCGACGTCTTGTCGATTCCGTTGCGGGCGAACAACTCTCGTGCGTTAGTCAGGATCCGGTCGCGGGTGTCGGAGGTGCCGCGGGGCCGTCCGGGACGTTTGTTCTGCCGTGGTTCTACGGTCACGGGGTGCGCCGCCGCAGGGTCGCCGCTGCCAGGGCCATCGCCACCACCGCGAAGGCAAGGACCACGAAGATGTCCCGGATCGCGATGGTCGTCAGGTCGGTGTGGGCGTTGACCTGTTGCAGTGCCTCCAGGGCATAGCTGGCCGGCATCGCGTTGCTGATCCACTCCAGCCAGGTCGGCATCTGGTTGCGCGGCACGATGATTCCGGCCAGGAGCAACTGCGGGACGATAACCACGGGCATGAACTGTACGGCCTGAAATTCGGTCCGGGCGAACGCACTTGCCAACAGTCCGAGGCCGACACCCAGCACGGCGTTGATGACGGCGATGACGAACACCCACAGCGGGCTGCCCTTGGTGTCAAAGCCCAGCAACCAGAACGACACGACACAGGCCAGGATCGCCTGCGCGGCGGCGGCGACCGAAAACGCGGTGCCGTAGGCGGCCAGCAGATCCAGCCGGCGCAGCGGCGTGGTCAGGATGCGCTCCAACGTCCCCGAGGACCGCTCGCGCTGCATGGTGATCGAGGTGATCAGAAACATCACGAACAGCGGGAACAGCCCGAGCAGGATCAGGCACGCGGTCTGGAAGGGCGAGACCGCGCCGGGGAACTTGGGCACGTCGTCGAACATGAAGTACATCAGCGTGATCACCGCGCTGGGCACCACGAGAATCATTGCGACACTTCGGTGGTCGGCGCGCAGCTGGCGCAGGATGCGGCCGGTGGTGGCCAGATAGGCGCGTGGGCTCAGCGTGCTGGCGCTGCGGTGCTGTGCCTGATGATGGACAGGAACGCTTCCTCCAGTGACGTGCATCCGGTGTCCTCTCGCAGTCGGGCGGGGGTGGTGTGGGCCAGGAGCCGGCCTTCGCGCATGAGCAGCAGGCCGGCGCAGTGGTCGGCCTCGTCCATCACGTGACTGGACACCAGCAGGGTGGTGCCGTGCCGGGCCAGTTCGTCGAATTGGGCCCACAGGTCCACGCGCAGTACGGGGTCCAGGCCGACCGTCGGTTCGTCGAGCACTAGCAGGTCGGGGTGGCAGACCAGAGCGCACGCCAGCGACACCCGGGTGCGCTGGCCGCCGGATAGGTTGCCGCAGTAGGCCCCGGCGTGATCGCGCAGTCCGACGTCGTCGATGGCGCGGTCGGCCGATTGCGCCGGGGTGCCGTAGAGCGCCGCGAAATAGCGGACGTTGTCGATGACCCGGAGGTCGTTGTAGATCGTCGGGTCCTGGGTGACGTAGCCGACCCGGTGACGAAGTGCGGGGGAGCCGGCCGGATGCCCGAGAACGGTGACGGTGCCCGACGCGACGATCTGGGTGCCGACGATGCTGCGCATCAGGGTCGTCTTGCCGCAGCCCGATGGGCCGAGCAGTCCGGTGATCGAACCGCGGGGGATCGTCACCGAGAAGTCGTGCAGCGCGACCCGTTTACCGCGGACCACGCGCAGGTTCTCGATACGGACGGCCGGCTCAGCGCGGCCGGTCGCTAATTCATCACTCGATGAACTCATCACGTGATGAATAATCCTCCCCGCCGGAGGCCCGGTCAATGCCTCGGGCAGAATTTCTTGTGATGAGCGCCGATCAGCTGGACACCGACCCGGTCTCGGCGGCACGGCTGTTGCTCGGCGGCGTCATCAGCTGCCGCGGGGTCAGCGCGCTGATTGTCGAGGTAGAGGCGTACGGCGGCCCGCCGGACGGGCCGTGGCCGGATGCGTCGGCGCATTCGTATCGGGGGCCGGGCATCCGCAACGCGGTGATGTTCGGCCCGGCCGGGCACCTCTATACATATCGAAGCCACGGCATCCACGTATGCGCCAATGTGTCGTGCGGCCCGGCCGGTACGGCTGCGGCGGTGCTGCTGCGGGCGGCGGCGATCGAGTCGGGGCTAGACGTGGCGCAGGTCCGCCGTGGCCCGCTGGTGCGGCCGACGGCGCTGGCCCGCGGCCCGGGCAACCTGTGCTCGGCGCTGGGCATCGGGATGGAGGACAACGGCGTGGATGTCTTCGATCCGGCGTCTCCGGTGACGGTGCAGCTCGGCGAAGCGGGTGGCGCGGAGAGTGTGGGCCCGCGGGTCGGGGTGTCCCAGGCGGCCGATCGGCCGTGGCGATTGTGGCTCACCGGACGGCCGGAAGTGTCGGCCTACCGCCGCAGTCCCCGCGCGCCGATCCCGGGCGCGAGCGACTGAGCGCTGCCCATGCGGGAAGATCAACGCATGGGCACGACGATTCTCGATGAGTTGGGTTGGCGCGAGCTGATTGCGCAGTCGA
Source organism: Mycolicibacterium crocinum (assembly GCF_022370635.2). The sequence goes on along the minus strand of NZ_CP092362.2, from coordinate 3,646,365 downwards.
CCGATATCGACGCGCTCGCCGCCGCGGCCGCGCAGCCACCGATGACCGTCTATTGCGGATTCGATCCGACCGCGCCGAGCCTGCACGCGGGAAACCTGGTGCCGTTGCTCACACTTCGGCGATTCCAGCGGGCCGGGCACCGACCGATCGTGTTGGCCGGCGGCGCCACGGGCATGATCGGTGATCCTCGTGACACCGGCGAGCGGACGATGAACACCACCGACACCGTCGCGCAGTGGGCCGAACGGATCCGTGGGCAGCTGGAGCGGTTCGTCGACTTCGACGACTCGCCCAGCGGTGCGGTGGTGGAGAACAACCTGAACTGGACCGCTCAGCTGAGCGCGATCGATTTCCTACGCGACGTCGGAAAGCATTTTTCGGTCAATGTGATGCTCGACCGGGACACGATTCGGCGCCGGCTCGAGGGCGACGGCATCTCCTACACGGAGTTCAGCTACATGCTCCTGCAGGCGAACGACTACGTGGAACTGCACCGGCGCTACGGCTGCTCGCTGCAGATCGGCGGTTCCGATCAGTGGGGCAACATCATCGCGGGCGTGCGGCTGGTGCGCCAGACGCTCGGCGCAGGCGTCCATGCGCTGACGGTGCCGCTGGTCACCGCGGCCGACGGGACGAAATTCGGCAAGTCCACCGGCGGCGGCAGCCTGTGGCTGGATCCTGAAATGACCAGCCCTTATGCCTGGTACCAGTACTTCGTCAACACCGCCGACGCCGACGTGGTCAAGTACCTGCGTTGGTTCACGTTCTTGTCGGCCGACGAACTGGCCGAGCTGGCACAGGCCACCGCGGAACGCCCGCATGAGCGGGCCGGACAGCGCCGGCTGGCCCAGGAACTCACCACCTTGGTGCATGGTCGGACCGCGACCGAGGCGGTGGAGCACGCATCACAGGCGTTGTTCGGCCGCGGCGAGCTGTCGCGGCTCGATGAACCGACCCTGGCGGCGGCGTTGCGGGAGACCTCGGTGGCCGAGCTCGGGCCCGGGGGCGCGGACGGCATCGTCGACCTGTTGGTGGCCACCGGACTCTCGGCGAGCAAGGGTGCCGCCAAGCGGACGATCGCCGAGGGTGGTGTCTCGGTCAACAACGAGAAGATCGACAGTGAGGATTGGGTGGCACAACCGTCCCACTTCCTCCACGGGCGCTGGCTGGTCCTGCGGCGCGGGAAGCGGAATATCGCTGGGGTGCAGCGGGTTTGAGGCTTCGGAGCTGCGGCGAAACGCCGATCTAGCAGGCGATTTGACTCGCCGTTAGCTCGTCTGTAACTTATTCCAAGTCAGAGCGGCCCGGCCAAGCCGGAGAGCGCGAAGACCTCCCGGGAATCAAACCTGGTAACAGGTTTGTTCCTCTTGTCCGCACGATATCTACGCGGCCTTCGGGTCGCGGGATTACTGCGCGGTCGAGTGGGTGACTGGGGTGTGTTGTTTGAGAACTCAATAGTGTGTTTGGTGGTTTTTGTTTGTTGTTGTTTTTTGCCATGCTCTGATACCCCCGTGTTGGGGTGTGGTTTTTTGATGCCAAGTGTTTGGTGTCTTGCTTTGGTCAGATTGTTCTGATTCGAATTCTGCCTCGTTTTGCGAGGGGTTTTTGTTTGGAGAGTTTGATCCTGGCTCAGGACGAACGCTGGCGGCGTGCTTAACACATGCAAGTCGAACGGAAAGTGCTCTTCGGAGTGACTCGAGTGGCGAACGGGTGAGTAACACGTGGGTGATCTGCCCTGCACTTTGGGATAAGCCTGGGAAACTGGGTCTAATACCGGATAGGACCGCATGCTTCATGGTGTGTGGTGGAAAGCTTTTGCGGTGTGGGATGGGCCCGCGGCCTATCAGCTTGTTGGTGGGGTAATGGCCTACCAAGGCGACGACGGGTAGCCGGCCTGAGAGGGTGTCCGGCCACACTGGGACTGAGATACGGCCCAGACTCCTACGGGAGGCAGCAGTGGGGAATATTGCACAATGGGCGCAAGCCTGATGCAGCGACGCCGCGTGAGGGATGACGGCCTTCGGGTTGTAAACCTCTTTCACCCACGACGAAGCGCAAGTGACGGTAGTGGGAGAAGAAGCACCGGCCAACTACGTGCCAGCAGCCGCGGTAATACGTAGGGTGCGAGCGTTGTCCGGAATTACTGGGCGTAAAGAGCTCGTAGGTGGTTTGTCGCGTTGTTCGTGAAAACTCACAGCTTAACTGTGGGCGTGCGGGCGATACGGGCAGACTGGAGTACTGCAGGGGAGACTGGAATTCCTGGTGTAGCGGTGGAATGCGCAGATATCAGGAGGAACACCGGTGGCGAAGGCGGGTCTCTGGGCAGTAACTGACGCTGAGGAGCGAAAGCGTGGGGAGCGAACAGGATTAGATACCCTGGTAGTCCACGCCGTAAACGGTGGGTACTAGGTGTGGGTTTCCTTCCTTGGGATCCGTGCCGTAGCTAACGCATTAAGTACCCCGCCTGGGGAGTACGGCCGCAAGGCTAAAACTCAAAGGAATTGACGGGGGCCCGCACAAGCGGCGGAGCATGTGGATTAATTCGATGCAACGCGAAGAACCTTACCTGGGTTTGACATGCACAGGACGCCGGCAGAGATGTCGGTTCCCTTGTGGCCTGTGTGCAGGTGGTGCATGGCTGTCGTCAGCTCGTGTCGTGAGATGTTGGGTTAAGTCCCGCAACGAGCGCAACCCTTGTCTCATGTTGCCAGCACGTTATGGTGGGGACTCGTGAGAGACTGCCGGGGTCAACTCGGAGGAAGGTGGGGATGACGTCAAGTCATCATGCCCCTTATGTCCAGGGCTTCACACATGCTACAATGGCCGGTACAAAGGGCTGCGATGCCGTGAGGTGGAGCGAATCCTTTCAAAGCCGGTCTCAGTTCGGATCGGGGTCTGCAACTCGACCCCGTGAAGTCGGAGTCGCTAGTAATCGCAGATCAGCAACGCTGCGGTGAATACGTTCCCGGGCCTTGTACACACCGCCCGTCACGTCATGAAAGTCGGTAACACCCGAAGCCGGTGGCCTAACCCCTTGTGGGAGGGAGCCGTCGAAGGTGGGATCGGCGATTGGGACGAAGTCGTAACAAGGTAGCCGTACCGGAAGGTGCGGCTGGATCACCTCCTTTCTAAGGAGCACCACGAGAATCAGGCCCGCCCACATCGTGTGGGGGTTCGGTGTTCTGATCGATTCGTTGGATGGCCCTTTTCACCTGTAGTGGGTGGGGGTCTGGTGCACGACAAGCAAAGTAACCAGGACGGGGTTTTCCCTGGTGCTGCCAAACACACTGTTGGGCTTTGAGACAACAGGCCCGTTTTTCCCTGGCCCCTGTGTGGGGTGGGAGGCGTGTTGTTGCCCTGCTTTGGTGGTGGGGTGTGGTGTTTGATTTGTGGATAGTGGTTGCGAGCATCTAGCACGCAGGAGGCTTTCGGGTCTGTTGTGTGTGTTTGATGTGCAATTTCTTTTTTCGAATTGGTTTTTTGTGTTGTAAGTGTTTAAGAGCGCATGGTGGATGCCTTGGCACTGGGAGCCGATGAAGGACGTGGGAGGCTGCGTTATGCCTCGGGGAGCTGTCAACCGAGCGTTGATCCGAGGATGTCCGAATGGGGAAACCCGGCACGAGTGATGTCGTGTCACCCATACCTGAATACATAGGGTATGGGGGGGAACGCGGGGAAGTGAAACATCTCAGTACCCGTAGGAAGAGAAAACAATTGTGATTCCGTTAGTAGTGGCGAGCGAACGCGGAGGATGGCTAAACCGTATGCATGTGATACTCGGCAGGGGTTGTGTGTGCGGTGTTGTGGGACGTTTCGTCTTCGGTCTGCCGGCCGGGGCGGGAGTGATAAACCGTGGTGTTAGGTGAAGTGGCCTGGGATGGTCTGCCGTAGTGGGTGAGAGCCCCGTAACTGAAAACATCACGGCTCCTGTGGAACTGTTCCCGAGTAGCAGCGGGCCCGTGGAATCTGCTGTGAATCTGCCGGGACCACCCGGTAAGCCTGAATACTTCTCAGTGACCGATAGCGGATTAGTACCGTGAGGGAATGGTGAAAAGTACCCCGGGAGGGGAGTGAAAGAGTACCTGAAACCGTGCGCTTACAATCCGTCAGAGCCTTCGACTTTGTTGTGGGGTGATGGCGTGCCTTTTGAAGAATGAGCCTGCGAGTCAGGGACATGTCGCGAGGTTAACCCGGGTGGGGTAGCCGTAGCGAAAGCGAGTCTGAATAGGGCGTATCCAAGTCAGAGGACTTGGTGTAGTGGTGTGTTCTGGACCCGAAGCGGAGTGATCTACCCATGGCCAGGGTGAAGCGCGGGTAAGACCGCGTGGAGGCCCGAACCCACTTAGGTTGAAGACTGAGGGGATGAGTTGTGGGTAGGGGTGAAAGGCCAATCAAACTCCGTGATAGCTGGTTCTCCCCGAAATGCATTTAGGTGCAGCGTTGCGTGTTTCTTGCCGGAGGTAGAGCTACTGGATGGCCGATGGGCCCTACTAGGTTACTGACGTCAGCCAAACTCCGAATGCCGGTAAGTGAAAGCGTGGCAGTGAGACGGCGGGGGATAAGCTCCGTGCGTCGAGAGGGAAACAGCCCAGATCGCCGGCTAAGGCCCCTAAGCGTGTGCTAAGTGGAAAAGGATGTGCAGTCGCAGAGACAACCAGGAGGTTGGCTTAGAAGCAGCCACCCTTGAAAGAGTGCGTAATAGCTCACTGGTCAAGTGATTGTGCGCCGATAATGTAGCGGGGCTCAAGCACACCGCCGAAGCCGCGGCAATACACGTTTGTGTATTGGGTAGGGGAGCGTCCTGCACTCCGGTGAAGCAGCCTGGTAATGGAGCTGTGGAGGGTGTGGGAGTGAGAATGCAGGCATGAGTAGCGATAAGGCAAGTGAGAACCTTGCCCGCCGAAAGACCAAGGGTTCCTGGGCCAGGCCAGTCCGCCCAGGGTGAGTCGGGACCTAAGGCGAGGCCGACAGGCGTAGTCGATGGACAACGGGTTGATATTCCCGTACCCGTGTATAAGCGTCCCTGATGAATCCATTCTGCTAACCGCCCAAAAGGTGGTCTACCAATTCCTTCGGGAAGCGGGGGTCACCGGCTGCGCGGGACCCGGGTGGGTAGTAGTCAAGCGATGGGGTGACGCAGGTAGGTAGCCGTACCAGTCAGTGGTAATACTGGGGTAAACCTGTAGGGAGAAACGTAGGCAAATCCGCGTTTCATATATCCTGAGAGGTGATGCATAGCCGAGTGAGGCGAATTCGGTGATCCTTTGCTGCCAAGAAAAGCCTCTAGCGAGCGTATACACGGCCCGTACCCCAAACCAACACAGGTGGTCAGGTAGAGAATACCAAGGCGTACGAGTGAACTATGGTTAAGGAACTCGGCAAAATACCCCCGTAACTTCGGGAGAAGGGGGACCCCCTACTGTCATCACCCGTGCGGTGGGCAGCGGTGGGGGGTGGCACAAACCAGTGAGAAGCGACTGTTTACTAAAAACACAGGTCCGTGCGAAGTCGCAAGACGATGTATACGGACTGACGCCTGCCCGGTGCTGGAAGGTTAAGAGGACCCGTTAACTCCCCTTGGGGGGTGAAGCGGAGAATTTAAGCCCCAGTAAACGGCGGTGGTAACTATAACCATCCTAAGGTAGCGAAATTCCTTGTCGGGTAAGTTCCGACCTGCACGAATGGCGTAACGACTTCTCAACTGTCTCAACCATAGACTCGGCGAAATTGCACTACGAGTAAAGATGCTCGTTACGCGCGGCAGGACGAAAAGACCCCGGGACCTTCACTATAGCTTGGTATTGGCGTTCGATACGGTTTGTGTAGGATAGGTGGGAGACTGTGAAACTCACACGCCAGTGTGGGTGGAGTCATTGTTGAAATACCACTCTGATCGTATTGGACTTCTAACCTCGGACCGTATATCCGGTCCAGGGACAGTGCCTGGTGGGTAGTTTAACTGGGGCGGTTGCCTCCCAAAATGTAACGGAGGCGCCCAAAGGTTCCCTCAACCTGGACGGCAATCAGGTGTTGAGTGCAAGTGCACAAGGGAGCTTGACTGCGAGACGGACATGTCAAGCAGGGACGAAAGTCGGGACTAGTGATCCGGCACCCCCGAGTGGAAGGGGTGTCGCTCAACGGATAAAAGGTACCCCGGGGATAACAGGCTGATCTTCCCCAAGAGTCCATATCGACGGGATGGTTTGGCACCTCGATGTCGGCTCGTCGCATCCTGGGGCTGGAGCAGGTCCCAAGGGTTGGGCTGTTCGCCCATTAAAGCGGCACGCGAGCTGGGTTTAGAACGTCGTGAGACAGTTCGGTCTCTATCCGCCGCGCGCGTCAGAAACTTGAGGAAACCTGTCCCTAGTACGAGAGGACCGGGACGGACGAACCTCTGGTACACCAGTTGTCCCACCAGGGGCACCGCTGGATAGCCACGTTCGGACAGGATAACCGCTGAAAGCATCTAAGCGGGAAACCTATTCCAAGACCAGGCTTCTCACCCATTAAGTGGGATAAGGCCCCCCGCAGACCACGGGATCGATAGACCAGACCTACACGCACCGCAAGGTGTTCAGGGAACTGGCACTAACCGGCCGAAAACTTACAACAACCAAAACAAACAACCATTGTTTTCGGAAAACTGTAAAGACGCACATCAACGCCCGCAACCACAATCCAGCAGACACACTGCACCCCACCACCAAAACTAAAGTTTCCCCCACAAGGGGTCACTGAAAAGTGAATAGAGTTACGGCGGCCATAGCGGCAGGGAAACGCCCGGTCCCATCCCGAACCCGGAAGCTAAGCCTACCAGCGCCGATGATACTACCCACACGGGTGGAAAAGTAGGACACCGCCGAACACAATTTAGTGAAACGCCCCCCGAGAAATCGGGGGGCGTTTCCATTTCTTTTATCGAATTCCATTACGGTGTGGTTTATCCGAATTGTGACTGTCTGACCGCTGCCCGTATCCTTTACAGGTGGTCGATGACAGGCAAGGCAATTCCGGCGGACGTCCGCCGCGTCGTCCCGCGGGAGCCGGCGCCGGGAACCGCGACCGTCGGGGCGGCAGTGCCCCGCGCCGGTCGGGTCCGGGTCGTGCCCGTCCGGCCCAGCCGCAACATTTCGGCGACGGCGAGGACGCGGCGCCGCGCCAGCCAGGACCGGCCATTCCGTCGACCATCGAAGCCAAGCAACTCTCGCCCGAAATCCGCGGCGAACTCACGACTTTGGATAAGTCGACCGCCGACACGGTGGCTCGCCATCTGGTCGCGGCCGGTGAATTGCTGGACGAGGATCCGCAGGCCGCGCTCGAGCATGCGCAGGCCGCCCGCGCCCGTTCCGGGCGCATCGCTGCGGTGCGCGAGGCCGTCGGTATCGCGGCCTACCAGTGCGGGGATTGGGCACAGGCCCTCTCGGAGTTCCGCGCCGCCCGCCGGATGGGCAGCAAGTCGCAGCTGCTTCCTCTGATCGCCGACTGCGAACGCGGGGTAGGCCGGCCCGAACGCGCCATCGAACTTGCTCGCAGCCCGGAAGCGGCCGAGCTCACCGGCGACGACGCCGACGAACTGCGGATCGTGGCCGCCGGTGCCCGCGCCGACCTCGGTCAGCTGGAGCAGGCGTTGGTGGTGCTGTCCACGCCGCAGCCAGATCCGTCGCGCACCGGATCGACCGCCGCTCGCCTGTTCTACGCCTATGCCGAGACGCTGCTCGCGCTCGATCGAGGTGATGAGGCGCTGCAGTGGTTCATCCACGCTGCCGCGGCCGACATCGACGGCGTCACCGACGCCGAAGACCGGGTCAGCGAGCTGGCCTGACGTGACAACCCTTGTGCAGCAACATGATTGCCTGCTGCTCGACTTGGACGGCACTGTGTTCCGCGGGCATGCGCCGACCGAAGGTGCCATCGACGCCCTCGACACCGCCCAGATTCGCAAACTGTTCGTCACCAACAACGCCTCCCGCGCTGCTGACGACGTGGCTGCCCATCTGCGCGAGCTCGGGTTCACCGCGGATGCCGCCGATGTGGTGACCAGTGCCCAGAGCGCGGCTCGCCTGCTTGCTCAGCAGCTGGAGCCCGGCTCGAAGGTGCTGATCGTCGGCACCGACGCGCTGGCCGGTGAGGTCGAGGCCGTCGGTCTGACGCCGGTCCGACGCTTCGACGACGAGCCCGTTGCCGTCGTGCAGGGGCACTCGACGACGACAGCATGGCCGGACCTGGCCGAGGCTGCGCTCGCCATCCGGTCCGGGGCACTGTGGGTCGCTGCCAACGTCGACCGCACGCTGCCCACCGAGCGGGGACTGCTCCCCGGAAACGGTTCGATGGTCGCCGCGTTGCGCACCGCCACCGACGCCGATTACCAGGTGGCCGGCAAGCCAGCTCCCGCCCTGATGCGGGATGCGTTGGCGCGGGGGTCATTTGACACGCCACTGGTGGTCGGTGACCGCCTCGACACCGATATTGCCGGCGCGAATGCCACCGATCTGCCCAGCCTCATGGTGTTGTGCGGGGTCAGCACGGCCGCCGAGGCGGTGCACGCGGTGCCCAAGCAGCGGCCCACCTACATCGGTGCCGACCTTCGGGATCTGCACACCGGCCCGGAGAACCTGGAGGTCGCCGAACAAGCCGCGTGGCGGGTTGAGGTCGCCGATGGCGCGGTCACTGTGACGGCGGCGGCTGCAGATGAAAGCCAGGACGGCCTCTCGGTGGTCCGCGCCACCGCGCGGGCGGTGTGGGACGCCGCCGGGAACGGACGCCAGCTCGCCGTGCGAGCCGGTGACGACACCGCACGCGCCGCGCTGCAGCGCTGGTCCCTGCTGACGGCTCAGGATCAGCTAGCGTGAACGGTGACATGAACACCGACCCCGAACAGATCCGCGCCGACATCGACGCCGTGCTGGCTCAGCTGCCCAGCGTCGACCCGGACAGCGCCGACGTCGCCGGTGTCGATATCGACGCCGTCGGACGGCAGCTCGAGGAAGCGCACCAGATCCTGGTCAATGCGCTGGAATCGGTGGAGAAGGGCTGAGTTCGCGCATGACGCGGCGTGCCCGGGTTGACGCTGAGCTGGTCCGTCGCGGCTTGGCACGTTCACGACAGCAGGCCGCCGAACTCATCGGCGCGGGCCGGGTCAGCATCGACGGCATGCGGGCGGTCAAACCCGCCACCGCGGTGGCCGTCACCGCCAACCTCACCGTCGACGCCAGTGACGAGCGCACCTGGGTGTCCCGCGGCGCCCACAAGCTGATCGGCGCCTTGGACGCCTTCGGTATCGACCCGGTCGGGCGGCGGTGCTTGGACGCCGGTGCATCGACCGGGGGCTTCACCGAGGTGCTGCTGGACCGTGGCGCGGCCGAAGTCGTGGCCGTCGACGTCGGTTACGGGCAGCTGGCCTGGTCGCTGCGCTCGGATCCGCGGGTGACTGTCATCGAGCGCACCAACGTCCGTGATCTGACGCCTGAGGCGATCGGCGGCCCCGTCGATCTCGTGGTGTCGGACTTGTCGTTCATCTCGTTATCCACGGTGCTGCCCGCACTGACTGCCTGCGCGTCGGCCCGCGCCGATATCGTTCCCATGGTGAAGCCACAGTTCGAGGTCGGGCGCGAGCAGGTCGGCGCCGGTGGTGTGGTGTCCGATCCGGCACTGCGGACCGCCGCGGTGCTGGCCGTCGCCGCCCGCGCCGGGGAGCTCGGTTGGCAGACGGTCGGCGCCACCGCGAGCCCGCTGCCCGGCCCGTCGGGCAATGTCGAATACTTTCTCCTGCTGCGCGCCGAAACGGACAACGGGTTGCACGGAGACGAACTGGACGCCGCGGTACGCCGCGCCGTCGCGGAAGGACCGCAATGACTTCTGAGCGGGCGATCCTGCTCGTCGTGAACAATGGCCGCGATGAAGCCACCGAGACGGCTCGTCGGGTGGAAAAGGTGTTGGGCGACAACGGCATTACGCTGCGGTTGCTGTCCGCCGAAGCTGTCGACCGGGCCTCGCATTTCGATCCGAATGACATGCACGCGGTGGGCTCGACCACCGAGGTGGTCGACGCCGACGCCAATGCGGCCGTCGGGTGCGAGCTGGTGCTCGTCCTCGGCGGTGACGGAACCTTCCTGCGGGCCGCCGAATTGGCGCGCAACGCCGAGATCCCGGTCCTCGGCATCAACCTCGGCCGTATCGGCTTTCTCGCTGAGGCCGAAGCCGAAGCCATCGACACCGTCCTCGAACACGTCGTCGACCGCAGCTACCGCGTCGAGGAACGGATGACGCTCGATATCGCCGTACGGGCCAACGGAGAGGTCATCACTCGCGGGTGGGCGCTGAACGAGGCCAGCCTCGAGAAGGGTGCGCGGCTCGGGGTGATCGGTGTCGTCCTGGAAATCGACGGCCGGCCGGTGTCGTCCTTCGGTTGCGATGGTGTGCTGGTTTCCAGCCCCACCGGGTCGACCGCCTACGCGTTTTCCGCCGGCGGGCCGGTGGTGTGGCCGGACCTGGAGGCAATCATCGTGGTGCCCAACAATGCCCACGCGTTGTTCGCGCGTCCGATGGTCACCAGCCCTACCGCGTTGATCGCGATCGAGATCGAGGACGACAGCCACGAGGCGCTGGTGTTCTGTGACGGCCGCCGCGAGATGCGGGTGCCGGCGGGCGGACGGCTCGAGGTGACCAAGTGCACGACACCGTTGAAGTGGGTGCGGCTGGATAGTGCGCCGTTCACTGACCGGCTGGTCCGCAAGTTTCGCCTGCCGGTCACCGGCTGGCGGGGGCAGTGATCTGGCGATGCTGGCCGAGATTCGAATCGAGTCGCTGGGCGCGATCAGCGCCGCCACCGCGGAGTTCGACCGCGGCCTGACGGTGCTGACCGGCGAGACCGGCACCGGCAAGACCATGGTGGTGACCGGACTTCATCTGCTGGGCGGTGCGCGCGCCGACGCCAGCCGGGTACGGTCGGGCGCCGAACGGGCCGTGGTCGAAGGCCGTTTCGCCACTGCAGAACTCGACGACGTCACGGGCAAGCAGATCGACGAGATTCTCGATTCGTCTGGCGCCGACCGCGACGATGACGGCAGCATCATCGCCCTGCGGACCGTCAGCCGCGACGGGCCGTCGCGGGCCTACCTCGGCGGGCGCAGCGTGCCGGCCAAGTCGCTGTCGACATTCACCGCCGAACTGCTGACGCTGCACGGCCAGAACGACCAGCTGCGACTGATGCGACCCGAGGAGCAGCGCGCCGCACTGGACCGGTTCGCCGGGGTGGACGCGAAACTCGAGCGGTACCGGAAGCTGCGCGATCAGTGGCAGGTGGCTCGACGCGATCTGGTCGACCGGACCAACCGGGCTCGGGAGCTGGCTCAGGAGGCCGACCGGCTGAAGTTCGCGCTGACCGAGATCGACGGTTTCGACCCGGCCCCGGGCGAAGATGAATCGCTGGTGGCCGACATCCGCCGGCTCTCCGAACTCGACGCGCTGCGCGAGGCCGTGGCCGGTGCTCGCGCCAACCTGTCGGCTGATGACCTCGCCGACGGCGAACCCCATTCGGCGACAGACACTTTGGGCCGCGCAGCGGCGCTGCTGCAGTCCACCGACGATCCCGCGCTGGGTGCGCTGTCCCGACAGCTCACGGACGCGTTGACCGTCGTCGGTGATGTCGCTCGCGAACTCGGTGACTTCCTGGGCGACCTGCCCGACGACGCCAGCGCTCTGGAGACCAAGCTGGCCCGCCAGGCGGAGCTGCGCAGCCTGACCCGCAAGTACGCCGCGGACGTCAACGGTGTGCTGGCGTGGGCCAAAGAATCCCGGGAACGCTTGGCGCAGCTCGACGTCTCCGAAGATGCGCTGGCCGGGCTGGCCCGTCGCGTCGACGAGCTGGCCGCTGGAGTGGCGACGTCCGCGCTCGAGCTGTCCAAGGCCCGCACCAAGGCGGCGAAAGGCTTGGCCAAGGCGATCACCGCCGAGCTCACCGGGTTGGCGATGACGCATGCCGACTTCAGCGTCACGGTGTCGCTGATGCCGGCTCGCGACGACGACAGCGCACCGCTGCGGTTGCCGTCCGGCGAGACCGTGCACGCTGGCAGCGAAGGTATCGACCTGGTCGAGTTCGGCTTCACCGCACACCGCGGCACCGACGTACTGCCGCTGAACAAGAGCGCGTCCGGCGGCGAGCTATCCCGGGTGATGCTGGCCCTCGAGGTGGTGCTTGCCGCCTCGGCGGAGGGCACCACGATGGTGTTCGACGAGGTAGACGCCGGCGTCGGTGGCCGGGCCGCGGTGCAGATCGGTCGTCGGCTGGCGCGGCTGGCCCGCAGCCACCAGGTCATCGTCGTCACGCACCTGCCGCAGGTCGCCGCCTACGCCGACAGCCACCTCGTCGTCGACAGCGCCGGCAACGGAACCAGCGAGGTGCGGCGCCTGGACACCGAACAGCGGGTCGGTGAGCTCGCGCGGATGCTCGCGGGGCTCGGGGAGTCCGACACCGGCCGGGCGCACGCCCGTGAGCTGCTCGAGGCCGCGCAGCAGGAACGGCTCAGCTGAGCTCGTAACGCAGCAGATCGCGTGTCCGAACCGTGTTACTGCTGTGACAAAATGTGACTTGTGTGGCTGGTGTTACGGCGCGCCTCCGCTGATATCCGTCCGGTCGCCGACAGAATCCCAGCATGAAGATGTCAGCGCTTCTCTCCCGTAATACCGGTGCACGACCAGGAGTCACGGGCACCGCCCGCGTCGACCGCGACATCGACCGCCTGCTGCGTCGCATCGGCCCGGGCGACATCGTCGTGCTCGACATCCTCGACCTGGACCGGATGACCGCTGACGCTCTGGTCGACGCCAACATCGCCGGCGTCGTCAACGCCTCCCCGTCGATTTCGGGCCGGTACCCGAATCTCGGCCCGGAAGTGTTGGTGGCCAACAACATCACGCTGATCGACACCGCGGGTCCCGAGGTCTTCAAGAAGATCAAGGACGGCGCGAAGATCCGGCTGCACAACGGCGGGGTGTATGCGGGTGATCGCCGGCTGGCCCTGGGCGTGGAGCGCAGCGATGAAGAGATCGCCGACCTCATGCAGGACGCGAAGACGGGACTGGTCGCGCACCTGGAGGCTTTCGCGGGCAACACCATCGAGTTCATCCGCAGCGAGAGCCCGCTGCTGATCGACGGCATCGGCATTCCCGACATCGACGTCGACGTCTACCGCCGCCACGTCCTGGTGGTCGCTGATGGGCCGGGCGCCGAGGATGACCTCAAAGCGCTCAAACCGTTCATCAAGGAGTACCAGCCGGTGCTGATCGGTGTGGAGACCGGCGCCGACCTGCTGCAGAAGAATGGCTACCGGCCCCAGCTGATCGTCGGCAACCCCGATCAAATGAGCGCCGACGTGCTCAAGAGCGGTGCGCAGGTGGTGCTTCCCGCCGACGCCGACGGCCACGCCAACGGCTTGGAGCGGATTCAGGATCTGGGCATCGGCGCGATGACGTTCCCGGCCGCGGGCTCCGCCGCCGACCTGGCGCTGTTGCTCGTCGACCACCACGGCGCCTCGCTGATCGTCACCGCCGGGCATTCGGCCAGCATCGAAGAGTTCTTCGACCGCTCGCGCCAGCAGAGCAACCCGTCGACGTTCCTCACCCGGCTGAAGGTCGGTGAGAAGCTGGTCGACGCGAAAGCCGTTGCCACGCTGTACCGCAACCACATCTCCGGTGGCGCGATCGCGATGCTGATCCTCGCGGTTCTGTTCGCCATCATCGCGGCGCTGTGGGTGTCGCGGGCCGACACTTTCGTCATCGACTGGATCGTGACCTATTGGAATCGCTTCTCGCTGTGGGTGCAGAGCTGGGTGACCTAGGCGTAGAGCAGAAAGGCTCATCGCTGTGATTTCGCTACGCCACCATGCCATTTCGCTGGCTGCGGTGTTCCTTGCGTTGGCCGTCGGTGTCTTCCTGGGCTCCGGCGTGCTCTCCGACACGCTGCTGTCGGGGTTGCGCGACGAAAAGCAGGATCTGAACAAGCAGATCACCTCGCTCACCGATCAGCGCAACGCGCTGAACGAAAAGCTCGGTGCGGCTGATGATTTCGACAAGCAGATGTCGGGTCGGATCGTCAAGGACGCGCTGGCCGGCAAGTCGGTGGTGCTGTTCCGCACCCCTGACGCCGACAACGACGACGTGGCGGCGATGAACCGGATCGTCGGTCAGGCCGGTGGCATCGTCACCGGCACGGTCGCGCTCACGAGGGAGTTCGTCGACGCGAACTCCGCGGAGAAGCTGCGCTCGGTGGTCAACTCGTCGATCGTGCCCGCCGGTGCGCAGCTGAGTACCACGCTGGTCGACCAGGGCTCACAAGCAGGTGACCTGCTCGGCATCGCGTTGCTGATCAACCGCAACCCCGCGATCCGCCCAGCCGACGACACCCAGCGCGACACCGTGCTGGCGGCGCTGCGCGACACCGGTTTCCTCACCTACCAGGGCGATCGCATCGGTGCGGCCAACACCGCCGTCGTCGTCACCGGGGGAGCGCTGGGTGACGATGCAGGCAACCAGGGCTCGACGGTCGCCCGCTTCGCCGCGGGAATGGCACCGCACGGGTCGGGGACGGTGCTCGCCGGGCGGGACGGCTCGGCCACCGGAACTTCTGCCCTGGCGGTGACCCGTGCCGATGCCGGTATGGCCGCCGATGTGACCACCGTCGACGACATCAGCGCGGAATCGGGCCGCATCACGACAGTGCTGGCCCTGCAGAACCTGATCAACGGCGCGCCGTCGGGCAAGTTCGGCATCGGGCCGGGCGCAGCTTCGGTCACCGTCCCGCAGTAACTCAGGGGTAACGAAGGCCACCCGCGTGTTAGCGCACGCTTGTCGGCGTCGGTGTTAGGGTGAGATTCCGTGGGTAGGCAGGCCCAGGCAGTTCACAGCGATCCCCTGCCCGACGTCACGGAGGTTGCTCTTGCCCCCATTGCGCAAGCACCCGCAGACCGCTACCAAGCATCTCTTCGTCAGCGGTGGAGTTGTTTCGTCGCTCGGCAAGGGTCTGACCGCCAGCAGCCTCGGTCAGTTGTTGACCGCACGCGGTCTGCAGGTGACGATGCAGAAGCTCGACCCCTATCTGAACGTGGACCCGGGAACGATGAACCCGTTCCAGCACGGCGAGGTCTTCGTCACCGAGGACGGCGCGGAGACCGACCTCGACGTCGGTCACTACGAACGCTTCCTAGACCGCAACCTGTCCGGGTCGGCCAATGTGACCACCGGGCAGGTGTATTCGTCGGTGATCGCCAAGGAGCGTCGCGGCGAGTACCTCGGCGACACCGTGCAGGTCATTCCGCACATCACCGACGAGATCAAGGGCCGCATCCTGGCGATGGCCGAGCCCGACGCCGCGGGCAACCGTCCCGACGTGGTGATCACCGAGATCGGTGGGACCGTCGGTGACATCGAGTCGCTGCCGTTCCTGGAAGCCGCACGCCAGGTGCGCCATGAGGTCGGCAGGGAGAACTGCTTCTTCCTTCACGTGTCCCTCGTGCCGTATCTCGCGCCGTCGGGTGAGCTGAAGACCAAACCCACCCAGCACTCGGTGGCCGCGCTGCGCAGCATCGGTATCAGTCCCGACGCGCTGATCCTGCGCTGTGACCGCGACGTACCGGAGCCGCTGAAGAACAAGATCGCGCTGATGTGTGACGTCGACATCGACGGGGTGATCTCCACCCCCGACGCGCCGTCGATCTACGACATTCCGAAGGTGCTGCACCGCGAGGAGCTCGACGCCTACGTGGTGCGCCGGCTCAATCTGCCGTTCCGCGACGTCGACTGGACGCAGTGGAACGACCTGCTGCGCCGGGTGCACGAGCCCAAGGAGACCGTGCGAATTGCGTTGGTGGGCAAATACGTCGACCTCTCCGACGCCTACCTCTCGGTGGCCGAGGCGCTGCGCGCCGGCGGATTCGCCCACCGCGCCAAGGTCGAGATGCGCTGGGTGGCCTCCGACGACTGCGAGACCGACAGCGGCGCTGCCGTTGCGCTGGGTGATGTGCACGGAGTCCTCATTCCCGGTGGGTTCGGCATCCGCGGCATCGAGGGCAAGATCGGTGCGATCCGCCATGCCCGCCAGCGTGGACTGCCGGTGCTGGGCCTGTGCCTGGGCTTGCAGTGCATCGTGATCGAGGCCGCACGTTCGGTGGGTCTGGCCGAAGCCAACTCGGCCGAATTCGACCCGGACACACCGGATCCGGTGATCTCCACGATGGCCGATCAGCGCGACGCGGTCGCCGGTGACGCCGATCTGGGTGGCACCATGCGCCTGGGCGCCTACCCGGCGACGCTGGAAGTCGGTTCGATCGTCGCCGAGGCGTACGACTCGACGCACGTGTCCGAGCGTCACCGGCACCGCTACGAGGTCAACAACTCCTACCGCGACCGGATCGCCCAGAGCGGGCTGCAGTTCTCGGGCACCTCACCGGACGGTCATCTGGTCGAGTTCGTGGAGTACCCGCGCGACGTGCACCCGTTCCTGGTCGGCACGCAAGCCCATCCCGAACTGAAGAGCCGGCCCACCCGACCGCATCCGCTGTTCGTCTCGTTCGTCGGTGCGGCGATCGACTACAAGGCGGCCGAGCGGTTGTCCCTGGAGATCCCCGAGCAGCACTCCAACGGCAAGGAACGTCCGGATCAGTCGGCCCAGCCGCTGGCCGAGCAGGTTCCAGAGCACTCGGCTCGTGGCTGACCACGACTTCGAGACCGTCTCCTCCGAAACCGTTTACCGCGGAAGCATTCTCGCTCTGCGGACCGATCAGGTCCGCATGCCCGGCGGTCACACTGCCAAACGTGAAGTGGTCGAACACTACGGTGCGGTGGCGGTCGCCGCGGTCGACGACGCCTACCGGGTGGCCATGGTGTACCAGTACCGCCATCCGGTAGGCCGCCGGCTGTGGGAGTTGCCGGCCGGACTACTCGACGAACCGGGGGAGGATCCGGCGGCAGCCGCGGCGCGCGAGCTGCTCGAAGAGACCGGCCTCACCGCTGAGCACTGGAGCGTGCTGGTCGATTTGGTGTCCTCGCCGGGTTTCGCCGACGAAGCGTTACGGGTGTACCTCGCTCGGGGTCTGGTCGACGTCGGTCGTCCCGACGGCCACGACGAAGAAGCCGACATGGAGGTGCACTGGTTCGGTATCGAGGACGCCGCGCACAAGGTGCTGGCCGGTGAGATCGTGAATTCCACTGCAGCAGCAGGCATTCTGGCGACGTACGCCGCAGTCGTCGAGGGTAAGCCGACTCGGCCTGTCGATGCGCCGTGGCCTGATCGTTCGAAGGCGTTCGCCGCCCGCAAGGCCGGCTCATGACCACGTTCCGCCCGGCGTTGGACGGCCAGCTGCAGGGCTACCTCGACCACCTCACGATCGAGCGCGGGGTGGCCGCCAACACCATCAGTTCCTACCGGCGCGATCTGCGCCGCTACGTCGAGCACCTGCGCCTGCGTGGTATCGACGACCTGGCGGGGGTCACCGAGAACGACGTCAGCGAGTTTCTCGTGGCGCTGCGCCGCGGCGATCCCGACACCGGCGCTGTGCCGCTGTCGGCGGTCTCGGCCGCGCGCGCGTTGATCGCGGTGCGCGGGTTTCACCGGTTCGCCGCCGCCGAAGGAATCATCGGTGTCGACGTCGCCCGGGCGGTCAAGCCGCCCACACCGAGTCGCCGGCTCCCGAAGAGCCTCACCCTCGACGAGGTGCTGGCGCTGCTCGAAGGTGCCGGCGGGGACAGCCCGTCCGACGGGCCGCTCACACTGCGCAACCGCGCACTGCTGGAGCTGCTGTATTCCACGGGCGCGCGAATCTCCGAGGCTGTCGGCCTCGACGTCGACGACGTCGACACCGAAGCCCGATCGGTATTGCTGCGCGGCAAGGGCGGCAAGCAGCGCCTGGTGCCCGTCGGTCGCCCGGCCATCGCCGCCCTGGACGCCTACCTGGTGCGAGGCCGTCCCGACCTGGCGCGCCGGGGCCGGGGCACGCCGGCAATCTTCCTCAATGTCCGCGGCGGCCGGCTGTCGCGGCAGAGCGCCTGGCAGGTACTGCAGGACGCCGCCGAACGGGCCGGCATCTCCTCGGCGGTGTCGCCGCACACCCTGCGGCACTCCTTCGCCACCCATCTCCTCGACGGCGGCGCCGACGTCCGCGTCGTCCAAGAGCTGCTCGGGCACGCCTCGGTGACGACGACGCAGATCTACACGCTGGTCACGGTGCATGCCCTGCGGGAGGTATGGGCCGGCGCACATCCGCGCGCATGATGTCGCGGGTCTGCCTCTTGTGGAGCCGACACACCGTTAGACTTTCGCGGATGTTCGCCACGCCGCAGAAAAGCCTGATGACGGGGGGCACGGCGTGACCGACGAGGCAGACGAAGCCACACCGATCGGTCTCACCGGCCGCCCGCCCCGCCACATTCCCGAACCACAGCCGCTGACCTCGCACGGTCCGGCCACCGTCATCTCGATGTGCAATCAGAAGGGTGGGGTGGGCAAGACCACCTCCACGATCAATCTCGGGGCGGCGCTGGCCGAATACGGCCGCCGGGTGCTGCTGGTGGACCTCGATCCGCAGGGCGCGCTGTCGGCCGGGCTCGGCGTGCCGCACTACGAGCTGACCCACACCGTGCACAACCTGATGGTCGAGCCGCGGGTCAGCATCGACGAGGTGCTGATCAACACCCGGGTCAAGAACTTGGACCTGGTGCCCAGCAATATCGACCTGTCGGCCGCCGAGATCCAGCTGGTCAACGAGGTCGGCCGCGAGCAGACCCTGGCCCGCGCCCTGCACCCGGTGCTCGATCGTTACGACTATGTCCTCATCGACTGCCAGCCGTCACTGGGCCTGCTCACCGTCAATGCGCTGGCCTGCTCCGACGGCGTCGTCATCCCCACCGAATGCGAGTACTTCTCGCTTCGCGGGCTGGCGCTGCTCACCGACACCGTCGACAAGGTGAAAGAACGGCTCAATCCGCGGCTGACGATCAGCGGGATCCTGATCACCCGGTTCGACAACCGCACCGTCAACGCCCGTGAGGTCATGGCCCGGGTCCTGGAGCGCTTCGGCGACCTGGTGTTCGACACCGTCATCAGCCGCACCGTGCGCTTCCCCGAGACCAGTGTCGCCGGCGAGCCCATCACCACTTGGGCGCCGAAATCGGCTGGCGCACAGGCATATCGATCGTTGGCCCGCGAGGTCATCGACCGCTTCGGCAAGTGACCGAATCACCGGCACCCGAAAAGGGTTTCCGAGTCCGGCTGACCAACTTCGAGGGTCCGTTCGATCTCCTGCTGCAGCTGATCTTCGCCCACCGCCTCGACGTGACCGAGGTCGCGCTGCATCAGGTCACCGACGAGTTCATCGCCTACACCCGGGAGATCGGACCGGAACTCGAGCTCGACGAGACCACCACCTTCCTGGTGATTGCTGCCACACTGCTCGATCTCAAGGCCGCCCGGTTGCTTCCCGCCGGCGACGTCCACGATGAAGAGGATCTGGCGCTGCTGGAGGTGCGCGATCTGTTGTTCGCGCGCCTGCTGCAGTACCGCGCGTTCAAGCATGTCGCCGAGATGTTCGCCGAGCTGGAGGCCGCGGCACTGCGCAGCTACCCCCGGGCGGTGGCCGTCGAGGAGCGCTTCGCCGACCTGCTTCCCGAGGTCATGCTGGGTGTCGACGCCGCCAGCTTCGCTGACATCGCGGCCGCCGCGTTCACCCCGCGACCGGTTCCCACCGTCGGCACCGAGCATTTGCACGCGCCTCAGGTGTCGGTGCCTGAACAGGCGGAGCGGCTGCTGGAGTTCCTGTCGGCGCGCGGGGTGGGGCAGTGGGCGTCGTTCAAGGAGCTGGTGGCCGACTGTGAGGCGCCGATCCAGATCGTCGGACGGTTCCTGGCGCTGCTCGAACTGTATCGGGCCAGGACGGTAGCATTCGAGCAGCCAGAACCACTTGGTGTGCTCCAGGTTTCATGGACCGGAGACCGGGTTGTCAACGAAGAGCTGGTCCGATCCGAGTGGGAAGAAGAACCGAACCAACCATGACCGACGACGCAGCCGACGTATCCGACGTGGATCTGGGGTCCGACGCGGAGTCCGATCTGGGTATCGACGTCGCCCACGCCGAAATGGACGACGACGAACTGGCCCGGGTGTTGGAGGCGCTGCTGCTGGTGGTGGACACCCCGGTCAACGCCGAGACCCTGGCTTCGGTGACCGAGCAGCCGGTGTATCGGATCACCGCCAAGTTGGAGACCATGGCCGCGGAGTTGGCCGAGCGTGACAGCGGTATCGACCTGCGGGAGGCCGGCGGAGGCTGGCGGATGTACACCCGGGCCCGGTTCGCGCCATATGTGGAGCGACTGCTGCTGGATGGGTCGCGCTCGAAGCTGACCAGGGCGGCATTGGAGACGCTCGCGGTCGTCGCCTACCGGCAGCCCGTCACCCGCGCTCGGGTCAGCGCGGTGCGCGGCGTCAACGTCGATGCGGTGATCCGCACCTTGGTGGCCCGCGGGTTGATCACCGAGGCGGGCACCGACGAGGACACCGGTGCGACGACGTTCGCCACCACCGAGTTGTTCCTCGAGCGGCTCGGCCTGTCGTCGCTGGGCGACCTGCCTGACATTGCACCGCTGCTTCCCGATGTCGACGTGATCGACGATCTGAGTGAAAACCTGGACGACGAGCCACGTTTCGCCAAACTGTCCGGTGGCTCGTCTGGCGAGGAACCGGCCTCTTTCGATGTGGACACCGATGCCTGAGCCAGAGGGAGTACGGCTGCAGAAAGTGCTGTCGCAGGCGGGCGTCGCCTCGCGGCGGGTGGCCGAGCGGATGATCACCGACGGCCGGGTGGAGGTCGACGGGCGCATCGTCACCGAGTTGGGGACTCGGGTCGATCCGGCCAACGCCGACATCCGGGTGGACGGCGCACGCATCGTCCTGGACGACTCGATGATGTACCTGGCGATCAACAAGCCCGTCGGCATGCATTCGACGATGTCGGACGACCGCGGGCGGCCGTGCATCGGTGATCTGGTGGAGCATCGAGTCCGCGGCAACAAGAATCTGTTTCACGTCGGTCGACTGGACGCCGACACCGAAGGTCTGCTGCTGCTGACCAATGACGGCGAGCTGGCGCACCGGTTGATGCATCCCTCGTTCGAGGTGCCGAAGACGTACCTGGCGACCGTAACCGGTTCGGTATCAAAGGGTTTGGGTAAGACGCTGCGCGCCGGTATCGAACTCGACGACGGCCCGGTCGCGGTCGACGACTTCGCGGTGGTCGATGCGGTGCCGGGAAAGACATTGGTGCGGGTGACGCTGCACGAGGGTCGTAAGCGCATCGTGCGCCGGCTACTGGCGGCGGCGGGCTATCCGGTGGAGGCGCTGGTGCGGATCAGCATCGGTGAGGTGACGTTGGGGGAGCAGCGGCCGGGCAGTATCCGTGCGTTGACCCGCAAGGAAGTGGGCGATCTGTACAAGGCGGTAGGGCTGTGAGCCGATGCGTGGTGGCGGTCGACGGACCCGCTGGGACCGGAAAGTCCTCGGTGTCACGAGGATTGGCCCGTGCACTCGGCGCGCACTATCTGGACACCGGTGCGATGTACCGGCTCGTGACGCTGGCGATCCTGCGTGCCCGCATCGATCTGGCCGACGCTGAGGCTATCGCGGCGGCCTCCGATGTCCCGCTGTCGGTGGGCTCTGACCCGGATGTCGACCGGGCTTTCCTTGGCGACGAGGACGTGTCGGCCGAAATCCGTGGCGACGAGGTCACCCGCGCGGTGTCCGCGGTGTCGGCGGTCCCGCAGGTGCGCACCAGGATGGTCGCCATGCAGCGCGAATTGGCTTCGGGGACAGACAGTGTCGTCGTCGAAGGGCGAGACATTGGTACGGTTGTGCTTCCGGATGCCGACGTGAAGATCTTTCTGACCGCCTCGGCCGAGACGCGGGCGCGCCGGCGGAATGATCAGAACATCGCCGTCGGGCTGCCCGATGCGTACGAGACGGTGCTGGCGGATGTGATCCGGCGCGATCATCTGGACTCGACCCGCGCGGTGTCCCCGCTGCGCCCGGCCGAGGACGCCATCATCGTCGATACCAGTGACATGACCCAGGACGAGGTGGTGGGCCACCTGCTCGATCTGGTCGAAAAGCGAAGTGGTGCAGTGCGATGAGCGAGGACGGCACGTGGTCTGACGAAAGCGAATGGGAGCTTTCCGATGACGGGTTCGACGACGAGGATGAGGCCCTTGCACCGCCGCCGGTGGTGGCGGTGGTGGGTCGCCCCAACGTCGGCAAGTCCACCTTGGTCAACCGGATCCTCGGCCGGCGCGAGGCCGTCGTGCAGGACCTGCCGGGGGTGACCCGCGACCGGGTGTCCTACGACGCCTCCTGGATCGGCCGGCGGTTTGTCGTGCAGGACACCGGCGGGTGGGAGCCCGACGCCAAGGGCTTGCAGCAGTTGGTTGCCGAGCAGGCCTCGGTGGCGATGCAGACCGCCGACGCGGTGATACTCGTGGTCGACGCGACGGTCGGTGCGACCGCCGGTGACGAGGCGGCGGCGCGTATCTTGCGCCGGTCGGGTAAGCCAGTGTTCTTGGCGGCCAACAAGGTTGACAACGAGAAGGGCGAGGCCGACGCGGCCGCGCTGTGGTCGCTGGGGCTGGGGGAGCCGCACCCGATCAGCGCGATGCACGGTCGCGGGGTGGCTGATCTGCTCGACCAGGTTGTTGAAGCGCTGCCGACCGCGTCCGAGGTGGCTCCTGCTGCCGGTGGACCGCGACGGGTTGCGTTGGTGGGCAAGCCCAACGTCGGCAAGAGTTCGCTGCTGAACCGGCTGGTGGGCGCGGAGCGTTCCGTGGTGCACGACGTCGCGGGCACGACCGTCGACCCGGTCGACTCGTTGATCGAATTGGGCGGCAAGACATGGCGTTTCGTCGACACCGCCGGGTTGCGCCGACGGGTCGGGCAGGCCAGCGGACATGAGTTCTATGCCTCGGTGCGCACACACAGCGCGATCGACGCCGCCGAGGTGGTGATCGTGTTGATCGATGCGTCGCAACCGCTGACCGAACAGGACCAGCGAGTGCTGTCGATGGTGATCGAGGCGGGCCGGGCGCTGGTGCTCGCGTTCAACAAATGGGACCTCGTGGACGAAGACCGGCGTTATCTGCTGGACAAGGAAATCGACCGCGAGTTGTCGCAGTTGCAGTGGGCGCCCCGGGTGAATATCTCGGCGAAGAGCGGTCGCGCCGTGCAGAAACTGGTGCCGGCGATGGAGACCTCACTGGCGTCCTGGGACGCCCGCATCTCGACGGGGCAGCTCAACACCTGGATCAAGGAAGTGGTGGCGGCGACCCCGCCGCCGGTGCGTGGTGGTAAACAACCGCGGATCCTGTTCGCCACCCAGGCCACCGCCCGTCCGCCGACGTTTGTGCTGTTCACCAGCGGTTTTCTGGAGGCCGGCTATCGACGGTTCCTGGAGCGGCGGCTGCGTGAGACGTTCGGTTTCGACGGCACCCCGATCCGGATCAATGTGCGGGTGCGGGAGAAACGCAAGCTCAAGCCGCGTTGATTCGGCGGGTTTGACGGTATTTGACGGCCGCTGGGCATAGATTGCCGGGCATGGAGTTTGCTATCTCTTCTGCGCTTACCCGGCGGCTGGCCTACGGGGTCGCCGGTGTGATGATCGCCGCCGCGCCTGCCGTCGCCGCGTTCACCGGGGCATTCGATGGTGCGCCACGGGTGCTGGCCTGCGCGGAGACAGATACCGAGGACAGCTTCTCGATGAACTGCGCACCGTCGGTCATTCCCGACACCAGTGACATGTTGACCGAAGCGGAGGTCGCCGAGCCGGGCTGGAACAACGGGTTCCACGGACCGGCCGGTGGCGCACCAGGAAGCGGCGGTCACCGCTAACGCGTGAGGCCGCGGTTCCCGTAGGTGTCGAAGTGGACGACTTCCTCGACGGGTTTGCGAGTTGTCGGGCCGTAGCGGCCGCGCGGCCAGCCGAGGGGGACCACACAGATCGGTGTCACCGACAGCGGTAGGCCGAGGATCTTCCGCGCCGAGGTGACGTTCCACAGCGGCATGGTGATCAGCGATGCGCCCAGGCCCATGGCTCTGGCCGCGAGCAGCAGGTTCTGCACGCTGGGGTAGATCGACCCGAAGTAGGACGTCTCGCCGACGAACGGTGTCGGGACGTAGGGCACGCGAGTGCCGCCGCGCAGGCAGGGGATCACCAGGACTGGGATCTCGCTGAAATGGTCGACCTGCCACTCGACGGCCTTCAGGATCTTCAGCATCGACTCATCGTTGGCCGCTTGCCGTCTGCCGAGCGCTCCGTAGATCGACCAGGGTTGGCGGTAGCGCTTGCCGAGTTGGTCTTTGACCTTTTGATCCTTGACGACGATGAACTCCCAGTTCTGACCGTTGGATCCGGTGGGTGCTCGCAGCGCGAGTTCGATGCATTTGACGACGATCGCGTCGTCGACCGGGTCGGGTTTGACCCGCCGGATGGCTCGCTGAGTCATCATCGCGTCGAGCAGGGGCATGGAGAGGTTGGCCAGCGCCTCGTCGGTACTCGGAATCTCGCTCATGGGAACTGAGGCTAGGTGCCGCGGGGCACGGGCGGTGCTGTGTGCTGGATCACGTTGTGGGCGAGCGGCTTTGGAGGACCCTGCGGCCGACGTCCGTGGTCAGCTGGTGCCCAGATAGGGTTTCGTGGTGTCCGTTGCCCACATGATCGTGATCGTCCTGGCCGGGATGGGGGCCGGCGCGATCAATTCACTGGTCGGGTCGGGCACCTTGATCACCTTCCCGACGCTGGTGACTCTCGGCTTCCCACCCGTGACGGCGACGATGTCGAACGCGATCGGCCTGGTTGCCGGCGGGGTGTCGGGGACGTGGGGCTATCGCAAGGAGCTCGGCGGCCAGTGGGATCGACTGCGCTGGCAGATCCCGGCATCGCTGATCGGGGCGGCGATCGGGGCGTTCCTGCTGCTGCACCTGCCGGAAAAGGTCTTCACCCAGATCGTGCCGGTGCTGTTGATCTTGGCACTGGTGCTGGTCGTGATCGGGCCGCGGATCCAGGCCTATGCGCGCTCACGCGCGGAGGCCGCGGGGCGGTCGGCCGAGCACGTGTCACCCAAGCGGATGGTCGCGCTGGTGGCCGGGACGTTCGCGGTCGGCATCTATGGCGGCTACTTCACCGCCGCGCAGGGCATCCTGCTGATCGGCGTGATGGGCGCACTGCTGCCCGAGGACATGCAGCGGATGAATGCGGCCAAGAATCTGCTGTCGCTGCTGGTGAACATTGTCGCGGCGGTCGGCTACACCGTGGTGGCGTTCGACCGGGTGAGCTGGGAAGCGGCCGGTCTGATCGCCGTCGGGTCGCTGGTCGGCGGATGGTTGGGCGCGCACTACGGCCGGCGACTGTCGCCGAACGTGCTGCGCGCGGTCATCGTGGTGGTGGGCCTGATCGGTCTGTACCGGCTGTTGACGGTGTGACCGTCTCGCGCTGCACGAGATATTCGCGATAGGCGGACAGCTGTATCGCGGTCAGGCCGCCGACCGCAGCGATAGGGATCAGGTAGTAATTGAAGTCGCCGTCGATCACGAAAAAGTAGTCGATCTCGTCGGGGTCGTAGGTTCTGCGTGTTCTACCCGTGTTTGAGAGCCACACGGTCCACGAGGCTCCTTGCTTCACCGTGGTCGTCTTCACTTGGATGCGGCGTGCGAAGTCCCCGATCCAGGCAAGTAAGTCGTAGCGGGAAGGCTCGAGTGGCCATGAGACGTGGTAACCGCAGAGCTCAAACCATGCGGCAGCCATCAGTGATCCGGCTCGTGGGAGGTGAGCAAGTCGCGGGGACATCTCACCCTCGAAGGTGGGGGACTTCCGTACCTGAGACAAGTGCCCGGTGGCGATACCGAGTCGTAGCGCGTGACCACGGAGCGCGGGGACGCAGGAACCTCCGACCAGCCCAAGCGCCTCAGCGACCTGACTCCACGAGGTAGCGGATTTGATCGCTTCGGCCAATTCGTGGTCGGTCCATTTTCGCTGCCCGGTGAAGTGGGTGTAATCGAGCTCCAGTCGATCGGCGTTCGCACGAACCGACCGCATCGCCGCGGCCGAGGTACCGGCCAATCCCAAGGCGCGCAAGACACCGCGCCATGAGCGAGAAGATTGGACAGCACTGATCAACTCACTGTCCGAGTATTGCCGCACGGAGCGGTTATTAGTTGGCGCAACCATGTTGCGTCATTCAAGTCGGTCGGGCTGACAGGATTTGAACCTGCGACCCCTTCACCCCCAGTGAAGTGCGCTACCAAGCTGCGCCACAGCCCGCGTGCCCGTCAAAATTGCGACGGGCGCCAGGGAACGATACATCAGTCATGAGTGAATCTCCGAAACGGCTGTGCAGGCGGCCCAACTTTGGCGCCGGCCCGGCCGGGTGTCGGCCGAGCGAGCTTGCCCGGTTTGACTTCACGTGGTCTACAAGGCCGATACAGAACCATCGGCTTCGGCCTGCTCATTTGCGCGTCAGCGGGTTGCTCTTGCCGTAACATCGCGAACGCGTGGCTAACTCGTCAGCGTCCAAGAGGTGGCGCTGTAGGGCCGGGATCCTTCCAATTCTCTTGGACCGCAGACAAATACGGGGGTTATATGTCTACGTCGGCGAAACGCAGCTATCTGTCGGGGCACGGATCCAGAGATGTGCCCGTGCGTAGGTGGTTGCAGCTCGGTGCGGCGACCGCAGGCATCGGTGCGGCGCTCATCGGCTGGTCACTTGTCGGCTCCGGGGTGGGTCTGGCCAGCGCAGACAGTGGCGTCGGGTCGTCGCCGGCTGGGTCGGCCGCATCGTCGCCCAAGGCCGGTGACTCCGGTTCGGCAGCGGCGTCGCGTGCCCGCTCGCGATCGACGCCAGCCCGTACGGTGAACCGGACGCCGGCGGCAGGCGACGGGAAGCCGCGACCGTCCTCGCGTGTTGCCGCCCCGAACAGCACCCCACTGACCGCGAAGAGCGCCGTCGCGGCAAGCAGGAGCGATCCCTTCGGTGCGCTCGGCAAGTTCTTCTTGAGCACCGTCAAAGAACTCTTCAATCGGAAAACGACGCTCAACCCCATTCAGCGGTTGGACGACTTAACCCCGAAGCACAAGAGCTTGTTCGACCTGATTCCGAAAATTCCCGTACAAAAGCATGACTCGCTTTGGTATAGGGAAGCGAAAGCACGAGAGGCCGAAAGGCAGCAGCAGCTCGACTCGAATGCACGGCAGATCCAGGAGATTGTGCAAAAGGGCATGAAGCTCACCGACAGAACCGGCTCGGCGGTCTACACGATCGACGGGAGAACCTTCGTGACGTACCGGAGAGTCTTCGCCGACCGCCCGCCGGAGCCCAAGCTGATCACGGTCTCCAGTCAGATCTCTGACAGGAATCAGGACATCGTCATCCGGAACAACTTGAAGCTTGACCCGGCACAAGTTCGGAGTCTGTGGCGACGTTAGTCCGCACCGAGAGCCGTTTCGGCCTATCTCTAGCAGGGAACAGCGACCTCCATGGCACTTCGCGTCGCAGTCACCGGACCTACCGGGGAGATCGGGATCTCCACGATTGAGGCGCTCGAGGCGCACCCCGATGTCACGCAGATCATCGGCATGGCCCGGCGACCTTTCGACCCGGCGGACCGCGGCTGGACCAAGACGGTGTACCGGCAGGGCGACATTCTGGACCGGGCAGCAGTCGATGCTCTGGTGAAAGACGTCGACGTGGTTGTCCACCTCGCCTTCATCATCATGGGCACGCGGGAGGAGAGCGCCAGGATCAACCTCGCCGGCACACGCAACGTCTTCGAGGCCACGGTGGCCGGTGGGCCGCGCCGCCTCGTGTACACCTCATCGGTGGCGGCGTACGGCTACCACCGAGACAATCCGGTGCCCATCACTGAGGACGTTCCCACTCGTGGCACGCCGGAGCACTACTACTCCGAACAGAAGGCCGCATGCGAGCAGGCGCTGGCCGAAGCCACCGAGGGTTCGTCCTTGGAGGTGTATGTCCTTCGGCCCTGCATCGTCGCCGGTCCCAAGGCACCCGCGCTGGCCGAGGCCATGCCGTGGAATCAACTGCCCGACGCGGTGCGTCGACTCACTCAGGCAGTGCCGGTGCTCAAACCGCCGATGCCCGATCCCGGTACACCGGTGCAGTTGGTGCACCACGATGACGTCGCGTCGGCGATCGCCCTCGCGGTGACCACCACGACAGCGCCCCCCGGGGCGTACAACATCGCCGGCGACGGTCTGGTGACGATGTCGGACGTCGGCCGGGCGCTGGGTGCCAGGCCGATCAAGGTGCCGCACGTCGCGGCGGTGGCCACCTCGGAGGTGTTGGCGCGCTTGCCGTTCGCGCCTTCGGCGCTGGAGTGGTTGCATGCCGGCCGGGCATCGACGGTGATGGACACCAGCAGGGCCAGAGATCTTCTCGGCTGGCAGCCCAAGTACAGCGCCGCTGAGACGCTGTCCGCGCTGGCCGATGCCGTCAGCTGACTTCGGATCAGTCGGTCCCCGACACTGACGGGGGTCCCGAGCCTGGTGGGTAGCTGTCGGGGCCGCCGCCGTGAAATATGGTGTCGTGGGATCGCGCAGGCGAGCGGTGGCGGGACTGGTCGGCCTCGTGCTCGTGGCTGCATGCTCGGCCTCGTTGAACTCGAGTCCGCTGCCGTTGCGGCGAGTATTCGAGACGGCGCTGACGGGCGGCCCAGCGCGATTCGACTACACCGCACTCGATCGTGATCGCGGCCGGCTCTTCATCGCCCACATGGGCACGGGCGAACTGATCGATGTCGATGTTCGAACCCACGCTGTGGTTCGCACTCTTCCGGACCTGCCCGATGTCCACGGTGTGCTCGTCGTCCCCGAGAAGCGGCGGGTGTACGCGACGGCGACGGGTCGTAACCAACTCGTCGCCATCGACGTGGACTCCGGGCGGGTCTTGTTTCGCGCTGCAACGGATTCGTATCCGGATGGGCTGGCTTATGACCCGATCCGGCACGCCGTATGGACGACCAACGAGTCGGCGGGCACCGAGACGGTGGCCGATGCCGACACCGGTGCTATTCGGGGCACCGTCCCCCTAGGCGGCGAGGTCGGAAACATCGTCTACGACTCCACCGCCGACCGGATGGTCGTCGCCGTTCAAGGTCGAAACGACTTATCGCTTATCGATCCGGCGAATTTCACTGTCACAGAACGCATTCCGACGCCCGGTTGTGATCACCCGCACGGCGAGGCGCTCGACGTGACCGATCAGGTGATGTTCGTGGGCTGTGAAGACAATGCTGCCATGGTGACCGTCGACCTCACCACACGAGCGATCATAGATGACCGCGGTGTGGGGGAGTCACCGGATGTGTTGGCCTACGACCCAGCCGCCAGACGGATCTACGTTGCCGCCGAAAGCGGTGTCGTCAGTATTTTCGATGACGACCACGGACGTCTCGCGCCGCGCGGCTCGGGCCATCTTGCCGACGGCGCCCATTCAGTCGCGGTCGATCCGGCCACCCATCGGAGTTATTTCCCGATTGCCAAGGGTCGCAATGGCTCTCCCGAGCTCTGGGAGTTCGAGCCGGCCGGGTGAGGCAGGTCCGCACCCGACGACGGTGGCGGGCAGATTGTGCAACCATGAGGCCGTGCGCACCGTCGTCGGTTCGATCCGCCCGTGAAGGACACCTCTGCAGGTGGCGGCCGGCTGAACCGGACCCTCGGCTTGCCGACTGTCGCTCTGTACGGGCTCGGCAATATCCTCGGGGCGGGCATCTACGTGCTCATCGGCAAGGTGGCTGGCTTCGCTGGTGCGAGCACGACGCTGGCTTTCCTCATGGCAATGGTCACTGCCACGGTGACTGCGTTGTCGTACATGGAATTGGCCGGCCGCTATCCGGTGAGCGCCAGCGTCTCGGTCTACCTGCATCGAGCATTCGGAAAGCGCTGGCTCTCGACGGTGATCGGCCTGACGATGGTCGGTGGCGGGGTCGCGTCTGCAGCCGCGTTGGCGCAGGGCTTCGCGGGATATTTGAACTCGTTCATTTCCGTTCCGACAATGGCAGGCAGTTTGGGCCTGCTCGTCGTACTCGGCGCCATCGCGATCAAGGGAATCGGCGAATCGGCGATAATGGCAGCGCTGCTCACCGGGTTGGAGGTCCTCGGTTTACTGCTGGTGATCTGGTTCGGCCGAAAGGCCTTCACGCATCTCGACGTCGGCTCGCTCGTTGCCATCGATCCCGCGGTGGGCCTCGGTGGTGTCGTCGCCGGCGCATTCTTGGCGTTCTACGCGTTCATCGGATTCGAGGACATGGTCAACGTGGCCGAAGAAGCCCGCAACCCGAGTCGCACGATGCCGCTGGCCATCTTGTTCGCTCTGCTGGCGTCGACCGTCTTGTACCTGCTCGTCGTCGTCGTTTCGACGACCTTGGTTCCTCCGGCCGAATTGGCGGCCAGCGACGCACCACTCACGCTGGTGATCGAGCGAAGCGGCGTGAGCCACGGAGTGTTCCTCAGTGTGATCGGCATGATCGCTGCGATCAACGGGGTTATCGTCCAGGTCATCATGGGTTCCCGGACCCTCTATGGATTGGCCAAAGAGGGCTGGATTCACAGCAGGTTTGGTCTCGTCCACCGGTCGTTTCAAACACCGGTGACAGCGACCCTCGTCATCGTCGCCGCCATGATCGTCGGCACTGTGGTCCTGCCACTGGTGGCCTTGGCGCAGCTGACCAGCCTGCTGGTTCTCGCCATTTTCACTTTGGTGAACGCGTCGCTGATCGTCATCAAGCGACGCCACCGTACGCATGGCGGATTCATGAGTGTCCCGGTGGCGGTTCCGTACTTGGGTGTCCTGCTGTGCCTGGGAACCATCACCGTTCAGGTGGTCATCTGGTGACCACGATCGCCCAGTGTCTTGGGCGGCGGGCCGGCCAGCACCGTCTGTCGTTCACCGCGCAGTTCTGCCGCGAGGTCATGCTCGCGAGCCGGTAGATTCGCCTTGCGGCGCTGCAGTTCTCGGTCCAACGACTCGATGAACAGACCCGCCCCGGGGCGGCGGCAGTTCAGAACTGCACGTTCGTTCATCACATCTCGCGTCAGCTCGGCTGCCGGGCAGGTTGCCACGACTTCCAGCGACGCGCGAAGGTCGAGGGTGGTCGTGACGCCGCACGACGGTGAGGCACCGATACCGACAATGCCGCCGACGGTGATCCCGGCGCGGTGATAATCGATCACGTCGCGTGCCACCTGCCGGGCCAGTCGTCGGTACGCGATCTTCGTCCACCACACGAACGCACTGAGCAAGACACTGCGGACGGGGTACAGCGGGCCGCCCTTCGAGTGGTAGAGCAACAGGCTGCGACGTTTGAGTACGCCACCCCACGCGAGCCTTTCGGGACACGGAAGCTGACGGATGCCGTAGCCGGCGTCTACGAGTTCCTCGACAAGCTCGGCCACCACCCCGGGGCGCGACGCGCCACCTGCGTAGCGAGTGTTCTGATTCAGTAGGCAGTGCGATATTAGAACCACGCGGCGGCTCCGCGGATCGTGGAGTCGGTCAAGCAACAGCCGGGCCGGGTCGGGGCCGCCGAACATCAGTCAACGGATACCGGCGGTGCCGTCTTGGGCACGGCAGTGGGTTGGCTGCTTTGGATATTCACCTGTTGCTCTTGGGTTTTCCCGCCCCAGCCCGCGTAGCCGAGGGCTACGGCCAGCGCGGAGTAGACGGCGGCCTCGGACCACATGAAGCCGACGCCCCACCGTCGTCCGAGGAAGATCGGTTCGTTGATGATGCCGCGGGCCGTTGCCACTGCGTACGCTGCGTGCGCGTAACCCAGTGCGGCGAACGAGCCTGAAAAGAATTTGCACACTTCGCGGTTCATGTTGATTCCTTCCCTCGGTGTTAATCGGTGGCCGCGTGCAGGCGGTCGCGGATCAGCGGAAATTCGGTGTGAACATGCTTGTCCATCGCTGCGGCGAATGACGGTGAAAAGTAGAGCCGCAAGAGCGGGTCGAGCACGCGTCCTGCTCCCGCCCAGCCGGCGGTGATGGTGTGGCGGACGTCGACACTTCCGGGGTGATCGACCACCTCGATCGTCAGCCAGGCCGGGAGACGAATGCCTTTCTTCATCTGCCACATGATCTTTCGGCCGGGTTCTGCTTCGACAACCACAGCAGTCATGCGGAGTCGCCGGGTACCGATGAACTCGTCCATGAAGATCTCATCACCGAGGTGGGCACCTCCGCCCGCAGTGAGGGAGTGCAGATGCAGGTGCACGCCGGGCCACCACTGTTGATATCCCGCGTCAGTGCACTCAGACAGAAAGGTCGTGATCTCGGCTCCGGTCAGACCCGGAACCGTCACCCGTGACTCGAGCGTCAACACCGTTTCACCTCCCGTGGAGACGGTTATGAATCGAAGCCTTCGCCGCACGCAACCAAAGCGTCAGGGTCCAAAGTCATCAGGTTCGGTGCCGGTTCGGAACTGGGACGCCGATGCAGCGGTTACTCAGTCAACGCCGCACTGAGTTCACGGGTGACTGCGGCAAGCTGCTCACCCATGCGGATGACGTCGGTACCACTCATCGGCTCGGCGCTTGGAACAAGGCTCAGCATCAAGGCAATTCGTGAATCCGGCTGCAGGATCGGGGAGTCGATATGGCTCACGTCATAGGTGCCGTCCGGCTCCACGCTGACGGGCAGCCACTCCTCCTGGTGAATCAGCTCGTCGGTCAACGCCTGCGCCAGCTCGCTGAGCCGGGTGGAGCGCACTTCGGCGCTTCGCACGATCAACGCCAGCTCCTGCAGACGTAGGTCCGGCAGAAGGTGAAGGCCGACGGCATAACCGCGGCTCGCGGTGGCGGCAATGGCTTGGCGGTAGCGGTCGCGCACATCCTCGGGCAAGGCAGCCAGCCAACGATCGCGAGCCTGCGCGCCGGCCCAGGCGACCGTCGACGTGCCGTACGGCGGGCGATGCGGAAACTGCGTACCGATCGGCATCGGGTGACCGCCGCCGAGCCGGCTTCGGACTTGGTCGACGACGGTGGAGTAGTCGTCGCCGACCGAGAACGCGACGCAATGCGCACCCGTCGTCGCCGACAGCTCGACCATCGCGGACCGCGCCAGCGCCAGCGCCGGATAGTGCCCGGCCGCCTCCCGTCCGAGGCGGACCAGCGCGGGACCCAGGTGATACGTCTTGCGAACCGGGTCACGCAGCAGCCAGCCGGCCTGCAGAAGCTCCGACAGCATCGAGTGGCAGCTGGCTTTGTGCACGCTCAAGTGACGCGAGACCTCAGCCAGCGTCAGGCCCTGGCTCCCGTCGCCGGCCAGGTGCTCGAACAGGTTCACCACCCGCGCGGTCTGCGGAGATGGGCGGGGCGGCATCTGCTGATGGTCGCATAGTGCGACTTGTTGCGGTGTTATACGCGACCATGTGACGATGCCCACAATGAACGACCTACGAGGCAACGTCGCCGTCGTGACCGGGGGTGCGGGCGGGATCGGCCGCGCGATGGGCAGACGGTTCGGCCAAGAAGGCATGAAGGTGGTGCTGGCCGACGTCCTCCCGGATCCCCTCGACGAGGCAACCCGAGCGTTGACGGACGAGGGCATCGAGGCGATCGGTGTGGTCACCGACGTGACCGACTACTCCTCGGTGGAGGCGCTCGCCAAGCAGGCGCTCGATCGCTTCGGCGCCGTGCATCTGGTGTGCAACAACGCCGGCACCGGTGCGGTCTCCGAGGGGTACATGTGGGAACACGACCTCGCCGACTGGCGCTGGGGCATCGACGTCAATGTCCGCGGCGTCATCCACGGCATCAAGGCGTTCGTGCCGATCCTGCTCGAACAGGGTGAAGGCCACGTGGTCAACACCTGCTCGGGCAATGGGGGATTCGCGCCGATCGCTCGCGGTGCGATGGGCGGGCCGGCCACTGCCGTGTATCCGATGACCAAGGCCGCCGTGCTGTGCCTCACCGAAAGTCTCTACACGCACCTGGAAATGACGGGCACCGGTGTGCGGGCGCACGTGCTGTTCCCGGGCGGCTTCTTGAATACCGGTATCTGGGAGTCGTGGCGGCATCGCCCGCAGCAGTACGCGGCCACTCAGGAACGCCGCACCCCCGATCAGACACTGGCGCGAGTGGTGGACCGCTTCGAATCCGCAGGCGTACACATCGAATTCACGCCGCTGGAGACCGTCGCCGAACAGGTCGTCGAGGGAATTCGGGCGGACCGCTTCTGGATGATGGGGCCGCCCGCTCCGTCGGATGACGTGGTGAGCAAAAAGGCGGCGTCGATCATCACCCGCGGCGAGCCCGACTACCTCGTCGACGTTCTCGGCAAGAGCGCCGCGAAGACAGCGGCAACCGAAGGAGGAAAGTGATGAGCGCCAACGAGATTCGCTACGGCCCGCGTCCGCCGGAGGCACGCGTGGACCACGAGATCGACGCCACCAAGGCGCCCATCGCCACCGAGGCCGTCACGGTCACGTACCTCACCGATCCGGACATCGTCGCCGCGGTACTGCCCAAGCCGCTGGAACCGGCGGCCGAGCCCCTGGTGCGAATCTCGCTGCAGCGGGTGCAGATCGACGGCAGGCCACCCTTCGGATCGGCGGTGTTCTCGGTGACGGCCCGTCATGGCGATGTCGAAGGCGACTACCCGCTGTTCATGCCGCAGTCCACCGAGCAGTCCGTCACCGGCGGACGGGAGACGTTCGGCGAGCCGAAGAAACTGGCCGACATCCGTGTCGACCGCGACGCTGACGTCGTCACCGCCACCGTTGCCCGGCTGGGCTATCCGCTCATCACCGTGCGCGGTCGCGTCACCGGGCCGGCCGAGTTGCCGCCCGACCAGATGAACACCGAGTTCTACTTCAAGTTCCTGCGCGCCCCGGACGGCGACGGCATCACCGACCCGCATCTGGTGTACGGCGAATACCACCGGCACTATGAGGTGCTGGAAAACATCGACGGTACTGTCGAGCTGGGGGAGTCGCCGCTGGATCCGGTGGCCGATATCGTTGTGCGGGAGATCAAGTCGATCACCTGGGGCCGTCGGCGCACCGTGCAGGTGGGCCGGATCGCCGAACGAGTGCCTGCCGAGTGGCTGCTGCCCTATGTGCACCAGCGTTACGACGACGTGGCGCTGCTCGCCGCGCCGAGGCCCGAGCCGACCCGGGTGTAGCCGATGGACCGGTACACCGTCATTTCGGCCGACTGCCACGCCGGTGCCGACCTGCTCGACTATCGCGACTATCTCGATCCGGACTTTCGCGACGAATTCGACAGCTGGGCAAAGACATACGTCAACCCGTTCGCTGACCTCGCCGATGCTGATGCCGAACGCAACTGGGACAGCGATCGCCGCAATGCGGACTTGGACGCCGAAGGTGTCGCGGGAGAGGTCATCTACCCCAACACCATTCCGCCGTTCTTCCCGTCGTCGAGCCTGGCCGCCACGCCACCGGAGACCGCCCGCGAGCTCGAATTGCGCTGCGCCGGCCTGCGTGCACACAACCGCTGGCTTGCCGACTTCTGTTCCCTCTCACCCGAGCGGCGTGCCGGGGTGGGGCAGGTCATGCTCCAAGACCTCGACGGCGCCGTCGGCGAGATCAAGCAGATCGCCAAACTTGTTCTGCGCGGCGGTGTTCTGCTACCCGGCATCCCGCCCGGCTCGGCGATCCCGCAGCTCTACGCCGAGCATTGGGAACCGCTGTGGGTGGCGTGCGCCGAGGCGGGCGTCGTGGTCAACCACCACGGCGGCAACGCCGGACCGAGCCCGCTCGATGGCTGGGGCAGCTCGTTCGCGATATGGGTGTACGAAACGCACTGGTTCG
Organism: Mycolicibacterium crocinum; assembly: GCF_022370635.2. Next base: position 3,610,497 of record NZ_CP092362.2, on the reverse strand, counting down.
CCCATCGAGCGCTGTGGCACTTGATCTTCAGTGGCGCCATGGATCGCCATCCAGACCTCACCGTCGTCTTCACCGAGCAAGGCGCCGGGTGGATCCCGGCCACTCTGGACTCGCTCGACGTCGCGGCGGCCCGCTACGCGCGCGAGGGCTCGGCGATCGCCCGCTTCGCCGGTCCCACCGCCGGATCGCTGAGCCTCAAACCTAGCGAGTTCTGGTCCCGGCAGTGCTATGTCGGTGCCAGTTTCATGCGTCCGGTGGAATGCGCCGAGCGTCATGACATCGGCGTCGACCGCATCATGTGGGGAAGTGACTATCCGCATCTGGAAGGGACGGGTCTCTTCACCCGAGAAGCGTTGCGCTACACCTTTTCCGACGTTCCTGCCGACGAGGTGGCGGCCATGCTCGGCGGGAACGCGGCCGCCGTCTACGGTTTCGATCTGGCGGCGTTGCAGCCCCTGGCCGATCGCATCGGCCCGACGGTGGCCGAGGTCGCCGAGCCGCTGGCCGAGGTACCCGCGGGTGCAAGCAGCACCGTCTTCGAGCCCGATCCCATTCGTACCTGGTAATCGAGAGGACCCCAATGAACAACGCGGCCCCATACCTCATCATCTCCGCAGACACCCACGCCGAACTTCCCACCGAGATGTACCGCGAGTACGTCGACCCCGAGTATCGGGAGGACTTCGAGGCATATCTCGCCGAAAAGCAAGCGGCGGCACAGGCCGGCGGGTTCATCGACGAAGAATTCGCGCAAACGTGGTTCGAGGAACACGGCGAGGGCATCACCGGTGGGTGGGACGTCCGGCAACGAGACAAAGAACTCGACGGCGACGGCGTGGCCGGTGAAGTCATCTTCCCCGACGCCGACGCGGTGACCGGGGTCGCCGGCGCACCCTTCGGCGCCGGTTTGGGCCAATCAGGAGATCTGGACCCAGGCCGTGCCATGGCGGGGGCTCGTGCGCACAACCGCTGGCTGGCCGAGTTGTGCAGCCACAGCCCGGAACGACGGGCCGGGGTTGCGGTGATCCCGATCCTCGCCGACGTTGACGCGGCGGTGGCCGAGATCAACCGCGCCGCCGAGTCTGGGCTGCGGGGCGGGATCTTGATCCCGGTGCTGTGGGGTGACTACCCGCCCTATCACGATCGGCGCTACGACAAGGTTTGGGCCGCTTGCCAGGACCTGAACATGCCGGTGCACACCCACGTTGGTCCGGCCCCGAGTGCGGACTACGGACAACACCTGGGCATCTACACCACCGAGGTGCGGTGGTGGGGAGCCAGGCCGCTGTGGTTCGCCTTGTGGGCCGGCGTATTCGAGCGTTTTCCGCAACTGCGTTGGGGCGCCACTGAGTGCGGTGCGTTCTGGGCCAACGATCTGCTCTGGCTGATGGACACCCGCTTTCTGCGCGAGCACTCGGCGAAGAAGATGAGCAAGCTGCTCGAGGGCGATCTGACGATGCCGCCCTCGGCGTACTTCGACCGGAACTGCTTCATCGGGGCCACCACCACCGAGCGCCGGGAACTAGCCCGCCGTTACGAGATCGGTGTCCCGAACATCTTGTGGGGCAACGACTATCCCCACCCGGAAGGAACCTGGCCGAACACCCGCAAGTGGCTGCGGCACACCTTCTGGGACATCCCCATCGACGAGACCCGGCAGATGCTGGGGCTGGCCGCGGCCGAGATCTACAACTTCGACCAGAAGGCGCTCGCGCCGCTGGTGCAGCGCATCGGCCCCACGCCCGCGGACCTGGGCCAGGATGACGCGGTGAGTATCCCCAAGTGGGAGGCGGCGCGCCAGGCCGGACGGCACTGGCTCAATGAGACGGAGCCGCTGGCCGACCTGGTGGAGAACTGATCGATGAGCTCGGCCGACGAGCCGCACCTGAAGGTCGAGCGCGATGGCAGCGTCGTCGTGCTGACGATGAACAACCCGCGTCGGCAGAACGCCCTGACGCCGTCGATGATCATGTTGATGGCCCAGGCCTGGGACGAGATCGACGCCGACGACGGCATCCGCGCGGTGATCCTGACCGGGGAGGGCTCGTCGTATTGCGTGGGTGGAGATCTCGCCGACGGGTGGATGGTTCGCGGGCCGTCCGATAAGGGTTCCGCGCCGCGGCCGGAACGCACGTCTGCGGGCAGCGTCATCACCGACGGCCTGCTATTGACCCGTTCGCTGGCCAAGCCGCTGATCGCCGCCGTCAATGGTGCGTGCCTCGGCGGCGGCTGTGAGATGTTGCAGCAGACCGATATTCGGGTGGCCGAGGAACATGCCGTATTCGGGCTGCCGGAGGCGCGGTGGGGCCTGATCGCCGGCGCCGGATCGACGGTTCGCCTGAAGCGCCAAATCCCCTACACCAAGGCGATGGAGATGATTCTGACCGGCGAGCCGTTGACGGCCGCGGAGGCCTATCACTTCGGTCTGGTCGGTCATGTCGTTCCCACGGGTCGATCGCTGGAGAAGGCACGCGAGCTCGCGGCGAAGGTGTGCGCGAACGGTCCACTGGCAGTGCGGAACGCGAAGGCATCCATCGTGGCCACTGGCTGGCTCGACGAGGCCGATGCCCGTCAGATCGAACAGCGACTCGTCGTGGAAGTCATGCGCTCCGAGGACGCCAAGGAAGGGCTCGCGGCGTTCACAGACAAGCGTGCGCCGCGATTCACGGGACGATAAGGGGGTTGGAATGGAACACGCTGGACCGCTGAGCGGTATCCGCGTCCTGGAGTTGTCGCTCGCGCTCACCGGTCCCTACATCGGCGCTCTCTTCGCCGATCAGGGCGCCGACGTGGTGAAGGTGGAGCGGCCGGACATCGGCGACATCCTGCGGTGGATCGGCCCGAGCGTGAACGGGTTGAGTGCCGTCTTCCGGGTGTGCAACCGCGGTAAGAAGTCGATCGCGGTCGATGTCCGCACCGACGCCGGACGCGAGATCGCGTTGGAGCTGGCGGCGCAGGCGGATGTGGTGATCCAGAACTTCCGTCCCGGCGTGGCCGACCGGCTCGGCCTCGGCTACGACGACGTCGTCGCGGTCAACCCCGACGTCGTCTACACCTCACTCACCGGATTTGGTGAGGTCGGGCCGTATCGCGACCGCAGCGCGTACGACACGGTGATTCAGGCCTACGGCGGTGTCGCGTCCAGCCAAGCGTCGCCTGACGTCGGGGAGCCGATCTTCCTTCAGCAGGTGATCGCCGACAAGGTCACCGCACTGTATGCCAGCCAGGCCGTGACCGCCGCGTTGTTCGCCCGCGCGAGCGGACGCGGGGGACAGCATGTGCACGTCTCGATGGTGGATGCGGTCGTATCGTTCCTGTGGACTGATGCGGCCGGCAACGAAGTCCTGCTCGACTCGGACAACTCTCAACCGTCAAGTTTCACATTGGGATTCAAGCCGTTCCGGTTCATCGACGGATGGGGCGTGGTGACGCCGATTTCGGATTCGGATTTCACGGGCATGTGTCGTTGCCTGGACGCGCCGGGTGCCGATGATCCCCGGCTGCGCACCGCCGAGCTGCGAAACCAGCACCGCCCGTTGATGGCCGAGGTGATGGCGGCGTGTTACGCCGGTGCGGAGAAGCTGACGGTGCGTCAGGCGACGGAGAGGTTCGAAGCCGCGGACGTGCCGTACGCGATGATCGTGCCACCCACCGAGCTGCCGGATGACCCGCACGCGATCGCGATGGGGTTGTTCGAGGAACGTGACGACCCGGTCGTCGGACGAGTGCGCATCCCACGGCATCCCGCAATCTTCGACGGGACTCCCGCCCAGCTGGCAGGTCCCGCACCGAAATTGGGTGAACACACCAGGGAAGTACTCGACATCGTCGGCCGCGCCCACCAGGAGGACACGCTGCGGGGCTCGGGCGTTATCGCGTGAGCGCGAAAGCTAGACCGCGATGGCCTCCACGATGCTGATGGGGCCGACGGTATCCACCACCTGATTCAGCCGAAATCCGGTCTGTGTGAACAGTCGGCCGTATTCGGCAGCGGTTCGTTCGCGGGCATTGGCGACGACGAGCATCTCGATATCTACCCATTTACCGTGAAAATTTCTGTCGTGGTCCGGAATGACGAACTCGATCAACAGCACTCGTCCGTTCGGGCCGGCAGCCACGCGCACACTACGGAGGATGCGCATTGCGTCGTCGTCGGGCCAATCGTGGATCACGTTCTTGAGCACATAAGCGTCCGCGCCGGTAGGAACTGCATCGAAGAACGAGCCGCCGACGATGTGGACGCGCTTCTCAATTCCGTGCTTTCTGAGCAGAGCCGGCGCTTTCGCGACAACCTCAGGCAGGTCGAAGAGCACTCCCCGTGCCTGGGGCGCGGATTCGAGAATGGCGGTGAGCAATCGGCCATGCCCACCGCCGACATCCACGATGGTGTCGAAGCCGGTGAAGTCGTATGCGGCGACCACGGGCGCGATCGCGAAGTCGGAGACGCCCGTCATCGCCGCGTTGAAGATCTCCGCGAGTTCGGGTTCGCCGGCGAGGTATTCGAAGACGGGTTTACCGCGCACCGCGGGCACCACCGCACTTCCCGTCCGGATGGCGTCGGTCAGATGACTCCAATGCTCTCGGTGTTGCGGCGAGCCCACCCATCGGGCCATGCCGGCCATCGAGACCGGAGACTCGGTTCGCAACGTGTCCGCGAGCGCGTTCAGTTCGTAACGGCCGTCGCGCCGCTGCCGGAAGATACCGATTCCGATCAACGCGCGCAGTACCCGCTTGAGCGCGTCTGCATCGACGCCGAGCTGGCGTGCCAATTCGTCGCCCGACGCAGGACCGTCTTCCAGCGCATCGGCGACTCCTAAATCGACTGCAGCAGTGATAGTTTGAGCGATCCATGCGCCCATCATCAGTTCCATCATCACGGCGGCCGGCGGTGCTGCACGGTGGTCGAGACGAGACATAAGATGGCGAGCTCTTTCGACTGCTCGCGAGACCGAAGCCGGTGGCACTCTGGTGGATATCACGTGACAATCCCTTCTCGGTTGTGACCGTCGCCGTCGGGCGTCCGAACCGTAGCCCCGCTCCAGCCTTATTGCAAGTGGTTACTTGCAATAAGATGGGCCCGTGCCCAAACGCATCGATGAAGACCGGCTGTTCGAGACGACGGTCGCCGTCCTCGCCGAGTCCGGCTATCGCGCCACCACCACCCAGGAGATCGCGGCCCGGGCCGGGGTCAACGAGGCGACCCTGTTCCGTAGGTACCGCGCGAAGGGCGCGTTGATCAACGCGGCCCTGACGCACGTCTTGGCTGATTCACCGTTTGCGCGCGTGGGCGTCAGTGCCGATGTGACGGCGGATCTGACCGCGCTGGTGCGGGCTTACGTCGACACCGCCGACCAGTACGGCGGTGTGGTCGCGACCCTTCTCGCGGAGGTGCCGCGCACTCCCGAACTGCGCGGTGCGATGGCGGCGCTCATGCCCAATCTTCGCAACGCCGCGGAAGTCATTGCCGCGCATCAGCAGAACGGCAATCTGTCCGGGGGTGACCCGCTGCAGAAGTTGATTGCGTTGATCGGGCCCCTATTGGTGTTCGGCCTCTGGGCGCGCACCGGGGCTGAGCCGCCCGTTCCCTCGATTGACGCGGGCAGTGTGGTCGCTGACTTTCTGGACGGGCATCGAGCTCGACGCTAATCGGTGTGAAGGGGCGGCAACCCGAGTTCCTTCGCCGGCGCGCTGAGGTAGCGCTGGACGCTGGGGCCGATCAGTGTGGTCACCTCGTCGGTTGTCAACGTCGACAACGGCGGCACCTGCATGACATAGCGGAGCATCGCCGTACCGACGAGGCTGGTCGCCGCGAGCATGGCCCGAAGCCGCGCCTCGTCCGTGCCGCCCAGCGCATCGGCGACAGCGGTCATCACGTAGCTGTGCAAGAAGTCCCGAAACGCTTCGTGCGCATCGCTATTCGACGTTGCGGACTGCAGCATCGACACCATACTCGCAGCGGTGTCGGGTTGCTCCCAGATGCTCAGATAGGCGCGGACGATGCGAAAACCCAACTCGTCGTCATCGCCGGCTGTCAACTGGTCGGTGAAGAGGTTCGGGTCGAGAACCAGCTTCATCGACTCGCGGAACAATTCCGCCTTTGAACCGAACAGATACAGCACCATCGACGGGTCCACATGCGCCTCGTCGGCAATCGCGCGCAATGTCGTCTTCTCGTAGCCCTGTTGGGCGAACTGGCGCTTGGCTGCGCGCAGGACGACGTCCCGTGAGACAGGTTCGCCATGGCGCCTGCCTCGTCGCTTCTCCATCGTCGCACGTGAAGGCATATTCAGACGGTATCATTTCAACGGCTATTGAAATACGTCGCCGCGGGGTTTACGCTCGCGTCATGATTTCATCCGCCGTTGAAAAAAGCGCTGACGGTGCAGCTCGCAGCCAGGCGGCGGCGGTCGCCTGGCTCGGCGCCGGCGCGATCACTGTCGGCATCGGCGTGGCCTTGGCGCACGGAACGCCGACAGCGGATGCCGACTCCGGGCACAGCGGCAGAAGCAGCACTGCGGCGACCGGTGGCGCTGGGCCGGCAGCGCCTACCGGGCACGGTCTCGGTTCACCGAAAGCGAAGGTGCTAAGGCCAATTCAGGCATCCGACGGTGTCGACCGCACGATCGTCTCGGCGAGTCGGATACCGCATGCGGCCGCGGTCGCCGATCGGCGGCACGTGATGCCGCCCCCGAGATTGTCGCTAGCCCATGATGTTCTGGGCTGGGTCCGTCGCGAGGTGCGCTACACGCTGTTCAACAAGCCTCCGGTGATCACACCCGTCCAACACTCCGAAGATCCCGTCACCGGTGTCGTGATCGGCGATCTTCACGGTGGAGGCGCGCCTGCCGGAGGTGTGGCCTATACGGTTGGCCAACCCGGTAACGCGGTGGTGCGCGTCAACCCCGACGGCACCTTCAGCGTCACACCCGACGCGGATACCGCACACCTGGGCGGCTCGGTGAGCTTCAGCGTCACCGCAGACAACGGCGGCCTCTACCGGCTGCCCGGCCTTCTCGGCCGCATCCAAGCAGTAATCCATTCGTACGCACAGCGATTCGGTGTCAGTGGGCCTGACACCACCACCGCGGTGGTGACCGTCGACGTCGCGCCGATCAACAAGCCGCCGACCATTTCCGGTTATTCAGATGGCATGCCGGCCGCGGACGGCACTGTCTCCGGCCATATCGACGCCAGTGATCCGAATCAAGACATTCTCCATTTCGTCGGACCGGCCACAAGCGCACTCGGGGCCCTGATCACCATCGACCCGGACGGTTCGTTCACGTACGTGCCCACGGCCGAGATCCGCCATGCCGCAGCCGCGGACAACGCGCCGGATGCCGCCAAAACGGACAGCTTCACCGTCACCGTCAACGACGGCTACGGCGGTTCCACCGCCCAGACGATCAGCGTGCCGGTGAGCCCGGCCAACGCGAATCCGGTTGGCGGTGCGGTGACCGATCTGGCAGTGGACGAGATCATCGGGTTTGTCGGTGGAACCGTCATCGGGGTCACCGATCCCGATCTGGACACTCTGAGCTACAGCTCGAGTCCCACCAGCGCGGGCGGCGGTTTCGTCGACGTCTTCGGTGACGGCTCGTTCACCTACAACCCGACGGCCGAGCAACGGCACCTGGCAGCGGCTTTGGGGGCACCGTTCTCGGTGACCCATGACAGCTTCATCATCTCGGTGTCGGATGGTCACGGCGGGAGCACGGCAATCACTGTGGTCGTCCCTGTTCCGCCTGAAGCGGATGAACCGCCGACCGGTGTTGCGGCAGGCTGATCAACTCGACCAAAGCGATGTGATGGCACCCAGCATCTGATCGAGCAGCACCGCCCTCTCAGAGGCGCGGGCTGTTCCGCCAGAAGCTGCGTCAGAGATTCGTGGGAGACTTCTCGGAGCGGAAAGGGGCGTCGCGATGGTCAGCATTGCTTCAGTGCCGAGTCCTGCCGCATCAGCCCTGCCCGCGTGCGCCGTCGATTCACTGAGCCTGAGCACAAGTGCGCCCGCGTCGCCGGAGGATGCCGCGAGCCATCCGGGGAGCTACATCGGCCCGCTGCAGCCGGCACGGCCTGCATGATGGACAGCCAGCAGTTGGCGGACGAGCTCAATCATCCCGGCGCTCAGATGCTGCTCGGCGGTTCGATGGCCCGCTTGGCCTACAACGGCCACGATGGCTTCCCGCGGGTCATTCCCGTCGGCTTCCACTGGACCGGTGACCGCATCGTCGTGTCCACGGCCCCGACCTCACCGAAAGCCCGCGCGCTGGCCGCTCGTCCGCAGGTGGCTCTGACGATCGACGGCGGGTCGTCCCCGGAAGATGCCAGGGCGCTCCTTGTGCGCGGTCTGGCGACGCTCGAGACCGTCGACGGCGTCACCGAGGAGTACCTGGCGTCCGCGCGCAACTCGATGAGCGGTGAGCAGCTCGCCGAGTTCGAACGAACCGTGCACTCGACATATCCGACGATGGTGCGCATTTCGATCACGCCGCTGTGGGCGCGGTACTACGACTTCGGCGCAGGCCGGTTGCCGGGCTTCCTCGCGGACTTGATGAACCGCGGCTAGCTGTAACTCTTCGACAGGTTGTGAACGGCGTGGTGAGCGGTTATAGGTGAGGACCTCCGGTATCGGTGTGGTTACCACACGCACATCGATCACCGAGAGGTCCTCATGGTTCACGCTAATGCCTGTTTGACTCCGAAGGGCCGGTTGCGGCTGGCTCGTTGTGTCGTCGAGGACGGATGGACTTACGCTCGGGCCGCAGAACGATTTCAGTGCTCGAGCGCCACGGCCAAGAAGTGGGCCGACCGGTACCGCGTCGGCGGCCAGGAGGCGATGAACGACCAGTCCAGTCGACCGCATCGCAGCCCGCGGCAGCTGGCGCGGCGTCGGGAACGCCGGATTATCAAGGTGCGCTTCACGCGTCGGTGGGGCCCGCACCGCATCGCCGCTCACTTGCGACTACCCCGCTCGACCGTTGAGGCGGTACTGCGCCGCTACCGGATGCCGCTGCTGCGTGATTTGGATCAGGCCAGCGGTCTGCCAGTGCGGCGAGCCAAGGCGCGTCGCTACGAACACGCTGCGCCCGGGGATCTGATCCATGTCGACATCAAAAAGCTTGGTCGTATCCCCGACGGGGGCGGGCATCGCAAGCTGGGTCGCACGATCGGCAATCGCCACAACAAAAAGCAGGGCCGCGGTTATGCCTACCTGCACCACGCGGTCGATGACCACTCCCGGCTGGCCTACTCAGAGATCCTCACCGACGAACGTAAAGAGACCGCATCAGCGTTCTGGGGACGTGCCAAGGCCTTCTTCGGCGAGCACGACATTGTGGTTAAACGGGTCCTCACCGATAACGGATCCTGTTATCGATCAAAGCTTTTCGCTGAAGCGTTGGGCGACGATATCGCTCACAAGAAGACCCGCCCCTACCGCCCGCAAACCAACGGAAAGGTCGAGCGATTCAACCGCACCCTCAACCAGGAATGGGCCTACGCCCAGACCTACTTCTCCGATGAAGCCCGCGCAGCGACCTACCAGAGCTGGCTACATCACTACAATCACCATCGACCCCACACCGGCATCAAGAGCAAGACACCAATCGACCGCCTACGCGTTCACAACCTGCCCGTGAAGAACAGCTAGCTCGCTGAAATGCTCTGCTCGTAGGTGAACACGTTGTCGGGATCGTAGGTCGCCTTGATCTGCCGCAACCGGTCGACGTTGGCGCCCCAGTACGCGTGCTCCCAATCCGGCATACCGGCGTTGGGCACATTGACGTACGCGCCGTTGACGTAGGGCGCCAACGCCTCGCTCATCTCGGCCACCCACGCAAGAACCGCTGCGGTCTCGTCATCGAAAGCCGGTGCGCCGCCGCGGACACCCCAGCCGGCACCCGGTTCGGCGTAGTACAGCGCACCGCGGTGCGCGAAGGCCGAGCCGCTCGAGGCTTCACTGGCCACGACCGCACCGCCGAACGCGTTGGTGAAGTAGTTGCACCCCGCCGGCGCTTTCGCCATGAACTCGGCGATGATGCGCACCGCCTCGGGCGGCATCGGTTCGGTGATGAACTGTGAGGTGAACTTCCAGTTGGCAGGTTCCTCCTCGATGGGTATCTGGAAGCCCGCGTAGATCTGTGGCCAACTCGCGTTCTGCACCACGACGTCGGGGCTACCGATCGCCAGGATTGGTGAAAGTAGCTGCAGCGCCTCGACTTCCGAGCCGCCGGCGAGGACGGCATGGAGACCGACCCGGTCGCCCTCGATCTCCAGCTGACTGGTCATTCTGTTGTCGACGTACGGCGCGCACCGCTGCCACTCCTCGAAGATCGCTTCAAGGTGGTCCAGCCCGCGCCAGGTCGCCACAACGAAGATCGCCTGCGTCAGGGGATGAATCCGGTACGTCAGCGACGTGACAATTCCGAAGTTGCCGTTGCCGGCTCCACGCAGCGCCCACAGCAGGTCCGGATTGTGCTCGTCGTCGGCGATGACCACTTCGGCACCACCGTCAGCTGAGGCGACCACGACCTCGGCCGCCAGCAGGTTGTCCGAGGCCATCCCGTACATGCGGGTCAACAAGCCGAAGCCGCCGCCGAGCGTCGCGCCGACCAGCCCGACGCTTCCTTCGGTTCCGGTGGGCGCCGCGAACCCCGCGGCGCCCAGCCCGGTGACCGCCTCCAGCTGGTTGAGTCCGGCCCCGACGGTGGCCGTATGTGCGTCCGCGTCGATGGTCACCGATTTGATCTTGCTGACGTCGATGACGACGCCGTCGTCGACGCCGGACCAACCTTCCAGCGCGTGGCCGCCGCTGCGGACTCGTACCGAAACATTCTGCTGCCGTGCCCATGTCAGCGCGTTGACCACGTCCTCGGCGGTAAGCGCGTACACAACGGCCGCCGGCCGGTGGGTGAAGAAGTGGTTCCAGCCCCTGCTGGCGTCGGCATAGTCGGCGTCACCGGGACGGACCACCTGGCCGGTGAGAACGGTGCTTGCGGTCATGATCACTTCACCTCTTCGAACATGTTGGGATCGCCGGGCTCATGCTCGAGAACGGTGCGGTTGAACTTCCACATGTAGCCGAAGTACAGCAGCCCGGCGGCGGACAACCCGAAGGCGAGCACGATCGGCGCCGACGTCGGTGAGGTCGCGATCACCACGAACAGTGAAATGATCACCCACACAAGGGCTCCGATCGCGACCGGCCATTCCCAGCGGCCGAGGTCGAACCCGCCCGGTTTGCGGTCGAGCTTGTGGCGGGTCGCCAGGTACAGGACGATCGTCATCAGGTAGGGCAGGATCGTCACGATCGCGCCGGCCATGATCAGTTGCAACAGAGCGTCTCCCGGCATGAGAGCCATCAGGATCACACCCACGGCCAGCACCAGGACCGTCGCCGGAATCGGGGTGCGTGTCTTCGCGTTGACCCGTCCCATCACCTTGCTGGCCGGGAAGCGTCCGTCGCGGGACATGGCATAGATGTAGCGGGCGCCTGACACCATGCTGACCAACGCGGCGCCGAAGAAAGCGAGCGTGATGGCGGCGAGCAACGGCCGCTCGAACCCGGGTCCGAAGCGCTGGTTCATGATTTCGGCGACCGGAGATTCGGTGTTAGACACCTTCGCCATGTCGGTGATCGACACCGTGAGGATGATGACGAACACCATCCCGAGAACCGAGGCAGCCGTCACGGATCCGATGATCGCGCGCGGAACGCTGCGTGTCGGATTCTTGGCCTCCTCAGCCATATTCGACGCCGTCTCGAAGCCGACGAGAGTGGACAGGCCCATGATCGATGCGGCCATCAACCCACCGCCGATGGCCCAGAAGTTCGGGTTCCCTTCGGTGACGCCGCGAGAGAACAGGTTGGCGGGTGCGGCGTTGCCGCTCACCACGATGGCGATGGTCAACGCGATACCGATCACCAGGAGAATGCCGAGCTCGACGCCGACCGACAGCGAGTTGACCCACCCGACGATGCGTGTAGCGGCGATCGCCAGGATCGCCTGAATCACCAACACGATCACTGTGATGATGCGCGCGGTGGTCTCGCTCGGCTCCATGCCCAGAAGTGGCATCAGGCACTGACTGGCCAGGGCGTTGTCGATCGTCACCGGACTGGCGACAGCACTGAGGACTGCGAGCCAGCCGAAGAACCATCCGATCTTCGGACTGGCCAGGCGCGACGCCCACGCATACGACGAACCGCTCAACGGGATGCGGGCGGCGAACTGCGCGTACACCAACGCCACCAGGATCTGTCCGATGGCGACGATCGGGAACAGCCAGATGCCGACCGGTCCGGAGTCACGCAGCACGTCGTCATAAGTGGCGAAGATGCCGACCGCGACGGACAGCGAGGCGAACGAAATGGCAAACACCTGAAAGCCATTCAGTGTCCGCTTGAGCTCCGGCTCATAGCCGCAGTCTTCGCAGAATTCGTCGGCTGCTTCGTTGGCAGTCACGGATTGCGTCATCAGCGTCTCCTTGGTTGGTGGAATGGTAGGTCCGGCGCGGCTCTATTTGCCGCGATCCGCACTGATCGGGTGGCCGACGCTCGCCGGGGGAGCCGTATGCACAGAGCCGGGGATGTGGGTGCCGCTGTCGTCGCCGTGGATCGGGATCGGGTGACCCCGCTCCACGACTTCCTGGTCGCCGCGGTCGTATGACTGGACCTGGTGGGTAACCGCGGGCCCCGCGGCGTCGGCCTGTGCCAGGCCGGTTCCGATACCGAGAGCGGCAGCGCCGATGCCGCCGAGCAGTGCGCCGTAGACCGCCAACTTCGTGATGCCTGTGATCGTGTTCATGCGGCTCAACGTATGGCGCGGAGCAGGCCAGGCTCTTCGGCCGAACTATGTGTTCTCGGCACGGGCCTATGGGTCAAATGATGCAGATGCCGCGGCTCTGCTCAGCCGGGCATGGCGAAGCGCTGGGAGTAGCGGCTAGCGCGGGCTGTCGCCGGGGCGCGCGCCCCGGCCACCCGGACCGCCGGCACCGCCGGTACCACCGATAGGCGGACTGCCCGCCGTCCCATTCTGACCTGGTGTCGTCCCGCCGACGCCGGTACCGCCGTTGGCGCCGGAGCCACCGGCCCCGCCCGGTCCGGATGCGCTGTTCCCGCCGTGGCCACCCGTACCGCCGTGGCCGCCGAAAATCACGCCGGCACCGCCCTGGCCACCTCGGCCGCCCTGGCCGCCGGCGCCGGTGGTCGCACTGCCGCCGCGACCACCGACCCCACCGTCGCCGCCGGACATTCCGCCGCTGCCACCCGACCCGCCGTCGCCGCCCCTACCTGCGGTGCCATTCGTCGTGCCGCCTCCGGTACCGCCGTCGCCGCCGCCACCGCCAACACCGAAGAAGCCACCGGTGCCGCCGTCGCCGCCTCTGCCGCCACTAAAACCTCCGCTGCTGCTGGCATTTCCAGCATCGCCACCGAATCCGCCCCGGCCGTTGACGACTCCGCCGTTGCCGCCGTGGCCGCCCTGACCGCCGGCTCCGTTGGTGCCGGCGTCACCCCCTTGGCCGCCGCCACCTCCGGTGTGAATCAGTCCACCGTTACCGCCGGCGCCGCCCGCACCGCCGTTGCTCACGTTGCCGTTGCCCCGACCTCCGTCGCCACCGTTGCCCCCGAGGTCACCGAATAGGCCTGCATCTCCGCCGCGACCACCGGTGCCGCCGTTGCTGCCGGCCGATCCTTCTCCGCCTCGCCCGCCGTGGCCACCGAACCCGCCGAAAATGCCTCCGTCACCGCCGCGCCCGCCCGTGCCGCCACCGCTGGCGCCGTCACCGCCGTCACCGCCGCTGCCCATCAGGATGCCGCCGTGGCCACCCATTCCGCCGTCGATGTGCGCGGCGGTGCCGCCACCGCCGCGACCGCCCAAACCGAACAGTCCTGCGTCGCCGCCAGTACCGCCGTTGGCCCCGTTGCCACCATTGCCGAACAGCCAGCCGCCATTGCCGCCTTTGCATGCCGTGCCGCAGGTCGTCGGGTCAGGGCTGTATCCATTGCCGACCAACAGTCCGCCGTTCGGATGGTCGGCAGTGCCCTCGCCGACGAGAACGATCGGAGCTGGCGCACCGGGTGCGAAAGCCACTGGCGCCAGCGAGTTGTCACCACAGAACTGAACGATCGAATTGCATTGTGGCGCAGCGTTTGCCGGTGCCGCTGACACCACAGCGGCGACCATGTAACCGGATCCGGCGAGGCCGGCGAGCCCAGCGTGCACGTAGTGCATAGCCCTCATGCAGTGGCCCGCCCGATCGCGAGCGGGTGAACGATCGCGGGCATCCCGTGCCAGACGGCGGCATCGGCCCGCACGGTGAACCCGCAGGAATGCATCAACTCCAGGGTCGGACGGTTGCACACGCATCCGCCGGCGAAACCACGCCATGGACGCAGCATCACGTCCTGGTAGGCCGCGAGGAATCGTGAGCTCGCTCGAATGTGTTCGATGAACAGCAGCTGCCCGCCCGGGCGCAGCACACGGTGGATCTCTCTAAGGGCGCCCTCGGGGTCCGGGACAGTGCACAGCACCAGCGTCGAGACGACGGTGTCCACCGAGGCGTCGGCGAAGGGGAGATGAAGCGCGGACGCGTCGACGATGTTCGCGGTGCGCCCGACACGCTTGAGGCGCCGGGCCAGCTTCCGGCGCATACCCGGCTCGGGTTCGGTCAGCACGAGCTCGTCGATGCTGTCGGGGTAGTGCCGCACGTTGAGCCCGGTTCCGGCGCCGATCTCGACGACCCGCCCAACGGCGTCGGCCACCAGCGCGCGCCGCCGGCGTCGCATGCCGACCAACTCGCCCAGCCAGACGAACGGGTCGTACACCAACGCCATGACGCGCAGCCACACCGCGTAGGTGGACGTGTGTCGCTGATCGGTGCTGGATTCGTCGCGGGCAGTCTCGGTCATGGGCCGAACCTACGAGCCCACCCTCCACGGCCGCATCGCTCAACCCGGCCATTCTCGGGTGGTGGCCCGTTCGGGTCACTTACAGGCGATTGAACCCGGAGCCAGTCTGGCTCGCGTCGTACACAGACGACAGTTCCGGGTCGCCCGACAGGACAGGGGCATGCGCGCATCGTGGAACAAAGTCTGATGGGACTTGCGTTCGGCGCCGGATTGGTGGCAGTGCTCAATCCGTGTGGCTTCGCGATGCTGCCTGTCTATATGACGCTGGTCGTGCGCGGCGATGCCACCGGCCAGCTCACGGCGTTGCGCCGCGCGGGAGTGGCCACCATCGAAATGGTGTTTGGGTTCATGACCGTGTTTGGCGCCTTCGGCCTGCTCACCGTGTCCGCTGCCGCGACCGTGCAGCAGTACCTGCCCTACGTCACGGTGGTGATCGGTTTGGTGCTCGTCGGACTCGGCATCTGGTCGCTGGCCGGCCGTCACCTCCCCGGCTTCAACCCGGTGACCCGCAGCAGCCGGTGGGCGCCGACGGCGCACGGTGGCTCGATGTTCGGCTACGGGGTGGGCTACGCGATCGCGTCGCTGTCGTGCACCATCGGACCGTTTCTGGCCGTGACCGCGGCCAGCTTCCGCAGCGGGCTGATCGTCAACGGGCTGCTGACCTATCTGGTCTACGCCGCGGGCATGTCGCTGATCGTCGGTGTGCTGGCCATCGCCGCGGCCTTCGCCAACCCCGTCGGGGTCTACCGCATGCGTCGAATCCTGCCATATATCAACAGGTTCGGCGGCGCTCTGGTACTACTCGTCGGCTTGTATGTCGGCTACTACGGGGTGTACGAGATACGTATCTTCAACGGCACCGCAGCACCGGACGACCCGGTGATCACCGGCGCCGGTCGCATCCAGGGCGCGGTGGTGACGTGGGTGCACGGTCACGGTGGCTACCCGTGGCTCGCGGCACTGTCGATCCTGATGCTGGGCGCGTTCGCGGTCGCCTGGACGAGGCGCCTGCGCCGCACCGCGAAGGTTCGCCGGGTGCTCAGGCTGCATGCCGGTGAGCTGAGTCCGTCTTCTTTCTGACCCGCTCAAACGCCCGCGTGCCACGCTCGCGAAGATCTGAAATCACTGGTTTCCTCATGAACCAACCGGAATCGCCACTCGTGTCCCAAACTAGAGGACACTGATTGCGCGATCAGGAATAGGTCATCAACGAGCGAGGAGTGTCGATGTCGACACCAACGGTTGCGGCGAACGACGGTGTCGGGCTCCCCGAGGCCACGGGCGGCGACGCCCGGCAGCGAATCTTGGACGCGACGGTGCAGTGTTTCCGCGCCTACGGGTACGAGAAGTCCTCGATGCGGCTGATCGCGAACACGGCCAAGGTGTCGCAGACCCTCCTGCACTATCACTTCGAAACCAAAGAAAAGCTCTTCGACGCCGCCATCAACGACGTGGCGACCAAACTGTTCGAGACGGCCGCGACTCAACTGATGCCCACAGATTCCGTGGGCGACAACCTGGCCGACGCGGCCGGTTTGTTGTACACCCTGTTCATCGACAACCTCGACACGGTCACCTTCGTCGTCGAGTTCGGGGCGGCCGCCAACCACAACGACTTTCTGCGCACCGCATACCTCGAGTTCCGCGATACCCAACGGCGCCAGTTCGCCGGCTTGCTCCGATCCATCGCCGGTGAGGCGGCGCCGGATCACGTGATCGACGAGTCGGTGCGACTCATGGAAGTCGTGCTCTTGGGAATGTCGATGCAGCGTCCGTTCGCGGCGGACGAGCAGCGCCTGCGCGGCGACTTCGACAGCTTCGTCATTATGCTAATCACGCGGCTCTTCGAAGGCCTGACGTCAGGCTGATGTGATGACCACCGTCGACGGTCCGTCCTCGCCCGGCGGCACCCACCCGTACGCGCTGTGGGATGCGGCATACGTGCTGGGATCGCTGTCGTGTGCGGAACGCCGGGAATTCGAAGTGCACCTCAAGGGGTGCCCCTCCTGCGCCGACGCGGTCACCGACCTTGGCGGTATGCGGGCGCTGCTGTCTCAGATCGACCGCGGGTACGTGGACACCCTTGATGAGCCCGATGGGTATGCCGGATTGCCGCCGTTGCGGGACGAGTTGCTGGCCACGGTGAATACCCGGCGGCGTCGGTCACGCGCGGCGACGTGGACGATGGCCGTGGCAGCGGCGTTGGCCATCGGCGTGTTCGCCGCGAGTCAATCCAACCCGATGGTGGTGACACCGGCACCGCACCCCGGGCAGGCATCAGCGCTGACGATGACGCCGAAGAAGCCCGTACCCCTCACCGCCACAGTCACTCTCACTCGTCGGGCGTGGGGCACCCGCATCGAGATGCAATGCACCTACGAGGCCGGCCCGATGGACGTCGACTACGACGGCGACGAAGCCGGCGACAAGCTGGCGATGGTGGCGGTGGGACGCGACGGCAGCCGGACCCAGCTGGCCACCTGGACGGCGCGGGTCGGGATGCCGGCATCCTTGGGTGGCAGCACCTCGATGCCCGTCGACGAAATCGCCTCGGTGCAAATCATTTCCGCCGATGCCGGCGCGGTGCTGCTCGAGCGTGACCTCTGAGCTACTCGGGCGGCTGCGGCTAGGACACAACAACTTTCGGGATGGTGCCGTGGGCGGCACCTGAAGCCAGCCCGGCGAAGTAGGCGCCTGACCACATCCACAGCCCCGCCTGCAGTCGCAGTGCGCTGCGGCCGACGGCCGTATCGCCGTCCGCGTAGGCCGTCATGCTGGCCAGCACGGCCGCCTTACTCACCATGAGATAGGCCGAACTCAGTTGCACCAGCGCCGTGTAGGACGTGGGGGAGAAGCCCGCGCGGGCCAACCCCTCCCAGACGAACCGCCCCGCGCCTGTCGCACCCTCCAGCACGGTGGTCCACATGGACATCTCTGCCCAGCCAGGACTGGTCGGGTCGCTGAGCGTGCTCAGCGCATCGTCATACCGGGTGGCCAACTCCAGGGGAAAAGCGGTCGAGTTGCACGCCAGAAAGCTGTCGCAGGTCAACGTGTCCTGCATCGACGGCACGCCGGCCGGCGGATGCTCCAGCACCACCTGTAAATAGCCACGGTTGTACCCGTAGAGCGCCAGCAACACCGGCACCGAGACGTGTGCGACAGTCGAGACCACCCAGTCCGGTGCCTTGGCCGCCACAGCGGTCAGGCCCGCCGATACCGCGTCGAACAACCGGATCCCGATCGCTGACGGCGAGAGCTCGATCGGCGAGGGCACCAGGGTGGGTATCGCGATCGCCGGAGTGGTCGTGGGGCTGGTGCTCAGGTTGTCGCGCAACCAGATTCCGCCGAAGTACCCCGACGCCGCGAGGTTGCCCAGCAACAGGCGCGTCTGCGGTGTCGGAATGTTGTCCTCGGCGAGGGCGTCCAGACTCTTGACTGCCAGGTCACCGAAGAAGAACCGCGCGCTGTCAGCCGGATCACCGCCGGCCGCAACGAAATTCGTGGCGAACGGCTTCATGAAGTCGGTGGACACCGTGAACGAAGCACCACGGGTGACGGGCATCGGCGGCAGGGTCACCGAGATCGCGGGGGCCAGATGTGCCATCGGCCGGGTGGCCGTCCGGTGGCTCTGGTTGCGCACCGACTCGTGCCGGACAGCCTGACGCGCGGATTTGGCGGCGGGCTTCGTCACCGACTTCTCCGGTGAGCCGGCGCCGTCGGGGGCAGCCGACGCAACCCCGTGCCCGAGGAACAGCCCAGCGCCGATCCCCAGCGCAAGTACACCACCTGCGAAATAACCTGACACCCGCACGCTGCGCAGACTACCAGTACAGCAAATAATGGTGTTGCGGTTTAGTCATCCAGTTCGGCGCGAACCTCCGACATGGTGTCCGCATCGCAGAGGCGCAGATTGTGGGCCACTTCGGCGGCCTGCGCGGCATCGGCCACCAGATGCATCGGGATGCCCTCGCCACGCAGCGCCTCGGCGTGCTCGGACAATGCCGAGTTGCGCTCCTCGTCGTCGGCACCGACCTGCCGGATGATGGCCGCCAGCACCCGCCCCGGAAACTCGCGCGCCAACTCTTCGTAGATCACCGGGTCACGCTGTCCGCTGTCGCCGATCAATACGAACCGCATTCCGGGATAGGCCTCGAACAGCCGGCGCACAGCTGAGCGCTTGTGCTCGGCGCCGCTGCGCCGCAGATAGCGATCGGTCGGACCCCAGTCGGTGAGGAACATCGGGCCCGGTGGAAAGGCGCGGAGCTCGACGAATTGTTCGAGCATCGAATAGAACGACCAGCTTCCCGTGGACACGTAGAAGAACGCCGGCTCGGGGCGGCGGCTACCGGTACGACCGGGGATGCCCCGCGCCAGGCCCCGGTAGAGCGCCGACATGCCGGGGATGGCGGTGCGCTGTTCCACATGCCGCAGCAGCGTTCTGGCCACCATCGCCACGCCCTCGGTGAGGCCGGTCAGCAGGATCGTGTCGTCGATATCGGAGATCACCAGAAACGGTGCGGCCAAGGATGGTTTGAGTACCCACCCGGTGCCGGTGGCGCTGTCGTCATCGTCGATGCCCGCGACGACGGCCTCCGCCGCGTGCCAGCCGACCCGCAGCTTAGGCACGGGCAGCGAGAAGGCGGCGAAGCCGTGACCGTCGGTGACCTCGGCGGCCGAGTATCTGCCGATGCGCAGTTCTACCTCGGCTCCGACGATGGACAGCGTGGCGTGCCGTCGCACATTGCTCTGCGCCACATCCCAATACGGGATGCGACTGGTGCCGGGCAGTTCGGGCGTTTCCATCACCCGAACCCGAACCTTGGCCACATCGCCTGCCACATACCCGCGGTAGACCACCACGTGCACACCGCGAAACGCCCCGAACTGAACTTTGAGGTCGCGGCGACGCTCGGTGAGCTTGCCCTCCAGCCCCGCCACCACGGCGGTCAGATCCGAGGTGATGCGGCGGGGCAGGCGAGGCATGCCACCAGCATGGCAGCACGACGTCCCCCGATTGGCGGACACGCGATTCATCCCGGACATCCACCAGCCGACCGATGCCGTCGCCGCCTGCAACCAAGGAGAGTCGAAGCCAACGACGACAAGGTCAAACAGGGAGGTCAGCCATGAAGAATCGCATCGCACGTTGGTTGGAGCGGGCCGGTAACAGCATCGGCGGCGCGGACGCGCTCACCCCGATCGATCCGTTCTACGGCGCATCCTTCCAGGGCCGCGTGCCCGCCATGACCGAAGGGCGCAGCATGAGCGCCGGGCGCCTGCCGTTGGTGGCCGCTGCGCACCTGCCGGTCTTCTGAGCCGACGGTCTGGAACACTTTCGCGCATGGGCTCGCTGGTCTCGAACGTCTCCGACACCGCCCGCTGGGTGACCGCACATCGCGCCAGGGAATCGGCGCGGCCGGACGCCCTGTTTCACGACCCGCTGGCCGAACGGCTGGCGGGCGAACAGGGCCACGCCATCATCGCCGCCGCACCACGCAGCATCCGCGACGGTTGGTGGCTGGTGGCCCGCACCAAGATCATCGACGATCTGATCGCCGAGGCCATCAGCCAAGGGTGCGACCGGGTGCTGAACCTGGCCGCCGGGCTGGACACCCGGCCCTACCGGCTCGACCTGCCCTCAGATCTGCTGTGGGTGGAAGCCGACCTCCCGGGCCTGGTCGCCGAGAAAGAGCAACTGCTGGAGGGGGAAACCCCGCGCTGCCGGCTCTCGCGCCACGCCGTCGACCTTGCCGATCCCCGCGCTCGCGAGGCCTTCCTCGACGATGCTCTCGCCGGGGCGAGCAAAGCCTTCGTACTCACCGAAGGTCTGTTGATGTATCTCACCGATGCCGACGTCGTCGGATTGTCGGCGGCGTTTCAGCGTCCCGAAATATCTTGGTGGACCTTCGATTTCGGGTCCGGCGGCATTAAGCCTTGATCCACCGATCGAATAGGAGTTGGGGCGGGTTGTAAAAACGAAATGCCCTGTCGCGGTGAAAGAATGGGATTTGTCTAGGATCACATTCGGTCAGAACGAAGGGCATCTCGTAGATGCAACTATCTCACACTCGTCCTGTGGCGTCAGCCCGCTTTGATGACCCCAATCTGGTGTCGTGTGCCGGGCTGGTCCCGATGGCCGCTCTGGCTCATCAGTGCGGGTTGAGCAGCCTGGCTGATGAGCACATCACGGTGCCGACCGACAAGGGCGCCAACGCCGGGGCGAAAGTCTTGTCGCTGGTCGCGGGCATGGTAGCTGGTGCTGACAGCATCGATGACATGGCCTTGCTGCGCCACGGCGCGATGGGCACCGTGTTCGACCGCCCGTACGCCCCGTCGACGCTGGGATCGTTCCTGCGCGAATTCAGCTTCGGTCATGTCCGCCAACTCGACGCCGTGGCGGCGCGGTTGCTGGCCGGTCTGCACGAACGCACTCCGGTGCTGGCCGGTGTTGACGGTCCGGTGTGTGTTGATCTCGATGACACCATCATCGAAGTGCACGGCTACACCAAACAGGGATCTGGTTACGGATACTCCGGGGTCCGTGGGTTAAATGCGCTGATCGCCACGCTCACCACTGAGCATGGTGCACCGATCATCTGCGGCCAACGCCTACGCAAAGGCGCCTGCGGATCAGCACGTGGAGCTGCCCGCATCGTCGGCGACACGCTGGCCACCGTGACACGACTGCGCTCTTCGGCGGCAGCCACCCGGCCGCTGCTGCGAGCCGACTCGGCGTTCTACGGCTACCCAACCGTGGCGGCTGCTCTGCGCGGTGGTGCCGACGTGTCGATCACCGTGCGCCTGGACCCAAAAGTCAAAGCCGCCATCGCCGCCATACCCGAGGACGCCTGGATCTCGATCCAGTACACCGACGCGATCTACGACGAGAACACCCAGCGCTGGATCTCGCGCGCCGAGGTCGCCGAGATCGACTTCACCGCGTTCAGCTCCCGCAAAACCAGCGAGCAGATCCCCGGCAGGCTGGTGGTGCGGCGCATCCCCGACCTCAACCCCGCCAGCGGCGAGGGGCAGACCACCCTGTTCGACACCTGGCGCTTCCATGCCTTCTTCACCACCACCGACCTCGATACCGTCACCGCCGACAAGACCCACCGCGGCCACGCGCTCATCGAGCAGGTCCACGCCGACCTCAAAGACTCTGCTCTGGCCCATCTGCCCTCGGGGCGATTCGGCGCCAACGCCGCCTGGCTGGTGTGCGCAGCGATGGCGTTCAACCTCACCCGCGCCGCGGCCACCCTGACCGGACCAGCGCTGGCCAAAGCCCGCACCGGCACCATCCGCCGCACCCTGATCAGCGTGCCGGCACGCATCGCCTCCTCGGCCCGACGCCTGACCCTGCACCTGCCACGCAACTGGCCCTGGGAAACCGCGTGGAACACCCTGTTCCACAGTCTGTTTGGCCGAAACCGGCCACTGCTGGCCTAACAGAGCAACCCCAACCGCCCGCACGAGACGAAAGACCCACAGGAACAAGCCGATACCGAGATCGGGCCATCACACACACCCACCTCACGGCACA
Source organism: Mycolicibacterium crocinum (assembly GCF_022370635.2). The sequence continues at coordinate 3,588,043 of NZ_CP092362.2, read as the reverse complement.
CCCCGGGCCCAACGCACACAATCGAAATCGACTTCACACCGACAGCTCACCGGTGGATCGAGGTTAAGGCGACGATGAATGACAGAACTGACGGCATGATGCGCAATGCGCCGATCAAGTTCGGGCCGCCCAATGGGCTCGCGTTCTTCGAAGGTCTGGGTTGGTCGACGGCCCTCATCGATCCGCTGTTGCCGGCGGCCCGCCGGTTTCGCCGGCTGCCGCTGCTGTTGCGGCTGGCGTCCTTGTTGCCGCAGCCCGATCCGCGCAGCCCGGGCGACAAGATGTGGAGCGCGGTGGCCTGTCTGACCCCGCCGGCGCGCTCAGTCCAGTAGCCGGGTGAAATGGTGTGCGGTGATGTCGAAGTGGTTGCGCATGTATAGCCGATGCGCGGCAGCGCGATCCGCGCCGACGCCGGAATCCAAGTGAATCGCTTCGCAATTCAACCGTTGCGCCTCGACGACGACCCACCGCATCAGGGCCTCGGCATGTCCGCGACCGCGTGCGTCAGGAATCGTCGACATATCGTCGACATACAGGTGATGGCCCCACGCCGTCGACCACGCTTCCCGGAATCCGATCACCGACACCGCGGCCTCCGGGTCGTTGTCGAAAACGCCGGCGAGCCGATAGCCCGCCGGCCGAAGGTTGGTGTCGATGAACTCCACCAGTGCCTCCGCGGACTGCCAGCGCGGTCGCAGCGCCAGCATCGCGATCGCCGCGTGCCGAGTCTGCGCCCGGGGGATCTCCACAACCTCTGCCACGAGGCCTGACGCTAGCCAACCAGGTGCGCCGGCGGCATCTCAATTTCTGCGCGGCGCTAGGAGACACCCAGCAGCGACTCGATCCCACTGCGCGCGAAGTACAACACGAAGCCGGCCGCGACGACCCACAACAACGGGCTGATCTCGCGGGCCTTACCGGCGGCCGACCGCACCACCACCCACGTCACGAAGCCGACCCCGATGCCGTTGGCGATCGAGTAGCTGAACGGCATGACCGCGACCGTCAGCACGACCGGCAGCGCCACCGAGAATTCCGACACGTCGACGTGGCGCAGTTGGGAGAACATCATCGTTCCGACGATCACGAGCGCGGCCGCCGCGACCTCGGTGGGCACGATCTGCGCCAGCGGCCCGACGAACATCGCGGCAAGGAACAGCACGCCGGTGACGAGGTTGGCCAGTCCGGTCTTGGCGCCCTCCTCGATGCCCGCGCCGGACTCGATGAATACGGTGTTCGACGACGCCGACGTCGCGCCGCCGACCACCGCGCCGGCGCCCTCCACGATCAGCGCCGAGCGCAGCCGCGGGAAGTTCCCGCGGTCGTCGGCCAGGCCGGCTTCGCGGGACAGCCCGGTGAAGGTGCCCATCGCGTCGAAGAAGTTGGCGAATACCAAAGTGAACACCAGCATTGTGGCGGCCAGGACGCCGATACGCCCGAAACTGTCGAAACTGAACGCGCCCAGCAGAGAGAGATCGGGAAGCGCGAACGGCGACCCCGACAGTGTCGGCACCGACAGGGTCCAGCCGCCGTGGTTCTTGGTAGCGGGCCCCAGATGCCAGATCGCTTCGATGACGACCGCGACCACGGTGCCGGCCACCAATCCGAGCAGAATGCCGCCACGGACCTTGCGCACGACCAGGATTCCGGTGAGCAGAAGCGTGAACACGAACACCACCGTGGGTACGGTGCTGATCGAGCCGTGCCCGCCGCCACCCAATCCGACTGGAGGAGAAGGCAATCCGGTCGACGAAATGAAACCGGCGTCGACCAGGCCGATGAACATGATGAACAGGCCGATGCCGGCGGTGATCGCCAGTTTGAGCTGCATGGGCACCGCGTCGAATACCAGGCGACGCAGTCCGGTGACAGCCAGCGCGACGATGATGAGGCCGTTGATCACCACCAGCCCCATCGCCTCGGGCCAGCTGACGGTTCCCACCACCGTGGTGGCCAGGAACGAGTTGATGCCCAGCCCCGCGGCGAACGCGAACGGAAGCCGGGCGAAAACGCCGAACAGGATCGTCATCGCCCCAGCCGCCAGCGACGTCGTGGCCGACACCTGCGCGAAGCCGAGCTTCTGTCCCGTCACGTCGGCGGCGCCGGACAGGATGATCGGGTTCAGCACGACGATGTAGGCCATCGCGATGAAGGTGACCAGGCCGCCTCGAACTTCGGCGCCAATCGTCGACCCGCGGGCGGTGATCTCGAAGAAGCGGTCGAGACGATTCATCCTTGGAACCCTAGGGGACGCCTGATCTCAGGACGGTACGGCGGTCACCGGAATCGTGACGGTGCCTTGGCAGGGTCCGCTCTCGATCGTCGTCTCGAACGAGCCCGCCAGCGATCCATCGGGCTGCGGCTTGTAGGTGGTCATTGAATGCGCCGGGTCGTAGGTGATGGCGCCGTCCGGGAGGGTGCAGTCCCACCGCCAGTCGTTCGACCGTGACCACTGCGAACCCGACCACACGAAGCTGGTGCTCTGCGTCGCGTTGTCCTTGGGCGTCGGCCCGTCGAGCACCGAGGCGGTGCAAATGCCGGCAGCGCAGTCCGTCGTGATCTTGTACGAGGCCGTATACGGCGTTTCCTGTTGGGTGGCGGCGATGGACGTACCCGACTTCTGATCGGTGTGGAAGGTGATCTTGTACCAACCGCCCCAGAACACCTCGTCCGCGTGCGCTGCGGGGGCCGAGATCAACAGGAGTGCAGAGCCTATTGCCACGCCAAAAGCCTTGGGGTCAGCCAAAATAACTCTCGTCACCAGTCGGATAGCCACCACCGTTGGTGGCAATGTGTACGTGAGTGTAGTGGTTGGCGTCGTCGCCTCCGAGATTCGGCATCAACGACGGCTTGCCTGCGTGGTCGTAGATGATGCGCCGCCAGATCACATGGTTCAGATCCAGCCGGTCGGCATTGGCCAGGGCGAACGCGGCGATCCGGTCACCCAGTTCCTTGCCCTCAGGGCTCTGGTAGTTCGGGATCATCACGTCGATCGCCATGCCGTTCGGATGCCATTTCAGCGCGTCGGGCCGAACCCCACCGATGCTGTGGATCTCGGGGAAGTAGGCACTGACGAGGCGCTCGGCCAGAATCGTTTTGACTTGCAGCCCCTGTTCCACACCGATACCTGCGGGCAGCGCGTGCAGGGTGGTGCGGTTGACCGCACTTCTGCTGGCCACCAGCTCGGCTTGGGTCATCACGACGTAGTGCGCGCTGATCGGTGTAGCGGCCACATTTATCGGGGCGGCGGCGACGAGTTCGGCACAGCATTCCAGCGAGCCGTGTGGCGCTCGGGTGGGTGCCGAGCCGGTGCTGCCCGAGAGGATCGCCGCGGTGGGGAGAGCGGCCAATGCGACCACACCGACGGACCATCGGCGCCGTGGCCTGGCTAACCGGTGCTTTCCCACGGACGGCACTTTACCTGGACAATTCCACCGCTCATACTCCCTTCGCTATCTTCTGGCCAGCCGTGCGGTGCCCAGATAAGGATGCGAGATGTTGCTGTCCGGCTGGTCTCAGGACCACTGACGCGCGACAAGGCTGCGGCGGAAAACATGCCATGACATGCGTGTTCATCTTCCGTTCACCGAACCGAATCCGGACCGATACTGTCGGGTTTACGGTTCGCTCGATTGGCCGTGATTGGCGGTCCCTTATTTTGTGAATCGGCCGGCTAATCCGGGCGAAACAGGCCAGCGCTCGTGATCAGCCCGGTCGGGGCAGCCACCACGTCAGCGATCGCGCGGAGCGCCGGCAACCATCATCGGCACGCGCACCGCTAGCGCCACATTCCGCGAGATTGAAGCCACGCAGGAAACGTGCGAGTGGTGCGCTGCGTGAGTTCAATCTCGCGCTGACCCGTTCGCCGAGATCGACAAATTGCAGGCGATCACTCCGACGTTCGCGGCGGAACATTTCTCCTATGTCAAGCGGCGGCCTGGTGGTTGGTTGGATGCCGTGATTTTTGGTCGGCGTGGAGTCGGTTGAACACAGTGCGACTCAGACGTCGTTTAAGGCACCGCAGCGCTTCTGCTGAGGAGTCACCGCCAGCCAGTCGTTTTCGGTAATAGGCCTGTCCAGCGCTTGAGGTCATGCCGACTTGGGTAATGGCGATGCGGTGCAGGGCGGCGTTGAGTTGGCGGTTGCCGGTCCGGTTGAGACGCATCCGGCCAGCGGTGTTGCCCGACCAGGCGGGAATGGGTGCGGTGCCGTTGTGGCGGGCGAAGGCAGCTTCGCTGGTGAAGCGGGTGATGCCAGCGGATTCGCCGACCAGTTTGGCTGCGGTGAGTTCACCACAGCCTGGTAGTGCCAACAAGGTCGGAGATACTGCTTGCACGGCGGTCCCGATCCGTTGGGTCAGTGCGTTGATCGTGGCGGTGAGGCGAACGATGTCGGCCAGCTCGTCTGCAGCCAGCTCGGCAAGAAGCCCGTCGAGGGTGGCCAGCCAGTCCGCCAACGCCTTCTGGGTCTTGGCGCGATCCAGGGAACGCTTCTTCGGGCTGTGGGCGGGGTCGAGTTCATGAACGCGACCCAGGAACCGGTTGACGATCGAGGTGCGTTGGAGCTTGTCAAGATTTTTGTGTAAGTAATTGTGCTCGTTGGGGTTAGAGGTAGGGGTTGATTCGTTCGGGGTAGGCCAGGGCGAGTTGGGCGAGGGCTTGTTTCCAGTTAGTGGTGATCTGGCCCTCGACGAGGCGGGCTTCGGCGGTGCGTTTCGTGCCGAGCCCGCGCCCGCGTTCCTTGGCGCGGTCGCGGGCCCGTTTGTCTTCGATGTTGCAGATCGCCAGCCACAGCAGCTTGACCACCGCCGCGTCGTTGGGGAAGTGGCCGCGGTTTTTGATGATCTTGCGCAGTTGGTAGTTCAGCGACTCGATGGCGTTGGTGGTGTAGATGACCCGGCGCAGCATCGGCGGGAACGCCAAGAAGGGAGTGAACCGCTCCCACGCGTCCTCGAAGACCCGCACCGTGTTCGGGTTGGCTTGACCGAGATCGGAGGCCGCGAACGCGTCCAACGCCGCCCTAGCGGCCTCGGCGTCGGGCGCCTGATACACCGTTTTGAGTGCGGCCGCGACGGCCTTTCGCTGGGTGTAGGACACGAAACGCATCGCTGCGCGGATCAAGTGCACCACACAGACTCCCGCTGTCAACCTTTCATCGCGGACGTGTTCGGTCGCCGCGACTGACTCGGTTTGCTCAGCGCGGTGATGGGATCGGCGGACTACGCCGCGGTGGCGCGGCGGTGGATGACCGGGTCGTAGAGGGCGTGATCGTGCCAGCAGCGCCACAGAATGCGGCACCAGCGCGCACCCAGGCCACGCAGAGCACGATGGTGTGGTTGGCCGGCGGCGCGGGCGTGTTCGTAGATGTCGGCCGACCAAGGGTCTTCACGAACGGCGACGAACATCCACCAGTCGATGGCGTGGCGCATTCGCCGGTTGGCGGCGTAGCGGAACCTCACCTGACGGGTGCGCCCGGAGGCCTTGGTGACCGGAGCCAAGCCGGTCTCGGCCAATAACGACGGCGCCGATGGGAAACGGCTGCGCTGTTCACCCATTTCGGAGATCAAGACGCCGGCGGTGACGGGTCCGATACCGGGGAAACTGGTGAAGATCGGGGTGTCCGGGTGCATGTCGAGCAGCTCGCCCAGCCGCTTGTCGTGAGCTCGAAGATGAGTGTTGAGTAGCGCGAGCTGTTCTGTAAAGGCTTTGGCCGCCAAAGCTTTACCGGCGACGGTGCCTTCGCTGGCCGACAACAGATGAGGCTGCATCCGGGCGATGAGGGTCTCGGGTTTCTGTCGGCCACTGTAGCCGTGTCGGCCGGTGAATCCACCCATTCGTCTAGTCGTGATCCTGCTCGCCTGCGCGGGAGTGGGAAAGGTCCGGATGAACGCCAGGGTGATGTCACGGTCCAATGAGGAGAACAGGTGCAAAGGTGCGGGGTGGTAGGCCTCCAGGATCGACCGCAGCCGATTCTCGGTATCCACTTGCATGTCCAGGATGCGCTGACGATCCCGGCTGACCGCGATGAGCTCGGCCAGTGCCGGTGACGCAACAGCTAAGGGCCGCCACTGAGCGTACTGATGACGCAATGTGTCGGCCAAAACGTAGGCATCGAACTCGTCGGACTTGGCTGCCGCCATCCGATACCGTTCACGTGCACGCGCCGAGATCTTCGGTGAAACGCAATAGATTTCGGCGCCACAGTGCTGTTGCAGATGCTCGACGAGCAAGCCCTCAGCACGTTCGATGGCGATGCGCACCGAGCCGGCCAACGAGGCGATCACCTCGACCAGGGCCATCAAACCGTCGACGGTGTGCGCGATCTTTCGGCTGAGGAGCTGGTGGCCGTTGTCGTCGAGGACGCAGAGGTGATGGGAGCATCCGCCCCAATCGATGCCGCACCAGAAACGACTTGCACCGTCCGGACTATCCTGATTCATTGCAGTCAGATCCCTTCGATCCGAAGGTTCACGCTGCAATGACGGGGCGTGCCCGGAACCTCATCTCGGCACTCGCCGCTGTTACCGGTGGTGCTGCTCTCGCTGGCCGGTCCAAGCCCCGCAGCCACCACGGGCGGACAGGTCTGCATGTGGACCTCGAAGGTGACGCGTTTGCACAGGTCCTGCCCGTGGTGGTGCAGGTGAACGCCGAGACCATCCCGGCCCACCCATTGTTAATAGATGAGGTCTGCACCAACGAGTCTGGCCAGGTCGCCTCGATCGCCTCGGGGAATCCGGTCAGTCCGTCGCAGCACACGATCAGGACGTCGGCGACACCACGATTGGCCAACTCGGCGCACACCCCGGCCCAGAACTTCGCGCCCTCGGTGGCCTGAATCCAGATCCCCAGAACGTGTTTCACGCCCTCCATATCGACGCCAACGGCGATGTGGGCGGCCTTGTTACGCACATGGGCACCGTCACGGACCTTGACCACGATCGCGTCGAGATAGATCACCGGGTAGAACGATTCGAGCGGGCGACGCTGCCAGGCCAGCACCTCCTCGAGGACCTCGTCGGTGATCTTGGAGATCGTCTCGCGACTGATCTCGGTCCCGATCGTCGATGCGAGGTGATGCTCGATATCGCGCACCGTCATCCCGCCGGCATACAGCGAGACGATCATGTCGTCGAGCCCCCCAACTCGGCGCGAGCCCTTGGGCACCAGCGTGGGGGTGAACGTGGCGTCGCGATCACGCGGGATCGCCAGTTCGACATCGCCGACGCTGGTGGCCACCGTCTTCGCCGACGAGCCGTTGCGTGAGTTCGGGAACAACGCAGCCTCGGGATCGCCCTTGTCGTAACCGAGGTGATCGCTGAGCTCGGCCTGCAACCCCCGTTCCAGGCCCGCCTTGATCAGCTGCTGGATCAATCCATCCTTACCCTCGAGAGTGACCTCGCCAGCGTCGATCATCGCGTACAGCTCATCAAGAGCGCCCGAGGCCTCCAGGGCTTCTACACCCGCTCGCTGCTCACGCCGACGTTCTTCACGCTCAAGCTTCTTATCCACCACGGTCATCAGTGTGTCTCGGCTTTCAAATCGGGAGCACCACTACCTCACACAAACCATCTGACACGCTCGTGCGTTGCACCACAAGGTCTTCGCGGCGATCAACCAACAGTTTCAACTCCCGTGAAACCGCGTCGTGGGCAGCCACCGGCAGATCGGGTTCACGCAGCACCGCACGCGCCACCGCCAAAGCATCGATGGGATCCGACTTGCCGCGAGCGCGTCCGCCGGCACGCTGCAGCGCCATCAACTTCGGTGCTACCCGCACCACTTTCTGTCCGGCCGAGAGCAGATCACGTTCCAGACGTGCGGACAGATTGCGGCAGTCTTCGATGCCCCAGATCACCTCGCCACTGAAGTTCTCCCGACCCCACTGCACCGCAGCGGTATGTCCGGGCGTCGTTGCTGGAACCGTCTTACTGCCGAGTTCACGCCCGACGTCATCGACGGCGACGAAAGTGTGGGTGCGCTTGTGTACATCGGCTCCAATGACCACCATGGACAGTGCCTTCTTTCATCAAGAGGTGGATGAGTGAAGGTTGGGCCGGCCGGCTGGACACATCTCAGTGGGGGCGGTGCCACGCTCCTATCAAGTCACGCCGGTCGGTCCTTCCCACCTGATGCCGGCAAAACGATTCAACGCACACCCCTCCAGGACGGCAGTCGGTTTGTGAGCACACACACCAGGTGAGAAGAACCCAACCACCGCAACAGCGGCATCACAAAGATGACACTGAGTCGGTTTGGGCGAGGTGTGCGCTAGAGGTGCGCGCTAGAGGTGCGCGCGGCGGCGGTCAGTCCTCCTTGGCGATGAGCCGCTTGAGTGCCGCACGGTCGGGCTCGAGTAGCTCGGCGATGCGGTCCTGATTGACATCGGCGACGATGATCTCGCCGACATCCTTGTGCACATCGCTGAAGATGCCGTGCGCCTTCATCTTGTCGGCTTGATAGATGTTGTCCTCGGTCGGCGTCACGTAGTACACGGCGTCGGCCTTGAACCGGTGCACCATCCACAGATGGATCAACGTCATCAGGCGCTTCTTGCGCAGCTTCTCGGCGAAGGTGTTCTGGTCGCGCACCGTCAGGATGCTGCGGCCGTGCCGGTCCTTGATCGGGTCGACCAGCACGTTGGCCAGCAGTTCCGGCTCGCCGCCCTTGTCCCGCTCGCCCCAGATCCCGAGCTCGAGCACCTCACCGCCGGCGCGGCGCGGCCGCAGTGTCACCCGCAACTTCTCGCCGAGCTCGTAGTGCTCACTCCATAGCGCCAGCCAGTCTTCGAGCAGCTTCTTGGGTACCTCGGTCTGCACCAGATGCTGGTGCTGAGTGGAACCCTTGCCCATCGACTTCGTGGTGGCGGTGCGGCCCGAGGACGCGGCCAGCGCGGCGTCGCTGCGCGGACCGCCGACGAGGGTTTGCGGTGTGCGGTAAGGCGATTCGACGAGCCGCATCTTGCGCTGTAGGCGGGCCAGCGCCAGCATGCCGTCCTGGCGCAGGGCGGTGGCGAACTCCTCGGCCGCCACGCCGTCGATCTGGTGACCGCCGTACGTCATGAAGTTGAAGACGAAGCCCATCTTCCCGAGCTCCTCGGGGAAGGCGCGCATCTCCTCGTCGGTCATCCCGGTGGTGTCCCAGTTGAACGAGGGGGAGAGGTTGTAGGCCAGCATCTTGTCCGGGTACACCGCGTGGACGGCCTCGGCGAACTCGCGGGCGTCGGCCAGATCCGCGGTCTTGGTCTCCATCCAGAGCAGGTCCGCAAAGGGCGCTGCCGCAAGCGATTTCGCGATCGCATAGGGAATGCCACCGCGCACCTGGTAATAGCCCTCGGGGGTCTTGGCCCGTTCGGGATCCCATGCCGCGTCCACGCCGAGCTCACGCGCCTTCTCGCGCGCCGCGTACAGCGATGCGGTCTTGGCGAACTCGCGCCATTCCGCTGCGCTCATCTCGTGCGGCTCGCCCTCGCCTTCGCGGAACGCGAGAAGCTCGGCGACCGCGTCCCCGTAGGTGTCCAGCGAGGCGTCGTCCTGCCAGGCATCCACGAACTTCGACTCGACCTTGTCGAACAGGGCGTCCAGCGAATGCTCTTTACCGTTGCGCCAGGCGGCAGCCTGTTCGGCGATGAGGTCGACGATGCCCTGCCGCTGCAGCCACGCGTCGGCCACCGCGTACTCACCCTCGGGCAGCGCATAGAGCAGATGACCGTTCAGTTCGGTGACACCCGACTCGTAGAACCGGCGCACCATCGCCAGGAAGCACGACTTGTACGGCGGCACCTTGAGATTGGTTGCGCCGAGCAGGAACGGCTGATCACGTTCGTCGGCCCGGCTGTCGATGAGGTTGGCGGCTTCGGCATCGGTCCGGGCGACGATGATGCCCGGCACACCCATGATGTCGAGCTGGAAGCGGGCGGTGTTGAGCCGCTTGAGCTGTTCGTCGGACGGCACCAGGACCTTGCCGCCCTGATGGCCGCACTTCTTGGTGCCGGGGCGCTGATCCTCGATGTGGTAGCCGGCCACTCCGGCCTCGACGAAACGGCGAATCAGGTTGCGCACGTGTGGATCTCCGCCGTGCCCGGTATCGGCGTCGGCGATGATGAACGGACGATAGTCGACCGCCGGCGTGGCGGCCCGCTGCTCGGGAGTCATCTGCAGGCGCAGGTACTGCTGGTTGCGGTCAGCGGTCAACAGCGCGCGGACCAAGCCGGCAGCCTCTTCGGGCACCTGGCTCAGCGGGTAGCTGGCCAGGTCCGGACCCGGGTCCTCGGTGGTGGAACCCTTGGCCGACGTGGCCCAGCCGCCGAGGTAGATGCCCTCGATGCCCATCCGCTTCATCGTCACCGCCTGGCCCGGCGAGTAAGGGCCGAAGGTGGTGATGCTCTTCTTGGCGGCGAAGAGTTCCCGCAGGCGTTTGTAGAACGCGGTGGAGGCTTCGCGGGCGACGGTGTGGTCGACCCGGATCGTGCCGCGCTGCTCGACGACCTGGCTTGCTGTGTAGAGCCGGGTGATTCCCTCGAATCGCGGACTGTCGATGTACTGCTGGGTTTCGGTGACCTCGCGCTGATGAGGCGACTGGGTCGCTGAGTCCGCTTCGATGATGGACATGGGTCTCACGCTCCTCGCTGAGCTGGTTCCCGACCGGGGGACACCCCCGAGACGGCACCTTCGATTATCCCGACTCCACCGTTGCCGGGAGTGGGTTTTCCGATCAGTCCGGCATGCCGTCGACGCCGCGTTGACAATGAAAGACGTCCTACCCACGGCGAGTGGGTGTGCGCAGCAAATCTTGCATAGGCAAAATGGATGTCTAATCGGCGGCCGTCGCAACAATTGCTCGGCTGATGTGAAATCGCCTGTGCCGATGCATATTCAGGCCGTGCAGTCCATCGCTGTATTTATTGACGATAGGGAAATGAAAAAAGCTGAAATGTGATCGCGGCGAATTGTGTCGATGATGTCCACGCCGGTACTCCAATCAGGTACATTCCTGTGGTCCACATCACTGGCCGCGGCCGGTTGGGGACATCCTTTCGCTTGGGGTCGGGGTAAGGAGAGGCTGCGGTGAAACGGCGCGACCGCCCCCCGCTCAAGGCTGCCGGCGTGGTGTTCCTCGCCTTGATCATGGCCGTCCTCACACTGGTCTACTTGCAGTTCCGCGGAGACCTGTCGCCGAGCACAACGCTGACGATGGTGTCCGATCGCGGCGGTTTGGTGATGGACACGGGTTCGAAGGTCACCTTCAACGGAGTGGTCATCGGCCGAGTCCTCAATGTCAGCTCCGGTGAGCGCGACGGGAAGAACATCGCGCGGGTGACACTCGATGTCGACCCGCACTATCTGGCCTTCATTCCCGCCAACGTGCACGCCGACATCAAGGCCACGACGGTGTTCGGCAACAAGTACGTCGCGTTGTCGACGCCGAAGAACCCGGTGTCCGCGCGCCTGACGAGTTCCGATGTCATCACCGCCTCCAGCGTCACCACGGAGTTCAACACCCTCTTCGAGACGGTCACCTCGATCGCCGAGAAGGTCGACCCGGTCAAGCTGAACCTGACCCTGTCGGCGGCCGCCGAGGCGCTCAGCGGGTTGGGCAGCAAGTTCGGTCAGTCGATTGTCAACGGCAATGCGGTGCTCGACGACGTCAATCCCCAGATGCCGCAGATCCGCCATGACATTCAGCGCCTGGCCGATCTGTCCGATGTCTACACCAAGGCCAGCCCGGACCTGTGGGATGCACTCGACCACGCGGTGGTGACCGCGCGCTCGCTCAATTCCCAGCAGCAGGACATCGACGCCGCGCTGCTGGCGTCCATGGGATTCGGCAACAACGCCGCCGATGTCTTCGAACGCAGCCAGCCTTACTTCGTTCGCGGCATGGCGGACCTAGTGCCCAGCGCTCAGCTTCTCGACACCTACAGCCCGGAGATTTTCTGCGGTATCCGCAACATCGCCCAGGCTGCGCCCAGCGCACTGGAAGCCTTCGGTGGCAACGGGTATTCGCTCAACACGATGACCGAGATCCTGGGCGCACCGAATCCCTATGTGTACCCGGACAATCTGCCGCGGACCAACGGTCGGGGTGGTCCCGGCGGGGCGCCGGGATGCTGGCAGACGATCGACCGGAATTTCTGGCCGGCTCCCTACCTGGTCATGGACGACGGCGCCTCGATCGCGCCGTACAACCACTTCGAGCTCGGCCAGCCGCTGCTCACCGAATATGTGTGGGGCCGTCAGGTCGGCGAGAACACCATCAACCCCTGAGGTCGGCCAGTAAGGTTGCCGGCTATGCGTGTTCGCCTCGAGAGCTCACGATGCGTGGGCCATGCGCTCTGCTACGCCAGCGATCCCGAGCTGTTCCCCGTCGACGACATGGGCTACTCGACGCTCGAGGAGCATGACGTCCCGGCCGGTGACGAACAGCGCACCCGTGATGGCGTGGCCGCCTGCCCGGAAGAAGCGTTGATTCTCGACGAGGGTGATTAGTTGGCCGAACAGGGCGCGCCCCGCGACACGACGTTGCGCCGGACCCTCAACGTCTGGTCGGCGGTGGGCGTCTCGGTGGCACTCATGGCGCCGTCGATGGCCATCAACATCAATCCCCAGGGAACGGCGTCCGCCGTCGGTCGTGCCGTTCCGCTGGCGTTTCTGCTGGCGAGCGTCGGGGTGCTGCTGATCGCCCACACGTTCGTTCGGCTGTCGCAGCGATTCAGTCACGCCGGCAGTGTGTACGCCTTCGTAGGCGTCACCCTCGAACCTCGGGCCGGCAGTGTGGCCGGCTGGCTCAACGCGGGAACCTATGTCTTCTACGGTGCGGTGACGTCGACTGCCGCGGGTATTTTCCTCACCGACCTGGCTCGGAAAGTGGCTGCGCCCAAAGAATTACCGGATTGGGTGGCGTTCGCGTTCGCCTGGCTGGTGCTCGCTGCGGTGTGGTGGTTGTCGGCCCGTGAGGTCAAAGGAGGCACCACGGTCCTTCTGGTCACCGAAGGACTGACGATCACGCTCATCCTGGTGGTGGCGGCGATCACGCTCGGCAAGTTGATCACCGGACACACGCCCAACGGTCAGCGCGTGGACATGTCGGTGTTCACCGTTGCTCCCGGTACATCGGTGTCGACGGTGTTCCTGGGAATCGTCTTCGGTTTCCTGTCTTTCGCCGGCTTCGAGGCTGCGGCGACTCTCGGCGAGGAAACCGACGCACCGCGGCGCAACATTCCACGGGCCATTCTCGGCACCGCACTGTTCGGTGGGGTGTTCTTCGTGGCGGTTACCGCCATCGAGGTGATGGCATTCGGCACAGATACCGACGGGGTAGCGGCATTCGTGCGATCCGACGCCTTGATGGGCGATCTCGCTCAGCAGTATGTTGCCCCCTGGCTGTCGTACGTCATCGTCATCGGAGCGACGTTCAGCGCCGCGGCGTGCTGTCTGGCCAGCGTGGTGGGCGCGAGTCGGCTGATCTTCGCGCTCAGCAGGGACGGGATAGGCCCCGCGGCACTGGCGGCGATACATCCCCGGCGCAATGTGCCGCATGTGGCTGCCGCGGCCGCCGTGGCTGCGGTGTTCGCGATCCAAGCCGTCGGTTGGTTTGCGTTGCGGGCGCGGCCCTTCGACGTGTTCACCATCGCGGCCACAGCGGGAACGCTGATCTTGCTGGTGGCATACGGACTGGCCACGCTTGGCGCCATTCGGTTGGTGTTCCTTGCCGGTGACAACCGGATTCACCGGTGGGAGGTGGTGCTCCCGCTGCTGGGGCTGGCGCTGCTGGCCTACACCCTGTACCGCAACGTGATGCCGTGGCCGCACGGCAGCGCGCTGTGGGGGCCGTGCCTGGCCGTCGCGGTCCTGGTACTGGTCGTGGGTGGTGTGCTCGCACGCCCGGCTGCTGCCCGTGAAGCGGGATTGAAACTCATGGCACAGCAAGGCTTTTGACAGACCGAACAACTGAGCCGCACTGCCGGAACGTGGCAGTGCGGCTCAGTTATCGAGGTTCTCAGGCAGGTTGGGGAGCCAAATCTACTGGGGGAGGGGCGATGTCGGCTCCTGCGGGCACGATGTCACCGGCAGGCGGAGGGACCTCGTCAGCCGGCGGCGGGGGCGGTGCGTCGACCGCATCGACCAACACCGGTGCGTCCGGCGGCGGGGGAGCATCCGGTGCCGGCGGGGCGAGCGGATCCTGCATGTCCTCGGCCGGCATCGGCAGGTACATGTGATGGGTGAACTGCGGCTGGAAGGCGCCGCCGCCACCAACGCGCACGCCACCGCCCTCGCCGCTGGACACCGGGGTGCCGTCCGGCAGCGTGACAGCGGTGTGCCCGCCGTTCCAGCCGATCACCAGGGAATTGGGTGCGGTTCCATAGTGGAATCCGCGGGCCAGCAGTGCAGCTTCCTCGTTGCCGGTGTGGAACCGGCTGCCGTAGACCGGCCTGCCGGTGGCCGCATTGGACACCCAGGAGGCCAGCCCCGAGCAGTCGGTGCCCGCCGGACTGTCCCCACCGGGGATGTACGGCGTGCCTGACACCTGACTGATCAGTGTCATCAACGTCGCGATTGCAAACATGCGGCCGAAACTAACAACAATTTGCGCATATACCAAAGTCTGTGCTTTTCACCACGTTTCGAGAATTAGTGTGGCGCACACAACATAATTTTTGAGAATTTCGAAGCGATTCCGATGAGACGGCTTTGCGCGATCTGCGAATTAAACGCTATGACAAGGCGTTTCGGCAAGTGCGGGTCTGCCAGTGGTCGCACAGCAGACTCGCATGCGCGCGCGCCGGCAGCCGTGCGTCGTGACGGGGATGAGACTTCTTGAACGATTCAGGCGAGCTGAAACCGCTACTTTGCCGTAATCGCGGATGTGCGCGAACTTCAGCCTTCGGCGCGGACCTGGTCCTTGACCGCAGGCACGATCGGCGGGGCGGTCTTCCAGTTCGGCAGGCCATCGGACTCCAGGCCCACCGGCCAGCCTTCCTCGTGCACCTGTGCCCAGTGCGAATGGTTGAGCTGGTGCAGTGTGAAGCAGGCGTTCAGCGCGTTGTAGAAACCCATGTTGTCTTGCGTCTGATTGACCGCTTCCTTGGCCAGCAGTGCCGCCATGGTGGGCACCTCGGCGATCCGGCGGGCGAATTCCAGAGTCTTGTCCGCGAGATCGTCCAACGGGAAGACCTTGGAAATCATGCCCAGCTGGTATGCCTCGTCGACCTCCATCGCGTCACCGGTGAGCATCAGCTCCTTGGTCTTGCGAGGACCGAACTCCCACGGGTGGGCGAAGTACTCGACACCGCACATGCCCAGCCGGGTGCCCACCACGTCCGCGAACCGGGTGCCCTCGGCGGCGATGATCAGGTCGCACGCCCACATCAGCATCAGCGCCGCCGCGTAGACGTCGCCGTGCACCTGCGCGACGGTGATCTTGCGCAGATCGCGCCAGCGGCGGGTGTTGGCGAAGAAGTGATGCCACTCCTGCAGCATCAGCTTCTCCGCGCCCTCCCGGTTGGCGCCCAGACCCTGAAAGCTCGGGTGCTGGTCGGGACCGGGCGTGTACTCGGCGCGCGATACCGCCGACCCCAGATCGTGGCCGGAGGAGAACATCGGCCCGTGACCGCCCAGGATGACCACCCGGACGGTGTCGTCGGCCTCAGCCCGCAGGAACGCCTCGTTCAGCTCGACGAGCAGGCCGCGGTTCTGCGCGTTACGTGCGTCGGGCCGGTTGAGCATGATGCGGGCGATACGGCCTTCATCGAGCTCTTCGTAGGTGAGGAACTTGTAATCCTGGGACATAGCGGCATTCTATGCAGACGAGAATGCCGTTACCCGAGCCGGGCGCGCAATTCGCGCTTGAGGACCTTGCCGTAGCTGTTCTTCGGCAGGTCGTCGACGAACAGGTAGCGCTTGGGCCGTTTGAACCGGGCGATCCGATCGAGCAGGTGGGCGTCGAGCACCTCGCCGGCCGCGGAGCCGACGATGAACGCCACGACGACCTCACCCCACTCGGGATCCGGCGCGCCGACGACGCACGCCTCGGCGACGTCGGGATGCTCGAGCAGCGCCTCCTCGACCTCCCGTGGATAGATGTTGCTGCCTCCGCTGATCACGACGTCCTTCGAGCGGTCGCGCAAGGTCAGGTAGCCGGACGAGTCGAACGAGCCCATGTCACCGGTGTAGAGCCAGCCGTCCCTGAGCGTCTCCCGGGTGGCATCCGGGTTGTTCCAGTACCCCGACATCACCACATCGCCGCGGCACGTGATCTCGCCGATCTGACCCGGATCTGCGTGGCTACCGTCCTCACACAGCACCGCCACCTCGACCCCGGACCGCGCATAGCCCACCGAACCCAGGATCGCGTCGTCGGTTGAGTCGTGGTCGGCACGCCGCAATCCGGTGATCGTCATCGGCGATTCACCCTGCCCGTAGATCTGCGCGAAGATCGGACCGAACGCGGCCATGGCCTTCTTGAGGCCGTCGACGTACATCGGGCCGCCGCCGTAGACGATCATGCGCAGGGCCGCGGGTGCATCACGGCCGGTGTCGACGAGTCGCTGAATCATGGTGGGCGCCAGGAACGCCGACGATCCCGGATGCGCCGCGCACAGATCGAGGAACTCGTCGGGGTCGAACACTCCGGAGGCGGCGACCACCTGCCGCGCACCGCGCAGCACATAGGGTGCGATGTAGAGCCCGGAGCCGTGCGACATCGGGGCCGCGTGCAGCAGGCTGCAGTTCTCGTCCGGCGAATCGATGTCGGCAAGATGCGCCACGGTCATCGCGGTGAGGCTGCGATGCGACAGCATCGCTCCCTTGGAGCGGCCGGTGGTGCCACTGGTGTAGAACAACCAGGCCAGAGTCGACGGGTCGGTCGACGGTACCGTCGCCGGCGGTGCGGCGAACATCTGTCCGTAGTCGGGGCCGCCGATCAGCTCCACGTTCACCGGGGACAGCGGCGTCAGCTCGGTCGCGATCTTGGGGGAAGCGAATACCGTTGCCGCACCGGAGTCTTCGAGTATCTGGACCATCTCGCGGGGATGCAGCTTGAAGTTGACCGGGACGACGACGCACTCGGCCGCCCACACCGCGTAGAACAGTTCGACGATCTCGGCCCGGTTCTCGCTGGCGATCGCGATCCGCTGCCCGGGGGAGTGCGCGCGCCGCAGGCTCGAAGCCAATCGCAGCGCGCGCTCCCGGAGCTCGGCCCAGGTGTGCAGCTGCTCCTCGCCGCGATAGACCGCGCCGCGGTCGCCGAACCGGGCGGCCGCCTGATCGAGGGTGGCGAACAGGTTCACCTGGCGACCCACTCCGAGGACAGTCCGAAGTCCGACAGATACTTGGTGGAGCTCCAGCCACCGTCGACGACGATGGTCTGGCCATTGATGAAACTGCCTGCGGGCGAACACAAGAACGCCACTGTGCCGGCGATGTCCTCGACCCGGCCCAGCCGGGTGTGCGGCGTCATCTCCGTCTGCATCTTCCGGAAGCCGGGATCTTCGAGGCGGTGCTCCACCATCGGCGTCAGCGTGACGCCCGGTGCCACGGCGTTGCTCCGGATGCCGTGCGCACCGTATTGGCAGGCGATGTGCAGGGTCAGTGCGGTCAGCCCGCCCTTTGCCGCGGAGTAGGCGCCGCCCCGCAGGCCGCCGACCACGGCGAAAGTGGACGTGACGTTGATGATGGCCGAACCGGGCTGCATCAGCGGGATCACGTCGCGCGCGAGACGGAATGGGGCGCGCAGCATGACGCCGAGGAAGTGATCCAGTGTCTCGTCATCGGTTTCGTGCAGCGGTTTGGGACTGCCGAGGCCGGCGTTGTTGACCAGGAAGTCGATGCGCCCCCAGCGGGAGGCCGCTGCCTCGACGATCCGCTGCGGGGCGTCGTCGTCGGTGATGTCGACCGCAACAGTGGCCACCCGGTCAGGATCACCGATCGCCTCGGCCAGGGCGGTGAGCCGGTCGGGATCGCGCCCGGTGCCGACCACGGCCATACCCGCCTTGGCGAGCGTTGTGGCGCAGGCGAATCCGATTCCGCTACTCGCGCCGGTCACCACCGCTACCTGTACGTCACTCATCCGCTTCGACCAATCTCGCTCGGATCTGATGTTTGAGCACCTTGCCGGCGTCATTCTTGGGCAACGCGTCCCAGACGGCGACCCGTTCGGGCCATTTGAATTTCGCGACACCGCAGGCGTGCAGGAAGGTGCCCAGATCATCGACATCGGGCCCCGGCGGGTGGTCGGTGACGATCACCGCGCAGGCACGTTCCCCGGTGCGCGGATCGGGGACGCCGACGATCGCGATCTCGCGGATGTCGGGGTGCCCGAGCAGGATGTCCTCGATTTCCTTGGGGGCGATGTTCTCGCCGTTTCGGATCACGATGTCCTTGGCCCGGCCGGTGACGGCGAGGTAGCGACCGTCGACCCAGCGACCGAGGTCGCCGGTGCGGAAATAGCCGTCGGCATCAAAGGCGCAGGCGTCGTCTTCCGGGTGCAGGTAGCCCAGCAGCATCTGTGGGCCTCGCGCGCGGATCTCGCCGTCGACGATGACGACGTCGGCGATTCCCGGACAACCATCGGTCTCGGCGGCATGGTCGAGGTCATCCGCTGCGCCGACGGTCATGACCGGAACCTCGGTCGAGCCGTACACGCGGGTCACCATCGCCTGGTCGAAATAGTCGGCGGCGGTGCGGATCAGCGCTGGTGGCACGGAGGCGCCGCCACAGATGAAGACCTTCAGATCGGGCAGCCGGGTGTCGGCGCGTTGGGCCGCGGCCAGAATGCCGTGCAGGAACGGCGTTGCGCCCGCCACGTGTGTGCAACGTTCCCCGACCATGAGGCCAACGGCCGCGTCGGGATCCCAGCGGTCCATGAGCACCGCGGTTGTGCCAAGCAGGATCGGGAACTCGAACGCATAGATCGAACCCCCGATATGGGCGATGGGCGATGGAACCAACGAGACGCAGCCGGGGCCGACTCGCCAGTGCTGACCGAGTTGGCGGATCAGGGCGTGAATCGAATTCTGACTGTGCAGAACGCCTTTGGGCCTTCCGGTGGTGCCGGAGGTGTACATGATCATCCGGACGGCGTCGGGATCCACCGTCGGGAGCCGTCCCGGAGGCTGCGGCAGCGAGTCGAACGTGATTTGGCCGGCAAGCGGTTCGCCGCGCACCACCACGACCACGGGCGGATCGGGCATCGTGGCGGTGACCCGCTCCAGCATCGCCGCATAGTCGTGACCGCCGAATTCGGCAGGGATGAAGATCATTCGTACGCCGGCATCGGCCAGGATGAAGGCCAGCTCGTGGTCGCGCAGCGACGGCAGGATGGGGTTGACCACCATGCCCGCCGCCGTCGCCGCGTGGTAGACGATCGCCGCCTCATGCCAATTCGGCAGCATGAACGACACCACGCTTCCGACCGGCATCCGGGAGGTCATCGCGCCGGCGAACTCGATTGCGTGGCCGTGCAGCGTTTCGCAGTCCAGCCGGACGGGCCCGTCGACGAGAACGTGGCGCTGCGGGGTGTCGCGGGCGGCGGCGGCCAAGGCGTCCGCCAGGGTGTCGCGCACCCACAATCCGGTGGCATAGGCCTCGGTGGCCAACTCGGTGTCCCGCTGTGCGGTGCGCACGCCCGGCTAGCCCTTCACCCGTCGCATGGTCATCGAATGACGGAACCGCGAACCCGGGTGGGTGTTGACGGTCACCTGGGCGATCTCGCCGTCGGATGTGGTGTACGTGCGCTGCATCTCCAATGCGGGCGTGCCCGCCTCGACCTTGAGCCGGCCGGCCAGCTCCGGACCGACCTGGACCGCGGAGATCTCCTGGCGCACCTCGACGATGCTGAGCCCGAACAGATCCTCGATGAGCGGGAAGATCGGTCCGCTGTGGTTCTGCAGCATCCGGCCGACCGCCGCGAAGGCGCGGTTGATGTAGTACTCCGTTCGGCAGACCGGAGCGTCGGCGCCGTCGGCGCCACGAAATCCGCGCACCGCCAACCATTCATCGCCTACGGTCAGGCCTGTCCGCTGCGCGAGTTCGGCGTCGATGGTCACCATGGCGATCGATTCGATCGCGAAGCGGGCACCCGTTGCGAAGGCCAACAAGTCGTTGATGGACACCACGTCCTGGACGTAGGCGTGTGACGCCGGCCGCGGCACCACCATCGTGCCGGCCCGCGGTCGCGACGACACCAGGTTGTCCTCCCGCAGCCGCCGCAGCGCTTCGCGCACCGTATAGCGGCTCACCGAAAAGCGTTGACACAATTCGTGTTCGGTGGGCAGCTGAGATCCGACGGGATACACCCCGTCGACGATCTCCTTGCGCAGGGTGCGGGCCACCTGGATGTAGCGATGGTCGCCGGACTCGGTGTGCGGCATCTCAGCCCTTTCGGCGGACGGCCAGAACACTGCCGTCGGCATCCGCCGAGACATACAGGGTGCCGTCCGGCGCGGCCGCGATCCCGGCGAACGGCCCCTGCGGCCCCGAGAAGGGAGGCATGCCCCGCAACGGCTTGGGGGTCACCCCGGGCGGCGCGCCGACCGGAAGGCCGGAGGCGATCGTGGTGCGGGATCCACTGCTCAGGTCGACGTCGATGAGCGACTTCGCCTCCGCGTCGACGATGAACAGTCGGTTGCCGTCCACCAGAATGCCCTGCGGACAACCCAATCCGTCCGCCACGGGCTCGGCCCGGCCGCCGTCGACCCGGACCACGCGGCCGCGCTCACTCACCAGCGGACTTCCATCGGGCCCGAACGCCACCCCGACCGGAGTGTCGAGTCCGGTGGCCAGCACCTCGGTGCGGCCGGCGTCCACCGACAGCAGGCGTCCGGTGCCCTGCTCGACGGCGACGATGCCGCGCGGGCCGACCGCCACCCCGTAGAGCTGATCCAATCCGTCTGCCAGGAAGTCACTTTCGCCGTCGGCGGGGCGGAACCGGGCGACCTGACCACCCGAAGTCGTCACCACGAATTCACCTGGCCCCGTGGCCGTCACACCACGTACGAATCCCGGATAGCCGGGGCTGAACAGCATGCCCAGCGTCTGCAAGCTGCCGTCGGCACCCAAGGCGTAGAAGTAGGTGCCGTCGGCGATGTACACGACGCCGTCGGGACCGACCGTGAGATCGAGCGGCCAGTTCAGCCCGCCGGGCAGTGCGGTGCGGGTCTGCAGACCGTCGAGAACCTCGGTGATCTCACCGGTGAAGTTGGAGACGAACAGTCGGTCGCCGACGAAGGTCAGGTTGTCCAGCCCGGGATTGAGGTTGGCCAGCACTGTCTGCTCGCCGGTGCGTGGATCGATCTGCAGGACCTGACCACTGTGCACCTGAGTCGACACCATGTTGCCGCGGGCATCGAACTTGACGGCATCGGGCACGCCGAGGCCGGTCGCGACGACTTCATGATTGCCGCCGTCCGGGCTGATGCGCCAGATCTCGTTGGCGCCCATCACCGGGAAATACAGCAACCCATCGGGTCCGACCTCCATCGCGTTCGGTGATGGCACGTTCTCCATCAGGATCCGCGGCTGGCCGCCCGCCGGATCGAGCTCCATCAGCCGGCCGCCCTCGCGGCACTCGCCGATGAACAGCCGGCCGTGGTGCACGGTGATCCCGTTGGCGCAGGGCAGGTCGTCGCGCAGTACTCGGGTGGCGCCGTCGGGGGTGCGGACGCTGACGCGGCCGTCCATCACCTCGGTGGCGAAGAGGTTCCCGGCATCGTCGAAAGCGACGTCGTCGGGGGCGATGATGTCGCCGCCCTTGGCGCTGATGGTGTCGACCGATCCGCTGTCGATATCCAGGGCGCTGATCTGGCTGCCGGTCACCTGCGCGATGTACACGCGTCCGTCCGGCCCGGTCCGCAGCCCGTTGGCGCCGAAGAGCCGGCTGGCTGGGGTGCGGCGTTCGACGGTCCAGCCGTCCGCAACGACCGGGGGTTGGGCAAGGGTGAAGCGGCCATTCTGCTGGGGCGTCACGGCGTGACCGTACCAAGCAGATCTAGTCCAGACAATAGTTGGTGCCTATCTTGGCTCAGGCCCTTGACGCTGCTATAACTGCTGCGGAATCATGTTCTCCAATCGGCAGAATCCCAGTAATTGTCCGGACAAGACTGCGAGCGAAAGCAGGGTATGACGGATCTCCTCAGGCTCGACGGCCGCATCGTTGTGGTGTCGGGCGCCGGGGGCGGCGGCATCGGAACGGCTGTGACCGAGATGGCGGCGCGGGCCGGTGCGACCGTTGTGGCGGTCAGCCGCTCCCAGGAAAACCTCGACACCCACATCGGGCCGTTTATCGCAGAGGGGCTCCCGGTCGTGCCGGTTTCGGCCGACGCCGCGACCGACGACGGGATCGCCACAGTGCTGGACACGGTGCGCCGCACCGAGGGGCGGCTACACGGCCTGGTGAACATCGCCGGCGGTGCCGCACCCGCGACGTGGATGCCCGCCACCCGCGTCAGTCGCGCGGATTGGCGGGACTTGTTCACCGCCAACCTCGAGACGATGTTCTTCATGAGCCAGGCGGTGGCCGCCGAGATCCGCGCGGCCGGCGGCCCGGGTTCGATCGTGTCGGTGTCCTCGATCAGCGGGATGAACACCGCGCCCTTCCACATCGCCTACGGCACGGCCAAAGCCGCGATCGTGGCGGCCACCCGGACGATGGCGGTCGAACTCGCGCTCGACGACATCCGCGTCAACGCCGTCGCACCCGGGGTCACCGAGACCGCGGCCTCGCGCACCTACGTCGACCCCGATCCGGAACGGGACCGGGCGGCGATCGCGATGGGACGGCGCGGACGTCCCGAGGAACAGGCCGGCGCGATCCTGTTTCTGCTGTCTGACCTGTCCAGCTACATCACCGGCCAAACCCTGCTGGTCGACGGCGGTTTGGATCTGCGGTGGAGCCACCTGCGTGCCGACAACACGTCGCTGTTCCTCAAGGATGACGACTTCCGCCGCAAAATCAGCAGGCCCTGAAAGGAATTGACGATGGGCGAACTGGAGAGTGCCGAAGAACTCGCCGAGCCGATGACGATCGGCGTCGAGGCCTATATCTCGCCGGAATACGCGCGCGCCGAACGCGACAGGCTGTGGCGCAAGGTCTGGCAGCAGGTCGGACGCGTCGAGGAGCTGCCCGAGGTCGGCAGCTATCTGACCTACGACATCCTCGACGACTCGATCATCGTCGTGCGCACAGGTCCCAACGAATTCGCCGCACACCACAACGTGTGTATGCATCGTGGCCGTCGACTGGTCGACACGCCGGCGGGAGCGAAACACGCTGTCGGACGGGCACGTAAGTCGTTCGTCTGCGGATTCCACGGCTGGACCTACGGTCTGGACGGTGCGTGTACCCACATCCGCGAGGAGGACGACTGGAAAGGTGCGCTGAACCCCGGCAACACCCGGCTTCGGCCGGTGAGCGTTGACACCTGGGGTGGCTGGCTGTGGATCAACATGGATCCCGACTGCGAGCCGCTGGCGGACTACCTGTTCCCGGCCGCCAAGATCCTCGACCCGTTCGGGTTGGAGAACATGCGGTGCAAGTGGCGTAAATGGGTGCACTTCGACTGCAACTGGAAAGTCGCCCTGGAAGCGTTCAACGAGACCTATCACGTCTTCACCACCCATCCGGAATTCAACAAGTTCGGTGAGTTCAAGGGCTGGGCCAAGGCGCAGGGCCGGCACAGCAACATCGGGTACGACGCGCCCGAGGAGATGGCCGAGACCAAGTCGAAGATCAGGCTGGGCACCGGCGATCCGCGGATCTCCACCGCGGAGATGCAGGTGTACACGATGGAGGAAACCAACGCCACCACCACGCAGACACTGGTGGCCGCGGCCCTGCGGCTGGTGGACGAATTGCCCGAGGGCACACCGGCCGACAAAGTGCTCGAGCACTGGCTGGCCTCCGCGCGCCGCGACGACGAGGCCCGCGGGGTGGTCTGGCCGACGATTCCCGCCGACATCCTGGGGCAGAGCGGGACCGCGTGGCAGCTGTTCCCCAACTTCCAGATCGGCCAGGGCCTGACCAGTGCGCTGTGCTACAGCGCGCGCCCCGACCCGAGCTACGACCCAGACAAATGCACCTTCGAGGTCTCGGTGTTCGAGCTCTACCCGAAAGACGCCGAGCCGCACACGGAATGGGAGTACACCCCGGTGGGTGATCCGCGCTGGCGCAGTGTGCTGCCGCAGGACTTCTCCAACATGGCCGCCGTGCAGCAGGGGATGAAGTCGCTGGGTTTCCCGGGGACGCAGCCCAACCCGTACCGCGAGCGCAGCACCGTCAACCTGCACTACCAGCTGTCGAAGTACATGGGCACCGGGGAACCCCGACCGCTCGCAAAGGAGAACGACCGATGACCACCGCGGAATGCGGACCCACCGACGTCCCGGCCGACGTCGACATCGAGGCGCTGCGGGAGAAGTACCGCGTCGAGCGGGAGAAGCGACTGCGTCCGGAAGGTTCCGCGCAATACCTGGAGCTCGAGGGTGATTTCGCCGAATTCTACGAAGTAGACCCGTATACGCCGGTGGCGCAACGTGACCCGATCGCCGAAGACGTCGACGTGGTGGTGCTCGGCGGCGGTTTCGCCGGGCTGCTGGCGGGTGCCTACCTGAAGAAGGCCGGAGTCGAGGGCATCCGGGTCATCGAGATGGCCGGCGACTTCGGCGGTGTGTGGTACTGGAACCGGTTCCCGGGGATCCAGTGCGACAACGACGCCTACTGCTACATCCCGATGCTCGAGGAACTCGGCTTCATGCCGTCGAAGAAATTCGCCGACGGCGCCGAAATCTTTCAGCACTGCCGCAACATCGGCAAGCATTTCGGGCTGTACGACGGTGCGCTGTTCTCCACCCAGGTACGCGAATTGCGCTGGGAGGACGCGTCGCAACGCTGGCGGATCAGCACCGACCGGGGCGACGACATCCGGGCCCGGTTCGTCGTGATGGCCCAAGGCTCCTACAACCGGCCGAAACTGCCGGGCATCCCGGGGATCAAGGACTTTGGCGGACACGTCTTCCACTCCGCGCGCTGGGACTACGACTACACCGGCGGCAGCGCCGACGGTGGCCTGGACAAACTGGCCGACAAGCGCGTCGCGCTGGTGGGCACCGGGGCCACCGGCATTCAGCTGGTACCGCATCTGGGCCGGGATGCCAAGGAGCTCTTCGTCTTTCAGCGCACCCCGTCGTCGGTCGATGCACGCACCAACCCGCCCACCGACCCGGCCTGGGCCGCCTCGCTGCAACCGGGCTGGCAGGAGGAGCGCAAGCGCAATTTCCACAACTGGTCGCCGTTCGTCGGCGTGGTGTTCGGTGAACCGGATCTGGTGTGTGACTTCTGGACCGAGCTGGGACGCAACCTGACCGCGCGGATCGCCGCCACCGAGGATCCCGCCTCGGTGTCGATCGAACAGATCATGGCGTTCCGCGAGGAAGAGGACTACAAGATCATGGAGCGGCTGCGTCGCCTCGTGGCCGAGACCGTCACCGATCCCGACACCGCCGAGGCACTGAAGCCGTACTACCGCTTCATGTGTAAGCGGCCGACATCCAGCGAGCACTACCTGGCGACGTTCAACCGGCCCAACGTCACGCTCGTCGACGTGTCGGCGTCCAAGGGTGTGGAGCGGCTGACCGAGAAGGGAATCGTCGCCGACGGAGTCGAGTACGAGGTCGACTGCGTGATCTTCGCGAGCGGCTTCGAGATTTCCACCGAGATCAGCAGGCGATTCGCGATCGATGCCATCGAGGGTCGCGACGGGCTGTCGCTGTTCGACCACTGGCATGACTCGTACAAGACGCTGCACGGCATGACCAGTCGCGGCTTTCCCAACCAGTTCTTCATGGGCTTCATCCAGGGTGGTGTCTCGGCCAACACCACCGCGATGTTCGAGCAGCAGGCCAAGCACATCGCCTACATCATCGCCGAGGCGCAGAACCGGGGCGCAACCGTCGTCGAGCCCAGCCAGGAGGGGCAGGATGCCTGGGTGAACACGGTGCGCGAGCTGTCCATCGACAACTCCGCGTTCGAACTGTCCTGCACGCCCGGCTATTACAACAACGAAGGCCAGGGCGGCGCGAAGGACAACGGCGCGTTCCTCGGTGACTTCTATTCGCCCGGCTTCTACGCCTTCGACGAACTCCTCGCCGAATGGCGGGCCAAGGGTGACCTCGACGGCCTGGTGCTCGGAACGTAGATGGCACAAGCACGATTCGACGACCGGGTCGCCGTCATCACCGGCGCCGGCCGGGGACTGGGCCGTGAGTATGCGCTGCTTCTGGCCGGTTTGGGCGCCAAGGTCGTCGTCAACGACGTCGGCGGCGAACTGACCGGTCACGGCGTCGATGTCGGCCCGGCTCAGCAGGTGGTCGACGAGATCGTCGCTGTCGGCGGGGAGGCGATCGCGTCGTCGGAGTCGGTGGCGACCCCGCAGGGTGGTCAGGCGATCCTGGCGGCCGCCATCGAGGCGTACGGCCGCGTGGATGTCCTGATTCACAACGCCGGAAACGTCCGGCACGCACCGCTGCCGGAGATGACGGCCGAGACCTTCGACGCCGTGCTCGACGTTCACCTGCGCGGCGCATTTCACGTTGTGCGCGCGGCCTTTCCGCTGATGTGTCAGGCCGGCTACGGCCGAGTGGTCCTCACGTCGTCGATCGGCGGCCTGTACGGCAACCACGCGGTGGCCAACTACGCCGCAGCCAAGGCCGGGGTGATCGGACTGTCCAACGTCGTTGCCCTGGAGGGCGCCGACCACGGGGTGCGCTGCAATGTCATCGTCCCGGCGGCGGTGACCAGAATGGCCGAGGGAATCGACACGTCCGCCTATCCGCCGATGGGTCCCGAGCTGGTCGCTCCGGTGGTCGGCTGGCTGGCGCACGAATCCTGTTCGATCACCGGGGAAATCCTCACCGCCATCGCGGGCCGGGTGGCCCGGGTCGCCGTCGTCGAATCCACCGGGGTCTACCAGCCGGCATGGACCGTCGATGATGTGGGGGCCCGCATCGACCAGATCCGCGACCTCGGAGAGCAGCTCGTGTTCCCGGTTGTTCCCGACGGCCACAACGCGCACATCGGCCACAGCTTCGCCATGGCAAGGGGCACGGTATGAACAGCAGCGGCCCGCTGGCCGGGATCCGCGTGGTCGACCTGACCGCGATGGTGATGGGCCCGTACTGCACCCAGATCCTGGCCGATATGGGCGCCGACGTCATCAAGGTCGAGCCACCGGCCGGTGACGACACCCGGTACGTCTCGGTCGGCCCGGCGCCCGGACTCAGCGGGGTGTTCGTCAACGTCAACCGCGGTAAACGCAGTGTCGTGCTCGATCTTCGATCGGACGAGGGCCGGGCCGCGCTGCGCGCGCTGATCGCCGGCGCCGACGTGTTCATCCACTCGATGCGCGCGAAAGCGATCACCAAACTCGGGTTCGGCTACGACGACGTGGCCGCCATCAACCCGTCGATCGTCTACACCAACTGCTACGGGTACGGCCGCCGCGGACCCGACCGCGACCGCCCCGCCTACGACGACACCATCCAGGCCGAATGCGGCCTACCCGCAGTACAGGCCGAACTGACCGGTGAAGCCAACTACGTCGCCACGATCGTTGCGGACAAGGTGGCCGGGCTCACCGCGGTATATGCGACGACGATGGCGCTCTTCCACCGCGAGCGCACCGGCGAGGGACAGGAGGTCGAGGTCGCGATGTTCGAGACGATGGCCTCGTTCATGCTCGTGGAGCACGCCAATGGCGCGATGTTCGACCCGCCGCTCGGCCCCGCGATGTACCACCGGACGGTCGCGCCGAATCGAAAGCCGTACCGCACCAAGGACGGCTACATCTCGGCACTGATCTACAACGACCGGCACTGGGCCAGCTTCATCAACGCCGTGCAGCCCGCGTGGAACACCGAACGCTACGCCACACTCACGGCGCGGGCTGCCGAGATCGACACCGTGTACTCACTGGTGGCGCAGACCATGACCGAGCGCACGACCGAGGAGTGGCTCGCGTTGTTCGTCGAGCTGGAGATTCCGGCCGCACCGCTGAACTCACCACAGGCACTGTTCGACAACGAACAGCTCAATGCCGTCGGCTTCTTCGAAACCGTGCCCACCCCGCAAGGTCCGGTTCGGATGCCGGGCGTGCCGACCTGGTTCTCCCGCACCCCGGGCCGCATCGCCGGCCCGACCCCCGAACTCGGCGCCGACACCGAGGCGGTGCTGGCGGAGTTGGGTTTGGCGGAGGTGGAAAGCGCATGAGTTTGAACTTTGACATGGGTGGGCCCGCGACAGAGTTGCGGTCGCGTCTGCGTGAGCTTGTGCACGAGCACGTCCCCGAGGACTTTCTCGGCGCGTTTACCGATGACCCCGCGGATTTGGAAGTCGCGCAACGGTTCTGCCGAACCCTGGCCGAACAGGAGTTGCTCTGCCCGGCGTGGCCGGTGGAGTTCGGCGGTCGCGGCGTCTCGGTGTGGGAGCAGACGGTAGTCCGCGAGGAGATGTGGGCGCACCACGAACCACGCGGCGCTCAGTACATGGGGGTCAACTGGGTGGGGCCCATCATCATGCGGCACGGCACCGAAGCCCAGCAGCGCCAGCATCTTCCGGCGATCGCCCGCGGTGAAGTGATCTGGTGTCAGGGTTTTTCGGAACCGGAGGCCGGCAGCGACCTGGCCTCGTTGCGCACGACCGCGCGCCGGGACGGTGACGGCTGGCTGGTGAGCGGTCAGAAGATCTGGACGTCGTATGCGACGATGGCGCAGTGGTGCTTCTTGCTGGCGCGCACCACGAAAGGTGAGAAGAAGCAACAGGGCCTGACGATCTTCCTTGTCCCGATGGACGATCCGGCGATCCAGGTGCGTCCGATCCGCTGCATGATGGGCCCACATCATCTCAACGAGGTGTTCTTCGACGACTTGCGGGTGACCGAGGCGGATGTGCTCGGCACGGTCGACGAGGGTTGGTCGATCGTGCAGGAGGTGACGTCATTCGAGCGGGTCGGGATCGCCCGTTACGCCCGGTGCGAACGGTTGCTCGTGGCGGCACCGACGGTGCTCGGCGACCGCTGGAACGACCTGCCGGCCGAACTGCGCGGTCGATGGGTGCGGATGTTGACGCACTGCCGCCGTGCGCGACTGATGGCCTATCGCATCGTGGAACTCCAGAGCACCGGGCAGGTCCGCCCCGGTGACGCCGCCGCTTATCGGATCGCGGTCACCAAGCTGGATCAGGACAGCGCAGAGGTGTTGATGGATATCGCGGCCGAGGTGTCACACGACGATCCGCGGGCGGGATGGTTCCTCGGTGAGGTCGACGACCATTGGAAGTATTCGCAGGCCTCGACGGTGTCCTCCGGCAGTATCGAGATGCAGCGCATCCTGCTGTCCCGTTCTCTGCTGGCGGCGGCGAAATGACGTCGATGGTGCTGGACCTCAGCGAGGACGCCAGAGAGTTTGGGCGCCAGGCACTTCGGGCGCTGGAGGCCGCGGGCGGTGACCAGCTCGTGCAGCAGGCCGAGGCCAAACCGGACATTCGAGAATCGCTCGTCGGGCCGGTCCTCGCCGGCCTCGGTGCGTGGGAGCTCGACCCACGAACCGACGTCGACGGACTGGAAGCCGCGGCGGCTCTGTGCCGCAGCGCAGGCTACTGGGCGGCACCCTACCCGGTGGCCGAGCGCCTGGCCGCCCCGACCGACCTCGACGTCGACGGCCTCGTGGTTGTCGCGGACACCAGGCCGTCGGCGGCCCTGGCCGGACTCGACTCCCGCTGGGCCGCTGTGACATTGGCTGGTGTACGCACCCACGTCGCCGGTCGCGGCGCGACCGGGTCGGCCTTCGTCACTGAACTGCAGCTGGCGGGGATCGATGAGAACGGGGCGGGAGACGTCGCCCTGGCGCTGACGCTGCCATGTTGGACGCTGCTGGGCATGCTGGATCGCGCAATCGAGTTGACCGTTGCGCATGTGAGCCTACGTAAACAGTTCGGTCAGACGCTGTCGGCGTTCCAGAGCGTGCAGTTCCAACTCACCGATGCCGAAGTCGAGCGCAGTGGGTTGGACATTCTCGCCAAGTACACGCTGTGGAGCATCGGTAACGGCAGCGCCGATGCGCTCACCGACGCTCTCGCCCTGCGCATGGCGGCTCTCGAAGCCGCCGAGATCGTGTTTCGGGTATGCCATCAGCTGCACGGTGCGGTCGGGTTCTGTGACGAGACGACGCTGTCGTGGCTCTCGCGCTACAGCCAGCCGCTACGGCGGCTGCCGTTGGGCCTGTCCGCCACGCGAGATCTGCTGGCGCGCAGAGCCGGCGGGACCGGGCTGAGAGGACTGTTCGCATGAGGGTGGTGGTGATCGGCACCGGTTTCGGCAAGCATGCCGCTGCGCCGGTGTATGAGAGTCTCGGCGCGGACGTCGAGGTGGTCAGCCCGCGTGACGATTCCGCGGTGCAGGCCGCTCTGGCGTCCGGGGTCGACCTGGTGTCCGTCCACTCGCCGCCGTTCATGCACCTCGACCATGTGAACGCCGCAATCGACCGCGGGCTGGCCGTGCTGTGTGACAAACCGTTCGGCCGCAACGCAGCCGAAGCCGAGGCGATGCGTGACCGCGCCCGCGATGCCGGCGTGCTGCACTTCCTGAACTTCGAGTTCCGCTTCACCGAGGCGTGGGCGAAACTCAAGCAGCTGGTCGACGACGGAATGATCGGCGCGCCAGCGCATTTGAACTGGACGTTCTATGGCAGCGGAATGCGTGGGCGCCCGTACGGCTGGATCAACGACCGGGAGCGTGGTGGCGGTTGGATCGGCGCCTACGGCTCGCACCTCATCGACTTCACGCGGTGGTTGTTCAACAGTGAGGTGGCCGACTGCGGGGGTGTCACGCGTATCGACGGGTCGCCGCCGGAGTCGACCGCCGAGGACGCCTACTCAGCATGGTTCCGGATGGCCAACGGCTGCACCGCCACCCACGACACCGCCTTCGCCGGGGCGGTTCCCCTCGCACCGCGCGCCACGCTGCTCGGCAGCGCCGGCTCCATCGAGCTGACGGCCGACACGACCCTGGTTGTGTATCGGCCCAAACAGGATCCGCAGACGTTCGAGTTTCCGCCCGCGCCACGGCGGTCACCGCCTCCCGCGTTGTCGTCGTTCCTCGGCATGGTTGTCGAGGCGGTACGGACCGCCACACAGATCGCTCCATCGTTCGACGACGGTGTGGCGGTAGCCCATGCCATGGACCGGCTACGGGCCAACTCATGACGAACGTGGGGGAGTTCCGGGACGAAGTCCGGGCGTGGTGCGAGGCTCACGTGCCCACCGACTGGCGAACCACCCAAACCGGGGCGTCTGACAGCGAATTCGTCGCGTTCCAGAAGGCCTGGTTCGCCGAACTGCACGCGGCCGGCTTCGCGGTGCCGCACTGGCCGGCGCAGTGGGGTGGCGGCATGCCGGTCGATCGGCAGATCGTGCTGTACTCCGAACTCGCCGCGCACGACGCCCCGCGACTGGTCCTGGCTTTTGTCGGCATTCATCACGCCGCATCCACCCTGTTGGTGGCGGGCACCGAGGAACAGCGTCAACGTCACCTGCCGGCGATCCTGGATGGCGAGATCTGGGTGCAGGGGTTCTCCGAACCCGAAGCCGGATCCGATCTGGCGAGCCTTCGTACCACGGCCCGGCGGGTGAACGACACCTATGTGGTGAACGGTCAAAAGATCTGGGCCAGTGGGGGATTGCACGCCGACTGGTGTCTGCTACTGGCCCGGACCGATCCCGACGCCCCGAAGCGGCGGGGGATCTCGTATTTCCTGCTGGACATGACTTCACCGGGGATCGAGGTGCGGCCGATCCGCAATGCGGTCGGCGAATCGCACTTCTGCGAGATCTTCCTCGACGATGTGGTGATTCCGGCGGCCAACCTCATCGGTGCGGAGAACGAAGGCTGGCAGGTCGCCCAGGCCACCTTGGGCGCCGAACGCGGGATGACGATGCTGGAGCTGGCCGAGCGCCTGGGCAATGCGGGCTTCCGCTGGTTGGTGCAGTCCTGTCAGCCGATCGAGGATGCACTGGTCGCCGATCGTCTGGCGCAGTTCGAGATCGAGATCGCCGGGCTGCGCGGGTTGTGCCGCGACCTCGTGCTCAGCCACGACACCGGCGGTGTCGGAGCGGAGGACGCGTCGGTGGTGAAGTTGTTCTACAGCGAACTGCTGCAGCGCATGACCGATTTCGGGGCCGAGATCGGCGGCCTTGCCGCTCACACCACGCTCACCAAGCCGGCCTCCAGCGGCTGGGAGTCGGGCTCGTGGATGCTGGACTTCATCGGCTCCTGGGAGTGGACGATTCCGGGCGGAGCCAGCGAGATCCAGCGCACGATCATCGCCGAACGCGGGCTGGGATTGCCGCGCGAACCGAGTGTGACTTGATGGTGGGCGAGTTCGACGAGTTTCACGCCGAGCTGCGTTCGGTGGCAGGTGATCTGCTCGCGAAGGACAGGGCGGTCGAGTGGGCCGCGCTCGCCGACGCGGGCTGGGTCGGACTGGAAGTGCCCGAGCAGTTCGGTGGCGCCGGCGCGACGTTCGCCGAGGTGGCCGTCATCTGCGAGGAGATGGGCCGAGCGGCCAGCTCCACCAACTTCCTCGGCAGCGCCGTCCTGGCCGTCGGCGTGCTGAACAGTCTGGCGCCCAGCGACACTCGTGACCGGCTGCTCACCGAGGTGGCGGCCGGCGCCACCCGGGTGGCCGTCGCCGTCGAACCGTTCGACTTCGTGCCCGATGCCGAGGGCGCCGACACGGTTCTGGTGGTCACCGATGACGGGGTCACCGAGGCGACGGTGACCGTCGCCCCGCAGCCGGTACTCGACGAAACCCGCAGGCTGGCCCGGGTAAGCGTCGAACAGTCCTCGGAGACCTTGGCATTCACCGACGAGTCCGCCGTGCGCCGACTGCACGAACGCGCCGCTGTCGCGATCGCCTGCGACAGCCTGGGCGTGGCCGAGGCCATGCTCGCCGCGACCGTCGCCTACGTAAAGGTGCGCCACCAATTCGACCGGGCCATCGGCTCCTTCCAGGCGGTCAAACACGCCTGTGCCGACATGTACGTGAAGATCGCGGTGTCGCGGCAACTGGTGGACGCCGCGGTTCACGCCGTAGCCACGGACGGGGCCGACGCGAAAGTTGCTGCGGCAATGGCCAAGTCGTATGCCTGCAGCACTGCTGTCGACGTCGCCGGGAAGGCCATGCAATTGCATGGCGGCATCGGCTACACGTGGGAAAGCGGGATCCACGTCTATCTCAAGCGCGCCGCGCTCAACCGCTCGCTGTTCGGCTCACCGGCCGCGCATCGGCACGAACTCGCTCAACGCTATCTATAACGGAATCAAGGAGTTTCGCATGGGTGTACCGGTTTACAAACGCATTCTCGACCTGTTCGAGGCCGAGGGTGTGAACACACTCTTCGGCATCCCGGACCCAAACTTCGTGCATATGTTCACCGAGGCCGAGGCGCGCGGCTGGTCGGTCGTGGCGCCGCACCATGAGCTCAGCGCAGGCTTCATGGCCGAGGCCGCGTCCCGGATGACGGGCAAGCCCGGCTTGTGCATCGGCACGCTCGGCCCCGGGATGGCGAATATCGCCGGCGCCATCCAGTGCGCACTCGTCGAGAACTCACCGGTCATCTTCCTGGGCGGTCAGCGGGCCCGCGTCACCGAGCGCAGGGTCCGCCGCGGACGCATCCAATTCGTCCAGCAGGAACCACTTTTCGCCGCGTCGGTGAAGTACAGCTCGTCGATCGAGTACGCCGACCAGACCGACGAAATCATTCACGAGGCCATCCGCAAGGCGATGTCGGGCACCCCGGGCCCCACCTATGTCGAATTCCCGTCGCACGTCATCCTCGAAGAGCTCGACGTCGATGCCGCGCCGCCGCCGTCGGCCTACCGGCTGGTGAACCAGGGCGCGGGCAGTCGCGAGGTGGCCGAGGCAGCCGCGCTGATCCGGGAAGCCAAAAGCCCGGTGCTGCTGGTCGGTCACGGTGTGCACACCTCCCGCACCCAGCAGGAGGTCAAGGAACTGGCCGAGCTGATGGCCTGCCCGGTGATCCAGACCTCGGGCGGTACCTCGTTCATCCCCGGGCTGCAGGACCGCACGTTCCCGTACCTGTTCTCCCCGGCCGCCAACGAGGCCGTCGAAGAATCCGACCTGTGCGTTGCCCTCGGGACCGAGCTCGGTGAGCCCATGCACTACGGCAAGACCCAGCACTGGGCCGCGGGCAACGCGAACCGCAAATGGGTGATGGTTGAGCAGGACCCGACCGCGATCGGCGTCAACCGGCCCGTCGACGTGGCGTTGGTCGGCGACCTGCGTGGCGTGGTGCCGCAGCTGGTCGAGGCGCTGCGGGACAACCCACGTTCGCCGTCGCCGAATCTCGAGACGCTGATCAAGGCCGACGCCGCAGAGCTGGTCCGGGTGGCCGAGGAGGCGCCGAGCGGGCGCACCCCGGTGCACCCGGCGCGCTACGTGGTCGAGGCGACCAAGGCCTTCGACGAACTCGACGACGGCATCCTGGTGCGTGACGGCGGTGCGACCGTGATCTTCCAGTGGACCTATTCGCAGACCAAGCCGCGCGATGTGATCTGGAATCAGAACTTCGGCCACCTCGGCACCGGTCTGCCGTACGCCGTGGGCGCTTCTGTCGCCGAGGGGGGCAAGCGCCCGGTCATGCTGCTCACCAGCGACTCGGCATTCCTGTTCCACATCGCCGAGCTGGAGACCGCGGCCCGGCTGAACCTGCCGCTGGTGTGCGTGGTGGGCGTCGACCACCAGTGGGGCCTCGAGGTCGGCGTCTACAAGCGGACCTTCTCCCAGCCGTCGCCGCAACCGGGCGTGCACTGGAGCAAAGACGTCCGGATGGACAAGATCGCCGAGGGCTTCGGCTGCCACGGTGAGTATGTGGAAAAGGAAGAGGAGATCGGCCCGGCGATCGCCCGCGCCTATGCCAGTGGCAAAGTCGGCGTGGTGCACGTGTGCATCGACCCGAAGGCCAACTCCGAGGAGATGCCGAAGTACGACCGTTTCAGGACCTGGTATGCCGAAGGCACCCAATAACGACCACGGGCGGGCAAGGATTGAGGAGGATGAGAGCCATGCGTGAATATCTGAAGTTCTACATCGATGGCCAGTGGGTGGACCCAATCGAGCTGAAGACTCTCGACGTCGACAACCCGACCACCGAGCAGGTCGGCGGCAAGATCGCGATCGGCAGCGAAGCCGATGTCGACAAGGCGGTCAAGGCCGCTCGCAAGGCGTTCAACACCTGGGCACAGTCGACGCGCGAAGAGCGCCTCGAGGTACTGGAAGCGGTGCTGGCCGAATACCAGAAGCGCGCCGGTGACTTGGGCGACGCGGTGCACGAGGAGATGGGCGCACCGCCCTCGCTGGCATCGGGCTCCCAGGTGATGATGGGCATGCTGCAGCTGTCCACCGCCATCGACGTGCTGAAGAACTACTCCTTCGAGGAGCAGAAGGGTGCCACCCTGGTCGCGAAGGAGCCGATCGGGGTATGCGGGCTGATCACCCCGTGGAACTGGCCGATCAACCAGATCGCCTGCAAGGTGTTCCCCGCCCTGGCCGCCGGTTGCACGATGGTACTCAAGCCGTCGGAGGTCGCGCCCTTCAGCGGGCAGATCTTCACCGAGGTCATGGATGCGGCAGGCGTGCCGGCCGGGGTCTACAACATGGTCTTCGGTGACGGGCCGGGCGTCGGCACCGCCCTGTCCAGCCACCCCGGCATCGACATGGTGTCGTTCACCGGATCGACCCGGGCCGGTATCGAGGTCGCGCGCAACGCGGCACCGACGGTCAAGCGGGTGGCTCAGGAACTCGGCGGCAAGAGCCCGAATATCGTGCTCGACGACGACGCCTTCGCACAGAGCGTTGCGGCCGGTGTCTCGGTGATGATGGTGAACTCCGGCCAGAGCTGTAACGCCCCATCTCGGATGCTGGTGCCGAATTCGCGGCTCGACGAGGCCGTCACAGTGGCTCGTGCGACCGCCGAAGGGGTCAAAGTCGCTGATCTGTCCGATAATTCGGCGATCGGTCCGGTGGCATCGAAGATGCAGTTCGAGAAGGTCCAGGGTCTGATCCAGAAGGGTATCGAGGAGGGCGCGACGGTGGTCGCCGGCGGCCCCGGCCGCCCCGACGGCGTCGACACCGGGTATTACGTGCGCCCCACCGTGTTCGCCGACGTGAACAACGACATGACGATCGCCCGCGAGGAGATCTTCGGGCCGGTGGTGTGCATCCTCGGCTACGACGATCTGGATCAGGCCATCGAGATCGGCAACGACACCGACTACGGCCTCTATGGCTACGTCTCGGGCGCCGATCTGGAACAGGCCCGCACCCTGGCCCGCCGGATCCGCGCAGGGACGGTGACCATCAACCACGCGTTCGACATCACCGCGCCGTTCGGCGGCTACAAGCAGAGCGGTAACGGCCGCGAATGGGGCGAAGAGGGACTCGACGAGTTCCTCGAGTCCAAGGCCATCCTGGGCTATGCGCCGGCCGGCACGGGGGAGTAGCGCGGACCCGACTGTCGCGCACTAGCATCGGCACCCATGCGAGTGCTGGTGCAACGGGTCACCGCGGCGTCGGTGTCGGTGGGTGGTGACGTGGTCGGTGAGATCCGGCCGTCCGGTCAGGGCCTGCTGGCACTGGTCGGCGTCACCCATTCCGACACCGATGCCGTTGCTCGCCGGATGGCTGAAAAGCTCTGGCAATTGCGCATTCTCGACGATGAGCGGTCGGCCGCCGACACCCGCGCGCCAATCCTGGTGATCAGTCAGTTCACGCTGTACGCCAACACCGTGAAGGGGCGCAGACCGAGTTGGAACGCGGCGGCGCCCGGATCGGTCGCCGAACCACTCGTCACGGTGTTCGCCGATGCGTTGCGGGAGTTGGGTGCCCGCGTCGAAACCGGGGTGTTCGGCGCGGATATGAAAGTCTCGCTGGTGAACGACGGCCCCGTCACGGTGCTGCTGGAGCTGTGACCCCCAGCTCCTGCAGGGGCTTGCCTTTCGTTTCCCGAATTGTCAGCACGGTGGCCAGCGACACGACTGCGGCGATGGTCACGTAAATGCCTGCGGCATAGGCGTTGCCGGTGCGGGCGGCCAACCACGTCACCACGTACGGTGTGGTGCCGCCGAACACGGCCACTGAGACGTTGTAGCCGATCGAGAGTCCGCTGTAGCGCAGGCGGGTGGCGAACAACTCGGCCGCCACCACCAGCGACACCGAGACGAACACCGCCTCGATCGCGGCTAGCAGGCAATGCGCCGCAACGGCGTAGACCAGTGACCCCGAATTCAGCATCACGAATGCCGGATACGACAGCGCGACGAAGGCGACCGCACCGGCAATCAACATCGGCCGGCGCCCGATGCGATCGGACAACGCCGCTAGCGGCAGGATAAGTATCAGCGCGACGACGCTGGCCGTGGTGATGGAGGCGAACGACGCCGACTTGGAGAAGTGCAGCGTCTTGATGAAATAGGTTGGCAGATAAGTGAACACCACATAGAACGCGACATTGTGGATGATCATCAGTCCGATGACCTGAAGGATTGGTACCCACGCCGTCGTGACGGCCTCCCGAAGCGGTGATGCGGCCACCTCGTCGGCCTCGGACAGCTCGGCGAAGGCCGGAGTGTCCTGCAACCGCAGCCGGATATAGAGACCCACCAGACCCAGCGGGCCAGCTAGCAGGAACGGAATCCGCCAGCCGTAACTCTCCATGGCGCCGGCGGGCAGCAGTGTCGTCAGCAGGGTCACGGTGACCGAACCGAGCAAGAAGCCCAGCACCGCCGACCAGACCAGGAATCCGACCACCAGTCCGCGGCGGCGATCGGTCGCAAATTCCGCGAGATAACATGCGCCGCCGCCATATTCGCCGCCGGAGGAGAAGCCCTGCAGACAACGCAACAGCAGCAGTAACAGGGGGGACGCCACGCCGACGGCGGCGTAGGTGGGCAACATGCCGATCAACAGCGTTGAGCCGGACATCAACAGGATCACCACGGCCAGCACCCGCTGACGGCCGATGCGATCACCCAGCGGGCCGAAGAAGAACCCGCCCAGTGGGCGCATGAAGAACGCGGCGGCGAAGATCGCGAAGGTGTTCAACAGTGCGGCTGTTTCGTTGCCGGGCGGGAAGAACTTGACCGAGATGATCGTGGCGAGGAAGCCGTAGATCGCGAAGTCGTACCACTCGACGGCGTTTCCGATCGACGCCCCGACGATCACCCGGCGAAGGGGGGATGTGTTCGCTATGTGATCATCGCTGGGCAAAGTGCGTTCTCCTGCAATCGAAGTCACCAGCACGATAACGATAATCGCGGCGAACGTCGGCTGATTGCAGACTGCGCGGGTGCGCAGCCGGGTTCAGAACCGCATGCCGCCGCTCACTCGCGTCGCCGTCACCTGCGTCGAATCGATATTCGCGCTCCAGGTTCCGAACTGCATCGGCGGTGCCTGACGCATCTGCTGATCGATGCGCATCTGCCGGACCTGCTCGAGATGCTGCTGCTGCTGGGCCGCCAGCGCGTCGGTCACCTTGTGATCACCGGGGGCGCTGTTGTCCATCACGCCGATCATCGTGTGGTCTGGCCGCACCACCCACGATGCGCGCGAGGAGTTCATCGTCGCGGTGTAGATGCCTGCGGGAGCGGCGGCGGGTGCTGCGCTGAAAGCGTGCGGCGCCGAGGCGTCGTTCATGGTGAGCGTGCCGCGCAATGCCGAACCGTCGTAGGTGGCGTCGATCCGGTCGGCGTACATCGATGCCATGCTCACCTTGCCGCCGTGCTGCGACCCGAAGAACCATGCCTCCTCGTCTGTTCCGTTCGTTGCGTAGCCGACGACCTTGTCGCCGTCGACGGTCACCGCCAGCGTCATCGGCGGCTCGTTCTGGGCGGCCATGTCGACGATGAAGGTTCCGTCGGAGGGCATCGTGACCGCGTTTGCCTGACCGGCTGCCAAGCCGACGACCGCGGCGACATTGACGATCGCCAGACCAATTCCCATGGCGATGGCGCGAGTGGTCGGTTTCATGTCGAGGTAACTCCTTGATGCACTGGCACCCGCGGTGTGCGGGGTCTTCACCGCAGTGGTGCCGCTATCGCCGCGTGGCGTTACAGCCGATTGCTCGAGAACCCCACCCGGGGGATGGTTCACTGGATATGGACACCGCACGGGTGGGAGGTCGAGCGATCACAACCGATGCCGAGAGCGCCGACGCCGGCGTCCCCGAGGACGTCCGGCACGCGGTGATGACCGCCGTGTACGACGAGCTGACCCGATGGGGCCTGGAGCGGTTCGACGTCCCGACGATGTGCGCACGTCACAAAATCGACGAATCAGTGGTGACCAAGTACTGGGGCGACGGCAGCCGGCTCGCACTCGAGGCGCTGCTGTACTGGAGCAACGACGTTCTCACCCCGCCGGACACCGGCTCACTGCGCACCGATCTGCAGGCTCTGGCCACGGCGGTGGCCGAGCAGGTCAACGACACCGTGGGCCGCAGCCTCCTGCGGGCGATGGTGGTCGACGATCGAGCCGCATTCGCCGATGACACCAGGATGGCGTTCTGGATGAGGCGGTTCGCCGGCATCCGCTTGGTGTTCGACCGGGCAGCCGCGCGCGGTGAGCTGCGCGACGGCGTCGACACCATCGCCGCGATGCAACTCGTGCTCGCCCCGATCAACGTGCGCGCGCTCTACACCCGGGAGCCGATCGCCGATCACTACTGCGCCGCCATCGCCGATCTGGCCTGGCACGCTATCGCGAAGCGGTGACCGACCCCAATCACACCCGTTGTCTGCGAGGCTTTCGCTGAGTGTGCGGTTCACCGGACGCCATCACAAAGCTGAACTCCCCGTCGGATTCCATGTAGGCGCGGCTGACCCGGCTGATGTCGTCAATGCCTTGCTGACGCAGCTGACCCATCAGTTCTTCGGCAGTAACCAACTCGCGACGCATGTTGCGGCGCAACATTTGACCATCACGAACCAACGGCAGGGCCCGCGGCCGGATCAGCCGCTCAGCCCACTTCCAGCGGTAGGCGATCACATCAAGCACAAACGACCACCCGATGATCACAGCCACCAGCAGCAGTCCGTCGGAAACCGAGTCATAAGTCCCGGCCATGCCGTTCTGCGCGGCGTCGGCGATCAACACCACCACCAGCAGGTCGGTCATGCCGGTGGTTCCGCTCTCACGCTTGAGCAGCACCCGCAGCAACGTGAACAGCGCGAGGTACATCAGCGTGCCGCGGATGACGATCTCCAGCGGTGGGGTCTGCAGCGCGAAGACCTTGGCCCAATCGATCATGGCCCGCGGAATACCCCGCCCGGCGACGGTTAGCAGGGTCCGAGCAGTGGTACCTGACGACGATGAGCGCACCGGTGGACGTGGTGGTCGTGGGCTCCGGCCCGAACGGGCTCGCGGCCGCCGTGATCGCCGCCGCGGCCGGGTTGTCGGTCCGTGTGCTGGAGTCCGAATCGACGCTCGGCGGCGGTGCCCGCACCGAGGAACTCGACCTCGGAGTGCCGCTGCTGCACGATGTGTGTTCAGCGGTGCACCCAATGGCGGTGGCCTCGCCGTTCTTCGAACGGTTCGATCTTCGTGCGCGCGGCGTCGAGTTGCGGCACCCGTTGATCCCGTTCGCTCAGCCGTTGCTCGACGGCCGGGCCGCGGTGGCCTATGAGGATCTCAACCGCACGGTCGGCGAGTTGGCCGAGGACGGCGCGCACGAAGGCCGGACGTATCGCCGGGTGATGGCTCCGCTCGTCGAGGGCTGGTCGGCCGTTCGCGATCTAGGACTCTCTGATGTTCGGCACCTGCCGGGCAGTGCGGTGCGGCCCTCCGGGTTGGCGGGGACGGCGGCGCTAGCTGCTCGGGCGTTGGAGCTGGGGACCCCGCTGTGGGATCGGTTGACCAGGGCGCCGCGCGCCGGTGCACTACTGACGGGTGTTTCCGCCCACGCCAACGTCGAGATCCCGTCACTGGCCGGTGCGGCGACGGCGCTGCTTCTCGGCACGTTGGCGCACAGTCATGGGTGGCCGATACCGGTCGGCGGCAGCCAGTCGATCACCCAGGCGTTACTGGCCGATCTTGCCGACCGCGGGGCCGAGGTCGTCACCGATTGTCAGATCACCGACTCCGCCCAGCTACCACCGGCACGGACGTACCTGTTCGACACCTCGCCGTGGACGCTGACGAAGGTGTTCGGGGCTCGGTTGCCCGAGAGCTATCGGTCGGCGCTCGGGCGCTTCACGCCCGGAAACGGGGTTGCCAAAGTCGATTTCGCGTTGTCGGGCCCGGTGCCGTGGACGGATGCGCGACTGGCCGAGGCGGGAACCCTGCACATCGGTGGCAGCCGCGAGGAGATGAAGCAGGCCGAGGCCGACACCGCGGCCGGCCGGCACAGTCCGACTCCGATGACGCTGGCCAGTCAGCCGACCGTGGTGGACCCAACCCGGTTCGGGCCCGGCGGAAGCCGGCCGCTGTGGACGTATGCCCACGTACCGAACAGCTCGACCCACGACATGACCGAGGTGGTGACTGCACACATCGAACGGTTCGCCCCCGGCTTCCGTGATGTGGTGATCGGCTCGCGTTGCATCCCGGCCGCCGCGATGGCGGGGCACAATCCCAACTATGTCGGCGGTGACATCGCGGTGGGCACGGTGTCGATGTATCGCATCCTGGCCCGGCCGGTGCCGCGGTGGAACCCCTACCGCACGCCGCTGGACAACGTGTATCTGTGCTCGGGCTCGACTCCACCCGGGCCCGGAGTGCACGGAATGTGTGGCATGCACGCCGCGACCCACGTCCTGCGCGAGCAATTCGGCATTCGTGAGCTGCCCGACATCGGTCCCGGAAGTTGACCTGACAAAACAGTTGCCGTGAGGCAACTAATTAAACGTTCGGTGAGGATTGCCCAAGACCCGATGGATCCGGTGCGCCGCCGGGTAGCCGATCAGCATGTCGACGCCGAGCACGCCCGAACCCTGGACACTGCGGGACTACGCGTTCATCGCCGATGGCGAACGCGGTGTGCTGATCGGGCCGCACGGCGAATACGCCTGGATGTGCGCGCCGCACTGGGACAGCGACGCCGTCTTCAGCTCCCTGATCGGCGGTGGCGGCAGCTACACCGTAACCCCGGCCGCGCCGTCGGTGTGGGGCGGCTACTACGAGCCCCGCTCGCTGATCTGGCGGTCTCGATGGGTGACGACATCGGGCATCACCGAATGCCGTGAGGCGCTGGCCTATCCTGGGCGTCCCGAGACCGTCGTGATGTTGCGGCGCATCGAGGCGATCCGCGGCGACGCCCGCCTCGATGTGCTGTTGCGGCCCGCGGCCTCCTTCGGCCACAAGCACATGCGCAACATCCGCCGCGACGATGCGACCGGCACCTGGTCGGCCACCGTCGGGTCCCTACGTATGCGCTGGTCCGGCGCCCCGGACGCGCAGGTCACCGGGAACGGGGCCGCCGACCGCGCGCTGAGCGCAGGCGTGGTGCTGCACGAGGGTGACAGTGTGGACCTGGTTCTCGAACTCTCCGAACATGAACTGCCGCGCCGGCCGGTGGTGGCGCCACAGGCCTGGGCCGACACCGAAAAGGCATGGGCGGAAGCCATTCCGCGGTTCGGCCGGACAGCCGCACCCCGCGATGCCGAGCACAGCTACGCGGTGATGCGCGGGATGACGACAGCCACCGGCGCGATGGTCGCAGCCGCCACCATGAGCCTGCCCGAACGGGTCAACGAAGGTGCCAACTACGACTACCGGTACGCCTGGATCCGCGACCAGAGCTACGCCGGAGTCGCCGTCGCCGCCGACGGGCCTCACGAATTGCTCTGCACTGCAGTCTCATTCGTATCCGAACGGCTTCTTGCCGACGGTCCGAAGCTGATGCCGGCCTATACCGGCACCGGCTTGGCGGTCCCGGAGCAGCGACGACTCGATCTCGCCGGGTATCCCGGCGGCTACGACTTGGCAGGCAATCACGTCCGCGATCAGTTCCAGCTCGACATGTTCGGCGAGGCGCTGCTGTTGTTCGCCGCCGCCCACCGCCACGATGTGCTGACCAGTGACGCCGCACACGCGATCGACGTCGCGGTCGATGCCATCGAGGACAACTTGGACCGGCCCGATGCGGGTATCTGGGAACTCGACAACAAACTGTGGGCACATTCGCGGCTCGCGTGCGCCTCGGGGCTGCGCGCGGTGGCGGCTGCCGGCGCGGCCCGCGACGCGGGCCGGCTCAGTACCCTCGCCGACCGGATCGTGGCCGACACCTCCGCGAAATCCCTGCATCCCACCGGGCGCTGGCAGCGTGCGCCCGACGACGAACGCGTCGACGGCGCACTGCTGTTCCCCGCCTTACGCGGCGCGCTGCCACATGACGACCCGCGCTCGGTGGCCACCTATCGTGCGGTCGAGCGCGAACTCAGCCGTGACTACTACGTCTACCGGTATCGCTCCGAGCGCGGTCTGGGCGCCCACGACAGCGCATTCCTGTTGTGCGGCTTCGTGATGGCCCTGTCCGCGCTGCAGCAGGGCCACACCGTGGACGCGTTCCGGTACTTCGAACGCAATCGCGCCGGGTGTGGCACGCCAGGTCTGTTCTCCGAGGAGTACGACATCCGGCAACGCCAGCTCCGCGGCAACCTGCCGCAAGCGTTCGTCCACGCCCTGATGTTCGAAGCGTCCGCCCGACTCGCGCAGCACGCGCCAGACAAGGAAAGGAATGACTCATGAGTACGTCGGTCAAGGGAAAGACGGTCGTCGTCACCGGCGCCAGTGCAGGCATCGGACGAGCGGTGGCGCGCGAGTTCGGGCGGGCGGGCGCCAACGTCGCCCTCCTGGCCCGCGGGCGAACCGGCCTCGAAGCGGCGGCTGCCGACGTCGAAAAGTGCGGCGCCCGAGCACTTGTCATCCCCACCGACATGTCGGACTACCCGCAGGTGGACGCCGCGGCGCAGGCTGTCGAATCCGAACTGGGACCGATCGACATCTGGGTCAACGTCGCATTCACGTCGGTGTTTGCGCCTTTCCACGAGATCACTCCCGACGAGTTCAGGCACGTCACCGAGGTGACCTATCTGGGGTTCGTCTACGGCACGATGGCCGCGCTGCACCGGATGCGGCCCCGCAACGCCGGAGCGATCGTGCAGGTCGGCTCGGCGCTCGGCGGCCGGGGCATCCCGTTGCAGTCGGCGTACTGCGGAGCCAAACACGCCCTCAACGGCTTCACTGAATCACTGCGCACCGAACTGCTGCACGACCACAGCAACGTCCACGTCACGGTGGTGCAGATGCCTGCGGTCAACACCCCGCAGTTCTCCTGGGTGTTGTCCCGGCTTCCGAAGCATCCGCAACCGGTACCGCCGATCTATCAGCCGGAGATCGCCGCGCGCGCGGTGCTGTTCGCCGCGAAACATCCTCAGCGCAAACAGTTCTGGGTGGGAGCCAGCACAGT
Organism: Mycolicibacterium crocinum; assembly: GCF_022370635.2. The sequence goes on along the minus strand of NZ_CP092362.2, from coordinate 3,543,521 downwards.
GGCGACGCTGCTGGGCCAGCGGGTGGCACCGCGGGTACTCGACCGCTACCTCGCGCGGACGGGGTATGCGTCGCAACAGACCGATGCGCTCGCACCCCGCACCCAGCCCAATATCTGGCAGCCACGAGATGACGAACCTGGTGCCGACCACGGGGCTCACGGTGCTTTCGACGACCGATCTCACGCTCATAGCCCGCAGTGGTGGCTGCGGGAACACGCGGCGCCCATCGTCGCGGTGGCCGGGGGAGCAGCCGCGGTGGCCCTGGCGGTGGGGAGCCGGTAGACGGCTACTGCTGCGCCCGGCGCTTTCGTGCGATCTGACTGTGAGAACTCGTGGAGCGGTTTCACTGCGGACCATCGCGGCAACACGTGCGTCGGGGGTGTGGCACGGCTCACAACGTGGGTAGGAGGGAACGGCGATATGGCTGAACGTGGTGCGCAGCCACCAGTGCCGCGGGGGCGACGGCTGTTTTTGAAGGCGGTGCGGCATCTGTTCAGCCCGTTGAAGCCCGACGACTACCTGGAGATGGTCAATCCGCTCTGGACCACCAAGGAGTTGCGCGGCCGCGTGGAACGCGTCGAACCGCAGGGATCGGAGGCGGCGAGCGTACTGATCCGGCCGAGCTACGAATGGCCGGGCCACAAACCCGGACAGTATGTGCGCCTCGGCTTGGTCATCGACGGTCGCTATCACTGGCGCGCGTACTCACTGACGTCCGACCCCCAGCCGGAGGACGGCTTGATCAGCGTCACGCCTAAGAAGGTCGATAGCGGTGTGGTGTCGCCGTACCTCGTCACCAAAATCCAGCCGGGTGAACTGGTGCGGCTCGGCGATATCGAAGGCGTATTCACACTGCCCGAACCGGTGCCGGCGAAGATGCTGTTCATCAGTGCGGGCAGCGGCATCACGCCCATCATCAGCATGCTGCGCAGCCTCGATCACCGGGATGCGCTGAACGACGCCGTGGTGATCCACTCCGACCGGTGCCGCGACCACGTCATGTTCCTGTCGGTGCTCGAAGACCTGGACCGTCGCCATGACGGCGTACGGCTCGATATCCGCCTCACCGCCGAACGCGGACGCCTGTCACCGGAGGAACTCGATGAATTGTGTCCGGACTGGCGCGAGCGGGAAGCGTTCTGCTCGGGGCCCGGCGACCTTCTCGACGGCCTGATCGAATTCTGGGACCGCAATGGGGATCCCGAGCGGCTGCACTACGAGCGCTTTCAGCCGAAGATCGGCGGCAACCCCGGCGAGGGTAAAGGCGGGAAGGTGACGTTCTCCGACAGTGACGTCACCGTCGACTGTGACAGTGGCACACCGATATTGGAGGCCGGTGAACAAGCCGGAATCAACCTGGCATTCGGGTGTCGCATCGGTATCTGTCACACCTGCGTGGGCACCGTGAAGTCAGGCAAGGTGCGCGATCTGCGCTCCGGCGATGTCACTGAGCCCACCGGTCAGGACGTGCGCATCTGCATCCACACCGCCGAAGGCGACGTGGAACTCGAATTGTGATCGGAAGGAACTCATGACCACCACCATCCAGAGCCCGCTTGCCCGCCTGACCGATCGAGAGCTCGAGAAGCTCGCCAAGGAATTCGACGCCATCCACGACGAGGTCTTCGCCGAACTCGGTGATCGCGATCGCCGCTACATCAAATCCGTGATCACCGCGCAGCGCCAGATCGTGGTCGTCGGACGCGTGTTGTTACTCGCCTCCCGGTCGCGGACCGCCTGGGTGCTCGGCACCGCGTGTCTGAGCGCGGCGAAAATCCTGGAGAACATGGAGCTGGGGCACAACATCCTGCATGGTCAATGGGATTGGATGAACGACCCCGACGTCCACTCCTCGGTATGGGACTGGGATACCGCATCCACGGCCAAGGCGTGGAAGCACTCCCACAATTACGTCCATCACACGTACACCAATATCTTGGGCAAGGACCGCGATCTCGGATACGAGATCATGCGAATCGATCCCAACCAGCCGTGGCATCCCGTCTGGCTGGCGCAGCCGCTGTTCAACTTCCTGCTGATGATGCTCTTCGAGTGGGGAGTTGCCGTCCACGACATCGACTTTCGTGCCGCGCAGCGCGGCGAGAAACCGTGGTCCGAAGTTCGCTCGGAGTTGAAGGGAATCTCGGGTAAGGCGCGCGCGCAGATCGTCAAGGACTACCTGGGTTGGCCTGCGATCAGTGCGGGTGCGTTCGCGCTGGCGCAGATCGCGACGCGAGGCCGGCTCGAACAGCCGAAGCATTCGCGTGTTGGTCGTCGGCTTCGGCAGTTGTCGGCAGGCCGAATGGGTTCGGCGGCGAGCTTGCTGGACCGTGTTCTGCCCGGTGTCGAAAGCACGTTCATGCGTACGCTGGGCGCCGATATGCTGGCCAACCTGATTCGCAACGTGTGGGCGCACTCCATCATCTTCTGCGGCCACTTTCCCGACCAGACATACACGTTCACCGAGGAAGAGGTCGCCAACGAGACCCGCGGCGGCTGGTACGTGCGGCAACTGATCGGTGCGGCCAACATCGAGGGGAGCCCGCTCTTTCACCTCGTCAGTGGCAACCTGGGCTATCAGGTCGAACACCATCTGTTCCCCGACATGCCCAGCAGCCGGTACTCCGAGATCGCTCCGAAGGTCAAGGACATCTGCGAGCGTTACCAGCTGCCATACAACTCGGGCCGGTTCTCCAAGCAGCTGTTCACGGTGCACCGCACCGTCTTTCGTCTGTCGTTCCCCGGCGGAAAACCCCGGCCCAAGCCCGGACCGTACCAAGGCGACCGCGCCCAGTCGCCGAAAGGACCCAGCGAAGCGACGCGTTTCCGCGAGCGGGTACCCGCCGAGCATCCCGACGCCGGGCCGGAACATGAGTCGGGCGGTGTGGCCGTCCAGCCGCCACCGCGTGGACGGGACTGACTGCGCGGCATCCGAATCCGGGATCTGGTGATGTGGACCATCGACCTTCGGCCGTCATCCGATGCTGTTGTCTTCCTGCGTGACGATTTCGGTCTACCAGATTGCGACGTGTCATCGTGAAGATAGTGAGAACGGTCCAATCTCCAAAGAAGTTGGGGCGATTTCTGTTTCGGATCCCGGTGTACATCTACCGGCTGGGCCTCGGCGGGATCTTCGGCGGTCGCCTGCTCGTGCTGTATCACCGTGGGCGCGTGACCGGAAGGCAGCGCCAGACTGTTCTCGAAGTCGTGTCTCATGACATCACCGACGACAGCTATGTCGTCGCCAGCGGGTTCGGTACCTCGTCGATGTGGTACCGCAACGTCATCCAGACACCCGAGGTCAGCATTCAGGTGGGGCGGCACAAGCTCGACGTGGTCGCGATGCCGGTTCCCAAACACGAGGGCGCCGATATATTCGCCGCCTACGCGACGCGACACCGGCTGTTGGCCAAGTATCTTCTCCCGCGTTTACTCGGATTCGAGGTCGACGGTTCCGAGGAGGATTTCCGGGCCGCCGGGCAACAATTGCCCTTCATCAGATTTCTTCCTCGGCACGGATGACTTCGCGGATTCTCGCCATTCGGCTGGACGGCGTCGGTGGTTTTCGTGCGTTCGCGCTGCACGGCGACCGCACACATGACCGCACCTGGCAGAATGCCAGGCATGAGGAGGCAAGCTGCGCAGCAGGCAGACGACGGGCCGTCAGCGGCCGACGTCGATGCGGTACTGCGGGCTTCCCGCGCGTTGGTGGGCATCGCGGCCGCCTCGATTGCCGAGACCGCTGACGTCGTCACCGTGCCGCAACTGCGGGTGCTGGTGATGATCGACACCCACGGGCCACTGAATCTCGCGTCGGTTGCCGCCGCGCTGGAAATCAGTCCGTCCAACGCCAGCCGGATCTGCGACCGGTTGATCAAAGCCGGCTTCCTGCATCGGCAGGACTCGGCGGAAGACCGCCGCAACATCTCCCTGTCGTTGAGCACGGAGGGGCGGCAACTCGTCCGCAAGATGAATCGCCATCGTCGCCGGTCGATCACCCGGGTCCTGCGCACGATGAGCGCTGAGGAGCGTGCTGGGGTGATCGCCGCGCTGGACACCTTCGCCGTCGCCGCCGGTGAATCGGCTGACGACGCCGGGCTGCGTCTGGTGTGGCCGCCGGCCTGACACGACCGATTTGTTACCGGTCCGCGCTCTGGCGTCCACATCAGACGTGAGAACGTAGACCCCTATGCACACGCACAACTTCGTCACCTACGAAGAATTCGGTCGCCGATTCTTCGAAATCGCGGTGACCGAGGAGCGGGTGGCCGCCGCGTTCGCCGAGATCGCCGGCGGTGAGTTCGAGATGGGCCCGATGGCGCAGGGGCCCGCGGGTCTGGCCAAAGTCACCGCCAAGGTCAAGATCCAGCAGCCGACCGCCCGCCGCAGCGTCGGCGACACCATCACCTTCAACGTCCGGATCCCGCTGCTGATCGAGCTGATCGTCGACCTGCGGGTGGACAAGCAGCGATTCACCGTCGACGGCGATATCGCGCTACGCGCGACCGCGCGGGCGGCCGAACCGCTCACGCTGGTGATCGACGTCGCCAAGCCGCGGCCCTCCGACATCGCCGTGCACGTGACCTCGAAATCGGTGCGCGGCGAAATCCTGCGCATCGTGGCCGGCGTCGACACCGAGATCCGCCGCTTCGTCGCGGCCTATGTCGCCGACGAAATCGACAGCCCGGCATCGCAGGAAGCGAAGGTGATCGACGTCGCCGAAGCAGTCGCCTCGGCCTGGGACTGAGGAGTTCGGGTGCGGTTCGTCTTCGTCCACGGCGGCTTCCACGCGGGCTGGTGCTGGGAGCGCACGATCGCCGAACTCGACCGGTTGGGGCACGAGTCGGTGGCGGTTGATCTGCCCGGTCACGGTTCTCGCGTCGACGACCCGTTGAGCGAGTGGACCATCCCGTGCCGCCGTGACGCGATCCTTGCCGCGATCCGTCCCGGCGACGTGCTGGTCGGCCACTCCGGCGGCGGCTTCGACGCGACGGTGGCCGCCGACGCCGCCGTCGACGACGTCAGTCACATCGTGTATCTGGCCGCGGCACTGCCCCGGGAGGGGCGCAGCTATCCCGAGGCGATGGCGATGCGCAACACCGAGGACGGTGAATTCGACGGTGACGTCGGAGAGATGCTGGGCTATCTGCACTTCGACGACGAGGGTGCGATGACCTTCGCCGATTTCCACGGGGCTTGGCGCTACTTCTACCACGACTGCGACGAGGCGACCGCTCGTTGGGCGTTCGATCGCCTGGGGCCGGAGAAGTTCGGCGCGGTCAACGACACCCCGGTCTCCGTGCCGCGGTTCTGGGCCGCGGGGATCCCTCGCAGTTTCATTCGCTGCACCGAGGACCGGTCGATGCCCCGCTGGCTGGCCGACACCGTGACCGAGCGCCTCGGGGTCGAACAGCTGACCATCGAGGCGTCCCATTCACCGTTTTTGAGCCGACCGGCCGAACTGGCTGAGCTGCTGGTGCATGCGACCACCACCACGCCGGTCGGGCCTTTACAGCCGGATTAACCGTGCCTTAACGGAATCTTGCGTAAAGCGGGTAATCCGATGCGATGAACCGGTTGAGTGGGCAGCGATGACCGCGATCGACATCGAGCCGCACGCGCCGGAAGACGACCAGGCACCGCCAAGCAACCGGCTCATCCTTGCGCGGCGTATCGCGATCGGAGCCTGGCTCGCGGCGATCGTATTGTGGACGGCCACAAGCGGTTTGGCGCTCAACCGGGAACTGGTTCTGCTCTATGTGTGTACCGGCCTGCTGGCCGCCAGTATCGGCAGGCGACGGGTGCTGCTGATCGTGCGGGACTGGCTGCCATTCGCGCTGGTGCTGATCGTCTACGACCTCAGCAGGGGAGCGGCCAATCTGATCGGCATGCCCACCCAGTGGACGTGGCAGCCGGATGTGGACCGCCGATTGTTCGGCGCGGTACCGACCGTGTGGCTGCAGGAACACCTCAAGATGCCCTCCCCGCCCTGGTGGGAGGTGGTCATCAGCACGGTGTACATGTCGTTCTTCATCCTTCCGTACGTGGTCGCCGCCGTGCTGTGGCTGCGCGACCGGGCGGAGTGGAAGGCTTTCGTCCGTCGCTTCGTGGTGTTGTCGTTCACGGCGCTGGTGATCTACGCAGTCGTGCCCGCCGCGCCGCCCTGGGCAGCGGCGCGCTGCGAGGCAGCCGACGTGGCCGGCGGACCGTCGGCACCGGCATGCATGTTCCGCCCGGTGCCGCTCGCCGACGGCGGCCTGCTGGGGTCCGTGACCACCGCGCACGCGGGCGCCAACGACTTCATCGAGCGGATCTCCACCCGCGGCTTCGCGATGCTGCATCTGGATGTGGCCCGCGCTCTGCTCGACGAGGGGCAGGCCAGCGTCAACCTGGTGGCGGCCATTCCGTCGCTGCACGCTGGGCTGTCGGCGATGATCGCCGCGTTCCTGTGGGGCCGGGTCGGACGCCGGTGGCAGCCGCTACTGGCCGGCTACGTCGCGATCATGGCGTTCACCCTGGTGTATTCGGCCGAGCACTACGTCATCGACCTCCTGCTCGGCTGGGCGCTGGCCGCGGTCACCGCGCTCGCCATCCGCCGCTACGAGCGACGGCGGCTAGGTGCGGCGGGGGCGCCCGGTGAAATTCAGTGGCCGACCGACGACGCTGAGCTGGGCGAGAAGGTCGTCGACCCGCGTTCCGGGCACTTCGGTGCGCCACTGGGGCACGCTACCGGTCAGATGTAGGGATCCGGGCCCGAGAGACAGGCTGGTCAGGGTCAGCCCGCTGGCCAGTTCGGGCACCCGTACCGGGTAGGCCGGCAGTCGGGTGGGCAGCGCCCAGCGGCGTCGACCGGTCCGCACCGCGCGCGGACGCAGCCAGAGTGTGGAGCCGTCCAATGTCACGTCGACCTCGACACTGCCCAGCGCGGGGCGGCGCGACCAGCGCAACCGCGCGACGCCCTCGTCATCGACGTGCCCCGACAGTCGCGGCAGCGCGTCGGTGAATACCGCGTCGAGCGCATGGGTGGAGACGGCCATGGTCACCTCGACCGGTGCGGCCACCAGGACCGGCGGCACGCCCGGCTTCAGATGCACGTTGTGCAGAACGACGGTAGCGGACTCGAAAGAGCGCTCGCCCCAACGGATGTCGGTGGCGGCGATCCGCACATCGTTAAGCTGGCCGACGGCCAGCCCCCGGACATCGAGACGCGAATCGAATTCGGTGACGGTCAGCGTGATGTCCCCGCCGTCGAGTCGCACGGTCATCGTCCGGCCCACCACGAGCCGCTTGATGGTCATGAACACGGTTCGGTACGCCACCGCGGCCCCGGAGCTCACCGGCAGGGCGGTCGCCGTTGACCACACCGAGGACAGCAAACCCAGCGAACGCGACATAGGGTCTCCCATCCTGCTCGGTCCGCACCGCGTGGCGCAAGAGTCTTTGCGTACGTTTGTAATCGGTGCGCTCGGGTATAAATGAGCCGATGACGTCCGTGGTGATTGTGGGAAGCGGCTTCACCGGGTTCGAGTGTGCGCGCCGCCTGCAGCGGCGGCTCCGCAGGCAGGACGCGGACGTGCAGATCACTCTCATCTCGCCGATCGACTACATGCTCTATACGCCGCTGCTACCCGACGTGGCCGGCGGACTGGTCGACGCGCGGTTCGTCTCCATACCCCTGGCCGGCACGCTGCCCGGCGTTCGAGTGATTCGAGGCCGGGTGGACAGCGCCGACCTGACGGGGCACACGCTGGCCTACACCGACCCCGAGGATCGCACTCACGAGTTGGCCTGGGATCGGCTGGTGCTCACCCCCGGTTCGGTGACGCGGTTGTTCGACATCCCTGGTCTGGCAACTTACGCACGCGGACTGAAGTCGATCGCCGAGGCGCTCTATCTGCGTGACCACTTCCTCGAGCAGCTGGAGCTTGCCAGCATCGACGACGACCCGGCGGTGGCGGCAGGCCGGCGCACGATCGTGGTGGTGGGCGCGTCCTATTCGGGCACCGAACTCGTCGTGCAGCTACGAGCTCTCGCCGACGCCGCGGCCCGTCAGATGGGCTTCGATCCCGAGTCGGTGCGCTTCGTCCTGCTGGATCTCGCCGAACAGGTGATGCCCGAGGTGGGTGAGAAGCTCGGCAAGGCGGCCATGAAGGTGCTGCACGACCGCGGCATCGACGTGCGGCTGGGTCTGACGCTCAAGGAAGTACACGCCGATCACGTTGTGCTCAGCGATGATTCGCGCCTGGATACCCGGACGGTGGCATGGGTGACGGGGGTGACCGCCGCGCCGTTGATCGAGACGCTGGGTCTGCCCACCGAGAAGGGCAGGCTCAAGGTCGGCGCCGACCTGCGGGTGCCCGGCCATCCCGACGTGTTCGCCGCAGGCGACGCCGCAGCCGTCCCAGACCTGACCCAACCCGGCACGATCACGCCGCCGACCGCCCAGCATGCCGTGCGGCAGGGAAAAGCGTTGGCGCGCAACGTCGCCGCCAGCCTCGGGTTCGGAACGCCCAAGGACTACAAGCACCGCAACATGGGGCTGGTCGTCGACCTCGGCCCGCACAAGGCGGTGGCCAACCCGCTCAACATTCAGGTCTCGGGTCTGCCTGCGAAGGCTGTCACCCGCGCCTACCACCTCTACGCGATTCCGCGAGCAGTCAACCGCTGGGCGGTCGGCCTGGCATACCTCACGGACCTGATCTTTCCGCGCACCCTGGTGTCGATGGGGCTCGCCAGTCAGGAGGACGCCCAGTTCTCCACCAGCGAGGGCATCCCGATGCTCAAGGCCGACTGACTACAGATCCAGCCTCAGATGGCCACCCTCGGGTGCGCGCGACACACAGGTCAGCATCAACCCCTGCGCCCGTTCCGGCCCGGTGAGCAGCGTATCCCGATGTTGCACAACACCATCGAGCACGCGGACGCGGCAGGTGCCACAGAAGCCCTGTTGGCAGGAGTACGGGGCGCTCACATATTCCCGCTGCAGCGCGGCCAGTAGCGTCTCGTCGGGGTGCACGAGCACGCCGGCGCCTGTGGAGGTGATGGTCGCGGTGAACGTCGTGCCGTCGACCACCGGTGCGGCGGCGAACCGCTCGAAGTGCAACTCGACGTCATCGCGGCCGGCCAACGCGGTGCGGATCGCCGTCAGCATCGGCGCCGGCCCGCACGTGTAGACCGTCGTTCCGTCCGGGCAGTCGCCCAAAAGGTCTGCGGCAGTGGGTATTCCGTGCACATCGTCGGTGCGGATCTGCACCCGTTCGCCGAACCGGCGCACCTCGTCGAGGAAGGGGATGGACTCGTCGCTGCGCCCGGCGTAGATCATCGACCAGTCGACACCCAGCCGCTGCGCCAGGCCCAGCATCGGCAGGATCGGCGTGATGCCGATGCCGCCGGCGATGAACCGCAGCCGCTGGGTGGGCGAACCGTAGCCGGGAACCGTCAGCGGGAAGGCATTGCGCGGCCCGCTGGTCGTCACCGTCGCCCCGATGTCGAGGCTGTCGTGCACCTCGATGGAGCCGCCCCCGCCATCGGGGATGCGGCGCACCGCAATCCGGTAGTGGGTGGCCACGGCGGGATCCCCGCACAGTGAGTACTGCCGGACGCGGCCGCTGGGCAGATGGATGTCCAGATGTGCGCCGGGATGCCAGGGTGGCAGCGGCGTTGCATCCGGCGCTGCCAGTGTCAGTGCCACCACGTTCTGGTCCCGGGCGACGACCTGGCGGTCGACCACCTGCAGGGTGAGCGTCCGGTCGCGACCCGCGGGGATCACCGGGCGACGAATCGCCCCGCTGATCGCCCACAACGCGGTGATCGACACATCGGTGAGGCTCAGCAGCACGTCGTGACGGGTTCGGCCCGACGCGCTCGGCGGCGCGGACCGTGGCCGGATCCTCACAGGTGCGCGGCGCGGGCGGCCGGTGAGCTGGCGAGGTAGGCGACGGCCTGCGCGGTGGAGCCGACGTCCTCCGGTGAGTAGTTCGGCCGGAAATAGGTCAACGTGGTGGAACCGAACAGCTGCCGGTATTTGGGCAACAGACCCAGTTTGGAGTCCTTGGCCCGCAGCCGCTGCATCTGCCACCAGCTCATGTCCAGGGTCGGGTCGGTGCGGCACAGATACCAGCTGCCGCGGTTGAAGAAACCGGCGATCAGCGTCACCGCCATCACCATCGACCGGATCCGGTCGAGATAGCTGTCGTGGAAGTAGACCGCGACGTCGTGTGCCACGGTGCGGTGCTCGACCTCCTCACTGCCGTGCCAGCGGAACACGTCGACCAGGGTGGGATCGGCGCCGTAGTCATCCCAGGCACAGTTCAACGCGAAGTCGCCCAGCACCGCGGTGTAGTGCTCGATCGCCGCGATCAGCCACAGCCGGTCACAGAGATGATTCAGCCGCTTTCGCGGATCGGCGGACGGGCTCGGCGACAGCACCTGGCCGAACACGTAGTCGAGTTGGCGCAGGATCGGCTCGGGATCCACGCCGCGGGCCACCATCAACTCCTGCAGCACCCGGTCGTGGGTGTCGGCGTGAGTGGCCTCCTGGCCGATGAACCCGCGCATGTCCTCGGCCAGCCGAGGATCTTTCACCAGCGGCAACGCCTCGTTGTAGGTGTCGACGAACCAGCGTTCGGCGACCGGGAGAACCACGTGGAGCAGCCCGACCACATGGGAGGCGACCGGGTGGTCGGGAATCCAGTGCAGCGGGGCTTCGGAGACGTCGAACGCTACCTTGCGAGCCTGGATCTGCACCGGCCCCGGATCGATCTCGCGGGGGAAACGGCGTGGGCGCAGCATGGGCGAAACCTCCCGGATTGTTGCCCGGAAGTCTAGCCGTCGAGCTGCGTCAGCCGACCTGAGTCGGCGTGACGATGACGGTCCCCGGAGCGCCCGGCGTCGGGCGCGACCCGCCGTCGGACGGGATCTGCTGGGCAGGCGCCGAGCCTGGCCCGCTGGGCGCAGGCGCCTCGGGCTGAGCGGCCTTGGTGCAGTTCAGCATCAACGACATCTTGCCGCTGGCCAGGTACTTCTGGCTCTGAACCACACACTTGGCCTGGGGCACGTCGCTGCCGACCGAGCCGCCGAAGACCGTCTGGATGCCCTGCGCATGCAGGATCGCGACCGCCTTGTAATACGGTTCGCCGAGGATGTTCATCGTGCCGCCGGCATTCGGGTCGGCGCTGCTGGCCCCCATGTTGAGGGCGGCTACTGCCGAACCCGCGGCAAGCGCGCCGGCGGCCACCAGGATGAGCCTCTTCACTCCAACCTCCGTCTGTCTCCGGTCGAACATAGCCCAGGGAGCTTGGAGGTCGCTCTTCGAGCAGATCCCACCAGCCTCTTGCGACGTCTATCGCCACAGGGGCATGGGAACGTTTCAGCCCGCCGCCGACTAAAAGGTGTCGCGGTGACGTTCCTGCTCGACGACGGCATCCAGGTCCGACAGTCGCGCCATCGACGACACCGCTCGCGCCGTACGGCGATTGTTCGCCAGCAGGTCCTGGTGGCGATGCACGAAGGCCCAATAACCCGCGGTGAACGGGCAGGCCTCGGCGCCGAGACGGACCTTCGGGTCGAAGCTGCAGCTGCGGCAGTGGTCGCTCATCTTGTTCACGTACGCACCACCGGAGGTATACGGCTTGGTGGCCAGCATCCCGCCGTCGGCGTGCTGGCTCATGCCGATCACATTCGTCGGCATCACCCACGCGAACCCGTCGACGAACGCGGTGGCGAACCACTCGGTCAGCGCCCGCGGCTGGTAGCCGCGCTGCAGCGCGTGACTTCCCAGCACCATCAATCGCTGAATGTGGTGCGCCCACCCGCGGTCGCGCACCCCGCCCAACGCATGCCGCAGGCACTCGGCGGTGACCGAGTCGGCATCCAGGTCGGTCCACCAGGCCGGTAGCGGAGTTTGCGCGGCCAACGCGTTATTGCCCAGATAGTCCGGGCCGAAATGCCAGTACAGATGCCACATGTACTCCCGCCACCCGAGAATCTGCCGGATGAACCCCTCGACCGCGGCCAGCGGCGCCGTGCCGTCCCGGTAGGCCTGCTCGGCGGCATGCACCGCGTCCAGCGGGTGCAGCACACCGAGATTCAACGGCACCGACAGCAGCGAATGCGCCATCGTCCAGTCGCCGCCCATCATGGCGTCCTCGTAGCGGCCGAACAGCGGTAGTCGCCGGTCGATGAATCGGGTGAGGGCACGGCGCGCCTCGGCCGCGGTCACCGCGAACAGCCGCGGCCCGTCGATGCCCACGGTGTCGAGACCCATCGCGTCGAGGTCGCGGCGCACCGCCTCGTCGATATCGTCTTCGCGCGGCCGGTACGGCGCGTCGACATCCAGGGCCGCCGCGTTCTTCGGCGGGGACTCGCGATTCTCGGTGTCGAAATTCCACCGGCCACCCACCGGCTCGGCGCCGTCCATCAGCACGCTGAACCGGCGGCGCTGCTCGCGATAGAAGTCCTCCATCCGGAACCGTCGGCGATCCCCGGCCCACTGCCGGAACTCCGCGCGCGGCAGCGCGAACGTCGGGGTGGGCAGGATGTCGGCGACCAGGCCGTCGCGGTGCAACCGCTGCACGAACCGCTCGGCCGCGAACGACGTCGGCTCATGCACCAACACCGGCCTGCCGTAACGGCGCAGTGCCTCGGTGTAAGTGTCGGTGCGCAGGAAGGTGGCGCGCTCACCGAGGTCGGCTGCGGCATGCCGCAGCGCGGACAGCACCAGGTGCAGCTTCTGCCGGTGATAGCGGCGGCGGCGCAGCACCGAGGCCGCCTCGACCAGAAGGACGGGACGGTGGGCGTGCTCGCCGCCATACACCCGCGGGCCGAGCTGGTCGGCGAACAGCCACAGCGGGGTGTCGTCGGCGCTCATCCGGTCGGTCCTAGCCGCCGTTGCCGCGCAGGATCTCCTCGGCGCATCGCAACCTGGTATGCCCGGTTTCCTGCATGCAGACACGGACCGGGGATTCGGTCTCGGTCGGTGGCGCCACGATCGGAGCCGTCGGCGACGACGTGACCACCGGATTCGGGATGACGTCCTGATGCACCGACCACAGATAGCGGTTGGTGTACTGCAGCTTCGTGCAGTAGGCCGTGGCCCCGTCCGCGGTGGTTCCGGTGGCTCCCGGCTCGCTGCAGTCCGAGCCGATCACCGCGGTCGGGGTCGGTTCCACGGTGACGGTGTCGGTCGGAGCGGTGGTGGTGGTCGTCGTGCTCGTCGTCATCACGGGCGGTGGCGGCGCCGCGGGCTGAGTCGTTGTGGTCGTGGTGCGGACGTCCTTGGCGGCGACGTCCTCGCCGCGGTCGCGCCCGGCGATGAACGCGGCGGCCACACCGACGATCAGCAGCACCAGCAGCAGGGGAAGCAGGATCTTCAGCCACCGATTGTGCGACTGCGGCGGCGGCTCGCCGATCGGGGAGGCATCGGTGATCGGAGTCAGCCGGGTGGCCTCGGGGTCGGTGAGGCCGTCACCCGACAGCGGCGTGGTGACGTGGTGGGACAGGGCGCGCGCGAAGTCCACGCAGCGGTCGAAGCGCTCGGCGGGGTCCTTGGACAACGCCTTGCGCAATGCCGCGTCGAGGTTCGCGAGCTCCGGACGGTGCTCGCCCAGGCTCGGCGGCGATGCCGACAGATGCTGGCTGATCACCACCGCGGGATTGGAATGCGGGAACGGCGGTGTGCCGGTGAGCAGGTGATAGGCGGTGGCGGCCAGCGCGTATTGGTCGCACCGCCCGTCCAGATCGCGGCCCATCAGCTGTTCCGGCGCGGCGTACGACACCGTGCCGACTGTCATATTGGTCTGGGTCAACCCGCTGGCGTCATTGTCCCATCGCGCAATGCCGAAGTCCGCCAACAGAATTCGTTCCTCGCCGGACTCCAGTTTGGAAACCAGGATGTTGGCGGGCTTGACGTCGCGGTGCAGCAGGTGGCGTTGGTGGGCGTAGTCCAGCGCCTCGGCGACCGCGGTGACGATGTTGAGTACTTCGCGCTGCGGCAGGCCGTTGGGAAACTTCGCCAAAAGGTCGGCGGCGTCGTTGCCGTCGACGTAGTCCATCGCGATCCAGAGCTGACCCTCGAATTCGCCGCGATCGTGGACACCGACGATATGCGGGTGCCACAGCGTGGCGGCGATGTCGGCTTCACGCTCGAACCGGGCGCGGTATTCGGCGTCGCTGCTCACCGAGGCCGGCAACACCTTGAGGGCATCGTGGCGGGGTAGGCGCGGATGCTGGGCCAGGTAGACCTCGCCCATCCCGCCCGCGCCCAGCAGTCGCAGGATCGTGTAACCCGCGAAAGTCTCGCCTTCGGCCAGCGGCATGGGTTTCTCCTATGTCAAGCCGCTGCTGTTTGGCAAGGGGTGAGGTGGTTTTGGTGGTCGGTTCGTAGGTGGCTGTAGACGACGCGGGCTAGTCGGCGTTTGAGGCAGCGTAGGGCCTCGGTGCTGGAATCGCCTTGGGCGAGTCGGTGTCGGTAGTAGGTCTGTCCGAGGCCGGGAAGCCGGATTTGGGTGACGGCGATGCGGTGCAGGGCGGCGTTGAGTTGGCGATTGCCTGTGCGGGTCATGCGGACCCGTCCGGCGGTGTTGCCCGACCAGACGGGAATCGGCGCTACACCGCTGTGGCGGGCGAAAGCCGCCTCGCTTTTGAAGCGAGTCACCCCGGCGGTTTCACCGACGATCTTGGCCGCGGTGAGCTCTCCGCACCCCGGCATCGCCAGCAGTACCGGTGCGATGACGCGCACGCGTTCACCGATCCGCTTGGCCAACGCATCGATCTGTTCGGTCAGCCGGGTGATATCGGCCAGCTCGTCGCGGGCGAGCTCGGCGACCAGACCAGGCACCGTCGCCAGCCAGTCGCCCAACAGCGTGCGATGCTTGGCAAGATCCAACGAACCCGGCTTGGGAGCCCGACTGGGATCCAACTCATGAACCCGCCACAACAACCGATTGATCATCGAAGTACGTTGCCCGACAAGGTCTTCACGGCGATCTATTAACAACTTCAACTCCCGCGATACCTCATCATGGGAGGCGATTGGCAGATCGGGCTCCCGTAAGTAGGCCCGCGCCACGGCCAACGCATCGATCGGGTCAGACTTACCGCGGGTACGCGCCGAGGCTCTGGCATAGGCCATCAACTTCGGCGGCACCCGCACCACCTTCTGATCAGCGGTCAGCAGATCTCGCTCCAGCCGCGCCGACAAGTGCCGGCAATCTTCGATCGCCCACACCACCTCGACCCCGAACTGGGATCGGACCCACTGCACCGCCTGACGATGCCCCTCGGTGGTGGCCTTGACCACCTTCTCCCCGAGCTTGCGGCCTACCTCGTCAGCGACGACGAAGGTATGCGTGCGCTTGTGTACATCGGCTCCAACAACAACCATGGTGGTTGCCTCCATTCACTGTGAGGTGACGGTTGGGCCGGTCGGCGGACACATCTCAGTGGGGGCGATGCCACGCTCCTATCAAGTCACGCCGGCCGGTCCTTCACACCCGATGCCGACAAAACCCATGCACGCCAACCCGAAGGCGGCACCGAGACTACGAGCCAGACACCAGGTGATCAGGATCCAACCACCGCAACAGCGGCGACTTCACCCTGACACTGACCCGATACTACAAATGTCCTGCCCGAACAGGTCCGGACGCGCGAAGCTCAGCAAGCTCGTCCGAGGTGATGCCGAGTACCCGCAGACAGGCGTCGGCCACGTGGCCGGCCAGTGTGGCGGGGTCCGGATGCGGGGGTGGTATCCACATGTTCACCAGCGACTCGACCAAGCGGAACGGAAGATCGGCCGCGTCCTCGGCGACTCCTGTCGCGGCCAGTACGGTGCGGCTCAGATCGAGATAGGCCCGCCGCAGCCGCTCACGTTCGGTCCAGAACGCGGCCAGTCGGGCCTCACGCAGTTCCGGCAGGAGATAGAGGGCACCGAGGTTCCACCGCGACGTCAGCAGTTGGGCGCCGTCGAAGGCAGCCAGCGCGTGCAACGTCCGCGCTGGCGAATCGTGGTCCAGCGCGGCCAGGAACGTCAACGTCGGCGTGACGGTCTGGTGCAACAGCGCCGACAGCAACTCGTCCTTGGTCTTGAAGTAGTGGTACAGCGAGGCCTGCCGGATGCCAACCGCCTCGGCGATCGCCCGGGTGGACGTGCTGGCATAGCCGCGGGTGGTGAACAGCTCCGCCGCGGCGTCGAGGATCTCGTCCCGGGCCGTCGTGCCGGGTCTGCGCCGCTCGGTCAAGCGCGGGCGGCCCGCCCGCGTTGTCTCCATGAATCCGATGTTGACCCACATCACCTGCGAAAAGACAGACCCAGGGATTTTCTGTCACACGACAGAAACGCGGGTTACCTATCGGTTACGCGCCGCCACGGGTTGGTTACGCCAGCGACACCCACCACGACATGCGGCCCGTAAAACTGTCAATCGACAGGTTGATGACTCACCGGTGAGCTCATTCTCGTGACCTCCTAACCTCGGGGAGACTCTGCATGGCGAGCGCCGCAAGTGTTGCGCTACGACCGGACACCCCGGCGACGATGCCGGACGACGTGGTCGCGGCGGTGGACAATCTGTGTGTCACGTTCCGGCGCAACGGACGGGACGTGCATGCACTCCGAGGCGTGTCACTGCAGATCGCACCCGGTGAAATCGTCGGTCTGGTCGGCGAATCCGGTTCGGGCAAGAGCGTTTTGGGCTTCAGCATGCTGGGCTTGCTCGGTGCCGCGAAGACCGTTGGCAGCGTTTCGGTCTGTGGTACCAACATGCTTACCGGCGCCGCCAAGCAATTGCGCAAGGTCCGCCGGTTGGACCTTGGCGCGGTATTCCAGGACCCGATGACGTCGCTGAATCCCACCATGCGGATCGGCAAGCAGGTCGAAGAGGTCGCCGGCAGCAGCGAAGAAGCACTGAAACTACTGACCGCGGTGGGCATTCCGGACCCCGAGCGGCGGATGCGGGCCTACCCGCACGAACTGTCCGGCGGTCTGCGGCAGCGGGTGATGATCGCGATCGCGGTGGCCGGTGATCCCGAACTGATCATCGCCGACGAGCCGACGACCGCGCTCGATGTCACGGTGCAGGCCCAAGTGCTGGCGCTGCTGCAGCGCCTGCGCGCCGAAATCGGTTGCAGCATTGTGTTGATCACCCATGACCTCGGTGTCGCCGCACAGATCGCCGACCGCATCGCGGTGCTCTACGCCGGGCGAATCGCCGAAATCGGCCCCACAGCAGACGTTCTCGCCACGCCTGCGCACCCGTACACCCACGGCCTGCTGCAATCACGGCTGACCCTGGACACCGCGCGTGATCGCCCCTTGGCGGCGATGGCCGGACAGGTGCCAAGCTCGACCGCGCCACTGCCGGGTTGTGCGTTCGTACCGCGGTGCGCGCTGGCCCGGCCCGAGTGCTCGGTCACACCACCGGATCCGGTGCTCGTCGCCGCCGACCGGGTCAGTGCCTGCATCGTCGAACCGGCGCAGATGCGCACCGAACTGGCCGGCGTGGTCGCGGCCGAGACCGAGGCTTTCGCCGATCGGACCGAGATCGCGGTTGACGCCCCACCCGCCGTCGACGTCCGCACCGTCACCAAGGCCTTCACCGTGCGGCGCCGTCGGCTCGATCGCTCCGGCGCGTCCGGGGGCAAGCTGCAGGCGTTGCGCGGGGTGTCGCTGACCGTCGCGCAGGGTGAATCGGTGGCCCTGGTGGGGGAGAGCGGCTCGGGCAAGTCGACTCTGCTGAGAATCATTGCCGGACTAGAGAAGCCGACGACCGGTGAGGTCGAGCTGGCCGGGGATCGACGTCCACAGATGGTCTTCCAGGACGCCGGCGCATCGCTGACGCCGTGGTTGTCGGTGGGCGAACTGATCGGGGAGCGGCTGCGCGGTACCTCAATGTCGCGCGGCGAGCGCAAGGACGCCGTCGCCGCGGTGCTCGAGCGGGTCGGATTGCCCCTCGACGTGGTCAAGTCCCGAGCGGCGCAGCTGTCCGGCGGTCAGCGGCAACGTGTTTCGCTCGCACGCGCCACGGTGATCCCGCCGCAGGTGCTGTTGTGCGACGAGCCGACCAGTGCGCTCGACGTGTCGCTGGCGGCGTCGGTGCTGAACCTGATCGGGGAACTGCGCCGCACGCTGGACATGTCAGTGGTGTTCGTGACCCACGACCTCTCGGTGGCACGGGTCGTGGCCGACCGGATCGCGGTGATGTATCTGGGCCGGATCGTCGAGATCGGCCCCGCCGAAGACGTGATCGGCCGCCCGACCCATCCCTACACCCAGGCCCTGGTCGACGCGATCCCCGATCTCGGCCGCGACTGCCGGGTGCTGGCCGGTGAACCTGCGAGCCCGTTGTCGCCGCCGACAGGATGCGCCTTCCACCCGAGGTGCCCGATCGCGATCGACACGTGCCGTGACATCGAGCTCGACGTGCGTCTGGAGGGCATTCCCGGCAGCCCGCACCAGGTCGCCTGTATCGAACGAAAGGCGCGCTGATGGCCATCGCGATACCTGCCCCGACCCTGCTGCGCAGCCGCGAGAAGCGGATGGCCGGACTCCCGAAAGACCGTGCGCTGATTCTGAATTGGCTTGGTGTTTCGCTGATCCTGGTGCTGACGGTGATCGCCGTCGCCGTGCCGCTGCTGGCCCCGCACGATCCACTGGTCCCGGTCGGTATGCCGCTGCAGGCGCCCGGTAAGAACGGGTTCCTGCTCGGCACCGACAGCGTCGGGCGCGACATCTTGAGCCGCGTGCTCTTCGGTGTCCGGTCGAGCTGGTTCGCCGCGCTGGTGGTCGTCGGCGTCGGGCTGCTCATCGGTGGTCTGGTCGGGCTGATCGCCGGCGCCACCGGCGGCTGGATCGACGCGACCCTGATGCGAATCACCGACGGTTTTCTGTCGCTGCCGGCTCCGGTACTGGCGATCGCCGTCGTCGCTGCGCTCGGACCCGGCTTCGTCCACACGCTGATCGCGGTGTCGATCGTGTGGTGGCCGTTCTACGCCAGGCTGGTTCGCGGTGAGATCGCCCGGCTGAAGGCACGCCCGCACGTCGAGGCCGCCCGGCTGGCCGGCGTCGGACGCATCCGGGTGGCGGTGCGCCACCTGCTCCCTGGAGCGGTGCCCAACGCGCTGGTGGCCGCGAGCCTCGACCTCGGCACGCTGATCCTGACGCTGGCGGCCCTGTCGTTCCTCGGACTCGGGCAATCCGCCCCGGCCCCGGAGCTCGGAGCTGATGCCGCCCGCAATTTGAGCTACTTCCTGCAGCAGTGGTGGGTTCCGGTGATGCCCGGCCTCGGGGTTCTGGTCCTGGCAGTGATCGGCAACATCGCCGGTGACAGCCTGCGCAACATGATGAAGACGAGCTAGGAGGACGTGAGATGAAAACGTTCATCGCCTCCCGACTGGCGGCCACGGTTGCGATTCTGGTCGCGCTCACCGCGGTGATGTTTGTGCTGCAGCACATTTCGCCGCTGGATCCGGTCAAGGCCCAGATGGGAGCCCAGTCGTCGGCGTCGGCGGTGGCAGCACGCCGGGAAGCGCTCGGCCTCAACGACCCGATCGTCACGCAGTTCTGGCACTACCTGACCGGAGCCGTGCAGGGTGATCTCGGCACGTCATACCGGACCCGGCACCCCGTCGCGTCCGATCTGGGCAGCTTCTTCCCGGCCACCCTGGAACTGGCGATCTACGGCATCGGGATCGCGCTGATCCTCGCGGTGTTGCTGGCCTTCAGCACCACATTGAAGTGGCGCGGCTCGGCGGTGCTGCGCGGGGTGCTGTTCACCGGTGCGTCGGCGCCGATGTTCCTCCTCGGCATTCTCGGGCTGATCGTCTTCTACCAGAAACTCGGCTGGGTACCGGCCAACGGCCGCATCGGAATCAGCAATCCGCCCACCGGGCCCACGGGGCTGCTGACAGTCGACGGGCTCATCAGCGGACGCTTCGACGTCGTTGCCGACGCGTTGCACCACCTGATCCTGCCCGCGCTGGTGCTGGCGCTGGGCCCAGCGGTGGCGATCGGCAGGGTGCTGCGGTCGAGTCTGCTTTCCGATATGGACAGCGACTACGCGCGGACCGCGCGGGCAAAAGGGTTGTCGGAGAGCCGGATTGTGGCCGGACACGTGCTGCGCAACTGCGTCGGTTCGGCCTTGTCGATGACCGGGCTGCAGGTCGGCCTGATGTTCGCCGGTGTGCTGGTGATCGAGCAGGTCTTCGGCTGGCCCGGCATCGGCCAGTACATCGCGCAGAGCATCCCGGTGGCCGACTTCCCGGCAATCGCCGGTGTGACGCTGATGCTCGGCGCGCTCTACGTCTTCATCAATACGGTCGTGGATCTTCTCCAGGCCGCCGCAGACCCCCGCATCGCAGTTACAGGAGGATAGGTGCCGAAACAGCCACTGATAGTGGGCAATCCGGTCTTGGTCGTCGTCGACATGCAAGAAAGCGGCGATATGCCCGTCGAGGAGGTGGGCATCCCGCACATGGCCGGATACGCCGACCGCATCGGCCGGGCGCGGCAACTCATCGCCGCCGCGCGTGCCGCGACCATCCCGATTGTGTTCTTCCAGGAAGTGCACCGCGCCAACGGCATCGACTTCGGCCGGGAACTCGACGGTGTCGAAGGACCGCACTGCATCGACGGCCGGCCAGGCACCCCGCTGCACCCCGAGCTGCTGCCCGACCTCGACGGTCCCAATCACGAATTCCACATCGTGAAGCGCCGTTACTCCGGCTTCATCGGAACCGAATTCGAGATCGTGCTGTCCGGACTGAAGGCCGACACACTGATTCTGATCGGCGGGCTGACCGACGTGTGCGTGCACTACACCTTCGCCGACGCCCATCAGCGGGACTTCCACGTGCGGGTGGTGTCCGACTGTGTCGGCGGGTCGTCGGTTTATCGGCACGAAGCCGCACTGGATGCCATGGAATACCTGCAAACCGGCGCAACGCGGACCACCGAGGAGATCCTCGACGCTTTTGCATCCCTCACCACCCCGGTACTCGAAGGAGCCGCCCGATGAAGAAACTCACTACGCTGCTCGCGATCGGCGCGACCGCAGCACTGGCTCTGACCGCCTGTGGCGGTTCGAATTCCGGTGGCAGCAGCACCCCGAACGCGGCTCCGACCGATAAGGTGCTGAAGCTGTCGTTCCTGCAGGATCCGGGCCAGCCGCCGGACCCCGACATCTACTACGCAGGCCAGGGCCTGCTGCTGACCACCAACACCTATGAGGGTCTGCTGCAGTACAAGGGCGGCACCGACAAGGCGGAACTCCAACCGCTGCTGGCCACCGAGTGGACGGCGTCCCCGGACAACAAGGTGTTCAACTTCAAGCTGCGCCAAGGGGTGAAGTTCCACGACGGCACACCCTTCACCTCGGCCGCGGTCAAGGCGTCCTTCGATCGGCGCGCGGCCGTCAACCAGGGCCCGGCGTATATGGTCTCGGACGTCGAATCGGTCACCACCCAAGGCGATTACGACGTCACCGTCACGCTCAAGGCGCCGAACTCGGCATTCCTGGACTACCTGGCCTGCCCATACGGTCCGCGAATGATGAGTCCTGACGGCCTGCAGAAGAATGGCGGCACCGACCACGCGCAGGGTTATCTGACCACCCACGACCTGGGCACCGGCCCGTACACGCTGACCGCCGCCGAGGTCGGCTCGAAGTACCAGCTGACCGCCTTCGGCGACTACTGGGGCGCCAAGCCGTATTTCGAGAAGGTCGAACTGCCGGTCATCACCGACGTCTCGGCGCAGCAGCTGCAGTTCAACAACGGTCAGCTCGCCGCGATTCTGCATGACCTTCCGTCCTCGGCAGTGCAGTCCTACCTGGACAACAAGTCGTTCACGAATTACTCACTGCCGACGATGATGTCGAACTTCGTCTACATCAATCCCAAGAAGGGGATGATGACCGACGCGAAGAACCGCAACGCCGTCATGCAGGCCATCGACGTCGATGAGTTGGTCAAGCAGACCTACTTCGGCCGCGGCAAGAAAGCCGACCAGATCTACCCCGCGAACATGATGGCCGCTGAATACGGCAAGCAATCGGTGACCCATGATCCGTCGGTGCTGACCTCGCTGGCGGCGGGCCTGCCTGCTGACCAGAAGTCGGTCACCATCGGTTATGACTCGTCGAACCCGGATAACCAGTTGATTTCCAACCTGATTCAGACCCAGCTGGCGGCGGCCGGACTCAATGCCAAAGTTCAGGCCTACCCCACGTCGGAAATCTATGGATGGGTCGGCGGTGACGGTCAGGCGGCACCGGAGATCATGACTTACCTCGGCTGGCCGGACGCGCCGTCGCCCTACACCTGGGGGCACATCTCCTGGGATGCCGACGGCGGCCTGAACTTCTTCGGCTGCTCGGCGCCGCCGATCACCGACGCGCTGGCCAAGGGTCTGCCCACCGGTGACCTTGCGGATTTCTCCACCGCCGGTGAGGAAGCCGTGAAGACCGGTTGCTGGCTGAACATCGCCAATGTCAACGACTTCATGGTGGCCCAGCCATGGCTCAAGGGTGTCGAGCAGGCGCACGTGGTGACTGACCCGAACACGCTCAAGTTGGCCGCGTTGTCCGTAGGCTGACGCGAATGGGCTTGGGAGTGGGAAAAGTTCGTCGCATCGTCCTGCTGACGCTCGGATGGGAGGAGCTGCCCAAATCGGTGTCGGTCTACGGGGCGCCACCGGAGCTGCGGATGCGTGAGCCGGTTCCCGGTGTGCTGCTGCAGACCGACGGCGGCTGGGTGTTGCTCGACACCGGGTTTAACACCGCACTGATCCGCGATCCGGCGTTGTACCGGCGGTTCTTCCCGACCGTCGAGTACATCCCGGTACTGCCAGGACCCGGCGAGCCGATCGAGGAGTCGTTGCACGACATCGGCATCGACGTCGACGACATCCACCTCGTGGCGCTGTCGCATCTGCACCACGACCACGCGGGCGGCGTGAAGCTGTTCGCCGGCAAGGTCCCGGTGCATGCGCAGCGCCGCGAGCTGGAGTACGGATTGTCGAACCATCCCGAGCCCGAACACAACGCGATCAACCGGATCGACTTCGACGATCCCCGCATCGACTGGGTGCTGGCCGACGGTGAAGCGCAGATCGCACCCGGGATCACCGCGGTGCCCACCTACGGCCACACGCCGGGGCATCAGAGCTTCGTCGTCGACCTCGACGAGTCGGTGGGCGGCGGCGGGTTCGTGTTCGCCTTCGACGCCGCCGATCTCACCGAGAACATCGAGCACGAGTTGCCGATCGGCGGGTTCATCGACGTTGACCCGGCCGAGACCGTGGAGCCGATCCGCCGGCTGAAGCGACTGGCCGCCGAGAAGGGGTACGAGCTGGTGCCCGGCCACGACCCGCATGTCTGGCCGGAGCTGACGAGGGCCTTCGCGGAGCGGTTCGGCCCGGTGCCGCCACCGTGACCACGGGCGCCGTCGAGCACGTCATTCGCGCACCGCGCGCGGTGGTCGACGGTGTGGTCCGCTCGACCGCGATCGGCCTGGCGGACGGCATGATTCGGGCCGTCGATTCGTTTGACGCCGGCTTCGGCGGCGTCAGCGAGACGGTCCTCGATACCGAGGTGGTGTTGCTACCGGGCCTGGTGGATACCCATGTTCACATCAACGAGCCGGGTACCGACTGGGAGGGCTTTGCCTCCGCCACCGCGGCGGCGCTGGCCGGTGGCATCACCACGGTGGTGGACATGCCGTTGGACAGTGACCCGGTCACCACGACAGTGGCGGCGCTGGAGGGCAAGCGATCGGTCGCCGACGGGGCGTGCCGCGTCGACACCGGATTCTGGGGTGGCATCGTGCCGGCCAACCTCGCGTCCTTCTCCGCACTGGCCGGCGCAGGCGTGCTCGGGTTCAAGTGCTTTCTGTCTGAATCGGGGAACCCGGACTTCCCGCCCCTGGATCCCCACCAGTTCCGGGCGGCGATGGCTGTTGTGGCCCAGCTGGATTCGGTGCTGCTGGTACATGCCGAAAGTCAGCGGGTGCTGACGGATTGCCCAGCACCGGCCGGACGGTCGTACGACGAGTTCCTGCGGTCGCGCCCCGACGCCGCCGAGTTGGACGCGGTCAGCATCGTGCTCGACGCGGTCGCGGAGACGGGTGCCCGTGCCCACATCGTGCATGTCTCGAGCGCGCAGGTGTTGCCGTTGATCGCCCAAGCCAAAGCGGCGGGCCTTCCGGTGACCGCTGAAACATGCCCGCACTATGTGACTTTCGCCGCCGAGGCCATCCCCGATGGTGCCACCGTGTTCGCGGCGTGCCCACCGATTCGCGGTCGTGACAACCGCGACCGGCTGTGGGCGGCCTTGGCCGACGGCACGCTCGATATGGTGGTTTCGGACCACTCGCCGTGCGCCGGTGAGCACAAGGATCTGATCGGCGGTGACTTCGGCCGTGCGTTCGGCGGGATCAGCTCGCTGCAGATCGCACTGCCCGCGCTGTGGACGCACGCCGCTCGAGCGGGATTTGGCCTG
The DNA here is from genome assembly GCF_022370635.2 of Mycolicibacterium crocinum. The sequence goes on along the minus strand of NZ_CP092362.2, from coordinate 3,519,029 downwards.
CCTGACGTGTGCCGGTGGATGGCGCAGGCACCAGCCGAATTGGCCGGTCTGGCCGACCGCGGGGTGATCGCGGCGGGCAAGCGCGCCGACTTCTGCGTATTCGACCCCGACCCGACGTGGGTGGTGCACGGCGCCGACTTGCGACACCGGCACCCACTGACACCTTATGAGGGGCTCCCGCTGACCGGAGTGGTGCGTCAGACGTGGCGGGCCGGACGCGTGGCCGGCGACGACAGCCGCGGGCAATTGCTGCACGCCGGAATTCGGGAGCCGGCATGAAAATCCTGGTCCTCAACCCGAACACGTCGGTCACGATGACCGCCGAAATCGATGCTGCGGCACGGTCCGCCGCTGCTCCCGGTACCCACATCGTCTCGACGCAGCCGAATTTCGGGGCGGCCGCGATCGACTCTGCGGCGGAAAGCTATCTGTCCGCCGTCGGAGTGATGGACGTCGTCGCCACCCAGTTGGCCGCCGGGACCTTCGATGCTGACGCCGTGGTCTTGGCGGGATTCGGCGAGCACGGCAAGGACGCGCTGCAGGAGATGCTCGACGTCCCGGTGCTCGACATCGCCGAATCCTCGGCTCACATCGCGCATCTCATCGGCAGGCGGTTCTCGGTGGTCACCACGCTGGCCCGCTCGATCGCCCCGATCGAGGACCGGCTGCTGCTGGCCGGTCTGGGCGCACACTGCGCGTCGGTGCGGGCATGCGGACTCGGGACCGCGGAGGTCGATGCCGACCCAGCCGGAGCGGTCGCCGCGATCGTCGCCGAAGCCGAACGCGCGGTGACCGACGACGGCGCCGACGTGATCTGCCTGGGGTGCGCGGGCATGGCGGGTGTCACCGCCGCAATCGCGGAGAAAGTCGGCGTACCCGCCGTCGACGGCGTGGCTGCCGCAGTGGGTCTGGCGCAGATGCTCGTCGGTCTCGGTCTGTCCACCAGCAAGGCTGGGGTGTATGCCGCCGGACCGGGCAACGCGCGCACACACTGGCCACTATCGCAGGCGTTGGGCACATGACCGGATTCGATCTGGCCAGCCGTGCGGTAGGCGGCAGCGTCGTGGCGGCAAGCGACGAATCGTTCGGCTTCAAAGAGCAGCTGATCAATCCGGCCGAACCCGACTTCGTCCCAGGCACCTTCGATCTGCGCGGTGAGGTGGTCGACGGCTGGGAGACCCGCAGGCACGCCACCGCGCCGGACTGGGCCATCATCCGGCTCGGAGTGCCGGGACGGTTGCGCACCGTCGACGTCGACACCCGCTTCTTCACCGGAAACCATCCCACCGGCTGCACGCTGTACGCGGCGACGCTGGCTGCCGATGACGACCCGTGCGGCACGAATGTGACCTGGCGGCTGCTGTCACCCCTGACCGCGCTGAAAGCCGACGCGCACAATCCATTCGCCGTTGACGATGCGCGCCGCTACACCCATCTCAAGCTGGTGATTGCCTCCGACGGCGGCGTGGCAAGGCTGCGGGCGTACGGCGATCCGATTCCCGACCCGGCTCTGTGGGCCGGCGTGACCGTCGAAGTGTCCGGTGCCGAGCAGGGCGGACGCGTCGAGCACTGCAGCGATACGTTCTACTCCGACGCGCGGGCGATCATCGCCGCGGACCGGCCGCAGAACATGGGATCGGGCTGGGAAGCCCGGCGTCGGCGCGATATCGGTCCGGACACCCACGATGCGGTGACGATCTCGTTCCTGACATCCACCGACCTGGACCGCATCGAAATCGACACCTCGTACTTCGTGTTCAACGCCTCCCGTGAAGTCTGCGTGTGCGGCACCCGCGACCGGCCAGACGAGCGGCGGCCTTGGTGGGCGTTGCCCTTCGACGAGATCGTGCTACCCCGTACCCGACTGCTTCCCGACGCACGGCAGGTCTTCGTGGTCGATGCCCCTGCGATCACGGCGATTCGCGTGCAGGCCTATCCAGACGGTGGCATCGCACGGGTTCGGGCGCTGGGCCGGCCGACCGGCGCCGGAATGGCACAGCTGCGGGCACAGTGGGACGCTGCACTGTGACACCGGTGATCGCCGACTGCGCCGGACTCTGGCGTCGCACACTGCTGATCGACGCCGATGGGTCCCGCGACACCGGGACGAATGTGCTGTGGCTGCAAGGGCTTTCCCTGTTCGTCGATGTGCGGGGTCCGGGGGAGGGGTTCGCCGGGCGGCTCGGCCAGCATGACGACGTCTTCGAGTGGAGTCGCCTGGTCGACCTCCGGCCGACTGGTCTGCCGGACGCGGGCCGGATGAGCTGGGCCGGTGACACCCTGGTCGAGGTCGGCGTGCACGCCGACTACACCGAGCACTGGCAGCGTGAGCCCTGTGGCGTGCAGCCGTGTTGGGGATTGCTGGCCTCGGCAGCGGACGCGACGGGCGTGCTGGTGCGAGTGGGGGAACGATTTGGCTGGGCCCACCCGGGCGAGATCTCACTCGGCGTGGTCAGTGGAACCGACTGGCGGATAACCGAATCCAGCCATTCGGATCGAGTCGGCGCGGTACTGCGCCCTCGACTGACGTCAGGACAGCTGGGAGTCGACGACGGCATCGCCTGGGACATCAACGACAGCGAAGGACGCGTGACACTGTGAGCGGGGCGACATCATTTCAAACGGTACCCGTCATCGACATCAGCGGATTGCGGTCCGCAGACCGGGCCGAACACGACCGGGTAGCAGCCGAACTCGGCGCAGCCGCCCGCGAGGTGGGGTTCTTCTACATCTCCGGCACCTCGGTCAGTGACGAGCTGTTCGGTCGGCTGCTCGATGCGACCAAGCAGTTCTTCGCCCTCCCGGTCGAGGAGAAGATGAAGTCCTATATCGGACTGTCCCGGTGTCACCGCGGCTACGTCCCGGTGGGCGAGGAGGGCTTCTACGGTGACAAGCCCGATGTCAAGGAGGCGTTCGACACCGCACTGGACCTGCCCGCCGACGACCCCGACCACCTGGCCGGCAACCCGATGCTCGGACCCAACGTGTGGCCGGAGCTACCCGGCTTTGCCGACACCGTCACCGAGTACTACCAGGCTGTGCTGGAAGTCGGCCGAGATCTGTTGGGCGCGTTCGCCGTTGCCTTAGGCGAGGATCCGGACACCTTCACCAGACATGCGACCAAGACGCCGAGCCAGCTGCGGCTGATCTACTACCCGCACAATCCGGACGCCGAAGACGCGCAGGGAATCGGTGCGCACACCGACTACGAGTGCTTCACGCTGCTCAAGCCCACCGCCCCGGGACTCGAGGTGCTCAATGGCGCAGGCGAATGGATCGACGTTCCGCCGATTCCCGGCACGTTCGTGGTCAACGTCGGCGACATGCTCGAGCTGTGGACCAACGGCGCCTTCGTCGCCACCTCACATCGTGTGCGCAAGGTGAAAGAGGAGCGGTACTCGTTCCCGCTGTTCTTCAACGTCGACTATCACACCGTGGTGCAGCCGTTGCCGCAGTTCGCTGACGGACCGTCGCGACCGGCGCTGGTGGCCGGCGAGCATCTGTTCGCCCAGACCGCGCAGACGTTTGCCTATTTGCGGTCACGGCTGGAGAGCGGTGAGCTGGTGCTGCCCGACGGGTCGTTGGAGACCGGCACCTTCGGCCAGCAGGCATTGCAGTCGCGCGGCTGACTGCGCCGAGTGTGGGCCTCATGCACGGATATGCGCCAAAATTTCTGCATAACACCCACAGTCGGCGAAGTTAAGTCAGCGCAACCGGCGGGCCGGGCGAGTCTCGATCGCGTCGATGATCAACGCGCGGCGGGTCAGCAGCCACCCCGAGTCCGACCGCTGATACTCGTCGTCGTAGCGCAGGTACCACACCAGATCGGTGATGCCCTCGGAGGCGCGGCTCCAATGGTGTGCGGTCGCCGCGATTCGCCCCTGTGCGACATCGGAATCCGGGCCCGCGGTGTACACCTCGGAGTCGATGCTGTGATGCGTGCGCCCGACGCTGGTCACGGCGGCGAGTGCCTCGCGAATGGCGCCGCGGCCGCGATGCGACCGCGCCGGGGTCAGCACATCGGGAGGCTCCGGTAACACCAGTTCGCCGTCGCTTGCGAACAACTCGAGCACGGCGTCGACATCCCGATCGTCGACTGCCGCGGCGTACCGGTGCACCACGCTCGACAGGTCCAACCGATCCGGAACCGAAAGTGTCACGGCGACAAGCCCAGTCGTTGAGCGCAGGCAGACAACAGATCCTCGGCCTCCGCGAGATCGGTGACCGGCGGCATCCCCAGGACCAGCCGATCGGCGCCGGCCTCGGCCAGCCGTCCGGCGCGGTCGGCATCGACCTTGGTGACCAGATGACCCAGTGACAACTCGAGGGAATCGGGGTCGCGGCCGGCATCCTCTGCCGCCACCCGCATCACCTCGACCAGCGTCGCCAGCTCACCGCCGCCGACCCCGAGCGGCTGGAAACCGTCGCCCAGGCGTCCCGCCCGGCGCGCCGCCAACCGACTGTGGCCGCCGATGTGAATTGGAATGCCGTCAGCGGCAACGGGTTTGGGATACGACATGGCATGGTCGAAGTCGTAGAAGTCACCGTGATGGCTGACGCCGTCGGGGTTGTCGGCCCACAGCGCCCTTAGCACCTCGATCTGTTCGTCGGCGAGACGGCCCCGACTCTCGAAATCCGCTCCGCACGCTTCGATCTCTTCGCGCAACCACCCGACCCCGACGCACAACCGCAGCCGTCCGCCGGACAGGACGTCGACCGTGGCGGCCCGCTTGGCCAGCATCACCGGCTGATGGTTGGGCAACACGAGCACCCCGGTGGCCAGACCCAGCGTCGTGGTCTGGCCCGCCAGGAAGGCCAGCATCTCCAGCGGATCGGGAACCGGACAGTCCGGTGCCACCTCGACCCGCCCGGACGGATCGTAGGGATACACGCTGGTGTATTCGGTCACCAGCACCGTGTGCTCGGCCATGACGATCGACTCGAAACCACATGCCTCGAGATGGCGGGCGAACCCCGCCATCCACGCCGGGTCCGCGGTGACCCCGGCCCCGATCGGAGCGACGACGGCGACCTTCACGTCGTGAGGCTAACCCGCGGGATCCGGGTCGCCTTCGCCCAGTCCCGGCAGATGAGTCATCAGCCGGTCCAGGAACACCACATGGCCCTTGAGCAGCTTGCGGCGTGCCTGTGCCACCGGGAACCAGCCCACCCGGTCCAGCTCGGGGAACTCCTGAATGCGGCCCGATCCCTTCGGCCACTCCAGCGTGAACGTATTGCTCTGCGCCTCGGTCACATCCAGGTCGGCGTCCACGGCGAATACCGTGAGCACCTTGCCGCTGGGCTGCTTGACCGCGTCGAACTCGATCCGCGGGCCGACGGGCACGTCGCAGCCCAACTCCTCGGCGAACTCGCGCTGGGCAGCCGACCACGGGTTGTCGATGTCGGGGTCGTACTCGCCCTTGGGAATCGACCACGCACCGTCGTCCTTGCGCGCCCAGAACGGCCCCCCGGGATGGCCGATGAGCACCTCGACGACGCCGTCGAGACTCCGGTGAAGCAGCACGCCGGCACTGTATTTCGGCATCGCTAGTCCGGCGGCGGCGTGGTCGCAGAGTGCATCGCCTCGGCGAGCGCCTGCGCCCGCGGGCACGCCAGCACGTCCTCGAGCAGCAGCGGAGACCCGTCGGGCCCGGTCAGGGGAACGCGCCAATTCGGATACTCGTCAGTGGTGCCCGGCTGGTTCTGCGTGCGACGGTCGCCCACCGCATCGGTCAACGACAGCGCCAGCAGCCGCGACGGGGTGCGGGCCAGATACCGATACAGGCCGAGGATCACCTGCTCCTCGTCGGCACCGTCGCCGAGCAGCCCGACCCGGCGCAGCTCGGCCAGCCAGGCCGCCTGCTCGATACCGTCCTCGGCCAGTTCGTCCTCTGCGGGGCGGGTGAGCAGGCCGAGGCGGTCGCGCAGCCGTACATGTTCGCCGGCCAGGTATCCCGGCGTCGGCGGCAAGTCATGGGTGGTGACCGAGGACAGGCACAGTTCACGCCACCGCTCAGCCTGAAGCGGTCCGCCGTCGCCGTCGCGATCCAGCTCGAACCACAGGATCGACGTGCCCAGCACCCCGCGGGCGCGCAGGTAGTCGCGGACCCACGGTTCCACCGTGCCCAGATCCTCGCCGACGACGACCGCGCCGGCCCGGTGCGCCTCGAGCGCGACGATCCCGATCATCGCGTCGTGGTTGTAACGCACGTAGGTGCCCTTGGTCGGCGCGGCGCCCGCCGGGATCCACCACAACCGGAACAGGCCGATGATGTGATCGATGCGGACCCCGCCCGCATGCCTCAAGATGGCGGCGATCAGCGCGCGAAATGGTTGGTAGCCAAGCTCTTCGAGCTGATCGGGTCGCCACGGTGGTTGCGACCAGTTCTGGCCGAGCTGGTTGAACTCGTCCGGCGGCGCACCGGCAGTGACCCCGAGGGCCAGCACGTTTTGCAACGCCCAGACGTCCGCGCCGTCGGGATGAACGCCCACGGCCAGGTCGTGCATGATGCCCAGTGCCATCCCGGTGCGCACGGCCTGAGACTGAGCGGCGGCAAGCTGATCGTCGAGTTGCCACTGCAACCAGCGGTGGAAGTCCACGGCGGAGCCGTGCCGTCGAACGAAGTCGGCCACCTCGGGATTGGCCGGATTCCGCAGACCCTTCGGCCATTTACGCCAGTTGCCGCCGTACTTCTCGGCCAGCGCCGACCAGGTGGCGAAGTCGTCGAGGGCCTGACCCTCCCGCTCCTTGAAGGCTTCGAAGGCCAGCTCGCGGCCCGCCGACCGAGGAACACGGTAAATCGCTTTCAGCGCAGTGCGTTTCGCGGCCCATGCCGAGTCCCGGTCGATCGCGTCGATCTTGCGTGAGCGCGCCTGCACCGCGGCGCGCAATTTCCACACCCGTCCGCGTTTGGGCAGATACGCGAACTCGGGGACCGCCTCGACACGCAGGTACAGCGGATTGGTGAACCGCCGCGATGTCGGCAGGTAGGGGGAGGGCTCCATAGGTTTGGTCGGCGCAGCCGCGTGCAACGGGTTGACCAAAATGTAGCCGGCTCCGTGGCGCGCCCCTGCCCAGACCGCCAGGTCGGTGAGATCGCCGAGATCGCCTACGCCCCAAGAGTTCTTGGAGCGCACGCTGTATAGCTGTGTAGCCAGGCCCCACGTGCGCCGCGCACCCAGCCGCGCCGGTAGCCCCAGCCAGGACGGGGCGACGATCAAGGGCGTGCTCGACTCGGTGGCGCCCGAACGCAGATGCACGCGGTGATAGCCCAGCGGCAGATCGGCAGGCAACACGAACGTCGCTTCACCGACGAGCCTGCCGTCCAGGTCGTACGGCGGGGTGAAGTTGTCGGCCTGCCGCACACCGGTGCGGACGGTGCCGTCCTCCAGACGGACCCAGACGTGCGCCGGGTCGCCGTGGGTGACATGCACCCAGAAGGACGTCTCACTGTCGGCGCGGCCGATGATTGTCGGCGGCAGCGGTCGCGACCAGTGGCGGGTGTCCTGCGCCGAAAGCGCTTCGGCGCGCCCGTCTTCGGTATGCGCCTCGACGCCGAGCGCGGCCAGCACCGCAATCAAGGTGTCCTCGTCGACCGGCACCGAACGTCCGGTCCAGTCGTGGTACTCGGTGGCCACCCCGAACCGGTGGGCGAGTTCGGCCAGCGACGCAGCAGTCATGGCTGCCATCTTGCTCGGTTGCCCGTAACCTCGCCTCACATGGGCCGCCCGGGATTCGATGAGCGCCATCGGCGGGCCCGCGTCGCCAGCGCCGCGCTGTTCCTCACGAACGGGGCGTTGTTCGCCAACCTGCTGCCGAGGTTCCCCGAGATCAAAACCGACCTCGGACTGTCGAACACCGCGTTCGGGCTGGCGGTGGCCGCGTTTTCGGGCGGCGCGCTGCTGACGGGGCCGGCGGCGGCGGCGTTGATCCGCCGGTACCGCTCGTCGGTGGTCGTGGTCGCGGGCAGCGTGCTGATCGCCGTGTTCACGATCGTCGCCGGCCTGGCGCCGACCGGACCGGTCCTGGCGGCGGCACTGTTCTGCGCCGGGGCGGCCGACTCCGTGACCGACGTCGCCCAGAATGTGCACGGGCTGCGGGTGCAGCGCGCCTACGGCCGGTTCATCATCAACTCACTGCACGCGGTGTGGTCGTCCGGTGCGGTGCTCGGCGGCCTGATGGGCGCTGGCGCAATCTATCTCGGCATTCCGCGCGCCGTGCAGCTGTCGGCGTCCGGCCTGGTGTTCAGCGTGCTCTGCCTGATCGCCTACCGCTTCCTGCTCCCGGGACCCGACCACGACGACACCGAATCCCGTACCGACGAGCGCGTCGCCGGCGAGTCGGGCCGCAGCGTCCACCTCGTGCTGGCCGCACTGGTGGCGATCGCGATCGCCGGGGCCGCCGTGGAGGACGCGGGCAGCTCGTGGGCCACGCTGTATCTGCGCGATTCGCTGTCGGCGCCCGCTGCGCTGGCCGCCTTCGGTTACGTCGCGCTGGTCGGCTTTCAGTTCATCGGCCGCCTCGTCGGCGACCGGCTGACCGACCGATGGGGACCGTGTGCGGTGGCCCGCGCCGGCGGACTGATCATCGCGGTGGGCATGGCGACGGCACTGGCGTTCCCCAGCATCCCCGGCACCATCGCCGGATTCGCCGCTGCCGGATTCGGCTCGGCCACCCTGGTGCCGGGCGCGATGCATGCCGCCGACGAGCTGCCAGGACTGCGGGCGGGCACCGGGCTGACGGCACTCACCTGGCTGATGCGGGTGGGGTTCCTCGGCTCACCGATCCTCGTCGGTGCGATCGCCGATGCCGTGTCACTGCGCGTCGGCTTGGTGACGGTCCCGGCGGCCGGACTGGTGACCGTGCTGCTCGCTCGAGCTCTCAGTCCGCGGCGCCGGTCAGCTCGATCGTGAGCACCCCGGCGATGATCAGCCCGATGCCCCCCATCATCAGCGGCGTCAGCGGCTCGGCGAACAGCACCCGCGCGATCACCGCGATCAGGGCGACACCGGCCGCCGACCACACGCCGTAGGCGACACCGACCGGCATTCCCAGCGACAGCGTGACCGACAGCAGCGTGAACGACGCCAGATAGCCGATCAGCATCGGCGCGATCCAGACCTTCTTGCGGAAACCGTCCGAGGCGCGCAGGCAAAGGGTCGCGCACACCTCGATGAGGATGGCGCCGGCCAGCGTCAGCCACATCACGGCGCGCCCTCCTCGTCGGCGACGTGCCGCGACCCGAGTTCCACCATCAGCACACCGGCGATGATCAAGACGATCCCGACGATGATCGGAGCGGTGAACGGGTCGCCGAAGATCAACGCGGCCAGCACGGCCGTTGCCGCAGTGCCGATCGCACCCCAGACGCCGTAGGCCACCCCGACGGGCATACCGGCGCGCAGGACCAGCGCCAGGAAGTAGAACGAGGCGAGGTAGCCGGTGACCACGAGGACCAGCCAGGCCGAATGATCCTGCGACGCGCGCAACGACAGGGTGCCGGTGACCTCCACGGCGATAGCGGCGAACAGCAGCAGCCATTTCCGCACGCCGGTCAGGATAGCTGGGCCGGCGAGTGTGGTCGCCGCATACCGCGCCGCAGCGGTGACCGGATAGACGAGCCGTGCTGCGGCCGGTCACGTTACCCGTGGGTAGCGTGGATGGGTGGCGTCGTTCATCGACACCGCGCGAGCTGCAGGAGGTAAACGATGACAGCGGATGCGAGCATTCGGCCGGTCGTGGACAGTCCGGTCGTCGAAACCAGTTACGGGCCGGTCCGCGGCGCCGACGATGGCCGGGTCAAGACGTGGAAGGGCCTTCGCTACGCCGCCCCGCCGGTCGGTGATCTGCGCTGGCGCGCACCGGTGCCCCCGCAGCCCTGGACCGACGTGGCCGACGCGACGACGTTCGGTCCGGTGAGTCCCCAGCCGCGCAGCCCGATTCCGATGGGCCTCGGGACCCGTGCCGACGAGGACTGCTTGTTCCTCAACGTGTGGGCTCCGTCGGGCACACAGCCCGGCGACGCCAAGCCCGTCATGGTGTGGGTGCACGGTGGCGCCTACATCTTCGGGTCGGGCAGCCAGCCGATGTACGACGGCACGGTGCTGGCCCATGGTTCCGACGTCATCGTCGTCACGATCAACTACCGGCTCGGTGCGCTGGGCTTCCTCGATATGTCGGCGGCCGGATTCGACAGCAATGTCGCCCTGCGCGACGTGCTGGCCGCCCTGCGCTGGGTTGCCGACAACATCGCCGCCTTCGGCGGTGATCCGGACCGGGTGACGTTGTTCGGCGAATCCGCCGGGGCCGCCATCACCACGACACTGCTGGCCGTGCCCGAGGCCGCGGGTCTGTTCTCCCGGGCCATCGCCCAGAGCGCGCCGGCCACCTCCATCTACGGCAGGGAACGCGCGAAGGCGATGGCCGAGCTGTTCCTCGAGCGGCTCGGTATGACGGCGGACGAGGCCCAGCGGGCTCCCGTCCAGACGCTGGTCGACACCTCGCAGGAGGTGTTCGACCACGTCCCGTCGACCAGGCCCGGACTACTGGCGTTCGCCCCGACCGTCGACGGGGACCTCGTCCCGGACTACCCGGTGACGCTGGCGCGGGCCGGCAAGACGCATCCGGTGCCGCTGCTGATCGGCACCAACAAGAACGAGGCGGCGCTGTTCCGGCTGATGCGCTCACCGTTGATGCCGATCGCGCCGAAGGGCGTCCGAACGATGTTCGGTGAGATGGCCAACGACCAGCCGGGCCTGCAATTGCCGACCGCCGAGCAGATCAGTGCGGCCTACCCCGCCAAGATGGCCCGCACCCGCAGCCTCGGGGTGGCCAGCGACGTGGGCTTCCGGATGCCGACGGTGTGGTTCGCCGAGGGGCATACCGCGGTGGCGCCGGTGTACCTCTACCGGTTCGATTGGGCCACACCACTTTTCAAGGCCATCCGGCTGGGCGCAGCGCATGCCACGGAGTTGATCTACGTGTGGGGCAACCTGATCTCGGGTCCTCGTGACGTGACCTTCAAGCTCGGTGGGCTCAAGACCGGCGAGGAGCTGAGCGAACGTATGCGGGCGCGGTGGACCAGCTTCGCGGCCACCGGCGATCCGAACCTGCCGATGGGGCAGCCGCGCTGGGCGCCGTACCGCACCGACGACCGCGCCACCCTGCTGATCGACCGCGAGGACCGGGTCGTCGACGACGTGGACGGTCCGATCCGGCAGGCCTGGGGCGACGAGGTGCTCAGCTTCCGCTGACGCTTCTTGACGCCGTGTCTAACAAGGCGTCGAGATCGGGTTAGACTCCCGGTCAGGAGGTGTCAGAGTGGACCGAATCGGGGAACTGTTGTCCGTTCTCCCGCCGCAGATGCGCGAGCCGGTGCTGTTCGCGATCCCGTTCTTTCTGCTGCTGCTGACGATCGAGTGGACCGCCGCCCGCAAGCTCGAGCGGCTGGCTGAAACCGAGCAACCCGCCTCCGGCGCCTACCACACCCGCGACGCGTGGGCCTCGATCTCGATGGGCCTGATGTCCGTGGCGACGATGGGGGCCTGGAAGTTCGGTGCCCTGCTCGGCTACGCCGCGCTCTACGCCTACGTCGCGCCGTGGCACCTGTCGCCGATGAAGTGGTACACGTGGGTGATCGCGATCGTCGGGGTCGACGTGTTGTTCTACGCCTATCACCGCATCGCCCACCGGGTCCGGCTGATCTGGGCCACGCATCAGGCGCATCACTCCAGCCGGTACTTCAACTTCGCGACCGCGCTGCGCCAGAAGTGGAACAACAGCGGTGAGATCATCATGTGGATTCCCTTGCCGCTGTTGGGCATTCCGCCGTGGATAGTGTTCACCAGCTTCTCGATCAGCTTGATCTACCAGTTCTGGATCCACACCGAGCGCATCGACAGGCTGCCGCGCGCCTTCGAGTTCGTGTTCAACACGCCTTCGCACCACCGGGTGCATCACGGGATGGATCCGGAGTATCTCGACAAGAACTACGGCGGGATTCTGATCATCTGGGATCGGCTGTTCGGCACCTTCCAGCCCGAGCTGTTCCGCCCGCACTACGGCCTGACCAAACCGGTCACGACGTTCAACATCTGGAAGCTGCAGACCCACGAGTACGCGGCGATCGCCCGCGACGTGCGCTCGGCTCGCCGCTGGCGCGACCGGCTGGGCTACATCTTCGGCCCGCCCGGCTGGCAACCCACCACTTCGGCGCGGCCGGCGGCTACGGTGGCCACGAGTTAGTCAACATCGGTGCCGTCATCGAGGATGGAGCCCATGGAGGTCAAGGAAGTCCTGCTGCCCGGAGTCGGGCTGCGCTACGAGTTCGACAACGCCGAGGGCAACCGCATCGGCGTGATCGCACGTCGCAGTGGCGATTTTGAAGTCGTCGTCTACGGCGCCGCCGACCCCGACCAAGCCCGCCCGGTGTTCCGCCTCACCGACGAGGAAGCCGACGCACTGGCCCAGATCCTCGGGGCGCCGCGCATGGTGGAGAGCTTTGCCGACCTGACCAAGGAAGTGCCGGGACTGGACGCCGGCCAGGTCGAGATCGTGGCGGGGTCGCCGTTCGTCGACCGACCGCTGGGTGACACCAAGGCACGCACCCGCACCGGTGCGTCGATCGTGGCGATCGTCCGCGACGAAGAGGTTCTGGCCTCACCCAAACCCGACCAGGTGCTGCACGCCCGCGACGTTCTGGTGGTGATCGGCACCGAGCAGGGTATTTCGGGCGTCCGTCGAATCGTCGACCAAGGCTGATCTAGGTGGCTGTGTCGGCGGCGCTTCTCCTCGAACTTGGCGTCATCTTCACGGTCCTGACGATCCTCGGAACCCTGGCGCGCCGTTACGCGCTGTCGCCGATCCCGCTGTACCTGCTGGCCGGGCTCGCGCTGGGCAACGGCGGGATCGCGCCGATCCCGGCGGCGGGGGAGTTCGTGTCCGCCGGCGCCACGATCGGCGTGGTGCTGCTGCTGTTGACCCTGGGCCTGGAGTTCTCCATCGGCGAGTTCGCCGCCAGCATGCGGCGCCACCTGCCGTCGGCCGGCGTCGACCTCGTCCTCAACGCCACCCCGGGGGCGATCGCCGGCTGGCTCCTCGGCCTGAACGTCGTCGGCATCCTGGCGATGGCGGGCATCACCTTCATCTCCTCGTCGGGCGTCATCGCCCGGCTGCTCAACGATCTGCGCCGGTTGGGTAACCGCGAAACCCCTGCGGTGCTGTCGATCCTGGTACTCGAAGACTTCGCGATGGCCGCCTACCTGCCGCTGCTGGCGGTGCTGGCGGCCGGCGGAACGTGGTGGGAGGCGCTGCTGTGGATGGGCGCCGCGATGATCGCGCTGGCGGCGGTATTCGCGGCGTCGTATCGCTGGGGCCACCACCTGGGTCGGCTGATCAGTCATCCGGACGACGAGCAATTGCTGTTGCGCATCCTCGGACTGACCCTGCTGGTGGCGGCCGCCGCCGAACATCTGCACGCCTCGGCGGCGGTAGGTGCGTTCCTGGTCGGATTGACCCTGACGGGGGATACCGCCGACCGGGCCCGCGCGGTGCTGACCCCGCTGCGGGACCTGTTCGCGGCGGTGTTCTTCGTGGCGATCGGGCTGTCGGTGGCCCCGAGCGATCTGGTGCCGATGCTGCCCGCGGCCGTGCTGCTGGCGGCGGTCACCGCGGTCACCAAGGTGGCGACCGGTGTGTACGCGGCCCGCCGTGACGGCGTCGGCAGGCCGGGCCAGCTGCGCGCGGGCACCGCACTGGTCGCCCGCGGCGAATTCTCGCTGGTCATCATCGGGTTGGCGGGCACCACCGTCGCCGCGATCGGATCGCTGGCCACGCCGTATGTTTTCGTGCTCGCCATCGTCGGCCCGCTACTCGCGCGGTTCGCCCGGTAGGGCGGCCACGTCATGGCACCATGCTGGGGTGCAGACCGTATTCGATCGCCGAGTCGACCCCGCCCTGATCGCCCGGGCGCTGGGGTCAGCCGCGCATCGATCGATGTGGTTGGACATTCCGCGGCCCGACTACCCGACGCTGTCCGGCGGCCTGACCTGTGACCTGCTGGTGGTCGGCGGGGGGTACGCCGGTTTGTGGTCGGCGCTGCACGCCAAGGAGCGTCATCCCGGCGCGCGGGTGGTGTTGATCGAAGCCGAGCAAGTCGGCTGGGCGGCCTCGGGACGCAACGGGGGCTTCGTCGAAGCCAGCATCACCCACGGCGCCGAGAACGGAAAGTCGCGCTGGCCAACCGAATTCGATCGTTTGGAGAAACTCGGTCTGGCCAACCTCGACGGCATGCAGGCCGATATCGAGTCGTACGGCATGAACGTGGACTGGGAGCGCACCGGCATGTTGACGGTGGCCACCGAGCCGCATCAGGTCGAGTGGCTGGCCGAAGGGGCCGACGACGGCGAGGGCCGGTTCCTCGACGAGGCCGCCGTCCGCGAGGAAGTCGCCTCGCCAACCTACCGGGCCGGCCTGTGGGCCACCGACACCTGCGCGATCGTCCATCCTGCCCGACTGGTGTTCGAGCTGGCCCGCGCCTGCGCCGAGGCCGGCGTGGAGATCTTCGAACACACCGCGGCGCTGTCGGTGCACCGGGAACGGCGGGGGATTCGGGTGGAGACCCGCGCCGGCACGATCGAGGCCGATCAGATTGTGTTGGCCACCAACGTCTTTCCGAGCCTGCTCAAGCGCAACCGATTGCACACCATTCCGGTGTACGACTACGTCCTGGCCACCGAGCCGCTGACCTCCGAACAGCTGGACCGCATCGGATGGCGCTCACGGCAGGGCATCGGCGACAGCGGCAACCAGTTCCACTATTACCGCCTCTCGGCGGACAACCGGATCGTCTGGGGCGGCTACGACGCCGTCTACCACTACGGCCGTCGCGTCGACCCGATGTACGAGGACCGGCCGGAGACCTACCGCAAGCTGGCCGCGCACTTCTTCATCACCTTCCCGCAACTGGAGGACGTTCGGTTCAGTCACCGCTGGGCCGGTGCGATCGACACCAACACGCGGTTCTGCGCGCACTGGGGGCTGGCCGGCCGCGGCCGGATCGCCTACGTCAACGGATTCACCGGTCTGGGCGTGGGTGCGGCCCGGTTCGCCGCCGACGTCTGCCTGGATCTGCTCGACGGTCACGCCACCGAGCGGACCGAGTTGGAGATGGTCAACCGCAAGCCGCTGCCGTTCCCGCCCGAACCGGTGGCCAGCGTCGGTATTCAGGCGACCCGGTGGTCGCTGGATCGGGCCGACCACAACCAGGGCAAACGCAATCTCATCCTGCGCGCTCTCGATCGACTGGGACTGGGTTTCGATTCCTGAACCCAACTGACGGGGATTCCTGCGGCGACACGCCGGGTACGTCATAGTTCGTTGGTAACGATTTGAAATCGGCGCCGATACACAGTCGAGATACTTTCGCGGCGCGTCCTTGACGTACCGCCGACCGATCGGGGTGTAGGGTGACTCGCTTTTCACTGGGATGTGTCGTCTCCGCCGCGGCCGTGGCCGTGTCCGCGTTCATCGCCCCGATCGCCCAGGCTGCGCCCGGTGTGGTCGTGTCGCCCGGGATGGAAATCCGTCAGGCCAGCAATGTCTGCACGCTCGGCTACGTCGACCCGGTGGCGCGAGTCGCGTATTCAGCAGGCCACTGCCAGGCCGACGGCCCGGTGACCGACCGTGACGGCCGGTTCATCGGCATGGTGACGAATTTCCAGGACAACACCCCGGACGGCGCCGTCGTGCGCACCGATCAGGTGATCTCCGACTACGAGATGATCGCCCTGGGCGCCGACGTCGCGGTCAACAACATCCTGCCCGGTGGCCGTCAGCTGGTCGCCGAGGCCGCCCCGCCGATGGCCAACGGCCAGCCGGTGTGCCACTTCGGTGTGATCACGGGAGAGAGCTGCGGCTCGATCGAGCGGGTCAACAACGGCTGGTTCACCATGCAGAACGGTGTCGTGAGCCAGAAGGGTGACTCCGGCGGCCCGGTGTACATGCCGATCGACAACAACAAAGCCGTGATCGTCGGGCTATTCAACAGCACGTGGGGCAACCTGCCCGCCGCAGTGTCGTGGGTGGCCACCAGCCAGCAGGTGCGTGCCGGCGCCGACGTCGTCAACGTGGCAGCCGCGGAACAGGCCAACGGCAACTGACATTGAGTGAGCGCTGACGCCGCATATGCCGAGCGGAACTGACACGTGAGCGCTCAAATCAACTAGCGGGCGAGCGCGAACACCGGGATTTGCGGTGCGGCAGCGCGCAATTCGTCGGTGCTCGACTCCGGTGTGAGACCGGCGATGTGCCCCTTCACCTCCCAGTACCACCGGTCGAGATAACTCTTGAGCAGTTCCGGCTTGGCGTCGTCGTCGACCTCGGTGAGCGCGACGGGGGTGCGCCGCCAGCGCGGGCCCATTTCCACCGCGCCGGCCGCACGCGCGTTGCGTGCCCACTGGGTGTTGCCCCTAGGTGAGACCAGGTAGTCGGTCCCGTCGACCCGCAACACGTTGACGACCACGCGGTGTGGCGCTCCGGACTTGCGTCCCCGCACCTGCAGGGCGCGGGTGCCGGCGATGCTGATCCCCACCTCGGCGAGCTGACGGATGACGACATTGAACGCGCGGGCGGCGGCGTTCGGGCGGTCATAGTGCGTGGTCATGGATCTCCTCCAAAGTTAGAGAGCACTGCTCTTGTTTTGAGAATGCCAGGCGCTCTCGGGAAAAGCAAGAGCAGTGATCTCGAACGTGCGAGACTCGGCGCGTGGGGAAACGACAGGACGCGCGACAACGCATCGAGGCCCAGATCGTGGAGCTCGGGCGCCGGCAGCTGGCCACCGAGGGTGCGGCCGGATTGTCGGTGCGCGCGATCGCCCGCGAACTCGGCATGGTGTCCTCGGCGGTGTACCGCTACGTCGCGAGCCGCGACGCGTTGCTGACCCTGCTGCTGGTCGATGCCTACTCCGACCTCGCCGACTCCGTCGGGCAGGCCCGCGCAGGCGCCGATGGCAGCTGGCGTGACGATGTCGCCACGATCGCCCGCGCCATCCGGAACTGGGCGCTGGACCAGCCGGCCGAGTGGGCGCTGCTGTATGGCAGTCCGGTGCCGGGCTATCACGCCCCGGCCGAACTCACCACCGGGCCGGGCACCCGGGTGATCGGCATGCTGTTCGACGCGGTGGCCACGGGCGTGGCGACCGGGGACATCAGCCTCACGGAACATCATGTCGCACAACCGATGTCGACAGATCTGCTGCGCGTGCGCGACGAGTTCGGCTTCCCCGGTGACGACGCGCTGGTGATCCGGTGCACCGCGGTGTGGGCCATGATGATCGGCGCCGTGAGCCTCGAGGTCTTCGGCCAGTACGGGACCGACACGTTCACCGATCCCCGGGTGTTGTTCGACCAGCAGATCGAGCTGGCCGTCGATCTGCTGACCGCCGGGCCGCAAAACTAGAACACGTTCTAGCCACACCGGCGGGGCGGGGATATCCTCAAACCGATGACCAACCAGACACCTGTCCAGATCGCGTGGGTGACCCGCGACCTCGACGCCACCGAAGCGGCGCTGACCACGCTGCTGGGGGCCAGGAAATGGATCCGGATGCCCGACGTTCACTTCGGGCCGGACAGCTGCCAGCACCGTGGCGCGCCCGCCGATTACACGGCCGACATCTC
The DNA here is from genome assembly GCF_022370635.2 of Mycolicibacterium crocinum. The sequence continues at coordinate 3,501,353 of NZ_CP092362.2, read as the reverse complement.
CCTGAGCTACGCCGGCGACACCCAGCTGGAGCTGATCGCGCCGACCCGCGGCGAGAGCATCTATACCGAGTTCCTCGCCGACAGCGGACCGGGGCTGCACCACATCTGCGTGGAAGTCCCTGACGCCGACGCGTTCGAGGCGGCGCTCACCGGCGCGGGCCCGACGGCCGAGGTGGTCGCCCGCGGTGTGATGCCGGGCGGGATGCAGTTCGCGTACCTGTCCGCCGCCGCAGCCGGGGTGCCCTACCTCGAGATCGCGTACATCCCCGACGACATCCGCACGTTCTTCGACTATGTGAAACAGGAGCAGCAATGAGTGGCCTGGACATTCCCGCGACCGTCGCCGCCTCGGACGTGACCGACTGGTCCGACGAGTTCGACGTCGTGGTGATCGGGTTCGGCATCGGCGGCGGCTGCGCGGCTGTCAGCGCCGCGGCTGCGGGCGCGCGGGTCCTGGTGCTCGAGCGCGCCGCCGTCGCCGGTGGCACTACCTCGATGGCCGGCGGCCACTTTTACCTCGGCGGTGGGACCGCGGTCCAGCAGGCGACCGGCCACAGCGACAGCGTCGAGGAGATGTACAAGTACCTCGTCGCGGTGTCGCGGGAGCCGGAACTCGACAAGATCCGCGCCTACTGCGAAGGCAGCGTCGAGCACTTCAACTGGCTCGAGGAACTCGGCATCGCATTCGAGCGGACCTACTACCCGGAGAAGGCGGTCATCCAGCCCAACACCGAGGGCCTCATGTTCACCGGCAACGAGAAGGTATGGCCGTACAAGAACATGGCGGTGCCCGCCCCGCGCGGCCACAAGGTGCCGGTGCCCGGTGACACCCAGGGTGCCGCGATGGTGATCGACCTGCTGCTCAAGCGGTCCGCCGAACTGGGTGTGCAGATCCGCTACGAGACCGGCGCCACCAACCTCATCGTGGACGGCGATGCCGTGGTCGGAGTCGCGTGGAAGAAATTCGCCGAGACCGGCTCGATCCGCGCCAGAGCCGTCGTGATCGCCGCAGGCGGCTTCGTGATGAACCCCGACATGGTCGCCAAGTTCACGCCGAAGCTCGCCGAGAAGCCGTTCGTGCTCGGCAACACCTACGACGACGGTCTCGGCATCCGGCTGGGCGAGTCGGTGGGCGGAGCTACCAAGCACATGGACCAGGTGTTCATCACCGCGCCGGTCTACCCTCCGTCGATCCTGCTGACCGGCATCATCGTCAACAAAGAGGGCAAGCGGTTCGTCACCGAGGACTCCTACCATTCGCGCACATCGGGTTTCGTGATGGATCAGCCCGACAGCGCGGCGTACCTGATCGTCGACGAGGCGCACATGCAGCGCCCGGAGATCCCGCTGATCACCTTCATCGACGGATGGGAGACCGTCGAGGAGATGGAGGCCGCGTTGGGCATCCCGACCGGCAACCTCGTCGAGACGCTCAAGAACTACAACGAGAACGCCGCCAAGGGTGAAGACCCCGAATTCCACAAGCAACCGGAATTCCTTGCGCCGCAAGATAAAGGGCCGTGGGGTGCCTTCGACCTGACGCTGGGCAAGGCGATGTACTCGGGCTTCACCGTCGGAGGCTTGGCCACCGACGTCGATGGCGAGGTGTTGCGCGCCGACGGCAGCGTGATCCCCGGCTTGTATGCGGCGGGGGCGTGTGCGTCCAACATCGCCCAGGACGGCAAGGGCTACGCTAGCGGCACGCAGCTGGGGGAGGGCTCGTTCTTCGGCCGCCGGGCCGGAACGCACGCCGCCAAGGTGGCAGCCGCCGTCTGAAAGGCTCTGCCAGGCAACGTCAAAGCGCGACGGCGCCGCCTGGCCGACCAATCCGAGGCCGCTGACGGCGGCAAGCTAGACGGTCGCGGGCTCGTTGCCGTCGACGTGACCGAGGCGCCACTGGCCCTCGCCGAGCAGTTCCAGATGCCTGACGTGGTGCTGCTCGACGGTGCTGCGGTGGCTGACGCTGACCAGGATGGTGTTCGGCAGCTCGGTGCGCACCATTTCGTAGAGCGCGAACTCCAGACCCTCGTCGAGTGCCGAGGTGGCCTCGTCCAGGAAGACCGCCTTGGGCTTGGTCAGCAGTACGCGGGCGAATGCGATGCGCTGCTGCTCACCCGGTGAGAGCACCTTGGCCCAGTCCTGGGACTCCTCGAGTCGAATCGTCAAGTGTGACAAGGCGACTTTGCTCAGCGCGCGCTGCAATTCGTCGTCGCTGATCTCACCGGAGGTGGCGGGGTAGGACACCACCGTGCGCAGGTCGCCCAGTGGCACATACGGCATCTGCGACAGGAACATGGTGTCGTGGTCGTCGGGCCGGCACAGGGTGCCCGAGGTGAACGGCCACAGCTGCGCCAGGCTGCGCAGCAGCGTGGTCTTGCCCGCGCCCGAAGGCCCGGTGATGACGAGGGTTTCGCCCGGCTCCAGCCGCAAGTCGATCGGATCGACGAGCCGGGTGCCACTGGGCGTGCGAACCTCGACCTGGCGCAACTCGACCGAGCCGTCATGGGTGGCAAGCGTGGTCAGCTTCGGCAGCTCGCGCGCTTCGGCATTGGTCTCCACCAGACCGTGCAGACGGATGATCGCCGCGCGGTAGGAAGCGAACGAGTCGTAGGCGTTACGGAAGAACGACAGCGAATCGTGGATGGAGCCGAACGCACTCGAGGACTGGGTGACGTCACCGAGGTCGATCTGTCCGGCGAACAGCCGCGGGGCCTGGATCACCAGCGGCAGCGGATTGATGATCTGGCTCATCGACAGGTTCCACCCGGTCAGGGCGATCGTCCGGTTCACGTAACGCTTGTAGTTCGCGATGATCTGGGCGAACTTGGTGCGCAGCAGGCCGCGCTCGGCGTTCTCGCCGCGGTAGAAGCCGACCGCCTCGGCAGCGTCCCGCAGTCGCACGAGCGCGTAGCGGAAGACGGCGTTGGTGAGCTCGTTGCGGAAGCTCAGCTTGATCAGCGGGTGACCGATCCAGAAGGCGATGATCGTCGCGAACACCACGTACACCAGGACCACCCAGAACAGGGCGTGCCCGAGCGTCACCCCGAGGAACGTCAGCGGACCCGAGAGGTTCCACAGGATCACGGTGAACGAAACGACGGTCACCAACGAGTTGATGGCGCCGAACAGCAGGGTGTTGGAGCTCATGATCGTCGGCTGGTTTGTCGACGAGCCGACGCCGGCGGTGAAGATATCGATGTCCTGCTGGATGCGCTGATCCGGGTTGTCGATATCGGAGTCGGTGAAGCGGGTGCGGTAGTACGCGTGGTCGTCGAGCCAGTCACAGGTGAGCCGGTCGGTGAGCCACACGCGCCAGCGGATGATGAACCGCTGCATCAGATAGATGTCCAGCATGACCCGGCTGATGTAGATGGTCGCCAGGATGCCGAACAGGATCAGCGCCGCCCAGAAGCCGTGGATACCGGACTGGCGGACCTCTTCATTGCCGCCGCCGGCCCCCTGGAACGCCACCTGCAGCGAGGTGTACAGGTCGTTGCTGTAGTAGCTGAGCAGCACGTCGAGGCGCACCGAGATGATCGTCGACAACAGCAGGACGCCGACCCAGATCCAGGTCACGATGCTCTGGCGGCCCTTGAAGTAGTCGCCGGTGATCCGCCAATACTGCCTGCCCCACACCGTGTACTTGGCCAGCAGGAACAGCACGATCAGGCTGAGAACGGCGCTGATGCCCCATGCCTTGGCAATCCAGATCAAGGACGGGACGAGCTCGTGTCCCCAGTCCATCGACGGGGTGAACTTCTCCAACGCGGTTCTCCTCCTGAGGCGTCGCCCAGCACGGCGCCCAATCCGGCGGCTTTTCCGGCGAACCTACCCCGGCATTCCGGCGAAGGCGCGCGTGTGTGTCAGATGGCTGGCGAAATGTGAGCTTCAATCCGCCGACGGTACCGTTGACACGTGGCGAAAACTCGCAAGGACAGCGTTGCCGGACCCGGCCGCATCAGCCGGGGCTTCTGGCGCCTGCTCGGTGCCACCACCGAGAAGACCAAAGCGGCGTCGATGGCCGAGGTGCACGCCTCGGCCGAATTCGACGAGAAGGCCAAGGGCCTCGACGACGAGCAACTGGCCAAGGCGGCGAAGCTCCTGGAACTCGGCGACCTGGCTTCGTCTGCGGACATCCCACAGTTCCTGGCCATCGCCCGCGAGGCGGCCGAGCGCACCACCGGTCTGCGTCCCTTCGACGTACAGCTGGCCGGGGCGCTGCGCATGCTGGCCGGCGATGTCATCGAGATGGCCACCGGTGAGGGCAAGACGCTGTCCGGCGCGATCGCGGCCGCCGGCTACGCCCTCGGCGGACGCAACGTCCACGTCGTCACGATCAACGACTATCTGGCCCGCCGCGACGCCGAGTGGATGGGTCCGCTGATCGAGGCGATGGGGCTGTCGGTCGGCTGGATCACCGCCGAGTCGACGGCGCAGGAACGCCGCGCCGCCTACGAATGCAACGTCACCTATGCCTCGGTCAACGAGATCGGCTTCGACGTGCTGCGCGACCAGCTGGTCACCGACGTCGCCGACCTGGTCTCGCCCAACCCCGACGTCGCGCTGATCGACGAAGCCGACTCGGTGCTCGTAGACGAGGCGCTGGTGCCGCTGGTGCTGGCCGGCACCACCCACCGCGAGACGCCGAAGGTCGAAATCGTCCGTCTGGTAGGCGAATTGGCGGCCGGCACCGATTACGACACCGACGCCGACAGCCGCAACGTCCACCTCACCGAGGAGGGCGCCAAGAAGATCGAGGCCGCGCTCGGCGGTATCGACCTGTACTCCGAGGAGCACGTCAGCACCACGCTGACCGAGGTGAACGTCGCCTTGCACGCGCATGTGCTGCTGCAGCGCGATGTGCACTACATCGTCCGTGACGGCGCCGTGCAGCTGATCAACTCCAGCCGCGGCCGGATCGCCCAGCTGCAGCGCTGGCCCGACGGTCTGCAGGCGGCGGTCGAAGCCAAGGAAGGCATCGAGACCACCGAGACCGGCGAGGTGCTGGACACCATCACCGTGCAGGCGCTGATCAACCGCTACCCGACCGTGTGCGGGATGACCGGTACCGCGTTGGCCGCCGGCGAGCAGCTGCGCCAGTTCTACAAGCTGGGCGTCTCGCCGATCCCGCCGAACACGCCCAACATCCGTGAGGACGCCGAGGACCGCGTCTACATCACCGCGGCGGCCAAGATCGAGGCGATCATGGAGCACATCGTCGACGTGCACGCCACCGGCCAGCCGATCCTGGTCGGCACCCACGACGTCGCCGAGTCCGAGGAACTGCACGAACGGCTCGTCCGCCGCGGCGTCCCGGCGGTCGTGCTGAACGCCAAGAACGACGAGGAGGAGGCCGCCGTCATCGCCGAAGCCGGCAAGCTCGGCACCGTCACGGTCTCCACCCAGATGGCCGGCCGCGGCACCGATATCCGGCTCGGCGGTTCCGAGGAAACCGATCATGACAAGGTCGCCGAACTGGGTGGCCTGCACGTCATCGGCACCGGACGGCACCGCACCGAACGCCTCGACAACCAGCTGCGCGGCCGCGCCGGCCGCCAGGGCGACCCCGGCTCGTCGGTGTTCTTCGCCAGCTGGGAGGACGACGTCGTCGTCGCGCATCTCGACGAGGGCAAGCTGCCCACCGACGCCGACGAGACCGGGCGGATCACCAGCCCGAAGGCGGGCGCCCTGCTCGACCACGCCCAGCGCGTCGCCGAAGGCCGGCTGCTCGACGTGCACGCCAACACCTGGCGCTACAACCAGCTCATCGCCCAGCAGCGCGCGATCATCGTCGAGCGCCGCAACACCCTGCTGAGCACGCCGACGGCGCGCAACGAGCTCAAGGAGCTCTCGCCGGACCGCTACGAAGAACTCGCGGAGAAGTCCAGCGAGGAGCAGCTGGAGGTCATCTGCCGCCAGATCATGCTGTTCCACCTCGACCGCGGCTGGGCCGACCACCTGGCGTACCTGGCCGATATCCGGGAGAGCATCCACCTGCGCGCGCTGGGCAGGCAGAACCCCCTCGACGAGTTCCACCGGATGGCCGTCGACGCGTTCGCGCACCTGGCCGCCGACGCCATCGAGGCTGCGCAGCAGACCTTCGAGACCGCCAACATCCTCGAAGAGGAGCAGGGTCTGGACCTGTCGAAGCTGGCCCGCCCGACCTCGACGTGGACCTACATGGTTCACGACAACCCGCTCAACGACGACACGTTGTCGGCGCTGAGCCTGCCCGGGGTCTTCCGCTAGCGCTAGGTTTTGTCCATGACGCGCCACGCCCGCGACCGGGTGCTGACGATCCCGAACGTCCTGTCGGCGATCCGGCTCGTCCTGGTGCCGGTATTCCTCTACCTGCTGCTCGCGACCGACGCCTACGGATGGGCGGTCGCGATCCTGATGTTCAGCGGCTTCTCCGACTGGGCCGACGGCAAGATCGCCCGGCTGGTGCCCAACCAGTCGTCGCGGCTGGGGGAGCTGCTCGACCCGCTGGTCGACCGGATCTACATGCTGGCCGTGCCACTCGGCATGGGGTTCGCCGGCGTGGTGCCCTGGTGGCTGGTCGCCACGCTGATCGGCCGCGACCTGGTGCTGGCCGCCACCCTGCCGGTGGTCCGCAGCCGCGGACTGACCGCCCTGCCGGTCACCTACATCGGCAAGGCGGCGACGTTCGCACTGATGTCCGGCTTCCCGCTGGTGCTACTCGGCCAGTGGGATGCGACGTGGAGCCACGTGATCGGCGCGTGCGGCTGGGGCTTTCTGATCTGGGGCGTCGGCATGTACCTGTGGTCGGCGGTGCTGTATCTGCTGCAAGTCCGTCTGGTCGTGACCAGGCTGCCCAAGGCCGGCGTCAGCGATGCCCGCATCTGACAGCGCGCTCGGCGGCTACGACCCGCGGGCCGGCCGCAGCGAACGCCACGAGCAGCGGCCGACGCTCATTCCGCTGCCGGGGCTGCTGCGCTCTCTGCTGACCGAACACCTCGACCCCGGCTACGCGGCCGCGGCCGCCCAGCGGGAAACAACCGGGCAGTCCCGCCGGCCGCTGGAAACCCATGCCTGGCAGGCGCTGGCCGCGGTGCTGATCGCGGTGGTGTTCGCCGCCGCGGTCGCCCAGGCGCGGTCCACCGCGCCCGGCGTCAACGCCGCCCAGCAGGTGCTCGCCGCCAGCGTGCGCTCCGCCGAAGGCACCACCGACCGGCTCACCCGCCGCCGCGACGAGCTCGCCACCCAGGCCGACACCGTCCAGCGTCGCCAGCTGCGCGAGGACGCGGCCGGCCGCGACCTGCTCAGCCGGCTCGATGCGCTCAGCCTGGCAGCGGCCACCACCGCCGTCATCGGGCCAGGCCTGTCCGTCACCGTGACCGACCCCGGGGTGGGCCGAGATCTGTCCGACGTCTCCAAGCAGCGGGTGGCAGGCAGCCGCCAGATCATCCTGGATCGCGATCTGCAGCTCGTGGTGAACTCGCTGTGGGCCAGTGGGGCCGAAGCGATCTCGGTCGGCGGCGTCCGAATGGGACCGAACGTGACGATCCGCCAGGCGGGCGGCGCCATCCTGGTCGACAATCATCCGATCAGCAGCCCGTACACCATCCTCGCGGTGGGATCGCCGGGCGAGATGCGCGATACCTTCGACCGCAGCGGGGGACTGCAGCGGTTGCGGCTGCTGGAGGTGTCCTACGGGGTGGGGGTCAGCGTGAGCAGTGGCGACGGCCTGTCGTTGCCCGCCGGTGCGGTGCGGGAGATTAAATTTGCCAAGCAGATCGGCCGATAGGGGGAGCGTCAGGTGATCGGAATCGCCGCACTCATCGTCGGCATCGTGCTGGGTCTGGTGCTGCACCCCAGTGTTCCCGAGGTCATCCAGCCCTACCTGCCGATCGCCGTCGTCGCCGCGCTCGATGCGGTGTTCGGCGGTCTGCGTGCCTACCTGGAGAAGATCTTCGACCCCAAGGTGTTCGTGGTCTCGTTCGTGTTCAACGTGCTGGTCGCGGCGCTGATCGTCTACGTCGGCGACCAACTCGGCGTGGGCACCCAGCTGTCGACGGCGATCATCGTCGTACTCGGCATCCGCATCTTCGGCAACGCCGCCGCGCTGCGCCGCAGGCTGTTCGGGGCATGAGGTGACCGACGAAGAACACGGCCGCCACGAACTGCCCGGACCGGCGCCGGTGCGCCGGTTCCGCGGTCGCACACAGCTGATCTTCGGTGCGCTCGGCGTACTGCTGTGCCTCATGCTCGGTGTGGCGATCGCCACCCAGGCGCGCCAGACCGAGACCGGCGACGCTCTGGACACCGCACGCCCGGCCGACCTGCTGGTGCTGCTGGGCTCGTTGCAGCAGCGCGAAGCCACGCTCAACACCGAGGTCGCCGAACTGCAACGCAACCTCGCGGCCATGCAGACCGCCGGCAGCAGCGACCAGGCGGCGATCCAGAACGCCCAGGCCAGGCTGGCCGCGTTATCGATCCTGATCGGCACCGTCGCCGCCACCGGACCGGGTGTGACGATCACCATCGACGATCCCGGACCCGGGGTGGCGCCGGAGACCATGCTCGATGTGATCAACGAGCTGCGGGCCGCCGGGGCGGAGGCGATGGAGATCCGCTCCGGCCAGCAGGCCGTCCGGATCGGCGTCGACAGTTGGGTGGTCGGCAGCCCCGGGGCGCTGGTCATCGACACCCAAACCCTCGGCCCGCCGTATTCTGTTCTGGCCATTGGCGATCCACCCACCCTGGCCGCCGCGATGAACATCCCCGGCGGCGCCGTCGACAGCGTCGAACGGGTGGGTGGGCGAATGACCGTCGCGCAGTCGGACAAGGTGGACATCACCACCTTGCGGCAACCGAAAGCGCGCCAATACGCTCAGCCCGTCAAATGAGCGTCCGACACCGAGGAGCACTGTGAGCGAAATCCCAGCCGACCTGCGCTACACCGCCGAGCACGAGTGGGTGCTGCGCATCGGTGACGACACCGTGCGCGTCGGCATCACCGACTTCGCCCAGTCCTCGCTGGGTGACGTGGTGTACGTGCAGTTGCCCGAGGTGGGCAGCGACGTCACGTCCGGTGAGTCCTTCGGCGAGGTCGAGTCCACCAAGTCGGTGTCGGACCTTTACGCGCCCGTCACGGCCAAAGTGATTGCGGTCAACGGCGAATTGGAAGGCAGCCCCGGGCTGGTCAACTCCGATCCCTACGGTCAGGGGTGGTTGTTGGAGTTGCAGGTCGACGGCGATACCCTCGAACAGGGGTTGGCGGCGTTGCTCGATGCGGACGCCTATCGGGACACTGTGACTGAATGACATTGTTAGGGTGCCTGCCAGCCACCGATCCGGCGGTGGTGGGCACAACGACGACCACTGCGCGGTACGGTCGACGTAAGTGATTGTTGAGGCGGCCGTTCGCCTTGTGCGGATACCCGCCAAGTACAGCCACGGCAGCCAGTGAGGAGCAGCGGGTGACCGACAAGGACCAGAACTCGGACGAAGTCACCGTGGAGACGACCTCCGTCTTCCGCGCCGACTTCCTCAACGAACTGGATGCCCCGGCAGCCGCCGGCGGCGAGAGCGCGGTATCCGGGGTCGAAGGTCTCCCGGTCGGATCGGCGCTGCTGGTCGTCAAGCGTGGCCCGAACGCGGGCTCGCGGTTCCTCCTGGATCAGGCGACGACCTCGGCCGGCCGCCACCCGGACTCCGACATCTTCCTCGACGACGTGACCGTCAGCCGTCGGCACGCCGAGTTCCGCTTGGACGGCAACGAATTCCAGGTCGTCGACGTCGGCAGCCTCAACGGCACCTACGTCAACCGCGAACCCGTCGACTCGGCCACGCTGGCCAACGGTGACGAGGTCCAGATCGGCAAGTTCCGCCTGGTCTTCCTCACCGGCCCGAAGTCGTCCGACGACGAAGGTGGTCCAGGAAGCTAGTGTCCGCACCCGATAGTCCCGCGCTTGCCGGGATGTCTATCGGAGCGGTCCTGGACCTGCTGCGACCGGACTTCCCGGACGTGACGATCTCCAAGATTCGGTTCTTGGAAGCCGAGGGTCTCGTCACGCCGGAGCGCAGCGGTTCGGGCTATCGGCGGTTCACCGCGTACGACTGCGCGCGGTTGCGGTTCATCCTGACCGCCCAGCGCGATCACTATCTGCCGCTGAAGGTCATCAAGGCCCAGCTCGACGCCCAGCCGGACGGCGAGCTGCCCCACGTCGGATCGCCTTACGCCGTACCGCGTTTGGTGACCGTCGCCGACCAGGATGCGCCCGGCGCCGACGACGACGTCGACGTGGCGCGCACCCAGGTGCGGCTGAGCCGTGAAGACCTGCTCGAGCGTTCCGGGGTGGGCGAGGAGTTCCTGACCGCACTGTGCAAGGCGGGTGTCATCACCACCGGCCCGGGCGGGCTGTTCGACGAATACTCGGTGGTGATCGCGCAGTGTGCGCGGGCGCTCGGCGAGTACGGCGTGGAACCCCGACACCTGCGGGCATTTCGGTCCGCGGCCGACCGTCAGTCCGATCTGATCGCCCAGATCGCCGGCCCGGTTGGCAAGGCGTCGAAGACGGGTGCGCGCGACCGCGCCGACGATTTGGCGCGGGAGGTTGCCGCTCTGGCGATCACGTTGCACACGTCGCTGATCAAGTCAGCTGTACGAGACGTTCTCGACCGCTGAGGACTAGACTCCAAAGGACTGCAACGACAGCGCGGAGGTCAGACACAGATGGGTGAGGTTCGTGTGGTTGGCATCCGTGTCGAGCAGCCCCAGAACCAGCCGGTTCTGCTGCTGCGGGAATCCAACGGCGACCGTTATCTGCCCATCTGGATCGGCCAATCGGAGGCCACCGCGATCGCGCTGGAACAGCAGGGCGTCGAGCCGGCCCGGCCGCTGACGCATGACCTTTTCCGAGATGTCATTGGCGCACTGGGGCATTCGCTCAAAGAGGTGCGGATCGTGGACTTGCGGGAAGGTACCTTCTTCGCCGACCTGATCTTCGACCGTGACGTCAAGGTTTCCGCGCGTCCGTCGGACTCGGTGGCGATCGCACTGCGGATGGGTGTGCCCATCTATGTCGAGGAGGCGGTGCTGGCCGAGGCCGGGCTGCTCATTCCCGACGAGAACGACGACGAATCCACCGGTGCCGTGCGCGAGGACGAGGTGGAGAAGTTCAAAGAGTTTCTCGACAGCGTGTCGCCGGACGATTTCAAGGCGACCTGACCGGGTATCCCCGTGCCTGGCGAGCGCCATCGACCGCAAGATCACGGATGCGTCTCACTTGGCCTGCAGCGGTTCGACACGCGCGGCGGATGACGCGGAGCACGGCCAAGGACAGCCATACTTTGATTGCGAACGACGAGCGCGACTGCCCGTCGAAAAGCGTATGCTCGGTGGACTCGGACTGGGCAAACGTGGTTGGTGGAGCGGTCAGCGGGCCATAGGTTCGAACGGCGAGAGGAAGCATCGTGGGCGAGCAGCCACGTCAGGGACAGTTGGACCTTGCTGGCACGGGCTCTGATTCCGATGGCCGCTTTGAGGCGGACACACCCACCGGCGCGCCGGTGAGTGAGCCGGTGCAGCCAGGCCTGTTCCCCGACGACTCGGTTCCCGACGAACTGGTTGGTTACCGGGGCCCCAGCGCCTGCCAGATCGCCGGAATCACCTACCGGCAGTTGGACTACTGGGCCCGCACCTCCCTGGTGGTGCCGTCCATCCGCGGCGCGGCCGGCTCGGGCAGCCAGCGGCTGTACTCGTTCAAGGACATCTTGGTCCTCAAGATCGTCAAGCGTCTGCTCGACACTGGCATCTCACTGCACAACATCCGCGTCGCCGTCGACCATCTGCGTCAGCGCGGCGTGCAGGACCTGGCCAACATCACCCTGTTCTCCGATGGCACAACGGTCTACGAGTGCACGTCGGCCGAAGAGGTCGTCGATCTGCTGCAGGGTGGCCAGGGTGTGTTCGGCATCGCGGTGAGCGGTGCCATGCGGGAACTGTCCGGCGCGATCGCCGACTTCCCGGGTGAGCGCGCCGACGGCGGCGAGTCGATCGCCTCGCCGGAGGACGAGCTGGCCTCCCGGCGCAAGAGCCGCGACCGCAAGATCGGTTAGAATCGCGGGGTATCGCCCTCGCGCGGGAGAGCTTCGTGGCAGCCAGTCACGGACGCCGAAGGAGCAACACCTCTCCGTCAACCTCTCAGGCACCCGGACCGCGCGTGGCCACGATGCCTCTGGAAAGCGGTGACCTGACGGTCGCCCGCCCATGGGGAAAGGCAGTCTCGCCGCCAGGCGAGCTCGCCGAATCTCTCAGGCGCCCGGTCCGGGTGGACGACAGAGGGAGAGGACGCCGCTGACGGCTGCGCCGTAAGTCAGGAGTCCCGTGTCCAATCACACCCCCACCTTCGCCGATCGTCACATCGGACCGGATTCCGATGACGTCGCCACCATGCTCGACGTGATCGGGGTCGCCTCGCTCGAGGAATTGGCCGCCAAGGCGCTGCCGGCGGGCATCCTCGACGCACTCGCCTCCGACGGCTTGGCGCCCGGCCTCGATCAGCTGCCCGCCGCCGTCGGCGAGCACGAAGCACTGGCCGAACTGCGGGGGTTGGCCGACACCAACACCATCGCGGTGTCGATGATCGGGCAGGGCTACTACGACACGCTCACCCCGCCGGTGCTGCTGCGCAACATCCTGGAGAACCCGGCCTGGTACACCGCCTACACGCCGTATCAGCCGGAGATCAGCCAGGGCCGGCTCGAGGTGCTGCTGAATTTCCAGACCATGATCGCCGATTTGACCGGGCTCGAGGTCGCGAACGCCTCGATGCTCGATGAGGCCACCGCGGCCGCCGAGGCGATGACCCTGATGCACCGCGCCGTGCGCGGCACCGGCAACCGGCTGGCCGTCGACTCCGACCTGTTCCCGCAGACCGCGGCCATCCTGGCCACCCGCGCCGAGCCGCTCGGCATCGAGATCGTCACCGCCGACCTACGCGGCGGGCTGCCCGAGGGTGAGTTCTTCGGCGTGATCGCGCAGCTGCCCGGCGCCAGCGGACGGGTGACCGACTGGTCCAAGCTGGTCGAGACGGCCCATGAGCGGGGTGCGCTGGTGGCGCTCGGCGCCGACCTGCTGGCGATGACGCTGATCGCCCCGCCCGGCGAGCTCGGGGCCGACGTCGCGTTCGGCAGTGCCCAGAGATTCGGCGTGCCAATGGGATTCGGCGGTCCGCACGCCGGCTTCCTGGCCGTGCACAGCAAGCATACCCGGCAGCTGCCCGGCCGGCTGGTCGGAGTGTCGGTCGACAGCGACGGGGCGCCGGCCTACCGGCTGTCGCTGCAGACCCGCGAACAGCACATCCGCCGCGACAAGGCGACCTCCAACATCTGTACCGCCCAGGTGCTGCTGGCGGTGATGGCCGCCTCCTACGCCAGCTACCACGGTCCGGACGGCCTGACCGCCATCGCCAAGCGCGTGCATGGACACGCCCGTTCGCTGGCTGCCGGTCTGGGCGCCGCGGGCGTCGAGGTCGTGCACGACACCTTCTTCGACACCGTGCTGGTGCACGTCCCGAACCGGGCCGCCGCGGTGCAGGCCGAGGCCAAGGGCCGCGGCATCAACATCTGGCGGGTCGACGCCGACCACGTCTCGGTCACCTGCGACGAGGCCACTACCGAAACGCACGTCGCCCTGGTGCTCGAGGCGTTCGGCGCCGCTGTCGCCGGAGACTATGCCGGACCCGAGATCGATTCGCGGACAACCGAATTCCTGACCCATCCGGCCTTCCACCGGTACCGCACCGAGACCGAGATGATGCGCTACCTGCGCACGCTGGCCGACAAGGACATCGCGCTGGACCGCAGCATGATCCCGCTGGGGTCCTGCACGATGAAGCTCAACGCCGCGGCCGAGATGGAGTCCATCACCTGGCCGGAGTTCGGCCGCCAGCATCCGTTCGCCCCCGCCGGTGACACCCCGGGGCTGCGCAAGCTCATCGCCGACCTGGAGAACTGGCTGACCGGGCTGACCGGATACGACGCAATCTCGTTGCAGCCCAACGCTGGATCGCAGGGCGAGTACGCCGGCCTGCTGGCCATCCGCGAGTACCACCTGGCCAACGGCGACACCGGTCGAGACGTCTGCCTGATTCCGTCCAGCGCGCACGGCACCAACGCCGCGTCGGCCGCGATGGTCGGTATGCGGGTGGTCGTGGTGGCCTGCCGGGAGAACGGCGACGTCGACCTCGACGACCTGCGCGCCAAGGTCTCCGAGCACGCCGATCGGCTGGCCGCGCTGATGATCACCTACCCGTCCACGCACGGGGTGTACGAGCACGACATCGCCAACATCTGCGCGGCGGTGCACGACGCCGGCGGACAGGTCTACGTCGACGGCGCGAACCTCAACGCGCTGGTCGGTCTGGCCCGGCCGGGCAAGTTCGGTGGCGACGTCAGCCACCTGAACCTGCACAAGACGTTCTGCATCCCGCACGGCGGCGGTGGCCCGGGCGTCGGCCCGGTGGCGGTGCGGTCACACCTGGCGGCGTTCCTGCCCGGCCATCCGCTGGCCGAGGAACTGCCGAAGGGACACCCGGTCTCGGCCGCCCCGTACGGCTCGGCGTCGATCCTGCCGATCACGTGGGCCTACATCCGGATGATGGGCGGTGACGGCCTGCGCAATGCCACGCTGACCGCGATCGCCTCGGCCAACTACATCGCGCGCCGCCTCGACGAGTACTACCCGGTGCTCTACACGGGCGAGAACGGGATGGTCGCCCACGAGTGCATCCTCGACCTGCGGGGCATCACCAAGGCCACCGGGGTGACCGTGGACGATGTCGCGAAGCGGTTGGCGGACTTCGGTTTTCACGCGCCGACGATGAGCTTCCCGGTGGCGGGCACGCTGATGGTGGAGCCCACCGAGAGCGAAAGCCTCGCCGAGGTGGACGCGTTCTGCGAGGCGATGATCGCGATCCGCGCCGAGATCGACAAGGTCGGTGCGGGGGAGTGGCCGGCTGAGGACAACCCGCTGCGCAATTCGCCGCACACCGCCGAATGCCTGCTGGTCGACGAGTGGACCCACCCGTACACCCGCGAGCAGGCGGCCTACCCGCTCGGCAAGGGTTTCCGGGCGAAGGTCTGGCCGCCGGTGCGCCGGATCGACGGCGCGTACGGCGACCGGAACCTGGTGTGCTCGTGCCCGCCGGTGGAGGCGTTCGCCTAACTACGGGGCGTAGCAGGGCTCCGCGCCGGGCGTGTAGTACGGCAGGCCGGTCGGCGAAATGCACGGCGCCTCGCCGGGGAATGCGGGAACCAGGGAGTACGCGTAGCTCTCCGGGAAACCGTAGCGGGCCCAGTCGCCCGCCACCGCGGCGTCGATGGCGTCACCGGCGATGCCCGGGGTACACCCGCCGACGGTCACGTGCCGACCACCGACATCGCCGCAGATATCGGCCTGGGCCACCGGGGCGATCGCCGCGGGGATTGCCGACAATGCGGCCACACTCAGCAGAATTGCTGCAGTTTTCTTCGACATGCCGTCATTGTCGCAGGCGAATGAGCGTGCGTTACGCTCCCACAAAATTTAGGACAGCAGCGTCGAGATTGCCGTCGCGAGGTCCGGCGAATCGGACGTCGCGACATTCTGATACATACCGCCGGAGGCCTGGGCGACCGCTTCCCACGTCGCGCGGTCGGAGTCGTCACCGAAGTCGATGACGTTGATCGCCACGGGCTTGGCCGGATCGGCCGCCGACTTCACGTACTGAATCAGGCCGGGGCCGTCCAGCGTCTGATCGGTGTGCGGACCCTGGGTGATCACCAGCAGTGAGTTCGTCTGGCCCTGACGGAAATTCGCCAACGCCTCGCCGTACGCCAGCCGCAGCGTCGTGAACGACACCGCTCCGCTGCCCGAGGGCAACAACCCACCAAGGGTGTTGGTCAGTGCGGCCGACTGGTCGCTGACCGGTCCCAACGGCACCGCCGACTTGCCCTCGACACCGTTGAACGTCCACAGCCCCACCGCCGCGTTCGGCGGCAGTGCGCCGATGCGATTGTTCAGCGCGGTCACGACGTTGGCCAGCCGTGACTTGCCGCCCTCGTCGGCGCCCATCGCCTGGTTGAGCATGATCGTGGTGGTCGAGCCGGTGGCGGGGGTCGACACCGCGGCGGCCAGGGTTGCCCGCACCGACTCGTCGTCGATCGTCAGGGGTGACCCGACCTGCGGGAAGCTGACCACGTCATTGCCCGGCGGGGAGGTGCCCTCGGCGCGGAACCCCGCTTTCGCCAGGGCGCTGAGCTGTTCGGGTTTACGCATGTACCGCGCGAATTGGCTTGCCGCACTGACCTGTTCTTCGGACAGCCAGTTACCCGACAGCAGGACGGTGGGGTAGTCGGCCACGGCCACCGGGCCCTGCGGCAGCCATTCGGCCACGGCGCTCTTGGCGTCCTGGGTCGACGACGCCCTGGCGAACAACTGCTGTTCGGTGATGGCCACGGCGTGCACCGGGGCGCCAGCGGGATCACCCGCCCCGAGCAGCGTCTTCCACGCCGTGTCGGCGGTGTTGTCGGCGAGCTTGGGCTGACCGGCGACCAGTCCGTTGACCGCGCCGAGCCCGGCGGTGGCGGGCGAGTTCGCGGGTGCCGACGCCGAGGCCACCGCCTCGGCGGCCAGATAGGTGGCGTCGGCATCGCCGACGGTGGGCAGCGCGAGCCGCAGCGAACCCCACCCGGGCAGGTTCAGACCGTCGAGTGCCGTGCGATTGGCCTGCAGCCCGGGCAACGCCGACCAACCCTGTTGGCCGAGGGCGTCTTTGAGCTGGGGGCGCACGGCGAGCACGACCGGCGAACTGACCAGTGAGCGGGCGTCGCTGACGACTTCCTTGCCTGCGGTGGACTGCAGACGCGCCGTTCCGATGGAACTCGCCGGAATCCACAGCGCCGGACGCTCACCGAGATCGCCGGGCCAGTTCGCGACGAAACCATCGACCACGCGATCCGAATCAGCGCCTGTCACAACCATTTTCACGCAGCGATCGCCGACCGGGGTGACCGTCGCGTTGAAGCCCTGGGCGAACGTCTTGACGGTTTCGGCGATCGACGGATCGGCGACCACCCCGACATTGAGCGTCCCGCCCAGACACTTCTGGGCCGCGTCGGTGGACCGGTGGGACAGCGCATCACCGAAGAACCGCCACAGGATCACCGCGCCGACGACCACCACCACGGTGATCAGGGCGACGATCACCCCGACGCTCACCCCGCGGCGGCCGCCCTCGTTGCGGTGCCCGCCTTCGAAAGCGATTCTGCGACGGGCGGTGTCGGTCAGCGCCGACGAGCCGGTGTCGTCGTCGACATCGGGCGTGTCGGCGTCGCCACCAGAGCGGGCGAAGCGACCGGTCGGGTTGTCGTCGGCAGGCTCGTCACCGAAGGAACCCCCGGGACCCGGTCTGCTGTGCCTGCCCATGGCGGTGCTTCATCCTCTTTCGTCGAACGGCAATGCGGTGCTGCGTGCAGGTCAGGCGCCGGTGCTGGCCTTGTACTCCCGCCGGCGCCGATGCAGGATCGGCTCGGTGTAGCCGTTCGGCTGGGCGGCGCCCGCCAAGATCAGCTCCTGCGCGGCCTGGAACGCGATGCTGTTGTCCGGGTCGGTCGCCATCGGCTTGAAGTCGGGATCAGAGGCGTTCTGCTCGTCGACCACCGCCGCCATCCGGCGCAGGCTCTCGCGAACGTCGTCCTCGGTGATCACCCCGTGCCGGAGCCAGTTGGCCAGCAGCTGGCTCGAAATACGCAGCGTCGCACGGTCTTCCATCAACGCGACGTCATGGATGTCGGGCACCTTCGAGCAGCCGACACCGGCGTCGATCCAGCGGACCACGTAGCCCAGGATCGACTGGCAG
Source organism: Mycolicibacterium crocinum (assembly GCF_022370635.2). Next base: position 3,483,486 of record NZ_CP092362.2, on the reverse strand, counting down.
TTGTTGTCGACCTCTTCGTGGATCTCCTCCGGCGACCACGCCAGCTCCTTGGCCAGCGGGATCGTCAGCAGTTCGTCGATGGTGGTGCGGGACTTTCCGGCCAGCTCCTTATGCACCTCGTAGACGTCCACGTAGTGGTAGTGCATGGCGTGCAGCGTGGCCGCCGTTGGGGACGGCACCCATGCGGTGGTGGCGCCGGCCTTCGGTTGACCGATCTTCTGCTCGACCATGTCGGCCATCAGGTCGGTCATCGCCCACATGCCCTTGCCGATCTGCGCCTTACCGGAGAACCCGGTCGCCAGGCCGATGTCGACGTTCTGGTCCTCGTAGGCCTTGATCCACGGCTGGGTCTTCATGGCGCCCTTGCGGATCATCGGGCCGGCTTCCATCGAGGTGTGGATCTCGTCGCCGGTGCGATCCAGGAAGCCGGTGTTGATGAACGCCACCCGGTCGGCAGCGGCCTTGATGCAGGCCTTGAGGTTGGCCGAGGTGCGGCGCTCCTCGTCCATGATGCCGACCTTGATGGTGTTCTGCGGCAGGCCCAGCACGTCCTCGACGCGGCTGAACAGTTCGCAGGTGAACGCGACCTCGTCGGGGCCGTGCATCTTCGGCTTCACGATGTAGATGGAGCCGGTGCGGCTGTTCTGCCGCGGGCTGCCGTCGTCGGCCTTGAGCCCGTGCACCGCGATCAGGCTGGTGAACAGCGCGTCCTGGATGCCCTCGGGGATCTCGTTGCCGTCGGCGTCAACGATCGCGTCGTTGGTCATCAGATGCCCGACGTTGCGGACGAACAGCAGGCTGCGGCCGGGCAGCGTCAACTCGCCGTCGCCGGGCGTCTTGTAGGTGCGGTCGTCGTTGAGCACGCGGGTGAAGGTCTTGCCGCCCTTGCTGACCTCTTCGGCCAGATCACCCTTGTTCAGGCCCAGCCAGTTGCGGTAGCCGAGCACCTTGTCGTCGGCGTCGACGGCCGCGACCGAATCCTCGAAGTCCATGATCGTGGTGATCGCGGACTCCAGCACGACGTCCTTGATACCGGCCTTGTCGGTCTTGCCGACGGGGGATTCGGGGTCGATCAGGATCTCGATGTGTAGACCGTTGTTGACCAGCAGCACCGACCAGGCCGGTTCGCCCAGCTCGCCGGTGTAGCCCAGGAACTTCTCCGGGCTGGCCAGTCCGGTGGACTCGTCGCCCTGGGCGATCTCGAGTGCGTCGTCGGCGACGCTGATGCCGGTCGCGTCGGCCCATGAGCCCGATGCCAGCGGAACCGCCTTGTCGAGGAAGTCGCGGGCGTAGGCGATGACCTTGTCGCCGCGGACCTTGTTGTAGCTGGTGCCCGGTTCGGCGCCGCCCTCGGTGCTGATCACGTCGGTGCCGTAGAGCGCGTCATACAGCGAGCCCCACCGCGCGTTCGCGGCGTTCAGCGCGAAACGGGCATTGAGGATCGGCACGACCAGCTGCGGCCCGGCGGTGGTGGTGATCTCGTCGTCCACCCCGGAGGTCGTGATGCTGAAGTCACCCGGGTCCGGCTGCAGGTAGCCGATGTCGGTGAGGAACTGCTGGTATTCACCGGCGTCGATACCGCCGATGATCCGCTGGCGATGCCACTTGTCGATCTGCGCCTGCAGATCGTCGCGGCGGGCGAGCAGGTCCTGGTTCTGCGGCGTCAGGTCGGTGACGACCTTGTCCACACCGGCCCAGAAGCTGTCGGCATCAATCCCGGTGCCGGGCAGCGCCTCGTTGGTGATGAAGTCGTACAACACCTGCGCCACACGCAGGTTGCCCACGGGCACGCGATCGCTCATCTGTCCTCCCTCACGACAATCAATTCATCTTACCCGCAGGTAGGAACCCCTCCGACACAGTGTCGTAGGCCACGTCCGCGCTCAACAACCGGTCACACCACCCCAGCAGCCGAGCACGCAACGGAGCTGCGCGCTCGGCTATAACTCCCTGGCACCGCACGTATTCCGCCCGCCCGGCGGGTTCCTCAACGGTGATGGGCTCAAACCCGAGGTCCGTCAGGTCATAGGGACTGGCCCGCATGTCGACCTCTCGGGCCTCGGCGGCCAGGTCCAGGCAGTCCACCAGTAACTCGGACGCGACCAGCGGGCCGAGCTTGAAGCACCACTTGTACAGATCCATGTTCGCGTGCAGACAGCCCGGCTGCTCCCAGTCGCGCTGGGCGGCGCGGGTCGGTATCCCGCGGTTGCGCGGAGCGGCTGCGGCGGTGAAGAACCGATAGGCGTCGAAGTGCGTGCACCGCAACGGCATCGACTCGACCACCGCGTCGGTGCCTGCGCCGCCGAGTCGCAGCGGAACCGCGCCGTGGCGAACGGCGTCGGTGCGGTAGACCATCGCCCACTCGTGCATGCCGAAGCAGCCGAACTGCGGTGCGCGTGCCTCGGTGGCCCGTAGCAGATCGGCCACGAAAGCGACCGTGGACAGTCGCGTCCGCAGGAAGTCCGCGCTGACGGTCACGCCGTCGGGCGTTGCTTCGTAGCCGGCGCGGTCGAGGTATTCCGCGCCGGCCGGCCCGGCCAGCGCGGTGTCGTAGCCGGGGTGCCACACCCGCAGCTGGCGCGGCCGAAGGCTGTAGTAGGTGAACAGGAAATCCCACACCGGATGGGCTTCACCACGCCGGGCGCGGTCGCGATGCGGATCGGTGAAGCACTCGACGCGCTGCTGATGCGACGCGGCGCGTGCGATCCAGTCCTCTTCGGCCATTACGTGCGGCATTGTCTCTCCTCCCGGGCCTCGACTCGGTCCGCCGCGACCCGGCCAGCCTATCGAGGTGACGCCGGCAGACATGACTGAGGCGCAGAGCGGGAAGGCCATCTCTACACCTGGTAATCGCGGCGAAAGGATGGATTCGATGACGGCACGCCAGCCGAACTTGCGATTGAGCCGCTGGGAACAACGCAGCGAATGGCCGCTGGCCGCAGTCGCGGTCGTGTTTCTGGTGACGTACTCGCTGCAGGTGCTGGCCGAACCGCGCGGTGTCGCGGCTGTCGCGCTCAACACCGCGATGACGGTGCTGTGGGTGATCTTCGTCGTCGATTACGTGGTGCGGTTGGCGCTGGCCGAGGCTCGACTGCGGTGGTTCTTCCGGCACTTGTTCGATCTGGCCACTGTCGCGTTGCCGTTCCTGCGGCCGCTTCGGGTGCTGCGCCTGGTGGTGCTGGTGTTCACCCTGCAACGGGCATTCGGCAATGCGCTGCGCGGCCGCGTTGTGGTCTATGCCAGCGTCGTGGCTGCCCTGATGGTCTACGCCTCGTCGCTTGCGGTCCTCGACGTCGAACGGGCGGCTCCGGATGCGAACATCGTCACCTTCGGCGATGCCGTGTGGTGGGCGCTGGCCACGATCACCACGGTCGGTTATGGCGACCAATATCCGGTCACCGTCGTGGGCCGGCTCATCGCCGCGCTGCTGATGGTCGGCGGCATCAGCCTGATCGGCGTCATCACCGCGACGGTCGCATCGTGGATCGTCCAGCGGGTGTCAGAGGACGCCACCGCGACCAACACCGCCACCGCGGACCAGATCGACGCGCTGCGCGACGAAGTCCGGCAATTGACCGAGGCGCTGGCCGCCGGCAGTGACCGGCGCAGCCCGGCCCACTCGACGCGGACGCACCGCAACGACACCGCACCGCGCAGCGGCCGGTAGCGGGGTGATTCCCGCTAGGTCCGGTGCATTCCGTCGCGCACGGTGCCGATCAAGTCCTCGACCAGGTCTTCGAGCGCGACCATCGCGCACACCGACTGGTCGCCGTCGGTGACCAGCGCCAGGTGGCTGTTATCGCGGCGCAACTGCGACAGGGCGTCCGGCAGCGGCATGTTGGCGGGCACCCGCGGCAGCGGACGCACCACCGCGCCGTCGACCACCGCATCGCGCTCGTCGATCTGAGCCAGGATGTCCTTGATGTGGACGAAGCCGACGAAGTCGCCGCGCGCATCGGTGACGGGGAAGCGGGAGTAGCCCGTCTCGTTGAGCGCCTCTTCGATGGCACTGACCGTGGGCCCGCCGCCGGGCCGGGCGACCGGGACCGCGCGGATATCGCGCACCGGCACGGCCACGTCGTTGACCACCCGATTGCGGATCTGCAGCGCCCGGGTGAGCCGCATGTGCTCTTCGGGGTCCAGCAAGCCTTCGGACCGCGATTCGGCGATCATCTCCGCGAGCTCGACGGTGGAGACGGTGACGTCGAGTTCGTCCTTCACTTCGATGCCGAAGGCGCGCAGCGTGGTGTTGGCCGCCCAGTTGTAGAACGCGATGAACGGCCGGGCGAACCGCACGTACACCAGATACACCGGCACGACGAGCATCGCCGTCTTCTCCGGGCCGGCGATCGCGATGTTCTTCGGCACCATCTCGCCGAGCAGCACGTGCAGCGTGACCACGATGCCCAGCGCCACCACGAACGACACCGTGTGCAGCACGGCGTCGGGCACGCCGACCAGATCGAACGGTTTCTCCAGCAGGTGCGCCACCGCCGGCTCGCCGACCCGGCCCAGCAGGATCGAACACACGGTGATGCCCAGCTGTGCACCGGCCAGCATCAAGGACAGCTGCTCGCCGGCGCGCAGCACCGTGACCGCGCTCCGCTTACCTTGTTCGGCAAGGGCTTCCAACCGGTCGCGGCGGGCCGAGATCAGCGCGAACTCCGACCCGACGAAGAAGGCGTTGGCGGCCAGCAGCGCAACGGTCAGCAGCACGCCGAGAATGTCGCCGCCCATCAGCGCTCCCGCCCATCGTCGCCGTGCGGGGCGATCTGGGTCAGCACGAGCTGGTCGATGCGGCGACCGTCCATCGCGACGACGGTGGCCCGCCAGCGGACCGGTTCGTCGAAGAGGGCGTCGGGGTCGAAGGCCGACAGTTCCACGGATTCACCCGGCTCCGGGATGTGGCCCAGCGTCTCCAACACCAGCCCGCCGATGGTCTCGTATTCGCCTTCCGGTGCGCGGAAGCCGGTCGCCTCGGCGACCTCGTCGATGCGGAGCAGCCCGGAGACCCGCCAGCCCTGTCCCGCCTTCTGAAAGTCGGGCGTGGAGTCGTCGTGCTCGTCGCGGACGTCGCCGACGATCTCCTCGATCAGGTCCTCCACGGTGACCATTCCCGCCGTGCCGCCGTATTCGTCGACGACCATCGCGGTCTGCAAGCCATGGCCGCGCAGCTGGGTCATCAGCGCATCGCCGTCGAGCGAGGACGGCACCGTCGGTACCGGGCTCGCCAGCGACACCAGCCGCGTGGTCGACCGCTCGGCAGCGGGCACCCCGAACACCTGCTTGACGTGCACGATGCCGATGGTCTCGTCCAGGTCACCGCGAACGATCGGGAATCGGGAGAAGCCGGTGCCTGCCGAGGCGGTCACCAGATCGGCGACGGTGTCGTCGGCGTCGAGCGCCTCGATCTCGGTGCGCGGCGTCATGAACTCCTCGGCGATGCGCGACCCGAACTGCAGCGACCGGTTCACCAGGGCCGCGGTGGCTTCGTCGAGCGACCCATGCTCGGCCGAGCTGCGGACCAGCGAGCCGAGTTCCTCGGGGGAGCGCGCCGACCGGAGTTCCTCCGCAGGCTCGATACCCATCCGCCTCAGGATCCAGTTCGCGGTGCCGTTGGTGAGGTTGATCGCCGGCGTCATCACCTTCGAGAACAGCAGCTGGAAACCGGCGGTAGCCCGCGCGGTCGGCACCGGACGGGCCACCGCGAGGTTCTTGGGCACCAGCTCGCCGAACACCATCGACAACGAGGTGGCGATCAGGATCGCCAGAACCAGTGCGATGCCGGGGACCGCAGTGTCCGGGATGTGCAGGAGATCGAGCACCGGATCGAACAGCCGCGCCAGCACGGGCTCGGCGAGGTAACCGGTGGCCAGGGTGGTGATCGAGATACCGAGCTGGGCGCCGGACAGCTGGAAGGACAGCGTGCGGTGGGCGCGCTGCACAAAGTGGTCGCGGCGGTCACCGGTGCGGGCGTTCGCGTCGACCGTGCTGCGTTCCAGGGCGGTCAGCGAGAACTCCGCGGCGACGAAGAGTGCCGTTCCGAACGTCAGGACGACGATCGCCAGCAGGCTCAGAACGGTGTACAGGACGTTCATGAGGGGGAGCCGGGCCGATTGCCCGGCCGACTAGTGGAAGGTTCGGCGTCGGCCTCGTCCGCGGGCCGCTCGGGCCGGGCAGCCCGATCTGCGGGGGCCTCGACGGGTGCCTGCGGCACTCAGATCCCTTTCCTCGGTCAGAGCAGAACAGATCCCTATGGTAGCGGCAACCTCGACAGCGTCCGGCTCACCAGCCGGTGGGTAGCGGGTGTCCTTCGGCGAATCCGGCGGCCGACTGCACGCCCAGCACCACCCGTTCGTGCAACTCGGCGATGGTGGAGGCGCCGACGTAGGTGCAGGTGCTGCGGACGCCGGAGGTGATGTGGTCGAGCAGGTCCTCGACCCCGCCGCGGTCGGGGTCCAACGCCATCCGCGAGGTCGAGATGCCCTCCTCGAACAGCGCCTTGCGGGCGCGGTCGAAGGCGCTGTCGGCGGAGGTGCGGGCCGCCACCGCCCGCTTGGAGGCCATGCCGTAGCTCTCCTTGTAGGGCCTACCATCGCGGTCGCGCATCAGGTCCCCGGGCGATTCGTAGGTGCCGGCAAACCAGGATCCGATCATCACGTTCGACGCGCCGGCGGCCAGGGCCAGTGCCACGTCGCGGGGATGACGAACGCCGCCGTCGGCCCAGACGTGAGCGCCGAGTTCCCGTGCGGCCGTTGAACATTCGAGTACCGCAGAGAACTGGGGACGCCCGACGCCGGTCATCATCCGGGTCGTGCACATGGCGCCCGGGCCGACTCCGACCTTCACGATCGAGGCGCCCGCACCGATCAGGTCGCGTGTCCCCTCGGCGGAGACGACATTGCCTGCCGCCAGCGGGACCCCGAGGTCCAACGACGACACCGCCTTGATCGCGTCGAGCATCTTGAGTTGGTGGCCGTGCGCGGTGTCGACCACCAGCACGTCCACGCCGACCTCAGCCAGCGCCTGCGCCTTGGCGGCGACGTCGCCGTTGATGCCGACCGCGGCGGCGATCCGCAGCCGGCCTTTTTCGTCGACGGCGGGGGTGTAGATGCCTGCGCGGATAGCGCCGATGCGGGTCAGCACCCCGGCCAGTGCGCCGTCGGCGTCGGTCAGGACGGCCACGTCCACCGGCGCGTGCTCGAGCAGCTCGAACACCTGGCGTGGTTCGGTGTGCACGTGCGCGGTGACGAAGTCGGTGATCGCGATGTCACGCACCCGCGCGAACCGGTCGACCCCGGCGGTGGCGGCCTCGGTCACCAGGCCGATCGGCCGGCCCTCGAACACGACCACGGCCACGCCGTGGGCGCGCTTGTGGATCAGCGCGACGGCGTCGGACACCGAGTCGTCGGGGGCCAGGACCACCGGGGTGTCGGCCACCAGGTCGCGGCTCTTGACGAACTCCACCGTCTGCTTGACCGCGTCGATCGGAAGGTCTTGCGGCAGAACCACAATGCCGCCGCGGCGGGCCACCGTCTCCGCCATCCGCCGCCCGGCCACCGCGGTCATATTGGCCACGACGACCGGGATCGTCGTGCCGGTGCCGTCCGAGGTCGAGAGGTCGACGTCGAAGCGCGACGCGACGTCGGATCTGTTGGGGACGACGAAGACGTCGTCGTAGGTCAGGTCGTACGGAGGCCGCTGGCCGTCGAGAAACTGCACGTACCTCAGGGTACCGCCAGTTCTCAGGCCTCGACTTCGGTGCGATCGCCGCTCCACAGCGTGTGGAACCGCGCGGCCGGGTCGGCGTCGGTGCGGCCGTAGGTGTGCGCCCCGAAGAAGTCGCGCAGGCCCTGGGTCAGCGCCGCCGGCAGCCGCTCGGTGCGCAACGCGTCGTAGTACGACAGCGCCGAGGCGAACCCGGGGATCGGGATGCCCAGCTCGGTGGCCTTCACCACGACGCGACGCCAGCTGTCGATTCCGGCCTCGACGGCATCGCGGAAGTACGGCGCCGCGATCAGCGTGGCCAGGTCGGCGTTCTCGTCGAAGGCCTCGGTGATCCGGTTGAGGAACTTGGCCCGGATGATGCAACCGCCGCGCCAGATCCGGGCCATGTCGCCGGGGGTGATGTTCCAGTTGTATTCGGCGCTGCCGGCCTGGATCTGATTGAAGCCCTGCGCGTAGGCGATGATCTTCGACGCGTACAGCGCCTTGCTGACGTCGTCGATGAATTGCGCTGCGTCCGTGGGGCGTTCACCCAGATTGCCGGAGGCCAGGCCGGTGGTTGCCTTGCGCTGGGCGACCGAACCCGACAGTGCGCGGGCGAAGACCGCCTCGGCGATACCGGTCACCGGCACCCCCAGGTCCAGCGCCGACTTGACCGTCCAGCGGCCGGTGCCCTTCTGCTCGGCCTCGTCGAGGATGACGTCGACCAGTGGCTTGCCGGTCTTGGCGTCGGTCTGCTTGAGCACCTCGGCGGTGATCTCGATGAGGTAGCTGTCCAGGTCGCCGTTGTTCCATTCGGCGAAGATCTCGGCGATCTCCGGGGCGCTCTTGCCGAGCCCGTCGCGCAGCAGTTGGTAAGCCTCGCCGATGAGCTGCATGTCGGAGTACTCGATGCCGTTGTGCACCATCTTGACGAAGTGGCCCGCGCCGTCCGGGCCGATGTGGGTGCAGCAGGGAACGCCGTCGACGTGAGCGGAGATCTCCTCGAGCAGCGGGCCGAGCGACTTGTAGGACTCGGCCGGGCCGCCCGGCATGATCGACGGTCCGTTCAGCGCACCTTCCTCACCGCCGGAAATGCCGGCGCCGACGAAGTGCAGACCGCGCTCGCGCACCGCCTTCTCTCGGCGGATGGTGTCGGTGTAGAGCGCGTTGCCGCCGTCGATGATGATGTCGCCGGGTTCGAAGACCTCACACAGCTCGTTGATCACCGCATCGGTGGGGTCGCCGGCCTTGACCATGATCAGCGCGCGACGGGGCCGCTCGAGCGCGGCGGCGAACTCGGCCATGGTCTCGGTGCGGACGAACTTGCCCTCCGAGCCGTGCTCGGCGAGCACGGCATCGGTCTTGGACACCGAGCGATTGTGCAGTGCGACCGTGTAGCCGTGGTGGGCGAAGTTCCGCGCGATGTTGGAGCCCATCACCGCCATTCCGGTAACACCGATCTGTGCAGTGCCGTCCGTCTGCGGTGAGCTCATATCGCGCCTTTCAGTTGTGTGATTTTGTTGTGGCACAGTCGATTTCAGTACAGAAACAGCCGACGCAGCTCGGTCAGCCACGGCATTGCGACCGCGACGGTGGGCACCACCAGCACCGCGGCGGCCGCGGTGTAGGCCGCCAGCGCCAGCAGCAGGCTGTTGGGCTCGCCCGCCAGCCTGCGCACCCGAATCAGCGTGGTGGGGCCGCCACCGGCCAGGGCGCCCTTCGGCGTGCGTCCGGCGGCGCAGGCCACCAGGGCGCGGGCCAGGGGAGCGGGTCCTGCGGTGCGCACCGCGGCGTCGTCGGCGAGCATCTCCACGAGCAGCCGGACCGCGTTGAGCGCGCTGCCGCTACGGACGAACCGGGGGAAGGCGGTGTGCACGGCGATGAAGGCCTCGAGCACCAGATCGTGGCGCGCCCGCAGATGTGCCCGCTCGTGGCTGAGGATCGCGGCGAGTTCGGTGTCGCTCAACGCTGACAGCGTGCCTTCGCTGAGCACGACCCGGCTGCGGACCCCGGGCAGGCAGTAGGCCAGCGGCTCGGATACGTGCAACACCCGCAGCCCGCTCATGCCGTGCCGGCAGTCACCGAGCAGATCGACAACCATCCGGTGGTGCGCCCGACGGCGCCGCGTGGCGACGGCGACCTGGACCACGGCAATCAACAGCCGGGCACCGATGAGCAGCGTGATCGCGAAGACCACCACATAGGCCGCCCACAGCGGCCAGCCCAGAACCTCGATCTCACTGGTGATCGTGGCGGTCGGGCGCCCGTCGGGCCCGGGGGCGAAAAGCCGGCTGGCGATCGCCAATCCCGCGCTGAATGCCGAGAGCACGGCGGCCACCGCAATCGACTGCCAGAGCACGATCGCGGCCCGCGGCGCACGCATCGGCCACGACGCTCGAGCCAGCAGCGCAGGCACCGGACCAACCAGCATCAAGGCGAGGAAGGTGAAGGCCAGCGCGGACACGCTGAAATTGTCCCTCAGGCGTTGGGCGCGCCGCCAGCGGGCCAGGTTGAACGGTGCTTGGACTCCAATTCCGTCAAGGCTCGGCGCAATGCGTCTGCCTCATCGACACCCACCCGCTCGACGAAGTGCACCAGGGCGGCCTGCCGGCTGCCGGAGTCGGACGCCTGATCCAGCGCATCGACCATCAGTCCGGCGACCAGTTCGTCGCGGCCGTGGACCGGGGCGTACTGATGGGCCCGGTCATCGCGGATCTGGGACACCAGATTCTTGCGAGCGAGGCGCTGCAGAACGGTCATCACCGTGGTGTAGGCGAGGTCTCGTTCGGTACAGAGGGCCTCGTGGACCTGTCGAACCGTGAGCGGCTCACCAGCGGCCCACAAGTGGTCCATCACCGCGCGTTCCAGTTCGCCCAGACGAGTCAACTTGGCCATTTCCGTTCATCTCCGTAGGCAGTCAAATCAGAGTACTCCCGGTTACTACCGCGCGTCGTATCCAACGTGTCGATTAACTCCGCTCCCGCAGACCGTGTTCCCGCGCGACAGCCCGTACAAGCGTCTGTGCAGGCCACACGGCGAAAATCCGCCAACACTGTGACGGCACTCACAGGGTGCATGACTAACTGGCCGTCCTCTCTTATGGTTAGGCTTACCTAACCACATAAGGAGGTGCCGTGACCACAGCCGTGGTTGACCCGTTGATCGACGGAATGACCATCCGCCGGATCCTGCCGTTGCACGAATCCAGCCGCCGACTGCGCGATCTGAGCCCGGATTCGCCGCGGGTCCACGGGGTCGCCGTGATGGCCGATGTATCCCGCCGCCGGTGGTGGCCGCTGGATTCGGTGACGTCGACGGGCCGGCTGGCGACCATGTTCGAAGCGGCAGCCGGCGAGCTCGATGACCGTCGCGCCGCCGCCCAGCAGCTGGCCGCCACGTTCACCCACGCGGTACTCGGCCGGGCCGTCACCCTGTTCGTCCTCGAGGGCCGGGCCTGGGACGCCGGGCCGGGGAACCTGTGGATGCATGTCGACTCCGAGGGGGCGATCGACTGGGCTGCTGTCGTGGATCCGACGCTGCGGGTGCTGCCCGACGATGCGGCGACCACCGACGTGGTCCGGCTGCCCAACGAGCTCGCCCTGGCTACCTGGACGGCGCACCGCTGCCATCGCTCCTTGGAGCCGATCTTCGAGGCGCTGCATCACCTCAGCCGCGGCTCGCTCACCCCGGCGGCCATGTGGCAGATGGTCGGCTCGGCGGTGGTCATCACCGCAACCCAGGTGCCGATGCTCACCGGCAGTGGTGAACTCACGTGTATGCGTCGCGGCCAGGCGGTGCTCGACGCGCTGACCGGCTTCGGTCTGCCGGTTCGGGCGCTGCGGCGGGTGGGGTAGGCCTTGTGACTTAGGCAAGCCTTCCCTAGTCTGATGACACCAGACCACCGGACCGCGCCGGAGTTTCTGAGGGCTGCAGAAACCCCCGGTCCATGCCGAGGACGGGCTCCGTGCTGTGCGTGCGGGGCCCGTCCCTCGTCTCGGACCCGCTGGTGTAGACACTGAAGACGTGCAATCAGAACAGCCGTCGATCGAGCAGATCGCTTTCTCCGCCCCGTTCGACAACGAACTCGGGTTGACGTTCACCGAACTGACCGTCGATGGCGCCAAGGCCCAGCTGGAGGTGCAGCCCAAGCTGCTGCAGCCGATGGGCATCGTCCACGGCGGGGTCTACTGCTCGATGATCGAGTCGATGGCCAGCACGTCGGCCTTCGTCTGGCTGGCCGCCAACGGCGGTGGCAACGTCGTCGGGGTCAACAACAACACCGACTTCCTGCGGGCGATCTCCGGCGGCACCGTGTACGGGGTCACCGAGCCGGTGCACCGCGGCCGTCGCCAGCAGCTGTGGCTGGTGACGATCCGCGATGACAAGGACCGGCTCATCGCTCGCGGTCAGGTGCGGCTGCAGAACCTCGAGCCCGAAGCGTAGGACCTCGCCGCCCTGCTGATCCCGTGCGGGCGTGGCAGGATCGCGCACTATGCAACTGACACCGCACGAGACCGACCGGTTGCTGCTGTCCTACGCCGCCGACCTGGCCCGCCGCAGGCAGGCCCGCGGGCTCAAGCTCAACTATCCCGAGACCGTCGCGATCATCACCGACCACGTCCTGGAGGGCGCGCGCGACGGTCGCACCGTCGCGGAGTTGATGGTCACCGGCCGCGAGGTGCTCTCGCGCGACGACGTCATGGAGGGCGTGCCCGAGATGCTGCACGACGTGCAGGTCGAGGCCACCTTCCCGGACGGCACCAAGCTGGTCACCGTCCACCACCCGATCCCGTGAATCCCTGGAGAGGACGCCCATGATTCCCGGTGAAGTCTTCCTCGGTGACGGTGACATCGAGATCAACGCCGGCGCGGCGCGTGTCGAGGCGGAGATCGTCAACACCGGCGACCGGCCGGTCCAGGTCGGCAGCCACGTGCATCTGCCGCAGGCCAATGCGGCGCTGTCGTTTGACCGGGCGGCCGCGTACGGGCACCGCTTCGACATCCCCGCGGGGACCGCGGTTCGCTTCGAACCCGGTGTGCCGCAACGAGTCTCCCTCGTGCCGCTGGAAGGTCGACGCGAGGTGCACGGGCTGAGCCTGAATCCACCGGGAAAGTTGTGACGCCGATGAGCGCTTGCGTGAAGAGAGTAGACCGATGACGTCGCTGTCGCGGGCGCGCTACGCCGCACTGTTCGGGCCCACCGCCGGTGACCGGATCCGGCTTGCCGACACCGATCTGATCGTCGAGATCACCGAGGACCGCAGCGGCGGCCCCGGCCTGGCCGGCAACGAAGCGGTGTTCGGTGGCGGCAAGGTGCTGCGCGAATCGATGGGGCAAGGCCGGGCCACCCGCGCCGACGGTGCCCCCGACACCGTGATCACCGGTGTGGTGATCATCGACTACTGGGGAATCATCAAGGCCGACATCGGTATTCGCGACGGACGCATCGTCGCGATCGGTAAGGCCGGTAACCCCGACATCATGTCGGGTGTGCACCCCGACCTGGTCGTGGGTCCGTCGACGGAGATCATCGCCGGGAACGGGCGCATCGTGACCGCCGGGGCGATCGACTGTCACGTGCACCTGATCTGTCCGCAGATCATGGAGGAGGCCATCGGCGGCGGCATCACCACGATCGTGGCCGGCGGAACCGGTCCGGCCGAGGGATCCAAGGCCACCACCGTCACGCCGGGCGCCTGGCATCTGGCCCGCATGCTCGAGTCGCTCGATCACTGGCCGCTGAACATCGCGCTGCTGGGCAAGGGCAACACCGTCAACCCTGACGCGATGTGGGAGCAATTACGTTCCGGTGCAGCAGGTTTCAAGCTGCACGAGGACTGGGGGACCACCCCGGCGGCGATCGACGCGTGCCTGACGGTCGCGGAGGCGGCCGGGGTTCAGGTGAACATCCACACCGACACCCTCAACGAGGCCGGCTTCGTCGAAGACACCCTGGCCGCGATCAAGGGCCGCAACATCCACGCGTATCACACCGAGGGTGCCGGCGGCGGGCACGCGCCGGACATCATCACGGTGGCGGCGGAGTCCTATGTGCTGCCCAGTTCCACGAACCCGACCCGGCCGCACACCGTCAACACTCTCGACGAGCATCTCGACATGCTGATGGTGTGCCATCACCTGAACCCCAGCGTGCCTGAGGATCTGGCGTTCGCGGAGAGTCGCATCCGCCCGTCGACCATCGCCGCCGAGGACCTGCTGCACGACATCGGGGCCATCTCGATGATCGGCAGCGACGCCCAGGCGATGGGCCGCATCGGCGAGGTGGTGCTGCGCACGTGGCAGACCGCGCACGTGATGAAGCGCCGCCGCGGAGCCTTGGAAGGTGATGGCGCGGCGGACAACAACCGGGTGCGCCGCTACATCGCGAAGTACACGATCTGCCCGGCCGTCGCCCACGGGCTCGATCGCGAGATCGGGTCCGTCGAAGTCGGCAAGCTGGCCGACCTCGTGCTGTGGGAGCCGGCGTTCTTCGGTGTGCGCCCGCACGCGGTGCTCAAGGGCGGCATGATCGCCTGGGCCGCGATGGGCGACGCCAACGCCTCCATCCCGACCCCGCAGCCGGTTTTGCCACGCCCGATGTTCGGCGCCGCACCCGCCGCCGCGGCCGCCACCTCCGTGCACTTCGTCGCTCCGCAGGCCATTGAGGACGGACTGGCCGACCGGATCGCGGTCACCCGCCAACTGGTGCCGGTCGGAAACGTCCGCGCCATCGGCAAGGCGCAGATGCCGCTCAACGACGCCCAGCCCCGCATCGAGGTCGACCCCGACACGTTCACCGTGCGGATCGACGGCGAGGTGTGGGTCGAACAACCCGCCACCGAACTGCCGATGGCGCAACGGTATTTCTTGTTCTGATGGCGTCGCTTTCCACCCTGCTGACCCTGGCCGATTCACGCCTTCCCACCGGCGGCCACGTGCATTCCGGTGGGGTGGAGGAGGCGGTGACCAGCCGGCTGGTCGTCGACCTCGGCACGCTGGAGGCCTATCTGCGCCGCCGGATCCGAACCAGCGGGTTGGTGGCGGCCTCGGTCGCCGCCGCTGTCCACCGCGGTGACCTGGCGCCTGCCCAGGCCGATGCCGAAACCGACGCCCGCACACCGTCTCCCGCCGCCCGCCAGGCGTCCCGCGCGCAGGGTCGCGGGTTGTTGCGCCTCGCCCGCCGGGTCTGGCCGGATGCCGATTGGGATTCCCTCGGACCCCGGCCGCATCTCGCGGTGACCGCAGGGCGCGTCGGTGTGGTCAGCGGGCTGGCGCAAGAACAGACCGCACTGTCGCTGGTGTACACCACGATGACCGGCACGGCCACCGCCGCACAGCGGCTACTGGCCCTGGACCCGGCGGATGTCGCGGCGCTGACCTTCGGCCTGGCGCAGCTGTGTGAAGACACCGCCGAGGTGGCCGTCCGCGACCTGGCCGACCTGTCCGATCCGCTGCTCGACGAACTCGCGCAGCGACACGCCGAGCGCGAACGCCCCCTGTTCGCATCTTGAAAGAAGTTGTATGCCTCCACATTTCATTGACGGTCAGCCGCACGAACATCCGGACCGGCCCAAGCGAATCCGCCAGCCGGGGGAGCCGTTGCGGATCGGCGTCGGCGGCCCGGTCGGGTCGGGTAAGACCGCTCTGGTGGCCGCGCTGTGCCGCCAGCTACGCGACGAGCTGTCGCTGGCGGTGCTGACCAACGACATCTACACCACCGAGGATGCCGACTTCCTGCGCCGCCACGCGGTGCTGCCCGACGACCGGATCGCCGCCGTCCAGACCGGCGGCTGCCCGCACACCGCGATTCGCGACGACATCACCGCCAACCTCGACGCCATCGACGATTTGATCGCCGGGCACGACGATCTCGACCTGATCCTGGTGGAATCCGGTGGGGACAATCTGACCGCGACGTTCTCCTCCGGCCTGATCGACGTACAGATCTTCGTCGTCGATGTGGCCGGCGGCGACAAGGTGCCGCGCAAGGGCGGCCCCGGGGTGACGTTCTCGGATCTGTTGGTGGTCAACAAGACCGACCTGGCGCCGCTGGTCGGCGCCGACCTCGATGTGATGCGCCGCGACGCCGCCAAGGTACGCGAGGGCCGCCCGACGGTGCTGATCTCGCTGACCGAGGATCCGGCGGCATCGCCGGTCCTGGCCTGGGTGCGCGAGCAGCTGCGCGTCAACGAACCCGCCTGAGCCGCAATGCGTTCGGACGTCATGGTGGTGGCGCAGCCCGGCCGGCTACCGCGGATCGAGTGTCGCGGGGGGCTGGCCGCGCGGCACACCGAACCCGACACCGTGCATCTGGTGTCGGCGGCCGCGACACCGCTGGGCGGGGACACCATCGCAATCCGGATCATCGTGGAACCCGGGGCGCGACTGCGGTTGCGCAGTGCCGCCGCGACCGTCGCGCTGCCCGGCACCGAAACCACCGACTCGCACGCCTGCTGGCACATCGAGGCCGCCGGTGAACTCGACCTCGACGCCGAACCGACGATCGTCGCCGCTGATGCCCGGCACTGCAGCGAGATGACGGTCTGCTTAGACGATATGGCCCTGCTGCGGATCCGGGAGCGGGTGCAGATCGGCAGAACCGGTGAACGCGAGGGGTTTTGGAGCGGTGCGATGCGCGCCGACGTGGCCGGCGCGCCGCTGCTGCGGCACCGGGTGGAGCTGGGGCGAGCGTCGGTGGCCGACGATGCACTGGGCGCTCCGCTGGCCTGCGTGAGCGAACTGCGCTACCCCGAGCCGGCCGCCGATGCCGCGGGGGTCACCCTGAACCTGGCCGGCGGCGGCAGCCTCTCGACCTGGCAGGGTGCGCGCCTCTACTCGTGACGACCGGCGAGGGTGAGCACCAGCCGGGCACCGCCCAGGGGGCTGCTGGTCAATGATGCTGTGCCGCCGTGCAATTCAGCCTGCTGGGCCACCAGCGCCAGGCCGAGGCCGGACCCGGACCGGGATGCGGTGGAGCCGCGGGAGAACCGCTCGAACACCGCGGCCCGCTCGTCTTCGGGCACCCCGCTGCCGTTGTCGTCGACGGTGATCTGCACACCGGCGGCCGAACTGGACACCGACAGCTGGACTTCGCTGGCGGCGCCGTGCTTGACGGCGTTGGCGATCGCGTTGTCGATCACCAGCCGCAGGCCCACCGGCAGCCCGACCATCAACACCGCGGGGGACGGCACCAGCGACACCTTCAAGTCGCGGTAGATGCGTTCGGCGTCGTGCGCGGCACGGTCGAGTAGTTCGGTGACGTCGAACGGCACGAAGTCGTCGGCCGTGGTCAGCTCGCCCTGGGCCAGCCGTTCCAGCGCGGTGAGCGTGGCCTCGATGCGGCTCTGGGTGCGGATGACGTCGCCGATCACCTCGTTGCGCTGTTCGGGCGCGAGGTCGAGCGTGGAAAGCACCTCGAGGTTGGTGCGCATCGCGGTCAGCGGGGTGCGCAGTTCGTGCGAGGCGACGGCCGCGAAGTCGCGGGCGGACTCCAGCGCGGCCTTGGTGCGGCCTTGCTCGTCACCGATGCGGGCCAGCATGCCTTCGACGGCCTCGGCGATCTCGACCGCCTCCTTGACGCCGCGCACCTGCACCTCGTCAGGGTTGGACTGGGCGTTGATGGCGCGGGCCTGCTGCGCCAGCAGCCGGAACGGGTTGATCATGATCAGCGAGATCAGCCAGCCCACCACCACGGTGCCTGCGATCACACCGGCGCAGATCAGCAGCACGCGCAGATGCAGTTCGGCGATCCGGCGCTGCGTTTCGGCCAGCGGTGCACCCAGCGCGATCGTGGCCCCACCGACCGAGAAGGTCCGCACCCGGTACTCGACGCCGTCGATCGTGGTGTTGGCGTAGCCGTTCTCCAGCTGGGGCAGCACGACCTCGGGCGGTACCGACATCGCCATCGCGCCGACCCGGATGGTGCGCACCAGGTTGCCGTCGGGGGTGGGTGTGCCGACCCCGCCGGGCTTCGCGGTCGTCAGCAGCGAGCCGACGTCGCCGAGGCTGCTCACCGAGTCCAGCCGGCGGTCCAGCTGGCTGTACTGGTCGTTGGTGACGCCCAGCCACACCCAGGTGCCCAGGGTCAGCACCAGGATGACGACCGACAGCGCGGCGACGATCACGATCGTGCGCAGCGAGAGCATGCGGGTGGGCAGCCGCTGCAGCACGCGGTAGACGATCTCGTCGGGCTTCACGACCACGCCGACCACCTTAGGGCGCGGCGTGCGACGGAGGTGGGAGCGCGCCGGGGCGCGGCTAGGTCACTCCGGGTGCCAGCGGGCGCTGGGGGAGGCCGCAGCGGCTGCGGAAGTCGGTCGACGGCTGGCGAATGCCATCCAGGTCGGCGCGGATCTGCGGGTTGGCGTCCAGGTACTGCTGCGTCTGCGCCTTGACCTGAGCCTTTGGCAGGCCCTGCAGCCCGGTGAAGAACGCGTTGACATCCGGATGCGTGAACAGATAGCTCGACATCGCCGCTGACACCCCCGACATGATGCCGGTCATGTCCGCGGTGGTGCAGTTGGGCGGCGGGTCGGCTACGGCCGGGCCCGCCACGCTGAGCAACACCGCGCCGGCGCCGATCGCTGCCGCAGCCGCGCGACGCACAGAACGATTGAATGTCATCGAGCCCCCTCGTAGTCAGACGGTCTTCGCCGATCATGCTAGGGCAGCCGGTGGGTGAACGCGCTGATTTCGCCTGCGCTCACGGGCGATTCCCAGTAAGCGCAGGCGGACGTCAGCTGGCGGCTTTCTCGTCCTCGACCGTCGCCGCGATCTCCTCGAGTTGCTCGATTCGGGTCCTGGCGTAGGCCTGCTGCTCCGTGATCGTCAGCTGACCGCGGTGGCTGCCGATGAACGTGCTGATCCACGACAGCGAGGTGGTCAGGCGTGCCTTGAACCCGACCAGGTAGATCAGGTGCAGGAACAGCCACGCCAGCCAGGCGATGTACCCGCCGAATTCGATTTTTCCGATCTTGGCCACCGCCGAGTAGCGCGACACCGTGGCCATCGAGCCCTTGTCGAAGTACTGGAACGGCTCGCGCGTCGCGGGGTCGGCGCCCTTCAGCTCGGCCTTGACCAGCTTCGCGGCGTACTTGGCGCCCTGGATGGCGCCCTGCGCCATGCCGGGGACACCCTCGACGAAGGCCATATCGCCGATCACGAACACGTTCGGGTTGCCCGGAACGGTGAGGTCGGGCAGGACCTTCACCCGGCCGGCCCGGTCGATCTCGGCGCCGGACTGGTCGGCGATGATCTTGCCCAGCGGGCTGGCCGACACACCGGCCGACCAGACCTTGGTGGCGCACTCGATTCGGTCGAGGCTGCCGTCGCCGCGCTTGACGGTGATGCCGTTGCGGTCGACGTCGGTGACCATCGCGCCCAGCTGGATCTCGACGCCCAGCTTCTCCAGCCGGTCGGCGGCCTTCTTGCCGAGCTTCTCGCCCATGGGCGGCAGCACGGACGGGGCGGCGTCGAGCAGGATCACCCGCGCGCGGGTGGAGTCGATGTGCCGGAACGCTCCCTTGAGGGTGTGGTCGGCCAGTTCGGCGATCTGTCCGGCCATCTCGACACCGGTCGGGCCGGCGCCGACGACGACGAACGTCAGCAGCTTCTCCCGGCGGACCGGGTCGCTCGACCGCTCGGCCTGCTCGAAGGCGCCCAGGATGCGCCCGCGCAGCTCCAGCGCGTCGTCGATGGTCTTCATGCCGGGCGCCCACTCGGCGAAGTGGTCGTTACCGAAGTAGGACTGTCCGGCCCCGGCGGCCACGATCAACGTGTCGTACGGGGTCCGGTAGGTGTGGCCCAGCAGGATCGAGTCGACGGTCTTGTTGGCCAGGTCCACGTTGGTGACCTCGCCCAGCAGAACCTGGCAGTTCTTCTGGTCGCGCAGCACCACGCGGGTCGGCGGGGCGATCTCGCCCTCGGAGATGATGCCGGTCGCCACCTGGTACAGCAGCGGCTGGAACAGGTGGTGGGTGGTCTTGGCGATCATCTTGATGTCGACGTCGGCTCGCTTGAGCTGCTTGGCGGCGTTCAGGCCGCCAAATCCCGATCCGATGATGACGACCTTGTGCTTATCCGATGGAGTGGCACCGGGGTGGGTCATTTCTGCTCCTCAACGACATGCACAGGACACTTACTACGGTAGTCGCCCGGGCAACCGGTTTCGCGCCGGTACCCGGGCCGATCAGGTGATGTAGGCCACGCCTTGGGGGCTACCCGCCCAGCAGCGGTCGTAAGACCTCCGCGACGGCGGTGATTCGGCCCGGGTGGTAACCGTCCAGGTGGGTGACCGGACTGAGGATGACGCCGTCGACGCCGGCGTCGAGCACCTTGGTCTTGATCTGGTCGGCGATCTGGTCGGGGGATCCCCAGACGGCGCGCTGCCGGACGTCGTCGGGGATGAAGTCTTCGGTGATGTTGTCGTCGATGAGGCCGAAGACCAGCATGCTGGTCTCGAGCGTGGCCGGGTCGCGGCCGATCTTCTCGCACTGCTCGTTGACGACCTGGACCTTGCGGGGCAGTTCGTCGAATCCGGCGATGACGTTGAGGTGGTCGAAGTGCTTGGCGGCCAACGGAATTGTCTTCTTCTCGCCGCTGCCGCCGATCATCAGTGGAATGTGGTCGCGGAAGCGGGGGATCGCGAACGCCTCATTGGTCTGGTAATACTTCCCGTTCACGGTGACGCGCTCGCCGCGCAGCATCGGCAGGATGATCTCCAGCGCCTCGTCGAGCTTGTTGAACCGGTCGGTGAAGGTGCCGAACTCGTAGCCCAGTGAGTCGTGTTCGAGTTCGAACCAGCCGGTGCCGATGCCGAGGATCGCGCGGCCCTGGCTGATCACGTCCAGCGTGGTGATCGCCTTCGCCAACAGCGTGGGGTTGCGATAGGTGTTGCCGGTGACCAGCGTGCCCAACTGAACGCGCTGTGTGGCGTTGGCCAGCGCGCCCAGGGCGGTGTAGGCCTCCAGCATCGGCTCCTCGGGCTTGCCGAGGTTGGGCAGCTGATAGAAGTGGTCCATCACGAAGACGGCGTCCGCGCCGGCCGCTTCGGCCTCCTGGGCCTGCGCGATGACCGTCGGGAACAACTCCGGAACGCCGGTTCCGTAGGAAAAGTTGGGGATCTGAATTCCGAGTCGAATCGTCACGGATTCGACGTTAGCCCCCGACGGCGAACTGCGGGTTAACCCAGTCAGCCGAAGTTGGCGAGCGCGCCCCGGCCGACGTGCACGGTCTGGCCGGTGATGTGCCGGGCCGCCGGCGTGGTCAGGAACAGCGCCAGGCGCGCGATCTCCGCCGCCACCGACGGCGGCGTGGTGGACAGCCCGTCGTACGACGGCTCCGCGCTGCGGCCGCAGGCCACGGTGTTGACCGTGATGCCGCGAGTACCGAAATAATCCGCTTGTCCCGCAGTCCAATTCGACAACGCGGCCTTGACCGCGGCGTCGGCGCCGCCGTCGCGCGGGTTCTCCGGCACGACGGTCACGATCGACCCACCCGAGCGCAGGTGATCACCGATGTTCTGCACCAGCAGCACCGCCGAGAGCACGCTGGCGTCCAGCGCGGTCCGCCAGGCCTTCGCGGTATCGCTCAGCGTGTAGGCGCGGGGGTCGCCGCCGACCCAGGCCGGCGCGGGCACGTGCACGATGGTGTCCAAGTGATGTGGGAACTGGCTACGCAGGTCGCCCAGAGTCTCGGCATCGGTGGTGTCGCACACGATGGCGTCGACGTCGAGCTCCTTGGCCGCCACCTCGAGGTCGTCGCGGCGGGCCCCGCTGATGACGACCTTGTGGCCGGCGTCGCGGAAACCTTCCGCAATCGTGCGACCCAGTTCGGTGTCACCTCCGGTGACCAGCACGTCCATCGCCTTCAACCTCCTCGTTGGATTGGAGGAAATGTTACTGGACGGTAGCTAAAGAGGCCAATGCCGCGCCGACACGATCCGGACACGGCACGGTGTTTCGCCCTAGGGTGTGTCGGGTGAAGCGCAGCCGGGCGCACCGCACGCAGCCCCCGCTGCCCCGGTGGGTGTACGTGCCCGCGGCGCTGGGCGCGGCGTTCGTGGTGCTGCCCCTGGCGGCGATGGCGGTCAAGGTCGACTGGACGCAGTTCTGGTCCCTGATCAGCAGTCATGCATCCCAGGCCGCGCTCCTGCTGAGCCTGCGCACCGCGGCGGCCAGCACGGCGATGTGCCTGATCGTGGGTGTGCCGATGGCCCTGGTGCTGGCCCGCAATGACGGCCGCATCGTGCAGGCGCTGCGCCCGCTGATCCTGCTGCCGCTGGTCTTGCCGCCGGTGGTCGGCGGTATCGCCCTGCTGTATGCGTTCGGCCGGCTCGGGCTGCTCGGCAGCTATCTGGAGGCGGCCGGCATCCAGATCGCGTTCACCACCACCGCGGTGGTGCTGGCGCAGACGTTCGTCTCGCTGCCGTTCCTGGTCATCGCGCTGGAGGGTGCGGCGCGCACCGCGGGTACCGAGTACGACGTCGTGGCGGCGACGCTGGGGGCCGGGCCGGCGACCGTGTGGTGGCGGGTGACGTTGCCGCTGCTGACCCCGGGCCTGGTGTCGGGCGCCGTGCTGGCCTTCGCACGGTCGCTGGGGGAGTTCGGGGCCACGCTGACCTTCGCCGGATCACGGCAGGGCGTCACCAGGACACTGCCGCTGGAGATCTACCTGCAACGCGAGAGCGACGCCGACGCGGCGGTCGCGCTGTCGCTGCTGCTGGTCGTCGTGGCCGCAGTAGTGGTGCTGGGTCTCGGGGCGCGACGGCTGTCCGGCTGGACCGGCAATGGCTGAGCTGCAGTTCGCCGCCGCGGTGGCCGAACGCTCCTACGAGGTGGCCTTCGAGGTCGCGGCCGGGGAAGTACTGGCCATCCTCGGGCCCAACGGTGCAGGCAAGTCCACCACGCTGCACGTGATTGCCGGTCTGCTGCACCCGGATTCGGGCCTGGTCCGCCTCGGCGGCCGAACGCTCACCGACACCGAGGACGGTATCTCGGTGGCCACCCACGACCGTCGCGTC
This sequence comes from Mycolicibacterium crocinum, assembly GCF_022370635.2. The sequence goes on along the minus strand of NZ_CP092362.2, from coordinate 3,460,760 downwards.
GGCCTGCTACTGCAGGACCCACTGCTGTTCCCGCATCTGAGCGTGCAGGCCAACGTCGAGTTCGCGCCGCGCAGTCGCGGGGCGGGGCGTGCCGCGGCCCGCCGCAGTGCCGCGAGCTGGCTGGCCGAGGTGGGACTGGCCGAGCTGGCCGATCGCAAACCGGACCAGCTGTCCGGCGGGCAGGCGCAGCGGGCTGCGATCGCGCGGGCGCTGGCGGCCGAGCCGGAGGTGCTGCTGCTCGACGAGCCACTGTCCGGACTCGACGTCGCGGTGGCCGCCTCGGTGCGGGCGCTGCTGCGCCGGGTGTCGTCGCAGTCGGGCCGGGCAACGGTTCTGATCACCCACGATCTGCTCGACGTGCTGACGCTGGCCGACCGGGTGATGGTGCTCGACGACGGACGCGTCGCCGAGATCGGCGCGGTCGGCGATGTCCTGGCCGCGCCGCGCAGCATGTTCGGCGCCCGCATCGCCGGGGTGAATGTCGTTCGGGGCGAGGCGGCCGGTCCGGAGGCGCTGCGGGCCGCCGACGGGGCCCTGTGGCACGGCCGCCACGACGTGGAACCGCAGGAGGCGGGCGCGCTCGTCGCGGTGTTCTCGCCGGGCGCGGTCGCGGTGTACCGGGAGCTGCCGCACGGCAGCCCGCGCAACAGCGTCCGGATCCGCGTCGCGGAGCTGGACGCCGACGGCGCGCGGGTGCGGGTGCGCGGCCAGGAGCAGGCCGACGGCGCGCCCGGACTGGCCGCCGACATCACCGCGGAGTCCGCGGCGGGCTTGCGGCTGGCAGCCGGGGACGACGTGTGGTTCACAGTGAAGGCGCAGGAAGTCGCCCTGCACCCGGCGGCCCGCTGACGAGCCCGCAGCGACCTGCGTCGATGGCCGATTTTGTAAGCTCGCAACAGCGTTACACCGCGCCACATCGTGAGCAGGCCACACTTGCGTCACGGCCGTAACACGGTAGGTTCATCGCCATGACGCAGCCGGACTCGATTTCGCGACGGCCGGGCCTTTGGACGGCGTTCGCGGTCACCGCGGTGACCGCCGCCACCGCCGTCACGATCGCCCTGCCGTCGACGACTGCCGTCGCGGATCCCGCGACGCCGACACCCACGACGGCGGCCCCCGCCGCCCCGCCGGCCGCGCCGCCGGCTGATCCCAACGCCCCGGCGGTGCCGCCACCGCCGCCCGCGGATCCGAATGCGCCGCCGGTGGCACCGCCGCCGCCGGCGGATCCCAACGCACCTCCGCCGCCGCCCGCGGATCCGAACGCCCCGCCGCCGCCTCCGGCGCCGCTGGAGCCGGGCCGCATCCCGAACACGTCCGGTGGCTTCAGCTACCTGCTGCCCGCGGGCTGGGTGGTCTCCGATGCGTCGCGGCTGAACTACGGCCAGGCACTGCTGAGCAAGACGACTGCGCCTGCCGAGAACGGTCAGCCCGCCCCGACTGCCAACGACACCAGCGTCATCCTCGGCCGGCTCGACTTGAAGCTGTTCGCCGGCGCCGAGCAGGACAACAGCAAGGCCGCGATCCGGCTGGCGTCGGACATGGGCGAGTTCTTCATGCCGTTCCCCGGCGTCCGGATCAACCAGCAGAGCGGGGCGTTGCAGGCCGGTGACATGCCGGGCTACTTCTCGTCCTACGAGGTGAAGTTCACCGACACCACCAAGCCCAACGGTCAGATCTGGGCGGGCGTCGTCGGCACTGCCGTCCCGAACGCGCCGCGCGATCAGCGCAACCAACGCTGGTTCGTGGTGTGGCTGGGCACCGCCAAGGATCCGATCGATCCGGCAGCCGCCAAGGCGCTGGCCGAGTCAATCCGGCCGTACACCGCGCCACCCGCGCCGGTGGCCGATCCCAATGCGCCGGTCGCGGACTCGAACGCGCCGCCGCCCGCCGCGGGTGGCCGGATCCCGCTCGGTGTCCCCGTCCCGGTGGAGACCCCGGTCCCGGGGATGACGCCCGGCCAATAGCCGATCGTGGCCGTTTGAGCAGGCCAATCGTTATCTGCCAGGCGTATACCGAAGGGATAGCGGCCAGCATCGGCGCTGGCCGGCGACCTGTAGGAGACCGTCATGGACATGGTGGCAGCGACTGAATTCCTGGCCCGTTCGACGACGCTGACGAGCGTCGGCTGGATCGGCTACATCATCATCGGCGCGCTTGCCGGCTGGATCGCTGGCAAGATCGTCAAGGGCGGCGGTTCCGGCATCCTGATGAACATCTTGATCGGGATCGTCGGTGCGCTCATCGGTGGATTCCTGCTGAGCTTCTTCCTCGACACCGCCGCAGGCGGGTGGTGGTTCACCCTGTTCACCGCGATCCTCGGCTCGGTGATCCTGCTCTGGATCGTGGGGATGGTCCGGCGCACCTGAGCCGTTACGCGGGCGATGCCCGACTGAGCCGACAACCTCAGCCGGGCGTTGCACGATAGGGAGATGGCGACCTCACCCACCACGATGCGCGCTTGGCGAGTACGTAGGCCCGGACCGATGCGCAGCCACCCACTGGAGTGGGACGGCGCCGCCCCGATCCCGCAGCCGGGGCCCGGCGAACTGTTGGTGGCGGTACTGGCCTGCGGCGTTTGCCGCACCGACCTGCACGTCACCGAGGGCGACCTGGCCGTGCACCGCCCGCACGTCACGCCCGGCCATGAGGTGGTCGGCGAGGTCGTCGGAATCGGGCCCGGCGTCGACGGGGACTTCGCCACCGGCGACCGGGTCGGGATCGCGTGGCTGCGCCACACCTGCGGACAGTGTCAGTACTGCCTGCGAGGCGCGGAGAACCTGTGCCCGAATTCCCGCTACACCGGCTGGGACGCCGATGGGGGATATGCCGATTTCGCTACCGTCCCAGCCGATTTCGCGCACCGGCTGCCCGCCGGATACTCCGACAGCGAGCTGGCGCCGCTGCTGTGCGCCGGAATCATCGGCTACCGGTCGCTGGTGCGGGCCGAGCTTCCGCCCGGCGGCCGGTTGGGGTTGTACGGATTCGGCGGCAGCGCGCACATCACCGCCCAGGTTGCCCTGGCGCAGGGCGCCGAAATCCATGTGATGACGCGCGGCGCCGACGCGCAGGAACTCGCGCTGAGCCTGGGTGCCGCCTCGGCGCAGGGAGCCGCCGACCCGCCGCCTGTCCCGCTGGACGCGGCGATCATGTTCGCCCCGGTCGGCGATCTCGTCCTGCCGGCCCTGGAGGCCCTCGATCGCGGCGGCACGCTGGCGATCGCGGGGATCCACCTCAGCGACATCCCGGCGCTGAACTATCAGCGCCATCTGTTCCAGGAGCGTCAGGTCCGATCGGTGTCGTCGAACACCCGCGCCGACGCCCGCGAGTTCCTGGCCTTCGCGGGCCGTCACCGCATCGAGGTCACCACACCGGAGTATCCGCTCGACCACGCAGATCAGGCGTTGACCGACCTCGTCGAGGGTCGGATCGCCGGTGCGGCGGTGCTGCTGCCTTAAAGAGCGGCGAGCACACCGCGCAATTCGGCGGCGAGGCTGCCCCGGCCGGCGCGATACAGCGGACCTGTGCCGTCGGAGAGCAACATCCGCAACCGAGCCATTCCTCGCGCCCGCACCGGCCGCGGCGCGTGCAGTCGCAAGGTGATGTCATCGATCACGCCGCGGCAGCCCGCGAGGCGGTCGGGATGTACCGGGATGCGCGGCGAGAAAGGTTCGTGGTCGCTACGCATGTCTCCCAGCGCGTGCCGCAATGAGCGGGCCAGGGCCTCGCGTTCGTCGACCGAGGTCAGGCGGGCCACATGGACCGCGAGCGGGCTTCCCGGCATCGGTGCGATGCCATCCTCGACATCGCGGTCGAGTCGGCCGGCGAAAAGCCGGGCTCGCAGTCTGGTGGCGGTTGTCGCGCGCTGGTGTTCGGTGTCCGACACGGGGGCGGAAGATCCGCGTGTTACGCCGATGTTAATGTCGCCGAAGTTATCGTGAAATTGGTTGAGCCCCATGGGCGTTTCCCGTTCCGAGCCGGCCTCGTTGCCGTGCTCTAAATGACCACCCAAAACGTTACACTGGTCATTAATGACCAGTCAAATTGTTTTACTGGTCACGCCGGCCTAGGCTCGTGGTTATGGTCGACTGGCTCGGGGATACCGAGGGCAAGCCGGCGCCCGAACCGCTTTCCCGCGTTCAGGCGCTGGTCAACACCCTCGATCTGGAGTCCGGGTCCGATCGGCTGGCACGTGCCGACGACGCCGAGCCGTGGCTGCGATCGCAAGGCTTGCTGCCGCCCGGTGACGCTGTCACCCCCGGTGAATTGAGCGACGTCCGCGAAGTCCGGGAGGCGTTGCGCGCGCTGCTGGTCCACAATGCGGGCGGCCCGGCCCCGCCCTCCCAGGAACTGCATCCCCTGAGCCGGGTCGCCGATGCGGCGACCGCGCGGGTGCGTCTCAGCGCGGACGGCGCGGTAGAGGTGGCCGCGGACGCCGATTCGCTGCCGGGGCGCCTGTTGTCGCTGCTGCTCATCGTCTCCGAGGCTCAGCGCGCCGGGACGTGGGCGAAGCTCAAGGCGTGCGGCAACGAGAAGTGCCGGTGGGCGTTCTACGACCGGTCCCGCAACCACGGGGGCACTTGGTGCGACATGGCGACGTGCGGCAACAAGCTCAAAAACCGGGAGTTCCGGGCACGGCGACGGGGCTAAGTCGACAGGTGCCAGACCAGGGCGGCGGCCAGCGCACCGAGGCCGTTGAGTGACCAGTGCAGCGCGATCGGTGCGATCAGGCTGCCGCTGCGTCGCCGCAGCCAGGTGAACACGAAACCGGCCGCGCCGGTGGCCAGGACCGCCATCACGACCCCGGCGAGCATGCCGAAAAAGCCCCCGCCGAACAGCCGGGTGAAGCCGACATTGCTGCTGGTCAGACCCAGCGAGGTGGCGACGTGCCACAGTCCGAACAGCAAGGATCCCGCAGCGGCAACGCCCCGGAAACCCCAGGCGCGATCCAATGCGCCGTGCAGGACACCGCGAAACGCCAGCTCCTCGGGAATGACGGTCTGCAGCGGGATGATGATCATGGAGGCGAGCAGCGCGCCGGACAGCGTCGCGTAGTGGTTGTTCAGGAACATCGGCCGGGTCCACGGCAGCAGGGCGCCAACCGCGATCACGGTCAGCACCAGTAGCACCGCGCCGAGCGCATAGAGGGCGCCGGACTTCCAGTGTTCGCGGCCTAATCCCAGTTCAGCCCAACCCAATCCGCGGGAACGCACCAGCATCAGCAAGCCGGCCGCGGCGGCGGGCACCACCGCGACGTTCGCCCACGGCGTGGTGAAGTGGGCGAGCAGGTTGGTCATCGCGAGCACGACGACAACGACGCCGATGTCGACGTAGATGCGGAAGTGGTGCAGGGCAGCCAGCTGCGACACATGCGGATGCGGATGGGCGGCGACTGCGGCGTGCTCGGACATAACGGCGTCAATATTACCTGCCGCGGCTGAGTGCCCCAGCTAACTTCTATTCGTTGTCCCCTCCGGTGGCGGCGGTAGCGTCGATCGACACACCCGGTTGCGCACCGCCCGCACCCGGCCACACCCAGTCGCGCACCTCGGGGATGTCGTCGCCGTGGGCCCGGGTGTACTCGCGGGCGGCCAGCCGCTTGTCGACCATCTCCTGGCGCAGCGTCGCGCAGCTCGACTGCAGGTGCGGCACGCGGTCGATGACGTCGATGACCAGGTGGTAGCGGTCCAGGTCGTTGAGCATCACCATGTCGAACGGTGTGGTGGTGGTGCCTTCCTCCTTGTACCCACGGACGTGGATTCGGCTGTCGTTGCTGCGGCGGTAGGTCAGCCGGTGGATCAGCCAGGGGTAGCCGTGATAGGCGAAGAGGACCGGCTTGTCTGCGGTGAAGATCATGTCGAACTCGCGGCTCGACAACCCGTGCGGATGCTCGGTGTCGTCCTGCAGCCGCATCAGGTCCACCACGTTGACGAAGCGGACCTTCAGCTCCGGCAGATGCCGGCGCAACAGGTCGACGGCGGCCAGCGCCTCCAGCGTCGGCACGTCACCCGCGGCGGCGATCACCACGTCGGGCTCTTCGCCGACGGTCTCATTACTTGCCCATTCCCAGATCCCCAGACCGCGGGTGCAGTGCGCGATCGCCTGCTCCATCGTGAGGAAATTCGGGTGCGGCTGCTTGCCGGCGACCACGACGTTGACGTACTGGCGCGACCGCAGGCAGTGGTCATAGGTCGAGAGCAACGTGTTGGCGTCCGGAGGCAGATACACCCGCACCACCTCGGCCCGCTTGTTGACGACGTGGTCGATGAAGCCGGGATCCTGATGGGAGAAGCCGTTGTGGTCCTGACGCCAAACATGGCTGGACAGAAGGTAATTGAGGCTGGCGACCGGGCGGCGCCACGGAATGTGGTTGGTGACCTTCAGCCACTTGGCGTGCTGGTTGAACATCGAGTCGACGATGTGGATGAAGGCTTCGTAGCAGTTGAACAGCCCGTGTCTGCCGGTCAACAGGTAGCCCTCGAGCCAGCCCTGGCATTGGTGTTCGGACAGCATCTCCATCACCCGGCCCGCGCGCGCCAGATGCTCGTCGACCTCGGGGCCGAAAAACTCGGCGTTCCACTGCTTGTCGGTCACGTCGAACACGGCCTGCAACCGGTTGGAGGCGGTCTCGTCGGGTCCGAAGATCCGGAAGTTGTCCGGGTTCAGCCGGATCACCTCGGTCAGCCACTGGCCGAGTACCCGGGTGGCTTCGGCGACGGTGGCGCCCGGTGCGGGAACGTCGACGCCGAAGGTGCGGAAGTCCGGCAGCCGCAGATCCTTGAGTAGCAGGCCCCCGTTGGCGTGCGGGTTGTCGCTCATCCGCAGGTGGCCGGGCGGTGCCAGCGCAGCGATGCGCGGGTCCAGCGTGCCGTCGGCGTCGAACAGTTCGTCGGCGCGATAGGACGCCAGCCAGTCGGCCAGCACCTGCAGGTGTTCGGGGGTATCGCGGGCGTTGGACAGCGGAACCTGGTGTGCGCGCCACGATCCGGTGGTTTTCTTGCCGTCGATGTAGGCCGGGCCGGTCCACCCCTTGGGGGTGCGGAACACGATCATCGGCCAGGCCGGCCGCTCCTCGCCCGGCTGGGCTTTGATCTCGGCGATCCGGTCGAGCACCTCGTCGAGCAGGGCGGCGAACCGGCGGTGGGCGTCGGTGTGATCGGTCGCCCCGTCGTCGGGCACCTCGAAGAAGTACGGCTCGTGGCCGTATCCGACCATCAGAGACCGTAATTCGTCGTCCGGGATGCGGGCCAGCACAGTGGGGTTGGCGATCTTGTAGCCGTTGAGGTGCAGGACCGGCAGCACCACACCATCGCGCGCGGTGTTGACGAACTTGTTGGAATGCCAGCTGGTTGCCAGCGCACCGGTCTCGGCTTCGCCGTCGCCGACCACCGCGACGACCAGAAGATCGGGATTGTCGAACGCGGCGCCGTAGGCGTGCGACAGCGCATACCCCAGTTCACCGCCTTCATGGATCGAGCCGGGCGTCTCCGGGGCGACGTGTGAGGGAATGCCGCCGGGGAAGGAGAACTGGCGGAACAGCCGGCGCAGGCCCTCGGTGTCCTGGGTGATGTCGGGGTAGGTCTCGGTGTAGGTGCCGTCGAGGTAGGCATTGGCCACCAGTCCGGGACCGCCGTGGCCGGGCCCGGTGACGTAGACCGTCGACTGCTCGCGCTGCTTGATCGCGCGGTTGAGGTGCGCGTAGAGGAAGTTCAGTCCGGGCGTGGTGCCCCAGTGGCCGAGCAGCCGGGGTTTGACGTCCTCGCGGGTCAGCGGTGTGCGCAGCAGCGGGTTGTCGAGCAGGTAGATCTGTCCGACGGAAAGGTAGTTGGCTGCCCGCCACCAGCCGTCGAGTTGGTCAATGGTCTCCGCGCTTATCGAGTCCATGTCCCCATCAAACCCCGAGTCGCGCCACCGTGCCGCCGGGGCACCGATTGTTCACCACTACGCTGTCCGACGTGCTCGCGTCGGAACCTTTGCTCGCTGGAGTCCGAGTGCTCGACCTGTGTGACCAGACGGGTGACGCGATCGGACGGCTGCTCGCCGATCTCGGCGCCGACGTCATCAAGGTCGAGCCGCCCGGTGGTAGCGCCGCGCGACGCGCGCTGCCGACCCTCGACGAGGTCAGCATCCCGTTCGCTCTGCACAACGCCAACAAGCGCACGATCGTGCTCGATCCGGCGGACACTGACGACCGGCGGCAGTTCCTGGAGCTGGCCGGCGGTTCCGACATCGTCGTCGACAGCGGGACGCCCGGGCTGGCGGCTGCGTTTGGCACGTCGTGCGACGCACTGGCCGATGAGTTCCCGCACCTGGTCGCCATGTCGGTCACCGACTTCGGCGCCGACGGCCCGCGGGCGTCGTGGCGGGCCACCGACCCGGTGCTGTATGCGATGTCCACCGCGTTGTCCCGATCCGGTCCGACGACGGGCACGCCGGTGCTGCCGCCGGACGGCATCGCGTCGACCACCGCAGCCGTGCAGGCCAGCTGGGCGGTCCTGGTCGCCTATTTCAACCGGTTGCGTTGTGGGACAGGCGATTACATCGACTTCTCCCGGTTCGACGCCGTGGTCCTGACGCTGGACCCGCCGTTCGGTACCCAGGGTCAGGCCGCGACGGCCCGCAATGCGGGCGAACGCTGGCGCGGGCGGCCGAGGAACCAGGACTCCTATCCGATCTTCGCCTGCCGCGACGGGTATGTGCGGATCTGTGTGCTGGCGCCGCGGCAGTGGCGCGGCATGCGGGCATGGCTGGGCGAACCCGAGCAGTTTCAGGATCCGGTCTTCGATTCGATTGCCGCCCGCACCAAGGCCTTCGGTGAGCTGAGCCAACTGATGGCAGCGCTGTTCGCCGACAAGACGATGGCCGAGCTGGTCGCCGAGGGGCAGGCGCACGGCGTGCCGATCGCCGCGGTGCTGACCCCGTCGGAGGCACTGGAATCCGAGCACTTCGCCGAGGTCGGAGCGCTGGTCGACACCGAGGTCGCACCCGGTGTGACGGCCCGCGTTCCAGCCGGTTACTGGGTGGTCGACGGTAAGCACGCCGGTTACCGCACAGCCGCACCCGAAGCCGGTCACAGCGACGAGCATTGGCAGACAGCACGATTCGCGCCAGCTGCCACACAGGCGGTGGGCGCGCGTCCGTTCGAGGGCATTCGGGTGCTGGATCTCGGCGTGATCGTCGCCGGTGGCGAGCTCAGCCGGCTGTTCGGCGACCTGGGCGCCGAGGTCATCAAGATCGAGAGTGCCGGCTACCCGGACGGACTGCGCCAGAAGCGTCCGAATCAGCAGATCAGCGAATCGTTCGCCCGCGCACATCGCAACCAACTCGGGCTGGGACTGGAACTCCGCAGCCCCGCCGGGGCTGAGGTGTTCAGCAGCCTGGTGGCCGCCGCCGATGCGATGTTCGCCAACTTCAAGCCGGGAACTCTTGCAGCTCTTGGCTTTTCCCACGACCGGTTGCGGCAACTCAACCCCGGTCTGGTGCTGGCCGAAAGCAGTGCCTTCGGCGACGCCGGGCCGTGGAGCAAGCGTCTGGGCTACGGCCCGCTGGTGCGCGCGACGATCGGCGTGACGCGGTTGTGGACGTCGCAGGAACCACCCGCGCCCACGGCGCGGCACGCGTTCTACGACGCGACGACGATCTTCCCCGATCACGTCGTGGGCCGGATCAGTGCGATCGGGGCGCTGGCCGGGCTTATCCGCCGCCAGCGTGACGGCATCGGCGCCCGCATCCACGTGTCGCAGGCGGAGGCGGCGATCAATCAGCTCGACACCCTCTACGTCACGCTGGCCGCGGCGGCGAGCGGTGCCGGGCAGGTCGAGGCGGATCCCGCCGAGCATCGGGTGCTGCCGTGTGCGGGCGATGACGAATGGTGTGTGGTGTCGATCCGCTCGGACGCCGACCGCCGTGCCGTGGCCGCCGTCATCGGCGACACCGACCTGGCCGATTGGGTGAAGGCCCGCCCGCCGCTCCAGGCCGCCGAGGCTCTCCAGGCCGCCGGCGTGCCCGCCGGCCCGATGATCCGGGTCACCGAGCTCGCCGATGATCCGCAGCTTCGGTTGCGAAAAGTGTTCAGCGACATGGTTCATCCGTTGCTCGAGCATCCGCTGCCGACCGAGGCCGGTCCGGCGCCCTACCGTCACATCCCGCCGGCACCGCAGCGCCCGGCGCCGTTGCCGGGTGCCGACACCCGCCAGGTGTGTCGCGACGTCCTCGGCATGGCGGACGATGAGATCGACCAGTTGATCGCCGATGGCGTGCTGTTCGCCGCCGAGACCACAGGAGTGACGACATGACCACGACCGCGGAGATCTTCGTCGACGGTGCGTTCCGTCGTGCCGACCAGGTGCAGCCGGTGATCGAAGCGGCGACCGGTGAGCCGCTGGGCGACGGCGCCAGCGCCACCGAGGCCGAGATCGACGCCGCGGTCGCCGCGGCCCGGGCCGCACTCGCCGACTGGCAGTCCGCCTCGCCCGATCACCGGGCGGAGGTGCTCACTGCCTTTGCCGCTGCGCTCGACAAACGTGCCAAGGGCACCGACGAACTGGTGACCCGCGAGAACGGCATGCCGATGTCGTTGTCGCGCGGGGCCAACGGCCGCTTCCCGGCGGCCCTCCTGCGCTATTACGCGCAGCTGATCACCGACACGCCGATCGAAGAGATCCGCCCGAGCATGATCGGGCACACCGTGGTGCGCCGCGAGGCCGTCGGCGTGGTGGCCGCGATCGTGCCGTGGAACTATCCGCAGGCGCTGGCCGCATTCAAGCTGGCGCCCGCGTTGGCCGCCGGCTGCACGGTGGTGCTCAAGGCCGCCCCCGAAACGGCGTTGGACGCCTTGGTGTTCGCGCATGCCGCCGAGGAGGCCGGCCTGCCTGCCGGTGTGCTCAACATCGTTCCCGGTGGTGCGGCCGCGGGGGCCTACCTGGTGGCTCATCCCGGGGTGGACAAGGTCACCTTCACCGGCTCGACGGCCGCCGGTCGCGCGATCGGCGAGGTGTGCGGGCGGCTGCTGCGTCCGGTCACTTTGGAGCTGGGCGGCAAGTCCGCGGCGATCATCCTCGACGACGCGGACCTGGATGCCACGATCAAGGGTCTGCGCACCGCATCGTTCGTCAACAACGGCCAGACGTGCCACCTCAGCTCGCGGATTCTGGCACCGCGGTCGCGCTACGGCGAGGTGTTGGACGCGCTGGCCGGCATGGTGGGGGAGCTGAAAGTCGGTGACCCGCTGGACACGTCGACCGACATCGGCCCACTGGTCAGTGCCCGCCAGCGGGACCGCGTGCTGGGCTACATCGAATCCGGCAAGAACAGCTCGGCGAAACTCATTGTCGGCGGCTCGGTTCCGGCCGACCAGCCCCGCGGCTGGTTCGTCTCGCCGACGGTGTTCGCCGACGTCGACAACTCCGATCGGATCGCCCAGGAAGAGATCTTCGGCCCGGTGCTTGCGGTGATCCCGTACGACAGCGACGACGAAGCGATCGCGCTGGCCAACGACAGCGAGTTCGGCCTGGCCGGCACGGTCTGGTCGAGCGACGACGAGCGGGCCATCGAGGTGGCCCGTGCGGTGCGCACCGGCACGATCGGCATCAACGACTATCAGCTGGACTTCCGCGCCCCGTTCGGCGGGGTGAAGGCCAGCGGGATCGGCCGTGAGCTGGGCCCGGAAGGTCTCGACGCGTTCTTCGCGCTCAAGTCGATCTATCGGGTCGGACCGGCAGACGACTGAGTGGCCACCCGTGACGGGCGTCGCCGCGTCACGAATGGCCACTCAGATCGGGGTCTTTAGCCCGTTCCCAGGCAGCCCACGCCGTTCACGCAGCCGCCGGCACCGCCCGGTCCCGCGCCGCCTTGGACGCCCGGAGCAGATCCGCTAACGCCGCCGGGTCCGGCGCCGCCTTGGACGCCCGGAGCAGATCCGCTGGCGCCGCCGGGTCCCGCGCCGCCCTCGACGCCGGGTGCCGTGCCCGTCACGCCGCCCGGTCCTGCGCCACCGTTGACGCCCGGTGCGGTACCCGTCGCGCCGCCGGGTGCTGTGGTGTCACCGCCCCCCGGGCTGGTCGTCACCACGACAGATGAGGTCGGCGACGTCGTCGTGGTGGTCGTCGACGTGCTCGTCTTGGAATTGTCATTGCTGCTCCCGCAGCCGACGGCAAGCGTCAACACCGCGGCTCCGCCGACGAATGTCATAGCGGCCCTTGAAATCACTCCCGATCCCACAGCCATGCGGCCCTCACTTCCTTGTTAGGGGACGCTTACGCGTACCCCCCGCGCCCAAAAACAAACCCTGCGTGCCCGTTTGACCGCGATGGCCTGGGGTATCGACTGTTCTCGACGAAGGGAGCACGAGGGTGAACTTCCTGGACAGCGCGAAGGGTCAGATCGCCGGACTGGTCGACAAAATCGCGGACGCCGCGCCGCAGACCACCGCGCAGCAGACCATCACAGTTTCCTGCACCGTGGTCGAGGCCGAGGAGTTCTGGCGCGATGCGCACCGGCTTTCGGAAGTGCTCGGCGAACTCGGGGAGGTGCGCTTCACCGAACCCAACCGCTACCACTGGCACCTGCATGCCGCGGACGTCGACGTCGACTGGGACTCGCGGCTGGCCAGCGACACCGACGCGCTGCGGTTCGTCGGCGGCGACGGCAACGAGATCATCGTCGAGTTCCGGCGCGCGCCCAACAACCTCGGCACGGAGTTGACGCTGCGGACCAAAATGCCTGCACCGCAGCTACTCTCCGGTGCGGTGGCATTCACGATCCTGTACCGAGCTCGTGCGCTGCTGCAGACCGGCGAGATCCCCACCATCCGACGAAATCCGAGCTCCCGCGCGTCCGCGCGCTGAGGGGAAAGGCCACCCATGCGTGCACTCTGTTGGAACGGCGTCAACGACTTGGCGGTCGAAACTGTCGACGATCCCTCGATCCTCAACCCCCACGACATCATCCTGCGGGTGCGGTTGACGACCACCTGCGGGTCCGATCTGCACTTCATCGACGGCTACCTGCCTGGTATGCGGGAGGGCGACGTCTTCGGTCACGAGTTCATGGGCGAGATCGTCGACATCGGATCGGAGGTGGCGGCTCGCACCGTCGGCGAGCGGGTGGTGGTGCCCTCGTTCATCGCCTGCGACCGCTGCTGGTACTGCGAGCACGAGCTGTATTCCTGTTGTGACACCACCAATCCCAACGCCGAGTTGCAGCAGCCGCTGCTCGGATATCCGTCCGGCGGAATCTACGGCTACACCCATCCCTTCGGCGGATACGCCGGTTCGCACGCCGAATACATCCGGGTCCCGTTCGGCGACGTGAACTGCTTTCCGATCCCCGAAGGCGTCAGCGATGAACAGGCCCTGTTCCTGTCCGACGCCGCGCCCACCGGATTCATGGGCGCCGACTTCTGCGACGTTTCCGCGGGCGACACCGTCGCCGTCTTCGGCGCCGGAGGTGTGGGGTTGATGGCCGCCAAGAGTGCGCTGTTGCTCGGCGCCGAGCGGGCGATCGTGATCGACCGTGTGCCGGAACGGCTTTCACTGGCTCACGACGGATACGGTTTGGAGACAATCGATTACACGGCCGTCGAGAGTGTGCACGAGACTCTGCGGGAGATGACGGGCGGGCGGGGCCCGGACGCGTGCATCGACGCGGTCGGTATGGAAGGTCACGGCACCGGTGTCCAACAGCTCTACGACCGGGCCAAGCAACTGCTGCACCTGGAGACCGACCGCGCCAGCGCGCTGCGGCAGGCGATCCTGGCGTGCCGCAAGGGTGGAGTGGTCTCGGTGCTCGGCGTCTACGGCGTGACCGACAAATTCCCGATGGGTGTTGTCACCAACAAGGGCCTGACCATCAAGTCGGCCCAGCAGCACGGCCAGCGGTACATGGCGCGGCTGTTCGACTACGTGCAGCAGGGCGATCTCGACCCGGCCAAGCTGATCACCCACGACCTCCCGCTGGAGCAGGGTGTGCAGGCCTACGACATGTTCAAGAACAAGGACGACGGCTGCATCCGGGTGGCCTTGCGACCGTGATCAGTCCCGCGCGAACGCTGCCGCGGCTTCGCGCGCCAGGTCGACGTACTGCTCCTCGCTGACGTCGACGCCTACTCCGAGGATGCGTCCACCGGTGAACGGGAACCCCGGCGGATAGAGGCGGCTGACCGGGTCGGCACTGTCAAAGCCCACACACAGCCCGTCACCGCAGAGAGTGAACGGCCCGATCTGCGCGCGCATCGGTCCCTCGGCCACGACGGTCTCGCCGACGTAGAGCTTCGCGGTGCCCAGGGATTCCATGTGCTCGCCGGCGCCCTCGCGGACGAACTCAACCCCGAGTGTCAGCTGGCCGGCCTCCAATTCCGGGGAGACGAAGACCTGCTCGGGCTTGATGCCCAGGAAGTTGTACACGTAGTGCAGCTTGCGGTCCTTGATGAACAGGGAGTGCCCGCCAAAGCGTGAACCGTGGGCGAAGATCACTCCTTCGGAGTCCGAGGTCACTTCGACATCGGCGAGGATCCGGTAGGAGCGGCCGCGGATGCTCACCGCGGTGGACTCCGGTACCGGAGAGGTGTGCGGGAAGTAAATATACCGCGATCGGGGCGGCTCACCTTGCGGCCGTTCGTCGTTGATCTGTTCAACGGCAGGTCGATCATCAAGGGGGAGAACAAAGTTCGCCTCGGCCTCCTCGAACCAGGCAGCGATCAGCTCCACCAGTTTGTCCGGATGCTGCTCGGCCAGATTGCGCGCCTCAGCCCGGTCTTCGTCGACGTGGTAGAGCTCCCAGCGGTCGGCGTCGAAGTGGCCCTTTCCGCTGATAGGTGCGTGCAGGGCGGCCGCCTTCCAGCCGTCCTGCCAGATACCCCTCGTACCCAGCATGGCGAAGTATTGGCGCTTCTTCGTGGTCGGCGCGTGCGCATCGTCGAAGCTGTACCGCATCGACACCCCGTTGAGCGGGTACTGCTCGACGCCCCGGTACGCCGTCGGCATCTCCAAGCCGACCGCCTCGAGAATGGTCGGCACGATGTCGGTGCTGTGGTGGTACTGGTGGCGCATTTCGCCGCGGGCCTTGATTCCCTTGGGCCAGTGGATGACCAGCGGGTCACACGTGCCACCGGCGAATTGCGCGTAGCGCTTGAACATCTGGAACGGCGTGGAGAAGGCCACCGCCCATCCGGTGGGGTAGTGGTTGTACGTTTCCGGGCCGCCGAGTTCGTCGAAATACGACATGTTCTCCTCCAGGCTGTCCGGGAAGCCGTTGAAGAACTTGTTCTCGTTGACCGATCCGTTGGGGGTGCCTTCGCCGGAGGCGCCGTTGTCGGCGCAATAGAAGATCAGGGTGTTGTCCAGTTGGCCGGTCTGCTCCAGGAAGTCGATGATGCGGCCCACCTGGACGTCGGTGTATTCGGAGAATCCGGCGAAGACCTCGGCCATCCGGCAAAACAGCCTTCTCTCGTCGTCGTTGAGCTCGGCCCAGGGCCGCACGTAGTCCGCCTCATTGGCCACGTCATCCGGCATCGGGTTCAACGGGGTCAACTCGGTGCCCTGCGGCACCACGCCGCGCTCGATCATCCGCGCGAGAACCCACTCGCGGTAGGCCTCGTAGCCGTCGTCGAACACGCCCTTGTACTTGTCGATGTACTCCTGCGGGCTGTGGTGCGGTGCGTGGTTCGCCCCGGGGCAGAACCACATGAACCACGGTTTCGACGGCGCCGACGAGCGCAGGTCGCGCAGCATCCGAATCGCTTGGTCGGCAAGGTCTTTGGACAGGTGATAGCCCTCTTCGGGAGTGTACGGCGGTTCGATCGCGTGGTTGTCCTCGAGCAGGTCGGGGTACCACTGGTTGGTCTCACCGCCGAGGAAGCCGTAGAACCGGTCGAACCCCTTGGACAGCGGCCACTCCGAACGGCTGCCACCTGGTGAGAGATCCTCGACCGGAACGTTGTGGTTCTTGCCGAGCCACATGGTGGCATAACCGTTGTCCTGCAACACTTGCGCGACGGTCGCGCATTCGGCGGGTAGCCGCCCGGCGGCTCCGGGGAAGCCCATCGACCCCTCGGTGATCGACGCGCACCGGTTGACGTGGTGGTTGCGCCCGGTCAGGAATGTCGACCGGGTCGGCGAGCACAGGGCGGTGGTATGCCACTGGGTGTAGGTCACACCGTTGTCGGCAAGCCTATCCATGGTGGGCATGTTGATCCGCCCGCCGTACGGCGACCACGCGGCCAGGCCGGTGTCGTCGTAGAGAACGATCAGAATGTTCGGCGCACCCTCCGGGGCCTTGGGCAGCGCGTAGGGCGTCCAGTCCGGAACCGAGTCCCGGATGTCGAGTTTGATGACCCCGCGGAATGGTTCGGCCATGGTGGTTCCTTCTCGGACATCTGCGGCACGCGTGTCGGCCGCGATGCCGAACATGCTCGCACTGCGTGTGTCGCAGTGCAGAGAAACCGGCGCGAATTCAGTCCAGCGAATCCCAGAAATCGGTCAGCGCCTTGGCGCCGCGCACCGGATCCTGCAGCATCCACCAGTGCCCGAGACCCTCGAGCACCTCGGTGCGGGCACCGGCCTGCTCGGCCGCGGCGCGTCGCTGCTCATCGGTGCCGACGTAGGTGTCCTCGGTTGCCAGTAGAGACAGCCCTGGGCGGGCCGTGGCGTTGGCCAGGAACCGGCCCGCCTCGGCGACAGCGGGCTGCGCGGCCGAGCGGTAGAGGGCGAGGATGGCCCGTCCCATCTCGGGTCCCTGCGCCAGCGCCAGTTCGGTGGCGACGGCGGCCGGGATGCCCATCCCGGTCAGCAGGGCGACCCGGTCATCGTGCGAGCTGCCGGCCATCGCCTCGATGGCTTCTTCTCCGGCGCCGGGGGTCTGCCATACCTGGGCCATGTCATGCCACACGTAATCGGGATGCATCACGCCGACGATGTCGCTGGCCCAGCTGCGCACCAGCTCGGGACGATTCATCACGACATTGAGCACATGACCGCCACCCCAGTCGTGGCCGACGAGGTCGACCGGGGCGTCGAAACTCTCCAGCTCACCGATCAGCCAGTCCCGGTAGGCCACCATGGTCGCCGGAAAGTCGTCGGGTAGCGGCGCGCCGAACCCCGGTGGCGACAACCGCACCACATCGTCGCGACCGAGCGCCTCGACCAGCGGGCCCCAGATCACATCGGTTTCCGGATTGCCATGCACCAGAACGACCGTCATGGCGCCATCCTGGCATGACCGTCGGCGCGGCCGAGAACCGCCATCGGACCGGCTGTCGGCCGATGCTAGGTTTTGACAGGCGTCAACAGCCGCCACGACTACAGATAGGGGCCGTCGATGGATCCTCGGACGCCGGTACTGGTCGCGGTGGGACAGATCAACCAGCGCGACGAGGCGCAGATCGAACCCGTCGACCTGATGGCCGCGGCCGCCCGCGAGGCCGCCGGCCCGGCGGTGCTGCAGGCCGTGGACGCCATCCGGGTGGTCAACCTGCTCTCGTGGCGCTACCGCGATCCGGGCTTGTTGCTGGGCCAGCGGATCGGCGCCCGCAATCCGTCGACGTACTACACCGGGGTCGGCGGCAACACCCCGCAATCCCTGGTCAACCAGGCCTGCCTCGACATTCAGCAGGGCCGCGCCGATGTCGTGCTGCTGGCCGGGGGAGAGACGTGGCGTACCCGGAAGCGCCTGCAGGGCAAGGGAATCAAACCCGACTGGACGCGTCAGGGCGAGGACGTCGCCGTGCCGCCGGGCGCCGAGGACGAGGTGCCGATGTCGAGCCCCGCCGAGGAGCGCATCGGCCTGCTGCTGCCGTCGCATGTCTATCCGCTCTTCGAGCAGGCGCTGCGGATCGCGAGCGGCGAGAGCGTCGAGGTCCATCAGCGCCGCATCGCCGAGCTGTGGGCACGGTTCAGCGCGGTGGCCGCGGACAACCCGCAGGCCTGGAGTCGCGAGCCGCGCACTGCCGAGGAGATCGGGCAGGCCGGCCCGGACAATCGGATGATCAGCTGGCCCTATCCGAAGTTGATGAACTCCAACAACATGGTCAACCAGGCCGCCGTCGTCATTCTGTGCTCGGCGGAGAAGGCAGGAGAGTTGCAGATCCCGCGAGATCAGTGGGTGTTCCCCTACGCCGGCACCGACTCGCATGACACCTACGCGGTGGCCGAACGCCACGAGCTGCACCGCTCACCGGCGATCCGCCTCGCCGGGCGCCGCGCGCTCGAACTGGCCGGTGTCGGCGTCGACGACCTCGCGCACATCGACGTCTACTCGTGCTTCCCGTCAGCGGTACAGGTGGCTGCCGCCGAACTCGGCCTGTCCACCGACGACCCGAAGCGGCCGTTGACCGTCACCGGCGGTCTGACGTTCGCCGGTGGCCCGTGGAACAACTACGTCATGCACTCGATCGCCACGATGGCCGGCTTGCTGCGCGCCGAACCCGGCGCCTATGGCCTGATCACCGCCAACGGCGGTTTCCTGACCAAGCACAGCTTCGGTGTCTACAGCGCGACCCCGCCGCCGGCCGCGTTCCGCTGGGAGGACGTGCAGCCCGAGGTCGATCGCGAACCCACCCGCACCGCGGTGGTCGAGTGGGAGGGCGAGGGCACGGTCGAGTCCTGGACCACGCCGTTCGACCGCGACGGACGTCCGGAGAAGGCGTTCCTGACGGTGCGGACCCCCGAGGACGCCCGCGCGATGGCCATCATCGACGACGCGGACGCGGCGGCTGTCACCGTGGCCGAGGACATCGCCGGTGCCAAGGTCCGCGTGCACGCCGACGGCCGGGCCAGCCTGTCCTGATCGACGTTCTTTCGGGAGTCGAAAGGTCGATTTTTTCGTCGCGACCTGCTTATTCTCGTCGCAGTACGACGGGGGAACTAGGGGCGTGGCATGCGGATCTTGCTCACGGAGGTCACCGGAGAGCTAGGTCGCGCCCTCGCCCAGAGCCTGCTGGCAGCCGGTCACGACGTGTACGGCATCGCCGAGTGTCCCCACCGTGACCTCGAACCGGGTGTCGACTTCGTCGGTGCGGCCCTGAGCCACCCGGTTCTGTACCGGTTGGCCGAGCTGGCGGATGTCGTGATTCCCCTACCCGACGACAGCCACGCGGCGACCCGTCCCGCCGACGTCGCCCGGGTGTGTGACGCGGCAGCCCGCGGTGGTGCGCGGATCGTGTTCCCGTCGCTGTCGCTGCTGGCTCCGCGCAGCTGGCAGCAGGTCGAGGATCTGGTCAGCACCGGCTGGGCGCCGAACCTCGTGATTCGCATCGCCGCTCCGGTGGGAAGGCAGACCAACGCTCTGGTCTGCCGCTCGGTGGCGGCTCTGCTGAGCGGTGCCGCCACAGGGTCGTTGCATGTGGTGCACATCGACGACCTGATCCGGTTCCTGGTCCTCGCCGTCGCTACCGACCGCACCGGCATCGTCGACCTGGCAGGAGCCGACGTCACCACCGTGGTCTCCGCCAGCCGGCTGCTCGCCGGGGTGGACCCGCACCCCAGGGTCCGCGGGGTGCCGGGTTGGCCGCAGGTGTGCCCGCCGCTCGATCTGAGCCCGCTGCGTACCGAGTGGGACTTCGAATGTGGCTGGGGCGCAAGCGATGCCATTGCCGATACGGTGCGTGGGCTGCAGGGCCGCAAGATCGGCTCGGCCGGTGCAGTCGCCGTCGCCGGACGAATCCCGTTGCCGGTCACCACGGTGCCGCGGGCGGCGGGCGGCGGTGCTGCGCCCGAAGGGCTCGACGGCGAGTTCGACGACCGGATCGACCCGCGCTTCCCGGTATTCGTCGCGAGCCCGCTGAGTGATGCGGGCGCGGGCCCGTTCACGCCGATGTCGCTGGATCTCCACCTGAGCGGGCTGCGACTGGCCGGACGGTCGCTGTCTGCGCTGCTGGAGCTTCGTGACTCGGTCGCGCACGAATGGGAGAGCAGGCTGGTCGCGTCCTTCGGCCACCGGATCTACCTGGGCGCCTCGGCCCTGGCGGCCGCAGAGCCGCGGCTGCCCTCCCGGGCGGCCGCCCTGTCTCGGCGGCTGCGCGCCGCGGGCGATGACGCAACCGCGGGCCCGGGGCTGCTGGCTGCGGTCACCGGTGCGCTCTCGACGACCCGCCTGCTCGCCTCGGCCCGTATGTACAACCGTCATCTGCGGGACTACCGGCACGCCGCCGACGCCGAGCGGCGCGATGTCGCCCTGCTGCGTGACGCCCAGCTCGATGCTCGGATTCGACTGCTGCGCAGTCGAATCCACGAAGGATGGACATTGACCGCGCTCGCAGTCCTGCTCGCCGAGGTGGCTCCCGCGCACCTCGACGGCGCGGAGCAGATGGTGAGCATCCGCACCGAGATCGACTCGCTGGCGCGCGTGCTGCGTGCGCATCCGTATGCCCGCGCGGCATTGGAGGCCGGCGATATGGCGGCCGCCCGCACCGGCGCCCCGATGCTGGCGAGTGCCTTCGAGGCGGCCCTGGCCCATGTCGGGCATCGCGGGCCGGGCGGCGTCGAACTCGCGACGCACACGGTCGGCGACCGTCCCGACGCTGTGTTGGCGGCGGCCATCCGGGTGCACGGCTCCGGCTATCACGAAGATCCGACGGTACCTGGCGCGCAAGCGTGCCGGGCGGTGGCGTACGACACCACTCTGCGGTTCACCCACCAATTGCGGCTTGCGGTACGGGAATTGGGCCGCCGGCTGATGGCCGCGGACAAGATCGCGGCCCTCGACGACGTCTTCCAGCTCACCGTCGAGGAGGCGCTGGCCGTCCCCGCCGACACCCGGCTGCGCATCAAGCGCCGTATCGCCGAGCGCGAGCGGCTGCAGGCCGTCCGCCTGCCCGCCGTCATCGACACGGCGTGGGCCCCGGTCGATGCGCCGGACCCGGCACAGGTGGCCGATGAACTGCACGGGACCGGCGTGGTCGCGGGTGTTGCGGAAGGCGCGATCCGGGTGGTCGACTCGGCCGCCGACGCGGGCCTCACCGACGAGCACATCGCTGTCGTCGCAGGAGCCGACATCGAATCGGTGACCCTGCTGGGCACACCGGCCGCCGTGCTGACCCCGGGCGGGGTGATGCTGGGTGACGCGGCGTTGAGCGTCCCCTGCGTGGCCGGTATCCCGGCGACGTTGCGCAGCGGGATGCGGGTCCGGGTGGATGGTTCGGCTGGGCTGGTCACCGTGCTGGCACCCGCCTGTGACGTGGTGGGAGCGTGACGGGCGTATACCGTGGCCCGGTGATGTGGCGGACGATAGCGGCGCTCTCGGCGTTGTGGTGGGTGCTGATCGTCGCGCCGGCGCTGACCGCCACCCGACTGCTCGACCATGCCGGTGCCACTTCCGCCAAGGGCGGCGTGCTCGCCGTCTGGCTGGGCGGCTACATCGCGCAGTTCGTTGTGTTCCTGGCGATCTCACGCCGGTCGCCGCGCCCTGCGGTGCTGGGCTGGGTGATCGCCTCGGTAGTGCCGTGGGCCGCTGACTGGACCACGCCGTTGTCGATGTGGTGGCTGGTCCTGTGGACCGCGCTCGTCGTCGGTTATGCCGCATGGTTGGTCGTCGAGGTGTCCCGTGTGGACCAACTGCGCAGCGGCGGGGTCGCGGCCAGTGGCGTGGTGCTCGAGGTCATCAGGCCGACGTTCAACGTCGTGGTGAACAAGGACGCCAGCCGTCGCGTACTACGGCTGCGCGTCGAACGGCCCGATGGCACAGCGCCTTATGAGGCTCGAGTCACCGCCACGTTCACCCTCGGTCAGCTACCCGAGGCCGACGACCGGCTCGCCGTGCGCGTCGATCCGGCCAGGCCGCAGCTGATCGAGCTCGTCGAGGACGAACCCATTGTCCGGGCCGCTCCGCAGCCCGACGACTTGCCGCCCGAGGTGGCCGAACGACTGCAGACCTTGAAGACCATGCGCGACCGTGGCGACCTCACCGACAGCGAATTCGCGACGGCGCGACAGCGGTTGCTCGAGTCATCCGCCGAGTAACTCGCGCAGCCGCAACGCATTACGCACGGCGTGGCCCTGCCCGTCGTTGTTGAAGTACACCAGCACCCGGCGCTCCTGGTCCTCCCATTCCCGGATCCGGTCGGCCCACCAGCGCAGGTCGTCCTCGGTGTAGTCACCGGCATAGATCGGCGCGGTATCGGGACCGTGCATCCGGACGTAGACCAGCTCGGTGGTGGCGCGCAGCACACAGGGCATCCCCGGCCCGCTGATCACGACATAGGCGGCGCGGTAGCGCTCGAGGATCTCGTAGACCGCGGGGGCATCCCAGGTCGGGTGCCGCATCTCCACGGCCACCCGGATCCAGTCGGGGACCAGCGACAGGAAATGCTCGAGCCTGGCGTCGTCTCGTTCGAGGTCGGGATGCAGCTGCACCAACACCGCCTCGCGCTTGTCGCCCAACGCGCGCTGGCAGCGTTCGAGGCGGTCGATCCACGGTTCCGGGTTGTTGAGGCGGCGGTAGTGGCTCAGGCCGCGGTGCAGTTTGACCGTCATCGTGAACCCGTCCGGCAGTTTGGTCCGCCAGCCTTCGAAGGTGGCGTCCTTCGGCCACCGGTAGAAGCTGGCGTTGAGTTCGACGGTGTCGAACACTTCGACGTAGCGGGCCAGCCGTTTGGCCACCGGCAGGCCCGGGCGGTAGAGCACCGAGTCCCAGTGGTCGTAGGACCACCCTGAGGTGCCGATCCGGACGGTCACGGCTTAGCCGGCGATGCGCTGCCGCACGTCGTCGTCCAGGGAAACCCGCACCAGCGCCGCGGCGAGCGGCGCGATCACGCGGCCGGTGAGACTGGCGAGCTTCTCGGGGTCGCGGGGGAGTCCGAGTTGCTCGGCGCTGTCGAGGGCGCGCTTGTCGAAGTAGGGCCGTACCCAGGGCCAGACGTCCTGGACCTCGCGCAGGAAGATGTCCGATCCGGTGTCGCCGATGCCGGTGAACTGTTTGATCAGCTGCTTGGCGGACCGCACGTCGGGCTTGCTGACGCGGGCCAGCGTGCGCAGATCGTTGCGGTAGTCGTCGTTGACGCGGGTGGCCAGTTCGGTGAGCCGGGACGCCGAACTCTCGTCATAGCGCACATAGTGCGCCCGGGCGAACGCGTCGATCATCGTCTGCCGGTTGGCCGCAAGCACCGCCCGAGGCGTGCGCAACCCGGCCCGGAACAACTCCCTGGCCGCGTGCATCGCGATCGAGGCATCGATCGGCTTGCTGGCCAGCATGCACAGCACCATGAGCTGGAACAGCGGCATCGGAGTGTCCCGCAGGGTGATTCCCGCTTCGGCGGCATACGTCCGGCCCGCGTGCTGGCGCAGTCGCTGTATGAGCCGCCTGGCTTCCGCATCGTCCATCTGCCAGGCGATACCCGCGGAACGAGCTGACGAAACGGGACGTCATTCGGGCGTAAGAGATATCAGCGTTTGGTGTCGCGCCAGTCGACCATCTTCTCGACCGTGCTCAGGTCGTACTTGCCCTCGGACGCGCGGACCTCGGTGTGGAACAAGGTTGCTCCGGCGGCCAGGTAGTCGTCGGCCGACTTCGCACCGGTGAAGAAGGTCGAGCGTTCGATATCGCTGTCGGCACGCCCGAATCCGGCGGCCAGCTCGGCGACGCGGGCGCTGGCCTCCCGGTAGGAGTCGATGGGCAGGAAGGTGTGCCAGATGTCGGCGTGGCGCGCGACGGCGGGCAACGTGCGCTTGGGGCCGGATCCACCGATCAGGATCGGGATCTTGCGCAGCGGCGCCGGATGCAGCAGCTGGAACCGGCGCTCGATGCGCAACAGCCCGTCATCGAACGCATCAGCCCGCGACTTGACGGTTCCGTAGTCGAAACCGTATGTGGTGTAGTCCTTTTCATACCACCCGGCACCGACGCCGAGGATGGCCCGGCCACCGCTGATGTGGTCGACCGTGCGGGCCATGTCCGCGAGCAGATCGGGATTGCGGTAGCCCATACCCGATACCAGCAGCCCCAGCTCGGCGCGCGTAGTGATTTCGCCCCAGGAGGCCAGCGCGGTCCAGCCTTCGAAGTTGTTCACATCCGGTTGGACTTGGGACAGCACCGGTTTCGCGTCGACGATCGACTCGATGAACGGTGCGTGGAAATGGTCGTAGCCGAAGATGACGTCGACGCCGATCTCCTCGGCATGCAGGACGGCCTGGCGCCACGTGGCGTAATCAGGGGTGTCGGCTGGTTGGATCTGGACGGCAACGCGGACGGGAAGGGTCATGCACGCGACAAGCAGGGCTCATCGCGATTTATTCCAGGGTCACTTCGCGGGTAGGGATTTCGCATAGTCGACGCCGCGGGTCACCCAACTCTGCAGCTGACGCTTGGTTCGCACGCCGTCGTCGCCGACGCGGATCCACCCGCGGGTTTCTCGCCCCGCCATCACCATCGGTGCGGTGTGCTCCCGCTCCAGCAGTGTGGCGGTGTCCTCGTGCGGCACCCGCACCATCAGGCCGCCCTTGCCGCTGGCGCAGGCGGCCATGTTGCCGTTGATCAGGAATGCCAGTCCGCCGAACATCCGCTTTTCTTCGACGCCGTGTTCGCCGGCGAGCAGCTCGCGCAGGCGGTTTGCGAGGTCTTCGTCGTAGGCCATGTAGAGACGGTAATGCCGGCCGCCGACAAAGTGTCGGGGCCGGCATCACGTGTCGAGTCAGGCCGCAGCCGTGGCCGCCTCGCCGGCGGGCTCCAGCGCCTGGGCCACGATGTCGGCGACATCGGTCATCGGCTTCACCGTCAGCGCCTCGAGCACCTCGGCCGGGACGTCGTCCAGGTCGGCCTCGTTGCGCTGCGGGATGAAAACCGTTGACAGTCCGGCACGTTGGGCCGCCAGCAGCTTCTGCTTGACGCCGCCGATCGGCAGCACCCGGCCGTTGAGGGTGACCTCGCCGGTCATCCCGACGTCCGAGCGGACCTGCCGTCCGGTGGCCATGGAGACCAACGCGGTCACCATCGTCACGCCCGCGGACGGACCGTCCTTGGGCACTGCGCCGGCAGGCACGTGCACGTGGATCTTGCGGTTCAGCGCCGCGGGGTCCACGCCCAGCTGCGCGGCGTGGCTGCGGACGTAGGACAGGGCGATCTGCGCCGACTCCTTCATCACATCACCCAGCTGACCGGTCAGCTGCAAAGATCCATCGCCTGGCCCAGTTGATCCAGCGGACCCGGCTTCGATGTAGAGAACATCGCCACCCAGTCCCGTGACGGCCAGTCCGGTCGCCACACCCGGCACCGCCGTGCGTTCGGCCGACTCCGGGGTGAAGCGCGGACGGCCAAGGTAGCCAACCAGATCCGGCTCATCGATCGTCAGCGGCTCGTCAGAAGCAGCCAGCTTGGTGGTCGCCTTGCGCAGTGCCTTGGCCAACAGTCGCTCGAACTGCCGCACACCCGGTTCGCGGGTGTAGTCCGCGGCGATCTTGCGCAGCGCCTCGTCGGTGACCGTGACCTCTTCGGGGGTCAGCGCCGCGCGGTCCCGCTGCCGGGGCAGCAGGTAGTCGCGGGCGATGGCCACCTTGTCGTCCTCTGTATAGCCGTCGAGTTGGATCAGCTCCATGCGGTCCAGCAGCGCCGAGGGGATGTTCTCGATCACGTTGGCAGTCGCCAGGAACACCACGTCGGACAGGTCCAGATCCAGCTCCAGATAGTGGTCGCGGAACGTGTGGTTCTGCGCCGGGTCCAGCACCTCGAGCAGGGCGGCCGACGGGTCGCCGCGGTAGTCCGAGCCGACCTTGTCGATCTCGTCGAGCAGCACGACCGGGTTCATCGATCCGGCTTCGCCGATCGCGCGAACGATACGGCCGGGCAGTGCGCCGACGTAGGTACGACGGTGCCCGCGGATCTCCGCCTCATCGCGCACGCCGCCCAGGGCGACGCGAACGAACTTGCGGCCCAACGCCCGTGCGACGCTTTCGCCCAGTGACGTCTTGCCGACACCGGGCGGACCGGCCAGCACCATCACGGCGCCGGAGCCGCGGCCGCCGACGACCTGCAGGCCGCGCTGGGCGCGCCGGGTGCGCACGGCCAGGTATTCGACGATGCGGTCTTTGACGTCGTCCAGTCCGTGGTGGTCGGCATCGAGGATGTCGCGGGCCGCCTTGAGGTCGGTCGAGTCCTCGGTGCGGGTGTTCCACGGCAGGTCCAGCACGGTGTCCAGCCAGGTGCGTATCCAGCTGCCCTCGGGGCTCTGCTCGCTGGAGCGTTCCAGCTTGCCGACCTCGCGCAGTGCGGCCTCGCGGACCTTCTCGGGCAGGTCGGCCGCTTCGATGCGGCCGCGATAGTCGTCTGAACCGTCGGGTTCGTCCTCGCCCAGCTCCTTGCGGATCGCGTTGAGCTGCTGGCGCAGCAGGAATTCTTTCTGCTGCTTGTCCATGCCCGACCGGACATCCTCGGCGATCTTGTCGTTGACCTCGACCTCGGCCAGGTGGTCGCTGGTCCAGTCGATCAGCAGCCGCAACCGTGCGGCCGCGTCCTCGGTCTCCAACAGTTCGCGCTTCTGCACATCCGGCAGATATGACGCATAGCCCGCGGTGTCGGCCAGCTGCGACGGATCGGTGATCTTGTTGACCACGTCGACGATCTGCCAGGCTTCGCGGCGCTGCAGCATCGCCAGCAGCAGCTTTTTGTACTCTGCGGCCAGCGCCTTGGTCTCGTCCGTCGGTTCGACGTCGTCGACCTCCGTAACCTCGACCCACAGGGCCGCGCCGGGGCCGGTGGTTCCCGACCCGATATGGGCGCGACGTTCACCCCGCACGACAGCGGCTGCGCCCCCGCCGGGAATCCGGCCGACCTGCACGATCGATGCGATCACGCCATAGGTGGGGTAGCGATCGTCCAGGCGCGGGGCGATCAGAAGCTGGCCGGAGTCGCTCGCGCGAGCCGCGTCGACCGCGGCACGAGCGGCGTCGTCGAGCTCGACGGGCACCACCATTCCTGGCAGCACGATCGGCTCTTTGACGAACAACACCGGCACAGATTTGGCTTCAGCCATCAATCCTCCAAAGTTCAGTCTGACCGACTCAACCTTGACTGGTTCCAGTTTGTTCCCCGGCCGTCCGGCGCCGAACGTCACGCTGGAGTCACGCTCAATGCCGAGCGTGACGCAGGCGTGACGCTCGGCGCCGCATCTACTCGGTCGCCCACACACAAAGCAGCGAGCCTGCCGCCGGGGGGTGGCGACAGGCTCGCTGTTGTCGGGGGTAAATCAGCCAGCGGAGGGAGTGGCTCCCAGGACCCGCTGCATATCCGGGATCATCTGCTGAAGCTGCGCGCCCCAGTAGCCCCAGCTGTGGGTGCCGTTCGCGGGGAAGTTGAACACGCCGTTGCGTCCACCGGCCGCGAGGTAGTTGTCCATGAAGGTCTTGTTGGTGCGCAACGTGAAGCCTTCGAGGAACTGAGCGGCCATCAGGTTGCCGCCGCCACCGGAGGTGTCGAGATCCGACGGCGTACCGGTGCCGCAGTAGATCCAGATCCGGGTGTTGTTGGCGACCAGCTGGTTGATGTTGACCATCGGGTCGTTACGGCGCCACGCCGGGTCGGACGACGGACCCCACATGCTCTGCGCGTTGAACCCGCCCGCGTCGTTCATCGCCAGACCGATCAGCATCGGCCACCAGCCTTCGGAGGGGTTCAGGAAGCCGGACAGCGATGCGGCGTAGGTGTACTTCTGCGGGTAGTAGATCGAGTAGGTCAGCGACGCGCTACCGGCCATCGACAGACCGACGACGGCGTTGCCGTTCGGGTTGACCCCGTAGTTGGCGGCCAGGTACGCCGGCAGTTCCTGGGTCATGAACGTTTCCCACTTGTAGGTGTAGTTCTGCCCGTTGCCCTGCGACGGCTGGTACCAGTCGGTGTAGAAGCTGGACTGGCCACCGACCGGCATGACGGTCGACAGACCCGAGCCGTACAGCCACTCGAACGCCGGGGTGTTGATGTCCCAGCCGTTGTAGTCGTCCTGCGCGCGCAGGCCGTCGAGCAGGTACACGGCGTGCGGGCCGCCACCCTGGAATTGGATTCGGATATTGCGTCCCATCGCGGCGGACGGGACATCGAGGTAGAGCACCGGCAAGCCGGGCTTGGAGAAGGCGGCCGCGGTCGCCGACCCGCCGACGACACCAATCAGGCCGGGCAGAGCTAGTGCGGCCACGAAGGCTGCGGCCACGCGGCGCAACCAAGTGCCTCGCAACTTATCGACGATCTTCATGACGGAAACCATCACCTTTCGTACGTGTTTCACAGTGGAGAAGTGCTGTGCTCTGGCAGCTAATCACGGTGCGTAGCGCGGACTCGGCACGCGCGGCGGTGTGGCATATCGCGGTTCGCTAACGATCAGGAGACGCGCTGGACTCGGGATATCCAGCACGCCAACGCCTTTGATCTGGCATCAATAACGGAAAGGTCACGCGAAGGCAACGGTAGAGTCGAGGCATGGACCCGTTCGATCTGCAACGCTTCGTCGATGCCCAGGACCGCGTCTATGACCAGGTGCTCGCCGAGCTGCGGGCCGGCGCCAAGCGCAGCCACTGGATCTGGTTCATCTTCCCGCAGCTCGCCGCACTCGGAAGTAGTTCAACGGCAAAGCATTTCGGGATCGATTCCCTCGCTGAGGCGCAGGCTTACCTGGCGCATCCGGTGCTCGGGACGCGCCTGCGCGAATGCGCCCGGCTGGTCACGGCGATCAACGGCCGCTCGGTCGACGACATCTTCGGCTGGCCCGACAACCTCAAGGTGCGTTCGTCGATGACGCTGTTCGCGCGAGCCACTGACGACAACGCCGACTTCCTCGCGGTGCTTGACAAGTTCTACGGCGGGGAGCAGGACGCGCGGACGCTTGAGTCGCTATAGCGGGCGCAGTACCAGCCAGCCCTGCGGCGGGACGACGACCTCGTCGACGACCTCTTCCGGGGGCGCCCCCGTGCCACCCACCAGTTGGGCCTGCCCGCCGATGAGCGTGGCCACCGGCAGCGACATCGGCGAGTCGTCGATATTGAGCGCGACGATCAGCGCCTCGTCACCGCTGCGGGTCTCGTAGGCGTACCCGCGGTTGTCCAATTGCAGCGCAGTTGTTTTCGCGTCGAACAGCCACGAGTTTCGCCGGCGCAGCCCGATCAGGTACTGGTGCAGGTTCCAGGCCTCGCGCCCCGCGGCGTCCAGCGGAACCGGTGGCGTCCCGAATTCGGGACGCACCGCGTCGTCGCCGCCGGCCCGTTCTTCCTTGACGCCGCGGTATCCGAGTTCGTCACCGGCGTAGATGCTGGGGACGCCGCCGGTGGTGAACAGGAGCACGAGCGCGTGCGCCACCTGCTCGGGGCGCTCCAGCTTGCTGGCGATGCGGGTGACGTCATGATTGCCGACGAACGTCAGTGGCGCGAAGCGCGACAGAAAGTCGTTGTGGCGCTGCAGCGCCCAGTCGAGCTCGTGGAAGTTGCCGTCGTTGAGGCTGCTCCAGATCGCCTTCCATAGCTCGTACTGGGTCACCGAGTCGACCCCGGAGCCGTCGACGAACGCCGCGTAGTCGCCGTGGATCACCTCGGCGACGAACCATGCGTCCGGGTGGGCCTGGCGTACGCGGGGGAGCACCTGCGCCCAGAACGACTCCGGCACCGCGTATGCGGCGTCCAGCCGCCAGCCGTCGGCGCCCCGGCTGAGCCAGTGGTTCATCACGTCGGCGACGTAGTCGACGACAACCGGGCTCTTGTGGTTGAGGGTGACGAGCTCGCTGTGGCCTTCGAAGGTATGGAAGTGGCCGGGCCGGCCGCGGAACCACGCCCGGGCGTCCGGGTCGGTGCCTTCGACAGCCCGCCGATAACGCTCGAAATCCGTTCCGACATGGTTGAACACGCCGTCGAGCAGCACGCGCAGCCCACGCCGGTGCGCTTCGGCGACAAGGTGATCGAAGTCGCCGTCGTCACCAAGCCGGGGGTCGACGCGGTAGTGGTCGGTGGTGTCGTACCCGTGGGTGCGGGAGGCAAACACCGGGCCGAGCGCGATCCCCGAGGTGCCGAGTTCGACCGCATGGTCGAGCCAGTCGACCAGGCGGCTCAGCCGGTGCTCGCCGGGACCGGGTGGGTCGGCGGCCGGGAACGCGCCGACGAAACCCAGCGGATAGACGTGCCACCAGATGGCGTGGCGAACCCAGTCGCTCATGGCGCGAACTTCGCGGCGTAGAGAGTCTTCATCTCGTCCTGATACCCAGGAGCGGGGCCGTCGACCGTCAGATGTGGGGCAATCGTGGTGATCGGCAGCGGCGCCACCGGCGGCAGCGGCGCGTGCCACTCGGCCAGCCAGCGGGCCAATTGCTCACCGGCGACGGCAAAAACGATGCGGCCCAAGCCAACCCATGCGTGCGCGGCCGCGCACATCGG
Source organism: Mycolicibacterium crocinum (assembly GCF_022370635.2). Next base: position 3,430,437 of record NZ_CP092362.2, on the reverse strand, counting down.
GCAGTGCTCGCCGGAGGTGTAGACGGTGGCGGCGGCGCGCTGATCGGGGGACAGGTTGGCAGAAGACCACTGGGCGATCGCCAACTCGGGATGGGCGGTGGCATCCCCGCCGGCCACGTGGTTGTGATCCTCGAACAGGACTGTGCCGTCGGCGCCGGCCAGGATCGAGCCGAACGGCTCGTCACCGGCGTTCAGCGCGGTGCGGGCAAGCTCCACGCAGCGGCCGAGCCGCCGGATGTCCTCGTCGTCGAGCGCCACGCTGTCTGAGCTTACGCAACCGGTGTCGGAGGATGCCGGAAGCGCCAAAGGTCCAGCAGCCGCATCGGATCCACCGGCGAGCCCGGACGGCCACGGGCCAGCGGATAGCAGGCGAGCCCGACGAACAGCGCGACCAGGTGTCCCACCGGGGTGAACGCCGGCGTGATCACCACATTCCCGATGCAGTAGGCGAGCGCGATGAACAGATACAGCCAGCGCCACGGCCGCGCGATGTGGTACGTCAGTAGGCCGACGATGCCGACGGCGAAATAGCTGACCCCGATATCGCGGGCGTTGAGGTACCGCGGTGAGATCATTGCCTCCTGGATCTGCCAGTACAGGTATCCCTCACTGGCATAGGTGGCGACGATGTGGGCGATCAGCCCGGCGATCACGAAACGCAGATGGCCCAGCCAGCGTTCGGCGGGTGCCAGAAAGAGGCAGAACCCGATCAGATACGGCCACCAGGCTGCGCCGTCGAGCCATAGCAGGCTGGTGATCAGCACGCGGATCGGGTCGGAGGCGAGGTGGTGCAGATTGGTCGAGTCCTTGCGCAGCAGCTCGAGCAGGTGCCAGTGCGGCAGCAGGTGCTGGGCGATCGTGGTCAGGAACAGCACCGCCAGCCAGCCGAAGGTGATCGGTGCGCTGCCGATGAAATGCACGACCCGGCCGGGCCAGCCGCGCCGCGTCGGAAGGACCGGCGAGGGAGGTTCGAGGCCGTCGTGCACCTGTCGAGATTACTGCCTCAATGGCAGCAGTCCTGGTCGACAACCTCGAGCCGGCACAGGCAGGACGCCAGAATCGGGACGTCGGCGCGGGCCTTGGCCAACTCCAGCTGGCGGCCGATGATTCCGGCTTCGGCGTCGCGTCCCAGTCGCTGCAGGCATTCGTGATAGCCGTGCAGGCTCCAGACATTGCCCGGATGCTGACACGGCCGGCTCAGCGTCGGGTCCAGGCCGAGGTCGGCGGCATACACCGCGGCAGCATCCTCGACCCGGCCCTGTTCGAGCAGCAGCGCGCCGTAGGCGTGCCGCGTGGGCTGCATCCACCCCCACGGTTCGTCGTAGGGCAGCGCGTCGTCGAGGGCGATCGCCCGCCGCAGGTGATCGAAGGCCGACTCGAAATCGCCTTCCCGATAGGCGATCTCACCGTCGAGCATGGCGGCGGCGACCGCCAGAATGTCGCGGCTGGTGTTGTTGAACAGATACCGCGACTCCGGGACGCGGGCATACGCCGCCGCGAACGCTTCCCGCTCAGCTGCAGCCTGAACCACCTCCCCCTTGGCGGCATGCGCGACACCGCGCCCGTAGTGGATGGTTGCCGTTGTGCTGCAATACAGTTCGGGAACGTCGGGAAGCGGCTCGGCGATCAGCTCGTCCCAGCGGCCGAACCGGATCAGCACATGCACCCGCAGCGGGACGAACGCTTCCAGCCAGTCGGCCATCGGCGGCGATTCGATGGACAGTAGCTCCGGAGTCAGCTGACCGGACAGTTCGTCGGCGGCCTGCAGCGCGATCTGCGACTGGCCGGCGAACATCGCCGAGTACACGATGAAGTGCAGATCGTGCGCCCGGTAGAGCGAGTAGAAGTTCAGCGGTCCGGCGTGCGCGACGAAGCGCCGATCGGCGGACACCGCAGATTGGTTGGCCAGCACCGAGTCTCGGTAGTTGCCGCACAGCACGTCGATGTGCGACGGCATGTGCTGCAGGTGGCCGGCGTCGGGCACCAGGCCGCGCAACAGGTCGGCGGCAGGTAGCGCGTCCTCGGGATGCGCGGACATCTCCATCGCATGGAGGTACAGGTGCAGCACCCCGGGGTGGCTACGGCCCGCGTCGCTGCGCAACGCCGCGTCCAACAGTTGCTTTGCCTCCACCACTCGTGAACCGGGCGCGGGCTCCCCGGTTCCGGTGTCCCACAACGCCCATGCCGTGATGTTCACCAACGCGTCGGCGGCCAGCGCCAGCACGTCCACGTCGTCGGGATACGCCCGCGCCAGCTCCGTCATGGCGTCGGCGTAGGCGACATGCCCCGCGGCCAATGCGTCCGCGTCAGAAGGATCGTCGGTGGGGAAGCGGGCGGCCAGCGCCGCGATCAAAGCATGCTCGACGACACTGCCGCGGCTCTTGGCGGCGAGCTCCAGTTCCATCCGCGCCCGGGCCAGCGACGCCGCGAGGTCGACGGGATCGAAGGCCTCCCAGCCCTTGTTGTAGTTCGGCCCGATCGCATACGCGATGCCCCACCGGGCGATCGCGAGGTCGGCGTCGAGCGCCAGCGCACGCTCAAAGCAGGTGATCGCCTCTTCGTGGTTGAAGGCGTACGCCCACACCAGTCCACGGTCGAACCACACCTGCGCTTGCGGTGAGGGGGTGTCGACGGGCCGGTGGTAGCTGCCGAGGTCGTAGTACGGCTCAGTGTCGCCGAGCGGAACCGCCATGCGCTCACCCTAGGGCAGCGCGCCGAGTGCCGATACCGTTGCAACCGACCAGAACGAAAGGGTGCACCGTGATTCGCTGCGTGCGTCTGTTCACCGGACCCGATGGGGGCTCCCACGTCCAGATCGGACGCCTCGATCTGACGTCAGGACGCAACGACGACCTGGTGTCGACGGCGATGGCCTCGACCCGGGTGACGGCGGAGGAGACCGCCAGCGGTGGGACGCTGGCCTGGCATACCGCACCGGTGCGTCAGCTCGTCGTGACGCTCGCCGGGACGCTGGTGTTCACTACTCGTGACGGCGAGGAGTTCACCCTGACCCCCGGCGACGTTCTGCTGGCCGAGGACACCGTGGGCTCCGGTCATCAGTGGCGGCTGGTGGGTGAGGAGCCGTGGCGGCGGCTCTACGTCGTGCTTGCCGACGGCGCCGAGGTCCCGTTCGTCAGGGACTAGTGCCCGGCGACGATATCGGATTCGTCGACCGTCACCGGCTCCTTCGCGCCAGGCAGCAATGAGTACGCCAGGCACACCACCGCGAAGAACAAATACCCCAGCGCCACTTGAGGATTGGCGGCCCAGGCGATCTCCGGCGCGTGGACCAGGCCGATAAACGACAGCGCCGCGGCCACCACCGACGCCAGCGCGGCGTAGCGGAACTTCTTCTCCAGGATGAACGTCACCATCGTGCCCAGCAGCAGACCCACCAGGATCGCGCCCTCACCAAGGGTCTGGAGTCCGTCGTACACCACACCGGCGCCGCCGAGGGCATCCATGCCGACCTTGGCCGCCGACGTCCCGGCCGCGTTCAACGCGTTGTCGATCAGCCCGCTGGCCCATTGCGCGAGGTTCGGTAGCAGCGCGGCGACGACCGCGACCGCGTGCAGCCGCGGTACCGCCTGGAAGGCCTGGGCACCGATCAGCAGACCGATGTAGAGCAGGATCGGCACGATTGCCGGCACCGGCAGCAGCGCGGCCAGCACGCCGAATAACCCGAGGAAGCACAGCAATCCGATCACCACGCCGCTGGCCAGTGAGTAGCCCGCCCGCCCGCCGGCGTCCTTCCAGCCCGGGTGGCCGATGTAGACCGCGGGCGGGAACGGTGAACCGAACGCCGATCCGATCACCGCGCCGGCTCCGTCGGCAAGCAACACGCTGCGCAGGTTGTAGTTGTCCCCGGCCGCCGCAGCACTCTCCACATTGCTCATCGCCTCGGTGAAGTTGTAGACGCCCAACGGAATTGCGGTTCCCAGCAGCGGAGCCAGATGCGACAGGCCGGACCACAACAGGTCGAGGCGAAGGTCGGGGATACCGATCGCGATGTCGGAGACCGCCTTGCTCACGTCGGGCGCCGACATGAACCCACCGATCCACCCGATCGCGGTGCCGACCAACAGCGCGACCAGGCCGACCGGAATGTTGCCCGGCAGCTTCACGTCGGTGAAGAAGCCGATCAAGATGATCGCCAAGACCGGAAGGCCGATCCATGCGGCCTCCCACATCTGCGCCGCAGGTCGCATCGAGATGAACGTGATCGAGATTCCGGCCAGCGTGCCCAGCATCGCCGCGCGCGGCGTGGGTTTGCGAATGTACGGCCCGACGAACCCGCCGATGATGACGATGACGCCGATCATGAACGCCCATGCCAGACCGGACTGCCAGGCTTGAATCGGATCCTTGGTGGCGAGATACACCGGCAGCATCACGACGAACACCACGATGAACATGTGCGGCACGCTCGGCCCGTACGGCAGAGCGGTGACGTCGCTGCGGTTCTCCCGTCGCGCCAACCGGCGCGCCAGGAACGTGTAGTAGAGGTTGCCCAGCACCAGGGCCACGCCGAGCGCGGGCAGGACGGTGCCGAGCACGTCGTCGGCGGGCAGCTTGACCACGCCGATCATCAGCGTGGTCAGAGTGAGGACGTTGACCAGAATGTTGAACCCGAGCCCGAAGAAGGCGTTGAGGTCACCGCGGGTCCACCACGGAATCCTCAGCTCGCTCGGCGGTGTCGCGGGCTCGGTGACGTCGGTGCTCATCGGCAGGCCTTTCTGGCGCGTCCGAACGGCATGCGCTAAGAGGATTCTCGACGCTCCCGTTCCATCCAGGGGTCGGTTGTGTGTCATTTTTGTTAGCGCGCGGCGAGACCCTCGTTCGACAGTCAACCGGCGCCGTGCTCTAGTGCTGGAGTGCTGGAATTCACCGTCGAGGACCTGTCGGCCGAGGAGATCGAACGGCTGCGGGCGATCTATGAACCGCTGGCCGTCTCGGTGCGGGAGTTGGTCGACGCCACGATCCGCACCGAGGTCGATGCCGACACCGTCGCCGCCGTCAAGGCCGACATCGACGCCGCGACCGCCCGGCTGCGCAGCAACCAGATCGACGGCGCCTTCGGGGTCAAGCGCACCACGTCCGGACAGAGCATGAGTTGGGGCAATGCCGTGATCGGCCTGCGCAACCCGATCGCGCCGCCGCTGGACATCCACCGTGATCCCGACGGCCGGTACTGGTGCGACTTCGATCTTGGAGCGGCCTACGAGGGTCCGCCCGGGCACGTTCACGGCGGGGTGTCGGCGCTGGTCCTGGATCACGTGCTGGGGGAGGCGGCCAGCCCGGACGGCAAGCCACGCTTCACCGGCAGCATCACCGTGCGGTATCCGCGGGCCTGCCCGCTTGGGGCGCTGCATGCCGAAGCTCAGATCACCCGGGTCGACGGCGTGAAAACCTTTGTCTCCGGCTATATCTCCGACGCCGAGGGCATCACGGTGGAAGCTGACGGCGTCTTCATCACTCCGCGCTGGCTGCGCGACTGACTGAGGTAGGTTCGGCGCCATGGAGAAGGTGATTGTCACGCTGCGCACCGCCACCGCCGACGACGAGTGGGCCGAGCAGTTGCGCGGGCCGGTGGCCCAGGAGCTGCTCGGGTTGGGTCTGCCGGGGCTGACGGTCAACGTCCGCGACCGTGACGTCCGCGATTCGATGATGACGTTGACCGTGCTGGATCCGCCGGTCCAGGCGCTAATCAGTGTGTGGACTCAGCAGTATTACGGCGACCAGATGCTGATGGCGCTCGAGTTGCTCGGCCACTACGCCGAGGAGATCGCCGCCTACCTCGTCACGGAGTCTGCTCCCTTGCCGCCCCCGTCGACGCCACCCGGGCAACGGTCGCCGGGACTGGCCAACATGGCGCTGCTGCGGCGGCCGGCCGACATGGACGAGGCCACCTGGCTGGCTCGCTGGCACGGCAACCACACACCGGTGGCGATCGCCACTCAATCGACGTTCACCTACGTCCAGAACTACGTGGTGCGCGCGCTCACCGAGGACGCCCCGGTGATCAATGCGATCGTCGAGGAGCATTTCCCCATGGAGGCGGTGAGCAGCCTGCACGCGTTCTTCGGCGCCGCCGACGATGCCGACCTCCAGAGTCGTATGGAGCAAATGGTCTCCAGCACAGCGGCTTTCGGGGCCAACGTCAACATCGACGCGGTGCCCACCAGCCGCTACCTCTTTCGCAGCCCGTTCGTGGCCGAGCAGTCATGACCACCCTCGATGAGGCTGTCGCGCTGGCACGGGCTGACCGAGGTCTGGCGGTGGTGTCGACGGTGCGCGCCGACAACACCATTCAGGCGTCGTTGGTCAACGCCGGGATCGTGCCGCACCCGGCCAGTGGCGAACCGGTGCTGGCGTTCGTCACCTACGGCCGGGTGAAGCTAGCGAATCTGCGGGCTCGGCCCGCGGTGACGCTGACGTTCCGCAACGGCTGGCAGTGGGCCTCGGTGGAGGGAACCGCCGAACTCGCCGGGCCGGACGATCGGCCGGCGTGGCTGGAGTCCGCGGACCAGTTGCGGCTGCTGCTGCGCGAGGTGTTCACCGCGTGCGGTGGCACACATGACGATTGGGACGAATACGACCGGACGATGGTCGAGCAGGGTCGCGTCGCGGTATTGGTCGCGCCGACGCGCGTCTACAGCAACGGATAGCATCGATTCTGCGCTCAGCGCGCAATCAGGGGCTCATCTCACGCTCTCACCGCAGACTCGATCCTGGTCCTAGGGGCTCGGTCCCATCTGTCGGGCTTTGGCAGCCCGTCACGCGCGACCACCCTCTAGGCTTCGCCGCGTGACGCTCCTCATCGACGACGAGAACCGGGTCCGCACGATCACCCTCAATCGTCCGGATGCCCTCAATGCCTTCAACGAGGCGCTTTATGACGCCACCGCCGAGGCGCTCCTGGCCGCCGCCGACGATCCCGAGGTCGCCGTCGTGATCATCACCGGAGCCGGCCGGGCGTTCAGCGCCGGACAGGATCTCGGGGACATGCAGGAGCGCATCACCAACCCCGACTTCGTCCAGGGCGCCCACGGATTCCCCGGCCTGATCACCGCGCTGAGTGAGTTCCCCAAGCCGCTCATCTGCGCGGTCAACGGCGTCGGCCTCGGCATCGGCACGACGATTCTGGGCTACGCCGACCTGGCCTTCATGTCCTCGACGGCTCGTCTGAAGTGCCCGTTCACCAGCTTGGGGGTTGCCCCCGAGGCTGCCTCGTCATACCTGTTGCCGCAGTTGATCGGTCGGCAGAATGCGGCGTGGCTGTTGATGTCCTCGGAATGGGTGGATGCCGCCGAAGCATTGCGCATGGGCCTGGTCTGGCGGGTCAGTGAGCCCGACGAGCTCATCGCCGACGCCCGCAAGCACGCCGAAGTGCTTGCGTCGCGGCCGATTTCGAGCCTGATCGCGGTGAAGCAGACGATGACCGAACCGGCCAAGCCGGAGATCGCCGCGGCGACGGCGCGGGAAAACGCGTTCTTCGAGAAGTTGATGGGCGCGGCCGCCAACGCCGAGGCGCTGGCGGATTTTCACCGCGGAAAGTCCTGAGTCAGCTCGCTCGCGCCGCGCCGACGGCGGCGAAGTGCTGCTCGATGATCGCCCGCACGGTGCGACGGCACCGGCCACAATCACCACCCGCGCCGCAGGCCGCCGCGACCTGCTTGGACGTGCACGCCCCGCGGGCAACGGCCTCACTGACCGTGGCGCTGGTCGCCCCCGCGCAGAGGCATACGTACATCAGCGGTTCACTCTCGTCGCAGGATGGCGTCGCACAGCGGACATATTAGCCGAGACTAACCTTAGTTAGGTACCCCTACAACATGCCGACCCCGTCAGCTGCACAAAGCGGCCGCCGGCAGTGCACTAGGGTGATCTCCGCAGCCAAATTGGGGAGACGTCATGCAAGGTGATCCGGAAGTTCTGCGCCTGCTCAACGAGCAGCTGACCAGCGAACTGACCGCCATCAATCAGTACTTCCTGCATTCCAAGATGCAGGACAACTGGGGCTTCACCGAGCTCGCCAAGCACACCCGGGACGAATCCTTCGACGAGATGCGCCATGCCGAGGCCATCACCGATCGGATCCTGCTCCTCGACGGCCTGCCCAACTACCAGCGGCTCGGCTCGCTTCGCGTCGGGCAGACCCTGCGCGAGCAGTTCGAGAGCGACCTGGCGATCGAGTACGAGGTGGTGGGTCGCCTCAAGCCGGCCATCATTCTGTGCCGCGAGAAGCTCGACTCCACCACGGCCAATCTCTTCGAAGAGATCGTCGCCGACGAGGAACACCACATCGACTACCTCGAGACGCAGCTCGAGCTGATGGACAAACTCGGCGTCGAGCTCTACTCGGCGCAGTGCGTGTCACGCCCGCCGAAGTAACCTACGGCCGGTCTTCGGCCCGCCACGCATAGACCATGCACACCTCGCTCTGCACAGCGCCATAACGTTCGCGCTCGCTGGCGAACCACGACGTGGTGAATCCGTTCGCTTCGAGCATCTCAACGACGCGGTCCTTGGTGGCGAAGTACTCCACCTCCAACACCACCTGACGGATCAGGTCCCACTGTTGGGCGGTGATCCCTTGCAGCACCGCCACTTCGGCGCCCTCGACGTCCACCTTCAGCACGTCGATGCGCATCAGGCGATACTCCTCGATGACCGACGAGAGCGGGACCAGCGACACTGTCACGGTCTTGGTTCGGCCCATCCACGCCACGACCGGGCGCACCGCGAGGCGGCCGAGTCGGGCAGGGAGGACTCGGATCATTCCGGCGACGTCGCTGACGAACCGATCCAACCGCTGGCGTGCGAAGTCGGCGTCCTGCGTGCTCCACAGGGTGAAGTTGGGGTGGTACTGGAAGATCACCTCGTCGCTGCTGTCGGACAGGCCGCGGTTGATCGCATGGACCGTCAAGGACGCGCCGGGGCGGGCGTTCATCGCGGCGGCGTAGTCGCCCCGATTGGCGGCGGTGGCGTTCGCCGCGAGCACCGAGAAGGTCGTCGGAATCGGCTCGAAGGCGAAGACCTGCGCCTCGCCGCGGCATTGGCGGGCCGCGAACAGCGTGAACATCCCGATGTTCGCACCGGCGTCGACAATCACTGCGCCGGGGCGGAATTCGATGAAATTGCCCTTTGCGTACACCGAGTCCGCGCCGAAGATCTCCGGGTACAGGAAGTTGGTCTCGATCTTCTGCCAGTGGCGGATGCGCATGCCGTTGGGCAGCGTCACCGGCCTGCCACCGCTCGGCGGCCTGGCCAGCACTCGCCGGAGCGGAAGAGGGACCATGCGGGCATTGTCCACCAGCCGACTCCGCCGGGAAACTAGAACACGTTCCAGATCCGCGGTTCGCGGCGTAGCATCACGGCCATGAGCCGAATCGGAAACTTCCCCGACGACGACGTCGCGGGCTGGATCGTCAAGTCTCCTGACCTGGGAACGGCCATGGCCGCCTTCTCCCACGCGGTATACAGCGACAAGAACCGGCTGCCGATGCGGGTGCGCGAGCTCGCCCGCGCGGTGATCGCACACGACAACGAATGCGTCTTGTGTCAGAACACCCGCGACGCCGACGGCCCGGCCGCCGGTGTCGACGAAGAGCTCTACGACCACGCGCTGGAGTGGAAGACGTGGGAGGGCTACAGCGAGCAGGAGCGCATCGCCGCGGAGTTCGCCCACCGATTCGGCACCGACTGGGCGAAGCTCAAGTACGACGAGGACTTCTGGGATCGCGCGCGTGAGCACTTCTCCGACGAGCTGATGGCCGACCTGACGTTGTCGTGTGCGATGTGGGTCGGCATGGGCCGGATGCTGTCCACCCTGGACATCGGCCAGACCTGCAAGCTGACGCTGCCCAGCCGCGCATAGCGGCTATTCACGGCGGCCCGCGCGCACGGTGGGCACAATGACTTCCATGACCACACCGCTCTCGGGCGCGGCTATCGGCCAACTCGACGCCGACGGGTTGGATACCGTCGTCGGCACTTTCGTGAGTCCCTCCGGCCTCACGCACGCCAAGACCGTTCCGGCCCGCCGGCTCAACGCCTTCGCCGATCCGGGGCTGGGCTTCAGCCCTGTCACCCACGGATTCGCCATCGACCGCGCCGGCATCGCCTTCGCGCCCGGGATCAGCGTGGTCGGTGACCAACGGATCCGCATCGACCTCGACGCGCTTCGCGTCATCGGCGACGGCCTCGCGTGGGCGCCGGCCTCCTTCTTCGATCAGGACGGCGATCCGATTCCGGCCTGCGCGCGCGGGACGCTCGGGCGTATCGAGGCACGGTTGGCCGAGGCCGGCCTGCGGGCTCAGGTCGGCCACGAGATCGAGTTCCTGCTCGTCGATCCCGATGGCAACCGTCTGCCCGGCAACCTGTGGGCGCAGTACGGATTGGCCGGCGTGCTGGAATACGAGGGCTTCGTGCGCGACGTGACCGCCGCCGCCGCGTCGGCCGGCGTCGGTATCGAGCAGTTCCATCCCGAGTACGGCATCAACCAATTCGAGATCTCACTGACCCCGAAATCGCCGGTGGCCGCCGCCGATCAGCTGATCTTGGCCCGGATCGTCATCAGCCGCGTGGCCCGTAAGTACGGGCTGCGGGTTAGCCTGTCCCCGGTACCGTTCGCCGGAAGTGTGGGTTCCGGTGCGCATCAACACTTTTCGCTGCTGCGTGGTGACACGCCGGTGTTATCCGGTGGCACCGGGGCCCAGGGCATGACCGCCGAAGGGGAGAGCGCCATCGGTGGCGTCCTCTCCGGGCTGCCACAGGCACAGCTGATCTTCTGCGGGTCGATCGTGTCCGGATTGCGGATGCAGCCCGGCAACTGGGCCGGGGCCTTCGCCTGCTGGGGCACCGAGAACCGGGAAGCGGCAGTCCGATTCGTGCGTGGTACACACGGAAACCCGTATGGCGCCAACGTCGAGGTGAAGGTCGTCGACCCGTCGGCCAACCCCTACTTTGCCACCGCCGCCATCCTCGGCCTGGCACTCGACGGCATCGACAGGGGCACGGCGATACCGCCGGAAACGCTCGTCGACCCGAACACCTTGTCCGAGGACGACCGTAAGGCCGCGGGTACGGTCGCGCTCAGCAGCGACCAGGCCGAGGAGATCGCGGCGCTCGACGGCTCGGCGCGGTTGCGGGGGATCCTCGGCGATCCGGCCGTCGACGTGCTGGTCGCCGTCCGCCGCTACGAGCACGAAATGTATTCGCATCTGGACGCCGAAGCGCTGACCGAGAAGTTCCGGATGGCCTGGAGTTTGTGAGTGACAACCGCGGTGGACGACCACATCGCTGATGTGCGCTTGGTGGACAACCACGTACACGGCTTCTGGCTCATGTCCGGTGATCGCAGGCGTTTCGAGAACGGGCTCAACGAGGCGAACACCGAACCGCTGGCCGACTTCGACTCCGGCTTTGACACCCAACTCGGCTTCGCCGTGCGGGCTCATTGCGCGCCGTTGCTCGGCTTACCCGAACATGCTGAGCCACAGAGCTATTGGGAACGTCGCAGCGAGCTGACCGAAGACCAGCTGGCTCGGGTCTTCCTGCCCGCCGCCGGGGTCAGTGACTGGCTGGTCGACACCGGGCTGCCGGGCGAGATCGCGGGGTTGCCCGAGATGGCGCAGGCATCCGGCGGCGGGGTCGGTGAGATCGTCCGGCTCGAGCAGCTCGCCGAGCAGGCGGCCGCCGCACCCGGTGACTACGCCGACGCGTTCCGCCGAATCCTGCACGAGCGCAGTGCGACTGCGGTTGCCACCAAGACGGTGCTCGCTTACCGGGGTGGCTTCGATGGTGATCTGTCCGAGCCGGACCCGCGCGATGTCGCCGAGGCGGCGGCCCGCTGGCGCGACGGTGGGGGAGTCCGGCTGACCGACCGGGTGCTCCTGCGGTTCGGCGTGCACGAAGCGCTGCGGCTGGGCAAGCCGCTGCAATTCCATGTCGGTCTCGGTGACCGCGACTGCGATCTGCACCGAACCAATCCGATGCTGCTGCTGGACTTCCTGCGCCAGTCCGGCAGCACGCCGGTTGTGCTACTGCACTGCTACCCGTACGAACGCGAAGCCGGCTATCTGGCACAGGCCTTTAACAACGTCTATCTCGACGTCGGTCTGAGCATCAACCATCTCGGCGCCCGCGCGGAGGCATTCATCGGCCGCTCGCTGGAATTGGCCCCGTTCCGCAAGATCCTGTACTCCTCGGATGCCTTCGGCCCTGCCGAGTTGCACTACCTCGGTTCGTTGCTCTGGCGTGCGGGAATCGCCGCCGTCCTCACCGGATTCGTGGCGCGTGACCAGTGGAGCGAAGCCGACGCGATCCGGGTTGTCGACCTCATCGCGCGCGACAACGCACTGCGCCTTTACGGGCTGTGACGGGAGTTTCGCCACCAGTGTTCATGGCGAAAGTCCCTTCCCCGCGCCCCAGCTAATAAGCGAGGCTACGAACGAGTCTCAACCCCCGGGGGAACGATGAAAGCGCTCGGCGTGCTGTTGTCTGCGACATTCGCAGCGCTGGCCGTCGCGTTGGCGCCCTTCGGGCATGCCGACATCGCCATCTGGGTGCCTGGTGCCGGCGCCGCCGGTAGCCCGAACTGGGACGTGATGCGGCGCGTCCCCGCTGGTTACACGCTCGAAGAGCTCGACTATCCCGACGGCTTATGGCCGTGGACCGGGCTGAACAGCTCGACGGGTGAGCAGTCGATCGCGGCCGGCACGCCGCTACTGGACACCATGATCAGCACCGCGCTCGGGCAGGGCAAGGTCATCGTGATCGGCGAATCTCTGGGTTCGTTGGTCGTCGACGAGGAACTGCGCAAACTCGCCGACGATCCGGCGGCACCGGACCCCTCGCAGCTGCAGTTCATGGTGCTCGCAGACCCGTCTCGAACGGGTGGCTTGTTCTCATACCTGCCCACCGGCAGCCGCGAACTGCTCACCGGCGGTGTCACCGAGCCAGTACCGGTCACCCCCTACAACATCACCGTGATCAAGCTGCAGTACGACGCGATCGCCAGTTTCCCCGACCGGCCATGGCACCTGCTCGCCGATCTCAACGCGTTGGCCGGGGCGATGGTGTACCACGGCACCGACCACTACGGCAGAGCCGCCCAGATGGTGCTCAACGGTGAGGTGCCGCCCGAGAACATCACCACAAGCACGAATGCCAAGGGCGGCACTACCACCACCTACACCATCCAGCAGGAGCCTGCGCTGACCCACCTGCTGGAACCCTTCTTTCCGAAATCGGTTGCGGTACTGGACAAAATGCTGACACCGATGATTGCTCTGGGCTACTCAGAATTGACTCCGGACGCCGGTCCTCATCTCGCCCCGGGAGGCGCGTTGGTCGATCGGAACGGGCAGCCGGTGTTCGACCGTAAGCGCACGGTGAAATCCACCGCAGTCTCGCCTAGCAAGCGGGCGTCGCCGTCCCGCGCGGTGGGGACCGGGGGCAGCCGTCGCGTGGCGGCGAAGTCGACCCCGCCGCGCGCCGCTAGCGACCGACGTCCGGGTCGCTAGCCCCGCGCCTTCGCCGCGCGCTTGGACCCGGCAGTGCCCTTGCCTTTGCCCTTGGCCGGCGTCTTGGCGTGACCGGTCGATGACTTGCCCGCCGAAGTCCTGCTTGCTGACGGGGCGGCACTTTTCTCGGCCACCGGCGCCAGGGTCGCTTTGGCAGCGCTGGCCTTCGGCGTCAGGTGGGGCAGTGCGAGTGTGAAGGTCGCGGGTGGACCCGGCCGGGTCAGCTGTGTCGCGATGGCCTTGGCCGCCTGAAGCAGGTTCTCGACGGTCCCGAAGCCGACGGCGGCGCCGGATAAAAGGCCGCCGGCCGGATCTGCGAATCCCGTTGGGCCGCCTGGGAATCCGTTGAGGAACGCGTCGGTCAACACTGCGGGCGCGCTGACGAAGTCCTCGACCACCGATACGAAATCTCGTGACGACACCGAGTCGACGACGTTCTGCGCCAGTGCCGCGAAGGCCGACACGGTGGCGTTGATTGGGTAGAGCGGCGCGAGGGCCGCGGAGGCCACCGCGATCGGCAGCGCGTTCTGGACGACGTCGTTGACGTTGGCGACCATGTTCTGGATGACCGGCAGCACTCCGCCGATCAGCGGAAGGGCCGGACCGAGCACCAGCCCGAGGCCGGTACTGAAGACTCCGACGATCGCATCACTGACCTGACCGTTTCGCAGCTGGGTGATCGCAGTTTGCAGCGCCGCGGGCAAGGCCTTCAGCTGGTCGGACAGCGCGACTCCCGCGTTGTTGAATGCGTCGCCGAGAATCTGGGCGTTACCCAGGCTGTTGCCCAGCATCGCGGTAAGGATGGGCAACGGATCAGCGGCGATCTCGTTCGCGAGTCCAGTGAGGCTGGCCACGGTGTGGGTTACGAGGTTGGTGTAGGCGGTCACTGGATCGACGAGTGCGACCAGACCTACATCTGCATGTGAAATACGCTGTGCTGCAACGTGAATTGGATCAGATATCGGGGAGATCGGAGTGACGGCGATGGCCGCCGCTCCAAATATGGCCACGCCGGCGGTGGCATAGGGACGGATTGCGGTGTGCATTGGAGCCCCTTTCGAGTCGGGATTGAGCGCCGACTAGCAAAGTAAATCCGAAACTTACCCCGAAGTAAGTAGTACGTGCGTGTGCAATTAAATCTGCTTGCGTTTGCAATGGAGGCACCGTTAACTTAGCTTCGCTGTCTAGTTATCCGGCCGTGATCATCGCGGCGACTCGAGCCATGCCGCGGGCCGTGCGGCCCCGACTTCAGACCCTGATCCGCCCGGGAGTTTCCCTTGCTGGCGAGAGGCCGTGAGCGAAATGGCCGTGCTCACATCACAATTCGCAATATTGGCGACATTTGCCCCAGCGAAATGTCACGGCGGCTGTGCCATCAAATTCGCTGGGAACATGCTGTGTGGCAACAGAATCCCGGCCGCGTTTGCCGGGGCCGTCAATAGTGCGGGCAGATTCGTCAGGCCGGCGCGAAGTGCGTCCAGTGCGCCCAGTCGGCCGGCCCGGTGCAGATCAGCGGCACCCCGTAGACCTTCGGCTCCCATTCGTCACCGGCGACCCGCTCCTGTGCGGTGGTGCCGGGTGTGGTGCAGGGCAGTGAGTTGGCCGCCTCGCCGACCAGTGGGCCGGTCGACATCCACACTCCGCTGGCCGCGCAGATGAGGGTGTTCTTTCCGGCGTCGAACCCGAACACGAACCCCGGGCTCGGCGTGCACGGCATCCCGGCGACGACGTTCTGCGCGACGTTGGGCACGCAGCTCGGGGAGTGGCAGGAGGTGGCCGACGCCGGTGCGGCGAGCGGGATCACCGCACTCAGCAGTCCGGACACCACAACCGACCCGATGACGATCCTGCGCATCCCTGCCTCCTGACGATCGTTCGGCCTGCTCAGACTAGCGGCGCGCGGGCGGCCTGGGGTCAGATCAGCCCGGTCGCGTCGAACATCCAGCTCATGTCGGCGCTGGCCAGATCCTCCAGCCACGTGGGCGGCGCGAAGCTGATCAGCCCGTTCATGTCCCAGTAGTCCTTCCACAGCGTGATCTTGCCGTCCTGCACCTTGTGCACCGTGACGAAGCGCAGCACTCCCTGCTCACCGGTCCGGAACGTCCACGTCTCGGAGTGCTCGTACATCGCGTCCACGCCGTTGCTCACCAGCACGCCGTCATGGTTCTCGTAGCCGGCCAACGGCTCCAGCCCGATCTTGAGGCGCTTGACGATGTCCTCGGGGCCGCGCGCGGCCGCGATCGGTCCGACGGGCATGTCGACGTAGATGCAGTCGTCGGACAGGAACGTCTTCAGCGTCTCCCAGTCGCGGTTCGACAGCGCCTTCCACATGCCCAGCACGGTCTGGGCGACCTCCGTGGGTACCGCCGAGGTGTCAATTGACATGTGCGAGCTCCGATTCCGTCGTCGTGGTTCCGGGCGCCGGTGTGGTCCGGCCCACCCGCAGGAAACTGCCGGTGCGCTCGGATCCGAGGACTGGGGTGGGTTCGCCGTCGCGGACCACCGCGCGCCCGCCGATCAGCACCAGCTCGACGGCGTCGTTGTTGCGGTTGACCATTCGGGGCAGGTTGGCGTACTGCTCGACGGGCGCTTCGGCGTAGTCGTCGAGGTGGCTGTCGAGGTACTTCGGGTTCACCACCACCAGGTCGGCGCGGTCGCCGACGCGCAGGTGGCCGGCGTCAATCTGATACCAGTCGGCCAGCTCGCCGGTCATCCGGTGCACGGCCTGCTCGACGGACATGAACGGGCGTCCCTTGCGCTCGGCGTCGCGCACATGGCGCAGCAGCCGCAGGCCGTAGTTGTAGAACGCCATATTGCGCAGGTGCGCACCGGCATCGGAGAAGCCCATCTGGACGCCAGGGTCGCGGGCGAGCTTCTTGAGCACCTCGGGCCGGTGGTTGGAGATCGTGGTGCGCCAGCGCAGCTTGGTGCCGTGCTCGAGGACCAGGTCCAGGAACGCGTCGACCGGGTGCAGTTCACCGCGCTCCATGCCGACCTGACCGAAGGACTTGCCCACCACGGATTCGTCCGGGCAGGCGACGATCTCGGCGTCGAAGAAGTCGCGGTGCCACACCCGGACCCCGTACTTGCTGTCGTAGTCCTTGCGGAACTGGCGCCGGTACTCCTCGTCGGCCAGCAGGGCGTTGCGCTCGACTTCGTCGCGCAGGTGCAGCGCGGCGGCGCCCGACCCGAACTCCTCGAACACCACCAGGTCGATGCCGTCGGCGTACACCTCGAACGGCACCGGCAGATGCTGCCAGCGGAAGTCGCCGCCCAGCTTGTTGGCCGCCTTGGCCAGCGGACCCATGATCCAGATCGCGAACGGATTGGCCTTGACGTCGGCCGCCGACAGCAGGCTGGTCTTGAGCTTGTCGCGAAGGGCCGGGATCGACTGCGCCACTTGAGAAACCAGGTTCAGCGGATTCTGGATATCGGGCCCGGACTGCAACACACGACCACGCTTGCGCAGCAGTGACTTCAGCCGGCGTAACTCGCGGGGCTTGGCGTACGTGGAGGGCAGGGTCCGCGACCGGCAGGTCTCGCCGTCGATCTTGTCGAACAGCAGCTGCTGCGAGGACAGCCCGACGAATCCGGCGTCCAGCGCCTCGGCCAGCATGCGCTCCATCTCGGCCTGCTGACGGGCGTTGGGCCGCAAGTCTTTTCGGGTGGCGCGATCCAATCCCATGACGGCGGTGCGCATATCGGAGTGCCCGATGAACGCCGCGATGTTGGGTCCCAGCGGCCGCGACTCGAGGGCCTCGACGTATCCCTCGGCGGTGGTCCACGTCTTGGCGCTGTCGACGGCGGTGATGACGTGCTCGCGCGGAATCGCCTCGACCCGCCCGAACAGGTCGCCGGCGTCGCTGCCGTTGACGTGAATCGTGGACAGCGAGCACGAGCCGAGCAGGACGGTGGTGACGCCGTGTCGCACCGACTCGGGCAGACCCGGACCACCGAGCACCTCGACGTCGTAGTGGGTGTGCACGTCGACCATCCCCGGCAGCACCCACCTGCCGCCCGCCTCGACGACGTCGTCGCAGCCGGTCACGTCGAGTGGACGAAGGCTGACCACCGCGACGCGCCCGTCCTTGATGCCGATGTCACGGATTCCGGATGGGGCGCCCGTGCCGTCGAACCAGCGGCCGTTGCGGATGATCGTGTCGTAGCTCACGAGCCTCAATAGAACCGTTTGCTTGCGCGAGTGTCAACGATTTAGTGGACACTTTTTCAGATCTGTTTACTACATGACTGCCCAGGCATCCGGCTGTCGGCCGTCGAGGTCGGTGAACCCGTACTCGCGTGCCAATTCACCCGCCGTCACCGATCGCTGATGCCACCGCGCCTTGTCGTCGTCGGCCGCGACCGCGGCGATTCCACGTCCGACAAAACGGGGCGACTCCGACTCGGCGAAGCCGGGCGGCGCGTCCGCATCTCGCCAGGTTTCTTCCGTGACGCCGTAGTGCTCGAGCATGATCTCCGAGCGCAACCAGCCGGGCGTGACCGCCACGGCCGTCGCACCATAGGACGTCAGCTCGTGCCCGAGCGCGAAGGCCAGCCGGTTGACCGCGGATTTCACCGCGTCGTAGAACGTCGAGATGCGGTAGTTCGCGGCGTTGTATTCGGCTGTGCCGTCAGTCATTTCGACCAGCAGGCCGCCCGGTCGCTCGACCAGCAACGGCAACAGGGCATGCGCGGTGATCAGATGGGTGTCGATGCCCAACCGAAGGATCCGCAGTCCGTCGGCGATGTCGTGTTCCCAGATCGGGCGGTCCCACTGCGGCGGCGGCCCCTTGAGGATCTCGGCACCCCAGATGTCGTTGACCAGCACGTCGATGTGGCCGTACTCCGACCGGATTCGGTCGGCCAACGCGGTGACCTGCGCCGGTTCCAAGTGGTCGACCTGGATCGCCACTCCCGTTCCGCCCAGTTCGTCGACCAGGGCTGCGGTTTCTTCGATCGTCTCCGGACGGTCGTAATCGGACCTGCCGCGACCGTTGATGCTGCTGCGGCCGGTGCAGATGACCGTCGCGCCGGCCTCCCCGAGCGCGGCGGCGATTCCGCGGCCTGCGCCTCGCGTTGCGCCGGCCACGACAGCGATCCGGCCCGCCAACCGGTCAGGCTTCATGACCGGGTTCGAGGTCTTTGACGTCGGCGAACGTCACCAGGTCGCCGAACTGCTCAGGTGCGGCCCCGGCCTCCGGCTCGGTCAGGTGCCCGACGTGGTCGCCCAGGTCGAACCGCTCCAGAACGCGCCCGGCGAACCATGCCGCGGCGTCGGCGAGGATCGGCAGGCCGTCGGGCCCCTCCCACCAGTCGCAGCGGCTGAACTTGTCCACCCGGTCACCGGTCTCGCTGCCGAACAGCCGCGCCAACTCCTTGTGTTCCTTGGCCAGCAGGTGCACGGCCAGATGGGTCGCGCCGTCCGCGGCGACCCGATAGGTGTGGTTCTTCTTCGACAGTCCGACCAGAAACCTGGACGGATTGATCGACACCTGGCTGCTGAAACCGACCAGGCAACCCGCGCGCTGATCGCCGACCCGGGTCGTCACTACGAACATCGGATAGTCCAACAGCGCGACCACCTGTTCGAACGCCTCTGACCCGGGTAGTACGTCATGGTCTGCCATGCCTTCCCCTTCCCGTGACGATCATGCCTTCAGCTCACGCTTAACTGGCGGGCGCATACTCGCCTAGGTGACTCCATTACAGCGCTACATCGCCGAAGAGATTGCCACGGATCACGTTGACGGCCTCTTGAGCCGACGCGATGCGCTGCGACGACTGGCGCTGCTGGGTGTCGGAACCGCCGCCGCGAGCGCGCTGATCGCCGCATGCGCCACCGACAAACCGAACACCGCATCGTCGTCCCCAACGTCGCCATCGGGGCCGACGTCGGCTGCACCGCCCCCGGGAATGGCAGCCGCGCTACCCACGGCGCCGGTCACCTGGCCTGGCGGAGGCGGGCAACTGCAGGGGGCGTGGGCGGAGGCCGCCACCCCGCGCGGCGCGGTCCTGGTCATCCACGAGAACAAGGGCCTCAACGACTGGGTGCGTACCGTCGCGGGCCGGCTGGCCGGGATCGGCTACTCCGCCCTGGCGATCGACCTGCTCTCCGAGGAGGGCGGCACCGCGACATTCACCGACCCGGCCGCCGCGACCGCCGCACTCGGCACCATCGCACCCGAACGCTTCGTCGCCGATCTCCGATCGGGACTCGACGAACTCGCGCGCCGGACACCGGGCCAGAAGCTTGCCGCTGTGGGCTTCTGCTTCGGCGGCGGACTGGTGTGGCGGCTGCTGGCCGCCGGCGAACCGCGACTGGCCGCCGCCGTGCCCTTCTACGGTCCGCTGCCCGACTCCCCGAACTTCGCCGGATCCAAGAACGCGGCCGTGCTCGGCTTGTACGGTGCGCTCGACCAACGCGTCACGTCCTCAGAGCCGGCCGCCAAGGCGGCGCTGGATCAGGCCGGTCTGGTCAACGATCTCGTCGTCGAACCCGACGCCGATCATGCGTTCTTCAACGACACCGGACCGCGCTACAACCCGATCGCCGCCGCCGACGCATGGACCCGGGTGCAGGACTGGTTCTCCCGCTACCTCGCCTAGGAGTCCAGCCGGACGGTGACCGTCACCCGGCCGCGTTCGTCGCGGGTGGCGACGGCGTGGCCCGGTCGTTCGGTGCCGCCGAGCAGGATGGTCAGCGGTGCGCCCGCCCCGACGAAGTTGCGCCACCACGTCTTGCCGTCCGGCATGGCGACCCCGATCAGGATGTCGGAGCCGCGACGGCGGTAGCCGACCGGCAAAGCCACGGTGCGTCCGCTGCGCCGGCCCGTGTAGCGGATCTCGGTCAGCCCGCGCCCGACGATCCGGCCCCATCGCGGCGACGTGATCAGCGCGGTGGCACCGCGATTCACCACACCGGCTGCTGCATGGAACACATCCGAAATCTGCACGTGATCAACGTTAGTCGAATCAGGGCTGTTCACCGCCTGTTCAGGACGTGGAAGCCCCCGGGTCCCCGTACGCACATCGCAACACGGTCGGATACGGCCATGATGAGGGTCGCGCAGGTCGCGAACTTCTACGGCCCCCGGTCCGGTGGCCTGCGCACGGCGGTCGACCGGCTGGGCGCGGAGTACTGCGCGGCCGGGCACGAGGTCTTTCTGATCGTGCCCGGGTCCACGGCCACCCATACCGCGTTGTCCAGCGGGGTCACCCGAATCACAGTGCCCGCCAGGCAGATTCCGTTCACGGCCGGCTATCGCGCGGTGATGCCCGCGCCGGTGACCGCACTGCTGGAGCGGTTGGCGCCCGATGCCATCGAGGTGTCGGACCGGTTCACCCTGCGTTCGCTGGGCGGATGGGGTGCACGTCAAGGGGTGACCACGGTGATGATCTCCCATGAGCGGCTGGATCGGTTGACCGGACAGGTCATGCCCAAGCGGCTGGCGCGGTGGATCGCCGACACGGCAAATCGCCGGACCGCGGCGAACTACGACACGGTGTTGTGTACCACCAGCTTTGCCCGCGAAGAGTTCGACCGCATCGGCGCCACCAACGTGATGACCGTGCCGCTGGGCGTGGACCTGGACACGTTTCACCCGAACCGGTTCTGCGCGCACACTCGCAACCGTTGGGCCGCTCCGGGCCAGGTGCTGCTGGTGCACTGCGGCCGGCTGTCGGTTGAGAAGCGCGCCGACCGCAGCATCGATGCGCTTGCCGCACTTCGTGATTCGGGCGTAGACGCACGACTGGTGATCGCCGGTGACGGGCCGATGCGGGCACGACTGCAGCGACAGGCGGCGCGGCTGCCGGTAGATTTCACCGGCTTCATCGACTCACGCAGCGCCGTTGCCACCCTGCTGGCCTCCGCGGATGTCGCATTGGCGCCCGGCCCGCACGAGACCTTCGGCCTGGCCGCGCTCGAGGCGCTGGCCTGTGGCACACCGGCAGTCGTGTCGCGCACCTCCGCACTGACCGAGATCCTGACCTCCGACAGCGGCGCGTGTGCCGACAACGACCCGCACGCAATCGCCGCGGCCGTCGCCGGTGTCATGGACCGTCCGGAGCAGCAGCGGCGGTATTGCGCCCGGCGGCGGGCCGAAACCTTCACCTGGCCCCGTTCGGCGGCGGGCATGCTGGCGGCGCTGAGCGGTTTGGGTCACGGCGGCGACGGGAACGCCGTCAATTGACGGTGCCGTATCAGCGGCCCGCTACTGAAGGAGCCGAGCATGGCCTCGAACAATGTCGTCTGGATCGTCATCGCTGTGGTTGTCGCACTTGTCGTGATCGGAGCGCTTGTCTGGGTGGGGCGCAAGCGGCAGGTCAGCCGCCGAGTCGCGCAGGCCGACGAGATCCGGGAAGAAGTCCGGCAGGATCAGCTCAAGCTGCAGCACCGTGAAGCGGTCGCCGACGAGACCGCCGCGAAAGCCCGTGCGGCAAAGGCCGAAGCGGACGCCAAAGCCGCCGAGGCCGCCCGCCTGGAGGCCAACGCCGCCAAGCATCGCGAGGACGCGACCGCACACCGCGAAGATCTCGACGAACGCGCCCGGCACGCCGACTCGCTCGACCCGCGGGTCAAGGACGTCAAGGAAGAGGAGCGGGCCGAGTCAGTCGCGCGAGGGGATCAGACCGGGCGCGCCGAGGCTGACCGGTAGCTCGGCCCAGCCCCGCAGCACACGAGTGTCGCGGCGGCTGCCGAGGCCGGCCAGTTGCGCCTCGGGGAAGTGGGTGAAGAACCGGCGCAGGCCGACCTCACCCTCGGCCCGCGCCAGGGCCGCCCCGAGGCAGAAGTGCCTGCCCCCGGAAAAGGCAAGGTGCTTACCGGCATTCGGCCGGCCGACGTCGAAGCGGTGCGGGTCGTCGAACACCGCCGGGTCGCGGTTGGCGGCGGCCAGATAGATCGCCACCATCTCCCCGGCCCGCACGGTGGCACCCGCCACCTCGGTGTCGCGCAGGGCGATCCGCGCCGACAACTGCACCGGTGACTCCAGGCGAAGGATCTCCTCGACGGCGTTCGGCCACAGCGACGGATCGTCGCGCAGCCGGGTTAGCTGATCGGGGGAGTTCAGCAGCAACCGAATTCCGTTGCCCAGCAGGTTCACTGTGGTCTCGAACCCGGCGGCCAGCACCAGACCGGCGACGCCCTGCAGCTCGGTTTCGTCGAGCTGCCTACCGTCTTCCGACGCGGCGATCAGTTGGCTCATCAGATCGTCGCCGGGGTGCTCGCGCAGGTCGCGCAGATGTGTGGACAGCCACCGGTTGAAGCCGGCCAGGCCCTTCTGTACCCGCTGGTATTGCGACCAGGTCAACCCGACGTCCAGGCTCGGGGCGGCGAGCTCACCGAACTCCAGGATGCGCGGCCGGTCGGCGTCCGGCACACCGAGGATGTCGCCGATGATCGCGACGGGCAGTTGCGAGCAGTACCGCTCTACGATGTCGACGATCCGAGGTCCATCGGACAAGCCGTCGAGCAGGTCCGCGGCAGTCTCCTCGACTCGGTCGCGCAGCGCGGCCACCGCCCGCGAGGTGAACACCGACGAGACGGTCTTGCGGTAGCGGGTGTGCTCCGGGGGCTCGACGGCCAGCAGCGACGGCGGACGCAGGGGATGCAGCAGATCGTCGCGGGTGCGCCGCTCCACCCACTGCAGCGGTTTGGGCAGATTGCCGCCCAGGATGATCACCCGGAAGTCGTCGGACCGCAGCAGCTCGTGCGATACGGCGTGGTCGAGGGTGAGATAACCCAACCGGGTGGGGATCATCGGGCCTTGCGGGCGCATCTCGTCGAAGAACGAGACCGGGTCGGTGCGCACCGACGGGTCGAACGCCATGCGGGCCTGTGGGTCGCCGCGTCGGGCCGCCACGCTGGCCGCCGCTCGGATCACGCCGTGCATCACCAACCAGTG
Organism: Mycolicibacterium crocinum; assembly: GCF_022370635.2. The sequence goes on along the minus strand of NZ_CP092362.2, from coordinate 3,407,003 downwards.
CACCCGCTGCTTCATGCTCATCACGCTACGAGTGCTGCGCGGTCCGCGCCACAACGTCAGGCCGACGTCCAGCTGACCGGCAGCCGCTTGATGCCATGGATGAACGCCGACAGCAGCATCGACGGCTCTTCGGTGACCGCGATGTCGGGCATGCGGCGGTGCAGTTCGGAGAAGACGACGGCGATCTCACGGCGGGCCAGGTTGGCGCCCAGGCAGAAGTGCGCACCGCCGCCACCGAACCCGACGTGATGGTTGGGCGTGCGGGTGACGTCGAAGAGCCACGGGTTGGCGAACTTGTCCTCGTCGCGGTTGGCCGAGGCGTACCACATGGTGACCTTGTCGCCCTCGGCCATCTTGACCCCGCTGAGCTCGATGTCACGGGTCACGGTGCGGCGCATGTAGATCACCGGCGACGCCCACCGCACCACCTCCTCGACCGCCGTGTCCTTGACGCTCTCGAAGTCGTTCCACCAGATCTCGCGCTGTTCGGGATAGCGGGTCAGGGCCAGGACACCGTGGCTGATCGCGTTGCGGGTGGTCTCGTTTCCGGCGACCGCCAGCAGGATGAAGAACGAGGCGATCTCGGCCGACGTCAGCCGTTCACCGTCGACCTCGGCGGCCACCAGCGAGGTGGTGAGATCGTCGCGGGGATTCACCCGCCGGTCCTCGGCGAGCGCGGTGGCATACGCCCCGATGTCGAAGGCAACCTTGAGGAACTCGTCGAAATCGGTGGTCAGGTCCGGGTCGCCGAAGCCCAGAATGATGTTGGTCCAGTGGAAGATCCGGTCGTGGTCTTCCTCGGGGATGCCCATCATGTCGCAGATGACCTGCAGCGGCAGCGGTCCGGACAGCTCGGTCACCAGTTCGGCGTTGCCGTCGGGATGGTTGGCGATCATCGCCGAGACCAGTTGCTGCGCACGCTCGCGAACGGACTCCTCGGTGCGGGCCACCACCTTCGGGGTGAAGGCGCTGCGCACGATGTTGCGCAGCCGGGCATGCCGCGGGTCGTCGAGGGCGATCATCGAGCCGAAGTACTCGGCGACCTCCGGGATCTGGTCGCCGATCGTGATGTTCGGGTAGGAGCTGAAGATCTCCGGGTGGCGGCTGGCGTAGAAGACGTCGTCGAGCTTGGTCAGCGCCCAGTGCCCGGGGCCCGGCTCGATGCCTTCGAACTCCACCTCGTGAAAGAACTTGATCGGGGCCTCGCGGCGCAGGGTGGCGAACGCGCCGTCGCGCAGCGAGTCGTCCATGCCCCAGAACTCGAAGGTGCCCAGATTGATGTCCTCGAGGGCCATTTCGGGTGGTGTCTGGCCGTTGATACGAGTGGCGATGCCCATGGCGACGACATTAGAGTCCGCAGCCTGCGCTCGTGATCATTTCCGTATTCAGGCAAGCTTGCTCCACGATGACGCGCACCACGACCACACTGCGGTTCGCCCTGCTGCTCACGGCCGCCAACGGCTTCCTGGACGCCTACACCTACCTGGCCCGTGGCGGGGTGTTCGCGAATGTGCAGACGGCCAACGTGATCCTCTTCGCGCTCAACATGAGTCACGGCAAGCTCACCAGTGCGCTGGCGCATGTCTGGCCGATCCTGGCCTTCTTCGCCGGAGTCGGCCTGGCTTCCTATCTGAAGTCGGGCCGGGTGGAGCGCTACCTGGCCCATCCGATGCGCTGGACCATGCTGCTGCAGGCCGTCGTGCTCTTCATCATCGGCTTTGTCCCGGCGACAGTGGCCCACAGCTACGTCACCGTGCCGATTTCGTTCGTCGCGGCGATGCAGATGGGGCTGTTCCGCAATATCGGGGATTTCGTGTACCTGCCGGTGGCCACCACCGGGAACCTGATGCGGCTGGTCGAAGCGGGCTACACCGGTTTCGTGGACCATGATGCGACGGCGCGACAGGCCTTCAGCACCTATGCGTGGCTGACGGTGTTCTTCACCGGCGGCGCGGTGATCGGTGCGTTCGCCACCCGAGCCTGGAGTGTGCACGCGATCTGGATCCCCGCCGCGCTGCTGTTCGTGACGTTGGTTCTGTTTGTCATCGACGAGCGCAAGGGAGTCGAGCCGTGAATCTGCCTGCCCTGCAATGCCGTTCGTGTCGACGGAAGTTCGACGTCGCCGAGCTGGTGTGGCGCTGCCCGTGCGGCGGGTTGCTCGACATCGGTGGGCCGTGGCAGGAGGTGATTGATCCCGCCATCACGCTCGGCGAGGGCAACACCCCGATGATCCCGTCGCAGAGCCTGCCCAACGTCCGGTTTAAGCTCGAATTCCTCAGTCCGACCGGCTCTTTCAAGGATCGCGGAGCGGTGGTGCTGGCCTCGCTGGCCGCGCGACTCGGCGTGAGGAGGGCAGTGGTGGACAGCAGCGGCAACGCCGGTACGGCGGCCGCTGCGTATTTCGCCAGGGCCGGCATCTACTGCGAGGTGCTGGTTCCGGCGTCGACCTCACCGGAGAAGCTCGCCCAGATCCGGGCGCATGGTGCCACCCTGACCCTGGTGGCGGGCAGTCGGGCCGATACCGCCGCTGCCGCGGCGGACATCGCCGGGCTGCCAGGGGTGTTCTACGCCAGCCACGTCTATCACCCGTACTTCATGCACGGCGTGAAGAGCTACGGCTACGAGATCTGGCGGCAGAACGGAGACGCCCTGCCGTCGACGGTCCTGGTCCCGGTCGGCAACGGCACGCTGCTTCTGGGTTGCTACCTGGCATTCACCGAACTCGTCGCCGCCGGACTGGCCGAGCGGATGCCGGCGATCGTCGCGGTCCAAGCCGCCGGCTGCGCGCCGCTGGCGGCCGCGTGGGACGGCAAGGACAGGACGTTCGGGTCCACGGTGGCCGAGGGCATCGCGATCACCGCGCCGCCGCGGGCCGAGCAGATCGTGGCGGCAGTGCAGGCTAGCGGCGGCACGATCGTCACGGTCGAGGACGACGCGATCATCGCCGGGCGCCGCGCACTGGCGCGGGAAGGGTTGTTTGTGGAGCCGACGGCGGCGGTCTGCTACGCCGCGGCCGCAGGCGATCCCGGTTTGGCCGCCGACGACGTGGTGATCCCGTTGTGCGGCGCGGGTCTCAAGCATCCGGGCGATTGAACTACGCCAGAGCGGGGAAGCAAAGAAGCATGGCAACCTACCGCGTGATCAACCCCAAGGGTGACGTCGTCGACACGAAAGACATCGAGAGCGCCGAGGACGCCCACGCCTGGTTCGTCGACTCCCGGGCCGACAACTCCGAGTTGGGTTGGCGCATGGAGGTCGAACACGACGGTGAATGGAGCTTCTTCGACGACAGCGAAGGCAGCCCCGACTGACTCAGGCCAGGTCCCAGCCCATGTTGCGGGCGAAGGCCACCGCATCATCGGAGATCGTGCCGAGCTTCTTCGACGCCTGGATGTAGCCGCGCACCATCGGCATGAAATTCATCGGGTTGTAGGCGTCTTCCTCGTAGCTCCACAGCCCGTCGCCGGCGTACTTGAGCACCGAGATGTTCGGCTCCTCGTGAATGCTGCCGTCGCCGGGATCGCGCATCCGGTTCTGGAACTCGCAGATCACCCAGCCCTTGTCCACATCGATCGAATGCCAGGTCGACGGGAACCACGGCATCTCGGTGCCGGGAAAAGTGTTCATGGTGTTGACGATCCACGTACGGATCGCTTCACGGCCCTGGAACGTGCCGTAGGAATGCTCGACGTAGGTGGCGTCCTCGGTGAACTGGTCGGCGAATCGCGACCAGTCCCAGCTGTCGGCGATACCGACGACAACCTGCTTGTGTTCCTCGAACGCCGACTCAATTTCTTCGCGTGACCACCGACCCATCCACCGGTTCTATCAAACCGACCGGCGGCCGTGGTCACGTTTCAGTCGTTCTCGACGACCTTCTTGATCCGTTCCAGCGTGGTGCGCATGTCTCGTTCGTTGCGTCGCTCACGCAGGAATCCGCCGAAAACCTTGAACACCCGCATGAGCGCGGATTTCGGCATCCAAAAGGATTCGGTCACGTCGGTGCCGTCGCCGCTCGGCTCGAGCCGGTAGTGCCAGTTGTTGAGCGCCTTGTCGCCGGCCAACACGGCGAAGCCGAATTCGCGTCCGGGCTCGCACGCGGTGACGCGGCAGGTGGTCCAGTAGACCGGGCCGATCTCGTTGCGGCGCACGTGGCCGCGGAACTTCGCACCCAGTGCCGGCCCGGTGGCGCCGCCGAGCCACTCCGACTCGAACACCTCGGGCGAGAACTCGCCGGTCCTGGTGACGTCGGAGATGACGATCCAGATCTTGTCGGCCGGTGCGGCCACGTGCACAGTGACGGAGCCTTCCATGACGGTGATCCTAAGCAGCCGCGGCGTAGCTGGTGCATACCTCGGCGGGTGCTTGGGAATTCAGGTGCCCATGGTCACGGTGCATCGGCGGATGGCGGTATCAGCGGAGTCGGTCTGGAACGTGCTGACCGATCTGGACGACTGGCCGCGATGGGGGCCGACGATCAGTCGTGCCGAACTCGATGACGGCAGCAGGCAACTCGCGGCGGGCTCGACCGGCCGGGTGTGGGCCACACCCGGCGTCGTGAGCGTGCCGTTCATCGTCACCGAGTTCGATGCGGGACGACGGTGGGCGTGGTCGGTCGGCGGCATACCGGCCACCGCCCATGGCGTCGAGCCGGCGCCGGGCGGCTGCCGGGCCTGGTTCGAGGTGCCGTGGTGGGCCGCGCCCTACACCGTGGTCTGCGCGATTGCGTTGCGGCGCATCGAAAGTCGGGCGGCTAAGCGGAGGTGACGTGCGGGATCTCCGGCTGCAGGAACACGTCGTTGAGGGTGACGGTGCGCAGGTTGCGCGACCGGATGACGTCGACCAGGGCGGGGAAGACGTGCGTGACCGGCGGGTGGTTGAGGTGACCGATGACGATGTTCTGCTGAATGAAGTACTGATCGGCCATCTTCACGATGAAGTCTTCGGCCACGGGCGTGGAGTCGGCCAGCGAGCCCGCCCATAGCGTCGGCACCCGATAACCCAAGTCGGCGGCCACGGCGTCGACGGTGTCGTTGTGGTTGCCGTACGGCGGGCGGAAATACGGTGTGGCGTCGGCGCCGAAGGTGTTGCGCAGGAAGCGGTCGTTGCGCTGCAACTGGTCGGCGACCTGTTCCTTGGTCAGTGTGGTCAGGTCGGGATGCGACCAGGTGTGGTTGCCCAGTTGGATCTGACCGGAATCCACCAGTGGTCGCAGCAGGGCCGCATTGTCCCGCCACGAGTCGTAGACCCCGTTGACGAAGAACGTGAGCCGGATTCCGGTGTCCTTGGCCAGTTGCGTATAGAGCCGCACCACTTCGGAGTTCACCCCGTCGTCGACGGTGAGTGCCAACAGGTCGCCATTGCCGGGAATCTTGGTCAGCTCACCGCCGCCCGGTAACGGGATCCGCGCCGTTGTCGGCGGCGGAGGTAGCAGCGGCGCCGCGCCGATCGGCGGCGGGGGAGCCTTGGCGGCCAGCGGTGCAGGGGCCTGCGACATCGCGATTGCGCTGGATGCCCCGACGAGTCCGGCGGAGGCGAACAACCCGATCACGAATTGGCGGCGGGTTACCTCGGGCACGTCACGATCCTGCGCCTCGAAGTCACATCCGTAACACCCGTCACACCCATAGGCTAAGCTGCGCGACCGCAGAAACCCGGCACATCCGCCCCTGTGTCGCCTGTCCCACCGGGCTACCGTGGCCAGGTGGATGCAGTGAAGATTCGGTTCGGGGTCAGTTTGGGTTTCGGTACCGGGGTCCAGGAACTGCCGCGCATCGTCGATCGCCTGGAGTCGGCGGGGGTCGACTCGATCTGGTTCTCGGAATTGGTCTACACCCCGGCCGTGGATCCGTTCGCCGGGATGGCGTACTCGCTCGGACGAACCAGCCGGCTCAAAGTCGGCACCTCGGTGGCAGTGCTGCCCGGCCGCAACCCGGTCCTGGTCGCCAAGCAGCTGGCGTCGCTGGCCGCCCTGGGTCCCAAGCGGGTATTGCCCGCGTTCGGTCTGCGTCCGGCGTCGAAAGCGGAGTGGGACTTGTTCCCGGTTCCTGACGGCCAGCGCGCCGCGGTGTTCGACGAAGCGATGGAAGTGTTGCGCGCCTTACTGACTGGCGATGAGATCACGTTCGACGGGCGGTACTTCCAGCTGGCCGGCGTCTCGCTCGGCATCCGCCCGCCGGGCCCGGTCGACATCTGGCTCGGCGGTTCCGCCCTTGCGGCGTTCCGCCGGATCGGGCGGCTCGCCGACGGCTGGCTGGGTAGCTTCCTCACACCGGACGAGGCACGCCTCGCGCGGGAGAGCATCGAACGGGCCGCCGCCGAGGCGGGCCGCGCTATCGAACCCGACCATTACGGGCTCAGCCTCGCCGTCGCCGACGGTCACCTGCCCGACGAGATCGCCGCTGCCGTACGGTCCCGGCGGTCCGATGTGGATCCGGCCGACTTGATCGCCGGGGACTGGTCCCAACTACACCGGCAGCTCGACGGGCTGATCGCCGCGGGGCTGAGCAAGTTCGTCATCCGGCCGGTCGGCGACACACCGGCGGACGAGTTCATCGAACGTTTCATCGACGAGCTGTTGCCCCGGCAGAACTGATCCGGCAAAGTACCGCTGATGTCGAACCATTTCACCGGCCTCAGCCTCGGTCCACCACTGGGCGATCAGCGACTGGATCTGTGTGACCTCTATGCATTTCAGTCCCCGGCCGATGCAAGCCGCACGGTGCTCATCTTGAACGCCAACCCGAACGCCGACGCGCTGCATCCCGAGGCGATCTATCGGCTCGCGGTGGACAGCAATGGAGACCTGCGCAACGACATCGCCTTCAGCTTCGTGTTCTCCGAGCCTGTGGACGGCCGCCAGACCGTGGACGTCTTCAAGGCCGTCGGCGACGAGGCCGAATCGCCGCTTCCCTTGGGCGAGAAGATCTTCGAGGCAGTCGAGGTGTCCTTCGGGCCCACCGCCAACGTCGTGCAGTCGGACGGTTACACCTTCGCCGCCGGTGCGCGCAGCGACGCGTTCTTCTTCGACTTCGACGGGATCAAGAATCTGTTCGACATCACCGGCGGCCGTAACTTCACCGCGCCGCATCTCGGCGGTGAGTCACCGTGGACCGGGGTGGACTCCAACCTCACGGCCAACGTGTTCTCGATCGCCATCGAGCTGCCGACCGCCGAACTGGGCGCCGATCCCGACATCCGGATCTGGGGGCGCTGCAGCCTCAACCGCGACGGCGAGCTGCTGCACGTCGACCGGGCCGGTCACCCGTCGGTGAGTAGCTTCTTCAACACCGACGACACCAAAGAGGAATACAACGCCAGCGAGCCGATCCACGACCGCGAGCGCTGGATTGGGCAGTTCATTCATCTGATGGGTCACACCGGCGGCTACACCGACGACGAGGCCATCGAGGCGATCGACACCGAAGGCACCCTGCCGGACATGCTGACCTTCAATCCGTCGAAGCCGGCCAAGTACCCGAACGGGCGGACCTTCAAAGACGACGTCATCGACTACCGGCTGGCATTCCTCACCAAGGGCGACTGCCCGCCCAGCGGTCTGGCCCCGCACACCGACACCCTGGACGTGTTTCCGTATCTCGGCAATCCGCACCCGGCGGGTTAGGAGCCGCAGTACGACCGGGTGGCGGCATCCAGCGCCGTGCGGTAGAGATCGTCGAACTGCCGCTGCGCGGCGACGGCGCTCTTGGCCGCGTCCAGTGCGACACCGCATCCCGGTGAATGCAGCAGCGGCCCCTGCGCGGCCAGCTGCTCGACCATGCGGCGGTTGAGTCCGTCGATGACCGAGCGGGAGGATGCTAGGTCGGGCGCTGTGGTGGGTGCGCCGGCCGGGTCGAACTTCCACCCGGCGAATCGGGCGTACTCGATGGCCTCGGTCGCGTTGATCTGGTTGGTGAAGATCGTGGTGACGTAATCGGTTGCTACGCCCCGTGATTCGGCATCCTTCGACACGGCGTCGAGGACCACCTTGACGCGGGCTGGGTCGGTGATCGGTCCGCCGGTGATCCACTTGTTGGCGGCCACCGCGTCAGCGGTCTGCAGGCGCTGCGCGGAGGCGTCGACGAGGTCGTACAACGGTTCGGCCGAATCGGCCAGTGCCGGTGCGGCCGTCGCGACCGCCATCATCGTCATCATCGCTGCGGCGCCGCGCGCCAGGGCATGGGTCATACGACCATCCTTGACGACTATTGCCGCCGATACCGGCATTGACGTTAACTGTGTCGGTGGCGGACTGGAGCGGCCGGGACTACAGCCGGGTCAGCAGCCTGCAGCGCTCGGTGGCCGCGGAGACGCTGGCCGAACTCGTCGTCGACGGCGGCGAGTGGGTGCTCGACATCGGCTGCGGCGACGGCTTCCTCACCCGCGAGATCGCCGCCCGTCTTCCGCATGGCTTCATCGTCGGCGTCGACGCCTCACCGCGGATGGTCGCGACCGCCGGCCATTCCGGCGCATCCGCGCCGGCCGGACCGGTGTTCGCGTGCGCCGACGCGCGGCGGTTGCCGTTCGGCAGAAGCTTCGACATGGTCGTGTCGTTCAATGCGCTGCACTGGGTGGTGCAACTGGGCGAAGCGTTGGCCGGCATCGCCGCGGTGCTGCGCCCGCGGGGCCGGGCGCTGATCCAAATGGTCTGCGGCGGAACGCGACCCAGCATCGAATCCACCGCCATGGCGGTGGCCGCAGATGAACGCTGGGCGCACTACTTCGCCGAATTCCGTACGCCTTTCCTCCATCCCGATCCGGAAGCGCTGCGCGAGCTGGCGCAGAGCTGTGGATTACGGGTGGAAGTGATGACGGTGCGCGACCGCGAATGGGACTTCGGGAGCGTCGAGCAGTTCACGGCGTGGTGCGCGGTGGGTTCCACGGCCTGGACCGACCGCCTGCCCGAAACCGAGCGCGCTGCCTTCATCGACGACATGGTCGCCGCCTACCAGCCGGTGGCTGGCCGCCCGGGGCTGTTCCGGTTCATGCAACTGCGCGCCGAACTGCGCGCCTGAGATCAGCCGACCGGCCCCGAGCCGAGAACAATGGGTGCGCTGCGCGGGTTGCCTTCGCGGTCAACCCAGTTCAACGTGATCGTGTCACCGGGATGGTGGGCATCCATGAAGTTGGACAGGTCGGTGGCCGTGTTGATCTGCACGCCGTCCGCCGAGGTGATGACGTCACCGGGCGCCAGGCCGGCGCCACGCGCGGCGGTATCCGGAAGAACTTGGCGCACAACGGCTCCCGACGGTCCGCCAGGGGCGGGATCGGCGATGCCGACGCCGATGAAGGCGGTGTCCCCAATGTGTACCCCGGGGCCGCCGCCGGAGCGGATCGCCCCCGCGACACCCATCGCGCGGTCGATCGGGATCGCGAAGCCCTCGCCGCCGCGGACATTGCCCATCCGGTAGGTCAGCGTCGCCGCGACGGTGACGCCGACGACCTGACCGGTGGAGTTCACCAGGGGGCCACCCGAGTCGCCCGGCCGCACGTCGGCCGCCACCCGGATCAGATCGGTGAGTTCCCGTGAGCCGCCACCCGATTCATCGGATGCGCGCACCGATGCACCCAGCTGCGTGATGGTGCCCGGCGAGAAGCTCGGCGCACCGCCGGCCCCGCCCGCATTGCCGATCGCCGCGATCGGGTCGCCGACGGCCAGGCCCGACGAGGTGCCCACCGACGCGACGGGCAGACCCCCGGCGCCGCGCAACCGCACCAGGGCGATGTCATTGGCTCGGTCGAAGCCGATGACATCGACGGGGTAGGTGCGCCCGTTGGCCAGGCTGGTCGCGGTGATGCTGGTGGCGCCTTCGATGACGTGGTTGTTGGTCAGCACCTCGCCGTTGGGATCCAGGACGATGCCGGTCCCCGCGCCCACGGCACTCTGATAGTTGAGGGTGGTATTGATGTCGACCAGGCCCGGGGTGACCTGTCCCATCACGGCGGACTGATCCAGGGGCGCCAGGGGTGCCGGCGTGAGGTGTGGCGGCGCGGCATGCGCCGGTCCGGAGAGCAGACCGGGCACCAACAAGAGGGCGGCCAGCGTGCTCAGCAGCCGGCGCCCATGACGAGATGGCGTTGCGTCCATGACTCAACTTTGCCCGAAAAGCGGCCGACATAACATTCGGGTGGCCTTTTGGCCGCTCGTGGCGTTGCTGAGCACGGCGCCACTGTTTGGTGCGTCACATTAACGGGCAGTCCGTTCCCAGCATCACGTCCCGACCACCCGACGCGAAGGAACGGAAAAAGTGAGCACTCCGGAACGCTCCGAAGACCACGGTGATCAGCAGGCGGCGAGTGAGAAGCCGGTGCCGGACGACAGCGCGAAGGCCAAAGCTAAAGAAATGATGACGGCTTATGAGGACCGGCCCACCGCGGTGTTGCCCGGATCCGACAACACCGTCACCGGCACCGCCGTCAACGACTGGCTTGACGAGGAAGGACAGCCGAAATTCGGCAACGACGGCGAGTCCGGCAAACCGTCATGACAACCGCCTTTCAGCGTCCTGCCAGGTTTGCTCAAGTGGGGAGTTTGAGCGCAGTCGCGTAGGCTACCCGGGATACGTCACCAGGGGAGTGTGATCGGTCTCGCGGGGGTGGACCGGAGTGCAGACGCCAGAACAGGAATCGATCTCTTGAATACACCCGCGAAATCACCGCAGATGGAGCCGCACTTCGACGATGTGCAGCACCATTACGACCTGTCCGATGACTTCTACCGACTGTTCTTGGACCGGACCCAGACCTACAGCTGTGCCTACTTCGAGCGCGACGATCTGACGCTGGAAGAGGCGCAGATCGCGAAGATCGATTTGTCGCTGGGAAAGCTGGGACTCGAGCCGGGCATGACGTTGCTCGACGTCGGTTGCGGGTGGGGCGCGACGATGATGCGCGCGCTCGAAAAGTATGACGTGAATGTCATCGGCCTGACCCTGAGCAAGAATCAGGCGTTGCACGTCCAGCACCTCTTCGACGATTCGGAGAGCCCTCGGTCCAAGCGGGTTCTGCTGGAGGGTTGGGAGCAGTTCGACGAGAAGGTCGACCGGATCGTCTCGATCGGGGCCTTCGAGCACTTCGGCTACGACCGCTACAACGCGTTTTTCGAAATGGCCTACAACGCGTTGCCCGCCGACGGGGTGATGTTGCTGCACACCATCGTCAAGCCGAGCGACGACGATTTCAATGCGCGCGATCTGCCGATCACCATGCGGCACCTGAAGTTCTTCAAATTCATCATGGACGAGATCTTCCCCGGCGGACAGCTTCCCCAACCGTCGACAGTTATCGACTACGCCACCCGCGCAGGCTTCAGCGTCAACCGGGTCCACCCGCTGCGACTGCACTACGCCCGCACCCTCGAGATCTGGGCCGCCGCGTTGCAGGAGAACGAGGAAGAGGCCGTCGCCCTGCAGTCGCGCGAGGTCTACGACCGTTACATGAAGTATCTGACCGGCTGCGCGGAGCTGTTCCGCGACGGCTATACCGATATCTGCCAGTTCACCCTGGCCAAGGGCTGACACTCGTCAGCCCTCGGCTTCACCTTCCTGGGTGAGTGGGCCGAACACCGAGACGTATCCCCCGGCGTACGCCGCATCACGATGTCACGTTTGACGTTATGGGTCGGACCGGGCCTACGTCGCGGGTAGAAGGCCCGCACCTCATAGGGCCATTAGTCCCTTGCTGGGTGTCACTATGTTGATGTCATGCCCGCCGCGACCGTCCTGCGTTCACGGCCCGCAGTGCTGCTCATCGCGGCCGCGCTGTCGGTCAGCTTGATTCTGGGCTCGAGTTTCCTTGCGCTGCACCATTTTCGGGATTTGCGTGGCGCGGCGGTCGATCCGGTGGCGCAGCCGCTGACCGACGAACAGTCCAGAGCGCAGGTGCTCGGGCCTGCTGGGGAAGTCGTCGTAGCCGGCAAGCTCATGAGCGTGAGCGCAAGCTATCTGCTCATGTCGTGTACGAACGCCGACGAACCGCCGTATCAGGGCGCGATCTACCTCAACTTCGACGTGCCCGACGTCCTGGCGACCCCGAAGTACTTCGATGCAATCGCGACGGCGATGACCGCGCGCGGCTGGACCGAAGGGCTGCCGCCCAACCGGCATCCCGGTGGGCGCACGTTCACCCGCGACGGCGTCACCGTCATCTATTTCCGCAACGACGACCGGAGCAACCGGGCCACGATGCAGATCTACGGCGAATGCCGCAATGTCACCGACCACCGCACGGACACCACCGGCTGGGTGGACGTCACCGCCGCGCTACCGCGCTGAGCTGGGAAAGTCCCGGCGATCGGGGACATTGGTCCCTGAAATCTCGGGCCTTCTACCCGTACCTGCTACGACGGGTTACACATAGAATCGCACCTATGACCTACGTGATCAGCAGTGCGTGTGTCGATGTCAAGCACAAGGCCTGCATGCAGGAATGCCCGGTCGACTGCATCTACGAGGGTGACCGGACGATGTACATCAACCCCGCCGAGTGTGTGGAATGCGGCGCATGCCGGATCCTCTGCGAGGTTGACGCCATCTACTTCGAGTCCGATCTGCCCGACGAGGAGAAGCAGTTCCTCGCCGACAACGCCGCCTTCTTCACCGAGGTGCTGCCGGGGCGCGACGCCCCGATCGGCAATCCGGGCGGCGCCTGCGAACTCGGCCCGGTCGGGGTGGATACCCCGATGGTCGCAGCGCTTCCGCGGCATCCGGCCTGACCCGGCTCCGTACTCCTCGTCGATTCTCGCCGACGCCCGTTATCGCATCGTCGCCGTAGCGGCATCGAACCGTGCTCATTCGCCGGTATACGCCGGGCGCGGGTAGGCTCCACGGAGATCGAAGACGACCACGCTGTCCCGGTTCGCTTCCTGCGCTCCCAGCGAAGTATCGCGTCAGGCCCCCTGGTGCCTGTCGCGTGCTGTGTGAGCCCGGTGAGGCGTGCACCGAAGAGGAGTGCTTGAAGTTGGAGACCGTCCTAGGGCTGTCGATGACCCCGACCACCGTCGGCCTCGTCCTGGTCGAAGGCGACGGCGTCGAAGGCGCCACGAAGGGCCATGACGCGTTCGAGGTACGCCGCGGCGGGTTCAGCCCCGTGACGACGTCGGAGTTCGTCGCCGAGGCGCTGTCGCGCACACAGGCCATCGCGGACGGCCAGCGCCTGCAGTCCATCGGTGTGACGTGGAGTGATGACGCCTCGGTCGAGGCGTCGCTGCTACTCGACTCGCTCGCCGACTGTGGCTTCGCCAACGTGATCCCCATCCGGCTGCCCGAGGCCACCGAGGCGTTCGCACGCGGTATCGGGCAGGTCATCGGATCCGACGTCACCGCGGTGTGCGTCGTCGAGCCTGAGGCCATCGTCGCGCTGATCGTGGACGCCCACGAGGGCGCGGTGCAGACCGCCGTCACCTACGCCCTGGAAACCGACCAGGACCTGATCGACTGGCTCTCCGACATGCTGGGCGCCAGCGAGTGGGAACCCGACGGCCTCGTGCTCCTGGGTTCGGGCGAGGGGTTGGAGTCGATCGCCCGCCGCCTCGAGCAGATCCTGGGCATCCCGGTGTTCGCTCCCGCCGAGGCCGAGCTGGCCCTGGCCCGAGGCGCAGCGCTGGCCTCGGTCAACGGCATCGGGGTCGCCGACGACCCACTGTTCGACCTCCCGGTCCCGCCGCCGGCCCGCCGGCGGGACTCGACCGCGCTGCGCGGTGCGACCGCGCTGCTGGCCGGGGGCGTGGTGGCCTTCGTGGTGTCCGCATCGGTGGCGGTCGGCCTCGAGCTGCTGCCCGACCACGGCGCCCGCCCCGAGCACCGGGACGTGGTCAACACCGCCGAAACGCCACCGCTGCGGCCGATCACGGCCCCGGAGGCGCCGGCACCCGCACCGGACGCGCTCTCGAGTGCGGCCGAGCCGTCCGAAACCCAGGCGCCCGAGCCCACATTCGACAGCGCTCCCGTCGTCGCGATGACGATGAACGTGCCCGCACCGCCGCCCGAAGCGCCGCCGGCCGATCTGAACGCCGAGCCGGCGGGCCTCCCGCCGGTGGCCGCGGCGCCGCCGCCACCGGCACCCGTCGCCACCGTGCCCCCGGTGAACGAGCCCAAGCAGACGCTACGGCAGCGGATCTGGGAACGTCTGCACGGCGGCTGACGCCCGGTTTTCGCTGAGGATCGGCCATCGCACCCATTCGCCCCGCCCGTCGGGCGCAGTTACGGCATGTCACCGCAGGTTTGGCCGGTGCGGCGATGCGGAACATCTAGACTGTCACTTTGCTGTTCGCCCACGTGAGGACACCGAGCCATGGCCAAAGCAGTTCGACGAGCAATCGCCGCCGCGGGAATCGCGGTGCTTTCATTGGCGGCTTCCGTGCAGACCAGCACGGCGGCGGTCGCCCCTTCCATCGACGGGGCCACTGTCGCCTCCGTCTCGCCCACGAACGGGCAGGTGGTGGGGGTTGCCATGCCGATCACCGTGACGTTCACCAAGCCGATCACCGATCGCTGGGCGGCGCAGCAGTCGATCACGGTGACGACGCCCGCCAATGTGGCCGGCCGCTTCGAGTGGCGCGACGACAAGACCGTTCAGTTCGTGCCCGACCAGTACTGGCCGGCGCACTCCGAGATCACGATGATGGCCGGGGGCATCCCGCGCACCTTCGGCACCGGCTCGATCGTGCTCGGCGTCGCCGACATCTCGGCGCACACGTTCACCGTCAGCATCGACGGGCAGGTGGCCCGCCAGATGCCCGCGTCGATGGGCAAGCCCAGGCACCCAACTCCGGTGGGCAGTTTCACCGCGCTGGAGAAGCAGTCCACCGTGGTGATGGATTCGCGCACGATCGGTATCCCGCTCAGCGATCCGGAGGGTTACAAGCTCACTGTGAACGACGCCGTCCGGGTCACCTGGGGCGGGGTGTACGTGCACTCCGCGCCGTGGTCGGTCGGTTCGCAGGGCTACGCCAATGTCAGCCACGGCTGCATCAACCTGAGCCCGGACAACGCCTCGTGGTATTTCAGCCAGGTTCACATCGGGGACCCGATCGTCATCAACGCTTAACTGCGGCAGGGCTTTCCGCGTCGATCGCGTGGAGGTTCTTGGCGGTCGGTGAGGCGGGCACCGTGGCGGGATCGGGGTAGGTGCGCAACACCCGGTCGGCGGTGCCCGGGGTGGTCACCCCGAACCAGTAGTGCTCGTTCTTGAAGTGGTGCAGCCGGTGATCACGCCAGATCACCCGGTACACAGCGGTTTTCGGCTTGTAGTCGGTGTGTACCAGGTAGTGGCACCACTCGTAGAGCAGCCCGAAGGTCAGCATCACGACGAGGAATGTCAGCCCCATGCCGGTGCGGGGGAACAACAGCAGCGCGATCGCCACCGCCGAGACCACCGCGCCGATCGCGGACTGCAGCGGGATGAACACCAGGTCCACGTCACGCGGTGCGATGTGATGCTCGCGGTGCTTGCGGGCCAGCAGCGGGTCTACGGTGATCCTGCCGACCCGGCGAGGCCGCCAGTGCAGGATGAAGACGTGAATCGTCCACTCCAGGAACGGAAATGCCGCGGCGACCGCGAACGGCACCACCGCATCGGTGAGCTGCCAGTCACCGACGGCAATCCGGGCGATCACGGCCCCGGTCAGCGCCACGACGAACAGCCACGGGGTGGGATGCCGCCAGAATTCCCGGCCGGCGTCGGCCAGCGTCAGGCCGCGGCGGGTATTGGTCGATGCGCTCATTGTTGATCCTCCAGCGCGGTCAGGGCCGCGACCAACGCGGCGGTGGCGGGTTCCAACAGTGCACGGGCGGCCGTTGCCGCCTCGTCCGGCTCGCCGGCCGCGATGGCGCGAGCCACGCGGCGATAAGCCTGCGTCTGCCCGACCTCGGCGGCCATCAGTGTGGCAAGCGCGGGCAGCGCTGGTTCGTAGGCGGATCGTAAGGTGTTGAACATCAACCGAAATGCGATGGAGTCCGCGCCGTCGACGACGTGATCCCAGAACGCCAGCGCATGCCGCTGCTGCTCGAGGGGGTCCTCGCTGGACTCCAGCGCCGCGATCGATGATTCGAGCACATCGGCCAGGCCGGCGGGCCGACGTTGCGCGGCCAGTTCGGCCACCTTGGGGCCGTTGTGCAGGCGGGCTTCGAGAATGCTGCGGGCCACCGATACGTCGAGTTGTCCATTGCGCAAGAGCAATTGGGGGAGCAGGTCCAGTCCGGCGTGCCGCCGGAAGTCGCGGACCGTGGTGGCATCACCCTGGCGGACCTCGACCAGGCCCGCGGCTGCAACCCTCTTGAGCGCCTCGCGCACAGCGGGCCTGGAAACGCCGAGCACCTCGGCGAGTCTGCGCTCACTCGGCAGCGGCTCCCCGGGCTGCATCTCCCCGCTGAGGACATCGGCGAGGATCTGCTCGAAGACGTCCTCGGGAACGGAACGCCGATTGATCGGCTGCAGTGCCATGGCCCCAGCTTGCCCCAGCTTCGGCCAGAGGTCAAGTGGTCAGACCAGTACTCCTCGCCCAAACCGACACATCGCAGCAGAAGTGCGAGAAGAACGCCGCACAACGTCGATCTCGGCGACGACTATTTCGCGTGGCGCGCCGTGAATCGCAGCGTGACCTCGTCGTCCACCTTCAGCGTCCCTATGAACAGCGAGTACGGCTTGACCCCGAACCGGCTCTGCACCACCGCGGTCGACGTCGTCATCACCCAGGTATCACCCGCGTCCTCAACCGCGAGATCCACCGAGTGCGGCCGCGACGTGCCGTGGATCTCGACGGTGCCACCGAGGCGGTAGCCGCCCGGGGTCGCGTTGATGTCCTCGGCGACGAAGGTGATCGTCGGAAACTTCTTGGCGTCCAGCGACTTCAGCGCGTTCGAGCGGACCACGCCCTTCTCCGGTCCGGTCAACGGCGTGACCCCACCCTCGCCCTTGAGGACCTGCAGCGAGTCGACATCGACAACCAGTCGGGCCGTCGCCGGTTCATCCCCCCGCCACTGGACCTCGGCCTGCCACGACGCAAAGGCGATCGTCAGGCGGTGCCCCATCTTGGCGGCCGGCCCTCCGACGCCGGTGAGGATCTGCAGCTCACCTTCGGCCGCTGTGAGTTTCCAGGGAGTTTCCGTCACGCCTCGACTGTATCTGGCTGTCCCGCAAGCTACTTGCCCGCGCTGGCTCCGGTGTAGTCGACCTGCCAGTGCTTGATGCCATTGAGCCAGCCGGACCGCAACCGCTCCGGCTTGGACAGCGGGGTCAGATCCGGCATGTGATCGGCGATCGCGTTGAACATCAGATCGATGGTCATCCTCGCCAGGTTGGCGCCGAGGCAGTAGTGCGCGCCGGTGCCCCCGAAGCCGACATGGGGATTCGGGTCGCGAAGGATGTTGAAGGTGAACGGATCGTCGAACACCTCTTCGTCGAAGTTGGCCGAGCGGTAGGACATCACCACCCGCTGCCCCTTCTTGATCTGCACACCGGAGAGCTCGACGTCTTCCAGAGCGGTCCGCTGGAAGGAGGTCACCGGCGTGGCCCACCGCACGATCTCGTCGACCGCGGTTACCGGGCGCTGCGCTTTGTACAGCTCCCACTGGTCCGGGAAATCGGCGAACGCCGTCATACCGTGGGTGATCGAGTTGCGGGTGGTCTCGTTGCCCGCCACCGCAAGCAGGATGACGAAGAAGCCAAACTCGTCGTCGGAAAGCTTGTGCCCGTCGACGTCGGCCTGCACCAGCTTGGTCACCAGATCGTCGCCGGGGTTGGCCGTCCGGTCGGCCGCCATCTGCATCCCGTACATGATCAGCTCACCCGCGGCCCCCTGCGGGTCGTTGCGGTGGAACTCCGGATCCGCTTCGCCGACCATCTGATTGGACCAATCGAACAGCTTCTTGCGTTCGTCCTGCGGCACGCCCATCAGGTCGGCGATCGCCTGCAGGGGCAGTTCGCACGAGACCTCTTCGACGAAGTCGCCCGACCCCTTCGCGGCGGCGGCCTTGGCGATCGCCTGGGCGCGCTCTCGCAGGTTCTCCCGCAACGTCTCGACCGCTCGCGGCGTGAACGCGCGGGAGACGATCTGGCGTAGGTGGGTATGTCGGGGAGCGTCCATGTTCAGCAGGATGAACTGGCCGGTGTCCTTGTGCGACACCGCAGCGTTGTCCGGATAACGCGGCAGTGCGGTGTTCTCCAGGCTGGAGAACACATCGCTGCGCCGGGAGATCTCCTTCACGTCCTTGTGCTTGCTGACGACCCAGTAGCCCTCGTCGTCGAAACCGCCGACACCCATCGGCTGTTCGTTCCACCAGATCGGCGCGACCCGGCGCAGCTCGGCGAGCTCCTCGACGGGCAGTCGCTCGTTGTTCAGATCAGGATCAGTGAAGTCGAAACCGGGGGGCAGGTTCGGACTGGGCATAAAAGCGCACCTCCATACGACGTCATCTAGTGCCCGGTAATGCATGCCTACACCACGCATGGAGGCCTCGGTAGGGCTTTCGGAAACTGATGACTGAAACGTGTTCTATTAAGCCTGCGACGTGGGCGCAAGGGCGTCGGCGGTCGCGTCGTCGGCGGGCAGGAACGCCTCGATGCTGAGCTCCGCGGCAGTCAGATCCAGCGCGGTCCCGAACGTCGTCACCATCGAGATGAACGTCAGCCGTACTCCGTCGAGTCGGTCGAGCTCCAGCGGCACCGCGACACCACCGAGGTCGGTTGACGCGTCCTCGCCGCCGGGGTAGGACTCCAGCTCGGCCAGCAACTCGGCCGAACCTCCCGCACCGGCCTCCCGACGCAACCGACTCAGCAGATGGTGGCGCCACTGTGCGAGATTGCGGATCCGAGGTGCCAGGCCGTCGGGATGGAGTGCGATCCGCAGCGCGTTCGGCGTCTGCAGCAGATGCGCCGCGACCCCGTCCAGCAGGACGGCGGTGCCCGGATTGATCTGCAGCACATCCCAATTCCGGTTAACCGCCAGGCACGGATACGGGTCGTAGGCGGCGAGTACCCGGTCGACGCCGGCGCGCACGGCTGCCATCCCCGGATCGTCGAAGCCGCGCTCGGCGTAGGCCGGTGCCAGTCCCGCCGCCAGCAGCAGCTGATTCTGCTCGCGCGCCGGTACCGCCAAGGCGTCCGCGAGCCGAAGCACCATCGCACGGCTCGGTGTGGACCGCCCGCTCTCGACGAAGCTCACGTGTCGAGCCGAGACATCGGCCTCCAGGGCAAGGTCGAGTTGGCTGAGCCGACGACGGCGCTGCCAGTCCCGCAAGAGTTCGCCGAACGCTGTATCACCCATCCCGTCAGCATCTCCCAGGCGCGGGGTGCTGTGCCATTACCTTGGACGTAATTGCATCGCTTACCTCATCGCGGGAGCGTTGAGACCATGACGACGCACAGTGATTCGCATCCGGTTCCGCGCTGGCTCGGCTTCGTCCTCAAGTCCGACCGGGCCGGTTCGGCATGGTTCGTTGGCGCCGGCTTCTTCCTGGCGCCACTGCTGGCCCTGGTGTCACCGTGGCCGGCGCTGACCGTGGCGATCTGGATCGCCGTCGGGCTGTTCGGGCTCTGGCTCGGCTTGCTCGGGGTCGCGATGGCCACCGGGCTGGCGATGGTCATGCGGTCGAATACCGAAATACCCGAGGACTATTGGCGCTCGATCGTGAACTACTGACTCAGTCGGAGAGGATGACGGCGTTCTCCGGGCAGGCGTCGGCGGCCTCGCGGGCACTGTCCTCGAGCCCGGCGGGCACCTCGTCGACGATTGCCTCGGCGTAGCCGTCGTCAGTCATCGCGAAGACGTCCGGGCAGACGGTCGTGCAGACGCCGTGGCCGCGGCAGCGGCCGTCGTCAATGCTGGCTTTCATGCGAGATCAAACTCCAGATGCAATTCGGTGAGCCCACGCAGGATGTAGGTCGGCACGTAGTTGTACCGGCGCGCATCGGCGGGGCCGTGGTGCTCCTCGCTGATGCGGATGTCGGTGGTGCGATCCAGCAGCCGTTCGAGCGCCACCCGCGCCTCGGCCCTGGCCAGCGGGGCGCCCGGGCAGGTGTGGATACCGCGACCAAAGGCGATGTGCTGCCGGGCATTTGACCGTGCTGGGTCGAATGTGTTCGGGTCGGTGAAGCGACGCGGGTCGCGGTTGGCCGCGGCCTGCACCACCATCAGCGTCGAGCCGGAGGGGACGTCCACCCCACCGAGGGTGACCGGCTCCTTCGACAGCCGGAAGTCGCCCTTGACCGGGCTCTCGAACCGCAGCGCCTCCTCGATGAAGTTGCTCACCTTGGACCGGTCCGCCCGCAGTTGCGCCTGGAATTCGGGGTTGTCACCGAGAATCTGCAGCGCCGCGCTGAGCAGCCGAACGGTGGTCTCCTGACCGGCCGAGTAGAGGTTGGCCGCCACCCGGGCGACGTCACCGGGATCGGGCACCGAACCATCGGGGAAGGTCGCCGCGGCCATCTCGGACAGCACGTCCCCGCGCGGGTTGGCGCGACGGTCCTCGATGTAGGCGCTGAACTTGTCGTAGAGGTATTCCAGCGGGGACTTGGCCAGGCTCTCGCCCTTGACGCTGCCGATGCCGCCGCCGTGGTGCGCGCCGCTGGCCATTTCCCGGACGAACTCGTCGCGGTCGTCGTCGGGGACGCCGAGCAGGTCGGCGATGATCATCAGCGTGAACGGTTGCGCGAAGCCCGAAATCAGCTCGCCGCCGGTGCCGACGAGGTAACCGTCGAGCGCCCGGTCGACCATCGTCCACATCGCGTCCTCGTTCTCCTTGAGGCGCTTGGGCGTGATCAGCCGCATCAGCAGTGCGCGGTGATCGGTGTGCACCGGCGGATCCAACGCCGGCAACTGGTCGAAGAATGGAAGCTCGTTGCGGTGCTGGGCGATGAGTTCCGCGACGTCGTCGCGGCCCTCGACGGGGACGGGGAAGCCGGGGAAGGGGCCGGTCACCGCGATGCACGACGAGAAGCGGTCGGCATCGCCGGCCACTTCGCTGGCCTCCTCCCAACCGGTGACCATCCAGACGTTGTGGTGCGGTTCCTTCGAGACCGGGCAACGGGCCTGCAGCGCCTCGAGATAGGGGTACGGATCGGCCACCAGGCCGCGATCCGTAAAGAAGTCGACGGCGTCTACGTCAGTCACTGAGGAAGTCCCTTCACGAATCGATCTGCCATACGATCGGCAAGGAGGATGCTAGTCGATCGTATGGTAGTTTACTAGTCGATCGTAAAGCTGGATTTGTGAAGGGAGCCGACGATGAGCGCAGTCGCTGTGGCCGCATCGACTCCCGATACCCGACAGCGGCTGATCGACGCAGCCATCGCATTGTTCATCCGGCACAGCTTCGCGGGGACCTCGCTGCAGATGATCGCCGACGAGCTCGGGTTCACGAAAGCCGCTATTTACCACCACTTTCGGACTCGGGAACAACTGTTGACGGCGATCCTCGAGCCGATCATCGGCAAGCTGTCCGCGGTGGTCGACGACGCGGAGAAACAGCGCGGCGTGCATGCCCGCGCCGAGCGGATGCTCAACGGCTACGCCCGGCTGGCCGTGGAGAATCCGATGCTGGTCTCGGTGCTGGCGGCGGATCCGAGCGTGCACACTGTGCTGAAGACCAACCGCGACTGGACGCACATGATCTCGCGTCAGATGGCGCTGCTCGCCGACGTCCACCCCGGCCCGGGTGGGCTCATGCGGGCGCAGTTCGTGTTCGCCGGCATCGCCGGGTCGGCCGATCCGAAGCGCCAGGTCGACGACGAATGGCTGCACGGTCAGCTCGTCGACGCCGGCCGGCGCGCGCTGGGGATGCGTACGCCCCGACGAACGTCCTGACTTCACAACATCGTTCACCAGGCGGTGCGACCGCCGGAAAGGGGAAATTGTGTCCACCTCGAAGACGGCGTTAGTCACCGGTGGCGGTTCGGGAATCGGTGCGGCGGTGGTCAATCGGCTTCGCGCCGACGGCTACAACGTGGCGATCATCGACCTCAATCCGTCCGAGGCCGAGCACTCCTACGTCGCCGATGTCACCGACCGTGCGCAGATCGACGCCGCGCTCGCCGAGATCCACTCGGCGCTGGGGCCGGTCACGATCCTGGTGAACGCCGCGGGAAAGGACAGCTTCCGCCGTTTCCTCGACCTGTCGTTCGAGCAGTGGCAGAACATCGTCGACATCAACCTGCACGGGGTCTTCCACACCATCCAGGCGGTTCTGCCCGACATGATTGAGGCCGGCTGGGGCCGCATCGTGAACATCTCCTCGTCGAGCACGCACTCCGGGGTGCCCTACATGTCGGCCTACGTCGCGGCCAAGTCCGGCGTCAACGGCCTGACGAAAAGCCTTGCGCTGGAATACGGTCCGGCCGGTATCACGGTCAACGCGGTGCCGCCGGGCTTCATCGACACCCCGATGCTGCGCAACGCCGAATCGCGCGGTTACATGGGTGACATCCAGGCCACGATCGACGCAACCCCGGTGCGCCGAATGGGCAAGCCCGAGGACATCGCCGCGGCCTGCGCATTCTTCATCTCGGAAGAGGCCGGCTACATCACCGGCCAGATCCTCGGCGTGAACGGCGGCCGCAACACCTAGCCGGCAGGCTTGGTCGTCGTCGGGGTCGACGTCACGGTGACCGTGGTGGTGCTCACCGTGGTCGTCGCGCTCGCCGACGTGCTCGCGCTGCTCGAGGTGCTGGTCGGGGAGAAGCTGGCCTCCTTGAACTCGATCCACGAGTCCTTGTAGATCACGTCGTCGCCCGAGGAGACCAGGATCTGGGTGGGCGAAACCGCGTACGTGACACCATCATTCGAGGCGACCAGCGTCCCGTCGGAGCTACGGGTGATCGGCAGATGCAGGGGAGCGTTGTCGGACAGGCGCACGCCGCGGTACTCGAGGCCGCCGTCGGCTTTCACGCAGATGACCACCAGGGACTTCGAGGTGCGGCCGTAGGCCATCAGCGTCTGGTTCTCGTCGCACCGGGCACCGGTGTCGACGTAGCCGCGCGAATCGGCCTGGAACGATGCCGATGCGCCAGAGGTCGACGTTGACGTCGAACTGGAGGCCGTTGTCGTCGTCGTGGCGGTCGTCGATGACAGGGTGGTGGGCGCCGCCTGCGCGACGGGCAGGGTGTCCGGGGTGCCGGAGGCGCTGACGCCAACGACCAGGCCGACGGCCGCGACAACCCCGCTGACCCCGAGCCATGGCAACAAGTGAGCTGACATGGGTTAAGCGAACCACCTCGGGCGACAATTTCCGTGCTGGTGCGGCGGCGTTTCGGCGATCAATCGTCGGCGCAGGCCCATCACTACGCTCGAGCCCATGGGCGGACAGCGGTTGGTCTTCAGCGGGTACATCGCGGGATTCGGGACCGGCTCCGGTGTGCGCCTGGTCATCGGACACTGGACGCGGTCACCGTTCGGTGCGTTTACCGACGTCATGGTGCAGACCGCGGCCGACGAGCGGGTCCTGCTGGCGCCCAGCGCCGAGGTCGCGGAGTTCGTCGCCGACACCTATCACTTCGACCGCATCGAGGTCGGCCCGGTGACCGCGGTGATGTCCGGCGCCCGGCTCGACGTGACCGCCGGTGAGCTAACCGTCGCCGTCGGCATCGGCGGACCCGCGCCGCTGGACCGGCTGTTGCGCCTGGTCCCCGGGCGGCTGGCCGTCGCGCCGTGGTGGCTCAGCGCGATCGACCCCATCGCCTCGCGGATCGTGCCGGGCGTCCATACCGCGGGTAGCGCGGGGCAGGGGCGGCGCGAGTTCTACGGCGTCCGGCGTTCCCGCCGCATCGTCTCGGTCAGCGGTGCCTTCGGCGGGCGTGACCTCGGCGGGGTGGCCCCATTGCTGCCCGCGGTGGGTTTCGGGTTCTCGTCGGCGCCGCCGGACCCGCAGATCGTCGCCGTCACCACGACCATCGACGAGGGGTCAGCCGGCCGGTTCAGCCGGCGTCGACTCATGGGTTAGCACCGCCCACAACAAGCCTGCGGCCTGCCTTGCCTGGTCGTTCGGCACGATGGGCGAGCCCGCGGCGGGCTGTTCGGCCGGTGCACCACTGATGTGTTCCACCAGTGCCACTGCCAGCGAGCGCAGCTTGACGTTGGATTCGTGGCTGGCGCGGCGCAGCGTCGCCCACGCGGTGTCGGCGTCGCACATCAGTCGTCCCATGATCGCGCCCTTGGCCTGCTCGATGGCTCCGCGTGACTGCAACACGGCCAGCATGTCGGCGGTCGCGGTCACGTCCTCGGCGCCCGCCGACACCATCGCCGCCGAGACCAGCTGCTCGTAGCCGATGAGGGTGGTCACCGTCGTCGCCGTCGACGGCCGGTGCAGCGCGCAGGACAACACGACCGTGCTGTCGGCCTTCCACACGCCGGGCACGGCGACCGCGCCGAGCA
Source organism: Mycolicibacterium crocinum (assembly GCF_022370635.2). The sequence goes on along the minus strand of NZ_CP092362.2, from coordinate 3,382,642 downwards.
CCTGCCGCCATGCCGCGCTGTGTTCGGGCACCCGGCTCTCCATGGCCTGAAGGCTCAGCTCCGGCCAGCGTTCGTCGGCCCACAGATCCAGGCTCAGCACCGGCATCTGATGGACGAATGCGTCGATGACCGGACCACCGAGGCCGGCCAACTGGGCTTCGACGATCTCGCCGCCGTAACCGCGGGCGGCCAGCACCGTCGCCTCTTCCTCGTCGAGGCGCCGGTCATGCACGGTGATCGCCAGCCCGATGGCGTCGGGGAGGTCGTGATGGACACGTTCGAGGATCCGATCGAACAGCTCGTTCTGGGAATCCTCGCGCGGATGGAACTCGGGGACGGGCATGGTGTGCGACTCACTCCTCGGTGATGACGGTGGCCACCCGGTCCAAACCGGAGATGCCGAGCAGGGCCTTGATCGGCCCCTCGGCCGCCACGATCATCGTGAGTTCGGTGGTGGCTGCGACGGCGAACAGGGCTCGCACGGCCGCGCTGTCGCAATAGCTGACCTCGGAGAGGTCGACGGTCAGCGGGGTGGATCCGGTGGCAGCCTTGGCCAAGACGTCCTGGAACTGGCCGACGTTGGCAAGATCGATCTCGCCGGCGGCAGCCACCCGCGGTGACTCCACATCGGACCCCACCGTGACCCGGAACTGGGCCTCTGCCATCAGCGCAACTCCTCGAGCATCTCGGTGGCGGTCCCGACGCACAAACGGTAACGACAGTTACTGAGCGATTGTTGCGGATGGTTCCAACCGGACTCGATATTAGGCCGCAACACCGTGCCGAATCCGATTTCAGCAACCGATGCCCGGCCGCCCGCTACACCCACCAGTTCTCCCGTCGTCATCTCCGCCCCCGACGACGTAATCGCCGCGCAGCTTAGCAAGCGCGGATGCGTCCCGAGGTGTCAGCTAACGCAAAATTTCCCTGCCGTCACATCCGAGACCGACTCGGGCGCCTTTCGTCAGTTCACCGCAGACACATCCGCAACAGCAGTTAGGCTCAGGCCGAGGGCGCCGGGGGCAAGGGGCCCTTCGGGTAGAGACCTAGAGGGTGGATAGATGCTCCGCGAATTCGTCATCGCAGCAGCCGTTGCCGGCACGGCGCTGGCTGTGGCGCCAGGTGCCGCAGCCGACGAACCCCACGGCCCGTTCCCGGGCGACCCGCCCGGCATGAGCTACGAGGCCTACCTGAGCGCACCGTGCTATCAGTGGGACCGGTTCGCGTTCGGCCGCGGCCCCGGCGGCGAGCCGTTGCTCTGCCGCTGGATTCCCGGCCAGTCGCCGATCGGCATGGACCGCCCGCCCGAGGGCGTGGGCTTCTGGGTGCTGTCACCCAAGATCTACGGAGTGCAGGCCGTCGGCTCGCCGTGCCCCGGCTCGCAGGCCGCGGCGCAGTCGCCCGACGGACTGCCCATGCTGTGCCTGGGTGCGCAGGGCTGGCAGCCGGGCTCGATGCATTCCGGCGACTGGGGCAACGGCAACGATTTCTACCCGGCCAGCTGACAACGACAGTGCCGCCAGGACATTCATCCTGGCGGCACTGTCGTCTAGGTCCTAGACCGTCGCGTTGAGTTCTTCGAGCCGTCCGGTGGACTCGAGGTATTCCTGCACCCAGCGCTCGATGACCGCCGAGGTCTTTTCGACCTTGGCGAACTGGCCGACCACCTGACCGACCGGGTTGAACGCCACATCAACCGTCTCGTTGGGGTACTTGCTGGTCGCGGCAACCGCCATGCCGGAAACCATGTACTGCAACGGCATTCCCAACGGCTCGGGGTTGCCCTCGGTCTGCCACGCTTCGGTCCAGTCGTTCTTCAGCATCCGGCACGGCTTGCCGGTGAACGAACGGCTGCGCACCGTGTCGCGGCTGCTGGCCTTGATGTAGGCGGCCTGCTGGACGGGGGTGTTCTCGGCTTCCTCGACCATCAGCCACTGCGAACCCGACCAGGCGCCCTGGCAGCCGAGCGCCAGCGCGGCCGCGATCTGCTGGCCGCTGCCGATGCCACCGGCGGCCAACACCGGCCGTGGCGCGACGGCCTTGACGACCTGCGGCCACAGCACGATCGAGCCGACCTCACCGCAGTGCCCGCCGCCCTCGCCGCCCTGGGCGATGATGATGTCGACGTCAGCCTCGGCGTGCTTGAGGGCCTGCGCGGGGGAGCCACACAGCGCGGCGACCTTGCGACCGGCGTCGTGGATGTGCTTGATCATGTCGGCGGGCGGGGTGCCCAGCGCGTTGGCGATCAACGTGCATTTCGGGTGGGTGAGGGCGATCTCGACCTGGGGCGTGGCGGTCGCCTCGGTCCAGCCGAGCAGCTGCAGCGCATTGGAGTCGGCGTCCTCGACCGGCACACCGTGGTCGGCGAGCAACTTCTTCGCGAAGTCGAGGTGCTGCTGCGGAACCATCGACTGCAGCATCTTGGTGAGTTCCTCGGGGGACATGTTGGCGTCCATGCCCTCGTACTTGTTGGGGATCACGATGTCGACACCGTAGGAGTGATCGCCGATGTTCTCGTCGATCCACTTCAGCTCGATCTCGAGCTGCTCGGGGGTGAAGCCCACCGCGCCGAGCACGCCGAAACCGCCGGCCTTGCTGACGGCGACGACGACGTCACGACAGTGGGTGAACGCGAAGATGGGGAACTCGATACCGAGCTCATCGCAAAGGGCAGTGTGCATGGACCGGCTCCTTCAAGCGGGGGCATAACCAGATTGGAACGTGTTCTAGTTTAGTACGTCGCCGATGCGGCAGTACCAGGTATCCACCATCAGCCGCCGGACGAATGCCTATCTGCCCAGCCAAGCCAGCCAGAGCACCAGAAATGCCAGCATGCTTACCGCGCAGACGAGGTGGTCGCGGTAGATCGCGCGGGCCAGCCGGGCCTGTTCGGCGACCGTATCGGTGCGCCGGCCCAGCCGCACCGCATTGGGCACGGTGCGCGTGAGCGCCAGCGTCACCGGCCCACTCGCCAGCAGCGCCGACACGGCGATCAGCCACCCCGGACTGTCTCCGACGAACGCTTCGACGGCCAGCACGCCCAGCAACACGACCATCACCGCCGCGATCAGACGGCCCATCGGCTGCGACGTGGTCGTCGCCCGGCGGTAGTAACCGGCGATCGAGGGCAAGGCCGACTGCTGGTCGCCCCGGATCTGGGTGTCGAAGATCAGATCCATCCACAACACCGCGAGCAGGAAGCCGCTGCATGCGGTCAACAGGCCGGTGAGCAAACCCATCGCACCTCCGCCCGTCAGGAGTACCGTTTGATTGTCTGCTCATCGCCGGGCACGGATCAACGACGGGGGTCCGCCATGGTCGTTTCGGGGCGTCGGACCCGACGCCTGTCAGCCGGAATCGCTGCTGCCGCACTGACTGCGGCGCTCACGCCCGCCGGCATCGCATCGGCGGCCCCCGCTTCGGAGTGCACCAAGGGCGTCGTCCCGCTCAACCCGTACGTGGTGAACTGCAACCTGCCACCCCGCAGCGGTCAGGTCATCGGCGCCGCGCCGGATGCGGGGGCGATCATCGCGTGCCGGCACAGCCCGATCTGCCTGTCGTACTACGTGAATTACCCAGGCACGCTGATAGTTCCGGGCTATCGACCCTAGGTTTTGACGCCGCTGCGGCCGCCAACCACCAGCGACCCGCCGGCCACCAGCACGCCGATCACCGTCAGCGGAATCGACCAGGCCCGCCGGGAGGACACCGCCGACTGGCACTGGGCCACGAAGTCAGGGTGCTGGACGATCTGATTGAGGATTGGCACATTGGCGATGACGTTCTTGTCGTTGGCAGCGCGGGCGGCCGACAGGTCTTCGGAAACGGCGTTGCCGCAGCCAATGCTGCCGCCGTTGCCGTCCGACGTGGACACCGGGACCAGTAGCGCGATCACTCCCGCGACCAGCAGCACCGCACCCACCAGAAGGATCAAGCGACGCGTCGCCATAGCCGTGCCTCCTTACGCATCCGTCGAATCGGTGCGGTAAGTACCCCGGCGGGCATTCGGTCAAACGCATGCGGCGCTCGGCCGCCGAACGTCACTCAGGCGCCGTGTTCGGCGCCCGCCGTCACTCTGGTGTGACGTTCGGGGCGGGGCGTCAGGGCTTGGTGAACAGTTCCACCTCGGAGACCAGCGGCAGGTTCAGCGTGGTGCGAATGCCCGGCGGGGCTGCGATCACCGCGGGGATGGCGTTGACGATGCGGCCGGCGGCGCCGGCGATCGCGGCCTGGTTGTGGTCGCCTCTACTGCTGCTGGGGACGATGTCCACCGCGTACGAAGGCTCACCGGTGATTTCAATGCGGTACGAGCCGCCGCCGGCTGCGGGCTGTGGCAAATCCGGACGCAGATCGGGGCGCAACCGGGTGATGTGCTCGATGACGATCGCGGGGTGGCCGTTGACCATTCCGCGGATCTCGAACTGCAGGACGGCCAGGGTGCCCTTGGCGACATGACCGACCGCGATGTCGAAATCCTCTGGCGCGGGTTCGCGTTGGTACGACTCGGTGATCTCGTCGACCTCGATGCCCAGGCCGGCGGCCAGCTGCCGGATCGCCGTGCCCCAGGCGATGCTGAGTACTCCGGGCTGCAGCAGCATCGGGATCTCGTCCATGGAGCGGGCAAAACCCATGTAGTGCATGACTTCTGCGCCGTCGTAGGACGCGTAGTCGTGGATCTCCATGCATCGCACCTGCTCGATGCGCTGACAGGTGCTGGCCAGCGCGAGCGGGATCAGATCGTTGACGAAGCCCGGGTCGACACCGCTGATGAACAAGCTCGAATTGCCTTGTCGGGCCGCGTCTTCCACTCTCTGGATGTACTTGTCTGGCATCACGCCCCAGGGGTACTGCAGCAGCCCGGGCGATGATCCGACGACGTTGATCCCCGCGGCCAGGATCTTGCGGACGTCTTCCATGGCCTCGGGCATGCGGGTGTCGCCCATCGCGCAGTACACGGCGCACTCAGGCTCGGTCGCCAGCACCGCGTCGAGGTCTTTGGTGGCCAGGATGCCGGTCTTGATGTCCAGGCCGGCCAGTTCACCCGCGTCCTTGCCCACCTTCTCGTCGGCCGACACGCACAACCCGGTCAGCTCGAAGCCCGGGTTCTCGATCAGCTCGGATAGGGCTATCCGTCCGACGTTTCCGGTGCCGATGTGGGCAACGCGGATGGCCATAAGTTCTCCTCATGCTGGGGTCTGCAGTCGGTTCAGTATGCGCATTCGACGCCGAAACTGGAACAGGTTCTACCTCGCGGCGAGAGCTACCGGTAGCCTGTCGGCTCATGGGACGCGTAGACGACAAAGTAGCCATCATCACTGGTGGCGCACAGGGGATGGGCGCCGCTGACGCGCGGATGCTGGTCGCCGAGGGCGCCAAGGTCGTGATCGGGGACATCCTCGACGACAAGGGCAAGGAACTCGCCGACGAGCTCGGCGACGCCGCGCGCTACGTGCATCTCGATGTCAGCGACGCCGACCAGTGGGCCGCGGCCGTCGAGACCGCCGTCACCGAGTTCGGCAAGGTCAACGTGCTGGTGAACAACGCGGGCATCGTCCAGGTCGCGCCGCTGAAGTCGCTCGACGTCGAACGGTGGAAGAAGGTCCTCGACGTCAACCTGACCGGTGCGCTGCTGGGCATCAAGGCGGTGCTGGAGCCGATGAAGGCCGCCGGCGGTGGGTCGATCATCAACGTCTCGTCCATCGAGGGCATGCGCGGCGCCTCGTGGGTGCACAGCTATGTGGCCTCCAAGTGGGGTCTGCGCGGCCTGACGAAATCAGCTGCGCTGGAACTGGCGTCGGACAATATCCGGGTCAACTCGGTGCACCCGGGCTTCATCCGCACGCCGATGACCAAGCACCTGCCCGAGGACATGGTCAGCGCTCCGCTGGGCCGTCCCGGTCAGCCCGAGGAAGTGGCCACCTTCATCGTGTTCCTGGCCAGCGACGAGTCGTCATTTTCCACGGGATCGGAGTACGTCGTCGACGGCGGCCTGATCACCGACGTGCCGCACCGCGCGATGCCTTAACCTCTGCGGCGGGTCCGCAGCGCCAGCGAACCGAACGCCGCGCCCAGAGCCGCGCGCCCCAGCGCGGGGAAGTGCCCGATCGCATTGGCCGCGGTACTGCGACGGCCGGGGATCGACAACCGCAGCACCGGCCAGTCGTTCGCCGCGGCCTTCGCCGCCAGGCCCGGCCGCGGATTGACCGGGCGCGGATGGCCGACCAGCGTCATCAGTGCGGCGTCCTCGTCGCCGTCGGCGTAGAAATAGCTGCGCGCCAAGTCGATTCCGTTGGCCTCCGAAAACTGTTGCACCGCAGCAGCTTTCTGGCGTCCCCACACGATCGGCTTGGTGATGGTTCCGGTGAGCCTGCCGTTGCCGTCGAGTTCGAAGGTGTTGCAGACGACGTAGGAGATCCCCAGCGCGCGCGCCACCGGCTCGGCGTGGATGGTCAGCGCCGACGAGCTCAACACCACCGTGTGCCCGCGATCCCGATGCGCGCCGACGATTTCGCGCATCAGCGGATACACCCGCTCGGCGATCTGTTCGGCGTACAGCCGCTCGCCGATCGCGTCGAGATCGGCCAGTGATTCGCCGCGCAGATAGCCCGCGGCGCGGATCAGCAGCCGCTCGAACTGCATGCGGCCCAATTTGTAGCGCAGCGACGCCTCGATCACGCCGAGCACCTCGCCGAGTCTGGCCTGTCCCCGTCGCACCCGATCACTGGCATGCGCGGTGGCGGTGAACCCGGCCACCAAGGTGCCGTCCAGGTCGAAGAACGCGCCGACCGCCGCACCCGGCGGGCTCCCGGCGATCTGCGTGAGCGGATCCGATGACAGCGTCACCACACCATCATGCCGATCTTGTCGGGAATGCCCGGCCTCGTGTGGTGTTGCACACGCACATGAGGCTCAACGATGCGGCACGCGATCTGATCGGCGCCGCCGCCGACGCGACACTGGTCACCCTCAATCCCGACGGCAGCCCGCAGGTGTCTTTGGTGTGGGTGGCGCTGGAATCGGGTGAGGACGGCGACGAACTCGTGGTCGCCAGCCTCGCCGACCGCAAGAAGGTCCGCAACGTGCGTCGTGACGGCCGCGTCGCGCTGACGATCGTGTCGAGCGAGCCGGGCAGTGTGAGACGCCCGTACCTGACGGTCACCGGGACCGCGCGCGTCGTCGAGGGCGGCGCACCCGAACTGCTGCGGCAGCTCGCCGCGACGATGGTCACCGACGACACCGTGGTGTTCCCGCCCGAGGATGCGCCGCCGGGATACCTCACCCGGATCCGGATCGACGCGGTCGGCGGCATCGGACCCTGGGCGGACTAGCCTTCGCGGATCTGCGCGGCGGCTTCCAACTCCTCTTCCCAGGCGCCCTCGTCGCGCCCGAGCGCGATCGTGGCCGCGGCCATCGCCCCGACCGCGACGGCCAGGACGACGGCTACCGGCTTGGTCACCGCGAGGTGTTCACCGAGCACCACTTCACCGAACAACACCGCGATCACCGGCTCGAGCACCAGCATCGCCGGGACCGAGGCGCGCAGCGACCCGGCGTGAAAAGCCGACTGCTGCAGCAGGGTTGCGATGACGCCGACGGCGAGGACTACGTAGAGCACCGGTGAGGTGAACAACCGCAGCATGCTGCCTTCGCGCACGACGTGCATGACGAGTTTGGTCAGCACCGCCACCACGCCGAACAGGACCCCGACGCCGACCGCCAGCAGGATCGCCCGCCGCCAGTCCGACAGCCGCAGCGCCACCAGCAGACAACCGGCCACGAACAGCAGGCTGGCCCCGGCCACCACCACGGCCGGCAGTGTCGCGCCGTCGTAGTCGCCGGGCTTCGTGCGAGCCAGCGACACGAACACCGCCAGGGCGAGGGTGAGCACCACGGCCCACATCCACTCGACGCGCGACACGCGCCGGTGCGCCAGCCGCGCACTCAGCGGCAGCGCGAACAGCAACGCGGACACCATGAGCGGGGCGACCAGCAGCAGCGAGCCGTACGCCAGCGCGACCGCCTGGAACGCATAGCCGGTCACCGCGGACGCGGTGCCTGCCCACCACAGCCGACGACGCAGCAGCGTCGACACCATCGTGGTGCTGACACCCTGATCGCGGGGCACATCCATGGTGGCCCGCTGACGGACCACGATGCCGATGGCCGCGAACACCGCACCGGCAAGGGCGGCTGCCACGACGAGCGCGTGTTGCAGCAATCTCCGTCCCTTCCAAGGTGTTCCTGCGGTGGCGTCCCCACCGAATCTAGGGCACGCATGCATCGGGCGACGTCAGCGACGTCGCGCGGCGTGCGTCAGCGAACCTGCACGACCACCGGTGTGCTGTTGTACCCGGTGACCCTGACCCAGGCCGGGGCCGGTCCGGAGTCGGGCACCCTGCCCGTGATCTGGACCGTCTCGCCGGGGAACACGGTCACATAGTTGTCGTCGTATTCGATCGGCAGGATCTCGTCGGCGAGCGGGCCGGTCAGTAGTTCGGCCCGCTCGAAGAAGGCGATCTGCGGCGTCGGGTTGTGCAGGCTGATGGTGACGTCGCGGCCGGCGTGGTCACCGCCGGTGGCGGTGACGTCCAGCGGCACCTTCGGCATGGTGTTCAGCGCGGTCATGTCCGCCCAGCTGACCTGATTGGAGTTGAACGCCGCGTCGTTGGCCGGTGGGCCGACGTCGTCGGCCTGCCGGGACTGCCAGTACACGTTGTCGGCCACGACCGCGCCGGTCGAGTCGAGCAGTTCGCAGCGGACGAAGAACACCGGAGAGTCGGGCGGGCCCGGCGGCAGCGTCATCGCCTGCACCGAGCCGCCCGGGTCGACGGTGATGTCGTCGGCAGCCCGGTCGTCGCGCAGCGCGCCGTTGAGGCCGTAGACGCGGACCCGCACGCGCAGGTTCTCCCGGGTGTCCGGGGACTGGTTGACGACGAACACCCTGGCCTGGCGGTGGTTGCCGGTCGCGTAGGAGTCGAACACCACCGACAGCGGCTGCAGGCCCTTCTTGGCGCCGTAATACGCGCCGCCGGGGCGCAGGTAGTAGTCGAAGATGTTGCCGAAGAACGACGGCCAGTGGCTGTTGAGCATCCAGTAGATCGTCATCTTGTTCTTGTCCCAGCCGTTGGCCGCGAACGACTCGAACTGCGCGCGAGTGGCCTCGTAGTGCGCCAGCTGCGCCTTGTCGGCGAACATCCGCGCATTGGTGGACGGGCCGTAGCGCCGGTCGATCACCCGCTGGACATTGGCCAGCCGCGAGTTCTGCGGATCCGAACCGGCGTGGAAGAACCAGGTGTCGTTGATCGGCCACAGCTTGTCGGGCGGGATGAACTTCTGCAGGCTCGCAAACGGCGGGATGTGTTCGTTGTCGCCCTGTTCGGCCGAGGACCCGCGGGCGGCGCCGTACTGCCCGGCGAACCAGTACGACGGCGGACGCCAGGTGTAGGGGCCGGCCATCTGGATGCCGTCCCATACTTGCTGGCCGTCGGCGTCCCGGTTGATCGACGACACCGTGTCGACGGTGGCGTTCTGCCAGTGAAGGTCGGACAAGATCTGGTGGTACTCGGTCAGCACTTCCTCCGGCGGACGGCCGTCACTGCCGTTGGCCCAGACGAACACCGACGGATGCGAGCGCAGCATCTCGATCTGCGAGCGCATGCTGTCCTGCGAGACGCGGCGATCCTCGTCGTCCCACTGCTGCCATTTCTCCCACTGGTTGCAGCACATCCAGCCGTACATCAGCGGGATGCCGAGTTCGTCGGCCTGCTCGACGAAGCGCTGCGAGGAAATCTTCGACTCCAGCCTCAGCATGTTCAGCCCGAGGTCCTTGACGTAGCTCAGGATCGCGGCGTCGCGCTCGGGGTCGTACTTGTAGAGCAGGTCCGGCGTATACGTGGCGCCGCGGACCAGGAAGTTCTTGCCGTTGACCTGGAGGTAGAAGTTGCCACCGGTCCCGAGTTCGGCGAACGAGTCATCGGAGTCGCGGCCCTGGGTGATGGTGCGGATACCGAACTTCTGCGTCGCCACCTCGGTGGCCTGGCCGTTCTGGACGAACTCCAGCTTGAGGTCGTAGAGGTCGGGCCGGCCCATCGTGTAGGGCCACCACAGGTCCGGATGGTCGACGACCAGTGCCGGGAAGCGGTCGGGACTCAGCGTCACCTCGCGCTTCTCGCCGGGCATCAGCGTGACCGCATCGTCGACGTAGATGGGCGGTTTGCCGTCGCGCGTGATCGTGGCGCGCAACACCCCGCGCACCTTCTCGGTCGAATAGTTGTGCAGCGGTGCGTAGACCGTGAGGCGGGCGCTGTCGGTGTCGGGCAGTGGCAGCTCGGTGTTGACTGTGGCGTCGCCGATCGAGACGCGTCCGGATGTCTTGAGGTACACCGGCTTCCAGATGCCGGCGTTGCGGTCGGGCACGAAGGAGTTGCCGTTGGCGGGGTTCTTGTCCGGGCCCTGATAGCCCAGGTAGCGCCAGTTGATCCAGTCGTACCAGCTGTCGGCGAGTTCGACGCCATTGACGTCCTGGATGGCGCGTTCGGGGGTCACCTTGACGGCGAGGGTGTTGGCCTTGCCCGGCTGTATCCAGCGGGTGACGTCGAGTTCGTGACTGTTGTACATGCCGACGATCTGCCTGTTGTCGGCGACGCGACGGCCGTTGAGCCACACCTCGGCGCGGTAGTTGATGCCGGGGAAGTCCAGCACGTAGGTCGGGTAATCGGCAGGCGCCGTGAACGTCGTGCGATACCACCAGTCCTGCTCATAGAGGTCCTGCGGGACGTTCTGCAGAAGGTTCTTGCCGTAGTAGAGGTTCGGGTAGACACCGTCGTCCTGCAGGGTCTCCAGGACGGTGGCAGGCATCCGGCGCACCGGGTGCCACGCCGCGGCGTCGTAGCCGTTCGTCGAGATCGCCGCGCCATTGGCGGGCAGGCCCTGGGCGGAGGTGAGGCGCCAGCCGTCGGACAGTTCGATGTCCTGGGCGGGATGCGGTTGAGGACCGCCGAACACCCGCAGATCGCCGGCACACAGCAGGAGGAGCAGCACGACGGTCAGCGTCCCGAAGGTCTTCGCCACCGTCCCAAACTCCTCATGTCGAATCCGCGACAGGTCACCCCCGCGCAACCGGTCATCCGCCGCGCGTTCATCTTGGCAGAGCGCTGCGGCAAACGCCGTATCTGTTCTTGTGCAACGCCGCACAGTGACAACGTGTGCGGCCCGCACGGTGACAACGTGTGCGGCCCGCACGGTGACAACGTGTGCGGCCCGCACGGTGACAACGTGTGCGGCCCGCACGGTGAGCCCCACTCCACGTTAGTCGCGGAGTTGCGCGCAGCGGCGCCGAAGTCGGGCCGCCGGATCTACGCTGGGGCCATGACCGACCAAGACCGCGCTGCCACCCGCCGCGAGATTGCCGATGCACTACTCAACGCCCTTGAGCGTCGCCACGAGGTGCTCGACGCGATCGTCGCATCCGATAACCGGGACTCGGCGATCAACAACGTCGCCGCGCTGCTCGGCACCTCACGCCGGGGCACCGAAGCCGTCCTGGGCCTGTCGTTCGATCAGGTGACACGCGATTCCCGCGACCGCATCACCGCCGAACTCCGCGACCTCAACAGCCAACTGTCCTTCACCCTGGGGGAGCGGCCGGCCAGCATCGACGAAAGCCTGCAACTGCGCCCGTTCTCCGATGAGTCCGATCGCGACATCTTCGCCACCCGCACCCAGGAGGTCGGCGCGGCCGGCGACGGTTCGGGCGCGCCCGCCGGAAACCTCGACGACGAAATCCGTTCGGCGCGCGACCGATTGAGCGCCGAGGAGGCGGCCTGGTTCGTCGCTCTCGACGGCGAGGACAAGGTTGGCCTGGTGTTCGGCGAGTTGGTCGGCGGTGAGGTCAACGTGCGGATCTGGATACATCCCGACCACCGCAAGAAGGGGTACGGGACCGCCGCACTGCGCAAGTCCCGTACGGAGATGGCCGCGGCCTTCCCGGCGGTGCCACTGGTCGTGCGTGCTCCGGGCGCGGCGCCCCGCTGAGCCGCCGACCGACATGAACATCGCGGTCCAGATCGTGCTGCTGGTGGTCGGCACATCTGTGGTGCTGGGACTGGTGGCCGGCGTGATCGTGCTGATCTATCGCGGCAAGTACCGCTCCGCGGCCGCGCAACTGGAGAGCGAACTGACGGCCGAGACCGTCGTCCGGCCGTTCGAGAAGGGCAACTACCGGGGCGCCACCGCGCCGGGCTACCCGTCGGTGAAGAACAACGGCCGCATCGCGCTGACCCGGCGGCGACTGGTGTTCCTCACTCTGACCGGCACCACGATCAGTGTTCCGCTGGACGCCATCACCGGACTGCGGCTGGCGAAGGTCTTCAAGGGCAGTGTCGCTGGCGGTTGGACACATCTGGTGGTGCGCACCGCCGGCGGGGAGATCGGCTTCTACGTCACCGACACCGCGGCCTGGCTGCAGGCACTCGGTGAGGCCACCGGGCTGACGCCCGATCCGGTGGGCTGAGTCAGTAATCTCGCTCGGTATGAGCGTGCGCGCGGGAATCGTGGTCACCGGCACCGAGGTCCTGACGGGGCGCGTCGCGGACCGCAACGGTCCCTGGGTGGCCGACCGGCTGCTGGAACTGGGCGTCGAACTGGCTCACATCACCATCTGCGGTGACCGGCCCGCCGATATCGAAGCGCAGCTGCGCTTCCTGGCCGCCGAGGGCGTCGACCTGATCGTCACCACCGGCGGGCTCGGCCCGACCGCCGACGACATGACTGTCGAAATCGTCGCGCGCTTCTGCGGCCGCGAACTGGCGCTCGATGCGGAGCTGGAAGCCAAGATCGCCGCGATCCTCAAGCATCTGATGGCCCGCTTCACTGATATCGACTTCGACGCGGTGCGCGCGGCCAACCGTAAACAGGCGATGGTTCCGGTGGGCGCCCACGTCCTCGACCCGGTGGGGACAGCGCCGGGCGTCGTCGTCCCGGGTTCACCGACGGTGTTGGTATTGCCCGGGCCGCCGCGCGAACTCCAGGCGATGTGGCCGGCCGCCGTCGCCGACGACGCCTTCCAGCAGGCCATCGCCGGGCGGACCGTCTACAGCCAAGACACGGTCCGGATGTTCGGGCTGGCCGAGTCGGGGTTGGCCGAGACCCTGCGTGAAGCCGAGAGCCTGCCTGGTTTCGCCGACCTGGAGATCACCACCTGCCTGCGCCGTGGCGAGGTGGAGATGGTCACCCGCTATGAACCGCACAGCGCGCCGGCGTACGCGCAGTTGATGGATCTGATTCGAGCCCGGCACGGCGAGATGGTGTTCTCCGAGGACGGATCGCTCGTTGACGATCAGGTCGCCGGACTGCTGGCGGGGCGGCGCATCGCGACGGCGGAGTCGTGTACGGCCGGCTTGCTGGCGGCACGGCTGACCGACCGGGCCGGGTCGTCGGCCTACGTGGCGGGTGCTGTGGTGGCCTATGCGAATGAGGCGAAGGTGGATGTGCTCGGTGTGGACCGGGCGCTCATCGACTCCTGCGGAGCGGTCTCCCAGGAAGTGGCCGAGGCGATGGCCGCGGGGGCGTTACGCCGATTCGGCGCCGACACCGCGGTCGCTATCACCGGTATCGCCGGGCCGGGCGGCGGAACGCAAGCCAAACCGGTAGGCACGGTGTGGTTCTGCGTGATGCTGGGCGACGGCACGACGGTGAGCCGCTCGGTGCGGCTGCCCGGTGAACGCGCAGACATCAGGGAGCGGTCCACCACGGTGGCCATGCACCTACTGCGGCGCACTCTGCTCGGATTGGCTTAAGCCAGACAGCCTTCGGCATCCGCGACGACGAGCTCGTCGGGATTGCACAGCGCGTACATGCGCGCAGCGAGGTCGGCGAGTTCGACGATGATCTCGGCGCGGCCCAGCCCGGCTTCGAGAGCTTCGTCGAGCAGTGTGCCGATGTCGCTACGGCGGTTCTCGGCGCCATCGGCGATCACTCCGTCGGCGTGCGAGATTCGCGCGGCCCGGATCATCCGCCAGGCGTAATTGCGTTCTGCGAGTACGTCGTTCATGTCAACACCTTTCGAAGGCGGTGCCATGACGTATCCGTCAATACACCGGCCACCCCCATTACGTCAATCAGCTTGGCCGGTAATTCTCTTTAGCCATAGGGACTTCTGGCCCATGCCAGTGGGGGAATTGGGCATAAGCACCAGTCAGTTCGGGCTAAACACATACTGACGAACCCGTCGAATTGCCTCGATTCGCGCATTAGCTCACGTACCGTGGGACGGTCCTATTCAGCGCGACCCTGATTTGGGAGAGCCATTCATGCGAAAAGTCATCTTGGGTATTGCGACGACAGCTTTGATCGCCGGTTCACTGTCCGGTGCGGTATCTGCCAATGCCGCATCAACAACCACTCCCACGCCGTACGGCCCGGGGCATTCACCGGTCATCACCGCGCTGGATTGCCGAGGCGGGACCGGCGACATGGGTTGTGGCGCAGGCTTTTTCTGGCGCGACGGCTGGCGCGGCTGGGGCTGCTATCCCTGCTGATCGCGCAGCGACGAATAACCCGACATTCATTCCTTTCCCGAACGGAAGACCTCGAATATGAACTCTCGTTGTATCGGCGGTCTGACCGCCGCTTTGTTGTCGGCAGGTATGTCACTCGGCGCCGGTGTGGCATCCGCTGATCCCGGTGACTACACCGTCTTATTGGTTGATCCGAATGTGGTGACCGACTCGCTCGCCTACACCGCGGGCCCGCCGACTCTCAATCCCGGCGGCCAACCCGGCGCGATGACCGTCTACACCCATCGCGACGGGCGCACGATCACCGACACCGTATGGGTGCTGGCCGATCCCGGTGCCGCCGCCGGTGCGATCAGTTCAGCGCAGGCCGCCACGCCGGTGGCCAATCAGAAGTCGGTTGCCGCTCCGGTCGGACAGGGCGGACAGCTGATCACCGGGACATCGCCGGACGGCACGCGATCGCTGAGCATTCTGTACTTCACCGAAGGCAATGCCGCGTCGTCGCTGGAGTTCTCCGGCCCGGTCGCCGACCCGGCACCCAACGATCTGGTGATCGAGTTCGGCCAGAAGCAAGATGCGTTGATCAAGAGCCGGCTGGGCGCCTAACCAGACATCCGATACCCGCGCCGCGCCGGAATCATCCGCGCGGCGCGGGATTGGATTACGGTCTGGATCAGGCTTTTTCGTCGCGATCCCACAGCTCGAGCATGGTGCGCAGGATGTCCTCGGCCCGGCCCAGACCGGCCAGGTGGCTCTCACCGGATAGCGTGTAGAGCTCCGCGTCGGGCAACTTGGAGACCACGTGCTGCCCGTGCGCGAACGGCACGATGTGGTCCTTATCGCCGTGCCACCATCGGATCGGCACCTTGACCTCGTCGAGGCGGAATCCCCAGTCCCGGGCGAACACGACGATGTCGGCCAGCGGCGCCGACAGCTGCTTGCGGCTGCCGTTGAGCAGGTCGTCGAGGAACATCGCCTTGAATTCCGGCCGCACCAGCATCTTGCGGTCACCCTCGGGGGAGATGCCGGCATAGATGTAGAGGGCCGGCTCGGCCACCGGTTTGATCAGCCTGATCAAGCTGACGGCCGCAAGGCGCAGCGGGGCGCCTGCGACCTCGATGATCGGGGCCGCGGCCGCGCCCACCTTCATCAGGCCACCCTTGATGGCTTCGGGCCCGACCGTCGGGGCCACCCCGCCGAGCACGGCGGCGGCCACGATCCGCTCCGGCATCGCGGTCGCGCAGCCCAGTGTGTACGGCCCACCGCCGGACAGTCCGACCACGGCCATCTTGTCGACACCGAGGGTGTCGGCGATGATCGCCAGGTCCTTCGAGAACGCCAGCACGTTTTCGTACTGGTACGGGGTGGACGAGCCGATCCCCGGCCGGTCGACCCCGATGAGCCGAATGTCGTTCTGTTCGGCGAACACTCGCGCTTCGACCGGGATCTGCCTGCGAGCCCCGGGCGTACCGTGCAACCAGAAGACGGCCCGGCCCTGGGCGCAGCCGAATTCGGCGAAACCGATCTGACGGTCCTCCGAGACGGCGATATTGCCTTCCAGCTTGGGACGCGCGATAGCGACAACCATAGGCACAGTGTCTCATGTGCGGACATGACCGCTGCACGGTTCGTCCAAAGCAGCAAAGGCGCTCAGGCCGCGGGGCCGCCCAGCCATCGGGCCGGGCGCCGCGACGCCCATGGCACCGCCTGCTCGAGCTGGGCCGCCAACTGCAGCAGCACCGTTTCCTCGGGCGCCATCAGCTGAACGCCGATGGGCAAGCCGTCCTCGGTGGTCGCCAGGGGTACGGAGATCGCGGCCCAGCCGGTCACGTTCGCCATGGTGGTCCATCCGGTGTGCGCGAACTCGACGTCGAAGAACGCCCGGGTGGTGCCGCGGGGCTGATCGAGAACGCCGTAGTGCGGCGGCGGCGCCAGCAACGTCGGGACCAGAAAGACGTCATGGGCCCCCATTCCCGCGACGAAGTGGCGGGTCTGGCTGTGGATGGCTTCGATGGCGTCGGCGTAGTCGACACCGGAGGTGGTGAAACCCTCACGCATCATCACCCAGCTGCTGGGCTCGAACTCGTCCTCGCGGGGATCGCGGCCGAGGTGGGACCTCGCGAAGTTGTACAGCTGCACGTTGCTGACGTTGTGCAGCACGGCGATCGCGTCGGCGACGGCGTCGGTGTCGAACGACGGCGCTCCCGGTTCCACGTGATGACCGGCCGATTCCAGTGCGCGCCCGGCGGATTCGACAGCGGACGCGACACGGGGATCGGTCGGCGGGGCCGCAAAAGGGGAGTCGGTGGCGATCAGGATCCGCTGCGGAGCCGGCGGCTGATCGAGCGCGCGCAGGAACCCGTGGGCGGGCAACGGCGCGTTGTACGGATCGCCCGGCGCACTACCGGTGACCACATCGAGCAGCGCGGCGCTGTCGCGGACCGTGCGGGTCAACGCATGCTCGACGGCCAAACCCTCCAGCAGCTGCCCGGACGGGGCGAACGATGTGCGCGCCCGCCGCGGTTTGAGTCCGACCAGCCCGCAGCACGACGCGGGCACCCGGATCGATCCGGTGCCGTCCCCGCCCGAGGCGGCCGGCACGACGCCGGCGGCCACCGCCGACGCCGACCCGCCGCTGGAACCACCGGGGGTGATGTCCGGCGACCACGGATTGACCGTGCGACCGAACAACGTCGGCTCGGTGGTGCAGTGATTGCCCCATTCCGGGGTGTTGGTCTTGCCGAACACCACCAAGCCGGCCGCCAGGTACCGCTCCACGATCCACGCCGTGTACGGCGCGATGTGGTTGCGCAGAGCTTGTGAGCCCATCGCCTCACGGACCCCGGCCAGCGAGGCCCCAAGATCCTTGAGCAGGAAGGGGACTCCGGCCACCGGCCCTGCGACCCCGGTGCGCAGCGTGCCCGCCTGGTCGAGGGCGACCGCATGGTCGCGCCCACGGTCGAACGCGTCGGTGATGACAGCGTTGAGGCCGCGGGCGGCTTCTAACCGG
The DNA here is from genome assembly GCF_022370635.2 of Mycolicibacterium crocinum. The sequence continues at coordinate 3,365,116 of NZ_CP092362.2, read as the reverse complement.
AGGATGGCGGCGTCGAGCAGCTCGGCGGCCGACACCTCTCCGGAAGCGGCAAGCGCCGCCTGTCCCATGGCGTCGAGGTCGGCAAGTTCAGCGGCGAGTGTGGAATCCATTGCCACGGATCCTTGCCGCCCACGGTCGCGCCGGCAACCCGGCGCGCGATTCGTCAGTTACCGCCGGGGGACAGCAGCTCGCTGGACTGGTTCTGCTGGGCTGCGGCTTGCGCGGCGGCCGCATCCTTGGCGGCCTGTTCGTCCTCGGCTGCCTTCTCCGCGCGACCCTCGGGGCTGCCGAGTGAGTTGCCGGACTTGCCGGCCGTGGCAAGTTTGGCATTGCAGTTCAGGTAGAGGAGCACCGTGTCGGTGACGGGAGCGAAGTTGTCACCCTTCATCCAGTCGGCCTTCTGCGAGCGGGCGACCACGCAGTCGCCCTGGCTCAGCGAGTCCCCGACGGACGTGGCAATGACGGCCTTCTGTCCAGCGTCGCTGATCGCCTTGGATGCATCCGAATACGACTGTCCGGCGTAGGCGTCAGCGAGCGCGACACCCGATCCGAGAGTGAGTGACACCGCAGTGAGCGTGACGACTACCAATTCGAGTCGGAAGAGCTTGGTCATTTCGGTTCCTCCACGGCAGATCCCGGCAAAGGCAGCGTCACAAGCGCCGGGACGCGAAACTGACAATAAGGCCACTTACTGGCAACTAACTGGATGACAGCTGGTGGCCTGCTGGTAGCCGACGGCGTGCGGGTGGCCCCGGCTTTTTGCCTGCCCGAGTTCCGCCCGTCACTTCGCCGATATCGACCGGTCGGGCCGGACGGGTTGACTGACACCATGTCTGAGACTGAGACCACGACCGAGTCCGAACCAGTCGACGCCGTCTTGATCGTCGACGGGGAACCGACACCGCGGACGAACATCGTCATCCGCCACGTCCTCGAGCGCCAGATCGCCGCCGGCCAGGCGCTCAGCAGCCAATTGATCAATGCGACAACACTTCTCACCACCGCCATCGCGCACGCACCCACCACCTTCGCCGGTGCAATCCAAGACGGTGACACCATCGCGGCGGCCTGGGAGCGCACCGGCACCGGCGTGGCCGACGTCGTCGACGAGGCCCGCGGCCGGCTGCGCGCCGCCGTCGTCAGCTACGTCGGGCACCAGGCAACATTGCCGGTGGCTGTCCTCGGATATGCCGGTGAGGTCGCCGCTTCGGTGGCCTCCGCGCAGGGAACGGTGGCGGGTTCGGCCATCGACGGCGCTTTCGCGGTGGCAACCGCCGTCACCCAGGGTGACGATGTACGTGCGGCGCTGTCACGCAATATCGACGAACTGCGGGCCACAGCGGTGGCCGCCCGAGGCGACGTCACCGAATCGGTCAAGCGGGCCGGCCAGGAGGTCCGCGAGGCCGTCGGCGGCGAACTCGAACCACTGGTCGCAGCGATCACCGGCACGGACGAGGATTCTTGACGGACAACGAACTTCAGGTGACAAGCGGCACATTTGCGCGTGGGCCGCGGCAACCAGAGCCGGCCGGCTGGCACAGTGGTGGTGTGGCACAAACACGGCGGACACGATCGGGCCCCTGGCGACACCCGTTGTCGCTGGGGTTCGAGGCGCACCGCGGCCTGCTGTTGCTGCGTCTGCGATGGCACGAGCGCAATCACCGGCGCGCGCTCACCTCACACACCGGTACCGGTGACACGCCTTCGGTATGACGACGGGGTTTCCCCGCAGAACTGACTGAAGGCCCGGGTGAACGACCCCACGCTGTCGAAGCCCACCGCGCTGGCGGCCTGCTGCACGCTTTGGGTGGGCGCCGCCAGCAGGGCCATCGCTCGTAACATCCGGGCGTGCAAGAGATAAGTGCGCCAAGGCATTTGCGCTTCGCTCTGGAATTGGCGGCGCAGAGTCCGTTCGGAGACCGCGACCGCCCGGCACACCTCGGCGAGCGTTACCGACTGCAGGTGCTCCTTGGTATAGGCCATCGCGGCGGCGACCAGGGGATCGTGGGAGCTCGGAAGGCTCAGCGGCGCTTCGTGATCCAGCGCCTCGGCCACCAGGTTGGCCAGCGTGCGGAAGAATGAGTCAGCGGCCTCGTCGTCGGCGACACCTGGGCTCCGGTAGATCGGCCACCGCAGCGCGTAGAGCATCATCTCCCGGATCAGCGGGGAGACGGCCAGGATGCGGGCACGGTCACCGGCGGTCGGGATGAGTTCCGGGTCGAACATCACCGCCAGCGTCTTGACGGAGGGATTCATGGTGGCCTGATGTTCGAGGCCGGCCGGAATCCACGCCGCCTGCTGAGGCGGCAGCAGATGGTGCGCCGAGGCCGTCTCGACCTCGACCACGCCGCCGATCGCGTATTCGATCTGGTGCACGTCGTGGAAATGCCAGCCGGTGACGAGCAGCTCACCCTCGTACAGATAGCTGCCGGCCAGGACCCGGCCACCGCGGCGCAGTTCCACCTGGCCGATGTTGGCCGGTCGAGACAAGTCTCTGGCCGAATGTGCGGAGACGGTCACGATTATCGAGGGTACAACTGTGGCATGAACGTCGACGACCTGATCCTGGTGAGCATCGATGACCATGTCGTGGAACCCCCCGACATGTTCCTCAACCACGTCCCGGCCAAGTACAAGTCCGAGGCCCCGATCGTCGTCACCGACGACAAGGGCGTCGATCAGTGGATGTACCAGGGCCGGCCGCAGGGCGTCAGCGGGCTCAATGCCGTGGTGTCGTGGCCCGCCGAGGAGTGGGGCCGCGATCCGGCCGGCTTCGCCGAGATGCGCCCGGGCGTCTACGACGTCCACGAACGGGTGCGCGACATGAACCGCAACGGCATCCTCGCCTCGATGTGCTTCCCCACGTTCACCGGCTTCTCCGCGCGCCACCTGAACATGACGCGTGAGGACGTCACGCTCGTCATGGTGTCGGCCTACAACGACTGGCACATCGATGAATGGGCCGGTTCCTACCCGGACCGGTTCATCCCGATCGCGATCCTCCCGACGTGGACGCCCGAGGGCATGTGCAACGAGATCCGCCGGGTCGCCGCCAAGGGCTGCCGGGCGGTCACGATGCCGGAACTGCCGCACCTCGAAGGCCTGCCGAGCTACCACGACGAGGACTACTGGGGCCCGGTGTTCCGCACGCTGTCGGAAGAGAACGTGGTGATGTGTCTGCACATCGGCACCGGCTTCGGCGCGATCAGCATGGCCCCCAACGCACCGATCGACAACCTGATCATCCTGGCCACCCAGGTCTCGGCGATGTGCGCTCAGGACCTGTTGTGGGGCCCCGCGATGCGCAACTACCCGGACCTGAAGTTCGCGTTCTCCGAGGGCGGCATCGGATGGATCCCGTTCTACCTCGATCGCAGCGACCGGCACTACACCAACCAGAAGTGGCTGCGCCGCGACTTCGGGGACAAGATGCCCAGTGACGTGTTCCGGGAGCATTCGCTGGCCTGCTACGTCACCGACAAGACATCGCTGAAGCTGCGGCACGAGATCGGCATCGACATCATCGCCTGGGAGTGCGACTACCCGCACTCGGACTGCTTCTGGCCGGACGCCCCCGAGCAGGTACTCGCGGAGTTGAATGCCGCAGGCGCGTCGGATTCCGACATCAACAAGATCACCTGGGAGAACTCCTGCCGGTTCTTCGGCTGGGATCCCTTCACCCGCACCACCCGTGAGGACGCGACGGTCAAGGGGCTGCGCGCCAAGGGCGCCGACGTCGACACCTCGATCCGCTCGCGTAAGGAGTGGGCCGCCCGCTACGCCGAAAAGCAGCTGACCAAGGCCTGAGTTCCCTTCGCTATGCGCCGAAATCGACGCTGGCGAGGGAAAGTGCGAGTAGACCTCACGCCACCGTCGATCTCGGCGAGGTCCGGTGTCGGATCGCCGCGCGCACCCGCTCGATGATGTCTTCACGACGGTCCTCGGCGATGACCCGAATGACGATCCAACCCAACTGTTCGAGCCGTCGTATCCGGCGTTGATCCTTGACGTACTGGGCTCGGTTCGTCCGGTGGTGGTCGCCGTCGTACTTGACGGCGATTTTGACGTCCTCCCAGCCCATATCGAGGACGCCCAGCATCCGCCATCCGTCCATCACCGGAATCTGCGTCGTCGGCGGCGGAAAACCTGCCTCGATCAACAGCATTCGTAACCACGTCTCTTTGGGCGAGGCAGCCCCGCCGTCGACGAATGGGAGGAGAGAGCTCAGCTGCCGCGTTCCACGGGCGCCCCGATATCGCCGGGCCAGCCGCGTCACGTCATCGACTGAGTAGAAGGTTGCCCACTTGAGCGCGTCGAGCCGAATGATGGCCTTCTCGGGGTCGAGATGGCGCCCTAGATCGAACGCGGTGCGCACCGGCGTGGTCACGCGAAGGCCGGCCACGGTGGTGACCTCGTCGGCGGCGAGCGTCTCATTCCTGACTATGAGACCTTCGTGACTTCGGGCGCTCTTGGCGATCAGTTCGATCGGCTCATCGGCGTCGACCCATCGGCATCCGTGCATGGCCGCAGCAGCGGCCCCGGCGACAACTCCTTGCCGCTTCGACCACAGCCACGCGGCCTGGGTGCGATCCCGCAGTGACGGGTCAATCGACCTCGCCGCGTACACGTCGCGAAAGATCGGCCGGTACCACCGGCGCAACTCGTGCTCGGTCAACTGTCCGGCAGCTATCGCTTCACTCCCGATGAACACGCGATCCATGCCTGGATGCTTGCGCATCTCACCGACAACTCGGAGCGGCGGCGTCTCGGTGCGAGAAGTTTGGGATCGGTAGCCGCGACCGGAATCTGTACTTCTCTCGTGACGGCGCCACCGAGGCGCTGCACGAGCGAAGGGAACACAGGTGAAGCGAATTCTCGCGGTCGGTGTCGGCGTGATCGGCTGCAGCGTGATGCTGGTTGGCTGCTCCGACAACAACAGCAGCAGCAAGAGCTCGAGCTCGGCAACGGGCGCCGCGCCCACCAGCGTTTCGGTGGCCTCCGGCGGCAAGACGTCGGTCAAGGTCGAGGGCAACGACCTGCAGGGCTTGGATCTGAACTCCGTCACATGCGTCAAGCAGGGCGGCACGATCAACATCGCCAGTGGCGCGGTGGGTGGTCAGCAGGGTCTCGGCGTGGTCATGAAGGACGGCCAGCCGCCGACCGTGCAGTCCCTCGGAATGGTCGTCGACGGCAACGCACTCGCGGTGAGCGACAACATGGGCGTCAAGACCGGCTCCGCCGACGTCAAGGTCGACGGCACCACCTACACCATCACGGGTGAGGCCGCCGGCGCCGACATGAAGAACCCGATGGCCGGCATGATCACCAAGAAGTTCGAAATCTCCGTCACCTGCAAGTGACGTGATCAACAGCCCGGGCGGGGGGCGGCGGACGTGCCGAGCACGTCCGCCGTCTCGCCGTTACCATCATCGGCGGTTGCGCCCGATTTATGATGCAGCCGTGTCCATTACCGGTGAGCTACAACGGGCTCGCCAGCTCGCCCTCGCGGCCCAGGAGGAGAAGGCCAAAGACCTCCTGCTGTCGTTGATGCCGGACATCGAACGCGAGGACCGCGACGACCTGGCACTCGAAGTCTTCGCTCAGCTCGGCGAAATCTACCTCACTCGAACGGCTTACGACGGCACCCGCGAATGCCTGCACCGGATCAGCGACTGCCTAGCCAAGTTCTCCGGGTCAGGACCGGAGAACGAGCACATGCTCGCCCGCTACACCCTGCGGGCTCGCTTCCTGCGCACCGGCTTGGCCGCGGCGGGCGGCGAGCACGAAGAAGCCGCACGCGAACTCGCGGGCCTGCGTGATGACGACGCCGCCGCGCGGTTCGCCGACCTGGAACCCGAACAGCGCCACCTGGAGACCCTGGCCGGCGTGCTGTGTGCGACGGCCTTGTGCGACGACGACCTCCATGTCCCGGCAGCCGAGCTGTGGCAGAACATCATTCCGGTCGTCGACGGTCTGGCCGGCGGAACCGACGAAGCCGACCAGTTGCTCGTCGCGGCCGGTCTGGCCTATGGCCGGTTCTGTGTGGAGACCGGCCGACTGGACGAAGGGGAGCAGTGGCTGCGCCGTGCTGGTGCCCGGGCCCAGCGTCGGGAGTGGGCATTGTATTGGGCCAGAGCCGAACTCGAGACCGCCGCGGCCATGTGGATGCGCGGTGACCACGAATCGACCGAGCGGCTGGTCGGGTCCGCCTACCCGGTGATCGCCGAGCACTCCCGAGCCCACGACGTCGCCCGCTGCTGGCTGTACTTCGGGCTGACACGGTTGGGATTCGGCTGGCTGAAGGAGGCCGACGAATCCTGGGGGCATGCCGAGACGCAGTGGCGAGAACTCGGACGCCCGCTCTTCGTTCACCGCATCCTGTTGCAGCGCAGCTGGATTTCGGTGTTCCGCGGCCGATTCGCCGATGCGGTCGAACAGGTGGCGGAGGCGCGCAGGTTCCTCGACAGCTGGCCCAGGTCGAGTTGGTTGCAGTACGCCCGGCTCGACGACCATCTCGGCTCGATCTGGCGGGCTGACGCGTTGGCCGACCTGAACTTCGACGGTATCGGCGATCCGTCGGACAGCTGGCAGGCTCACAAGGAACGCCAGGTCGCCTCGCAGGGAGTCACGCGTTTCGACACCGGAAGCGAGCGCCACCTCCGTGCGCTGGCGAAGCTGGAAAAGGCGGCCGAACTCAAGATCCCCGCTGCCCTGGCCGTCGACTCGGTGCGCTATGCCATGACCGACGCCGACGCGCGCTGGCGATGGGCCTCACAGGTTTCGGCCCGCATGCTGGCCGGCGCGTTCTCGGTGGCCTGGGAGTGGGAGAACGACGCCCTGCTCAGCGAGCTCATCGAATATCATTGTGCACGAGGTACATTCGCCAACGAGCCGCGCGGTGAAGCCGGTGGCTGGGACGCCCCGGCAACGTCGACGGTGCCCGTCGAAACCCTCGACGAGGAGGCGCTTGCCGCGGGCGGATACTCCGTCGACGCGCTGACCCAGACGACGCTGGGCGCGCTTCCGCCGCTGCAGATGGACCCCGACGGTTCGCCGATCCTGTCGCGCTACCGGCTCCTGGCGCAGAACCGCTACGGCCAGGCCGTCACTTCCGCCGCTCCCGTCTGGTCGACGTGGCCATGACCGACACCCTGGTGTTGCGGTTCGCCGACGTCGGCGTGGCGACGTACGCCAGCCTTCGCATCGTCGGCCAACCCGAACGCACGGTGACATGGGTGGTGCACGAGCCGATCGTGCTGGCCGCCCTCGAGGAACTCAAAGGTGCCCTGCCCGACCCCGACGGTGACGAGAGCCTGACCGACGCCCTGGACCGGGCGCTGACCCGAGGCCCGTTCGCCACCACGCAGGGTGAACTCACGCTGGCCTACATCCTGGGTGTGCTGCTGATCGCCGCGCCGGCGTGGCAGTTGCTCACCGAGTGCGTCGCCGATCCGCGACCGGTGCTGTTCGTCTCGCCCAGCGCCCGCCTGGCGCGCATCCCGTGGGGGGCGCTGGCGGTCCCGTTGACCGGCCCCACTCCCGAGGAACTCGTCGCCGCCCGCAAGGAGGCGGTGACCTTCAAAGGCACCACCGCGGCTCGCATTCCGTGGCAGCTCGCCGACATCGACACCGTCACCGAAGGTTTCCGGCTGATGGAGATGGTCGATGTGGTGATGGCAGTGCCGCCCAATATTGTGCATGCCCCGCGCACACCGGCACGGTGGCGTGAACGACGAAGTGCACCAGCGCTTCTCGTGGTCGATCCGCGGGTGCCGGGTCAGCGGCCGGATTCGGCCCTGGGCTCGGTCCTGGGCCGGCCGTCGAGTGAGAGCACGCTGTCCCGCCACTTCGCCGAGCTCCTCGCGCACCGTCCGGTGCTGCCCGAGGTCGACGCGCCGGTGGAGCTGTTCCGCCGCAGCGATGCCGACCGCAGCTGGCTGGCCGCGCAGCTCGATCGCGCCCCGAGCCGCATGCTCTACGTCGGGCACGCCAGCGCGGCCGACCGCGCGCACGGCTATGCCGACCGCGCCGCACTACACCTGGCGTGCACGTCCGCGGCCGACGGTGCCGCCGAGCCGGTGGGCGACCACCGCCCGCTGTTGGCGTCCGATCTGATGGCCGCCCAGCTGCCGGTGCCCCCACGGGTGGCCCTGCTCGCGTGTGGCTCCGGCGGGGACTATCAGTTCGACGAGGCGACCGGTCTGGTCGCGGCGATGGTTCTCTGTGGGAGCGAGTTGGTGACCGCAACGCTGTGGTCGCTGCCCACCACGGCGGGGTACCGCCGGTTCACCGGGCGCACCGAGGACCCGATGGCCGAAGTCGTCATGGCCGTCGACGACGCCCACGAGGCCGACGACGCGGTGCTGAGTCTGAATCGCTGGCAGCGTGAGCAGATGCGGCGGTGGCGCAACGGTGACACCACCGCCAGCCCGTTGTACTGGGCAGCGGTGGTCACCTTTGCGGTCGGGGGTGCCCGGTGATCGCGTCAGGCCGGGGGCAGGCACACCGCGATCGCGGACTCGTCCTCAGGCAGGTAGTAGGTGTCGATGATGCTGCCGGGGGAGACCTTGGCCAGCGCGGCCTCCGGCACCAGCGTGACCTCCTGGGCCGGGAACTGACCGCCGCCCGGGCGGGTGACCATCAGATCCAGTTGCACCTCGCGATAGTCCTCGCGATCACGGCCGGTGGCTCGCATGCCGGTCACGACGCCGCAGGAGCGGGTGCCGAACCGGATCAGATCGAGCTGGTCGTGGGTGAGCACGCCCTGACGCAGCAGCGAGTGGTCGGCGGCGGCCCGCACGGCGATGGCATCGTCGGCCAGCGAGAGCTGCTTGCGGCTGGCCGGGTCGAACGACACCAGCAGGATGACGCCGGGCCGCAGCGCCGAGACCACCGGATCGTCGTGGCCGTGGCACAGGCGTCCGGTGAAGCGCTGACCGGCAACGCTTTCGACCTCGACGACGATCACGGGATCGTCGGCACCGGCCACCATCTGCACGGTGCCGACGCCGATCGAGCGGGGGCAGCGGGTACTGCGCGGGCGCCTGCTTCGCGGCGGCTGCCCGCCGAGGCCGGCGGCGACGATGATCGAGGCGAGTGCGATGGCGGAGACGACGGCGATGGCGCCCAGGAGTGCATCAGACATGGTGAGCAGCGTGCCTACCGTCACCGGCTACCGAACCCAACTTTGCGCTGGCCTTATTCTGTCCGGATGAGCGCCGGCTCGGACACGGTCACAGGAGTCGTCACGTCGCAGCCGCGGCGGGCGGTGATCGACCGTGCGTGGCGGACGATCGGGCCCGGCGTGGCGGTCCTCAGCGGCGACGACGGTGGCCCGTTGCGCCGGACGGTCAAACGCATCATCGACCCGCTCGTGCTGCGGCTGCGCAGCAATCCCGCCTATTCCGCGCCGTTCGTCGACGCCGACATCGCCGCCGAGATGACGGATGTGATCCTCGATCACGCCGACCGGTTGCGTTGGGCCGCAGCGTGGTTCGAGCTGATGAAGCAGGAGCGCCGCCGCCGGCGCATCACCACCGGCAATGCCCAAGACCTTTATTTCCCAGTATGTTTCGAGCTTGCGGTCACCGACGGGGCGCCCGGCGGCGACGGCCTGCGCACCGCCGCGGACGCGCTGCGCGCCGTTCACGACGACCGCGACCGCACCGCTGTCGAAGTGCTCAACCAGCACCTCGCCTCGCCGCAGGTCGTTGCGCGTCTGTCCGCCCAGTTGGACCGCAGCTGGTCCGACGTGCGGGCCGACGACAGCATCAGCGGACCGTTTCTGGCCGGCCTGACCACGGTGTTGGGCCCGGCCGAGGGGCATCGCGCCGGCGTTGCCCGCCAACGGGTGTGGTCGGCACTGATCGCCGACGCGACACCGCACAACCTCGGCGCCCGCGCGCGCACTCAGCCGTCGGCCCTGCCGTGGTCGATCCTCGACCTCGGCCTCACCGCGGCGTTGCCGCTGCAACCACCGTCGTTGTCTGGGGGGCCGGAGCGCGATCGGCCGCTGGACCGCAGCGTGGTCGACCGCGTCCGCGCGACCCTGCGCCGCGCACTGGATCGCGACGAGCTTCCCGACGTTCCGCTGTTGTGTGCCGAGGAGGTTGACCGAGCCTGTGCCCCTTGGGGTCTGCTCGCCGAGGACAAGCAGGCCGCACTGGTCGCCGGCATCGAGGTGGCCTGCCAGCTCGCGCCCCTCGACGAACGTGCCGTGGCCGAGTACCAGCTGGCGGCGATCATCCAGGCCCGGTTGCGCAAGGAGGCGTACGTTTTGCACGCACGCCGTGTGCTGGCCGGGGCCGAACCGGTGCATCCGCGGCAGCGCCAGGTCGTCGAAGATCTCGCCTGCTTCGCCCGGCCGTACCTGAGCCGGTTGTGGGCGCGGCTGCACGGCCGCGACGTGTGGCAAGAGCCCTGCGACGACGTCGACGATCTGCGAGCCCTGCTGGAAGGGGTCGCGCGATCGGTGAGCCTCGATCACCGCCAGCGAATCAAGGCGATGCTGGAAGTGCAGGTGGCGCAATGAGATTGGTAGCCGATTCCGGACTGTGGCGCATCGGCCCAGCAGTGGCCTCGGTGCCGCTGGTCGCGGTGCTGGAGGTCGACGGCGCGGTGCTGGCCTGGACCGTCGACGAGGCGCCGGACGCCAACGGCGCCCAGATCACGCTGACCGACGCGACCCGGGCCGACTGGCTGTGGCGGGTACTCGGCGAAGACGGGCATCACGCGTTGGCTGCCGCCACCGGGAACCCGCCCGATGAGCTTGCCGGAGTTGACCTTTCCGGCGTCGAGGTACGGCCCGGCGCACTGGACGGGTTGCGCAGGCTCGCCGTCGGGCACTGGTTGCGCCGGTGGTGGCCTGCGAGCGTCCGTGACGGCATCAGCGGCCTGGATCCGGCGCTGCTGGACGCCGAGATCGCGCTACTCACCGCGGACGCCGAGGACTTCGTGGCCGACGACAGCATCGACGCCGATATCGGCGCACTGTTGGCTCCGCACGCCGCCGCCCTGACGCTGCACCTGCTGGTCGGTGACCCGCGGGTGGTGGACCTGGTCCGGGAGGTCGTCCGGCTGGCCGAGGATGTCGGCGTCGACGCTCCCGGCTGGGCCGAATTGACCGACGCCGTCGAGAACGCGCAACCGCAGCACGCGCCCGCGCACCAGGACGACTATGCGCTGGCCGCCCGCGGTGACGCCGGACCGGCGCCGGCCGGGTTGATCGCCCGCGGCGTGGCGCCGATCGCCTGGTCTGCGGTCCCCAGCGGCGTGTTCGACGCCGCCGAGGACACCGTGACGTGGGCGGTGGCCGCCGACGGCGACCAGGTCACCGCGACGCTGCACGCAGCCGTGATCGGGGCTGGCTCGCCGGCCGGTATCCCCGTCGCCCTGCACTGCGGGAACCTCACCGCCACCGGTGAACTCGACGCATCGGGCCGGGCGACGATCGCACTGCAGGACGACGCGGACGCTCCGGCGACCGCCGCCGCGGCGTGGGACCAAGACTGGTCGGCGACGACGGTGACCGTGGGTGCGGACGTGGACGAGTCGAACGACGCGCGCCGGCGGGTTCGGCAGTTCGCCCGGCAGCGGCTCGCGCAGCCCGGACCCGACGCGTACCTCGCCGAAATCCTGGCCGCTGAATCCGACTACTAGGCCAGCGGGGACGGCGGCCCGGGCTTGACGTTCGCCGCGTCGCGACGGCGTGCGGCCATCCCGGCGAGTGCCTCGAACACCACGCGATGCGCGGCGTTGACCGTCAGTTCGGCGTGGTCGTAGGCCGGGGCGACCTCGACGACGTCGACGCCGGCCACGTCGTGCTCGTAACACAGTTGGCGGACCATCCGCAGCAGGTCGGCGCTGGTGATGCCGCCCGGCTCGGGTGTTCCGGTGCCGGGGGCGTGGGCGGGATCCAGAACATCGATATCGACTGATACATAGAGCTTTTCGGCTTTGTCGAGCGCTTCGGACACCGCCCGCCGCATCACTTCCTTGAAGCCCAGATCCCAGATCTCCTGCATGGTGTGCCAGGTCATGCCTTGTTCTTGCATCCACTCGAACGTGTCCTGGGGCGGCCAGTACCCGCGCAGGCCGACCTGAACGAAATGCGTCCCGGGGACGGCGCCGGATTCGATGAGCCGTCGCATCGGGGTGCCGTGGCTGGCCAGGTTTCCGTCGATGATGTCGGCGGTGTCGGCGTGGGCGTCGAAATGGACGATGCCGACGTTGCCGTAGCCGTGCACATCGGCAACCGCGGTGGCCGATGGCCAGGTGATCGAATGGTCGCCGCCGAGGACGACCGGCACGATGCCGCGGGAGGCGACGGTGTGCACCCGTTCGCGAATGTTGGCGTGCGAGACCTCGGTCAGTCCGTGCGGGCAATGCGCGTCACCGAAGTCGACGACCTCGAGCCAGTCGAAGATCTCCAGCCCGAGATCCATGTGGTACGTGCCGGGTTCGTAGGCGGTGGCCCGGATGGCTCGCGGCCCGAACCGGGCACCCGGGCGGTTGGTGGTGGAAATGTCGAACGGCGCCCCGACGATCGCCACGTCCGGCCGCCAGCTGTCCAACTGCTCCGGTTCGGTCAGGAACGGACGATGCCCGAACGAGGCCAGCCCCGCATAGGGCAGATCCAGTTGCCCGGCCATCCCGGGAGGCAGGTCACGCACGGGCTTGTCGTCATGGCCGGAACTCATTGGCCAGACATTACCGCCGCCGGGCCACCGGAGTTAGCCTCGTGGGCAGGGCAATCGAAGAGGAGTTGAGCAGTGTGAGCGCACCGACCGATCGGGCTGAGGTCGCCCGCGCCTTCGCCCAGCACCGGTTCGACGAAGCCCTCCCGCACCTGGCCCGCAACGTGGTGTGGACCATCGTTGGCTACTCGGTGCTCGAGGGCGCCGACGCTGTCGCCACCACGTGCCGCGACACCGCGGGCGGTCTCGCTGCGACCGTCGCCACCTGGGACCGCTGCCTGACGGTCGAACAGGACGACACCGTGGTCGTCGAAGTGCTGGGCCGATACCAGCGCCCGGACGGTGTCACCATCGTTTCGAGCTGTCACATCTGCCAATTCGCGGGCGACGAGATCGCGTCGATCACGTCCTATGGCGTGGAGGTCGACCCGGAATCGGTGGGCGCGCCCGCCGATGTCCGGCGCGCCGGCAGCTGAGCGTCAGAGCAGCGGGGTGTCGTAGCCGTCGTTCTCGTCGTCGGAGATGCTCAGGCTCGGGCGCACCACATAGCGGGCCTGATTGCCGCCGGCCCGGCGTGCCTCGTACATGGCGGTGGTGGCCAGGGCAACGATCTCGTCGAGGATCTCGTTGGGTGGGTGCTCCACCAGCGGCTGAAGCGGGGTGCTGACGACGCCGATGCTGGCCGTCATCCCAGCCGGCGATGAGGCGATCGCACCGCGGATGCGCTCGATCAGTGGGGACGAGTCCGGCGTCGTGAAGCAGTCGGCGACAAAGAATTCCGCCTCGCTGACATGGCCGAGGATCGCGTCGCGGCGCACCGTCTCACGCAGCGCCTGCCCGGCGGCCACCCGTGCCCGGTTCCCGCCTCGGTTACCGGCGACGGCGACCATCGCCGCGAAGCTGTCGATGTTGACGACGGCGATCACCAGGTAGCGGTCGTCGTCGCGGTTGCGCGATGCCAACAGCGTCGCGGTCTGCAGATAGAACGCGTCGCGGTTGAGCAGGCCGGTGAGCGGTTCGACGGCGTCGGCCCCGTCCTCGGCCCCGGTCAGCCACACCACCAGCCGGCAGGAGAAGGCCGCGAACACATACAGCAGCAGCATCAGCGCGACACCGGCCAGCGCCAGCGGAAGATCGACGCTGGCCATCCGCACGGCCAGGTAGATCAGCGTCGCGACGGCGATCGCCAGGATCATCGCGAGCAGCCGCGGGCCGTGGAAGAGGGCGGCGTATCCGATGACCAACGCGAACGACGACGCACCCAGCAGTCCGTACAGCGGTTCGACCGGGACGATGGTTCCGACGGGGATGGCCACTGCGGCGATGGCGACCAGCAACGCCGACTCGTTGCGGGTGGGCCAGCGGTGCCGCAACCAGATGAACGTGGACGCGAAGCACAGGACGGACACGCCGATCAGCAGGGGACGGCTGATCGGCCACTGCAGCGTCGCCCCGCTGCCGATCGTGGACAGCGTGATCAGGCCCAGCGTGAACACACTTCCGGCGATCACCCGGGAGGTGTAGGTCTGCGCTCCGCGGGCCGCGAGCAGCGCGGTCAGGGAGTAGTACTGGTTCGCCGAACGGGTCGACAACGACAATCGCATCAACCCACCCCTTCGTCATCGCACCGCTGCTGCACGACTCGCCAGCAACGAATTCGCGCTTGCGCCACCGGTGCCGGATACCGAGCCTAGCGAACGCTTTCTGCACTGGCCACCCCTGGTTTTCTCAGATTTTCCGGTGGCGACAATTTCAACGGCGTGGCGAATGGTCGATATAGGTCAGGCGGGGACAACGACGGTCAACTCGTTGCCGGTCCGCTCGACGTGCATCCCGGCCCGGCGGGCGACGGCGGCGACCGCGGCCGCGTCGCCGGGTTCGGACCGCGACGATGCGAGTGCCCGCGCGAACCGGCCCTTGTGCGCCTTGTTGAAATGCGTGACGACAGTGCGGCGCCCATCGGGGTGTTCGGCCAGGACATCGACGCGCACGGCGTCCGGAATTCGGCCCAGTGCGGCGTAGGAGCCCGACCGCAGGTCGACGATGAGCTCGTCAGCCGACATCTCGGCCAGGACCGGCTCGAGAACGGGGCGCCACCGAGCGGCGAGCGTCGTGCTGCCCGGAAGCTTCGACGAGGCCGACAGCCGGTAGGCCGGGATCAGGTCGTCGGCCCGGAGCACGCCGAACAGGGCGGAGCCGACGGCCAGCCGGGCGCGGGCCCGCGCGGCCGCGGCGCCGCGAAGCGACTCCACGTCCAGGGCGTCGTAGAGCACGCCGGTGTAGCGGGTGATGGCCGGCAGCGTCGGCGAGCTCAGCAGTAAGGCGTTGCGTTCGATCTCGGCGTCCTGTGCCGGGGAGATGCCCAGCGCCGCCCGGCACGCCTCGGGTTCGGCGGCCAGCGTGACGAGTTCGTCGATCAGGGCCCCGCGCAGCGGACCCAGCGCCGGACTGCTGAGATCGTCCAGCCGCAGCGGAGGTCCGTCGCCGCCACTGCGTTTGGTCTCCGACGGCGGAAGCAGCACGATCACGACCGAGAGGCTAGCGGGCAGCGCGGGAAGCCCGTACCGGCCCCCGTCGCGGCGCTGATAAATTTGGCGCCTACGTGTCTTGACACAACAGGACACACATTCTGCAGCTGCACACCGAGGGGTAAAGGTGGCGCCGGCCGAACAGCCGAACCCTGAAGACGAATTACGGCAACTTCGGCAACTCATCAACCACCTGCCGGGGATTGTCGGGTACTGGGATCGCAATCTGCGCAACGTGATCGCCAATGATGCGTATCTCAGCTACTTCGCGATGGCGCCGCACCAGGTGCACGGCCGCCATATCCGTGAGGTGCTGGGGGAGACCGTGTACGCGTTGAACCTGCCGTACATCATGGGCGCGCTCGCCGGCCGCCCGCAGCTCTTCGAGCGTGAACTGGTCGGCCTCGGCGAAATACGGCGGCGCACGCTGCTGTCCTACATTCCCGACATCGTCGACGGCGAGGTACTGGGCTTCTACATTCAGGGCACCGATCTCACCGAGGAGGCCGACGCCGAGCGGGCCCTCGACGATGGGCGTCGGCTGTTCGAGATCAGCATGGCCAATGCGCCCTACGGCAAAGCCGTGGTGACCACGACCGGCGAAATGCTGCTCGCCAACCCGGCGCTGTGCGCGCTGATCGGCTACAGCGCAGACGAACTCGTCGGCCGCGACTACCGCGACTTCGTCCACCCCGACGACGTGGCCGCCGGTGAGCAGGAGATGGCCTCGTTGCTGGCCGGCACGGTCACCCAGATCTCGTCCGAGCGCCGCTACGTCCGCCGCGACGGCAGTGTGATCTGGATGCAGCGCAGCGCGGTTCTGGTGCCGGGACGGTTGCCGGGCGCCGAAGACCTGGTGATTGCGCAGTTCCAGGACGTCACCGCCCGGCGGCATGCCGAAGCCGAGCTGGCCCGGCTGGCCGTCACCGATCAGCTGACCGGTTTGTTCAACCGCCGCGCTCTCGTCAGCCGCGTCGCCGAGCACCAGGCCGGCAGGCCGTGGGCTGCGGTCGGTCTGATCTTCATCGACCTGGATGGGTTCAAACACGTCAACGACACGCACGGGCATGCCACCGGTGACGTGGTGCTCGCCGAGGTGGCCCGCCGATTGAGTGACGCTGTCTGCGAACCGAATTCGGCCTACCGTCTCGGCGGCGACGAATTCGTGGTGCTGGTGCCCGACGCCGCACACGACACCGAGGTGGGTGAACTGGCCGCGGCCGTGCGCTCGGCGCTGACCGGTCGCTACACGGCCGACTCGAGCGAATTCGGCCTCACCGCATCAGTGGGGTGGACCTGGGGTCACGACGACAACGCGGAGGAACTGATCCGCAAGGCTGATATCGACATGTACCGGCAGAAGGCCCGGCTGGGTGAGTCCGATGTCCGGGGCAACCCGAACATCTGATAGACCCTCTCAGGGTGAAGGCAGTCAGTAGCGATATCTGGGACGTGATGTCGACGGCCAGGACCATCAGGCGGTTCACCTCCGAACCGGTCGACGACGCCACGCTGGCCCGTTGCCTGCAGGCCGCGACCTGGGCGCCGTCGGGTGCGAACGCGCAGGGTTGGCGATTCGTCGTGCTGCGCTCGCCCGAGCAGCGGGCGGTGGTTGCCGAGGCCGCGGCCCGCGCGCTGGAGGTCATCGAGCCGGTGTACGGCATGAGCCGTCCCGCACCCGACGACACCGGCAGGCAGGCCCGCAACAACCGCGCGACCTACGAATTGCACGACCGCGCAGGTGAATTCACCTCTGTGCTGTTCGCTCAGCAACACTATCCGACCGCCTCTGAGCTGCTGCTCGGCGGCTCGATCTTCCCGGCGATGCAGAACTTCCTGTTGGCCGCCCGGGCTCAGGGGCTGGGGGCCTGTCCGACCGGTTGGGCGTCCTACGGCGGTGCGGACTTGCTGCGGGAAGCGGTCGGCGTGCCCGACGATTGGCTGATCGCCGGGCACGTCGTCGTCGGCTGGCCGCGCGGCAGGCACGGCCCGTTGCGGCGCCGACCGCTGTCAGCCGCGGTCAACCTGGACCGCTGGGATGCGCCGGCCGACGAACTACTGGCCGCCAAGGACGCTCAGCCGTAGGCCAGCAGCAGCGGCACCCGCTGTTCGGCGCTGGTCAACGAACCGTGCTGGCCGATCAGCGCGGACTCCATGGGCTCGGCGGTTCGCCGCACCAGTGCGGCGCGGTCGCGGGTGGCGGCGACGACGTCACCGATGCGGGGCCGCACTCGGTCGTCGACGGCCTCGCCGAACCAGCCGGCCGCGATCGCCTCGTCGCGGGTTACCACCCAGGCACGGTCGGCCAGCCTCGCGCGCCACGTGGCCAGCACGTCAGTGGCTGCACCGTCGCGGACGTAGACATGTCGAGCCCGTGCCTCGCCACCGATCGCCGCCACACCCTCGAGGAGCTCGGGCGCGCTGTCGAGGTCGACGGTGGCCGCGCCGTCGACGGCCACCATGCCGTGATCGGCCACCACCGCGAGTAGACCGCCGGCGGGCAGACTCTCGACGACGGACTCCACCAGCCGGTCGACCTGTCGCAGTTCCAGTCGCCAGGCCGGCGAACCGGGACCGTAGAGGTGACCCATCAGGTCGAGGTCGCCGTGGTAGCCGTAACAGAAGCCGCTACCCGCGATGGCGCCGCGAACTTCGGCGGCCAGGTCACCGAGGCCGATCACGCCGACGTAGCGGCCACCGCGCAGCACCGCCCGGGTCAGCCCGGAGCCGGTGAACTCCGCACCGGAGACCACGCTGACGGCCATACCCGCTGCGGTCGCGCGCTCGAAAGTCGTTGGCAGTGGCTGTATTTCCTCGGGAACCGCCTGCTCGCGCGCGTCGTCGCCCCACGGGTGCGGCCGCCACCGCAATGCGTTGATGACACCGACCTCGGGTAGCCGGAAGGACAGTCCGACCATGCCGTGGCCACCCGACGGATGCCCGGTGCCGACGGCGGCCAGCCCCGCCGCGGTGGTCGACGGAAACCCGACGTGCAGGCTGCGTCCCCGTAGCCCGGCAAGGACGGGCGCGTCGTTGGCGTAGGTGTCGAGCAGTTCGGCACCGAGGCCGTCGATCAGCAGAACGCAGGCGCCGGCAATGGGCCCGGGCAGGCTGATCCGCGGCTCGAAGCCGACCACTCCCATCGCGGCCAGGACTGACGGCACCACGTCGGCCAGGTGCGGGGTGTCGGTGTCCACGTGCGGCAGAGTCACGGCTTCGAGCCTGCCATGTCGTCAGGGCTTGCCGAAGCCGGCCTTCGTCAAGACTTCCTGCCCGGCCGGCCCTGTCACCAGGTCGACGAACTTGCCTGCCAGGGTGGAGTTTCCGGCGTGGGCGAGGGTGGCGATCGGATAGGTGTTGACCGCGCCGGTCGCTTCGGGGAACGACACCGCCACAACCTTGTCGCCTGCGGCCGCGGTGTCGGTGACGTAGACCAGCCCGGCGTCGGCCTGTCCGCTGGTGACCTTGTTCAGCACGTCGGTCACCGAGGATTCCTCGCTCACCGGGGTCAGCCGCACTCCGGATGTGGTCTCCACCGCCCTCGTGGCCGATCCGCACGGCACCTGCGGCGCGCACACCACGACGTTGAGGCCGGGCCTGGTCAGGTCGTGAAATGACTTGATGCCCTTGGGGTTTCCGGGAGCAACGGCAATGGTCAGGGTGTTGGTGGCGAAGTTGACCGGCGCGCCGGCGAGCAGACCGGCCTGGGCGGCCTTGTCCATGTTCTTGGTGTCGGCGGAGGCGAAGACGTCGGCGTGCGCGCCCTGGGTCAGCTGGGTCACCAGATCCGAGGATCCCGCGAACGAGAACTCCACGGAGGCACCGGGGTTGTCCTTGGCGAACTGATCGCCGATTGCGGTGAAGGTCGTCTTCAACGATGCGGCGGCGAACACGACGATCTTCTGCTGGCCCGCCGAGGTCGACGACGACGGCTGTGTCGGGGATCCGCACCCGGCGATAAGCAGCAGACCGGCGGCCAGCACCGGCATCAGACGTGCGATCACGACTGTCCTGACGTTTCGACGATCACCGTGGTGGCCTTGACGACGGCGACCGCGACGCTGCCCGGTTCGAGGTTCAGCTCGCGGACGGCCTCGCTGCTCATCAGCGAGACGACGGTGAACGGCCCGCACTGCATCTCCACCTGAGCCATCACGGTGTCGGCGACCACCTTGGTGACCAGTCCGGCGAACCGGTTGCGGGCGGAGCTGGCGATCGAAAGCGGATCCTTGGGAGCAGCGGCGGCGGTCTTGCGGGAGTAGGTGGCCAGCGCGGCTCCGTCGACGGTCTTGCGACCGGACTGGTCGCTGCCGGTGGGCAGGCCGCCGTCGTCGATCCAGCGTCGGATGGTGTCATCGCTGACACCGAGTAACTCGGCGGCCTCTCGGATCCGCAGCATCGGCACGGCCGAATCGTAGCCGACAACTGCCGCATCCGCGATCTGGCAGGTAGATTTACGCCGCATATGCGGCGCTGGTCCGTCGGCGTTGATCAGAGCCGGTCGCGTCGTAAGGTGTGGCGGTGCGACACACGCGCGGCAGCGCACTTCTGGCGGCCTCGGCGCTGTGGGTGCTCGCTCCGGCGACCGTCCACGCCGACCCGAACGCCCTGTGGACGCTCGTCCACGACCAGTGTGTCGTCGATGTGCAGCAGCACCGCGATCCGGCGCCCTGTTCCCGCGTCGATCTCAGCCGTGGTGAAGACGATGGTTATGCGGTGCTCAAGGACATCGTCGGAGACCGGCAGTATCTGGTGATCCCGACCGCGCGGATCACCGGGATCGAGAGTCCCGTGCTGGTGGATCCCCACGCCACCAACTACTTCGGTGCGGCCTGGCAGGCGCGGTCGTTCGTCGAACAGCGCGCCGGTGGAACGATCCCGCGGGACTGGATGAGCCTGGCGGTCAATTCCGCGGTGGCGCGGTCGCAGAACCAGCTGCACATTCACCTCGACTGCCTGCGCGCCGACGTCCACGACGCCCTGCGCTCGGCGGCCGGTGCCATCGGGCCGGGATGGGCACCGCTGCCCGTTCCGCTGACCGGTCATACGTATTGGGCGATGGCCGTCGACGGAATCAATTTGGACGCCAACCCCTTTCGTCTTCTCGCCGACGGCCTCGACGGCGCGCGCGACGACATGGGGCAATACACCGTGGTCGTCGCCGGCCTCACCGGACCGGGCGGGCGGCCCGGTTTCGTCGTCTTGGCCGACCGTGCCGACGACGTGAGCAACGCCGGCGGTGAAGAATTGCAGGATCACGACGCCTGCCCGCCGCCGCTGCCCGCCACGCCCACCACCGCCAAATAGCATCTCGAATCACCGCGAGCGCATTGCTGGTCAACGCCGCACCGGGTCGCCACCATCGATGGTCGTGACCGAATCCAGACACACCATTGGCGTCGACTGGTGGGCGACGATCGTCGTCGGCATCTTCGTCGTCCTCGCCGTCGCCGACGTCCTTCCCAAGATCCCGTGGTGACCTCATGACCACAACCGACGTCGCTGAGACCTCCGAAGAGCAACCGATCTTCACCAGCCGCAACCTGCTGGACTATGTCCCGGGTGTGCTGCTGCTCATCGGCATCGGGCTGCTCGGCAAGTACGCGCAGATCTGGTGGAATGCGCTTGCCAAGAAAGAACATTGGACTGTTCCCGACATCGAGTACGTGCTGTGGGCCATCGTAATCGGCCTGCTGATCACCAATACCGTTGGGCTGCATCGGGTTTTCCGGCCAGGCATGCAGACTTACGAATTCTGGCTGAAGATCGGCATCGTCGCGCTCGGCGCCCGGTTCGTCCTGGGGGACATCGTCAAGCTGGGTGGAATCTCACTGGTGCAGATCCTGCTGGACATGGCGATCGCGGGCACCATCATCCTTTTGGCCGCCAAGGCTTTCGGACTGTCCGGCAAGTTGGGCTCGCTGCTGGCCATCGGCACCTCCATCTGCGGGGTGTCGGCCATCGTGGCATCCAAGGGCGCCATCCGGGCGCGCAACTCCGATGTCAGCTATGCGATCGCGGCGATCCTGGCGCTGGGCGCTGTCGCCCTGTTCACGCTGCCACTCATCGGGCACGCGCTCGGACTGTCCAGCCATGAGTTTGGGTTGTGGGCCGGTCTGGCCGTCGACAACACCGCCGAGACCACCGCGACCGGCTATCTGTATTCCGAAGAGGCCGGCAAGCTGGCCGTGCTGGTGAAGTCGGTCCGCAATGCGCTGATTGGGTTCGTCGTGCTGGGCTTCGCGCTGTACTGGGCGTCGAAGGGTGAGGCCGACGAGCTGGCCCCCGGATTCGGGGCCAAGGCGAGATTCGTGTGGGACAAGTTCCCGAAGTTCGTGCTGGGCTTCCTGGCGGTGTCGACCCTCGCCACGGCCCACTTGCTCAGTAAGGGACAGATCGCGAACTTGGGCAACGTCTCGAAATGGGCGTTCCTGCTGACGTTCGCGGGCGTCGGGCTCAACACCAACGTTCGCGAACTGGCCCGGACTGGGTGGCGTCCGCTGGTGGTGGCGGTCATCGGTTTGGTCGTGGTGGCCGTGGTGTCGCTCGGCCTGGTCCTGTTCACCTCGCGCGTGCTGCATTGGGGCGTGGGCGCGACGTAGGAGGCGCTCACCTGGCGACGGCAGAGATCGCCAGCCGACGTATGGGCGGGTGCCGCAGCGGGAATCCACCATCAGCCGTCGGTTGTGAGCGGCTGCGATCGTGTGCGACGCAGACGAGGAGGTGCGAGGTGGGACTGGATCCGGAACAGCGACAGCAGCGGCAGGTCACGAACGAAGCGGCTGAAGAAGCAGCAGCCCATAGCAACTGGACATACCCGTGGCCTCCGGACGGTGATGGTGCAGCGCATCCCGCCGCTGATGGCGACGCGGGCTCGCCGATCGCCGGTGGCGACAGGTCCACAGTTGATCCATCGATCCGGACATCTGGTGCCGGTCAGCCGGATCAGCCGGCCGGGCAGCCGTCGCTGTGGACGCGCGCCGTGGTGGCGGCGGCGATCGCCGGTTGTGCGGTGCTGCTGTGGAAACGGCGTCTGAGAGTGCGGCGTCGGCGCGACCTAACTCAGTACGGCGGCAGCTGACCCTGCCCGGATGCGCCGGCCATGCCGTTGAGGGTGTCCAGGGCATGGCGCAGCTGAAGCTGGGACAGCAGCGGCCCGGCGGGAGCGGGCGGTTGGGCGTCGGTCAGGGTCCACGGCTGGCAGCCGTCGGTCTTGAACGAGACGTCGCCCGGATCGATCTGCACCACGGAGGGCTTCTTGGTGAGCGCGTTGTCCACGTTGGTCTGCCCGTCGGGGCCGCCGGTCCGCTTCCAGTAGCAGGCGCCGCCCGCGACCGGGCCCGCCGAGGCGTAGGTACCCGGGACGATGTCGACGCCGACCTTGTAGACGCCGTCGCTGTCGATGGTGGTCTTGGGTGCGCCGGCCGGTGCGGGCGCCGGCGTCGCGCCGGGGGACTCGGAGGGGGCCGCGGCGGCGACCGGGCCCGGCGCGGGACCGGTGGGTGACGGTGTGGGCGCCGGAGTGGTGGTCGGATCGGCGGCTGCCATCCCGCCGCCGAGGACGCCGGCACTGACGGCCAGCGCGCTGATTGCGATCACATTGGTTATTCGACCCACGTCAACTAGGGTAACCCGGCCGCGGACCCCCTTGGACCGGACTGAGTTAACGTCAGCGGATGCCCAGCTTCAGCGATGCGGTAGCCAGTGGAATGCCGGTGCTCACCGACGGCGGCATCGAGACGCGGATCATGTTCGAGACGTCGATCACGATGAACCCCGACATCCAGGTGGCCGGTTTGGTCGGCGACCCGCGGGGTGAGCCGGCATTGCGCGTGATCTATCAGAGCTATCTCGATGCCGCGGCGGCGACCGGCGTGCCGGTGGTGATCGGTACGCCGACCTTTCGCGCGAGCGTCAACTACACCCGACGTGCCGGTCTCGGCGGTATCGAGGCGGTCGAGCGGCTCAACCGTGCCGCGGCCGCCTTTCACCGGCAGCTGCTCGACGGTCATACCGGCCCCCCGGCGTGGATCGCCGGGGTGCTCGGCCCGGCGGGCGACGCCTACCTGCCCGCGGAGGCGCCCTCGGCGTCGGCTGCCGACGCCTACCACCGAGCGCAGATCGAATCCCTCGCCGGGGCCGGGGTGGACTTCCTGTTCGCGGCCACATTCCCCGCCGTCGACGAAGCGATCGGCGCGGCCAGGGCGATGGAGCGGACCGGCTTGCCGTTCGTCGTGTCCTGGGTGCTCGGCGCCGATACCCGGGTGCTGGACGGGACGACGCTGGCCGAGGCGATCCGCCGAGTGGATGACGAAGCGGCGCCGACGTACTTCTCGCTGTCGTGCATCCACCCGACGGTTGCCGCTCGCGCGCTGGACGCCTGTGGTGACGCGGTCACCCGGATTCGGGAGGTGAAGGCCAACGGCTCGGTGTTGAGCCCCGCCGAGCTGGTGGCACTCGACCACGCAGAGAGCGACCCGCCGACCGAGTTCGCCACGGCCATGAACGACCTACGACGCGATTACGACGTTCCCGTCGTCGGCGGATGTTGTGGCACGACCGACGCGCATATGCGCGCCCTCGGCGAGCTGCTCACCCGCGGGTGAGCGTGGGGATCAGGCGGTCTTGCTCAGCAGGGGGAGCAGCAGCCGGCGACGGTTGAGAACCGCGTCGTCGAACTCGTGCTCGGCCTCCGCGACCGAACCCACGACCGGGAACACGACATCGCTGTCGCGGCGCAGCCGACGGTTCACCGCGTCGCTACCGACCACGGCCCATTCCACGCCGGCGGCGGTGCAGACGTCGTCGATGTCGCACAGCAACCGGATGGCGTGCGGAGCGAACGAGCTCACCCCGGACAGGTCCAGAACGAACGGCTTCTCGGCGAGCACCAGTCGCTTCGCGCATTCGGTCACCCGGTCGACGTTGACGGAATCGATGCGTCCGCTGACCGCGACAACCGTCGCCATGTGGCGCGAGTGTGCTCGGATATGCGCGCCCTCGTAGTCGACAGCGGGGTTTCCGTATCGCGACGTGAAGCTCGTCATGGGGCGCCTCGTTTCGGTCGTGGTGCGTGTGTGACGGGTTGTAGACCGCCTCAACTTGACCCAAACGTTATGCCGCAAATTTAAGGTCACCGGGAGCAGTGGCTAAAACTCTGTTAAGAACCCAACTTTCGCCAGCTAGCACCCAAACGGGCAACGTCGACCGGCGCGGCGGCTAACGCAGCGCCGGCAGGATGTCGTCTGTAAGTAGAGTTACGGACTTCCACGCTTCCTCCACGGGCATGCCTCCGACCAGCGGATGCATCACGATCGGGCCGTAGTTTGCCGTTGCCCGCACTTCGTCGATCAACTGGTCGGGCGTGAGGAATCGGTACCTGCCGGAGGCCCGAACTTCCTCCAGGGTCTGCACTCCCGGCAGATGCATGGACGACCGGGACGGGTCGTCGGACCATGCTCCGTACGTGACCGCCTCCCACAGAATGTGGCTACCGAGTTCGGCCCAGGCGCGCTCAGGATCGGAGTGCAGATAGATCATTCCGCGGTTCACCGCGGGCGGCATGAGGACGAACGGGCGCAGGCCCGCTTCCCGGCACAGCTCCGAGTAGTACTCCGCGAGGTCGGGCCGGTGGTCGGGCAGGCTCAGGGGTAGGCCGAACCGCACCGCCCGGCGAACGGTGGCGCGAACACCGCCGCCGACATAGAGCGGAGGGTGCGGCTTGGTCCAGGTCCCCGATACGACGCCGGTATCACCGGTCCACGCGGCCAGCATGGTTTCCAGAAGCTCATCCATCAGTTCGCCACGGCGACCGAAGTCCACTCCGAGCGCCCGGTACTCCTCTTCGCGGTAGCCCAGGCCGACGGTGGTGTGCAGCCGACCCTGGCTCATGGCGTCGACGAGCGCGATGTCCTCGGCCATCCGGACGGGGTTCCACAACGGCCCGAGCGCGCAGTCGATGCTGGCGAAGATATTGGCGGTGCGGGCCAGGAACATCCCGGCGATCATCACGGGGTTGCAACTCCAACCGTGGCCGGTGACGTGATGTTCGTCGACGCTGATCGCCGCGACGCCGTGCCGGTCGCCGAATTGTGCCAACTCCAGTGCAGCGGAAAGCAATTCACCCTGAACGCCGGGATCTCCGCCTGGAGAGGCGAAATTGAACCGGAGAATTGCGAGCATCTGAGCACTGTATGGGTGCGATGACGCCAAACTCGATGCGAACGGGTCACGATTTGGCTGCTGTGCCTCGTCGCCGGAATTGCCTGTCAGGGGGCGCCGCTAGCGTGACGGCGTGCGCGAGGGCTCGGCCGCGGTGACGACGGCGCTGCAGTGGCTGGGGTTGTGGGTGGTCACGACCGCGTTGTTGACGTTGATCGGTGTGCTGAACACGGCCGCGTGGGTGCTGGCCGCGCTGAGTGCGGTCGCGGTCGTGGTGTCTGCCTGGCGCGCCCTGCTGGTCTGGCTCGACCACCGCCGAGATATCCGGCGCGACGCGCTGTACCGGGCCACCGGGCAGGCGGCCGTGGACGCCATGACCGGTGTCGAATTCGAGCACTATGTCGCGGCCGTATTGCGGGGGATCGGCTATACCGTCGAACTGACAAGGGCAACGGGAGATTTCGGCGTCGACCTGATCGCCACCAAGGACGGCACCCGGACCGCGGTGCAATGTAAGCGGCAGAATCGCGTGGTCAACGGCTCAGCGATTCAGCAGGTGGTCGCCGGTGCCGCCGTCCACGACTGCGCGGCGACGATGGTGGTGTCCAACCATCGCTACACCAGAGCCGCCGAACAACTCGCAGAGGTGCACGGCTGCGTGCTGGTCGACCGCACCCGGCTGGCGCGGATGTCCCGGACTCAGCCGATGAACCGGTCTCGGTAGGGGCGCAGTCGTTCGGCCACCTCACCGGCGTCGAGTCCCACATCGGCCAGGTCGTAGATCACCTCGCCGTAGCGGCCGCGTGGGTGCTCGGCGATGAAGTCGGCCATCGCGGCGCGCACGTCATCCCCGAACGGCTGATCGGCCAGCGTGTAGATGGCCGACAGGGTGCCCTGCTCGTCGGCCATGAAGTCGGTGAACCGCACATCGATCGACTGGCTGGCCGGCAGTACGTCGCGGTCGCGCACGCAGCCGCTGAACAGGTCGTCGGCCCGGTCGAACCAGTACCGCGCAATCGTGTTCGGATCCGGCTCGGCACACGCCATGCGGGACGCGTAGGCGATCATCGTGACCATCGACCGGGTCACTTCGACCGGATCACGATGCGTCACAACGAAAGTCGCATCCGGGAACGTCGCGCACAGGGTGGGGAACTGCTCGAGGTGCTGCGGTGACTTCAACATCCAGCGGGTGCCGCCGCGCAACCACTGCATGGCCTGCAGTTGACGCTTCAGGTAGGCGTACGACGGTCCCTGGTCGTGGGCTTTATAGTGTGCGGCGAAAGACGGCAGATAGTAGGTGGTTTCGAAGAGCATCCCGGAGATGTCGTTGGCCAGCAGCTGGATCTCTTCGTGCGCGTGGTCGACGGTCATGTCGTGCATGCGCTTAAATTCCGGCATCGTGGTGTCGATCAACTCGAGTCCTGCCGTACATCGGTCGCGGCGTGCCTGGTCCTCTTCACCGGGCGCGGGGAAGGGCTCCAGGCTTTCCCAGTAGGGCAGATAGCGCATGTTCGGGTCTGCGGCGATCAAGTTGTGCAAGTGGGTGGTGCCGGTGCGGGGCAGGCCGCAGATGATGATCGGCCGGGCGATCTCGATGTCCTCGATCTCGGGGTGCTCGGCGATCAGGGCCTCCAGTCGCAGCCGGTTGACCAGGTTCCCGACGAGTTGCTCGAAGACGACGGCGACCCCGACGTCGGACAGCCCGGCTTCCTCACGCAGCGACACTGTCAAGACGTCCAGCCGTTCGCGGAAGCTGTCGTCGCCCCAGCTGTCCAGTCCGGTGCGTTCAGTTGCAGTGGCCAGCAAGGCATCTGAGGTCAGCTCGAGGATCGACCCATAGCCGGCGAGCGCCTCGCGGATGGGCTGCGCGGCGTCGGGGAACACCGGGTGGGCGAGGTCGGTGAACCTGATCGGCTTGGGGCGCTGCACGCCGGTGGTCATGCCGAGACCTCGGTGACGTCGACGACCCGGCACACCGGTCGCTTCGGGGTCTCCTCGGGCAGGAACCAGCGCAACCAGATCAGGCCCTTGCTCCGCCCGGCCGTCGACACCCAGTTGGGATGGCCGGGATCGGTGTCGCTGACCACGATTCGCCACGACCCGTCGGGTTCGTAGGTGACATGCGCACCGTTGATGGTGACTCGTTCGTAGGTGTAGTCGTAGGTGTGCAGGAAGGGATTCCACAGGCACAGGTTCCAGAACACACAGTCCGGCGACGTGCCGTCGATGATCAGCGCCTGCCCGGGCTCCAACTCGTAGGCGCCCATCGCGTACGCGGCGTCGCCGGCTGCCCAGCCGTAGGTCTGCTGCGGAACCGGGTAGGGCTCGGCGATCTCATTGGCCGGCTCCACTGAGGTGGGGATGAACGAGTACTGCTCGGTGAGCCACGTCCGCGCGGCCCGCAGCCGCCGGACGAGGTCGGCGCGGTCGTCACGCTTGCGGGCGGGCGGATCGATCGCCTCGATCCTCCACTGCACGCGGCGATCCGTCTCGGGGTTGTTCAGGTAGTCACGGGTCAGCGCGACGACGGCGTCGTCCTCCAGCTTGAGCCAAGCCCCGGGCTGCGGGTCCGGGCTGATCGTGAACTCGAAGTTGCCGTCGTCGTCGAATTCCAGCGAGCGGTCGTTCATCGTTCCGACGATGCGATTGCTGTAGTGCCCGTCGTCGGGACCGCCGTAGACGGTGATCGAGAGGTAGACCGAGTCACCGCGATTGCCGGTGACTCGGTAGGTGCGGGCGGGGTCGATCGGGGCCAGCTGATAGAACGCGTCCGAGTTGTCGCCACCCCAGCGCTGATAGGGACCGATGACGTCGACGAATCGCGGGTTGTCCTTGTCTCCCCACACATAGGTGTCGACCGCTACCCGCAGCAGGCTGAACGTCAGCCGATACCCGTCGAGGATGTCGGCTTCGGGCAGTGGGGGATCGCTCGTCAGGAACTTGCGTTCGAGCGCGCCGAGTTCGTCGAGCAGTTCGTGGAAAGCGGTCGACAATTCGTCGTCTGCCATCGTCATTGCCTTTCTCGTTCCTGCGCACCCTGCATGACCAGGGAGCAGAGCTTGTCGACCAGGTGTTCGGTGTCATCGCGCCCGTCGACGAGCGCGCTGTAGAAGGTGGTGCCGACCAGCACGTTGAACAGGGTGTCGGTGTCGACGTCGGCGCGCACCACCCCTTGTTCGGCGCCCGCGTGGACCAGGTCGGCGAGCTCGGCGCGAATCCTGTCGTCGAGCAATTGCTGTGTGCGGATGTGCAATTCGGAGTCGCGGCGCCGCTCGGCGAGAATGCCCATCGTCGCGGCCTCGACCGCCGGCTCACGCCAGAACGCGACCGCACCGCGGATGAACTCGCGCAGATCGGTCTCGAAGTCTCCGGATCGCGGCAATCCCGGTGTGCCGCTGTCGGTTCCGAACGCCGCTTCGAACACCACGTGGGCTTTCGACGGCCAGCGCCGGTAGATCGTCGGGCGGCTGACACCGGCGGCGCGGGCGATGGACTCCATGGACACCTGGTCGTAGCCGGCATCGATGAGCAACCGGCGGGTGGCCGCCATGATCGCGGAGTCGGTACGCGGGTCCCGTGGCCGGCCTCGGACCGGTTCCAGTCCTGCCGCCGCGTCGCGGTCCGGAGCGCTCACGAGGAGGTATGTTCCGTTACGTCACGTAAAGTGTCAAGACTGTGACGTCCGGATTGAACCGGTTCACCCACGGGAATCGTGACACCACAATCAGTCCCACCCGACTGCTGCCAGGAGGTCATGTCATGAAACTCATGCGCCGAGCACTCGCCGTGGCCATGGTCGCCCTGACCGTCGGCGTCGCCATGCCTGCCTCGGCACTCGCCGACGACCAACTCGCGTTCACCGGCACCACGCTGAGCGGCGCGCCGTTCAACGGCGCGAGTCTGCAGGGCAAGCCCGCGGTCTTGTGGTTCTGGACCCCGTGGTGCCCGTTCTGCAACGCAGAGGCGCCCAACGTCAGCCAGGTGGCCGCGGCCAACCCGAAGGTCACCTTCGTCGGCGTCGCCGCGCGATCCGACGTCGGCCAGATGCAAGCGTTCGTGTCGAAGTACAACCTGAACTTCACCAACCTCAACGACGCCGACGGATCCATCTGGGCCCGCTTCAACGTGCCCTGGCAACCGGCGTATGTGTTCCTCCGCCCCGACGGTTCGTCGACGTTCGTAAACAACCCGACCTCGGCGATGTCGGAGCAGGAGCTCAGCGACCGGGTGCGCGCGCTGGTGTCCTGAGTCGCGACGTGGACGCGAATCTGACCGGGCTGGCACTGGCCGCCGGGATGGTGGCTGCGCTCAACCCGTGCGGGTTCGCGATGCTGCCGGCCTACTTGACGCTCGTCGTGCGCGGCGAGGACGCGGATCCGGGCCGCACCGCTGCGGTGGGGCGCGCGCTCGGGGCGACCGCGGCCATGGCGCTGGGCTTCCTGGCGGTGTTCGGGCTGTTCGGCCTGTTGACGGTTCCGGTGGCCGGCGTCGTCCAGCGTTACCTGCCGTACGCAACGATCGTCATCGGCATCGTCCTTGTCCTGCTTGGCATTTGGTTGCTGTCGGGACGGGAATTGCGGTGGGGGTCGGTCACTCCGAACTGGCGATGGGCGCCGACGGCGCGACTTGGGTCGATGTTCGGCTACGGCGTGGGTTACGCGGCCGCGTCGCTGTCGTGCACCGTCGGCCCATTCCTCGCCGTCACCGGTAGCGCCCTGCGCACCGGCTCTGCTGTCGACGCGGTACTGGTCTATGCCGCATACGCCGCCGGACTTGCCCTGGTCGTCGGTGTGCTCGCGGTCGGGATCGCTTTGACCAGTACGGCTTTGGTGGCCCGACTGCGCCGACTGCTGCCCTTCGTCAACCGGATCAGCGGGGTGGTGCTGATCGTGGTCGGGCTCTACGTCAGCTACTACGGCCTCTATGAGGTCCGGTTGTTCAGCGCGCAGGCGGACCCTGTCGATCCGGTGATTGCCGCCGTCGGCCGGCTGCAGGGCGTGGTGGCCGGCTGGGTCTACCGGAGCAGCGCCTGGACGTGGACGGTGGTGCTCGCGCTGTTGGTCGGGGTCGCGTTGTTGCTCCGGCGCCGGCGTGTCCGCCGATATACTCCGCTGCACGTCCCACAAGGGGGAGGAGAAGACGATGACACGACGTTCGATACGAACCTGGGGAGCGGCCGGCGCGGCCGTGCTCGCCTTGACCGGAGTGCCGGCGGCGATCGTGACGATCCAGCCGGGCGGTCAGGCTAAGGCCGACGTGTGCGCCAGCGCCGGCCGGCGGGTGACGGTCAGTGGCTGCGCGAACCTGTCGGATGTGATGGCGCCCTATGTGCCGCCGCCGTCGTACTACGCGCCGATGCCCGAGGACTATCCGCCGCCTCCGCCACCCCCGCCGCCGCCGGTGACCGGCTGCGTAGGGTACAACGGCCGCTGGGTCAGTGCGGGCGGCTGCCGCTAGCTCCGCACATTCGCGAATCTGATTGCGCCACAACGACGAAACCCCGCGGGCGATGCCCGCGGGGTTTCGCTTACCGCTGAGTTCAGGACAGGTCGAACCGGTCGTTGTTGGTGACCTTGACCCACGCCGCGACGAAGTCCTCGACGAACTTGCCGGCGTTGTCGTCCTGGGCGTAGACCTCGACCAGGGCGCGCAGCACCGAGTTCGAGCCGAACACCAGGTCGTTGGCGGTGGCCGTCCACTTGAGCGCACCGGTGGTCCGGTCCGTGCCCTCGTAGACGTTCTCGGCGTTCGCCGACACCTTCCACTCCGTACCCATGTCGAGCAGGTTGGTGAAGAAGTCGGTGGACAGCACGCCGACCCGGTCGGTGAACACGCCGTGCTTGCTGCCGCCGTGGTTGGCGCCCAGTACACGCAGGCCGCCGAGGAGCACGGTCAGCTCGGGTGCGGTGACACCCAGCAGGTAGGCCTTCTCCATTAGCAGCTGCTCGAGCGGAGCCTTCTCGCCGGGCCGCGCATAGTTACGGAACCCGTCGGCCCGCGGCTCGAGAACCGCGAACGACTCCACGT
The DNA here is from genome assembly GCF_022370635.2 of Mycolicibacterium crocinum. Next base: position 3,333,702 of record NZ_CP092362.2, on the reverse strand, counting down.
CGGTCTGCTCCTGAGTGGCGTCGGTCCGCCCCGGTGCGAAGTGCACGTCGATCGCGTAGCCGGCCTCCTTGGCCGCCTTCTCGATCGCGGCGTTGCCGGCGAGCACGATGACATCGGCCAGCGAGACGGTCTTGCCGCCGGAGTTGAACTCCTGCTGGATCTTCTCCAGCACCGGCAGCACCTTGGCCAGCTCGGCGGGCTCGTTGGCCTCCCAGTTCTTCTGCGGCTCCAGCCGCAGCCGGGCGCCGTTACCGCCGCCGCGCTTGTCGGTGTTGCGGTAGCTCGACACCGAGGCCCATGCGGTCTTGACCAGCTGGGGAACCGTGAGCCCGGAGTCCAGGATCTTCGCCTTCAGCTCTGCCGCGTCGGACTCGCTGATCAGCTCGCCCTGCACCGGCGGCACGGGGTCCTGCCACAGCTGCGGCTCGGCCACCCACGGGCCGAGGTAGCGGCTGATCGGACCGAGGTCGCGGTGCAACAGCTTGTACCAGGCCTTAGCGAACGCCTCGTTGAGTTCCTCCGGGTGATCCAGCCAGCGCCGGGTGATCGCACCGAACTCCGGGTCGACCCGCATCGAGACGTCGGTGACGAGCATCGTCGGCTTGCGGTTGGGGCCACCGAACGGATCGGGGATGATCGCCTCGGCGTCCTTGGCCTGGAACTGCCATGCCCCCGTGGGGCTCTTGACCAGCTCCCACTCGTAGCCGTAGAGGATCTCCAGGTAGGCGTTGCTCCACTTGGTCGGCGTGGTGGTCCACACCACCTCGAGCCCACTGGTGACGGTGTCGCCGGCCTTGCCGGAACCGAACGGGCACTTCCAGCCCAGGCCCTGCTGCTCGATCGGGGCGCCTTCGGGCTCGGGGCCCATGCCCTCGTCCGGGCCGGCGCCGTGGGTCTTGCCCAGCGTGTGGCCACCGACGATCAGCGCTGCGGTCTCCTCGACGTTCATCGCCATCCGGCCGAAGGTTTCCTTGATGTCGATCGCGGCCTTCAGCGGATCCGGATTGCCTTCCGGCCCTTCGGGATTGACGTAGATCAGACCCATGGTGGTGGCGCCGTAGGGCTCCGCCAGGTCGCGTTCACCGGAGTAGCGCTTGTCGGTGCCCAACCATTCGTCTTCCTCACCGAACAGGATCTCTTCGGGCTCCCACACGTCGGGGCGGCCGAATCCGAAACCGAAGGTCTGGAAGCCGGCCGACTCGAGCGCGACGTTGCCGGCGAACACCAGCAGGTCGGCCCAGGAGATCTTGTTGCCGTACTTCTTCTTCACCGGCCACAGCAGGCGGCGCGCCTTGTCCAGGTTGGCGTTGTCCGGCCAGCTGTTCAGCGGTGCGAAACGCTGCATGCCCTGACCGCCGCCGCCGCGGCCGTCGTAGATGCGGTAGGTGCCTGCGGCGTGCCAGCTCATCCGGATGAATAGGCCGGCGTAGCTGCCGTAGTCGGCGGGCCACCAGTCCTGCGAGGTGTTGATGACCGACAGCACGTCGGCCTTCAGCGCCGCCGGGTCGAGCTTGGCGAACTCCGTCGCGTAATCGAAGTCGTCACCGAGCGGGTTGGAGTACGGCGAGTGCGGGTGCAGCTTGGAGACGTCGACCTGATCTGGCCACCAGTCCTGATTGGTCCGGGGCGCATGTGCTTTCGGCGTCGGCGACGGGATCGCCGGGTTCTCGCTCTCGCTGGTCGAGGCGCCCTGGTTCGGGGCCGGGGGGTGGCTTGCGGACGTATCAGAGGACACTGTTTCCCTTTCTCATTCCACACATCATTTTGTTGACTGGGCTGTGATCACTTATGTGATCGCAGAAGGTTCTTTGGCCGAGCAGTCGGGACACAGGCCCCAATAGATGACCTCGGCTTCGTCGAGCACGAAACCGTTGTGCTCAGACGGCGTCAAACACGGTGCGTCCCCGACGGCGCAGTCGACGTCGCCGATGACACCGCACGATCGGCACACCATGTGGTGGTGGTTGTCGCCGACGCGCGCCTCGTAGCGCGCCACCGAGCCGGACGGTTGGATGCGCCGGACCAGACCGGCGGCGGTCAGCGCGGCCAGGACGTCGTAGACCGCTTGGCGACTTACGTCCGGCAGGCCGGTGCGGACGGCTCCGAAGATGGTGTCGGTATCGGCGTGCGGGTGTGAGTGCACGGCGTCCAGGACGGCGATTCGCGGGCGGGTGACCCTCAGCTGCGCTGCCCGCAGCTGGTCGGAGAGATCCGAGACGGAGGTCACGTTTTGATAGTCGTCTCTTTTCTGGAATCGGTCAAGAGTTGATCGCAATCAAATCCTGCGGGCCAGGTCAGGGCTGTTGCGTGGGCGTGTTCCGCGGACGGGCGGTGGGGCTCAACGGCGCGATCGGCGCCGGGCTGAAGCTGTTCGGCCCGGGAATCGTGGCCTTGCTGGTGGGCTGCACCGAGACGCTCGTGGGACTGGGATCCGGAGCGTTGTTCGTGGATCCGCACGCCGGGAAGGCGATGACACCGACGGCAGCCAGTGCCACCAGCCGAACCGTTCGACTCCCACGCATCGCTGAAAGCTACCGCGTTTCGGTCGAATCAATGCCGCGACCGGGCTATCTGTATGGTGATCGGCGGATCGCGTCCGGCGGCCACCCCGGACCGCACCCGGAACCAGTCGTCTCGTCAGGAGCAGTTTCGTGCCCCTCAACACCGTCGCGCTCGAACTCGTGCCGCCCAACACCGACCGCACGCCGGACGAGATGCTGGAGGAAGCGCGCAAGGTCGTGCAGTTGTCCGCCGAGACCGGTGTGCGGATCGGGCACGTGATGATCCCCGGGATGATCGAAGAGGACAGCGGCCGTCCGATCGAGATGAAGCCCAAGCTCGACGTGCTCGACTATTGGTCGCGCATCTCTCCGGAACTTCCCGGCGTCCGCGGTCTGTGCACCCAGGTGACGGCCTTCATGGACGAGCCGACACTGGTCAGCCGGCTGACCGCTTTGCTGGACGCCGGGATGGAAGGTGTTGCGTTCGTTGGGGTTCCACGGACCATGAACGACGGCGAGGGCGCCGGCGTCGCACCCACCGACGCGTTGACGATTTTCTCCGAGCTCGTCCCGAACCGGGGCGCAATCCTAATTCCGACCCGTGCCGAGGAAGCCGGCCGGTTCGGTTTCAAATGCGGCCGGGGCGCCACCTACGGGATGACGCAGCTGCTGTACTCCGACGCGATCGTCGGCTTCCTGACCGAGTTCGCCGCCACTACCGACTACCGCCCGGAGATCCTGCTGTCGTTCGGGTTCGTGCCCAAGGTCGAGTCCCGGGTCGGCCTGATCAACTGGCTGATCCAGGACCCGGGCAATGCGGCGGTCGCCGCCGAACAGGACTTCGTGCGCACGCTCGCCGAGAGCGAGCCACCCGTCAAGCGCCAGCTGCTGGTCGACCTCTACAAGCGCGTCATCGACGGTGTCGCCGATCTCGGGTTCCCCCTGAGCATCCACTTCGAGGCGACCTACGGAATGTCGCGACCGGCCTTCGACACCTTCGCGGAGATGCTGGCCTACTGGTCGCCGGCCGCCTCCTGAGCCCCGCGCATGAAGGAAATGATCGACTTCGACGGCGCGCCGGTCTTCGCAATTCCGGCCCGCGAGGGCTATCGCGGCTTCCCCGGCTGCGAGGGAATGCTCGTCGAGGGGCCGCAGGGCTGGGGGGAGTTCTGCCCGCCTCGCGACAGCAGTGATCTGGTGGCCGCCCGCTGGCTGACCTCGGCCATCGAGAATGGCACTGTCGGTTGGCCTGATCCGGTCCGCGGCCGGGTGGCCGTATCGGTGGCGGTGCCTGCGGTGACCGCCGAGCAGGCGGGGGAGATCGCCGCAGGCAGCGCCTGCCGCGCCGCCGACGTGGTGGTGACCGGTGAGCCCGACGATGCCGATCGGCTCGCGGCGGTGCGCGCGGCGCTCGGATCCGACGCAGCCGTTCGCTGTGTCGTCGCCCAAGCCTGGGACCTCGAGACCGCCGCTACGGCGATCCCGCGGCTCGACACCGCCGCCGGTGGTCTGGAGTTCGTGCAACAGCCGTGCGCGACGGCGGCGGAACTGGCCATGCTGCGCCGCCAGATCGAGGTGCGCGTCGCGGTCGACGTTTCCGACCTCAGCAGCGACGGCTTGACCCTCTCCGAGGTCGCCGACATCGTGGTGCTGGACGCCGCTCCGCTGGGCGGGGCACGCCGGGCATTGCGGTTCGCCGAGAAGTGCAACCTCCCCTTCGTGGTGTCGGGAGTCGGCCAGACCAGCATGGGGTTGGCCGCCGGCCTGGCCTTGGCCGGTGCGCTGCCTGAGCTTCCGTTCGCCAGTGGCCTGGCCACCGCCGCGACCCTGGCCGGCGACATCGTGCCCGCGGGACGCGTGCTGATTTCGGACGACGGTTTCCTGCCGGTGGCGCCCTCGGCCCCGGCGCCCGACCAGCGACGGTTGCAGGAATTCTCGGTCGACGACGCCGGCCGCATCGCGTGGTGGCGGCAGCGGCTGCGCGCCGCCCGAGAACTTCTGTAAGACCCGAGAATTTCTGTAAGAAAATTGTTTGATCGCAAGAACCGGCGGGTACAAGCGCGCCGATGACTTCAGAACCGGCGGACCCGCCCGTCCCCCCGCAGTCGATGTCCCCGTTCGAGTCGAGGCGAACCACCATCATCGTCCTGTGGACGACCTACGTGGTCGCCGCGATCATCTTGGTTTCGTACTGGGTGTACGCCGCCTAACGGCGCGGGCGCCAGGCCGCGACGGCCAGAACGACGCCGACCAGGACGACGATCGGTCCCAGCACCGACCATGTTGTGGTGTTACTCATCGGGCTGCCCTGCACCGCCCCGAATCCCTGCAGGGTGAACAACAAACCGAACAGCGCGACCAGCACACCGAGGCCGCCGACGACGTGACGCATGGTCAACCCTTCTTTCGACTGGGCATGGCAGCGGACACCGCGCGCATGACCGCCCGTTTCATTGTCGCGGCCCCGGAGCCGGCGGTGGCGCTCAACGCCGTGCGATTCGGCGGATTCAGGTGCAGCACATCGCCTTCGGCGAGCCGACCCGCGCGGATGACGTTGCCGTAGACGCCGAGGCAGCGGCGGGTGTGCGCGGCGATTGTGCGGGTGATCTCTTTGTCCCGCTTGAGTTCGGGCTGCTCATGGGAGGGCATCACGCAACGGATCGTCGGAATCAGCGGTTGCAGCTCGGCGTGCGGGGCATGCAGTTGTCCGCCGCACCAGTCCCATTCCGGATGTGCCGCCGCACTGGGGGAGTCCACCACGATTGTCGGGCGGAACCGGCGGATGTCGAAGTCGGAGTCGGGCGCCAGTGACCCGAGCGTGGCCAGACTCTGCTCGGTGATGATGTGGACGGGATAGGCGTCGACATAGGTGCCGACGGGTGTGGCGTAGCGGCTGATCTCGGCAAGCTTGCGCACCGGGAACATCGACAGGTCGGGCAGCGGCTCGGCGTCCTCGAGTCCGAAGATCGTGCGCAGGTCCGTTTTGGTGGCCATCGGTCCGCGGTATTCGTCGCGGCGCTCGAGGGGTGGCAGTGGACGCAACTCGACCGCGCGGTCGAGATAACGCGAAAGCGCCTGGTGCACAATGGGATCCGAGCTGGATACCTCGGTGCCGTCCGGGAATCCGATCAGCACCTCGGGTGCGTGCCCGGGCCCGACGTCCGGCCCCGGGGCGTCTGGGTAGCGCGCCGTCAACCACAGCAGGCCGGGCAGTCGTTTGGCGCTGGTCGTGGCATCCAGTTCAACGTCGCGCACCGCCCAGGTCCGGTCGGCGTGCAGTCCGAGCTCACCGATCGCGGCCTCGGCCACGCGCTCGCCCTGCATCGACTTCACCGGGTAGCGCCATATCGAGGTGATGCGGCCGGCGGGAATCATGGACTCAGCCTAGATCGTCACTCCGCCGGTGAACGGTGCAGTGCGCGCGAGGCGACGATCAAAGCGGTCAGGCTGACCACCAGCCATACGCCGAGCACGATGAACGGCAGCGGCCGCTGGTTGTGCGGAAAGTAGGTCGCCGCGTGGATCGCCGACACCGTCGCGCCGCTGGGCAGCGCGTGGTTGAAGAAGGCGAACGGTTGTGGCAGCAGCGACGCCGATACCGCCCCTCCCGAGGAGGTGTTGCCCAGCAGGATGAACACCAGCCAGGTCGGGATGATGGCCCACCTGTGGATCAGCACCAGCATCGTCGAGTTGAACGCCGCGGCCACCGCGATCTGCAGCGAGATCAGCAGCCACAGTTGAGGGAACGGTGTGCTCAGCGCCTTGAGGACCGGGCCGGTGACCACCGCCAACGCCGCCCCGCCGACAACCGCGAGCACCAGCATGCACAGCAGCCAGCGCCGCAGGGTCAGCGTCTTGACGTTGGCCCGCAGCTGGAACATCGTGATGAAGCCCAAAATCGTGGCCGCGATGACGAGATAGAAGGTGGCCAACCCCGCGGGATCGGACGGCGGCAGCGGGTGTAAATCGACGATCGGCAGAATGAACTGCCCGGGTTGGGTTTGATCCAGCTGGATCAGGGCGCGGGTGCCTGACGGGTCGCTGGCGCTGGACAGCAACAGCTGCGGCGGGGTCGCGGTGGCGTCGATGGCGGCGGTGATGCGCTGCTGATTTATCGCGGTGACCGCCTCGTCCCGCGTCGCATATTCGTGGATGTCGAACTCGTTTTTGTTGCTGCGCAACGCCTTTTCGAACGGTGCCGTGGCCGCGGTCGTTCCGACGACTCCGACGGGCAGGTTGCGCGGGGAGGGCCGCCCGAGTGCGACGGTGTAGGCGGCGGCGAAGCTCGATGCCAGGACGATCGCGATGGCGAGGACCGTGGCCACCTTGCGGATCTCCAGCGGGATGCGCCGCAACCCAACGGGGGGAGCGTCCTCCGTCACTGCGCCCACACGCACTCCTCGTCGTTCGATCGCAGCTCAACGTACCCCGGTCGCAGAGATCGGACGTGTCGACGACCGTCTTCGGGGTACCCGGACGCGTGCCGACGACACTGAACGTTCTCGATCCCCGTACCGGCGAGCTCGTCACCGAACTCGCCATGACCGAACCCGCCGGCTGTGCCGAGGCGATACGCCGGGCCCACGCCGCCGCCCCCGCGTGGGCGCGGACACCGGCCGCCGAACGGGCCACGGCGATCAACGCGGCGGCGAACGCCGCCCGGGAGGTCGCCGACGAGCTGGCCGCACTCAACGAACGCGAGACCGGCAAGCCGCGCGACGACGCCCGTGGCGGGGTGGACGCGGGCATCGGCACGTTGATGCAGTACGCCGAGCTCGGCCCGCTGCACGGCGGTCGCAGCCTGCAGGGCCAGTGGGCCGCCACCGATCTGATGATTCCCGAGCCGCGCGGCGTGGTGGCGGTGCTGACCCCGTGGAATGATCCGGTGGCGGTGGCCGCGGGTCTGCTGGGCGCCGCGTTGGTCACCGGAAACACGGTGGTGCACAAGCCAAGTGAGCGATGCCCCGCGACCGGTCGGCGATTCGCCGAAGTGATCGCCGCGCAGTTGCCGGACGGCGTGCTGCAGATTGTGGACGGCGACGGCACCGTCGGCGCACAGCTCGCCGGCGCCGAGGACGTCGACGTCGTGGCTCATGTCGGCAGCAGCGTGACGGGTCGTGCGATCGCCCGGATGTGCGCCGAGCGCGGCGCCAAGGCACTGCTGGAAAACGGTGGCAACGACGCGTTGATCGTCGACGCCGGGGTGGACGTCGGCTGGGCGGCCGAGCAGGCCGCGCAGGGCACCTTCGCCAACGCCGGTCAGATCTGCGTGTCGGTCGAGCGGGTGTTCGTGGTCGAATCGGTGGCGGGGCCGTTCCTCGATGCGCTGGTGGCGCAGGCCGCGACATGGAGCGAGCGAATCGGCCCGCTGGTCGACGAGCGTCAGCGCGAACTCGTGCACCGTCACGTCACCGACGCCGTCAAGGACGGCGCACGGATTCTTGGCGGCGGTGCCCCACGGGTCGGACCAGGTACCTTCTATCCGCCGACCGTGCTGGCCGACCGCACCCCGGACATGCTGGTGATGAGCGAGGAGACCTTCGGACCTGTCGCGCCGGTCCGCACCGTCACCGACTTCGAGACCGCGCTGGCCGAGGCCGCCGATGACCGGTACGGGCTGGCGGCCACCGTGTTGACCACCGACATGGGCCACGCTCAAACTGCTTGGCGCAGCTTGCCGGTCGGCACGGTGAAGATCAACGCGGCGTTCGGCGGTGCGCCGGGAGGTGCATCCGAACCACGGCGGGCCAGCGGCAACGGATTCGGGTTCGGCCCCGAACTGCTCGACGAGATGACCGCGATGAAGGTGGTGCACTGGTCACCGCCGGGGCCCGGGCCAAGTCTGACGAAAGAATGACCCCCGCCTCCCGCCGGCCATCCAGGACGGCGGCGGCTCCGAAGTACTCGCATCCTCTCGAAGTCGGGTGCAGCTTGCAGGAGCCTCGCAATGAAATCACTGTCCACGCTGGTTGCGTCCCAAGGTGATGCAATCGATTCCCGTTACCACCCGTCGGCCGCGGTCCGACGGCAGTTGAACAAGGTCTTCCCCACCCATTGGTCGTTTCTGCTGGGGGAGATCGCGCTGTACAGTTTTGTCGTCCTGCTGATCACCGGCGTCTATCTGACACTGTTCTTCGACCCGTCGATGAGGGAGGTCACCTACAACGGCGTGTACCAGCCGTTGCGCGGCATCGAGATGTCCCGGGCCTACGCCTCCACCCTCGACATCACGTTCGAGGTGCGCGGTGGTTTGTTCGTCCGCCAGGTCCACCATTGGGCGGCACTGCTTTTCGCCGCGGCAATCATGGTTCACCTCGCCCGCGTCTTCTTCACCGGCGCCTTCCGTCGCCCCCGCGAGGCCAACTGGGTGATCGGCTCACTGCTGTTGATCCTGGCCATGTTCGAGGGGTTCTTCGGCTACTCGCTGCCGGACGATCTGCTCTCGGGCACCGGTATCCGGGCCGCGTTGTCCTCGATCACACTCGGCATTCCGGTCATCGGAACCTGGCTGCACTGGGCGCTGTTCGGCGGGGACTTCCCGGGCGACGTCCTGATCCCGCGGCTCTACGCCATCCACATTCTGATATTCCCCGGAATCATGTTGGCGCTCATCGGTCTTCATCTGGCGCTGGTGTGGTTCCAGAAGCACACGCAATTTCCCGGGCCCGGCCGCACCGAGAAGAACGTGGTCGGTGTGCGGGTCATGCCGGTGTTCGCGGTGAAGTCGGGTGCCTTCTTCGCGATGACGGTCGGCGTCCTGGGCCTGATGGGGGGTCTGCTGCAGATCAACCCGATCTGGCAGATCGGCCCGTACAAACCCGCCCAGGTCTCAGCCGGTAGCCAGCCCGACTTCTACCTGATGTGGACCGACGGGCTGATCCGCTTGTGGCCGGCGTGGGAGATCTACATCGGCAACCACACGATCCCGGCGGCGGTGGCGGTGGCGGTCCTGATGGGCGTGATCTTCGCGCTGCTTGTTGCCTATCCGTGGATCGAGAAGCGGTTCAGCGGCGACGACGCGCACCACAACCTGCTGCAGCGGCCGCGCGACGCTCCGGTGCGAACGGGTATCGGCGCGATGGCGATCGCGTTCTACATGGTGCTGACCTACAGCGCGATGAACGACATCATCGCCTACAAGTTCCACATCTCGCTGAACGCGACGACCTGGATCGGCCGCATCGCGATGGCGGTGCTGCCGCCGCTGGTCTTCTTCATCACCTACCGCTGGGCTATCGCGTTGCAGCGCAGCGACCGTGAGGTGCTCGAGCACGGCGTCGAGACGGGCATCATCAAGAGGCTGCCGCACGGTGCCTATGTAGAGATACATCAGCCGCTGGGTCCCGTCGGCGCCGACGGTCACCCGGTCGCGCTGGAGTACCAGGGCGCACCGGTGCCCAAGCGGATGAACAAGCTCGGTCTCGGCGGTGCACCGGGCCGGGGCAGCTTCCTCACCGCGGACCCGGCCGACGAGGACGCCGCTCTCACCGAAGCGGAGCACGCCGCCGAGCGACGGGCGCGCACCGCGCTCGAGGAGCGTCAGGCCATCGAGGCGTCGACGGGCCGCTGACGGCCGCCGATCGGCGCCTCTGCACAATCGGGTGATGCGCGCCGTCCGCTCGATTCAGGGGTCAGCCACCGTCGTCGACGTCGAGGAGCCGTTCGGTGACGGGCCGATCCTCGACGTCGCGTCCGCCACCATCTGCGGCAGTGACCTCGGCATGTTGGCGTTCGGGCTGCCGGTCACGATCGGCCACGAGATCGCGGGCACGGTGGATGGACGGTCGTACTGCGTGGAACCGACGGTGGGCTGTGGCGAGTGCGATCAGTGCCGCGGCGGGACGCCTCAGCGGTGCCGGGGGAACGCGCCGCACGGACTGCTCGGAGTGGCCTTCGACGGCGGGCTCGCCGATCGGGTCCGGGTGCCCGCCGAATGCCTTGTCCCGCTGCCGGAGGGCCTGCCGGTAACCGACGCCTGCCTGGTGGAACCGCTCGCGGTGTCGTGGCATGCGTTGCGCAAGGTCGACGCCGGGGCGTCCGACCGGGTCCTGGTGGTCGGTGGCGGAAGCGTGGGGCTGCTGGCCGTCGCCGCGGCGCACGCCATGGGCCTCGACGTCGACCTGCAAGCCCGCCACCCGCATCAGATCGAGGCGGGCCGGCGCCTCGGCGCCGGGACACCGCACGGTGACTACGACGTGATCGTCGAGGCAGTGGGCTCCGATGAGGCGATCGCCGACTGCGTGCGCCAGGCCGTCCCGGGCGGCCGGATCGCGATAGTCGGTGTGTCGCACGGGGATCGTGCGGTTCCCGGCATCCAGTGGATGCTCAAGGAGCTGACGCTCACCGCCTCGATGTGTTACGACCGCAAGCCCGATGCGCGTGAATTCCTCGATGCGGCAGCGGCATTGGCCGCTGATCCGGACATCGCGGCCACGGTGATCACCCACCGGTTCCCGCTGGCCGACGCCGCGCAGGCGTTTCGGGTTGCGGGCGACCGGCGAAGCGGAGCCATCAAGGTCGTGTTGGAACCCTAGAGCGTCACCGGCATCGCGCCGACATTCCAGATCTCGTCGGAGTATTCGGTGATCGCGCGATCCGAGGAGAACTTGCCGCTTCGCGCGGCGTTGAGGATCGACATCCGCGACCACGTGTCGGAGTCCTGCCATGCGGCGCTGACCCGCGCCTGGCAGTCCACGTAGGAGCGGTAGTCCGCGAGCACCAGGAACGGGTCGTGGTGCAGCAGGTTGTCGACCAGCGGCCGCAGCACCTCGGTGTCGCCGTGGGTGAAGGTGCCGTCGACGATCAGTTCGAGCACCTCGGCCAGCTCAGGGTCATTCTCGACAAAACTGGTCGGCCGGTAGCCCTCGGCCTTGAGCTGCTCCACCTCGTCGACGGTCAGGCCGAACAGGAAGAAGTTCTCCGGGCCGGCCTCCTCGCGGATTTCGACGTTGGCGCCGTCGAGCGTGCCGACGGTCAGCGCGCCGTTGATCATGAACTTCATGTTGCCGGTGCCGGATGCCTCCTTGCCCGCGGTCGAGATCTGCTCGGACAGGTTGGCCGCCGGGTAGATCAGGTGCGCGTTCTTGACGTTGAAGTTCGGCAGGAACACCACCCGCATGAAGCGGTTGACGTCGGGATCGTTGTTGACGGTGGCGCCCACCGCGGTGATCAATCGGATCATTCGCTTGGCGATGAAGTAGCCGGGCGCGGCCTTACCGCCGAAGATGAACGCCCGCGGTGCGATCGCGAAGCCCGGGTTGCGCTTGAGCCGGTTGTACAGGGTGATGATGTGCAGCACGTTGAGGTGCTGACGCTTGTACTCGTGGATGCGCTTGACCTGGACGTCGAACATCCACGTGGGGTCGAGCTCGATGCCGGTCGCGGAGTGTACGTACTCGGCGAGGCGGCTCTTGTTGGCGCGCTTCACCTCTCGCCACCGCTCACGAAACGCGGGGTCGTCGACGTAGGATTCCAGCCGGCGTAGCTGATCCAGGTCGGTCAGCCAGCCGTCGCCGACGGTCTCGTCGAGCAGGGTCCGAAGCCCGGGGTTGGACAGCGCAAGGAAGCGCCGCGGTGTCACACCGTTGGTGACATTACCGAACCGCTCCGGCCACATCTCGTAAAAGTCCTTCAGCACACTGGCTTTCAGCAGTTCGGAGTGCAGCGCGGCCACCCCGTTGACCGCGTGACTACCGACGGTGGCCAGGTGTGCCATCCGCACGCTCTTGCCGCCGTCCTCACCGATGAGCGACATGCGCCGCGCCCGCTCCTCGTCCCCGGGGAAGCTGGTGGCCACCTGCTCGAGGAAGCGGTTGTTGATCTCGTAGATGATCTCCAGGTGCCGCGGCAGGGATTCGCCGAAGATGCCCAGCGGCCACGTCTCCAGGGCCTCCGGCAGCAGCGTGTGGTTGGTGTAGGCGAACGTCGCGACGGTGATGTCCCAGGCCTCGTCCCAGCCCATGTGGTGTTCGTCGACCAGCAGGCGCATCAGTTCGGCGACCGCGATCGAGGGATGCGTGTCGTTGAGCTGAATCGCCCACTTGTCGGGCAGCGCGCTCAGCGGAAGACGGGCCCGCTCGGTGTGGATGCGCAGGATGTCCTGCAGTGAGGAGCTGACGAAGAAGTATTGCTGCTGCAGTCGCAGCCGCTTGCCCGCTTCGGGTTCGTCGTTGGGGTAGAGGACCTTGGAGATCTTCTCCGAGAGGACCTCGTCCTCGACGGCCTTATAGAAGTCGCCGGTGTTGAACGCATCCAGTGCGAACGACGACACCGACCGCGCGCTCCACAGTGTCAGCGTGTTGCAGGTGTTGACCCCGTAGCCCTGGATCGGGGTGTCGTACGACACGCCCTTGATCACCCGCCGCGGAATCCAGCGCACCCGGTGGTTGCCTGCGACGTCTTCGTACTGTTCGGTGCGTCCACCCCAGTTGACCAGATAGCTGGCGTCGGGTTTGTCGATCTCCCACGGGTTTCCGGCCACCAGCCAGTTGTCGGTCTTCTCGACCTGCCAGCCGTCCTGGATCTCCTGGTCGAAAATGCCGAACTCGTAACGGATTCCGTACCCGATCGACGGTCGCTGCAGGGTGGCCATCGAGTCGAGATAGCAGGCGGCGAGCCGGCCCAGGCCGCCGTTGCCGAGCCCGGGTTCCTCCTCGCAGGCCAGGATCACATCGAGGTCCTGCCCCAGTTCGGCGAGCGCTTCGCGGGCCTGGTCCTCGATGCGCAGGTTGAGCAGGTTGTTGCCCAGCTGCGGGCCCATCAGGAACTCGGCGGACAGATAGCACGTCACCTTGGCCGGGCCGTGCAGCAGATCCTGGGTGGTGGCCATCCAGCGCTGTTGCATGCGATCGCGCACGGCCAGGGCGAGTGCGCGGTAGTAGTGCTCGGGGGTCAGCACACTCGGCGGACGGGCGATGGAGTAGGCCAGGTGATCGGCGATCGCCCGGTGCAGCGCGTCGGCGGACAACCCGGTACGGCTGTGCTCGTGCGGCCGTGCGCCGGTCGGGCTCCCGTCATGGTCGACGACTTCGCCTGGCGCATTGCTGACAGTCATTGCGTACTCCTGCTCGGCGGACCGCTTCTCGACCCGTACGGGACCCGCAGTCTGGCATCGCCGTATTTCGGTTTGGCGAGGTCCATGAGTCAGTCCCGTGAACTGTTGCCGCCGCGCCCTACGATCGCGGCATGACCACATTGGAGAACCGCCCGAACACCGCGCTGCTCGTCATTGACGTGCAGAACGAGGTGGTGGCCCGCGCCCACGACCGGGATCGGGTTGTCGCCAGAATCGCCGGCCTGGTCGAGGATGCGCGGCGCGCCGGTGTTCCCCTGGTCTGGGTCCAGCACTCCGACGCCGAACTCATTGCGGGAAGCCAGGACTGGCGCATCTTCGACGAACTGACCCCGGCCGAGACCGAGCCCCTGGTGGCCAAGAATTACGGGGACTCCTTCGAAGACACCACCCTGGAGTCGACGCTCGCCCGGCTGGGAATCGGACACCTGGTTGTGGCGGGCGCCCAGACCGACCAGTGCGTTCGCTCGACGATCCACGGCGGCTTCGCGCGCGGCTACGACGTCACGCTGGTCGCCGACGCCCACACCACCGAGGATCTGTCGCAGTGGGGTGCACCGCCACCCGAGCAGGTGATCGCCCACACCAACCTCTACTGGTCACACCAGTCGGCGCCGGGTCGAACAGCGCAGACCGTGCCGGCCGCTGACATCGTCTGGTAATCGCTCCCGCCGAACGCCACCGCGCTATACATTCTTTCAAAAGTGTTCACTGCCGCGCGGCACGCAGATCGGAAACCACAATGACGTCGACAGTTCAATCGGAGATCCGGCCGCTCGATGTGGCCCGCGGGATGCGCGACCTGGTGGTGGCCCAGGCCGGCGAGTCCGAGCGCCTGCGCACCATCGCCCCGGCCGTCGTCGAGGAGATGTGGGCCAGCGGACTGATGACGTCGTTCAATCCCGTCCCGGCTGGTGGAGTGGAGCCGTCGTTCACCGAGATGATCGAGACGTGGATCGAGATGGCCTGGCAGGACGGATCGTTCGGCTGGATCGGGATCGCCAACCTGCCGTCGTCATTCGCGGCCGCGGCCTACCTGCCCGACGAGGGCTTCGCGGAGGTGTTCACCGCGAACGACAACCGCGTCACGATGGGCGGCCAGTTCTTTCCCAACGGCTCGGGCGTCACCGTCGACGGCGGCTACCGAGTGAGCGGTTCGTGGAGTTTCGGGTCGGGCACCGGCCATTCCGAATATGTCTGCGCCGGATTCTTTCCGATGGTGGACGGCCAGCCGGTGATGGGACCCGGGGGACTACCCGATATGCAGGTGGCCGTGATCCCGCGCGACGAGATCGTGTTCAAGGACGGCTGGCATGTACAGGGCCTCAAGGGAACCGGCTCCTACGATTACGCAGTCGAGGATGTGTTCGTTCCGGCCGGGCGGACCTTCCCGCTGTTCTCCAGTACGCCGCACCGGGGCAGCTCGCCGGCCACCCGGATGGGACTGATGCCGGTCACCGCGGCCGGTCACGCGTCGTGGGCACTCGGCGTCGCCAAGAGCATGCTCGACGACGTCGAGGAGTTGGCGGCCACCAAGTTCCGGATGAGCGACATGGCGTCACTGGCCAGCCGGCCCACCTTCCAGAAGGGGCTGGCCCACCACGTCGCCGCCTGGCGGGCGGCGCGGCTGCTGGTGCTCGATGCGTTCGGCACCGCGGAAGCGGCGGTGGCGGCCGGCGAGGAGCTCACCCCCACGTTGCGCGCCGATATGCGCGTGGCGGCGGTGTATGCCACCGACGTGGCGCGCGAGGCCGCCGAGTGGGCGCACCTGGCGGCGGGGACCACCTCGATCCGCGAGGGCAGCCGCCTCGAACGCGCCTTCCGGGATATCTACACCGGCACCCAGCACGCGTTCATCAGCGAGAAGGTGGCCATCGACGCCGCCCAGATTTGGCTCGGCATCATCGAGGATCAGCCGGGGTTGTGACGGCTGGAGCGTTTCTCTCGCGGTGCCGCTGATGCCGCACTAGGGTCAGAAAGTTATGACCGACTGGTCCGATCCGCGGCTGCCGCGCAACCAGACGAGTAGCCCGCGGCAGCTCAAACGGTTGAGCCGCAACTTCGCCGGGGTCGGTGTCGGGATTCCTCCCGAACGTCTCCAGCAGATCGCCATGGGGCAGGCGGCCACCGAGGACGAGTTCGTCGATGTGACGTTCGCGCTGACCGCGACACAACTCCGCAGCGAACAACGCCGCACCAAAGTCAGCCGCGCCCAACGGAATTGCGTGCGCGGCGCCATCGTGTTCGCCGCGGTCCTGATCGCCATCAACGTGCTGATGTGCCTGGGTCTGCTGCTGTTCGTGCTGACCCAGCACACCACCCCGTACTAGCCGGTCACATACCCGTCGGCGACGTCGAGCGCCTTGTCTAGAATGGCCAGGCCCTCGGCGACCTCGGCGTCGCTGATGTTGCAGGCCGGTACCGCGTGGATCCGGTTGAAGTTCGCGAACGGCAGCAGACCACCGGTCTTGCAGGCGGCCAGCACCTCGTTCATCGCCGGGCTGGAACCGCCGTAGGGCGCCAGCGGTTCCCGGGTCTGCTGATTCGCCACCAGCTCGATCGCCCAGAACACACCGAGACCGCGCACCTCGCCGACCGACGGGTGACGGGCCGCCAGCTCCCGCAGCCCCGGGCCGAGCACCTGCTCACCGAGTCGGGCGGCATTGGCCACCATGCCCTCGTCTTCCATCGCATTGATCGTCGCGACCGCCGCACCGCACGCCAGCGGGTGTCCCGAATAGGTCAGACCGCCCGGGTAGGCGCGGTCGGCGAAGGTCGAGTAGATCGCGTCGTTGATCGCCACCCCGCCGAGTGGCACATACCCCGACGTCACACCCTTGGCGAACGTCATGAGGTCGGGCACCACGTCAAAGTTCTGGATTGCAAACCACTTTCCGGTCCGGCCGAACCCTGCCATCACCTCGTCGGCGATGAACACGATGCCGTGGCGATCGCAGATTTCCCGCACGCCGGCCATGTATCCGGGCGGGGGCACCATGATGCCTGCCGTGCCCGGAACGGATTCCAGGATGATCGCGGCGATCGACGCCGGGCCCTCGTGCTGGATCAGCCGTTCCAGGTAGTCCAGCGCGCGCTCGGATTCCTGCTGCTCGTTCTCGGCGAAGAACGAGGAGCGATACAGGAACGGGCCGTTGAAGTGCACGACACCGGAACTGGCGTAGTCGTTGGGGTAGCGCCGCGGGTCACCGGTCAGGTTGACCGCGGTGTCGGTGCCGCCGTGGTAGGAGCGGTAGCGGGACAGCACCTTGTAGCGCCCGGTGTGCAGGCGCGCCATCCGCACGGCGTGTTCGACGGCGTCGGCGCCACCGTTGGTGAAGAACACCCGGTTCAGGTCACCGGGGGTGCGCTCGGCGATCAGCCGGGCCGCCTCCGAACGGGCGGCGTTCGCGTGCTGCGGCGCGATCGTGCACAGCTTGGCGGCCTGCTCGGCGATCGCGGCCACGACCTTCGGGTGCTGATGACCGATATTGGTGAACACCAGCTGCGAGGAGAAGTCGAGCAGCTTGTTGCCGTCGCCGTCCCAGACGTAGGAGCCCTCCGACGCGACGATAGTCATCGGCTTGATCTGCGCCTGCGCCGACCAGGAGTGGAAGACGTGCGCGCGGTCCAGCTCGTAGGCCCGCGCGGCTTCGGCGCGGGCGGTGTCGAGGTCCTGGCCGCTGGGCAGGATGTGGGAATCGATAGTCGTCATGGATGCCTCTTTCGAGCTCAGGTGTTCTGCGGGAAGCCGAGGTTGATGCCGCCATGAGAGGGATCGAGCCACCGCGTGGTGACTACTTTGCCACGCGTGAAGAAGTGCACGCCCTCGGTGCCGTGGGCATGGGTGTCGCCGAACAGCGAGCTCTTCCAGCCACCGAAGCTGTAGTAGGCGGTCGGCACCGGGATCGGCACGTTGATGCCGACCATGCCGACCTCGACCTCATTCTGGAACCGCCGGGCCGCGCCACCGTCGTTGGTGAAGATCGCGGTGCCGTTGCCGTACGGGTTCGAGTTGATCAGCTCCAGAGCCTCGTCGTAGGAGTCCACCCTTACCACCGAGAGCACCGGGCCGAAGATCTCGTCGGTGTAGACGCTCATCTCGGGGGTGACATTGTCGATCAGGGTGGGGCCCAGCCAGAAGCCGTCT
This sequence comes from Mycolicibacterium crocinum, assembly GCF_022370635.2. The sequence continues at coordinate 3,315,983 of NZ_CP092362.2, read as the reverse complement.
TCATCGCCGTCGACCTGTGTGCCCCGTCCGTCGACCACGATGGTGGCGCCGTCCGCCTCGCCGGCGTCGATGTAGGAGGCGACCTTGTCGCGGTGGGCCTTGGTCACCAGCGGACCCATGTCGGTGTTGCGGGTGCCGTCGCCGATCTTCAATGACGTTGCGCGCTCGGCGATCTTGGCCACCAGCTCGTCGGCGATCGGGCCGACGGCGACGGCGGCCGAGATGGCCATGCAGCGTTCACCGGCCGAGCCGAAGCCGGCGTTGATCATCGCATCGGCGGCCAGGTCGAGGTCGGCGTCGGGCAGGATCACCGCGTGGTTCTTGGCGCCGCCGAGAGCCTGGACGCGCTTGCCATGCAAGGTCGCGGTGGAGTAGATGTACTGCGCGATCGGGGTGGAGCCGACGAACGAGACGGCCTTGATGGCCTTGTTGGTCAGCAGTTCGTCGACGGCGACCTTGTCGCCCTGCAGGACGTTGAACACGCCGGCAGGCAGACCCGCCTCGGCCCACAGGTTGGCGATCCACAGCGCGGCCGACGGATCCTTCTCAGAAGGCTTGAGCACCACGGTGTTTCCGGTGGCGATCGCGATGGGGAAGAACCACATGGGCACCATGGCGGGGAAGTTGAACGGGCTGATGACGGCGACCGGGCCGAGCGGCTGGCGGATCGAGGCGACGTCGACGTTGGTCGAGGCGTTCTCGGTCATCCCGCCCTTGAGGAGATGCGGTATGCCGCAGGCGAATTCGACGACTTCCTGACCGCGGGTGACCTCGCCGAGGGCGTCGGAGAGCACTTTGCCGTGCTCGGCGGTGATGATCGCGGCCAGTTCTTCCTTGCGGGCGTTCAGCAGCTCCCGGAATGCGAACAGCACCGAGACCCGCTTGGCCAGTGAGGTGTCGCGCCAGGCCGGGAACGCGGCGGCAGCGGCGTCGATCACCGCGCGGGCGTCGGCGACGTCGGCCAGCGCAACCTGACCGGTGACCTGGCCGGTGGCCGGGTTGGTGACGGCGGCCGTCCGGTCGCTGCTGCCGGCGAAGTTCTTGCCGTCGGCCCAGTGGGCGATGGTCCGGACGCGGGTGTTGGGCGCGGTGAGGGTCATACTGCGATTCTGGCGGGCGAAGAACCTGCTCGGAGCCGACAGAGTGTAATCATCAGATGGAGGTCTTTTACACTATGTCAATGCAGCTGACGCTCTCCGACATTCTCGAGCTGCCGTCGGTGCAACGGGGCGAGCCGGAGGTGGTGTGCACCGGACCGATGGACCACCCGGTGCGCTGGGTGCATGTCAGCGATCTCGCCGACCTGTCGGGCCTGCTGACCGGCGGCGAACTGGTGCTGACCACCGGTCAGGCGCTGGCCGACCCGGCTCGGCGGGACGCGTATCTGCCGGGGCTGGCCCAGGCCGGCGCGGTCGGCGTGGTGATCGAGCTCGGCCTGCATATCGACCGACTTCCGGAGTCGGTGCGCGCCGTCGGCGAGGCGCTGTCGCTGCCGGTGATCGTGTTGCACCGGCCGGTGCGCTTCATCGACGTCACCGAAGAGGTGCATCGCCGGATCGTTGCCGACCAGTACGCCGAAGTCGCGTACGCCCAGCGGGTGCACGAGGCGTTCACCGCATTGAGCATGCGCCGCGCCTCGGTCGACCAGATCATCTGTGCGGCAGCGGAAATGCTCGATACCCCGGTGGTGCTGGAGGATCTCAACCGGCAGGTGCTGGCGTTCGACGGGCGGGGCATCGCGGCGGCGGAGCTGCTAACCGACTGGGAGCGGCGGTCGCGGTTGGCGGGCAGCGATACGTGGACGGCTTGCGCGGTGGGGCCGCACCGGGAGGAGTGGGGCCGGCTGATCGCGCCGCGGGTCGCGGCCGATCAACGCGCGGTGATGACGTTGGAGCGTGCGGCCCAGGCGCTGGCCTTGAATCGGATGGTCGAGCAGAACCGCAGCTCGCTGGAACTGCGGGCCCAGAGCGGACTCGTCGACGAGCTGCGTCGCGGCCGGATCACCGACGAGGCCGAGGCCACGGCCCGCGCCCATGCCCTCGGTCTGCGCCCCGCGCTGACCTATGTGCCGATGACGGTGCGGCTACGGGAGAGCTCGGGCGCCGATCAGGTCGTGATCGCTCAGCGTCGGGTGCGCACGCTGGACGCGATCATGCACGCCGTGCGGTCCGCCGGTCATACCGGTCTGGCGGCCACCCGCGACGACGGGCAGATCGACATCGTGCTGGCGCCGCAGCGCACCAGCACCCTCGAGCAGGTGTGCACCGCGATTCGCCAGGCGGTCATTCGCCTCGACGGGGTGAGTGGATGCGCGATCGGGGTCGGGCCGGAGTCCAGCCGTCTGGTCGACGCGGTGGGCGGGCTGCGCGAGGCTGCCCACGTCGCCGAGGTGGCTATTGCGATGCCCCTGCAGGACAAGCCATTTCACCGGGTATCGGACGTCCGTCTACGAGGGTTGCTGTCGCTCATCCGGACCGATCCGCGGGTCCAGGCATTCGCCGAGACGGAACTGGCCGGACTGCTGGCACATCGCGCCAAGCACGGCGACGAGGCGTTCGATCTCCTGCGGCATTTCCTCGAGGCCGGCGGCAACAAGGCCGAATTGGCCAGGACACTGCACATGTCCCGGCCTACGCTCTACGCCCGGCTGGACGCACTCGAGCGCATCGTCGGCCTCGAGCTCGACGATGCGGAGTCCCGGACGTCGTTGCATGTGGCGATGCTGATCCTGAGTGCGTGAATTCGGCGCCGAGACTGCACTTGTTCGCGCACATACTCGGGAGACGTGTACAACATCTGCAGTTTCGGCGACATCACGTCGTCGCCGGGTCCTCGGCATCGCGGCGCTCGTCCTTCAAGCGCTCCTTGCTGCGCAACAGCCGCAGCAAGGTCACCAGCACCAGCCCGCCGACGATGTTGCCGACCAGGGTGTACCAGAACCACCCGAGCCAATCGAGATAACCGAACGGTGCTTCGCCGGTGGACAGGGCGCCAAAGATCAACAGCGAGTCCAGGATCGAATGGAACAGCTGGAGTCCGGCCAGCACGAAGGCCCCGGCTACGGCGGCGGCGATCTTGCCGGGCACCGAGTCGGTACCGTGCTGCATACGCGTCATCAATGTGATCGCCATGCCGCCCAGCACCGCGAGCGCCAGCGTCTGCACCGAGAGCGGCGCACTTACGAAATGCTCCGCGGATTCAATGGTTTGCGCCTTGAGCTTGGGGAACGCCGCGATGATGAGCGCCATGATCATCCAGCCGCCGACAAGGTTGGCCACCAGTGTGCCGCTCCATAGTTTCGCGAGCTGAGCCACGCTGGCCCGCTTGGCGGCCACCGTCGTCACGGGAACCAGGAAGCCTTCGGTGAACAGCTCGCTGCGACCGAGGAGCAGGGCCAGGAATCCGATGGAGAACGCCAGCCCGGCCAGTAGCTGGTTGTGCGTCTCGTGCAGGACGGACAGATACGCGAGCACGCCGATCGCGACCTCAGTGCCTCCGAAGAACCCGGTCACCAACACTTCACGCCAGCTGCGATGCAGACGCTGGCTGCCCTCGTCCACCATCCGGTTGAAGGCGGCTTCGAGTTCGTCCTCGATCGGACTGTCGGACTCGCCCAGTTGGCGCTGGCTCGTTGTACTCACGATTCGGTGTACCCACCCACTACGCGCCCAACACGGCAAGCCGCTGAGCACTTGCTCAACGCTCGCCCATAGACTGGCCCACCGTGGGCATTCTCGTTGGCTTCGCGCCGTGGATCGTCTATTGGGTACTCGTCGGCAACGTGCCGTTCAAGACGGCCGTGCTTGTCGCGCTCGGTATTGCGGTCATCGGCCTGGTGATGAGCCGCACTCGCAAGGCTGCCAGCCTCACCTTCGAAATCGGTGCTGTCGCAATCTTCTTCGTGCTCACCGTGCTGACCTTTGTGGCGAGCGAGTCGTTCATGGAGCGGTGGATGCAGCCACTGAGCAACGCGGGCATCCTGCTCATCGCCCTCGTCGGCGCTCTCATGGGCAAGCCGTTCGTGCGCGAGTTCGCCGCGGCCGGCCGCTCCGACGAGATCATCAACAGCGAGCTGTTCATACGGATCACATCGCTGCTGACCTGGATCTGGATCGCCGCCTTCGCCGGTATGACGGTGTCCTCGGCGATCCCGCCGATCGTGCAGGGCGACGCAACGATTCTCGACACCGCGACCCCGCTGTCGTTCCTGTGCTACTGGGTGATTCCGTTCGCGCTGTTGGGTCTGGCCGCGCTCGCCTCGCGGATCCTGCCCGACAAGATGGTCCTGTCCGACGACGTGGTGCGTGAGACATCCTTCGTCGCCTACAGCGAAGCCGCGATCGACGAGCTGTACTACCTGGCCCAGGAGCACGCCAACCGCGAAGTCGGTGCGGGCAAGGAGGCCTACGACGTCAAGGTCGGCGGAATGGGCATGACGCTGACCGGAGACGACTCCCGCAAGTCGTGGCCGTCGACGTACCGGGTGCGCGACCGGCGCCGCTGAGCAAGCCTCCCTGCGGCCTCTGCACGGTTGCTGACGGCGCGTCGGCGATCGCAACCAAACGGGCAAGGATGCACACCGCTTTGGCCACCGTTGCGTCACGGTTCGGCTAAAAGCCCAGTTCGGGCGCTAACCACAGCAAGCAGCTGTCTTCTATTTGCGGTAGAAAGTGACAGAAGTGACCTCTGTGAAGAGGACGGAGCTTTGCTCAGAGGCGCCCCGGAAGGTGGAAACGATGAACAAGCGCTTGTATGCCCTGGCGATCAGCCTGATGATGCTGCTCGCAATCCCCGGCCTGCTCGCCCCGACGGCAACTGCCGCACCGGTGGGTCGGGATCAGTACGTCCAATTGGTGATCCAGCGCGGACTCGCCCAGCGCGGCGTGCCCTACGCGTGGGCCGGCGGTGACATCAACGGACCCACCCTGGGCAAAGGACCGAGTGCGGCCGTCGTCGGCTTCGACGCCTCGGGCTTGATCCAGTACATCTACGCCGGCGTCGGAGCCAAGCTGCCCCGGTCGTCGGCCGACATGTACAAAGTGGGCCAGCACGTCACCGCCGACCAGGCGCTGCCGGGTGACCTGATCTTCTACGGACCCGACGGCACGCAGAGCGTCGCGATGTTCTTGGGCAATAACCAGATGCTCGAGGTCACCGACACCGTCGTCGCGGTGTCCGCGGTTCGCGCCAAAGACATGGCGCCCTACCTGGTTCGCGTCATCGCCTAAACGACCCTCGGGGGCGTGCCGTTGATGGCGTCGACGATTCGTCGGCGCGCGGCACGCCCTTCGGGTATCGGTAGCAGGGGATAGACGTGCACCATGCCCTCGCCCTCGACGAAATCGACATCGACCCCGGCCGCCGTTGCCCTGCGGGCCAACAGGTGCGCGTCCGGGTTGAGGATGTCGCGGGTTCCGGTGAAGAGCGTCAGCGCCGTCAATCCCGTCAGTTCCGCCGACAACGGGCTGACCAAGGGGTCGTCGATGCTCAGTCCACCGCGCCAGTAGCGCACGTACTCGGCGATACCGGGACGGGCCAGCCACGGATCCCGCGGTTCCACCATCGCGATCTCGGGATTGGTCATCGCGGCGTCCAGCATCGGCGCGATCAGGAATATCCGGTCCGGTTGCTCAAACCCATTGTCGCGCAGCCAGATTGTCGACGATAATGCGATCTGGCCGCCGGCCGAATCGCCGAGCAGGAAGGTCCGCCGCGACCCCACCAGTGCAATCTCGGCAGTGACGAGCTTGGCGACCCGCGGCACCACCTCACCTGCGGTACCCCAAGGGATGAGGGGGTAGATCGGGACCCGCACCGCCGTCTGCGTCTCGGCGGCCAGCTGGGCGATCAGCCGCCAGTGCGCCGGCTCGATCTCATTGACCCACCCGCCACCGTGCACATACACCGCCCGATGGCGGGCGCGCCCGCCTGCGGGTGACACCGTGTAGATCGGCCACCCGTCGTGTTCGGCCCTGATCTCGACATCGTCGCGTAGCCGTGACGGCCCGAAAGGCAGGGGCCGCAACGCTCGCTCGGCGACTCGCTGACGCGCGGCGACAGCGTCGGACAGGGGCTTCCCCCGTCCGGTGGCGCGCAGTATCAGCGGTACCAGTCGGCTAGCCGCACTCGGCATCCGACCATTGTGGCCGACTCAGGCCGGCCTCAGGCGCAGTCGGTGCAGACCATGCTGGTCGCGTCGGCCAGCCGGCTGCGGTGATGCACCAGAAAGCAGCTGGTGCACGTGAACTCGTCCGCCTGCTTGGGGATCACCCGCACCGTGAGTTCTTCGTCGGACAGGTCGGCGCCGGGCAATTCGAAAGAATCGGCGGCCTCGGCCTCGTCAACATCAATCACGGCCGTAGCCGTGTCCTTACGCCGTCCCGCCAGATCTTCGAGCGACTCTTCCTCAGGCTCGGCCTGGGTACGGCGGGGAGCGTCATAATCAACCGACATGGTCCGTGCCTTTCATTCCTTCCGCATTCGACGTCGCAACAACGCGGTCGAATGCGAGTTTGTTCCCGTAGCCGGTCTCGGCTAAACACCGTTGTTTCGGGCTGTCTCCCCGCTGGCTACTGCCTGGCTGTGGCCTGCGGATTCTTACGCCTTTAAGTACGTAGAAGGTGACGCTCAGGTTCGCCAGAGCGACTCCTGGACGACGCTGGCGATCAGGGTACCGTCATCGCGCTGCAGCGACCCGCGCGCCAATCCGCGAGCGTCGCTGTGAGTCACCGCGACCGCATCGTAGAGATGCCAGTGGTGGGGGTCGCTCGGCCGATGCAGCCACAGCGCGTGGTCGAGGCTGGCCGCACCGCCCGGGCCGGGGAATTCCGGTCCCGGCGGCCGGGCCGTGGACACCATGCCCAGGTCAGAAATGAAGGTCAGGGCGCAGGCCCGCAGCAGCGGATCGTCCTCGACCGGCTCGCGGGTGCGGAACCAGAAAGGCTGAGTGGGCCAGTCGACGCCGCTCTGCCGGCCGGGCGCGATGCGGATGTCGAAGTGATCGGCCCACTCGATCGGCAGCCTTGTGAGAATCGTCGCGTCCGTCAAGGGGACTCGTGGTTCCTGCGGCCGCTGCCAATCGGTGGTCGTCTCGGGTTGGTGGAACGACGCCAACATCTCGAAGATCGCGCGGCGCCGTCCTGCACCGCGGTGACGCGGCGAGTGTTGAACGAGCGTCCGTCACGGGTGATCTCGACGGTGAACTCGACGTCGACGCCGATCCGGCCGCCTTTGATGAAGTAGGCGTGCAGGGATTGCGGCAGCCGTCCCGGTTCCACGGTGGCGCCCGCCGCCGCGAGCGCCTGCGCGGCGATCAGTCCGCCGAACAGTCGGGGCCCCGCACCGTAGGACGCCGAGGCGCGAAACGTGTGTCCGCTGCGGTCGAGTTGGACCAGGTCGGCGATCCAGCTCGGCATGCTCTCCCCGCGTTGTCGTGGTCGAAAATCGCACTCACGATAGTGCATAGACTTCGTCCATGGACCGCGGCCACGTCGACGCACCTGATGGCCTGCTTCGCATCGAGGACTGTCTGGACGCGGACGGCAACGTCGTGTTGCCCCCGGGTGTCACGCTGATCTCCTTGATCGACCGCAATATCGCCAACGTCGGCGATTCCGTCGCGTATCGCTACCTCGACTACAGCCGTTCGGCGGAGCCGGTGGTGTTCGAGCTGACGTGGGCTCAGCTCGGCGTGCGGCTGCGCGCGATCGGCGCGCACATTCAGCGCGCCGCCGCGCGCGGAGACCGGGTCGCGATCCTGGCGCCGCAGGGGTTGGATTACGTCGCGGGGTTCTTCGCCGCGATCAAGGCAGGCACCATTGCGGTGCCGTTGTTCGCGCCCGAATTGCCCGGCCACGCCGAACGTCTCGATACGGCCCTGGGTGATTCCGAACCCACCCTGGTGCTCACGACCGCGGCCACCGCCGACGGGGTGCGTGAGTTTTTGTCGAAGCTGCCGCCGGCTCGGCAGCCGCAGGTTCTGATAATCGACGAGATCCCGGATTCGGCAGCCGACGACTTCGCCCCCGTCCCGATCGACGTCGACGATGTCTCGCATCTGCAGTACACCTCCGGCTCCACGCGCCCGCCGGCCGGCGTGGAGATCACCCACCGCGCCGTCGGCACCAACCTGATCCAGATGATCCTGTCGATCGATCTGCTCAACCGAAACACGCACGGCGTCAGCTGGTTACCGCTCTACCACGACATGGGCTTGTCGATGATCGGCTTCCCGACGGTCTACGGCGGGCATTCCACACTGTTGTCGCCGACCGCCTTCATCCGCAGGCCGCAGCGCTGGATCCGGGCGCTGTCCGACGGGTCCCGCGAAGGCCATGTCGTCACCGCCGCACCGAATTTCGCTTACGAGTGGACCGCACAACGGGGATTGCCCGACGCCGGTGACGATATCGACCTCAGCAATGTGGTGATGATCATCGGTTCCGAACCGGTGAGTGCCGACGCCATCGCCACGTTCTCGGCGGCGTTCGCACCGCATGGTCTGCCGCCGACGGCATTCAAACCCTCGTATGGCATCGCCGAGGCCACCCTGTTCGTCGCGACCATCGCACCGACGGCCGTGCCCACGGTGATTCGGCTAGACCGTGAAAAGTTGGCCGGTGGGGTCGCCAGTGAGGCGCCGGCGGACGACGCCGACGCCGTGATCGGAGTGTCGTGCGGCCAGGTGGCCCGCACGCTGTGGGCGGTGATGGTCGACCCGGACACCGGCGAAGAGCTACCCGACAGCCGCATTGGTGAAATCTGGTTGCACGGCAAGAACATCGGGCGCGGTTACTGGGGCCAGCCCGGGGAGAGTCAGCGAATCTTCGGCGCCCGGTTGACCCGCCGGCGCGACGACGGCAGCCACGCCGAGGGTGTGCCCGATGACGCGAACTGGCTGCGCACCGGCGATCTCGGCTTCTATCGCGGGGGTGAGCTGTATGTGACGGGCCGCCTCGCCGACATCGTGACGATCGACGGGCGAACGCTGTATCCGCACGACATCGAGAAGACCGTCGCGGATTCGTCGCCCATCGTTCGGCGCGGGTACGTCGCGGCGTTCTGCGTGCCGGCCAACCAGATCGCCGGTGCGACAACACAAGACACCGGTGACCAGCTGGTGGTGATCGCGGAGCGCGCGGCGGGCACCAGCCGCAGCGATCCGACGGCCGCGATCGAGGCCATCCGGTCGGCGGTGAGCCAACGGCACGGCATCGCGGCCGCCGACGTACGGCTGCTGCCCGCGGGCGCGATCCCGCGCACCACCAGCGGCAAACTCGCCCGGCGAGCCTGCCGTGCCGAATACCTCAGCGGCGTAATGGCCGGGCGGTAAATCCATGCGGCCGTTGACATTTGGCGCTGTGGCAATCGCTACGGTGATCACCGCGTCCGCCGTCCCGTCGATCGCCTCGGCCGGTGGGCCGGCCACCTTGAAGGTCTGCACCACCGGCGATTACCGGCCATTGACCTACCGCGACCCGGCGACCGGGCGGTACAGCGGAGTCGACATCGACATGGCCACCGACCTGGCCGCACATCTCGGCCGTGAACCGGTGTTCGTGCCCACCACCTGGTCGACGCTCGTCGCGGACCTCACGTCAGCCGGAAAGTGCGATATTGCGATGGGCGGCATCACCGACACCCCTGAGCGGCGCCGCGTCGCCGAGGTCAGCAGGCCATACCTGGCCGGCGGCAAGACCCCGCTGGTGACGACGACCAACGCCGGGCGACTGGCGACAATCGAACAGATCAACCAGCCCGGCGTGCGGGTGATCGAGAACAGCGGCGGCACCAACGAGCGCTTCGCCCGCACGAACTTCCCCGATGCGCAGCTCACCATCTGGCCGGACAACACCACGATCTTCGATCAACTCGCGGCCGGCAACGCCGACGTCATGGTCACCGACGCCATCGAAGCCATCTATCAGTCGTCGCTACACCCGCAGTTGGTGGCCCAGCACCCGGAGCAGCCGTTCACCGCGGAGGCCAAGGCCTACCTGCTTCCCAAGGGCAGTCCCCTCCTGGGCCAGACCGACGCCTGGCTGACCGGAGCGCTCGACGATGGCACCTATGCCGGGATCTATGAACGCTGGCTGCACTCACCGGCGCCCGAGCCGCCGGGTTAGGCCGGTCAGCGTCCCTTCCACTGTGGCGTGCGTTTCTCCCGCCAGGCCAGCAGGCCTTCGCCGACGTCCTCGGTGGCACCGGCGACCTTGCGCATCACCTCGCCGAAACGCACCGACTCGATCCAGCCCATGTCGGCGGTTCGCCACGCCACCTCCTTGGTCGCCCGCTGTGCCAACGGCGCGGCCTCGGTCAGTGTCCTGGCCCATGCCTGCGCCTCCGCCTGCAGGTCCTCGGGTTCGACGAGCTTCCACACCAGCCCAATCTCCTTGGCCCGCTCGGCACTGATCGGCTTTCCGGTCAGCAGAAGCTCCATGGCGTTGGCCCAGCCGACGCGGTGCGGCAACCGGATGGCGCCGACGATGGTCGGCACGCCCAGTCTCACCTCGGGAAAGCTGAAAGTCGCCTCGGTAGAGGCGATCACGAAGTCGCAGAACAGGACGCCGGTAACTCCGTAGCCGACGCACGGACCATGCACCGCGGCAATCGTGGGCTTGAAAAGCTCCATACCGCTCTCGAAGGAGTTGATAGTCGGCTTTTCCCAGAAGGTTCCGCCGAAGGTGCCCACCGAGCCTTCACCGTCCTTGAGGTCACCGCCGGCGCAGAAGACGTCACCGGTGGCGGTCAGGATTCCGACCCAGGCCTCCTCCTCATCGCGGAACCGGTCCCATGCCGCGTTGATTTCCTGGCGGAGCGGACCGTTGATGGCATTGCGCGCCTCGGGCCGGTTGAGGGTGATGGTTGCGACGTGCTCTTCCAGCTCATAGGTGACGAGGCTCATTGCTGCACTCTAGTTTCAGACAACATTGCGCGATACGTGTGACGCAATCAAAGTTTGCTGAATTTGCGTGATCATGAATTGTTCGCAGCAAATTGCCCCTATTAGGCAGGGTGTAATTGTCGCCGATCGAATGCGAGCAAACTTCTGAAGATGGCCATTGGGAAAAGGGCCTATTCGTTTGGTTGAACAGCGAGACGTGCGGGTAGAGACGGAGTAATTTTCGCTTGCGACAACAGAAGCCGTGACGGGCAAGGGCTTTCGCAGGAGAACGCGCTTGCTCGTCCACGGTCGGGACGGTTGGGGGGTCACGGATGTCAGGAGAAGACTTTCCGTCGTATTCACGACGTTCGGCGGCTCCCGCGAACTTCAATGCTGTTTGTCGCTCATGTGCCGTAGGCCGCATCGGTGCGCTCGCGGTGGCATTGGGAATCGGGTCGGCGTTGATGGCCGGCGGCGTTGCGCACGCCGACAGCACCGGTTCTGACTCCGCGCCGTCGTCCGCCGGCCGATCGGCGCAGGCCGGCTCGGCGCGCGCAGCGCGACACTCGGCAGCCGGCCAGTCCGCGCCGCGGTCCGGATCGCGTACCTCGGCGAAAGCGGAGAACCCGCAGCCAGCAGGGCCCAAATCGGTCACCGTGACCCGTACAGCCGCGCCCGCGGGCGGTGCCGCCGGGGGAGACGACACCGTCTCCGCCCCGGTGCCGTCGGCCGTCGCCCCCGCCGCAGCCTTCGCCGACGATGTCGCGACTACCCAGACCGTCGCGGTGGCCCGCAGTACCGCCAGCCCGGCGTCATCGGTCAACGCGATCATCGGCGCCACCCGAACGGCGCTGGAAAGCCTCCTGCACAACGTCAAGCCGCCGACCCTGCCGCCACCACCCCAGCTGCTGCTGTCGTTGCTGGCCTGGGCGCGCAAGGAATTCGATTCGCTGTTCAGCACACCCACGGGCACCTCGACCGGCGAATCGACGGCGGCCACGCCCGGCACCGTCACCAGCGGCACCACGACGGTCGTCATCGAAGGTGAGACGCTGACCGTCACTCCCGCGAAAGCCGGCAGCATCTACTCCGACACCGCGGCCTCCGGGCGCAAAGCGCTGTTGCTGTCCACGAATTCGACTGCCAACAAGACACTTTCGCTGCCATCCGCGACGGGACTGGTGATCCGCGCACGAGGTGACCAGTACAACGGTGCCCCGCTGATGACGGTGTCCGTCGACGGAGTCGTGGTCGCCACCACGCAGGTGTCGGCGACGTCGTGGACCGATTACTCGATCCCGGTCTCGCTGGCGGCCGGGACCCACACGATCAGCATCGCGTTCACCAACGATCTGCGGCAGTCGGCATCCAAGGACCGCAACCTGCGCATCGACAAGATCACCGTCGTCGCATCCGCCACGTCGACCCCGCCCTCAACGCAGACACCGCCCTACTTCCAGGCGGCTGACTGGTTGTGGAAGCCGATCGTCGCCAACCCCGTCATCGCCGCGAACAGCGCCACGTGGGTCAAGTACCTCTCCGCCACCAACGCCCAGCATGTGGCTGACCTCTACGACAGCGGGGTCACGCTGGTCTCGGCCACCCAGATCACTGCCTCCACGCCACGGTATGACGTCAAGTTCACCGAGCCGTGGGGCAGCGATCCGTTCGGCTCCTACACCGTCGCCATCCCTGTCGGGCTGAACCTGCCGACCGGCTCGGACCGGCAGATCGCGATCCTCGATCCGACCACCGGCAAGGCCTACGGCCTCTGGCAAGCCACCTATGACAGCGCGACCAACACGTGGTCGGCCGCATGGGGAGGCATGACCGCCCTGAGCGGCAACGGTATCGACACCTCCGGCTCGGCGACGGCGACGAATATCGCCCGCTACGCCGGCGTGATCACCACGGCAGAGTTCAGCGCCGCGGTCGCGGCCAACACCGGGATCAACCACGCGCTGTTCATCTCCAGTGACATCGCGGGCGCATTGTTCGCGGGCCCGGCGACGAAGTCGGATGGCACCAACATCGCCGGGGTGGCGACTCCCATCCCGGAAGGCACTCGCATCCAGCTGGACCCGTCCATCAATGTCGACGCGATCCCCGGGATCTCCGATGCCGAGAAGGTGATCGCCAAGACGCTTCAGACCTACGGTGCCTATGTCGGCGACCAGGGTGGGGCGCGCATGGCGTTCGTCTTCGAAGTCGCCCCCGACGCGACTTCGCCGACGAACCCGGGCGCGGTGTGGACCGGCGCCGGCCTGTCATGGGACTACTACGACATGGCCGCCATCCCGTGGTCCCAGCTGCGCGTCTTGGCGAACTGGGACGGGTCCTGACCGCTAGCCGCGCGGGCGGGACGCGGGATTCGCGACCGCGGTGACCATGCTGGTGCCGAAGGGCCCCGCGTCGTCGAAGAGGGTTGCGCTGCCCACCGACACTCCGTTCTCGGCGAACTGGGTGTCGGCCTGCACACCGATGTACACGCCGCGCGGAAGCCGTGACAGCGCCACCGTCAGATCGCCGTTGACGTAACCCGTTCCGCCGCCGCCCACATTCGTCACCAGGTTGGCGGCAGCCTCGGCGACCACCGCCGCGCGGACGAAGGGCGTGGCCGGCAGGCCGGCCACCGCGTCAAGGCCGCCGTAATAGGCGCGTGTGCGTCCGGCGATGTACGGCTGTTCGCCCATCGGGCTCCAGCCGGTCCCATCGCTGTCCACGTAGAGGGCGCGATCGTCGGCATCGGCGGCCGGCGCGACGGACTTTGCGGTATCGCGTTCGGCGATGTCCGGTGCGTGAGATTGCCGGTATTGCAGCATGGTTGCGCGGGCGACGATCCAATCGTCTTGGATGATGTCGCATTCGGCGGTACGCATCCGGTTGCCGTGCCGGATCAGCCGGGTCTGGACTCCGGTGGGCACCGCGCGTGCCGGCTTGAGCAGATCGAGCGTCAGCCGGGCGGGTAGGTAGCCGGCGGCGCCGTATTTGCGCTCCAGCGTCGAGGCCGCGAGGCCGGCGATCGCTTGACCGCTGAGCAGTCCGTCACTCCAGGAAGCCGCAGCCGATGTGGTGGGCCGGAAGATGCCGGTGCCGTGCTGAACGAAATACGCTGGGCGGATACCGATTGCACTCGAAGCCGCCGCCGTGCGCTGTGACAGAGCCATGCCGCTGTTCACCGTTGCCATCCTTTGAGTCAGGGGAGCCGCCGCTTGCTTGACGGCTCACCAGGCAACTATGACTGCGGGCGGCTTTGCGGAATATCCACCGATCGGCTGGATCATCGGATGAACCCGGTGTCCACCGATCGGTGGACGCGACTGTGCTTGTCAGGCTTCCAGCCTGGCACGGACTGCGGAAAGTCGTTGCTGCAGTTCGTCTTCGGTGATGACGCCGCGGGCCAGCAGTGAATGTGCCAGTGACATCAGCTGGCTCTCCGGATAGGGAAGGTCGGAGTACACCGTCGCGGACAGGTCGTCTTCTTCGTCGCGGCGTTCCTTGAACGTCGGGACGTCGGCGTCGCACGCGGCGTGGTCGAGCGCGTCACACAGGCCGTCGAGGCTGGTCTTCCACGGCGGCACCGGGTTCTCCACACCGTATTTGGCGGCCATGACCGGCCAGACCTGGTTGCGTTCGACGATCTGGCGCAGCGCGTCGGGGGTCATTCGCCGACCGGATGTACGGCGGGGCGGGTCTCGGTGATGACGTTCGTGGTCACCCCGGGCTTCGGCAAGGCGACACCGATGAGGCAATCGCGGGTGATGATCTCGCTGAGCTGATCCTCGGTCCAGCCGTCGGTGCCCTCGGGACGCATCGGCATCACCATGAACCGGTGCTTCTGGTTGGAGTCCTGGACCCGTACCTCGACGTCGTCTCCCAGATAGAGACCGAATTCGGAGAGCACCTGGCGCGGCCAGCGGACCAGCCGCCTGCGGTAGTTGGGCGTGCGATACCACTCAGGGGAGTTGCCCAGAATGGGACGCGGGTAGCAGGAGCACAAGGCACAGACGATGACGTGGTGGACGGTCGGGGTGTCCTCGAGGATCTGGAAAGCGGTGAAATCGCTGGGGGTACCGAAGCCGGTCGGCTCCAGCCAGTCGACGCCGACCTCCTTGCTGGCGGTCATCGGCTCGGCGAGGGCGAGTGCTTTGAAGTCGGGGTCCAGCCAGGCGCGGGCCACTAGTCGGGCGGCCGGCGTGGGACCGATCTGCTCGGCGAACTCCGTGAAGCGCCGGTGCTCCTCGGCGGTGAAAATGCCTTTCTCGATGCACAATTCGCGTAGCGCGATCTCGAGCACCTCGAAGTCGGTGATCTCATCGACCATCGGCTTGACGGTGCGGTCGTGGTCGTGGTCGTGGTCGTGGTCGTGGTCGTGATCTGTCATGTCCGTCCGTTCTACGCGGGCTGGAGCCAGTGCTCGGGAATCTCGGTGCGCAGGCTGTCGCTGTCTGGGCCGTTGAAGTCGTTCCACAACTCAGACATGCGGAATTTGACGACATAGAACCATTCAGGTTTGGCGTCCGGGATGTCCCAGGTCTCGTCCTCCGCGGCGGGGCTTTCGTAGGCCACCGCGTCGATCACACCCGTCGCGCCACGGACGTATTCGGGTGTGCGCGTGTAGAACAGCACCGGAAGTTCGCGGACCACCACGGGGTCACCGACCTTGAACCTCGGCTCTCCGGCCTGGCCGGCGTACACCTGCGGATCGCCCTTACCCTGGGCGTGCACGATGTGGCTGTTGCGCTTGACCTGCGATCCGTCGCCTTCGAACTTCGGTTCGGCCTTGAGGGTCTTGCCTTCCAGTCCGTCGGCGTAGCGTTCCTTGACCTCGGCCATCCGTTCGGTGAGTTCGGTGAGCCCGATGTGGTGCTTCTCGATCAGCACCCGTGCCACCGACAGCAGCCAGCGGCCGTAGTAGGGGAACCCGAGATAGACGGCCCGCTGGACGTCGACGTTGCCGATGCGCCGCCGCTCCTCCGAGAGCCAGATGCCGCGCCACGCGAGGACCTCGCAGATGACGTAGGTCATGTGCTCCCAGTACTCGTAGTCCTTGTTCTCGTACTTCATCGGAGCGTCGGGTTCACCGCCGACGTCGTGCACCGGCTTCATGTAGGCGACGAACCGGGCATGGTCGAGCAGGTCCGGAGTCGGCGCATCCGGCAATTCCGGATAGGCGGACTTGAGGCGCGCCACCAGGGCGAGCTGTTCAGCGCGTTCGGCAGCAGTGCTCATCGAAGGCCCCTTGATGTGGCTGTGCACGACGTCAACGCGTCACAACGTAACACCGGTTAGCTTCGGTGACGAAGGAAATGTCGTATCTACGCCAGCGAAAGTGCTTGCGCTCAGGCATATCCCAGCGCGACGTTTTCGGCGCGTATGCGCACCGTAAGAACCAGGGCATTGGCGACGCTGAAGACGATGGCGGTTACCCAGGCTGAGTGGACCAGCGGCAATGCGGCCACCTCAGCGGTGACGGCCGTGTAGTTCGGGTGATGCAGCCACCGGTATGGCCCACGCTGAACCAGGGGAGCTCCTTTGATCACGATCAGCCGGGGGTTCCAGTGCTTGCCCAGCACCGCTACGCACCACCACCGCACCGCCGTGCTGATCACCACGACGCCCACCATCGGCCACCCGAGCCAGGGCACGAACGGACGGTCCGTCATCGCCACCTCGGTCACGCACGACAGGAGAAGCAGGCTGTGCATCGTCACCATCACCGGATAATGTCGCTGCCCAAACTCCCTGCCGCCCTGGGCAAATGACCATTTCGCGTTGCGACGCGACACGGCTAATTCGGCGAGACGCTCGATCCCGATCAGCAGAATGAACCAGTAGTACATGTCGGTCTCCTTCACCAGCCGAGCAGCAGCAGTTCGAAGCTGAAGCCCGGACCCATCGCGAGCATCAGCCCCAGCGAGCCCGCGGCGGGGCCGGCGGAGATGGTCCGGTCGAGAACGTCGAGCACCGATGCCGACGAGATGTTCCCGTTGTCGCGCATCGACTGCCAGCTGTGCCGCAGCGCATCGGGCGGCATGGCGATGGCGTTGCTCATCGCGTCGAGCACCTTGGGGCCGCCGGGATGACAGACCCACGTGGCGATGTCGGCTGTGGTCAGCCCGTGGTCGGCGAGAAAGCGGTCGACCTCACCACCTAGATGATCGTCGGCCATCTTCGGGACGTCTCGCGACATGACGAGTTGGAAGCCGCTGGAGCTGACGTTCCAGCCCATGACGTCGATGGTGTCGGCGAATAACCTGCTGCGCGTGGCCAGTAGCCGTGGACCGGGGTGGAGAGGAAGGCCGGCGGGGACCCGATCGGCTCCGGTCGCGACGATGGCTGCCGCGCCATCGCCGAACAGGCACACGCCGATCAGCGCGGGGATCGACGTGTCGTCACGCTGCAGCGTCAGGGAGCACAGTTCCACCGACAGCAACAGTGCGACGTGGCCGGGAAAACCACGAAGGTAATCGTGAACCCGTGCCAGTCCGGCCGCACCGGCCACGCATCCCAGTCCGAACAGCGGGATGCGTTTGACATCGGGTCGCAACCCGACCGCCGACGCGATCCGGGCGTCGATGGTGGGAACGGCCACCCCGGTACTCGACACGGTCACGATCGCGTCGACCTCATCCGGGTGCAGGTGCGCGGCCGCCAGCGCGCGGCGCACCGCCTGCTCGCCGAGTTCGACGGCCACCTCGAGGTAGGCCTCATTGGCCTCGGTGAAGTCGGTCAGCTGGGGGTAACGCTCCAGCGGCAACGCCAGATTGCGGTACTCGACGCCGCTGGTTCGCGCGAAGCGCGCAAAGCCGGGCTCGGCGAAGGAGGTGAGTTCGGCTGCCACCTCGTCCTGGTTGTAGCGGTGCCCAGTGAACGCCACGGCGGTGCCCGCGACGCGGGGGTCACCACCGCGGCGGACGGCGGCAGAGTTTTCAGATCGGGAAAAAGCGGTATTTGTCATGCGCGCTATAACGCGCCCGAGGCGTCCGGCTAATTCCGCTCGCGGCCATGCGGTGAAATATCGCACAGGTGGGTGATATAGCGCCGCTACATCGGTATAACCGCAGTTCAAAACCCATATTTATTAACCGCAGCGAAGTAACTCATAAAAGCGGACTGAGAATTCCCAGAAATGTGTCCAAATCTGATATTCAATTGCGCGTCGGCTGCTTATGCGCTGGGAGTACGCGGCAGAGGTGAACGCTGATCGCCGATACTTCGTGCATGGTTGATCGCGTTAATCCCGGATTCACGACCGACGAGCACACCATGCTGGCGGCCTGGCTGAACTTCTATCGCGCCACGGTGCTGATGAAATGCGAGGGGCTCGACGACGAACAGCTTCGCACCGCCTCGGCCACACCGTCGCCGCTGACGCTGCTCGGGTTGCTTCAGCATCTGGCGGAGGTGGAACGCAACTGGTTCCGCCGGGTGCTGGCCGGGGAGGCCACCGGCCCGATCTACTCCACCGCGGCCGACGCGTCCGGCCACGACGGGGGCTTCGAGGTGTCCGCCGACTCGTCGTTCCGTGATGCGCTCGCGGTGTGGCAGGACGAAGTGGCACACGCCCGTGCCAACTGTGTCGCTCGCGACGTGACCGATACCTGCCCCTTCATGGGCGCCGAGGTGAGCCTGCGATGGATCTACATCCACATGATCGCGGAGTACGCGCGGCACTGCGGGCAGGCCGACCTGATCCGCGAACGCATCGACGGGGTCACCGGCGTCTAGCCAGACGCTCTGCTAACGGCCGAATCCGGCGTCGCGCAGGGCTTGTGCCATCGAGCCGGAGGACCGGTTGGACTCCCGTCGCCCGCCATCGCCGCCGCGCGCAGGCTGGCGGCGGTCCCGGTTGGGCGCCGGGCGGGCGCCGCGCTCGGCGCGCTTGGGCTGATCGCGCTTCGGAGTATCGCCCAGGCGCAGAGTCAGTCCGATGCGCTGGCGTTCGACATCGACGTCGAGCACCTTCACCCGCACCACCTGACCGGATCGCACCACCTCGTGCGGATCGGACACGAACCGGTCGGACATCGCCGAGACGTGCACCAGGCCATCCTGATGGACACCGACGTCGACGAACGCCCCGAACGCGGCGACGTTGGTGACGACACCTTCGAGCACCATGCCGACCGTGAGGTCGGCGACCTTCTCCACCCCGGCGGCGAAGGTCGCAGTGGAGAACGCCGGCCGCGGATCGCGGCCCGGCTTCTCCAACTCGGCGAGGATGTCGGTCACCGTCGGCACGCCGAATCGGTCGTCGGCGAAGTCGGCGGGCCGCAGCGATCGCAGTGAGCGTTCGTTGCCGATCAGCTCGGCCAGCGTGATGCCCGAGCGGTCCAGGATCCGCCGCACCACCGGGTAGGCCTCGGGGTGCACACCCGATGCGTCGAGGGCGTCGTCTCCGTCGCGGATCCGCAGGAAGCCGGCACACTGCTCAAAAGCTTTGGGGCCCAGGCGCGGAACGTCGAGCAGTGCGGTGCGGCTGCGGAAGGGCCCGGTCTTCTCGCGGTAGGCGACGATCGCCTCGGCCAGCGATTCGGTCACCCCGGACACGCGCGAGAGCAGCGGCACCGACGCGGTGTTGAGGTCGACCCCGACAGCGTTGACCGCGTCCTCGACCACCGCGTCGAGGCTGCGGGCGAGGGTGCCCGGGGTGACGTCGTGCTGGTACTGGCCGACGCCGATGGACTTCGGCTCGATCTTCACCAATTCGGCCAACGGATCCTGCAGTCGCCGGGCGATCGACACCGCACCGCGCACCGTGACATCGAGGCTCGGGAGCTCGCGAGCGGCATAGGCCGACGCCGAGTACACCGACGCGCCCGCCTCGCTGACCGTCGCCTTGGCCGGCGGGGTCGCGCCGGCGCCGCGGATATCGGCGATGAGCTCGGTGGCCAACGCATCGGTCTCCCGCGATGCGGTGCCGTTGCCGATGGCGATCAACTCGACACCGTGTTTCGCGACGAGTGCGGCCAAGGTCGCCTTGGCCGAATCCCATTGGCGCTGAGGCTGATGCGGGTAGATAGCACCGGTCTCGAGAACCTTGCCGGTGGCATCGACCACGGCGACCTTCACGCCGGTTCGGAAACCCGGGTCCAGTCCGAGGGTGGTGCGGGTGCCGGCCGGCGCCGCCAGGAGCAGATCCTTGAGGTTCTTGGCGAATACGGCGACCGCATCCTCCTCGGCGCGTTGACGCAACCGCATCCGGGCGTCGACCGCGCCGGAGATCATCAGTCGGGTGCGCCACGCCAAGCGCACGGTGGTGGCCAGCCATGGGGTGGCCGCCGACTTCGCGCCGAGGTCGACGCCGAGTGCCTGCGCGACCATCACCTCGTAGGCATCGTCGCTGCCGCCGTCGAAGCGCAGCGCGAGGGCTTGTTCCTTCTCGCCACGCATGACTGCCAGCACCCGATGCGACGGCATGTCCTCCAGCCGCTCGCTGAACTCGAAGTAATCCCGAAACTTCTGCGCCGCCGGGCTTTTCGCCGCCTCTTCGGAGAACGGTGCGGTCCGCAGTGCACCCTCGGCCCAGAACTTGGTCCGGATGGCGCCCACCAGTTCGGCGTCCTCGGCTGCCCGCTCGACGAGGATGTGCCGCGCACCGTCGAGCGCTGCGGCGGCGTCGGCGACGTCGGCGTTGAGGAAGTCCGCTGCCGCGTCATCCGGGTTGCTGGTCGGGTCGGCGAGCAGTCGATCGGCGAGTGGCTCGAGGCCGGCTTCCCGGGCGATCTGAGCCTTGGTGCGCCGCTTGGGTTTGTAGGGCAGGTAGATGTCCTCGACCCGGGACTTGGTGTCCGCGGCCAACAGTGCCGCTTTAAGCTCGTCGGTCAGCTTGCCTTGCTCGTCGATCGACGCCAGCACCGCGGCGCGCCGCTCATCGAGCTCGCGCAGGTAACGCAGCCGCTCCTCGAGGTCGCGCAGTTGGCCGTCGTCGAGGCTGCCGGTGACTTCCTTGCGGTAGCGGGCGATGAAGGGGACCGTGGCGCCCTCGTCGAGCAGCCGGACCGCGGCGGCCACCTGGTTCTCTGCAACGGCGAGTTCTGCAGCAAGACGGGCATTTACAGATTTCAGGGTTGAGCTCGAAGTCACGCGGAGACCCTACCGAACCTCGCCGACATTCCAGCGAACCGATCCTGGGGGTGTTGCGCGAATTCGAGCCGCGCCGCCAGAACAGGAATAGCCGCGCGGAGCGAGGGGTTTGGCGCTATATGCCCAGAGAACTGACTGAGTCCGAGCGGCAGGAGTTCCTGGCCGCCAAGCATGTGGCGGTCATTTCCGTCGCCGCCACCGACGGCCGGCCGCCGGCCAGCGTCCCGATCTGGTACGACTACACGCCCGGCGGCAACATCCGGATCACCACGGGTGCGTCACGGCGCAAGGCGCGGCTGATCAAGCAGAACGGTGCGCTGACACTGGTCGTGCAGAACGAAGCGCCGCCGTATCAATACGTATCGGTGGAAGGGTCGGTCGTCGACGTCACCGAACCCACGCCGCCTGAGGTCGGGGAAGAGATCGCGGTGCGCTACCTGGGCGAGGAGGCGGGCCGCGCGTTCGCTCAGAGCCTCGAAGGCGAGGCGACCGTGCTGTTCACCATCCGCCCGGATCGCTGGTTCTCCGTCGACTACTCGGAATGAGTTGGGATCGGTAGGCGAATCGGAGGTTCTTTACTTCTCGCATCGACGCCACGAGGCGACGGACAACGAGAGGAAGAACCCATGAAAATCCTGCCGGCTCCCATCGCGCAGCAGATCGATCGCGTCGATCGGCAGTACAGCCTGTACATCGGTATCAGCACCGGCCTGCTCGCGTTCTGGTCGATCTACCGCGTGCTCTGGTCGATCTACTTGGCAGTGACCTACAACTTCATCTTCGGCTCGCTGGTGTTCCCGATCGTGCTGTGGGCAGTGATCGGTGTCGGCGCCGCGGTCGTGTCGCTCGGCTTCTTCACCCGCTATCGCACGGGATCGGCCACCGGCACCGTCGAGAGCAAGCCTGAAACCAATCAGATCTGACCTGCGGCCCCTGGTGCCGCTCGGAATGAGCGGGCACCAGGGGCAACGCTGAAACGGCCCGCGTCGCACCGGCGATAGGAGGGGAGTACACGGGGTTCGCCCCGGTACGCCCCTCGCCGATATGTGCGACGATGCCCCTACGCCGAGGGGCTACAGAGAGGACCGCCGGATTCATGACTGAAGGGCACCGCGCAGCGACAGTCGTCCGCGCCATCCTTACCGCGAGCTTCGCCGTCGGCGCCGCGTTCACCGGGGCCGCCACCGCTGCGGCCGACCCCATGACGCCGACACCCATCCCAGTCCCGGCGGATCCGTCCGCGGTGCCCGCAGGCCAGCCGGTGTCGGTGCCCGTCGATCCCGCGGCCGCCCCGGCACCCGCACCTCCGCCGCCGGGGGCGCCGCCCTCGGTCCCCGAGATCGCGAACCCCAAGTACGGCTCGAGCAACAGCAACTACGGCAGTGGACCGCTGGGCACTCTGCGAGATATGTGGCACCAGGTCCGCGACCCGTACTACGGGCCCCAAGACGACCCCGAGGCCGTCGGCTCCGTCGCGCCGCCACCCGGTGCCGGCGCGCCGCCGCCGCTGCCGCCCGGATACAAGTCGTATACCGCGCCCGGCTCGGAGGCGCCGCCGAGCGAGTTCGGCCCGGGTAAGCCGCCGCCACCCGGGACTCCCGCGCTGCCGCCGGGCTACTACTCGCTGAACGGGCCCCCGCCGCCCGGGTACGAATACAACACGCCCGGTCAGCCGGCTCCGATCACTGCTACGCCCGCGCCCACGCCATAGCGCCTGACACGCCTATCTTGCGGGGTGGGGGATTGCCCGCGCGCTCCGCTGGTTATACTTGCTAAGTATCTCGATGACGTCTGAACGTTGGAGTCTGCACATGGCTGTGATCAAAACCGCCCTGTCCGTCGCGGCACTCGCGATCGGGCTGACGATGGGCGCCGCGCCGGCAATCGCGCTCGCAGACCCGCCGCCCCCGGATCAGAACGTCGGCGAGCCGGTCCCGGACTGGGCGCCGCGTAAGCCTGCCGAGGTGTGGGCCGGTCATCCGGTGGTATGGACCCACATGTGGGGTGGCCGCTGGGGCGTCTGGATCAACGACCAGTTCATCACCCTGTCGTCGAACCCTGTCACCAACGGCGGCTGAGCGATTCCTGCCAGCGAGTCTCACTCGTCACATTCGCCCTTCAGTGGCGGCCTGGGGTGGATACTGCGATGTGGACCGCTATATAGTTAGTCCGCTTAAGGTTTTGATGATTGGGGCAGGAGAACGATGGCTGGTATGAAGAGTCGCGCGAAGCTGGCGAGCCTGGCGCTCAGCGCGATGGCGGCGGTAGGAGTCATCTCGGCCGGTCCCGCCGCGGCGGACGCCAGCGACGACTACCCGATCCCGCACCGCATCATCATCACCCAGTGCGATGTCGAGCAGTACATGCAGGCCGCACGCGACACCAGCCCGGTGTACTTCGAGCGGTACATGATCGACCGCAGCAACCGGCCCGCCGACGTGCAGCAGATCGCGTTCGATCGCATCCACTGGTTCTTCTCGCTCGACCCTGTCGCGCGCAGGCAGTACTCCGAGGACACCGCGACGAACGTCTACTACGAGTTCGTCGCGACCCGCTGGGGTAACTGGGCCAAGCTGTTCTTCAACAACAAGGGTGTCGTGGCCAAGGCCACCGACGTCTGCATGAACTACCCGCCCGGCGACATGTCCGTTTGGGACTGGCCCGTAGCCCGGTAGCGCTCGGCTGATCGGCAGACGGCGGTAACGCCGCCGTCAATTCCACCTATATACCGGCATCAACGGTGATGCCCATTACGTAGGTGGACTATGAAGCACATCCACGCGATCGCGGTCGCGGCGCTCCTGACCTGCACGTCGACGATCTCGGCTCCCATGGTCGCCGCCGATCCCGCGCGAGTCCCTTGCGGGGTGCTCGATCAGGTCCGCGAGAGCCTCGACAACGACATCAACGCCGGCATCGGCGGAGTGCGGATCGTCATCAGCTCGCCCTACGCCAGCGGTGCCGCACAGCAGCGCGACACCAATGTGAAGCTCGCGATGATCAGCCACGGCGTTCACTACATGGAAGACGTCAACGGCCCGGGAATCGTCCCGGGGCTGGCTCCGGAGCTGGTCGATCTACGCCGGGCAAGCGACGACATGCGAGACGCTGTGGGAGCCCTCTTTGTGGTGTCACCGGGCTACGGGTACGGCCTCGGCTACGGGAATTACGGGCCGACGGTGTCCAACGCCTGGCCGCAGCCCTCGACGTGGACCGCGATCGACTACGCCGACCAGAAGAAGGACGACATCTACGCGCTGGTCAACGGGCTGCAGGGCACTTGCGTGCCGTGACCGGCTAGGAGGCGCTGAGGATCTTGATCGCGAAAACCAGCGTGTCGCCCGGCAGGATGCCTGCCCTCGGCTGCCCCTGCGGGTAGCCGTCCGCAGAGACCATGGCGACAGCCACCGTGGATCCGACCTTCTGGCCCGCGATGGCCTTCTGGAAGCCGGGAACCACGCCGTCGAGCGAGAATTCGGCCGGTTCGCCACGCTGGTAGCTGCTGTCGAAGACGCTGCCGTCGCGGCCGTTGACACCCTCGTAGCAGACCGAGACCGTGGCGGTGGGCGCGACGACCGGTCCGGTGCCTGCCTGCAGGGTCTGCACCTGGGTCGCGTTGACGCTGAACGGCGCGGTGACCGTGACGACCGGGGCCGAGGTATCGGTGGATCCGGTGACCGCGACGCTGCCGGTCGCGCCGGGCAGTGTCCACTCGGGTGCGCCCGGATTGGCCGGCGGCGCGGTCGGGCATGCGTCCGGACCGGCGGCCTGAGTGACCGTCGAGGCGACCGCGGGCGCAGTCGAGGACTTGCTCGCCGACGGCGCAGCGGTATCCGAACCGCAGGCCGACAGTGTCACGGCAAATGCGGCGGTGCAGGCGCCGAGGGCAACAGCAGAGGGCACGCGGGAGAAGTTCACGCTCGTCACGCTACAGCGATGCGGTCCGACGAAAGTCTTGGCTAGCACCGAACTCATTCTCAGCAAAGCCTCAGATGGTGTAGGCAAACTGCTTTCAGGCGCCTGGTGGCGCATAGAGGCCGTGTCACGAGAAAGAGAAGCCGAACGCAATGGACTACAGGTCAGGGAACTCGCCGCAGGAGCGCCACTACCAGTGGCAGCCGAAAGATTCTGTGGAACATTCTAATTCAAGCCAGTGGGGCTCACCCGGATATCAATACGGTTACGGCAATGCTGACACCGCGCAGATGTATCCGCCGCCGCACGGAGCGCGTCCCGGCTATGAGAGACCTGCGTCACAGCAAAAGTCTCGGCAACGAATGAAGCCGCGAGTCGGGATTTTGGTCGGCGGTACGGCTGTGGTTGCCATGATCGCCGGCGCCGCCGGAGCCGTCGCCGTCGTCGACCATTCCGGGCAACCGACGGCCGCCGCGCACGCACCGGCCGTTGCCGGAGCTCCGTCGCCCAAGGCGCCGGTCGCCGCCGGCCAGCAGACCAGCGCGGCGCCTGCCGGTTCGGTCGAGCAGGTCTCGGCCAAGGTGCTGCCCAGCGTCGTGAAACTGCAGCTCACCAGCGGTCAGGGGCGTGAGGAAGGGTCCGGAATCATCCTCAGCTCCGACGGGCTGATCTTGACCAACAACCACGTCGTGGCCGCGGCCGCGCAGGCCGCGGGTGACGGGCCGATGGCGAGCGACGGTGGGCCCGGCGGCCAGCTGCCCGGCGGTCGCAGCGTCCGGCCGTTCGGTCAGAGCAGCGGCGGCCTGGAAGCGACCGTCACGTTCTCCGACGGCCGGACCGTGCCGTTCACGGTCGTGGGCACCGATCCCGCCGACGACATCGCGGTGGTGCGCGCCCAGAACGTCTCCGGACTCACCCCGATCACCATCGGCTCGTCGAAGGATCTGAAGGTGGGGCAGAACGTCGTGGCCATCGGCTCCCCGCTGGGTCTGCAGGGCACGGTGACCACCGGCATCATCAGCGCTCTGGACCGTCCGGTCGCGACCGGCGACGAGCAGTCCGGTCAGCATTCCGTGATGAGCGCCATCCAGACCGACGCGGCGATCAATCCCGGCAATTCCGGTGGCGCCCTGGTCGATATGAACGGTGATCTGATCGGAGTCAACTCGGCCATCGCATCCCTTGGCGGCGGCCAGGATTCACAAGCAGCGCAGAGCGGTTCGATCGGGCTCGGGTTCGCGATTCCGGTGGATCAGGCCAAACGCATTGCCGATGAACTGGTTTCGACCGGGACCGTGCAGCATGCCTCGCTCGGGGTGCAGCTCAGCTCCGACGACAGCGCACGTGGTGCGATCATCGCCGGCGTCGCGGACGGAAGCCCCGCGGCCACTGCGGGCCTGCCGAAGGGCGCGGTCATCACCAAGGTGGACAACAAGGTGATCGACGGCCCGGAGTCGCTCGTTGCGGCCATCCATTCCAAGGCGCCCGGTGACAACGTCACGCTGACCTACGACGACCCGTCGGGGGCGTCGCGCACCGTTGAGGTCACCCTGGGGCAGATGCAGTCCTGAATCGCTGGCGCACAACAGGACTGAAGCGTGCCCATCCCGGGCGGCTGCTCACGACAGTAACGTCACGGCGGGAAATCACTCGATTGTTCGCCGTGACGTTACGCTCGGCTATCGGTAAGTCGTAGGCTCGCAGGCGATGCTCGACAAATCGGAGATCCGCTTCCTGCCGGTCGGAGCGCGTCGTCTGGCGTACGAGGTGCGCGGGGACGGGCCGCCGCTGGTCGCGCCGGCGTGGTGGGCGAGCCATCTCGAGCTCGATTGGCAGAACCCTGGTGTGCGGCGGTTCTGGGAGGGCGTCGCGGAGGGCCACACCCTGATCCGCTACGACCGGCTCGGCGTGGGGATGTCCGACCGCGAGATGCACGACGGCGATCTCACTCTCGACGGCGAGGTCGCGATGCTGCGGGCATTGCTCGACGAGCTCGAGCTGGATCGTGTGTCGCTGATCGGTGGGTCATCGGGCAGCTGCACCGCGACTGCTTTTGCCGCCACGTTTCCGGACCGCGTCGACCGGCTTGTGCTGTACGGTTCGTACCCCCACGGCGAGGCGTTGACCGCTCCCGGGGTGGGAGACGCGATCGTGGCGGCGGTGCGCGCACATTGGGGACTCGGTTCCCGGATGCTCAGCGACATCTTCCTCGGCAGCGCCGACGCGGCGGAACACGAACGGTTCGCGCGGTTGCAGCGCGACTCGGCGACCGCCGAAACGGCCGCCGAACTTTTGAGTCTCGTCTACCGGTTCGACGTGCGTGAATATCTTCCGCGTGTCCGCCAACCGACGACTGTCGTGCATCGCCGGGACGACCGCGCGGTGCCGTACCGGCTCGGGCGAGAGGTCGCCGCCGCGATCTCCGGCGCGACATTCATTCCGCTGCAAGGACAATCGCACTTTCCCTGGCACGGCGACGTCGACTCCGTCGTCCGGGCGTGCAGGCAGGGGCTGGCATCGCACCCACCGTCGGTCCCGGCTACCGACCCGTGTGAACCCGTGCTGCTGTCCCGTCGTGAGCGCGAGATCCTCAGTTGTGTCGCGCACGGTCTCGGCGACCGTGAGATCGCCGAGCAGCTCCAGCTGAGTCCGCACACGGTGCACCGCCATGTCGCCAACATCCGCCGCAAGTTGGGGGCCACATCGCGCACAGCCGCGGTCGCGCAGGCGGCCCGCCTCGGCCTCGTCTAGCCTCGCGCGGCACTGTCCGTCACGGCGTCCGCAGCGGCCAGCTCTGCAGCAGGCCCGCCAGGCGGTCGGCACCGCGACCCACGCCGCCGGTGGCTTCGAACCCGGCCGCAACCGCGGCGGCACCCTCACCCATCCTCATCGCTTCTTCGACGGCCGACCGCAGGCGCTCTTTGGTGAGGCGGCGCGCGGGTAACCGCGTCCCGCACCGCGCGATCTCGACCCGCCGCGCCACCTCGAACTGATCACGCCCGAAAGGCGTTACACAGACCGGGATTCCACGTGCCAAGGCCTTCTGCGTGATGCCCATTCCGCCGTGGGTGACAACGCAGACCGACCGCTCGAGGATCGCCGAGTGCGCGGTGAACCGCGACAAGGTCACGCCGGGCCGTTGTCGCACATCGACATTGCCGCCACCGGGCAGCGTCGCCACGATATGTACGGGTAAGCCCTTGAGCCCCTCGATGGCGGCACCGACCAAGACGTTGTCGGCCTGCGCGAGCGACGAGGTTGTCACCAGCACGATCGGCGCATCGATGTGGTGCAGCCACGCTTCGTCGTCATTGCTTGGCGGGTCGAAGGCGGCCGGCCCGATGAGTTCGACGTTCGGTCCCCAGTCGGTGTGCGGATACTCGAAGGGCTTGCCCGTGGCGACCAGTAGCAGCGGCGCGCGCCGGAGTAGCTGGTCGGCGTTTCGCACTCTCGACAGTCCGAGACCGTCTCGCACCGGCGTCATTTCCGCCCGGAACGGCACGTCGAAGATCGCACTGGTCACCATCTGTATGCCGCAGTCGCGGACGAAGCCGATCGGGCCCGGTCGCGGTGCGACACCCGCGCCGAACGGTGGGGACCCGGGTGAACGGAGATAGGGGATGAACGGGCTGAGCACCGCCCAGGGTCTCGGCATCGTCTCAGCGGCGGACTGCGCCCCCCAGCTGTTGGCGTCGATCAGACAGATGTCGGGCTGGACGTCGGCCACCGCGTCGCGGAAGTCGTCGACCTCGTACTCGGCACACTGACCGAGTACTCGGACGGTGTTGCCTGCCGCGCGCAGCACACCGCCGGCGGCGGGCCCTGCGCTCTGCAACGCCTCGATACGCGGATCGACGGCGTGAGCGTCGAACCCCAGCTGACGGCACAGCGGCACTCCCGCCGCAAGCGTGCGAACGTGCACCCGGTGCCCACGCGCGGCGAGCTCCGTCAACAGCGCGCAGAACGGAAAGAGATGGCCCAGCGCGGGTGCGGTGTACGCCAGTACTACCGCCATCGCGGCTGGGACCTGTCCCGGATGCGGGCGGCCCACGCCCGTCCGAGGCCGCCTGCGGCGACGACGGCACGCCGCGGTGTGCCCACCGTGGCGCGTTGGGTGAAGATCTCGAAGTCCAGCGCTTCGATCCGCGAGAGGATCTTCGAGTAGAGATTCAGCGCAGTTTCGACGCACGGTCGTGAAATGGGCTGCAGCATAGCGATTCCGGGATACGCCTGTGCGTAAACCTCGCGGGTGCGCGCATGCTGTTCGATCAGCGCCGTACGCACTCGCGCTTCAGTGCGCCGGTTCTCGTGACACCACACCAACAGATCGCGATCGACGCCATGGACGGCCAGTTCGTCGGCGGGCAAATACACCCGTCCGCGCGCGAGGTCCTCGTCGACATCACGCAGGAAGTTGGTGAGCTGGAAGGCTTTGCCCAGCGCCGCGGCGTAGGGCGCCGCCTCCTCGCGGGGCACGATCGTGCCCAGAATGGGCAGCATCTGGAAGCCGATGACTTCGGCCGAGCCATACATGTAGCGCTCCAGTGCGCGGCGGTCCGGATAGTCGGTGACGGTCAGATCCATCCGCATCGAAGCCAGGAAGTCGTCGAACAACTCCCAGCCGATGTCGTATCGCCGTGCCGTGTCGACCACCGCCGCCAGTATCGGGTCGTCGTCGCCCGGTTCGTGATCGACCAAGCTGGTGAACAACCTGTTCGACAGCGATGTCAGCTCCGAGGTGCGCTGATCGATACTTCGCCCTGCGTCGCGGTCGTCGAGGATGTCGTCGGCACGGCGCGCGAACCCATACAGCGCGTGCACGGCAGGTCGCTGGTACGGAGCGAGCAGCCGGGTGGCCAGGAAGAAAGTCTTGCCGTAGCGGGCATTGACCACCCGGCAGCGCCGGTAGGCCTCGCGCAGTTCTGGCTGACGCACACCCGCGGCGTCGAGTTCGGAACCGATCATGATCAGCTCAGGCCATCCGCACCGTGCACGCGTGCGCCATGCCGATCAAGGCGCTGCGAGGTTGTTCCGGAATATCAAGGCCCTCAATTAGATTCAATGCGCGGGCACGCAACTGGGTGATCCGCTCCTCAACCCACTGCACAGCCCCGCTGGCGCGCACCAATGAACGCCAACGCTCTACCGCCGCGTCGTCCAGTTCTCGCAGCGCCATCACCTCGTCGAGCTCGGAACGCACGCCGGCGTCGGCCAACTCGTGCGCCGCCACCAACACACTGGTCGCTTTGCGTGACTCCATGTCCGTGCACGCCGATTTCCCGGTCAGCTCCGGAGATCCGAACACGCCGAGCACGTCGTCGCGCAACTGAAAGGCTTCCCCGATGGCACTACCGTATCCCGACAGCGCTTCGAGGACGGCCGCGTCGCAGCCCGCCATTGCTGCGCCGAGCTCCAGGGGCCGCCGGACGGTGTAGTTCCCCGATTTGCGGCGCAACATCTCCAGTACGGCGTCCAGGTTGGGCAGGCCGCCGGAACCGGCCACCAGGTCGGCGAACTGGCCGACCGCCAATTCCACCCGCATGTCGTCGTAGCGCGGCCACACGCGAGCCAGGGCGGCGTCGGACACCCCGCTTCGTCGCAACATCTGTTCGGCCCACACCAGGCACAGGTCGGCCAGCAGCGTCGCTCCCGACTCGCCGAATCGATCGGCGGGCCCGCCGAGTGACCGGTCGCGGTGCCAATGCCGTAACCGCACATGCACCGCCGGCATCGCGCGCCGCATGACCGAACCGTCCATGACGTCGTCCTGAATGAGCGCGAACGCGTGGAGTAACTCCAGGCTGGCGCATGCCCGCAAGGCGGCCTCGTCGGGAGCGGCGCCGCACAACCACCCCAGATACATGAACGTCGAACGCAGATACTTGCCGCCGTCGACGAACTCCTGGAGTACCTCACCGGCGATATCGACGCCGGAATGCGCCAGCCGCGGCACGCACTCGGTCCGCACGAAGTTCCCGATGTGGGCGCGCGCGGCCGTGCGTACATCGTCAAGCCAGCGCGGCGCCCGTGCACCCGACGGCTGGACGTGCGTCATCACAGGTGTGCCGGCTCGGTCACCGCTCGTCAACGGCCGATCCCTTCCTTGTCAGAAACCATGCCATCCGTCATTCGGAGTCGACGCCGCCATGGATGGGTTCTTTTTTGACGGATTTGACCGACGCGGTCGGCGCCGGGGGATGGCTGGTCAGGCGGTCATGCCAGCGGGCCAGCCGAGCCGGGGCCCACCAGTTGTGCCGGCCGAGCAGGTGCATGAAGGCGGGCAGGAGCATCATCCGCACCACAGTGGCGTCGAGGACGATGGCCAAGGTCAGTCCGACTCCGAACATCCGCATAAAGGACACCTTCGCGGCGAACAGCGCGCCGAAGGAGATGGTCATGATTGCGGCGGCGGCGGTGACCACCCGGCCGGTGTGGGCCAACCCCTGCGCGACGGCTTCGTCGTTGGCGTGCCGTGATCGATCGCTGGCCAGCCAGAACTCGCGGATCCGCGCGACGATGAACACCTCGTAGTCCATCGACAGACCGAACGCGATGCAGAACAGCAGAATCGGCATGTTGGCGACCAGGGTCCCGGTGACGGTCGTGCCGAGCGCGCCGAGGTGGCCCTCCTGAAACACCCAGACCAGTGCCCCGAACGAGGCCATCAGCGACAGCAAGGTCAGGATCAGCGATTTGATCGGCAACACGACGCTGCCGGTCAGGGCGAACATCACCGCGAACATCACCGCGGCGACGACGCCGAGTACGAGCGGCAACCGCGAGGTGATCGCCGCCAGGCTGTCCTGACTGATCTGGGTGGGACCGGTCAGCCACACGTCGTGGCCGCCAGGGCCGGGCACCGCGTCGACGGCCCGGAGGGTGCTGACGGCGGAGGGGGAGAACGCCGGTTCGGCGGTGCTCACGGTGAGGAACGCCGCGTCATCGCGGACGCCTGCTGTTCCCGCCGGCGGACCGGCGCGTGCGCCGGCTGCGAACGTGGCTGTCGGCGTGCTGACGTCGACGACACCGGGGACCTGCGACACGGCCTGGGCGTAGAGGTCGATGTCTTGGCTGGATAACCCTCGGGCGTCGGGCAGCACGACCTTGATCGCGTCCTCGGCGTTGTCGGCGAAGTCGGTGCGCAGCATGTCACCCACGCGGTAAGCCGATGCCGAACCCGGCAGCACTCGCTCATCGGGTAAACCCCATCGAACGCCCAGGAACGGCAAGCCGAGAGCAAGCAAGACGGTCGAGCCGGCTACCGCGACTATTCCGGCCCGCCGGGTCATGAATACCGTTGTGCGGTACCAGAATCGGTCGTTCGGCCGCCGGTGTCTGCCCACGGCGTCGCGGACGGTCACCCGACTGCCCATCAATACGATCGCGGCCGGTGTGATGGTCACGGCCGCAAGCGAACACAGCGCCACGGTGGCGACCCCGGCGTAGGCAAACGACTTCAGGAAGTACAGCGGGAACAGCTCCAGGGCGGCCATCGCCATCGCCACGGTGAGCGCTGAGAACAGGACTGTTCGTCCGGCCGTCACCATCGTGGTGACCAGGGCGCGGTCGGGCTGTGCGCCGGCGGCGATCTCGTCGCGGTAGCGGCTGAGGAGCAGCAGTGTGTAGTCCACCGCCAACGCGAGGCTCAGGGCCGCACTCAAGCTGAGCGCGAAGACGGACACGTCGGTGAACGACGCGATGATGCGCAGCAGAGCCATCGAGCCCACGATCGAGAACGCCCCGACGGACACCGGCAGCACCGCGGCAGCCAGGCCTCGGAAAACCCAGATCAGAACGACGAACGTCAGCGGAATCGCAATGGACTCCATGAGCACGACGTCGCGTTGCGTCTGGGAATTGATCTGCGAGAACACCATCGCCGAGCCGCCGGCGATCACCTCGATGTCGTGATCCGCGTCGTTCCGGCCGGCCATGACGAGGTCGGTCAGCCGTTGGGCATGCTCAGGCGCTGCGTCCTCGCCACCGCGAAGAGCCACAGCGACCAGGCCTGAACGGCCGTCTTTACTGATCAACCGACCGGAGAGGGCGGGCGGCGTCGTCCACGGCGAGGCCACTGCCGCAACGGAAGGATCACTGCTCACGCGGTCGACAATGGCTTGCCCGACAGCGCGAGCGGCGGCGCTCTGCGCGTTCTGCGGATCGCTCACGACAAACAGCAGTTGCATGTCGCCCTGGCCGAACGTCTCGGTCAAAACATGGGTGGCAGCCGCGGATTCGGCGTGGGTGTCCACAAATCCGCCGGCCTTGAGATTGCCGGCCGCCGCCACACAGATCAGGCCGGCCACGATCATCACGAACACCGCGCCCGCGACAATCCGACGGGGTGCTGCCAGAGCCAGCAAGGCCATCCGTTGCAGCACAGCGCCTTACCTCGCTTCCGACGCAGCGGCCATGTTCGCCAACCAGCTTGGGGAACACGGAGGAGCCAGGGAATGGGATTGACGCGTTCGTCACCGAGAGGTCACGGTTGGCCGAGGCCGTCGTCGGGTGCTTGATGTGCGGAGCCCGCGTGCAGCAGAGTGATGAGCGGATCGGGTCGACGAGCGGATCGGCGCGATGACGGACGGTGACGCAGAGGAGCGTGTTGGTGATGCAGATTTCCATGTTCGGGCAACTCAGCGGATCGGGTAGCGGATCTCCGATCGACGCGACGATCGCCAACCTCGCAATGCTGCGCGACGAGGGCTTCGCACGCGTGTGGATGAGCCAATTGCCTTATGAGCCAGACCTTCTCACGGTGCTCGCGATCGCCCTGCATGAAGTCGACACGATCGAGGTGGCCAGCGGCGTGGTGCCGATTCAGAACCTGCATCCCATGCTGATGGCTCAGCGTGCGCTCACGCTGAGCCTTGCCTCGGGCGGCCGCTTCACCCTCGGGCTGGGGATGACCCATCAAGCGGTCACCGAGGGCATGTGGGGCATCCCGTGGGACAAGCCGGTGCGCAGGCTCAACGAGTACCTCGACGGGCTGTTGCCGCTGCTGGCCGGTGAACCCGCCGATGCGGCAGGGGAGACGGTGACCACCCGCGGCGCCCTGATGATCGCCGGGGCACCTCGACCCGATGTCTACATCGCGGCTCTCGGCCCGCAGTTGCTCAAGATCGCCGGGAAGCGCACGGCCGGCACCTGCACCTGGATGACCGGTCCCAAGACGCTGGCCGAGCATGTCGGGCCGACGCTGCGGCAACCGGCCGCCGACGCCGGCCGCGAAGGCGCCGTACGGGTTGCCGCGTCATTGCCGATCAGCGTCACCGACGACGTCGACTCGGCTCGCAAGCAGGCGGCCGAACAGTTCGCGATCTACGGTCAGCTGCCGTCGTATCGGGCGATGCTCGACCGCGAGGGCTACGCCGGCCCGCAGGACGCCGCGATCATCGGCGATGAGGACACCGTCCGCGGCCGCCTCGACGAACTGGCCGCAGCAGGCGTCGACGAGTACGTCGCCGCACCGTTCGATCCGTCGTCCGAGGGCCGGGCGCGAACGCGGGCACTGCTGCGCGCCTACGACGCGTAGGGAGCTCAAACGCCGCACGGGTCGTCACCCATCCCGGCAGACGGATTTCGCACCGGTGAGATAGATCACTTGACATCGGCGGAATCGCAGCTAGGCGGTCCCCGCTTGTAGCAGGCAGAAGCCACTCCAAGGACGGGGACGACCATGATGAACACATCGCTGGCGCGGACGACGAAGGCCGCTCGAACGGCAGCTTTCGGTACTTTCGCATCGATCGCAGTCGTCGCCGGTTTGTTCGCCGGCCCCGCCGCGACCGCCAATGCCGCCGAGGACTCGTGCGCCGCAGTCGAGGTGGTCTTCGCCCGCGGCACCTTCGAGGCGCCCGGTGTGGGCGCCACCGGGCAGGCGTTCGTCGATGCTCTGACCGCTCGGCTGCCGGGCAAGACGGTTCAGGCCTACGGTGTGAACTACCCGGCGTCGCTCAACTTCGGGCAGGCGGTCGACGGAGTTGCCGACGCCGCCAATAAGATTCAGTCTGTTGCGACGGAGTGCCCGTCGACCAAGATTGTGCTGGGCGGCTATTCCCAGGGCGCTGCGGTGGCGGGATACACAACGTCGAGCACCGTTCCGGCTGGGATCACACTGCCCGCCAATCTCTCCGGCCCGCTGCCCGCCTCCGTCGCGTCGCATGTCGCCGCGGTGGCTCTGTTCGGGACTCCCGACGATTGGTTCCTGGGTCTGGCAGACCGCAGCGCGCCCCCGATCGTCATCGGTGACCTGTACGCCGGCAAGACCATTCAGCTCTGCGCCGCGGGCGATCCGGTGTGCTACCCCGGCGGGCTGAACCGTGCTGCGCACAGTTCATACAAGACCAACGGCATGGCCGACCAGGCTGCTGACTTCGTGGCGGGCAAGCTCGGCGGCGCCGCCCCGGCCGCGACGCTGGTTCAGGCCGCCGGCGAGGTCGACGCCGGTAACTGACCGACGCTCAGGCGCGGGTGAGCCGAAAATGCGTGGACGTCATCTGGCGGCGGCTGATAGCGTGCGTCCGACCGTGACATCACGCGAGGAGGTGAGACCCATGAACGAACGAACCATGTGGGTGCTCCCACTCGCGTTCACGGTCGAGCGGCAGCCGTAGGTGTCGCCGGGAGCGTCCCAACACGCATCCCGAGAGGCAACACCATGCAATTCATTTCTGCGACAACATCATCCGCTGTTCTCGAGCGGCATTTCACCCTGGACGGGATCACCGGTGTCCTGTGGTCACCGGCGTCCGGAGCGGTCGACTCGCCACTGCTGTTGGCGGGGCATAGCGGCGGCATGCACAAGAAGGCGCCCGGCCTGGTAGCCACCGCACTGCACGTCGTGGCTTCCTACGGGTTCACGGTGGCCGCGATCGACGCGCCCGGACATGGCGATCGCCCGCGAGATCGCCGCGACCGGCAGTGGGCCGAGGCGATCCACCGGGCTCGCACCGCGGGCGAATCGATTGCCCCGATCGTCATGGACTACACCCTGTCATTGGCGCAGCGGTCGGTTCCGGAGTGGCAACGAACCCTCGACGCCCTGCAGTCGCTGCCCGACATCGGCCGTGACGCACCGGTCGGCTGCGCCGGTGTCACGACGGGTGCGGTGATCGGAGTGATGCTGGCAGCGGCCGAACCCCGGATCGTCGCGGCCAGCTTCGGCGGCGGGTTCGTCGACGGCAACGTGATCCGGGCTGCCCGTCAGGTGACCGTCCCGGTCGATTACCAGATCCCCTGGGATGATGCAGATTTCGACCGTGAGTCGGCGATGGCGCTCTTCGACGCGTTCGGCTCTAAGGAGAAGACCTTGCACGCCTACCCGGGCCGCTATCACCCGATTCCGGAACATGTGCGCGATGAGGCGGCGCGCTTTCTCGCCCGCCACCTCGGGCGGACCGCCAGACTCGCGCCGCTTGAATCCGACGGTGGCGGGGCAGGCTGACGCCATGAGAAAGATCGTGAGTCGTTCAACGATTTTGACTGCCGTCTGCGCGCCGATCGCGGCAATGGCGTTGCTCGCTCCGGCAGCATCCGCCGAACCCCTCGATTGCCAGAACGGCCAGTGGTGGAACCCGGTGTCGAACGTCTGCAGGCCGCTGGGCCAGGTCTAACCGGCGTTCTGGTCGCGGCGGCTGTTCTCCCGACTGGCGTGATGGCCCTGATGCACCGCCGACTGCCAGGTGTAGGGCTCCTCGGGATGACCGGAGCCGCCCAGGATGAAGGTGCGGTCGCTGCGGTTCGCGCGGGCGATGGAGGCCATCCAGGTTGCGATCGTGCTGAACCGGTTGCGGACGCCAGTCAGGAAGGCGATGTGGATGAACCCCCACCCCAGCCATCCGATGAGCCCGGTGAGCTTGATCGGGCCGGCCTGCAGCAGGGCATGGCCGCGACTGATGTACGCGGCTGACCCGAGGTCGCGATAGCGGAAGTCCTTTCGCGCACTTCTACCGAGATCGCGCTTGATGCAACCGGCCACGTGCAACCCGCCCTGCATAGCGTTCTCCGCGACGCCGGGCAGCCCATCCCGGCCCGCGAGATCACCGATGACGAAGACCTCCGAATGCCCGGGCACCGAGAGGTCGGCGTCGACCGAGATTCGCCCCGACCGGTCGGTCTTGGCGCCCAGCACTTCCGCGGCATGCCGCGCGAACGGCACAGCCTCGACACCGGCCGTCCACAGCACGGTACGAGTCGCGTAGTCCCGGTCGGGGCCGCCGTCCTTCGAGCTCACCGTCACCCCGTCGCGTCGGACGTCACTGACGTGCACACCGAAGTGCATTTCCACGCCCAGCCTCGCGAGCTCGCGCGCGGCACGATCGGTCAGCGCGGGCGCGAAGCTCTTGAGCACCCGATCGCCCCCGTCGAACAGCAGCACCCGCGCTTCCTCCGGATCGATGCTGTGGAACTCATTGGCCAGCGCGCGGGTTGCGAGTTCCCGTATCTGCCCGGCCAATTCCACGCCGGTGGGGCCGGCGCCCGCCACTGCGAACGTGAGCCACTCGTCGCGCTCCGGGCCGGGCGGCAAGGTCTCGGCGATCTCGAACGCCGCGAAGACTCGTCGACGGATGCTCAACGCATCGTCGAGCGTCTTCATACCCGGGGCCCAGGCGGCGAATTCCTCTTTGCCGAAGTAGGACTGGCGCATGCCCGCGGCGATCACCAGATAGTCGTAGTCGAGTTCGTACATCGACTCGTCGGGCCGGCGAGCCGTTACCCGACGTGCTTCGGGGTCGAGTTTGATGGCCTCACCCAGCAGGGTGGTGACGTTGGGATGGGGCGCCAATTCCTCGCGCAGCGACCGGCTGATTTGCCCGATGCTCAGCGTCCCGGTTGCGCATTGGTACAGCAGCGGCTGGAACACATGGCAGGCCGCGCGGTCGAGCAGCGTGACATCGACATCGACGCCGCCGAGCCGGCGGGCGCAGAACAGGCCACCGAAGCCGCCTCCGATGATGAGCACTCTAGGCCGGTCATTACCCATTCGATTGAACCTCATTTGCGTTGAAGTACCCGGTCGAGTAGCGATGCATACGGGCGCCTGATCACTTTGCCGGCCGAGTGCTAGGCGCACCCAGTTGAGCGATAACGGTCCAGCCGCCGCGCTATTCTGCCACGATATTGGCGGTCAACGCCGCGGGCTGGAGGGGACGCGTTGTCGCTTGGGAGTCGCCGCCTCGGTTGCGGGCTGACTGCCGCCGTCGTCGCGGCGGCAGCGTTCAACGCGGTCGGCGTATGGGGCGTGTCGACGGCTCTCCGGGTGCAATTCGCGCTCGAAGCAATTGTCTGTATTGCCGCGCTGGTGGTCGGGTTGGCCGTCATACCCCGGGTGACCGGCCTGTCGCGGTGGTGGCGAATGTCCCTACTCGCGGCGGTGGCGATCTTCTTGGCGGCCGAACTCGGGTGGCAATTGGCGGGCTTTGCCGACCGGCATGCCACGGCGCCGTGGCTGAGTGTGGTCGCCTACTTCGTCGGCGCGTTCTTCTTTTCCACCGCGATGGTCCTGCTGATTCGCGCCGGCCGCGATCACGACTCCCCGGCCAGGGGGCTCACCTGGCGCAAGGTCATGACCACCGTCCTGGACGGGCTGATCAGCGCACTGTCGTTTTCTCAGTTCATCTACCTGGCTCGTCCGGGTGCCATAGACAGCGCGGCTCTTCCTCGATCGACCAACACCACGGTGGTGCTCGCGATCGCCGCGGTCGAAATGGTGGTGGTGATGATCGCGGTGCTCATCGCGATGTGGTACCCGCCGTACCGGCTGGGCCGCGCCAACTACATGTTGCTCGCCGCCGCAGTCATCACCCTCGTTTCCTCCGACCGGCTGCTGGCCTACCTTCGCAGCGTCGACATGTCGAGCCTGGATCTGTGGATCGGCGCCGGGTTCATCGTCGCGCCGCTGCTGATCGCATGGAGCCTGCTCGAACTGCCCCCACGGCCCCGTCCGCAGAACGAGTTGCCGACCAACTGGGCCCAATTGACCCTTCCCTACGTCGGATTCATGGGCAGCACGGCGCTCCTCACGTTCCAGGTGATCGTCGGGCGGGGAATCGACGTGTTCTTCGCGACGACCTATCTGGCGCTGGCGTTGCTTGTCGCTACCCGCTACCTGGTGGCGATGCGGATACAGCGAATGTTGACCGAACAGCTCGTCGATGCCAAGCGCCGACTCGCGCACCAGGCCCATCACGACGCGCTGACCAACCTGCCCAACCGACTCCTGCTGGCGCAGCGGCTCGACGAAGCGATCCGCGATGGGCCGTTCGTCCTGATATTCGTCGACATCGACGACTTCAAAGAGGTCAACGACCGATTCGGGCATGCGGCCGGCGACGAGCTGCTGTGTGCCATCAGCGCCCGCCTTCGCAGCTGCCTCGGGCGCGACGACACGCTCGCGCGCATCGGGGGAGACGAGTTCGCCATCCTCATCGCCGGTGAAGTCGGAACGCCCGAGATCGTCGCCGACCAACTACGCGTCGCGCTGCGCAGCCCGTTCTCGGTCCACGGGACGTCGATCCGGGTGCGGGCGAGCATGGGTCTGGTCAGTCCGGGGCATCACGGCCTGGCCCCGACATCGGATGATCTGCTGCGGCAGGCCGACATCTCGATGTACACGGGCAAGCGGCTGGGCAAGGACACCGCGGTGGTCTACCGGCCGGCGTTCAGTGTGTCGGAGGACTTTCCGACGGCCCTGCGCCAGGCGAAAGGTGGTACACCGCAAGGCTTTCGGCTGAAGTACCAGCCGATCGTCGAGCTACCGCACGGGGCGCCGGTGGCGGTGGAGGCACTCGCGAGGTGGACGACGCCGAGTGGCATGCAGATCCCGCCGCAGACCTTCGTCGCCCTCGCGGAGGCAAACGGGTTGGGCGCGCAGCTGGATGCACTGGTGCTCGATCAGGCCTGCGCCGACGTTCGGGATGCCGGCCTCGATATGGACGTCCATGTCAACATCGGTGCGGCGCGACTCGGCAGTGCGGGATTCGAGGGTGTCGTCACCCGCACACTCGAGCGGCATGCTCTGCCGGCAGCCCGGTTGGTGCTGGAGATCACCGAGACGGTTCCGATCGTCGACCTGGTCGAGGGGGCGGCCGCCATCAGACGCTTGAATGACCTGGGCATCAGGGTGGCTTTGGACGATTTCGGTGCCGGTTACAACTCGCTGACCTATCTGCACGAGTTGCCGGTGCAGATCGTGAAATTGGACCGTGGCCTCGCGCTGGGCGTCGACCCACGACGCAATCTCACCCTTTACCAATCGGTCATTGGGCTGTGTGAAGCCTTGGGGCTCAACGTGATTGCCGAAGGCATCGAGACCTCGGATCAGGCCGAGACGATCTTCACGGCCGGATGCGGATTGGCGCAGGGACATTTGTTCGGGCGAGCATCATCGCTCGCCGACATCGCGGGCTTCAGTGATGTTCGGGCCTGATCGGCAGGTAGTCGCCGTCATAGCGGGACAGCACGACTTCGAGCCGCTCCACTCGCTCGGTCAGGTCACCTCGCACCCGGGGTGGATCGATCACATCGTTGGGCCATAGATAACGCCATGCGGTGTAGCTGTTCTTCATCTCGTAGACGTTGAAGCCGGCGTCGATGAAGGGGCGCAGCACGTCGATTGGCCGCAGCCCTGTGTCGGGCCACCATTGCGGTGACAGTTCGACGACGATCTCGGCGTCGGGCCGAAGCGACGCGATCAAATCGCCCATGCCGGCCAGGACGTCGGGTTCGGCGCCCTCGACGTCGATTTTGATCAATCGGATCGAGGCGATCTCGGCGGGCGTCAGCATCTGGTCGAGCCGCATCGCCTCGACGGTCGACTCGACGTTCAGGCCGCGGGTTGCCAGGGTGGTCGTCATTCCGGCGTTTCCGGACGGACCGGCGAACACCGTCAGCGTCCCCGGCTCTGCTGCAGCGGCCTTGTTGACCAGACGCACGTGGTCGCCGAACTCGTCGGCCGCGACATTGCGTCGCAGTTCGTCGAACATCGCCGGTGATGCCTCGACGGCGACCGTGCAGCCACCGGCACCCATCGAGCGTGCTGCCAGCAGCGTGTAGTAGCCGATGTTCGCTCCGACGTCGACGAAGACGTCGCCGGGGCCGACCCGGCTCGCGATGAAGCGCGTCAGATCGGGCTCCCACTCCTGGAAGACCCAGATGTAGGTCCCGATGATGTCGGGCACCCGGCACGGCAGTACGGCACCGAAGCTTGTCCGACCCAGCAACGGGATCATCCGGCCCACCCACGTACGGGCGCGAAGTACCAGGGACAACGCCGTGTAGATCGGAATGAGAAGGGCGCTGCGCACCACCTTCTCGGGCGCGGGCACCGATGTCTTCGGCGTTTGCAGCAGCTGAGCGATCGAGCGTAAGCCCAGCGCAACGGTCGCCGCCCGGTCGGTGGGATTCGGCGCCTTCGCGCCGGGGTGGACGATCTCGGAGCGACTGACCAGCATCGCACCGACGCCGAACGTCACCGCCTCAG
Source organism: Mycolicibacterium crocinum (assembly GCF_022370635.2). The sequence continues at coordinate 3,274,614 of NZ_CP092362.2, read as the reverse complement.
CGCACGCGCTGAACCATTTATAGGACTCGGCATCGGCCTTCGCGGCAGGACGACGACGCCCTTGAAGAAGCTTCACTGCTCATAACCCCCGGGTACATCGACAAGCAGATGCCGAGGATTTAACCAGACTATTTACAGTCAAGTAAGTATCTGCACAGATGTCGGGTACTTCAATTTGCCACCGGAGACAAGTGCAAATGCAGTAGTCGTGACTCTTGTGCTCGAGAGTTTGTTGAGCTACGACTCGGCCGCTCAGGCGGCAGATTTCTCCAAGATGTGGACCCCGCAAGCTGATCCCAGGCCGATGACATGGGCCAAGCCCACCTTGGCGTTCTCGATCTGCCGGTCACCGGCCTCACCGCGCAGGTGGTGGCAAATCTCCCAAATGTTTGCGATGCCGGTCGCCGCGATCGGATGACCCTTGGATTGGAGGCCACCGGAAACGTTGACCGGCGTCGAACCGTCACGCCAGGTGGCGCCCGAGTTGAAAAAGTCGGCTGCGCCGCCTTCTTCGCACAGCATCAGATTGTCGTAGTGGACCAACTCGGCGGTCGCGAAGCAGTCGTGCAACTCGACCAGGTCGAGGTCCTGTGGACCGACGCCGGCCCGCTCGTAGGCGGTGGCGGCCGCGTTGCGCGTCAGGGTGTTGACGTTCGGCAGGACCTGGCAGCCCTCTTCGTACGGATCCGTGGTCAACACCGATGCCGACACCTTCACGGCCCGCCGGCGTTGTTCGGCCGACAGTGTCTTGAGAGTTTCACCGTTGCACACGATTGCGGCCGCCGCGCCGTCGCAGTTGGCCGAGCACATCGGGCGGGTGTTGGGGTAGGCGATCATGACGTCGTTCATGATCTGCTCGAGGGTGAACCGCTTCTGGTAGGCGGCCAGCGGATTCAACGTCGAATGCGCATGGTTCTTCTCGCTGATCTTGGCGAACAACTCGAAGCTGGTGCCGTCGTACTTGTGTCCGTATTCGGTGCCGATCTGGGCGAACACCCCGGGCATGGCCTCGGTGCCGATGCGCCCGTCGATCGGCGCAACGGCACCGAACCGGCCTGACGGCTCCCACACGCCGGAGTCATCTTTCTTCCGGCCGCCGGCGCCCAGAAGCCCTGCCCCGGAAAGCTTTTCCACTCCGACGGCCATGCCGTAGCGCACCTCGCCGGCCTTGACGGCCATAATCGCGGTGCGTAGAGCGGTGGCGCCGGTGGCGCAGGCGTTGGCGACGTTGTACACCGGGATGCCGGTCTGGCCCACCTGCTTCTGCAGCTGCTGGCCGATGCCGGCGCTGGCGTTCATGAGATTGCCCGCGGCCAGTACGCCGATGTCGGCCATGCTCACGCCGGCGTCCTGCAGCGCCGCCATGGCGGCCTCGGCGGCCAGGTCGACGGTGTCCTTGTCGGCGTGCTTGCCGAACTTGGTCATCCGAATACCGAGGATCCAGATCTCGTCGCTGGCACTCATGACATCTCCTTGGAAGCGGTTGCGTGATGGGGGAGTCAGGCGATGGGCTCGAAGCCGAATCCGATGGCCTCGGTGCCTTCTGTGTCGGTGCCGAGCGAGTACGTGCTCAGGCGCACCTTCATGCCGTCGTGGACGTGGTCGGGGTCGGGCTCGACGTTGACGAGATTGGCGCGTACCTGAGTGCCGTCGCAGTCGACGACGGATGCGACGAAGGGGACCGGCACACCAGGGGCGGCGAAGGTGACGATGGTGAACGTGCGTACCGTGCCTTCGGTGGCGACCGGAACCGTCTGGAATTCGGTGGCGAAACACTTCGCGCAGGCATTGCGCCGGTCGAAGAACCGGGCACCGCAGGATGTGCACTCATGCGCCACGAGGTGGGGTTCACCGTCGTCGAGCACCAGGTAATCGACCATCGGAATGCGCTCGCCCATGTGAACTCCGTTCGTAGATCTCAGTGACGCTAGCGAACGATGAGCCGCGAGCAAAGAGCGGGTATGGCTGCGCCGACTTAGCCGTAGGAGGCATCGAGGAAGCGGCTGCGCACGTCAGCGGTCGGAATGGGACAGGTGTCGTATCGCCTTCCGACCCGATAGCGCACGGCGGCGAACCTGCCGTAGAGCCAGTCACGTACCGCCGGCGGAATCACGTACGCCGCCAACGCCAATCGCCACCAGCCACCGAGGTATGCCGCGACCTGCAGCAGGGCGCTGGAGCGGGCATACACCGCCTCGCCGGGCTCCTCGGGATGACGCACGAAGACGGCGGTATCGAGGCCTACCAGCTCCGGGTGGCGAGAGATCGTTTCGCGCGCGAAGTCACTGTCCAGAGCGGCGAACCGTAGCGTTCCGCGATGGTCGTATCGAAGAATGGTGCGCACCGCGGCGTTGCACACACCGCACACGCCGTCGTAGAGCAGGACAGGGGCGCTCGGTGGAGTCTGTGTCGGCATCATCGCCACCTCCTTCGCCGAAGCGATTACCGCCCTTCCATCATCACAAATCACGCCCGGATCGGGCACGGTGTGTTCCCAGAGTCACAGCGTTGCCGCCAATTGGGTCCGAGCCCATGCCCGGGACCTGGCGCTCGTGCTCAGCGGCCAACAGCAACACCTCTTCGGCGGACAGCGGCACGCTGAAATAGAAGCCCTGCACCACGTCGCAGCCGAATTCGATGAGACACGTGGCGATTTCAGCGTCCTCGACGCCCTCAGCCACGACGATCAAGCCCAGTTCGTGGGCAAGCGTGATCACGGCGCGAACCACGGTCGCCACCCGCGCATCGTCCAAGATCTGGACCACGAGCCGCCGGTCCAGCTTGACCTCGTCGACGGGCAGCTCGCACAGATACGACAAGGTGGAGTAGCCGGTGCCGAAGTCATCGATGGCGATGCGAATACCGCTGCGGCGCAACTGGTTCAGGACATCGCGGGTGCCCTCCATATTTCCCAGCACCAGATCCTCGGTGATCTCGACGGTCAGCGCACTGGCCGGCAGATCGCGATCGGCCAGCGATCGGCGGATTCGGGCGGGCAGGTGGGGATCGGCCAGCAGCGGTGCCGACATGTTGACGGCCACCGGCAGATGCACTGCCGCCTGATGCCACCCGAGTGCGGCGTCGAGCGCGGTGTTGATCACCAGATCGGTGACCGGGCGCATCAGGCCGTGGTGTCGAACCAAAGGCAGGAATTCGTCCGGACTGAGCAGGCCGCGGCGGTGGTGCGGCCAGCGGATCAAGGCTTCGACGCCCACCATGCGGCCGGTGATGAGGTTGAACTTGGGCTGATAGGCCAACGTGAGCTCAACGGAATCGATGGCCTCGCGCAATTCACCGAGCAGCTGCTTCGACGCGGCGTCCTCGGGTGACGGCGCACTGTGCAACCGTTGGATCAGACCGTTGTCGGCCGAGGTGTCCAGGTGCAGCTCGTGGGTGTACCGCTGCACACCGGGGGTGCGGGTCTTCTTGGCGGCATACATCGCCGTGTCGGCCCGTTTGACCAAGTCTTCGGCCGTCACCGCGGGTTCGCCCGGGCCTGCCACCGCCAGCCCGACGCTGGGCCTGATGAACAGCTCCTGACCCTCGATGGTGAAGGGTTTGTCGAAGGACTCTGCGATGCGCTGCGCGATCTGATCGGCGTGCTCGCGCAAGGTGTCGTCGTCGATGAGGACGACGAATTCGTCGCCGCCGAGACGGGCGACGGTGTCACTGTTACGGACACAACCCAGAATCCGCTCACCGGCCCGGTTCAACAGTTCGTCGCCGGCCGGGTGGCCAGAGCGTCGTTGACGAGCTTGAAATCGTTGAGGTCCAAGATGATCAGCGCCACCGACCCACGGTCGCGCTCCCGTCGTTGCATCGCCTCCTCGAGACGGTCGGAGAACATCGCGCGGTTGGCCAGGCCGGTGAGCGGGTCCCGCAGCGCCTGTTCGGCGACGGTTGCCAGCAGCCGGCGATTCTCCGTCACCGCCAGGTACTGGCGGCCCAGTACTGCCAGCATCAGCAGCGTTCCCACGGTCCCCACCAGCGGAGTCTGGAAAACGGTCGCCGGCTCGGCGGCGGCGACGATGCCGGCCAGAAGCAGCGGGGCGTAGGGAAACCAGACCGACGCCCAACTCGTCACGTCGGCTCGCGCCTTCGGCAGGCGGATCTCGTCGCGGCTGGAGGTGGCCGCCACCATGATGAGCAGCAGTCCGGCGACCCATCCCGCGTCGATCACGCTTCCGCTGGAATACGCATTCTTCGCTGTCAGGTAGGCAAAACCGCTGTCGGCTACAGCGATGAAGACCATCGCCATGGTCAGTGCGTTCAATACCCGGCGTTGGTCATCGGCTGCCCGCAGCCAGGCCAGCGCGGCGATGGTCAGCACCACCACGTCCGAGAGCGGATACGCCAGGGAGATGATCATGGCCGGCGCGCTGTCCGACCCGGCCGAGTAGATCGGGCTCAAGATGGTCACCCAGCTCACCAGGAAGAGCGATCCTGCCACGATCATTCCGTCGAGCAGCGTGCGGGCCCGTGACTGGCCGCTGTCGGCGGGAAACAGCAGCAGACCCACGCAGAAACCGACGGGCATGACCAGATACGCCGCGTCCGCCAGTGAGGGGAACGGCGGCTCGTCGAGAGCGAGCTCGTAGTAGGCCCACAGCAACTCGCCGAGTGCCCAGCCCACCATTCCGATCGTGATCGCGACCCATGCCGCGCGCATTTGCCCATGCACCGCCCGCGCCGCCAGGGCAGTGAAGATGGCTGCAACAACGCCCAGGATCACGAACACGATGTCGTCAACTGCTTCAACGTGGGCGCCCTGCGACCAGCCACCGAAGGACCACACCACGAACGCGACGAAAACGACGGAGGCGCCGATCGCGACACGGGCGGTCTTGGGCATCGCGGCCCCTTCCTGCACCGCCCGGTGGCAGAACTGTCCGGGACGCCTAAAGCCTCAGCAAGAATAGCGGATGCGCAAAGAAGAACCAAAGCAAATCACGGCAATGGTGCACTATAAACTGTCTCAATAGTCACTTCCAGCAACATCTGGTTCCTGGCCTGGTCAACAACCGGGCCGCGCGATCCTCTGCCGGTGCGCTAGACATGTCCCCGTGGACATCGACGGATCGGTGGCGGTGGTCACCGGAGCGGGTTCGGGTATCGGCAGGGCCGTTGCGGTGGCGCTGGCCGCGGCCGGGTCCTCGGTGGTGGTCGGCGACATCGATGCAGACGCGGTCGCCGAGACCGCCGCGTCGATCGGTGGTGTGGGGATAGCGGCGGACGCCTCGAGCGCCGAGGGTATTGCCGCTCTCCTCGATGCCGCAGGCGGCGCGTTCGGACGAGTAGACATCTATGTCGCAAATGCCGGGATCGCGGGTGAATCCGGCCTCGGCGACGACGAAGCCGCGTGGGATCGGATCATCGACGTCAACCTGCGTGCTCACATCCGAGCAGCGAAAGCTGTTGTGCCGGAGTGGCTTGAGCGCGGCCGCGGACATTTCGTCTCGGTCGCGTCGGCCGCCGGTCTGCTCACCCAGCTGGGCGCGGCGCCCTACAGCGTGACCAAGCACGCCGCCGTCGGATTCGCCGAGTGGTTGTCCATCCGCTACGGGGACAAGGGGATCGGGGTGAGCTGCGTGTGCCCGATGGGGGTGGACACGCCGCTCCTGCGCGGCATGGCCGAATCGCCGGACGAAGAGATCCGAGTGGCAGGCGCCTCGGTCACCAGCGCGGGCGCGGTGATCGACCCGGACGCCGTCGCCGCCCTCATCGTCCAGGCCATCGCCGACGGCACGTTCCTGGTGTTGCCGCATCCCGAGGTGCTGACCATGTACCGGCAGAAGGGCGCTGACTACGAGCGGTGGATCGCCGGGATGCGCCGCTTCCGGAACAGCTTGGGGTAGCCGCCCGCCGATAACGTTTCGGGCACGACGGGGCGGGGTAACAATGCGCCAACGTCGAAGTAAGCCGGCGTCGGACCGCGAGACGAAGGAAACCTCATGATTCCGTTCATCTGCCCGACCTGCGGGCAACTCGACATCGACAGCCCGGACTGCGCCTCGTGCGCGGCCCCCACGAACCACGAGGCCGCCTGATCCCTGGGGCGGCTATTCCGCGGCGTGCCACGGTTCGCGGGAGAAGACGTCCTCGACGATGGGCCGGAAGAACGCAAGCGACCGGTGTTCGAATCCGCGGTCGAAGCAGTTCTGGTCGTACTTCTCACAGAATTCCACCGCGTCGCCGAACCACGGATGTCCGCGGTAGCGTTCCCGGGCGTCGCGGACCCCGCCCATGTGCGGGGCGTAGTAATACTGCTGAAATTCTGGATGCACCTTGACGATCCAGGCTGTCCGCTCTGACACGTACGGCGCGATGACGGCGGATGCGAACGCACCGTGGGCATGGGGCGCGAACGTGTCGCCGATGTCGTGCAGGAGGGCAGCGACGACATACTCGGCGGTTCGGCCGTCGTCGAAGGCACGAGTCGCTGACTGCAGCGAATGGTCCAGCCGGCTCACCGGGTAGGCCTGCTCGCCGTCGGCGAGTGCTTCGACCAAGCCCAGGACGCGATCGACCAATCCGGCGTTGTTCGCCGCTTCCGCACGCTCGATGAGGGCATAGTCCTGTGCGGTGCCCTCGGCCATGGTGCGGTAGGTGGCCCGCGTTGGCGCGCTCATGGTCGGCTCCTCTCGGGACGGCTTCCCGATCAACCTAACCGCGGCGTGTTTCGGCAGTATGACGACGAATGCGCGCTGCCCGCTGTCTGGTCAGCGGTGAAGGTTCCACTGGCCGACGTCAGAGGCCAGGGCGTCATTCACATCGACTTCGAGCCCGCCGACCAGCGGACCGGGATTGGACGCGGTGCTCACAATGCGCTGATAGAGGACGGCCGCGGGGTGGACTCGATTGCCCGACCAGGCCTTGGTCTGCCAGGCCCAGGCGCGGCCAGGAGTGCTGGATCGCCCGATAACGCCGTCGGCGAGGGCCCACTGGCATACATCGATGCCGCCGTAGACGCCGGTGCGTTGTACGCCGAGCACCGAGTTGATGCCGCGGAACCATTGCAGGGCAACGCGATTCCACGTGTCCCGGTCGATGTCCTCGTCGATGGTGAAGAAGACCGGCGCGCTCTGGCCGCCACCGGCCGCGGTGTGCAGCTGCCACGCGGTGCGCGCGTCGGCGATGCCACCCGCGTAGCCGCGGAGGAAGTCCGACGGTGCGGTGCCCCCCGGCTTGCCGTACTGATAGTTGCTGACGATTGCCAAACCTGCGGCGGTCAGGGACTGGGCGTAGGGCAGGGTGATCGGCTTGGCGCCGAACGACGAGCCCGGACGCGATGTCGAGACGTAGTTCACTACTCCTGCATGGCCGGCAGCGCGGATGTGCTCGGCGGGGATCTGTTTGGCGGCGAAGTCGATCAGCGTGGGGGCCGCGGCGGCCGCTGTGGGCGTGCCGAGACCCAGCGCCGCGGCGCCGAGGCCGGCCAGTGCGCCGGCGTAGCGCAGTGCGTCACGGCGGGTGACGCGGCTGGAATCGGGCAAATCGTGCACCGCGCGATGTTAACGATGTGACTGCTGTAAACGGTGGAACCACGCGGATCGTTGCGCGTTTCAGCCCAAGATGAGTTCGGCCCGTAACCTCCGCGATGGGGGAGGGGCCTATCCGGTTGGTTGTCGGCCCCGCATGACTCCCCAGGCGCCGATGACAAGCAGGAGCCCGAAACTCACGGCCGTGAAAGTCGGTAGCCCGAAGTCCTTCGTCGAGGTGTTCCCTTCGAACCTACGGCCGCGGGAGGGCGGCGGGGAAAGGGTTTCGACGAATGCTCGCGAGCAATCCTCGTATGCGGTCAATCCGGCGGTGTCCAGCGCACAGGTAGTCGCTTGATGCCGTGGAGGAACGCCGACGACAGGATGGCCGGTTCCTCGGCGGCGACGATATCGGGGATTTGGTGATGCAATTCCTCGAACAGCACGCGGATCTCGCGCCGGGCCAGGTTGGCGCCCAGGCAGAAGTGCGCTCCGCCACCGCCGTATCCGAAGTGCGGGTTGGGGTTTCGGGTGACGTCGAACAACCACGGGTTGTCGAATTTGGCTTCGTCGCGGTTGGCCGAGTTGTACCACATCGACACCTTGTCGCCGGCTCTCATACGGACGCCGCCGAGTTCGATGTCTTCGGTCAGATTGCGCCGCATGAAGATCACCGGGCTGGCCCACCGGACGATCTCTTCGACCGCAGTGGTTGCGACGCCGTCGAAGTCGGCCCACCATGTCGCCCGGGCGTCGGGGTATCGACTCAATGCCACCATGCCGTGGCTGATGGCGTTGCGGGTTGTCTCGTTGCCGGCGGCGGACAACAGCATGAAGAACGAGGCGATCTCCGCGGACGACAACTGCTCACCGTCGACCTCGGCCGACACCAGGTTCGAGGTCAGGTCATCGGCGGGTTCGGCGCGGCGGGACTCAGCCAACTCAACGCCGTACGCGGCGAGGTCGAGGACCACCTGAATCACCTCGTCGTGGTCGGAGGCCACTTCCTCGTCGCCGATTCCCAATGCGACCGACGTCCAGTGGAAGACCTTCTGCTGGTCGGCTTCCGGGATGCCCATCATGTCGCAGATGATCTGCAGCGGGAACGGCCCGGAAAGGTACTCGACGAAGTCCGCCGTCCCGTCGGGGTGGCTGACCACCATGTCGGTCACCAACTGCCGAGCCCGCTTTCGCACGCTCTCGTCGATGCGGGCCACCATTTTGGGTGTGAACGCCCGATTGACTATCGATCGAAGGCGTTGGTGACGCGGGTCATCGAGGTTGATCATCGAGCCGCTGAATTCGGCGACTGCAGGGTCGATTTCGCTCAACGACACGCTGGTCGGGGTGGAGCTGAACAGGTCCGGGTGCCGGCTCGCATGGTGGACATGGTCGTAGGACGTCAGCGCCCAGTGGCCGGGGCCCGCCTCGAATCCGGGCGCCGTGGCTGACTCGAAAAACGCGACGGGCGCTTCGCGACGAAGAGTGGCGAACGCACCGTCGCGGCGGTCGTCGTCCCATCCCCAGAAGTCCAGTGAGCCCAGGTCGATGTCGGAGAGTGGAATGTCCGGTGGTGGGGTGTCGTTCGTGCGGTGCGCGATACCCAGGTCAATCGTCGCCATGGTGGCCTCCCGGTCAGAGCCTGCCTGCCACATCCATGCTCAAGTGCACCGCGGCCACACGTATGAGTAGCGCGCTACTTAACTTCTGATGCGGACCGCAAATCCAGGGTTCGTTTCGAATAGATGTTCGATGGGCACCCGTGTGGGATGACCGAACAATCACAGACCACCAACGACAACCCGGAGAAAGACACGTCCGAATGGGTGACGGGGGACGAGCCGATGACCGGGCCCCAGCGCAGTTATCTGCATACCCTGGCCCGCGAAGCCGATCACGAACCACCTGAGGATCTGACGAAGGCACAGGCGTCGGATCTCATCGAGGAGTTCCAGGCCAAAACCGGACGCGGCGACTGACCCGGGGGCCACGCTCCGTGCACTCTCACAATCCCACGGCCCCGGATGTGAGCTGACCGTCATTCCGGTGTCATCGGGTTGCGTCCAGCAGAGTGGTGTACAAGTCGGGGCCTGATCAGGATGTCCGGCGTGTCGTAGCCGAGTGATTGAAGGTCATCGCGTGATTCTTCGAGAGACCGTCCAAAGTCACTCGAGCAAAGGAATCGACGCGATGACCACTGCCCACAATATCGACCTGCCTGCGGTGCTGGCTGAACGACTCACCACCTGCCATCCCGACGTGCTGCGCGAGCTGCTGGCCACGTTCATCCACACCCTGATGGGCGCCGAAGCCGACGCCCTGTGCGGCGCCGGATACGGCGAACGCAGCACCGAGCGGACCAACTCCCGCAACGGCTACCGGCACCGCCAATTCGACACCCGCGCAGGCACATTAGATCTCGCGATCCCCAAGCTGCGCCAGGGCTCCTACTTCCCGGACTGGCTGCTGGAACGCCGCAAACGCGCCGAGCGGGCCCTGACCACCGTGGTCGCCACCTGCTACCTACTCGGTGTCTCGACGCGGCGGATGGACAAGCTCGTCGAAACCCTCGGCATCACCAGCCTGTCGAAGTCGCAGGTGTCGGTGATGGCCAAAGAGCTCGACGCCGCCGTCGAGGCCTTCCGCACCCGACCGCTCGATGCTGGCCCGTATACGTTCGTCGCTGCCGACGCCCTGGTGCTCAAGGTCCGCGAGGGCGGCCGGGTCGTCAACGTGCACGCGCTGATCGCGGTCGGGGTCAACGCCGAGGGCTACCGCGAAATCCTCGGCATCGATGTCACCACCGCCGAGGACGGCGCAGGCTGGCTAACGTTCTGGCGGGCTCTGACCGCCCGCGGCCTGTCGGGGGTCAAACTGGTCACCAGCGACGCCCATGCCGGGCTTGTCGCCGCGATCGGCGCCACGCTGCCCGGGGCATCGTGGCAGCGCTGCAGAACCCACTACACGACCAACCTGATGGCGGTGACCCCGAAGTCGTCGTGGCCCTGGGTGCGCACCCTGCTGCACTCTGTGTTCGACCAGCCTGATGCTGAATCCGTTGCTGCACAATATGACCGGATCATCGACGCCCTGGACGACAAGCTACCTACGGTCGCCGATCACCTCGAAGCTGCACGGCCGGATCTGCTGGCGTTCACGGCGTTTCCCAAGCAGATCTGGCGCCAGATCTGGTCCAACAATCCCCAGGAACGGCTCAACAAGGAGATCCGCCGGCGCACCGACGTCGTCGGTATCTTCCCCGACCGCAACGCCCTGATCCGCCTCGTTGGAGCCGTGCTGGCCGAACAACACGACGAATGGGCCGAGTCCCGGCGCTACCTTGGCCTCGACGTCCTGAGCAAATCACGCACAGTCAACGACACCCCGACCGGACAGGAGGCCACCCCGGCGACACTGACCGCCTGAACCATCACATCGAAGAATCACACGACGACGTCGTACACCACGTCCCTGGACTTGACCTGTCATCGTCCGCGGACATCGCTGCAACATCAGATTTCTACCGTCGCGGAATGGGTTTGGTGCGAAATGTTGTCGTCGTCGGGCACGGAATGGTCGGACACCGGTTCGTCGAAGCGTTGCGTTCCCGGGACACGAATGGAGCGTGGCGAGTAACCATCCTGTCGGAGGAGTCCGACGCGGCGTACGACCGGGTCGGTCTGACCGGTTACACCAGCCACTGGGACCGCGCGCAACTCGCGCTGCCCGGCAATGACTATGCCGGCGACGACGCCGTCGTCGTACACCTCGGCGTGGCAGCCCACGAGATCGACCGAGAAGCCAAGACGGTGACCGCGGCCGACGGGCGCGTTTTCGACTACGACGCGCTGGTATTGGCGACCGGGTCGTACGCCTTCGTGCCGCCCGTGCCGGGACGGGATCTTCCCCAGGTGCACGTCTACCGCACGCTCGACGATCTGGACGCCATTCGACTCAGCGCCCAAGCCGCACTGGCGTCGAAGAATCCGACCGGCGTGGTGATCGGCGGCGGTCTGCTCGGCCTGGAAGCGGCGAATGCACTGCGCACGTTCGGCTTGACGGCGCACGTGTTGGAGATGTCACCGCATCTCATGGCGAACCAGCTCGACGAGGCAGGCGGCGCACTGCTGCGCAGGATGATCAAGAACCTCGGCATCGAAGTGCACACGGCGGTGGCCACGACGAGCATCGCGCCGGCGCAACGGCACCGGCCACTGCGCAAGTCGGAGATCGACGATTCGGTGCGGGTGTCGCTCAATGACGACAGCACGATCGACGCTGGCGTTGTCGTCTTCGCGGCCGGGGTACGTCCTCGTGATGAACTCGCCCGAGCCGCGGGGCTCGACATCGCCCAGCGTGGCGGAGTGCTCACTGATTTGTCCGGCGTCACAAGCGATCCTGATATCTATGCGATCGGTGAGGTGGCCGCCATCGAGGGGCGCTGCTACGGTTTGGTGGCACCGGGATATGCCACTGCGGAGGTCGTCGCTGACCGGTTGCTCGGTGGCGAGGCCGAATTCCCCGGCGCGGATATGTCCACCAAGCTCAAGCTTCTCGGTGTCGATGTGGCCAGCTTCGGTGATGCCCAAGGGCGCACGCCCAATTGCCTCGAGGTCGTGGTCAACGATCCGGTCAAGCAGACCTACGCCAAGCTGGTGCTCTCTGACGACGCGAAAACCCTGCTCGGCGGGATCCTGGTCGGTGACGCCTCGGCGTACGCGATGCTGCGTCCGATGGTGGCCAGCGAACTGTCCGGCGACCCGATGGCGTTGATCGCCCCCACGGTCGACGGCGCAGCGCCGGCCCTGGGTGTTGCGGCCCTGCCCGACATCGCGCAGATCTGTTCGTGCAACAACGTGACCAAAGGCGATCTGAAAGCAGCCATTTGCGGCGGCTGCGAGGACGTTCCCAGCCTCAAGAAGTGCACGCTCGCCGGAACCTCGTGCGGGTCGTGCGTTCCGTTGCTCAAGCAGCTGTTGGAAGCGGAGGGAGTCGAGCAGTCCAAGGCACTCTGTGAGCACTTCGGTCAGTCGCGTGCCGAGCTCTACGAAATCATCAGTGCCACAAGCATTCGCACGTTCTCCGGTCTCATCGAGAAGTTCGGCACCGGCGCGGGGTGCGACATCTGCAAACCCACCGTCGCGTCCATCCTGGCCTCGACCAGCTCGGAGCATGTACTCGACGGTGAGCAGGCTTCGCTGCAAGATTCCAACGATCACTTCTTGGCCAATATCCAGAAGAACGGCAGCTACTCGGTGGTGCCGCGCTCGCCCGGCGGCGAGATCACACCCGAGCAACTGATATTGATCGGCGAAATAGCCAGGGACTTCGACCTATACACAAAGATCACCGGCGGCCAACGTATCGATATGTTCGGCGCACGCGTGGACCAACTGCCGGAGATCTGGCGGCGACTGATCGACGGCGGTATGGAGTCCGGTCATGCCTACGGCAAAGCTCTGCGGACAGTGAAGAGCTGCGTCGGCAGCACCTGGTGCCGATACGGTCAGCAGGACTCGGTCGACATGGCCGTGGAGATCGAGAAGCGGTACCGAGGTCTGCGCGCACCGCACAAGATCAAGATGGCGGTGTCCGGCTGCGCCCGTGAGTGTGCCGAGGCCCAGAGCAAAGACGTCGGCGTCATCGCCACCGAACAAGGCTGGAACCTCTACGTGTGCGGCAACGGTGGGATGTCGCCACGGCATGCGCAGTTGCTCGCAAGTGACCTCGACGACGAGACGCTCATTCGCTACATCGACCGGTTCCTGATGTTCTACATCCGCACCGCCGACCGGCTTCAGCGCACCGCGCCGTGGTTGGAGGCGATGGAGGGCGGCCTCGAACACCTGCGTGCGGTCGTCTGCCACGACTCGCTTGGTCTGGCGGATGAGTTCGAGGCGGCGATGGAACGCCACGTGGCCGGCTACGCCTGCGAGTGGAAGGGCGTGCTCGAGGACGAAGAGAAACTCTCGCGGTTCGTGTCCTTCGTCAACGCGCCTGAGGTGGCGGATCCGACGGTTCAGTTCACCAACACCTCAGGGCGCAAGGTGCCCATCGGGATGCCGGCGCTGCGGCACGCGTCCGAGACCGTCTGACGCAGCCTCACATACCTTCGTCGAGCGGCCTCATCAGCCTTCAGAATTTACCGGGTTAACATCTGTCGCTCGGGGTAGACGAGTGTCTGGGCGTGCTCGCGTCCGGCGAGACGCGCCGCCACGGCAGCGCCGTGCGGGGAGGTCCCGACGGCCAGCGTCAATTTTCGCGGGCGCGTTGCGAATTGGTGCTCAATTGTCGAGTCAGCTCGGCACTTCAACTAGTCCCGGTCGGGCGATAGGTTTAACAAGTGGTTAACGGTGGAGGCGGGTCCGCATTCACCGGCCCGGTGCATGCAGAGCTCGACGAGCTGGTGGCAGCGCGGGACCGGATGGAGCAACTGGTTCGCCTCATTGTCGAGATCGGCTCCGATCTCGATCTCGATGTCACATTACGGCGGATTGTCAGCGCGGCGATGGAGCTCACGGATGCGAAGTATGGCGCGCTCGGTATACGCGGCGCCGACGGAAGCGTGATCTTCTCTGTGCGAGCGGGGATCGACACAGACACAGCGCGCCGACTGGGCGATCTGGCGGTGGGTGCGGGTCTGCGCCTCGGTGATGTACAGGCTTCACCACTGGCCGCTCATCTGCACGGACACGACCCACTGATGCGGGCCCTGCTATGCCTGCCGATCACCGTGCGTGACAATGATTTCGGCACTTTGTATCTGATGGACGACCGGCCCGAACAGGCATTTTCTCCCATCCAAGAGGCTGCGGTCCGATCGTTGGCCACCGCAGCGGCGGCCGCTATCGACAACGCCCGACTGTTCGAGCGGGCGCGTGAATCGGCGAAGTGGATGACGGCCAGCCGGGAGATAACGGCTGCGCTTCTCTCCGGTGATCCGCAGACCAGGCCGCTGGAGCTCATTGTCAACCGTGCGCTCGAGTTGGCCGATGCCGAGCAGGCGATCCTGCTGGTTCCGGCCGAGCGCGATGCGATCGGTGATGACGCCGACGCCCTCGTCGTGGCGGCGACGGCGGGCCGGTACTCCTCGGAGGTGATTGGCCGGCAGGTGCCGATGGACGGCTCCACCACCGGCAGTGTTGCCCGTCGCGGCGTGCCCCTCATCACCGATTCATTCCAGTACCCGATTGAGGGGTTCACCGATGTCGGTGAGCGCTCGGCGATCGTCATGCCGCTGATCGCCGATGATGTGGTGCTCGGAGTGATTGCCGTCGCGCGTCGACCCCATCAGCCGGCTTTCGACGACGCGTATCTGGACTTGGTCAGTGACTTCGCCCGGCACGCCGCTATTGCGCTGGCGTTGGCTGCGGGGCGTGAGCACGCGCTCAATCAGGAGCTCGCCCAGGCCGACACCGTTGATGGTGCAGTGCTTGCCGCCGCTGAGGAACTGCGCCGACTGTGGCGGGCTCGCCGAGTTCTGACCGTGACTTTTCCGGCCGCGTACGGGGAGCCGCATGTGGCCGCGACCGGTGGGGCAGCACGATGGGCCGATTTACCGCCGGCGACCCAACAGCTGCTTGGCTCATTGCGTGATGGAGAGTTCTTGACACCCCACGTTGCGCAGACCGGAGCCGCTGGAATCGCGCTACAGCATCCAGATGGGGTCCTCGTCGTCTGGATCGAGCTCGGTGAGCAGCGACCGTTCACCCTCGAAGACCAGACGCTGTTGACGGTGCTCGCCGGCCGTCTCGGCCAGGGGCTGCAACGCGTGCATCGGGTTGATCAGCAGCGCGAGACTGCGTTGGCGCTGCAACACGCCATTCTCGGACCTTCCGACATACCAAGTGGATTCGCGGTGCGCTACCAAGCCGCCAGCCGTCCGCTGCAGGTGGGCGGAGACTGGTACGACATCGTCTCTCTCGACGACGGCCGCATCGCGCTGGTGGTCGGCGACTGTGTCGGCCACGGCTTGCCAGCCGCCACCGTGATGGGGCAAATCCGCAGCGCCTGCCGTGCGTTGCTCTTCGAGAATCCCAGTCCTGCAGTCGCGTTGGCGGCTCTGGATCGCTTCGCGGCTCGATTGCCCGGCGCCCAGTGCACCACGGCGGTGTGCGCGGTGCTCACCCCGGACACCGGTGAGCTGGTCTACTCCAGCGCCGGACACCCGCCGCCGATCCTGGTCGCACCAGACGGCACCACCCAGTCGCTCGACAACGGCCACACCATCGCATTGGGAATCCGGCATGATTGGCCCCGCCCCGAAGCGCGCATCACTCTGCCTGCCCGCGCCACTCTCGCGCTATACACCGACGGGCTGGTCGAACGTCGCAGCGCCCCACTGGAGCACGGCATTTCCCGTGCCGTCAGCCTCATTCGCGACGGACAAGCGTCCGTGCTAGACGATCTCGCGGACCAGGTGATGTCGAGCCTGTCGCCACGTGACGGTTATCAGGACGACGTCGTGCTGCTCCTATACCGGCAACCGGCCTCCTTGGAGCTGGAGTTTCCAGCCGACGCCAACCGTCTGGCCGATACCCGTATTGTGCTGCGCGACTGGCTTTCCCGAGCCGGGATGGCGCCGCGCCAAGCCATGAACGTGCTCATCGCCACCGGTGAGGCTCTCGCCAACGGTATCGAGCACGGATACCGGGACAGCTCGGACGGCACCATCCGTCTGACCGCAACAGCGCTGGCCGACCGGGTACAGCTGGCCGTCGTCGACCAGGGGTCGTGGAAGCCCGTGCAACCCGTCGGCGACTCCAACCGCGGCCGTGGCATCACGCTCATGCGAGAGCTCATGGACGACGTCGCCATCACTCGCGACGCGGCCGGAACAGCAATCCACCTATCCGTGAGGATCAACTGATGGCCACACCGCTCACCCTCGACAGCGCGCGCCGCAATGACGGAACGTTCGTCCTGACCGCAGCCGGCGAGATCGATATGAGCAACATCGCGGCGTTCAACGACAGCCTTGCCGCCGCGATCAGTGAGTCCGCAGGAAGCGGAACGGCGCTCACGGTGGACCTCAGTGCCGTGGGATATCTGGACAGCACCGCGATCACCGCGCTGTTCAGCAACGCAGACCACATTGCGATCCTCGCTCACCCCCATCTCATGGACGTCTTCAGCGTCAGCGGTCTGACCGAACTGGTCACCATCGAGGCTGCGCCGGCGCAGCCGTCCTAGCGTCGTCGGCGGCGGGGAAGACGTTACGTCGACAACCGGGGATAGCCGCGCCGGACCGCGCGGTCGAGGATGCCCAACGTCGCCCGCAATGCCGGCTCGCCGACGATCGGGAAGATCTTGGCGTCACGCCAATGCTGATCGATGTCGGACCAGTCGTAGAACGAGGTGACCGTCGTGCCGCCGTCTGTGGGATCAAGGCGGTAGCCGTACACGTGCCCGATGTCCGGCTTCAGTTGGCCGAAGATCGTCCACGCGATCAGCCGGTCCTGCTCGAACTGGGTGATCGACACGGTGACGTCGTACTTGCCCAACGGATAATCGTTGAGCGATTCGCGGTCCATGTGCACAACGAACGTGTCGCCCACGGCACCAACGGGCTGACCGTCGGCGTCCTGCAGCATGCCGGTGGCGTCGATCGCAACGTGGCCTTGCGGATCGCACAGCACCGCGAAGATGTCGGCGGCCGGCGCGGGGATGGTTCGCTGCACCTCGATGCGTTCGCTCACGGTTAGATCCTGGCACGTCCGATTCGCGGTGTAGTCCGAACGCCGAATGGGCACCTCACAGTAGTGAATCTGGCCGAATGGTTCCTGACCGGCGACCAGCGAGGGAACCCCGCCACCCGGCTGCCGGCGTGGTCGGAAGGCAACCGCGCCGAGCCGCTCATTCACGGAGCCAGGTACTTCGAACGACTCGCCGCCGAGGTGGAGACGCTGCAAGCGGGTGACTACGTCTTCTTCACCGACTGGCGCGGCGACCCCGACGAGCAGTTGCGCGATGGCGGGCCGACGATCCGTGAATTGTTCTGCCACGCCGCACAACGGGGCGTGGTGGTCAAAGGACTGGTGTGGCGGTCGCATCTGGACAAGTTCCAGTACAGCGAGGAGGAGAACCAGCATCTGGGGGAGGCGATCGAAGAGGCGGGCGGGGAAGTGCTGTTAGATCAGCGCGTTCGCGTCGGCGGATCGCACCATCAGAAGCTCGTCGTGATTCGCCATCCCGAAACGCCAGAACGAGATATCGCATTCGCCGGCGGTATCGACCTTTGCCACTCCCGCCGTGACGACGAGTCGCACGACGGTGACCCACAGGCCGTGCAAATGGCCAAGAGTTATGGAGACCGGCCGCCATGGCATGACGTGCAGCTGCAGATCCGGGGCCCGGCTGTCGGCGCCCTGGACACCGCTTTCCGCGAACGCTGGAATGATCCGGCACCGCTCGACACGTTGTCACCCGTTGCCTGGGTGATGGACAAGTTGCGCGGCGCTGACCTCTCGCCGGGCACGCTCCCGGAGCAACCACCGGATCCGCCGGCCTGCGGACCTCATGCCGTCCAGGTCTTGCGTACCTACCCAGACGCGCACTTCCAGTACGACTTTGCGCCGCGCGGGGAGCGCAGCATCGCGCGCGCGTACAACAAAGTGGTGCCCCAGGCCCGGCGACTGATCTACGTCGAAGACCAGTACCTGTGGTCGGCGCGGGTGGCCAAGTTGTTCGCCAAAGCCCTGAACGACAACCCCGACCTCCATCTGGTGGCTGTGATTCCCCGTTATCCGGACGTCGACGGTCGACTCCAATTGCCACCGAACCTGGTCGGCCGCTGGCAGGCCATCGCGACCTGCCAGAGCGCAAGTCCGGAGCGTGTCCACATCTTCGATGTCGAGAATCAGCGAGGGACGCCGGTGTATGTGCACGCGAAAGTCTGCGTGATCGACGACATCTGGGCATGCGTCGGCAGCGACAACCTCAATCGGCGGTCCTGGACCCATGACAGCGAATTATCCTGTGCCGTCATCGATTCTGAGGGAACCTTCGCCCGCGACCTGCGGCTGCGGCTGCTGCGCGAGCATCTGGACCGACCGGCCGACGGCAGCGAGGACGGCAATCTCGTCGACCCGGTCACGGCGATACGCGACATCACCGCCACAGCGGATGCACTGGATGCGTGGTATCGGTCGGGCTGCCAGGGGACCCGACCGCCGGGCCGGTTACGGCCGCACAAGCCGGAGCGTCTGGGGTGGCCCACCCGACTCTGGGCCGAGCCCCTGTACCGCTTGATCTATGACCCCGACGGGCGCTCGTACCGCGACCGGCTTCGCGGCCGGCTGTAGGTCAGCAGTCGTTACCTGCCTGCAGGAGAACGTTTTTCAGGCGGGGTGCCGGTGAGGCGTGGATGTCGTAACCGGGATTGTCATCGGCCCAGGCGATTTCGTAACAGTCGCGAAACCCGGCCGCGGTGTCGGCTGGACTGTCCGAGTGTTCTTCCACCCACCCGTCGAGCGAGCTCTTGCAGCCGACGAGATTGACGTTGCCGAACTTGACGGCCGAAGCCGGCTGTCCGGTCGAACCGTCAGCACTGGGTGGGTGGCTGGATCTGTGCCACTCGATCAGATCGCGCACGGCGACCAGGTGGCATGGCTGGCCTGGTGTCGGCGCCAGGGGAGTCGCTCGCGGGACTGCGCTCGACGCGGCCACCGGGCTCGGTGACGGCGCTGCGGCCTCGGGTCCGCTGCACGATACGAGGGCTAACGGTGCGACCACGGTTATCAGCGTCGACACGATGCGCACCATTCGCCGGAGTCTACGGACAGTGGTTGGGCGCTGCGAGCGGTGTCCCAGGCGGGGCGCTCCTCAGCTGAAGACGTCGTTGAGTGTGACGGTCTGCAGACCCCGGCTGTTGATGATGTCGAGCAGCTGCGGGTAGGTGTGCATCACGGGCGGCAGGTTGGCGTGGCTCAGGATGATCTGCTGCGGCTGGAATGACTGCTCGGCGAAGGCGACGAGTTGCCGCTCGTCAACCGGTCTCGAATCGCCGACGGTGCCGCTCCACAGCGTGATCGTGGTGTAGCCCAGGTCGGCGGCAATGCGGTCGGTATCGGCGGTGTGGGCTCCGTACGGCGGACGGAAGTAGGGGTGCCGTCGGTGCCGAAGGTATTGCGGAGGAAGTCGGCGTTGCGTCGGATCTGATCGGCGACCGCGTCGAGCCCGATCCGGGTGATGTTGGGATGGCTCCACGTGTGGTTGCCCACCTGGATCTGCCCGGATTCCACCATGGGAGCCAGCAGCGGCGCGTTGACCGACCACGACGTGTTCACGCCGTTGGGAAAGAACGTCAGTCGCACTCCGCTGTCGCGGCAGAACTGGGCGTAGGCGGCCACCACCGCCGAGTTGGTGCCGTCATCGACGGTCAGGGCCAACTGGTTACCCTCGCCGGGCAGACGGGTCACGATGCCGTGCGGCGCGGGAACCTGTGCGTTGACTGGATGCGTGATGTCGGCCCGCGCCGTCTCACGACTCGTCGCGGCAGCGGCCAGGACGCCAATTGCGATGGCGCGCAACATAGTGCGCCTGTCGAGCTGCGACACGGCGTGAACGCTAGGAGCGCATCCTTGCGACACGCTGTATGGCAGCTGTCGACTTGGTGGATACGGGGCGCCTCACATTAGGCCGCTCAAATATCCCTGCGGCTTACTGGTTCTGGGCCCGGTTGCTCCGACCGGTATCGCCACCGAACATGAACAAAAGAGGTACCCGACGATGATGTCGAAAGATCAACTCCGAGCCGTACCGTCGAACGCCGACAGAGTGAAGATGCTGGCGATGGTCGCGGGCATGGGTGCCGTGCTGGCCGCGGCGTCCTTCACCGTGATCCATCATGACGCGAGCGTTGGGGGATCGACCCCTCCCGTCGGCGGCGGTGTCGTCGTTGCGGGCGGCAATCACAACAAGACTTTTGCGCCACCGAGCGCCCCGAATATGAACATGGGCGGCACGGTCACCGAGACGACGCCAACCGACGTACTGCCGGTGGAGAAGGCCGAGCCTGCCATCAGAGGCGCGCACTGATCCGGTGGCCGCCGAGTTCGGCAGTGTGCCAGTTTGTCAGCCGGTCGCGAGCAGGTAGATCCCTAGTGCCCCGGCGCCAAAGACGAGGATGTGGCGACGGTAAGTCTGAAGCCAGCTGTACGTCGCGGTCACAATCGATTGCGTCTTCGCGGGCTGTAGCAGATAGCTGAGAAGCAGTAATTCGACAATCGCCAGCATTGCGACGGTGAACGCGATCGAAGCGCCAACCTGGGCGCTGATCGAGGCCCCCGACGCGTGAATGATGGATATCGCGGCGAGGTACTCAACGGGCGCGGGCCCCTGCGATAGTCCCGCGACAAACGAGACCCATGGATTACCGCTTTGCAGCATGCGGCGAGCGCGAACCGCCAAACCTGCCATCGCAGTCGACTTTACCGGCTGTTCCGTCCAATCTGGTTGGTCAGCAACGCCTTTCGTTGCAAACGCTGGTTGGCGGATCAGACGGACGGCGCCAACCGCAGCGACCACCAGGGCGATGGCTCCCAGGACAACCTTGGTGTTGCCGTTGGTGAGGTCTGCCAACGCAACAACGACCTTGTTGATGAGGCTGGGCACGATGTCTTTCAGCAAGACGAAGGTCGCCAGGGCGCACGCCAGTCCCGCCGCCATGGCGCCGGCCCAGAATGCCACCAGATTGAGGACCGGCCGTGGCCGGGAAGTCAATATCACTGTGATGCCGATACGCAGTGGGTCTGCCGCGACAGAGAGGCCCAACAGCATCACGATGGCCCACATATGGGCAAACGGTACCCACGGCTTGCCCCAGCGTCAACGCCAGTTAACCCGAGGACACCTTATTTGATGGGGTGAATAACCCCGCTTCCGAATGGTGTCCGAGAGGGTCGTTTCATTCGTCAGCAAACCGATTCACCGCGCAGCTTACTGTGCTAACCTGCCCCGCATAGCAGGATGCGCCGTGCGTTACCACGACTGGTAGGCGGGCGCTGATGGTGGGGATTCGCATAGGCCCGGGGGGGAGGATGCGTGGCAGACAACAAAATTGACGCGCACGTAGAGGTCGCGTGGTCGACTGGACTTGAAGGCTTGTCCGGGCGGGCCGCCTCGCATGACGGACTATGTCTCGCTGCGCCGGAAACGGCGCTGGCTAACACATTCTTAGCGCCCTCGTTAGACGCCGAGAGTTCTCGTTATGGGACTTTGTCGGAAATTACAGCAAACTGCTCTGCTCGGGAGGTACCCACGGTGACCGGCGAAAAGTGTCCCTTCGGCAGGTTGGTAGACATGGATCGGCTGGAGCCTGTCCATGTCTAGGCGATTGCCGGTCATTGCAGCGATTCCGAACTACAACATGGGCGGACATCTGCGCAGGCTCCTTCCGCAGGTGTTGGGGCAGAACTACGATGCAGTGTTCGTACTGGACGATGCTTCGACCGACGACACCGTCGAGGTGGTACGAAAGTTCGGCGACAGCGTGAAATTCGTGTGCAGCGGGGAAAACCGCGGCGCCGGCGCCAACCGGAATCAGATCATTGACCACGTCGCGGACGATGCGATCATCCATTTCGTCGACGCCGACATGGATTTGGAGACCTCCGAAACTCCTCTGATCGCGCGGACACTCGTCGAGCGCTACCGCGAGCAAGGCGTCGGCGCCATCGGCGGGCTCGTCAGCCGAAACGACGGCGTCCAGGAGCCCTACAACTACGGTCCGGTGTTCTCACTGTGGGGGAATACTTTTGCGGCGTCGTTGCCGGCCATATTCGATCATTTGAGACACAAGCCAAAGCTCGCATGCGCCCTTCACCGCATGGTTGCACCAATGATGCGAGGTTGTCCGTATGTACTGGAGCCGCCCGCCCCGCAGGCTGCCTACTGGCTGCATGAAGGAAACCTGCTCGTCAATGCGGGATTCTTCAGAAAGGTGGGCGGCTACAACCCTGTTCTGCGCTCACACGAAGCCCAGGATCTGGCGATACGTCTAGACAGGATCGGCGTCAAGCGGCAATTCGACCCGAGCATCAAGGTGACTCACCACCATATTGACGTACGGGGCCGTGACCGCTCCACGTGGGAGTCGGCGGCGCTGCGCTATCTGATACGTGAGCACGGCGTGTACCGTTTTTTGACCGCCCACTAGCCTCCGGAAGGTGGTTTCGGCTCAAGACACCAACGGTTTCAGTTCGCGCACAACGTTTTTCGATCGAGGTGGTTGCGCTGAGGAACGTCAGGGGCAGGAAGTCTAGGCCGCTGGGGGAGAGCGTAGGAACCTATATCATGCTGACATGGCGGGAGCTCGGGACACCTTGATCGGCTATTTGGGATGGCACGGACGCGGCAACCTCGGCGATGACGCTATCTACGACGCGGTACACGGCCAGATCCCCGCGGCGAGATTCGTCGATATCCCGCGTTTCCCGATCGAGGTGATCGCTTCATACGCAACAGGATTGGATCGGAATCTGCGACGAAGTACGTTGGTCGTGGGCGGGGGTACGGTCGTCGGCAGGCGCCCTTGGCGGAAGTGGACCAGCCGGGGCATGGCGCTCAACCGCAATAGCGGAAACTACGCGATCGGCGTCGGCGTCGAGGACCCTGGCTTCGTCGGGCGCAAGAGCGGCTCCGACAAGGGCGAGTTGAGGCACTGGCTACCAATACTTTCGGAGTTCAGTGTCGTATCGGTGCGTGGGCCGCGCAGCGCTGAGCTTCTCTCCGATATCGGACTCAGCGTGGAAGTGTCCGGAGATCCGGCACTTCTCCTTCCTCGGCCACGTGTGACTGCTGAAGATGGCCTGATCGGCGTCAACGTTGGCTTCGGTGACGATCTCTGGGGCCACGATCCGGCGAGGGTGGTCGAAGAGGTGTCGAAAGCAGTTTCCCGACTGTCGGCAGACGGCTACCGGTTTGTCGGCATCCTCATGAATCGCGACGACAGACGGTGGACTGAGAGGGCACTTGCCGGCGTCCCGGCAGAGATTGTCCATCCCGCTGACGCGAATGCTGCGGCATCGGAGTTCGCCCGCTGTTCTGTAGTCATCGCGAGCCGGTTGCACGCGGGCATCTTGGCGGCTCTCTCTGAGACGCCCACGATCACGTTGGAGTATCAACCGAAGTGCAGAGACTTCGCACTGTCCATCGACGATGAGCGGTCGCTCATCCGAACCGACAACGTCAGCAGTGCCACCGTGGTCGACCGGGTCGGTGAGACTCTTGCGGACTCGTCGGCCATCAGAGCCAAGACACGGGGAATCGTCGGTCGACTGCGGGAACGATTGGCGGCCGACTACGCGATGCTTGCGCGCGAATTGGACCTGGCCAGCGCCTGACCTCTCGGGCGAGGATGTTCCTGCAGGATGCATGCCGGCGGTGTCGATCGCGACGTGACGTTGCAGATCGCTGAGCAGCGCGAAGATGTCGGCGGCAGATCTCGAGTTCCTCACCGTCGAGCAAATGTTGCAATAGCGAGCCGCACCGTCTCGGCGATAGCGTCATTGAAGGGTTGCGCATCGGGTCGGTCGTGGCGGGAACGGGTGAGGACGGCCATGATGATCCGTTGCCCGTCGGGGCCGCTGAGCAATCCGGCGTCGTTGGTGGAACCAAAACTCCCGGCGCCGGTCTTGTCGGCGCTGGTCCATCCTGCCGGCAGACCTGCTCGGAAGCGTTTCTCCGAAGTGGCGTTCTGCCTCATCCAGCCCAGCATCTGCTCGCGGGGACCGGCGGTTAACACCATGCCGGTCCGGTCAACACTTCTCGATATCCTGCCGAAAGGGCACGCGGAGTCGTCGTGTCGCGCGGATCCCCAGGCACCGCGGAGTTCAGCTCGGTTTCCCAACGGTCCAGCCGACTCTGGTCGTCACCCACGCTTCGGGCGAATGTGGTGATCTCCGAAGGGCCGCCGATGCATCGCAACAGAAGATTGCCGGCGGTGTTGTCGGAGTTGATCAATGCCGCCGCACACAGCTCCTCAAGGCGCATCGAGTGACCCACGTGGGCGCTGGTGACGGGGGAGTTCTCGACGATGTCCGACGCGTTGATCCGTTCCAAGGTGTCCAGACTTCGCTGGCCGCCCTCGACCAATTGCATCACCCGGGCCACGGCGTAGGTCTTGAAGGTCGAGCACATGGCAAATCTGGTATCCGCACGGTGCTCGAGAGAAGCTCCGGAGTCAGGATCTGTTGCGTACATGCCGATGCGCGCCGCGTACCGATCCTCGACCGGGCTGAGATCGAGTGTCGTGACGCTGCGGGGAGCGGGGGTCGCGGCGGCGTTTCGGCACGCCGTCATCGCTGCGATGGCGGCCAGTCCCGCGAGAGCCTGGCGTCGGGTCAGGTGTGCTGTCATGGCCGATACCGAAGCACGGCCGCCGATGCCCTCGCCAAGTCTGTGGGTCGGCGATACCCATAGTGATTGCGAATCATTACAGGCAGAAGGGCTAATCTCGAGCGACGATAAGGTACGCCCGGTGATCTGATCCGGGGGTTGCGGTCGTGTTCAATGGGTGGCGTGGACCTCATTCGAGGGCCTTGCCCCCATGTAGTGGACACGGGATTTGTGGTTATGCGGCTTCGGGCAGCGTAGCCGGTGTCAGGTTCCTTTCGTAGGTCGCGGGGCTGGAATGACGGCAGTAGGAGTGCCGTCGTGTGGTGTTGTAGCGGGCCAGCCACCGAAAGACCTCACGGCGGCAGATCGCCGCGTCCGGCCAGCAGGCACGGTCTTGCAGAATCTCGCGCTTGAGGGCGGCGTTGAACGATTCGGCCAACGCGTTATCGGCACTTGACCCCACCGCACCCATCGACTGGACGACCCCCAGATCGCGGCAGAGATTCGCGAAATCCCGTGAGGTGTACTGACTTCCATGATCTGCATGGAATATTGCACCAGCCAGTGAACCCCGCAGTGCAGCAGCGGCTTTGAGCGCATCGATGACCAGTTCGGTGCGCATGTGATCGGCGATCGCCCACCCGGCGACCCGCCGTGAACAGCAGTCGATCACGGTGGCCAGGTACAGGTTGGCGCCGGTCGCCAATGGCAAGTAGGTGATGTCGCCGACGTAACGGGTGTTGACCTGCGCGGCGGTGAAATCGCGTTTGAGCAGGTCGGGGACCTTCTGGTTCGCCGGGTCCGCCACGGTCGTCTTGACCCGACGTCGGCGTCGATAACCGGCGATCCCGGCGCCGCGCATCACCCGAGCCACCCGCTTGTGGTTGACCCGCTGCCCCTCGGGCGCACCGTCGTTGAGCTCGGCGGTGATCCGCGGCGCCCCGTAGGTGTTGTCCTCGTCGTGGACGGCGCGGATACGCTCGGCCAGCGCCTCGTCAGCAGCCCGACGGGCCGCTCGTCCGTCAGCACCGGCCAACCACGCGTAGAACGACGAACGCGCAACCTCGACGACTGCGCAGAGCCACTTCACCTCGAAGGCGTGCAGGTGGTCGGCGACAAACTGAAAGCGGCTCACCAGTTCGTCTCCCCGGCGAAATATTTGGCCGCCGACCGCAAGATGTCACGCTCGGTGGACAACCGCGCCGCGGTGGCGCGTAACGCCTTGACCTCACTGCGGAGGCGGGCCAGCTCCTGCTCAGGGCTCTCGGCCCCTGGCACAGGCTCGGCCACTACGACACCGCGGCGGTGCCGAATCGGCACCCCGGCCGACTTGCACCACGCCGAGAGCGTGGCCTCGCTGACACCGAGCTCGGCAGCGATCTGGGCGATCGTCGCGCCCTCGGTGTCCCGGTAGAGCGCGACCGCGTCACGCTTGAACTCATCGGGGTAATTTTTCCTTGCCATCGGGTTGGATCATCTCGCTTCCCCCAGCACATTCCTGGGATTGAGCGTGTCCAACACACGGGGTCAAGTCCCCGACACTTGCGGTACTTCGTGGCTGTGGCCGAGCACCGGCATTTCGGGCGGGCCGCGGCAAGCCTCGGCGTGACGCAGCCGCCGATATCGCAAGGTCTGCGGCGCTTGGAGCGCCATCTTGGATTGCAACTGGTCGACCGAACCCCTGCCGGTGCGACCCTGACTGAGGCGGGGGCAGCGCTGTTGCCGCGCGCGGTTGATCGTCGACGACTCCACCCGTCTGCTCGCCGATGCCGCCAAGATGTTCGGCGCCGCCGAGGGACTTCGCTGGGGTGTGGTCCCACAACTCGATGACGAAATAGTGGCGTGTTGCGCACATGCGTTGCGCGGAGCGCTAACTCAGACCGACGCTCCACTCACAACTGTCACCAAAGGCGCCGCGGCGCTGCTAGCCGATCTGCGCCGAGGCAACCTCGACATCGTTGTGGTGACGCACCCCGCGGTACTTGCCGATCTCGACGCCGGCCCTGTCATCACTCTGAACCGCACTGTCGTTGTGCCGTCAGGGCATCGTGCTGCAAAGACCACAAGCGCGCGCGCCCAGATGTTGCGGGATTTAGCGTTGGCAACCGCTCCGCGTGAGGACAACCCGCCGGCCCACGATCTGTTGACGGACGGGCTGCGGCGGCACGGACTTGACGTGGTTGTGCAACCGGCCTCCAGTCACCGTGAGGTGAGCGCCATGGTTGCGGCAGGGACGTGCTTCGGGCTCGCGACCGCGTCCGCGGCGGAGCACACCGGCACCACCCATTTGCGAATGCTGGTCGAGGAGGTGGCATTACGGGTCCGGATTGTAGCTGCGCCGGGACGCGATCTCGGCGACCTCGTGTACACGCTGGACCGAGAACTCTTGCGGAGCAGGTCATGAGCAACGTAGTCCGAGATATCAAGGACGTCTTCGTCGACGCTGGCTGCCAAGGCTGGCTGCGCGCGGAGACCATCGGCCGGCCTGACGAGGTGGTGGATGTCGGAGGCGAAGTACCCGTCGTCGCCGCTTCGGTATACAAGCTGATCGTTCTCGTTGCACTAGGGCGAGCCTTCGATTCCGGACTGATCGATGCCCACGCCACAGTCCGGGTGGTGCCGGGGGACTGTACACCCGGACCGACCGGGCTAAGCCTTTTCAGCGATCCGGTCACGTTGTCATGGCTGGACTTGGCCCGGATGATGGTTGTGCTATCCGACAACGCCGCGGCAGACGTTATTCTCGGCGCGCTCGGTCTGAACGAAATCGATTCTGCAATAGGCGACTTCGGCCTCACCTCGACGCGCGTCGTCGGCGGGACCGCGGCCCTTCAGCGACAGATCATCCACGATGCCGGGACCCTGACGCTGCCGGAAGCTGTTGGGCTTTTGGCCAGCAACAACACTATTCACGACAGCGCTGCGTTCGACCCGGCCTACACCATGGCGACGAGCGCTGCGGACATCAACGCCGTGCTGCGCGCGATATGGACCGACAAGGCTGCCTCCGCGCACAGCTGCGAAATGATGAGGACATTTCTCAGACAACAGATCTGGCCACATCGCATTCGCTCCGGGTTTCCCTTCGCTGACATCGTCGTAGCAGGTAAGACCGGAACCATCGGACCGGTCCGCAATGAGGCCGCCGTGGTGGAGATTCCAGGGGAGGAACCGGTAGCCGTATCGGTTTTCACTCGCGCGGCGCGCTCGGACCTGTCCTTGCCCATCGTCGACGCCGCGATCGGGCGGGCCGCTTTTCTCGCAGTCACCGAGCTGCGTACTGGTTCGCGTTGGCTGCGGTGAAGCCGCCACTGGATAAGGGGGACACTCACAGTACCTGTATTACGGGGATCTCCTTTTCGTCCGGGACACCACCTAGGTTGGACCGTAGACACCGCGTATCGGCTAACGGGCCTGTTCGGTCCCTTGGAAAGGTGATCAGTGGTAGGCATCCAATGTGCAACGCACGCAGATCTTTTCAACCTCAGCGGGAAGCGCGCCCTGGTGACCGGTGGCACCAGCGGAATCGGGATGATGATTGCGCGGGGGCTTCTGCAGGCCGGCGCCCGCGTGGTGATCAACTCACGAAATGCGGATGCGTGTGCTCGAGCCCAGGACCGGCTGTCCGAATTCGGCGACGTGTGGGCGGTTCCCGCTGATCTGTCCCGGCACGAGGAGTGTGACCGCCTAGCCGAGCTCGTGACGGACGACTCTGGATGCCTCGACATCCTCGTCAACAACGCGGGCGCGATATGGGACGAGCCGCTGGAGACGTTTCCGGATACCGCCTGGGACACGGTGATCGACCTCAATCTGAAATCCCCGTTTTGGCTGGTGCAGGCGCTGCTGCCGGCACTTCGGGACGCTGGGACCGCCGATGATCCCGCGCGGATCATCAATATCGGCAGCATCGCCGCTATTCACATCCCCGCGCGGCCCAACTACTCCTACTCGAGCAGCAAGGCTGCTCTGCATCAACTCACCAGAGTGCTCGCGAAGGAACTGGGCCCGCAGCACATCACGGTGAACGCGGTCGCGCCGGGGCCGTTCCCGTCGACAATGATGGCCGCAACCCTCGACGAGCTCGGCGACGCGATCGCGGCGTCGGCCCCGCTAGGCCGCATCGGCCGCGACGACGATATGGCAGGTGTGGCCGTGTTCCTCGCCAGCCGGGCCGGCGCTTATCTCACGGGGGTGGTGGTTCCCGTCGACGGCGGGATCGCTACGACCGCGTGAGCCCGCCCGTTGTGACCGTTGCGGCCTACGGTGGGTGGATGGACGCCACGTTAGATTTGCGCACCGAGATCCGAGAGTTTCTGCGGTCGCGTCGCGCTCGTATCGCGCCTGAGATGGCGGGCCTACCCACCTACGGTGGCAGACGTCGAGTCGAGGGTCTGCGCCGAGAGGAGGTGGCGTTACTGGCTGGGGTCTCGGTGGAGTACTACGTGCGCATTGAGCGCGGCAGCCTGGCAGGCACTTCAGAGGGTGTGCTCGACGCACTGGCCACGGCCCTGCAGCTTGATAACGCGGAGCGCGATCACCTGCTCCATCTCGCGCGGCAGTCCGGGGCGCCTGCCCGCCGACAGCACCGCGAGCCTCCCGTGACGGTGCGTCCGGCACTACAAGAGGTACTCGACGCCATGACCGGTGCGCCGGCCTGGATCCGCAATGGGCGCCATGATGTGCTCGCCATGAATGAACTCGGGCGCGCGCTGTATTCGCCGATGCTGGCCGACCCGCGACGGCCCGCGAATACAGTCCGGTTCGTATATCTGCACCCGCGCGAGGCCGAGAAGTTCTTTGTCGACTACGACCAGGCGACGCGAAATGCCGCCGCGGTCTCGCGTATGGAACTGGGACGGAATCCCCACGACGCGGAGCTCGTCGCGTTAATTGGCGAATTATCTACGAGGAGTGAGTTATTCCGGCAGCGGTGGGCATCTCAGGACGTGCGGTTGCACGGGCACGGGAGTAAGCGCGTGAACCATCCGGCGGTCGGCAGGCTCGACCTCAATTTCGAGTCCATGGATATCCCTACCGATCCCGGTTTGCAGTTGAATGTGTATACCGCCGCGGGAGGGCCGACCGCTGACAAGCTCGTCCTGTTGGCGTCATGGTCCAACGCTCACGGTGTGCCGGACCCCAGCACCGCGTCTACGGCCGTGTAGAGCGTTTCGGTTTCAATACTGTTGTCACTCGTGAGCTTGGAAAATGACAACTTCACTGAGACAACTGCGGCTCCGTCTGTTTCAGTGAAGTTGTCATTTCCGCAGTGGCGGGGGAGTTTGGGGTCTTTCAGCGCCCGTAGTGAATCCGCTGCCGAGCATCGGATGGGGTGGTTCGATGGCATCCCACCTTCAGCCGGTGAGGTCGCCGCGGCGATCCAGGACCCGCCCCGGGTCGTGCTCGGTATGCGGCGGTACGCGGGGTCGTTTCTAGTCGCTATCAGTTGACGTGCTTGTCGAACCACTCAATCGGTAACTCCGGGTGAACGCCGAAGAAGTTGTAGCCGTCGAAGCGACGTTCAGTGCCTTCAATCCAATACAGGCTTTTCTCCTCGACGGGGATGGCATCGTAGATATCCTGCACGTCTTGCGGACGGGTCATGTTGTCGTGATGCACCTGGGCGACCAGCGTCGGTACCGTGACCGCTTTGACGTGTTCTAACGGCGACTGTTCGGCCAAGTGAAACCCGGTGCGTTCGTGGACTGCGGCGTCAAACTTCGCGTAGCCGTCTTCCAAGCCGATGCCCTTGACGAACTCCTCGACGATGTACTTCGCCGAAACGGGCTGAAGCATCACCATGGCCTGAATCTCGGAGAACTCCTTGGGATGCTTGGACCAAGCAACGGCGGTGGAGTCTGCGCCCAGACACACCGATAGCAGTGCCTTCTTCATGTTCTTGGTGTCCGGTCGCGCAGCGGCGTAGCGCAGCGATCCGATGACATCGCGGTACTCGGTGAGGCCGATCCCGGTGATGCCGCCGTTGCCTTGTCCGCTCATGCCGTGGTTGCGGATGTCATAGGCCAACACGTTGTATCCGGCGTCGTGCAGCGCCTTGTACTCGGGGAGGAAATTGACCTCGAACCCGCCGAGGCCGCCGAACTCGGGCAGATGGCCGGGATAGCCGTAACGGTTCCCGGGCAGGAAGTGGTTGTGAATGATCAGTCTGTTGGAGTTGGCCGGAACGAACCACCCCTCCAACGGGACGCCGTCCAGGGATGGGAAAGTCACGTCCTCGTATTCCAATCCGACTTCGTCGGGGCGTCGATACACGGGGGCGCGGCGGCCAGCTGTTGTTCCGGTGGTCCAGAGCTGGACGAAGTTGTCGAAGGCTTCTTGCGTCTTGTCGTCGTTCGGCACGGCGGTGGCCTTTCCATTGAGGTTTACTTGGCAACGTCTCTACGCTAGGACCGGGGAGCCGCGGTGGGGAGGCGCCAGTTATAGGGGGTACCGGCAACCCCTCCCCACGAGCCGCAGTCCTTCCTACTCTGGGGTGATGGACATCAGGAGAGACATCCGGGAGTTTCTGATGAGCCGGCGAGCGAAGATCACTCCCGACCAAGTCGGGCTCAACTCTGGCGTACGACGCCGAGTGCCGGGCCTGCGACGCGAAGAGGCCGCACAACTGGCCGGAGTCAGCACCGAGTACTACACCCAGATCGAACGCGGCAATGTCACCGGAGTTTCCGACGACGTACTCAACGCCGTCAGTAGAGCGTTGCGACTATCCGAGGACGAGACGGTTCGCCTTTTTGACCTCGTCCGCGCAGCAGTCGGAACGCGCGCGCTGCCACGCGCCAGGCGTGCAACAGGGCAGCACATTCCCGAGGGTGTCCAAGTGCTGATGGACAGCATGGTCGGATCGCCCGCCATCGTGATGGACGGAACCCTCGACATCGTGGCAGCCAACCCCTTGGGACGGGCACTGTATGCGCCGGTGTTCGACAGGTCGGTCGGACGGCCCAACCTCGCCAAGTTCGTGTTCTTCGATACTGCTGCCGCCCAAGTGTTTCCGGACTGGACCACGACTGCAGACGACGCAGTCGGACTCCTGCAAGCAGAAGCAATCCGCGTGCCTCAATCAGCAGCCATCACGCAAGTGGTAGGGGAACTCGCTACCCGAAGCACCGAGTTCCGCACGCGCTGGGTTGCCCATAACGTCACCGCGCACCGGCACGGCGTCAAGCGGTTCAGCCACCCCGAGTTCGGCGAACTTACGTTGACCTACAACGTCTTCGAGGTAACAGCATCACCGGGCCTCTACCTAGTCGGGTATACCGCAGAGCCGAACACGCGCTCGGCCCAAGCGTTGACCATCATGGCTAGTTGGAATGCCACCAACTACTACTCGCGCCATGACTCCTCGCCGGCGGACGGCCAGACTCAAACGGGAGTGTCCGAGTAGCGGGGAGGCGTGTCGACAACCACTTAGGTCGGCTGTCCGGTCTCAGTCAAGTTGTCATCCGCCATTAGGGAAATGCCAAGTTCACTGAGACGGTCGTGGTTCTGTTCATCTCAATGAAGTTGTCATTTCCGTAATGGCGGGGGAGTCAGGCCATTCACCGCAGTGACGGCGGGGTTCGTCTCAGTGATTTGTCATTGAGCCCTACGGCATGCGGATTACCCGATCTTGCGCTTGTGCCGCGGTTTCGGCTCGTTTGGTTCGAGCCGCTGCCGTGCGCTGTGTGGGCGTTAGTGGAGTGGGTGGCCGAACACTCGCGGTGTCAGCGGCACGTGAATTCTGACCCCGGCGCGGCAACTGAATTTTGACCCCCTGGTCCGGTGGCCTGGCTCTAGTCGAGCCAGGAGGACCAGAAGGGAATGTTGTCTGTGGAAGATTGGGCGGAGATCCGTCGTCTGCATCGGGCCGAGGGCCTGCCGATCAAGATGATCGCTCGGACGTTGAACATCTCGAAGAACACCGTGAAGTCGGCGCTGGCTGATGATGCGCCGCCGAAGTACGAACGTGCCCCGCGGGGTTCGATTGTCAATGGACATCTGAAAGTGCCCATTGGCGGACGGAAGGACTGCCCGTAGGTGGTCAATAAGAACTGCCCAGTGGCGGACATGAATCTGCCCAGACGGGTGTGTCCGCCACCGGTGGTGTCTGTCAGGTCAGGGGCTTGACTCCTTTCCCGTGCAGGGCTTGGGCCAGGCGCACGGAGTCACCGCTGGTTTGGCATAGGTGCGCGTGATGGAGCAGCCGGTCGACGGTCGCGGTGGCCAAGGTCTTGGGCATCAGTTCGTCGAAGCCGCTGGGGTGTAGGTTCGACGAGATCGCCACGGAGCGGCGCTCGTAGGCGGCTTCAACGATGCGGTAGAGCCCTTCAGCGGCATCGGCACCGACCGGGAGAAGTCCCACGTCGTCGATGACGACGAGCTCTGCGCGCACGATCTTGGCCACCGCTTTGCCCAGGGAATCGTCGGCACGGTGGGCCCGCACCAGGACCCCGATATGCTCCAGGGTGAACCATGCCACCGGCATCCCGGCTTCGATCACTTTCTGTCCCAGCGCTTCGAGGAAGAATGTCTTGCCGGTGCCAGCGGGCCCGCAGACCACCAGGTTCTCGCGTCGGTGCACCCATTCCAGGGTCTGCAGCGCCTGCTGGGTGGGTAGCGGGATCGATGAGGCGGCCGGGTCCCAGACGTCGAACGTCTTGCCTGTGGGGAACCCGGCGGCTTTGCGGCGGGCCGCGAGCATGGACCGGGCCCGCCCGGCCGCTTCCTCGGTGAGCAACGCTTTGATGACTTCGGTGGGGTCCCAGCGTTGGGCCCGGGCGGTGGCCAGCACGTCGGCGGCGATCGCCCGGGCGTGCGGCAACCGCAGCGACCGCATCAGCGATTCCACCTCGGCGGGCAAGGACGTGGCAGGTGTGGCGGTGGTCATCGGATGCCTGCCTCGTCGGTGTCGATGACGGTGCGGCCGAACAGGTTCCACCCACTGGTGCCTTGCGCCAGCGAGGTGTGCTCATCGGCGCCGCGGCGAGTCAGATCCAACCCTTTGGCGGCGAGGATGGAGTCGAGGTCGCCGGTGGCGAACCGACCGTGCACGGCCGCATGCCCGAGCGCCCAGTCGACATCGGCGCGGCCGGCCAACGCCGCCAGCTCGACGGCGTGCGCCATCTTCTGCAAGATGCGTTCGGTGCCCACGGCGGCGGCTTCTTTGAGCCACACCGCTGCACCCGGCCCGAGTGCCAGGAACGTCTGCTCACTGACGGTGCGGGCCCGCACCGTGTAGTCACCGGGGATCTTGTCATGGTGCCCGGGGAAATGCGCGTCATCGATCGCGGGGCTGCCCGGGGTGGCGCGGCGGTGCCGGGCCACCTCGACCGGGCCGCCGTCATCAAGGGCGCAGCAGATGACCTCATCGGTGCCGTCGTGGTGGCGGATCCACACCGTCTGCCCCAGAAGTATTGCTGGAACAGAGTATTGGCAGTGTTCGAAGGTGACCATCGGGGTGTTGTCGGGGACCCGGCGGGTGACACCGAGGGCGGCGGTGTGCGGCAGGTCCGGGATCGCGTGCAGGGCGGGACGCTCAGCGGTGAGCATCTCCACCGGGCGCCGACCCGTGGCGCGGTGGGTCCGGGCGTTGATCTCGGTGGTGAACCCCGCGCACGCGGCTTCGACGTCGGCGAACGAGTCGTACTGCGGTAGCAGGTTCGTCTCGGTGGGCACGATGTCGGCTTTGGCCAATTTCACGGCGTTTTCCACCCCTCCCTTGGACGCCGGATCCGCGGGTTCACAGGTCAGCACCGAGATGCCGTAATACCGGCCGAAGGTGACCGCGGCGCGGTTGCGGACCGGCACGCCGGCGATGTGCCCGACTGTGACGGTTTTCTCGTTGTCGGTCAGCAGGTAGGTCGGGGCACCGCCGAGGTGGCGGAAGATGCGGTCCAGGCCGGCGAACACACTCGGTACGGTGCGGTCGCGCAGGGCGAGGACGATGCGGTAGCGGCTCCAGGCCAGCCAGGCCACCAGCAGCACGATCTTGCGGCCAGCGACCACGGGGCCGTCGGCGAAGTCGTACTGCAGCCACAATCCGGGTTCGGTGATCCACGGTCGGTGCACCCGGGTATTGCCCACGCGCCATTGCGCTTTCACCTCCGCCAGGGCTCGGCGGGTGGTGCGGTCGGTACCCGTGTAGCCGAGTGCGACCAGCTTGTCGTGGGCTTTGTCGCCGCGGATCTTGCCTTTCGAGTCGGCGACCCACGTCTCGAGCAGGCCGCGCCAGTCGTCGATCATCCGGGCTCGCCGGGTCGCCGGTGGCAGACCGGCATTGCGGTTGTCGACAGCGTTTTTCACGGTGTGGTGCGAGCAGCCGCACAGTTCAGCGGCAGCGCGGTAGCTGCCGGTCAGGTCGTAAGCATTGAGTATGTCCATAAGTTCTCCGTCAGACTTCAAGGTAGGTCTCTCCTGTGGTGTTCGAGTTCGACTAGGCATCGACATCGAAACCGCAGGAGAGGCCGCCCCGGCGCTGACGCGCCGGGCGGCATCACAAGGGTCTGGGCAGATTCATGGCCGCCAGCGGGCACATTCGTGTCCGCCAGTGGGCAGTTCTTATTGGCCGCGGATGGGCACTTTCATGTCCGCCTACGGGCAGTTTTTCATGTCCGTCGACATTCGATCGTCGACGAGGTCGAACCGCGGATTCGGGAACTGCTGCAGGTCTATCCGACGATGCCGGCGACGGTGATCGCCGAGCGGATCGGCTGGGAGCGCTCGATCCGTGTCTTGTCGGCCCGGGTGGCCGAGCTGCGGCCGGTGTATTTGCCGCCGGACCCGGCCTCACGCACGGCGTATGTGGCCGGGGAGATCGCCCAGTGCGATCTGTGGTTCCCCGACGTCGCGATCCCGGTCGGCTTCGGCCAGACCCGCACCGCGAACCGGCTGCCGGTGCTGACGATGATCAGCGCCTACTCCCGCTGGCTGCTGGCCATGCTGCTACCCAGTCGTCGTGCCGAGGATTTGTTCGCCGGGTGGTGGGAACTGATCAGCCGGCTCGGCGCGGTGCCACGAGCCTTGGTCTGGGACGGTGAAGGTGCGATCGGACGCTGGCGCGGCGGACGGATAGAACTGACCAAGGAGTGTCAGGCCTTTCGAGGTGTGTTGGCCAGCAAGGTCATCGTCTGCCGGCCGGCCGATCCGGAAGCCAAGGGCCTCATCGAACGCTCCCACGACTATCTGGAGCGCTCGTTCCTGCCGGGGCGAACGTTCGTCTCGCCGGCGGACTTCAACACCCAGCTGGCCGACTGGCTGGCCCTGGCCAACACCCGCACTCGCCGCGCCCTGGGCTGCGCTCCGACCGATCGCATCGGCGCGGATCGGGCAGCGATGCTTGCGCTGCCGCCCGTAGCGCCAGCGGTTGGCTGGAGTTCGTCGCTGCGGTTGCCGCGGGATCACTACATCCGCATGGATGGCAACGACTACTCGGTGCATCCTGCCGCGGTCGGCCGGCGGGTGCTGGTGCGTGCCGATCTCGATCGGGTGCAGGGGTTCTGCGACGGGCAGACCGTCGCAGAACACGAGCGGATCTGGGCAATGCATCAGACGATCTCCGACCCGATACACGTTGAAGCGGCGAAGGTGTTGCGACGCAGTAGGATACAGATCCCACCACCACCGTTGGAGTCCGAAGTGGCGGTGCGGGACCTCTCGTCCTATGACGTCGCGTTCGGGGTGGATATCGACGGCGGTGCCGCCTGATGGCCGCTGCCAAGACCACCGCTACCGCTGGCCGTGACGTGACCGCCGAGTTGGCCTATCTGACCCGTGCATTGAAGGCGCCGACACTGCGGGATTCGATCGCCCGGTTGGCCGAGCGTGCACGAGCGGAGAACTGGACCCATGAGGAGTACCTGGCGGCTTGTCTGCAACGCGAAGTCTCGGCACGAGAGTCCCACGGCGGTGAAGGACGCATCCGGGCTGCCCGATTCCCTGCACGGAAATCGTTGGAAGAGTTCGATTTCGATCACGCCCGCGGACTCAAACGCGACACCATCGCCCACCTCGGAACCCTGGATTTCGTCACCGCCCGCGACAACGTCGTCTTCCTCGGCCCGCCCGGGACCGGCAAAACGCACCTGGCAATCGGGCTGGCGATGCGGGCGTGTCAGGCCGGCCACCGCGTCCTGTTCGCCACCGCCGCCGAATGGGTCGCACGACTGGCCGAAGCCCACCAAGCCGGACGCATCCACACCGAACTGACCCGACTCGGGCGCTATCCGCTCATCGTCATCGACGAGGTCGGATACATCCCGTTCGAACCCGAGGCCGCCAACCTGTTCTTCCAACTGGTCTCCGCCCGCTACGAACGCGCCAGCCTGATCGTCACCTCCAACAAGGCCTTCGGCCGCTGGGGCGAGGTGTTCGGCGATGACGTCGTGGCCGCCGCCATGATCGACCGCCTCGTCCACCACGCCGAAGTCATCATGCTGAAAGGAGACAGCTACCGACTCAAAGACCGCGACCTCGGCCGCACACCTGCCGCGGCCACCACCACTGAGGAATAATCACCAACCAACCACCGGCAGGGGTCAATTTTCACTTGCCGCCAGGGGGTCAAATTTCAGCCGCCGTCGACACGCGGAAACCACTAACGCTCGTGAAACAAGCCGGGCGAGCACAAGCGAAACCTGGGATCACTCGAGTTGCCCTAGCGGCAAAATAGTCACATGGTGAACATCGTCTACGGAGGGGCCATGGCCACGTCCACCGGATAAAAGTTGATGTCAACACGTTCACAGTCGAGAGGGAATGCGAATGCCGATTCCGAAGGCAGTGGCCCGCTTAAATCGGGTGGGTCTAAACAAGATCACCAAACGTATTGCGCCGTGGACACCGGGATTCGGAGTCGTAGTCCATCAGGGTCGACGTTCCGGGCGGACCTATGAGACGCCTGTCAACGTCTTTGTGACGACGACCGGAGTGCGCATCGCCCTCACCTATGGCGCCGATAGCCAGTGGGTGAAAAACGTCGTTGCAGCGCAGGCATGCACCTTGCGGACTAGAGGCCGCGAGTTAGAGCTGTCCGAGCCTCGAGTCGTTCGTGACCCGGCACGCACGGGGACCAGGCCATTCGAACGACGGGTGCTAGGCCTCTTAGGGGTCGAGGACTTCCTAGACCTCACTGAGCGCCGCGAATCGCGTTGAAAACACGGGATTTCCAGCCGCAGAACGCCCCACCGCGGTAGCGGTCTCAACGTACTTGGCGGCTCGTTGCTGCTGCCCGTCGTTTTGTTTGAGACGGCAGCCGGCAGAACCGTCTCAATAGCACCGATGATCTGAAGACAAATAGCTAGAACAGAGCTATCCGGCCTCAGTCTTGTTGTCACCCGCCATCAGGCAAAATGCCAAGTCGACTGAGACGATCGCGGTCGGAGTCGTCTCAATGGAGTTGTCATTTCCGTAAAGGCGCACGCGAAGACTGACTGACGGCCGCGTCGCATACAGGTCGGGCACGAGCACTTCCGTTGCGTCGGGGTGTCCGACCTCGCATAGGTCGACCTCGCTTCTCGACGGATCACGCAATGCGCCGGGAGAGGGAGCCACGATGGAGCCGAGGCTGGCTGATATGGACCCTGCCGAGTTGTTCACTCCGCTGTCGTAGAAGCTAACGACTGCCGACGCGATGCACCGGGCACTGATACGGGCGCAGCGAGACAAGGAGCACTTTAGGACCGAAATCTTGTCGAGTAGGTTGCAGTTCTCTATCGACTCGGCTGCGCACGCGGGCATCCCCTTCGACCTATCAGGAGCGACGTATCTGGCATTTGAATGTCGAGATCGATCCGGTCATCGGCTATGGCCGTATCGCGCCCGCTCTGCGTGTCGATGACCTTCTGCGCGACAACGTCGTCGTCTAGCGCGCGGCGCGCGCCAGCGTCACCGGATCGGCAAACCAGGCGAAGATCTCTTCAGGTGTAGCGGCGTTCGCCGTTCAACACGCACGTGACCACGCGGTCAGGCTGGCGATGAGGGCGATACGCACGTCACGGACAGGTGAAGTCCAGCTCGAACGGCTTGGTCAACTGTTGCTGAGTGGATGCGTCGAAACCGACTGCGGTTCCGGTGATTTTGTACGAATTGCCCGTTTTGCTCGCTGAGGCGGCGCCCTGCCCGCCGGCCCCATCGGCATAGCCGAGCATCACGCCACTGACGCTGCCCAGGCCCACCGAATGAACAGCCGGCGGTGAGTCATTGCTCAACACCGCACCCACGCCGGCGGTGGAGTCACCGATCGTCACATTGGTGTTGGCATCGGCGGCGGTGCACACGACAGTCCCTGTCACATCTTGTTTCTGTCCGTCCACCAGGACCGTGGTGCCGGCCGACGCCGCAGCCGAACCCGACGCCGATGACGACGAGGACTTATCCGAGTCGTTGCTCGAGCAACCCGCGACGGCACAGACGGCGATGGCGACAGCTGTCACACCGGTCGTCGGAACGCGCATGAACATGGGATCTCCTTTACAGCAGTAGGTCGTGAGGGAAAAGCTTGCGGCCCGGTACCGACGCCCTGGCGCGCGCCGCCGGTACCGGCCCGCGAGCTGAAGGGTTAGAACAGGGGGATCCAGACCCCGAAGAACCAGAACCCCCAACCACCGAACTGCGGGTTGAATACCGGGTTCGCGACATAGCCGTCGTAGTTGAAGGGGCCGAAATCGACGCGGGCGGCCGCAATGTCACGCGGCGGCCCGCTGTATTGACGGTTCCAGCCCCCGGCAGGTGGGGCGCCGTTCCAGCCGCCCTGGGGAGCCGGGCCGTCCCAGTTGGGCGGAGGGCCGCCCGGCGCCGGGCCGTCGTTCCATCCCGGCCCTCGTTCGGGCGGAGATGGTGGCGCCCCGTTGCCCGGGGTGCTGAAGCCGTGCGGGGCGTCACGCGGTCCGCCGACCTGGTCATTGCCTCGGTCATACCGGCCAGCCGGTGTGTAGGGCTGGGCGTTGGGCTGATTATCGGAACCGCTTCGCTGCGGACCATTGTCGTCGGGACCTTGCGGGGGATTGCCTTGCTGGTCCTGCGGACCGTTGTTCTGCTGGCCGTCCCGCCCGTTGTTCTGCTGGCCGTCCCGCCCGTTGTTCTGCTGGCCGTCCCGCCCGTTGTTCTGCTGGCCGTTGTTCGGCTGAGTCTGCGGCTCGTTGTTCTGCTGGCCATTATTTCGCGGTTGCTGCGGACCGTTGCTTTCGGGGGCCTGCGGTGTGCTGGTCTGTGGCGCTCCGCCGCGGGGGCTTTGTGGCGTATTACTCGGGGCCTGCGGCGCGGTGCCCCCTCCGTTGCCGCCAGCCCCGGGTCCGGACTGGCAGTTGGCTTGATTGGCCTGATCGCACGAAGGCGGAGCCAGTGGCAGTGCGGCGGCCGGCCCAGCCGTCAACAGCGCTGAAATACCGATCCCCGCAGCGGCTGCCGCGGTACCGGCCATACGTTTGGCGGTCATAGTCGTTCCTTCTCCCCAACCCGCCCGCGGAAAGGACACTGCGGGCACGGCCGAGCTCATTGACCGTGGGCGCCGGCCCTAAACCGAAAAGGCAATAGACACATCCCACGCACAGCAAATCGATAGTGCGACAGATGATGCTGGCCATACGTCCAGCCGAGCCGTGATTGCCAGATTAATCGCACCGTTTCGACTGACTCGGCGACTCCGACGCGCGCTCACCGCGCTCGCGGCTAAGACCGGCAATGATCTCGCCGTCGGCCCGACATCGCTTATCCGAGGCGTGATCTCGATGTCTCGCCTAACCGGCGCGGTAGCCACCTGCCGAAGCCGCCAGCCCCGCCGGGAAAGTCCGGCCGAATACGAATGTCGCGTCAGTCTCCCCACCGACAAGCGGCGCCCACACGCTCACGTCTGGACCGGACCCCCTAATTGCCTGGCCTGCAACTCATTCACCTGACAAAAACGAGGTGATCGGCCGACAGTCGTTCGATCGCGGTGGCCTAGTCGAGATCCGCTGCGCTTTGCACTGTCGCGCACGAGTTCGACAACGCGACGAGATCGCAGCACGACACAATGCTCTCAACGGCAATGGCGCTCGGACACATCCGAGTTAAGATCCACCAATATAACGATGCTTGATCAGCTGAGAGCGGGCGTGCCAGCGCGAACGTCTAGCCGACGTGCCAAAGGAAGATGCGCCGCCGCTAGGAATCGGGGGCAACATCCCCCTTCTGACTTGCTGATCGCCATACACAGCTCCTACCAATGTCGGGCTCGCAGAGTTCACACCGGTAACGCCCAGAATGGCGCTAGTGCAATTGCCACGCTAGTGCAATTGCGATGTGGCCGAGGGGAAGCTAACCCGAGCGGATGCGACCTTAAAGGACGTAGTGGAGATGAAGACGCCACACCACGCGCATGAGGCGCTGCTCGACCCTCACGACTTTGAGAGAGTGTGCTGGGTTGGCAGCAGATCCAAGACGGAGAGAGTGATACGTGATGAGTACTGCAGCACCCGTGGTCGGCCGCGACAACTGCGTCGCCCAGGGTGGTGACCCCGCCAAGCCGCGGTGGGTCCGCCCGGCACTGCTGGTGCTGCTGCTTGCCACTGCGACGTGCTGGACCGTCGGCCTGAGCCGCAACGGCTGGGGCAACGACTTTTATGCCGCGGCCGTGCAGGCGGGCACCCAGAGTTGGAAGGCGTTCCTGTTCGGATCCTCGGATGCGGGCAATGTCATCACTGTCGATAAGCCGCCTGCCGCGCTGTGGGTGATGGAGATCAGCGCGCGCTTGTTCGGCATGAACTCCTGGGCCCTGCAGGTTCCGCAGGTATTACTCGGCGTGGCGTCAGTGGGGATCGTGTATGCCACGGTGCGAAGGGTCTTCGGTCCCGGTGCGGGCCTGCTCGCGGGTGCGCTCCTGGCATTGACCCCGGTGGCCACGCTGATGTTTCGCTACGACAACCCGGACGCATTGCTGGTCTTCTTGATGGTCGCCGCGGTGTGGGCCCTCATGCGCGGAGTGCAGAGCGGCCGCACACGGTGGGTCCTGTTGTGCGGCGCGTTGATTGGCTTCGGGTTCCTCACTAAGCAGCTGCAGGTTCTGTTGATCACTCCTGGTCTTGCGGCCGCGTATTTGGTTGCCGCGCCTCCGCGGTGGCCGACGCGGGTGTGGCAGGTGCTCGCGGGGCTTGCGGCGATGGTCGTGGCCGCCGGCTGGTGGGTTGCGCTGGTCGAGTGGTGGCCGAAATCCGACCGCCCTTATATCGGTGGCTCGTCGAATAACAGCTTTTTGCAGCTGACGCTCGGTTACAACGGACTGGGCCGCATCCTCGGTGGCGGCGCAGGTGGCGGAGGCGGCCTGCCATCGCCGCCTCCGGGCGCCGGCGGCGGGCCGGGAGGTTCCGGCGGACCGGGGATGTTCGGCCACGCCGGTATCACCCGGATGTTCACCACCGAATCGGGCACCCAGATTTCATGGCTCTTGCCGGCCGCCTTGGTGTTGCTGGTCGTCGGTCTGGTGCTGTGCGGTCGTGCTGTACGTACCGATCTCAAACGTGCGTCCTATCTGGCGTGGGGCGGTTGGCTGCTGTGCACCGGCCTGACGTTCAGCTTCATGTCGGGGTTGTTTCACGACTACTACACCGTCGCCTTGGCTCCAGGCGTCGCGACCGTGGTGGCGATGGGCGTGACGCATGCGTGGCGGAATCGCGAAAGGCGCTGGGTAACAGCGATACTTGCTGTAACCGCTGCGCTAACCGGTGTTTGGGCATGGGTGCTGTTGGGGAGAACTCCCGACTTCGTGCCCTGGCTGCGGTGGGTTGTGTTGGCGCTGGGCGCCGTCGCCGGCATTATGTTGCTGACTGCAGCGGCGCGACCCGCGTTGACGGTGGCGAAGCGCGACCTCAAGACCTGGGCAGCCGGGATGGCCGTCATCGCTGCGACGGCCGGACCAGTGGCGTACTGCATCCAGACTGTCAGCACCGCGCACAGCGGTCCGATCATCACCGCGGGCCCCGCATCGAAAACTAGTGGTGTACCGCACTTTCCCGGCGGTCCGGGTGGCCCCGGCGGCCCGGGTGGACCGGGTGGCCCGGGTGGCCCCGGCGGCCCGGGCGGGCCTGGCAGCAAAGTCTCGGAAAAGGTCACGGCGTTGCTCTCGGCTGACGCGGACAAGTACACCTGGGTCGGTGCGGCCAGCGGCTCGATGGGAGCCTCGGGTTATCAGCTGGCAACCGGGCATTCGGTGATGCCGATCGGAGGTTTCGGTGGCGGAGATCCAGCGCCGACGTTGACCCAATTCCAGACGTATGTCCGGGATGGACGGATTCACTACTACCTCGAGTCGTCGCATTCAGGAATGCCCTCCTTCGGTGAAAGTTCTTCATCCACTCCGTCGGCGTCCGACCAGATCCGAGATTGGGTCAAGCAGCATTTCTCTCCGATCATCGTCGATGGTGCGACCGTGTACGACCTGACATCTCAGGCACACTGAACTCCCAGAATGGGTGCGAGTACGCACCTGGCGAGAAGTTATGCGCTCCTTATGAATCCTTGGGCATCGCTAGCGCGGTGGGCGCAAACGCGCCACGATGGGAGCCAGAAGTTCGTCAAACGCGCCAGGTGGCGTTGGTCTCTCGGGAGGTAGGCGGTGAACCTGGTCCTTGGTGTCGACTTGACGCCGAGGCGTGTGCGGATGGTGCTCGCCGAAGGCGCCGCGGCCGATGGGCCCCTGGTCGAGTGTGACGCGTTCGGTGTCGACGAAGGTGGTTCTTACGCGGAAGTGGTCGCCGCTGCAATACAGGGCACCCGCGAAAGTGCCCAGAAACAGGGCCATTACCTCAACCGCATTGCCGTTGCCTGTTCGAGCGAATGCGAGATCGGCACAGTGCGTGCCATTCTGGATGATCGACAACTGTTTGACGTGGCTTTGGTCGACGTCTGCCACGCAGCTGCCGCCTTAACACGAGCGGTGGGTCACCGCAAAGCACTGTCGACAGCCGGACTCCTGCTGATCGACGACAGTAGTGCCGCCATCGTGGTGGTGGATAATGCCTCGGTCACTCACGTTGCAGCGGAGGCTATTTCAGCGGGCGGTGAGATTGATGCGATGACCGCTTTGGTCGCCGAGACAGCTGGCTTGCCTGCGGCTCCGGAAGAATTGATTCTCGTCGACTGCTCGACCACCGACACCGCCGAGACCGTTGCTCGGCTTCGCACGCTGACGGCTGCCGCGGTCGCGGCGCCGGCAGATCCGCTGTGGGCGTTGGCTCGCGGCGCTGCGCTCACCTGTGCCGCGACATCCGCCGCCGGCGACCCCACGGCAGCGCTCGCCTATTCCCAGGCGGTGGCGGAGGCAGCTTCCCAGGCGGTGGCGGAGGTAGCCGGGTCTGACGCCCAGGGCGGGGCCGAAAGCATTCACGATGACGTCATGGTGACCGGCGCACCAGCAGCTGCCTTCAATCTGACGATGCTGCCGCTAGGGAGCGTCCTGGCCGCGCTGTCGATCGCAGCAGCCACGGTGCTAGGAATCACGCTGACGGCCAAGATTTCTCCATCGGCCGACAAACATGCCAACGAGCCGATGAGCGCCGCCGCGCCGCCCCACGTGACACCTTCACCGCCACAGCCGATTACAGCGTCGCCTGCGGCC
The DNA here is from genome assembly GCF_022370635.2 of Mycolicibacterium crocinum. The sequence goes on along the minus strand of NZ_CP092362.2, from coordinate 3,230,211 downwards.
CAGACACCACCCGTGGCGGCGCGGAAACCACCGTCCGTGGACTATCAGGACGCACCCACCCCGCAGGTGGCGGCGCCCCGACTCGTGGCCGCCGCGCAGCCCCAGCCGACCGTCACAGCGGCGCCGACCCCCACGGCATCGCCTCGTGCCGCCCAGACGTCGGAGCCATCGCGACCGCCCGCGCTCGCCCAGACTGCGATCGGACAGAGCGCCTCAACGCCCGCCGCAGATTCACCTGTGCCCGTTTCATCGCCGCCGCCGATGTCGCCCACTCCGGTTCTTGGCGGCCAGGATCTGTGGCAGTCGCAGCCCGCGGCGCCCCCCTGGTTGCTGGTGCTGCCGCGACTGTTCGCGCCACCAATGCGGAGTACCTCCGGCTGGATGCCGCAGTACCCTTACTAGCTGGTTGTGATGGGTTTCGTGAGGTCGTAGAGCGGAATCCCGTCGACAGTCGTGGCGGTGTAGTGCTGCTGTACCCAATCCTTGATGTGGGCGGCCTCGGTCGATCCATCGGCCCCGGGCGCCGTCAGCGACCGGGAGCCCTGATCAGTCGCGCCTCCGGTGGGAACACCCAATCCGGTTGACGGGATGTAGTAGTGAATGCGGCCCGCCGCCACGTCGGCCTGAAATTGCGCCAGAGTCGGCGACGGATCGGTGGAACCGAAGCCGCCCAGCGCCATGACGGGCTTGCCTGTGGCGAGTTGGTAGTAGCCGGCTTCAGTTGAGCCGGGCACCGCGGCCACCCAGGTGTAGGCATCAGCGTTTTCCGACAACATCCGAGCCACGGCAGCCGGTACCTCCGCTCCGGTGTTGCCCGGCTGCCCAGCCGGCCCTGGCATGCTGCTGGCGATCTGTGGGCCGGCGGTGACCACGCCACCAGTGTGCGCTGTGCTGACCGTCTGCACGCAGTATGCCGCCGGCCCTGCCAACGCAACAGCAATCGCGACTGCTGCGGCCCAGGCCCGAACGTCCCGACGGTTGGGGCCGGGGGCAGGCAGTACCGCGGCGATCAGCAGGCCTGCCACCGCCATAACGGCGCCGATGAGAATCACCCATTTCAGCCATCCGACGAAGTCCGGGGTGCGATTCAACAGCACCCAGGCCCAGCCTCCGGTGAGCAGGGTGACCACAGCGAGAAGTGCTGACGCCCAGGCGTTGTCGCGGCGACGCCACAGTTCGGCGGAGCCGATACCGACCAACGCGGCCACCGCCGGAGCCAGTGCGACGGTGTAGTAGTCATGGAACAGCCCAGACATGAAGCTGAACACGCCCGCGGTCCCGATCAACCACCCACCCCAGGCAAGGTAGTGTGCGCGGTCAAGATCCGTTCGGGGCCGGCGCCCGCACAGGATCAGCCCGACGATGAGAAACACCAGAGCCGCAGGCAACAACCAGGAGATTTGACCACCGGATTCGCCGCTGAACATTCGCGTGATGCCGGCCTGCCCGAACGGTGAGAAGGAGGCGGCGCCGGGGTCGACATCGGGGCCTGCGGGTCCGCCGTTCGGGAGGCTGTCGCCACCGCCGAGTAGCCGGCCGAAACCGTTGTAGCCGAAGGTGAGATCCAGGAAGCTGTTGGTCTTGGAGCCGCCGATATAGGGCCGGTTGTCGCGGGGCCACAGTTCGACCAATGCCACCCACCAGCCGGCCGCCACGATGAAGGCAGTCAGCGTCGCCAGCAGCTGGACCAGCCGCTTACCGAGTCGGGGAGAGCCCGCGATGAGGTAGGTCAAGGCCACCCCGGGAATCACCAAGAACACCTGCAGCTGCTTGGTCAGAAACCCGAATCCCAACAGTGCGCCACAGAACAGCAGCCAGCGAGTGCGACCGGTCTCGACGGCGCGCAACAGGGCCCACACGGCGGCGACCATCAAGAAGACCAACAGGGCGTCGGGATTGTCGTAGCGGAACATCAACGTCGCCACCGGCGTGAGAGCGAGGACAAGCCCGGCCAACAGGCCGGCGCCGGTCCCGAAGCGCCTGCTGATGATGGTGTAGAGAAGTGCGACCGATGCCACTCCCAGAATGACTTGGGGCAGCTGGATCGACCAGGTATTCACACCGAAGATCCGGGCGCTGATCTCCATTGGCCACAACGAGGCTGGGGGCTTGTCCACGGTGATCGAGTTCGCGGCATCTGACGAACCGAACAGGAAGGCTTTCCAGCTCTTAGCCTTGATCCACCGATCGAATAGGAGTTGGGGCGGGTTGTAAAAACGAAATGCCCTGTCGCGGTGAAAGAATGGGATTTGTCTAGGATCACATTCGGTCAGAACGAAGGGCATCTCGTAGATGCAACTATCTCACACTCGTCCTGTGGCGTCAGCCCGCTTTGATGACCCCAATCTGGTGTCGTGTGCCGGGCTGGTCCCGATGGCCGCTCTGGCTCATCAGTGCGGGTTGAGCAGCCTGGCTGATGAGCACATCACGGTGCCGACCGACAAGGGCGCCAACGCCGGGGCGAAAGTCTTGTCGCTGGTCGCGGGCATGGTAGCTGGTGCTGACAGCATCGATGACATGGCCTTGCTGCGCCACGGCGCGATGGGCACCGTGTTCGACCGCCCGTACGCCCCGTCGACGCTGGGATCGTTCCTGCGCGAATTCAGCTTCGGTCATGTCCGCCAACTCGACGCCGTGGCGGCGCGGTTGCTGGCCGGTCTGCACGAACGCACTCCGGTGCTGGCCGGTGTTGACGGTCCGGTGTGTGTTGATCTCGATGACACCATCATCGAAGTGCACGGCTACACCAAACAGGGATCTGGTTACGGATACTCCGGGGTCCGTGGGTTAAATGCGCTGATCGCCACGCTCACCACTGAGCATGGTGCACCGATCATCTGCGGCCAACGCCTACGCAAAGGCGCCTGCGGATCAGCACGTGGAGCTGCCCGCATCGTCGGCGACACGCTGGCCACCGTGACACGACTGCGCTCTTCGGCGGCAGCCACCCGGCCGCTGCTGCGAGCCGACTCGGCGTTCTACGGCTACCCAACCGTGGCGGCTGCTCTGCGCGGTGGTGCCGACGTGTCGATCACCGTGCGCCTGGACCCAAAAGTCAAAGCCGCCATCGCCGCCATACCCGAGGACGCCTGGATCTCGATCCAGTACACCGACGCGATCTACGACGAGAACACCCAGCGCTGGATCTCGCGCGCCGAGGTCGCCGAGATCGACTTCACCGCGTTCAGCTCCCGCAAAACCAGCGAGCAGATCCCCGGCAGGCTGGTGGTGCGGCGCATCCCCGACCTCAACCCCGCCAGCGGCGAGGGGCAGACCACCCTGTTCGACACCTGGCGCTTCCATGCCTTCTTCACCACCACCGACCTCGATACCGTCACCGCCGACAAGACCCACCGCGGCCACGCGCTCATCGAGCAGGTCCACGCCGACCTCAAAGACTCTGCTCTGGCCCATCTGCCCTCGGGGCGATTCGGCGCCAACGCCGCCTGGCTGGTGTGCGCAGCGATGGCGTTCAACCTCACCCGCGCCGCGGCCACCCTGACCGGACCAGCGCTGGCCAAAGCCCGCACCGGCACCATCCGCCGCACCCTGATCAGCGTGCCGGCACGCATCGCCTCCTCGGCCCGACGCCTGACCCTGCACCTGCCACGCAACTGGCCCTGGGAAACCGCGTGGAACACCCTGTTCCACAGTCTGTTTGGCCGAAACCGGCCACTGCTGGCCTAACAGAGCAACCCCAACCGCCCGCACGAGACGAAAGACCCACAGGAACAAGCCGATACCGAGATCGGGCCATCACACACACCCACCTCACGGCACACCCCGGGCCCAACGCACACAATCGAAATCGACTTCACACCGACAGCTCACCGGTGGATCGAGGCTTAGTACCGGCTTGCACGGCTGCGGCATAAAAGGCGTTGGCCCAACCGTTGCGGCTCAGCCCGATGCACCAGAAGACTGCTGTGGCAGTCAACAGTAGGCCTAGTGCGGCACGCGACCTGCGATGACGTGGTGTGCCGTTGGTGTCGATCTCGGTGGTCATCGTTTCGTCGGCGGTGTCGGCGAAGGTGAGCATGGTCAAACCTCTCGTGCAAGACGTCAAAGGACTTCAGCCGCGCTGGGGATGAAACACCCAGCCGCGCAACAGGATGAACCTCAGCGCCGTAGCCGTGAGATTGGCGGCAACGAGTACCAGCAACTCCAGCCAACGGGACGCCGGATCAGCTACGGCATGCAGCAGCACGAGGGAGCCGCTGGTCAACCCCAACGCAAGTGTGAACACGACCAAGCCCTCGGCATGATGGCGCAGTGCCCGGCCGCCGCCGCGGACACCGAAGGTGAATCGGCGGTTCGCGGCAGTATTGGCGATCGCGGTGATCAACAAGGCGACGAGGTTGGCGGCTTGGGCTCCGATGCCGGCGTGTAGTGACGCGAAGATGGCCAGATACGCCAATGTCGAGACGATTCCGATCGCCGCGAACCGCACACCTTGCCGCAGCAGGCTCCGAGGCGGTGCGCTGCGCGCTGAACCCAGCTGGTCGGCGATATCGCGAACCGGAATAGAGCCGCTTGCAAAGCCTTTCAGCAGACGCCCAATACCTTTAAGGTCGGCGGTGGCGGTGGCCACGATGTCGACCCGACTGTCCGGGTCATCCACCCAGTCGACGGGGACCTCGTGGATGCGCAGTCCGGCGCGCTCCGCCAGCACGAGCAACTCGGTATCGAAGAACCACCCGGTGTCAATCACATGCGGGAGCAGGCTCGCGGCCACGTCAGCGCGGATCGCCTTGAATCCGCACTGGGCATCAGAGAACTTCGCGGCCAACGTAGAGCGGAGAATGAGGTTGTAGCAGCGCGAGATGACCTCGCGCTTCGCCCCACGCACAACACGGGAACTGCGAGCCAGCCGGGTGCCGATCGCCAGGTCGGAATGCCCCGAAATCAGCGGCGCCAGAAGGGGTTGCAGCGCGGCCAGATCAGTGGACAAATCGACATCCATATACGCCAGCACCGGGGAGTCCGAGGATGACCAAACCGTGTGCAGGGCTCGGCCGCGGCCCTTCTGCTCCAGACGGACCACCCTTACCCCGTCGAGCTCACCGGCCAATTGCGCAGCGATGCGCGGTGTTTCATCGATGCTTGCGTTATCGGCGATCGTAATCTGTACCCGATACGGCACGGATTCGGCTAGATACCGGTGCAGGCGGCGCACCGAAGCGGCCAAGGTGACCTGCTCGTTGTACACCGGGACGACCACGTCGACAACGGGCACATTCCGGTCGCGGGCGATGCGGACGGCGTCGGGGCGAGCCGACGTGAGGGAGATAGGCGCGGCAAGCAGTGTGTTGGTCATGGGACCATCTTGGGTTCCTACCATTGGCTGTTCGTTTGCCCTGGCTGTGCGAAGGTTATGGCTATCGTCATTACAGCTGTGACGCAGCAGGCAACGGACTCATATGTTCACGACAGCACGCCCACAGGTGTCACACACGTCGGCCGGTCAAACTCTCGCGATGGTTCGAATTCGCTATTGGAAACCGCGTTGACAGCCATGGCTGCTGACCGACCGGTGGCCCTGCGTCGCCCCGACGGCACGGCTATTCGGGCGCTCGTCGTCGACGACGAACCGGTACTGGCAGAGATGGTTTCGATGACACTGCGCTACGAAGGCTGGGACGTTGTCACCGCCGCAAACGGCGCGGAGGCGATCAAGGCGGCGCGCGAGAGTCGTCCAGACGTTGTCGTCCTCGACATCATGTTGCCCGACATCAGTGGGTTGGAAGTCCTGGAACGGCTACGCGCTACTCATCCCGCACTTCCGCTGTTGCTGTTGACTGCGAAGGACTCTCAAGAAGATCGGATCGCGGGACTGACCGCCGGCGGTGATGACTATGTGACCAAGCCGTTCAGTCTTGAGGAACTGGTCTTGCGGCTGCGGGCATTGTTGCGCCGGACCGGACTAGCGGTCGCCGACAACACGGCCAGAGTCGTGGTGGGAGATCTGGTGCTGGACGAGGACACCCACGAAGTGACTCGAGACGGCGAGGCGATCAGTTTGACTGCGACGGAATTCGAGGTACTTCTGTTCTTGATGCGCAATGCGCGCCGAGTCGTCAGCAAGAGTCAAATCCTGGAACAGGTATGGGATTACGACTTCGGCGGACGCTCCAACGTGGTGGAGCTGTACATCTCGTATTTGCGCAAGAAAATCGACTACGGTCGTGAACCGATGATCCATACCCTGCGCGGCTCCGGCTATGTCATCAAACCCGTTGACCGCTGAACTCTTTGTAGCCCACGCACCTACCGGCTGACGCCGGCAATGGACTCGCCGGACGGGGGGACTCCCGTGCATCTAGACAGCAGCTGTCCCTCCCCCCGAGGTGTACGGGGGTCCCCCCGCCCGGCGCAGCGATCTCCAACACGGAAATTCAAGGGTGGGTCCTAACGCGGTCACAGCGTACTCATAGGGGCCTTCGCCAACATCGGCGGGTGACTGCTGGCTTGATCCGACCCGAGGCCTCTGGTGCGACTGTGCCTCGCCTCGCCGAACGGGCCTCTCGTCGAGGAGAACCCGGTGTGGTCTTCCGGCTGCGCCATCCCAGTGCGTTGTCCTTGCAGATTCGTCTGGTGGCTGCCCAGGTGGTGTTGCTGGCGTTGGTGTGTGTCGGCATCGGGGTAGGCACGTTGACCGCGATGCACCGTTTTCTTCTCGAGCAGCTCGACGGGCAGGTGATCGATGCTGCGGCGCGCTCCTCGCTGCTGTATTCACTTGGGCCGCCGCCGCTGATGCCGGATACGTTGCGCATCGTGCCGTCGGGTGCGTTCTTCCTCAACGCGCCAGGGCAGTCGGCCGGGACGTTGGGTGCGCTGGTGTCGGACGGCGAGGTGCTCGATGGTGCGGTGATCACCGATAGCGGAACGCTGAAGCCGTTGAGCGAGAAAGCCCGTCGTGATGTGTCCTCGGAACTCTTCGCGTCCCCGACGTCGATCAACGTCGACGGTCTCGGAACGTATCGTGTCCTGTCGTCCAGGGCTGCCAACGGTCGCGTGATCGTGACGGGCCTACCGACAAAGGCCTTGGATCAGACACAGCTATCTCTGCTCGGAATGCTGGCTGTGATCGCTGCCGTCGCGTTGGCTGCTGCGGTCGTGGTCGGTCTTCTGGTTCTGCGTCGCCAGTTGGCGCCCCTGGCGGCGGTGGCTGTCACCGCCCAACGTGTCGCAGATTCCGACCTCGATCATGGCGAAGTGAGTATGCCGACACCGCTTGCTTTGACGGATTCACCGACGCAGTACACCGAGGTGGGCCGGCTACGCGCGGCGTTCGACCGAATGTTGCAGCGCATCGGCGACGCGATGGCGGCTCGTCACGCCAGCGAGACGCGTGTGCGTCAGTTCGTCGCCGATGCCAGCCACGAACTTCGGACACCCTTGGCGGCCATCCGCGGGTACACGGAATTAGTGCAACGCCAACAGAATGAATTCTCCGACAACGTCGTTCATGCACTGGGCCGAATTGATGCCGAAGCCAAGCGCATGTCCAGTCTGGTGGAAGACATGCTGCTGCTGGCACGACTCGACGCCGGCCGCCCCATTGATGCCGTACCCGTCGACTTGTCACAATTGGCGATCGACGTGGTCAGCGACGCACATGCTGCGGGTCGCGATCACCGCTGGGAGCTGCGGTTGCCCGACGAGCCCGTGGTCGTGGTCGGCGATGGCGAGCGACTGCATCAAGTGCTCGCCAATCTGCTGGCCAACGCCCGAGTACATACCCCCGCGGGGACGGTCGTTACGACCACACTGACGCACGAAGAGCGCGGGTCGGTCGTGATCGAGGTCACCGACAACGGTCCTGGCATACCGGCAGACCGGCAGCCGGAGATCTTCGGTCGCTTTGTCCGTGGAGATAGCTCCCGATCTCGCCTGGCCGGAAGTACAGGTCTGGGACTGGCAATCGTGGCGGCAGTAGTCAACGCTCACGGCGGCAGCGTCCAGGTTCGCAGCACACCAGGCGCGACGACCTTGACGGTCATTCTTCCGCCAGAACCTGACCGCGACGGGAGCTCGAAAGCTCAATGAACCGAAATAACGTTGGCGGCCGGGAATCCCGGCCGCCAACGTCTTGGGGTAGCGCTGAGCCCGCTAGATGTTTACCGCGGCGGGCACGGTGTCAGCGGCGGGCAGGGAGGTGGCGCGCCAGGGCCTGGGCCGACGGGTCCGGGGCCGATCGGTCCGGGTCCGACGGGGCCGGGGCCGGGTCCGGGGCCGGGGCCCGGCCCGGGGCCACCGACACACGGGGTTCCCGGCAGGCAGGGCGGCGGCGGCGCAGCAGCGGCAACCTGCTGCCCGAACCCGGCGACGGCAACCATGAGTGTGCCGGCCACCAGGGAGGCACGCAGGGCATTACGGCCCAACGAGTGATCAATCATCGGTATCTCGCTTCCTTTCAACTAATTCGGGTGTCTAGCGAGGTGGTGGGGGTGGACAGGGGGCGTTCGGCGGGCACTGCCCGGGAGGTGGCGGCGGCGGGGCGGCATTTGCGATACCAGCTCCGATTCCCATGGCGCTCAGACCTAGCCCGGCGCATACCAGGGCGGTGCCCATCAAGCCGCGTCGGCGAGATGTCTCGTGCAACATTAAACCCTTTCTACGAAAAATGCTGTCCCACAACAACTATATCCATACGTAGCTGTGACCAAACGGCTGCTGGCTATGGCTAAACTATGGATTTCACGGCTTTCCTACGAAGGCGGTGACGATGGTGGTACAACTCGGCGTGTCCACTCGACACACACGATGTGGCGTAGCTCAAGCACGCCTGCGTGAACGGTCCTGTGCTGTAGAAGATTCGCCGCCGAAGACGCGTCCGGAATTGCTTCATATAACCCTGATAAGGCATAGACAGTTCGTGCATAACGGCTGATCGTAAAGTCCTCGTATCGAATCGAGACTGCGAGGAGCGCGGGTGTCAATACGCGGGTGTGGTCAATCCGGGCGGTCGGTGATCCTTGTTGCGGGGATAGCACTTTCGACGACTGCTTGCTCGGTGTCGGATGATGTAGCACCCTTTCCGCCGCCCGCTCCCGTCATGTGGTCCAGTATCACGTCGCAGCCTCCTCAGGAGGGGCTGGAGTATTCCGACTGCCCGATCGACCGGCAAGAGCGGCACAGTGCGATTCCGGCATGTGCTTCGAAAGCGTCCCCGTCGCAGTGATGGTCTCCGCCGAAATCGCATTCGGCGGTGCAAGTGAAAGTTCCACCCGATATAAACAAGTAAGGAGGGGCCCATGTCCCATAAAAGAACGGCGTCCCGATTGGGGCGTGCCACAGCGATAGCGGTATGCGGCAGCGGTGTCTTGCTGGCGGTCGGCTCAGTCGCCACTCCGATCGCGCAGGCAGAACCGCCGGGCGTTTGCGGATTCGGAATGCCTTGCGGCCCAGGGGGCCCAGGTGGTGGTCCGGGCGGCCCAGGTATTGGTCCGGGCGGACCCGGTGGGGTCGGTCCTATGGGCTTCGGGATGGGCAGTCCCGGTGGTCCGGGAGGCCCCGGCTTCGGGGGACCTGGCGGCCAAGGATTCGGCGGCCCCCCAGTGCTTGGTCCGCTGGGCGGCCTCCTGCCGAATTTGTGCATTCTGCCGATCGTCTGCCCTCCACCACGTTGATCCGCGTCGGAGCCGTCAGGGGGGTGAGCGAGCTTATGCTCTGCTCACTTTCCTGAAGGCTTGGCAACACATCATTGCGAAAATCCGAGCTGGGCATCAACGAATCACACAGCGGGGGTATCTGCCATGCGTCTAGCGTCTCGTGCCACATGGGCGGCCGTCGCTGCGTTGTCCATGCTCTTGTCGTGGGCGTTGGTGTCGACCAGCTCGGCGGCGTTCAAGTTATTGACAGACGGCACAACCGTCCTGGTGATGGGCGGAACGGGCCACTCGCTGTCGTCGACGGAAGACACTGTGTCATTCGTCGAGGGCTACCTGGCCGGCGCGATCGGTAATTACGTCGGTCCCGCGTCGAACCTGGACACCAGCATCCCGGAGGGACCATACAACGCTGTTGCGGTCGTGACACCCGAGCAGTTCGCGCCGGGCACGGGCACTCTGACTTTTGACCAGTCGGTGGCCCTCGGCCAGCAGAATCTGGACAACTGCATCAAGGGCACGTCGTGCAATTACAACACCGACGTCGGGTCGATCACCCCGACTGCCGGCGACGCCTTCGTCGTATATGGCTTCTCCCAGAGCGCCACAATCGCCACGCTCGAAAAGCGCTCACTGGCAGCTGAATACGCGTACGGAGACGGCCCCGCCGTCACCTTCGTGCTGATCGCCAACGGCAATCGACCGAACGGAGGATTCCTGTCACGGGGACCCACCGGTGTCACCATTCCGTGGTTCCTGCAGTTCGGTGGCGCAACGTTCAGCGGTCCGACCCCGACTGACACTCAATACGCCACCGTCGACATCGCCGCTCAATACGACGGCTGGTCTGACTTTCCGGTGAACCCGCTAAACCTGCTCCCCGACATCAACGCCTTGATGGGCATCACGTATTTGCATCTCGGCGGTGTCTACGACAACACCAGCCTCACCGATTCCGGTGTGATCGATCAAGGCCAGTACGGCGACACCCACTACTACCTGATCTCCACGGACATACTTCCGCTGCTGATGCCGCTGGAAAACCTCGGCACCCTTGGCTATGCATTGGCAGATACTCTCGACCCGGCACTTCGCGTCATCATCGAATCGGCTTATGACCGCAGCACCAGCCCCGGCCAGCCGACTTCGTGGAACATCTTCTACTTCGAGGATCCGATCAAGCTCACCAAAGACTTCATCGCAGCGATTCCGACCGGGTTGGACAACGGACTCGAGGACCTCTTCGGTGTGCGACCTTTCAAGACGACCCGTCCAGGACCGTACGGCGTGGGCGGAACTGGAGTCACCTACACCGATTCAGAGACGAGTGACAGCTCGACCGCCAGCTCGACCGCGACAGACTCGACGAGCGCAACGAGCAGTGCAGCTGCCGAATCGACGTCCGGAGTCTCGTCGTCATCATCGTCCGCGTCCGCGGACAGCTCCTCGTCAACGACAACGTCTGCGAGCGGCGTCGGGCATGCCAAGCCGCGCGCATCGTCGACCTCGTCGAAGACCGCTACGGCCGCGCAGTCGACTTCGACGAGCTCCAGCTCCGGTTCGACGAAGTCGACCCACAGCGGGGTGGGCTCGTCGAAGCGCGCGAAGGCCAGCTAGGCCGACCGGCCTTGCGCGGCAGCCCTTCGCCCGGTCAGGGGTTGAGGTTGAGCCCTCCGGTCTGTGGCAAGGTCACCGACGGTACAGATGTACCGTTCAGCGTGTTCAACGTTCCGGTAGCTTGATTGGCGGTGTTCAGCATCTGGACGAGGGGTCCGAGGTTTCCGTTGGCGAGTTGGGACATGACAGTGGGGCATTGCGACTGGATGGCCTGTTCGGCGACGAATCCCGTTACCTGAGAGGCAAGTCCACCGTGGCCGCTGGCTTCTGTTGCGCCTGAGACCAGGTTGCCGCCGGGCTTCGCGATCAGCGGGCAGATTTGTTGTCCGATCTGCTCGATCAGCTGAGTGATGGGCCCGCCGTTGCCAATACCAACAGTATTCAGCAGACCACTCAATTCGGTGGTGTCGGCGTGGGCGGGTATTGGACTAGTCGTGGCGGCGACGTACATGCCGGCGCTGGCGGCGAATATCAGGGCACCGCGCGTATGAATGCTCATTTGGCTTCCACTCGTGGTTGAGTTGCTCAGCGGCGAAAGCCGCGATTATCACTTCGTAACACTGAGGCACACGAATCACGGCAAGCGCACGAATCGATAAAGGTTTGCACCCTGTGCGTTTCCAATGTCTAGGCTGTGGATTTTCGATGTGCTAGAAGAGCGCAGCAATGGGTCATTCATGGAATACCGATGTCGGCGGAAGACAATTATGTCGACTCGTCTCCAAAATCACGTTGTGATGCAACTGATTTGCTCGTTGCCGCAGAACGAATCCCGGGCGCGGGATGGCCGGCGTGGGCATATCAAAGTTGACGAGCCGAGCGCGCCGGCTGTGGCGCAGAACCGCGGGGCGCACCCGGGGACGGTGGGCCGCTCACCGTGCTGGCCGGACCGAGGCCCTGCATGTATCCGTGCGATCCCGAGGAGGCGCTCGAACACTGTGCGTCACAATCCGTTCCGGCTCGATTGCGCGTCGACTCCGTAGCCGAGATTCTCTCTGTTTCGTCACGAAGTGGACTTGAGTTCGTTTGCGTGACAAATCAATCGGTGGCCCGTGATACGTTCACTGACCTTCTCGGATCCGTCGACGCGGCCCCCGTCAGGTCAACGCCAAGACAGCCCACCACGCCGGACAACTTTTCGTGATGTTGCCAGGAGTGGTGAATGGCTTACCCCACGGCGTCACTACGACATCGTCTGCCGGCACGACAGACTCGCGGCGACAACCGCGGGTGGGTCGGTCGGCGCTGGTGTACAGCAGGTGCGCAAAACACCAGCCGTCGGGGGACAGGGGTGCTGAGGTCTGGCCGCCAGCCGGCGCCCGAACCACGACTTATGAGTTCGCACATAAGTATTCCCTCCGGACTCCCGCGATGTTTAAATCGGCGGACAGCAAACGGGCGCCTGTCGGCATGGCTGATTTGGCACCTCGACCGGGGCCGTTTGCCGAACTTCACTGACTTCACAGGCAAGACAATCTTCGCAAGGGCGGCGTGTTAGTGGCGAACATTCAGCTCGTATCCCGTGCCGGAGCAGCCGCATTGGTGCTGGGACTCTCGCTGGCAGGCCCTGTCGTTGCCGTTGCGAGCGCTGACGACTCCGATCACGGTTCGACATCGTCGTCATCGGGTTCGGCAAACTCGGGCACAGGGGATTCAAAGGCAGGCACCGGCCACACCGCCCGCGGCGTCAAGGCCAGCTCGAACGCCACCGCCACGAAGGCCTCGTCGTCTGCCGCCAGTAGGTCGACTACCAGCATCGCGTCATCGACCGCATCGGCCGCACATACGGCAGCCGGGTCGTCCACTGTTTCGGACGTGGGCAGCTCGAAGCGGTCGGCGACCACCACGACGACGGCAGCCGCTTCGACCGCGAGCTCGGAAACGACCGCCGACGAGTCGACGAACACCACCACAGCGGCGAGCACCGAGACGACCGCGAAATCGCCGGCTAGTTCCTCAACCGCGTCGACGACCGCCGACACCGAGGTCACTGCCGCCAGAACCACTCAGGTGACGGCGATCAGCGTCTCGGCCAACAGTTCAGCCTCGGCGAGCGCCAACCCGCTCACCACGCTGGTGACCACCCTCGAGGGTTACCTCGACGGTGCGGTACTCCTGGTCCGCCGCACCTTCTTCAACGAGGCGCCCACGGTGTCGTCGGTCCAGACGATCAGCAGTGAGACGGTCGGAGCAATCAGCAGCACGGTCGAGGCGACCGATCCCGACGGCGACACACTCGTCTACAAGGTGACCGAGCAGCCCCACTACGGCACCGTCACGATCGATTCCGCGACCGGCGCCTACACCTACACTCCTGATTCGGACTTCACTGGCATCGACTCGTTCACGGTCTCGGTGACCGACACCGGGACCCATATCAACTTGCTGAACTGGTTCCGCAGTGCCAGCACCTCGGCCGCCGTCGGGGTCTACGAAGATTCCGCCGTCACCAACCACATCACCTTCACCTTCAACTACGTGTCCGGGTCGCAGTACTGGTCCAGCGCGTCGCGAGCCGAGCTGGCGGCGACCGCGATCTATCTGTCGAGCTATTTCGTTGTGTCCCAGCCGGTAACCATCACCTACGACGTCACCGGCGAGTACTCCGTGAGCGGTTCAACCTTGGCATCGGCCGGCAGTGATCTGATCAGTGATGCCGCCGGCTTCTGGCCCACCGTGGTGCAGAACAAGATTCAGACCGGTGTGGACTCCAACGGTTCCGCGGCCGACGGCACGATTACCTGGAACTTCGGGTATAGCTGGGGCCTTGGCGATTCGGTCAGCTCCAGCCAGTACGACTTCGAATCCACCGCGATGCACGAGCTGCTACATACCTTCGGCTTCATCTCGGTGATCGACAGCGCCGGCAACAACACCGGCAACACCTACAGCACCTTCGACAGCTTCATCGTCGATTCCAGCGGCAACTCGGTGTTCACCGGAACGACGTTCAAAACCTCTGACAATGCCGACCTGACGGGCGGAAAGGGCAGCCTATTCTTCGGCGGCGCCAACGCGAAGGCCGCCTACGGCGGCGTGGGTGTGCCGGTCTATACGCCGAGGACGTGGTCGTCCGGCAGCTCCATGTCGCACTTGGACGACAACACATTCACCGGGTCGCTGACGCAGCTGATGAATGCCGTCTCCGACACCGGGATCGGCGTCCGAATCCTCAGCAATTACGAGATCGCCATCATGAAAGATCTCGGCTACACGATGGTGTCTCAGTCGGCCGTCGGCGGACTGCTGTTCGTCAGTGTCATGTTCGTTCGCCGCCGTAAGCAGCGCGCTCCCTCGCTCGGTGAGACCGACAACCGTCAGTTGTAGTGCCACCAGCGCGGCCAGGTGTCTGCCTGCCGTGCGCTGCGCATCGGCTGTGCTCTGGGACGGCCGGCCTTCTCAGTCATGCGCAAGACTCGCGTAATAGGTACTCGCCCTAAGCTGGCGCCATTCCTGACGCGGCTCGCTTAGCGCCTAGTGGCGGGGTCGTATTTCCAGAACTTGTTCGCGCACAAAGATAATGGCCACCCGGGTCCTGCTATCGATCTGCGCGCCTAACCGTTCGGCGAGTGCACCGACACCGCCGGCCGGGGATCTTGCCGAGCTCGCAACTCCGACGTGGACTGAATCACTGCGTGCGCATAGTGCATTCAGTGCCCGCCGCGCCGATGGGCGCCGTCGATGAAGCGTAGTGCCGCGATGCCCGAGCCGGGCCAGTACCCCATGCGCCATGCCTGCTCAGTACCGGCAAGTCAGGCAGGCCCACGTCCGGCACGGGGACCGTCGGCACCCGGCCCGGGCGCGCCAGGTCTTGGTTCCCCCGCCGCACCGGGGGTCCGTGGGCCGATCTGCGGGCCTCCCGGGCCACCGGAATGTGGGGGCTGGGGCCGGAAACTAGGCGAGTTAATAGATCCCGAACCGTTTCCCTGCGTCGCGGGCGGCGCCGGGCTCGGCCGCGGTGTTCGGGACGTTGAGGTCGTCGAAACGTCGGTCGTCGGCGACGACGAGGGTAGTGGCCAGGACGCCGTGGTTGAGACGTGGGGAGCGGGCGGGTCGGCCGGCGCTGGCGAAAGCTCTGATGGAGGAGAGGGTGGCCGTGTCTTCGTGGCCGGTGGCGACGGCGCGGAGGACACAGTGCCGACGACGTCGGTGTGCATGACGTCGTGCACGACTGGGTTGAGCAGAAGGCCGCCGCCAAACAACACCGCCGCGGCGCTTGCGGCCATCAACGGCATGACCGCTCGGCGTCCGGCTCGGGGGGCGGCGACAACTGCCGCGTCGGGGGCCGCATCCCGTGCCAAGGATGCGAGTGCTTGCCGGGCATAGAGGGCGACGTCGTGCCGGGTGGATAGGGGACGGTCGCTGCGCTCGAGAAGAAGGACGGACTGGGCGAGGCGAACGAACACGTCGGCCAAGGTGTCGGGATCGTGGAGGGGTTGTCCGCTCAGCCGTTCGAGTGCCTCGCCGATGATCGGCACGGTCCAATCCAGGACGGCGATGGACCGATCCGACAGCAATGACATCAGCACCTCGGGTTCGGTGCTGAGCACCCGCACGAGCAACGGGTGTCGGCGCAGCGAGTCGACGAGTTCGGTGAATGCCGACACCACCTGATCTGGGAACGACCCAGCCCCCTCGACGCGGGTGACGGCGTGCTGCACCACGACGGCCAATTCGTTGAGCACGGCGACCCGCAGTACCTCGTTTCTGGTGGACCATCGCCGGTACACCGTCATGTGTGAGACACCGGCGTAGTTTGCCACGAGGTCTACAGTTGCGCGTTTGACACCGAAATCCACTAAGACGCGCAACGCCGCATCGAGGATCTTTGCCCCCGTCCGGTCGGTCGCCCGTCCTGGCACATCGCCCCTTTCAGAGAGCCGATGGGCGGCTCGTCGGGGGTGCGGCCGCCCATCGGCTTCGTTGTACGGACACGTTAGCCGCACGGTCGGAGCGTAACAGGCGACCATTCCGACAAGGCTACCGTCGATCGTCTATCGGATGATTCATATCGAATCCACAGATCAGAGTGCACTGTGAGGATGTTGCCCACTGTCTAACAATGATACTTTCCGCAGCGTGACCGCATTTGGAGAACAATTCGCACCTGCCCGCGTGCTCGTGGTGGACAACGACGACTTCGTCGCGAATCGGCTCCGCGCAAAGATGCACAAACACGGCTGGGTGGTAGCGAACGTGCCCTGCGGGGCGATGGCGGTGGACGAAATCATGCGCGATACACCCGACATCGTCATGCTGGAAGTCGCTTTGCCTGACGCCGACGGGCTCGAGATGCTGGGCCAGATCCGCGAGAAGTTTCCACGGCTGCCCGTAATGTGCCTCAGCACGCGGGCCGACATCGACGACCGGATCGCCGCGCTATCCCGGGGGAGCGACGATTACGTGACCAAGCCCGTCGACATCGTCGAAGTGGTGCTGCGCCTGAGCAACATGCTGTGGCGGTCCCGGACACGCCCAGAGGGACAACCCGGCAAACTAGTCGTCGGAGACCTCGTGATTGATGAGATCGCGCACGAGGTCACTCGCGGCGCAGAGCGCATCTCGTTGACTCCCACGGAGTTCGCGCTGCTGCGTTATCTCGCCCGCAACGCAGGATCCGCCGTGACGAAGTCCGAGATTCTCCGTGAGGTGTGGGCCAGTGATTTCGACCGCGACGGCAACATCGTCGCGCTCTACATCAGTTACCTGCGGCGCAAGGTCGACCAAGGCCGGCCACCGATGATCCACACCCTGCAGCGAGTCGGCTACGTCCTGCGTGCGAACGCGGGGGCCCCGTCTGCAGCCGCATCCGCTAAGTCGACGGCGGAGACCATTCCCGCCGCCGTCCGGCCAGGCGTGAGAAGCCAGTGAATGCCCCTGCGGAGGAGGGCCGCCTGTGCGTGAGACATGTGCTTGCGCAACGTGCCCGACATCACCGACCGGCAGCAGACAGCGAGCAGGGGCAAGCGGCAGTATGCGTAGGCTTCAAAGAGCGCTTCCCTCCCGGTGTTCACAGCGTTTGGTAACGACGGGAAGTGACCAGGATCAGATTGCTGACCTCCTGGACCTGCTGCATCAAGCGGCGGCTTGCGTTGGTCTCGATACCCCCGAACCGCTAAGCCAGCTGGGGCAGAAGCGCCAAGGATACGAGGCGTGAACCGCGCTCGATTAAATCGACTGGCAGGGGGTTTCGTCTCCATAGACTGCACACCCATAGCGCCTGAAGGCGCGCTGACCCAGGCGCGGGCCGCACCGCCACCGCGGTGTGTCGATAGGGCATGCTGCGAGCGCGAATTGCCGCCGACGTGTTCGACTCCCCGTCGTCCATAGCGTCGAACATCGCCACGGACATTAATCGCGCCCAGTCGGACGCGGCGGGTGCGGGTAGTGCAGCTACCTCAAAGGCCCCCAAGGCGTGCAGGAGTTCATCGTCGACGAACCCGTCGGGGCATACGGCGCAAACTAACTCGTACCCGCGTCGCGACATGGCCATTCGTGTCGCTGTAGTTCCAGCGACGTGGGCAAGTACGCCCGCGCTATCGCCGCCGTCCCACAGCAGCACCGCCGCTGCCGCGGCAATCGTCTGCTCAGCAGCCTGCTCCACTCCCACCCAGTCGATCACGTTCATGCGCCTCCCATCCACGCCGTGTTGTCGCTTCAATGCCAGCGCCGAGCAAGGCCAAGAACCCGAGCACGCGATGGCGTCCGAATCCCTTGCGCGACTGCAGGAAAGATCCCAATACACAGCAAGCCAGCGTTGCGAATGCGTCATCGCCCGACAACACGTTTTAACTGGTGCTTCCGGTGCTTCCGGTGCTTCCGGTGCTGCCGGGTTTGCGTCTCAGTCGCGCTAGCCAACCACGGTCCCTGCAAAGCGATCCCTAGTTGACTAGACGAATCCACGCATAAGCGTGGAAAATCGGGTGCCACCCCCCATGTCCACCGGCACTCACCGCGCACTGTGACCTGTGCCCGACGAGCCGGAACTGGACCCACTCGACGACGTTGATTGCGTCTTGGTCTTCTTGCCGCTCAGGGCGTTAGAGATGGCACTGGCAATCTTCGACAGGGCAGATTCCTTCGCCGACGCTTTGGATGACGTGAGCGTGGTGGCTTTCGTCGTTGAGGCCGTGGCGGAATTGGTGGTCGACCCCGACGACGAATTGCCCTCGGAGGTGGTGCCGGCATCGGCCGTGCTACTTGCATCGTCGGTCGGCGCGCCACTCTGGGCGGAGCTGTCCGATTCGGATGCGCCGCTATGGCTGGTCGTAGTGTCCGCCTGCGCTGTCTTGGCTGCGGTGGTGCTGGACGACGCGGTGGTGCTGGACGAGGACGCGGTGGTGCTGGACGAGGACGCGGTGGTGCTGGACGAGGACGTCAGACTGTCGGTGATCGACGTGGCGATGTAGCTCACTACTGCCGACAACCCGGATTTACCGTAACTATAACTCCCATCCGGGGTTTCACCATTGAAGTACAGGCTGGCCAGAATGCCTCCACTGACCTTCACCGGGCCGATGTAGACGGTGGGCAGGTACTTCGCCAGTGCAACGATTGTGGCGTTAACGACGCTGGGGATGCCGTAGTAGAACACCGTCTTCGCGGCTTGAAAGATCGGCGAGCTGG
This sequence comes from Mycolicibacterium crocinum, assembly GCF_022370635.2. The sequence goes on along the minus strand of NZ_CP092362.2, from coordinate 3,211,357 downwards.
TGCCGAAGGTCTCGCCGGCGGCGACGTAAAGCACCGCGGAAAGTCAGCCACCTTGCGAACTGCCGATCTCGAAAAAGTAGTTATCGAGATCGACGTTCGGGGAGATGCTGTCGAAGGTGTTGTCAACTAGGTAGTAGAGGACCCCTGACAGGCCCGTTACGTAGACGTCGCTGACGCCCGAATAGTAAGTGTCGGAGGAGGTGATGTAGCCACCCCAGCCCGACCAGTAAGCGTCGTTGATGCCCTGGATCGTGATATCGCTGATTGCGGCCAGCTCGTATTGCGCCGATGACAGCGGACGCAGGCCGGACCCGTTGGCCACGAAAACATCAGGGGGAGAATCGATTATCGGAGTAGCGATGACCAGTGCTGCGGCGCTCGTCATCGCTAGGCCGGTCATCAGGAGTGGCTGAACTGGTCGAGTTGATGGCACCATTCTTGCTTCCTTTGTGTGGGTTTGGCCCGCCTCGGTCGCGACGCACTCGACGCTTTGCTGATCAGCGCCCGCAGGCGGTTCGGCTAGATAGTAGGTTTCGCCTCCTGGCACGGCAAGCCGGACCGCAGCCTCAGAGCCGAATTCACACATGACACATAGCATCACGTTCGCTCTGCGCGGGCAGAAACCCGGCCGAGCGAGTGCATCGGCATGCCGCGCACGGTAGGGTTCGAGTGTTTGCTGCATCTTGGTACGAACAGAGGTCGGCCATGCTGCCGGGCAGATGCGGTCGCAACGTCGACCTGAAGATAGGCACTCGCCATTCGAAAATTTTGGGACGCCCACACGGTGGGGAGCATCCACCGGTCGGGGCTCATCATGGGAGGGGCCGGCGTCGTGCAGGCCGATATGGTTATTGGCGTCGGCCAACTCGTGGTGGATGGCTTTGCAGCGATTAATGTTGTTGTGCACCAGTCAGATCCGCATCGCATAGACCGCTAGGGGAGAGGTCGCCTACGCGAGGGTGTCGGCTAGTACCGCTGTGGCGGCCCGAGTCACGCACTCCGGGATAGGCAGCCATGTGTACTGTCGCGGTTCTTGGCGAACCATTCCACATCGGTTCTGTTCTTCTTTGTAGTCCCTCTCGACCCCGAGCGGCCCTCTGAAAGAAGCGGTGCATAGCAACCCCATAGTTGGGTGATAGCGATTTGAAATGGTCGCGAGACACAATCGAGACATCTTGCGGCGCGTCGGTGCCGCGTCGCCGACGAATGGAGGTGTAAGTGATCCGCGTTGTTCTGAGCGCCGGCATCATCGGCGTGACGGCTCTCGCTGCGTGCCCGACCGCAGTGCCCACCGCCCAGGCTGCGCCCGGTGTGGTGGTGTCGCCGGGAATGGAAATCCGTCAGGCCAGCAATGTCTGCACGCTCGGCTACGTCGACCCGGTGGCGCGAGTCGCGTATTCAGCAGGCCACTGCCAGGCCGACGGCCCGGTGACCGACCGTGACGGCCGGTTCATCGGCATGGTGACGAATTTCCAGGACAACACCCCGGACGGCGCCGTGGTTCGCACCGATCAGGTGATCTCCGACTACGAGATGATCGCCCTGGGCGCGGATGTCGCGGTCAACAACATCCTGCCCGGTGGCCGTCAGCTGGTCGCCGAGGCCGCTCCGCCGATGGCCAACGGCCAGCCGGTGTGCCACTTCGGTGTGATCACCGGGGAGAGCTGCGGTTCGATCGAGCGGGTCAACAACGGCTGGTTCACCATGCAGAACGGTGTCGTGAGCCAGAAGGGTGACTCCGGCGGCCCGGTGTACATGCCGATCGACAACAACAAGGCCGTGATCGTCGGGCTCTTCAACAGCACGTGGGGCAACCTGCCCGCCGCGGTGTCGTGGGTGGCCACCAGCCAGCAGGTGCGGGCCGGCGCCGACGTCGTCAATGTGGCGGCCGCTGCCGATGATCAACGGTAACCCGCGGGCCAGCAACTGGATTCCGGCGCCTGTGACTGTCCTAGACTGTCCGGTTTCAGTGATGCTGTCATCCGTCAATTGCAAAAATGCGAAGTTGACTGAGACCGCGGTCGCGCCAGTTGTCTCAGTGGTGTTGTCATCTCCGTAATGGCGCCTAATCGGTCTGTGTCGTTGAGACAACCGGTTAGTGGTGCCGTGTGCAGCACCCCGCCGGTGAAGATGCGGATATGGCGACGATGACGCGGGATGCCAAGGCTAGTTACTAGTACCAGGCGGCACCCAGTGCTCACTATTGAGCACGACGACTACTGGGGCGAAATGACGACTTGGGAGTATGCAGGGGATCGGCGGAAACGCTTAACTTGACATAATGTGGCTTATCGGCAAAACGTGGACCTGGGGCAACCCGGAAACCACACGTCAGGCGGTTCTCGTCGCACTCAGTGCATACATTCCATGGACGGCCTTCCTTCCCTGACCGTGTTCGCGGAAACCGCGTTCGTGGAAACACCGACCCCCGAGGGCGTCGTGGCTGCCGGCGGCAACGTTTCGCCGACGGCGGCCGCCGCACGCGCCCCGGCGCCGGTCGGGACGCTTTGCGCGGAACCAATCCCGTACGCGCACAACCCAGCCCGATAGTGTCAATTCGTCACTGTGACGTTTATCCAGGTGTAAGCGCGTCTCAGGGTGTGCACCTGGCCGGCCGTCTCGCGCCCAGCCCTAGAGCCCACCGAGTCATCGCAACTCTGCGACGCTGCACGCAACACACAGTCACCGCCGACGGCGGTCGACACGTCCCCCACACTTCCCCGTGGCAGCCACTAGATACGTCACAGTGACGGAATAACCTCTCCTCGCCGGCTGCAAGCCACTCGGTGTTATGCCCGAATTCCTCACGCCTTCAACGTAGTTCACCAAGTGCGACGAAGGCCGGCGCACTAGAATTCGTCACCGTGGTACGTCGGGGTCGCCGTGTACTGGCGGTCGTCCTCACCGCCGCCTTGTCGACGACCGGATTTGGCATTGTGGGCGCCGTCGCATCGACCGGTACCGCCACAGCCGACTGCTTCCAGCGAGGTGGCTACAACCCTCCGCGCTGCACGACGCACGGCAAAGCCGTTAGCTCCGAACAAGATTCGTCGGACTCGCCGGATAAGGACCAGTCGGAGACCCCTCCGTCCGGCAGTAAGCCGGCAGACTCGGCACTCGATGCCTGCCAAGACCAAAGTGCCATGCCCACCTCGCTCGGATTGCCGACCGCCACGTGCCGTGCCAGCCAGGGCCCGAACAGCCCGCCGGACTCGGGCGTGACGGCCTGTCAGAATCAGAGTGTCATGCCCACTGCGATCGGCCTGCAACCCACCACGTGCCGTGCCAGTCAGGGCCCCAACACGCCACCCGACTCCGGCGTGACCGCCTGCCAGAATCAGAGCGCGATGCCCATCGCGATCGGCCTACAGCCCACCACGTGTCGTGCCAGCCAAGGCCCGAACACCCCGCCCGACTCGGGTGTGAACGCGTGTCAGAACCAAAGCGCCATGGCCAATTCGCTCGGTCTTCCACCGGCGGCGTGTCCCCCGAGTGCGCATGGTTGACTCCTGATGAGGAGGTAGTCGAGGAAAGGAGTGCCAGTGTTCAGAGGCCCGATCGAAGATCGCCTTGCCATCCGGGAACGATTCGACAGCTACGGCGACGCCGTCACCCGCCAGGCACTCGACGACTATCTCGACTGCTGGACCGACGACGGTCAACGCTTCGGCAGTGGCGGTGAGTGTCACGGCAGAGACGAACTGCGCACGCACTGGCACGGCATCTGGAAAGCGCTGGCGCAGATGGCGTTCATGACCCAGATCGGTGCCATCGAGGTCGCGGGAACAGCCGCGACCGCACGGTCCTATTGTCTGGAAACGCTGCGCTTCCACGACGGCACGACCCGTCAGCTCATCGGAACCTACGACGACGAACTGCGTCGCGTCGACGGGGTATGGCGATTCAGTGTGCGCCGCTACCGAGTGCTCATCGACGACACCAACGCCTAAGGCCGTAGGCTGCGCAGCGTGCTCTTCACGAACTTCTTGAGCATCACCTCGCGCGCTGGGCCGCCCTCTCGGGCGCTGATGAGTACCGCGTGCAGCCCGATCAGGAAGAACGCGGCGCCGTCGTAGGCTTCGACGTCGTCGTAGAGTTCGCCACGGATGCGGGCACGTTCGATCTCGGCGGCCAACAACACGAAAGTCGGGTGCCTGCTCCACTGTTCGTCCTGGGCGAGCGCCGGTGAAAAATAGAGGCTGATCACATCACGGAATAAGGCTGCACCCCAACGAGTTTCGAGCTCGACTACCAGCCGGATGATTTCCTCGAGCACGGCCGCCAGGTCGTGGCGCGTCTCCAGGAATCGACTCAGCTCCTCACCCAGGAAGTCCTCGTCGCGGCGGATCAACTCGAGCAGGACATGTTCTTTGGTCGGGAAATGAAAATAGAACGTGCTTCGGGCGACGCCCGCGGCTTCGACGATGGCATTGATATCGGCCGAACTCGTCCCGGCCCGCTGAAACTCGACGATGGCGGCATCCAGAACCCGCGCGCGCGTTCGACGACGCTGGGCTTCTCGGCTGGTCGCGGTCTCACGCACGGTCCCATTGTGCAGCATGGACCTCTCTCATTGACAGATGTCACTCAAATGACACTTAATCGGCTGAATCCGGTGGCAGAAGGACCGATGTTCGTTGTCATCTGTCAGCGAACGTGCTACAAAAGGTCGATGAACACCAAGGGTCAGCGCATTCTGTTGTGGACCGCTCCGCCAGCCGTGGCGCTGCTCGCCCTGGCCTACCTGTTGTTCCCGGTCTTCTCGCCGCCGCTCTCCCCGACGCTGTCCCCCGAAGACGTGGCGGCGTTTTTCCGAGACAACGCCACCGGCGTTCTCGGCGTTGCGATCCTCTGCAACCTGATTGCCGGTTCGCTGATCCCGCTGTTCGCGGTGACCGCCGTGCAGATCTCCCGGGTCGCCACCTCGAGCGTCGTGCTGACCTACGCCTACATCATCTGTGTCGGCGTCGGGGCGACAGCCTTCATCCTCGCCGACTATTGCTGGGGTATGGCCGCTTTCAGGCCCGACCGCGATCCTCAGCTCGTGAGTCTGCTCAACGACATGGCGTGGTTCTTCTTCATCGCACCGGTCGGCACCATCATCGTGCAGAACCTGTGCTTCGCACTCAGTGTGTACCTCGACGAGCGGCCGGATCCGATCTTCCCGCGCTGGGCGGCGCACTTCAACGTCGCGACCGTCGTGCTTCTCGCTCCGAGTGCCTTCTCGATCCTGGTCAAGACCGGTCCTCTGGCCTGGAACGGCGTCCTGTCATTCACGTTGCGGCTGGTGACATTCGCCGTCTACATCGTGGTGATGTTCGTCGTCCTCCTGCGTGCGGTGAACAACCAGGGCAGTGAGCGGGAAGTGCTCGCGTGACGCGGCGCAGGAACCGCAAGCTCGATCAGTGGATCACCTTCTGGAGTGTGCCGTTCTTCTTCAACATCTTCGGACTGGTGTTTGTGCCGCTGAGCTGGATGATGCCGCCGCGGTCGCCGAGCGCGTCCACGCCGGACATCGTCGCGTTCATGCAGTCGCACAACCTGCTCGTCGCGTGTGTCCTGCTGACGCTGGCCTACGGTCTCGCGCCGGTGTCGAACGCGGTGTATCTCATGCAGATCAAGCGCATGTCGGTCAGTCCCGCCTTCCGCTACACATTGATGATGGGGGCCATCACCGGCGCCGTCGTCGGCATGCTGTTTCCGATGTTCTGCTTCGGCCTCGGCGCCTTCCGGCCTGGGTACAGCCCCGCCGTTCTGTCGATGCTCTACGACTTCGGCTATCTAGCGTTCATCGGATCCCTGGGCTGTTTCTGCGTCATGTGGATGGCATTCGGATTGGCCATCCTCCTGGACACGAACAACGTCCTGCCGAAGTGGCTCGGCTACTACACCGTCTGGCAGTACATGACCGAGTTGATGGCCGCACCGGTCTGGATCAACAGGTCAGGGCCGTTCGCCCGGAACGGCCTGATGACGTTCTGGTTCACGATGGTCCTTTATGTCTCTTGGCAACTCGTGGTCTACACGTGCATCTACCGGTCTATCAAGAAGCAGCCCGAGTCCGAACTCGACAACGCCGACCTCTCGACGGTCGCCACCGATTCGCGCACCGGGGTGACCGCGTGACCGACGTTGCCGAGGGTCGCGCAGACGACCTCAGCGCGTCGCGGCGAGACCCCGTACCCGGGCATGTACCCGGTGACCCGAGCATGTGGTTCTTCGTCATCGGCGATCTGTTCATCTTCGGTCTCTACTTCATCGGCTATATCTACTACCGCGGACAGAATCCCGATCTCTTCCTGCGCAGCCAGGCTCGGCTCAATGTGGACATCGGCGCGATCAACACCGTTGTGCTGCTGACCAGTTCGCTGTTCGTGGTTCTGGGCGCCACCGCGGCCCGCGCCGGCAATTCGGCGGAAGCACTGCGCCGCTTCGTCATTGCGCTGGCCCTGGGCGCCGCCTTCCCCGTACTGAAGGCGTTCGAATGGATTCCCGAAATCACCGCCGGTATCACGCCGGGGACCAACCTGTTCTTCATGTTCTACTTCGTGATGACCGGCCTGCACCTGTGCCACGTTCTGCTCGGACTCGTCATCCTCTGCTTCGTGATCCGTAACCTGAAAACCGCAGCGCAGCCGAAGATCTCGTTCGTCGAGACGGGTGCCACGTACTGGCACATGGTCGATGTCCTGTGGTTGGTCCTGTTCGCCGCGTTCTACCTGATGAGGTGATCCTGTGGCCGCGCTGATCCGTAATCCGCTGGCGATCGTGTGGGCGCTGCTCACCGCGGTCACCGTCGTGTCGTGGCTGGTGTCGCGCGACGGCGGGGCCGCCCATCAGCTCAATTCGACGGTCACGACCGTCGTGCTGTTGATCGCCGCCGTGAAGGCACAGCTGGTGATCTGGCACTTCATGGAGGTTCGGCGTGCGCCGGTGTGGCTTAAAGCGGTCACCAGTGGATGGGTGGTCGTGGTGATCGCTGCGATGCTCGGCGTGTACTTCGCCGGCGGATAGTGTCGCCGAGCCGGCTGTTGATCCGGAATGCCGACAATTGGTTCGGCACATGGTGCTTCCCGGCACATCAGCTGCAATGCTGGGCACATGCGCGACATCCTGCGTGGCCGGTGGTCGCTGCTGTGGCTGCTGGCCCCGGTGGCGCTGTTTCTCGCGCCACTCCCCTTCGTCAACCATCCCTACCTCCTCGGGCCGTGGCTGTTGGGCGCAACCGTGCTCACTCCGCTGTTCGTCTACCTGGCCGCCCGCAGTGATCCGGTGTTCCGCCACCACTCGTCGGCCCGAGACGAGCACGAAAGCCGGTGAACGCCGCTGTCTCGGTTTCGGTGCTGGCTGCGTTCCTGGTGGCCACGGTTGTCCTGGGCGTCGGGGCGCGCACCCGCGGCTCGAAGACCCGCGACCTGGTGGACTGGTCGATCGGCGGGCGCAGCCTGGGCCTGCTGCTGACCCTGGTGCTGATGGCCGGTGAGACCTACACCAGCTTCAGCTACCTCGGTGCCGCGGGGTGGTCGTATACCCATGGGCTTTCGGCGCTGTACGTGGTGGCTTACCTGTCGATTGGGATGGCCATCAGCTACCTGATCGGACCGCTGCTGTGGAACTACGCCCACGCCCACAACCTGGTCGGGCTCAGCGACATCGTGGCCCACCGGTTCGCCGCCCCCTGGCTCGGTGCGGTGGTAGCAGTGCTGGCGACGGTGTTCGTGCTGCCGTACATCCAGTTGCAGATCACCGGTCTCGGAGTCGTGGTCGCCACGGTCAGCTATGGCACGATCGGCCTGTCGCTGGCGTATCTGCTGGCGTTCGTCATCTCCGAATCGTTCATCGTCCTGAGCGGATTACGGGGCAGCGCGTGGGTCTCGGTACTCAAAGACGTCCTGGCCGTGCTCACTCTGGTGTTCGTCTTCGTCTACATCCCGCTGCACTACTTCGGCTCCTATTCCGCTCTGCTGCACCGCATCACCGACGACCACCGCGCCTGGCTGACGCTGCCGGGTCCGACCAGCCACAGCCTCGGCGTGGGCTGGTTCATCTCGACGGCCATCCTCAACGGCGTGGTGTTCACCGTCTTCCCGACGCAGATCGCCGGGTTCCTCGGGGCGCGAAATGCTCAGGCACTGCGCAGGAATGCCATCATCCTGCCCTTCTACCAGGTGTTGTTGTTCGTGCCGGTGATCCTCGGGCTGGCCGCACTGTTCGTGGTGCCGGGACTCAAAGACTCCAATCTCGCGCTCTTCGAGATGATCAGGACCGAAGTGCCCCCATGGTTGCTCGGTGTAATCGGAGCGGCCGGTGCGCTCTCGGCAATCGTGCCGATGGCGATGTTCATGCTCGTCATCGGAACCATGTGGGGCCGTTCGGTTTTGGGAATCCACCCGCGAACCGCGCCGCGGCAGCGCGAACTTGCCCAGGCGGTGGCCCTACTGGCCGGCGTTGCGGCGCTGGTGATGACCTACACCTGGCCGAACGCTCTGGTTCGGCTGTCGCTGGTGTCGTATGAGGGTATGGCGCAGTTGATGCCGGCCGTGTTGGTGGCGCTGGTGTGGCGGAAGGTATCTGCCACTGCGGTCGTCGCCGGGCTGGCGGTCGGTGTGAGCGCAGTCTGCTGGCTGGTCTTCACCGATCACGACCCTGTCCACGGCATCAACGCGGGGCTGGTGGCGCTGGCCGGCAATGTCGTCGTTTTGGTCGCGATCAGCCTGATCCGGCCCGCGGCGACGCCCCGTGACCGGCTGGCGCAACCGGAATCGGCTATCCGCGTTTACCCGACCGCGACTTCGACGACATGTTCAGTTCAATCGCCGCCTGAATGAGGTCCGCCAACGCCTCTTCGTCGATGACATCGCCCTCATGAAAATCGATCGCCCGCCGGGTGTTTCCCTCGAGGCTGGAATTGAACAATCCCGACGGATCCGGCAGCGACGCACCCTTGGCGAACGTCATCTTGACCGCGGCCTTATATGTCTCACCCGTGCAGATCATTCCGGCGTGGGACCACACCGGAACACCGCGCCACTTCCATTCCTCCACCACGTCCGGATCGGCACGTTTGATCACGGCACGGATCTGCGCGAGCGTCTCGCCGCGCCAATCGTCGAACTCGGCAATCCGGGCATCGATCCGTTGCGAAGCGGTGAGGTTGTCGTCAGCCATCTGTCCATCATGGTCACCAGTGCCGCGATTTTGTATTCCGGGTCACAGAGAGTATCTTTTCCCGCGGCCCAGAATCGTTTCGGAAAGCTTGAAGATGCGTACTCATTACAGAACTCGCGGCTTCTCCACTCGACCGCAACGGGGTCTTCGCACCCATCATGTCCTTCGGCCCATGGCCGGCCAGTGCTTCGAAATCGACATTCGGTTCGAGAGCAACCGCTGGCTGATTCGCATCCCGGAAATCAACGATGCGACCGAGGCGACCACACGGGACAAAGTCGAATTGGCCGCCCGCGAGTGCATCGCCACCCGCACCGGCATCCCCATCGGCTACATCTCCGTCTGGGCTCGCGACTGACCCGAATCCCGTTGCCTGGCAACGGGATAACTTAGCCCGTCAGTGAGTCACGGGCCGGAACAACGGTATCCACACCCGGGTGTCTTCCTCTCCCGAGAGCCCGGTCCAGTCTTCGAAGAAGACATCCACCTCGAGCCCGATCCGCATGTCCGCCGGCTCGACATCCACGACATTGCTGATCAGCCGAACGCCCGGCTCCTCGGCGATTTCCACCATCGCCACGATGTAGGGCGGCTCGAATCCGGGAATCCAGGGCTGCCGGTCGACGCTGAATGCCGCGACCGACCCCCGCCCGGACACCTTCTCCGGGCCGACATCGGTACTGCGACAGCGCCAGCACGCCGGTCCGGGTGGGTGGAAGAAATGTCCGCAGGCACGGCAGTGGCTGATCAGGAGATTTCCCTCGCGTCCACCGGTCCAGAACGCTTGCGATTCGGGGGTTGGGCTGGGCGCGAGCCGCAGATCCGGGCGTTGATAGCTCATCGGCTGCTCACCAACATCGAGCCCGCGACGGGTCCGCCGCCGACGCCGACCGCGACGACTTCCGGGGTGCGCGGAGCCTGGCGTTCACCGCCTTCTCCCCACAGCTGCACGCAGGCCTCGTGCAGGAACCCCATACCGTGCAGGCGTCCGCCCGAGAGCTGACCGCCGCTGGTATTCAACGGCAACTCGCCGTCGAGCGCGATCCGCTCACCGCCGGCGATGAATTCGCCGACCCGGCCGTGCTCGCAGAATCCCAGCGCCTCCAACCACATCACGGTCAGGAAACTGAAACCGTCGTACAACTGGGCCATGTCGACATCACCCGGCCGCAGCTCGGTGTGCTCCCACAACGTGGCGGCCGAGTCGTGGGCGGCCATCGTGGTCAGGTCGAAACGTTGTTCCCACGTTGGTCTTTCGAACATGCCCGGGCCGACGGATTCGACCGTCAGCGGGTGGCGAGGCAATCCGCCGCAGGCATCCCGACGGGAGACGATGACCGCGGTGGCGCCGTCGCAGGGCACATCACAGTCGTACAGGCACAACGGTTCCGAGATCATCCGGGCGGACAGGTAGTCCTCCATCGTCAGTGGGTCGCGGTACACGGCGTCGGGGTTGCGACCCGCATTGCGCCGGGCGTTCAGCGCGATCGCACCGAGTTGCTCACGGGTGAGCCCGAAGTCGTGCATGTACCGCTGTGCCGGCATCGCCAGCCAGTTGGCCGCCGACAGCGCGCCGAACGGCGCAGTCCATTCCATCTGCGGCGGCAGCTTCCCGCCGCCGCCGAGCAACACCGAGGCGTGGCCGCCGCCGGCGTGCTGCGCCGCGGTCGACTCCCACACCGACCGGAACACCACCACATGGTTGGCCAAGCCGAGGGTGACGGCCATACAGGCTTCGATCACCGGTCCGATCTGGCCCGCGGTCTCCAGCCCGGACATGTACCACCTGCTGCGTAGGCCCAGGGCAGTCCGCACGTCGGTGACGTTGGCCCCGGAGAAGCCCGGGTTGCCCGCCACCGCACCGGGATAGCTGGCGATGCCGTCCACGTCGTCGACGTCGAGCCCGGCGTCGGCAATCGCCCGCAGCACGGCTTCGATGGTCAGTTCCAGCCCGGTGCGGCCCAGGCGACGCCCCACCTGCGACTTTCCCGCACCGGTGATGACAGCCTTACCGTCGAACGGCCCGCGGGTCACCGGCTCCTCCCCTCGGTCTGCGCGGCCACGAGGTCCGCGAGCCGGGACACCTCGGCCTGCAGACTCTCGATATGCGCGACGGTGGCGGCTTGCTGGGCGCTGTCCTCCGCCGATACCCGCTGCACGATCCAGCTGGCGATGGTGGCAGTGATGGCGCCGACCATGCTGATCCCGCCAATCATGAGCAGCGCGGCGACGATCCGCCCCAGCACCGTCACCGGATAGAGGTCGCCGTAACCGACGGTGGTGATGGTGGTGACCGACCACCAGATCGCGTCGCCGAAGCTCGTGATGTTGGCGCCGGGCGCGGGACGTTCGACCTGGAGCACCGCCAGTGAGGCGGCGTAGACCAACAGGACCGCGCTGAACGCGGTGTAGACCACCACTCGGCCGCGGATCGCGTCGCCGATGGCGCGCTGCAGGGCACCCACGAGCGCGACGAGGCGCAGCAGCAGGAGCGGACCCATCAACGGCAACACGACGACGATGAGATCGAGCAGGTGGCGCACGAACCACCGCGTCCGATGTTCGGCCAGCACCAGACGCGCGACATAGTCGACGAGGAAGGGCAGATACAGCACGAACAGCAGCCCGTGAATGATGTGCTGGTTCAAGCCCTGTGGTTGCGCCAGCACCTTGACCGAGAACAGCGCAAGGAAGATCGCGGCGCATGCCGCCAGCGGCCACTCCGCCAGCCCTTCCCACCGCTGCTGTCGCGACGCGGGATCCGTCGTCTCGTCAGCCATCTCACGATCGACGATCGTCACGATGTGGGGGTCTCCTCCTGCTTGTGCGTAACCCGACGGGCTCGCAAGGTCTGGTCGGTCAGGCCGAGTGCGATCAGCACGTCGATCGCAGTGATCACCAAGCCCCAGTAGTACATCCACCGGATTGTCGGGTCGGGTTGGACGGCGAAGTACACGACCAGAAAGATCGGCCCGACGATGCCGAAGACGAAGCACATCGCCTGAACCTTCAGGTACACCAGGAACGTCTCCATCGTCACTGCTCGCCGCGGGCGACAGGCCGATCCGGATCGGAGCTCCACTGCGACCAGGATCCTGGGAACAGAGCGGCCTCGCGGCCCGCGGCGGTCAGCGCGGCGACGGTCACCGCCGCGGTGATCCCCGATCCGCAGTAGACGCCGATCGGGTCGCCGGGCTCGATACCGCGGTCGGTCAGCAGGCCGGCCAGGGCGGTGTCATCGAGAAAGGTTTCCTGCCCGCTGAGCAGCATCGTGCTCGGCAGGTTGCGCGCGCCGGGGATGTGCCCGGCGACGGCGTCAACCGGTTCCACGTCGCCGCGGAACCGTTCCGGCGCTCGGGCGTCGAGCAGCGGGCCGTTGCCGACCTCGTCGATGGTCAGGGTTGGCAGCGCGCCGGCATACAGATCCTGGTGGGCCACCGTCACGTCGCCCGGCGCCGGATCGACCGGACCGGCTTCGACTAGTCCGCCTGCTGCCTTCCACGCCGACCAGCCTCCGTCGAGAATGCGGACGTCGGTGATTCCTGCGGCCGTCAGCACCCACCAGGCCCGCGCCGATCCCGCCCGGTTCCAGTCGTCGTAGGCGACGACCGGGCGCCCGTCACGAACACCCCAGCGTCGCGCGGCGGCCTGCACCGCCGACCCCGCCGGAAGCGGGTGGCGGCCGCGGTCTGGCACGGTGTGGTCGGTCAACTCGTCGTCGAGCGACACGTACACCGCGCCGGGCACATGCCCCTGGAGGTAGTGCTCCCGCCCGTCCGGTTCGCTCAAGGTCCAGCGCACGTCCAACACGGTGACCGGGTCGCCGGCCGCCATGTGGTCGGCCAACGCTTCAGCCGTGATCAGCACGTCAGCGCGCCCCGTCATGGAGTCTCCGTTCGTCGTCAGCCGGCACCGATGATCATGCCCGGCGCGCCCTCGGCAGCGGGCACGAGGTGATCAACCTGAGAAGAACCTGAAATCGAGTAGTGCACTACGCGTGCGCGCGGCGATATCCGCGCGATAACTTGGCACCAACGTCAGACGAAACACGGATTCCGCCCGGGGGGCGCCGGAATCGCCTGATGGCTCGCAACACGGCTCTGGGGGGTGTGGTGCGGGCACCAGGCGGCGCTGGGGAAGGTGTGAAACCTTCCCCGGCGCCCGTGGTCTTTTCGGGACCGCTTTGCCCCGTAGCCGACGGTAGGGTCGGCCGGGTGACGTCTCCAGCGGCATTCACCACCGACGGCCGTCCGCGCGCCCGCGGACTCGACATCGCTCTGTCCGGCGAACCGGGGCCACTCAACGCGATCACCGACGTGCCCGGCGTCGAGGTCGGTGTCACCACCCTGGTGGCCGGTGACGCGGTCCGCACCGGCGTCACGGCGGTCCTGCCCCGCGGGCGGGCCGGACTCGGCCGGCCCTGCGCGGCGGGATGGTTCTCACTCAACGGCAACGGCGAGATGACCGGCACCACCTGGATCGAGGAGTCCGGTGCCTTCAATCTGCCTGTGCTGCTGTCGAATACGCACGCCGTCGGTTCCTGCCATACGGGCGTGATCTCCTGGGTCAACCGCGTCGACCCGGTCCTGGCGCGGCAATGGTTGTTGCCGGTGTGCGCCGAAACCTGGGATGGCTACCTCAACGACATCAACGGCGGCCATGTGCGACCGGAGCATGCCGAAGCAGCGCTGGACAATGCCACCGGGGGCCCGGTGCCGGAAGGCTCGGTCGGCGGCGGTACCGGGATGAACTGCTATGAGTTCAAGGGCGGCAACGGAACCGCGTCGCGGCTGGCGCGCTACGGAACCCACACCTTCACGGTGGGTGCGTTTGTGCAGGCGAATTTCGGTGCGCGCCATGAACTCACCGTGGCCGGGCGGCACGTCGGCCCGCGCCTGGACGTCGAGAATCCGCTCGACGGCGACTGGTTCGAGCGCGATCTCAACCGGCCGCCGCCCGGCGCCGGTTCGGTGATCGCGGTGATCGCGACCGATGCGCCGCTGCTACCCGGACAGTGCAAGGCACTCGCCCGTCGGGTTCCCTTGGGACTGGCCCGCACCGGCACCACCGGTAGCCACTTCTCCGGAGACATCTTCCTGGCCTTCTCCACCGCTGACGCACCGGATCTCGCCAGCCGCTTCCCCATTGGCCCGGTCCGCGACGACGAGTTCGGCCACGTGAGGTTCCTGCCGTGGGGCCGGATGGATGAGCTCTACGCCGCCGTCGTGCACAGCGTCGAGGAGGCGGTGCTGAATGCACTCGTGGTCAACGCCGACATGGTCGGCCGCGACGGGCATCGATCCCCCGCGTTACCGCACGACCAGCTGCGCGCGCTGCTGCTCTAGAGTCAGACGCTCAACGTCGGGATCGAATCGGGTGCGCTGAAGTCGATCTGAGCCGCCGGGTTCGCGATCGCGGTGACCAGACCGGTGCCGAACGGGCCGACGCTGTCGAACAGCGTCCCGGTGCCCACCGAAATGCCGTCCGATACCCAGTGTGAATCACCTTGCACACCAATATGTTCCGACTCCGGCAGCCGGGACAAAGCAACGGTCAGATCACCGTTGATGTAGCCGATGCCCTTGGTGCCGAGGTTGCTGACCAGACTGGTGGCCTCGGCGACGACGACCGTCCGGACAAACGGCGTGATGTCATGACCGGCGACCACGTCGATCGGGCTGTGATAGACGCGTTTGCGTGAGGTGTTCTGGTGCGCTCCACCGTCGGCGCGCCATCCGACGTCGTCGCTGCCGATGAAGAACCCGTGCTGCTCGCAATCCGATGGCGGGGTGAATTCGGCGTGAGCAAACCATTCGTCGCCCGGCGGAGGTTCCGACAGCCGGTACTGCACCAGCGTCGCCCGCGCGACGATCACGTCGCCCTGCATGACGTCGCACTCGGAATTGCGGATGCGGCGACCGTCGCGAATCAGCCGCGAACGCACCGTGGTCGGCACCCGGCGAGCCGCCTTGAACAAGTCGACCGTGAGCCGCGCTGGCAGGAACTCGGGCAGCCCGAACCGCTGCTCGAGATTGAACGCCGCCAAGCTGACCACCGCGGGCCCGTTGAGCATGTCGTCGCCCCAGCGGCTTCGGGCGTTCTCCGTCGGATGGAACATGCCGTCGGGATCGGAAATGAAATGCGCCGGTCGGGTGCCCATCCGGGCATCCTCGCACAACGCACTCCGGTGTCAGCCATCGGTTCTTAGACGACATAATCAACGGGTGTCAGATCTCGAGACGCAGGGCATCGGCTATCGCAGACCGGGGCTACTCGTCGCCACCCTGAGCGTCGTCGCGCTGACGGTGGCCGTCCTGCAGACCGGTGTCGTGCCGGTTCTCGGCGTGATGGCTCGGCAACTGCATGCTTCCCCGGTCGACGTCAGCTGGGCGGTGACGGCGAATCTGCTCGCCGCGGCCGCCACCACGCCGCTCATCGGCCGGCTGGCCGACCTGTACAGCAAGAAGCGGGTACTGCTGGCCGTGCTCGCGATCGTGCTCGCCGGCTCGTTGCTTGCCGCGCTGACATCGTCGCTGCCCCTGCTGATCACCGCACGGGTGTTGCAGGGCGCGTCCTACTCGCTCTACCCCATCGGCGTGTCGATCCTGCGGGAGGAGTTGCCTGCCGACCGGCTGATGCGCGCGATGGCGGTGCTGTCCGGCTCCCTCGGCTTCGGTGGCGGTATGGGATTGGTGGTCACCGGCCTGCTGATGCGCGGCGATGCGGGCTATCACCGGGTGTTCTGGCTGACCACGGTCTTCACCGTTGCGGTGATCGTCGCGGTGCTGGCGGTTCTGCCGACCCGGCCCCGAAGTTCCGACGGGACGGTGGACTGGGCCGGCGCGGCGGGGCTCGCGCTGGGCCTGTCCGCGGTGCTGCTGGCGATCACCCAGGGCCACGGCTGGGGCTGGATCTCGCCCGCCACGATCGGCTGCCTCGGCGCCGGATTGGCGGTGCTGACGGCGTGGTGGTGGTGGGAACGCCGCAGCGCCCACCCGCTGGTGTCGACGGCGATGCTGTCCCGACGCCCGATCCTGTTGACCAACCTCGCGACGATCCTGGTCGGAATGGGCCTGTACTTCGCGTTCCTGGGTCTCACCGACTTCGTCGAGGCGCCGGCGGGCAGCGGCTACGGCTTCGCGGCGACCGTGCTCGGCGCCAGCGTCATCTTCTTGCTGCCGGGCGCACTGGCCGGCTTCCTCACCGCAGTGGCCAGCGGCCGCTACATCGACCGTTTCGGAGCCCGCGCGGTACTGATCGTCGGCGCCGCCGCCGGGGTTCTCGGATTCGTCCTGCTGGCCGTCCTGCACGACGAGCCGTGGCAGGTGATCATGGCCGGCGTGCTGGCCAACGCCTACATCAGCCTGGCCTACGGCGCACTGCCCGCCCTGGTCGTGCGCGAGGTCGACGCCGACGAAACCGGTGTCGCCACAAGCATGAACGCGATCGCGCGCACCGTCGGCAGCTCGATCGCGGCCGCGATCGTCGCGGTACTACTGGGCCGCTCCCAACATGGCC
Organism: Mycolicibacterium crocinum; assembly: GCF_022370635.2. The sequence continues at coordinate 3,194,671 of NZ_CP092362.2, read as the reverse complement.
ACACCCCGGAAAGCAGCTTCACGATCATCTTTGCCCTCGGTGCGATCACCGCCGCCGCCGCGATGGTGCTGATCGCCGTCACCCGGCCCCGGCTGCGGGACGCCTCCGTCGACGACGTCGCCGAGTCGCGCGCAATGAACCACGAGTGGGGCTGACTAGCCGGGCTGAAGGGAAGCCGGTGCGTCGCGCACCCCCCGATGGGCGGCGCCGATCCCGGCGACCACGACGAACGCGATCCCGGCGATCGCGGCCGCGTTGGGCACCTGGTGGAGGACGAGAAATCCGATCAGCAACGCCAGCGCTGGTTCCAGACTCATCAACGTGCCGAACGCCGCGGCGTTCAGGCGACGCAGCGCCAGCAGTTCGAGGATGAACGGCACGATCGGCAGCAGCAGCGCCAGCCCGAGACCGATGAGGATCATGTCGGGAGTCATCCGTGGCAGCACGGCCGCACCGACCGTCGCCGTGCCGACCGCGGCCGCTACCGGCATGGAGACCCCCAGGCCCTGAAGTCCACTCACTCGGTCGCCGACGCGCTGGGTCAGCAGGATGTAGGCCGCCCAGCAGACCGCCGCGCCCAGCGCGAAGCCCACGCCGACGGTGTCGATCTCGCCCTGCCAGGGTTGGGTCAGCGCCAGGACGCCGACGGCGGCCAGCGCCGGCCACACCCAGCGAGCGCGGCCGCTTCCACTGACCACCGCCACCCCAAGCGGTCCGAGGAACTCCAGCGCGCTGGCCGTGCCCATGGGGATGCGGGCCAACGCCGCCATGAACAGCATCGTGATCAGGGCCGTCACGATCCCGAGCAGCACGCAGATCCCGAACGTGGCACGGGTGAAGGCGGCCCGGCGCGGCCGAACCACCACCAGGAACAGGACGCCGGCCCAGGCCAGGCGCAACCACGCGGCCCCTTCGGCCCCGATCCGGTCGATCAGATCGACCGCGAGCGCGAGGCCGAGTTGAACGCTGGTCATCGACCCCACGGCCATGGCGGCACCGACACGCGCCGGATGTGCGGTCATGGTTGGCATTCAACGACACCCGTCGCATCCTGATGCCAGCGGGCTGGTATCAACGTTGCTGACACCCGATAAGAAGCGGACACCCTGGAACGGACGCGCTGTGACTTCTTCGCCGAAGGACGCCTCGCTCGACTCGATCAGTCGAACGCTGGCCCAGGTCGTGCGCCTGACCAGCAGTCGGTCCCTGTTCGCTCGTCAGGCCGCCGCCGCCGGCGTCGGCCTGACCCAACCGTCGTATGCGTTGCTTCGAGCGCTGATCGACAACGGCCCGCTCGCCATGGGTGCCCTCGCTCGCAGTACCCACATGGACATGGGAATGGCGACACGTCAGGTCACCTCCTTGGTCGACGCGGGCCTCGTCACACGAAACCCGGACCCGGCCGATCTGCGGGTCGCCCTCGTGACCGTCACCTCGCAGGGACGACGCGTCGCCGGGAAGCTGCTCGGCGTACGCATCGGCCACCTCCAAAGGGCGCTGGCGGACTGGACGGAAGCCGAACTCGATCAGTTCGATCGGTTCCTGACCCGATTCGTCGCCGACTCCCTTGCCACCCCGATCGACGACTGAACCACCCCGTTTGCTTGACTTTGTCAATCTTTCGCACCTACTCTCGACCATGGCCGGGGCACGGTTCTACTTCGACGTGGGCAACTACGTCACGATGCTGCGACTCGTGCGCGCCGAGCCCGACCGCGGCCGTCGACGAAAACTGCTCGCCGCGTTCCTGATCGGCGTTCCGGCGATGGCGGCGATCCACGCCATCTGCTTCGCGTTGGATCCGCTGCTATTCCCCTCGCTGCGGCGCACCGAGGTTCGCGAACCGGTCTTCTGCGTCGGGCATGCCCGCAGCGGCACCACCTATCTGCATCGCCTGATGGCGCGCGACGACCAGTTCAGCGTGGTCCTGATGTACGAGATGTTCTTCCCCTCACTGCTGGAGAAGCGGCTGCTGCGGCTGCTGTTCCGTGCCGACGAGGTGCTATTCGGAAAGCGGCTGCGACACAGGATCGACGCGATCGAAGAACGCGCCTTCGCCGAGACCAACGACATGCACCGCACCGGCTTCTTCACCGCGGAAGAAGATGACTTCCTGCTCACCTGGTCGCTGGGGTCAGGATTTTGGATCGTGCTGTTCCCCTACCTGGGTCAACTGGACTTCTACCACGTCGACAGGTGGAGTGAACGCAAGCGCCGTCGGCTGATGACGTTCTACGCAGAATGCGTCCGACGCCAAGTGGCCCTCAACGGCGGCCGGACCCACCTGAGCAAGAACCCCACCTTCTGCGGGCGCGTGGAATCGCTCATCGAAACCTTCCCTGACGCGAAATTCATTGTGCCCATGCGGAATCCGTACGAGACCATCCCGAGCCTGCTCAAGATGCTGCAAACCACCTGGCAACTACAGGGACGCGACGAGCGGTTGATCCTGGAATCGATCCGAATCCTGGCCGACCAGTCCTTCGACTCCTACTGTCATCCGCTCGACGTGCTGGCCCGCCACCCCGAGATCCGCTCGTGTGTGGTCGATTATCGCGACCTGGTCGGCGAGCCTGCGGCCACCATGCGGCGGGTCTACGACGAGCTCGACCTCGATCTGCCATCGGATGTGGCCGCAGCCATCAGTGCCTCGCGCGGGCAGGGCCACGAGACCACCCACCGGTACAGCCTCGAGGAGTTCGGTCTGGATCCGCAGGCGATCCACGTCCGGCTCGCACCCCTTTTCGACCAGTTCGGCTGGTCGAACGAAGGACACGAAGGAGAGCACGCAGGTGTCAACTGATCACGGTGCCGGCGAGCTGCGTGCCGCCTGGGACGACCTCACCGCTGCCCTGAGCCGTGCCCGCGACGCCGTGGACTCCGAGGAGCTGCACGCTCCCCCGCCCAGCGAACGCGGCCTGGCCGAGGGTTACCGCTACCTCCTCGGATTCACCTTCGCCGCGATCGAGCGGGCTTTCTTCGAAGACCCCGGATTCCCCTATTTTCGGCGCGCCATCCAGCCGACCGACAAGGCCACCATCGACAACGCCGACGCGCTGTACCTGTCGGCGGCCATCGACGGCGATCAGACGTACCGCATCCGTGGCCGGGTGCTCGCGCAGGCGCCGCAGTACATGATCTTCGAGACCCACACCGCGTACGCCGGGGACTCGGGCAGCCTGATGGAACTGAGCCCAGCCCATCGCATGATCACCGGGTCGCTGGACAGCAGCGAGTTGCGCATCGAGAGCGACGGGCAGTTCGAGATCCTCGTCGGTCCGCAAGCCCCAACCGGGTTCACCGGCAATTTCCTGCCTAGCCGCCGGGTCACCGAAACCGGCTCAGGGACAGCGCAATACCTCATCGTGCGGATGCTGTTCCACGACTGGGCCAACGAGGTTTGCCCCGACTTGCACATCGAGCAGATCGGTCAGGAAGGACGGCATCCCAGGGCCATCGACGCCGCGGATGCCGCCAGCCGGATGCGTCGTGCCGGTTCGATCGTCGAGAACCAGATGAAGTTCTGGAACGAGTTCTACGACGTGATCTTGGAGGCGCACGGCGATCGTAACGGCGACGGCGCAACATTCATGCCGCGCAACGGATTGAACGCACCTGCTCGCGCCAACCTGGCCACCGGTGGCGGGCAGAACACGAACGTCTACTCCGGTGGGGTGTTCGACCTCGAGCCGGACGAGGCACTGCTGATCGAGACGAGCGTCCCGGTGCAACCCGCCTACAGCGGGTTCCACCTGAGCAACCTGTGGGGTGAATCGCTCGACTACGCCAATCACCAATCCAGTCTCAACGGCTTCCAGGCCGAACCGGATGACGACGGCATCGTCCGCTACGTCGTCGCCGCAGGCGATCCGGGCGTACCCAACTGGCTGGACACCACCGGGCTGCGGAAGGGCTTCCTCAGCTTCCGCTGGACCTACGCCCAGGATCCCGAGCAGCTCCCCGAAATCTCGGTCAGCACAGTCCCGTTGGCTGACGTGCGCAGCCGCATGCCCGCCACCACGCGGACGGTAACGCCCGCCTGCCGGGCCGCGCAGATCGCGATCCGGCAGGCGCACGTGCAGCGCAGGTACCGCCAGTACTGACTCGTCTAGCCGGTGACGCGGTCGACCAGTTCGCGGGCCAGTGCGAACGCCGACGTGGCCGCCGGGGACGGCGCATTGCGCACATGGGAGATGCGACCGTCGCGGGAGATCACGAAATCGTCGACCAGCGAGCCGTCGCGGCCGACGGCTTGCGCTCGGACACCCGCGTGTGAACTGCCGTCCAGATCAGTCGGCGTCAGCCCGGGCATGTAGCGGGCGGCGGCGGTGACGAACGCCTTGCGGCTGGCCGCCATCCGGATCTCGTCGAGCCCCACCCGCCAGTAGCGGTGCGCCACCCGCCAGGTGCCCGGCCAGGTCAGCGTCTCCCACGAGTCGCGAACACTCAACCGCCGCAACGAATACGCGTCGCGGGCAGCCACCATCATGGCGGTGGGTCCGAGTGTCACATCGCCGGTGATGTGCTTGGTGATGTGCACACCGAGGAACGGCAGGTCCGGGTTGGGCACCGGATAGATCATCCCGTTCAGGCGCGGTGACGGCGTGGGTTTGAGTCCGAGGTAGGCCCCGCGGAACGGGACGATCTGCGGATCTCGCGGCGCCCCCGCACGTCGGGCGAGGCGGTCGGCCCACAGTCCGGCACAGGCGATCACCGTGCCGGCACGCAGCGGGCCGCCGGCGGTGTGGACAACCGGATTCTCTCCGCCGTCGATCGCGGTCACCGCGGTGCCGAACCGCACCGAGACCCCCGCGGCCGTCAGTTCATCGACCAGGGTGGTGGCCACGGCGGGGTAATCGACGATGCCGGTGTTGGGCGCATGAAGTGCTTGCAGCCCAACGGCATTGGGCTCGATCTCGGCGATCTCATCGGGGCCAATGCGACGCAGACCCGGCACGGCGTTGGCGATACCGCGCTCTTCGAGATCGTCGAGGCGACCGAGTTCAGCGGGCGATACCGCGACGATCAGTTTGCCGCACCGTTCATGCTTGATCGCGTTGTGCTCGCAGTACTCGTACATCAGCCGCGCACCTTCGACGCACAGCCTGGCCTTCAGCGATCCGGGTTGGTAGTAGATGCCGCCATGGATCACTCCGGAGTTGTGGCCGGTCTGGTGGCGCGCCGGCGCGTCTTCGCGTTCCAGGACGGCGACCGAATCATCGGGGCGGCGCCACATCCACTCTCGGGCCACGGCCAGGCCGACGATGCCGGCGCCGACGACCACGAGGTCGTACCGATCGGCAGAACCCATGGCGCTCAATCGATATCGACGTCAGTGGCCTGGTCGACCGCTCGCAGCACGTGTTCGCGGCGTTCCTCGATCGTCCGGCCCAGTTCTTGCAGCAGCAGCGGATTGCGCTGCACCAGGTCGGCGACCGTGTCGCGAGGTAGGTACACCACCGCGACCTCGCCGACCGCGTAGGCGCTTCCGAGCACGGGCTGCCGGGTCAGCGTGGACTGGCCGAGGAACGAGCCCTCGTCCTGGGTCCAGGCCATCACTTGCGAACCATCTTCGAGATGCGCGTTCATCTGCACGGTGCCCGACAGGACGAACATCATCCCGCTCGGAACCTCACCGGCGCGCTGCATGCGTTCGCCGTCACCGTAGCGCTCGATCCTGGCGTGCTCGACCAAATCCTCGTGCTCGTCGCGGCGCAACTTCAAGACCGGACCGACGACCTTGTTGAAGCCTTCGGAAACTCTCTCTGGAGTGGAGAATTCGTCGTCGGTCTCGTCGAGGTGCAGCCCTTCGCGCCGGGCGGCATACCAGATCCAGCGCCGGAATGTGGCTTTGGCCTTTCCGTCCTCCGCGGGTGACTTCAGCGGAATTTTCGTGCGGTACTCCATACCGCCGATCGGGACCGTCTTGGGCGCGCGGTCCGGATCGCATTGGGGCAGCTCGGCTGCCGCGCGAGTGAGCATGTCGCACACCCGGTCTGGCGGATCGTCGTGGGCGAAGACGACGTCCACCTCGCACGTGTGCTGGCCTTCGGGGCGACTGAGGTTGGTGAACGATGCGCTGGCGAGCACGGAGTTCGGGGTGATCTGCAGACCGGTCCCCGTCTCGAGATGTGTGGCGCGCCAGTTCACCTCGACGACACGGCCTTTGGCCTGCGGGGTCTGGATCCAATCCCCCAGTTTGAACGGCTGCTCGAAGAGCATCAGCAGCCCGGAAATGATCTGGCCGACCGAATTCTGCAGAGTCAGGCCGACGACGATCGAGGTAATGCCCAGCGCGGTGAACAGACCCTTGACGTTGGCGCCCCAGATGTAGGCGAAGATCATCGCCACCCCGACCGCGATCAGGACGAAACGCAGAACGTCGAGGAAGATCGACGGCATCCGCTTACGCCAGGACCCGTCCGGTGCGCTCTGGAACAGCGCCGCATTGATGCCTGAGAGCATCAGCACCAGAACCACGAACGCAGCAAGGGTCGCGACGACCCGCACCGATGTGGCGTGCGGCGGAATCTGATTGGCCTCCAGCATCAACAGCAGCAGTGCGATGAGCGGAAGAAGGTAGTTGCGCAGAATCGTCACGGGCCGCAGCAAAGCGCCCTGCTTGCGTTGCAGTGCGTGCTGCCACTCGGTCAGCGCCACCAATCCCAGCGGAAGGCCGAAAGCGATGCCGACCGCCCAGTAGAACCATGCCGAGGAGAACACGTTGGCCATCAGTGACGCTCCGCGAGCCGCCAGATCGGATTCGCCTCACCGTCGACCGAGACGCTACCCGCAGAATCGAACTGCATCGTCTCCTGCAGCACCTCGTAGACATGGGAGGTGACGTAGATTCCGGGTTGCGGCGAGCCATTTTTGATCTGATGTGCGAGGTTCACCACTGCGCCCCACATGTCGTAGACGACCGACGGGCGCCCGAGCAGCCCGCTACTGACCATGCCGGTGTCGATGCCGGCGCGCAGCTGCAGGTCGTTGCCCGTCTCAGCGTTGAACCGCTCGACGATCCGCTGGCATTCCATGGCGAAGTCCACGGTCCGGCGCACGTTGTCCAACCGCGGGACAATCAGCCCACAGCTCGCGAGATAGCCGTTGCGCACGGTGTGGACGGTTTCCATGCCGAAATTCTCTGCGGCGGCGTCGATCTGCCGGATCAGCTCGTTGACCAACGCCAGCGATGCGTCGGTGGCCAGCTCGGCCTGTAGGCGATCGAGGCCGATGAGGTCGGCGAAGATGACGGTGACGTTCTGGTGCTCGACGGCGATGATCTCCTCGCCCTGCTTGAACCGCTCGGCCAGCGCATCGGGCATCAGCGACCGCAGCAGTTCGTCGTTCTCCTTGCGCTGCTGATTGATCAGGTCTTCCTTGACCGTCAGACTGCGGCCCATCTCGTTGAACGCGACTGTCAGATCTCCGATTTCGTCGCGGCTGTCGACCGGGATGGCCACGTTGTAGTCGCCGGCGCTGATTCGCTGGGCGCCGGCTTCCAGCCGCCTGATCGGACGGACGAAGATCTGGGCCAGCGATATGGCCAGCAGGCACACCACGAACACGATGCCGGTGGTGACCAGCACGACGGTCTTGGTGAACGCCGACTCGCGGGCGAACGCCTCTGCGGTGGTCACTTTCGCGACGATGGACCAGTGCAGTTCCGAGTCTTTGATCACCAGAGGCGCATAGGCCTGCAAGGTCTCCTGACCGAGATAGTCCTTGGTGATGACGGTTCCGGTCTCCCCCTTCTGGGCGTTGAGGGTCGCCGCGGACGTCATTTTCTGGATCAGTGTGGTGCCACCTTGACGGATCGCCATATCGGCGACGTCGGGAGGCGTGCCTGCTTCCAGGACAGCGGACTTGTACTGCTGCGGATCCTCCAGAAACAGACGCGAATCCGACCGCATCAGGTCGTCCGGCCCGCCCAGGACCGTCTCCCCGGTCTCGCCCATTCCCGCTTGCTGCCACTGCTTGTCGAACGTCATCAGCCGGTTGATCTTTGTGATCGGGAACTGCAGTGCCAGAACACCTTCGGCGCGGCCATTCTTGAGTAGCGGCGCCACCATCCATGCCGTCGGCTGCATTTCAGCGGGCTGGTAGAACTCGAAGTCGGTGAAGCCGACGTAGTCGATCTGGTTGGCCGACATCGCTTTCAGGTACGCCTGGCGAAGTTTGGATCCGGAGTACGGCCCGTCGAGGATGTTGGTTCCCAGGTCGACATCCTTGTAGGCGCTGTAGACGACATTGCCGCGACCGTCGAGCAACAGGGCGTCCTCGAAATCGAAGCGCGTCACGATCTGCCGGAAGAAGTCCTGGAAGCGTGCATTCGCGGCCGACCACATGCTGCCGTCGCGGGCGTCGTCGATGGTGATCGCGTTGTCATCGTCCTTGCGCAGCGCGGTGTAGTTCGCCTGCAGATACCGCTCGGGGTTCGTCGTCGGCAGCAGCGCGGCCGCGTCGAGCTTTGTCCCGCTGTACTGCTCAACCTCTTTGATGAAGGTGTTGTTGTAGTAGTCGGTGATGGTCTGAGATTGCGCGGGGGTGATCTGCACGGTCGACAGCTGATCGAATCCGGCGGTGAACTCCTCCAGAGCGGTTTGGGTGCTGACCCCCTGGGTGTAGGTGATCAGTGAATTCCGCAAGTCCGTGATCTGGTTGGTGAGCGCTCGGGTTTGCGATCCCCGGACTTCGGTGAGCCGGCTGAACACCGCTTCCCGAATCGAGGCGCGGCCCGCCTTGAAGGCGATGCCCCCGATCACCGCGGACGCGAGCACGGTGCAGAGCACCATCATGAGGATGAGCTTCGACAGGATGCTCACGTGCGCGAGCAGTCGGCGGCGCCGGAAGCGATCGAGGCGAGTTCGCGGCCGGCCGGCCTGCGGCTTTCGGTCGATGTCGGCCTCGGCAGCGTCTTGTTCAGACACTTGCGTCATAGGCATCCCTTCGCCCGGCACGGCCTGAAAGACACGTGTCAGGAGAGCAGAGTACCGCAATCTGTGACCAATGGGGCTGATGTGGCCGATGATGTAGTGACCGCGGCCGCGGTCCGGCCAGCGGTACAGCTGGTTGCCACACCGGCGACCACGATGGTCGGATAGCACCCGTGGACACGACTTACGAAGGCACCAAGCGCGAGATCTCCACCGAGAAGGGCGTTCTGCGCTACCACGAGGCCGGCGAGGGCCCCACCCTGTTGCTGTTGCACGGCTCCGGCCCGGGTGTCACCGGCTGGCGCAACTTCCGCGGCAACCTGGCCTTCTTCGCCGAGCACTACCGCTGCCTGGTGCTGGAGTTCCCGGGGTTCGGGGTGAGCGACGACTTCGGCGGCCACCCGATGCTGGATGCACAGGCCGCGATGCCGGCCTTCGTCGACGCGCTGGGCCTGGAGAAGGTCGACGTGATCGGCAACTCGATGGGCGGCGGAGTCGGCATCAACTTCGCGATCAATCACCGCGACCGGATCGGCAAGCTGGTCACCATCGGTGGTATCGGCACGAACATCTTCAGCTCGGGCCCCAGTGAGGGCATCCGGTTGCTGCAGGAGTTCACCGAGGACCCCACTCGGCAGCGCCTCATCGACTGGCTCAACTCGATGGTCTACAACCCGGCCCTGGTGACCGAGGAGCTCATCGAGGAACGCTTCGCGCTTGCCACCGATCCCGAGACGCTCGAGAGTGCGCGCCGGATGTACGGCAAGGCGGCGTTCGCGGCGATGACGAAGATGATGCGCAACGCCGACTTCCCGCTGCCCTGGGCGATCATGCACAAGGTCAAGGCCCCGACACTGCTGACGTGGGGGCGTGACGACCGCGTGAGCCCACTGGATATGGCGCTGATCCCGATGCGCACCATCCCCAATGCCGAGTTGCACGTGTTCCCCAATTGCGGGCACTGGGTGATGATCGAGGCCAAGCAGGCGTTCGAGAGCGCGGTGATGAGCTTCCTGCAGCGGGACTGACGGTGCGCATGTGCGCTCGGCTGACCGCTCAGGGCGCCTTGATCAGGTCGAAGCCCTTGTATCCGGCCGCGGCGACCTCGGCGCAGATGTCGTTGTACGCCCCGAAGCCACCGATGAAGAGCATGAAAACCCGTGGCTTCCCAGGCACATTGGCGCCCAGATACCAGGAGTTCGCTTTCGGGAAGAGTGTCGTTGCCGCCCGCTGGTTGAGTTCGGCGAGCCAATGCTCCACCGCGTCCGGTGTCGCCTCGATGCCCACGAATCCGTGTGTGTCGAGAAAGGCGATGGCATCGGCGATCCAGTCGACGTGCGCCTCGGCGTGCAACACCATGTTCGCGAGCACGGCCGGGGCCCCAGGGCCGGTGACTACGAACAGGTTCGGGAAGCCGTCGTCACCCAGGCCGAGGTAGCTGCGCGGGCCGTCGGCCCAGTCGTCGCGTAACAGCTCTCCCCCACGCCCGACGATGTCGATCTTGCCCAGTGCGCCGGTGAGCGCGTCGAATCCGGTGGCGAACACGATCACATCGAGATCCACGTGCTGTTCGGAAGTGTTGATACCGGTCTCGTCGATCGACACGATCGGCGTGCGGCGGACGCTGATCAACGTTACGTTGGGCCGATTGAACGTTTGAAAGTAGTTGGAGTCAGTGCAGATTCGCTTGGTCCCGATCGGGTGATCGTTGGGGATCAAGAGATCGGCGACATCCGGGTCGTCGATGACCGCCCGCACCTTCTCCTCCCAGAACCGACGTGCCTCGTCGTTGGCGGCCTGGTCGGTGAGCTGATCGGGGAACGTCTTGGAAAACAGCACACCGCCGAGGCGCCAACGCTTCTCGAACGCTTCCCGCCGTTCTTCCTCGGATACCTCGAAAGTCAGTGTGGTGGTGCCGACGTACGGCGAGCCGCCGCCGCTGAGGAACGAGACCCGGCGGCGCTCGGCATAGGTCGCCTTGACCTCGGCCACCTGCTCGGCGGTCAGGGGTGTGTTGCCGGCCGGGATGCTGTAGTTCGGGGTGCGCTGGAAGACGTACAGGTGCTCGGCCTGCTCGGCGAAGATCGGAATCGATTGGATGCCAGACGATCCCGTGCCGATCACCGCGACCCGCTTACCGGTGAAGTCCACGCCCTCGTGGGGCCAGTGCGCGGTGTGGTAGGTCTCGCCGGCGAAGCGATCCAGGCCGTCGAACGCCGGCGTGATGGCTGCCGAGAGGGCTCCGGTCGCCATCACCACGAACCGCGCAGTCGTCATCCGGTCGTCGTCGGTGGTGACCGTCCAGCGCAGCGTCGCCTCGTCGAGCACCGCCGACGTCACCCGGGTATTGAACGTGATGTCGCGACGCAGGTCGAGTTTGTCGGTGACCCAATTCAGATAGGCCAGGATTTCGGTCTGGGTGGCGTACTTCTCGGTCCACGTCCATTCCTGCTGCAACTCGTCGGAGAACGAGTAGCTGTAATCGACACTCTCGACGTCACACCGGGCGCCTGGATACCGGTTGAAATACCAGGTGCCACCCACCTCGGGCGCCGCCTCGAAAACGCGAACCGACAGCCCCTGGTTACGGAACTTGTGCAGTGCGTACAGCCCGGCGAAGCCGGCGCCGACCACCACCACGTCGACCACACGTGCGCTCATGTTCTGCAGCGTAGGTCGAAATTCTTACGTAGCCCCGCTCATCGAGACATTGGCCGATACGGACCGCCCCGCGGGTTCAGGATGGAGCCAACAGCCCAGAACTGGACAAGGATGCATGATGACCGCTTCGGTGCTCGACAAGACGATGGAGCTCGCCGACCAGCTGCGTGAGCAGGCCGTACAGGCCGAGAAGATCGGCAAGCTCACCGATGAGACCGTCAAGGCGATGAAGGAGGCCGGCCACATCCGGCTACTCCAGCCGGCCAAGCACGGTGGCCTCGAGGTGCATCCGCGTGAGTTCGCCGAAACCGTGATGGCCTTGGCGGCCTTGGACCCGGCCGCCGGCTGGATCAACGGTGTTGTCGGTGTGCATCCCTATCAGCTGGCCTACGCCGACCCGCGGGTGGCAGAGGAGATCTGGGCCGACGACGTCGACACCTGGGTGGCCTCGCCCTACGCCCCGCAGGGCATTGCCAGACCGGTCGACGGCGGCTACATCTTCAATGGCAGATGGCAGTTCAGCTCCGGGACCGACCACTGCGACTGGATCTTCCTGGGCGCGATCAAGAGCGACGCCGACGGCAAGGTGCAGATGCCGCCGCAGATGCTGCACATGATCCTGCCGCGCAAGGACTACGAGATCGTCGAGGATTCCTGGGATGTGGTGGGGCTGCGCGGCACCGGCTCGAAAGACGTGATCGTCAAGGACGCCTTCGTCCCCGAGTACCGCGTGATGGATGCGTTCAAGGTCATGGACGGGACCGCGCAGCGTGAAGCGGGAATGACCGACACCCTCTACCTGATGCCGTGGTCGACGATGTTCCCGCTGGGCATCTCCTCGGCCACCATCGGCATCTGCGAAGGTGCGCTGGCCGCACACCTGGACTACCAACGCGAGCGGGTCAGTGCCGCAGGCACCGCAATCAAGGACGACCCCTACGTGATGTACGCGATCGGCGAGGCCGCGGCCGACATCAACGCCGCCCGCCAAGAGATCCTGGCCAACGTCGACCGGATCTACGACATGGTGGACTCCGGCAAAGAGGTCTCGTTCGAAGACCGCGCCGCCGGACGGCGCACCCAGGTACGTGCGGTGTGGCGTGCCGTCAGCGCGGTGGACGAGATCTTCGCCCGCTCTGGCGGCAACGCGATGCGGATGGACAAGCCGCTGCAGCGGTACTGGCGTGATGCACACACCGGCATGGCGCACGCGATCCACGTGCCCGGCACGGTGTATCACGCTTCGGCGCTGAGTTCGTTCGGTGTCGATCCGCAGGGTCCGCTGCGGGCGATGATCTGACGGGAGCGCATCGGTGAGCCTCCTCAAAAGCCTCGGCTACGTCACCATCCACACCGCCGACATCGAGCGCTGGCGCCAATTCGCTTTCGGTGTCTTGGGTTTCGCCGAAGGCAAGGGGCCCGACCCGTCGGCGCTGTACCTGCGGATGGACGAGCGTGCCGCCCGGATCATCGTCGTTCCCGGCGACGGTGACCGGATCAACACCGTCGGCTGGGAGGTCCGCGATCACGCCGCCCTCGAGCAGATGAAAGCGGTCCTTGACGGCGCCGGGGTGGCCTACAAGCAGCTGTCGCAATCGGAGGCCGACGACCGGCGCGTCGAGGAGGCCGTGGCATTCGACGACCCGGCAGGCACTCACCTGGAGGTGTTCCACGGCGCGGTGCTCGACCACAGCCCGGTGATCACCCCGTTCGGGGCGCGGTTCGTCACCGGCGACCAGGGATTGGGTCATGTGGTCTTGCCCGCCATGGATGCGCCCGGTCTGTTCGACTTCTACACCGACGTCTTGGGTTTCGTGTCCCGTGGCGCGTTCCGCGTGCCGCTGCCCAAGGAGTTCGGCCCGATCCGGATCCGCTTCCTCGGGATCAACGAGCGCCATCACAGCCTGGCGATCGCCCCGGCCATGCATCAGCGCGATCCCGGCCTGATCCACATGATGGTCGAGGTGGACAGCCTCGACGCCGTCGGCGAGGCGCTGGACCGCATCGCCGCCCAAGAATTCCAGCTGTCCTCCACACTGGGCCGCCACACCAACGACAAGATGGTGTCGTTCTACGTCCGCGCACCCGGCGACTGGGACATCGAGTTCGGCACTGGCGGCTTGCGGATCGACGAAAACCATTACACGGCAGAGGAAATCACCGCCGACAGCTACTGGGGCCACAAGTGGGTCGGCGACCTGCCCGCGGCGATGCGTCCCTGACATGACCGAGGTCCGCCCGGTCCCGGCCGCCTCGGTGGCGAACTGGGACCACGAGGCCGACGTCGTCGTCGTTGGCTTCGGCGTCGCGGGCGCTGCCGCGGCGGTCGAGGCCGCAGGAGCAGGCGCCGACGTTCTGGTGCTCGAGCGGGCCGGCGCCTGGGGCGGCGCCGCGGCGCTGGCCGGCGGATTCATCTACCTGGGTGGCGGCACGGCCTTGCAAAAGGCCTGTGGTTTCACCGATTCGCCGGAGAACATGGCGGCCTTCCTCGACGCTGCGATGGGCCCCGGTGCGGACTCCGACCGCATCGCCGACTACGCCGAGGGCAGCGTCGACCACTTCGAGTGGTTGGTGCGCTGCGGGGTCCCGTTCAAACCGGAGTTCTTCGGCGAGCCGGGCTGGGAGCCCCTGGGCGACCAGGGCCTGATGTACAGCGGCGGCGAGGACGCCTACCCGTTCAGTACCATCGCCGAACCCGCTCCTCGCGGACATGTGCCGCAGATGCAGAACAAGAAGCAGGGCCAGGCCAGCGCCGGTTTCATGCTGATGAAGCCGTTGGTGGAGACCGCGACCGACCGTGGGGTGCGCTCGCTTTACGACGTCCGCGTGCACTCCCTCGTCGTCGAATCCGACGGGCGGGTCGTCGGGATCACCGCCCGCCAGTACGGCACCGATATCGCGGTGCGGGCGCGTCGTGGCGTCGTACTGGGCACCGGAAGCTTCGCCTACAACGAATCGATGATGGCCCGATTCACCCCTCGGATCGCCGGCAGGCCGATCTCGGCGGTGGAACAGCATGACGGACAGGGCATTCGGATGGCGCAGGCGCTCGGCGCGGACCTCGCGCACACCGATGCCACCGAGGTCGCGTTCGTGGTCGATCCGCAACAGTTGGTGCGCGGCATTCTGGTCAATGCGCGCGGGCAGCGCTACGTCGCCGAGGACACCTATCCGGGCCGGGCCGGTCAGCTCACGCTCTACCACCAGAACGACACGGCGTACCTGATCCTCGACGAAGCGGCCCAGGAGGAAGCCTTGGCCTCGCAGACACCGAAGCTGATTCTGCGCAAGCCGAAATGGGTGTGCGAGACGGTCGCTGAACTCGAGGCCGAGATGGGCCTTCCCCCTGGAAGCCTGCAGGACACGGTGGCGCGCTACAACGAAGGCGCGGCCCGCGGTGAGGATCCGCTGCTGCACAAGAAGGCCCGGTGGTTGCGGCCGATCGGCAGCCCGGTGGGCGCCATCGACCTACGGCACGCGACCGGTGGATTCCCGCTCGGGGGGTTGCGCACCAGCCTCGATGCCGAGGTGCTGCACGTCAGTGGCGAGTCGATCCCGGGCCTGTATGCAGCCGGACGCTGCACGGCGGGTCTGGCGGCATGGGGTTATGCCAGCGGTATCTCGTTGGGCGACGGCAGTTTCTACGGCCGCCGTGCGGGGCGCGCCGCCGCTCGGGGGTAGGCATCGACGAACAGGTCAGGCGAATGTCGCAATGATCGCCGCCCGCGGTGAGCGCCATGTCAGGCCGAGCTCAGCGAGGGTCTGGCGGTCATCGGTCGGGATCGCGGCCGTAATCAATTGTGCCGCTTCGTGACTGAATCCCGAACTGACCGGGAGAACACTGCCGGCCAGATCCGCGATGCGGCCCAGCGTGCGAAATACTCTCGGGCTCATCGGAATTCGTTTGATCTTCCGACCCGACCCTGCCTCGAGCGCCGAGATCATCTCATCGAAGCTCAGGAACGTGCCGCCACATAGGTAGCGCTTCGGCCCCTGCCCCGGACGCATCAACGCGCAGTGGACGTCGGCAACATCGCGTACGTCGATCATCATCATGCCCGCGTTGCGCACACGAGGCGCCACACCACCGTTGACGATCGCCGCCCAACCCTGCTCGGTGACACCGGGCGAGGTCCAGAATGACGGGCCGACAACGCTGGATGGGTAGGTCACCACAACGGGGGCGCCGTCCTGCTGCATCCGGCGGGCTGCCCGCTCGGCATACGACTTCGTCCTCGCGTACGCCGACTTGCCCTGCGCCGTCGGGCTGTCCGGCGTGATCACCGGGCCCGGCGGTGGAAAGAGCGCACTGTAGCTGCTGACCAACACGATGGGATCGAGTCCGCGCGCGCAGGCCTGCTGGAGGATCGCTTCGGCGGCGTGGGCATTGATCTCCCACATGAGCTTTTCCCGGCGGTCGTCGGTACCGACCACTCCCGCCGCGTTCACCACGGCCTCGCTGTCAGCCAGCAAGGCGGCGACCTGAGTGGGCTCGCGCACATCACCGTGACAGACCGTCACGCTGCCCAGCTCGGAGAATCGGCGCAGCAGGTCCGGATTATCCCAGCCCGGCTCGGCCAGGAGCGAGACGCTGTGTCCGGCGGCGAGCAGACCACGCACCAGGTGCGCGCCTAGATAACCGGTTCCCCCGGTAACAGCAACTTTCACTTACCCGGATCCGATGCCATGGCCTTCGCGTCAAGTCCACCCAGCGAATCGTGGCCGACCTCCGCGTTGTGCGCGTGGGCGAAGTGGTGCAGCCCGAACACCGCATCCATCCCGTTGCGCAGCCCCATCTGGTCTTCACACTGGTTGACTGCGCGCTTGGCCAGTGCGAGACCGAATCTCGGCATGGTCGCGATGCGTTCGGCCATCTCGAGTGTCACGGCGCGGAGTTCTGCGCGCGGCACGACCCGGTTGACCATCCCGATCTCGTAGGCGCGTTGTGCACCGAACTTGTCGGCGGTGAACAACATCTCCTTGGCGAAACGTGACCCCACGATCCAGGGGTGCGCGAAGTACTCGACACCCGGGATGCCCATACGCACGACAGGATCTGAGAAGAAGGCGTCGTCGGAGGCGATGATCATGTCGCAGACCCACGCCAGCATGAGTCCGCCTGCGATGCACGCACCGTGCACCATCGCGATGGTGGGCTTGGGAATCTCCCGCCACCGGCGGCACATCCCGAGATAGACCTCGACTTCCCGGGCATAGCGCATGTCCCCGCCCTCTTTGTCGACGTGGTCCCACCACAGCGCCGCCTTATTGTCGTACGACACATGGTGATCGCGGTCGGGTGTGCCGATGTCGTGGCCGGCGCTGAAATGGTCACCGTTGCCGGCCAGCACGATCACGTGAACATCGTCGTCTTCGACCGCACGCTGGAACGCCGCGTCGAGGGCGTAGGTCATGACCGAATTCTGGGCGTTGCGGTAGCGGGGCCGGTTCATCGTGACCAGCGCTGTTCCGCCAACGACTTCGTAGGTCACCACGTCACTGTCGAGTGCAGTCATGTCAGTCCTTCGCCCAATCCATGTATGCCACCAATCACCGGCCCCACACTATCTCCGCGGTCGCCGCCAGGACCGCCGGGATTGCGAGTGCCTGAACGCAACCATCCGATACAGGTACCGCGGTATACCGGCGGTCGGAACCCGCCTCGGCCAATGGGAGGCGCGGAAATATGCGTCCGATCCCCCGTCGACGAAGATCACACTGCCGCACAGGAAGTCAGCGGCGTCCGAAACCATGAACCGCATCCACTCACCGAGGTGGTGAGCATCGCCGAAACCTCCGATCGGCACCGGGAACGATGTGACGGCCTTCGCCTCGCGTGGTGACGCGAGCTGTTCACCGAGAAGCGGTGTGTCGACAGCACCTGGCGCGATGGCATTCAACCGTATCCCAACGCCGGACCACTGCTGCTGCACCGCTGTCAGTCGAACCCAGCGCATCAGGGCGATCTTCGAGGCGCCGTAAGCCATCGCTGGTGCCGCCGATCGAAACATCCGGACAGCGCGCACCGCCGCGTCGGGGTCACGGCGTAACAGCGCGCGCACCGCACGTCCGGGAATCATCGGCATGGTGGTCGCCGAATTGCTCCCGACCACAACGACCTTCGAGGATCCGGCAGCGGCGAGAGCGGGCCGCCATGCCTCGACCAACTCGACGACACCCAGATAGTTCACCGACATGATCGTCGGCACATTCTGCGCTCCGGGCCGAGGACCGACCCCCGCGGCCAGGACGGCGCCGTCGAGCTGACCATTCGCCAGTGCGAGCACCTCGGCGGCAGCAGTCGACCGTCCCTGCGCGGTCGAGAGATCGGCTATCACCTCAGCTTCATGAAGGTCGACGCCGATCACCCGGTGGCCATCAGCGCGTATGCGCTCGGCGGCGGCTCGTCCCATCCCGGAGGCTGCCCCGGTCACGGCATAGACGCGCTGCTTGAACACCCGTTTCACCAACCTCATCGTTGAGTCGCGCCCGCATCCACCGGCAAGCTGGCCGAGGTGATGTAACGCGCTTCGTCGGACGCCAAAAAGAGACTGGCATTGGCGACGTCCACAGGGTCGACCCACGGCACAGGCAGCAGATTCATGCGCATTGCGGACTCTGCGAACTCGTCCCTGGTCGGCGGCCGGCTCAGGTCGGGCCGAAACGCGCTTCGGACGACGTCGTTCTGGATCAGCGGTGTATCGACGTTGGTCGGATGCACACAGTTGACCCGAATCCCGTGCGACGCGACATCGATGGCAAGGCTGCGCATCAACCCGACCACGCCGTGCTTGGCGGCGGTGTAGTGAGCGACACCCAGCAGGCCGCGTAGCCCGGCGATCGAACTGACGAGCACCACCGATCCACCGCCGCTACGGATCAGATGGGGAATGGCGGCAGCACAGGTGTTCCACACCCCCGTGAGGTTGACGTCCAGCATCGTCTGCCACATTGATTCGGTCATGTCGACGGCGTATTCGCGGGAGGTGATTCCCGCTGTCGCACAGACGATATCGAGCCCACCGAAACGGTCTGCACCACGATCGGCCGCCGTTCGCAACGCGTCCAGATCGCGCACGTCGACGGTATCGGTCACGATGTGGCCACCGCGTTCTTCTACCAGCCGCACCGTCTCGTCGATGTCCTCCGGCGTGCTCGCCGGCACCTGTACCGACTCGACGGGTCCACAGATGTCAACGCCCACAATCGCCGCACCCTCTTCGGCGAAACGCACCGCCTGGGCACGGCCGATGCCACGCGCCACCCCGGTGATGAATGCGGTCTTGCCCGCCAGCCGCCCCGTCATGTCGTCTTCTGGGTCAGGCCCGCGTCGACGACCAGTTGAGCTCCGGTGATGTAGCGGGCGTGGTCGGATGCGAGAAACACGACGGCATTGGCCACGTCGACGGGCTCAACCCAGGGCACCGGAAGCAGGTTGCGCGCGGTGAGGACTTCGGCGGCGTCGGCCTCGGTGGGGTCGTCGAGGTCCGGCCGTAACCGCTTGCAGGTTGCCCTGTTCCGCACCATGGGTGTGGCGACCGCGCCGGGGTGCACGGTGTTGACCCGGATGCTTCGAGGGCCCAGCTCGTTGGCGAGCGTACGGGCCAGCCCGACGACGGCATGTTTACTGGCGGTGTAGTGCGCGGTACCGGCGGTGCCCCGTAACCCGTTGGTGGAGCTGATGATCACGACGGAGCCCCCGTCGGAGCCGATATGGGGAACGCCGGCTCGTACTGTGTGCCACACACCGGTCAGGTTGACGTCGAGGGTGCGCTGCCACTCCTGCGGACTGATCTGCCAGGCGGGGCCGCCGGGACTATGGATACCGGCGTTGGCGACGACGACGTCCAGGCGGCCGAGTTTCTCAACGCCCTCGTCCACCGCGGAGGTGACTGCAGCGAGGTCGGCGACGTCGGCCGTCCCGATGGCGGCACGGCGGCCCCGCTGCTCGACTCGCTGCGCGGTGTCGCGGAGGTCATCGGCCGCACCGATGTGGTCGACCAAGATGATGTCCGCCCCCGCATCGGCGAACCGCTCACAATGCACCCGGCCCGTGCCTCGGCCCGCACCGGTGACCAGCACGACCTTGTCCCGCAAGCCTGACGACATCTACGGCACCTTGAGCAGATCGAACCCCTTGTATCCGGCGGCAGCCACCTCGTTGCAGATGTCCAGGTACGTCCCGAATCCGCCGATGAACAGCATGAACTGACGCGGCTTGCCTGGCACGTTCGCGCCCATGTACCAGGAATTGGCCTTGGTGAACAGCGTTGCCTCGGCGCGCTGCGCGCATTCGGCACCCCAGTTGTCCACGGCGTCGGCCGTCGGTTCGATGGCGTCGTAGCCGCAGTCATCGAGGTGCTCGATGACGTCGGCGATCCAGTTCACATGCGCCTCGGCATGCAGAACCATGTTCGCCAAGACCGCCGGAGCCCCCGGCCCGGACACCAAGAACAGATTGGGGAATCCGTCGGTGCCCAAACCGAGGTACGTGCGCGGCCCGTCCGCCCAGTCGTCCACCAGCCGCTGTCCCCCGCGGCCGACGATGTCGATTTTCGCCAGAGTGCCGGTCATGGCATCGAATCCTGTTGCCAGGACCAATGCATCAATCTCGAAGTGGGCTTCAGAGGTCGTAATACCCGTCTCGTCGATCGACTCGATAGGAGTCTTCTTCACGCTGACCAGCGTGACATTGGGCCGGTTGAAGGTCTGGAAGTAGTTGGAGTCGGTGCAGATTCGTTTGGTGCCGATCGGATGGTCGTTCGGAATCAGAAGATCGGCGAGCTCGGGATCGTCGATCACCGACCGGATCTTCTCTTCGTAGAACTTTCGGGCTTCCTCGTTGGCTTCCAGGGAGACCATCTGGTCGGAGAAGGTTTTCGAGAACAACACACCGCCGAGCTCCCAACGCTTTTCGAATGCCGCCCGGCGTTCCTCGGGCGTCGCCTCCATCGTCAGCTTGGGATGCGCGACGTGTGGTGAGCCGCCGCCGCTACGCCACGACATCCGTCGCCGCTCGGCGTAGTTGGCCTTGGTGTCGGCGATCTCTTCGGCCGTCAACGGCCGATTCCCCGCCGGGACACTGTAGTTCGGCGTGCGTTGGAAGACGTACAGATGCTCAGCTTGTTCGGCGATGATCGGTATGGATTGGACGCCTGAGGATCCGGTGCCGATGACAGCCACACGTTTGCCGGTGAAGTCGACGCCCTCGTGCGGCCAGTGTGCGGTGTGGTAAACCTCGCCTCGGAAGGTTTCCAGACCCTTGAAGTCCGGGGTCATGGCCGCCGACAGCGGGCCGGTCGCCATCACGACGAATCGGGCCTCGACAGTCTCGTCGGTATCGGTGCTCACGGTCCAGCGCAACGTCTGCTCGTCCAGCACGGCGCCGGTCACACGGGTGTTGAAGGTGATGTCGCGACGTAGATCGAGTTTGTCGGCAACCCAATTGATGTAGGCCAGGATCTCGGACTGGGTGCCGTACTTCTCGGTCCACGTCCACTCCTGCTGCAACTCATCGGAAAACGAGTAGCAGTAATCCACACTCTCGACGTCACACCGTGCTCCCGGGTAACGGTTGTAGTACCAGGTGCCGCCCACATCAGGTGCCCCCTCGAACACCCGGACGGACAGTCCCTGCGAGCGGAACTTGTGCAAGGCATACAGGCCGGCGAAACCGGCCCCGACCACAACGACATCCACAGAGGTCTTCGATTCACTGCTCACGCGGCGAACGGTAAGTGGTCTCCGGGCGCCCGTACGAGGTCTCTCCCGGTCACCGGACGCCAAGACGGCGTCTGCCGGCCATCACGCGGGAGAATCGCTGCCCATGTCCAACGTCGACAACGGCAGTGAAGTGGTCACCCCGGGCCGGGGTGTTGTGGTGACGGTAGCCGATGTCATACCGGAGGGCGCCGACGCAGTGTCCGTGGTGTTCGCCATTCCCGGCGACCACGGTGACCGGTTCGCCTATCGGCCCGGACAGTTCCTGACGCTTCGAGTCCCCAGCCAACAAACGGGGTCGGTCGCGCGGTGCTATTCGCTGGCCAGCTCACCGCACACCGATTCCGCGCCCAAGGTCACGGTGAAACGGACTGTCGACGGGTACGCATCGAACTGGTTGTGCGACAACATATCTCCCGGCGACTCGATCGAGGTGCTGCCGCCGTCGGGGGCGTTCACTCCGGCCGACCTCGATGAAGACTTTCTGCTGTGGGCGGCCGGCAGTGGTATCACCCCCGTCATATCGATTCTGAAATCCGTGCTGGCAGCGGGGACGGGCCGGGTTGTGTTGTGCTACGCGAACCGCGACGAGCGCTCGGTGATTTTCGCCGAAGAGTTGCGCGAGTTGGCCGCGCGGTACGCCGGGAGACTGACGGTGCTGCACTGGCTGGAATCCGTGCAAGGCCTTCCCACGCGCGCGCAAATGCGCGGGTTCACCCAAACGGTGCTCGCAGGATCTCCGTCGTTGCAGTCGTTCATCTGTGGCCCTGCGCCGTTCATGGCCGTGATCAAAGACGCTCTCGCCGAAGCGGGCATGGCCCGCGACCGGATCCATCTCGAAGTCTTCCAGTCACTGTCGGGTGACCCGTTCACCGACGATATCGCTGCGGTTCAGGCCGATGCCGACGATGGCGACAGCGCAAGTGTGCTCCTCGATGTCGATGGCGAGATTCACCGACTGCAATGGCCGCGACGAGTGACGTTGGTGGACACCATGATCGCCGCCGGCATCGACGTGCCCTACTCATGTAAGGAGGGCCGCTGCGGGTCGTGCGCGGCGACGGTGGTACGCGGCGAGGTGGACATGGCCACGTGCGACATTCTCGAGCCCGACGATCTGGCCGACGGCGTGATCCTGGCCTGCCAGGCGCGGCCGGTCTCCGACGATCTCCACATCGAATTCTGAGCCTGTCCACAACAGCTTTCCGCTGACCGGGAATCATCCCCGCCACCGTCGCAGCAGCGGTACACGATCAGCCACAGCCGAGCAACGATAGGACCACATCATGACTGAGCGGGTAATCGACCAGGTTCGCCGCATTGCTGACCAATTACGCGAGCAAGGCGCCGAGGCGGAAAAGATCGGCAAGCTCACCGACGACACCGTGAAGCTGATGAAGTCGGCAGGCAACATTCGCCTTTTGCAGCCGAAGGCCCACGGCGGCCTGGAAGTTCATCCCCGCGAGTTCGCCGAGACGGTCATGGCCACTGCGGCACTCGACCCCTCTGCCGGCTGGATCAACGGTGTGGTTGGCGTTCACCCCTATCAGCTGGCGTACGCCGATCCGAAGGTCGGCGCCGAGATCTGGGCCGATGACATCGACACTTGGGTGGCTTCGCCCTACGCACCGCAGGGTGTCGCCACCCCGGTCGACGGCGGATACATCTTCAACGGCAGATGGCAGTTCAGTTCCGGGACTGATCACTGTGACTGGATCTTCCTGGGCGCGATGCTCGGCGACACCGACGGCAACCCCCTCATGCCGCCCCAGATGCTGCACATGATTCTGCCGCGCCAAGACTACGAAATCGTGGACGACTCATGGAACGTCGTCGGCCTGCGTGGCACCGGCTCCAAGGACGTCATTGTCAAGGATGCCTTCGTGCCGTCCTACCGCACGATGGATGCGATGAAGGTGATGGACGGAACCGCTCAGCGCGAGGCTGGCATGACCAAGACGCTCTATCTCATGCCATGGTCGACGATGTTCCCGCTGGGAATCAGCGCCGCGACGATCGGTATCGCCGAAGGCGCACTGGCGGCCGCGCTGGACTATCAGCGCGAGCGGGTCGGAGCGTCGGGCACCGCCATCAAAGACGATCCCTACGTCATGTACGCCATCGGTGAGGCCGCCGCCGACATCAACGCCGCCCGGCAGGAATTGCTCGCCAACGCCGACCGCATCTACGACATGGTCGACGCGGGCAAGGAGGTGTCCTTCGAGGACCGGGCGGCGGGCCGGCGGACCCAAGTGCGTGCGGTGTGGCGCGCAGTGTCAGCCGTCGACGAGATCTTCGCGCGCTGCGGCGGCAATGCCGCACGCATGGACAAACCGCTGCAACGGTATTGGCGTGATGTGCACGTCGGTCAGGCGCACGCCATCCACGTTCCCGGAACCGTCTACCACGCGTCGGCCCTGAGCTCGCTGGGCGTGGATCCGCAGGGTCCGCTTCGGGCGATGATCTGAGGAATCCCATGAATCTGATCAAAGGTCTGGGCTACGTCACCGTAGCTGCGTCCGATATCGAACGCTGGCGACATTTCGCCTTCGACGTCCTCGGCTTTGCCCAAGGCAACGGGTCCGACGCCTCAGCGCTGTACTTGCGGATGGATGAGCGTGCCGCCCGCATCATCGTTGTGCCCGGCGACGTCGACAAGATCGTCACGGTCGGATGGGAAGTGCGTGACCACGCGGATCTGGAGCGGGTCAAAACCACTCTCGATTCAGCGGGAGTCCCGTTCAAGCAGTTGTCGCTCGAGGAAGCAGATAGCAGGCGCGCCGAGGAAGTCATCGCCTTCGAGGATCCGGCGGGAACCTCGCTGGAGGTCTTCCACGGTGCCGTTCTCGACCACTCCCCCGTGGTGACCCCGTTCGGCGCCAGGTTCGTCACCGGCACGCAGGGTTTGGGACATGTGGTGCTTCCGGCCCTCGATGTCGACGGACTCTTCACCTTTTACACCGAAGTGCTGGGCTTCAAGTCACGCGGTGCGTTCCGGGTCCCGGTCCCTCCCGAATTCGGACCGGTGCGCGTGCGGTTCATGGGCGTCAACCAACGCCATCACAGCCTCGCGATCTGCCCCGCGCAGACCCTTCGCGATCCCGGCTTGATCCATCTGATGGTAGAAGTCGACTCGCTCGACGCAGTGGGTCAGGCCCTAGATCGGGTCAACGCCGAGGGGTTTCAGCTATCGTCGACGCTGGGTCGGCACACCAACGACAAGATGGTGTCGTTCTACGTGCGCGCGCCTGGTGATTGGGACATCGAATTCGGCACCGAAGGGATGCGCGTCGACGAAATGTGCTACACCGCAGAGGAAATCACCGCCGACAGCTATTGGGGACATCAATGGGTGTCTGACCTTCCGGCGGCCATGCGCCCATGACCGCCGAGGATGACGTCCACCCGGTCCCCGCGTCGTCGATCGACAACTGGGATCACGAGGCCGATGTCGTCATCATCGGCTACGGCATCGCAGGTGCCGCGGCCGCTGTGGAAGCAGCGCGCTCCGGCGCCGACGTGCTGGTCCTCGAACGCACCGGATCGTGGGGCGGTGCCGCGGCGATGGCAGGTGGCTTCATCTACCTCGGCGGCGGTACGCCGATCCAAAAGGCCTGCGGTTTCGATGATTCGCCGCAAAATATGGCGGCATTTCTCAACGTGGCGATGGGGCCGGGGGCCGACGAGGAGCGCATCGCCGACTACTGCCAGGGCAGCCTCGCCCACTTCGACTGGCTGACGGAATGCGGGGTGCCGTTCAAGCCGGAGTTCTGGGGTGAGCCCGGCTGGGAGCCGCCGGGCGATCACGGTCTGATGTTCACCGGCGGCGAGAACGCCTACCCGTTCAACACGATCGCCGAACCCGCGCCGCGCGGACACATTCCGCAGATGACCGGGAAGGTGGCCGGCGAGAAGAGCGGCGGCTTCATGCTGATGAAGCCACTGGTCGAGACCGCGACGTCGCTCGGTGTGCGAGCTGTCTATGACGTGCGGGCGCAGACGCTGATCGTCGAATCCGACGGTCGGGTGGCCGGCGTGGTGGCGCGGCAGTACGGCCAGACGGTGCGGGTCCGCGCCCGTCGCGGGGTCATGCTGGCCGCGGGCAGCTTCGCCTACAGCGAGTCGATGGTCAAACAGTTCGCCCCGGCGATCGCCGGACGCCCCGCCGCGTCGATCGAACAACACGACGGCCGCGCGATCCGGATGGCGCAGGCGCTCGGCGCGGACCTGGCGCACATGGATGCCACGGAGGTGGCGTTCCTGATCGATCCCCAGCAGACCGTGCGCGGCGTCCTGGTCAACGGTTTCGGTCAGCGTTACGTCCCCGAGGACATGTACTCCGGCAGGATCGGCCAGTTAACGCTGTACCGGCAGGACGACACCGCCTACCTAATCATCGACGGTGACGCCCAGGAGGAAGCGATGGCGGCGACGTCGGCCACCCCGTTCCTCAAGCGGCCCGCGACGTGGGTGTGCGAGACGGTTGCCGAGCTGGAGGCCGAGATCGGTCTGCCGCCCGGCTCCCTGCAGGCGACGGTCGGCGCCTACAACGAGGCGGCGTCGCGCGGCGAAGATCCATTGCTGCACAAAAAGCGTGAGTGGCTCAAACCGATCGGCCTCCCGGTCGGCGCGATCGATCTGAGAGCCAGCTGCGGTGGTTTCACCCTCGGCGGTCTGATGACGTCACTGGACGGCGAAGTTCTCCACGTGAGCGGGGACCCCATCCCCGGACTGTTCGCCGCGGGGCGCTGCACCGCAGGACTGGCGGCCTGGGGTTACGCCAGCGGTATCTCACTCGGTGACGGCAGCTTCTACGGCCGTCGCGCGGGTCGTGCGGCTTCGAGCGCATAGCTCAACCCGACCCGATTTTCCCTCCGACTCGCGGTGCTCCAGTGCTGCCGCACGCGCCGCGAGGTCTTGCGGTGACCGCCAACTTCCGACGGCGTTTCATGTGACAGCGCGCACAACCCTGTGCTAAAACTATATTACTAATAGTCATATGCCTGGTTGGCATGCTGCTGAAGCTAGGAGGCCCTCATGACAATGGCTGTCGAGAAGGCGGGCGAGACGCCGAGCGCCGTCATTGACCGGATTTCGCTGGTCTTGGACGCTTTCGACGGCCCGGGCCGACTGACGCTCGCACAGATCGTCCGCCGAACGGGCCTGCCGCGGTCGTCCGCGCACCGGATGCTCGAGCGCCTCGTCGCGTTGCGCTGGCTGCGCCGCGATGGCCGCGACTACGAGCTCGGGATGCGACTGGTTGAGCTGGGGTCATTGGCTCTGCATCAAGACCGCATTCACCGTGCCGCCATCCCGTTGCTGCGCGACCTGCACCGAGCGACCGGTTTGGTTGTGCACCTTGCGGTGCTCGACGGATCGGATGTGGTCTACCTGGAGAAGATCGGTGATCACATGGGCGGGGCGATCCCGACCCGGGTGGGCGGCCGTCAGCCGGCCCACTGTACGGCCGTGGGAAAGGCGATCCTCGCCGACAACCACATCACGGAGGTCGACCTGACCGAACGCAAGACCCGATTCTCGATCGCGACGACGCCCCAGTTGGTTGCTGAGCTGGCCAAGATCCGCGCGCACGGTGTGGCCTTCGAACGCGAGGAATCGCTGCCCGGCTTCGGTTGTGTGGCGGCCCCTATCGGCCCGGCCGGTCAGGCGGTGGCCGCGGTCTCGGTCTGCGGACCGATGAGCCGGATGGCGTTCGACAGTCGACTGGTCGCGCCGGTAAGAATGACTGCGATGGGTATCTGGCGTAGTGCTGAGGACGGTGCCGACCGTGTCGCTCCAACGCTGCAGTCCCTGCGCCCGCTACGTGTCGGCCCCGCTCCCCGACCCATGGGACGGGAATCGGCATCGCTGCAGCCGGCGTGACTCTCGATCCTCAGATCGCAGGCCTGATCGAAACCCTGGACTCGGGGTTTCCGCCCGTGCACACGATGACCGGAGCCGAAGCGCGCGCCGCGATCCGCGCCCGTTTTGTGCCGAACCCGAACCCCGAACCGGTTTTCCACGTCGCCGATCGCCAGATCGATGTCGCGGGTGGACGCGTCGGTGTCCGGATCTACCGGCCTGAGTCCAGTGAGCCACTGCCCATACTCGTGTATGCCCACGGTGGCGGGTTTGTGTTCTGCGACCTCGACAGCCACGACGGGTTGTGCCGCAACCTCGCCAATTCGATTCCCGCCGTGGTGGTCTCGGTCGGCTACCGACTGGCCCCCGAGCACAGGTGGCCCACCGCTGCCGAAGACGTCTGCGCCGCCACCCTGTGGGCGGCGGCGCATGCCGCCGAACTCGGAGGCGATCCCAGTCGGATCGCGGTCGGTGGGGACAGCGCCGGCGGCAACCTCGCCGCGGTCACCACGCTGATGGCCCGGGATCGCGACTCCGTGACCATCGCCGCGCAGTTGCTGCTGTATCCCGTGATCGCCGCCGACTTCGACACCGAGTCCTACCGACGTTACGGCCGCGGCTACTACAACCCGCGCCCGGCGCTTCAGTGGTATTGGGATCAATACGTGCCGACCGTCGAGGACCGTCGACATCCGTACGCCTCGCCACTGCAGGCGGATCTGACCGGTCTGCCGCCGGCTGTCGTCGTGCTGGCCGGCCACGATCCGCTGCGCGACGAAGGATTCGCCTACGCAGATGCTCTGGCGGCGGCGGGGACGCCGACCACGCGGTGTTCATTCGAGGGCGGCATCCACGGTTTCATGACGATGCCGATGCTCGACCTGGCCCACCAGGCCCGCCGGGAGGCCGCCCGCTCGTTAGGTGAGCTGCTCCGACGCTGACGGCACTGCCGCGCCGTAGCGCTGCAGTGGGTCGAGCACACAGTGCGTGCGGCCGAAGACCGTCACCATGCACTTGTTGTTGTGGTTGCATCGGCTACGCGAATCCGGTTGAGAAATCATCGAATTGACCCGGTCAGGCTCACGCAGCAGCGCCCGCCCCATCGCGAAGAAGTCAAACCCCTCGGCCCGCCCCGTCTCCAGATGCTCGCGCTCGGTGATGCCACCCAGCAGGATGAGCTTGGTATTGCGCATGAGCGGCACGAATTGGCGCGCGGCATCCAGCATGTACAGGTCCTGGTACGGATACACACCCATCGTCCGCTTACCGAACAGCCGAACAGCGGGACGCAGCGCGGGCGGCATGACCCCGGCGAACTCCTTGACCGGTACGTCTCCCCGGAACAGGTACATCGGCTTGTACACCGACGAACCCTGGGTAAGTTCCAACGCATCCAGGGTGGCGTCCGAGTCGAGAAGCTGTGCGGTGCGTAGTGCCTCGTCGATCCAAATGCTGCCGGGCAGGCCGTCATCCATGTCGAGTTTGGCGATCACCGCGATCTGGTTGCCCGTCACTTCACGAACATGCTGGGCTATTTCGCGGACCAGCCGCGAACGGTTGTCGATACTGCCGCCGTAGGCATCTTTTCGCCGATTGATGAGCGGACTGAGGAACGAACTCGGCAGATAGAGATGGCCGAAATGGAGCTCGACCGCATCGAATCCGGCGTCGACTGCCACCTGCGCGGCGGCCCCGAATTGCTTGATGACGGTGCGGATTTCCTCGACTGTGATGGCTCGGCAGTACGCCATGGACGTGGGATTGACGAATCGACTGGGAGCCACAGCCGTAACGCCGGTGAGCTTACGTGGTGCCACCACGCCGGCATGTCCGAGTTGCGCCGATATCGCTGACCCGGCTCCGTGTACGGCGTCGGTGAGTCTGCGCAGGCCGGGAAGCGCCGCGTTGCTCATCACGATCTGACCCGGCGCGCTGGCACCCTGGGGCGACACGCAACAGTAGGCGACTGTCGTCATGCCGACACCGCCCTCGGCGAACGTGAGGTGGAACGCGATCAAGTCATCGGTGACCTCACCTCGTGGCGAGCGTCCCTCGGAGGTGGCGGCCTTGATCACTCGGTTGCGCAGGGTTACCGGGCCGAGGCGCGCCGGACTGAACACATCGCTCACCGGATCACGATCGCGCCCGCGCCACATGCGGTCAACGGTGGTTTCCCGTTGGCCGGGAGCCGCTGCGGATCACCGCGGCCACGGACCGTAGCGTCGCGACCATGGCCGAGGTGTTCATCGTCGACCGCGTGGTCACCGCCCCGGGTTGCGCACAGACTTTCATCGACTCCTACCTGTCCGGCTACGCTCCCGGCGCCCGGGACCGAGGCATGGAGTTGCGCGATGTCTTGGTGAGCCCGCCGATCTTGTTCGACGACCGCCCCAACGTCGTCACGATCACCTGGTCGTTGCCCAGCCCCCAAGCCTGGTGGCAGATGACCTGGCAGGGTCGGCCCGATCCGACGGTCGCACGCTGGTGGGACGGCATCTCAGAGCTCGTGGTCGAGCGCAGCCGCAGCGTCGCGACGCGCAGCCAGGATATCGACCGCACCGAGAGCCCGGCGCCGATGCCGGAGTCGCGCGGCGGGAGCCCGACGGTGGGTGTCACTCGGTTGCTGGATGTTGCCGAGCATGAACGCGGACGGGTGCTGAGCGCACTGCGAAAGGCCGCCGAAACCGCCGGGTCGCTGCGGTCACTGGTTGAACCGACGGAACCAGGCTCACGCAACGGCGGTGACATTCTGGTCCACCTTCGGTTCCCAGACCTCGATGCCTGGGCCCGAAGCGATTTCGACGATGCATTGCGCGATCCGGCGATCACCAACGTCAACGGCGTGACGTATCGGGGAACTCCCCTGTGTCGTGGTGCCGGCTCGGTGTACCGAGCGTTGCTCCTGCGGGTACCGCCAGAGGTTCCCGCGGAACAGGTCAGCGCATTCGAACAAGAACTGGCGATGATGCCCAGGTATGTGTCCACCATCCAGGCATGGCAACTGAGCCGAGTCGATGAGGCGATCGGGAGGACTGGCTGGACTCACGTCTTCGAGCAGGAGTTCACCGATGTGGACGGATTGATGGGCCCCTACCTGATGCATCCCGTCCATTGGGCTGTGGTGGATCGGTGGTTCGATCCCGAGACAACCGACATGATCGTCCGAGACCGCGTGTGTCACAGCTTCTGCCGGATCGACGGCCCCGTCCTGAGTTGAAGCCCGGCAGCTCTTCAGATCCCGGCGGGCAGAATATTCGGGTTCGCGGTCGCCGGTGGTTCCAGTGGCGGCAAGGCGGTGAGCCCGTCCAGCGAATACACCGGAAGACCTTGCGACCACGGGTAATGCAAACTGAAGGCCACCAATCCCGTGCGCTGTTCGGCCGGCAGGTGGCACATCGCCAAGACGGTCTCGGCCAGGTATTCGACCGGCTCGGTGGGAAAACTGTCCGGAATCAGGGACGACGCACCAGGCGTACGCACCGCGGTCGACGGGCCAACACAATTCACCGCGATGTTGGCGTCGAGCAACTCGGCCGCGACGCCCTGGGTGAACCGGTGCAACGCGGCCTTGCAGGACGCGTAGATCACGTCGCCCGCGGCCTTGTTGTAGTCACGGTACGGCCGAGCCGGTGCCACTCCGGTGACCGAGCCGATGTTGACGATCCAACCGGCCCCCTGCCGACGCATGTGGGGCACTGCGGCTTTGGTCAAGACGAACGGTGTTTTCAGGTAGTGCTCGACGGTTCGGTCGAACGTTTCCAGGGACATGCTCTCGACCACTGAATAGTCGGCGAATCCCGCGTTGTTGACCACGATGTCGATACGGCCGGTACGGTCCACCACCGCGTCCACCAATCCGTCACGCGCTGCCGGGTCTTCCAGGTCGGCGGCGAGACCGAAAGCTTGCCCGCCAGCCTCTTCGATCAGTCCGATGGTCTCCTCGATGGTGCCGGGTAGAGCCTCGGTGTTACCGGACCGCAGCGAGGGCGACGGGGTGTAGGCCCGGGCAGTGACCGCGACGGTGGCGCCTTCGGCGGCAAGTCGCTGGGCGATCGCCCGCCCGATCCCACGGCTGCTTCCGGTTACCAATGCCGTCTTCCCGGCAAGGATCTGGCTCATTGCAGGACGAAATCCTCTTCAACGGGAGCCCGGTGCTGCTGCCACAGGTCGACCAGTCGGTACGGGGTGGCGACGACGACGCGACCCGATTCCGACCGGTAGTAGGTGTGGGCGTTCGGGGTGTGGCACCACACGGTGCGTTGCATCGCCTCGTCGATACCGGCGACATACTCTTCAAACGCGCGCTCGGTCACTTCGATCGTCCTCGCGCCGCGTAAAGCCATGAGCTGCAAGCACTCCAGGATAAAGTGGGCGAGGACCTCCATGGAGAAGTTGGCGCCCGCTCCGTGTCCGGGGCTGTAGTTGGGGGCCGATGTGATGAACAGATTCGGAAATCCTGGAACGGTTCCGCCACGGTAGGCGCGGGGACTGTCCCCCCACTCCCCCGCCAACGTCTTGCCGCCCCGGCCGCGAATGTCGACGGTGGACAAGAAGTCGAGATGGTATCCGGTGGCGTAGACGATGACGTCGAGGTCGATCTGGCGGCCGTCGGCGGTCACAATCCCGTCGGCGTTCACCTCGGCGGGTTCACTGGCTTCGACGTCGACATGCTCGCGGGTCAGCGCGGCGTAATAGCCACCGGGATCGCGAATGATGCGCTTGCCATAGGGTGCGAAGTCGGGTGTGACCTTGCGGGCCAATTCCGTTCCGGCCCCGAACATGCGGTCGATGTAGTCCAAGCACATCTGCAGCAAGACATCGTTGGCCGGGGAGATCGACAGGTGCGTCTTCGACCACTCGGGGTCCTGCAGGATGATCGGATAGTTGTTGTCGGCGGTGCCCCAGTACGACTTGAGCCGGTGCCACATGGCATAGAACGGGAGCACCCGGCCCAGATAGCGCCGGTGCTCGGGCACCTCATCGGAGAGACGCTTGCGGGGTGCCACCCAGTGCGGCTGCCGTTGGAACACCGTGAGGTGTTCGACTTCGTCAACGCAGGCGTCGACGATCTGCACGGCGGTACACCCAGCCCCGATGACGGCCACCCTCTTGCCGGTCAGGTCGAGTGTGGGGTCCCACTGGGCTGAGTGAATACTGGTTCCGGCGAACGTCTCTCGGCCCTTGAGGTCCGGAAAGCGGGGCCGGTTGAGGTACCCGGCCGCGGTGACGACGACGCTGGCATAGTCGACGCTTCGGACGCCGTTGGCGGCGCGTGAGTGGATCTGCCACTGCTGGCGTTGCTCGTCCCACCACAGCGCTTCCACTTCAGTACCGAACCGGATGTGGCGGCGCAGGTCGTGTTTGTCGGCCAGGGCTACCAGATAGGCCTGGTATTCGGCACCTTCGGGGTAGTAGTTCGACCAGTCCGGGTTCACTTCCCGAGACAGCGAGTAGTACGCCGACGGCGTGTCCACGCCGATGCCCGGGTATGTCGTGGTCAGCCACGTGCCACCCACCTCATCGTTACGGTCGTAGATCTCGAAGTGCACCCCCTCTTCGGCCGCGGCCAGTGCGACCGCAATGCCGGCAATACCGGCACCGATGATCGCCATCGTCGTCGTCGAGGGAATCGGCGTCGTCCGGGGTAACGTGGGTTGAGAGGGTCGGAAGCCACCCTGCTCGAGCAGCAGATCCACCTGTTCGTCGTCGACGTCGGTGCCCAGCGCGATCGGCAACAGAGTGGCGAACAGCCCACGATCGTCGGCGGCGATCGCTCCCGCCGGCCGGGGCCGACCGAGCGCGGCGATGATCTCGTCGGCCAGCGCAGCCGCGGTGGCGGGGTCGGTGGTTCCCGCTCGCTCCGGCGGGTCCGGGACGTGGTCGATCTTGCCCGCGTACCGGTCCACGACCGATGCGTCACCCGTCATCTGGGCGAGTACCGCAACCAGAACGCCGGGGTCTGCCTGACGCAGATGCGCCCGCAGAACAGCCGGATCCGGTGCGCTGTCAGCCGATGACGACGATTCAGTGGTAACGGTCATGCGTCGAGTATCGAACGCAGTCGCCACCCGCCACGCCCGCCTGTCTACTGAGCGGGAGACGAACCACCACTCCCGCAGTCGACCTGCCTACCCTGCGGCTCATGCACTCTGAGGACCTCGCCGCGGTCATCGCCCGGGCCCGCAGCCACAGCCTGGCCGACATCCCGCGTCGTTCGGCACGCAAGCAACCGGACAAGACCGCCATCATCGACGGTGACGTGGTGCTGAGCTTCGCCGACTTCGACCGCCTGGTGGACCGAGCCGCCGCAGCCTTCCACGACAACGGATTGCGACCGGGCGATCGGGTCGCGCTGTTGGCACACAATTGCTGGCAGTACGCCGTACTGGCCTTCGCCACCGCGCGCGCCGGCGTGGTGCTCGTGCCGATCAACTTCATGCTCACCGCCGAAGAGATCGCCTACATCCTCGGGCACAGCAAGGCCACCGCGTTCCTCGTCGAGGCCGACCTGGTGCCCGTCGCCGAGCAGGCGATGGCGCTCAGTCCGACGGTGACCACAAAGGTTGCGTTGATACCCGATGGACAATCCCCGCATGCCGGTTGGTCGGATTTCGCCGACTGGCTGGCCACGACCAGCCCGGCACCCGATGTCCGCGTCGACGACGACCAGCTGCTGCGGGTGATGTACACCAGCGGTACAGAGTCGCGGCCCAAAGGGGTCATGCACAGCAGCCGCAGCCTGATGTGGCAATACATCAGCACCATCGTGGCCGGCTCCATGTCCGGCGATGACGTCGAGGTCCACTCCCTGCCGCTGTATCACTGTGCGCAGTTGGACAACTTTCTGGCCACCGACATCTATCTCGGGGCCACCAGCATCATCGTGCCCCGACCGGATCCCGAGCTGGTTCTGCGCGCCATCGAACGCTACGGCGTCACCAATTACTTTGCCCCACCGACTGTCTGGATCAGTCTGCTCCGCAGCCCGGTGTTCGACGAGGTGGATTTGTCGAGTCTCCGCAAGGGCTATTACGGAGCGTCACCGATGCCCACCGAGATCCTGTACGAGATGAGACAGCGGCTACCCAACCTCCGATTGTGGAACTTCTACGGTCAGACCGAAATGGCTCCCCTGGCCTCCGCGTTGGGACCCGACGAGCAGGATGCACATGCCGGGGCAGCGGGGCGGCCGGTCGTCAATGTCGAAACCGCCATCCTCGACGAGGCGGATAATCCCGTCACCGTCGGGACGGTGGGCGAAATCGCCCACCGCAGTCCACATTTGATGCTCGGCTACCTCGATGCCGAGACGACCACGGCCCAGGCCTTCTCCGGCGGCTGGTTCCACTCGGGAGATCTGGGTTTCTACGATGAGCACGGTCTGCTCCATGTCGTGGACCGCAAGAAAGACATGATCAAGACCGGGGGCGAGAACGTGGCCAGCCGCGAGGTCGAGGAAGTTCTCTACCGGCACAGCGGAATCGAAGAAGTGGCCGTGTTCGGCCTACCGCATCCGGTGTGGGTGGAGGCCGTCGTCGCCGCGGTGGTCGTTCGTGCCGGCGCCGCTCTGACCGAAGATGACGTCCTGCGCCATTGTCGCGACCACCTCGCCGGATTCAAGACGCCCAAACAGGTGTTCTTCGTCGACTCTCTGCCGAAGAACCCCAGCGGAAAGCTGCTCAAACGCGATCTGCGCCAGCGGTTCAGCGTCGAACTCACCGAAACCGAAAGGGATTCCCCACGTGTATGAGGGCCGCATCGCGCGCTTTGATGAACCCGGCAAGCCGTTCGAAATCCAGACGGTCAGCCTTCCCGAGGTAGGCCCGGGCGAAATCCTGGTCCGAGTTCTGCGCGCGAATATCTGTGGATCCGATGTCCACGCCTGGCACGGCACGTTCGCGACGCGAGGTCTGGGCGGCCAGCTGCCGACGGTTCTCGGTCATGAAATGGTGGGTGCCGTCGCCGCGCTGGGCTCGGGGGTATCGACCGACTCCAGCGGCAAATCACTGACCGAGGGCGCCCGAGTGGTGTTTCCGTACTTCTACAGCTGTCACACCTGCAGGAATTGCCTGGCCGGGCGACGCAATGCTTGTCTGAACCTGAAGATGGCGATGTTGGGGCGCGCGGACGAGCCGCCTTACTTCGTCGGAGGTTACGGCGACTACTACCTGCTGCCCGCCGGTGCGGTTGTCTACTCGGTTCCCGACACCGTGAGCGACGACATCGCCGCCGGCGCGAATTGCGCTCTATCGCAGGTGATGTACGGACTGGAACGTGTCGATCTGCAGCTCGGCGAGCATGTTGTAGTGCAGGGCGCAGGAGCCCTGGGGCTGTACGCGATCGCCGTCGCCAAAGCCCGCGGCGCCGCCAATGTCATCGCTATCGACGGAGTCTCCGAGCGGCTCGATCTCGCAACAGCGTTCGGCGCCGACACCGTGCTCGACCTCAACGAGATCAGCACACCGAAAGATCGCGCGAAAGCGGTGCGTGGGTTGACCGACGGCCACGGCGCCGATGTGGTGGTCGAAGTCGTAGGACACCCCTCCGCCATCGAGGAGGGTCTGCAGATGCTCGGTCAGTTCGGCCGCTACGTCGAGATCGGCAACATCAATGTGGGCCAGACCTTCTCATTCGATCCGTCGCGTTTCGTATTCTCCAACAAGACCATGGTCGGAGTCTCCCTGTATGACCCGGCAGTGCTCTCCCGCGCCTTGACATTCCTCGACCGCCATCTGCACTCGCTGCCATTCGAACGGCTCGCTGCAGCGTCCTACGCACTCGACGACATCAACGATGCGTTCGCCGCTGCCGACGGCAAGCGGGACATCCGGGCCAGCTTGATTCCCTGACCATCACGACCGCAGGAGAAATCGCTTTGTCAACCTACGAGCACCCCACGCTGTTCATCGACGGCCGCTGGGTAGAACCGGCCGGCAGCGGCGTGATCGATGTCATCGACCCCGCAACAGAGAAGGTGATCGGTCACGTGCCCAACGGAGCCGCCGCCGATGTCGAGGCGGCGGTCCAAGCAGCACGCCGCGCGTTCGACCCGCTGATCAGCGTGAGCGAACGTCGTGATCGCCTCCACCGCGTGATCGACGCGATGGAGAAACGTCTGCCCGACATTGCCCATCTCATCACCGCCGAGATGGGCGCCCCGGTGCGCATCGCCGAGACGGTTCAGACCCAGGTTCCGTTGGCAGTGGCCAAGGCGTTCGCCGACGCACTGGATGGCTTTGCCTTCGAGGAGCGCATCGGCAATTCCCTGGTGCTGCGGGAGCCGTACGGGGTGGTCGGTGCCATCACACCGTGGAACTACCCGCTGTACCAGGTGGTCGCAAAGGTCCTACCCGCCATCGCCGCGGGCTGCACCGTTGTGCTCAAGCCCAGCAACGATGCGCCCCTGTCGGTGTTCGCCTTCATGCAAGCGTGTGAAGAGGCCGGGTTGCCCCCCGGCGTCATCAACATCGTGTCAGGGCCGGGTCAGGTCATCGGTGAACTCTTGGCGTCTCACCCTGACGTCGACTTTGTGTCCTTCACCGGGTCCACCGGCGTCGGAGCGCGGGTCGGCGAACTGGCCGGGCGCTCGATCAAGAAGGTCGCCCTCGAGCTGGGCGGCAAATCCGCCAACGTGATCCTCGACGGCGCGGACGTGGCGACCGCCGTGAAGGTCGGAGTCGGCAATGCGTTTCTCAACGGCGGCCAGACCTGCATGGCGTGGACGCGGATGCTGGTGCCGCACAAGCATTACGGCGAGGCGCTGGAGCAGATCGAAACCGCGGTCTCCCGTTACACCGTGGGTGACCCCTGGGATCCCGCCACCCGCATCGGTCCATCCGCCTCGCGCGCTCAGTTCAACACCGTGCGCGGCTTCATCGAGCGCGCCGCCCACGAGGGCGCTCGGCTGTTGACCGGCGGCGCCGACCCTGTCCGCGACAAGGGATTCTTCCTCGCGCCAACCGTTTTCGTCGACGTCGACTCAGAATCCGAACTCGGTCAGGAAGAGGTGTTCGGCCCGGTCCTGGCGGTCATCCCCTATACCGACACCGACGATGCGCTGCGCATCGCCAACGGAACTCCCTACGGACTGTCGGGTGCGGTGTGGGCCGCCGACGACGAGACCGCGATCGCGTTCGCGCGCCAAGTACAGACCGGCCAACTCGACATCAATGGCGGGCCCTACAACCCAGCCGCACCGTTCGGCGGATACAAGAAGTCCGGCATCGGGCGGGAACTGGGACGGTTCGGGCTGGAGGAATATCTGCAGACGAAGTCCCTACAGCTGCGGGCGGGCGCGTGAGTTCACCATTGGACGTCAATACACAAGGTGCAGTTCAGGTCTGGACCATCACCTTGCCGGAGGTCGGCAACGCCATCACCGACCCGGCCGTCATCGCTGCATTCGAGCAGGCTGTCGATGCGGCGAACCGTGACACTGCCGTCTGTGCGATCGTGCTGACCGGAGCCGGCAAGATCTTCTCCGCAGGCGGCAATGTCAAAGACATGGCCGACGGCCGTGGCATGTTCGGCTTGAGCGCGATCGACCAACGGCGCGCCTATGTCGACGGTATCCAGCGGATACCGCGAGCGCTTGCCCGTCTCGAAGTGCCGCTGATCGCGGCGGTCAACGGTGCGGCCGTCGGTGCCGGCTGCGACCTGGCGATGATGTGCGACATTCGCATCGCCTCCGAACGCGCATCGTTCGCCGAAAGCTTCGTCCAGCTCGGCCTGATCCCCGGCGATGGCGGAACCTGGTTCCTGCCGCGTGCGATCGGGTACGCCCGGGCCGCGGAGTTGACCTTCACCGGTGATCGCATCGATGCGCGCACCGCACTCGAATGGGGCTTGGTCAGCCGTGTCGTGGCACACGATGACCTGCTGGCCGAAGCACGGGCGTTGGCAGAACACATCGCGGTGAACCCCCCGCACGCCCTGCGGATGGCGAAACGGCTTCTGCAAGAATCCATCTCCGGCTCCCTGGAATCCACCCTGGCAATGGCCGCGGCGATGCAGCCGTTGGCTCACCACGACTCTGAGCATCAGCGCCGGATCGCGAAGTGGAGGACGACGTGACGACTGCGATGCCCCGCCTGGTACCACCGGTCAGCAACGACGCCTCCTCGCACGCACTACGGATGGAAGTGCGGGCTTTCCTGGCGCAGCAACTGGCCGCCGGCGCGTTCCGGCCGTCCATCGACTCGTGGTTGTGCGGCTGGGATGAAGGGTTCACCTCGGCGTTGGCCGAGCGCGGCTGGCTGGGCATCACCGTCCCCCGGCAATACGGCGGCCACGGTCGTTCCTTTCACGAGCGATTCGTCGTCACCGAGGAGTTGCTGGCCGCGGGTGCTCCGGTCGCGGCACATTGGATCGCCGACCGGCAGATCGTGCCGTCGCTGCTCAAATACGGTACGGAGCAGCAAAAGTCGCATTTTCTGCCCCGCATCGTCGCTGGCGAGTGCTTCTTCGCGATCGGGATGAGTGAACCGGATTCCGGATCCGACCTCGCCAGCGTGCGGACCCGCGCAACCCGGGTGGCCGGTGGCTGGTCGCTGACCGGCACAAAGGTCTGG
The DNA here is from genome assembly GCF_022370635.2 of Mycolicibacterium crocinum. The sequence continues at coordinate 3,155,922 of NZ_CP092362.2, read as the reverse complement.
ACCTCCGGAGCACACCGAGCGCATGCGTTCATCGTGCTCGCCCGCACCGCCGCCGCGGACCCCGCACACCGCCACGCCGGACTGAGCCAATTCATCGTCGACTTGCACGGTCCCGGGGTTGACGTTCGTCCCATCGTCTCGATGAACGGCAGCCATCACTTCAACGAGGTCATCCTCTCCGACGCCTTCGTCCCCGACACGATGGTCTTCGGTGAGATCGGGCACGGCTGGACTCAGGTCACCTCGGAGCTGAGTTTCGAACGCAGTGGGCCCGAACGCTTCCTGTCCACCTTCCCCCTCCTGACACACGCCGCGGACACCACGAGCAACCCGCGCGGAGCCGGTGATCGCGAACTCGGTCGGCTGGTGGCTCGCATCGCCGGGCTGCACCACATGTCCACGGCGGTGGCAGGCGCGTTGCAGCGCGGCGAGAGCTGCGATGTGGCTGCCTCCGTCGTCAAGGTCCTCGGCACGACCGTCGAAGGTGACATCGCCGACTTCGCCGACCTCGAAACCAGCCACACCACAGCGCAATCCGCCGAGTGGGCACGGCTGGTGGCCGATGCCGTCGACCAGCGTCCCGGCTTCACACTGCGCGGCGGAACCAACGAAGTGTTACGCGGCGTGATCGCACGCGGATTGGGCATTCGATGACCACAACCCACCTTTCGACCACCGCGGCCCCCGCGGTCGACCCCGACCTCGCCGCCATGATGGATGCTGTTTTCGCCGACCACCAGCGCAGCGGACCCTCACACTCGACCGGTGGACGGGCTGCTCTGGACCGCACCCTGTGGAACCGTCTTGATTCCCTCGGGTTGGCGCGGCTGACCGGATCAGAGAAGTCAGGCGGCAGTGGGGCGGGCTGGCATGAGGCCGCGGTGCTGCTGACTGCCGCGGCACGCCATGGCATTCGCACTCCCGTCGGCGAACACGACTTGCTGGCGTGCTGGCTGCTGGAGACCCTCGGCCGGCCCGTCAGCGGTGCCATCCGCACAGTGCAGCTACCGGGGCGCGACGGCGGGCATGATGCACCGGTTCCCTGGGCTGCCGAGGTCGACCGGATCGTGGTGGTGTGGTGGACCGGTGACGAGTATCGCCTTGCCGACGTCGAGTCCGCCGCGCTGTCCCTCGTTCAGGGTGCCAATTTGGTCGGTGAGCCCCGCGACACGGTTCGTGCGGACCTCGCGGCGACAGAGGGAGAACCTCTCAGCGAAGCGCTCGTGAGAAGGCTGAAGCGCAGGGCGGCGCTGATGCGGTCGATCCAGGTGTGCGCGGCACTCGAACGCGCCGTGGAGCTGTCCATCGAGCACGTGTCCGCCCGGGTGCAGTTCGGGCGCCCCCTGGCCAAGTTCCAGGCCATCCAGAACCTCATCTCGGATGCCGCTGCCGAGGCCGCGCTCGCCCGCGCCGCCACCGAGGCGGCACTCGACGTGGCCGTCGCAACAGACTGGGACTCGGCGAACCTCGACTTCCTCATCGCCACCTCGCGTTCCTGCGCCGGCCACGCAGCGTCGGTGGTGACGCGAAATGCTCACCAGGTCCACGGGGCGATCGGCACGACTCGGGAACATCGATTGCACGAATTCACCCGTGCAGCGCTGGCGTGGCGAGCCGAATACGGGTCCGTGCGCCACTGGGACGAGCAGATCGCCGCCGCCGCAACCGCTGCGGGACCCGAGGGATTGTGGGCGCTGATCGCCGATAGTCGCTGACCCGGCCTCAGTGTTCCACTCAACGGTCATCAGCGGTGTAACTGGCGCCACATCCGCGGTTGACTTCTCATCATGAGCAACGAGATCGCCTTGTCCGAGGTCCAGGAGTTCATCGCAGGATTCTGGTATCACTACGACCAGGGCCACTTCGACGAGGTCGACGCCCGTATCGGCGACGAGATGCACTACCTGAGCCGCTCGGATTCCGGGAACTGCCCATTCGAGCATCTCCTCGCGGCCGAGCTTCACGGTGGCGAGGAGACCCGCGCGTGGCTCATGGAGCACCGCAACGAGAACCCCTACCCGTGCCGCCACCACGCGACCAACATCTTCCGCACCGGTGTCGACGGTGACGTGACGTCGGTGCGGTTCTATCTGTTCGTCAATCAGATCACCAACAACGTTCCGTTCGCCGTATCCAGCGGCGTCGTCGACGCCGGCATCCGCCGCTCGGGCGACGGCCTCGTGTTCACCTCGATGACGGTGGTCCTCGACGCCGAGGATTCGGTGCCGCTCGCCCAACACACCGCCAACACCTCCGCCAGCACGTCGGCGTGAACGCACGCGAGGCCTTCGGCGGTGGGGTCGCCGTCATCACCGGTGCCGGCGCCGGAATCGGTGCGGGCTTGGCTCGTCAGGCCAGCCAGCTGGGCATGACTGTGGTCCTGGCAGACGTCGACGGTGCAGCAGTGGCGTCGCTCCGCGAAGAACTCACCGCGGCAGGCGGATCGGCGGTCGACGTGGTCTGCGACGTGCGCGACGCCGCCGCGGTGGAAGAGTTGGCCGACACGGTCTACCGCGATCTCGGCAATGTGCGCCTGCTGGTGAACAACGCCGGTGTCGAACAATTCGGCTATCTCTGGGACACCCCCGTCGCCAACTGGCAGCGTGTCGTTGACATCAACATCAGTGGCGTCTTCCACGGGATTAGGGCATTCCTGCCCAGGATGATGGCCACTGATGCGCCCGCGTGGGTGTGGAATCTGTCCTCGATCGGCGGCGTCGCGGTGGTTCCTCTGCAGGCGCCCTACATCATGAGTAAGCACGCCGTGCTGGCACTGACCGAGTGCCTGCACCTCGAGGTCCAGTGCGCCGGTCATGATCACCACGTGCACGTGCAGGCAGTCCTGCCAGGTGCAGTGGTATCCAACATCTTTGAGTCTGCAGGCGGGGTGAACTCCGGTGACGCCGGTGCCGCCGAGGCCCAGCGAACCGCCATGCTGGACATCAAGGCCGAGGCCATGGATCCGATCGCCGCCGCCGAAGTGGTGTTCGAACAGGCCGCTGAAGGAAGGTTCTACCTCCTGACCCAGCCTGATTATGTTGGGTCGGCGATGGCGGAGCGGGCCCGTGTGTTGACCAATCAAGAGACGCCGCGGTTACGTACCCAGCGCCGATTCGACCCCGCCCAGAACTGACATGCTTCCCCCACTCGATCCGGACGCCGCAGATCGCGTCGCCGCTCTCGGTGAGCTGCCCCCGATGCGTAGCCGAGGACTGGCCGCAGTGCGGGCCGGCCTCGAATCCGCGCCGCTGCCCGACATGCCACCAATGGCGGCGATCGACGATCTGACCGCGGCGGGTCCGGCAGGACCGATCCCGCTGCGGCTTTATCGGCCCACCACCGAGGCCTTCCCTCCGGTGCTCGTCTACCTGCACGGCGGCGGCCTGGTGATGGGCAGCAACCACTCGTTCCAACCCCTGGCACGCGAGCTGGCCCACGCCAGCGGTGCCGCGGTGGTATCGGTCGACTACCGACTGGCGCCGGAGTCGCCGCCACCGGCCCAGTTCGACGACGCGTACTCCGCCACCGAATGGGTTGCGGCGCAGGCCGATACCCTGAGTTTGGACGCGGGCCGACTCGCGGTGGTCGGTGATAGCGCAGGTGGATCGCTGGCCGCCGCTGTCGCATTGGCGGCGCGGGATCACTGCGGACCCAAGATCGCCGCGCAAGTGCTGCTCTACCCCGGCCTGGACCGGGACATGGGCACGACGTCGATCACCTCGATGCCGGATGCGCCGATGCTGCGCCACGACGACATCCTGTACATGCACGAATTGGTCGATCAGGGGGCGGGAGCGCCGCGGGATCCCTACCAAATCCCGGCCTATGCAAGCGATCTGCGCGACCTGCCGCCCGCCATCGTGGTCACCGGGGAGTGCGACCCGATCCGGGATTGGGGCGAACGCTACGCGTGCCGACTGCGGGATGCCGGCGTGCAGACGACGCTCACGCGTTACCCGGGCATGTACCACGGCTTCCTGATGCGCTCTGATGCCACCGCGCGGGGTCGCTTGGCGATCGCGGAGATCGGTGCCCTGCTGCGCGCGAAATTTCGTCATCTCGGTACCGACAGCGGATCTCCCAGTCAACGGACGCTCGTCGGATCGTCCGGGGAGACACCACCCACAATCGACTACCTCACCACCGAAGGAGATCGTCATGCTGACCGATGAGCAGCGTCTGGAACTGTCCGACATCCTGCGTCCGGTGGCCCCGCCCCGTGAGCTCACCGACATCTACACCGCTGATCAACGCCGGCGGCTACTTGATGTCGTCCATGACGAGGGCCCGTGGAAGCTCATCATCGCCCAGCACTTCGCCTCCGCCGACGAACTGATGGCCACCATGAGCGGCGCGTTTCCCGAGGGATTCACGCCCTCATTGGACCTGTTCCTGACTCCGACCTTCCGCGGTTATCTCGCCAACTACGGCACCGTGCTGTATCCGGAACTGCACGACTGCTTCTACAACGCCCAGTTCATCGATCACGCCAAGAGCTACTGGAACGCGCAGTACGCCAAGCCGGAGATGATGCTGTTCAACATCAACGGTCCGTGCGCCAACCGCGACCCCGGCCACCTCGACTCCCCCAGCTTCCGCGGCGTCCGCCACGAGAACGCCCCGACGTGGCTGTGCAGCGTGATGGGCAAGTCCGGGTTGTTCACCGATTATCTGATCAAGATGGCCCAGGTCATCACCTGGTTCTCTCTCGACGAGGGATCCGGGTTCACCTACTGGCCGGACGGCCCGCTCAAGGCTCCCGCCCGCGTCCTGCCGCCGATCAACAACCGCGGAGTGGTCGTCCAGAACGAGATGATGGTGCATCGCGGGGAAGCCAATGGTCCACTGGAGCAACAGGTTCCGGCTGGATTGGCATTCGACACGGTGTTCACCGGGGACCCCGCCGACCGTGATCAGTGGCTGTTGAAGAACGGCGCCGAGGTCATCGCCCGCCACCACACCGATGAACTGAGATTCCTCGTTCACTGGTCCGCAGAAGTCTTCACAGACTTCGACGAGCTCAAGAAGAACATGGACGGGACTGACGACATCACGATCGAACGCGCGATCGGCATGATGGTCGATGATCTCAAAGCCAAGGGCATCACACTCGACGTGCCGGGCGAGCCGTTGCACGATCCTGCCTTCATCGCAGCGCTCAACGCCGCCTACGATCTCGGCGGACCGGCGATCTACCCGGACGAGGCGCCCGTCAGCGCGTTCCAATTCGCCTGAGCAGTAAAGGGATTATCTGATGGAACGCTTCTCGGATCGGCGCGCGATCGTCACCGGCGCCGGATCAGGTATCGGCGCCGCCACCGTAGCCCGTCTGCTCGACGAGGGCGCGGCCGTCGCGGCGTTCGATGTCTCCGCGGCCGGCCTGGCGGCAACTACCGCCGCCGCCGAGGAGGCCGGAACGGCCAAGCGCCTCACCACAGCGGTGGTCGACGTCTCGGTCGAAGACGAGGTCATCGCCGCGGTGGATGCGGTCGTGACGGAGATGGGCGGTCTGGAGGCGTTGATCAACGTCGCTGCCATTCAAACGTGTTCGCATACCCACGAAACCAGTGTGGACGAGTGGAACCGCATATTGGCGGTCAACCTCACCGGAACGTTCCTCATGACCCGGCAGGCACTGCCCGCGCTGCTGAAGTCGGGCCGTGGTGTCGTCGTGAACTTCACCTCCACCGCCGCGACCTTCGCTCACCCGTACATGGCGGCGTACGCGGCGAGCAAGGGCGGGATACTCAGTTTCACGCACTCGCTGGCGTTGGAATACGCGAAACAGGGTTTGCGTGCGGTCAATATCCAACCGGGCGGTGTGTCCACGGCGTTGGCCAACAGCACCTTGGACAAAATGCCCGAAGGATACGACCTCGGCCTATGGGCCAAACAGACTCCACTGCTTCACGGCAACGACAGCGAGATCCTGGGTGACCCGAGTGCTGTCGCATCGGTCATCGCCATGGTGGCGTCCGACGACGGTGCGTTCATCACCGGCACTGAGATCCGAGTGGATGGCGGCGCACACGCCTGACTGACAAGATCGCCGGCATGGATATCGATTCGCTCACGCTCTTGCTCGATGAACGAGCTATCGAGCGCGCGCTCATCGCGTTCGCGCGGGCGATGGATGAACGCGACTGGTCATCGATGGAGCGCATCCTCGCCGACGATGCCGAAGGAGATTTCGGAACCGGACGTGTGGTGGGGCGCTCCGCTGTCATCAACCTCGTCCGCGGTTATCTGGACACCTGCGGAGTCACCCAGCACCTGCTTGGCAACGTTGTGATCGACGTTTCGGGTGATCGGGCAGTCAGTCGGGCTTACGTCCGCGACGTCCATCTCGACTCAACCAATGATCCAGCGACACGCATGTACACACTCGGCGACTACCGCGACGCCTGGCGGCGGACAGCTGACGGATCGTGGAGTCTGATCGAGCGGGTGAAGATCAATCGCGGATTCGTTGGCACGCTCGAAGTGTTCGAGGAGAAGTCATCCTGAATCCGCGGCGCAACCACATCACTCCGATACCGTCACGTCCATAAGCGGAATTCGCTTCATGGCAGTCGCTCGCGGATCCGGCGCTGCCGCGGCCGCCGCGTGGTTTTCCTCGCCGCGCGTGTAGGTCCACACGCAGAACGGTTCGCCCTTCGCGAACTTGAAATCCTTGGGCGGCAGATTGATTGAGAGCTTGCAGCCCGGGAAGAACGGCGCGCTGATGCGTTGTTCGAATGTGCAGTTCATCCACGCCCGTGCCGGCGGGTACAGGCCCTCGTCAGTGTATTTCTGCAGCACCTCGCAGCGGCGCATATTGAGCACCACATGATCGGGGTTGTAGACGATGTACTCGCCACCGTACCCCAGGGTGCCGTCGATGCTCAGAACCGCGAGCTTGAGGAAGTCCACCACGTGCACGGGCTCGATCTTGAAGACCTTCGCGAGCTTTGGGTACTGGTAGTCGATGATCAGTTGGTACATGTCCGGCAAGCCGAGCCAAACCTCTTCCTCGGGGATGATCTTGGTCCACTGGTCGATGAAGTAGTTGTGTCCCTTGAGGTACTGGTCCCAATACGTCTTGATGAGGCGGATCAACGCCGGCTTGGTCAAGTCCTCGGTCTGTACATCGAACGGAATAGCCTGGTATTGCGCATCTTTCCAATCCCAACCGGGAGGTGCGATGAACCGCCCCATGGGCATGACCTGTCGCATTCCTGCTCTTGACACCTCGGCCGCCACATCCATGGCCGCGTTGATACCGACCTTCTCCGAGTAGATCTTCACGTGGGCGTACGGCATGAAGTTCAAGACGTCTTCGAACACGCGGGCCAAACCCGCGAGGAAGTCGCGAGAGAAGTCGCCGATGTTGCCGACCTTGCCCATGAAGTCGTGGGTGTAGTCCTCATAGTTCAGGTCCTCGGCGGTGGTGTCGGGTTCCTCGGTAGCGGTTGACACGTGATCCTCCTGATAGCTCGCATAACTTGTCAGATCCAGCCGATGTGTCAGAATCTGACTAGGACGTTAGAGGCGGTGCAACGCACATCACTGCCCGCTTCCCGGTCAGCGGGAGGCCGGCTCGTTGGTAGGGCGAGCACACGAGATCGCGGCGGTTACGATGAACAGGCTGTTCAGACAAGGGGTGACAGCATGGCATTGACCGGTAAACCGGCCACACTGACCGAACGGCGCGCCGAGGAGTTGCGGCTCGAAGTCGCCGTGGCGGCCCGGGATATCTTCCTCGCCGACGGATCGTTTTCCGCCACCGTCGAGCGAATCTGTGAGGCCGTCGGCATCGCGCCTCGCACGTTCCACCGCCACTTCCCCGTCAAGGAAGACGTGATCCTGCCACTCTTCGGCAAGTTCGGCAGCCTGAGCATTCACGTGCTCGCCGATGCGGAGGCAGGCAGCGACCCTGTCGAAGTGCTGGTGCAGGCCTTCGGCACAGAAGTCCCGAAGCGCGGCCAATTCGACGTCGACCGTGCGTTCATGGCGTTGGTGCTGAGCGACCCACAGTATCGGCTGCGTTGGCTGGACTGGGGTCAAGACCTCGCAGGGCCGATCACCGAGTTTCTTGACGCTCGGTTCGACCTCGGAACCGACTCCTTTTCACGAGAGTTGCCTGCCCAGTTGATCATTCAGGCGTGTAGGCATGCATACGTGCACTGGGTCGAACACGGCGACTTCGTCGGCTTGCAATCCGCACTACGTATCGCGATGGAGATGATCGTCGGATCGCTTGACGCCAAACAGCGTTAGGACGCGTGAGGCGTCACTCAGAGTGCGGTGTCGAGGACGGGTACCGTCCCAGCCTTCACGGCCTCGACGATCGAGCCATTGAGAGCCGAGCACGCCAGGAAGAGGCCGCGCCCGCCGCTCGCCGCCAACTGCGACGCGCTGCATCGCTCTTCGCATCGGCTCAAGGCGGGGCCGGTCCACTGCACACTGGTCTGATTCCAACTGCTCTTGCGCACCTGGACGCCGGCACCGCAACGCGTACACGCCACCGGAACCATCGGCGCATCATCGAGGCGGTTGTCCGGGCGGATCGCCATCATCCCCCCACTGATTCCGACGCTGCCGCGCGTGCGGCGATGTTTGCGTCTACTTCTTTCATCCATGCCGCGGTGGGCTGCGTGGTGTCGAGCTCAAATTCGAAGCGGTCGACCATATCCGGCGTGACGTCAGCGACATCGACATAGAACTGCTCGTACCAGCGCCGCAGTTGATACACCGGGCCGTCCTCTTCGACCAAGAGCGGGTTGTCGATCCGAGTCTTGTTGCGCCAGATCTCGACATCCTGCTCGAAGCCCATCTTGACGAAGTCCCCGAGCCCGATTGCCGTTTGCATGGCGAGGTCGTCTGGCAGTTCGGCCGACTTCTTCACGATGATTCCGTATTGCAACACAAAGGAATTGGCGTCGATCGGATAGTGGCAGTTGATCAAGACGGTGTGGTGGTCGACGTTAATGTAGTGGTAGGTCAAATCGTCGATCATGAACGATGGTCCGTAGTAGGACGCCACCGATGTCGTTCCCAACATCTGGGTTTCACCGGGCTCCCCGATGTCTGGCCGGCCCGCGCTGTTCATGTATTGGGTCGCCACGTGGCCCTCGAAGATGTTCTTGAAATGGGTGGGCAGCGATCCGTGGATGTAGAAGAAGTGCGCCATATCGACGACGTTGTCGATGATCTCGCGGCAATTCGTGTTCACCACGGTCGTGTACCAATGCCAGTCCGTCCAGTCGTCGCTGGTGGCACCGTCGATGCGGGGGATCGTGACATCGGCTGGCGGCGCTTTGCGCTCGGGGTCATTCCAGACGAACAGCATCCCGTCCTGCTGCAAGGTCGGCCACGACGCGGTGCGCGCCAACCGCGGGGTGCGCTTGCTGTAGGGCACGGACTTGCACCGGCCGTCGCCACCCCACCGCCAGTCGTGGAACGGGCATGCGATCTCGTTGCCTTTCACCGTTCCCTGGGAGAGGTCGCCGCCCATGTGCCTGCAGTAGCCGTCGAGCACATTGACGGCACCGTCCTCGCTGCGGAACACCACCAGCTTCTGGCCGAAAGCGTTGACCTGGTGCGGCTTCCCGTCTGCGAAATCGCGGATCAGCCCCAGGCAGTGCCATCCCCGGGCAAAGCGGGTAGGTACCGACCCCGCCTCGATCAAGCGAATGTCGTCGGCCTCGGCGTGCGTCGTCATCTTAAGTCCGTCCTTCATCGATGGATCCGCGGGCTGATGTCACCATTCAACTTCGCAGATACACCGCGCGAAGGTCCGCGTTCCGCTCAAAGGGAGGCAGGATTCCGAATCTGCGGCTACAGATCTATCGTCAAAATTGTGATCCCGACCAGCCATAACACCGTCCCCGCCGGGTTGACCATCGCCAACACCGAAGTGGACCTCCTCGTCGTGGGGTCGGGCACCGGGCTCGCCGCCGCCCTGGCCGCTCACGAACAGGGCTTGTCGGTCCTCGTCGTGGAGAAGTCTTCGCACGTCGGCGGGTCAACTGCGCGGTCCGGTGGGGCGCTCTGGCTGCCCGCCAGCCCGGTCATCGCCGAATGCGGCGGGGTCGATACCGCGACCCGAGCGCAAACGTACCTCGACTCGGTCGTCGCCGGCTCCGCACCACAAGAGCGCTCGGCAGCGTATGTGAAGAATCTGCCGGCAACCGTTGAGATGCTTCGCCGCACGACGCCGATGAAACTGTTTTGGGCCAAGGAATACTCCGACTACCACCCCGAAGCGCCGGGCGGATCGGCGGCCGGACGAACATGCGAGTGTCGACCGCTGAACACGTCGATCCTCGGCGACTACTTGCCCGACCTCCGTCCGGGAATCATGGAGGTCAGCATTCCGATGCCGACGACCGGCGCGGACTACCGCTGGATGAACCTCATGAGCCGGGTACCCCGCAAGGGGTTGCCCACCATTCTCAAGCGGCTCGCGCAGGGAGTTGGCGGGCTCGCTCTGGGGAGGCGCTACGCCGCCGGGGGCCAAGCCTTGGCCGCCGGTCTGTTCGCCGGTGCGATTCGTGCCGGAGTTCCGATCTGGCTCGGCACCGCACTGAAGGAGCTGACCACCGATGGCGACCGCGTCACCGGCGCCGTGCTCGAGCACTCGGGCACCAGCGTCACTGTCGTCGTACGACGTGGCGTCGTCCTCGCCGCGGGCGGATTCGATCACAGCATGGACATGCGGTGGAAATTCCAATCCGAATCCCTCGGCCGAAATCTCAGTCTCGGTGCGGAATCCAATACCGGTGACGCGATCCGCATCGGTCAGGACATCGGCGCGGACATCGCGCTGATGGACCAGTCATGGTGGTTCCCTGCTGTCGCTCCCCTGCCGGACGCGGCTCCTGCGGTCATGTTGGCTGAGCGGTCGCTGCCCGGATCGTTCATCGTCGACCAGAATGGCCGGCGGTTCGCCAATGAATCGGCCGACTACATGAGCTTCGGTCAGCGCGTCCTTCAGCTGGAGGCAGCGGGGACGCCGGTGGAAAGCATGTGGATCGTCTTCGATCAGCAATACCGCAACAGCTACGTCTTCGCTGCTGAGCTGTTCCCCCGGATGCCGATTCCCCAGGCCTGGTATGACGCTGGAATCGCCGTTCGCGCAGACGGTTTCAATGAGCTGGCCACCAAGATGGGGGTGCCCACCGACGACTTCTCCGCGACGGTGGCCCGTTTCAACGAGAATGCGTTCGCCGGCGAGGATCCCGACTTCGAGCGTGGCCGCAGCGCATACGACCGCTACTATGGCGATCCCACCATCACCCCGAACCCGAATTTGCGGCCGCTGGTCAAGGGGCCCTATTACGCGGTGAAGATGGTGCTGAGTGATCTCGGGACCTGCGGCGGTCTACGCGCCGACGACCGGGCGCGTGTGCTTCGCGAAGACGGCACCGTGATCGGTGGTTTGTACGCTATCGGCAATACGGCGGCCAACGCCTTCGGGAACACCTATCCCGGCGCGGGGGCTACCATCGCCCAAGGCCTGGTGTACGGCTATATCGCCGCCCAAGACGCCGCGGCGCGGACCTAAGACTCTTCGGCGTCGGCTTTGCGTTCGATCTCGTACCAGTAAGCCGGGTCTGGCCACGGAATCTTCGCGCCTTCACCAACTTTCGGGAACTTCGCCTCAGCTTCATCGAGATCCTTGATCAACCTCAATGTGAGTTCCCGCTCGGATGCGTAGTAGCGTTCTGCCCATTCCAGAGCGATTTTGGCGTAGGCCCAGGACGGATCCGCGGCGGCCCATCGCGCTTCCTTGGCGGCGTCACGTTGCATGTCGTCGATGTAGGCGATGTGATCCTGCAGCATCTGCTTGAGCGAGGCCGGGTCGCTCAGGTGGCCCAATGTCACCCGCAGAATCGCCGGGTGCTTGAGCGATGGTGGCTCCACGGGGGCTTCGCGGGCCCAGCGGGTGACGGCCGCCATGCCGGCTTCGGTGACCTTGTAGAGGCGACGGTTACGGGGGCCGGCGCCGTCGACTCGTGAGGTGAGCAGCCCCATCTTTTCGAGCTTTTTCAGTTCGGAATAGATCTGGCTGAATGCCGGGCTGCCGTAGTAGTAGCGCATGCTCCAGCCGATCCACTTGCGGATGTCATAACCCGACAGCTCGGTCTCATACGACAGCATCCCAAGCAGCGCCCAAGCCGTCGCCGACAGCGACGGCTGGGACTGGGGCTCGGGTTCAGTCACGAACAAAGGGTATCAACCCAGGTCACCGGATTGCGCCTTCCGACCGCTGGTCGGGACGCCGCCTTGCGCGACGATCCTCGCCGCTAGGACCCTAGAAGGTGCAGGCCGGCCAATCCGACCTACTCAGGCAAGACGGAGACATGAACAACGAGACACGAGTCGTCGATGTGGATCGCGGCGAAGCTGTGTTCGCGCCCCTGACACGGTCGGTCCAGCAGCTCATCGATGCCACGATCCGCACCGAAGTCGATGAAGACACGGTCGTTGAAGCTCGTGCGCTCATTGAGAGAGCCACTGAACTGCTCGCCGCTCAGCAGATCTCCGGCTCATTCGGTGTGCAGCCGACAACTGACGGAGGCACGGTCGCGTGGGGCAACGTCGCCATCGGCCTCCGTAATCCGGTCGCTCCCCCACTGGTCCTACACGACGATGCGGACGGCTCGGTCTATACCGACATAGACCTCGGTGCTGCCTATGAAGGCCCTCCAGGACACGTCCACGGCGGGGTATGCGCTCTGATTCTCGACCACATGCTCGGCGCCACCGCACATCAACCCGGAAACCCCGCTTTCACCGGGACGCTCACCGTTCGTTACGTGCGACCCACTCGCCTCGGCCGCATTCACACCGAAGCTCGGGTGGAGCGTCACGAGGGCATCAAGACGTTTGCCGTCGGCCATATCGCCGACGCCGACGGCGTGGTCACCGTTGAGGCGCATGGTGTGTTCATCCGCCCGGGCGCCCGTTGAGCGGACCATAGCGAGAACTCGGCGCGTGGGCGGTGTTAGCTTCGCGCAGACCTGGACCTGAGGTCACACCGAACCGGCGTTGAGGAGTGAACGATGCGTGGATTGCGCTCTGTCACAATGTGGTTGGCAGCCGTCGGCGTGCTGCCGTGCGTCAGTGTCCCGAGCTCCGCCCACGCAGCCGATGAGTGGGGCCTCAACGGCACCTTCACCGCCACGTCCAATGGCGAATGGGCGAGGACCAACGATGTCTTCCATGACGAGAAATCGGTGCGATCCAACTGGGCCATCGCCACCAAATGCAGCTACCCCACCGAGTGCACCGGCACGGTAACCAGCGACGCGGGCTGGTCTGCGCCGATCTATCAGACGGGTGGAATGTGGTATGTCAAACGGACCGTGGACAATTGGGAACCGTGCCCCGACGGAACATCAGCCGACGGACTCCAGGTGTTCTGGTTCCAACCCATGACACCCGGCGGTGACGCCGGTGACCCCGACTCCACCACGCTGCTCGGCGAAGACCAAACGACCGGGCCCAGCGGGGCCTGCGGACGCAGCCTCGCCCTGTTCGTGAATATGCCGTTCAAACTCGTCAAACAGCACTGACGAGACACCGGCGCGAGCGGAGGCTCATGTGGTCGGCAGCAATTCCTTCCACGACCGGGTGCCGCCTGGCGCAACCAAATCGGATTGCTGGAACACCGCACCCTCCGGTGTGACGTATTGACCCGTCTTCGGGTTGTACCGGGTGACGGCCACCGATGGTCCAGGCCCCGCGGCGGGAGTGAATGCGCTGGGCGCGACCGGCGATGCTCCGCCGGCGGGCGCCGGTGCCGGCGGCGGAGCCGGAGTGCCCTGCAACGGGCCGAAGATGTTGTCTTGGAAACTCGTTCGGTCGTCGGGCGGGATCCCCTGCGCGATCAGGTTCGGATCGATCGGGTATGCACCGGTCGCATGCTGGCGCATGGCCAGCGGCTCGTAAGGCTGGTCGCTGTTGCAGATCTCCACCGTGGGAGCGCGCTTGCCCGGCTTGCCCATGCACGGGTAGTTGCGGGCGCCGCGAACACCGATGGGTGAGTCCTGCGGCAGCTTGCAGTAGAGCCCGTCCGGGGTGTCGACGTCCGACAAATCCTCAGGGGACCGCCACGAGCTCGGCGGTAGGAATCCCACGCTGCAGGCGGGTGGATCGTTCATCACGACAGTGAAGTCACCAAGTGACATGCCGGTGGGATTGCGCGGTCCGCCGCCCATCGACTGGGTGGCGGCAATATCAGGTGGCAGCAACACGAGCAACTGTTCCAGAGAAGCGTGATACGTGACGGCGACCTGACTGATGGTGGTGAGGTTGGCCAAAAGTACCGGCAGAGTTGGCTTTATCTGGTTGAGCAGTCGGGAAGCCTCATCGGCTGCGCCTGGCCCATTCGCCAACAATCCCCGCACCTGCGGATCGTTGTCCGCCAGTTGTCCGGCGACGCCGGCGACACTGTGTGCCCACGTCCGGATGGCATCGGTGGAGGCAAGCTGGCCATCCAGCAGCGGGCGGCCGTCGTCGACCAAGGTGCGGAGCCGGTCGGCCGAGCCGTTGAAGTCAGCGGCGAGCCGCGAGGACGAATCCATCAGCGTGCTCAAATCGTCGGCTGATCCGTTCAATCCCTCGTATGAATTGTCCAGCAGATCTCCAAGTCGCTGTTTGGGAATGCTTTTCAGAAGCTCACTGGCTTGATCGAGCATCGGCCCGACCGCCTGCGGAACGGTGACATTGCTCGCCGCAATCACCGATCCGTCCCGGAGGTAGGGGCCTGAGGCACTGCGGGGTACCAGGTCCACGTACTGCTCCCCGACCGCCGAGACACTGAGGACCCGTGCCTGGACATCGGCGGGTACCTGCGGTGAGGTGTCGAGCGTCAATGTGGCCTCGGCACCTTGTTCAGTGGCTTGCACGTCAGTGACCTTGCCAAGCTGAACGCCGCGGTAGGTCACGTTCGAAAACCGGTATAGGCCGCCCGTTTCCGGCATCTCCAGCTTCACCGTCATCTTGCCGATGCCCAGCAGTGTCGGAACCTGCAGATACACCAAGAACATGACCGTGACCGACACGATCGAGGCAATCGTGAAGATGATCAGCTGATTGCGGATAAAACGCGTCAACATCACTGACCACCCTCGTCGTGCGGTGCCGCTTGCGGATTGGGACCCGGCGCAGGCACGGGATCCACCAACGGCGGGATCGGCGCAACGTCGGCCGGTTTGGGCGTCAGTGGCGCGTTGAGCGGATCGTAGGTGTAGGTCGCATACCACGGATCGCCCGGCGCGGGAACCAGTTTGGCGCCCTCCTGACCCCACCGGGTGCCCAGGAACAGGGTGCGCTTGAGCCGCGGGATGGTGAAGTCGAAGACGATGAACTGGTTCATGTAGTCACCACGGATGGCCCGGTCGATGAAGTTCTGCGTGTACGGGAACGTCGTGGCATAGGCCAACACGGTGTCGAGTTTAGGACCCACATCGGCCAGGGAGCGCAATGTGGGTTCGAGGTTCTTCAGGTCGCGCACCAGGTCGGCCTGCGTATCGGAGATCAGGCCGGTGGCCAGATCACTGAAGGTGCGGAACTTCTCCAGCGCCGTGGTGATCTTCGGCTGCTCCTTGATCAGGACCTCCAACGCCGGCGGGATGCGTTTGAGCGCCTCGGTGAGCACGTCACGCTGGCCCGCGAACACATCGGCCAGACGATTCAATGAGGCGATGGAGGCATTGATGCTGTCCCGTTGAGCGGCCAGCATCCCGACGAAGTCGTTGAGCCGGCCCAGCAAGTCTCGGATCTGGTCCTGCCTGCCGTTGAGCGCGGTATTGAATTCGTGCACGATGTCGCCGATCTGGCCAAGGCCACCGCCGTTCACGACCACCGAGAGGGCCGAGAGCGTCTGCTCGGTCGAGGGGTAGGTCGACGAGCGGTTGAGGCCGAGTGTGGCACCCGGCTGCAGGCTGCCGGCCGGCGCCTGGCCGAGTGGCGGATTCAGGGCCAGATGCATCGACCCCAACAAACTGGTCTGCCCGACCACAGCCACCGCATTGGCCGGCACGACGACACCGGGATTGACCGACACCTCGACGTCGGCATGGCCGTCACGCGCCCGCATCTTGCCGACGCTCCCGACGACGACGTCACCGATGAGCACCGGTGAATTCGATTCCAGCGTGCCGACGTTGGCGAGCTCCACGTGATACGTGGCCGCTCCCGATCCGCGGCCAGCGGTGCCAGGAAGAGGCTGTGAATTGAGCCCGCCGAACGCGCACCCGCTCACGCTCACTGCCACACACGATGTCACCACCGCGAGCCGGCGCAGCGAATGATCTCGAATCATGATGATGGCGCTCCTTCAGCCGGGAGCAACATGCCCTGCAGGTTCGACGGAGGCGGCGCGGCGGGCGAGGACACGACACCGGGCGGCACCGGGGCGCCTGGGTACAGAGCCGGCTGCGGATCGGCGGGAAGACCATTGGGCGCATACGATCCCGCCGGGCCCGCCGGGGTGCCCCATCCCGGCGGTGCGGGAACGTCGCCGTTGTATCCGGTGTAGGCCGACACGCTCGGCGGGATCTCGGCAGGCGGGACCGACGCGCCCGAACCCCCGGGTGCCAGTTGCGGCTCGGAGTACACCAAGTTCTCCGGACTCGGCGACTTGCCCAGATAGGCGTTGAACGGGAACGGCAGATAATTGAAGTTCAGCAGCCGCAGTGCCGGCCCAAGGTACTGCGCGCACAATTTACCGGTCTCCGATGCGGTCGCATTGCTGACCGCACCAATTGCTGAGCAGATCACCTGGACCGGGTTGGAGAAGTTGGCCAAGGCGAACGCGCCGATACCGCTGCCGGTGTCGGGGTTGTAGATGTTGTAGCTGTTGCCGATCGCGTTGGGCGCCACGTGTAGCACGTTCTCCAACGTGGTCTTGTTGTCGGCGACCTTGCGAGTGACATCACCCAGTCGCTGAATCTGTTCGGCGGTTTGGTCGCGGCTGCCTGCGATGAAACGTTGGACGTCGACCACAGCGCCGGACAGATCGGTCAGTGCGGCGTCCAGATCCGAGCGGCTGCCGTCCACGACGCTGCTCACACTGGCCAGCCGATTCTGGAACTGGACAATCTGGGTGTTGCTGTCGCGCAGTGCGGTGACAAACGTCTGGAGGTTCTTGATGATGTCGGCGATGTTGCCGCTGCGGTTGGCCAGGACGCGGCTGATGCCGGCAAGCTGCGCGATGGTCTGCCGCAGCTTGTCGCCATTGCCGTCGAGTGCCGTGGCCGCAGTGTCGATGAAGCGCGCCACCGACGTGCTCGACGCGTCATTGGCCGCGCCCAGGTCGGTGGCCAGGCGCATGAGCTGGGTCTTGACCTCGTCCCACTCCACCGGAATCGCAGTGCGGTCCAAGCCGATCACCGCGCCGTTCGCCATGGTGGGGCCGCTCCCCCGGTAGGACGGCGCAAGTTGGACGAAGCGGGCACCGACGAGGTTCTGGGCGACGATGATCGCCTTGCCGTCCGCCGGGATCGACACTCCGTGGTCGACGTCGAGTACGACTCTGGCCTGGTTCGGTTCGGCCTCAATCGATTTGATCGTGCCGACTTTCACGCCCGACACACGGACGTCATCGCCGGGATAGATCGCGGTCGCGCTGGTGAAATATGCGGTGATCGTCGTCGGCTTGGCAAGCGAGTGGCGAATCAGCACCGCGACGCCGGCGACCAGCAGCACCGCCAGCAGCAGCGCCGTGCCGACCTTGACTCGTGTGTGTGATGTCATGGCTGTCCCCATCGCTGGCCGGGCTGAGGTATTCCGTTGCGGGGGAACGGGAATTCCGCCCTGGGTCCCGCATTGTCGGATGGCTGGCCCGCATCGGTGCCGCGCCGGAAGCCCAGCGCATAGTCCAAGAAGGGCTGCAGGGTTTGGGCCGGCAGCAGATTGCCGACGAACGCGTTGTAGTAGAAGCCGTTGTTGACGGCCTCCGCCTGGGTCAACTGATACTTCGCCAACCCGTTGAGCGCCTTGACAATATTGTCGTTGTTCTTCTGCAGCATGGCGGTCACCGAATTGATCTTCTCCAGCGCCGGGGCCAGCGTCTTCTCGTTGTCGTGCACCAGCCCGCTGATCTGTTTGGACAGCGCGGAGGTGTTGGTCAGCAGATTCACCAGGGCGTAGCGCCGTTGATCCAGCACCCCGAACAGGTCGTTGGCATTGAGAAGTAGGGTGTTCACCTGCTCACTGCGCTGCGAGAGAACACCGGTCACCTTCGAGGCGCTGTCGAGCAATCCCGCCAGCGAGTCATTGCGTTCGTTCAACATCCGCGACAGTGCGCTCACACCATCAAAAGTCGGACCCAGCTGCGGGGTGACGCGATCCAGAGTGTCGGACAACGTATCCAAAGCCTGATTCAACGTCGCGGTGTTCGTGTCGGCGGTGTTGGCGGTGAAATCGTTCACCGAATCGGTGAGCGAATAGGGCGATCCGGTGCGTGATAGCGGAATGACGTCAGAGGACCGCAACTTTCCAGCTCCGCTGGGCTCGAGCGTCAACACTCGCTGACCGAGCAGCGTTCCGGTGCGGATGTGCGCGGTTGTCTCCGAGCCCAGTCGCACCGTGCCGTTGACCATGAAGGTCACCAGGGCGTCGCCACGCATCAACGACACCTCCGAGACAGTGCCGACCTTGATGCCGGCGACAACGACATCGTTGCCCGCTGTCAGACCGGCCGCCTCGGCGAACACCGCCTGATGCCGAATCGCACTGGCCCACGTCATCATCCGCTCGGGTTGCAATCCGACGACGATGACGAGAATGATCAGGACGAGGCCGATGAAGCCCGACCGTATCAGCGAGGATCCACGGTATTTGAGCATTACGGCTCGGCGCACCTTCCAGTGTGTTGGATGATCCAAGGGAAGTAGGCGGTCTGGCCCTGTAGATCGGTGACTCGCACGGACAAGCCACATAGATACTGATTGAGCCAGCTCCCATATGCGCCCAGTCGCACCAGCTTTCGGTAATTGGCGGGTGCTTTCTGCAACGCAAGATCCACCCGGGCTTTGTCCTGGTCGAGCAGCGGTGCCAGGCGGCCCAGCTGGTTGATGCTGCCACTCAACGGTGGTCGCGCCTGGGTCAGCAGGTCCGCAAGCGAGGCGGTGCCGGTATCCAGAGCGGAGATGGCCTCTCCGATGGGGTCTTTGTCGGCGGCCAGGCCACTGATCAGCTTTTCCAGCTTATCGAGGGTTCCCGAGAACCTCTCTCCGTCTTTGCTGATCGTGGCGACGACGGTGTTGAGGTTGTCGATCAATTGCTGCACGGTCTTACCGTTGTCAGCCAGCGCGCTGGTGAATGATGATGTCCGGGCGAACAACGATTCGATGTTGCCGTCCTGACCTTGCAGGATCTGGATCAGCGAGTTGGTGAGCGCGTTGACGTCCTGCGGATTCAGTCCCTGGACAACGGGTTTCAGGCCACTCAGTAGAAGGTCGAGATCCAGCGCAGGCTCGGTGCGGTCCAGCGGTATCCGCGAGCCCGGCGGCTGAACCTTCCCCGATCCAGGGCTGATCAGCAGTTCCAGGTAGCGGTCACCGACCAGGTTGAGGTACCGGACGACCGCTGTGGTCCCCGACGTCAGCACGACATCCCGGTCGGCATCAAACGTGACGACCACCTTGTTGTCGACCTGCAGCGCGACATCACTGACGGTGCCGACGCGGACTCCGGCCACCCGAACCGAATCGCCCGATTTCAAGCGCGACGCGTCGGCGAACAGGGCCGAGTATGTGTTCGTCGACCCGCTGCGGAACTGACCGAAGATCGCAAACAGGGCTCCGGTCAACAACATCATGACGACGCCGAAAATGCTGATCTTGACGATCGTCTTCGACAGGCCCGTCATCCCGGCATCCCGATCTGTGTGGAGTTACGTGGCGGCCCGTCGATCGGTCCGAACAGAGCCTGCTTGAGCCCGTCGGAGTTGAGCAGGATTCCCTGGTTGCCGTACTGGGCCTGGTTGGCGCCGATATCGGTCACCACATAGGGAGGCCGTTGCTCAAAACCCACCGCCGGCAGGTCGGCGCACTGAGGGCCGCCCTTGGCCGCGACTTTGGGGAGGTTGGCGGGATACCGGTAACGCTCGCGGCCCAGGAAGAATGAGTCGAGCAGCATGACACCCGGTTGCGCGGTGCCCGGCCCAGTGGCCAACGGAATCATGCCCTGTAGCCCGCAGGTGATAGCCGCGTTGTAGCTGCTGGTCAAGTCCAGGGTGGGGACCAGCAGATGGACCAGATCGGTCAGCTGTTGGCGGTTCTCGGTCAAGACCTCAGTGCCGATGTCGGCGAGGCCGATCGCGCTGATGAGCAACGTGTCGAGATTCTCTTCCTGGTCGACGATGGTGTCGCTGATCTTCGTCGCGCTGCTGACGGTCTTCACCAGGTCGGGTGCGACGTCCGCGTAGGCGTCGAATACCTCTGGGGCGGTGGCGATCTCGTGATTGATCGTGTCCAGGCTGGGGTTGATCTTGGCCAGTGCCTCATCGAGATCAACCAGGGTCTGGCCGAACTTGTCGCCGCGTCCACTCAGCGATTTGGCGATCGCTCCCAGCGTCTGGTTGATCTTGACGGGATCGATCTCGGACAGCACCGAGACCAACTGCTCGAAGACGGTGTTGATCTCGACGGTGACGTGTTTACCGTCGATGACCTGTCCCGATTGCACACGCTCGGCGGAGGGGTTTGCGGGCGTGCGTAGCTCGACGAATTTCGCCCCGAAGACCGTCGATGAGGTGATGTCGGCGTTGACGTTGGCGGGGATGATGCGAACCTTGGCCGGATCGATTGCCAGATGCAGGGCGGCCTTGCCATCGGGCAGCGAGTCGATGGAGGCCACCGTGCCGACTTGGGCACCGTGAAGTTTGACCCGCGCGTCGGGGTTCATCACCAGGCCCGCGCGGTCGGAGATCACCGTCACCGGAACGGTTTTGGTGAAGTCGCCACGAAACAATCCAGCGGCGACCGCGACGATCACCACGACGGTCAGAACCGTCAGGCCGCCGGCAAGTGGTCTCGCGTAGTAGCGCACGGCGTGGGTCTTGGTTTCGGATCGGTCGGAGGGACCCGGACCGAGATTGCGTGTCACGTCATCTCCCTATCCGGACAGGTTGAAGTTGCCGTTGGAGCCGTAGATGGCTAGGGATACGAGCAGGGTGACGGAGACGACCACGATGAGGGAGGTGCGTACGGCGTTGCCGACGGCGACGCCGACGCCGGAGGGTCCGCCGGTGGCGAAGTAGCCGAAGTAGGTGTGGATCAGCAGGATCGTGATGGCCATCAGCACGGCTTGTAGGAAGCTCCAGAGGAGGTCGATGGGGTTGAGGAAGGTGTTGAAGTAGTGGTCGTAGAGTCCGCCGGATTGGCCGAAGAGCACCACGGTGGTGAACTGGGAGGCCACAAAGGACAGGATGACGGCGATGGAGTACAGCGGGGTGATGGCGACCATGCCGGCCACGATGCGGGTACTGACCAAATATTCGACGGGGGGGATGCCCATGGATTCCAGGGCGTCGATTTCTTCGTTGATCCGCATGGCGCCGAGTTGGGCGGTGACGCCGGCGCCGAAGGTGGCGGCCAAACCGATACCGGCCACCACCGGAGCACTGATGCGGACGTTGATGAAGGCGGCCAGGAAGCCGGTCAGTGCTTCGATCCCGATATTGCCCAGGCTGCTATAGCCCTGCACGGCCAGGGTGCCACCGGCGGCGAGGGTGAGGAAGCCGACGATGACGACGGTGCCGCCGATCATCGCCAACGTGCCCGCCCCCATCGAGATCTCGGCGATCAACCGGATGATCTCCTTGCGGAAATGGATCGTCGCGTGCGGGGTGCCGGCGATCGCGCGGCCGTAAAAAATGGTGTGGTCCCCGATCCGGCCGAACGTGCCCAACGGGCGGCGGACCGAGCGTGTCAGATGGTTTGTGTGAGGTAGTGGTGCTCCCGATTTGAAAGCCGAGACACACTGATGACCGTGGTGGATAAGAAGCTTGAGCGTGAAGAACGTCGGCGTGAGCAGCGAGCGGGTGTAGAAGCCCTGGAGGCCTCGGGCGCTCTTGATGAGCTGTACGCGATGATCGACGCTGGCGAGGTCACTCTCGAGGGTAAGGATGGATTGATCCAGCAGCTGATCAAGGCGGGCCTGGAACGGGGGTTGCAGGCCGAGCTCAGCGATCACCTCGGTTACGACAAGGGCGATCCCGAGGCTGCGTTGTTCCCGAACTCACGCAACGGCTCGTCGGCGAAGACGGTGGCCACCAGCGTCGGCGATGTCGAACTGGCGATCCCGCGTGATCGCGACGCCACGTTCACCCCCACGCTGGTGCCCAAGGGCTCGCGCCGAGTTGGGGGGCTCGACGACATGATCGTCTCGCTGTATGCCGGCGGGATGACGGTGCGCGATATCGAGCATCACCTCGCATCGACGATCGGGACCGAGATCAGTCGCGAGACGATCTCCA
This sequence comes from Mycolicibacterium crocinum, assembly GCF_022370635.2. The sequence goes on along the minus strand of NZ_CP092362.2, from coordinate 3,133,445 downwards.
AGATCACCGACGAGGTCCTCGAGGAGGTGCTGGCCTGGCAGCGTCGCCCGCTCGAATCGTTCTACCCGGTGATCTATCTCGACGCGATCGTGGTCAAGGTCCGTGACGGTGCCCATGTGCGTAACAAGGCCGCCCACATCGCCGTTGGCGTCGATATGGAGGGCGTGAAACACGTTCTGGGGATCTGGATTCAGGCCACCGAGGGCGCGAAGTTCTGGGCCGGGGTGTGCGCCGAGTTGGCCAATCGTGGTGTCGCCGACGTCCTGATCGTGTGCTGCGACGGACTGACCGGATTCCCCGAGGCGATCGAGGCGACCTGGCCAGACTCGTTGGTGCAGACCTGTGTGGTGCACTTGATCCGCGCAGCGATGCGTTTCGTGTCCTACACCCAGCGAAAGGCCGTCGCGGCCGCACTCAAAACGGTGTATCAGGCGCCCGACGCCGAGGCCGCTAGGGCGGCGTTGGACGCGTTCGCGGCCTCCGATCTCGGTCAAGCCAACCCGAACACGGTGCGGGTCTTCGAGGACGCGTGGGAGCGGTTCACTCCCTTCTTGGCGTTCCCGCCGATGCTGCGCCGGGTCATCTACACCACCAACGCCATCGAGTCGCTGAACTACCAACTGCGCAAGATCATCAAAAACCGCGGCCACTTCCCCAACGACGCGGCGGTGGTCAAGCTGCTGTGGCTGGCGATCTGCAACATCGAAGACAAACGGGCCCGCGACCGCGCCAAGGAACGCGGGCGCGGGCTCGGCACGAAACGCACCGCCGAAGCCCGCCTCGTCGAGGGCCAGATCACCACTAACTGGAAACAAGCCCTCGCCCAACTCGCCCTGGCCTACCCCGAACGAATCAACCCCTACCTCTAACCCCAACGAGCACAATTACTTACACAAAAATCTTGACAAGCTCGGCGGACCTGACGGGCGATCCGCGGATACAACGCCTGCAGTGATGCCATCAGCGGGCACTCATCCGGATACCGATCGCGGTCACAACGACGTTGACCACAAACAGGGCCATAAACGCGTAGACCACCGTCTCATTGACCGCATTACCCACGGCTTTGGCGCCGCCACCGGTGATCGTCAACCCGCGATAGCAGGCCACCAGTCCGGCAATAAGACCGAAGAGGGCGGCTTTGACACAGGAGATGATGACCTCGGGTACTCCGGTCAACAAGGTGATGCCGGCGGCGAAGGCGCCCGGATTGACGTCCTGGACGAACACGGAGAACACATAGCCGCCCAGGATCCCGATGATCACCACCAACGAATTCAACAGAAGCGCAACCAAACCCGAGGCCAGCATCCGTGGAGTCACCAGGCGTTGCACCGGATTGATGCCCAACACCTCCATCGCGTCGATCTCCTCGCGGATCGTGCGGGACCCCAAATCGGCACACATCGCCGTCGCCCCCGCCCCGGCGACGATCAACACCGTCACCAACGGACCCACCTGAGTCACCGCACCAAAGGCGGCACCGGCCCCCGACAGATCAGCAGCACCCAACTCCCGCAACAAAATATTGAGCGTGAAGCTCACCAACACCGTGAACGGAATCGCCACCAACAACGTCGGCGCCAACGACACCCGCGCCACAAACCACGACTGCTCCAAAAACTCCCGCCACTGAAACGGCTTGCGAAACACAAACCGCACCGCATCAGCCGACATCGCAAACAAACCACCAATAGCCTGCATCGGCCCGGACACCCCAGTCAGAGCGATCCCCGGCGACCAACGATCTGATGTGCGATTCGTCATGGGCGTCTTCAGCGTCATGGGACGAGCGATCCGCAACCTGGTGCCACTACAACCCCGGCCAGGACACGGTTGGACCGCACGCCTACGAGGAACTGAATTCCGACAAAGGAATTCATGGAACCGTCGGCTCCAGGTGTGATCTCACGGTGGGTGAGTGCACCGCACAATGTGCTCACCGCCGCATCCGCTTCCCAGTCAGCGGGAGACATGTGGTCCGTGAGCCGCAGTGAAGCAATGATCGCATTCGGCATTCTTGGGGAGACAGGAGCGGAGTGCGCACGTAAACCCTGCAGCTTTGCAGTGTCCTCCGCATTGAACCTGTCCGGGTGAAAGCTGCCGAAATGAGCGAATTCGACATCGGTGGCAGCACCGCTTAGGGCACCAATGCCGACGACCGGCCAGCGCGGGCGACGGGCTACACGTAGCTCAGGCGTGTCCGGGCCTCGGTCCCGTATTGGACACCAGCGCGGCGCGCTGATAGGACAGGCAGATGCCGCTCGCTCGAACCGCCGACCTCGTCGCCGCCGCATACCAAGCACGTTCGGGGGTGCTTGCCTGCAACGTGATCACCCTCGAACACGCCGAGGCGATCGTCGCAGGCGCCGAATCTGTTGGTAGGCCGGTGATCCTGCAACTGAGTGAAAATGCTGTCAAGTTCCATTACGGAAAGGTTGTGCCCATCGCCGCGGCGGCCACCGCCGTCGCCGCCGGCGCGGCAGTCGATGTCGCGGTCCATCTCGACCATGTCGAGGACGAGGAACTGCTCCACGCGTCCGCCGGCACCGGAGCCTCGTCCGTCATGTTCGACGCGTCCACGCTCGACTATGCCGCCAACGTCGCCGCGACGAAGGCCGCAGCCGAATGGGCACATCGGGCGGATTTGTTTCTCGAGGCCGAGCTCGGTGAGGTCGGCGGCAAGGACGGCGCGCACGCGCCCGGCGTGCGAACCGACCCCGGCGAGGCAGCCGACTTCGTCGCAGCGACCGGGGTCGACGCGTTGGCCGTCGCGGTGGGCAGCTCGCACGCGATGTCGCAGCGCAGCGCCAGCCTGGATTTCGACCTCATCCGGCGGTTACGTGCGTCGGTGTCGGTTCCCCTTGTGCTGCATGGCTCCTCAGGAGTCTCCGACAGCGATCTCCGCAAGGCCGTCGAGGCCGGGATCACCAAGATCAACGTGGGCACTCTGCTCAATGTGCGTTTCACCGCCGCGGTGCGCGACCACCTTGCGGCCGACCCGACCGTCAACGATCCCCGGCGATACCTTTCGCCCGCGCGCGATGCCATGGCTGAGGCGGTCGCCACACTGATCACCGCCATCAACGGGTAGCCGCGCAGCCTCAGTCACCACCCACCTCGACGACGTGGACGCGCACGCCCGCGGCTGCGATCCGGTCGAGTTGTTCCGGGTCGGCGGTCGAATCGGTTACCAGGTGGTCGATCTCGGTGAGTGTCACCATCTTTGCGAGCGTGACCTTGCCGATCTTCGAGCCGTCGACAGCGACAACAACCTGCTGCGCGTTGGCGGCCATCGCCATCGCGGTGCGGGCCTCAGCCTCGTCGAACGTCGTCGGCCCCACCTCCGCCGACATACCATCCGCACCGAGAATCGCCGTGCCGACGTTGATCACCTGGAAGGCGTGCTCGGACATCGGACCCACGGCTTCCAGCGAGTTCGCTCGCACCAACCCGCCTGTCACGATCACTTTCATGTGGGCGTCGACCGCGCAATCCGCGGCGATGGTCAGGGAATTCGTAACGATCGTCATCTGCGGGCGGCCTTTCAGAGACCGCGCGACTTCGCTCGTGGTCACCCCGCCGGTCAGCGCGACGGCCTGCGGACCCGGGGGCACCAACGCGGCGGCATGCTGGGCGATCCGCCGTTTGATCGCGATAGTCCGGTGATCGCGCAGCCGCACCGGGATCTCGCTGCCGCTGGGGTCCAGCGCGCGGGCGCCGCCATGCGTCCGGACCAGAAGACCCTGCTCTTCGAGCTCACTCAGGTCGCGTCGCAGCGTCGCCGCCGACACCCGCAACGCGGCGCGAAGAACCTCCGAGTCGACTTCGCCCCGCCCACGCAGAAGTGAAAGCACCTCACGCATCCGATCGGTGCGCTTGGTCGACATCGCAGTGCCTCCTTTGATCCGCGGTCAGTGCGATCGGTCAAACGATCATTTTTAGTGATCGCTTGACGATGTTGCATTGCGCACTCTGAGCGAGCTTCCCATGATCAACCTATGTTGCAAATGTCCGGGCATCGGACAAGCTGGCTCGCCGACACAATCGGCAGGCACAAGTCGGGCGAATCGGTCGGCGTGTACTCCGTGTGCTCAGCACACCCCACCGTCGTCGAGGCAGCCATCCACCAGTCCGCTGCCGACGGCACCCACGTGCTGATCGAGGCCACGTCGAACCAAGTCGACCAGTTCGGCGGCTACACGGGACTGCGTCCGGCCGACTTCCGTGATCTCGTGCTCGCCATCGCGGATCGCTGTGGATTCCCGCGTGACCGTGTCGTGCTGGGCGGCGACCACCTTGGCCTGAACCGATGGCAGGGTGAATCAGCAAGCGCAGCAATGGAAAAGGCCGAGACGCTCATCGCCGCATATGTCGAGGCCGGTTATGCCAAGATCCACCTCGACTGCAGCATGTCCTGTGCCGGCGACCCGAAGGTCCTCGACGACACCACGGTCGCCGAGCGCACCGCGCGCTTGCTGGCGGTGGCTGAACGAGCTGCGCTGCGTAGCGGCACCGACCTGCCGTTGTACGTCATCGGCACCGAGGTTCCGGTCCCGGGCGGTGCACACGAGACCCTCGGCGTTCTCACTCCGACACCACCCGACCGGGCCCGCCGCACGATCGACGCACACCGCACCGCATTCGAGCAGTCCGGCCTCGACCACGTCTGGCCGCGCGTGATGGCGTTGGTGGTGCAGCCGGCCGTGGAATTCGATCACCTGCAGGTCATCGACTACCAGCACAGCGCTACGGCCCAGTTGCGTCGTGTCCTCGACGACGAGCAGCATCTTGTCTTCGAGGCACACTCCACCGACTACCAGCGCCCGGCACAGCTGCGGGAACTCGTCGAAGACCATTGGGCGGTACTGAAAGTCGGCCCCGGCCTGACGTTCGCGATGCGTGAAGCGCTCTTCGCGCTTGCCCACATCGAGGATCAACTGATCCCTGGGCCGTCGCGCTCGGACCTGATCGATGTCGTCGAGCGCCGCATGCTCGCCAATCCCGGATACTGGCAGGGTTATTACGACGGAGACCCGCATACCCAGCAGACGGCCAGACGCTACAGCTACAGCGACCGGCTCAGGTACTACTGGGCTGACGAGGAGGTCGACGCCGCGCGCCGCGCGCTGTTGGACAACCTCGACCGCGTCGGCATACCGCTGCCGCTCGTCAGCCAATTCCTCCCCTACCAGTACGACCGCATTCGCGCGGGCGAACTGGAGCTCACCGCCAACGCCTTGGTGATCGACCGAATTCGCGACGCGATGCGGCCCTACGCCCAGGCCTGCTTCCCCAAGGCCAACCTGACCGGAGATCACCGATGACTCATTCCACGCCAGCCCAAGAGGACGGCGGCGCAACGATTCTCGAGATCGGCCAGCAGCCGGACGTCTGGCGCGAGGTCGCCCGCCGCCAGGAACCCGTCGCGGCAGCCCTTCTGCGGGACGTGACGCGACGTCCGGACGTCCGGATCATCCTGACCGGTGCAGGCAGCTCGGCATTCATCGGCGACATGGCCGCCGCCGCGCTCCGGCGGCACCTCGGACGCCGTGTCGAGGCGATCGCGACCACCAGCATCGTCGCCAACCCGCTTGACTATCTGGAGCCTCATACCCCCACGCTGATGGTGTCGTTCGGCCGATCGGGCAACAGCCCGGAGAGTTTGGCGACCACCGAGCTGGCCGACGACCTCGTCGACGAGATCTGGCATCTCGTGCTGACCTGTGACGGCGACGGTGCGCTCGCCAAAGCGCACACCGGCCGAACGAATTCGCGCGTCGTGTGCATGCCCGAACGCACCAACGACACCGGTTTCGCGATGACGTCGAGCCTGACTTCGATGCTGTTGACGTGCCTGCGCCTGCTCGGCCCGGCCACTACCGGGCACGGTGAGGTACTTGCTACCGCTGCCGAGCACGTCGCGAGCATGCAGAGCGATATCGCCGCTCTGGCCAACACCAAGAAGAAGCGGCTCGTCTACCTCGGCAGCGGAGCACTGGAAGGACTCGCCCAGGAGTCCGCGTTGAAGATGCTCGAGCTGACCGCCGGCGAGGTCGACACCTACTTCGACTCCCCGCTCGGCTTCCGGCACGGCCCGAAGTCTGTGCTCGACGGCGACACCCTGGTGGTCGTGTACGCCGCCACCGACCCGTACACCCACCGCTACGACCTCGACATCATCGCCGAGATCCGCGGCCAGCTCGACGACGACGCAGTCGTGGTGGTGAGCACCGAACCGCTGCCCGATGGCTTCGGACAGGCCATTGTGTTGCCGGGGCTCGATGGCCTCGACGACGCTCTGGTGGCCTTGCCGTATCTGGTGTTCGCGCAGTACCTCGCGCTGTTCACCGCGCTCGAACACGGCAAGACGCCGGACAATCCCTTCCCGTCCGGCGAGGTCAGCCGCGTGGTCAAGGGCGTCACGATCTATCCCCTGACCGAGAGCGGACGGTAACCGATGGCACGGTATCTCGGGGTCGACGGCGGCGGATCGAAGACGGCGCTGGCGCTCATCGACGATACGGGGCGCGTGATCGCTCGCGCGACAGCGCCGACGTCGTACTATTTCAACGACGGCTTCGAGATCGTGGAAAAGTCGCTGGCGCAGGGTGTTACGGACATCTGCACTCAGGCAGCCATCACGCCCGCCGAGATCGATGCCGCCTTCTTCGGCCTACCCGGGTACGGCGAGGCCAGCGGTGACATCGAGGCACTCGATGCCGTACCCGCCGGAGTCCTCGGCCACCGGCGCTACAGCTGCGACAACGACATGGTGTGCGGCTGGGCCGGTTCACTCGCCGGCGAGGACGGTATCAACGTCATCAGTGGCACCGGGTCGATGACCTACGGCGAACGTGAAGGCGTCGGCCACCGCGTCGGTGGTTGGGGTGAGCTGTTCGGTGACGAAGGGTCCGCGTATTGGATTGCCGAGCAGGGACTCAACGCGTTCTCGCGGATGAGCGATGGCCGGCTGGCGAAAGGCCCGCTTCACAAGCTGATGAAGGAGCGCCTGCAGGTCGTCGGCGACCTCGACGTCGTCAGCCTGGTGATCGACACCTGGAAGGGTAACCGCAGCAAGATCGCCGCGCTGGCGACAACAGTCTGCGAGGCCGCCGAGACCGGTGACGAGGCATCGGCGCGTATCCTCTCCGCCGCGGTCGATGAGCTCGTCATCTTGATCGAAACGACCCGCACGCTCGTCGGCTTCACCGATCAGGAGACCGTCCCCGTGTCGTACTCCGGCGGCATGTTCTCCAGCGAGGGCTTCCGCGCCCAGTTCGTCGCCGCAGTGAAGGGCGCTTCCGCCTCGTACGACCTCCGAAACCCCCGCCTTGACCCGGCGATCGGTGGCGCGCTCTACGCCGCCAAGCACAGCGGACATCCGCTGAGTCCGGATGCAGTCCAACACCTTTCCGACACCAACCCGACGAGGTGACGTCACCATGACCACATCGACCGCGACCCGAACCCGCAGCTGGATCTTCTACGCCGGCTTACTCGTTCTCTTCTGGGGCGTCTGGGGCGCCTTCTCCGCCCTGCCTTCGTCGAGATACGGCTATCCCGACGAGATGATCTACAGCATCTGGGCGCTGACGATGATCATCCCCGCCGCGTTCATCCTGCGCGGCCAGAAGTGGGACCGCCGTCCGGCAGCGACAATCTACGGGCTGCTCATCGGACTCACCGGCGCGGGCGGTCAGCTGATCCTGTTCCAGGCGCTGACCATGGGTCCGGCCTACCTCATCTTCCCGATCATTTCGATCTCGCCGGCAATCACCGTGCTCATGGCGATGGTCCTTCTCCGCGAACGGCTTTCACCGCTCGCCGCAGTCGGCCTCGTCATGGCGCTGGCCGCCATCGTGCTGTTCACCATCACCGGCGGCGAGTCCGAAGGATCGTCCGGCCCGTGGCTGTTGTTGTCGATCCTGATCTGCGTGGCGTGGGGCGTGCAGGCCTATTTCATGCGCAAGACGGCGACCATCGGCGTCAACGAGGCCACCACGTTCGGCTGGATGACCATCAGCGGACTGATCCTCATCCCCGTCGCGCTGCTCTCCCTGGGCGGCATCCCCACCGACTTCCCCTGGCAGGCACCGGCGTTGACCGCCATCACACAGGTGCTCAATGCGGTCGGCGCACTGTTCCTGGTGATGGCCCTCGCGCGCGGCAAGGCCTCGATCGTGGCGCCGACCACGAACGCTCTCGCGCCGGCACTCACCGTCATCATCTCGCTGATCGCCTATCAGACCCTGCCGTCCCCGTACGGGGCGATCGGCATCGTGCTGGCGCTCGTCGGTTCGACGTTGATGGTCTACGCCGATGAGAAGCGTGGCGAATCGCTCACCGAGGCAGTGCATTGAAGCCCACCGTCGTCATCATCGGCGCGGGCAGCGTCGAGTTCACCCGCGAGTTGCTCGGCGACATCCTGTCGTTTCCCGAACTGGCGTCCATGCGCGTCGTGCTGCACGACATCGACGCGCAGCGCTTGGAGACCGCAGAGGCGATCGCCCGCGCAACGGCGCTCGCCGCGGGCGCCGAGCCGGAGATCGTCGCCACCCTCGACCGGCGCCGTGCCCTCGACGGTGCCGACTACGTCATCAACGTCATCGCCGTCGGCATGCACGAGGCCACGGTGCGGGATTTCGAGATACCCGCACGCTACGGGTTGAAGCAGACGATCGGCGACACCATCGGTATCGGCGGGATCTTCCGCGGCCTGCGGACCTTTCCGGTGCTGGCCGGCATCGCACGCGACATGGCGGAGGTCTGCCCCGACGCCTGGCTGCTCAACTACACCAACCCGATGGCCATGAACGTCTCGTATCTTCACGCGGTCGCGCCGAAGTTGAAGGTGCTGGGCCTGTGTCACTCCGTGTACTGGACAATGGTCGGCCTGTGCGAACTGATCGATGTGCCCTACGACGAGGTGTCGTACTGGTCGGCGGGCGTGAATCATCAGGCGTGGGTGCTGCGGTGGGAGCGCGGTGGCGAGAACCTCTACCCGCGGCTCGACGAGCGCATCGCCGCCGATCCGGAGCTGCGCAGGCGTGTTCGTGTCGACATGTACCGGCGGCTGGGCTACTACCCCACCGAAACCAGCGAGCACAGCAGCGAGTATGTCGGCTGGTATCTGCACGATCCCGCCGAGATCGAGCGGTTGCGCATCAACGTCGGTGAATACGTGGCCATCAGCGAGGCCAATCTCGCCGAATACGCCCGTGTGCGAGCCGAATTGGCTGACTCCCATGCGCTGCCCATCGATACCAGTTCCACGGAATACGCCCCGCAGGTGATTCACTCGCTGGAAACCGGGACGCCGAGGGTCATCTCCGCCAATGTCGTCAATGACGGGCTGATCACCAACCTGCCCGATGGAGTGGCCGTCGAGGTTCCGACGCTTCTCGACGCTCTCGGCGCGCATCCGATGAAGGTCGGTGACCTCCCGCCGCAGTGCGCGGCACTGAACCGCGGCTTCCTCGGACCGGTCGACCTGACCGTGCGCGCGGCCGTTGACGGCGATCCGCGCCTGGTGCGTGCTGCGGCGATGGTCGATCCCAACACCGCCGCGACGCTGAGCGTCGATCAGATCTGGACGCTGTGCGACGAGCTCACCGCCGCGCACGGCGACCTGCTTCCCCCTGCTGCGCGCCCGAGATACCGCCAACTAAGGAGAGCCAACGTGATTCGACGCAAGCTGTGCGTTGCACTGATCGCCATTCTCGCCGCAGCTCTTGCCGCGTGTGGCGGCGGGGGCGGGTCGTCGGGCCCCACCGAGATTTCGGTGTGGCACGGCTACCAGGACACCGAGGGCGAGGTGTTCAAGAGCCTGGTCGAGCAGTACAACAAAGAACACCCCGACGTCAAAGTGTCCGAGCTGTACTCGTCGAACGACCTTGTGCTGCAGAAGGTTCTCACCGCGGTCCGGGGAAACAGCGCGCCGGACGTGGCGTACATGTTCGGGTCATGGTCACCGAACATCGCCAAGATCCCCTCGCTGGTGAACATGGCCGACGAGGTCAAGAAGCCCGACTGGAAGTGGGACGACTTCTACGAGGCGGAGCGCAAGGCCGCCACCGTGGGCGACAAGGTCGTCGGCGTGCCCGCACTGGTCGACAACCTGGCGATCGTCTACAACAAGAAGCTGTTCGCCGATGCCGGAATCGCACCGCCGACGCCGGAGTGGACGTGGGACGACTTCCGTGCCGCGGCGGCCAAACTGACCGACCCGGGCAAGGGCCAGTTCGGTTGGCTGATACCCGCAGACGGCAGCGAAGACACTGTGTGGCACTACATCCCGATGCTGTGGGAGGCAGGCGGCGACATCCTCAACGCGGACAACACCAAGGCCACGTTCAACTCCGATGCCGGCGTCCGGGCTCTCACGACGCTGCAGCAGATGGCCGTCACCGACAAGTCGCTCTACCTGGACACCACCAACGAGAACGGCCCCAAGCTGATGAACAGCGGCAAGATCGGCATGCTGGTCACCGGCCCGTGGGACCTGTCTCAGCTGTCCGACATTGAGTACGGCGTCCAGGTCATGCCCACCTACCCGGGATCCAGCGGTGGCCATCAGACCATCGCGGGGCCAGACAACTGGGTGGTGTTCAACAACGGGGACAAGCGCAAACAGGCAGCCATCGACTTCGTGAAGTGGCTCTCGGCGCCCGAACAGGTCAAAAAATTCTCCCTGGGCACAGGCGATCTGCCGATCCGGTCCTCGGTGGGCGACGACAAGACCGTGCTCGACGAACTCGACAAGAACGTCCCCGGCACCGCCGCCTTCGTCGAGAACCTGAAGAACGTCCACACGGTCAGGCCGCAGGTCGAGCAGTACCCGGCGGTGTCGGAAGCGCTCGGTCAGGCGGTCGTGTCTGTCATGCTCGGCAAGGACCAGCCCAAGGCTGCACTGGACTCCGCTGCCCAGGCCGCCGACGCGAAGCTGGCCGAGAAGTAGGGAGTCGATGCCTGCACTGCTTCGGCGGCTCAGCCGCACAGACACCGTGTCGGGATGGGCGCTGGTCAGTCCGGCGGCCATCCTGATCGGAATCTTCGGGCTGCTGCCGGTGCTGATGTCGTTGAAGTTGTCGTTTCAGAAATCCGACCTGCTCAGCGCGGAGACGCCGTGGGTCGGGTTCGACAACTACAAGAAACTGGCCGATGACCCGGTCTTTCTGGACGCGATCAAGCACACCATCATCTACACGGCGTTGTTCGTACCCGGCACGATGCTCGTCGGACTTTTCGTCGCGACGGCGCTGAATCGATCGGTGCGGTTCATCTCGGTGTACCGAACCGCCGCGTACGTGACGATGGCGGTGTCGACGATCTCGCAGGGCATCATCTTCCTCTGGCTGACCGACCGCGACTACGGTCTGGTCAACGCCACCCTGAACGCGGTGGGCATCTCGTCGCAGCCTTTCCTGGCCTCGCCGTCCCAGGCGTTGTACGTCATCGTCGCCATGACGGTGTGGGGCTGGACCGGTTTCTCGGTGATCGTGTACTTGGCTGCGCTGCAAGGTGTTCCGGCCGAGCTGCACGAGGCCGCCGCGATCGACGGCGCGTCCGCCTTCACCCGGTTCCGCACCATCACGGTGCCGCTGCTCGGACCGGCGAACCTGTTCCTCGTCGTCTGGCTGACGATCAACGCACTGCAACTGTTCGACGAGGTGTATGTGACGACCCGCGGCGGGCCGCTGCGCGCGACCACGGTGATCGTCTACTACCTGTGGGACCGCGCCTTCGTTCAGTTCGACGCCGGTTACGCCGCCGCGATGGCTTATGCCTTGTTCGTCGTCATCCTGATCGTCACGGCCGTGCAGTTCCGGCTCGCCCGACGGCATGTGCACTCATGAGCTGGCGGCTGCCGTTCAACCCCTGGCATCTGGTGCTGATTCCGTTGACGTTCATACTGCTGATACCGCTGCTGTGGATGTTGATCACCTCGCTGGAGACCGAAGGCGAAGCGAATCGCTTTCCGCCGGTGCTCTTTCCGGCCAGCCCGCAGTTCTCGAACTACACCGAAGCGTGGGACGCCGCACCGTTCGGACATTTTTTCATCAACAGTGCGGTGGTGACCCTCGTCGTACTGGCCAGCAATCTCGTGGTGTGCAGCCTGGGGGGTTACGCGTTCGCGCGGGTCCGATTCTTGGGCCGCGGCGCACTTTTCGTCACACTGATGGCGACGCTGATGGTGCCGTTCCAGGTCACGATGATCCCTGTCTTTCTGATCGTCAAATGGTTCGGCGATAGCGTGTGGGAGGGACTGGGCATCGATCACATCGGTGCGCTGATGCTCCCGAATCTGGCGACGGCGTTCGGGATCTTCTTCCTGCGCCAGTTCTTCATGACCGTCCCGGTGGAACTCGAGGAAGCCGCCCGGGTCGACGGCACGTCACGATTCGGCGTGCTGTTCAAGATCATTCTGCCGTTGTCGTTACCCGCGCTCTCGACGTTGGCAGCGCTGACCGTACTCACGTCGTGGAACGACTTCTTGTGGCCGCTCATCGTCATCACCTCGCAGGATCAGATGACGATTCCGCTGGGGCTCAGCTACTTTCAAGGGGCTCACCATGTCAAGTGGCCGCTACTGATGGCAGCCAACGTGATGAGCCTGCTTCCCATGCTGCTGGTGTTCATCGGGGCGCAGCGCTATTTCGTGCAATCGGTCGCGAGTCAGGGATTGAAGGGCTGAGCATGGCGGAAGTCGAATTCCGGGACGTCACGCGGCGCTACGCGGGTGGTGTGGTCGCCCTCAAGGAGTTCAACCTGACGGTCGCCGACGGGGAGTTCCTGATCCTCGTTGGGCCGTCGGGGTGCGGCAAGAGCACCGCATTGAGACTGCTTGCGGGCCTTGACAAACCCACCTCTGGTCAGATCAGGATCGGCGATCAAGTCGTCAATGCATTGGCGCCGGGCGAGCGCGATATCGCCATGGTGTTCCAGAACTACGCGCTGTACCCGCACATGACGGTGTACCGCAATCTGGCCTACGGACTGCGGCAACGAAAGACCGCGCGCGGCGAGATCGATCGTCGAGTCCGCGAGACAGCCGCACTCCTCGAAATCGACAAGCTTCTGGACCGTAAGCCCGGCCAGCTGTCCGGCGGCCAGCGCCAACGAGTCGCCATGGGTCGTGCACTGGTTCGCCAGCCGCGGGCGTTCCTGCTCGACGAACCGCTGTCCAATCTCGACGCGAAGTTGCGCAACCAGGTTCGCGGCGACCTGAAGCGATTGCACCGCGAACTGCCCGTCACCTCGATCTACGTGACCCACGACCAGGTCGAGGCTATGACCCTCGGTGACCGGCTGTGCGTGATGGCCGGCGGCGAGATACAGCAGATCGGCACCCCGGACGAGATTTACAACCACCCGGCGAACACGTTCGTCGCGGCGTTCATGGGTAGTCCCCCGATGAATCTCTTTGCCGCCCAAGTGCAGTCCGGAGTGTTGCACGTCGGCGACAAGGCCGTGATCGAAGTCACGACGCCCGACGGTCCGGTGACGGTCGGGGCACGCCCAGAGCATCTGCGACTACACGACAATCACGGCGAGGGGCTGTTGCACGCCACCGTCGATTTCATCGAGCCGCTGGGCAGCCACGTGTTGGTGACCGCAGTGGTCCGCACCGGCGACGGGGATGACGCGCGGGTGATTGTTCACGCGCCGGCCGGAACCGATCTGCCTGCCGGCACCGTCGTCGGTCTCGAGATGCCATCGGAACGGACATATTTCTTCGACGCCGACACGGGTAGCGCCCGACGGAGCCGCGAGCGCATCACGCTCTAGAGGCGTGCACTCCGCTCACCGGGAGTCGCTGTTGCTTCACGCGACGGCACCGGTCACAGTGGTGCCAGCGACAAAGGAGGCCGATGAGCGCGCAGGACACCTCGTTCGACGAGACCGTCGACGTCATTGTGGCGGGCTCCGGCGGGGGCGTCACCGGCGCTTACACCGCAGCCCGCGAGGGCTTGTCGGTGGCGCTGGTGGAGTCGACGGACAAGTTCGGCGGCACAACCGCCTATTCGGGCGGCGGCGGCATGTGGTTTCCGTGCAACCCGGTGCTACAACGAGCCGGCAGCGACGACACGATCGAGAAGGCACTGAACTACTTTCACGCCGTCATCGGTGAGCGCACCCCACGGGACCTGCAGGAGACCTATATCCGGCGCGGACCGGGCCTCATCGAATACCTCGAGGCCGACGCCGAGAACTTCACCTTCAGCGTGCTGCCCTGGCCGGACTACTACGGCAAGGCCCCCGACTCGCGGGGTGACGGACTGCGCCACATCGTCGCCAACCCGATTCGCGGTGAAAAGCTCGGACCCTACGCCGGTTTCGTGCGCGGGCCACTCGACCATGACCGGCTCGGTGCACCCGCTCCGGACAAACTCTTCGGTGGGCGCGCACTGATCGGCCGGTTCCTGGCCGCGCTGGCCAGCTATCCGGACGCTGCGCTGTACCGCAACGCGCAGCTGACCGATCTGATCACCGACGATGGTCGGGTGGTCGGTGCCGTTGTGCAACGCGATGGCAGTGAGGTGCGGATCGGCGCACGGCGTGGAGTGCTCTTGGCCGCAGGCGGATTCGAGCACAATCCGGAGCTACGTCGGTCCTACGGCGTGCCGGGTGACGCTCGCGACACGATGGGCGGGCCCGGCAGCACGGGCGCGGCGCTGCAGGCCGCGATCCGGATCGGTGCGGCCACCGACCTGATGGACCAGGCGTGGTGGTCGCCGGGGCTCACCCACCCCGACGGTCGTTCGGCGTTCGCGCTCTGGTTCACCGGTGGCATTTTCGTCAATCAGGGCGGACAGCGGTTCGTCAACGAGTCGGCGGCCTACGACCGGATCGGACGGGAGATCATCGCCGAGATGCAGGCGGGCCGGCTAGAGACCCCCTTCTGGATGGTCTACGACAACCGCGATGGCGAAGTTCCCCCGGTGAAGGCGACCAACGTCTCGATGGTCGACACCGAAAGCTACCGGGCTGCCGGATTATGGCGCAGTGCAAGCTCTCTGGCCGAACTGGCCGACGTGATCGGCGTGCCTGCCGACGCGTTGGAGAAGACGGTCGCCCGCTACAACGAGATGGTCGCCGCAGGCGTCGACACCGATTTCGGCCGCGGCGACGAAGCCTACGACCGGGCGTTCTCCGGCGGTGAATCACCGATGGTGCCGATCGATACGCCACCGTTCCATGCGGCCGCCTTCGGCCTGTCCGATCTGGGCACCAAGGGCGGCCTGCGTACCGATACCCACGCGCGGGTGCTCGACGAAAGCGGCCGGCCGATCCCGGGGCTGTACGCGGCGGGCAACACCATGGCCGCGGTCAGCGGAATGACCTACCCGGGCGGCGGAAACCCGATCGGTGCGTCAATGTTGTTCAGCCACCTGGCTGCACTCGATATGGCCGGTGACGTCAGGTCAGCTTGATCAGCTTGAACGGCATGTTGATGAAGAGCGCGAGGCTGCGGCCGCAGGCGCCGGGCTGACCGGTGGTCGAGTCCTGACCGACCAATGTGTTGGAGGTCGGATCGGTCTGGTCACCGCCGGGCGTGGACCCGTGAAACCGAATCACCTGTAGCCCAGGGGCAGTGGTCCCGTCCTGGCACGGCATCCAGTCCTCGATGACGCGTTTGACGCGCCAGTCCCCGCCGGTCTGATAGATCGGTGCCGTCCATCCGGCGTCGCTGCTTACGGTGCCGGTGCACTCGGTGGGATAGCTGCACGTCGACGAGATCGTCCAGATGCTGCGCACGCTGCGTTCGTCGTGGAAGACGTCGTTGCTGGTGGCCCACTCGCCGTTGGACGTCGCCTGGTAGGTGCCGTTGAGCGCCCACTTCTCGTTGGCGGACGCGGTGGCCGGATTTAGCACACCGGCGAACACCGCAGCGGTCAGCGCCCCGACGCTGATCAGCGTTCGTGACGTACGCATGTGGCCTCTCCCCTCACCTGTGCTCATGTCGTCGGAAGCAGATCCTTCCACGACATATCCCCGTTCACGTTGGTCAGACTGGTCTGCTGGCCCGCATGGCCGTCCGGCGTGGCGTAGTGACCCGTCGCGGGGTCATAGGTGGCGATTGCGACCGACGGTCCACCGCCGGAGCCGGGTGTGAAGGCGCTTGGCGCAACCGCCGGGCCGCCACCCTGATCGGTAGGCGCGATATCCGGAACACCATAAGGCTTTAGGGTCGCCGGTTCGGGCGGTATCGGTGTTCCGGCGGGCGCGGGAACCGGTCCTGGCGGCAGCGGCGTGCCCTGCAGCGGTCCGTAGATGTGGTCTTGGAACGTCGTGCGGTCGTCGGGCGGGATGCCCTGGGCAATCAGGTTCGGGTCGATCGGGTAAGGCCCGGTGGCATGCTGCCGCATGGCCAGCGGCTCGAACGGTTTGTCGCTGTCGCAGATTTCGACGGTGGGTGCGCGCTTGCCGGGAACATCCTGGCACGGATAGTTGCGGGCGCCGCGGACGGCGATCGGCGAATCCTGTGGCAGCTTGCAGTAGAGACCGTCCGGTGTGTCGATGACCGAGGTGTCCTCCGGCGAGCGCCACTGCGACGGCGGCAGGAAGCCCACCGTGCACGCCGGCGGATCGCTGATCGTCAGCGTGAAGTCGCCCAGCGTCATACCGGTGGGGTTGTTCAACGGTGAGCCGACGGCCTGGATCGAGCCGACGTACGGCGGCAGCAGCACCAGCAGCTGTTCGAGACCTTTGTTGTAGGTCACGCCGATCTGCCCCACCGTCTGAAGGCTGGCCAACAGGATGGGCAGCGTCGGCTTGACCTGCGTGAAGAGCGCGGACGCCTCATCGGCGGCACCCGGGCCGTTGGCCAGGATGGCACGCCATTGCGGGTCGTTGGTGTTCAGCTGGTCGGTGATCCCGGCCAGGCTGTGCGCCCAGGTGCGGATCGAGTCGGCCGACGCCAACTGGCCGTCCAACAGCGGGCGGCTGTCCTCGACCAGGGTGTGGGTCTGATCGGCGGTGGCGTTGAAATCGGCCGCGAGCCGTGACGCGGAGTCGTTCAACGTGGTGAGGTCGTCACCGGCGCCGTTGAGGGCCTGGTAGGTGCTGTTCAGCAGATCCGGGATCCGTTGGGTGGGAATGCTCTTCAGCAGAGCATTCGTCTGGTCCAGCACCGGCCCGATCGCCTGCGGGACGGTGGCGTTCTTGACCGGGATCACCGAGCCGTCTTGGAGATACGGCCCGGAATCGGTGTGCGGCACCAGATCCAAGTACTGCTCACCGACGGCCGACACGCTGAGCACGCGAGCCTGCAGGTCGGCGGGCACCTTCGGATCGCTGGCCAGCGACAGGGTGGCCACGGCGCCGGTTCGCGTCGGCACCACCTCGGTGACCTTGCCCAGTTGCACGCCGCGGTAGGTCACGTTCGAGAACTTATAGAGGCCGCCGGTTCGCGGTAGCTCGAGCTTGACCGTAATGCGGCCGATGCCGAGCAGGGTGGGGGCCTGCATGTACACCACCACCATGACGGCGATACCGACGATCGAGGCGATGGTGAAGATGATGAGCTGATTACGGACAAAACGCGTCAGCATCAGTTACCCCCGTCCTGTGGCGCCGCCTCAGGTGCCGGTCCGGGCAACGGACCGGTGGCCGGCCCTGGCAACGGACCGGTGCCCACTCCGGGTGCCGACTGCGTCGCGTTCGTCAACGATGCCTGCCCGGGCACAGGCGCGGGACCGGGCCCGAACTCCTGCGTCACGTCGGCCACCTGGGTGGGTGGCGGTGCGGGGCTGAACGGCGCGTTGAGCGGATCGTAGGTATAGGTCGCATACCACGGATCACCTGGCGCGGGAACCAGTTTGGCGTTCTCATCGCCCCAGCGGGTGCCGAGCATCAGGGTCTTCTTCAACCGCGGCACGGTGAAGTCGAAGATGATGAACTGGTTCAGATAATCGCCGCGGATCGCCCGGTCGATGACCTGCTGGGTGTACGGGAACGTCGGGAAGTACGCCAGCGCAGTGTCCAGCTTCGGCCCGACGTCGGCCAGAGACTTCAACGTCGGCTCCAGGTTCTGCAGGTTGCGTACCAGGTCGGTCTTGGTGTCGTTGACCAGACCGGTGGCCAGGTTGGAGAAATCCCGGAACTTCTCCAGGGCCGTCACGATGCGGGGACGCTCCTTGACCAGTACATCGAGGGCAGGCGGAATCCGGTTCAGCGCGTCGGTGAGAACTTGCTGCTGACCGGCGAACGTACCCGCCAGCCGATTCAGCGAATTGACCGCCTCGTTGATGCTGTCGCGCTGGGTGGCCAGCAGGCCCACGAAATCGTTGAGCCGCGTGAGCAAGTCACGAATCTGGTCGGTCCTGCCGTTCAGTGCGGCACTGAACTCGTGGATGATGTCGCCGATCTGGCCCAGTCCGCCGCCGTTCACGACCACCGAGAGCGCCGAGAGCGTCTGCTCGGTAGACGGATAGGTCGACGAGCGGTTGAGGCCGAGGGTGGCACCGGGTTGCAGGACGCCACTCGGTGCCTGGCCCAGCGGCGGGTTGAGCGCCAGGTGCATCGATCCCAACAGGCTGGTCTGGCCCACCGACGCGACCGCGTTCGCGGGGATCACGGTGCCGGGCTGGACCGATACCTCGACGTCGGCGTGCCAGTCGTTGACGGTCATGTCCCCCACACTGCCGACCACGACGTCACCGACCATCACCGGTGAATTCGATTCCAGCTGACCGACATTGGCGATCTCGATGTGATAGGTGGTCGACCCCTTGCCATGGCCGACCGTTCCCGGCAGCGGCAGGGAGTTCAGCCCACCGAAACTGCAGCCGGTCGCCGTGACCGCGACGCATGACGCGGTGATCACCAGGCGCCGCACCGAACCTCTGGTCATGATGGCGGATTCCCTTCGGCGGCAGCCGGAGCCGGAGGTGGTGGCGCCGCCTCGGCCGGCAGCAGCATGCCCTGCAGGTTCGACGGAGGCTGGGCGGCCGGTCCGACTGGAACACCCGGCGGGACCGGTGCACCCGGGAAAAGGGCGGGCGACGGATCCGCGGGCAATCCGTTGGGTGCATACGCCCCGTGATACGTGTTCGGCGGTCCGCCCCAGCCTGCAGGTCCGGGTACGTCACCGTTGTATCCGGTGTACGCCGACACCGCAGGCGGAATCTCATAGCCCGGCGGGGTCCCGCCGGAGCCGCCCGGGGCCAGACCGGGCTCGCTGTAGATCAGCTTGTCCGGGCTGGTCGACTTGCCCAGGTAGGCGTTGAACGGGAACGGCAGGTAGTTGAAGTTGAGCAACCGCAGGGCCGGCCCGAGGTACTGCGCGCACAACTTCCCGGTCTCCGGCGCGGTGGCGTTCTGCACGGCGCCGATCGCCGAGCAGATGACCTGCAGCGGGTTGGAGAAGTTGGCCAGCGCGAATCCGCCCATCGCGCTTTGGGAATCGGGGTTATAGATGTTGTAGGCATTACCGAGTGCGTTGGGCGCCACGTGAATCAGGTTCTCGACGACGAGCTTGTTGTCGGCCAGGTTCTTGGTCACGTTGCTCAGGCGCTGAATCTGTTCGGCCGTCTGGTTGCGGGTACCGGCGATGAACCGCTGCACGTCGACGACCGCACTCGACAGGTTGGTCAGCGCTCCGTCGAGGTCGGATCGGCTGCCGTCGACCACGCTCGACAGTGAGGCCAACCGATCCTGGAACTGGACGATCTGAGTGTTGCTGTCGCGCAACGCGGTCACGAAGATCTGCAGGTTCTTGATGGTGTCGACGATGTTGCCGCTGCCGTCGGCCAGCACCTTGCTGACCCCGGACAGTTGCTTGATGGTGTCCCGCAGCTTCTCGCCGTTGCCGTCGAGCGCGTTGGCCGCGCTGTCGATGAAGCGGCCGACCGAGGTGGTCTGCCCTTCAGTGGCGGGGCCGAGATCGGTGGCCAGGCGCATCAGCTCGGTTTTGATCTGGTCCCATTCGACCGGGATCGCGGTGCGGTCCAGGCCGATCACCGCACCGTCGGCCATTGTCGGGCCCTTGTCCTCATAGGGCGGGGTCAGCTGAACGTAGCGGGCGCCCACCAGGTTCTGCGCGACGATCACCGCCTCGGCGTTCGCGGGGATCGGAACGTCCCGGTCGACCGCCATCACGATCTTGGCCTTGGTCCCCTGGGCTTCGATGGAATCGATGGTGCCGACCTTCACCCCGGCGACCCGCACTTCGTCACCGGCGTAGATTGCGGTGGCACTGGTGAAGTACGCCGTGATCGTGTTGGGCTTGAAGAACGCCTGGCGCACCAGCAGCGCGATCCCGCCGACGATCAATACGGCCAGCACTGCGGACACGACGACTGTCAGCCGCCTGCGAGACTTCATGGCTGCCCCCATCGCTCATAAGGCTGCGGTATTCCGTTGTACGGGAACGGGATCTCCGCACGCGGTCCGGCATTGTCGGCCGGCTGGCCCGCATCGGTGCCGCGCCGGAAGCCCAGCGCGTAGTCGAAGAAGGGCTGCAGTGTCTGCGCCGGGTTCAGGTTCGCGACGAAGGCGTTGTAGTAGAAGCCTCCGTTGACCGCTTCGGCCTGCGTCAGCTGGAACTTGGCCAGACCCTTCATGGCCGCGGTGATGTTGGCGTTGTTCTTCTCCAGCATCGCGGTCACCGAATTGAGCTTCTCAAGGGCCGGTGCCAGTTCCTTCTCGTTGTCCGCCACGATTCCGCTGAGCTGCCTGGACAGTGCCGAGGTGCTGGCCAAGAGGTTCGCGATCGCGTAGCGGCGCTGCGACAGAACGCCGATCAGGTCGTTGGCGTTGAGCAGCAGGGTGTTCACCTGTGCGCTGCGCTGCGAGAGGATCCCGGTGACGTTCGCCGCGCTCTTGAGCAGGTTGCTCAGGGATTCGTTGCGCTCGTTGATCATCCGCGACAACTTGCTGATCCCGTCGAACGTCGGGCCTAGCTGCGGGCTGATCCGATCCAGGGTGTCCGACAAGGTGTCCAGCGAGTGGTTGATCGCCGCGGTATCGGTGTCTGCGGTGTTGCCCGCGAAATCCTGCAGCGACTGGGTCAGCGAGTAGGGCGACCCGGTACGCGACACCGGAATGACGTCGTCAGACCGAAGCGATCCCTTGCCGTTGGACTCCAACGTCAAAATCCGTTGTCCCAGAAGCGTTCCGGTGCGGATGTGCGCTTCGGTGTCAGCGCCGAGCCGAACCGAACCGTTGACCATGAAGGTCACCAGCGCCTTGCCGTGCTGCAGAGACACGTCCGAGACGGAGCCGACCTTGACTCCGGATACCTTGACGTCATTACCAGGCTGCAGACCGCCGGCCTCGGTGAACAGCGCCTGATGCCGGATCGACGTGGCAAGCGACGCCAGCCGTTCGGGCTGTAGCCCGACCGTGATGACGAGCACGATCAGGACGAGGCCGATAAAGCCCGCCTTGATCAGCGAGGACCCACGATATTTGAGCATTAGGGCTCCGCGCACCTTCCAGTGTGTTGGATGATCCAGGGGAAGTAGGCGGTGCGGCCCTGCAGGTCGCTGACACGCAGCGACAAGCCACACAGGTACTGGTTGATCCAGCTGCCGTAGGACCCAAGCCGCACCACCTTGCGGTAGTTCGCCGGCGCCTTCTGGATCGAGATGTCGAGCAGCTCCTTGTCCTGATCAAGCAGCGGAGCCAGCCGGCCGAGCTGGTCGATGGTGCCGTTCAGCGGTGCGCGCGACTGGTTGAGCAGATCGGTCAGCGACGCGGTGCCGTTGTCCAGAGCGGTGATCGACTCACCGATCGGGTCTTTGTCATTGGCCAGTTCGGTGACCAGCTTCTGCAGCTTGTCGACGGCGCCGGAGAACTTGTCGCCGTCCTTACTGATCGTGGTGATCACCGTGTTGAGGTTGTCGATCAGCTGCTGCACGGTCTGGCCGTTGTCGGCCAGCGTGCTGGTGAACGACTGCGTCTTGGCGAACAGCGAATCGATGTTGCCGTCCTGACCCTGGAGGATCTGGATCAGCGAGTTGGTGAGCGCGTTGACGTCCTGCGGATTCAGGCCCTGGACAACGGGTTTCAGGCCACCCAGCAGCAGGTCGAGGTCAAGTGCCGGCTCGGTGCGGTCGAGCGGGATCCGACTGCCCGGCGGCTGGATCTTCGCCGATCCGGGACTGTCGACGAGCTCGAGGTAGCGGTCCCCGACCAGGTTGAGGTAGCGCACCGTCGCCTTGGTGCCGGATGTGAGCACGATCTTGCGGTCGGCGTCGAAGTCGACGACCACCTTGTTGTCGGGTTGCAGCGCGACATCAGTGACGGTGCCGACGCGGACTCCGGCCACCCGCACCGAATCCCCGGACTTCAGGCTCGAGGCGTCAGCGAACACCGCCGAGTAGCTGTTGTCCGAACCGGACCGGTACTGGCCGAAGATCGCGAACAGCGATGCGGTCAGCAGGATCATCACCACGCCGAAGATGCCGACCTTGAGAAGCGTCTTCCACAGCGCGGTCATCCCGGTTGTCCGATCTGTGCGGAGTTGCGCGGCGGGCCGTCCAGCGGGCCGAACAGCGCCTGCTTGAGTGCGTCGGAGTTCAGCAGGATGCCCTGGTTGCCATACTGCGCCGGGTTCGCGCCGATATCGGTGACGACGAACGGCGGGCTGGTCTCGAACGGCACCTTCGGCATGTCGGTGCACTGCGGACCACCGGTCGCCGCGACCTTCGGCAGGTTGGCCGGGTAGCGGTACCGCTCACGGCCGAGGAAGAACGACTGCAGCAGAACGGCTCCCGGCAACGGCAGGCCCGGGCCGGTGGCCAGCGGAATCAGGCCGCCGATACCGCAGGTGAGCGCTGGGTTGTACTTGTTGAGCAGATCGGTGGTGGGTACCAGCAGGTGCACCACATTGGCCAGCGGCTCCCGGTTCTCGCTGAGCACCTCGGTTCCGATGTCGGCCAGACCGATGGCGCTGACCAGCAGCGTGTCGAGGTTCTGCTCCTGGTCGACGATCGTGTCGCTGATCTTTGCCGAGTTCTTGACGGTGTCCAGCAGATCGCCGGAAGCATCGCCGTAGGCGTCGAATACCTTGGGCGCCACTGCCAATTCATGGTTCAGCGTGTCCAGGCTGGGATTGATCTTGGCCAGCGCGCTATCGAGATCGACGAGGGTCTGACCGAACTTGTTGCCGCGGCCGTCCACCGACTTGGCGATCGCGCCCAATGTCTGGTTGAGCTTGGCAGGCTCGATTTGCGAGAGCACGGTAACCAACTGCTGGAACACGGTGTTGATCTCGACGGTGACGTGCTTGCCGCTGATCACCTGCCCGGCCTGAATGGACTTCGCCGACGGATCCTGCGGCGGGTTCAGCTCGACGAACTTCGACCCGAACACCGTCGAGGAGGTGATGTCGGCGCTGACGTTGGCCGGAATGTCGTTCACCCGCGCCGGATTGATTGCCAGGTGCAGCGCAGCGGTGCCGTCCGGCAGCAACTCGATGGACGAGACCTTGCCGACCGGGGCCCCGTTGAGCTTGACCTTGGCATCCGGATACATCACGAGACCGGCGCGCTGCGAGATCACGGTCACCGGAACGGTTTTGGTGAAGCTGTCCTGGAACAACCCCACCGCCAGCGCAATGATCGCGGCAATGATCACCACGGTCGCCAAACCGGCGATCGGGCGCGCGATACCTGATTTCATCTCCGCACCTCGACTATCCGGACAGGTTGAAGTTGCCGTTGGAGCCGTAGATGGCTAGGGATACGAGCAGGGTGACGGAGACGACCACGATGAGGGAGGTGCGTACGGCGTTGCCGACGGCGACGCCGACTCCAGAGG
Organism: Mycolicibacterium crocinum; assembly: GCF_022370635.2. Next base: position 3,109,673 of record NZ_CP092362.2, on the reverse strand, counting down.
GTCCGCCGGTGGCGAAGTAGCCGAAGTAGGTGTGGATCAACAGGATCGTGATGGCCATCAACACGGCTTGCAGGAAGCTCCAGAGGAGGTCGATGGGGTTGAGGAAGGTGTTGAAGTAGTGGTCGTACAGGCCGCCGGATTGGCCGAACAACACGACGGTGGTGAATTGGGAGGCCACAAAGGACAGGATGACGGCGATGGAGTACAGCGGGGTGATGGCGACCATGCCGGCCACGATGCGGGTACTGACGAGGTATTCGACGGGGGGGATGCCCATGGATTCCAGGGCGTCGATTTCTTCGTTGATCCGCATGGCGCCGAGTTGGGCGGTGACGCCGGCGCCGAAGGTGGCGGCCAGGCCGATCCCGGCCACCACCGGTGCACTGATGCGGACGTTGATGAAGGCGGCCAGGAAGCCGGTCAGTGCTTCGATCCCGATATTGCCCAGCGATGAGTAGCCCTGTACGGCCAGGGTGCCGCCGGCGGCGAGGGTGAGGAAGCCGACGATGACGACGGTGCCGCCGATCATGGCCAGGGTGCCCGCGCCCATCGAGATTTCGGCGATCAGCCGGATGATCTCTTTGCGGAAATGGATGGTTGCATGCGGGGTGCCGGCGATCGCGCGGCCGTAGAAGATGGTGTGGTCCCCGATGCGGCCGAAGGTGCCCAGTGGGCGGCGGACCTGGCGGGCGATCCGGGGATACAACGCCTGTAGTGATGCCATCAGCGGGCGCTCATCCGGATACCGATCGCGGTCACGACCACGTTGACCACGAACAACGCCATAAACGCGTAGACCACCGTCTCGTTGACCGCATTCCCCACGGCCTTGGCGCCACCACCGGTGATCGTCAACCCCCGATAACACGCCACCAGACCGGCGATCAACCCGAACAAGGCGGCCTTGACACACGAAATGATCACCTCAGGCACCCCGGTCAACAACGTGATCCCCGCCGCGAACGCCCCGGGATTCACATCCTGGACGAACACCGAAAACACGTAACCACCCAAGATCCCGATGATCACCACCAACGAATTGAGCAACAACGCAACAAGACCCGAGGCCAGCATCCGCGGAGTCACCAAGCGTTGCACCGGATTGATCCCCAACACTTCCATCGCGTCGATCTCTTCACGAATCGTGCGCGACCCCAAATCCGCACACATCGCTGTGGCTCCCGCACCGGCGACGATCAACACCGTCACCAACGGACCCACCTGCGTCACCGCACCAAAGGCGGCACCGGCCCCCGACAGATCAGCAGCACCCAACTCCCGCAACAAAATATTGAGGGTGAAGCTCACCAACACCGTGAACGGAATCGCCACCAACAACGTCGGCGCCAACGACACCCGCGCCACAAACCACGACTGCTCCAAAAACTCCCGCCACTGAAACGGCTTGCGAAACACAAACCGCACAGCATCAGCCGACATCGCAAACAAACCACCAATAGCCTGCATCGGCCCGGACACCCCAGTCAGAGCGATCCCCGGCGACCAACGATCTGATGTGCGATTCGTCATGGGTGTCTGCGAAACCTCCAACGTCGTCGTCTTCATCAGCCCAGCGTCTTGGCACAAACCGGTCCAGAACTGGAACGTGTTTCAACGACGCCAACGCAGATTAGTGCACTTACCGCTCGCACGGTAGCGAATCTCGGCAATCGAGACCTGTGACTGGTGTTGTCGATGTTTCTCGGCTTTTGTTCGAGACGAGTCGGCGGGTCTATCTCGCTAACGGTGTTTCCGGCGTTTTTCATCAGTAGGTTTCGGCTGCCGGGAATCGGTCGGCGAAGGTGATCGCGAACGCATTGAGGGCAGGTTTCCACCGCATCGTCCATCGTGCCCTGCCGACACCGGTCGGGTCCAGTGATCGGGTCACCAGATACAGGCACTTGAGCGCCGCCTGCTCGGAGGGGAAGTGTCCGCGGGCCTTGATCGCGCGGCGGTAGCGGGCGTTGAGCGACTCGATCGCGTTCGTCGAGCAGATCACTCGCCGGATCTCCACGTCGTAGTCCAGGAACGGAATGAACTCCGCCCAGGCGTTGTCCCAGAGCCGGATCACTGCCGGGTAGCGCTGCCCCCATTTCTCGGCCAGCTCGTCGAACGCCGCCCGAGCCGCGGTCGCGTTGACCGCAGTGTAGATCGGCTTGACGTCGCGCTTGATCTCGTCCCAGTACTTGCGGGACGTGAGCCGAAAAGTGTTGCGCAGCAGATGAATGATGCAGACTCCCGCTGTCAACCTTTCATCGCGGACGTGTTCGGTCGCCGCGACTGACTCGGTTTGCTCAGCGCGGTGATGGGATCGGCGGACTACGCCGCGGTGGCGCGGCGGTGGATGACCGGGTCGTAGAGGGCGTGATCGTGCCAGCAGCGCCACAGAATGCGGCACCAGCGCGCACCCAGGCCACGCAGAGCACGATGGTGTGGTTGGCCGGCGGCGCGGGCGTGTTCGTAGATGTCGGCCGACCAAGGGTCTTCACGAACGGCGACGAACATCCACCAGTCGATGGCGTGGCGCATTCGCCGGTTGGCGGCGTAGCGGAACCTCACCTGACGGGTGCGCCCGGAGGCCTTGGTGACCGGAGCCAAGCCGGTCTCGGCCAATAACGACGGCGCCGATGGGAAACGGCTGCGCTGTTCACCCATTTCGGAGATCAAGACGCCGGCGGTGACGGGTCCGATACCGGGGAAACTGGTGAAGATCGGGGTGTCCGGGTGCATGTCGAGCAGCTCGCCCAGCCGCTTGTCGTGAGCTCGAAGATGAGTGTTGAGTAGCGCGAGCTGTTCTGTAAAGGCTTTGGCCGCCAAAGCTTTACCGGCGACGGTGCCTTCGCTGGCCGACAACAGATGAGGCTGCATCCGGGCGATGAGGGTCTCGGGTTTCTGTCGGCCACTGTAGCCGTGTCGGCCGGTGAATCCACCCATTCGTCTAGTCGTGATCCTGCTCGCCTGCGCGGGAGTGGGAAAGGTCCGGATGAACGCCAGGGTGATGTCACGGTCCAATGAGGAGAACAGGTGCAAAGGTGCGGGGTGGTAGGCCTCCAGGATCGACCGCAGCCGATTCTCGGTATCCACTTGCATGTCCAGGATGCGCTGACGATCCCGGCTGACCGCGATGAGCTCGGCCAGTGCCGGTGACGCAACAGCTAAGGGCCGCCACTGAGCGTACTGATGACGCAATGTGTCGGCCAAAACGTAGGCATCGAACTCGTCGGACTTGGCTGCCGCCATCCGATACCGTTCACGTGCACGCGCCGAGATCTTCGGTGAAACGCAATAGATTTCGGCGCCACAGTGCTGTTGCAGATGCTCGACGAGCAAGCCCTCAGCACGTTCGATGGCGATGCGCACCGAGCCGGCCAACGAGGCGATCACCTCGACCAGGGCCATCAAACCGTCGACGGTGTGCGCGATCTTTCGGCTGAGGAGCTGGTGGCCGTTGTCGTCGAGGACGCAGAGGTGATGGGAGCATCCGCCCCAATCGATGCCGCACCAGAAACGACTTGCACCGTCCGGACTATCCTGATTCATTGCAGTCAGATCCCTTCGATCCGAAGGTTCACGCTGCAATGACGGGGCGTGCCCGGAACCTCATCTCGGCACTCGCCGCTGTTACCGGTGGTGCTGCTCTCGCTGGCCGGTCCAAGCCCCGCAGCCACCACGGGCGGACAGGTCTGCATGTGGACCTCGAAGGTGACGCGTTTGCACAGGTCCTGCCCGTGGTGGTGCAGGTGAACGCCGAGACCATCCCGGCCCACCCATTGTTAATAGATGACGTCTGCACGATCGCCTGCGGCCACACATTGCCCACCACCTCGGGCAGTCCCTTGAGCCCGTCGCAGACGACGAAGAAGGTGTCCTTGATGCCGCGGTTGCGTAGGTCGGTGAGCACGCTCATCCAGAACTTGGCGCCCTCCCCGCCGGTGCCGGCCCACAAGCCGAGGATGTCGCGTTCCCCGGCCAGGGTGACCCCGATGGCAGCGTAGAACGGCCGGTTGGCGACTTGGCCGTCGCGGACCTTGACCACGATCGCGTCGATGAAGATCGCGGCGTAGGTTTCATCCAGCGGTCGCACCGACCAGTCGTTCATCTCCTCAAGCACCTTGTCGGTGATGCGGCTGATCGTCTCTTTGGATACCGACGCCCCGTAGATCTCGGCGAAGTGCGCCGAGATCTCACCGGTGGTCAAGCCCTTCGCGTACAGCGACAGCACGACCTCGTCCACGCCGTTCAGGCGACGTTGGCGTTTCTTGACGATCTGAGGCTCGAAGGTCGATGCCCGATCGCGCGGCACGTCAAGTTCGACCGGGCCGGTGGTGTCGGTCAGCACCGTCTTGGTGCGGGTGCCGTTGCGGATGTTGCCCGACCCCGTCTCGGGCGGGTCGTGTTTCTCATAGCCGAGGTGCTCGGTCATCTCCTCATTGAGCGCGGTCTCGAGGACCGTCTTGGTCAACTGCTTGAGCAGCCCGTCGGGCCCGGTCAGCGACAAGCCCTGCTCCTGGGCCAATCGGACCAGTCCGACCGCAGCCTTCTGGCCTTCGGACTGCTCAGCCGCCTTCTTCTTCGCCACATCGTCCAGTGTCGTCATCACGGCACCTTTCTCGCCGAGCATCACTCAGCGTGTCAGTGCCGGAAACACCGTTAGATCCACAGTCCCGAGTCGGCCTCGAGTGTCTCGTTTCACAGCTCCGCCGGCGGTTTGGCGTCCAGAGCGAGGATTCCGTTCAGCGGGATCGCCCCTGCGCGGAACGGATCACGACCCACAATGTTCGAGGCCCCATCACCGCACTGAAACAGGAGCTGACCCGTCATGGCGAGCTTGCAGCGTTACTCCGATCGTCGCGTGCTGATCACCGGCGGTGGTTCCGGTATCGGGCAGGCGTGTGTGTTGCGCATCCTCGACGAGGGTGGTCGCGTGGCGGCCGCCGACATCAGTGAGTCCGGCCTCAAGGACACGGTCACCAAAGCGGGTGACGCCGCGAGCAGGCTGACCACGGTGGTGGTCGATGTGGGCTCCGAGGATTCGGTGAAAGCCGGTGTCGGTGAGGCGATCTCGACACTCGGTGGTCTCGACACACTGGTGAACGTGGCCGGCATCTTGCGCTCGGACCATTTCCTGGAAACCACGCTGGCGGCCTTCGAGCAGGTTCTGCGGGTGAATCTGGTCGGCACATTCCTGGTGACCCGCGAGGCGATTCCCGCGCTCAAAGAAGGCAACGCCCCCGCCGTCGTGAACTTCAGCTCGACCTCGGCGGCCTTCGCCCACCCCTACATGTCGGCGTACGCCGCGTCCAAGGGCGGCGTTCAGGCGATGACGCACGCCCTGGCGGCCGAGTTCGCCAAGACCGGCATTCGGTTCAACTCGGTGCAGCCCGGCTCGATCTCCTCGGGCATGACCGACGGCACCGGCGAATCGAAGCAGAGCGTCGGTCCGGGACTGCCCGAGGACGTCGACTACAGCCTCTTCGGCCGGGTGGCGCCGCTGCTCCCCCTGCCCAAGGGCGAGATCTTCGCCAAACCGGATGCGGTGGCCAATGTGGTCGCGATGCTGGGCAGCGCGGACGCTTACTTCGTCTCGGGCACCGAGGTCCGCATCGATGGCGGCGCGCACATGTGATCAGGCGTTGATGCCTGCGGTCAGGATGGCGGCCAGTTCGCGGTACGCCGCCGCGTCGTCGAGACCGGTTGTGGACCGAACCGTCCCCTGCTGAATGCGGACCATCGTGGCCGCCGCCAGATCGGCGGCAAACGCCGCGTGTACGTCCCGAAATTCTTGGGCGGCAACGCCTTCGGCGATCAGCTCGCTGACCCGACGGGCGGCGATCGCGGTGTTCTGCTCGTAGACCGCCCGAGCGGGGGTGAAGGCACCCAGGTCGGTCATGAACCGCTCCGATGCGACTTCGAGCGCGGCACCGACGGCGGTGAGGTAGGCGGTGATGCGTTCTCGCGCCCCGCTCGCCGCGGAAACCCGCTGCTCGACATCGTCGGTGGCCCGCCGGAAGAAGTGGACGGTGACGGCGTGGACCAACTGCTCTTTACTGCCGGCGAGTGTGTACAGCGTGCCCTTCGAACAGCGCAGCCGGGCGGCGATGTCGTCGAGGGTCAGGTGAGCGAACCCCTCTGCGAGGAACAGCGTCAGGAGCGCGTCGAACAATTCGCCGCGGCGCCGCGTCCCGAAGGCGGGGGCGGTGGGGGTAGCCATTCGTGGAATAGTACTGACTAACGTAACTCAGTACTATTTCTAGTACCGATCGAGAGGTCTCACCCATGCCCGTCGACCGCCTTCTCCCCGACCAGGACGCCGCCGACCTCATCGCGTTGACCCGGGACATCTGCGACAAGGTGCTCAGCCCGATCGTCGACCAGCATGAGCGCAACGAGACCTATCCCGAGGGCGTCTTCGCCCAGCTCGGCGCGGCCGGATTGCTGAGCCTGCCGCAGCCGGAGGAATGGGGTGGCGGCGGCCAGTCGTTCGAGGTCTATCTCCAGGTCCTGGAGGAGATCGCCGCGCGCTGGGCAGCGGTCGCGGTGGCCGTCAGCGTGCACAGCCTGTCGTGCCACCCGCTGTTGATGTTCGGCACCGATGAGCAGCGCGCGCGGTGGCTGCCGGGCATGCTGTCCGGCGAGCAGATCGGCGCGTACAGCTTGTCCGAGCCGCAGGCCGGCTCCGATGCTGCCGCGCTGCAGTGCAAAGCCACCCCTACCGACGGCGGATACCTCATTAACGGTTCCAAGGCCTGGATCACCCATGGTGGACGCGCGGCCTTCTACAACCTCTTCGCGCGTACCGGCGAAGGGTCTCGCGGCATTTCCTGCTTCCTGATTCCGGCGGATCAACCCGGCCTCAGCTTCGGAAAGCCCGAGGAGAAAATGGGCCTGGCCGCGGTTCCGACCACGTCGGCGTTCTATGACAACGCACTGGTGGACCCCGAGCGCCGGATCGGCGCCGAGGGCCAGGGTCTAGGAATCGCGTTCAGCGCGCTGGACTCGGGGCGACTCGGCATCGCAGCCGTCGCCGTCGGCATCGCGCAGGCCGCCCTCGATGAGGCCTGCGCCTACGCCAACGAACGAACCACGTTCGGCCGCAAGATCATCGACCATCAGGGGCTGGGGTTCCTGCTCGCCGACATGGCCACCGCGGTGGCCAGCGCCCGGGCCACTTACCTGGATGCCGCCCGTCGTCGTGACGCCGGCCGCCCCTACTCGCAGCAGGCCAGCGTCGCCAAGCTGGTGGCCACCGATGCGGCGATGAAGGTGACCACCGACGCCGTCCAGGTTCTCGGCGGTGTCGGCTACACCCGCGACTACCGCGCGGAGCGCTACATGCGCGAAGCCAAGATCACCCAGATCTTCGAAGGAACCAACCAAATCCAGCGACTGGTTATCGCGCGGGGGCTCACGACCACCTAGAACGGGGTTACGATCCGTCCCATTGACGGCCTCCAGCCACTCGGGCCCGTGCTGCCGTTCAATCGAAAGCCGTGCCCCAAACGGGGGCTCCACGAGCGATTCCATCGAAGAATTCATATTTCGTTGCGGAATCGGTTGCGAAGAGCACGCAAATCCGCAATCGTTTAGGGGCGGAGTCGACAGGTCGCAACTCGTCGGCCCGCGGACGAAGGAGGACGGGCCCTGACCGACACCGGCGCCACCGCCACCCAGCAGACCCCCGGACACACCGGACCCCGGCGCACCAGCGGCGCGCCGGTCATCGAAATCGATCACGTCGTCAAGCGTTTCGAGGACTATGTCGCCGTCGCTGACGCCGACTTCTCGATCGGCGCGGGCGAGTTCTTCTCCATGCTCGGCCCGTCCGGCTGCGGAAAGACCACCACCCTGCGCATGATTGCGGGCTTCGAACAGCCCACCGAGGGCGCGATTCGGCTCGAGGGCGTCGACGTATCCCGGGTGCCCCCGCACAAGCGCAACGTCAACACCGTCTTCCAGCATTACGCGCTGTTCCCGCACATGACGGTGTGGGACAACGTGGCCTACGGGCCGCGCAGCCAGAAGAAGGACAAGGCGGCGGTGAAGAAGAGCGTCGACGAGATGCTCGAAGTCGTCCGGCTCACCGACTTCGCTCAGCGCAAGCCCGCCCAGCTCTCCGGCGGCCAGCAGCAGCGCGTCGCGCTGGCCCGGGCCCTGGTCAACTACCCCAGCGCGCTGCTGCTCGACGAGCCGCTCGGCGCCCTGGACCTCAAACTGCGCCATGTCATGCAGTTCGAACTCAAGCGCATCCAGCGCGAGGTTGGCATCACGTTCGTCTACGTGACCCACGACCAAGAGGAAGCGCTCACGATGAGCGACCGGATCGCGGTCATGAACGCCGGCAACGTCGAACAGATCGGCACCCCGACCGATATCTACGACCGTCCCGCCACCGTGTTCGTCGCCGGCTTCATCGGCCAGGCCAACCTGTGGCACGGCCGGCAGACCGGTCGCGTCAACCGCGATTTCGTCGAGGTCGAGGTGCTGGGCACCAAGCTCAAGGCGAAGCCCGGGGACACCACGATCGAGCCCGGCGGTCAGGCCACCCTGATGGTTCGGCCCGAGCGGGTCCGGGTGTCGATAGATCAACCGACCGGTGACGTCGCCACGGTCGGCGCCAAGGTCGTCGACCTGACCTTCCAAGGGCCGGTGCTGCGACTGTCGATGGCGGTCGGCGACGGCTCCCCGATCGTCGCCCACGTCGGACCGGAGCAGAACCTGCCGATGCTGCGGCCCGGTGACGACGTGCACGTGGCTTGGGCTCCCGACGCGTCGCTGGTGTTGCCTGCAGCGGACATCCCGACCACCGAAGACCTCGAAGAGATGCTCGACGACTCGTAGAACCACCGATCCCCGCGCTCAGTCCCCCGACCTTCCCCCTACGAAAGGCATTACGGCACATGGCCACAGAGATCGACCCCCGGATCCTTGCCTCGAACGCGTCCCGGCGCCGGTTCATCGGTGGCGGTGCCGCCGCCGCAGCCGCGCTGGTCCTCGGACCCTCCTTCCTCGCAGCGTGTAGCAAGTCCGACAACAAGAGCAGCTCGAGCGGCCCGGCCACCCCATCCGATGACGGCTCCCCGGCCACCGGAAAGCTGCGCATCTCGAACTGGCCGCTGTACATGGCCGACGGTTTCGTCGCGGCGTTCCAGACCGCGACCGGGATCACGGTCGATTACAAAGAGGACTACAACGACAACGAAGAGTGGTTCGCCAAGAACAAGGAACCGCTGTCGCGCAAGCAGGACATCGGCGCCGACCTGGTGGTGCCCACCCAGTTCATGGCCGCTCGGCTCAACGGACTGGGCTGGCTCAACGGGATCAGCGAAAGCCGTTGGACCAACAAGAAGAACATGCGCGAGGACCTGCTCAATGCGAAGGCCGACCCGGGCCGAAAGTTCAGCGCACCCTACATGTCCGGCATGACGGCGCTGGCCTACAACCGCGCCGCGACCGGTCGCGACATCACCAAGATCGACGACCTGTGGGATCCGGCATTCAAAGGCAAGGTCAGCCTGCTCGCCGACACCCAGGACGGCCTCGGCATGATCATGCTCTCGCAGGGCAGCTCGGTGGAGAACCCGACCAGCGACGGCGTCAACAAGGCCGTCGAGCTGATCAAGAAGCAGAAGGACGCCGGCCAGATCCGCCGGTTCACCGGCAACGACTACGCCGACGACCTCGCATCCGGCAATGTCGTTATCGCCCAGGCATATTCGGGCGACGTGGTGCAGCTGCAGAAGGACAACCCGGACCTGAAGTTCGTGGTGCCCGACACCGGTGGCACGACATTCGTCGACACCATGGTGATCCCCTACACCACGCAGAACCAGAAGGCGGCCGAGGCGTGGATCAACTACGTCTACGACCGGGCCAACTACGCGAAGCTGATCGCGCACACCCAGTACGTGCCGGTGTTGTCGGACATGACCGATGAACTCAACAAGATCGATCCCGGCTTGGCCGCGAATCCGTTGATCAACCCGCCGAAGGCCACTCTCGACAAGCTCAAGACGTGGGCGGCGCTCACCGACGAGCAGACCGACGAGTTCAACAAGGCCTACTCCGCCGTCACCGGCCAGTAACGACATGGCAGGAGTAGCCAGCAGCAATCGGCAGCGGAGCAAGCTCGCTCCCTACCTGATGATCCTGCCCGCCCTGGCGTATCTCGGGGTCTTCTACGTCATCCCGTTCTTCTCGTTGTTGCGGACGTCGTTGTCGACCATGGGTGGCTCGATCTATCTGCCGAAGCTCACCTTCGCGTGGGAATTCGGCAACTACGGGGATGCGCTGAGCCAGTACCGCGAGCAGATCCTGCGGTCGTTCGGCTACGCGCTGACCGCGACCGTGCTGTGCCTGCTGCTGGCTTTCCCGCTGGCCTATGTGATCGCCTTCAAAGCGGGGCGGTACAAGAACCTGCTGCTGGGGCTGGTGATCCTGCCGTTCTTCGTGACGTTCCTGATCCGCACCCTGGCGTGGAAGACGATCCTGGCCGATGACGGCTGGGTGGTCCACACGCTGGGCACGATCGGTCTGCTGCCGTCGGAGGGGCGTCTGCTCTCCACGGGCTGGGCGGTCATCGGCGGGCTGACCTACAACTGGATCATCTTCATGATCCTTCCGCTGTACGTCAGCCTCGAAAAGATTGACGGCCGTCTGCTGGAGGCCTCGCGAGATCTGTACGCCTCCAACCGCAGGATGTTCGGCAAAGTGATCATGCCGCTGGCGATGCCGGGCGTGCTGGCCGGCAGCATGCTGGTGTTCATTCCGTCGGTCGGTGACTTCATCAACGCCGACTACCTCGGCAGCACGCAGACCCGGATGATCGGCAACGTTATCCAGAAGCAGTTCCTGGTGGTCAAGGATTACCCGGCCGCGGCTGCACTCAGCTTCGTGCTGATGGCACTGATCCTGGTCGGGGTGCTGATCTATACGCGGGCCCTCGGCACGGAGGATCTGGTATGACGACCGAGGCCGGGGCGGCAATCGCCCAGACCATCGACCACGGTGGATTGGCCAAGCCGGGCCGCAATATTCGGGGGAATTTCAAGCTCGGCGATGTGGCCCTGCGGATCATCGCCGGCCTGGTGCTCTGCTATCTGTTCCTGCCGATCCTGGTGATCATCATCTTCTCGTTCAACAAGCCGGCCGGGAAGTTCAACTACACCTGGCAGGGCTTCACGCTGGACAACTGGGCCGACCCGTTCAAATACCCGGCCCTGACCGAAGCGCTGAAGCTGAGCCTGAACGTCGCCGCGGTGTCGACGGCGATCGCCGGAGTTCTCGGCACGTTGGTCGCGATCGCCCTTGTGCGGCAACGGTTTCGCGGCAGCAAGGCGGTAGACACCTTCCTGGTGCTGCCGCTGACCTCGCCCGAGGTCGTCATGGGCGCCTCGCTGCTCACCCTGTTCCTCGACCTGGGCTGGGCCACCGGATATACCACGATCGTGATCGCGCACGTCGCGTTCGAGATCAGCTTCATCGCGATGACGGTGCGGGCGCGGATCCGCGGCTTCGACTGGACACTCGAGGACGCCTCACTGGATTTGGGCGCCGGTCCGACCCGGACGTTCTTCCGGGTGACGTTGCCGCTGATCGTGCCGGGCATCGTCGCGGCGGCGATGTTGTCGTTCGCGCTGTCGTTGGACGACTTCATCATCACCTATTTCGTCAGCGGCTCGACGGTGACGTACCCGCTGTATGTGAACGCGGCGGTGAAAGCCGCTGTGCCGCCTCAAATCAACGTGCTGGCCACTGCGATCCTGGTGATCAGCCTGATCCTGCTGGGCGTCGGCACTCTGTACCGGCGCAAGCGCGACACCTGAGATCGACACGCGAACCAGCCGGTTCGCTCCGGTAATCGCCGTGGATACGGCATCCTTGGCGGGTGACGGTCGACGCGATACTGGAATCCATCCCACCGCTGGCGGTGTACCTGATCGTCGGTCTGATCATCGGTCTGGAAAGTCTCGGCATACCCCTGCCGGGCGAGATCGCCTTGGTCAGTGCGGCGTTGCTGGCTTCGCGGCACACTCTGGACATCAGCCCGTTGTGGGTCGGCGCGGCCGCCACGATCGGCGCCATCATCGGCGACTCGATCGGATACTCGATCGGCCGCCGGTACGGCATGGGGCTGTTCGAACGGCTCGGTAAGCGGTTTCCGAAACACTTCGGTCCCGGTCATGTGGCCTTGGCCAAGCAGCTGTTCGCCCGGTGGGGGGTGTGGGCGGTGTTCTTCGGGCGCTTCATCGCGCTGCTGCGGATCCTCGCCGGGCCCTTGGCCGGCGCATTGCGGATGCGCTACGGGCGCTTCCTGGCCGCCAACGCATCCGGTGCGGTCTGCTGGGCCGGCGGCACCACCGCGGTGGTCTACTACCTCGGCTTGGCGGCCGAGAAGTGGTTGTCGCGATTTTCCTGGGTCGCACTGGTCGTCGCGATCATCGTCGGTATCGGGATGACGTTGCTGTTGCGGGAACGGACGAGAAATCTGATCGCCCAGCTCGAGGACGAACACGACTGGGAAACACTGCGCAAGCACGACTGAAATGGGGCAGCTGCCCCATGCCCAGAGCCGGTGTGGGACGCCAGCATTGACCCCATGAACACACCACAACGCGCAGTGAGCGCGATCGCAGACCATCCGACCCTGCCTTCGGGCACCGACGATCGGGTGAGCGGCTTCGGCATCATGGGCCTACCGTTCGACACCGGACACTATCTGGCGTACCGGGATTTTCCGGCGTCCTCCTTCTCCCCCGCGTACCGCTCGGTGTGGCACCGCGACCCGGCTGATCGATGGACGTTCTACGCCACCACGCCTGCCGAGCAAAGCTGCTCGCGCTACTTCAGTTCGGCCACAACGGTTCCCGCGGTGGAGTGCGACATCACGACCACGTGGACCGACCCCTGGTCTCTTGTGATCACGATTCCCGGGCTGCTGCGCTGGAGGGTCGGCATGAGCAGCACACCGGTCACCCGCGCCGTCAGCATGCTCGGCCGCGCCATGCCCGAATGGGCCTGGGGCAATGTGCCGGTGCTCGCGGGTATGGGCCGGATCGCCGGGCCGCTGCTGCGAACGGGCGGGATGCGACTGGCCGGCACCGCGCCGAACGGTCAGAACTTCCGCGTCGCCCCGCGCCAGGTCTGGGCCGTCCGCCGCTCGCGAGCGGTGCTTGACGGTGTCAGCCTCGGCACGGTGGCCCCGCTGGCCAGCCAGAGCCGGTTGGCCGACTTCCGCCTGCCGCAGCGTGGCCTGTGCGTGATCGGCACCGCTCGGTTCGACAGCTTCGATCCGCAACGCCATGCCGCGGCGTGGCAGACCGCGCCAAGAGAACCCGTCAACGCGTGTTAGGGAGCACAATCGAGCGCGTGGCAGCACCGAGGACCCCGACCGGTCCCCCGTCACGAGCACCCAGCCGGGCCGAGATGCTGGCGGCCCTGTCGGTGGCGATCGATCTCGGCCTCGGGCAGCCCGCCGAGCACATGCTGCGGTCCGCCCTGATCGGAACGCGGATCGCCGATCGGCTGGGCCTGGACGCATCCCAGCGCGATTGCGTGTACTACACCACCCTGGTGATGTGGATCGGCTGTCACGCCGACTCGCACGAGTTCGCGAACTGGTTCGGCGACGACATCTCGGTGCGTCGCGACGCCTATCACGTCGATTGGGCCGGGCTGCCCTATTACCGCTTCCTGGTTGCGAACGTCGGCCGCGGTGAACCGATCACCCAGCGGCTGACGTCGATCGCGACGCTGTTCATCAACGCCCGCGGGAACATGTCTGCCCTGATCCACTCGCACTGCACGTCGGCGGCGCTGCTGGCCGACCGCATGGGTCTGGGTGCCGGCGTGCAGAACGCGCTGGGGTTCAGCTTCGAACGCTACGACGGAAGCGGGATGCCCGGCGGGGTCGGTGGTGCCGAGATCCCGATCGAGATGCGGGTGGCCCAGCTTGCCGATATGGCCGAGGTGCACCATCGCACGGGCGGGGTGGGCGCCGCCGTCGACATGGCCAGGCAACGCAGCGGCAAGCAGTTCGACCCGGATGTGGTGGACGCCTTCGCAGCAGACGCGGACGCGATTCTGGCCGGGCCGCCGGCGGGTGAGGTCTGGGAGGCTGCGCTCTCGTGCGCGCCCGATCGCCACGAGCCGTTGCAGCAGCAATCCTTCGACGAACTGCTGATCGCGCTTGGCGACTTTGTGGACTTGAAATGTCCTTTCACACTTGGTCATTCACGTGCGGTGGCGCAATTGGGGGGTGATGCCGCCGAGGCGGTCGGCCTGGCCGCCGATACGGTGACGTTGGTCCGCCGAGCCGGCCACGTCCACGATCTCGGCCGTATTGGTGTCTCCAATCAGGTGTGGTCCAAGCCCGCGACACTGTCCGCCGCGGAGTTCGAACACATGCGGCTGCACCCCTACCTCACCACCCGCATCCTGAGCCGAATCGACGGGCTCGAACCCGTCGCCCAGATCGCCGGGAACCACCACGAATGCATCAACGGAACCGGCTACCCGCGCAGCCTGCCCGGCGCCGCACTCGGCATGCCCGACCGGGTACTGGCCGCAACCGTCGCCTACCAATCGGCTTTGGAGCCAAGGCCATACCGCTCCGCACTGGATCCGGACGCGGCGGCCCGGCGGATCCGCGACCGCATTCGCGCCGGCGAACTCGACGACGTCGCCGGCGAGGCCGTTCTGCAGGCGGCGGGGCATCGGAGCCGGCGCTCGGCCACCCGACCCGACGGCCTCACCCCGCGCGAGATCGAGGTGCTGCGCCTGGTGGCGCAGGGTGCGTCGAACAAGGAGATCGCTGCCGCACTGGTGATCAGCGAGAAGACCGCCCGCAATCATGTCGAACGGACCTACGCCAAGATCGGGGTGTCCAATCGGATCGGTGCGAGCATGTACGCACTGCGTCACGGGCTCACCGAACCGGTGTAGTTGAGGCGAATGCCCCATGATTGCGGCGGCCTTGCCGACGAGCATCATGGATATGACACACAATCCGTCGTCCGCGCACACGCGGACTCGCCGCATCCTCGTCGTGGCCTACGGGGTCGCGAGCTATCTCGTTTTCCTGGTCGCCTTCTGCTACGCCGTCGTCTTCGTCGGGGGCATCCTCGTGCCACGGACGGTCGATCACGGTATCGACGGCGCCTCGTTCGCCGTGGCGCTGGTGATCAACACCCTGCTGCTCGGGCTGTTCGCCGTCCAACACAGCGTGATGGCCAGGCCCGCCTTCAAACGGTGGTGGACGCGCTTCGTGCCGCCCGCCATCGAACGCAGCACCTACGTCCTGCTGGCCAGTCTCGTTCTGCTGCTGCTCTATTGGCAGTGGCGGACGATGCCGGCCGTGATCTGGCAGGTCGATCAGCCTGCGGCCCGAGTGCTGCTGTGGACACTGTTTGCGGCGGGCTGGGTCACCGTCCTGGCCGCCACGTTCATGATCGACCACTTCGAGCTGTTCGGCCTGCGGCAGGTGTTCGCGGCCTGGCGCGGCTCTCCGCGCCGTGAGAATGGTTTCCGGGCCACGCTGCTGTACCGGCTGGTGCGCCACCCCCTGATGCTGGGCTTCCTGGTCGCCTTCTGGGCCACGCCCGAGATGACCGCGGGGCACCTGCTGTTCGCGATCGGTACGACCGGCTACATCCTGATCGCCATCCAGCTCGAGGAGCGGGACCTGGTCGCCGAGCTCGGCGCGAGCTACCAGGCCTATCGGAACAGCGTGCCGATGTTGGTTCCCGGCATGCATCCACGGCGGTCATGCCCGGTGACGGGTGCCACGACGGATGGTTTTTCCGGCGCTGCACACGGGTAACTCAGTTTTCGTGGCCGACAATGCGATGAACGGTGCTGTGCGAGCAGCCACGAGCAGCAGACCTTTCGAGCTGGCCGCCAGGGCGGGATACAGCATCAGCGGTGTCCTGCACCTGCTGATCGCCTTCATCATCGTCCGACTTCCGTTCGGCTCGGCCGGACACGCCGACCAGTCCGGTGCGCTGGCAACTCTGGCGGCCCAGCCCGGTGGTGCGGTGGCCCTGTGGCTGGCCGCCGGTGGCCTGGTCGCCATGGCCCTGTGGCGGGTCGCCGAGGCGATCCTGGGCTCGCATCCGAGCGAGCCGGGGCGCGAGCACGACGGTCCCTACGACGTCTTCGATCGGATCAAGTCGGGTGGCCTGGCCCTCATCTACGCCGGCATCGCACTGGCCGCGGTGAAGTTCGCCGACGGCGGTGGCGAGTCCAGCAGCCAGCGCAACACCGGTCTCACCGCCCAGTTGCTCCAAACCGGTTGGGGCAAGGCGATTCTGCTGATCGCGGCCGCGGTGATCATCGGCGTCGGCGGCTACCACGTCTACAAGGGGATCTCGACCAAGTTCGAGGAGGACCTGACGGTCAGCGGTGGCGGCCCATTGATCACGCCACTGGGCATCGCCGGATACACCGCGAAGGGAATCGTGCTCGGTGGTGCGGGTGTGCTTCTGGTAATCGCGACGCTGACCACCGACCCGTCCAAGGGCGCCGGGCTGGACGCCGCGGTCAAGAGTCTGGGCGAGGCGCCGTTCGGCAGGGTGTTGCTTATCGCGGCAGCCGCCGGGTTCGCCGCCTACGGCGCGTATTGCTTTGTCCTCGCGCGTTTCTCGCGCATGTGACCATCGCGGTTCATTCGGCGAAATAACGCACCCGGGTGATTTCGCCGCCGGCGTTGCCGAGCTCAGCGAGCAGGACTCCCGGTCGCGCGCCGCTGCGCGACGCGGTGATCGACGAACCCGCGGCGATCACCTTGGTCCACGATGCGCCGGCCAGCTCCTCGCTGAAAGCCCCAAACTTCAGCGGGTTTCGTTCGCCACGGGTGATCAGCGCACCGGACCCGAGCGCCCGCCACGCCCGCAACTGATCGCCGGCGGCCACCGCGTCGAGGAAGCCGCGCACCGTCCGCTTACCCCGGAATCGGGCACCGCGGAATCCGGAGGCGAACCCCAACGATCCGCGCCATCCCTGATTGCGGATCAGCGCGCGGCTCAATTCCAGCGCCTGCGGACCCGCGGCCGCCCCATTACGGGCGAACTGCACCATCATCGCGGGCAGTTCCCAGTAGGCGCGCAGCCGTTCGATCCGCCACGCGTCGTCGATCTCGCGGAGGTCGTACCGCAATACGGCCGGGATTCGCATCGTCACCACCGGCCCCATCCCGACCTCCAGGACGACATCGCGAATGACCGTTGTGTCCGAGACGATGTCGGCTTCGTGGTGGAAGACGATCTCGCGCGGGGCGATGAACGTGTCGTAGAACCGCCCGATCTGTTGCGGCCCGACGTGCGGCCGCGATCCGACAGGGTCTTCGACCCGGCCGTCGTCGGTGAACAATCCGACCCAGCCGGCGCGGTCGTGGGCGGCCGCCATCAGCGGGGACCGGTCGACCACATCGATGAGTGCCGAGCGGGACGCGGTCATCAGACGTTGTGCACCAGTTCGACCCCGCGACCACGCATCTCATCCAGGGCCTCAGCGGTCGAAGTGGGTGCCACCCCGGCCGTAAGGTCAACCAGCACACGGGTTTTGAATCCGTTACGAGTGGCGTCGGCCGCGCTTTGGCGCACACAGTAGTCGGTGGCGATGCCGACGATGTCGACTTCGTCGACCCCTCGGGCGCGAAGCCAGTCGGCCAGCGGGGTGTGGTCGACCACACCTTCGAAGCCGCTGTAGGCCGCGGTGTACGCGCCCTTGTGGAACACCGCCTCGATCGGCGCGGTATTGAGGTCAGGGTGGAAGTCGGCGCCGGATGTGCCTGCCACGCAGTGTCGTGGCCACGAGTCGACGTAGTCGGGTTCGTCGGCGAAATGCCCGCCCGGGTCGAGGTGATAGTCCTTGGTCGCCACCACGTGGTCGTACCCATGGTCACTGGCCAGCAACGCGTTGATGGCCTGCACCACCGCGCCGGCTCCGACCACGGCCAGCGACCCGCCCTCGCAGAAATCGTTCTGTACGTCGACGATGATCAACGCCCGCATCTGCCCACCGTATCTACAGATCCGAAGCTGTCTACCCGCAGTACAGTTCGTAGCGATATGACACTGTTCGACTTTTTCCGAGCCGAGGAGCTCCCGGTGCCGGCGATCACCCCGGCGCAGGCTCATGACATCGTCACGACCCACTTCGGGATCGACGCCGAGGTATCGGCGCTGGGCAGCCAGCAAGACGCCAACTTTCTGCTGAGCGACACCGGCGGCGCCCCGATCGGGGTGCTCAAGATCGCGAACTCGGCGTTCTCCCGCGTCGAGATCGAGGCCCAAGACGCCGCCGCGGCGCACCTGAGCCGGCCCGGGAGCGACGTGCGTGCGGCGACGAATGTCGCGCTCGACGGTGTCGATCCGATCGCCGAGGTGCGCGGCGACGACGGCGTGGTGCTGTACGCCCGGATCATCCGGCACCTCGACGGCGGCGCGTTGAGCGGCGAGCAGTACCTCACCCCGGTCCGGGTTGCGGCGCTGGGCGCCCTGGCCGGCCGGGCGGTTCAGGCGCTCGCCGACTTCGAGCACCCCGGCGTCGACCGGGTGCTGCAGTGGGACCTGCGCCACGCCCAGCGCACCGTCGAGGTGCTTGCCGGGCACATCACCGATCCCGCCCGCCGGGAGGCCGTCGAGACCGCGTCGGCCGCGGCCTGGCAGGTGGTCGCCGACCTCGCCGAGGACCTGCCGGTCCAGGTGATCCACGGGGACATCACCGACGACAACGTGGTGTGCGGTCCGCCCGCGGCCGGTCAGTTACCCGACGGCGTCATCGACCTCGGTGACCTCACCCGGTCCTGGACGGTGGGCGAGTTGGCGATCGCAGTCTCCTCGCTGCTGCGCCACGAAGGCGGCGAGCCCGTCGCCACCCTGCCCGCCATCGCGGCCTTCCACGCGGTGCGTCCTCTCGCCGCGGCTGAGCTCGAGGCACTGTGGCCGCTGGTGGTGCTGCGGGCGGCGGTGCTCGTGGTCAGCGGCATCCATCAGGTGACGCTCGACGCCGACAACACTTATGCCGCGGACGCGCTGGACTCCGAGTGGCGGATCTTCGAACGGGCCGTCGACGTGCCCGCCGAGGTCATGACCGCGACGATCCGCGCGGCGCTCGGAGCGGCCGAGACCGTCGAGCCGGTGCCGGTGGAGGCCGCCCTGATTCCCGGCCTGGCACCCGCGTCGGTGGCGCGGCTGGATCTGTCCTCGGAGTCCGACGCGATGGATGCCGGCCGGTGGCTGGTCGCCGACTACGAGGACGACCTGGCGGTCAAGGCGCTGGTGGCCGGAGCCGGTGCGGTCGTGACCACGTTCGGTCAGCCCCGCCTCACCCGCTCGGTGCCCCTGCGTCCGCAGTCCACAGCAACCGTCGGCACCGGCATGGACGTGTGGGTCGGCGCACCCACGCCAATCACCGCACCGTGGGCGGGTGTGGTCGATGCCGTCGGTGACGACACCGTCACAGTGACCGGCACCGCCGGAACGGTGCAGGTGCGCGGAGCGGTGCGCATCGACGACACCGTCCAGTCGGGCCACACCGTCGCGGCGGGCGCGGCGCTAGGCAGCGTCGAGGGCCATGCCTGGATCCAGTGGCGTACCCGACCCGACGTCGTGGTCCCCGACTTCGTCCGAGCCGAGTACGCCGCCGGCTGGCTGAGCCTGGTCATGGATCCGAGCCGGCTGCTGGGGCTGCCCGCACCGGCCCCGGCGGCCGACGACAGCGAGGCGCTGTGGCGCCGTCGCGCCGATTCCTTCGCCACGGTCCAGGAGCACTACTACCTCAACCCGCCCCGCATCGAGCGCGGCTGGCGCGAGCACATGGTGGCCACCGATGCCCGCAGCTACCTCGACATGGTCAACAACGTCGCGATCCTCGGCCACGGCCATCCGGTGCTCGCCGACGCCGTCGCGCGCCAGTGGCGGCGACTCAACACCAACTCGCGGTTCAACTACGGCGCGGTCGTGGCGCTCTCGGAGCGGCTGGCCGCCACTCTGCCCGCCCCGCTGGACACGGTGTTCCTGGTGAACTCCGGTTCGGAGGCCGGTGATCTTGCGCTGCGGTTGGCGATGGCCACGACCGGGCGCCACGACGTGGTGTCGATGGCCGAGGCCTACCACGGGTGGACCTACGCCACCGACGCCGTGTCGACGTCGGTGGCCGACAATCCGAACGCGCTGGCCACCCGGCCGAGCTGGGTGCACACGGTGCCCTCGCCCAACGCCTACCGCGGCGAGTATCGCGGCGCGGACGCGCAGCGCTATGCGCCCGAGGCGGTCGAGATCATCGAAAGCCTTGCAGCTCAAGGCAATCCCCCAGCGGCATTCATCTGCGAGCCGTTCTACGGCAACGCAGGCGGGATGGCGCTGCCGGACGGTTACCTCAAGGCCGTCTACGCCGCAGTGCGCGCCGCGGGCGGGCTGGCCATCGCCGACGAGGTGCAGGTCGGCTACGGCCGAACCGGCCGGTGGTTCTGGAGCTTTCAGCAGCAGGACGTCATTCCCGACATCGTCACGGTCGCCAAGGCGATGGGCAACGGGCAGCCGCTCGGTGCGGTCATCACCACCCGCGAGATCGCCGAGCGGTACCGCACCCAGGGGTACTTCTTCTCCTCCGCCGGGGGCAGCCCGGTCTCGTGCGTGGTCGGCCTGACGGTGCTCGACCTTCTCGAGAAGGAGGGCCTGCAGTCCAACGCGCTGACCGTCGGCGACCACCTACGGGCCCGCATCGAGGAGCTGGCGACCCGCCACCCGTTGATCGGCACGGTGCACGGCAGCGGGCTCTACATGGGTGTCGAGCTGGTCCGCGATCGGGAGACCCTGGAACCCGCCGTCTCCGAGACCGCCGCGATCTGCGAGCGGCTGCTCTCCCTCGGAGTCATCGTGCAGCCGACCGGGGACCGACAGAACGTGCTGAAGGTCAAGCCGCCGATGTGCATCACCCGTGAGTCGGCCGACTTCTTCGTCGACATGCTCGACCGAGTGCTGTCCACCGGCTGGTGAATCAGCTCTCCCGACGGGCTGCCAGCCAGTCCCGCTGAGCCCGCACGAACCCCGCATCCACCACCGCGCCGTGGCCGGGCACGTACCGGGCGTCGTCGCCGCCCAGTTCGAGTAGCCGGTCCAGGGCGAGCGGCCACGCCGATAGGTCGGATTCGGCATTGATGGCCGGATCTGCGGATTCTTCGACCAGGTCGCCGCAGAAGACGACCGGCCGCTCGTCGGCGCCGATGGGCGGCACGACAACGACCAGGTCATGGTCGGTATGGCCTGGTCCGGTTAGTTCCAAGTGCACGCTGCGGCCACCGAGGTCGAGGTTGGCGACCGTGACGACATGGTCGGGCGCGCGGACCCCGGCAATCGCCCGGTCCAGCCGTTCCGGGTCGGTCCCGTACTGCAGGGCGTGGGCCCGAACCGCGTCGATTCCGGTGGTCAGCGCGCGGGCCACTGCCGCAGGCGAATACAGGACGGCCGTACCGAAACCGGCCGAGCCGAGAATGTGGTCGAAGTGGTGGTGGGTCATCACGAGGTCGGTCACTGCGGCACCGGTGAGTTCGACGACATCGTCGGCGATCCGCGCTGCTTCGGAAAGTGTTGTACCGCAATCAATCAGCAAAGTCCGGCGGTCGCCGCGCACCACCCCCACCGTGACGTCGAGGAAGGGCAGCCGGCAGCGGTGTACGCCCTCGGCGAGGGTTTCCCAGTGGAGGTGCATCACAGGAAAGATAGCCCCTGGCCTACGGTGGTAGCGGGCACTTACGTTGCACTGTGTAGCTAAGCGAATTATAGTCCAGACACATGTCCAGACAGTTCGCTGACCGTGTCCGGTTACATACACGATGACATATGCGAGCTCGGCGGGTAACCCGGCCGTATCGGTCATGGACGTTGCAGGAGCGTGAAGATGCGGATTGCGTTGCTGTCCTACCGCAGCAAAACCCACTGTGGCGGGCAGGGCGTCTACGTCCGGCACCTCAGCCGCGGACTGGTCGAACTCGGCCATGACGTCGAGGTGTTCTCCGGCCAGCCCTACCCCGAGATCCTCGATCCCCGGGTTCGGCTCACCAAGGTCCCCAGCCTGGACCTCTACCGCGAACCCGACCCGTTCCGGGTTCCACGGCCCAGCGAGATCCGCGACCGCTTCGACGCCCTCGAGCTGGCCACCATGTGGACCTCTGGCTTCCCCGAACCTCGCACCTTCAGCCTGCGCGCCGCCCGCCTGCTCGCCGCACGCCTCGACGAGTTCGACGTGGTCCACGACAACCAGTGCCTGGGCACCGGCCTGCTGCGCATCGCCGACATGGGTCTCCCCGTCGTCGCGACCGTGCACCATCCGATCACCAAGGACCGGGTGCTCGATCTGGCCGCCGCCAAGTGGTGGCGAAAGCCGTTGGTGCACAGGTGGTATGGCTTTGCGCAGATGCAGAAGAAGGTCGCCCGCAGCATTCCCGACCTGCTGACGGTGTCCTCGTCGTCGGCCACCGACATCGCCGACGACTTCGGCGTCAGCCCCCAGCAGCTGCGGGTCGTGCCACTCGGCGTGGACACCGAACTGTTCAAGCCGTCGGACCTGCCGCGCGTCCCTGGCCGCATCATCGCCATCTCGAGCGCCGACCGGCCGCTGAAGGGCATCGGGCACCTGCTGCACGCCGTCGCCAGGCTGCGCACCGAACATGACCTCGAGCTGCAGCTGGTGGCCAAGCTCGAGCCGAACGGGCCGACCGAGAAGCTCATCGCCGAGCTGGGTATCAGCGATATCGTGCACACCTCCAGCGGACTGTCCGACGAGGAACTCGCCGGCTTGTTCGCCTCGGCCGAAATCGCCTGCATCCCCTCGCTGTACGAGGGTTTCTCGCTGCCCGCGGTGGAAGCCATGGCCAGCGGTACACCAATCGTGGCCAGCCGCGCCGGTGCGCTGCCCGAAGTTCTGGGACCGGACGGCGAATGCGCCGACCTGGTGACGCCGGGCGACGTCAAGGAACTGACCGCTGCGCTCGGCCGCCTGCTGGAATCGCCGGCTCGACGCCAGTGGCTCGGCACCGCGGGCCGGCGCCGGGCGCTCGACGTGTTCAGCTGGGAGTCGGTTGCCGCGCAGACCGTACGGGTCTACGAGCAAGCCATCGCCCGCACCGGGCGACGCATCACCACCACTGTCGAGGCGGTGGACGAATCATGCTGACCGTCGACTACGACCGGCTCGCTGTCGGACCGGGAACCAAATTCATCGATGTCGGTGCCGGCGCCGGACGGCACAGCTTCGAGGCCTACCGGCGTGGTGCCGATGTCATTGCCTTCGACATGGACGCTGAAGGACTGGCCGACGTCGACA
Source organism: Mycolicibacterium crocinum (assembly GCF_022370635.2). The sequence continues at coordinate 3,086,351 of NZ_CP092362.2, read as the reverse complement.
CCCTGCTGCAGGCGATGGGTGAGGCAGGCGAGGCACCCGCATCGGCCAAGGCACAGGTCGTGGTCGGCGATGCGCTGGCGCTGCCCTACCCGGACGGCGAGTTCGACGTCGTCGTCGCTTCGGAGATCCTCGAGCACGTCCCCGAAGACGACGCCGCCATCGCCGAACTGATCCGCGTCCTCAAGCCGGGCGGCAAACTCGCGGTGACCGTGCCGCGCTGGCTGCCCGAGAAGATCTGCTGGATCCTGTCCGACGAATACCACGCCAACGAGGGTGGCCATATCCGGATTTACAAGGCCGACGAACTACGCGACAAGCTCGTTCGCGGCGGCCTCACGTTCACTCACCTGCATCACGCGCATGCCCTGCACTCGCCGTTCTGGTGGCTCAAATGCGCTGTGGGCGTGGAGAAGCCGAATCACCCGGCGGTCAAGGCCTATCACCAGCTGCTGGTGTGGGACATGATGTCGCGCCCCGCGCTCACGCGGGTGGCCGAGTCCGCGCTCAATCCGCTGGTCGGTAAGAGTGTGGCCCTCTATTTCGAGAAGCCGATCACGAATGACACGCTGGTCTGATCTCGAGGGCGTGCCCGGCGTAGCCGGCGTCCTCACGCCGCAGCAATGCCGCCAGACGGCGGAATCCATTGCGGCCGTGCAGGAATCCTCGGGTGAGATCCCCTGGTCGGAGATCGGCCACACCGACGTGTGGGATCATGTCGAGTGCGCGATGGCCCTGACCACCGCCGGCCTCCTCGAACCCGCCCAGGCCGCCTACGAATGGTGCCGCCGCGAGCAGCGCGCCGACGGCTCCTGGCCCATTCAGTACCGCCGCGGCGTGATCGAGGATGCCAACAGCGACAGCAACTTCTGTGCCTACATCGCGGCCGGCGTCTGGCACCACTATCTGGTGACCGGTGATCGGCGGTTCGCCGAGCACATGTGGCCGACCGTGCGCGCCGGTATCGAGTTCGTCCTGGGCTTGCAGGCCGTCACCGGTGAAATCTATTGGGCGCAGGGACCGTCCGGCGTGCTCGACGAAGCCCTGCTGACTGGCTGCGCGAGCGTGTACCACAGCATCCGCTGCGCGCTGGCGCTCGCCGATCGGATGGACGATCCGCAGCCGGAATGGGAAGTGGCACTGGGACGGCTGGGTCACGCCATCGCCGACCACCCCGACGCCTTCACCGAGAAGCCGCACCACTCGATGGACTGGTACTACCCCATCCTCGGCGGCGCGATGAGCGGCGAGCAGGCACGCGCCCGAATCGCCGGCCGGTGGGATGAATTCGTGGTCGACGGGCTGGGAATCCGCTGCGTCGATGATCGGCCGTGGGTGACGGGCGCCGAGACCTGTGAGTTCGTCATGGCGCTGGACGCCATGGGCGATCGGCAGCGGGCCCTGACCCAATTCGCCGCCATGCAGCACCTGCGCGAGAAGGACGGTTCCTACTGGACCGGCCTGGTTTTCGCCGACGGCAAGCGTTGGCCGGTGGAACGGACCACCTGGACCGCGGCGGCGGTGATCCTGGCCGCCGATGCGCTGTCGTCGACCACCGGTGGCAGCGGCATCTTCCGTTCCGCCGACCTGCCCCGCGGGCTCGAGGGCGACTACGACTGTGAATGCGTCAGGCGCTGACCGGATCCTGCCCGGCAGCCCCGGAGGTGCGTTCGAGCACCCGCAGCGATCCCGTGCAGCCGACCTCGGTGAAGTGACCGGATTCGATTGCGCGGCAATAGATGTTGTACGGCGGGCGGCCGCCGTCGCGCGGGTCCGGGAAGACGTCGTGGATGATCAGCGTGCCGCCGGGGGCAACCCACCTGGCCCAGCCGTCGAAGTCCTGCTGGGCGGCGTTCTCGCTGTGCCCGCCATCGATGAACAGAAGATTCAGGGGCGTGCGCCAGCCGCGGGCGACGACCGGCGACTTGCCGACGACCGCGACGATCGTGTCGTCGAGGTCGGCGGCGTCCAGTGTGCGACGGAAGGTGGGCAGTGTGTCGAAGCGGCCGCTGACCGGATCGACCATCGAGGTGTCGTGGAACTCCCAGCCGGCCTGATGTTCCTCGGAGCCGTGATGATGGTCGACCGTGTACAGCACACTGCCCGTCGCCGCGGCGGCCGCACCCAGCATCACGGTGGACTTGCCGCAGTAGGTGCCGATCTCGACCGCCACGCCCCGATCCAGGTATCGCATGGCCGCGTCGTACAGCGCGCGTCCTTCGTCGGCGGGCATGAAGCCCACGACCTGCTCCGCCAATTCGAAAAGGCGGGAAGTTTGCGCGGCGGCGGTAGTGTCGGTGCGGCTCATGTTCCGAACCTAACCCGTACGCATGGTCGATGGCCAGCGCGCACCTTGTCGGTGCAGGTCGGTTGTAGTAGCGTCCGGACATGTGTCTGATCCGGTAGCTCGGGAATCGACGCGACGCCGGTTGACAGCTAAGCAGGCAGCTACGGTCGACCGCTTGGGCCGCGCCGCGGTCGAGGTGCTGAGCCGCGAAGGATTCTCGGGCCTGACGATTCGGATGGTGGCCGCCGAGGCGGGGGTCGGCGCAGCTACCGCCTACACCTACTTCTCGTCCAAGGAGCATCTGGTGGCCGAGGTGTTCTGGCGACGGCTGGCCTCGACACCGGCGCCACCTGACGACTCCCCCGACCCGGTCGATCGCGTGGTCGGCGTGCTTCGGCACATCGCACTGCTGGTCGCCGACGAACCGGAACTCGCCGGCGCGGTCACCACCGCGCTGCTGGGCAAGGACCCCGACGTCGAACATCTTCGCTTCCGCATCGGCCGCGAGATCCATCAGCGGCTGAGCACTGCGCTTGGGACACACTGTGATTCGGACGTCATCGAGTCGCTCGAGCAGCTCTATGCCGGCGCCCTCGTGCGGGCCGGCATGGGATACGCGTCCTACACCGAGATCGCCAGCCGGCTCGAGGCGTCGGCACGTCTCCTGCTGACCTGACGTTTCAACCCGTCGTGGCCCGGGCATGACCACCAGGTGGATGTCGACCATCCTGAGTCCGACCAGAGGTGGAACGCAGCGGCCCGTTCCGAGACCGAGGCTGAGCGGCTGGACCGCAATTGGTCCAACCTTCTCCAGGAGCTTCGCGTCACGCAGACCGGCGTTCAGTTGCTCACCGGCTTCCTGCTGACGCTGCCCTTCCAGAACCGGTTCACGACCTTGAGTTCCGAGCTTCGTGCGGTGTACCTGGCCACCGTCATCTGCTCGCTCGCGGCGACGGTCCTGCTGGTCGCACCGGTCGGCATGCATCGACTGCTGTTCCGCAGGCACAAGCTGCGTCCCCTGGTGGCGATCGCGCATCGATTCGCGTTCTGCGGGCTTCTCCTGCTGGGTGCAGCGCTGACCGGCGTCGCGATCGTGGTGTTCGGGACGGTATTGGGCGAAGATGCCGGAGTGCTCGCCGGCATCGTGACCGCCGCCGTGATGCTGGCTGCCTGGGTGGCGTTTCCGTTGTGGATGCGCCGCCTCGACAGCTGAGGCCACGGGTTTGACCGCGCAGCCGGTAGGGAACACCCGCGCCATGTTGATTCGCAGAGTTGCCCGGCCCATGTTGGCGGCGGTGTTCATCGGTCAAGGAATCGAAGCCCTGAAAAGCCCCAAACCGGCGGCCGAAGCCGCCCGCCCAACTCTCGAAGGCCTGCAGAAGCTGCCGGAGCCCGTCAGCGCCAATGTGCCCAACGACCCCGAGACGCTGGCGAAGATCACCGCCGCGGTCCAGATCGGTGGCGGAGTGCTGCTGGCATCCGGCCGGCTGCCCCGAATCGCGTCAGCCGCGTTGGCCGCCACCGTGATTCCGGCCAACCTCGGCGCGCACATGTTCTGGGATGAGCCCGACCAACAGCTCAAGGCCGAGAAGCGCCGCGCGTTCCTGACCGATCTGAGCCTGCTCGGCGGACTGATCATCGCCTCGGCCGACACCGCCGGGAAGCCGTCGCTCGGCTGGCGTGGGCGCCGCGCGGCCCGCAAGGTCAGCGATGCCGTTTCGGGAAGCCTGCCCGGGTCGAGTCACAGCCTGCTGGACAACGATCTGCTGGATCGGGTCGGTCCCAAGGTCGGCCATGGCCTTCAGGTGGGCGCCGAGCGCGGCCGTGAGCTGGCCTTGACCGCCGGCGAGCGCGCTGCTCCGCTGCTGGAGACTGCCCGCAAGCGTGGCGCCGAGCTCGCCGAGATCGCCCGCGAACGGGGTGCGGAGCTGGCCGACGTTGCCAGTGAGCGCGGCGCCGAATTCGCGGAGATCGCCCGTAAGCGCGGAGCCGACCTGGCCGATGTGGCCAGTGAGCGTGGTGCGGAGCTGGCCGAGGTCGCCCGGAAGCGCAGTGCGGACTTCGTCGACGTCGCCCGGGACCAGGGCGGTGAATTGGTCGACACCACGCGCGCCCGGGCCAAGAAGGCGAACAAGAAAGCCAAGAAGGAAGCGAAGAAGCTCTCTCAGCGCTGACTTTCGGATCACGCCACCGCGAAGCCTCTGCTGTACCCGGCCCGGAGGGTAGATTGAGCCGGACTGATTTCAGCGGGAGGAGCGAGCAATGACCACCGGTGACAACGATCCCAACGCGTACGGCCCGCCCGGCGGCTATCCCCCGCCGCCTCCGACGGGTCAGCCGGGGAGCTATCCCCCGCCGCCGTCGGGTTATCCCCCGCCGCCGCCCGGTCAGCCCGGCGGGTATGCGCCGCCGCCACCCCCGCAGGATCCCTACGGTCAGCAGGGTTACGGCGGTGGCTACCCGCCGCCGGTGCCGGCTGGTGGCCAGCCGGGCGGCCTCGGGTTGCGGTTCGCCGCTCGGTTCATCGACGGCATCATCGTGGCCATTGTGTCCTTCGTGCTCGCCCTGCTTCTCCACGCGACGAGCAATATCCTTGTGACTGGCCTGTTTTCGGGTGTCTTGACGTTCGTCTATTTCGTGGCGTTCGAGGTGACGCAGGGCTGGACACCGGGCAAGAAGATCCTCGGCCTGTCCGTTCATGGCCCCGGCGGCGCGCCGAAGCCGGACGTCCAGCAGTCGGCGATCCGCAACTCGTTCACGCTGCTGTCGGTGATTCCGTACATCGGCGGCCTGCTGGCTGTGATCGCCTACATTGTGATCGCGGTGACCATCAACGGCAGCCCGACCAAGCAGGGCAAGCACGACGAGCTCGCAGGCGGAACGCAGGTCGTCAAGAACTGAGCGCCACGCTCAGATCACCAGGCCGAGTAGCAGCACGACGATCAGGCCGGTCACTGACAGCACTGTCTCCATCAGTGACCAGGTCTTGATCGTCTGCCCAACGCTGATCCGGAAATACTGGTTCACCAACCAGAATCCGGCGTCGTTGACGTGGGAGAAGAACAGCGAACCGGCTCCGACGGCCAGCACCACCAGTGACACCTGACCGCTGCTGAGGCCTTGGACCAGTTCGAGCACCAGCGCGGAGGCCGTGATCGTCGCGACCGTCGCCGAGCCGGTCGCCAGGCGGATCAGCACTGCCAGCACCCAGGCCAGGATGACCACTGAGATGTGCACGTCCTTGGCCCAGTCGGCCAGCAGGGTGCCGATCCCGCTGTCGACCAGAACCTGCTTGAACCCGCCGCCCGCGGCGACGATCAGGATGATCCCGGCGACCGGCGGCAGGCCCGATTCGACGCACTTCATCACGTCGGCGCGCGACATGCCCGCGCCCCTGCCCAAGGTGAAGATGCCGACGATGACCGCGATCAGCAGCGCGACCAGCGGGGTGCCCAGCACGTCGAAAGTGATTCGGAACCATTGATTCTCGTCGTCGATGAAGATGTCGACGAGCGCTTTGCCGAGCATCAGCACGACAGGCAGCAGCACGCTGAACAGCGTCACCCCGAACGACGGGCGGCGGTTGCCGCGGTTCTCGTCGGGAAGCACCTCGCCTTCCGGACCCGCCTCGCGCAACGCGGCCGCGCCGGAGGTGAATGTGTCGGGTGCTTCGACGACCACCCAGCGTCCGGCCAGCTTGCCGAACAGTGGGCCGGCGACGATGATCGTCGGAATCGCAACGGCCACACCGAGAGCCAGCGTCAGGCCGAGGTCGGCGTGCAGGAGGTCGATCGCGGTAAGCGGACCCGGGTGCGGCGGCACGAAACCGTGCATCGCGGAAAGACCTGCCAGCGCCGGGATCCCGACGGTGATCAGCGAGAGCTGCGAGCGGCGCGACACCAGGTAGATCACCGGCATCAACAGGACCAGACCGATCTCGAAGAACATCGGCAGACCGATGATCGCACCCACCAACGCCATCGCCCACGGCAGTGCCCTTGGCGAAGCGTGGCCGACGATGGTGTCGACGATCTCGTCGGCGCCCCCGGAATCGGCCAGGAGTTTGGCGAACATGGCACCCAGGGCGATCAGGATGCCGACTCCGGCGGCGGTGGAACCGAAGCCGTCGCTGAACGACTTGAGCACCTTCTCGAGGTTCTCGCCCGCGACGATGCCGACGGTCAGGGCGCCGAAGATCAACGACAGGAAGGGATGCAGGTGCACCACGGTGATCAGGACGACGATCACGGCGATACCGGCGAGGAAGGCCAGGATGAGCTGCCACCCCGGCGCGACCGGGGTCGCCAGTTTGGGTGCTTCGGCCAGGATGGCGGTATAGGTGTTCATCGGCGTCACTTTCCTGGTGTACGGGATACGTAGCTGTCGACGATCGAATCGATGCTCTGATCGACATCGATGCTGATGCCGTCTTCATCGGCATCGAGGGGTTCCAGGGTGTCGAATTGCGAGGCCAACAGGGTCGCCGGCATGAAATGGCCTGGCCTACTTGCCTGCCGGCGCGCGATGACCTCGGCGGTGCCGCGCAGATGCAGGAACCTGACACCGGCACAGTGCCGCCGCAGCTGATCGCGATACTTGCGCTTGAGCGCCGAACAGCTCATCACGCCACCGTCCGCGTGTGCGGCTAGCCACTCCCCGATGGACTCCAGCCACGGGTAGCGGTCGTCATCGTCGAGCGGGTGGCCGGCGGTCATCTTGGCGATGTTGGCCGGCGGGTGGAAGTCGTCGGCGTCGGCGAAGGGCACGCGCAGACGTTGCGCAAGCGCCGCGCCGACGGTTGATTTCCCCGAGCCGGACACCCCCATGACGACGACGGGTGAGGTCATGCCTGCGTCTACCCTGCTGTTCGGCATGTCACACAGCATCCATCAATAGTCATACGATTGCAATACCAAATCGTGATCAATCTGTTTATATCGCCGCATGCACCAGATATGACAACATGTATGGGTGTCTACCGAGCCAATGGTCAGCGAGCTGCACAGCAGCGTGCTGACCGCGCTCGGTGAGGCCATCGTCTCCGGGCGCTATCAGACGGGGCATGTGTTGACCCTCGACGGTGTCAGCGCCGACTACGGTGTCTCGCGTTCGGTGGCCCGGGAGGCCATCCGGGTGCTGGAGTCCATGCGGATGGTCGCTCCGCGCCGTCGCGTCGGCATTACGATTCAGCCGTCGAGCAAGTGGAATGTGTTCGACCCCAGGGTGATTCGCTGGCGGTTGGATGTCGGCGACCGGTCCGCACAGTTGATGTCGCTGTCGGAGTTACGCCGCGGATTCGAACCGGCCGCAGCCGCACTGGCCGCGCGACGGGCCGATCCGCATCAGTGTCGGATCATGGCGGCTGCCGTGTCCGACATGGTGGTGCACGGCCGCTCCGGCGATTTGGAGTCGTACCTGTTGGCGGACAAGATCTTTCACCGGACCTTGCTGGAGGCCAGCGGTAACGAGATGTTTCGCGCGCTCAACGATGTGGTCGCCGAGGTACTCGGCGGGCGGACGCACCACGGCATGATGCCCGATCGGCCCAACCCCGCCGCGATCGAACTGCACGATGAGGTGGCACGCGCGATTCGGATGCGCGACGAGGCCGGTGCCGAGCGCGCGATGCGGGCGATCATCGACGAATCGGCTGCCGCGCTCGCGGGTGACCTGTCGGCTCAGCCGGGCAATTAGCCTGCGACGCTAGGACGCTTCCGGCTGCACGTGGAAGTACATCATCAGGCCTTCGACCTTGGTCACCGTCACGAGCTGCCGCCTCGTCTCCCCGTCGGCCGTGACGTCACAGTGCGCCTCCGCGCCCTGCTTTCCCTCCAAGCCGCCATCGCAGTCGGCTGAATCGACAGTGACTTTTGCCGACTCCGACACCGTCTTCGCCACCAGCTTGTCCAGCTGCTTCTTCGATGCGGCAGGAATCATGCTGTAGCTGACCTTCTCGCCGTCGATCTTGGTCGCGGTCACGATGACGTCGAAGCTGTCGGCGCCGTTCAACAACAGCTCGCAGCGGGTGGTCTTGCCGACAACGCCCGGCAGATTCTCCTTGCATGTCACTGTTTGCGGCTTCTCGCCGGCCTGTTGCAGCCGCTGGGTGATGTCTTTCTCGAGGTCTGTTCTCGACACGGACAGACCGCCGGTACTGGCATGGAAGGAACACCCGCTCAGCGCAGCCGCCGTGAGGCCGACGGCTGCCCACGTGGCGCCAACCCGGGTCGAGAGCATCGAAGCAAGATACCAAGTGGTTGACTGTCGAAGTGAGCAGAACTCCCGCACTGGCACGCCGCTTCTTCGATCGCTTTGAACCGGTTCACGGCATCACGTACTTCGCACCGGGTGTCCGAACTGCGTTCGACGCCATGGGATTCGTCGGTTTCTGGCGAGGTTACTTCGCCGGCCGTGCCGCACCGCTGGGTCAGGTGCCTGTGGAGGTCGTGACCGCGATCTTCTACAACTTCTCCGCCGAACGCGTCGGCAAGGCGATACCGGCGATCTGGGACATCGCCACCCCCGCCGAGATGGTGCGGGTGCGCCAGAAGACCGCGGTCGCGGCGCTGCAGGGCTACGGCTTGAGCGATGACACCCCGGGAGTCGCAGAGGCCGCCGAACTGGCCGGCCTGGCGGCACGGGGCGCACCGCTGGACGGACGGCCACTGTTCGCGGCGAATCTGGCGCTGCCCTGGCCCGACGGTCCGCTGGCGTCTTTGTGGCACGCGGCGACGCTGCTCCGCGAGCACCGGGGCGACGCCCATGTCGCGGTCCTGGTGAGCGAGGGCATCAGCGGTCGCGAGGCCAATGTCTTCCATGTCGCTGCCGGGGCGGTTCCTGCCGATTTCATCAAGCGCAGCCGCGACTACTCCGACGAAGAGTGGGACTCGTGTGTGCGAGCTCTTGCCGAGCGCGGATTGCTCACTGACACAGGCACTCTCACCGACGCCGGTCGGGCAGTCAAGGACCACGTCGAATCGCGCACCGACACCCTGGCGCTATCGGCACTGGACGCCCTCGACGACCCCGCCGTCGAGCGATTGTTCCAGGCGCTCACGCCGATCACCCGACAGGTCATCGCCGGCGGTGACTTGCCCGCGGCGACGCCGATGGCGCTGCGCCGCGACGAGCTCGACGACAACTCCGCGCGGCTGTAGCTCACTTCGTCGGGTCGTGACCCCAGTTCATCAGTGAATAGCGCCACTTCGAATCGGTGATGTCGCCGTCCGGGCGCTGAGCGAGATGCCGCTTGGCATAACCGACGACCTTGCGCATGTGGGCGTGGTCGTCGTCGCTGAGGTCCGACTTGCGGGTCCGCAGGATCTTCACAATCCGTCGGCCGCTCTCATGTCCGGTCGACTCCGAGGCGCCGGACTTCTGGCCCACCGCTTTCGACTCGTCAGTGTCAAGCCATTTCTCGAGCTCGGCGGCCGTCATGTTGACAACTGTGCCGAACTCGTCGGCGGTATCGTCGTCCGCCATCGTCTAGCTCGACTTACGATGCAGCGCTTCGGGTTTGTGCACAGCGTCGTTGCCGCTCTTGTCGCTGCGGACCCGGTACTGCGGGTCGTCCTTCGAGGCGCGCACCGTCCGCTTGGCCGCCGTGGTGTCCGAGGTGATCTTCTCCTCCACCGTGCCTTCGGCGGTGCTGCCGTGGCTCTGCCAAGTGACCTTGTCACCCTTGTGGAAATCGTCTTTGCCCATGCCCGCGCGTACCCGCGCCGTGCCGCACCTAACCGGTCGCGGCGCAGCCGTAAGAACTCAACTGCGAGAAAAGGACTTTGGTCATCATTTGCACGACCTCTGCCGTGCTCGGTCACGTGCCCGCCGATCTACGGTTGACAGTGAGCAGATAAGCCAAGAGGAGGCAGGAGACCAGTGGACATCTGGAGCGTGTGGACCGTCATCGGTAAGACCGTTGCCGCCCTTGACTGGATGTGGTTCTTTCTCATCGCCTCGGCCGTGGTCAGCGCGGCGATCGGCATCGGGAGTTGGTTGACAGCGAGTGCGCCACGGCGGCCTCGATCAGCACAGCGGCGAGGTGTGACAGCGAAGCCCGACGAATCGCACGACCGGTTCCGCTCAGCGGCTTAACCTGTCACAGGTTGCGGTTCCACTCCACCCAACCCGAACCGGTCCTGCCGTCCGCCGTCTCGACGGTGACCCACGCCCGCGGAAAGAAACTGACCTGACCCTCCGGAGCCACCAACCGAACGGGCGCGTGACCGCGGACGTCGACGGTCGTCTGGACCGGGCCGGGAAGGTAGTCGATCGTGGTGGTCAACGGTAATCCATTGTCGGAGAACGTCGCTTCCGCAGTCACCGTCGTCGTCTCGGTGACCGGCTCGCCGGCACGCTGGATATAGCCGACACTGATCGGGTCCATCCCGGGGATCCGGAGGTCGACGCCGTGCAGGTGGGTGCCGTCGTCGAGGTGCAGTGCGCTCCAGACCCAGTCCATGCTCCACCAGTCGCGCACCCCGTGGGAGTGGTCGCGCTGTCCGGGAACCGCCTCGAGCTGGTGGACCCGTCCGTCGATGCTGACGGTTCCGGTAACCGTGCACGGTATCTCGTAGCGCGTGGTGATGCGATACGCATACGGCGTGCCCGCCGTCGTCCAGGTGAGGTCGATGGCCAACTCGACGGGCCGGCCCGGCTCGCCGCGCAGCAGCGCCGACGGATCGTTGTATTCCTGTGCGGTGCCGCGCGCCTCCACACGGTAGGTCTGCAGCGGAGTGATGGCGCCGTGACGCAATTCGGCACCATCGGCCCGCGCCACCGCGGGATCGGCGGGTAGCGGCGCCTCGAAGTCGACCAGGGCGACCGTGGGCATGTCGGGACCGCACACCAGCGCGTTGATCCACGCCACGTTCTGATTGGGCACCAGCCCGAGCCGCAGCCAGCCGCCGACGCCCTGTGCCGGATCGGCGAAGTCCCAGTACCAGCTTTCGTTCCAGAGCGGCTCATCACCGGGTTGATGGGCGCCCTCGTCGGCCGGGTCGGGCGTCAACGCGGCCACGGCGGCGGGCGGCGGCAGGATGTCGAGTGCGCCGGTGTCCAGGACATGGCTGGTGTGCCGATCCAGCATCGTCAGAAACATCTCGTCACCGCGCTCGGTCCGCTCCACGAGCATCGACGAGACCACCGCCATCATCACGCCCGCGAAGCTTTGACGACGGACACCCTCGCGGACCTGGTCTCCGGTAATGGCCGAATCAGGGCCGAGCCCTTGGTGATACGCACGCAGCAGCTCGTCGTAGTGGGCCCGGCGATCCTCGATGGTGAGCGCGCAGCCGATGAAATAGGCCACGTCGGTCATGGCCGGGCCCCAGGTGACGGTCTGCCAGTCCACCACGGTGAGGTCACGTTTGGAGCCGGGGCGACCGAACAGCATGTTGTCCAGCCGGTAGTCGCCGTGCACCAGGCCTTTGATCCGCTCCGGCACCGATTCGTCGGCCATGTAGGCGTCGAAGCCGGTGACCAGTCGTTCGCACACGAGGCGTTGGTCGGGGGTGATCGCATCGCCGTACCGGTTGGCGAAGCCGGACCACAGCTGGCCGACGAGGGCCTGGTTCAGCGGGGCCGCCCGAACGAGCCATTCGGCCTCGGCCAGACTCTCGCTGCCGATCACCGGGGCATGCAGACGGCCGAGTTCGGTCAACGCCAGGGTGGCGTCGGCGATTGTGGCACCGCGGATTTCGTTACCGACCTCGGCGGGGGCCGCGTCGTCGAGGAGCAGCGCGAAAATGCCCGTCTGCGGGTCATAGGAGGTGTGGTAGCACTCGGCGATCGGACCGCCGAGCCGTGGCGCCACGTCGGAGTAGAACTTGACCTCGCGCTCGTACAGCCCCAGCGCGAGCCCGGTCTGCCTGCTCGTCGGATCTGTGGCGGCGACCTTCAGGACCACCGAGGCGGGACCGGCAGCGCCGTCGTCGTAGGTGAGTCCGACCCGATAACACTCGCTCATCTGCCCGGTGCCGATGCGGTCGACGGTGAACCCTGTCACCGGAACTCCGAGGGTGGCGGCCAGCCAATGGGCGGTCAGGTCACTCGGGCGTTCGATGACGATGTCGTTGGTCTGCACGCGACCAACCTAAGACACGTCCCCGGCACCCCGGAAGGTTTTCCCGCCATTTCTTGACGGGTGTCAATTGAGTCGCGGCTAACGGCCGGCCAACGAGAAGCCCGCCCACGCCTCGCGCCGATGGGGATGCGGGTCGTAGTCGACGCGGGTGTGCCGGTCGAACACCAGCACCGGACGCTCCGATTCGGTGTAGCGGGGCCAATCCTCCCCCGGCACACCGGCGCGGCCGAAGTGGCGCCACCGGTTCTGCACGTCGCGGCTCACCCGCAGCGCCGAACGGCGGTCCATGGCCGCGGTCAGCGCCGAGCCGAATCGCGTGCGGTAGATGTCGAAGACGGCCAGCAATTCGGTGGCATGCGTGGCCCCGAGACCGGACCAGTGCAGGGTGCGCGGCGCATAGTCGTAGCGGTACACGTACGTGGGTGCATGCGGGCTGTGCGCTTCGGCGATCTGCCACGCGGCCGTGCCGAACGCGAAGTCGCCACCGAGCTGCACACAGGCCTCCGGACGCGGATAGCCCGGGTAAGCGGCGGTGATACGTTGTCGCGCTTCGGGTTCCGCGCCGGCCAGCAGTCGCTCAATGGCCGACTCGGTGGTCGGTAGCAGCTTCATGAACCGGGTGAACAGCTTGCCTTCGTCGGCGTTGGTGCCCACGATCAGCGGCACCTTGTGGGCGGCGCCCCGTCGCATGGCCGCCACCGGGTCGTCGGGCAGGACGTCGTCACCGTAGGTCGGCCCGAGCGAGAACGCCCCGTCCATCTCGGTCATGCTCTCGGTGAGCAGGGTGTCCAGCGCCACGACCAGATCCCGTGGCCGGGCCCGCATCAGAGTTTCCGCGGCATCGTCACCGCCGGCGCCGAGCAGCTTGGCGAACTTGCCCGCGATCTTGGCCGCCGTCTCCGGTCCGCTCACCAGCCCGGACGCGGGACTCTCGGAAATAGCTTGGGCGAAAAGGCCTTCCGCTTCGGGAACGGCCAGCAGGGTCGCGACGGCATGGGCGCCGGCGCTCTCACCGAAGATCGTCACGTTGCCGGGGTCGCCACCGAACGCACCGATGTTGTCGCGCACCCAGCGCAGGGCCATCACGAGGTCGCGCAGGAACAGATTGCTGTCGATCGGGGTATCCGGCGTGGACAGCGAGGACAGGTCCACGCAGCCGAGAGCCCCGAGGCGGTAATTGACCGAGACATAGACGCACCCGCGCCGGGCCAGGGCGGCACCGTCATAGAGCGGGGTTGCCGAACTGCCCATGAGGTAACCGCCGCCGTGGATGAAGAACATCACCGGTAACGGCGCGCGGTCCGGCTCGCTCCCCGACCACTGCGGCGTGACGACGTTGAGAGTCAGGCAGTCCTCGCCCATCGGCTGGTACTTGCCCACTCCCAACATCGTGTAGCGGCGCTGCTGAGGTGCACAGTTGGCGAAGCCGTGGCAGTACCGGACGCCACGCCACGGCTGCGGGGGCGCAGGCGCGCGGAAGCGCAACGCACCTACCGGCGGGCGGGCGTAAGGGATGGAACGCCACCTGTTGACCCCGTTGCGGACGAACCCCTCGACGATGCCGCTGCGCGTGGTGGCGCGGACGGTGTGTTCGTGCATCACTCGACGGTAGCGAACATTTCGGGTCTCGACGCGCCTGACAAGCGCAACGGCGCTCGCCCGCTAGCCTGTCGGGATGCGGATCGCCCTGCTGCTCACCGCGTCGCTGCTGGTCGCGGGATGTTCGGGCGCGACCGGCGGTCAGGCGCGTCAGACCCAGCTGACACCGATCACCCCGTCGCGCACGGCCACGTCGTCATCCGCTCCGACGTCAGCCACCTCGTCGACGAGCGCGAGGTCAGCGGTGCCGGCACCGGCGGCCGGGGTCCCGATCGCCGAGGCGATCGCGTGGATCGAGGCGGCCCCGCCGATCGACGCCGCGCAGTACCACATCGCGCTGCGCGGCAGCGTCACCACCGAGCTCGGCGATGATGTGGCCTTCACGACCCCGAGCGGGACGAACTGCATGACCGACGCCAACCACGGCTCCCCCGCGCTGGCTTGCCTGGTGGAGCTGACGAATCCGCCGCCACGGCCGGCGGATACCTATGGCCAGTGGAAGGGCGGCTGGGTCGACTTCGACGGTTCCACGATCCAGGTCGGCTCCGCACACGGCGACCCGGGCCGCTTCGCATACGGCCAGGGCCGCGAATTGCCTTACAACGTCTCACTGTCGTTCGGCAACTACCGCTGCCGCACCGATTCCAGCGCCCTGTTGTGCGTGAACTACGCCCGTCAGTCGGCAGTGCGGCTCGCCGCCGACGGTGTCGACGCGTTCGCCTGTGCCCGCCAAGTCACGGCACCGGCCGGAATCGGTGTGCAGTACGTCTGTTAGTGCGCGTGCGCCGGATAGGCATGCACCACCGCGGTATCCAGTTTCGGAATGGCATGAGTAAGCGCATGTTCGGCGTGATGCGCCAGGTCGTGCGCCTGCCGGAGGCTGAGCCGCGGGTCGACGTCCAGTTCGACGTCGGCATCGAGGCGAAGACCTATCCAGCGCATCCGAACCCGTTGCACGCCAATGACTCCCGGCTGGTGTTCGAGGGTGTGGTAGGCGGTGTCGACCAGCGCGGGGTCGACGCTGTCGAGCAGACGCGCGAAGACATCACGGGCCGCGACGACCATCACGACCAGGATCGCCGCCGCGATGATCAGGCCGATGATCGGGTCGGCGGCCGGGAACCCAAGGGCCACACCGACTGCGCCGAGTACCACCGCCAGCGATGTCAGTCCGTCTGCGCGAGCGTGCATCCCGTCGGCGCGCAACGCTGCTGAGCCGATCCGTCGTCCGACGCGGATCCGGTAGACGGCGACGATCTCGTTGCCGACGAATCCGGCCAGCCCGGCCGCGGCCACCCAGCCGATGTGGGACACCGGTACCGGATGAAAAAGCCGGTCGATGGCCTGTATCGCCGCGACGACGGCCGATACCGCGATCACGGCGACGACGAACAAGCCCGCGAGGTCCTCGGCCCGCCCGAGGCCGTAGGTGTAGCGGCGGGTCGCACTGCGGCGGCTCAGCGAGAAGGCGATCCACAACGGAATGGCGGTCAGCGCATCGGAGAAGTTGTGAATCGTATCTGCCAGTAGCGCAACCGAACCCGATGTGACGACGATCGCGACCTGAAGAAGAGCGGTGATGCCGAGCGCGATCAGGCTGATCTTGACGGCACGGATTCCGGCGGCGCTGTCGCGCAGCGCAGTGTCGACCCGGCCGGCGTGGTCGTGAGTGTGGCCATGGTCGTGGTCGTGCTTCATGACGCGCTCTCCCGGCTCGGCAGTTCTCGGACGCTGCGATGGTGGGCGGGTGTGCCGCCTGCGGCGTGCTCGGCGTTGTAGACCGCGTCTGCGACGAGTTGACGCACATGGTCGTTCTCCAGGCGGTAGAACACCTGGGTGCCTTCCCGGCGGGTCCGGACGAGGCGGGCCATGCGGAGCTTGGCGAGGTGCTGCGACACCGAGGGAGCCGGCTTGCCGACACATTCGGCGAGATCGTTGACGCTGAGCTCGCCGTCGATCAATGCCCACAGCAGTTGCACGCGGGTGGCGTCGGCCAGCATGCGAAAGACCTCAACGACCAGAAGCGCGTGGTCCTCAGCAAGCTGTCTATCTGCATTCATACGCAGATAGTAGCGGATGCTAGGCGGCAAAACGCTCCGCCCGCAAGATCGGAAGCACACTCTCGGCGAACCGGTACGCCTCCTCCAGGTGCGGGTAGCCCCCAGCGACCCTAGAAACCACCGACCGTCCGGCCGTCACCGCGGGTCAACACCCCGGAATGCTCGATGGACGCCAGCAGCAGTGTGCGATAGCCGAATTCGTCGAACAGGACGGTGATCCGGTCGTCCTCGGCGCCCATCACCACCCCGGACCCCCACTCCCGATGCTCGACCGGCGTCTGCACCGCCCAGCGGTCCGTGGCGGGCGGCTCGTCGTCGACGACGCCGGACGCACAGTTGTCGCAATTGCCGCACGGCTCGGGCAGCGGCTCCCCGAAATAGCCAAGCAGGAACTGGCGACGACACTCCCGCGTCTCGGCATATCCGCGCATCATCTCGACGCGAGTGCGGTCGATGCGTTCGTTGCGCTCGACGATCTCGACAGCGCGGTGCACCGCCTCCTCGACTCCGACGCTGCTGTTGCGGGTGAAACCATCCCGCGTCGAGCAGACCAGTTCCGCCTCCTCGAGCAGGTTGAGGGCATTGGTCACCCGCGGCCCCCGCACTCCGAGCCGGGTACGCAAGTCGCTCCACCGTTTCGGGGCCCGGCGATCCAGATCCGCATAGACACCTGCCAGCAGCTCCTCGTCGGGCCGATTGGTGGTGAAGAACCGGGCCAGGCCCAGATCCTCCGGGCGGTAGAACAGCGCCGCCGTCGCCGGTTTTCCGTCGCGACCGGCGCGCCCGATCTGCTGGTAGTAAGTGTCCATGGAGTCCGGGATCGAGGCGTGCACGACCGTGCGTACGTCGGCCTTGTCGATGCCCATCCCGAACGCCGACGTCGCCACCACCACGTCCACACCGTTGTCGGCGCGGAACAGCTGGTGGACCTCGTCGCGTTGCGCACGCGACAGACCGGCATGGTATGCGCGAGCAGTGACGCCGGACGAATTCAATTGTGCGGCATATGTTTCCGTGTCCTTGCGGGTCGCGGTGTACAGCAGTGCTGGGCGTTCTACCGCCAGCATCCTGGCCAGCACCGCATCGCGCTTGTCGTCGTCGGCGACGTAGTGGGATACCTCGAGGGCGATGTTTGGCCGGTCGAACCCGCTGGCGATCACCAGCGGATCGCGCAACCGCAGATGCTCGACGATCTCGCGGCGCACCACCGGCGAGGCGGTGGCGGTCAGCGCGACGATCGGCGGGCCGCCGAACCTTTCGATGCTGTCGGCGATCCGGAGGTAGCTCGGCCGGAAGTCGTGACCCCACGCCGAGACACAGTGCGCTTCGTCGACGACTACCAATGAAATGTCCATCTGGGCCAACGCGGTGAGGACGTCATCGTTGGTGAGTTGTTCGGGCGCGAGAAACACGTATTCGGCTGCGTGCTCGCGAACCGCCTGCCAATTCCGCGCGATGTCATGACTGCCCAGCTGGGAGTTGATGGCCACCGCCTCGGGGGCCTCAGTGGACGCCAGCCCGCTGATCTGGTCGCGTTGCAGTGCGATCAGCGGTGAGACGACGAGCGTCGCGCCGTCGATCAGCACGGCGGGCACCTGGTAGATAGCCGACTTGCCGGAGCCGGTCGCCATCACCGCCAGCACGTCGCGCCCGGCGAGCACCGCCTCCATCGCCTCGAGTTGAGCGGGCCGCAACTCCGGCCACCCGAACATGTCGTTGGCAACCCGCTGCAGTTCCGTCCGCCGACTCATCCGCTGCCACTACCCCGCCACGATGCGGTCAATCGGCGGCGTCAGCGCCAGCCGTCGGCGGCCTTGGCGGCACGGACCAGCGCGTCGCACAGTTCCCGCAGTTCGGATGTGGCCGCACCCTCGTCGACTGCGGTGGCGACGTCCTCGGCGGCACACCGCACCTGGAAGACCCGGTCGGACAGTTCGGCGGCCTCGTCGGCCGAGAGCACCACCGCGTCTTCGGGGATCGCGCTGCCCTTGACCAATGCGCGCTGCTCGTATGCGCGCTGCCGGCAGGACTGGCGGCAGTACTGCCTGCGCCGGCCCATCCCGGCGTCGGCCACCTCGCGTCCACACCACCGGCACGGCTGAGAGCGGGAACGACGCGTCACGCCATGTGACTGTAGACGGCTTGGTGCAGTGATCCCGGTATCATGGTTGGTCGAGTCGGGAACCGCAGAGAGTTGTCTTGCGTTGACTACCCGGACTTCATAGAGCGCTTGAGGAGAGTTGACGATGGCTGATCGTGTTTTGAGAGGTAGCCGCCTCGGAGCCGTGAGCTACGAGACGGACCGCAACCACGACCTGGCGCCGCGTCAGATTGCGCGGTACCGCACCGAGAACGGCGAGGAATTCGAGGTTCCGTTCGCCGATGACGCCGAGATCCCCGGCACCTGGCCCTGCAAGAACGGCCTGGAAGGCACCCTGATCGACGGCGACCTGCCGGAACCGAAGAAGGTGAAGCCGCCGCGCACCCACTGGGACATGCTGCTGGAGCGCCGCTCGATCGAGGAGCTCGAGGAGCTGCTCAAGGAGCGCATGGACCTCATCAAGTCCAAGCGTCGCGGCAGCTGATCTACTAGCGGACGACGCCGCGGGCGCGATCGATGCGCCCGCCGATGCCCCACTGGGCGACCTTGACCATCGCTTCGCGAATGTTCGAGCCGCTCATCTTCGACACCCCGAGTTCGCGCTCGCGGAACGTGATCGGCACCTCGGTGACGGTGAAACCGGCGTTGATCGTGCGCCAGGTCAGATCGATCTGGAAGCAGTAGCCCTTGGAGTCGACCGCCGACAGGTCGATCTTCTCCAGCACCTCGCGCCGGTACGCGCGGTAGCCCGCGGTGATGTCATGGATACCGACACCGAGCAGCACGCGCGAATACGTGTTGGCGGTCTTCGACAGCACCAGCCGCCGGTAGGGCCAGTTGCGGACGGTGCCGCCCTGGACGTAGCGGGAGCCGATCGCCAGATCCGCGCCGTTGTCGATCGCGTCCAGCAGCCGGTAGAGCTGCTCGGGCGCGTGGCTGCCGTCGGCGTCCATTTCGACGAGCACGTTGTACTGGCGGCTCAGCCCCCAGGCGAAGCCCGCCAGGTACGCGGCGCCAAGGCCGTCCTTGGCGTTGCGGTGCATCACGTGAACGCGGTCGGTGTCGGCCAGCGACAGTTCGTCGGCAAGCTCACCGGTGCCGTCGGGGCTGCCGTCATCGACGATCAGCACGTGCACCTCGGGACAGGCCTTGTGTACCCGGCCCACGATCAGCGGCAGGTTCTCCAACTCGTTGAACGTCGGAATGATCACCAGGGTGCGCTGGCTGGGGCGCTCGGCGCCCGTATTGCCCCGGTCGGTCATGACTCTCCTTTGTCGTGCTGCCCGGCCAGGGCGGAAGATGATTCGCCCTGCTCCGGCGTGGTGGCGCCGTCGTCGTCGCCCCCGGACATGCTGTCTGCGTCCCGTTCCCGCCGCCTGCGGCGTAACGGGCGCATGAACCAACCATTGTGCAGTATGGCCCCGATCACGACCGCAACGGCGGCTGCGACCAGCACCCCTTGGATCAACGGTCCCCGTCGGGTGGCCGGGGTTTCGCTGGTCTTGAGCCGCACGGTCATGTCGAGGTACGCCGGCGAGAAGAACTGGGTGCGGGCCAGCTCGGCGCCGTCGGGCGCGATCACCGAGCTGATCCCGACCGTGCCGGCCACCACCACGTAGCGGTCGTGCTCGACGGCGCGGGCGCGGGCGAACGCCAGCAGCTGCTCGCTCATGTTCTGGTCGAACGTCGCATTGTTGGTGGGGACGGCCAACAGCTGCGCCCCGTTACGGACCGACTCGCGCAACGCCCGGTCGAAGATGACCTCCCAGCAGGTGGCCACCCCGACCGGAACTCCGGCGGCGTGCACGACGCCCGAGCCGTTGCCGGGGACGAAATACCCGGCGCGGTCGGCGAACGAGGACAGGTGGCGGAAGAAACCACG
The DNA here is from genome assembly GCF_022370635.2 of Mycolicibacterium crocinum. The sequence goes on along the minus strand of NZ_CP092362.2, from coordinate 3,066,341 downwards.
CCACGGCAGGTACTCGCCGAACGGTTGGATGATCTGCTTGTCGTGGCGCTCCCCCGGCCCGTTCACCGGATCCCAGACGACGACGGTGTTCGATGCCGTGGGGTTGTCCGGCGTCCAGTCCGGGCGGGCGACGACGGCGCCGACGAGGATCGGTGCGCCGATGGCCTGCGCGGCCACGCTGATCTGCTGGGCGGCGTCGGAATTGGTCATCGGGTCGATGTCGGAGGAGTTCTCTGGCCAGATCACGAACTGCGGCTGCGGCGCCCTGCCCGCGCGCACATCGTCGGCCAGTTGCAGGGTCTGGCGGACGTGGTTGTCCAGCACCGCACGACGCTGACTGTTGAAGTCCAGCCCCAACCGCGGCACGCTGCCCTGGATCGCGGCGACCGTGACCGTCGGCTCGTTGCCTGCACCACCGGCCGCGCGGCGCACCTGCGGTGCGGCGACCGCGGTGGTCAGCAGCACGGCGGTGATGCACAGCCCGGGCAGCAGCAGGCCGGACAGTGACACGTGCCCGGCCGGCTTGGCCGGCCCACTGTGCTGCCACCAGCGGGCGATCTCGAAGACCAGCGCGGCCAAGCAGGTGCCCAGCAGGGCGACGGCGAACGACAGCAGCGGAACCCCGCCGAGCTGCACCAGGGACAGGAACGGGCCGGTAGTTTGTCCGAATCCGACTATTCCCCAAGGGAATCCACCGAAAGGCACGGTTGATTTCAGCCATTCCTGGGCCGACCACACCAGCGCGAACCACAGCGGCCAGCCGGGAACGCGACGCACCGTGACGGCCAGCCAGCCGAACAGCGCCGGGAACAGCGCCTCCATCGTCGCCAGCGCCAGCCACGGCACCGGGCCGACCAGACCGCTGATCCAGGGAATGAGCGGGATGTAGAAGGCCAACCCGAACAGGAAGCCGTACCCCAGGCCGCCGGCCGCCGTCGTCTTCGGATGCACGAGCACCCAGCTCAACAGCGCGAAGCTCACGACCGCCGACCACCACCACCCGATCGGCGGGAAACTGATGCACAGCAGCAGGCCCGCGGTCACCGCGACCAGCAGCCGGAACAGCCGCGGCGGCAGTGCGGTGCGCACCCAGTTCAGCAGCCGGCTACCCATGAAGTACGACACCCCGGTGCACGGTCTGACGGCAGCGCGGCAACGGATCGCCAGGCGCCAATCGCGGCAGCGCCGGCACCCGCGACCGCGGATCGGTGGACCAGCGCTGGACGCTGTCGGCCGGGGCGGCCACATCCAGCTGGCCCGCCTCCCACACCGTGTACGACGCCGGCGCGCCCGGCACCAGGGTGCCGCTGATGCCGTCGCGCACACCGCCGGCCCGCCAGGCACCCCGGGTCGCGGCGGCGAACGCCGCCCGCACCGAGATCGCGCTGCCCTCGGTCTGGTGGTGGCTGGCTGCGCGTACTGTCGCCCAGGGATCGATGCTGGTCACCGGGGCATCTGAGCCGAACGCCAAGGGCACGCCTGCCGATGCTAATAGCGAGAACGGGTTCAGCGAAGCGGCTCGATCAAGACCGAGTCGGCGGGCGTACATGCCGTCGCGACCGCCCCACAGCGCGTCGAAATTGGGCTGCATGCTGGCGGCCACTCCTGCCTGGCCGAGCGTGGCGGCCTGTTCGGCGCTCACCATCTCGAGATGCTCCAACCGATGGCCGCAGCGGGCGACCGCGGGTGCCCCGAACCGTTCGACCAGCCGGGCCACGGCTTCGACGACGGCCGTCACCGCCGCGTCGCCGATCACGTGGAAGCCCGCCGTCACGCCCGCATCGGTGCAGGCGAACAGGTGATCGGCGATCGCGTCGGCGTCCAGGTAGCAGTTGCCGGTGCAGTCGGGGGCGTCGGCGTACGGCTGGCACAGCCACGCGGTGTGTGAACCCATTGCGCCGTCGACGAACAGGTCACCGGCCAGCCCGCTGGCGCCAGTCGCGTCGATGAGCGCTCTGGCCTGCGCGGCGCTGGACACCGCTTCACCCCAGTAGCCGACGACCTCGACGCCGTGATCGGTGGCCCGCAGCTCCTGCCAGTCGTCGGGTCCACCGATCTGCGGCCCGGCGCATTCGTGGACGGCGACGATGCCCGCCGCCGCGACCGCATCCAGGGCGGCGAGTCGGGCGTCGGAACGCTGCCGGGCGGTCAACAGGCGGCGCGCCTCGCCGCGGACCAGGTGGTGGGCGTCGGCCGACAGCGGTCGCTGCAGGTGGTAGCCGGCGACGGCAGGAAGCCCGGGAACCAGGTCACGCAGGCCCGTCGATGCGACAGCGGAGTGGACGTCGACGCGGGCCAGGTAGGCGGGCACCGGGCCGACGACGGCGTCGAGTTCTGCCGTGCTGGGCGCCTCGTCGCGGGCCCAGCCGGAGTCGTCCCAGCCGTGCGCCCAGATCGGCTGGCCGGGATGCGCCGCGGTGTGTTCGGCAACCAGGTTCAGGCAGTGCTGCCTGGAGGTCGCACCGGTCAGGTCCAGGCCGGTCATCAGGAGCCCGGTGGAGGTCAGATGGATGTGACTGTCGACGAACGCGGGTGCCACGAAGGCGCCGTCGAGGTCGACGACCTGCGCCTCGCCGAACTGCGACCGGCCGACCTCGTCGCTGCCCAACCAGGCGACGACGCCGTCGCGGACCGCCATCGCGGTCGCATCCGGGTGCGACGGGCTGTGAATGCGGCCGCCCAGCAGCAGTGTGGTCACGGTGAGTCAGTCTCCCCCGCCGGGGCGAGAGAGCCGAAGAGGGTCAGTACCGGCGGACGATGTTGGCGTCGTGGACGGGTCCCTGAACCTGGTCCTCGACGACCTCGCCGTCGATGTAATCGCCGCGACCGGGGTAACCGGCGGGAGCGGTCAGGTTGATGACGGTGACCCGGCGGGCGATGCCTCGGGTGAGAACCATGCCGGCCAGCGGACGGACCACGCTGCGGGTCGGGGGCAGCAGCATCAGCGCGCCGATCGCGGTGCTGACGATGCCGGGGATGAACATCAGGACCGTGCCGAGGGCGACGAGCATGCTGTCGGCGACCGCGCCCTGCGGGTCGGTCCGGGTGCGCTGCAGCTTGAGGATCTGCTTCTTGAGCTGCGAACCGGCCAGCGCGACACCGATCACCGAGCTGGCCAGCAGGATCAGCAGGGTCCAGCCGATGCCGACCGACCAGGTCAGGGCGGCCAAGACCGCGACCTCGACCACGGCGTAGAGCAAAAACGTCCGCATCACCATGTAGTGGCAACGAGCCGCGAACCGGCCTGGTTCCGGGTAGGGCCGACAAGACCTGAAAAGACGCTGTGAGTTCTAGTGCGGTGTGATCTCGAGAGCGACGTGCACCTTGTCGATGCCGCCGCGGACCAGGCTGTGCAGATAGAACCACCAGGAGTGCTGCCAGTAGCGGCGCAACACCTTGTTGTAGACGCCGCGGGTCTCGGAGTCCGGCAGCACCCGGGCGGTCGCCTCGACCGCCGGACCTTTCGGCTTTCCGAGCGAATGAGACTCGGCGATGGTCACGCGCGGCGTGTTGCGGATCCGCTTGACCTTCCACGAGTCCCGGTCGGTGATCACCAGCAGCCGGTCGCCGTCGGGGACACCCCAGATCGCCGTCGGCTTGGGAGTGCCGTCCTTGGTGAATGTGGTGAGAAGCAGGTACTTCGCCTGGGCGACGTCGTGGAAGGTGGGCTGCGCCACCGAATTGGCCATGCGTCCCTGTTCCCGTTGGCTAGTTTTTTGAAGCGTCGGCTGCCCGAAGTTCCAGACCCACGTTGCGGGTGCTTCCACCGCGCAGCTTGGAGAAGAAGTTGAAGACCTTGCCAAGCAGCCCGTAGCGCTTGCCGATCGCGGTGTAGACCCGCTCGATCTGCTGGGCGTCGTCGAGGATCGTCGCGACGGCGTCCACCGGTTCACCCTTGACCTTGCCACCGCGGTCGCACACCGCCACGGTCACCCGCGGGGTGTTGCGGATGCGCTTGACCTTCCACGAGTCCTTACCCGTGATCACCAACGCGCGGTCGCCGTCCGGGGCGATCCAGATCGGCGTCGGCTTGGGCCTGCCGTCCTTGGTGAACGTCGTCAGCGACACGTACTCGGCCTTGATCACGTCGGCGAAGCTGGGAGCCATCGCATCAACTTAGCGCGCCTCGAGGTCGCCCTCAGTCTCCAAGAGAACCTGTCGCACATTGTTCAGGGTTTCCGGATCCGGGTTCTCCCACATGCCGCGCCCGACCGCCTCGAGCAGCCGTTCGGACATCCCGTGCAGCGCCCACGGATTGGACTCGTTCATGAACTTGCGGTTCTCCGGGTCCAGCACGTAGGACTCGGTGAGCTGTTCGTACATCCAGTCCGCCATCACCCCCGCGGTGGCGTCGTAGCCGAATAAATAGTCCACCGTCGCGGCCATTTCGAAGGCGCCCTTGTAACCGTGCTTGCGCATCGCGGCCATCCAGCGAGGGTTGACCACCCGCGCGCGGAAGACGCGGGTGGTCTCCTCGGACAGCGTGCGGGTACGCACCGCATCGGGGCGGGTGTTGTCGCCGATGTAGGCGGCCGGCGCCTTCCCGGTCAGCGCCCGCACGGTCGCGACCATGCCGCCGTGGTACTGGAAGTAGTCGTCGGAGTCGGCGATGTCGTGCTCGCGGGAGTCGGTGTTCTTGGCGGCCACCACGATTCGGCGGTACTGGGTGGACATGTCGTCGGCGGCAGGCCTGCCGTCGAGTTCGCGGCCGTAGGCGAATCCGCCCCAGGCGGTGTACACCTCGGCCAGGTCGGCGTCGTCGCGCCAGTTGCGGCTGTCGATCAGCTGCAACAGTCCGGCGCCGTAGGTGCCCGGCTTGGAGCCGAAAATCCGTGTGGTAGCGCGTCTTTCGTCACCATGCTCGGCCAGATCGACCTGGGCGTGGGCGCGGACGTAGTTCTGTTCGGCCGGTTCGTCGAGGCCGGCGACCAGGCGCACGGCGTCGTCGAGCATGGTGACGACATGCGGGAAGGCATCGCGGAAGAATCCCGAGATGCGCACGGTCACGTCGATCCGGGGCCGTCCCAGCTCGGCGAGCGTGATGGCCTCCAGGTCGACGACGCGCCGGGACGCGTCGTCCCACACCGGCCGGACACCCAGCAGCGCAAGGACTTCGGCGATGTCGTCGCCCGAGGTGCGCATCGCCGAGGTGCCCCACACCGAAAGACCGACCGATCGCGGCCAGTCGCCGTGATCGGTGCGGTAGCGCTCGAGCAGCGAATCGGCCATCGCCACACCGGTTTCCCAGGCAAGTCGAGACGGGACGGCCTTGGGGTCGACGGAGTAGAAGTTGCGGCCGGTGGGCAGCACGTTGACCAGACCGCGCAGCGGCGAGCCCGACGGTCCGGCCGGGATGAAGCGGCCGTCAAGGGCGCGCAGCACCTGCTCGATCTCGGCGGCGGTGCCGGCCAACCGCGGCACCACTTCGGTGGCCGCGAACCGCAGGATCGCCGCGACACCGTCGTCGTCGGTCAGTTCCCCGACGCGGCCGGCGTCCCAGCCGGTGGCCTGCAGACCGGCCAGCAGCGCGCGGGCCCGCTGTTCGGCCGCGTCGACGTCCACCCGGTCGGCGCTGCCGTCTTCGGCCAGACCGAGCGCCTGACGCAGACCCGGCAGATGCTGCTCGCCGCCGAACAGCTGCCGGGCCCGCAGGATCGCCAGCACCAGGTCGAGTTCGGCCTCACCCGCCGGCGCGGCACCGAGGATGTGCAGACCGTCGCGGATCTGGACGTCTTTGATCTCGCAGAGCCAGCCGTCAACGTGCAGCAGCATGTCGTCGAACGAGTCGTCCTCGGGCCGTTCGGCCAGGCCCAGATCATGGTCCATCTTGGCCGCACGCATCAGCGTCCAGATCTGCTGGCGGATCGCGGGCAGCTTGCCCGGGTCGAGCGCCGCGATGTTGGCGTGCTCGTCGAGCAGTTGCTCCAGCCGGGCGATGTCGCCGTAGCTCTCCGCGCGCGCCATCGGCGGGATGAGGTGATCGACCAGGGTGGCATGCGCCCGGCGTTTGGCCTGGGTGCCCTCCCCCGGGTCATTGACGAGGAACGGGTAGATCAGCGGCAGATCGCCGAGGGCGGCATCGGTTCCGCAGGCCGCCGACATCCCAACGGTCTTGCCGGGCAACCATTCCAGGTTGCCGTGCTTACCGAGGTGGACGGCGGCATGCGCGCCGAAACCGTGTCGCAGCCACAGGTAGGTGGCCAGGTAGTGGTGGCTCGGCGGCAGATCGGGGTCGTGATAGATCGCGACCGGGTTCTCCCCGAATCCGCGCGGCGGCTGGACCAGGATCACGATGTTGCCGGATTGAATTGCAGCGACGACGATCTCGCCGTCGGGATTCTGGCTGCGGTCGACAAACAGCTCACCGGGCGGCGGGCCCCAGTGGGCGACCATCGCTTCGGTCAGTTCGTCCGGCAACGCGGCGAACCACTCCCGGTACTGCGCGGCCGGGATACGAATCGGGTTGCCCGCCAACTGGCCGTCGGTCACCCAGTCGGGGTCCTGCCCGCCGCGTTCGATGAGCGCATGCATCAACGCGTCACCGTCGGACGCATCGACGCCGGGGATATCGCCGATGCGGTAACCGGCGTCGCGCAATGCATGCAGCAGCGCGACGGCACTGGCCGGGGTGTCGAGGCCGACGGCGTTGCCGATCCGGGAGTGCTTGGTCGGGTAGGCCGAAAACACCAGAGCCAGCCGCTTGTCGGCAGGTGCGACGCGGCGCAGGGTGGCGTACTTGACGGCCAGGCCGGCCACCCGAGCGCACCGCTCGGGATCGGGCACATAGGAGATGAGGCCGTCGGAGTCGATCTCCTTGAACGAGAACGGAACCGTGATGATCCGGCCGTCGAATTCGGGCACCGCCACCTGCGTGGCGACATCCAGCGGACTCAGGCCGTCGTCGTTGTCGGCCCAGGTCGCCCGCGAGCTCGTCAGGCACAACCCCTGCAGGATCGGGACATCAAGCGCGGCAAGGTGTTTGACGTTCCAGTTGTCGTCGTCGTGGCCGGCGCCCGCGGTGGCCGGACGAGCCCCGCCGGCCGCCAGCACGGTGACGACCATGGCATCGGCGGTGCCGAGCAACTCCAGCAGTTCGGGTTCGGGCGTGCGCAAGGACGTGCAGTACACCGGAAGCGCCCGCCCGCCGGCCTCTTCGATCGCGGTCGACAGCGCCTCGATGTAGGCGGTGTTGCCCGCCAGCTGCTGCGCCCGGTAGTACAGCACTGCGACCGTCGGCCCGTCGGACGCCGCACTCGTCCGCTCCAGCACACCCCAGGCCGGGGTGGCCGACGGCGGGTTGAAGCCGAAGCCGGTCATCAGCAGGGTGTCGGACAGGAATGAATGTAGGTTCCGCAGATTTTCTGTCCCGCCCTGGGCCAGATAGATGTGCGTCTGCACGGCGATGCCGGCGGGCACCGTGGAGCGTTCCATCAGATCGGCATCGGGGGCCTGCTCGCCGCTGACCACGATGGTCGGGCGCCCGCTGGCCACCACCGCGTCGATACCGTCCTGCCAGGCCCGGTAGCCGCCGAGGATCCGCACCACCACCAGATCCGCGCCCTCGAGCAGCTCGGCCAGCTCACCGTCGATCAGCCGGGCCGGGTTGGCCCACCGATAGTCCGCGCCGCTGGCACGGGCGGTGATCAGGTCGGTGTCCGACGTCGACAGCAACAACACGGTGGTAGACACCCACCATTCGTACCGTACGAGGGTTCGGGTGCCCTATTCGGATCGTGGGTTGGCGCGCACGAATGTGACGACAGCCTCGGCCAGTTCACGTCCTTTGTCCTCTTGCAGGAAGTGGCCGGCCCCGGCGATGGTCACGTGTGATTGTCCACGCGCGCCTGGAACGTGCGATCGCAGTACCGGCTCAGCCGCGCCGGTGATCGGATCCGAGTCGGAAAACGCCGACAGGAATGGTCTCTCGAAGCGACCCAGCGCCGCCCAAGCCCTGCGGTTGGCCGGCGCCGCCGGGTCATCGGGACTGATCGGCACGAGCATCGGAAACTGTCTGGCTCCGGCTTGGTAGCTGTCGTCCGGGAAGGGTGCGTCGTAGGCCGCGATCGTCTCGGGCGACAATGCAGACAGGGTCCCACCGTTGATGATCTGCCCGGTGGGGAACGTCGGTACCTCCTGACTGAATTTCTGCCACGCCAGGAATGCCTCACCAGGGTGGTGATCTCCGGTCGGCAGCATCGTGTTGGCAGCCACCACCCGGGCGAACCGATCCGGATGCTCGCCAACCAGACGCAGCCCGATCAGGCCGCCCCAGTCCTGACATACCAGCGTCACGTCGGCAAGCCCGATCGCCTCGATCGCCGCCCAGGTCCAATCAACGTGCGCCTGGTAGGTGTAATCGTCTCGGCTGCTGGGCTTGTCGCTGCGTCCGAACCCGACCAGGTCGATCGCCACCGCTCGCAGGCCGGCATCGACGAGCACCGGAATCATCCACCGGTACAGGTAGCTCCACGACGGCTCGCCGTGCAACAACAGGACCACCTCACCGTCGGACGGGCCTTCGTCGAGGTAATGCATTCGCAACGTGCCACCGTCTCCGGAGTCGACGTCGACATAGCGGGGAGCGAAGGGAAAGTCGGGCAAGTCGGCGAATCGCTCGTCGGGGGTCCGCAATACATCCATGGTGTGCTCCTTTGCACTAGCGGGGTGGTTGTTATCGGTCGGCCGCGACCGGACGCCACTGCCGAAGCTGCGCGCGGGCCACGTCGACCGCGTCACACATCGGGATGATGTCGGCACGCACTCGGCCGACGAGCATGCCGCCCTGCAACGAGGCAATGATGTTGGCGGCCAACCGATCCGGCTCGGCATCAGCGGTGAGGTCGCCGCGTTCCCGCATCGTGCGCAGCCCCTCGGCAAGCAGCCCCACCCACCGGCCGAACGCGGCGTCGAGGCGCGGCCGAAAGGTTTCGTCGTCCATCAGCTCGGCAGCGAGCTTGCCCAGCGGGCAAGCGAACGGGCCGCCAGGGGCTGAATGCATCTGCACGATTCCGGCCAGCCAAGCGTCCAGCGTCGCCCACGAATCGATCAGCATCAACCCGGGTTGGACGGCGAGAACGATCTCCAATTGCCGGTCTATGACGGAACCGACGAGCTCAGACTTATCTTCGAAGTAGTGGTACAGCTGGGACTTCCCGCATCCCGCCGCCGCGAGCACATCATCGAGACTGGTCGCGCGGACACCGCGTTCGTAGATCAGCACCGCCGCGGCGTCCACGATCGCGGCGCGCGTCCGCCGGCCCCGTGCGGTCAGCGGCACCGGCCGGGCTCGTCGGCTGCTCAGCGCCGCACCTTGGCGCGTTGGAGCAGGTCATCGACGGACCATTGATCCCCGGCGTGCTTGCCGTACTTGGCGTCGATGACTGTGCCGTCGGTGTCGATCAAGATGTCGGCGGGCAGCCCGAGATGGCCCCCATTGGCTCTATGCATCCCGGCCTTCAATCGCAATTTGCCTGCCAGTGACGGGTCCACCAGGCCCTTGAAGATCGGTGCAACCGAGCGCGGGTCGGCCACCGATCGGACCGATGTCTCCACGCCGAATCGTCGATAGAGCGTCCGGTCCGGATCGGGAACAAGGTCGAACGGCAGGTCATCGACGTAGGTCTTCAACTCTTCGGGCGTGGAGTGAAACATCACCACCTCGCGGATGCCGTTCGCCGCGATCTCGTCGTAGCGCTTGACCACCGACTGCAGGTGCACGTTGCAGATCGGGCAGCCCGCAAACCGCCGAAACTGAAGGTGCACAATCTTTTCCGGATCCGGCAACGTGACCGTGACACCTTTGATGGTGTGCAGTTCGGCGGCCCCGACGGTGTCTCCTGGCTTGACCCGCATCGCTGCTGCCACCTCTCTCGGCGCCGCCAATCGGCGCACCGCAACTCCACCCTCTCCGGTGAAAACTGTACTGTCAAGTACAATCTAGGTCCGGACCGCTCCGCGATGCCGAGGCGAAAGACTCAGTCCCCCGGATTCAGGTAGGGACTCAACGCGACGCCGACGGCGGCGACGACGGCGACCGGGGCCAGAAGCGGCAGCCAGGGCAGGCCGGCGGGGACCACGGTGGCCAGGGCTCCGACGATCGCGAAGCCGGCGATCCCGACCGCCGTCGCCCGGGTGAGCGTGGCATAGGTCAACACCAGATAGGCCGTTGCGCACACCCCCGAGGTCGCGGCCAGCATCGGATGCGACTCGGTCAGCGCGACGAGGCACACCACCGCCAGGACTGCCGCGGTCGCAACGGCCCGCACAAACAGCCCGGCAAGAATCGCGATCAACGCCACCGCGGCCGCGATCAGCCCGCGATGGTCGGCACCGACCGCCGCCGCCGCGGTCATCGCCACCCCGAACAGTGCCGCCACGAGCCGCCGCGACGTCATGACGACCGCCTGCCCCGGTCGGGCACCAGGCTCATCGCCTGATCGAGGGTGATCCCGGTCGGCCAGGGCACCACGTCGACACCGATCACTTTCATGTCGCGGTACATCGACGAGCGCTGCAACGCCCACATCCGTTGCAGGATCGGCTCGTTGTCGTCGAACGGCCAGCCTTCCAAGACGTCCACCGCCACCACGGTGTGCCCCCGTTTGGACAAGTCGATCAGAGCGAGTGCGAACTCGGTGTCCAGCAATGTCGAGAACGCGACGACGACCGCACCCGGCGGGACGGCCGCCCGGGGCGCCAATGTGCCTGCGGTGTCCTGGTATTCGCTGCCGACCCCGAGCGCCGCGTCGAGCACCCGGTAGAACTGGCGCCGGCCGATGTCGGCGCCCAGCCAGCGGGGCCGACGGCCGCCGAGCCCGACGATGCCGGCCCGGTCCCCGTTGCGCAGCGCGGTCTGCACCACCTGCGTCGCGCCGCGCAGCGACCGTTCGGTGGCCGCGGTGGCAGGGCCGGCGGGTTGGGCGCTCATGTCGACGAGCACCACGACGTCGGCGGCCCGGTCGGTGAGCCGTTCGGTGACGTGCAGGCTGCCGCGGCGGGCGCTGACCGCCCAGTTCACCGCACGCAGCTGGTCGCCGGGCAGGTAGGGACGGATGTCGGCGAATTCGACCCCCGGACCGATGTGTCGGGTCAGGTGGGTGCCGAGGCGATCGGGCAGTTCGGTGCGCGGCAGGCCGGTCGGTTGCGGAGGCGCCACCGGGAACACGAATAGGTCGGCGGCGTCGACGGTGCCGGTCCCGCTGAGCAGACCGCCCGCCGCATCGAGCCGCACCCGGACCCGAAGCGGGTAGCGGCCCCACCGCTGCGCCTGCGCGGCGACCGTGACGCGGCGCCCGTCGGCCGCGATCGTCTCGGTGTCCAAGCCGGGGACTGCCTCGAGTTCCAATGTTGCGTCGGCGGCGCGATCGGTCAGTTCTGCGCGGAGTTGCTCGCGTTCGTTCTCGAAGCAGCGCGCCATGGCCGGCTCGCCGGTCACCGACACCGTCATCGGCTTGCGCTGCCAGCCGATCGTGGCCAGCACACCGAGCATCGGCGCCACGAATGCGATCAGCTGCGAGCGCGAGGCGATCACCGCGACGGCCAGCGCCACACCGACGCAGGTGGCGATCGCCCGCGTCAATGCCGATGCCCGCCAATGTAATACGGCATCGACGGAACGGGTGCCGTCCGTCATTGCCCGCGAGCCCGGGGCACCGGCAGTCGTCGCAGCAGTTGCTCGACGACGTCGGATCCATGCACGCTGCGCACCCACATCTCCGGCCGCAAGCTGATGCGGTGGGCGATCGCCGGGACGGCGAGCGCCTTGACGTCCTCGGGGATCACGTAGTCCCGGCCGGAGACCAGCGCACGGGCACGGGCCAGCTGGACCAGGTCGAGTTCGGCGCGGGGGCTGGCGCCGACCGCGACCTGGGGGTGACTGCGGGTGGCCGTCGCCAGCGACACCACGTAGTGCAGGACGTCGTCGTGCACGGACACCTGCTCGACGGATTCCCGCATCGCCAGGAGACTTTCGGCGTCCACCACCTGATTGACGGTTGCCTCGGCCGATCCGCGCTCCAGACGGCGGCGCAGCATTGACGCTTCCTCGGTCTCGGAGAGGTACTTCAGCGCGACCTTGACCGCGAACCGATCCAGTTGTGCTTCCGGCAGCGGGTAGGTGCCCTCGTATTCGATCGGGTTGTCGGTGGCCAGCACGATGAACGGCGTGGGCAGCCGGTGGGTTTGGCCGTCGATGCTGACTTGGCGTTCGGCCATCGCCTCCAGCAGCGCGGCCTGGGTCTTGGGTGGGGTGCGGTTGATCTCGTCGGCCATCAGCAGGTTGGTGAAGATCGGGCCGGGTCGAAACTCGAATCTGCCCGACTGCATGTCGTAGATCGTCGAGCCGAGCAGGTCGGCGGGCAGCAGATCTGGAGTGAACTGCACGCGGGTGAAGCGCAGGCCGAGTGCCGCCGCGAACGACCGTGCGATCAACGTCTTGCCCATGCCGGGCAGATCTTCGATCAGCACGTGGCCGCCGGCCAGCACCGTGGTCAGAATCAGCGTGAGCGCGGCGCGTTTCCCGACCACAGCCCGCTCGATCTCGTCGAGCACCGCTTCGCACTGGGCTGTCATCGCGGGGGCGGGCATCGTCATAGGTTTTCCATCCGTCGCAGGATCTCCTCGAGCGTGGCGTACCCCGGTCCGGGCTCACGTCCCCGTGTCCGCACGATGTTGTTGGGGTCCACCCAGCCCCAGAGGTCGTCGCCGAACACGATCCGTCCGGTGGCCTGTAACGCAGTCGGATCGCGCTGCCGGGTGGCGAGCACGAATTCGCGCGCGAGTCGCGGACGCAGATGCCGGTCCCAGTCTTCCCTGGTCGAATCCGCCCACTGGACCGTCGACTCGGTGCGAGATCGCCAGCGCCGCAACGCCTCCGCCGGGTCGTCGGTGATTCCGTCGGCCGCCGGACGGCGCTGTGCCGCATCGACGGTCAGGCGGGTGGCGAGCAGGAACACCACGAGCGCGAGCCCGGCCGCCGGCAGAACCCAGTGCCGCGCGCCCAGAACCAGCGCGAGCACTTCCGCCCCCGCGACCAGAACCAGCCCGCCGGCCACCAGCCGGATCACACCCGGCTCCGCAGCTCGTCGAGAACCAGGCGGAGGGCCCGTTCGGCGGTCTCCCGATGTCCCTCGTTCATCACGTGCGTGGAGAACCGTGCCTCGGCGAACAGCGTCACGAGTTCGGTTGCGCTGTCGGCATGAATCGCCTCGTGCTCGACGGCACGCGCCAGCACCTCCGACGGGGTGTCGGACTCCTGCGGGGCCGCGCCGGGGGCGTTGGCCAGTGCGTGTTCCATTGCCGCGTAACACGCGATGATGGCCTCTCGGGGTTCACGGCTGAGGTCGCCGACCTCGGCCAGGCCGCGCTCGGCCGCCAGGGCAAGGGATCCCGGGCCCTGCGGCGCGGGATCGGTCGGGCCGCCGTCGTCGGCCGCCGATTCCGGCTCCAGTCGGCGGCGTTCGCGTACCCGCAGCAGGACCGCCCCGCCCAGCATCACGACCAGCAGGGCCGCGAAACTGACCACGAGATACCAGAAGACCGGGTCAGTGGCGTCCGGCTCGGGCGCGGGTGGGCGCGAAGCGCCGGGTTGGCCAGGCGGCGCGGTGCCGGTTGGCGCCGGTCCGGGCTGAGCCGGTGGCGGACCGTCCCCCAGCTGCGGTAGGCGCAGCTGCGCGAACAGTGCGGCCATCAACAGCCAGGCCAGGATGGCCCCAGCGATCACCAACACGAAACGCCAGCTCTGTCGCACTCCGATCCCACCACCGCCGCCAGGCACGTGCGAGCGCGCGGCTTGCTTGGCGCGCTGCGGATCACGCAACTTGGCCACGATCGACACGAGGACCACGAGCAGGCAGGCCACCACCAGAGTCAGCAGTCCGAGCAGGCTGCCGGTGCTGTCGCCCGGTTGCGGCCGCTCGGTCGGCTGGGCACCGGGTAGCCGCCCCCGTACGGCGATCCCGAGCAGCATGACCAGCGCCACCAGTGCGGTGGCCCGCACTCTGGCTTTCCTGGTTCCGGTCATTGTCAGGGCGTTCGGACCTCGAAGTCGGCGACCACCGGTCCGCGCAACAGTTCTCGGTGCCGGCCCGGGTGCCAGGGGAAGACCTCAGGCAGGCCGTCTTTGCCGATATACCAGCTGTTGCATCCGCTGGCCCAGATCGTTTGCGGCAGAGCCGCTTTGATGTCCTCGTTGTAGGTTTTCGTGGCCGCCTCGGTGGGCGCGGCGCTGGCCACCCGTCCCGCCCGGATCTGCTCGATCCACCACATCGCGTAGTCTGCCTGGTCCTCGGCGACCGGTACCAGCGACTGGTTCGCGATCGGCGAGTGCGGACCCATCAGCATGAACAGGTTCGGGAAGCCGGGCACTGCGATCGATCGGTAGGCATGCGGCCCGTCGGCCCACACTTCGTCGAGGGTCGTGCCGTTCTCGCCGACGATCGACATCGGCCGCACGTAGGCGCGGGCGTCGAACCCCGTCGCGAACACCAGCACGTCGACCTCATGCAGCGTGCTGTCGGCGGTCACAATGCCCCGCGGCTCGATGTGGTCGATCGCATCGCTGACCACCTCGACGCCCGGTTTCTGGATCGACCGGTAGTAGTGCCCGGAGATGATCAGGCGCTTGCACATGGCCTGATAGTCCGGGGTCAGCTTGCGCCGCAGGGTTCGGTCCCGCACCGAGAGCCGCAGATTGAGCCGGCACATGGTGTGGAAGTAGCTTCGCGCGGGACCGGGCTGAATCGGTGCGCGGCCGTAGATCGTGGAGATGAGCCGTGACCAGAACGCGTATCCCGGTCGAGCGACCGCGGGAAATCTGCGGATCGTCTCGCGACGCAGCCGGGTGAAACGCAGATTCGGAAACGGCAGCACCCACTGCGCTGTTCGTTGAAAAACCTTGAGCTGCGCGACTTTTCCGCCGAGTTCGGCGACGATCTGGACTCCGGTGGAGCCGGTTCCGATCAGGCCGATCCGCTTGTCCTGCAGGTCAACCGAATGATCCCATCGGGCGGAGTGAAAAGCCGGTCCCGCGAAGCTCTCCCGGCCTGAAATCTCGGCCACGCGTGGCACTCGCAGGAATCCGGTCGCGGTGACGAGTACGTCGTATTCGTCGTCCCCGGAGTCGGTGCTCACCCGCCATCGACCGTCGCAGTATCGGGCGGCGGTCACCTCGGTGCCGAAACGAATGTGACGGCGGATGCCGCGTTCGTCGGCGACCCGGCGTAGATACTGCTGAATCTCGCCGCCCGGCGGCAGCATCCGTGACCACTCGGAGTTCGGAAAGAACGAGTAGCTGTAAAACGGCGATGGGATGTCGCAGTGCAGTCCGGGATAGGTGTTGTCCCGCCAGGTTCCACCGACATCGGCGGCCTGCTCGTAGACGACGAACGAGTCGATGCCGGCGTCTTGGAGCTTCATGGCCATGCACAGGCCGGACATTCCCGCGCCGATGATTCCCACCCGCGGTGTGGCAGCCGTCGCCATGGCCCGAACATACGCCCGTACGGTGGACGGGTGAAGCGTTTGCGCGACGACGACGCCTGCCCCGGTGCCCTGCAGGTGCACCAGGCGGCCGACGGCGCGCTAGCCCGGTTGCGGTTGCCCGGCGGAATGATCGCGGCCGACCAACTGGAAGTACTGGCGCACACGGCCACCGAGTTCGGCAACGGCACGCTGGAACTCACGGTGCGGGGCAATCTGCAGCTGCGTGGGGTGCGCGACCCGGCGGCGGTCGCCGAGGCCGCGGCCGCCGCGGGCCTGCTGCCGTCGCCCACCCACGAACGGGTGCGCAATATCGTCGCCTCACCGCTGTCCGGCCGGGTCGGTGGACTGGCCGATGTGCGGCCCTGGGTCAGCGAGTTGGACGCCGCCATCCGGGCCGATCCGGAATTGCAGCGGCTGCCCGGCCGGTTCCTGTTCGGGATCGACGACGGTCGCGGTGACATCTCCGGACTGGGCGCCGACGCCGGTGTGCACGTGCACGCCGACGGGGTGGCGCTGCTGCTGGTCGGCCGTGACTCCGGCATCCGGCTAGGCGGCGACGACGTGGTACCGACACTGATCACGGTGGCACGCCGCTTCGTCGAGATCCGCGGAAAGGCCTGGCGGATAGCCGAATTGGATGATCTATCGCCGTTGTTGACGGGTTTCGCGGTGACCGCCACACCGGGAGCGGAGTATCCGCCGCTGCTGCGCCCGCCGGTCGGCTGGATCATGCAGGACGACGGGCGGGTGGCTCTGGGGGCGGCGATCCCGCTGGGTGTCCTGCAGGCCCGGCAGGCCGAGTTCGTCGCGGCCGTCGAAGCGCCGGTGGTCATCACGCCGTGGCGCTCGCTGCTGGTATGCGACCTCGACGAGGGCGTCGCCGACACCGCGCTGCGGGTGCTGGCCCCGATGGGGTTGGTGTTCGACGAAAACTCGCCGTGGCTGGACATCAGCGCCTGCGTGGGCAGCCCGGGGTGTGAGAAATCGCTGGCCGACGTGCGCGCGGAGGCGACCCGGGTGGCACTGGAAGAGGACATCGACGAACGCGTGCACTACGTGGGCTGCGAGCGAGCGTGTGGCAGCCCTCCAGCAGGTCAGGTGTTCGTGGCGACGGCGGAGGGGTTCCGGCCTGTCGAACGGTAGGTCGTAGGGTGTTGCAGTGCTCGACTACATTCGCGACGCCGCCGAGATCTATCGGCAGTCGTTTGCGACGATTCGCGCCGAAGCCGACCTGACGCCGTTTCCCGAAGATGTCGCGCGTGTGGTCGTCCGGCTAATCCACACCTGCGGGCAGGTGGACGTGGCCGAGCACGTGGCCTTCACCCCCGGTGTGGTCGCCGCAACGCATGCCGCCCTGTTGGCCGGGGCGCCGATCTTGTGCGACTCGTCGATGGTCGCGGCCGGGATCACCGCCGCCCGGCTGCCCGCAGGCAACGACGTGGTGTCACTGGTGGCCGATCCGCGGGCGCCCGAACTCGCCCAACGCAGTGGCAATACCCGCTCGGCGGCCGGGGTGGAGCTGTGGGCCGACCGGCTGGCCGGGGCCGTCGTCGCGATCGGCAACGCCCCCACTGCCCTGTTCCGGCTGCTGGAACTCATCGACGACGGCGTGCCCGGCCCGGTGTCGGTACTGGGCGGACCGGTGGGGTTCGTCGGCTCGGCGCAGTCCAAACAGGAACTGATCGATCGGCCCCGGGGCATGGAGTATCTCGTGGTGACGGGACGCCGGGGCGGCAGCGCGATGGCAGCGGCCGCCGTGAATGCGATTGCGAGTGAGCGGGAATGACGGGTGTGTTGTACGGCGTCGGCCTGGGCCCGGGTGATCCGGAGCTGGTAACGGTCAAGGCCGCCCGCATCATCGGCGCGGCCGACGTCGTCGCCTATCACAGCGCTCGGCACGGACGCAGCATCGCCCGGCGCATCGCCGAGCCGTATCTGCGCGACGGCCAGATCGAGGAGCACCTCGTCTACCCGGTGACCACCGAGACCACCGGACATCCCGGCGGCTATGCCGGCGCGATGGAGGACTTCTACCGCGAGGCCGCCGAGCGGATCGCCGCTCACCTGGCCGCCGGGCGTGATGTCGCGCTGCTCGCCGAGGGTGACCCGCTGTTCTACAGCTCCTACATGCATATGCACACCAGGCTGACCGAGCGGTTCAGCGCGGTGATCATCCCGGGCGTGACGTCGGTGAGCGCCGCCTCGGCAGCCATCTCCACTCCGCTGGTGACCGGCGACGAGGTGCTCTCGGTGCTGCCGGGGACGATGCCGGTACGGGAGCTGGCCCGTCGGCTCGCGGACGCCGATGCGGCGGTGGTGATGAAGCTGGGTCGGACGTATCCTCAAGTGCGCGAGGCCCTTTCGATGGCAGGCCGGTTGGGCGAGGCGTTCTACGTCGAGCGGGCGAGCACCGACGCACAGCGGGTGCTGCCGGCCGGTGAGGTCGACGACGAGTCCGTGCCGTATTTCTCACTGGCGATCCTGCCGGGTGGCGAGCGCGCGAAGCCCGCCACCGGCGGCGTGACGGTGGTGGGCCTGGGCCCGGGCGACGTGGACTGGATGACGCCGCAGAGTCGCACCGAGCTGGCCGCCGCCACCGACCTGATCGGCTACGGCCCGTATCTGGACCGGGTGCCGGCACGGGCCGGGCAGCGTCGTCATCCCAGTGACAACACCGACGAACCCGCCCGGGCGCGGCTGGCCTGCGAGCTGGCCGAGCAGGGACATGCGGTCGCGGTGGTCTCCTCCGGCGATCCGGGCGTGTTCGCGATGGCCACCGCGGTGCTCGAGGAGGCCAAACAGTGGCCGAATGTGCCGGTGCGGGTGATCCCGGCGATGACGGCCGCCCAAGCCGTCGCCAGCCGGGTCGGCGCGCCGCTGGGTCACGACTACGCGGTGATCTCACTGTCCGATCGGCTCAAGCCGTGGGACATCATCGCGTCGCGGCTCTCGGCCGCCGCCGAGGCGGATCTGGTGCTGGCGATTTACAACCCGGCGTCGAAGAGCCGCACCTGGCAGGTCGCCGCGATGCGCGAGCTGCTGCTCGAGCACCGCGAGCCGGGCACGCCGGTGGTGATCGGCCGGGACGTATCCGGTCCGCACGAGTCGGTGACGGTCGTGCGCCTGGGTGATCTGGACCCGGCTGACGTGGACATGCGCTGCTTGCTGATCGTCGGCTCGTCGCAAACTCAGTGGTACGGCGACACGGTGTTCACGCCCCGGCGCTACCCGAGCTGACGCCCCGAAAATTTCTTTAGACCCATTGGCCACACGGGTCACATTCTGACGAGTCTTGTCGGGCAATCGAACTACTGTTCGAAGCATGTTGGACGCGTTGGACGACGTACTGACCGCCTGGGACAAGGTGGCGGCGTTGCCGGCGGTCGACATGGCAGCACCTGAGCTGTTGCTCGCGCTCGAAAAGGTAGAGCGGTTGCGCCGATTGTTGCCTGCCGTCGAACACGCGGTCCTGACTCAGCTGCAATCGCAAACAACATCTGTCGCCGTTGGCGCCAAATCCTGGCGAGCTGTGCTCACCCACCGCCTCGGCATCAGCAGCGCCGACGCCACCCGCCGACTGAGCGACGCCGCCGAGCTCGGACCGCGGCAATCCCTTACCGGAGAGGCACTTCCACCGGCTCTGCCCGCGACCGCGGCCGCCCAAGGTCGTGGAGAAATCGGCTCCGACCACGTTTCAGTGATCCGGTCTTTCATGGATCACCTACCCGCAGCGGTCGACGGGGCAACCCGCGAGCACGCCGAAGCCCAACTGGGCGGGCTGGCCGGCGGGCTCAGCCCAGAAGGTCTGCGAAAGCTGGCCAACCAGCTGATGGCCATGATCAACCAGGATGGCATCCTCGACGACGAGCGCGACCAGGCCCGCAAACGCGGGATCATCATCGGGCCACAACAGGTCGACGGCATGAGCCGAGTGTCCGGCTGGGTAGATGCGGAGACGCGGGCGGCGATGGACGCCACCAACGCGAAACTCGCCGCCCCCGGCTTCTGCAACCCCGACGACGAAACGCCCTGCGTCGGTGGGACACCCACCCCCGAGCAGATCGAAAACGACTCGCGCACTCCGGGACAACGCACCCACGACGCTTTGAAGACCGTGTACACGGCGATGCTCTCCTCTGGAGAGCTCGGTCAGCACAACGGACTGCCCGTCACGATCGTCGTCACCACGTCCCTGGAGCAGCTGACGTCCGCGGCCGGGCTGGCGCACACCGGCGGCGGCACCTATCTGCCCGTGTCGACAGTTATCAGAATGGCCTCCCAGGCCCATCCCTACCTGACCGTGTTCGAGTCACCGCGAGAGATCAAGCTGTACTACGGGCGGACCCGCCGCACCGCGAGTCCGGGACAACGCCTGGCCCTCTTCGCGATCGACAAGGGCTGCACCAAACCCGATTGCACCACACCCGCCTATCAAACCCAGGTCCACCACGCCGCCCGCGACTTCGCCGTCGGCGGCAACACCGACATCAACGAACTCACGTTGGCCTGTGGATGCGACAATCGTATGGTCAACGACGGGCCCGCCGGTTGGATCACCCGAAAACGCCGGCGAGACAACAAGACCGAATGGATTCCGCCGCCGCACCTCGACCGCGGGCAAAGCCGCGTGAATTACTACCATCACCCCGAAGAGCTACTGTGCTCAGACGACTGATGGGGCTCGATAGCGGCTACCCAGGCGACGGCGTCGTCGACCGTAGCCACCGCCGTCGCGCCGGCCGGCAGTGGGGGTCTGTCGATCATCACCACGGTGACGCCGAGGGCCTTCGCGGCCTGGAGTTTGGCCTCGGTCAGCGCTCCCCCGCTGTTCTTGGTCACCAGCACGTCGATGCTGTTGTCCCGCACCAGTGTGTACTCGTCGTTATAGCCGTACGGCCCGCGGGACAGCAGCACCTCGTGATGGTGCGGCAGCACCTCGGGGTCGGGTGGCGTGACCACCCTTATCAGGAACCACGCGTCGCTGTCGGTGAACGGCTTCACCCCGGAGCGGCCGGTAGTAAGGAACACTCGTGAAAAGCCTTGCGCCGCGACGAACTCCGCGGCCTCGATGTCGGAGGCCACCCGCACCGCATCGGTAGCGTCCCAGGCGGGGCGGGACAGTACCAGGTGCGGTAGATCGAGTTCGTCGCACACCTGGGCGGCGTGTGCGGTCATGGTGGCGGCGAACGGGTGAGTGGCGTCGACGACGGCATCAATGTCGTTGTCGCGCAGCCACTGTCGCAGGCCATCCGCTCCGCCGAAGCTGCCGATGCGGACCGGTCCGACCGGCAGCGCGGGATCGGGCACCCGGCCGGCGAGCGAGCTGACGATCTCGTGGCCCGGGTGCAGCCGTGCCGCCAGCGCACGCGCCTCCCCTGTGCCGCCGAGCAGCAGTATGCGCATCAGTGTTGGCTGCCGCGGGTGCGGCCCGAGGAGTACAGGTAACTGTCGGTAAACCCTTCGGCGGCAAGCACATCGCCGACGATGATCACCGCCGTCTTGGTGATGCCGGCGGCATGCATCTTCACGGCGATGTCGGCCAGCGTGCCACGCAGCACGACTTGCTGTGGCCAGCTCGCGAAGGCGACGACCGCGACGGGCGTATCGGCGCGGTAGCCACCGTCGGTGAGCTGCGGCACAATCGCGTCGATCCGATGCGCGGCCAAATGCAGCACCAACGTCGCTCCCGCCTTGCTGAGCGTGATCAGGTCTTCACCGTCGGGCATCGCAGTCGACAGGGTGGACACCCGGCTCAGCGTGACGGTCTGCGCAACCCCGGGCACAGTCAGCTCCCGGCCGAGCGCCGCAGCGGCTGCCGCGAATGCCGGTACTCCGGGCACGATCTCGTAGGCGATGCCGAGTGCGTCGAGGTGCCGGCACTGCTCGGCCAGCGCGCTGTAGATCGCGGGATCACCGGAGTGCAACCGTGCCACGTCGAGTCCGGCGGCATCGGCAGCGACGAGCTCGGCGATGATCTGCTCGAGGGTCAGCGGGCCGGTATCGACGACCCTGGCATCGGCGGGGCACAGCGCCAACAGATCGTCGGGCATGATCGAGCCGGCGTAGAGGCAGACCGGGCACTGCCGCAGCAGTCGCTGGCCGCGCACGGTGATCAGATCGGCCGCGCCCGGGCCGGCGCCGATGAAGTAGACGGTCACTGCTTGGTCACCACCCACTGGGTAACGGGCATGGCGGCGCGCCAACCGGTGAAGCCGCCGACAGGTTCACCCTTGTAGTGCTGGAACTTGCGCAGTTCACCGCCGAGCCGCGAATACCACTGAGCAAGAACCGCTTCTGACTCGACCGTGACGGCGTTGGCGACCAGCCGGCCGCCCGGCTTCAACTTCTCCCAACAGGCCTCCATCAACCCCGGCTGGCTGACCCCGCCGCCGACGAAGATCACGTCGGGGGGCGGCTCCATCTCGAACGTCTCGGGCGCATCGAATGTCACGTTGACCTGCACGCCGAAGGTCCTCGCGTTGGCCTCAATGCGGCGACGGCGCTCGGCGACCCGCTCGAAGGCTGTCGCGCGACAGCCAGGCCCGCTTCGGCACCATTCGATCGCGATGCTGCCGGAGCCCGATCCGACATCCCACAGCGACTCTCCCGGACGAGGAGCCAGCGCCGCTATCGTCACCGCACGCATCGCCTGCTTGGTGAGCTGGCCGTCGTGTGCAAACAGATCGTCGGGCAGCGCCCCGCCGGCGCGTTCCTCGGGCAGGTAGCGCACTGCCACCACGTTGAGGTCGTCGATGTCGTCGGGTGCCGTGGCGGCCCACGCATCGGCACGCTGGGTACGGATCCGCTCCCGAGGCCCGCCGAGCTGCTCCAGAACGGTGAATTCCGATCCGCCCCGACCGGTTTCGACGAGCAACCGAGCAAGTTCCACGGTGGTGTCGGCGTCGCGGGACAACACCATCGCCTGACCGCCGCGACGGACGGCGTTGTGCGCTGACGCGGTTACCAAACTGATCACCTCGGTGTCCTGCACCGACCAGCCGAGGCGAGCGCAGGCCAACGTCACGCTCGACACATGCGGTAGCACCCGCACCCGGTCGGCGCCGCACAGGCGAATCAGCGAGGATCCGACCCCGTGCAACATCGGGTCGCCACTGGCCACCACGTGCACGTCACCGTCGAAGTCACGTACTGCCTGCAGCCCACCTAGAAACGGCTGACCCCATTCCCGGCGCTCGGCGGTGACCGACTCGTCGAGCAGATCCAGCTGCCGCTGAGCACCGTAAATGACTGTTGCCCGGCGTAATTCGGCGCTGGACGCCGGCGCCAGACCCGCCATGCCGTCGGCGCCGATCCCCACCACAGTGATCATCGCGGCAACCTCCGCCACACGAACCGCGGCGTCATCCGAAACGCGAACGCCAACAACCGAAGTGGCGCGGGCACCCACACCTCGCTGCGCCCCTTGCGCAACGCGCGGGCCGCCGCTTCGGCTACCTTCGCCGGTGTACTCGACAGCGGGGCGGGATCCATCCCCTCGGTCATCCGGCCGATCACGAACCCCGGGCGCACGAGCAACAGCCGCACCCCGGTCCCGTGCAGTGCATCGGCCAGTCCCGACGCAAAGGCGTCCAGGCCCGCCTTGGCCGAGCCGTAAACATAGTTCGCGCGGCGCGCCCGCACTCCGGCGATCGAGGAGAACACCACGAGCGCTCCCCGGTCGGCCGCGCGCATCGCACAAGACAGGTGGGTCAGGAGGCTGATCTGTGCGACGTAGTCGGTCTGCACCACCGCGACGGCGTGCGCGGCGTCGGCTTCGGCGCGGGTCTGATCGCCCAGGATCCCGAACGCCAATACCGCCGTGCCGATCGGGCCGTGCTCGGCCACCAGCCGCTGGACCAGCGGGCCATGCAAACCCATGTCGTCAGCGTCGAACTCGACGGTGTGCACCACCGCCGCTCCAGCCGTCCGCACCGCGCTGACCTGCTCGTCGAGCTCATCCGCGCGCCGCGCCGCCAGCACCACGGTCGCGCCCGGCGCCAACCGCTGCGCGAGTTCGACGCCGATCTCGCTGCGGCCGCCGAAAATCACGACCGGACCGGCCCCCGTGTCATCCACGGCTGCGATTATCCACTGCAGTAGCGTGGACCCCGATGGCGAACTCAACGACCCGACTGACCAGCGATGCGCTGGCATTCCTCACCGAACGCCACCTCGCGATGCTCACGACACTGCGCGCCGACAACTCACCGCACGTGGTGGCGGTCGGCTTCACCTTTGATCCCAAGACCCATATCGCCCGGGTAATCACCAGCGACGGCTCGCAGAAGGCGATCAACGCCGAGCGGTCCGGCGTGGGGGTGCTGTCCCAGGTCGACGGCGCCCGGTGGCTGTCATTGGAGGGCCAGGCCAGCGTCAACCGCGATCCCGCCGCGGTCCGCGACGCCGAACTGCGCTACGCCCAGCGCTACCGCACACCACGCGTCAACCCGAAGCGCGTCGTCATCGAGGTGCACATCACCCGCGTGCTCGGCTCCTCCGGCCTGCTCGACCACAAGAGCTAAACCGGTACCACCGTCAACCCGTGCGGGCCGGCGTTGACCGGCTCGGCCCCGTCAGCGGTGACGACCACGATGTCCTCGATGCGGGCACCCCAGCGGCCGGGGAAGTAGATGCCCGGCTCCACCGAGAACGCCATGCCCTCGGCCAGCGGCAGGTCGTTGCCCGCCACGATGTAGGGCTCCTCATGCACCGACAGCCCGATCCCGTGCCCGGTGCGGTGTACGAAGTACTCGGCCAGCCCGGCTTCGGCCAGCACGTCGCGAGCGGCGGCGTCGACCTGCTCGGCCGTCACACCGGGTCGCACGAATTCGACGGCGGCGGCCTGCGCGCGCTGCAACACCGCATACTGCTCGGCGATCTCGGCGCTCGGTTCGCCGAGGCTGTAGGTGCGGGTGCAGTCGGAGTTGTACCCGGGCGCATACGGGCCGCCGATGTCGACGACGACGATGTCCCCGGCCTGCAGAACCCGATCGGACTGTTCGTGATGCGGGTCGGCGCCGTGCGGACCCGACCCGACGATGATGAACGCCACCTCTGAATGACCCTCGGCAACAATGGCTTTGGCGATGTCACCGGCCACATCGGCTTCGGTGCGGCCCGGCACCAGAAACTCCGGCACCCGGGCATGCACCCGGTCGATTGCGGCGCCAGCCTTGCGCAGCGCGTCGATCTCGGCCGGGTCCTTGATCATCCGCAGCGATCGCAGCACATCGGTGGCGAGTACCGGAACCGCGCCGAGGCGTTCGGCCAGCGGCAGCAGATGCAGCGCCGGCATCGAATCGGTCACCGCGATGCGCGCATGGCCGCCGAGCCCAACGGCCACCAGTTCGTACGGATCGTCACCGTCCACCCAATCCTGGACGTTCAGGCCGAGTTCGACGATCGCGGAGTCCTTCAGCGATGCCAGTTCCAGCCGCGGCACCACCACGGTCGGCGCGCCGGTCGCCGGAATCACCAACGCGGTCAGCCGTTCGAAGGTCTGCGCCGCGGAGCCGGCGAGGTAGCGCAGGTCGTATCCCGGGGTGATCACCAATCCGGCCACCCCGGCGTCGGAGGCCGCGGCTGCGGCGGCGGAGAGCCGGCGGGCATAGACGTCACTGCTGAATCGGTTGGCGGCGCTCATGCCAGCCAGGCTAGCGGCAGGCCTACGATGACGCGATGCTGCGTGACATCCGTGAGCTCGCCGACGACCCCGCGGCCTACGCCGCCGAACTCAACCGGCGCTGGGGTGGGTTACTCAGCTATCGCTATCTGGGCCGCAGCCATTCGTCGATGGATATCGGTGCACAGGACACCGTCGCGATTCGCCACGATATGCGTAACCCGGCAGGCGGCCTGTACCTGGCGGTGCTGGGCATCGTCTCCCCTGACAGCGGCCTGGTTTCCGACCTTGAAGCGGTGCCCAACCCGGTGATCCTCTCGATCCAGGTGGTCGATCCCGGGCATGACGTTCGCCGCATCGAGATTCAGTCGGAGCACCTCAAGCGCGGCAGGCAGATGGCCTATAGCCGGTCGCGAATCGTCGACGCCGACAACCCTTCTCGCGTGCTCGCCCTCAACGAGGGCCAGGGCGTCAGCATCGGCGTTCCGCCCGAGGGACTGGGCAAGATGGAGCTCAACCCGATCGAGGTCGTCGACTCTCCCGACCTCCCGCCGCTGTGGGAGGTGTTCGGCGCCTCCCGGCGCCCCGACGGCAGGTGGGCGATGCCGGAGCTGTCGGTGGAAGTGGCCTCACCGGACGCCGCGCTGCACGTCGGGCCCCAGTTCGTGCTGTTGGAGACAGCAGCGCTGGACGCGGCGGCCGCCGTCACGGGCACCGACCGACTGCAGGGACTCAGTTCGCACGTGATGTTCCTGGCGCGCGGCAAGGTTGGGCCGTTCCGCGCCGACACCGAGCCGATCCGCGGCGCGGACGGCACCGTCGCGGTGCGCGTCACGCTGCACGACGAGGGCGCCGGCGACAAGGCGATCACCACCGGTTCGTACCTGTTCACGGTGGGACGGTAAGCGATGTCTGCACCGGTGTTGCTGCTCGACGGCGCGAGCATGTGGTTTCGTTCCTTCTTCGGAGTGCCCTCGTCGATCACTGCCCCGGACGGCAGGCCGGTCAACGCCGTGCGCGGCTTCCTGGACAGCGTGGCCACGCTGATCACCCGGGAACGCCCGGGCCGGCTCGTGGTATGCCTGGACCTGGACTGGCGCCCGCAGTTCCGAGTCGATGCGATCCCGTCCTATAAGGCACACCGGGTGGCGGAGGAAATGCCAAGCGGTGAAACGGATCTGGAAGAGGTCCCCGACGAGCTGAGCCATCAGGTCGAGATGATCATGGAGCTACTCGACGCGTTCGGCATCGCCACCGCGGGCGCCGA
Source organism: Mycolicibacterium crocinum (assembly GCF_022370635.2). The sequence goes on along the minus strand of NZ_CP092362.2, from coordinate 3,039,972 downwards.
AGGCTACGAGGCCGATGACGTCCTGGGCACCCTGGCCGCCGCCGAGAACCGCGATCCCGTCGTCGTGGTCAGCGGTGACCGCGATCTGCTGCAGTTGGTCGGCGACGACCCGGTCGCGGTACGAGTGCTGTATCTGGGCCGCGGACTGTCGAACGCGACGATGTTCGGGCCGACCGAGGTCGCCGAAAAGTATGGCGTGCCGGTGCACCGGGCGGGCACCGCCTACGCGGAATTGGCTCTGCTGCGCGGTGATCCGTCCGACGGCCTGCCCGGGGTGCCGGGTGTCGGCGAGAAGACGGCGGCCACCCTGCTGTCGCAATACGGTTCGCTCGACGACATCCTGGCCGCCGCTCACGACCCGAAATCGAAGCTGTCCAAGGCTTTTCGCAGCAAGATCCTCGCAGCGACGGACTACATCGAGGCCGCCGGTCCGGTGGTCCTGGTGGCCCGCGACGCACCGGTGGAGTTCAGCACCGACCACGACCGGCTACCGCTGGCAGCAGCCGACCCGTCGCGCGTCGCGGAACTGGCCCACGCCTACGGCGTCGGTTCGTCGATCGGGCGCCTGCAGAAAGCGTTGGACGCGCTCGACTAGTCACTCAGGCGCATGACGCCGCCGAGCGGCTACTTCGGCCGACCGACCTCGTAGGTGCCCTTGTCGTCCTGGAACGTCACCGTCACCTGGCGCTTGGTGCCGTCGATGCTCACCTCGCAGGTGAACGTGTCACCCTTCTTGACCGTCGGGTTCTGACCGTTATTGCACTTGACGTCCTTGACGTTCTTCGCGCCGTAGCCGTTGGTCTCGTCGGTGAGGATGTTCTGCACGCCCTGCTGAGCCTTGCCGATATCGAGCTTGGTCGTCACGAAGAAGCCGGGCTTCCAGAAGCCCAAGACCAGCACGACGGCCACGACGATCGCGGCCAGCACACCGATGACGGTGAACAGCACCGCCGAGGACTTCTTGGCGGCGTCGTCGCCGGGCTGCGGGTACGGCGCGTACTGCCCGGGCTGGTTCGGGTCACCCGGGTATTGGCCTGGCTGCTGCGGGTATTGACCGGTCTGCGGGTACTGGCCGTACTGCGGCTGCCCGTACTGCGGGTACTGCTGCGGCTGACCCGGCTGCCCGTAGGTACCCGGGTTGTACTCGGTCGGCTGCTGGTACGGCTGCTGCGGGTACTGCTGCCCCGGCTGCTGGCCGTACTGCGGGTACTGCTGCGGCGTGTAGGCGGGCGGCTGCCAGGCCGGCGGTTGCTCACCGGACGGCTGCTGCCACGCCGGGGTCTCGCTGCCGGTGGGCTGCTGCTCGGAGCCGGAGGCAGGCTGATCCTGACCTTGCCCGGGCTGAGCCTGCCAGGGATTAGGTTCAGATCCCTGCGGTCCGCTCATCGTCTCTCCTTGATCTGGTAGCGATTCGCCGCCCCCACCGTAGCGTTTGCATGAGCCTACCCGCCATCAACAGCGACGACGCCGCGCCGGATGTCGTCGATCGCCCGTTTCGCAGTCTTGCGCAGCCCGGCTTCCGGCCCGGCATTACGGACCTGGTCGAGCAGATCAAGCACTTGGCGGCACCACCGGACGAAATCGCCCGCAGGCAGCGGCGTGCCGGCACCGGCGACGTCAGAGGCGTCCAGGGCCGCCGCGAGGTCACCGGTCGTTGCCCAGCGATACATGGCGGCGACGAAGCCCTCGTCGGGCTCGCGTGTCGGGCTGATCCGGTGGCGGTTCTCGTCGGCGCGCAACTGCCCCGACATCCGGCGCATCTCGACCAGTGCTCGCCGCACGTTGGCGGTCGGCATCTCGATCGCGTGGTGCGGGGTGGGGCCGTCGCTGCCCCGGGCCTCGAACACCACCGCCGACAGCGCGGCGGCCAGCTCAGCCGGGGCCAATCCCTTCCAGACACCCTTGCGCAAGCATTCGGCGACCAGCAGATCGCTCTCGTTGTAGATACGGGCGAGCAGCCGGCCGTCGGCCGTCACCGCGGGCTGGCCGTCGTCATCCACTGCGATGAATCCGCGTTCGGTCAGCAATCCCACGATCCGGTCGAAGGTGCGCGCGAGCGAGTTCGTCGCCGCACTGACCTTCTTGCGGATCTGGTCGTTGTCGCGCTCGACCCGCAGAAAGCGCTCGCCGATGCGGACTTTCGCCTCCCGGTCGGCCATGGCGTGCGCGGAATGCTTGCGCATCGACTCCCGCAAGGTCAGCAGTTCGGGATCGATATCGGGGGCGTCCTCGGCATCACCGCGCCTTTTGCGGGTCGACGGCACCCGCAGCCCGGAGGCCGCCGACAGCAGCGCCGACGCCAGGTCGCGGCGCACCCGCGGTTGCCGGTGCTCGACGCGTTTGGGCAACGTCATAGAACCGATCGCGGCGGCCGCCCCGGCGAAGTCTGCTGAGGAAACCCTTCCCGCCCAACGGTTTTCGGTCAGCACCAGCGGACGCGGATCGGACGTCTCGTTGGCCGCCTCCAAGACCACGGCCAGCCCGCCCCGGCGCCCCTGGGTGATGTTGATGATGTCACCGCGCCGCAGCGCCGCCAGCGCATCGGTGGTCGCCTGCCTGCGCTGTAACCGCGAGGCCCGCGACTGGGCCCGCTCCCGCTCGCTGATCTTGGCGCGCAGCCGCACGTACTCGATCATCGGGGGCTCCGCGTCAGGATGCTTGCGCCGATTCCAGCCCAACTCCCCGGCGATGTCGTCGAGCATCTTCTCGCCGCGCTCGACGCCGCGCACCAGACCCACCACCGACCGGTCGGCCTGATACTGCGCGAAAGACCGCTCCAACAGCTGGTGGGCCTGTTCCGGGCCCATCTGGTTCACCAGGTTGATCGTCATGTTGTACGACGGCGCGAACGAGCTCCGCAGCGGGAAGGTTCGGGTGGAGGCCAATCCTGCGACCTCGGCAGGTTCGACGTCCGGGTGCCACAGCACGACGGCGTGGCCCTCGATGTCGATGCCGCGTCGCCCCGCCCGCCCGGTCAGTTGGGTGTACTCCCCCGGCGTCAGCGGCATGTGCTGTTCGCCGTTGAACTTGACCAGCTTCTCCAGCACCACCGTGCGGGCCGGCATGTTGATGCCCAGCGCCAGCGTCTCGGTCGCGAACACCGCTTTGACCAGGCCAGCGGTGAACAGCTCCTCGACGGTGTGCCGGAAGATAGGCAGCATCCCGGCGTGGTGGGCGGCCAGCCCTCTCAAAAGACCCTCGCGCCATTCGTAGTAATCCAGCACCGCCAGATCGGCGTCGGCGAGATCGCCGCAGCGCCGGTCGATCACCTCGGCGATCCGTACCCGGTCCTCGTCGCTGGTCAGCCGCAGTGGACTGCGCAGGCACTGCTTGACCGCGGCGTCGCAGCCGGCGCGGGAAAAGATGAACGTGATCGCCGGCAGCAGTCCCTCGCGGTCGAGCGATCCGATCACATCGGGGCGCGAAGGCGGGCGGTACAGACCCGACCCACCGTAGCGGCGCGAGGGCCCACGGCGACGGGGTTCCCAGTCGGTCAGCCGTTCGGCCTCACGCCGGTGCGCGATGTGGCGGATGAGGTCCGGGTCGACCAGGTGCTGCTTGCCTTCCCGGTCGTAGTCGAACAGGTCGAACAGCCGCTTGCCCACCAGCACGTGCTGCCACAACGGAACCGGCCGGTGCTCGTCGACGACGACGGTGGTGTCACCCCGCACGGTCTGGATCCACCCGCCGAACTCCTCGGCATTGCTCACCGTGGCCGACAGGCTGACCAGTCGCACATCGTCGGGCAGGTGAAGAATGACTTCCTCCCACACCGCGCCGCGCATCCGGTCGGCCAGGAAGTGGACCTCGTCCATCACCACGTGCGAAAGTCCGTGCAAGGCATCAGAACCGGCGTACAGCATGTTGCGCAGCACCTCGGTGGTCATCACCACCACGGGCGCGTCGCCGTTGATCGACTGGTCACCGGTCAGCAAACCGATGTTCTCCGCGCCGTAGCGGCGCACCAAATCGTTGTGCTTCTGGTTGCTCAGCGCCTTGATCGGCGTGGTGTAGAAGCACTTTCGACCCGCTGCAAGCGCCAGGTGCACGGCGAATTCGCCGACCACCGTCTTGCCCGCGCCGGTCGGGGCGCACACCAGCACCCCATGGCCGCGCTCGAGAGCCTCACACGCCTGCACCTGGAACGGATCGAGCCGGAACGTCAGCAGCTCCGTGAACTGCTGAAGTTGGGGCGTGTCAGGTGATGTCGTCATGCTGTGCCGCATATGTCGCCGGGGCGGCCACCGGTTCGGGCGCCTCGATGGGCGCAGCCTGCTCGTCGGGGATCTCGGCCTGCGCCTCGCGCTTGGCCTTGCGCCGGTCGTGCACACGGGCGATCTGGATGGCGAACTCCAGCAGCAGCGTGAGCGCGAGGCCGAGTGCCAGCATCGAGAACGGGTCCGACCCGGGCGTGGCGAAGGCGGCGAACACGAACACCCCGAAGATCAGGCCGCGGCGCCAGGACTTGAGCTTCGCATACGACAGCACGCCGATCAGGTTCAGCATGATGATCAGCAACGGGAATTCGAAACTGACGCCGAAGATCAGCAGCAGGTTGATCAGGAACCCGAAGTACTGGTCGCCGGAGAGCGCGGTCACCTGGACGTCGCTGCCGACCGTCAGCAGAAAGTGCAGCGCCTTGGACAACACGAAGTACGCCAGCACCGTGCCCGCGACGAACAGCAGCGCGGCGAAGAAGACGAACACCGACGCGAAGCGCCGCTCGTTGCGGTACAGGCCGGGGGTGATGAACGCCCACAACTGATACAGCCACACCGGGCAGGCCAGCACGATGCCGGCGGTCAGACCAACCTTGAGCCGCAACATGAACTGGTCGAACGGCGCGGTGGCCAGCAACCGGCAGCCACCGTCGGCACTGATGTCGGCGCGCGCCGACTGCGGCAGCGAGCAGTACGGCTCGCGCAGCCATTCACCCAGGCTCTCCAGACCGAGGAACCCGTGGCTGTACCAGAGGAACCCGACGACCGTGGTCAGCGCGACGGCACCCACCGCGATCAGCAGGCGGTATCGCAGCTCCCGGATGTGGTCGACGAGAGACATCGTCCCGTCCGGGTTGACGCGGCTACGGCGTTGTCGAGGATCCAGCCGCGACAGAAGTTTAGGGGTGCGCACGGCAGCGGCTAACTACGGGCGTGTGGACGCCCCTGAGTCGTCGGTTCAGGCCGGTTTGGCGTCGGTGTGGCTCTGGGCCGGCGGAGTCACCGGGGCCTCGACGCGCTCGGACTGCACCTGCGTTGGCGGCTGCGCGGGCGTGACGGGAGTCTCCGTCTTGTGCTCGCTCTGCAGCTCCTTGACCTCTGACTTGAAGATGCGCATCGACTTGCCCAGCGAGCGGGCGGCATCAGGCAACCTCTTCGACCCGAAGAGCAGCACGACCACCGCGATGAGAATCAGCCAGTGCCACGGTTGTAGAGCACCCAATTTGGTCACCTCCAGAAGTTGCTTCGATGCTACCGCAGGTCCAGCTCGCCGTAGGCGTCCAACGCCGCGGCCGCACCCTCGCGCACCCGGGTCACCAGCGAGTCCGGGCCCAGAACCCGGACCTCGGCGCCGAATCCGAGCAACGCCCGGCACATCCACTCCTCGGAGGCATACGTCATCGAGGCCTTGCGGTAGCCGTCGGGCAGCTCCTCGAGGATCCGCATCGGGTAGTACTCGAGCATCCACGATGCCGTCGGCGCCAGCAGCAGCGTCGCCGCCGGAAGCGACGGGTCGGCATCGAACAGCGACGTGTCCGGCGGCGCCTGCACAGCGGGTTCCGGCGGGATCGCGGCCTGGTCGAGCACCGTTGCCTCCACGATCCGGTCCAGCCGGAATAGCCGAACCCCCTCGGCGTCGCGCGCCCAGGCGTGCAGATAGCTGTGGTCGCCGACCAGCACCACCCGGATCGGGTCCACCACGCGGCTGGTCAGCGTGTCCCGCGAGGCGGAGTAGTACTCGATGTTCAGGGCGCGGCCGTCGCGGACTGCGGCCCGCACTGCCGCGGCGGTGTCGCTCTCGATGGGCGCTCGCTCCTCCACCGCGGCCACCGCGTGGGTGTGATCGTGGCCGACGGTGCCCGCCGCCGACTCGATCTTCGCGATCGCGGACAGCGCGGCCTGCGGATCGACGACACCCGGGATGTCGACCAGCGCCCGCAGGGCGACCAGCAGCCCGGTTGCCTCCGGCGAGGTCAGCCGCAGCGGCTCGTCCATGCCCGCCGAGAACGTGACCTTGATCGAGTCGCCGGAGAACTCGAAGTCGATCAGGTCGCCGGGTCCGTAGCCGGGCAGGCCGCACATCCAGAGCTGATCGAGATCCTGCTGGAGCTGCTTACGAGTCACGCCCAGATCGGCGGCGGCCTCGTCGTAGGTGATGCTCGGATTGGCCTTGAGGTAGGGCACCATGTTGAGCAGCCGCACCAGGCGCGTCGAAACGGGGGTCATGCTTGCACCCCCGCGTGGGCTCGCAACCTCGCGAGGACGTCGTCGCGCAATGCGGCCGGATCCAGGACCAACGCATCGGCCCCGTACCCGGCGACCTCGCGGGCGAGCCGGTCGCGGGTGCCGATGTCGATCTCGATCACCTCGCCGCTGCGCCCGCCGATGGTGCGACTACCCGTCGTTTTCCCGTTGCGCCGCAATGACATTGCTTTTCCGTCGGCAACCCACACCGATGCCTGCACCCCACTGGGTGCTTCGCCGATGGCCCGGTCGACGATCGCCCGCAGGTCGACACCGTCCGGCCGGGTGACCGATCCGGGCGCCCCAACGGTTTTAATGTCGGCACCGATGCGCGAGAGCCGAAACGTTCTGGTGGCGTTGCGATCCCGATCGTGTCCGACCAGGTACCAGCGGCCCCGGTCGGTGATCACCCCCCATGGTTCCACCGTGCGGACGGTGTAGGGGTCGGTGGGCAGCGATCGGTGCCGGAACTGCACGGGCTGTCCGGAATCGATGGCGGACAACAGGTTTCCCAGGACGTCCTCCGAGCCGCGCAACCCGGGCGGCCCGGAGGCGGTGGTGATCGCGACGGCGGCATCGGGATCGACGTCGACGCCGGCGGCCCGCAGCTTCAGCAGGGCGCCCTGGGTGGCGGTGATCAGCTCCGGCGACTCCCACAGCTGGGTCGCGATCGCGACCGCGCCCGCCTCCTCGTCGGTCAGTTCGATGTCGGGCAGCGCGTAGGCGTCGCGGTTGATCCGGTAGCCCTCGGTCGGGTCGAACGACGACACCCGTCCGGTCTCCAGCGGAATGCCCAGATCGCGCAACTCGTTCTTGTCACGCTCGAACATGCGGGAAAACGCCTCATCGCTGGGGCTCTCGGCGTAGCCGGCCACGCTCGCGCGAATGCGGTCCGCGGTGATATAGCCGTGCGTGGACAGCAGCGCGATGACGAGGTTCATCAACCGCTCGACTTTGGATGTCGCCACTCGGAAAACCTTAGCGGGAAACGACGCGCCGCCCTTGCGGCGCGCTCGTCACATGCTCGCGATGAGCCGCTTCACCCGCTCGTCGACCGAGCGGAACGGGTCCTTGCACAGCACAGTGCGCTGGGCCTGGTCGTTGAGCTTGAGGTGCACCCAGTCGACGGTGAAATCGCGGCCGGCCTCCTGCGCGGCGCTGATGAACTCACCGCGCAGCTTGGCCCGGGTGGTCTGCGGCGGGGTGTCCACCGCGGCCTCGATCTCCTCGTCGGTGGTGATCCGCGTCGCCAGACCCTTGCGCTGCAGCAGATCGAACACGCCGCGGCCGCGCTTGATGTCGTGGTAGGCCAGGTCGAGCTGGCTGATCTTCGGGTCGGACAGCTCCATGCTGTAGCGGTCCTGGTAGCGCTGGAACAGCTTGCGCTTGATCACCCAGTCGATCTCGGTGTCCACCTTCGCGAAGTCCTGGCTCTCGACCGCATCGAGCTGACGGCCCCACAGGTCGACCACCTGGTCGATCTGGGTGTTCGGCTCACGGGTCTGCAGGTACTCCACCGCGCGGGCGTAGTACTCGCGCTGAATGTCCAGGGCGCTGGCCTGCCGGCCGCCGGCCAGCCGCACCGGACGGCGTCCGGTCAAGTCGTGGCTGACCTCGCGGATGGCACGAATGGGGTTGTCCAGTGAGAAATCCCGGAACGCGACCCCGGCCTCGATCATCTCCAGCACCAGCGACGCGGTGCCGACCTTGAGCATGGTGGTGGACTCGCACATGTTGGAGTCGCCGACGATCACATGCAGCCGGCGGTACTTCTCGGCGTCCGCGTGCGGTTCGTCGCGGGTATTGATGATCGGGCGCGACCGGGTGGTGGCGCTCGAGACGCCTTCCCAAATGTGCTCGGCGCGCTGGCTCAGGCAGAACGTGGCGGCCTTGGGGGTTTGCAACACCTTGCCCGCACCGCAGATCAACTGACGGGTCACCAGGAACGGCAGCAGCACATCGGAGATCCGGGAGAATTCGCCGGCGCGCACGATCAGGTAGTTCTCGTGGCAGCCGTAAGAGTTTCCAGCCGAATCGGTGTTGTTCTTGAACAGGTAGATGTCCCCGCCGATGCCCTCGTCGGCCAGCCGCTGTTCGGCGTCGATCAGCAGGTCCTCCAGCACCCGCTCACCGGCGCGGTCATGAGTGACCAGCTGCGTCAGGTTGTCGCACTCGGCGGTGGCGTACTCGGGGTGGCTGCCCACGTCGAGGTACAGGCGCGCGCCGTTGCGCAGGAACACGTTCGAGCTGCGGCCCCACGACACCACCCGGCGGAACAGGTACCGGGCGACCTCGTCGGGACTGAGCCGACGATGGCCGTGGAACGTGCAGGTGACACCGAATTCGGTTTCGATGCCCATGATTCTCCGCTGCACGACACCGAGCCTACTGGTTGCGCTGCGCCAGTGGTGGGCAAGCAGGCGGCGAAACACGTTCAAAATCCCTGTGGATCGCCGAATATCTGCTCGCAACGGCCGTGTCAGCATGAGCCGTGACCGAGCGCGTCGTCGTCGATTCCGCCGCGCTGGGCGCGCTCGTGGACCGACTGACACACACCGCAGCCGAGCTCGGGGGTGTCGCGATCCCGGGCATCGACGCGATGCCCGGTTCTGCGCTGGGTGCGTCGACCGCACCGGCGCGCGTCGCTGCTGAAGTGCACCGACTCGACCTGGCCCTGCAGGATTGGGTTTGCTCGGTCCGCCGGTCGGTGGACGAACTCGGTGCCGCCGACGACGTCGCCGCGGGCCGGCTCGGGCAACGATGAGCCGGCCGACTGTTTCGCAGGTGTCCGCCTGGCGACCGCAGGCACTCCTCGAACTGGCCGGCGCATGGGACGACGCGGCCGGCCGGTTGCAGGCGCAGGCGGACAGTGTTGACGATTCGGTGACGCACAGCTCGGGCGGGTTCGCCGGTTCGGCCGCCGGCGCCGCCCGCGCGGCGATCGGCCCGACCACCGCGGGCCTGCGCGGGGTGTGCCGGGCCTTGATCCTGGCCGCGGCCAAGGCTCGGGATGCCGCCGACGTCATCACCCGTGGACGTGAGCGGGTCCTGGCGGTGGCGGCCGACGCCCGCAACGAAGGATGTCCCGTCGGCGATGACGGGACGGTTGCTCCGCCGTCTGCGCCCTCGGCGCTGCTGGTGGCCTGCAGCGGCGGTTCGGATTCGGTCGCCCGCACGATGCTCGACGTACGCGCGGCCGAACTGACTCGCGTTCTGCAGGGCGCGTTGTCGTCGCTCGGGGCGGCCGACGCCGAGGCCGCGGCGGCGATCGATGCGGCATTCGACACCGCGATTCCCGGGGCGGCGCCGGTTCGGCCTGCCGGACTCACCGGAAGCTCCGTCGGCGACTGGCCGCACATGAGCCAGGACAGCATCAACGCCTCGATCGCGGGGATGCCTGACTCCGAGCGCCGTCGGCTCGTCGAGAGCAGGCCCCAGGAGGTGGGCAACACCGATGGAGTCCCTTGGGAGATGCGCATCGCGGCCAACCGGATCAACATCGCCAACGCGATACTCGACGAACGCCGCCGCATCGATGTGCCCGACGACGTGAAGTTGCGCGCCGCGGTCGCGCCCACGTTGGAACCGGCTGACGCCGAACGACTTTGGGCAACCCTGCACGCCGATCCGGCGATGCGTGCCTCTGCGGTCTCGGCGTACGACCGGCACGCGCGGGACCGCATTGCCTACTACGAAACTCTGCTCGCCGACGTTCCCGATCCCCTCGACCGCGACCGTCGGGTGCCGCGCCAGATCTTGGCGTTCGACCCGCAGCGGCAGTCGTTCATCGAGCTGTCGGGTGACCTGAGGCGAGCGCACGCCCTCGCGGTGCTGGTCCCCGGGCTCAACACCACCTTCGAGGGAGCCGACGACGATGTCGCCACCGCGCGCCGCTTCGTGGCCGGGTCGACGGGAGACATCGCGATGATCACCTATCTCGGTGGGCCGTTCCCGACCGGTCAACTGGCCGCCGGCGTGGCCGACGCCGCCGATCCTCGCTATGCCCTGCACATGGCGCCGCGACTGGTGGCGTTCAGCGAAGACGTTGACCGCCGGGCCGGATCGATGCCGGTGACCTACCTCGGCCACTCCTATGGCGGGTCGATCCTGGGTAGCGCCGAGCATCTCGGGCTGACCGCCGACCGGGTGATCTATGTCGAGGCTGCGGGTGCCGGTGTGGGCGTGTGGGATACGTCGGATTGGCACAACCGCAACCCAGATGTTGTGCGGTTCTCCCTCACCGCACCGGGCGATCCGATCGGTCTCGTCCAAGGCATCCCGAGGGGCCCGCACGGCGCGGACCCCGACGGGCTGCCCGGCGTGATTCCGCTGGCGCCTGGGCGCCGCCTCGGCGGCGGACCGATGGGTGGCCTGTCGTCACACAGCGACGTGCTCAACGAGCCATCCGATGCCTGGCGCAACATCGTGGCCGTGATCACCGGCGACCGCGAGCACATTCGGGTGGCGGGTTAGCCGCTCGCCTGCTCGACAAAAAACCGTGCCGCCCTGCGGATCGACTCCTCGACAGGCTCGGGGTACCAGCCCAGTTCACGTTCGGCCTTGCCGTGGTCCAGCGGCGACATCAACTGCGCCATCCGCAATCCCACCACGGCGAACGGCAGGTCTCGGCGCAACAGCTTCGACGCGAGATCGTTGGCATGGGCGCCGGCATACAGCACCGGCATCGGGATCTTGATCCGCGGACGCGCCACCCCGACGGCGTCGGCGGCGATCTCGTGTACCTTCCGCGTGCTGAGGTAACGATCGGAGATGATGTAGCGCTCCCCCGGCCGGCCGTGCTCAGCCGCGAGAAGCATTGCGCGCGCGGCGTCTTCGATACCGACGACCTCCGAAGAGAAGTCGAGATAGAACGGGAACCGGCCGGCGGCGACCTGCGCGATGAGGGAACCATGCGGCGTCGGCTGCCAGTCACCGGGCCCGTAGGTGGTCGAGATGCACATCGCGACGGCGGGCAGTCCCTTGTCACGGGCATAGCGCAACACCAGATCCTCGGCTTGCACGCGAGCCTCGATGTACGGGCCGCCCCCGGTCCAATTGTGCGGATCGTCCTCGGTGACCGGGCGACTGTCGCTGACCGCCAAAGTGCCCGTGGTGCTGGTGAATACGAACTTCGTGAGGTTGGCCTCGACGGCAGCGTCGAGTACGTGCCGCAGTCCTTCGACGTTGGTCCGGAACAACGGTGCCGGGTCGCGCAACCACATCCGCGCGTCGACCACGCAGTAGTACACGACGTCGCAACCGCTCATGGCCGCGCGCAGGGCGTCGTCATCGAATACGTCGCCGTAGTGCCGTTCGACGTCGAGATCGTCGATCGCCTTCGTCGAGCTGGTCTTGCGCAGCATCACCCGCACGGTCGCGCCACTGGCCACCAGTTGGCGCGTCACATGCGAGCCGAGGAACCCGCTGGCGCCGATGACGAGCTGCGTCAGGAGCTTTCCTCTGTGGCAGGCTCGGTCTTCGGCAGCAGCGCTTCCAACGCCGAGCCGGTGATCCGCCGGAATGCCCGTCGCGGCCGCTTGGCGTCGAGGATCGCCACCTCGAGGGTGGAGGGGCCGAGCACTCGTGGCTCAGCCGACGACGTCCCGCTGCCGCCGGTGCCGTTGATGCCGGCCCGCAGTGCCTCGACGGCGATACCGACCGCGTCGCCGAGTGTGGCGTTCTCGGAGTAGGACTCCTTGAGCGCGGCGATGATCGGATCGGTGGTGCCGCCCATGGCGACGTAATGCGGCTCGTCGGCGATCGAGCCGTCATAGGTGATGCGGTAGAGCTCAGGGGCTTTCGTCTCGCCGTAGTGGGCCACCTCGGCCACACACAGCTCCACCTCGTAGGGCTTGGCCTGCTCGGTGAAGATCGTCCCGAGGGTCTGCGCGTACACGTTGGCGAGCTGACGACCGGTCACATCACGACGGTCGTAGGCGTAGCCACGGGTGTCGGCGAACTGGATTCCGCCGCGGCGCAGGTTGTCGAACTCGTTGAACCGGCCCACCGCCGCGAAGCCGACCCGGTCGTACAGCTCGCTGATCTTCTGCAGCGAGCGCGACGGATTTTCCGCGACGAACAGCACACCGGAGTCGTACGCGAGCACGACCACACTGCGGCCACGGGCAATGCCCTTGCGCGCGAGCTCGGAACGCTCACGCATCGCCTGCTCAGGCGAGATGAAATATGGGAAGCTCACTTAGTCCACCCGCGGTGCTTCGTTGCTGGGTCCCGTGCCGGGACCGAATGTGTTTGTCCTGGAACGACTCTCGATAACCTCACGGGCGAGCGCCGAGATCCGCTGCTCGGTCACCTCCGCGGCGCCTTCGGCCTCGATGGTGACGGCGGTCGGGAAGATGCCGCGCACCAGGTCGGGGCCGCCGGTCGCCGAGTCGTCGTCGGCCGCGTCGTAGAGGGCCTCGACCGCCGCCCGCAGCGCCGAATCCGCGTCGGTCACACCGGAATAGAGCTTCTTCAGCGACGACCTGGCGAACAGCGAGCCGGAGCCGACCGAGTGATAGCCCTCATCCTCGATGTTCCAGCCGCCGGCCGCGTCGAACGAGACGATCCGCCCGGCCGCTTCCGGATTCGCATCATCGAGGTCGTAACCCACCAGCAGCGGCAGTGCGACGAATCCCTGCAGTGCTGCACCGAGATTGCCGCGCACCATGGTGGAGAGCCGGTTCACCTTGCCGGGGAACGTCAGCGGGACGCCCTCGACCTTCTCGTAGTGCTCCAACTCGACGGCGTAGAGGCGGGCGAATTCGACGGCGATCGCCGCGGTGCCCGCGATGCCGGTGGCCGTGTAGTCGTCGGTGATGTACACCTTCTGCACGTCGCGGCTCGCGATCATGTTGCCCTGGGTGGCACGGCGATCACCGGCGATCAGCACACCACCCGGGTAGCGCAGCGCGACGATCGTGGTGCCGTGCGGCAGCGCGTCGCCCGGCAGCGCACCGCTCGCACCGGCGCCGGTGGGCAGTAGGTGCGGGGCTTCGCGCCGCAGATGATCAGAGAACGAAGACAGATCGGTCAGGGGTGAACTGGTGGCCAGGCGATCAGAGAACGGCCAGGTCACTGTCCGCCCTTTTGGACGTATGCGCGCACGAAGTCCTCAGCGTTCTCTTCCAGGACGTCATCGATCTCGTCCAGCAGATCGTCGGTCTCCTCAGCGAGCTTGTCGCGACGCTCTTGCCCGCCGGCACCGGTGCTGCCGAGGTCGTCATCCTCGCCGCCACCGCCGCCACGCTTGGTCTGCTCTTGAGCCATCGCTGCCTCCTGCTCGTGATGCGTTCTTTCACAGTACCGGTCGAGACCGGTATTGCTCGGTCTAACGAACGTCAGGTCGTCAGTTGTTCCACGAGTTGCACTGCGCTGTCGACCGAATCGAGCAGCGCGCCCACATGAGCTTTGCTGCCGCGCAGCGGCTCGAGGGTCGGGATCCGCACCAGCGAATCGCCGCCCAGATCGAAGATCACCGAGTCCCAACTGGCCGCCGCGATATCGGCGCCGAAGCGTCGCAGACACTCGCCGCGGAAGTACGCCCTGGTATCGGTCGGCGGGTTGTCGACGGCGTCGATCACCTGCTGTTCGGTGACCAGACGCTTCATCGAACCGCGTGCCACCAACCGGTTGTACAGGCCCTTGTCGAGCCGGACATCGGAGTACTGCAGATCGACCAGATGCAGGCGCGGTGCCGACCAGCCGAGGTTCTCGCGCTGCCGAAAGCCCTCCAGGAGGCGCAGCTTGGCCGGCCAGTCGAGCAGCTCGGCGCACTCCATTGGATCGCGTTCCAGCAGGTCAAGGATGTGCGCCCAGGTCTCGACGACCTGGGAGGCACTCGGATCCGGGTCGCGGGCGTCGACCAGCTTGGCCACCCGGTCCAGGTAGATCCGCTGGATGGCCAGCGCGGTCAATTCCCGGCCGTCGGCGAGTGCCACCGTCGCGCGCAGCGACGGATCCCGGCTGATGACGTGGACGGCGTGCACCGGCCGCGCCAGCGCCAGATCCGAGAGGTCGAGGCCGAATTTCGGGCCTTCCTCGATCAGGTCCAGGACCAGCGACGTCGTGCCCACCTTGAGATACGTCGAGGTTTCGGCGAGATTCGCGTCGCCGATGATGACGTGCAGGCGGCGGTACTTGTCGGCGTCGGCGTGCGGCTCGTCGCGGGTGTTGATGATGCCGCGCTTGAGGGTGGTCTCCAGGCCCACCTCGACCTCGATGTAGTCGGCACGCTGGGACAGCTGAAAGCCCGGTTCGTCACCGGACGGCCCGATGCCGACCCGGCCCGAACCGGTCACGACCTGCCGCGACACCATGAACGGCGTCAGCCCCGAGATCACCGCCGAGAACGGCGTCTGACGGCTCATCAGGTAGTTCTCGTGCGAACCGTAGGACGCACCCTTGCCGTCGACATTGTTCTTGTACAGCTGCAGCTTGGCCGCGCCGGGCACGCTGGCCACATGCCGCGCCGCGGCCTCCATGACGCGTTCGCCGGCCTTGTCCCAGATCACGGCGTCCATCGGGTCGGTGACCTCGGGTGCCGAGTACTCCGGGTGCGCGTGGTCGACATAGAGCCGCGCGCCGTTGGTGAGGATCATGTTCGCCGCGCCGACCTCGTCGGCGTCGACGATCGGCGGCGGCCCCGAGGAGCGGCTGAGGTCGAATCCGCGCGCGTCTCGCAGCGGCGACTCCACCTCGTAGTCCCACCGGGTCCGCTTGGCCCGCTGGATGCCGGCGGCCGCGGCGTAAGCCAGCACAGCCTGCGTGGAGGTCAGGATCGGATTGGCGGTCGGATCGGACGGCGAAGAGATGCCGTACTCGACCTCGGTTCCGATGATCCTTTGCATGGGCGCCAGCCTAGCGGGGCGTGTTGCGCGCCTGCCGCGTGGACGGTCCCACTTCCGGCTACTGTGACCTGACTCGAAAGCCCACATCGGAGCCGCGCAACGATGACATCACCGGACCGCTACGCCGAAGAGCGCTGGTTTCTGGTTCGAGGTCTTCCCGCGGTGGTACGGCGCGGGACCCTGCTGCGGCGGGTGTGGGGCCGCTCCGCCCCCGCGCTCGCGGGAGTGGCGGTCTTCGCCGCGAACTCCATCCTGGTGGTGACGCTGTCGGGCAAACACACCATCGACATCGACGGCAGGCCGACGGTGGCCGAAGGTTTCCTCCTGGCGCTGGTCGTGCTGGTGTTGCCGGTGGCGGCGCTGGTGGGCTGGCTGGTGTCGCGGATCGACAGCCCGCTTCGGCGCGTCGTGGCGGCCAATGTCGCGCTGGCGGTGACCATCCTCGGTTGCGTCTTCGGCGGTCCGAGTCCACGGATCACGGTGAACCTGGCGATGGCGGCGATCGCCATCGCGGCGATTGTGGTCGCGACGGCGTCGGGCATCGGATCGATCGCGGGTTGGGCCGCCCACGACACGATGTCGAACCTGGCGTTGGCCAGCGGAATGTTCGTCCGCGCGCTGCCGGTGGTGCTACTGACCTTTTTGGTCTTCTTCAACACCTACGTCTGGTTGATGGCCGCGATCGTCAGTCGAGGACGACTATGGCTGGCCATCGGATTCCTGTTCGCGATCGCCGCCGCGTTCCTGGTATCGAGCACCCTGGAACGAGTCCGCCCGATCCTGGACGAAACCGAAGCCGCCCCCGAGGACGCCGAACGACTGGCCGGCACGCCGTTCGAGGGAATTGCCGACGAACCCGGCGTCGACCCGCTGTCCCACCCCGAGCGGGCCAACGTGGTGTTCGTCGTCGCGGCCTCTCAGGTGGGCCAGGTCCTGACGGTCGCGCTGGCCACCGGGGCGATCTTCTTCGTGCTCGGGTTGATTGTGCTCAGTCCGCCGCTGCTGGCCTCCTGGACCCGTGATACCGGAAGCAACGACGGCCACCTGCTGGGTATGACGCTGCCGGTCCCCGACCCGCTGATCCAGACGACCATGATGCTGACGGCCATCACGTTCATGTATTTGGCGGCCAAGGCGGTCACCGACAAGGAGTACCGCGCGCAGTTCCTCGACCCGCTGCTGGCCGACCTGCGGCTCACCCTGGTGGCGCGCGATCGCTACCGCTCGTCGCGGCGGGGGCGCTGATGACGACCGCCTCCAGCCGCGACGTGCACGAGTGGTTCTTGGGCCGCGGCCTGCCACTGGTGCTCACGCGACGGGTGCGCTCGCGACGGTTGATCGCCCGATCGGCGCCGGTGGTCAGCGGTATCGGCGCCCTTATCGCCGTGACGGCGCTGGTCGCCGATTTCAGCGACGGCGAGGTGGACGTCGCGACCGTGGTGCGGCTGGGGATCATGGCGGTCGTGCTGACCGCGGCGCCGTTCGTGCTGTACCTCCTGCATCAGGCCGGCACGACGCGCAGTGAAGCGGGGCGGCGCAGTGCGGCGCTATTCGTGATGGCGCTGTTCGTGATCGGCTTCCCGTTGGTCGACCGGGGCTGGACGGGTCTCACCGCGGCCGAGGTGGCCGGGTTCGGGATCGTCGCGCTGGTTTCGGTGTGGCTGACGTATCTGGGCATCGGCTCAATTGTTCTGTGGGCCTTCCGGTTTGCGTGGGTGCAATTCGGTGCGCTCGGAACGTTGATGAGCCGCGCGCTGCCGCTGCTGATGCTGACCGTGGTGGTGTATTTCACCGGCGAGCTGTGGCAGTTGTCCGCGCGGATGACGCGCGAACGGCTCTGGCAGACAATCGGTTTCCTGGCCCTGGTGGCACTGGTGTTCATGGTCGTGACCATTCGCGACGAGGTGCAGGCGCTACGCGAGGACCGCTCGGGCCGACGCGACACCGCTGCGCTGCTCGACGGCACTCCCCTGGCCACCGACACCGCCCCTGCTCGCACGCCGCTTTCGCTGGCCGAACAGGTCAACGTCGTCGCGGTGATGGTGGTCGCCCAAGCGATCCAGGTGGTGTTCTTCACCACCGGGTTGTTCGTGTTCTTCCTGGCGCTGGGCACGATCGCGATTCCTGACGACGTCACCGTGCTGTGGTCGGCCGAGCAGTCCTGTCCAGTCGGCCAACCCCCTTGCGCCGGAACATGGTTCGGCATCCACGTGCCGATCCCCCAGACCGTGGTGCACACTTCATTGTTCGTGGCGGTGCTGTCCGGGCTGTACTTCACCGTCAGCACCAGCGTCGACCCGCTCTACCGGCAGCGGTTCTTCGACCCGCTGGTCGCCGACGTCGCCGTGAGCCTGGCCGGCCGCGACGCGTATCTGGAGATGGAGGCAAACCATGACCGAGCGGCCTGATGTGTTCGACAAGCGCTACGGCGAGATCCTGCTGGTCACCGCCGGCGCAGATGGTCCCGAAGCGACCGTCTACAACAGCTTTCCGCTCAATGACTGCCCCGCGGAGCTGTGGAACAAGCTCGACGCCGAGGCGATCGCCAAGGACAACGGTGCCGTCGCGGCCCTTCTCAACGGGCCGCGCTACTGGTTGATGAGCAGCATCGAGAAAGCCGCGACCGCCCAGCAGGAGATCAAGACCTTCGGCGGTATCGACATGATTCGGCAGGCCACGGTCAAGCTGTCGTCCATGAGCCCAGCGCCGTACACCGTCAACCGAGTGGATCGCAAAGCCGTGTTCACCTTCGATGCCGGCCGGCCGGTGTTCGAACTCGTGGACCCGCAGGGGCAGCGCTGGGTCATGCAGACCTACAGCCAGATCGTGGACCCGGGCCTCACTCTCGCGAGCCTGCCGGACCTGGCCGAGCGGCTGGATGTGCCCGACGGGTGGCGCTATGAAACGCGCACACTCACCGAGCCGCTGAGCGTTGACACCACCACCCAGGACGCCCACGTCACCCAAGACAATTTCAGCAACAGCTACTCGTTGCAGATTTAAGGCGCTGACGAGCCGAGCCCGGGCCGGTACCGCTACAGGTACTGGCCCAGGTTCGATTCGGTGTCGATGGCCCGGCTGGCGCTGCTGCTCTTGCCGGTGACGAGCGTGCGGATGTAGACGATCCGCTCGCCCTTCTTGCCCGAGATCCGCGCCCAGTCATCCGGATTCGTGGTGTTGGGCAGGTCCTCGTTCTCGGCGAACTCGTCGACGATCGAGTCGAGCAGGTGCTGGATCCGCAGACCCTTCTGCCCGGTCTCCAGCACCGACTTGATCGCGTACTTCTTGGCCCGGTCGACCACGTTCTGGATCATCGCGCCGGAGTTGAAGTCCTTGAAGTACATGACTTCTTTGTCGCCGTTGGCGTAGGTGACTTCCAAGAACCGGTTGTCGTCGATCTCGGCATACATCCGGTCGACGACCTTCTCGATCATCGCCCTGATGCACTGTCCGCGATCGCCACCGAACTCGGCCAGATCATCAGCGTTCACCGGCAGCTCTTCGGTGAGGTACTTGCTGAAGATGTCCTGTGCCGCTTCGGCATCCGGTCGCTCGATCTTGATCTTCACGTCCAGGCGGCCGGGCCGCAGGATCGCCGGGTCGATCATGTCCTCGCGGTTGGAGGCGCCGATCACGATGACGTTCTCCAGCCCCTCCACACCGTCGATCTCCGACAGCAGCTGGGGCACGACCGTTGTCTCCACATCGGAGCTCACACCGGTGCCGCGGGTGCGGAAGATCGAGTCCATCTCGTCGAAGAACACGATGACCGGCGTTCCCTCAGAAGCCTTTTCGCGGGCCCGCTGGAAAATCAGCCGGATGTGGCGTTCGGTCTCGCCGACGAACTTGTTCAGCAGCTCCGGACCCTTGATGTTGAGGAAGTACGACTTCGCCTCGCGAGCGTCATCGCCGCGGACCTCGGCCATCTTCTTCGCCAGCGAATTGGCAACGGCCTTGGCGATCAAGGTTTTACCGCAACCGGGCGGCCCGTAGAGCAGCACGCCTTTCGGCGGCCGCAACGCATACTCGCGGTACAGCTCCTTGTGCAGGAACGGCAGCTCGACGGCGTCGCGGATCTGCTCGATCTGACGGGTCAGACCGCCGATGTCGCTGTAGGCGACGTCGGGCACCTCTTCGAGCACCAGGTCCTCGACCTCGGCCTTGGGAATGCGCTCGAACGCATAACCGGCCTTGGTGTCGACCAGCAGCGAGTCGCCAGGGCGCAGCTTTCGCGGACGCAGGTCATCATCGTCGAGTTCCTCGGCGACGTCGGCGGGCAGGTCCTCGATGGCCACCAGCGGTTCGGCCAGCCAGACGATGCGCTCCTCGTCGGCATGCCCGACCACCAGTGCACGGTGCCCGTCGGCGAGGATCTCGCGCAGCGTGCTGATCTCGCCGACCGACTCGTACGTGCCGGCCTCCACGACGGTCAGCGCCTCGTTGAGGCGCAGCGTCTGGCCCTTCTTGAGCGACTTGACGTCGATGTTGGGCGAGCACGTCAAGCGCATCTTGCGGCCGGAGGTGAACACATCGACGGTGTCATCCTCGTGGGAGCCGAGCAACACGCCGTATCCGCTCGGCGGCTGACCGAGGCGGTCAACCTCCTCGCGCAGCGCGAGCAATTGCTGACGGGCCTCCTTGAGGGTGTCCATCAGTTTCGCGTTGCGCGACGCGAGAGAGTCGATCCGCGCCTCGAGCTGGTGTACATCACGAGCACTGCGGGCGCCGCCTTGCGCCATGGCATTCTCCAGCTGATCGCGGAGTACCGCCGCCTCACGCCGCAGCTCTTCCAGTTCGGCGGCGTCTTCGCCGGACAGCTGGGGTTCTTGTGCCTCACTCATGTTGCGCTCCTCTCCCACACCGAGAGTTGGTGCGGTGGATACCTCAACGCTACCGGCCCAACCTCGATCATGTGCGTGCGGGGAATTTCGACACACTGGCAACACTGTTAATCTTTCTAATGAGTCGGGCCGATCGAGAGGACAGCCGTGACCCTGAAACTCCTAGCCACGGGCGTTGCCGCCGCAGCGATCGTCGGCGGCGTTGCCGCCGGTGTGACGTCGGTTGCATTCAGCTCGCCGGTGCCCGCGCCGGCCGTGCAGCCCGTCGTCTTCGGCGCACCGATGCCGCAGACGCCGGCGCCAGAGCTCCAGAGCCAGCTCGTTGCCACGCTCAACGGCCTCCAGGGCGGGGGCTCGTTCTCCGGCAACAAAGGCTCCTACATCCAGTTCGGCCTGGGCCGGTTCGAGGGCATCGCCGCCGATCGGGCGTTCAACAACGCCTCGGCCAAGGGCCTGTTGCCGCTGAGCTTCAACATCGCCGACATCGACCAGGAAGGCCCGACCGCGACGGCCAACGTCACGGCCACCGCGCCCAACGGTCAGACCGCTACCCAGAGCATCCAGTTCGTGGAGGGCCCCAGCCCGAGCGGATGGCAGCTGACCAAGCAGTCGGCGCTGTCGCTGATGCAAGGAGCCGGCTGAGCCAGCGCGGGATGCGACACCCGTTCTTCGTAGGTCTGAGCGCCGCCACAATCGTGGCGGCGCTCAGCCTCTCGGGGTGTTCTGACCACGCAGAGCCGAAGTCGTCGACTCAGAGTCCTTTCGAACAGTCGTCGACGCCGCTGGCGCCGCCCGCGTCCAACGCAGCCCCGCTGCCTGCGCCCGACACGCTGACCGCTGTGCTGTATCGGCTCGCCGACCCGGCGGTCAAAGGCGCCGACAAGCTTCAGCTCGTCGAGTCGACCACGCCTGGCGATGCCGCGACCATCGACAAGTTCGCCGCGGCACTGCGCGACGGCGGCTTCACGCTGCTGACCTTCACCGCTACCGAAATCCGGTGGTCGGACCGTCGACCCGACGACGCGCTCGCGTCGATCAACGTCACCACCTCCAATCCGGCCAACCCGGGCAACTTCACGTTCCCGATGGAGTTCCGTCAGGACAAGGGCAACTGGCAGCTGTCCCGCGAAACGGCCGACATGCTGCTGGCCTTCGGCAATGCTCGTGGCGGCGCCGGCCCGGCGAGCCCGACCCCCACACCCTGAATGTGGATCGGCTGGCTGGAATTCGACGTCCTGCTCGGTGACGTCCACTCGCTGAAAGAAAAGCGGGCCGTCGTGCGCCCGATCGTCGCCGAACTACGGCGGCGCTTCATGATCTCGGCGGCCGAGACCGGTTCAGCGGATCTGTATCGGCGTTCCGGTATCGGGGTGTCCGTGGTGGCCGGCGACCGCGCCCACGTCGTCGAGGTGCTCGATGCCGCCGAACGGTTGGTGGCGGGCCGTCCCGAGATCGAGCTGCTCTCGGTGCGGCGCGGGATGCACCGCAGCGACGACGATTAGACCTGCTGACGCTTGCGGCGCAGCGGGGTCGGGGTGACCGTGCCGGGAGCCAGCCGGCGTGCCGAAATCAGGAACGCGGTGTGGCCGCGCATGTTGTGCTGCGGGCGTACCGCCAAACCGACGACATTCCAACCGCGCTGCAGCGTCTCCCACGTCCTCGGCTCGGTCCAGCACTGCTGTTCGCGCAGCGCCTCCACCGTCTTCGACAGCTGGGTCACGGTGGCCACGTACACCATCAGCACGCCGCCGGGGATCAGCAGCCGAGCGACGGTGTCGAGGACGTCCCAGGGCGACAGCATGTCGAGGACGACGCGGTCGACGGAGGCCTCGTCGAGGTCGGAGTCGACCAGGTCGCCGATGATCAGCCGCCAGTTGTCCGGGTCCTGCCCGAAGAACGTTTCGACATTGCGCTTGGCGTGCACGGCGTGGTCATCGCGCACCTCATAGGAGATCACCTCGCCGCCCGGGCCGACCGCCCGCAGCAGCGAGCACGTCAGCGCACCGGAACCCGCACCGGCCTCCAGGACCCGCGCGCCCGGGAAGATGTCGCCCTCGTGGACGATCTGGGCGGCATCCTTGGGGTAAATGACCTGGGCGCCGCGCGGCATCGACAGCACGTAGTCGATGAGCAGCGGCCGCAACACCAGAAACGCGTCGCCGCTGGTGGACTTGACCACGCTGCCTTCCGGTAAGCCGATCACCGTGTCGTGTTCGATGGCCCCGCGGTGGGTGTGGAACTCACTTCCCGGGTTCAGGATCATCGTGTAGTGCCGGCCCTTGGCGTCGGTGAGCTGAACGCGGTCCCCGACGACGAAGGGACCGGTCCGGCGCGGGGCGGGATCGTCGGTCACAGCCGTTCAGCCTGCCATAGCGGACTCGCCGCGCCGCGTACCGTCGCCTTGTCGGCACACCGTCTTAGGCTGCAGTTATGTCTGATCAGGTGCTGCAGGCGCCGCGACCCGCGCTGTCGCCGTCGCGGGCCGCGGACTTCAAGCAGTGCCCGCTGCTCTATCGGTTCCGTGCCATCGATCGACTGCCTGAGCCGCCGTCGACCGCGCAGCTGCGCGGTTCTGTGGTGCATGCCGCCCTCGAGCAGCTCTACGGCATGCCGGCAGCCGAGCGTGTGCCGGACGCCGCCTTGTCTTTGGTCGACCCGGCCTGGGAGAAGGTGCTGGCCGAGCATCCGGACTTCGCGGACGATTTCACCGACGAGCAACGAACTCAGCTTCTGGCCGAAGCGCGCAAGCTGCTCACCGGTTACTACCGGCTGGAAGATCCGACCCGGTTCGATCCGCAGAGTTGCGAGCAGCGCATCGAGGTCGAGCTTGCCGACGGCACCCTGCTGCGCGGTTTCGTCGACCGGATCGACGTCGCGGGAACCGGTGAACTGCGGGTTGTCGACTACAAGACCGGTAAGGCGCCGCCTGCGGCCAGGGCGCTTGCCGAGTTCAAGGCGATGTTCCAGATGAAGTTCTACGCCGTTGCCCTGTTGCGTTCGCGTGATGTGCTGGCCAGCCGGTTGCGGCTGATCTATCTGGCCGACGGCCAGCTGTTGGACTACACCCCCGCGCTCGACGAGCTGCTGCGCTTCGAGAAGACCTTGATGGCGATCTGGCGGGCGATCCAATCTGCCGGCGCCACAGGCGATTTCCGGGCCAACCCGTCGCGGCTGTGCGACTGGTGCAGCCATCGCGCGCTGTGTCCGGCGTACGGCGGCACGCCGCCGACCTACCCCGGTTGGCCGGAGGACCTCGGCGCGGCCAATTCGCGCAGCGAGGACAGGAACAACTCGTCCATACGCGGACTTACGTCGCTCAACGCCGGCGCGCTCGCATAACCGGCCGCGCCGAAGACCCGGTCGAGGGTGCCGCTCGCGGTGACGGCTCCGATCGAAAGACACAGACACGCAATGCCATCGGCGCGTAACTCGGCCAGCGCGCGGTGCGCATCGGCCTCGGCGTATCTGCCTTCGTAACCGTCGTCGTACGGGAATCCATCTGACAGCACGACAAGCAGCCGGCTCGGCGTGCCCGCATCACGCTTCAAAATGTCTCCCGCACCCCGGACTGCGGCACCGAGTCGCGTATACCCGGAGGGCTGCAACTGGTTCACGCGGGCGCGGCTGGTGATGCCGAAGCGTTGATCGAACGTCTTGATCGCCGGCAGGTGGACAGCGTGGCGACCATGGGATCGGAACGCGTAGACCGCAACACGATCACCGAGATCCTCCAGTGTGGCCGCCAGAGTGGCTGCCGCACGCCGCTGGTGTTCGTGCACGGCGCGACCTTCGGTGTCGGCGTCGTTGGCCGATCCGGAAGCGTCGAGCAGGATCAGCACACCCAGCTCTCGGGCGATCTTGCGCCGTTCGGTGTAGACGTGCTCGGGAGGCGAATTGCCCGAACGGGTTTCGGCCACGAAGTCGATCAGGGCGTCAGTGTCGAGTTCGTCGCCGTCAGCGCGGCGGCGCATCACCCGGTGCGCCAGGCCGACGCGAGCCAGCCGCTGCCGGAGCACTGTGTCGTCGGGCACGGTAGCGGCGGATGCATCGGCCGGTACCGTCATCGGGTAGTCGATCACGCGGCACCAGTCGGGGCGGTAGCGGCCGGCGAAGACATCCCATTCGGGATGCAGGGCGCCGGTGATGCCGACGGCCGCGCCGGGGCGGCCGGCGTCGGTGAACGCAATGGGGCTCGGTACCGGTCGGGCCTGCGGTGCCGCACTGCGGGTGCGTCGCACGGTGCGTACGGGAACCTCGGCACCCGCTTCATCGTCGCTTGCGGATCGGGATCCGCCGAAGACCTTGCGGAGGAAGTCCGAGAGCATCGTCGAGTTGAGCACTGGGTTGTGAAAGAGCTTGAGAATCTTGCTTTCTTCGGACGTCTCGTCGCTCTCATCGGCGTCGTCGAGCAGGTCGCGCATGTCCTCGGCGGTAGCCGCCACACCGGAAGCCTGCGGTGTCCGTAACAGGCGGGCGGGTCTGATGACGCCGAACCAGGCGGGCGGGTCGGCGATCGCGGTTCGCCCGCGTGCCACGGACAACGATTCCGCAGGGCTGATGGTGCGCGGCGTTGGCTCGCTGCCCAGGACCCGGCGCCCCTCCACGGCGAGGTAGCGTCGCGCCAAGGTCCGCCGCCCCCGCAGCGCCCTGACGAGATCCGGACTCAGGCTGCCCGCCCCGAGCAACATGGCCTGCACGCGCACTTCACGTCGATGATCGTCGACGGAGCCGTCGGCGGTCACGAAGATGACCCGCCCGTCGGTGTAGGCGGCCTCACCGGGCGCGGCCTCGGCGATGTCGAGCGGCCGCCGTGCCAGATGCGTCGCGAGCAGCCGAAAGCGTTGCGGGGCAGCCACATTACTCACGGTTCGGCAGTACCGCGTCGGCCAGCTCGCCGAGGGCGCTTACTAGGTCGGGATCGTCAGACAATACCCTGACCACGGCCGCACGGACGGCACTGCGCAGGCTGAGTCCCTCGGCGACGAGACCGCCGGCGAGAATCAGCAGCCGGGTCGACGCCACCTCCCGCAGCGGTGAGCCGTCGAGGTCCCGGATCGCGCGCCCGAGGGTGACCAACGCCCGCGCGGTGTCGGCGTCGATTCCCGCCTCGCGAGCGACGATGTCGGTTTCGATATCGGCGGGCGGGAAGTCGAGTTCTATTGCGACGAACCGCTGTCGGGTCGATTCCTTGATGCTTTTCAGGACGCTTTGATAGCCCGGGTTGTAGGAGATCACGAGTTGGAACCCGGGTGCAGCCGGCACGCTGGTGCCGAGCCGGTCGACCGGGAGTTCACGACGGTGGTCGGCGAGCGGATGAATGACCACGATGGTGTCTTGCCGAGCCTCGACGATCTCGTCGAGATAGCAGATGCTCCCCTGCCGAACGGCACGCGTGAGCGGTCCGTCCACCCAGACCGTCTCACCGCCCTTGAGCAGGAACCGGCCGACGAGATCGGCCGACGTCATATCCTCATGGCCGGCGACGGTGACCAACTCGCGGCCGAGTTGGTTGGCCATCGCCTCGACGAATCTGGTTTTGCCGCAACCGGTGGGTCCTTTGAGGAGCACAGGCAGTCCGCGGCGAGCCGCCGCGTGAAAGACCTCGACTTCGTCGCTGACCGGTAGGTAGAACGGGGTGCTCACTTACCGGGCTCGAACGGAACGACCGGTGGCAGCGTTGCCCCCTCGGGCAGTACCAGCTTGCCGTTGACGTCGATGAAGCCGGACCGTTTCGTCGGTACCGGAATGACCGGATCCGGGCACGGGGTGTCGGTGCCGTCGCCGCAGATGCCCCCGTTGAAGTACGAGCGCTTCTGGTGATCGGCCGGCCACGGGTCGGAGTGCATGGCGAACCATTGCGCTGGCAGGTTGTAGAAGACGAAGAAGCATGCGCTGACCGCGCCGAAGATCGCGAGGAAGCGGACGAACTGCTGTCGGGCGAAGCCACCGCGCACCTGGTCAAGTCCGCGCTCGACGACGGTGCGGCCTCGGTCGTCGGTGAAGAAACGCAGACAGCTCAGGGCTGTCATCACGCCGCCCCACATCAGCCCCTCATAGATGGGCCACTGATGATAGGTGCCCGCGAAGACCGAAACCGATTGGATGGCACCGGGATACGTGTAGAGCCCGAACGGAAGCATGAAGCAGGCTTCCATGACGAAGTCGAGGACGATGGCGGCCGCACAGGTAATCAGGATGAGCCGCAGGTTGCTCATGTGCGGCCAGCGCGACTTCAGTCGGCGCATGAACCAACACCCGGCGATGGCAAGCAGCAACACCATCCCGTAGCCGGTTGCGTTGATCAGCAAGGGTTCTGCGACTTGGCGGCCGGGCGATTCGGGTGACACCCACCCGGGGATGTGCGACGACCAGGAACCGCGATTCCACAACCAGGTGTTGTAGGTGCACCACGTGTTGAGATAGTTCAGCAGCGGGTCTTGGAAGAAGAACAGCGCGCAGGAGATCAGCAGCAGTCCGTCGAGGGTGATCCGGCGCTCACGAACCCACGGTCGGATCAGGAACCACCAGATGGCTGCCGGTAATCCGACGCACATCAGTGCGCCGTTGGCGGTCAGGAAGATCTTCATGTAGGTCGGCGGGTCGCTGGGGCCGGCCGGCACGCGCACGAAGTACGGGCCGGTCACCCATCGGATCCAGACGTAGAGCTGCAGGACCAGAAGTGCACCGCCGACGGCTGCCCACACCTTGACCGTCGTACCTGACGGGCGATGCGCGTCGCCGAGCTTCGCGGCGTCCGGTGCCGGCTCGACGACGGTGGCGGATTTTTTCGTGCGGGAAACATCGCTCACGGGGCCAAAATATACCCGCGGGTATCTCAGTGTCCAGTGAGTACCTCAGATTCTGTGGCAGACTTCTGCCATGGCGGAGCGATGGACACGCGAGCGGCGACTCGAGCACACCCGCTCGTTGCTGCTGGACGCCGCCGAGGATGTGTTCGCCGAAAAGGGTTTCCTGGCAGCTAAACTCGATGACATCGCCCATGCCGCCGGCTACACGAAGGGTGCCATCTACAAGCACTTCGCGACCAAGGAAGACCTCTTCCTGGCGGTCAGCGACCGGTACTGGCGGCGCTATTTCGACAACTTCGCCGAGGTGATGGCGTCCGCGAAGTCGGTCACGGCGCAAGAGTTCGACGATATCGCGGCGCGCTGGCGCCAGCTGAGCAGAGACCGCGGTGCTGAGCACGCGGCGTTGGGGCATGAGTTCACGCTGTACCTTCTCCGGAATCCGGAGGCGCGGGAACGGGTGGCCGCCAAGCGGTCAGAGGTCGTGGAGAAGCTCAGCGAATTCATCGTCAAGGGCATCGATCGCCTCGGCGGGACACTGCTGATCCCGCCACTGACCTTCGCGCAAGTGCTGATCGCCACCAGCGACTCCGTCATCTTGGGCAGCGAGCTCGACGACGTCGACCTCTACCGCCCCATCGTGGAGATGTACACCTCGGCGATCAAGCTGCCCTAGCTTTATATAGCCTTGCGTCTATATAGATGCAGTGCAATACTCGAAACATGGACGTCTTCGAGGCCATCGCCGAACCGAACCGCCGAATCCTGTTGGACACGTTGGCCGCCGGTGATTGCACGGCAGGCGAACTCGTTGCGGCGCTGCCGGATTTGACCCAGCCGTCGGTGTCGCGACACTTGCGGATCCTGCGCGAGGTCGGCCTGGTCGAGGTGCGTCCAGACGCGCAGCGGCGGATCTATGCACTACGTGCCGATGGACTCGTGGCGATCGACAGCTGGATCGAGCAGTACCGCCAGTTCTGGACCGGTCATCTCGACGCCCTCGAACGCCACCTGAACAAGAGCAAGGAGAATTCATGACCACCCGCGAGGGCCAACTCAGCATCGAAAACGACCGGGCGATACTGACTTTCGAGCGGCGACTTCCCCACCCCATCGAGCGGGTGTGGGCCGCGATCACCGATCCTGCCGAACGCGGGCAGTGGATGGGCGACACGTCCATCGATGCGCGTGAGGGCGGCACGATCGAGATGAGGCCGGCCCCACCGCCGATACCGGCTGAACAGAAGCAGATGACCGGCCGGATTCTGGTCTGGGATCCGCCGTATGTTTTCGAGCACGAGTGGAACCAGCGGATCGTCGAGCCCGGCGTCGTGCGGTACGAGCTGTCGCCCGACGGGGAAGGAACGCTGCTGCGATTCAGCCATCGTGGGCTGGGGGTGCGCAACGCCAACGGTTTTCGACCAGGCACGCATGCTTACCTCGACCGGCTCGAAGCTCACCTGGCCGGGACGGAGATTCCCGACTGGCAGCAGCGCTACCGCGAGGTGGTCGACAGCGCGTACGGAGGGCAAGCATGGTGACACCTCAGGTGGTGGTGGCCTACCACTCGGGCTTCGGCCACACCGCGACGTTGGCCCAAGCTGTCGGTCGTGGCGCCGAGACCGCCGAAGCCCACGTTCGACTGATCGCTGTCGACACCGTCGGTGACGACGACTGGCCGGTGCTCGATGGCGCCGACGCGATTATCTTCGGTTGCCCGACGTACATGGGCAACGTGTCGGCCGGGTTCCAGGCGTTCGCCGAACGCACGGGCCGACGCTGCATGGAGGGCACGTGGCGCGACAAGGTGAGTGCCGGATTCACCAACTCCGGATCGAAGGCCGGCGACAAGCTGCAGACGCTCAGTGCGTTGGCGGTGT
Organism: Mycolicibacterium crocinum; assembly: GCF_022370635.2. The sequence continues at coordinate 3,011,132 of NZ_CP092362.2, read as the reverse complement.
TCGCCGCGCAGCATCACATGCATTGGGTCAACCTCGGCCTGACCGCAGGGTGGAACACCAGCGCCGCAAGCGAATTCGAGCTCAACCGGCTTGGCTTCTGGCTCGGCGCCGGCGCCTCGACCGATGTCGACGCCGATCCGACCGCGGTGCACGAGGCCGATGTGCGCACCTGTGAGCATCTCGGTCAGCGCGTCGCCGCGGTGACGCGTCAACTGCTGGCCGGCCGAGCCTCAGTGGCCGCCCACGATGCCAGGAGCGCCATATTGTCAGCGGTCGATGTGTCGGGTGGTGCGGTGTAGACGGTCAGGTGCAGGCCGGGATCGGCCGGCAGTTCCAGGGATTCGACGTCCAGGTCGAGTCGACCCACGACTGGATGATGCATCCGCTTGCGTCCGGATCGATGAAGCCGGACGTCCTGGGATTCCCACCGCTGCCGGAACAGCTCGCTGCGCGTTGACAATTCGCCGACCAGTGCAATGAGACCCTCGTCGTGTGGATGGCGACCGGCCTCCATGCGTAGTTTCGCAGCCACGTCACTGGCGATATGGTCGTAGTCGACGAAGAACGCTTTGGCCGCCTCGGGATCCAGGTATACGAACCGCGCGGTGTTCGCGGGCCGTCGCGGGTCGGACAGCACTGGTGAGAACAGGGCTCGGGCAAGCGAATTCGTCGCGAGGACGTCATAACGCCCGTTGCAGATCCAGGCCGGCGCGTCCGAGATGGCGTCGAGCACCTGCTGCAATGTCGAGCGCACCGCCCGGGTAGGCCTGCGCCGACGGGGCCCTCTGGGCGCGCCGGACTGGCGCGCGAGGTGGAACAGGTGGTCGCGCTCGGCTTCGTCGAGTTTCAGCGCAGAAGCCAACGCCTCGAGTACACCGTCGGAGGTACCGGCGAGGCCGCCTCGCTCCATGCGCACGTAGTAGTCGACGGATATCCCCGCCAACAGCGCTACCTCCTCGCGACGCAGGCCTTTGACCCTACGGTTACCGCCGTAAGCCGGCAGACCCGCCTGTTCAGGTGTGATGCGGGCGCGACGCGAGCTGAGAAACTCCCGGATATCGGCGCGCAGATCCATCGTCGGCATCGTTTCACCGTAAGCCTGAACCGACAGCTAGGGGGTGCCCGATGCAGTCGTCGCCATGCCGCCGTCCACCGGGATGATGGCGCCAGTGAGGTAGGACGCGGCGCGGCTGGCGAGGAACACGGCAACACCAGCCATATCGTCGTCACGGCCGAGCCGGCGCAGTGGGGCCGTTGCCGCGATCGTGTCACCGACGACCTCGAGTGTCGACGCCATCATCTGCGACGGGAAGGGTCCCGGCGCTACCGCGTTCACCGTGACGTGCTGCGGGCCCAGCTCTCTGGCAAGCACTCTGGTGAGTTGGTGCAGCGCCGCTTTGCTGCTGGCGTAGGAGTAATTGGGCGATTGCGCGACGTGGATGGCGGCGATACTGCCGATGTTGATGATCCGCGCAGGATCTTCGGCTGTGCCGGCCCCGCGAAGTGCGGGAAGTAGCGACTGCACCAGCCAGAACGGCGACTTGAGGTTGAGGTCGATCACGGTGTCCCACGCCTCGTCCGGGAATGTTTCCAGCGGCTCGCGCCACATCGCTCCTGCGTTGTTGACGAGGATGTCCAGGGGTTGGGAGTCGGCCGTGACGTGATCAGCGAGCCGCCGACACTCGTCGTGCTTGGACAGGTCGGCCGGATCTGCGTGCACGGTACCGAATTCAGACAGTTCGTGCTGTGCCTGCGCACACGCGTCTGCATTGCGAGAGCTGACGACGACGCGTGCGCCCGCCTGGAGGAGGCCGCGTGCGATCATCATGCCGATACCCTTGGTGCCGCCAGTGACGAGCGCGTACTTTCCGCTCAGGTCGAAAAGTTCTGCATGCGTGGTGAATTGGCCATCGACCATTGGTGTTCGTCCCTTCAGCAGCGACCCGTCGATGCAACCAGGTTGACAGGCTTAGGAACCGCCAGGGAGACCCTGGCGATACGGGCACTGCGAGGGCTACCTAGAAGGGCGGCGGATGGGCTGCGGCTCGCGCTTCGTTGAGTCCGCGTTCCCAGCGGATTCGGTCGGCTCGGTCTTGGGCGCGGGTGCGTCGGCGGGCGGGCATCATCACGCCGCGTCCCGGCTGGCGGGGCTGGGTCGCGTTGTCCGGCAGGTTCAGCTCCGTGGTCGGAGGGAACAGCTGTGGGAAGAACAGCGTGCCGCCGGGTTTCGTCCTGTACGTGCGACCTGACGGCGACGTCCAGATCACTGTCCCGTCAGGCAATTGACGATCGGTCCATCCGCGCGGCCCGGCATAAAATGTCTTCAGCAAGTGATGCAGACGACACAGAAGTTTCAGATTCGACGGATGAGTCGGCCCCAACGGATAGGGCACGGTGTGATCGATGTCGGCTACGGAAGCTGGGCGATCACAGCCAGGGAAGCGACACGTCAAGTCGCGGCAGCGGATGAACTCCGCCAACGCAGTCGACGGCCGATACTGCGGTTCCGCGCTCAATTCCTTGCCGCCGATCACCGGCCGCAGTTTCGCGCGTGCCGCCAAGGCCCTCACGGTGTCGGCGGGAATCGCCCCATACCCGGGCAGCAGCGCCGGAGTGTCCGATTCGCCGGTGACCGTGGTGCTGTCGGCCAGCAGGTGGATGACGATCTGACCCGGACCGCTGTCGTTGCCTGAGCGCGCGGGGCAATCGTCGGATCCGCAGTCGCAGCACATCGTCGAGTCGCCGTTTGCCCACGCGCCCAATGCATCCGAGCGGCGTTGGCGCGCGGTGCGCGGGTCGTCACGGCACACGGTCGCGGCGAGTTGATCGAGTCGCTGGTCGAATGCCGCCGCGTCGGACGCTCGCACGCGACCATAGATCTCGGCCATTCCGTCTGCTGCGGGCGCGGTCTCGATATGACGGTCATCGTCAGCTTGTCGCGCCAGGCGCACGGCATGCGGATCAAGTTCTCTGACGAACCAGTCGATCTTCTCTTTGAGCTTCTCCTCAGAACAGGTGTTCCACCCCGCTGCCTGCTGCGCCAGCCGGGTGTCGACCGCATCGAGGATGTCGGCATCAGTGATCAGGCCCGTGCGGAACACTGCGATGATCACGATGCGATATTCGATTGCGCCCGAGGCGAACAACGCGCCCAACTTCGGTAACCGCTCGATGAGCTGCACACCGTAATTCATTTGCGACGAGGCACGGCCTTGGCTGATACCGAGTTCGGCAGCCACTTCGGCGGCGACTGCTTCCCAGTTGTCGATACACCACTGGGCGCGGTCCGCCGCGTCGACCGAGCTCATCCGGCGCTGACAGAGTTGGCCCGCGGCGAGCAGCCGCTCGGCGATCGCCTTACGCTCGGTGCGCAGCGCCCGGCTCATCGTCTCAAGCAGCGCCACATCCGACGTCGATCCTTCGAACATGTGTTCGATGCTATGCGGTCCCACCGACAAGTTGGGACAGCTACGGTCGGCGATCTCAGTCGCGGTGGACTTCGACGCCCCACAGCACGCGGCGCACGACTGTGCGGAATCCGCGGGTTTGAGTGGGCGGTGCTGTCACCGGGATGGTCTCCGGCTCGGGTTCGGGCTCGGTAGAAGCCTCAGGTTGAACTTCAGGCTCGGGCTCGGGCTGGGCCTCGGACTCGGTTTCGGGCTCAGGCTCGGCGGGCTCGGCTTCAGCCTCGGGCTCGGCCTCAGCTTCGGCCTCGGGCTCGGGCTCTGCCTCGGTCTCGGCCTCAGGTTCCGGCTCAGCTTCAGCTTCGGGCTCGGCCTTTGGCTCTGGCTCGGCCTCGGGTTCAGCCTCAGGCTCCTCTGTATCACCAACAGCCGCGGCGTCTTCGGAGTCGTGCTCCGCGGCCACGGCCGCGGCAGCGGTGATACCGCCGCCGGTGGCCACGGCCACCAGATCCTCGGCCATCTTCTCGGCGGGCGACTCCTCGTCGGGCACCTCGGGCGCGTGCGTGCCGCCGAGCGTGGCCGGATCCTCACGGCCTTTGGGCGCCAACAGGATGTACACGATCGCGCCGATGAACACGAACACCGACGTGAACGAGTTCACCCGGATACCCGCGATATGAGTGGCGGTGTCGTCGCGCAGCAGCTCGACCCAGAACCGGCCGATGCAGTACGCCGCCACATACGCCGCGAACAGGCGACCGTGACCCATCTTGAACCGCCGGTCGATCCAGAGCAAGAACACGAACACCGCGACGTTCCACAACAACTCGTAGAGGAACGTCGGCTGCACCACACCGGCGACCTGTCCGGTCGACACCCCATCGAGGGAATGCACATCGACCATCCCGGACGAGTCCCGCCGGTAGAAGATCTCCATGCCCCACGGCACTGTCGTCTCGCGGCCGTAGAGCTCCTGATTGAAGTAGTTGCCGAGCCGGCCGATCGCCTGGGCCAGAACAATGCCCGGCGCAATCGCATCACCGAACGCCGGCAGCGGGATCCCCCTGCGCCGGCAGGCAATCCATGCGCCGACCCCGCCAAGGGCGACCGCACCCCAGATGCCGAGGCCACCATCCCAGATCCGGAGTGCCGCCCCGATCCCTGCGCCACCCTCGGCGAAATAGGTCCGCCAGTCGGTCATCAGGTGATAGAGCCGGCCACCGACCAGACCGAACGGCACGGCCCACAGCGCGATGTCGTAGATGACACCGCGCTCGCCACCACGCGCCGCCCATCGGCGGTCGCCGATCACGAGCGCGGCGATGATCCCGGCGATGATGCACAGTGCGTAGGCCCGAATCGGAACCGGGCCCAGATGCCACACACCCTGCGGCGGGCTCGGGAAATAAGCCAAGACGGTTGTCGTCACGAAGCAGACACCTTCTGTCGCACACCCACGGCCAGCTCCTCGGTTAGCGTCCGCACCGCCGCCAACCCGTCGGTCAGCGCCGACACCAGAGCCGAACCCACAATGACCCCGTCGGCGAAGGCCGCGATCTCGGCGGCCTGCTCACGAGAGCGCACACCAAGACCGACCCCGACGGGGATATCCGAGACTTCCTTGACCCGAGCGACCAGTTCCGGTGCGGCACTGGACACGACGTCGCGGGCACCGGTGACACCCATGGTCGACGCCGCATAGACGAACCCCCGCGAGGCTTCCACGGTTTTCGTCAACCGCTCCGGGGTCGACGACGGCGCCACCAGAAAGATGCGATCCAGGTCGTAGGTCTCGGCGGCAGCCAGCCACTCGTCGGCCTCGTCGGGAATCAGGTCCGGAGTGATCATGCCCAATCCCCCGGCGGCCGCCAGGTCGCGCGACCACGCGTCAATCCCGTAGTGCAGCATCAGGTTCCAATACGTCATGACCACCGCGTGACCGCCGGCGGCGCTGATCGCCTCCACTGCGCGCAGCGTGTCGCGAACCCGGACACCGCCCTGCAACGCTGCCTCGGTCGCGGTCGCAATGACCGGGCCATCCATCCCCGGGTCGGAATACGGAACACCGACTTCGACGATGTCGCAACCCGATTCGACCAACGCGACCAGGGCGTCGATCGAGACGTCAACGGACGGATAACCGGTCGGCAGGTAGCCGATCAACGCAGCCCGACCCTCGTCGTGGCACGTCGCGAAGACCGAACCCAGCCGGCCCGACTGGCTGTGCTGGACCGTCATGAGGCTCCCGGGCCGGACTCGTCGAACAGCCCGAACCACTTGGCCGCCGTCTCCACGTCCTTGTCCCCGCGGCCGGACAGGTTGACTAGGATCATCGAATGGGGCCCCAGCTCAGCCGCCAGCTTCACCGCGCCGGCCACCGCGTGCGCGGATTCGATGGCCGGGATGATGCCCTCCAATCGGCACAGCAGCCGGAACGCGTCCATGGCCTCGGTGTCGGTGATCGGCTGGTACTCGGTGCGGCCGATGTCCTTGAGGAACGCATGCTCGGGCCCGACGCCCGGATAGTCCAAACCGGCTGAGATCGAATGCGACTCGATCGTCTGGCCGTCCTGGTCCTGCAGCAGATACGAGTACGAGCCCTGGAATGCACCGGGCGTTCCGCCGGTGAAAGTCGCTGCATGCCTTCCGGTTTCGACGCCGTCGCCGGCCGCTTCGAATCCGACCAGCCGCACCGACGTGTCATCGATGAAGGGGTGGAAGATGCCGATCGCGTTGGAACCGCCACCCACGCACGCGGCAATCGCATCAGGCAAGCGGCCGGCCTGCGCCAGCATCTGTGCCCGGGCCTCCAAACCGATGATGCGCTGGAAATCGCGCACCATCATCGGGAACGGGTGTGGGCCGGCCGCAGTGCCGAAGCAGTAGTAGGTCCGATCGGCGTTGGTGACCCAGTCGCGGAAAGCGTCGTTGATGGCGTCCTTGAGTGTCTTGGATCCCGATTCGACCGACACCACCTCGGCGCCCAGCAGTCGCATCCGCGCCACGTTGAGCGCCTGGCGCGCGGTGTCCACCGCGCCCATGTAGATCACGCACTCCAGGCCCAGCAGCGCGCATGCCGTCGCGGTCGCGACCCCATGTTGGCCGGCGCCGGTCTCGGCGATCACCCGGGTCTTGCCCATCTGCTTGGCCAGCAGCGCCTGTCCGAGCACGTTGTTGATCTTGTGCGAACCGGTGTGGTTGAGGTCTTCGCGCTTGAGGAAGATCCGCGCTCCGCCCAGGTGCTCGCTCAACCGGACCGCTTCGTAGAGCGGCGACGGCCGTCCGGCGTAGTGGGTCTGCAGGTTGTCGAGGCGATCCAGGAATTCCTGGTCGGTCCGGGCCTTTTCGTAGGCAGCCGTCACTTCCTCGATCACGGCCATCAGTGCCTCGGCCACATAGCGTCCGCCGAAGACCCCGAAGTGGCCGCGGGCGTCGGGCTCATGTGCGGTCGGCTCGGCGACGGCCGCACTCATGCGCGGCACGTTCGGAGTGGAGAGATCAGCCACGACTCAGCGAGCTGGCTTCGGGCAGGAGGGATGAGCTCCCGCGGTGACCAGGTCAGCGACGGCGCTGCGCGGATCCCCGCTGGTGACCAAGCCCTCGCCGACGAGCACCGCGTCGGCCCCGGCACCGGCGTAGGCCAGCAGGTCTGCGGTCCCCCGAACGCCGGATTCGGCGACCCGGATGATGTCGGACGGCAATCCCGGTGCGATCCGCGCGAAGCAGTCCCGGTCCACCTGCAGGGTCTTGAGGTCGCGGGCATTCACACCGATCACCTTGGCGCCGGCGTCCAGAGCCCGGCTGGCCTCTTCTTCGGTGTGCACCTCCACCAACGCGGTCATGCCGAGGGACTCGGTGCGCTCCAGCAGCGACTCCAAGGCCGGCTGCTCGAGTGCGGCCACGATCAGCAGCAGCATGTCGGCACCGTGTGCCCTGGCCTCGTGGATCTGGTACGGCCGGACGATAAAGTCCTTGCGCAGCACCGGAATTCGTACCGCAGAGCGCACCGTATCCAAGTCGGCCAAGGAGCCGTTGAATCGGCGCTCCTCGGTCAGCACACTGATCACCCGGGCGCCGCCGCTCTCATACGCGCGAGCAAGCTCGGCGGGGTCGGCGATGTTGGCGAGTTCACCCCGGGAAGGACTGGCGCGCTTGACTTCGGCGATCACGGCGATACCCGGCGCCCGCAGCGCGGCCAGCACGTTTAACGGAGCCGGCGCCGCCTCGGCAGCGGCCTTGACCTCTTCGAGGCTCACGATCGCCTCGCGGGCGGCAACGTCTTCGCGCACTCCCTCGATGATGGAGTCGAGCACGGTTGCCGAACTCATGGCTGCCGGATCCCTTCTCACGCCGTGGCGATGTGGCTTAAGTCGTCTTGTGAAGGGTAGTCGTATCGAGCCGCGCATTCGTCACCGACCCTCGGTGTCGGTGCGGCGATCTGTGGGATCGACACCTTCGTCGAGCGCATCCCACATCCCCCGCTCCGACACCCCCGGCTCGGCCTCCTCGTTGCGCGCAGCGCTGCGGCGAACGGCCGGTGCGGCGTATTTGGCCGTGGCCTGCCGCCCGGCGGCCGCCGAGCGCATCAGCAGCACCGCGGCGACCAGCGCACACGCCGCGGCGCCGATGGTCAGCCCGGCGCCGACATAGTGCCGGTCGCTGGCCACCAGCGTTGCCACCGGGAACTGGGCGAGCTCGGCGGCACGGGGGCCGACGTCGGGGGTGACGATCAGGCTGACGCCGAGATAGCCGAGCAGCAGGGTCACCACCGCCACCAGCACCGCGACCGCCCGCAGACCCCATCCCCGCACCGCCAGCCCGGCCACCGCCGCGGCCAGCAGCAGCACCGCCAACGGCAGCAGCGCGTTGGACCAGCTGGCTCCCGTCAGCGTCACGGTCTTGGGTTGACCGAGGCCGTCGAACGACGTCGCCGACACCCACACCATCCGCGACGCCACCCAAAGCAGCACCGCCGAGACCACCAGCAACAGCTGTCCGATGCGGATCATCACGGCGCACCGAGCGTCTCGGCGGCGGCGATCGCGCTCAGCACCGCCTTCGCCTTGTTGGCGGACTCGTTGTACTCGTAGGGGCCGTTGGAGTCCGCCACCACTCCGCCGCCTGCCTGCACGTAGGCGGTGCCCTTACTCATCAGAGCGGTGCGGATCGCGATCGCGAAATCGGCGTTGCCTGCGAAGTCCAGGTAGCCGACGACGCCGCCGTACAGGCCACGGCGGGTCTTCTCCACCCCTTCGATGAGTTCCATCGCCCGTACCTTCGGCGCACCGGTCAGGGTGCCGGCCGGGAAGCAGGCCGTCACCGCGTCCAGCGCCGTGCGGCCGTCGGCGAGCAGCCCGGTGACCGTTGAGACGATGTGCATGACGTGGCTGTACCGCTCGATGTGGCTGTAATCCTCCACGCGCACCGTGCCCGGAACGCACACCCGGCCGAGATCGTTGCGGCCGAGATCGACCAGCATCAGATGCTCCGAGCGTTCTTTCTCGTCGGCCAGCAGCTCCTTCTCCAGCAGCTGGTCTTCCTCCTCGGTCTGACCACGCCACCGGGTGCCGGCGATCGGATGCGTGGTGGCCCAGCCGTCCTTGACCGTCACCAACGATTCCGGGCTGGAGCCGACGATCGAAAAGGCCGTTCCCCCAGTCTCATCGGGCACGTGCATGAGGTACATGTACGGGCTGGGATTGGTCACCCGCAGCATCCGGTACACGTCGATCGGGTCGACGGCGGTATCGATCTCGAAGCGCTGCGACGGCACCACCTGGAACGCCTCGCCGGCCTCGATCTCCTTGACCAGCCGCTCGACGATCGCGCTGTACTCCTCCATCGTGCGCTGCGAGCGGTGCCGGGGCTGCGGTCGCGAGAACGTCGCCACGGTCGACGACAACGGCTGGCTCAGCGCCTCGGTCATCACGTCGAGGCGCGCGACGGCGTCGTCGTAGGCCCAGTCCACCCGGTCGTCGGTGCCGTTCCAGTTCACCGCGTTGGCGATCAGGGTGATGGTGCCCTCGTGATGATCGACGGCGGCCAGATCGGTGGCGAGCAGCAGCAGCATGTCGGGCAGTCCGAGGTCGTCGACGACCAATTCGGGCAGCCTCTCCAGGCGCCGGACGAAGTCATAGGCGAAGAACCCGACCATCCCGCTCGACAGCGGCGGCATGCCGGCGAGCGACTCGGTGGACAGCAGCGCCATCGTCTCGTGCAGCGCCGTGAGCGGATCGCCGCCTGTCGGGGCGTCCTGCGGAGTGGCGCCCAGCCAGACGGCCTCGCCGTCACGCACGGTCAGCGCGGACGGGGCACCTGCCCCGATGAACGACCATCGCGACCACGAGCGGCCGTTCTCGGCGGACTCGAGCAGGAAGGTTCCGGGGCGGTTGGCTGCCAGTTTCCGGTAGGCCGACAGGGGGGTCTCGCTGTCAGCGAGCACCTTGCGGATCACCGGCACCACGCGATGTTCGGCGGCCAGCGCCCGGAACTCCTCGCGCGTGGTGGTGGCGGCGAGGTTGGATTGCACGGTTACATCCTCCCAGACCCGCCGAGCCCATTTGACCGGCGTAGCCTGCACCCATGAAACGTGGAGACCGGGTTGCGGACTTCGAACTGCCGGACCAGACCGGCACGGTGCGCTCGCTGACTGAGCTGCTGGCCGACGGACCGATCGTGCTGTTCTTCTACCCCGCCGCGATGACGCCCGGGTGCACCAAGGAAGCGTGCCATTTCCGCGACCTCGGCTCGGAGTTCGCCGCGCTGGGCGCGAGCCGGGTGGGCATCAGCACCGACGCCGTCGAGAAGCAGGCCCGGTTCGCCGACTCGCAGAGTTTCGACTACCCGCTGCTGTCTGATGCCGACGGCGCGGTGGCCACCGCGTTCGGGGTCAAGCGCGGGCTGCTGGGCAAGCTGATGCCGGTCAAGCGGACGACGTTCGTCATCGACACCGATCGCACGGTGCTCGAGGTCATCGCCAGCGAGCTCAACATGGACAGCCACGCCGATAAGGCGCTGGAGGTGCTGCGTCAGCGCCAGAAGGCCTGACCGCGCATTGTGAATCCGGTTCTGCAACTCGACGATGTGACGTTTCGCCGCAACGGCAAACAGATCATCGACGGCATCTCACTCACGGTTCAGCGGGGTGAACACTGGGCACTGTTGGGCCCCAACGGCGCCGGCAAGAGCACCCTGCTCGGGTTCTGCGCCGCGGTGACGTTCCCCACCACCGGCACGGTGACGGTGCTCGGCGGTCGGATGGGCCGCACCGATCTGGCCACGCTGCGCCGATTAATCGGCCACGTGAATCCGCGTCACCGCCTTCAGTATTCGCTGACGGTGCGTGAGGTGGTGCTGACCGGCATCACCGCGACCATCGACCTTGCGATGCGCTGGACGCCGAGCCCTGCGGAGGCCGAGCACGCCGACGCGATGATCGCCGCGGTGGGCATGACCGGCAAGGCCGATGAGGTGTGGCCGACGCTGTCACAGGGTGAGCGGGGCCGCACTCTCATTGCGCGGGCACTGGTTTCGGAGCCCGAACTGCTGCTGTTGGACGAGCCGACGACCGGGCTTGACGTTGCCGCGCGTGAGCAGCTGCTGCAAACCATCGACGATCTTGACCGGACCCACCCCGACGTGGCGTCGATCCTGGTGACCCATCACCTCGAAGAGCTGCCGACCACGACCACGCATGCGCTGCTGATCGCCGACGGCCGGACAGTAGCCAGCGGGCCTGCACGCGAGACCATCTCGACCGATAACGTCACCGCGGCGTTCTCGCATCCGATCGCGGTCGGCTACCACGAGGGCCGCTGGAGCGCGCGGGCCAAGGCCACCGCGATCGACGTCTAGGTCTCCGGCCTCAAGAGCTGGTCGGCGTCGAAGCAGCTGTGATCACCGGTGTGGCATGCCCCGCCGACCTGGTCGACTTCCAGCAGCACCGCGTCGCCGTCGCAGTCCAGGCGCACCGAGTGCACATGCTGGGTGTGCCCGGATGTCGCGCCCTTGACCCAGTACTCCCCCCGCGACCGCGAGTAATAGGTGGCTTCGCGGGTCTGAAGCGTGCGGGCCAGCGCCTCGTCGTCCATCCACGCCACCATCAGCACGTCACCGGTGCCGCGTTCCTGGGCGATCGCGGCGAACAGTCCGTTGGCATCGCGCTTGAGCCGCTTGGCGATATCCGGGTCGAGGCTCATCGCACCGTGATCCCTTCGTGTGCCATCGCCGCCTTCACCTCACCGATCGTCAGTTCGCCGAAGTGGAAGACGCTGGCCGCCAGCACCGCGTCCGCCCCCGCCTCCACTGCGGGCGCAAAGTCGTCCACCGCGCCGGCGCCCCCGCTGGCGATCACCGGGACGGTAACGGCTTTGCGGACCGCACGCAGCATCGCCAGGTCGAAACCGGCCTTGGTGCCGTCGGCATCCATCGAGTTCAGCAGGATCTCGCCGACGCCCAATTCTGCCCCGCGCCTGGCCCATTCGACCGCGTCGATCCCGGTCCCCTGCCGACCACCGTGGGTCGTGACCTCCCAGCCGGACGGGGTGGGCGTCGATCCCGCCGGCACCGTGCGGGCATCCACCGACAACACGATGCACTGAGAGCCGAACTGCCGCGACAATTCGGCCAGCAGTTCCGGACGCGCGATCGCGGCGGTGTTCACCGAGACCTTGTCGGCCCCAGCTCGCAGCAGCATGTCGACGTCCTCCACCGAGCGCACACCGCCGCCGACGGTGAGCGGGATAAAGACCTGTTCGGCGGTGCGGCGCACCACGTCCAGCATGGTCGCGCGACCCGACGAGGACGCCGTGACGTCCAGGAACGTCAGCTCGTCGGCGCCCTCGGCGTCATAGACGGCCGCCAGTTCGACGGGATCGCCTGCGTCGCGCAGGTTCTCGAAGTTGACTCCTTTGACCACCCGCCCGGCGTCGACGTCCAGGCAGGGAATCACACGCACCGCAACGTCCATCAGAGGTAGTTCTCCGGCGGTCCGACCCGGTCGAGGATCTCCATGACGTGCTCGTGCACGCCGGGCGCGGCGGCCAGCGCGGCCCGCGACGACGGTGTCCACTGCTCACCGGACAGGTCGGTGACGATCCCGCCCGCGGCGCGGACCAGCGCCACCCCCGCGGCGTGGTCCCAGATGTGGTCGCCGAAACTGATTGCCGCACCCATGATTCCGGACGACACGAACGCGATATCGATACCGGTGGCGCCGTGCATCCGCAGTTTCGAGCAGACCCGGCTCAAGTTCTCCAGCACCGCGAGTCGATAGCGGCCGGGGAACCGCCCCCGCCAGTCGACGTTAAAAGTGCCGATGCCGATGACGCACTGACCGATCTCGCCGTGCCCAATCGGCGGTTGCGCTTCACCGTTGTAGTACACCGGACCGCCGGCCACCGCGCTGTAGCGCTGATCGGTGAACGGCAGCCAGGTCAGCCCGGCGACGGGCTCGCCGTTGTGCAGCAGCCCCAGCAGGATCGCGGCCATCGGCGATCCGGCGGCGTAGTTGAAGGTGCCGTCGATGGGGTCGAGCACCCATACCAACTCGGAATCGATTGGTGCACCACCGAATTCCTCGCCATGCACGCCGATGCCGGTCGTCGACTCCAAGGCGGCAACGACCTGGCGTTCGATGGCCAGGTCGACCTCGGTGGCGAAGTCGTTGCCCTTCTTCTGCACGGCCGAGTCGGCCCGGTGCCCGGCGATGAACGGCTTGGACGCCTCGTCCAATATCTCCGCCGCCTGGGCCACCAGTCTGTCGAGGTCCACTACTGACTCACCGCGGCAAGCGCCTCCGGCAGCGTGAATCGGCCAGCGTAGAGCGCCTTTCCGACGATCGCGCCTTCTACGCCGCTGTCGGTCAGCGTCGCGATCGCGCGCAGGTCGTCCAGGCTCGACACTCCCCCGGAGGCGATCACCGGTGCGTCGGTGCACTCGGCGACGCCCTCGAGCAAGTCGAGATTGGGTCCGGTCAGCGTGCCGTCCTTGGTGACGTCGGTGACGACGAACCGCGAACAGCCCTCACTGTCGAGGCGCTCCAGCACATGCCACAGGTCGCCGCCGTCGGTCTCCCAGCCGCGGCCCCGCAGCCGGTGCTCGCCCTCCACGACCTGCACGTCGAGACCGACGGCCACCTTGTCGCCGTACTCGGCGATCGCGGCGGCACACCACAGCGGGTTCTCCAGTGCAGCCGTGCCGATGTTCACGCGAGTGCAGCCGGTGGCCAGCGCGGCCTTGAGCGACTCGTCATCGCGAATGCCGCCGGACAGTTCGACTTTCACGTCGAGCGCACCGACCACCTCGGCCAGCAGCTCACGGTTGGAGCCGCGGCCGAAGGCGGCGTCGAGGTCCACCAGGTGAATCCATTCGGCGCCGTCGCGCTGCCAGGTCAGCGCGGCGTCTAGGGCCGAGCCGTACTCGGTCTCGCTGCCGGCCTTACCTTGGACCAAACGGACCGCCTTACCGTCGACCACATCGACGGCGGGCAACAAAATCAGTGGCACTTACAGCCCCTCAACCCAATTGGTGAGCAACGCCGCACCGGCGTCGCCGCTCTTTTCCGGATGAAATTGTGTCGCCGACAGCGGCCCGTCCTCGACGGCGGCCAGGAACCGCACGTGGTGACTGGCCCAGGTCAGCTTCGCGTCGGGCGCACCCTCCCACTTCTGTGCGGCGTAAGAGTGCACGAAGTAGAACCGGGTGTCGGCGTCCAAGCCTTTGAACAGCACGCTGTCCGGTGCCGCTTCGACGACGTTCCAGCCCATGTGCGGGATCACCGGCGCGTCGAGTCGGGTCACCGAACCCGGCCACTGTCCGCACCCCTGCGACTCGACCCCGAACTCCACGCCGTGGGCGAACAGAATCTGCATGCCCACGCACACACCGAGCACGGGACGGCCAGCGGCCACCCGGTCGGCGATGATGCGGTCGCCACCGATCCCCCGCAGGCCGGACATGCACGCCTCGAAGGCGCCGACCCCGGGCACGACCAGACCGTCGGCGTTCAACGCGCGCTGCGCGTCAGCGGTCACCTCGACGTCGGCCCCGGTGCGCTCCAGCGCTCGTTGCGCCGAGCGCAGGTTGCCTGAGCCGTAGTCGAGGACGACCACGTCTTTCTTGCGGGAAACCGATGTCACAGTGAGCCTTTGGTGGACGGCACGCCGGAGACCCGGGGATCGGGCTCGACGGCCTGGCGCAACGCGCGGGCCACCGCCTTGTATTCCGCCTCGGTGATGTGGTGCGGGTCGCGGCCGTAGAGAGTGCGGACGTGCAGCGAGATGCGGGCATTGAACGCCAGCGACTCGAACACGTGCCGGTTCACGACGGTGTGGTACGGGACGCTGGAGCCGGCAATGGTGAAGTCGACCATGTAGTCGGGTTCGCCGGTGTGCACGAAGTAGGGGCGGCCGGAGACGTCGACCGCGGCGTGGGCCAGCGTCTCGTCCATCGGGATGAAGGCGTCGCCGAAGCGGCGGATCCCCTTCTTGTCGCCGAGCGCCTGCCCCAGCGCGGTGCCGAGCACGATCGCGGTGTCCTCGATGGTGTGGTGGCCTTCGATGTCGACATCGCCCTTGGCGGTGATCGCCAGATCGAAGCTCGCATGGGTGCCCAGCGCGGTCAGCATGTGGTCGAAGAACGGCACACCGGTATGCACGCTGACATCACCGGTGCCGTCGAGGTCGAGTTCGACGACGATGTCGGACTCGCGCGTCTTGCGCTCGACCTTTGCGGTGCGACTCATGGTGCTCCTATGTGGGCCAGTTCGGAGGCGGCCAGCCGTGCACTGGCGGCCAGGAAGGCGTCGTTCTCGTCGGCCAATCCGATTGTGGTGCGCAGATATCCGGGAATGCCGACATCGCGAATCAGGACACCGTCGTCGAGGTAGTGCTGCCAGGCCTTCGCGGCGTCGGCGAATTCGCCGAACAAGACGAAGTTGGCGTCGCTGGGGATGACGCGGAACCCGTACTTGCTCAGCGCGGCACTGACCCGTTCCCGTTCAGCGATCAGCGTGGCGACGCTGCCCAGCGTGTCGTCGGCGTGGCGCAGCGCGGCGCGCGCGGCGGCCTGGGTGACCACCGAGAGGTGATACGGCAGCCGGACCAACAGGACGGCATCGATGATCGCCGGGGCAGCGATCAGGTAACCGAGCCGGCCACCGGCGAACGCGAACGCCTTGCTCATGGTGCGGCTCACGATCAGCCGGGACGGGTACTCCTCGATCAACGCGATCGCGCTGGGCTGGCTGGAGAACTCACCGTAGGCCTCGTCGACGATCAGGATGCCATGGCGCATGACGTCAAGCAGCCGTCGCAGGTCGTCCAGCGGAACGCTCTGTCCCGACGGGTTGTTCGGGCTCGCGATGAAGACCACATCGGGGTCACGGGCGGCAATGACGGTCGCCGCGGTGTCGACATCGAGGGTGAAGTCAGCCGCGCGCACCGATTCGATCCACTCGGTCTGGGTTCCGTGCGAGATGATCGGGTGCATCGAGTAGGACGGCACGAAACCGATCGCGCTTCGTCCCGGGCCGCCGAACGCCTGCAGCAGCTGCTGCAGGATTTCGTTGGATCCGTTTGCCGCCCAAAGGTTCTCGGTACCCACCTCGACGCCGGTTTGAGCTCGCAAGTAGGCGGCCAGATCGGCGCGCAGCGCGACGGCGTCACGGTCGGGGTAACGGTGCAGGTCGGCGGCGGCCGCCGCCACCGAGCGGGTGACGTCGTCGACGAGCGCCTTACTCGGCGGGTGGGGGTTCTCGTTCGTGTTGAGCCGCACCGGCACATCGAGCTGCGGTGCGCCATACGGAGATTTTCCGCGCAGGTCGTCGCGCAGCGGCAGATCAGCCAGCGTCACACCGGCTCCGGGGATGTTCGTCACCGTTCGAACCTCCGGCGGACCGCTTCCCCGTGCGCCGGCAGGTCCTCGGCCTTGGCGAGAGTGATCACATGACCCGCAACGTCCTTGAGCGCTGCCTCGGTGTAGTCGACGACGTGGATGCCGCGCAGGAAGGTCTGCACCGACAGGCCGCTGGAGTGCCGGGCGCAGCCCGCGGTCGGCAACACGTGGTTCGACCCGGCGCAGTAGTCGCCGAGGCTGACCGGCGACCAGGGGCCGACGAAGATCGCCCCGGCCGCACGGATCCGGCCGGCCACCTCGTTGGCGTCGGCGGTCTGGATCTCCAAATGTTCTGCGGCGTAAGCATTCACGACCCGCACGCCGGTGTCGACATCGTCGACCAGCACGATGCCGGACTGCCGCCCACGCAACGCCTCGGTGACCCGCTCGCGGTGCTTGGTCGTCTCCAGTTGCACGGCCAGCTCGGCTTCGGTGGCCTCGGCCAGCTCGGTGCTGTCGGTCACCAGCACGCTGGCGGCCATCACATCGTGCTCGGCCTGGCTGATCAGATCGGCGGCGATGTGCACCGGGTCGGCGGTGTGGTCGGCCAGGATCGCGATCTCGGTGGGTCCGGCCTCGGCGTCGATCCCGATCTGCGAACGGCAGATTCGCTTGGCGGCCGTGACGTAGATGTTGCCCGGACCGGTGACCATGTCGACCGGCGCCAACTCGGCGCCGTCGGTGTCGGTACCGCCGTAGGCCAGCAGTGCGACGGCCTGCGCGCCGCCGACCGCCCAGACCTCGTCGACACCGAGCAGCGCGGCCGCCGCCAGAATCGTCGGGTGCGGCAGGCCACCATGATCGGCCTGTGGCGGACTGGCAATCACCAGCGAGTCGACACCGGCGGTCTGCGCGGGCACCACGTTCATCACGACGCTCGACGGGTAGACCGCGTTGCCGCCCGGCACATAGAGCCCCACCCGCTCCACGGGGACCCAGCGTTCGGTGACCGAGGCGCCGGAGTCGAACAAGGTGGTGGTGTCGGTGCGACGCTGGTCGGCGTGCACGGCGCGGGTGCGATCGATCGCCACCTCCAACGCGGTGCGCACATCGGCAGGCAGCGCGGCCAGTGCGTCGGCCAGGGCGGCGACCGGGACGCGCACGGTGTCGGGACGGACACCGTCGAACTTCTCGCCGTACTCCAATGCCGCGACCGCGCCGCGCTCGGCGATGTCGTCGACGATCGGCCGGACCTTGGGGACCACTGCGTCGACGTCCACGCCGCCGCGGGGCAGCGCCGCACGCAGCGACGCGGCGGTGAGCGCACGGCCGCGTAGGTCGATCCGGTTCATGGCGAAGCTGGTCATCGCTTCAATTGTCCCCGATCGATGCACCCGAATAAAAATCGATTGAGTACACGTCGCGATGGCCCGGATACTGCGGTTATGCAATGGGAGCTGTGGCTGGCGTTCGTCGGCGCCGCAATCGCCATCAGTGTGTCGCCCGGGGCCGGCGCGATCCAGTCCATGGCGACCGGTCTGACGCACGGTCTGCGGCGCGGCTATTGGAGCATCACGGGGCTGGAGATCGGCCTGATGCTGCAACTCGCTGCCGTCGCGGTCGGACTGGGCGCGGCAGTGGCGCAGTCGGTGGTCGCCTTCACCGTGATCAAGTGGATCGGCGTGGTCTACCTCATCTATCTCGCCGTCCGCCAATGGCGGAGCAAGCCCTTTGACCTCGGCGAACAGCTCAGCGCCGAAATCAGCGCCGGCCGGCTCAATCTGCTGGTCCGCGGCTGTCTGGTCAACGTCACCAACCCGAAGGGCCTGGTGTTCCTGCTGGCGGTGCTCCCCCAATTCGTCGTGCCCACGGCCCCGCTGCTGCCCCAATACCTGGCGATCGGCGCGACGATGGTGGTCGTCGACCTGGTAGTGATGGGCGCCTACACCGGGCTCGCGGCCCGGCTGTTGGGCTGGCTGCGCACACCCCGCCAGCAACGGGCCATGAACCGCACATTCTCCGGCCTGTTCGCGACCGCGGCGGTGGTGCTGTCCCTGGTGCGCCGGGGCGCGGCCGCCTAACATGGGCGCCATGTCGACCAAGGATCACCCGAACAACGCCCCCGGCGTGCCGATGCGGTTCCCCGTCTGGTTCGAGAAATTCCAGATCAAGTACTTCAACCCGGCAGTGAAGCCGTTGGCCAAGTACATGCCGGGCATGTCGGTCATCTCCCACCGCGGCCGCACCTCGGGCAAGGAGTACGAAACCGTCGTCTCGGCCTACCGCAAGGGCGACACCCTGGCCATCCTGCTGGCGCACGGCAAGACCAACTGGGTCAAGAACATCCTGGCCGCCGGCGAGGCCGACATCCACCACAAGCGCCAGGATCTGCACCTGGTGAACCCGCGGGTGGTGCCGGCGGGCACCGACGACCCCTCGCTGCCCGGCATCGCCCGCAATGGGGTCAAACGCGGCGTCGGCGCGTTCGTCGCCGATATCGCCTGAGTCGGACCTCGGTCAGAGGTCCAGACCGACGTCGAGGACCCGTACCGAGTGCGTCAACGCACCCACGGCCAAGTAGTCCACCCCGGTCCCGGCGTATTCGGCGGCGGTGTCCAGGCTCAGGCCGCCCGACGACTCCAGCAGCACACCCGGTGCGTTCGCATTGCGACGCTGCACGGCGATCTGGGTCTGCCACACCGGGAAGTTGTCGAGCAGGATCAGCTGCACATCCTCGGCGAGCACCTCGTCGAGCTGTTCGAGCGTGTCGACCTCGAGCTCGCAGGGCAGGTCCGGCGCCGCGGATCGAACCGCCCGCAGGGCGGCGACGACCGAGCCGGCGGCCGCGACGTGGTTGTCCTTGATCAGCGCGGCATCGCCGAGGCCCATTCGGTGGTTGACGCCGCCACCGACACGCACCGCGTATTTCTGCAGTGCCCGCAGGCCCGGCAGGGTCTTGCGGGTGTCGCGGATCTTGGCGTTGGTGCCCTCGACCGCGTCGACCCATGCCGCGGTGGCGGTCGCGATGCCGGACAGGTGGCATACGAGGTTGAGCAGCGTCCGTTCGGCGGTCAGCAGGCCGCGGGTCTGTGCCTGCACCCGCAGCAGCGCCGCACCGGCCTCCAGCCGAGTGCCGTCGTCCACCCGGTCCACGACCTGGTAGCCGTTCTCGCCGAGCACCTCGTCGAGAACCAGTAGCGCCACGTCGATTCCAGCGGCGACACCGGGTTCGCGCGACACCAGCGATGCCGAGGTGGTGGCGTCGTCGGGCACGGTGGCCAACGTGGTGATGTCGGGGCCGTAACGCAGGTCCTCGTCGAGCCCGCGGCGGATCGTGATTCGAGCTTCGGCGAGCTCGTCGTCGGTGAGCTTCATCGCAGGCAGGCCGCCGCGTGGTCGCCGTGGAGCGTGCGGCTGAAGGCTTGTGCCGGATCGGGTTCGGGGTAATCGCCGCGGTGGTGGCAGCCGCGGGATTCGGTGCGCGCCAACGCCGCTGCCGCCACCGCGCAGGCGGTCGTGGTGAGTGCGACGTCCTCGGCGGCCGCGCGGGTGGTCATCCGCCGTGGCGTGGCCTCGGCGAGGGTGTCGGTGAGGCGCTGCAGTCCGGCGCCGTCGCGGACCACCGAGGCGAAGTCGGTCATCGCGGTCTGCAGTACCCGCCGATCTAGCGCATTGTGTTGCTGCTCTTGCGCTTTCGCCACCGGAGCGCCGGCGTTGCGGGCGTGCTCGACGGCCGCTCGGCCGGCGCGACCGCCGACAACAAGGCCTTCCAGCAGGCTGTTGGAGGCCAGCCGGTTGGCGCCGTGCATGCCGGTACGAGCAACCTCGCCCGCGGCCAGCAGCCCCGGCAACTCGGTACGACCGTGGACGTCGGTAGCCACCCCACCGCAGCTGTAGTGCGCACCGGGTACAACCGGGATCGGTTCACCGGTGGGGTCGATCCCGGCGGCACGGCAGGCCGCCGTCACGGTCGGGAAGCGTCGGGCGAAGTCCTCGATGCCACGCGCGTCCAAATACACACACTCGTCACCGCTTTCGCGCAGTCGGGCCTCGATGGCCGCCGCCACGACGTCGCGGGGCGCCAGATCGCCCAGCGGATGCACACCGGCGGTGACCGACTGACCGCGGGCGTCATGCAGGACCCCACCCTCACCGCGCAGCGCCTCGGTGATCAGCGGTCGCCGCCCGGTACCGTCGCGGTCGAACAACATCGTCGGATGGAACTGGACGAACTCGATGTCGGTGACACCGACGCCGGCCCAGAGGGCCAGCGCGATGCCGTCGCCGGTGGAGCCTTCCGGGTTGGTCGTCGCCCGGTAGAGGTGACCCAGCCCGCCGGTGGCGAGGATGACCGACGGGGCGTGCACGATGCCGAGGCCGTCCGCATTGCGGACCAGGACGCCGGTGACCGCCGTCCCGTCGCTGAGGATCTGCAGCGCAACGTGATTGCGCCGGATGTCCAAGGTGGCGGCCGCGTGGTCGAGTGCGCGCTGCACCTCGGCGCCCGTGGCGTCGCCGCCGGCGTGGATGATGCGGCGGCGCGAGTGACCGCCTTCACGGGTGAGTGCCCATTGGCCGGGAGCGCTCTCGTCGAACCGGGCGCCGTCGTCGACCAGGTCGGCCACCGCGCGGTAGCCGTCGGCGACGATCGAGCGCACCGCATCGGGATCGCACAACCCGGCGCCGGCGGCCAGGGTGTCACGGACGTGCGCGTCGACGGAGTCGTCGGTGTGCGGTAGCACCACCGCGATCCCGCCCTGCGCGTAGAACGTCGCGGTGTCGGGCGCCTTACTCAACACAACTGTGCGGCCGCCCTTTCGGTGCGCGGCCAGCGCCGCGGCCAAACCGGCGACTCCCGTGCCGATCACCACGACGTCGGCGCGCTGCTGCCAGTCCACACCTGCGGCGCCGGCACCGCAGGCGAAGGAGCGCGTCATTCGCCGCCGCCGGGCTGACCGATCTCGATCATCCGCTGCACGCTGGCGCGGGCCAGCCGGGCGGTCTCGGGATCGACGTCCACCTCGTCGGCGCCGTCGACCAGGCAGCGCAGCAAGGCGGCCGGGGTGATCATCTTCATGTACTTGCAGGACGCCCGATCGTTGACGGCCTGGAAGTCGATATCCGGTGCGGCCCGGCGCAATTGGTGCAGCATGCCGACCTCGGTCGCGACCAGCACCTGCTTGGCCTGCGACGCCTTGGCTGCGTCGAGCATGCCGCCGGTGGACAGGATCTTGACCCGGTCCGACGGGAAGGCGCCTTCACCGGCGAGGTACAAAGCCGAGGTGGCACAACCGCATTCGGGGTGCACGAACAGCTCCGCGTCGGGGTGAGTGCGGGCCTGGTCGGCCAGCTCGTCGCCGTTGATGCCCGCGTGCACGTGGCACTCACCGGCCCACACATGAAGATTGGTCCGGCCGGTGATCCGGCGCACGTGTGCGCCCAGGAACTGATCGGGGCAGAACAGCACCTCGCGGTCGGCGGGAATGGAGGCCACCACCTCGACGGCGTTGGAGGAGGTGCAGCAGATGTCGGTGAGCGCCTTCACCGCGGCAGTGGTGTTGACGTAGGACACCACAACGGCACCGGGGTGCTCGTCCTTCCAGGCCCGCAACTCCTCAGCGGTGATGGAGTCGGCCAGCGAGCAGCCCGCCCGCTGGTCGGGGATCAGCACCGTCTTCTCCGGGCTCAGGATCTTGGCGGTCTCGGCCATGAAGTGCACGCCGCAGAACACGATGGTCTCTTCGGCGGCCTCGGCGGCGATTCGCGACAGCGCCAGCGAGTCACCGACATGGTCGGCGACATCCTGAATGGCCGGCAGCTGGTAGTTGTGCGCCAGGATGGTCGCATTGCGCAAGGTGGCCAGCCGGCGGATCTCAGCGGCCCATTCCTCGTCACCGTTCACGCCGGTGTAACCACCGGGCCCGTCGGTGATGCGGTCGACGAGCCCGTTATCGACGGCGTCTGCACGATCCAAGACGGTCATTTCCGCCTCCTGTCTCGCTTTCGAGGTTTTCGACTTATAATCGAAAACGTGCCTCATACTAGCACCGAACACGAAGTGCTTGCCGTCGTATTCCAGGTTGGCGATGCCCACTCCCGTAAACCCGCCCTTAACGTGCTGTTATGGCAGCGCGCCCTGGAGCCGGAGCGTGCCAAGTGGTCGCTGCCCGGCGGCCGCCTACGCGCCGACGAGGATCTGACGAGTTCGGTACGCCGTCAGCTTGCCGAGAAGGTCGATGTGCGCGAGATCGCTCATCTCGAACAGCTCGCTGTTTTCTCCGACCCGGGACGGGTGCCTGGTGTTCGCACGATCGCCTCGACATTCCTCGGCCTGGTGCCCTCGGTCGCCTCCCCCGAGCTTCCCCCGGACACCCGCTGGCATCCGGTCAGCGACCTGCCGGAGATGGCGTTCGACCACCGCCCGATGGTGGAGTACGCGCGAACCCGACTGGTCGCCAAGCTGTCCTACACGAATATCGGATTCGCGCTGACGCCAAAGGAATTCGCGCTTTCGACGTTGCGCGACATCTACGGAGCCGCCCTCGGCTACCAGGTCGACGCCACGAATCTGCAGCGCGTGCTGGCCCGTCGCGGCGTCATCACACCGACCGGGACGACGGCACATCCCGGCCGCACTGGCGGGCGTCCGGCAGCGCTGTATCGCTTCACCGACTCGCAGTTGAGGGTGACCGACGAGTTTGCCGCGTTGCGCCCTCCCGGGTGAGTCGGCTGGCTTCTTAGACCCTTCTTAAGGTAAAAAGGGTGGGATGCATCCGGTGAGCACAGGGGCGCCGAGCCCCGAATGGATCGGCCGCGCCCCGCACGAGGAGCTCGAGCGTGGCGCGCATCCCCTGTTGCCGAGTGACGACCCGTTCTACGAACCGCCTGCGGGCTTCGAGCACGCCGAACCCGGCACCGTGCTGCGTTCACGCGACGTCCAGCTGGGCTTTCTCGGACTGATCCCGCAGCGGGTGCGGGCCACCCAGCTGCTGTACCGCACCACCGACCACAACGGTTTGCCCCAGGCCACCGTCACCACCGTGCTCATCCCGACCGGTCACACCCCAGACCAGGTCCGCAACGTCGTCTCCTACCAGTGCGCCATCGACGCCGTGGCTTCACGCTGCTTCCCGTCGTACGCCATGCGCCGGCATGCCAAGGCCGTCGGCTCACTGCCCCAGTTGGAGTATCTGCTCGTGGCGGCCGCGCTGGCCGAGGGCTGGGTGGTGTCCGTTCCGGACCACGAGGGTCCGGCCGGCATCTGGGGTGCCCCCTACGAACCCGGCTACGCCGTCCTGGACGGTTTGCGGGCCGCGCTCGGTTTCGAGCGGTTCGGTCTCGCCGCGGACAGCCAGATCGGGCTGTGGGGCTACTCCGGCGGCGGACTGGCCAGCGCGTGGGCGGCCGAGATGCACGAGGACTACGCGCCGGAGCTCAACCTTGTCGGCGCCGTTCTCGGCTCACCGGTCGGCGACCTGGGCCACACGTTCCGCAAGCTCAACGGCTCCTACCTGGCTGCGTTGCCCGCACTGGTGGTGTCCGCGTTGGCCAAGACCTACCCGGATCTGAACCGCGTCATCGAGCAGAACGCCACAGAAGAAGGACTGGCGCTGTTACGGCGGCTGGAAAAGATGACGACCGCGGAGGCCGTCATCCGGTTGTTCCGCACCGACTTCGACGACCTGGTGCACCCGCCGCTGGAAGAGATCCTGGCGACGCCCGAGGTGCAATACGTCTTCGACAACATCAAACTGGGCAAGGCCGTCCCCGACCTTCCGGTGCTGATCGTCCAGGCCGTGCACGACTCGGTGATCGACGTCGACGATATCGACGACCTGGTGCACACCTACTCGAGCGGCGGCGCGCGGGTGACCTACCACCGCGACATGTTCAGCGAGCACATGCTGCTGCACCCGATGTCGGCGCCGATGACGTTGCGCTGGTTGACCGATCGGTTCGCCCAGCGCCCGATCGACGAGCACATCGTGCGAACCAAGTGGCCGACGCTGCTCAACCCGATGACCTACGCGGGCATGATGCGCCTGGGCGGGATCGTCGCCCGGGTTGTCACCGGGGGCCGGGTTCCGTTCCGCCCGCTGTAACCAGCACGCGCTCCATCGGCGGTAAAGCCCCGAGGTCGTCCCGCGGGGTGGCCACCGCCATCAAGGCATACGTCAGCGCGGCGACCGCGGCCGGGAACAGCAGCGTCGTCGCGATCTGCAGCGGGCCGTGGGCGAAGAACACCGGCGGGGCCTCGGAGTAGTAGAAGATCCGGTGCTCCGGGCTCACCGGCGCGGTATCGAACGGCACCGGCCCGTAGTGCCAGCGCACCAGCAGCGCACCGACTCCGGCAGCGGCACCGGCGGCAGCCACCGACCCCACCCACAGCGCCGTCGCCAGCAACGGACCGCGATGAACGCGCCACTGCCACACCAGGACCGCGGCCACGATCGCCATCGACGTCAGCAAGCCGATGAGCAACGCCGCCGACACGAACAGGTGATCGGATTCACTGCCGAGGTAGGTCTGCACCCGTTGACCGGAGCGGGTCAGCGCGATCACCCCGTGCGCCGACGGCGCCAGCAGCGCCCACACCGCGCCGAGCACCGCGCCGGCCAGCGTCAGCCCCAGGAAGACAGTAAGAGCTGCCTTCTGCCGCTTCACTTTTCGACCTCGAGGTCGTGGGAGTCGACCCGGCCGTGCCGCGAGCACTTGGCCCACCACCCGTCCGGTCGCACCTGAACCACCATCCGCCGCCCGCACTCCGCGCAGAAGCGGGGCGGTTCGAGCCCCAGCTGGGCCGCGGTGGGGACCGCACTGCCCGCGGCCTCGCCGGTGTAAACGTTGTAGATCCCGGCACTCACCGGTGCGGGCAGCTGTTCGACCATCACAGGCTGGCGTTGAGGGCCTTGATCGGCATCTGCAGATCTTCGAGCAGCTCGAGATCCGACTCGGCCGGACGGCCCAGTGTGGTCAGGTAGTTCCCGACGATGACGGCGTTGATGCCGCCGAGGATGCCCTGCTTGGCACCGAGGTCGCCGAGCGTGATCTCGCGACCGCCGGCGAACCGCAGCATCGTGCGCGGCAGCGCGAGGCGGAACGCGGCCACGGCCTTGAGCGCCTCCGACGCCGGCAGCACCTCCAGGTCGCCGAACGGGGTGCCCGGCCGCGGGTTGAGGAAGTTCAACGGCACCTCATGCGGATCGAGTTCGGCCAAATTGGCGGCGAACTCGGCGCGCTGCTCGAGGGTCTCGCCCATACCGAGGATGCCGCCGCAGCACACCTCCATACCGGCCTCGCGGACCATCTCCAGCGTGCCCCACCGCTCTTCCCACGAGTGCGTGGTGACGACGTTCGGGAAGTACGACTGAGCGGTCTCCAGGTTGTGGTTATAGCGGTGGACGCCCATCTCCTTGAGACGATCCACCTGCTCCTGCGTGAGCATGCCCAGCGAGCAGGCGATCTGGATGTCGACCTCGTTGCGGATGGCCTCGATGCCGGCGGCCACCTGGGCCAGCAGGCGCTCATCGGGTCCGCGGACGGCAGCGACGATGCAGAACTCGGTGGCACCGGACTTGGCGGTCTGCTTGGCCGCCTCGACCAGGCTGGGAATGTCCAGCCAGGCGCTGCGCACGGGCGAGGCGAACAGACCGGACTGCGAACAGAAGTGGCAATCTTCCGGGCAGCCACCAGTTTTCAGGCTGATGATGCCCTCGACCTCGACCTCGGGGCCGCACCACTTCATCCGGACCTCGTGGGCCAGCGCCAGCAGCTCTTCGAGCTTCTCGTCAGGCAGCTGCAAGACCTCGAGCACCTGGTCGCGGGTCAGACCCTCGCCGCGCTCGAGTACCTGCTCGCGCGCCAGTGCCAATACGTCCACCGCTGCCTGCGTCACCGGCTCGTCCTCCTCGGTACTGCGAACTTGAACAGTGTTCAGGCTAGGCTACCGGTGTGCAGCTCCACAAACGCGACGTGGTCGACGCAGCGACGACATTGCTGGACAACTACGGGATGGCCGATCTGTCGATGCGGCGGCTGGCCCGCGAGCTCGAGGTCTCCCCCGGCGCCCTGTACTGGCACTTCGCCAACAAGCAGCAGCTGCTCGGCGCGGTGGCCGACCGCATCCTCGCGAATGTCGACGACGTCTCGGCCGACTGGGGCGTGCGCGTCGCGGCGATCTGCGGCCAGTTGCGCGATGCCTTGCTCTCGCACACCGACGGCGCCGAGCTGGTGTCGGCCAGCTTCGCCGCCGGCCAGTCGGCGGCGATGACGCAGATCCTGTCGTGGCTGGCGGATGCGGCCGCCGTCGCCGGTGTCGATTCGGCGCATGCCGCGACCGCCGCCCGCACCGTCCTTTATTACGTGCTCGGCTTCACCGCCGACGAGCAGTCCCGACTGCAGTGGGATGCCGCCGGCGCCGACCTGCCCGATGAACAATCCGTCCTCGGCGCCGATCCCGGCCGGCGATTCGACTTCGGGGTGCAGCTGCTGGTCGACGGAATCGCGGCGCGACGCATCCTGCCGGTGTGATCACCGTCGACCAGGTGCGACCGATCGCGCTCGCGTTGCCGCGGGCCTACGAAACCGTTGTCCGCGACCGCATCACGTTCCGGGCCGGACGGCTGGTGTTTGCGGCGTTCTCCCGCGACGAGACCGTGATGGGTGTGGGCTTCCCCAAGGAGGAACGCGAGGCAATGGTTGCGGCCGAACCGGAGAAGTTCCTGCTGCCCCGCACATCGGACATGCGCTACAACTGGATTCACGTCCGGCTGGATGCGGTGGACCTCGACGAGGTTCGTGAGCTGGTGATCGACGGCTGGAAGATGTGCGTACCAAAAAGTATTGCAGCTCAGATCAACTGATCAAGACGTGTTCGGTCCGAGCATCGCTGTCCCAGCGGCGCAGGCCAACAATTTCTGCCTCTATATCGGAGGTGATCCCCGCCCTGGCGAGCGCTTCGCCGATCTGCGCCGGCGTGAAGCGGCGGCCCAGCGTGACATGGGGTGTCCAGTGGCCGGGTGCGCTGTGGGAGAAGAGGTTCCAGACATATGGCTGGCACAAGTCGTAGATCCGGCGATGCAGGGCCAGCACTGCCTCTGACGGGATGACGAGCCGGGCCAGGGTCAGCCGGCCGCCGCCGAAAACCACGGGAGCGCCCAGCGTGGTGGTCAACGGGAAGAGGTCGTCCAGTTCCGCCAGCCCGGCGTCCACGTCGGCTGATATGCGCTCCGCAGCGATCAGCGTGATGTGCGGTCGGTTGGTATCCGAGCGGACTCTCTGCTGGCTTGGCAGACCCGCCTCATCCAGAGTGCGCCATAGTTCTCGGACGGCGGCGTCGGCGCGATCGTCGAGGAGCAACTCGATCGAATGTGCCATCTCAGATCAGGCCGGCGAC
The DNA here is from genome assembly GCF_022370635.2 of Mycolicibacterium crocinum. Next base: position 2,983,499 of record NZ_CP092362.2, on the reverse strand, counting down.
CCAGTCCGGGTCGAATGCGCGGGAGCTGAACAACGCGAAGTCGTTCGGCGACACCGCGGCCACCCCGGCCGGCAGCGCGGCCCGCACCGGAGCCAACTGGGCCAGCGCCTCGCGGTTCGACTTCTCCGCGGGGCCGGGTTGTGCCGGCCAGGCACCGATCACCAGACCGGCACACGAAAGGCCTTTGGCGGCAAGCCCTTCCAAGGTCAGGGCAGTGTGATTCAGGGTGCCGAGACCGGGCTCGACAACGACGAGCACCGGAGCGGCCAGCTCGACCGCGAGATCGCGTAGCGTCGCGCCGTCGGCAGTCAGCTCCACCAGCAAGCCGCCCGCTCCCTCGACCAGCGTCAGCCGCCCGGGGCGGTCCACCCCGCGCACGGCGCTCAGCAGCTCTTCAGTGCTGGGCAAGGGCAGGCCGGCGCGCTCGGCGGCGGCCACCGGCGCCAGCGGCTCCGGGTAGCGGGCGACACCGACCAGTTCGGTGACGCCGGAAAGCCGGCCCACCTCGGCCAGATCGTCATCGCCGTCGGCGGTGCCGGTCTGCACGGGCTTGCACACCGCGACGTCCCGC